>CAWACV010000001.1:0-2984920 GCA_963780725.1 uncultured Gammaproteobacteria bacterium
CTTGATGTCGGCCTCGATGGTCTCCAGCGGCCGGGGCGGCTCGTAGCGGTAGAAGTGACGGTTGAGCGGGATCTCGTAGCCGACCTTGGTCTTGTCCTCGTCGATCCAGGCGTCGGGCACGTGGGGGCGCACCTCGCGCTCGAAGTAGTCGGCGATGCCTTCCTTCAGGGGCACGCTTTCGGTGTCGCGCAGCTCGGGGTCGGGCTCGGGGTTGCCCGTGCGGTCGCGGCAGAGGCTCCGCCGTCTCGTCGCGCTCGCCCAGGGCGCCGAGCACGGCCTTGAGCTCGGGGGCCGTCAGCCGAACACCGGCGGCGCGATCCACCTCGCGCAGGGCGGTCAGGAAGGCCGTGCGATCCTTGAACAGCGTCTCGCCGTGCACCTCGGCGAATCGCGCGAGGAGCTGGCGGATGGCGTCCTGCCGCCGCTTGCCGGTCTCGATGTCGTCGAGCCTGGCCTTCTCGTTCTTCTTGGTGCTGGTGGCGAGCTTGACGAAAGCCGCCCTCGGTCTCCAGACGCGCGATTCGCTCCCCGGTCGCCTGGAAGTTGAGTCGCAGCGGGCGCTCTACCGTGATTTTGCTGGAAGCCGAAGTCCGCGTTGTCGAAGACCTTGCTGACCACCCGGATGCGCTCGACGGGCTGCTTCGTGATCGGGTCCTCCTCGGTGAAGGTGCGGGTCTCGCCATCGGTGAAGTTGCCGAACAGGCGGGTGATGTCGCCGATCTGGTCCGGCTCGCTCGGACGGTCGGAGGGGTCGCCGATCTTGTTGCGCTTGTTGCCGAGGCTCTTCGGCATCTTGACGAAGAAGCGCCGGGCGTCGATGAGCTGGACCTTGCCCTTGCGCCTGGGCTCCTTGCGGTTGGTCAGCACCCAGATATAGGTGGAGATGCCGGTGTTGTAGAAGAGCTGGTCGGGGAGGGCGACCACGGCCTCGAGCCAGTCGTTCTCGATGATCCACTGACGGATGTTGCTTTCGCCGCTGCCGGCGTCGCCGGTGAAGAGCGGCGAGCCGTTGAAGACGATGCCGATGCGGCTACCGCCCTCCGTCGGTGCGCGCATCTTGGAGAGCATGTGCTGCAGAAAGAGCAGCGAGCCGTCGTTGATGCGCGGCAGGCCGGCGCCGAAGCGGCCGTCGTAGCCCAGGGACTCGGCCTCGTGCTCGATGTATCTCTGCTGCTGCTTCCACTCCACGCCGAAGGGCGGGTTGGCCAGCATGTAGTCGAAGGTGCATCGCTTGCCCTGGGCGTCGCGGTCGAAGCCGTCCCGGGTGAAGCTGTCGCCGAGGACGATGTTGTCGGCGTCCTCGCCCTTGATCAGCATGTCGGCCTTGCAGATGGCCCAGGACTCGTCGTTCCAGTCCTGGCCGAACAGGTGGGGATCGGCGTCGGCGTTGAGGTCGCGGATGTAGCGCTCAGCGACCGAAAGCATGCCGCCGGTGCCGCAGGCCGGGTCGTAGATGGTCTTGACGACGTGGCTGTGCGCCAAGTCCTGCTCCGGCGAGAGCAGGAGATTGACCATCAGCTTGATCACCTCGCGCGGGGTGAAGTGCTCGCCGGCCTCCTCGTTCGACTGCTCGGCGCCGATCCGGATGAGCTCCTCGAAGACGTAGCCCATCTGGATGTTGTCGACGCGATCCGGGGAGAGATCGACCGAGGCGAACTTCTTGACGACCTCGTACAGGAGGTTCTTTTCGGCCATGCGGGCGATCTGCTGATCGAACGCGAACCGCTCCATGATCTCGCGGACGTTGCGCGAAAAGCCGTTGATGTAGGCGTTGAGGTTGGGCGCGAGCTGGTTGGGGTCGTCGAGGAGCTTGGGCAGGTCCAGCCGCGACAGGTTGTAGAAGGGGCGGCCGGTGATCTGCTCGAGCAGACTGCGGACGACCGTCTCGGGCTTGATCTTGATGCTCGGGTGCGCGGCGAGGACATGTGCCTTAGTCGGCGCCAACAGGCAGTCGAAACGGCGCAATACCGTCAGGGGCAGGATCACCTTGCGGTATTCGTTGCGCTTGTAGGGCCCCCGCAGAAGGTTGCAGATGCTCCAGATGAAGTTGGCGAGCTGGGCGTGGCTATCGGCGCTCAATGGGATTCCCGTTCCTCTGTGTGTCGGGGATTTCGGCGGCAGTCTACGTCACTCGTGGACGTGGCGATCGTCGGCTGTCCACGCGACGCAGATCGGCTTCGGCCGGAGCTTGTCCGAACATGACCGAATCGAGGCGTTTCTCCGGACTTTAGTGCCCGAAAAGAAACCCCTGACGCGGGTTAGCTAGGTTCTCGGGCGGACGGTGGTACGACAACCTTGGGCGTGGTGTCGAGGCGTTGTGCACGTCGAGCGAACCGGCGGTTATCGAAGGTATAGAGCGCGCCGCAGTGCGTACTGCCCGAAAGATGCAGGGCGTCCGCGAAATCCATACCTTGGCCGAGCAGGCTCAGGGCTTGGCTGACGCGGCCGGCCTCCTCCACGTTGACGTTGGCGAGACCCAGCAGGTGCTCCATGACCTGGATGACCCGTGCCGCATCGAATCGATAGAAGGCCCGGAGCACCCATTCCAATTCTAAGACGACGGTGAGGGGCACGAAAAGACTGGGACTCTCGGCGACCACTTCGTAAGCCAACGGCCGCTGTTTGGCGGCGTCCGGGTCGCTGGGGTCGTCGACGTAAAAGCGTGCCAGGATATTGGTGTCAAGAGCGATCATCGTCGGTGTCGCGCATGGCGGCGGCAACGTCGAAGTCCGCAAGTCGCCTTTCTCCTGGCTGCTCGCAGGTCAGCATTCCGTAGCCGTCCTCCGGTCGAGTCCGCCTCACGGCCCGTAAGGGTCTGACCCGGATCGTGTCGCCCTCCAGCTCGAAGTCCAGTCGCGTGCCGGGCTCGATGCCCAGCCGACGGCGGATGGCAGCGGGGATGACCACTTGGCCCTTGTCTGAAACAGTCACGGTCGACATCGCTGACGGCCTTTTTCTTACCTGGTAAGAGTCGCAGTTTACTCCCGAGGTAACGCCGTGCAACTCGACCGAGGCGACAGCAGAAAAGGATCGCAGTTCTGGGGCAAAGCGTAAGTGGCTTCGCGCGTGGTGTTCCCAATGCTCGGACCGTCCCCGCAACCGGCGGCGAGAGAACGGCCTCAGGGCTGGGGCAGCACCGGCTTCAGATGCGGCATCCCGCCATCATCGATGTCGAAGTCGGGGTCGAATAGGGTCTGCCCCTGGGCGCCCAGATAGTCCGGCTGTGCCTTGAGCCACTCGCTCATCTTTTGCTCCCTGGCGTAGGCCAGCAGCCGGCCCTCCAGATCGCGAACGATCTCCGGGTTCCGCTCGGCCAGGTTGTTCTTTTCTCCCGGGTCGGCGCTCAGGTCGAAGAGTTCGGTCTTGCCTGGCAGGAGCGCGACCTTGACCAGCTTCCAGTGACCCTTGATGACCGAACCACGGAAGGCCTCGACGTTCACCAGGATGTCGTCGTGGGGCGACGGCTGCCCGTCCGCCACGGTCATCCAGATGTCCTTGCCGTCCAGCGGTTTGTCGGCGGGGTTGGCGGGGGCGTCGGCCAGGGCCAGGGCGGTGGGCATGACGTCCACCATGTGCAGCGGCTCGTCGACGACCCGCGGCTGTAGGCGGGCCGGCCAGTTGAAGATGGTCGGAACGCGCACCCCGCCCTCGTGCAGGCTGCCCTTGCCGCCGCGTAGCGCCCCGTTGCTGGCGGGCAGCACGTCCTGGGTGACGCCGCTCGCGGCGCGCTCCTCCGGGGAGTGCGCGCCGCTTGCGACCACCGCGCTGCGGGGTCCGCCGTTGTCGCTAGAGAAGATGATCAGGGTGTTGTCGCGCAGGCCGCGCTTCTCCAGTGCGGCAACGATCCGCCCGACCTGCTCGTCGAGCGAGGAGATCATGGCCGCGTAGGTGCGGCGCGTCGGGTCCGCGATGCTGTCGGCATAGCGGTCCTCCCCGGACTTGGGTGCCTGATAGGGCGCATGGGGGGCAAGCGATGCGAAGTACAGGAAGAACGGCTGGTCCTTGGGCTGGTGCTCGATGATCTTGACCGCCTCGTTGCCGATCAGGTCCAGGTAATAGCCTTCCTCGTCGATGAAGGTGCCGTCGCGCTGCCAGTCGAGGATGCCGGAGCGCTTGTGGGTGAAGTAATCGACCTCGCCGACGGTGTTGCCGTAGAAGTGATCGAAGCCGCGGTTTTGCGGCCAGAACTTCTGGTCGGCGTGGCCCAGATGCCATTTGCCGACCATGTAGGTGGCGTAGCCGGCATCCTTAAGTGCCTGCGGCAGGGTGCGCTCGTCGGTGGGCAGGCCGTACTTGTGGTTGGGGAAGATCACCAGGGTCTGGAGGCCCTGACGCATCGGATAGCGGCCGGTCATCAAGGCCGCGCGGGCCGGGGTGCAGACGGGCATGCCGTGGAAATTCTCCAACTGCACGCCTGCTTTGGCCAGGGCGTCGATGTTCGGCGTGCGGATGTCGCTGCCGCGATAGCCAAGGTCGGCATTGCCCAAGTCATCGGCCAGGATCATGACAATGCTGGGTTTGCTCGTGGCGGCGGGCCGCGAATCGGTCGGGGCGGCCTGGGTGAGCGGCACGGCCATCGGGCCGAGCCAGACGAGGGTGCAGAGGGCGAAGGCACGTGGCTTCATGGGCGGGTCCTGGGGTCGATGCGTTGAGTTGGGGGCTGGTGGTGCCCGCGGGCCGGCATTCGAGCCCCGGACCCTGCGGGCCGGGCATCACTTCACGGTCTTTTTCGCTGCGCCCTTGGCGGTGTCGGCCCCCGGTTTAACCGCTCCCTTGTCCACGCCGCCGGCCGCGCGCTTGGCCGTGTCCGCGGCGGCCTCGGCGGGCGAGCAGCGCCCGCCGACACCGACGGTCGCCTTGGCCGCCGCGCCCTTGGCTGCCTTCTGCGCGGTGCAGTCCGGGTCCAGGACGCCGGCGCCGGCGGTGCCTGCCGCGATCAACAGGGTCAAGCCGAGCAGGGTAGTGGTCTTTATCATGTGGTCTCCGTTTTCTCTTGTGGCGTTGGGTTAAGGGTTATTCGGCGCTCGGGTCGAAGGTCCAGTAGTCGAGGCCGGGGTTGGCCAGACGGCCCACCTGGTAGTCGCCGGTGGGGGCGTAGACCGGGAGCAAGGCGCTCATCTGCCAGAAACCCGTGTTCCAGGCCAGCATGGCGGGGATCAGCGTCAGTTCGCCTGCTGTAGCTTCATCAACTGCGACTGGATGCCCTCAATGGTCTTGCCGAACTGGGCCGAAAGGCCGACCTGTCGGATGGGGAAGTCCTTGAAGCTCGCGAAGTGCTGCTCGACGACACCGACCATGGGCGTCAGCACCCAGGCCTTGTGCTCGGCGTACTGCCGGTTCAGATCGCCCCATTGACGCTCGAAGGGGTCCATCAGCAGGTTGTCGATCACCGGGCGTCCCAGATTCTGGAGCGGGTCGTCCCAGTGGCCGTCGAGCTTCGCCGAGAAGGTGACCTTGAACTGCTTGTAACGGACCGCGGTCAGGGTCCCCTCGTCGTAATAGAAGACGAAGCTCCGCGCCGATCGGTCGGTCTGGCCGGTGAAGAAGGCAGTCTGGTCGAAGCCGTCGAGATGCACCTTGTACTGGTGTTCGCCGTAGGTCGCGCCACCTTTCAGCTTGTCCACCACGCCGGGCTCGCCCGCGGCGGCGGCGAGCGTCGGCAGCAGGTCGGTCATGTCGACGATCTCGCCACTGACCCGCCCGGCCGGGGCCCCCGGCCAGCGCATCAGGAAGGGCACGCGCACGCCGCCCTCCCAGGTGGTGCCCTTGTCGCCGCGGAAGGGCGAGGTGCCGCCCTCGGGCCACATGTACTGGTAGGCGCCGTTGTCGGTGGTGTAGATGACGATGGTATTCTTGGCCAACCCGGTCTCGTCGAGCTTGGCGAGGAGAAGACCGACGTGTCCGTCGTGTTCCTTGAGGCCCTGGCCATAGACGTCCTCGCGGCCGGCGCGGGACTGGCCCTGTGACTCGGGCTTCAGATGGATGAAGACGTGCTGGCGGGTGCTGTTGTGCCACAGGAAGAAGGGCTTGCCGTCCTGGGCGCGGCGCTCCAGGAAGGCGACTGATTTGGCCGCCACCTCATCGTCGAAGGTCCGCATGCGCTCAATCGAGAGCGGCCCCTCGTCCGCGGCCGGCCCGCCGGCAGTGCAGGAGACGATGCCGCGCGGGTTGAATTTCGCCAGGAATTCCGGGTTGGTCGGCCGGTCGGGGTCTTCCAGGTCCTCGTTGGCGTTCAGGTGATACAGGTTGCCCCAGAACTCGTCGAAGCCGTGCCGGCAGGGCAGGTGCTCGTCCAGGTCTCCCAGGTGATTCTTGCCGAACTGCGCCGTGGCATAGCCCCGGGTCTTGAGGATCTCGGCAAGCGTTATATCCTCGGCCTTGAGCCCAGCGGGGGAGCCCGGGGTGCCGACCGTCGTCAACCCGGTGCGCACCGGCAACTGGCCCGTGATGAAGGCCGCGCGCCCCGCGGTGCAACTGGGCTGGGCGTAGAAGGCACCGAGCCGCAGCCCCTCGCGCCCGATGCGGTCAATGTTGGGTGTCGCCACGCCCATGCTGTCGCTGCCATAAGACGAGACGTTCATCCAGCCGATGTCATCGCCCATGATGACGAGGATGTTGGGTTTGGCTGCTGCCTCGGGCGCGTTCGGCGCGGTCTCCGTTGCAGCCAGGCAGGGTAGGTGGAGCAGCAGCGACGCGGCGGCGAGCAGACCGGTCAGGGATCGCTTCATCGGGTGATCTCCGTGAGAGATAGTCAAATAGGAATGGTCAGTTAGGGATAGCCCGGGGATAAGATCCCGATGGGGCGGTGCGCCGGCCAAGCGGGCGCCGCCGCCACCGCGGGTGTTGCTAGAATCCGATGGGAAAGCTTGGGCAAGCCTCAGCCCGGCGTCTATGCACTTTTCGCAACCGGGGGGAGGACCGTTGGAGACGCCCATACAGACATCGGCCCTCGGCCGAGCGGCCCGCACGCCAAGCGCCTTTGTCGTCGTGCAGGACATCGACGACCCCTGCCTCTGGGAGAGCGCATCGCGTCCCTGGGAGCTGCTCGCCTCCCCGCTCGGGGGTGCTGGCTTCCGTAACCGCAAGCAGGCCCTGATCACGCCTAACTGGCTGCTGTATCGGGAGTCCTTCCAGGGTGCGTTATGCGTACAAGGCCTGAGTCCGCCAGGGATGCTGGGCTTTACGGTGCCGATTCGCCTGGGTGGGCACTCGCACTACTGGCGGGCGGCGCTGCACGAGCGGGGGATTCCCGCGACCTTGCCCGGTGCCTTGGATGCCCGGATGGATGCCGGGCAGGACCATGTCATCGCCCTGATGCGCATGGACTGGCTGCGCGCACAAGTCGATCCGTTGACGGCAAGGGCCATCGAGCACTGTGCGCTGAGCCGGGTGCTGCCAGCCGTCCCCCGCGCACGGCGGGTCCTCGGGACCTGGTTGCGGCGCATCTTGAACGGCGTCCATGCCGATCCTGAGATCCTGGCCTATCCCGCCGCCGTGGCCGCCCTGGAATGCGACCTGCTGGAGGGGCTGCTGCGCACCCTGTGCCTGGCGGCACCCAGCCCGCTGTTGGACGGTGCCAGGCGGCGCCGGTCCGGCTTCGATCTGGCCATCGACTACATGCGCGCCGCGGACCTCTGCGGTCTGAACGCCCCCGCCTTATGCGCCGAGGTTGGGGTCAGTCAGCGCACCCTGGAGTACGCCTTCCAGGAGCAGCTCGGGACCTCCCCCATGGAGCTCATCCGTCGGCTGCGGCTCCATGCCGTGCGCCGCTCCCTGCTGGCGGCGGAGCGCGGGGGCGCGACCGTGACGGAGATCGCCATGACCTTCGGCTTCTACCAACTCGGCCGCTTCGCCGCGGAGTACCGGGCGATCTTCGGCGAGCTGCCGTCCGCCACCCTAAACCGGCATGGCGTCTATACCGGCGCGACCCTGATCGTTTGAACGGGGTGCGGTCTTGGCAGATCGGTGTGCGCGAGCCCCTGCGGGTCAGCCTCGATGCCGCGCACCCGGACAGGCCCGAGGGCGGCACTCCGCGTCCGGTGTCGTAGGGCTTGTGACCGTGCTGACCGGCTTCAAGGCGGGGGTTGGGCTGGTCATCGTGCTGGACCAGGTGCCGAAACTGCTCGGCATTCATTTCGACAAGGGCGGCTTCCTGCAGAACCTGCTCGCGCTCGTTCACCACTTGCCCGAGACCTCGATAACGACTCTGGCCGTGGGTGCTGCGATGCTGCTCATCCTGGCGGGGATCGAGCGCTTCGCCCCGCGGGCCCCGGCGCCCCTGGTGGCCGTCGCGCTCGGCATCGCCGCCTCCGGTCTGTTCGCGTTGCAAAGCCATGGCGTGGAGACGGTCGGTCACATTCCCCAGGGTCTGCCCGCCTTCACCAAGCCGAGCCTCGCGCTGATCGAGCAGCTCTGGCCCGGCGCACTCGGCATCGCGCTAATGAGCTTCACCGAGTCGATCGCCGCGGCGCGGGCCTTCGCAAGCCGCGGGGAGCCGCGTCCGGAGCCGAACCGGGAGCTGCTGGCCACGGGCCTCGGCAATCTGGTCGGCGGCCTGTTCGGCGGCATGCCCGCGGGGGGTGGCACCTCGCAGACGGCCGTGAACCGGCGTGCCGGCGCCCGCACCCAGGTTGCCGGACTGGTGACGGCCGGGGCCGCCGTGGTCATCGTCTATTGGATCGGCCTGATCCAGCCGGCGGAGTTCCGCGACATCCTGCGTATCCGGCGCATGGAGTTTCTCTGGGCGCTGGCGGCCTTCGCAGGTGTCGTGCTGCTCGGAACGCTCAAGGGGATCCTGCTCTGGCTGATGGCGCTCAACCCCGAGGCGCTGGGCATGGTTCAACGCTCGTCCCTCGGAGAGACGCTCGGACGCGAGCGCCTGGTGTTTAACCTTCGGACGGCGGTCGAGCGGTACCTCTCCCAGACGGCCACCCTGCCACCGGACGCCGGCTCTGGGACAGAGCCTGGGTAACGGAACGCGGTATTCGACCGAGATCCTGTCGGGTACCATTGCCCCCTGTTCGGCCATGGCAGGAGAGACCCGATGCGGGCAGATCGATTCATCGCGCTTGGGCTGGTCTTCGCACTCGTGTGGGCGACCCTGCCGGTCGCCCGGGCCGGCGAGGTGCTGGATATGGTGAAGTCCCGCGGGGTACTGCGCTGCGGGGTGAGCGAGGGCATCGCCGGATTCTCGCAACAGGATGCGGCCGGCCGCTGGCAGGGACTCGACGCCGATTTCTGCCGCGCGGTGGCGGCGGCGGTGCTGGGCGATGGGGAGCAGGTCGAATTCGTGCCCCTGCGCTCCTCGACGCGCTTCCCGGCGCTGGAGGCGCGTCAGATCGATCTGTTGGTCCGAAATACCACCTGGACCCTGGCCCGCGAGGCGGTGCTGAAGGTCCAGTTCCCGGCGATCCTGTTTTACGACGGCCAGGGCTTCATGGTACCTGCCGCGTCCGGCATCGTCGGGCTCGAGCAACTCAAGGACGCGACCGTCTGCGTGGAGAAGGGCACCAACCATGGGCGCAACCTGGAGCGGTATACCGCCGCATCCGGGCTGACCTTCGAGACCCTGGTGCTCGACTCGGCCCACGACGTGGCCGCCGCCTTCTTTACCGGGCGCTGCGCGGCCTATAGCTCCGACGCCTCTCAGCTGGCCGCCGCACGGCTTTCGGCCCCCGGCGGCCCGGACGACTATGTCATCCTGCCCGAGCGCATCTCGCGCGAGCCTCTGGCGCCGGTCGTCTGGGGCGGGGACCCGCAGTGGACCACGGTGGTGCGATGGGTATTTTACGCCCTGCTGATCGCGGAGGATGAAGGGCTGACCCGGGCCAACGTTGCGGCCAAGACCGCCGCGGGCGAGGGCGCGATCGCCTGGCTGAGCAGCCAGGAGTACAAACTGATCGGTAAGGCTCTGGTGCTGGCCCCGGGCTGGGCGCAGCGGGCCGTGCAGGCCGTCGGCAACTATGCCGAGATCTATGACCGCAACGTCGGCACTGCCAGCCCGCTGAAGATCGAGCGCGGACCGAACCGACTCTGGACCCAGGGCGGGCTCATGTATCCGCCGCCCATCGACTGAGCCATAGGCCCAAGGGACCCCACCGACATGACCGAGTTTCAGATCTACCTGACCGTGGCGATCTTCGCCGGGGTGATCCTGCTGATCGCCTTGGACCTGGTGGACATGGCGCTGGCCGCCCTGCTGGGGGTGAGCCTGCTGCTGGTCCTGGACCTCCTGGACGGCGAGGACCTGATCGCCGCCATGGTGACCGCCGGCGGACCCCTGGCCCTGCTCTTCGGCGGAATGGTGGTGGCGCGGATGCTGGCCAGGACCGGGGTCTTCGACTGGGTAGGCGCACGCTTCCTGCACGCCACCGGGGGCAGCGGCAAGCGCTTCCTGCTGCTCCTGGTGGCGCTGGTCGCGCCGATCTGTGCCTTTCTGCCGAACGCCACCACGGTGATCCTGGTGGCCCCGGTCATCGTCGCCGTGGCGCGGGCGCTCAAGGTGGACTTCGTGGGTCCGCTGATCCTGACGGCCATCGTGAGCAACTCGGCGGGGATGCTGACGCTGGTCGGGGACCCGGCGACCTTCCTGGTCGGCAGCGCCATCGGTCTGTCCTTTGTGGAGTATCTGAAGACGGTGAGCCTGGGTGGGCTTTTGGCAGTGCTGATCGTCATCCCGCTCCTGCCCCGTCTGATGCCCGAGGTTTGGCACCGGCACCAGGCGTTGGCACCGACGGCAGCCCCCGTTGCGATCAAGCGGCCCGGGTTCGTTGCCGTCGCCATCGCCGTGCTGTTCGTGATGATCGGGCTCTTTCTCTTCGGAGAGAACCTGCCGACCCGCATCGTGCCGCCGGAGGTGGCGATCGTCGGGGCGACGCTGGCCCTGTTGGTGGTCTACGGCGCCCGCGTCGAGCCGGTGGACGCCGTGCTCCGGGACGTGGATTGGAAGACCCTGGTGTTTCTTGGGGCGATCTTCGTGCTGGTGCAGGCATTCACCAAGACCGGCCTGCTGCAAGGGCTCTCGGTCCAGCTCTACAACGCCTTCGGTGCCCAATTGACCCTGGTGGGGCTGATCATGCTGGCCGGCATCGGGATGCTCTCGGCGGTGCTCGCCAATATTCCGGTGGTGGCTGCCGCACTGATCATGGCCAAAGGCTATCTGGTTGCCGCCGAGGCGGTGCCCGAGCTGGCACTCTCCGCCACCTTCACCGACTGGCCCGCCGCTACCCTGCCGCTCTTCGTCGCCATGATGTTCGGCGCCACCCTGGGCGGTAACGCCACACTGATCGGGGCCTCGGCCAACATCGTCGCCGTCGGCATCTGCGCCAAGGAGGGCGAGCGGGTGAGCTTCATGCGCTTCGCTCGCGTCGGGCTGCCCATCGCGCTGGTGCAATTGGCGATGGGGGCGGTCTATGTGCTGGTCCTGACGGCCATGATGGGCTGAGCGCGCACATGAAGCGACAACCGCTGCCGACGGGCACCCGCACCCCTTCCGCCATGAGCGCCCACATTTCGCTGCGAACCCTATGGTTTGGCGCCGGCTGGGTCGGTGTCGCCCTGGTCGTCTATTTCTCGCTGGTTCCCGACCCGCCGCAGATCGATATGGAGGAAGGCGACAAGGTGCAGCACCTCGCCGCCTATGCCGGCCTGATGCTGTGGTTTGCGCAGGTGCTGGCCGGGAGGACCCAACGGGCGATCCTGGCGTTGCTGCTCGTCGCGCTGGGCATCGCGCTGGAGCTCGCGCAGGGCCTGACCGGCTATCGGTCGATGTCCCTTGCGGACATGGCGGCGAACACGGCCGGCGTCGCTCTCGGTTGGCTGGCCGCACCGCCGCGGCTGCCGAGCGCATTCGGTTGGGTATCGACTTTGCTCGGTCGTGTGCGGGAAGCCCGCGGCTGAGGCTGGGTGCGCAACGCCGCCTGTACCGGCGGCAACAGGGTCTTCGCCCGCGCCAGCCATCGGGTCAGCTCCTGCATGCGATCGTAGCGGCTCGACGATCGCCACGGAGCTCGAAAAGACATCGTGGAGCCGTCAATACCGATAGCGCGTGGCCGCGGCCAGAAAGTCCTCCCGCGGCGGAAGCTCCGCGGGGTCGATATCCACGAGCAGCAAGACCAAGCGGCGCCCGGTGGCGCTGTACAGCTCGTCGACCTCGATCCGGCGTGCCGATGGCGTGTCCGGGTTGCGTTGGATGTTCATTGCGTCGAGATGGAGCGTGAGGTGCTCGAGGTACAGCGCGCGCTCGGCCTCGTTCAATGTGTCGGCCACCATGTCCAGGTGTGCCTTCAGCAGCCCGGCATCGGCGCCGAGGGCATCGAGCTGGGCACCGATGGTCGCCAGCTCGGCCGCCAGCGTGGCGGCGTCGGCGGGCGGTTCGCTCTGGGCGTCGAAGCTGGAGCCGCCCCGCGCGAGGGTGGCCTGCTTGCGTCGAAGCAGATCCCGCTCGCGCAGCAGGTCCGCCCGTTCGGCCTCGGCCTCGGCGATGCGTCTGAGGGACAGGACCAGCAGGTGATCGAATGCGCGGTGCCGAAGCTGGCGTCGGGTGTCCTCGATGCTGGACTCGGGCTCGAGGACGCGATGGCCGCCGAAGCTGACCGCGATTTGGGCGACATCCTTCTGCACCTGATCGCCGACCAGATCCATCCCCAGGATATTTCGCTCGATCCGTTCGGCGCCCACCATGGCGGTGATCCGCCTGGCGCTGCTGCCGGCTGGCGTGCCGAGAAACTCGACCAGATCCGGTGCCCGGGAGAAGGTCTTGAGCATCGCCGCGGGGGAGGCGAACAGTGCCGAAAGCCGCGGCTCTTGGCTGTAGCTGCGATGGCTTGCGGCGATCGGGGCGGGCAGGGCGTCGACCAGGGCGCAGACGTGATCGATGGCGTGAACGATCGGGGCTCGCAGCTGTTTCCGGTAACCGGGCTGCAACCGCAGCCTGGAGTCGGTTCCATCCACGGCGCGCTCGATGGCGGCCTCGATCAGCGATTCCGGGTAGCGGCCGGCGGCCTCGTTGCCGCCGAAGATCGATTTGAAGAGCTTCATCGTTTCGACTCCAGGCGCCGACGGCCCATCCGTCGGTTGACCGAAAGGATCGCACAGCGAGCCCCCGGCTGCGATCGTGAGGAATCGCCCGGCGGGCGATTCCTCACGTCTCGATCATCTGGTCCAGGGTATGCCCCGGGCGCACCATGGGCAGTACGTTCTCGCCCTTGTCGATCCAGCAGTCCACCAGAACCGGGTGCGGGTCTGCGAGTGCGGCGGCGATGCCCGCGGCGAGCTCGCACTGGCTCTTGATGCGCAGGGTCTTGAGCCTGGGGTAGACATATTTGAGTCCGGTGAGGTTGGGGATCTGGCGTCGGCATTCCTCGTCCATGTCGGTGCAGTCGGGGTCGCAGTCCGCGGTGCGGGAGAGACAGGTCTCGTAATGGTGTCCGCCGTCCATCATGTCCTCCCACTGGCGGACCATCCCCAGGAAGTTGTTGTTGAGCACGAACATCTTGAGCGGGATGCGGTGCGCCACCACGGTGCCCAGCTCCTGGATGTTCATCTGGAAGCTGCCGTCGCCGTCGATCAGGACCACCGGGCGGCTGGGGTCGGCGAACCAGGCCCCGATGGCGGCCGGCAGGCCGAAGCCCATGGTCCCCAGGCCCCCGGAGCTGATCCACTGGCGGGGCCGGGTGAAGCGGTAATACTGGGCGGCCCACATCTGGTGCTGGCCCACCCCGGTGACCAGTGTGGCGTCGCCCCGGGTCTGCGCCGAGATGGCCTCGATGACCGCCTGGGGCTTGAGCCCACCGGTGGCCAGATAGGGCTTGGGCATGCGGGTGCGCCAGTCGCCGATACGCGCCATCCAGTCCGGGTGCCGGGCGATGCCCCCGCCGGCCAGCGCATAGTCCAGGAAGACATCGATCCCGGCCACCAGATGAAGGTCGGCGGGCACGGTCTTGTCGATCTCGGACGGGTCTATGTCCACATGGGCGATGCGCTTGCCCTTGGCGAATCCGCGCACCGCCACTCGGTCGTCGAAGCGTCCGCCTAAGGTCAGGATCAGGTCCGCCTCGCGCAGTGCGTAGTTGGCCGGGACAGTGCCGTGCATGCCGGGCATGCCCAGATTGTGGGGCTGGTCGAAAGGCACCGCCCCCAGTGCGTTGAAGGTGGTGACCACCGGGCAGTCGAAGCGCTCGACCAAGCGGCACAGGGCAGCGGAGGCATCGGCGTGGATGACGCCCCCTCCGGCCTTGACCACCGGGCGCTCGGCGCTCGCCAGAGCGGCCAATATGGCATCGGCCCGAGCGGGCTCGAAGGGAACGGGCTCGCGGTGACGGCGCCGGCTGGGGTTGGTCTCGCCCACCCGGGCGAGCTGCACGTCCTTGCAGATGTCCACCACCACCGGGCCGGGCCGTCCGCCGATGGCCAGCGAATAGGCCTCCCGCAGCACCCATTCCAGATCGCGGACATCCTTGACAAGATAGTTATGTTTGGAGATTGGACGGGTCAGGCCGACCGTGTCGACTTCCTGAAAGGCATCGGAGCCGATCGCCAGGCTCGGTACCTGGCCGGTGATAAAGAGCGTGGGGATGGAGTCCTTATAGGCGTCGGCGATGGGTGTGGTGAGGTTGGTGGCTCCGGGTCCGGAGGTGGCGAGCGCCACGCCCACCCGGCCGCTGGTGCGGGCATAGCCCTCTGCGGCATGGCCGGCGCCCCCCTCCTGGCGGCACAGGACGAAGCGCGGGCTGGGGTCGCCCCGGCGCATCCGCTTGTTGAGCTCGACATGGAGCGGGATGACTGCACCGCCGGTGTGGCCGAAGACGACCTCTACCCCAAGGTTGGCGAGCACGTCGAAGAACAGGGCTGCGCCGGTCCGTGCGTGGCCGGTGGGTGCGGGTGGGGGGCTGGCGGTCATGGTAGGGGCTCGTCGGCAGGGGCTGGCTATCGATTGCCCATGATATCCGCCCGGGGCGGCCTTGTGCCTGCCCGACTTCGCTCGGCCTGAGCCTTGAGGGCCGCGCGGGCCGCCCGGGGGACGAGCGCCGAGCGCGCTCAGACCCGGCGCGGACGTCCCCGGCCCCGGCGTACCGGGGCGGGCCGCATCAGGGGCGGTGGCAGCTCGACGGGGTCGGGCCAGCGCGGGGCCAGGTCCCACTGGTCGATGAATGGCTCGTACAGGCCGGGGTCTGCCGCGGTGGCGCCGCGCTGCTCGACGATGCGGGAGGCAAGCTGCTGTGCGCGCTCCAGGGCGATTGCCAGGGGCCACTCGTGCAGGATTCCCAGGATCATGACTGAGGCGAAGGCGTCGCCCGCGCCCACGGTGTCTATCTGATGCGTGGACTTCGCACCGGGGCCCGGTGCCACCCGAGCCGGCGCCTCCCGGTCCGAGACCGCCAGAGCACCCTCCCGGCCCAGTGTGACGACCAGACCGCGCAGCCCATACATCGCCCGGAAGTCTTCTGCACACGCTGTCAGCTCCGCGCCGCTGGGGATCTGCTCCAGGCGCATCAGCGCCATGAGCTCCGAGCCGTTGAGCTTGACCCAATCGGCCTGGGCCACCAGGGCCAGGGTCTGCTCCCGAGACCACCAGGGGTCGCGCAGATTGACATCCAGGAAGACCTGCTTGGGCGTCCCGGCCTTGATGGCGTCCAGTGCCTGAGCCGAGGCCGGACCCCGTAGCGCCAGGGTGCCGTGATAGAGGAGATCGCAACGCAGGCCGCCGCGCAGCTGGCGAATGTGGTCATAGGCGCGGTCTGGGAGGATGCGGTAGCTCGGCTCGCCGGACTCCAGGCTAACCAGGACCTGCCCGGTGGGATGGGCCGCATCGGTCTGGATGCCGCTCAGCTCCATGCCCCAGTCGGCCATGGCGTCGCGGATATGGTGGCCGTCCGTATCCTCTCCCACGGCGCTACGCAGGTAGGGGGTCTCGCCAAAGGCGTTCAGGTGCCAGGCGACGTTGAACGGGGCACCGCCCAACAACCGGCGCCCGTCCGGAAAGCAGTCGAACAGGACTTCGCCAAAGACGCAGATCGGCGCGTAGCGCATAACGGCAGCTCGTGATGGGTAGTCAGCAGGCTCAAGCGATCGGCATGCTATCCAAATCGCGTCCCTGGTCCAGCGGCGGGGAGTCTGCGAGATCCCCGGTCGGGCGCTCAGGGACGGTTCGCCCGACAGACAAAGGCTTTCTGTATCTATCAAGGGCAGAACATACGCGGACTCGGGTCGCACTCCCATGGCCGTTGCCGCAGGCGGCGGTGTCCAGCCGATGGGCGTCCGCTGTCGCCCGGCGGTCAGACCGTACCGCTTATTCCAGGATGCGACGCTTGCCCTCCAGCAGGAAGGCGATGGCACGTTTGAAGTCAGCCGCCGCGACCACCCGTGCCTCCGGCCGGCGCATCGAGGCGTAGGAGGCGGCGAGCAGGACCGCGTTCTGGATGTCGCCCCCGGCGGCCCCTTCCGAATAGAGCGCCAGCTCCTCGAAGTCCACGTCCGGCGCTAAGGGGAGCTGGGACGGGACATGGCACTCCCAGATGCGCCGACGCTGCTCGGTGGCCGGCAGCCGGAACTCCACGTGGGCGAGCATCCGGCGCAGGAAGGCTGTGTCGTAATTCTTGACGAGATTGGAGGCGAAGATCACCGCACCGTCGAAGTTATCCAGCTCGATCAAGGTCGTGCTGCGGGCGACGTTAAGCCCGCTGTCGGCGGACTGGGAGATGGTAGTCAGGCGCTTGCCGAGGATTGAGTCGGCCTCGTCGAAGAACAGCACGGCCCCGGTCTCGGTGGCCTTGCGGAAGGCCGCGCGGATGTTCTTGGGGGTCTCGCCGACATATTTGGACTCAAGCTCAGCGTAGCTGACGATCAGGATCTTGCGATCCAGAAAGTGTGCAATGGCGTCCGCCGCCAGTGTCTTGCCGGTGCCGGGGGGGCCGAAGAAATTGAGCGCCACGCGCCGGCCGGTGCGTGCCACCGCGGCCAGGTTCCAGGTCTCGTAGAGCAGGTCCTGGGAGACCAGGACATTGATTGCCTCGCGGATGCGCTCCAGGGTGTCCGGATCCAGCACAAGCTGGTCCAGTGCGTGGCGGGGCTCCCGCGGGGCGAGGCTGTCGAAGGCCGGCTGGCTGTCCGGCCCCGGGTCGTCCCCGGGTGTCCCCCGTGCCGCCGTTTCCCGAGTAGCGCCAGCCGCAACCCCGGCGGTGACCTCGGACAGATCCCGATGGACCGCCTTCGCAGGATTGAAGTCCACCCGGATCAGTGGCCTTTCGAGCCCGTCCGGAAACGGGAATCGGTCCAGCAGGCGGATCAGCCTGCGCAGGAAGGCGTTGGACGCCCCGGCCTGAAGCTCCACCGAGGTGTCAGTGCCCCGCTCATGGCATTCGGGGCAGTAGCGGATGGGTGCACCCTGCACCTCCACCAGATAATGGCCGAAGTTTGACTTCTTGCCGTGGTGCGATAGGACCAGTGGAGTGCCGTGGATGGGGCAGGTCGGGGTCTTGTTGAGAAGCGACATGAGCAAGATAGGGGTCGGGCGGGACTGCGCCCCGGGAGCCGGTCCCGGGGCTCGGCCGCCAAGCGGGCGGCGGTCGCGGCAAATGTGTCTGGGGCCGGGTGCGTGCGGCTCGCCCCATGCATTGCCGTGCGATCCAAGCTAACCGCGTTTGCCGAAGAATCGGCCCAGCAGCCCGGAGCCGCTTGGTGCGCGGGCGGTGGCGCTCGCCGATGACTCCAGCTCCGCCCAACCGGCGTCTCCGGCGGCGAGCCAGCGCGCCTCCAGCGACTCCCACTCCTGGGCCGGGAGGTCGCGGCTCCACAGCCGGACCGTGCGGTCGGCGCTCCCGGAGACCAGGGCGCGCCCGTCCGGGGTGAAATCCAGCGCATAGACATCGGCCCCGTGACCGGTCAGCCGGTCGAGCACTGCGCCGGACTGCGCGTCCCAAACGATGATGCTCTTGTCCGCGCTGCCGGTGGCGAAGGTGCGGCCATCTGGGCTCCAGATCGCACACCAGGTGGGATAGCGATGCTCGTTGCGCTCCAGGACAGTCTCCCCGGTCTTGAGATCCCAGATCCCCACCGAGCCGTCGACATTGGTCAGCAGCACCTGCTTTCCGTCCGCGCTGAATCGCACGCTATTGATGCCGTTGCGGATCACCTCCACGCGCCCGACCTCGGCCCCGCTCGCCACGTCCCAGAGGATCAGATAACAGTCTCGGCTGCCGCTCGCTAGCACTTGCCCGTCCGGGCTGAAGGCCACCCCCTGGACATATTGATTGTGTTCGTCGATGCGATGAACCTGCTCGCCCTCGGTGGTCCAGATACAGACTGTTCCGTCCTCGCTGCCGGAAGCGAGCAGCCCCCCCTGCGGCTGGAAGGCGACGCTGTAGACCAGGCTGGAATGACCGCTCTTGTCCCACAGCGCCTCGCCCGTCTCGCTGTCCCAGACCCGCACCGTGGTATCGGTGCCCGCGGAGGCGAGCAGTCGGCCATCCGGGTGGAACGAGACCGAATAGGCGCGGCCCTGGTGACCGCGAAGCGTTTTCAGCGTGCGCCCGTCGTCCAGGCTCAAGACCCGCACCGCGCTGTCCCAGCTCGCGGTCGCCAGCCGCCGGCCGTCGGGGCTCAGATCCAGCCCGTAAATGGTGTCGGTCGCGCCGGGGCGCGCCACATAACGCCAGGTGTCTGACATTTCGGTTTCCTCTGACTCGCAGTCGTGCTGATCTAAACGGGCTGATCGAACGTGCCGATCGAACGGGATGGCCGGGCGCCGGGGCGCCCGTCTGGGCCGGGTCGGGACTTGCGTCCGCACGCGGCGGCCAGGGTCCCAGCCGCAGCCGCAGCCGCGACCGGGCGGCTCCGGAAAACAGGAGATCTTATGGGAATCGGGGGCGTCTGGCGCGCACATTTGCACGCGATACCCCCTGGATGTCCCGCTTGGCGCCCGGCGCGGGTCCTCCGGGGTCGGTCCAGCGGGAGCCCGAGCGTAACCGGGATCCCGGCCCGCAGCGCCTCGGACGCTATAACGATAAAGTCACTATGCAATCCATGGCTGAAGGCCAGCCGCGCTCAGAGATGAACTCGGCTATCGATCCGGTTCTCCGAGAGGTCGCGCAGGATGCGTTTGACGATATCGCGACAGGCGTCTTCCCGGTCGGAGATCTTGCCCTTGCGCAGGGTGGCGAAGAACTTGGCCAGCTCCCGCTGCTCGGCGGCCGTGAGCTCCTCGGTGAATCCTTTGACGGGGATCTCCTTCTCCGGGACCTTATCCGGTGCGGCCTCGTCGGCGGCCTGGCGGCCGTGCGCCCAGTTCATCGCCCGGGCGCTGTATAGGATGATGCGGTCGAGCAGGACGAATGGGAACTTAGGATTGGAGACCGGGCCGACGGTGAAGCGCTGGGTGCCGGGTTTGATCTCGATATCCAGCTTGGCGAGTGTCCCGCCGCCGGCGAGCCCCAGGAGTCCGCCGGCGGCGGCGCCTAAGAAGGCCCCGGCGCCAAGCGTATGTCCGGCGAGCGCCACATCCACCGTGGCCCCGGTGGCGGCCCCGGCGGTCATGCCTGCGAAGGCGAGCGCCCGCCGCGAGAGCCCCAACGCCTGGCTCACTTCCTCGGAGAGCAGGTCCTTGGCCAGCAGAGAGTCCGGTGCCTGGTCCCAGACGTGATGTCTGAAATGGGCGCGGATCTGCTGCTGTGCCTCGATCTCGAGCCGGCGCAGCCCGTCCTCCAACTCGGCCATCGTTTCGGCCCGAGCCTTGTCCCGCCCGCTCTTGAAGACCAGCTTGGACTCCTTAAAGGTCTTGCCGACCTTGAATGAGAGCGCGTCTTTGAGCAGACCGACGATGGTGTCGACCGCCTGGTCGGTGCGCCGGTCCCAATCCCGCTCGAAGGCATCGATGGTGCGCGCGAGCCGTTCCTCCCAGCGCTGGTCGATGCTTTTCAGCGCATTGAGCAGCCGGATACGCTCCGCATAGGTGGCTCGATGCGCGTTGAACTCGCGTACCGAGTTGAAGCCCTTGCTTAAGGTGTCCTGCCACTGGGTCAGGTGTCGGGTGTCTTTGGTGAGGTTATTGAGGATCGCCATGCGCGGGCGGGCGGTGAGGCGCATGAGCTCGATCTCGATGCGGTCCTTTTCCTTGATGCGCTTGGAGCCGTCCACCACCAGGACCATGCCGGCCCCGTCCGCCACCGGCGCCAAGAGCTCGCAGTCGTGGGCATAGAGCGGGTCGTCTTTGTAAGTTTGGACGAACCCCTTAGCCAGGTCGCGGACTTCCGGGTGTGCCTGGAACCATTCCAGGATGGCGCTCGGGTTCTGGAATCCGGGGGTGTCGATGAACTCGATCACAGTCTCCCCGTCGATGACCACGGGGTAGAAGTCGGACTCTGTGGTGGTGCCCGCGCGCTTGTCGATGGCGATGCGGTCGTTTTCGGTCAGGGTGGCGACCACCGAGGACTTGCCCGCATTGGGGTGGCCCATGATCGCCAGCCGGGGGATTTCAACCTTGGGGTCCGCCATCATGCGTCTTCGTCCTCGCCGGGTGGAGCCAGCATCTCCAGTCTCAGATAGGGGTCGCCCATCGCATCGATCTTGCGTTGCCAGTCTGTGAAATCGAAGGCGCGCACCGGGGGCAACGGGTCGTCGTCCTGGGGGTCGCCCACCAGTGCCAGCAGGACCTGGGCGCGGGTGCCCGCGGCGGCGCGCAGCTCGCGCAGGAAACGCAGGTTCTCGGTGATGGGCGGCTGGGAGCCGTCCATGAGAACGGCGACCCGCGCAGGCGGGGCCTGCCAGTCCTGTCCCTCTACCCAGCGGACCACGCCCTCGGTCATGGCGGTGCCGGAGCCGAAGGATGCCGCCCCCGCCACCTGCCAGCCGGTGTGTGCGAGGAGCATCTCGGCGAGCCGTGGGCGGTCTTTCTCTTCGATCAGCTCGTCTACATCGACATGGATCAAGAGCAGGCAGGCGTTGGGGGCGATGCCGCCTGGGACCTCCAGCGCGGCGGATTCGGGCTCGGGTTGAGGTGCCGGGATTGGGACCGGCTCGGGTTCCGGTTCCTGTTCGGGCACCGGCACCGGCTCGGGCTCAGGTACAGGTTCCGGCACAGGCTCCGGCTCCGGCTCCGGCTCCGGCTCCGGCTCGGGCTCGGGCTCGGGCTCGGGCTCGGGCTCGGGCTCCGGTACAGGCTCGGGCTCGGGTTCCGGTACAGGCTCGGGCTCGGGCTCGGGCTCGGGCTCGGGCTCCGGCACAGGCTCGGGTTCGGGCACAGGCTCGGGCACAGGCTCCGGCTCGGGTTCCGGCACAGGCTCGGGTTCGGGCACAGGCTCGGGCACAGGCTCCGGCTCCGGCTCGGGTTCCGGCACAGGCTCGGGTTCGGGCACAGGCTCGGGCACAGGCTCCGGCTCCGGCTCGGGTTCCGGCACAGGCTCCGGCTCGGGTTCCGGCACAGGCTCCGGCTCCGGCTCGGGTTCCGGCACAGGCTCGGGTTCCGGCACAGGCTCGGGCACAGGCTCAGGCTCGGGCACAGGCTCAGGTACCTCCATCGGCCCCGGCACGGGCGCAGCGGCCTGTGCCTCGGGTGCCGTTGGCTCCTCGGGCTCAGGCTCAGTGGGCGGCGGCACCAGCGAGGGCGCCAGGACGCGGGTCGGCGGCAGGGTCGGCGGGTGCTCGGTCCGGGTCTGCGTCTCGGGCCGCCCCTGTGCCTCGTCCGCTCCGCGGGCCGCGACCCCGCCGGTTCGCTTGAACAGGGGGCCGCGGGGGGCAAGCGGTGCCGGGATCGGCATCTCCGCGCCATGTCCGCCGCCAGTGGTCCCGGTCTCCAGGCGCGGGGTCACCAGGCGTGCATAGAGGGCCTGTGTACGTCCGTGGGTGAAGGAGAGCTGACCGAAGACATGCCGCTGGGCATAGAGCGACGCACCGAGCAGGCAGAGCCGGGGCAGCAGTCCATAGGTGAAGACCGACAGTACCAGGAACCAGCGCCAGGAGCGCAGGTGCTCGGCGTTGAGCAGGAATAGGGGGTCCTTGAGGTTGATCCGGCTCCCGGCCACCTGGTCCAGGGTGGGATAGCCAACCCCCTCGCCGAACAGCCAGGACCAAGGGGCGGCGATAAAACGGACCAGGTCGTAGACCGCCTGGGGTCCGATGTCCAGGGCCGAGCCCCAGCCGAAGGCCAGATCCGTGAACCACTCCAAGGAAATCGTGGTGAGGATCACGCCCAGATTGAAGGCGACTCCGAAGGCCTGGGCCGGGACCAGCACCGGCAGGTAGGACACGGGCCCGTACAGCACGTACTGCGACTTGAGCATCCCGCTGCCCGCCAGGGCCCGGTCTCGGACCTCCTGGCTCACGCTGGCAAGACGCTGGCGCTGCACCCAGCGCCCCAGCCGGGTAAACATGGGCCGGATCAGTCTGCCCAGCAGTGTGATGTCCTGAACCGCAGTCTCCACCGGGCGGGACCGGCGCAATGCCCACGCAACCACGCCGCCGCCGATCACCAGGAACTGCACGCCCACCAGCAGGAAAACGTACCAGGAGACGTTGACCGGCCGCTGTCCGTCGTAGCTCAGGAGCGCGGAGGCCGCGCCGATCCCGAGAAAAAAACCGACCACGGCGAGGCCGACGATCACCATGCGCTGGGCGCGCGCGAAGGCGGTGCCTGGCAGGAGTGCGCGCACATCCGGAACCTCGGACTCGCGGCGGGCCTCGAGCCAGCGGCGCAGGCTCCAGCGACGGTGCCGGGGAGTATGGGGGTCCGTGCCCTCCACCGCCGGGGCCACGCGGCCCAGATAGATCGCCCGGTCCCGGTCGACGAGCGCCTTGCGGGCGGCGGGACGTTCGCGCAGGTCCTGCTCGTCTTGATCGAGGTAATACTCGAAGTCGATCAGATCCGGGACCGTCCATCGGTCCTGCGGGCCTGGCTTGGGTGCGTCGGCCAGGGGATCGGGGCCGGCTGCTGGATCGGACAGGGGGCTCTTGGGGTCCATAGGCTGCATTCACCACTCCGGGACTTAAGGGTCCGGGCGTCGGGCCTCGGACAGGCGCCATCGGGTGCGGAGGTCGACCCGCGGGGGCGGCGGCAGACACCGAGGGACCGAGGTCCCGAGCGCCACAGGTTCAGGCCGTCCGGTCGCCCGCATAGGCCGCGAAATATCCCATAGATGGGTGCGTAATTCACGTCTCCGACGCACGATCGCGGTTGCGGACGATAGATACGATGCAGTCGCTCGAAATCCGGGACTCTGGAGCCTGGGAGCCAGAGGCCGTCCAGGTCGCGCTCAGGCCCTGCCCCTATTTGACCACCGCCAACCGCGGCGCCCGTTGCTGCTGCAGCTCGGGTGCGGACAATGCCCCACGCTGATAGGAGACGGTGACCGCCTCGTTACCCAGCAGCCGTCGCAGCTGCTTCAAGAGCGCATCCCTTGGCTGCACTCGCCAGGCATCCCCGCAGACCAGCCGGCCGTGGACGCCGGGGCGGCGGTAGTCGACGAGGATGCGCAGATCCCCGCCGCGGAACGGCTCCAGGACGGTGCGGATCTGTGCGACCAAAGCGGCGCCCTCGCCGTGCCGGGCAGGGTCCGAGAGGTCGAGGGTCAGTGCCAGATGGTCGGCCTGGGACTCGCGGGCCTGCTCGAAGGTGCGTATGTCGTCGGCGCGCAGGGTCCAGGCGTTGCGGAACTCGTCGAAGTTGAGGCTTCCCGACACCGCGAGCATCTGGTCCTGGACCAGCAGACCCCTGGCCTGCTCGTAGAGCTCGGAGAAGACGGTGATCTCGATCCGGCCGGTGCGGTCGTCGAGCACTGCCGATCCCATCCGGCCCCTCTGCGTCTTGCCGTGGCGCACCCCGACCACCAGCCCGGCGACGGTGCGCCGCTCTCGGTCGCGCCAGCGGTTGCCTGCCTCCGGGTCCGCGCGCTCGGTCTCCTGGAGCCGGGCGATGCGGTTGGTCGGCCCCACCATGGCGTCGATCTCGGTCGCATAGCGGTCGATGGGGTGACCGGTGAGATAGAGTCCCAGGGTCTCGCGCTCGCCAGCCAGTCGCTGCTCGTCGTCCCAGTCTTCGCGCACCTCGGAGGCGATCTGGGGGTCAGGGCGGGGGGCGGCGGCAGGCTCAAGGGCGCCGAAGAGGTCCCCCTGTCCGGCCGCCTGGGTCTCGCGGTGCTGCTCGGCAAGCTTGAGTGCCGCCGGGAGCTGGGCCATGAGGGTTGCCCGGTTGGGTGCGAGCCCGTCGAGTGCCCCGGCCCGGATCAGTCCTTCCAGGACCCGCCGGTTCGCCTTGTGCAGATCGATGCGTCGACACAGCTCCCAGATATCCCGGAATGGACCCTCGGCCCGGCGGATCTCCAGGATCGACTCGATGGCCGACTCGCCCACGCCCTTGATGGCCCCCAGACCATAGACCACGGTGCCTGAGTCGGCGATGGTGAAGCGGTACTCGGAGCGGTTGATGGTCGGGGGCTCCACCTTGAGCCCCATGGTCCGGCATTCTTCGATCAGTGTGACCACCTTGTCGGTGTTGTCCATGTCCGCGGAGAGCACGGCCGCCATGAATGCCGCCGGATAATGCGCCTTGAGCCAAAGGGTCTGGTAGGAGACCAGCGCATAGGCTGCGCTGTGTGACTTATTGAAGCCGTAGCCCGCGAACTTCTCCATCAGGTCGAAAATATGGGCCGCCACCGCCCCGTCGACCCCGCGCTTTTCCGCCCCCTCCTGGAAGACGGCCCGCTGCTTGGCCATCTCTTCCGGCTTCTTCTTGCCCATGGCCCGGCGCAGCAGGTCCGCACCGCCGAGCGAATAACCCGCCAGGACCTGGGCGATCTGCATCACCTGCTCCTGGTAGAGGATGACGCCATAGGTTGGTTTGAGGATGGGCTCCAGATCCGGATGCGGATAGATGACCTGGGCGCGTCCGTGCTTGCGGTTAATGAAGTCGTCGACCATGCCGGACTGGAGCGGCCCGGGGCGGAAGAGCGCGACGAGCGCCGTGATCTCCTCGAAGCAGTCCGGTTGGAGCTTCTTGATCAGGTCCTTCATGCCGCGGGATTCGAGCTGGAACACCGCTGTGGTCTCGCAGCGCTTCAAGAGCGCAAACGATACCGGGTCCGCGGGCTCGATCCGCTCGATGTCCACCGGCGCCTCGCCTGGCGCCAGCCGGGCGTTGATGGTCTTCAAGGCCCAGTCGATGATGGTGAGGGTTCGCAGCCCTAAAAAGTCGAACTTGACCAGGCCCGCAGACTCTACGTCGTCCTTGTCGAACTGGGTGACCAGGTTCTCCCCGCCCGGCTCGCAATAG
The DNA here is from genome assembly GCA_963780725.1 of uncultured Gammaproteobacteria bacterium. Lineage (GTDB taxonomy): Bacteria > Pseudomonadota > Gammaproteobacteria > Chromatiales > Chromatiaceae > Thiodictyon. The sequence goes on from CAWACV010000001.1 coordinate 25,256, forward strand.
AGCGGCGCGAAGTCGGTGAGCCGGGTCGGGGCAATAACCACTCCGCCTGCGTGTTTGCCGGCATTGCGGGTCAACCCTTCGAGCTTCTTGGCCATGTCGATGAGATTATGCACCTCTTCGTCGCCTTCGTAAGCAGCTCTTAAGTCGTCGCTTTCGGTCAGTGCCTTCTTCGAGCGTCATGCCCAGCTCGAAAGGGACCATCTTGGCCACCCGGTCGACGAATCCGTAGGGGTGTCCCATCACACGGCCCACGTCGCGCACCACCGCCTTGGCGGCCATGGTGCCGAAGGTGATGATCTGGGAAACCGCTTCCCGGCCGTAGCGCATTGCCACATAGTCGATCACCCGGTCGCGGCCCTCCATACAGAAGTCCACGTCGAAGTCGGGCATGGAGACCCGCTCGGGGTTCAGGAATCGCTCGAAGAGCAGCTCATGCTCGATCGGGTCCAGATCGGTGATACCGAGCGCATAGGCGACCAGAGATCCGGCGCCGGAGCCGCGCCCCGGGCCGACCGGTATACCGTTCTTTTTCGCCCAGGCGATGAAGTCGGCCACGATCAGGAAATAGCCCGGGAAGCCCATCTGGCAGATGACCCCGAGCTCCAGGTCCAAACGGGCCAGGTAGGCGCGGCGGCGCTCCGCCGGGTCCGGGTCTGCGCCCGGTGCGCCTTTGAGCGGCCCGCGCTCGAAACGCGCGGCCAGTCCCCGATGGGACTCCGCGGCAAAGAACGCGTCCATGGTTATCCCGGCCGGCACCGGGAAGTCCGGCAGGAAGCTCTTGCCCAGGGTCAACTCCAGGTTGCAGCGCTTGGCGATCTCGACCGAGTTCTCCAGTGCCTCGGGGATGTCCGCGAACAACACCGCCATCTCGGCCGGGGTGCGCAGGTATTGCTCCTCGCTGAAACGGCGCGGGCGGCGCGGGTCGTCCAGGGTGCGGCCCTCGTGGATACAGACCCGCACCTCGTGCGCCTCGAAGTCCTCCCGGGCCAGGAAGCGCACGTCGTTGGTGGCCACCACCGGCACGCCTTTGGCAATGGCCAGCTCTACGGACAACTCGGTCAGCTCGGCCTCCGGCTCCCGGCCGGTGCGGATCAGCTCCAGGTAGTAACGGTCGCCGAAGACCCCGAGCCATTGGTCCAGCAGATACTCCGCCCCGACCCGGTTGCCGGCCAGGAGCGCCTGGGCCACGTCTCCCCCGGGACCGCCAGAGAGTGCGATCAGCCCTTCCGAGGCTTGTGCGATCCAGTCGCGCTCTACCTGGGGGAAGCCCAGATGCTGGCCATCCACATAGGCCCGGGAGATCAGCCGGGTGAGGTTGCCGTATCCGGTGCGGTCCTGCACCAGCAGCACCAGCCGGTAGGGCTTGCTGCCGTCGGAGGGGTTGCGCACCCAGAGATCCGCCCCGGCGATCGGCTTGATCCCCGCCCCCAGCGCCGCCTTGTAGAACCGTACCAGGGAGAACAGGTTGCACTGGTCGGTGACGGCCACCGCCGGCATGCCGCCCTTGCGCAGTGCCTTCACCAGCGGCTTGACGCCCACCAGTCCGTCGACCAGGGAATACTCGGTATGCAAATGCAGATGGACGAATTTGGGATCCACGGGTAAAGGTTGCCGTTAATGTGGTGAGCGGGGAGGGCGGTCGGGGTAGGGAGTCTAGCAACCTGGGGGCTCGTCCGTAGAGACATGATGTGTTAGAGCGGGGCCTGGTCGATGCAATCTAAAATTATGATTTTAAATACTATTTACTTTTTTATGCTGGCTGCCTGGAAGGGTGGAGTCAACCCAACCCCCGGTTCTAACTAACGTTCTTCTCAGCTTGATCTAACACATTTCGGGCGCGCGGCGCAGTCGCCGCGTGCTCGGCTTGCACGCGTCTGCGCCGACGCAACCCTGGATCGGACGACCTGGCTCCGGACCCGCAACAATTGCAGTCCTGCGGGTGTATGCAGGGGTCGATCAGCCCTGGCCGGGCGGCCTTGGGGCGATATCCCTATAGATTGAACAGAAATCCCCGATATTCCGAGCGACGCACAAGGGCTAATCTCGTCATGGACGCGCGGGCGCCTGCATGGCGGATCGGCCGACCGCGGCAAGGCGCGCTGGTCTGGCACGACATCAAGCCCCGCATCAACCGAGACCACGACGATGGACGACATCCACCCCGCCGAGCCGCTGCTCAACGAGGCCCACGCAGCCTTCATTCAGCGCGGCGTCTCCATGAACGTTGCCTCCCGGGACTTGGCGAACGCGCCCACGGTGGCCCGCGCCTGCGGCTGCCGGGTCTCGCCGGACCGCTGCCGGGTGACGGTGTTTCTCTCTGCCGTCCAGTCGGACGCGGTGCTGAGGGCCATTGGGCAGACCCGCGCCATTGCGGTGGTCTTCAGCCGTCCGAGCACCCATAAGACCATCCAGCTTAAGGGGTCGGACGCGCGGGTGGGTCCGCTCGCCGCGGGGGACGAGTCGCTGATCGCGGCCTATCGGGAGTCGTTCGTGGAGGATCTGCTCGGCATCGGCTATACGCGGGCCTTTGCGTCTGCGGTGGTCGCCGGGGCGGACGGACCCGTGGTGGCGGTGACCTTCACCCCCATGGCGGCATTCGACCAGACCCCGGGCCGCAACGCGGGGAGGCCGCTTGCATGACTCTGACCCTGGACGCCATCCGCGACTGTTTGGAGGGCTCGGTGCCGGCGGTCATCGCCACCGTGGCCCCGGACGGGACGCCCAATGTCGCCTATCTCTCGCAGGTTCATTACGTGGATAACGGCCATGTCGCACTCTCCTTCCAGTTCTTTAATAAGACCCGGGAGAATGTGCTGGCCAATCCGCGGGCAGTGGTGCAGGCGATCGACCCGGAGACAGGTACCCATTACCGATTGCACGTCGAATATCTGCGCACCGAGACCGACGGGCCGCTGTTCGAGCATCTGAAGGCCAAGCTGGCAGGCATCGCCTCCCATACCGGGATGAGCAAGGTATTCCGACTGCTGGGCTCGGACCTGTATCGCCTGCATGGCATCGAGTCGGTGCCCGGCGGCTTTCTGCCCAGGACCGCACCGCCGCGCAGCCGGCTCCCGGCCCTGCGCGGGCTGGTGCGGCAGCTCGGCGCCTGTCACGACCTGGGCAGTTTGCTGGACTCGACCCTGGATGGGTTGCAAGAGCGCTTCGAGATCCGTCATGCCATGCTCCTGATGTACGATCGGGAGGGGGAGCGGGTCTATACGGTGGCGAGCCGGGGTTATGCGACCTCCGGGGTGGGCTCCGAGATCCCATTGGGTGCCGGGGTGATCGGAGTGGCGGCCCGGGAGCGTACCCCCATCCGTATTGCCCACTGGAGCGCGGACTATGCCTATAGCCAGGCGGTGCGCCAGAGTTTGGGCGGGGCGGAGCGGGCCGGCAGCCTGGAGACCGAGATCCCATTCCCGGGTCTGGCCGAGCCCCGCAGCCAGTTGGCGGTACCGATCCTGGTGGGGGACGCGCTGCTCGGGGTGCTGCATGTGGAGAGCCCCGAGGACAACCGATTCAACTATGAGGACGAGGACGCACTGGTAACGGTCTGCGATCACCTGGGCCTCGCTATCCGGCTGATCCACCAATCCCCCGACCATGGGGACGAGCGCCCGCCGGCCCCGGCCATGGCTGCCGCGGCGGGCGCACCGGTCAGCGTGCGCCGTTATGCGGCCAACGATAGTGTCTTCATCGGCGACGACTATCTGATCAAAGGCGTGGCGGGGGCGGTCTTCTGGAAGCTGGTAAGCGATTATCAGCGCCTGGGCCGCACCGACTTCACCAACCGGGAGCTGCGTCTGGACCCGTGCCTGCGTCTGCCGGATATCTGCGACAACCTGGAGGCCCGTCTCATCCTGCTTCAACGCCGTCTGGCGGAGCGCTGCGATTTCCTGGGGATAGAAAAGACCGGTCGGGGGCGCTTCCGACTGCGGGTGGCACGCGCCCTTGAGCTGGAAGAGGTGACAGCAGCGGCCCGCTGACTCGTAAACCCGAGTAGACTGTTTTTCCGCAAACGAACGCGAGCGGAATACTCGCGTTCGTTTGCGAAATCACTACCGCTGAGATGTCTGTGGTCCATGGGGCGGGTCTTGGGGCACGAAGACGATATAGGGCGTGTCCACGGTCTCGCCGGGGGCGACATAGCTCGGTGCCGGATCGCCCGCGGGCCCCAGGCTGCGGACGAAGCGATAGATGGCCTTCAGATCCCGGTCGCTCATGTCGCGGAGCGCAAACCAGGGCATGGGCGGACGGGTGCCGGAGCGGGCCTGCTTCAGCCATTCGGACTCCGACAGCTCCTTGAATCTCAGACGCAGGTTGGCCGGATAGGTGGTGCCCCAGGGGCCCTGGAATCCCACCCGACTTCCCGTCAGCCACTCGGATTGGGGTACAGCCCCGCCGCTTTCCGGATATCCAGGAGTGTGGCAGTCGTTGCAGCCGCTGGTGGCAACGATATAACGGCCGCGCTCGATCAGCGTGTCCTGGTCTCGGGGACCGGCGAGCCCGGTGGCGGAAATGACCAAGGCTGCGAGCAGTGCGGGGACTCGGCGGGCGGTGGACGCGTTCATGACTTTAACCCTCTCTTCTCTCTTCGTTTTGTATGGATGGCTTGGGATTTCCGAGCCATGGAGAGAGGATAAACAGGCGCCGCGCGCGGGACTCCTAAATGGGTCTTAAGCGAATCTTAATTTTTTCATAACCCTCGATGCGTCGGGGCTGCGCTGCCCCCGGGTCAACCCTGCCGGGCTGCGGACTACTGCTTGAGCGCTCGCACCCGATCCAGAATCTTAGGGTCGTCCCACTCCCGCTCGCCCTCGGCCGCATAGACCAGGCGGCCCTGGGGGTCGATGACATAGGTGGTCGGCAGACCTTTTAAGGGGTAGCTCTGGGCGACCCGGGACTCGGGGTCCATAGGTAGGGGGAAGTCCACCGGCGTTTGGGCCAGAAACTCGCCGATCGCTGCTGCATCGTCGCCCACGTTGATGGCGATCACCGCAATGCCCTCGCCGGAGAGCGTCTGGTGTGCGCGCTGCATGGACGGCATTTCTTCCCGGCAGGGGGGGCACCAGGTCGCCCAGAAGTTGAGTATCACCGGTTTGCCGCGGTAGTCCGCGAGCCGCTGGGACTGGCTCTGGGGATCTTTGAGATCGAAGGCCGGGGCCATGGGCTTGTTCGGGATCGGGGTCAGGTCCTGGTCGTCCTCGGCCACTGCCTGACCAGCCAGGAGTGCGGCCAGCGCCAGCGTCGCGATCGGGCGGGCGGATCTTCTCATCGGGTTCTCGCGATTGGGTTGTTTGTCTTAAGAACTGCCCAGATTGGGGTTGGGGGCACGGATGTCGAGTCCCGGCAGGCGCGGGGCCCCCGGGCGACTGGTTGCGTATACTCCCGCGAGCCCTTAGAGATCCCAACTCCCATCGTCGCAGGGACCCCCATGAGCGAGCCGAGCCAGACCCCGTTGGAGCGACTGGATACCCTGATGTGGTCCACCCGGCTCGACGAGCTGCCGATCTGGCAGTCTCGGCTGGTGTGGCTCGCACGGCTCGTCTATGCGGTGGGGCGCGACCTGACCCTGGGTTATCTCTCGCTCCAGGCCATGAGCCTGGTCTACACGACGCTCCTGTCGCTGGTTCCTCTGCTGGCTGTGAGCTTCTCCGTGCTCAAGGGGTTCGGCGCGCACGACGCGCTTCATCCCCTGCTGCTCAGCGCATTGGAGCCATTGGGCGCGCTGGGCGGGGAGATCGCCGAGCGGATCTTCGGCTTCGTGGACAATATGCGCGTGGGGGTGCTGGGCTCGCTGGGTATGGCGATGCTCCTATATACGGTCATCACGCTCATCGGCAAGATCGAGCAGGTGCTCAACTATACCTGGCGGACCGAGGAGTCCCGGCCATTCGCCCAGCGATTCAGCCAATACTTGAGCGTAATCCTGATTGGGCCCGTGCTGTTCTTCTCCGCGGTGGGGCTCTCTGCCTCGATCGGCAGCACCGCCTTCATGACCTGGGCGAGGTCGATCCAGCCCATGGGTTTTGTCATCGACACCTTCAGCCAGATTTTCCCCTATCTGCTGATCTCGCTCACCTTTGCATTTATCTATGTCTTCGTGCCCAATGCCCGGGTGCGCTTCGTCCCTGCGCTGATCGGCGCACTGGTGGCGGGTTTGCTGTGGCAGAGCGTGGGTTGGCTGTTCGCCCACTCGATGGCCAGCTCCACCCAGTATACAGCCATCTATTCCGGCCTGGCGATCTTGATCTTATTCATGATCTGGATTTATATCGCCTGGCTCATCCTGCTGGTGGGGGCCAGCATCGCCTTCTACATTCAGAACCCGGAATACCTGACCACCCCCGCCCGGGAGCTGCGTCTCAGTAACCGGCTGCGCGAGCGACTGGCACTGCTCGTGGCTGGACATATCGCTCGCAATTATCTCAATGGCAGCCCGCCCTGGACCAAGGAGCGGCTGTCCGCGGCCTTCGGGCTGCCCAAGTCCAATGCCCGGCGGGTCCTGGTCATGCTGGAAGACGAAGGGTTTCTGCTGCGCACCGCGGACGACCCTCCTTGCTATGTCCCTGCCCGCGCCCCCGAGACGACGGGCCTTCGCGCGCTCCTCGATGCGGTGCGCTGCTACGAGGAGCATCAGAGCGGCTGCCGAGGGACTGCCCCGGACCCCGGTATCGTCGCGATCGAGTCGCGCATCGAGGCCGGCTTTACCGACGCGCTCGCCAACATGACCCTCAGGGATCTGGCCGACTCCCTGCACGACCCGCGGCCGGCGGTGCAGGAGCCGGGTGCGCCCGCGGGGGCCGGTCCAAGGGCCGGTATCGCCGCGGGCGAGCGCGACGCCCCGGGGGAGTCGCCGTAATTTGGTCGGCGAGTGGCGAGCCGTTCGTTGCGAGTAGCCAGGTTTCTTATTCGAAACAGGTGGATAGTTTCAAGAAAACCGATAATCCCGAATCTCTCGGACATACCGCTGCCAGTGGGGTCTGCCGTTACATTTCGCCGACAGAGTTGGCGCACGCCTGGAAACGGAGGGCACATGCAATCGCTATCTTGCTTTGCCCTCGCCCTGTACACCCGGCCCACTTGCGGCTTGCCGGGCGCGGGGCTATCTTGAGGGCCGCTGCGCGCCGGGGCTGTTTGCGGAGCGGTGGGGCCTCGATCCTGATTCAGGCCACCCAGCGGATGGCATTCGTCGCGGCCAGGGGGCCGCTCCTACGCTCGTAGGAGCGGCCCCCTGGCCGCGACGGTCTGCGGCCGGAGTGATGATCGAGGCCGAGCGATGGCGCAGAGCCGACGATGGCTTTTCGGCCTTCCATTTTCCGCGCGAACCGGTGCGAATCGTCTGGCTCAGGGTCCGCCCTAATCTCGCGGCGTGCCGCCTCGATGTCGCCGCCGCCATTGGCCAAGGAGCCAGGTTCCGCCCATGTCCCGATGCCCGAGACGATCCGCCGAGGGCCAGACCTTCGTGTGCGCAGACTTCCTAAGGCCGGCCCGCGTCGGCCGAGCGCGTCGACCCGTTTGCGGGCACGCCCGAATCCACACTCAACTCCGCCCAGTGCGGCCGAGGTCATCATGTTGATGTTGAAGAAAGTCGTCGAGTCTTTGCATGCGTCGAAGATCGAGACTCTGGCCAAGACCTTTAATCGGCTGGGACTCGCCGGTTTCTGGCTACAGGTGGTGCTGGGATCGGTCCCGGTGCTCCTGATGCTCTATGTATTCATCTTCTCCGGCAGCATTTCCGGTCCGCGCAGCGGTCTGCCGATCGTCGAGTACCTGAGCATGGCCAACCTGCTGGTGCTCCTGTTCACCACCATCTGGTTCTGGCGCTACCGCGATCTCGCCAAGACGCTGGTCGATCCCAAGACCCGTCCGACCGAATCCGCGGTGGCGGGCACCGTCTGGACCGGACTGGTGGCGAGCAGCCTGGGCATCCTGTTCTCCATGTTGGTGATGCTGTTGGAGGTGGGCCAGCTCCTGTTCTATTTCCTGTCCGCGCCGCAAGGCGGTATCCCAGCCATCCAGACGACCGTCGGCGGGGGGGCGAGCTGGGTGTCCGCGGTGGATCTGGTGAGCCTGATGTCGCTGCTGCTGACGCTCGCCGCCGAGGTCATCGCACTGGTGCTCGGTCTCTGGCTTCTGTTCCGTACGACCCAGACCGCCGGGGAATTCGCAGCGCCGGCCGGCCGTTAGCCGGGCACACATGGCCGAGGCCGACGCCAAGCGTCCCGCCCGCACTCCGGGCTGGCGCGGGGGGTGGAAAGTGTCGACTGCGATCGCGGTGGCTGCGGCAGCCGTGGCCATTGCGCTCTGGACCGGGTGGGCCGAGGATCACCCGCGCGAGGAGCGTAGGCTGCGTGTCCTGGTTCACGACCGGCTCGAGCAGTGGTTCCCGGAGGAGATGGCCCCGGACGACGGCTGGTATGGGCTGCATCCGCGAGAGACAGGGGCCAGGCCCCCGCACTCGACTCGAGTCCTGCTGCTGCACGGTCTGGACGAGCCGGGCACCATCTGGGACGACCTGGCCCCGGCGCTGGGTGCCGCCGGGTTCGAGGTTTGGGAGCTGCGCTATCCCAACGACCAGGGCATCGACCGCAGTACCGCCTTCCTGGCAGAGCGCTGGCCTGAGATTCCGTTGGGCTCCCCGGTGGTCCTGATCGGCCACAGCATGGGCGGTCTGCTCGCCCGGGAATTCGTTTCCGGTTGGCGGCACCCGGTGGGGCAGCCCCCCCGGGTGGAGGGGCCCGCGGTCTCCGGAGTCATTCTGGCCGGCACCCCCAACCACGGATCGGAGTGGGCGCGCCTGCGGGTCTGGCTGGAGCTGCGCGATCAGTTTCCCAACGGCCGGGGACGCAGGTCCTCGCTGTTCGCCGCGCTGCGCGACGGGACTGGGGAGGCCAAGATCGATCTAAGGCCCGGGAGCGACTTCCTGCAGGCGCTCAATGCCCGACCCTGGCCCGACTCGGTGCCGGTCCTGCTGATCGGTGGGCAGCTCTTGGGTCCGTCCGAGCATCTGTCCGCCGGTCTCGATGCAGCCTCCGCCGAATGCCGCTCTGGGGATCTGGATCGTCAGCTCGACGCCTGGTGGTCCGGCATGGGCGAGGGCTTGGGCGACGGGGTGGTAACACTCGAGTCGCTGAAGCTTTCGGGTGCGCCGCCGCCCATCGTCGTCGATGCCTCGCACCGCGGGATGCTGGCGCGTCTATTGCCCGGGGATCCGCAGCCGCCGGCCATTGCGCCGATCCTCGCGGCGCTGCACGAGTGGGGCTCGGAAATCGCCTCCCGGGCCGATGTCCGTTGAGCCGGAAACAATCATTGTCCGCAACTAGACGAGAACAGGATGACTGAGCGCAGGCCGATGGGTTCCAAGCTATTGAAGTTAGTTAAGGTTGTGGCTGGCTTGATCCTGGCGAGCGCCCTGACCTTTCTCGGTGTGCGCGCCTACGACGCTCAGCGCGGGGCGCCGCTGGAGCCCTGGCATACCTTTGTCCCAGACGAGCTCAGCGTTGCGGAGATGGACCAGGCCGATTGGAGTCGGTACATGGAAGTGGAAAATGCAATCTACGAGGCTCTGCGCCAGGAGGTCACCCAACGGCTGGACGCGGATGAGCGGGTCCCCGCCAACCGCTATTTCGAAGGTAGTCCGGTCTATCCCGGCCGTTTCGCCCAGGACTGGAACCGCTCCTATACCCTGGAGCCCGCGGGGACCCCGGTCGGTGCGGCGGTCTTTCTACACGGGCTGACCGATTCGCCCTATAGCCTGCGCCATATCGCCCGGCGCTATCAGGAGCGCGGATTCGTCGCGGTCGCGCCCCGGCTCCCGGGTCACGGCACCGTGCCCGCCGGACTCGCGGAGGTCCAATGGGAGGACTGGACCGCTGCGACCCGGCTCGCGGTGCGCGAGGCGCGCACACGCGTCGGCCCTGACAAGCCATTGCATATCGTCGGGTTCTCCAACGGGGGCGCGCTTGCGATGAAATATGCCCTGGACGCGATCGACGACCCAAGGCTTCCGCGCGTGGAGCGTTTGATTCTGATCTCGCCGATGATCGGCATTACCGAGATGGCCCGCTTCGCCGGTTTCGCCGGGTTGCCGGCGATCTTCCCGCCCTTCGCCAAGGCTGCCTGGCTCTCGATCCTGCCCGAGTTCAATCCGTTTAAATACAATTCATTTCCAATCAACGGGGCGCGCCAATCCTCTCTGCTTACCCGCGCTCTACAGCCGCGGATTGCGCGCTATGCGCGGGATGGCCGGCTGGCCGATCTACCCCCGGTCCTGACCTTCCAGTCGCTGACCGATTTTACGGTCAGCACCTCGGCCATCGTCAATGCGCTCTATTCCCAACTTCCGGAGAACGGCAGCGAGCTGGTGCTGTTCGATCTCAACCGACATACCCAGTTCGGCCCCTTGCTGCGTCCATCCACCGAGACCATGCTCGGTCGGCTTCTGCCCACGACCCCGCGGCACTTCCGCACCACGGTGATCACCAATGCCGGCACCGGCTCCGCGGAGGTCGTGGAGCGGGTGACCGAGGCCGGTGCGACCGCCGAGCAGACCCGTCCCCTGGGTTTGGACTATCCGGATGATGTCTTCTCGCTCTCCCATGTCGCACTGCCGTTCCCGGTGACCGATTCGCTCTACGGCATGGAGCCGGACAAGTCCGAGGACTTCGGGGTCCATTTGGGCGCCATGGCCGTGCGCGGCGAGCGGGGCATCCTGATCGTCAGCTTAGACGCACTGATCCGCATGTCGTCCAACCCTTTCTTCCCCTATATGCTGGAGCGGATCGATGGGAAAATCGGCACTACCCCTTAGCCTTGCCCGTCGCCCGGAGCGGTCTCCGGGTTCTTCCCAGCGCCTGTGGTCGCCCCTGCGGATAGCCTGTGGGGCTACCCGGTAAGCCGCTGACGGCGGGCATTCATCGGTCTGCCGCCCATCGGCCCTGTTCGGCCAAGCATCGGCCCCGAGACAAAGCGGTCGCCGCCGTTCCGGCGACCGCTTAGGGGTTTCCAACCGGCCCGATTCCGCCGATCATTGCACCATGGACGCATTCCCCTACCCAGTTGCACGTATCGGTATCATCGGCGGCGGCCAGCTCGGCCGCATGATGGTCAAGGCTGCCAAGCGGCTCGGTTGTACCTGCGTGGTGCTCGATCCCACCCCCGGCTCCCCGGCCGGTCAGGTGTCCGGGCACCAGATCGTGGGCGACTACCATGACCCGGCGAAGCTCCGGGAGCTGACCGAGTCCTGCGATGTAACCACCTTCGACATCGAAGACATCGATGCGGAGACCCTGATCGAGCTCCAGCGGGAGGGTCGGCACATCCACCCGGATCCCGCGGTGCTGGCGGTGATCCAGGACAAGCTGACTCAGAAGCAGGCACTGGCCGAGGCAGGCATCCCCACCTCGCCGTTCGCCCGGATGGACCGGCCGAGCCCGGAGTCATTCGCCGAATTCGGCTATCCACTGGTCCAGAAGGCGCGCCGGGGGGGCTACGACGGGCGCGGCGTTGCGGTGATGCGAGCGGCAGCCGATTATCCGTCGCACCTTCCGGTTCCCTCGCTGGTAGAGCGCTTCGTCCCGGCGGCCAAAGAGATCGCTGTCCTGGTGGCACGCGGCCACAACGGGGATTGCCGCTGCTACCCGCCGGTAGAGATGGTCGTGCGGCCTGGAGAGAACGTGCTCGACATGCTGCTCGCGCCGGCGGACATCCCCCCGGAGACCGCGGCAGCCGCCGAGGGGCTCGCCAAGCGCACGGTGGCTGCCCTCGGCGGGGTGGGAATCTTCGGGATCGAGATGTTCCTGACCGCGGACGGCGAGCTCCTGGTCAACGAGGTCGCTCCGCGCACCCACAACTCGGGCCACCATACGATCGAGGCGAACGTGACCGATCAGTTCGAGCAGCACCTGCGGGCAGTGGTGGGGCTGCCGCTCGGCTCGACGGAGCAGCTCTCCCCCGCGGCCATGATCAATCTATTGGGCGCCCCCGGACATCGCGGACGTCCGGTGATCAAGGGTCTGGCCGCCGCGCTGGCCATCCCCGGGGTCTGCCTGCACATCTACGGCAAGGCATCCACCACGCCTTTCCGTAAGATGGGCCATGTGACTGTCCTGGACCGGGACCTGGCGAGCGCCCGGGAGAAGGCGCTCAAGGTCCGCGAGCTGATCGAGATTACCGGGGAGGATCATCCGTGACCGAGCCTAAAGTCCGGCCGCAGGTCGGGATCGTGATGGGGAGCGACTCCGACCTGCCGGTGATGCAGGAGGCGGCCGACATGCTGAGCGAGCTTCGGGTCCCCTTCGAGATGACCATCGTCTCCGCACACCGTACCCCCAAGCGGCTCTACGAGTATGCGCAGTCCGCGCTCGAGCGGGGTCTCAAGGTCATCGTCGCGGGTGCCGGCGGCGCCGCCCATCTGCCGGGTATGGTGGCGGCCATCACCCCGCTGCCGGTGATCGGGGTGCCGGTCAAGACCTCCGCCCTGTCGGGCCAGGACTCGCTGCTCTCCATCGTCCAGATGCCCGCCGGGGTGCCGGTGGCCACGGTCGCCATCAACGGTGCCAAGAACGCGGGCATCCTCGCCGCCCAGATTTTGGGCACCGGGGACCCGGCACTTCTGGGGCGGGTGGCAGACTTCAAGCGCGGCCTGGAGGCCCTGGTGCTAGCGAAGGCTGCGCGGATGGAGGCGTCTGCCGACTGATCGTCGCCCACGGATGCGGCGCGCTTGATTCTCGCGCGGCGCTCGGCGCCGCACCTCGGCCGCGGGCGGCTCGGTCTTGCGGCTCCGCGGCGACTCGCTCCCCGGCAAGCCGCCTTGAGCGGTGGTCGAGGCGGACTGGACGGGGCCCCGGCTTGGGTCCCGTCAGGCGTTTCGGGTTATGCTTGGTACTCGTCACCGACCGCGGGGCGGTCGTCCAGGCCGATCCCGCTTGGGCCTTTCCACTGGCCGGGAGTATGCCTTGGATATCGCAGAGCTGCTCGCATTCAGCGTCAAGAACAACGCTTCGGACCTGCACCTCTCCGCCGGTCTGCCGCCGATGATCCGGGTGGACGGTGACATGCGCCGCATCAATGTCCCGGCCCTTGAGCATCGCACCGTGCACTCGCTTGTCTACGACATCATGAACGACAAGCAGCGCAAGGACTACGAGGAGTTCCTGGAGACCGACTTCTCCTTCGAGATCCCCGGGGTGGCGCGCTTCCGCGTCAATGCCTTCAACCAGAAGCGCGGGGCCGGGGCGGTGTTCCGGACCATCCCCTCCAAGGTCCTGAGCCTGGAGGACCTGAAGGCCCCGCCCAGCTTCAAGGATATCGTCAATGTCCCGCGCGGCCTGGTGCTGGTCACCGGGCCTACCGGCTCGGGCAAGTCCACCACCTTGGCGGCCATGGTGGACCACTTAAACGATAACGAATATGCGCATATCCTGACGATCGAGGACCCGATCGAGTTCGTCCATACGAGCAAGAAATGTCTGGTCAACCAGCGCGAGGTCCACCGCGATACGCTGGGTTTCAGCGAGGCGCTGCGCTCGGCCCTGCGCCAGGACCCGGATATCATCCTGGTGGGCGAGATGCGCGACCTGGAGACCATCCGGCTTGCGCTGACCGCCGCCGAGACCGGACACCTGGTCTTCGGCACATTGCATACCACCTCCGCAGCCAAGACCATCGACCGCATCATCGACGTCTTCCCGGCGGCGGAGAAGGACATGGTGCGGGCCATGCTTTCCGAGTCCCTGCGCTCGGTCATCGCTCAGACACTTTTGAAAAGGAACGGCGGCGGCCGGATCGCCGCCCACGAGATCATGATCGGCACCCCGGCCATCCGCAACCTGATCCGCGAGGCCAAGGTCGCCCAGATGTACTCGGCCATCCAGACCGGTCAGGCGCACGGCATGCAGACCCTGGATCAGAACCTGAAGGAGCTGATGCAAAAGGGCCTGATCTCCAAGAAAGACGCCCGGGCCAAGGCCCAGAATAAAGACGACTTCATGTGATCCCGACGCAGCGGTTCGGCCCGGGACGCGGCTTCAACCACCGACAGGCACCGATAGGGTACGACCGATGGACCTGAAACAGGCGATGGAGCAATTGCTCGGGGTCATGGTGGAAACCAAGGGCTCCGACCTCTTCATTACCGCGGGCTGGCCCCCCAGCGTCAAGGTTGACGGGACCATTCGTCCGGCCGGCAAACAGCCCCTGACCCCGGAGCAGTCCCGCGAGCTGGTGATGCTCCTGATGAACGAGCACCAGCGCAAAGAGTTCGAGCGGACCCACGAGTGTCAGTTCGCACTCGATCGCTCCAAGCTCGGTCGCTTCCGGGTCAGCGCTTTCATGCAGCGGGATGCGGCAGGGATGGTGCTGCGCCGCATCGAGAGCAAGATCCCCACACTGGAGGAGCTAAAGCTCCCCTCGGTGCTGCGGGATCTCGCCATGACCAAGCGCGGCATGGTCATTTTCGTAGGCGGCACCGGCACCGGCAAGTCGACCTCGCTTGCGTCCCTGGTCGGCTACCGTAACCGCCACAGCACCGGCCACATCGTAACGGTGGAGGACCCCATCGAGTTTGTCCACGACCATGACGGCTGCATCATCACCCAGCGCGAGGTCGGGGTGGACACGAAGTCCTTCGAGGTTGCACTCAAGAACACCCTGCGCCAGGCCCCGGACGTGATCCTGATCGGCGAGATCCGCACCAAGCAGACCATGGAATACGCCATCGCCTTCGCCGAAACCGGCCACCTGGTGCTCGCCACCCTGCACGCCAACAACGCTAATCAGGCATTGGACCGCATCGTCAACTTCTTTCCGGACGAGGCGCGCACCCAGCTCTTCATGGATCTGTCGCTGAACCTCAAGGCGATCGTCGCCCAGCAGCTCGTGACGCGTAAGGGCGGGCAGGGACGCCGCGCGGTGGTGGAGGTCCTGGTCAATACCCCCCTGGCCTCCGATTTGATCCGCAAGGCGGAGGTCCACAAACTCAAGGAGCTGATGAAGAAATCCAGGGAGCAGGGAATGATCACCTTCGATCAGGCACTGTTCGAGCTCTTCCAGGAGGGAGAGATCAGCTACGAGGACGCACTGAGACACGCCGATTCGACCAACGAGGTCCGGCTCATGATCAAGCTCCAGGGCGGGGCAGAGCAGCGCCGAGAGATGGACCGCTCGATCGAGGGAATCCATCTGGTTGCCGAGGACGAGGACGACGATAAGATAAGGCTTTAGACCATGCCGCGATTTCCTACGTGCGAGTTTCCCCCTGCTCGACCGAGACGGTACGTTCCGGCGGGGTCTGGCAGGCTATCCAGACGCGCCAACCGTTCAGTTTCGTGCGTATTGGCGACGGCGACGGCGAAGGATTGCTCCTGTCGCTCTCGGAAGATACCTGGCTTGAAGGTCTGCAATACTTGGCCAGCCATTTCGGTGCCACACGGGTGAGCGTTGAAAGTATCCCGTCCGGCTCAGTTCCGCCCATTTCCCAACCCCCAAACCTGCCAGACAACCCACAGTCCGCAATCCCCATTGCCCAGGTCCTCGCCTGGGCCGCCGAGCACTGGGGCGAACTGATAGCCGAATGGAGGAAATACCACCTATGAGCCGCTACTTATTTCCCCAGTTGGAAGAGGTTCAAGCGCTTGAGCCCTATCGGTTACACACCCGCTGTAGCACCGGGGAACCCTTGGAGGTAGATGTCGGAGACAAGCTCAGAGCCATCCCGCCCCTGGCGCCGATCCTCAAAGCCCAGAGGTCTTCGCCACGGCCCATCTGGCCGAATGGGGCGGCAGCGTCGAATGGTTCGATACCGAGCTCGGCGCCGACAATCTGTACGCTTGGGCCAAGGAACAGGCTGGCCTACACTCCCATGAGCAGTTCGACGCATGGATGCGCCGCAACCATCTGAGCCTAACCACCGCCGCCGAACCGCTGGGCCTCTCATGACGCATGGTCAGCTATTACCGCACGGCACAACGGCCGATCCCCAAGACCGTGTGGCTGGCGTGCCTGGGTCATGACTATCTCCGGAAAGAGGCGGCGTAGCCAAGACGATCGGTCATTTTTTTCGGCAGCGACGGAATAAACGTCCGGGACGGGGGTACATACCCTGTCCCGCGCGGAAAGCCACTCCGTAGGGCGGATGCCCGCAGGGCGATCCGCCATTATGCAAGCAACCTAAATGGCGGAACCGCTATCGCGTTCCGCCCTTGTATCTTGCCGACGTGGGGGCTAGCTACCCCCGCACCGGAGCGGGAGAGCACGTGATCGCCCTGGGACCTTGAGTCCGTCGCGTAGAAAGTGCCCCCACTCCATCTTCCCGACCTTCTCCGAGTCTGGACGGTATCCGAGGCCTGGCCGCTGGCCGTGAGCCTGCATGCACAAGGCAAGACGGTTGAGAAGATCACCCCAACACCGCGTTTGTGGAGCCAGGATTCATGCAGTTCATCGGTATCGACGTGAGCAAGAGGCGCCTGCACAGCGCCTGGTTGCGTGACCCGCAACAGGGTCTGACCAAGACCAAGGCAAGCGACAACAGCCCCGAGGGCCATGCCCTGCTGCTGGCCTGGGCGCAGCGGGTCAGTGGTATGGCCCCCGGGGAGCTGTGCTTTGTGCTCGAGGCCACGGGCGTCTACCACGAGGCGGTGGCGCTGTTTCTGCATCGGGCCGGCTGCCAGGTCGCGGTGACGAACCCGCTGCACATCAAGCGCTTCGCCGAGAGCCACGGGATCCGCACCAAGAACGACCACCACGATGGGCGGGTGCTGGCGCTCTATGGCCAGGAGCGCCGACCCCACGCCTGGCAACCGCCGCCTGCCCATGTCCGCGACCTGCGGGCCCTGCTGCGGCGCCTGGAGGCCCTGGAGGAGGACCTCCAACGCGAGGCCAACCGCTTGGAGAAGGCCCAGATCGAGGGCGCCCCCGAGCGTGTCGTCGCCTCCTTGCAGGGCATGCAGGTGACCCTGCGCCAGGAGATCGAGCAGCTGCACCGCGAGATCGACGACCACATCGAGGCGCATCCCGACCTCAAGGCGCAACGGGCACTCCTGGAAACCATCCCCGGCATTGGACCCAAACTGTCCGCCTGGTTCCTGGCCCTGTTCCGGCTCAAGGACTTCCGCACCGCCAAACAGGCCGCCGCCTTCCTTGGCCTGGTCCCCGTGGAGTACCAATCCGGCACCAGCGTCCTCAAGCGCCCCCGCCTGGCCAAGAACGGCGACGGGCGCTGGCGCGCCCGCCTGTTCCTGCCCGCGCTGACCGCCGCCCGCTACAACGCCGACATTCGTGCGCTCTACGAACGCCTCGTCGCCGCCGGCAAACCCAAAATGAGCGCCGCCGGCGCGGCCATGCGCAAGCTCGTGCAGATCGCCTTCGGCGTGTTCAAACACCAGCAACCCTACCGGCCGCAGAACGCCTGACCCACCCCCGTGGCGACTGCCCAGTCGCACTGGGACACTGGGGCTTTCCTCCTGCCGAACCCATACCTCGGGGACCGAGCCTGTCAAGGAGGAGTCCCGAGGAACGAGGGAAGCTCCTTGACAGGCTCGGTCCCCGAGGTAGCCTACCCGGCGGGAGGAAATCCCCATACCCGACAATCGACCCAACCCATTCACCAACCTTGACGAGGAAGACGGTATCTACGCGGGCTACGCGGGCTACGCGGGCTACGCGGGCTACGCGGGCTTGTTTCGCGTGTCCTTGGTTCTTTCGCTCAAACCCTCGTTACGCGTTCTTCCTTGAGGTTTTGCTGGATGAGAGTGGTTAAGCGGATTCCGTTGCTCCTAGAGGATCTTTTTCGGAAGGCGATCACGCGATCCGGATGCCGGTATGTATTGTTTGCTGGATGCCGCTTGGCCATTAGAAGGAGAAACTCGTCCCTGATAGTCGATTCGCTTCGGATCGATGAGGGGGGCTGTATGCGGCTCTGGGACTCCCAGGCGGAGACTTGCGTTTCAGTATCTATGGACGAGGTCTGTGGCGATGCCGCGAGATTAGCGCAATGCTGCGCGCTAGCAGTTTTTTCGCGTCAGGCCGCGGAGCGGTCGCGGCAAATGGGCATCGATAGACTCCTCGCCAAGCAATGCCCGATTTTTGTACGGGTGCTAGTGGGGCCTCCAGCCCGCACGGGGAGTCTCGGGGGCACGCCTGACGAATGCGAAGGATTCTCCGCTGCGTTCTTCGACGTGGGCCTCGGCGTAGCTATTCGCGTCTGCTTGTCCGGGTCCATTGCTTGGCCGCGCGGTGACGCTCTTCTGGAGGCACCGACGTTAGCCATTATGAATACCTACAATGAGGTCGATATCATTGCCGAGACAGTCGAGCATCTGATCGGTCAAGGGGTGCGAGTGAAGGTGTTCGACAATTGGTCTTCGGATGGCACATGGGAGCAGTTAGGTGTGCTTGCCGCATGCCATCCGAGCTTGGATGTCTTGCGATTTCCAGATGCGCCGACCACACAATACGAATGGCGACGACAGCTTGAAAATACCTCTTCGGTCGCGAGCGAGTATCCCGGTTATTGGATTATCCATACCGATGCGGACGAGATTCGTCAAAGTCCCTGGCCAGGTGTGGCACTGCCTCGTGCTTTTGCCTTTGTCGAGAGCCTGGGATATAATGCCGTAGACTTCGGATTATTGAATTTTCGGTATACAACGAGCGAGGCGAAAGCATTCGATCCAGCGACGGGTCGGGTTTGGAAGTATTTCGAGTTTGGAGATCGGCCGGGACACTATCTGCAAATTAAGGCGTGGAAGAGCGGGTCAGCGTCCGTCGATCTTGCCAGTTCGGGTGGGCATAGCGCGCTCTTTCCCGGGCGCCGCGTTTATCCGTTAAAATTTTTGCTCAGGCATTTTCCATTACGTAGCCCAGAGCAGGCACGGCAGAAAATCTTCGTTGACAGGGCGCCGCGCATTGTGTCTGAGCGCACAACGCGCAACTGGCATCGTCAATATGAAGGGTTTACAGACGCCGATATTGCTCGAGGATGGGACGAGAGAGAGCTCAAGGAATTCGATTCGGCGTTTTGGCCTAGGTATTCGTTGCAGGTTTTGCTGGGAATGGGGGCGGTAATTATTTGAGGAGTCGGGGTCGCGCGGGCATCTGCCGCGCGCCGCATTGAGTCGTTTCAGGAGGCGAAAAATCTTCGGTTATTGCGCGATCGGATGGATCTATGCAACGCGCAGCCTTGCCTATCGCTCGAATACAACCTGCCCGCCCAACAGTGTCCACTGCACCCGTCCATAGAGCTCGATGCCCAGGAATGGCGTGTTCGCCCCATGGCTGACCAGGTTCTCCGGTGTCGGCACCCAGGCCTCGGCGGGGTTGAAGATACAGATGTCGGCCGGACTGCCGGGCACCAGGCTACCCAGGCCGAGCCCCAGACCCTTCCCCGGGCCATAGCCCAGGATCTCCGCCGGCCCGACAGTCAGCCTGGCGATGGCAGTGGGCAGATCCAGGACTCCCTCGCAGACCAGGCAGAGTGCCAGCGGCAGCAGGGTCTCCAGGGCCGAGATCCCCGGGGCGGTCTCCGGGAATGGTGCCTGCTTGGCGTCCGCGTCGTGGGGCTGGTGGTCCGAGCAGATCGCCTGGATGTGGCCGGCCGCCACCGCGGCGCGCAGGCCATCGCGGTCCGCCAGGGTGCGCAGCGGCGGGACGACGTGGCAATCCGCGTCGAACCCGTCGATGTCGTCCTCGGTGAGGAATAGCTGGTGCATGCAGACATCGCCCGTGGCCGCGATGCCGCGCCCTTGGGCCATGGCGAGGATCTCCGCCCCGCGGGCGGTGGAGAGTCCGCGGAAGTGGATGCGCGCCCCGGTCTGCTCGGCGAGTGCCAGTGCTCGGGCCACCGCGACCGTCTCGGCCGCCTGGGGGATGCCCGGAAGCCCGAGCCGGGTGGCGACCCGTCCCTCGTGGGCGCAGCCCCCGTCGGCCAGGTCCGGGTCCTGGGGCTGGAGGAAGAGTGTGATGCCGAAGGTGGTGGCGTACTCCAGTGCGCGCCGCAGGACCTGGTTGCTGCGGATGGGTTGGTCGCCCTGGCTCAAGACCGGGCAGCCGGCCTGTTTGAGGGCCGCCATCTCGGTGATCTTGAGACCCAGAAGCCCCTGGGTGATGGCCCCGGCCGGGAGCACCCGGGCGCGGCCGTGACGCTCGGCGATCTGGTGCACCAACTGGGCCACCGCGGGGGTATCGATGACCGGGACGGTGTCCGGCGGGCAACACAGTGTCGTGATGCCGGCGGAGGCCGCGGCGCGGGTCTCGCTCGCGATGGTCGCCTTCTGCTCGTGGCCGGGCTCGCGCAGCCGCGCGCAGAGGTCCACCAGGCCCGGGCAGACCGCGAGCCCGCGGGCATCCAGGGTGCGGTCGGGCTGGAATCCGCCGGGGGCTGCGCCCACCGCCAGCACCAGTCCGTCGGCGATATGCAGGTCGGCTTCGCGGTCGGTCCCGCTTGCGGGGTCGATCAGACGCCCGTTGCGTATGCTGAGCTTTGGTCCCTTAGGCATCGGTCTCTCCCGTGCCCTGGCCGCGCAGGTTTTGGGTGCCGATGCACATGGCGATGACCGCCATGCGCACCGCAATCCCGTTGCTGACCTGCTCAAGGATCACCGAGCGCGGTCCGTCGGCTACCTGGGAGTCCATCTCCACCCCGCGGTTGATCGGCCCCGGGTGCATGACGATGGCGTCCGGCCGGGCGGTGGCCAGCCGCTCTTCGGTGAGCCCAAAGAGCTGGTAATACTCGTGCTCGCTGGGCAGCAATGCCCCGGACATGCGCTCGCGCTGCAGACGCAGCATGATTACCACATCGGCGTCGCGCACCCCCTCGCGCAGGTCGTGGTAGACCCGTACCCCCAGCGATTCAGCCTGGGCCGGAATCAGGGTGCGCGGTGCGATCACCCGCACCTGTGCGGCACCCAGCACCTTGAGTGCGGCGATCTGGGAGCGCGCCACGCGCGAGTGCAGGATGTCCCCCACGATGGCCACGCAGAGGTTGCCGAAGTCGCCCTTGTGGCGGCGGATGGTGAACATGTCGAGCATGCCCTGAGTGGGGTGGGAGTGCCGCCCGTCTCCGGCGTTGATCACGGCTGCGTGGGGGCTTGCATGGTCGGCGATAAAATGGGCCGCGCCGCTGGATGCGTGGCGCACCACGAACATGTCCACATGCATCGCCTCCAGATTGCGCAGGGTGTCGAGCAATGTCTCGCCCTTGGAGGCGGAGGAGGTCGCGATGTTGAGGTTGAGCACGTCCGCGGACAGCCGCTTGGCCGCCAGCTCGAAGGTGGTGCGGGTGCGGGTGCTGGTCTCGAAGAAGAGGTTGGCGACCACCTTGCCCCGGCACAGCGGGACCTTCTTGACCGCCTGCTGGGCGACGCCTAAGAAGCCTTCGGCCTGGTCCAGGATCTCGGTCAACAAGGTGCGGCTCAAGCCCTCGATGGTCAGGAAATGCTTGAGGTTTCCCTGGTCGTCGAGCTGTGCATCGATGGCGCTCATCGGGCGGGCTCGGCGGCGGGTTGGAGCGGCTCGCACTCCGGTCTACGGCCCTTCTTGGGAACCAGCGCGCGCACCAGCGCGAGCGGCTTGGGCCCCGCGAGCTTGATCTGCTCCCCGGGCTTCAGTCGGGCGCGCAGGCCCACCACATTGGGCTCGATCGGCAGCTGGCGCCCGTCTCGCTCGGCAAGCGTGGCCAGGATGACGGACTTGGGTCGCCCATAGTCGAAGAGCACGTTGAGTGCGGCACGGATGGTACGTCCGGTTTGGAGCACGTCGTCCACCAGGATCAGGTGCCGGTCTTCCACCGCGACCGGGAGCCGCGAGGGACGCACCTGGGGGTGCATGCCGATGCGGGTGAAGTCGTCCCGGTAGAAGGAGATGTCCAGGGTTCCCAGGGGCTCGGCGAGTCCCATCAGGGCGTGCAGGCGCTCGGCCACCCATACCCCGCCGCTGTGGATTCCGATCATGAGCGGGGTGACGATGCCCCTGTGGGCAATCAGTGCGCGGAGCTCGTCGGCCATTTGCACGATGGCTGCATCGATCTCGGCCGCGTCCTTCCAGGTCGCGGGTGCCTGAGGGCCGGTCTCAGGCGAGTCGGGGACTGGGGTCGGGGGGTTGGTCACGGAGCCAGGTTTCCAGGATCAGGGCCGCTGCCAGGGCATCGACCGCATCGCGGTCGCGGGGCATGGGGCCAGGACGGGTTGAGAGCTGTCGGCGGGCCTCGATGGAGGTCAGCCGTTCGTCGACGAGATGCACCGGGAGGCCGAACCGGCCCTGGATCTGGCGCGCGAAACGGTGTACTCGGGGCGCCCAGTCCACCTCGGTGTCGTCCATGTTGAACGGTAGGCCCACGACCGCCGCGTCAGGGCGCCACTCCCGCACCAGGGTTTCGATGCCGGCCCAATCCGGTTTGTCGCCGCGGCCGCGCAGGGTCTTCAACGGGGTGGCCGAGCGGGTGACAGTTTGGCCCACCGCCACGCCGATCTTGCGCAGGCCGAAGTCGAATCCGAGCAGGGTGGGCACGGGACTGCTGCGCCTCCGCGTTCATTCGCGGCTAAATGTTCTTTTCCGTGGGGAGCTTGCGGTTAAGCATGGCCTGCCTCGCCGCTCAGCAGGTTCATGTCGACGCCCAAGAGCTTGGCGGCCGCCAGCCAGCGGGACTCCGCATCGAGCTGGAAGATGATGTGGTCGTCCGCCGGACCGCTCAGCCAGGCGTTTGCGCTCATCTCCTGCTCGAGTTGGCCGCTGCCCCAGCCGGCATAGCCCAGCGCGACGAGCGTCTGTGCCGGACCCTCGCCGCTGGCGATCGCCTCCAGCACGTCGCGGGAGGTCGTTACGCTGATATGGGCGTTGATATTGAGCGTGGAGTCGAAGGTTGGGCCGGCGGTGTGGAGCACGAAGCCCCGGTCGGTCTGCACCGGTCCTCCCTGGTAGACCGGGGTATCGCGTACCGCGGCGATGCGCGTGGGGATGTCCAGCTGTGCGAGCAGCTCCCCCAAGGTGATCTCGGTGGGGCGGTTGATCACGATGCCCATGGCCCCCTGATCCGTGTGCTCGCAGACATAGGTGACCGTACGCGCGAAGTTGGGGTCTTGAAGACCTGGCATCGCGATCAGGAAATGGTTGGTGAGCGAGGTGGCGAATCCCATGGGAGCTAGTATCCCGTTCGCGCCCGAGGGTGGCAAGTAGCGAGTGGCCAGGAAGCAAGGCCAAGGGCCGAGGCACGGCTGGACGGTCGGAGTCGCGCCCCGGCTACCGGCTCCGGCGCTTGGCGCCCGGACCTCGGACCTTGCCTATTCCCACCCGAACCGCCCCCCCCGCTCGAACTTCCAGGTGCTAAAAATATGCAGCACATCGGTCTCTGCGGCGATGTCCGGTGTCAACGGCGAATAGGGGCCGGCCAACTCTACGATCCGGATGGCCGCCTGGTCGAGCAGATCGTAACCCGAGGAGCGCATCACCCGGACCGACTCCACGCTCCCGTCTATGCGCACCGCCACATTCAGCATCAAGCTCCCTTGGAGCCGCTGGTCCTTGGCTGCCTGAGGGAAGTTCAGATTGCCGATGCGCTCTACCTTGCGCGCCCAGGCGCCGATGTAGCTCGCGTAACGGTATTCTCGGGTGCTGGCGCTCACGGATTTACGCCGCGGTCTGCTGGCATAGGCGGCGGCGCGTGCCTCCAGACTGGCCGTAAGCCGGGCGATTTCACTGTTGCGGCTGGCGAGGATCTGCCTGGCGTCCGCCGGCGGGCGGGGCTTTGCGGCCATGGGATCCGGGGCGGGTGTCGGCTTCGGCTTAGGGGGCGGCACAGGCTCCGGGTCGGCTTGGTGGAGCAGCTCGGCGGCGAGCACCCGGCGATCGTCCATCGGGGCGGGGGGCGCTCCTTCCGGGATCTCGGCCGGGATCTGTTCGAGTGGCGGCGGTGCGCCGTCCGCCGGCAGGGCCTCGGTCAGGGCTTCGGTCTCCTCCGCAACCGCTTCGGGCGGTGCATCCAGACCGGCTCGGGAGCTCGTGGTGCCGTCGCCTCGCGGGGATTCTCCCGCCCGCGCGCGCTGGGACAATGCCGCGTCCGGGTCCGGGGTGGCGGGCGCGACACCGCCGTCCTTCAGGATCAGCACCTCCAGGACATCCTTAGGGATCGGCTCCACGGGCTCGGGCAGCGCGAAGGTCAGGGTCAATAGTAGGAACAGGTGCACGATGGCCGACGCCAGCAGGCCTAAGCCCAGGGCGGGGGACAGGCCGCCCGGCACAGGGGAGGCCGGGGTAGGGGGTAACGGCGCTGTTGGAGTGGCGTTGGACACGGGGATTGGCTGGGAGGTCAGGGCCGGGCGCCGCTCCCCGCGGTTTGGAGCAGGGACTCGCTTAAAACCAGCACGGTCTTGGGGTCGATCGGCTCGATACGCTCGCGCAGCTCCGGGTTCAGATGGACGGTGCCGCGGTTGTCCACCAGGAGCGCATAGCGAATGCCCAGTGTCCGGGCCACCCCGACCCAGTCGTTCGGGCCGGCGACGAACAGGGCTGTGGCCGCGGCGTCCGCGGTGGCTGCGTCGCGATGGACCACGGTCACGGACTGGGCGCCCTTCGCAGGCCAACCGGTGCGGGGATCCAGGATGTCATGGTAAGTGGTGCCCCTATAGATGAAGTTGCGGTCGTAGGCGGCGGCGGTCGCCACGCTCTCGTCTCCCCGGATACTCAGAACGGCGAGCACCCCGGAGCCGCTCGCACGGCGGATGGGAACCCGCCAGGGTTGGCCGCTGCGATCGCCGATGGCGCGCAGACTCCCGCCCGCCTGGATCAGCGCGTCGCGGATACCCAGCTCGCGCAGGTGCCCGATGGCGACGTCGATGGCCGCACCCTTGGAGATGGCGCTGAAATCGAGCTTCAGTGCGCGCCGATTGCCTTGAAGCTCCAGGCCCGCGACCCGGATGTCCGCCATGCGTGGATTGGCCGCCACCAGGCGCGCGATCGACTGGGCGTCGGGCGGCGGATGCGATCCCGGAGACTCGCCCTCGAACCCCCACAGATCCCTGAGGCGTCCGATGGCCGGATTGAAAAGCCCACCGCTGCGCTCGGAGAGATCCTGGCTCAGGCGCACCAGGGGCAGTACCGAGGGCGGGGCCGCGAAGGGCTCGCCGGTGGGCAGCAGGGCATTTATCCGCCCCAAGGGCTCGGACGGCGCCGGGCTCCATTCGCGCTCCAGGATTGCGAAATCCTGTTTGATCAGGGCCGCGGCCCGCTCGGCCTGGGTGCGGTCAACGCTGACCAGGCTCAGATCCACCAGGGTGGCGAAGGCGTTGAATCGGGCTGTGGTTACCGGGGCCTCGCCGCGGCAGCCGGACAGGAGCGCCAGCAGTGCCAAGGCCCAGATGCCTACCCGGGGGCCGACCGGTCCCGGGATGTGCAACGAAGGGTACTGCATGAGCTGCTCCGGGTGGGCTCTGGGCCAGCCGCGGGCTTGCGATCTTTAAGATCCCGCCGCGCCCAGACGCACCGCGATGGCGTCCATCAGCTGGCCTCCGATATCCAGGCCGAGCTCGGCGTCCAGCTCGCGGATGCAGGTGGGGCTGGTCACGTTGATCTCGGTCAGATAATCGCCGATCACATCGAGACCGGCGAAGAGTATTCCCCGGGCTCGCAGCTCCGGCCCCACTTGGGCGGCGATCCAGCGGTCGCGCTCGGTGAGCGGCTGGACCCGGCCCTTGGCGCCCGCCGCCAGGTTGCCGCGCGTCTCTCCCGGGGCCGGGATGCGCGCCAGGCAGTAGGGAACCGGCTCCCCGTCGACCATCAGCACGCGCTTGTCCCCATCGCGGATCTCCGGGACGAACCGCTGGGCCATGCAGAAGCGCTGGCCGCGCGCCGTGAGCGACTCCACGATCACGCTCAGGTTCGGGTCGTCCGGGCGCACCCGGAAGATGCCGGAGCCGCCCATACCGTCCAAGGGCTTGAGTATCATATCCCCATGGGCTGCGAGGAAGGCGCGGATGTCCGCTAGCCGGCGGGAGATAAGGGTCGGCGGGGCGCATTGGGGGAAGGCCACCGTGAAGACCTTTTCGTTCGAGTCGCGCAATGCCCGGGGGTCGTTGATCACCCAGGTGCCAGCGCGCTGGGCCTGCTCCAGCAGATAGGTGGCGTAGATATATTCCATGTCGAAGGGCGGGTCCTTGCGCATCAATACCGCGTCCAGTGCGTCCAGCGGAGCCGTCGTCTCGGCCCCGAAGCGGTACCAGCCCCCCGGATCGTCCGCAACGGACACCTCGCGCATCCGCGCCCGGGTGCGCCCGTCCAGCAGGAGCAGGTCGCCCACTTCCATGTATCGAAGCTGCCAGCCGCGCCGCTGGGCCGCGAGCATCATCGCGAAGGTGCTGTCCTTTTTGATGTCGATGGACCCGATGGGGTCCATGACGAAGCCGATCTCGATAGTCATGACGGCAGTCTACCCCAGGGCCGACCTGCCCGACAGGGCGCGGCGACGCAACGGTGCGGGCCGCGGGGTGCCTTGCACCGCGCCGAGCCGCTTGCTATGGTCGTTCGTCGCGTGTGAGGGACCGTCGTCGGGGGTGCGGCGGCGATGTCGCCGCGCACCGAATCGGCCGCGTGACGGAGCTTATAATATGCGCCTTTCGGAGTGAGGCAGTTTCCGAGACGGTGACGCCGTTCTCATCGACGCATGTACCGCTCCGTGGTACAAGATCGGGGAGATTTCCGGTGCGGACGATGTCCCGTTCGCCAGGGTCCAACGGATGACAAGGGGCAGACCGTCGCTTGGGGGCCTGGTGCCGCCAGCGGATGCGCGTTGGCTCTATTACAGTCCGGCCTCCCGTCGCTGCCCCTGCGCTTGCCGCGTCTCGGGCAGCGGGCGACATGGCCGTGAAGCTCTATCTAGCATGGGTGCAACGCAGATGAGGGAGCCGTGGGGTCCGACGAGCGTCGTCCCGAAGCCATGAACGCCTGCCGCTATCCGTGGCGTACCGGAGGGCTGCCCGCGTGAGCCTTGCAACCGACCCGGCGGATCTGAGCGGTGCACGCGTGCTGGTCATCGACGACAGCAAGACGATCCGCCGTACAGCCGAGAGCCTGCTGTCCAAGGCCGGCTGCGAGGTGCGCACTGCGGAGGACGGTTTCGAGGCGCTGGGCAAGATTCTGGAGTTCCAGCCCGATCTGGTGTTCGTCGACATCATGATGCCGCGGCTCGATGGCTATCACACCTGTGCCTTGATCAAGGGCAATCCGTCGCTTAGAGCGACGCCGGTGATTATGCTGTCGAGCAAGGACGGGCTCTTCGACAGGGCTAAAGGACGGCTGGTTGGGGCGGAGCTCTATCTGTCCAAACCGTTCACCGGCGAGGAGCTCTTGGATGCGGTGCGCCAGCACCTGCGCCGGCAGTCGCGCCGGACTGGATAAAGGGAGCGGGGCCGCTCAGTCTGGCTCCCCTGGCGACAGGGGTGTCCGCGCGGCTACCCGACGACAACAACCTGAGGCGATCGGAATCGACCAACGCCCGGATAGGGCCGACCAGCGATGAGACCTTTATTTCGTAAGACCGCTGTGAACGACGCACCTGCGGACGGGGCCGAAGGCTCCGGCCCCCTGGTGCTGGTGATCGACGACTCTCCGACCGAGAGGCGTATTCTGGGCCATACCCTGACGAAGGCCGGCTTCAGGGTGGAGATCGCATCGGACGGCTTGGAGGGTGTAGAGATGGCGCGCCGGTTGCTGCCGGACCTGATCCTCATGGATGTGATCATGCCCGCGCTCAACGGCTTTCAGGCGACTCGCATGCTGCATCGCGACGAGGCCACCGCCGAGATCCCGATCATCATCATCACCACCAAGGACCAGCCTACGGACCGCACCTGGGGTCTGCGCCAGGGGGCGATCGACTATCTGATCAAGCCCCTGGATACGAACGAGCTGCTTGCGCGCATCCGCGCCATCCTGGGCGATTGAGGGATGGGCGAGGGCGCGACGGGCGGCGAGCGGATTCTCGGGCTCATCGCGGGTCTCGAGGGTAGATATCGCGCCCTGGGCGCGCGGCTTCCGGACGCCGCTCCGCCAGTCCCGGTATGGGCGGGCGTGCTCTTTCGGGTGCGCGATCGGCATTTTCTAGCCCCCCTGGGTCAGATTGCCGAGGTTCTGGAGCTCCCTGGGGATATGACCGCGATCGCCGGGACCATGCCCTGGGTCCTGGGGGTGGCGAACAACCGCGGTACCCTGCTTCCGATCTTCGATCTGGCGGCCCTGACCCTCGGGGGGATGCCGACGCGCCGGGATTCGGATCGCGTCCTAGTGGTGCGCCAGGACGAGCTGCCCTGCGGACTTGTGGTGTCCGAGGCGATCGGCATCCGCCATTTCGAGACGACCCAGCGCATCGACGAGCCGCCGGACGCGCTCGGGGTGCTCTCGCCCTTCGCGGACTCGGCCTTTCCGCTGGCGGGCGAGAGCGTGCCGGTGTTGGCGCTCGACCGGTTGATTGCAGACCCCTTGCTGGGTCACGGGCTGTCTTGAGGCGGCGGTGGCGGCGGGTCGGTATTGGTGTAGCGGCTGCCGGCGCACGCGTCGGCACGGGTCGGGCGCGCCGTGTCGGTGCATCGCTCCCGAGCCCCGGGCCGACTCGGCGGCAGAATGCGCGGCAGGGCGGGAGCGGTCCGGACCGGGGATTAAGGACCGCCTGGGGGCGGTCCGCGCACGCCCTGATGGGCGGGGCATCGATCCACCGAGATAATTCAACGGGATCTGGAGTCGGTACGAGATGGCGAAGCGAAGCAAGAGCATGGCCGGCAAGGCCGGGGCGGGGGGCAGTGCAGTCACGCTGGGGTTGCTGGCGGCGGCCTTTGCCGCCCTGGCGCTCGCGAGCTACCTCCTCATCGGTAACGCGCACGAACGCAACGAACGGTTGTTCCAGGCCGCGGCGACCCAACAGGCACTGGCCCAGCAAATGACCAGGGCCGCTGGGGATGCGGTGCGCGGCGACGCTGCCGCGTTCGCCCGCCTGCGCGAGTCGCGCGACCGCTTCCAGCAGGGCCTACAGATTCTGAAGGTCGGGGTGCCCGAAGAGGGACTGGCGCCTTCTCCACCCGAGATGGAGTCCGAGCTGCAGGCGGCCGAGAAGGCGTGGGCCGGCTATCGCGATGCGATCGACCGTATCCTGGCCGCCCAACCGAGCATCCTCGCAGTACGCGAGCTGATTCAGGCCGCAGGCGAGCGTCTTCCGGGGCTTGCCGTGTCCATGGGCCGCGCCGCCGACCGGATTGCCGAGGAGGGCGCCCCACCGGCAGAGGCTTTGGAGGCCGGCCGGCAGCTCGCACGGCTCGAGGTCGTCAACTCCACCCTGGAGCGCCTCCTGTCCGGAGGCGCCCAGGCGTCCGGGGCCATCGACACCGGGACCGCCGCGCTCGCCGAGCTTGCCGCCGCCTTGGACCGGCTCTCCGCCCAAGCCTCGGGCAGCGATCGAGTCGGCGCGCGCCGAGCCCTGGAAGAGAGCGCGAAGCTCTTCGCGACCATGCGTCCCGGCGTAGACAAGATGCTGAACCAGGCGCCGGCCGCGCTGGCTGCCGTCGATAGCCTTGCGGCCCTGCAATCGGCCGGCGAGCGGCTCGACGGCGCACTCGGTGCCCTGGCGAGCGCCTATCGTCAGGCCCCGGGCGAGGCCCGGCTCGGCCCCGTGGCTCTCGGCCCCTGGGCGGTCCCCCTGTTCGGCGGCCTGGCGCTCTTGAGCCTCATCTGGCTCGGCGTGCGCGAGCTGGCTGCTGCGCAACGCAGAGAGGCCGACTCGCGCGCCCAGACCGACAGGGACGAGCAGGCGATCTTGAGGCTCCTGGACGAGATGGGCGACCTGGCGGACGGCGACCTGACCGTCGAGGCCACGGTCACGGAGGATAAGACCGGCGCTATCGCGGACTCGATCAACTACGCGGTGGAGGCACTGCGGGCACTGGTCACCACCATCAACGACACCTCCCGCCAGGTCAATGTCTCAGCCCAGGAGAGCCGGGCGATTTCCCAGCGCCTGGCGGAGGCGAGCGCGGTTCAGTCCGACCAGATCGCGCTCGCGT
This sequence comes from uncultured Gammaproteobacteria bacterium, assembly GCA_963780725.1. GTDB lineage: Bacteria > Pseudomonadota > Gammaproteobacteria > Chromatiales > Chromatiaceae > Thiodictyon. The sequence continues at coordinate 55,288 of CAWACV010000001.1, forward strand.
CCGGGGCCATTCAGTCCCTCAACGAGCAGATCGACGAGGTGGCCCGCAACGCCGGCGAGTCCGCAGAAGTGGCCTCGCGCTCGGTGGAGGTGGCCGGTCGCGGCGCCCAGACGGTGCGCGATACCATCCAGGGCATGGACTCGATTCGCGAGCAGATCCAGGAGACATCCAAGCGCATCAAACGTCTCGGCGAGTCCTCCCAGGAGATCGGCGAGATCGTGGAGCTCATCGACGACATCGCAGACCAGACCAACATCCTGGCGCTCAACGCCGCCATGCAGGCGGCCATGGCCGGCGAGGCCGGGCGCGGATTCGCGGTGGTTGCCGACGAGGTGCAGCGACTCGCCGAGCGCTCCCGTAACGCCACCAAGCAAATCGAGGTGCTGGTGCGCACCATCCAGGCCGACACCAACGAGGCGGTCAGCTCCATGGAGGCGAGCACCGCGGGCGTGGTCGAGGGCGCCAACCTGGCCGAGAACGCGGGCGACGCTCTGCGCGAGATCGAGAACGTCTCGGCCTATATCGCCGACCTCACCAAGCGCATCGCAGACTCCTCTCAGAGCCAGTCGCGCCAATCCGCCGAGATCAACGAGACCGTGCAGGCGATTCGCGCCATCACCGAAGAGAACGCCGAGGGCACCCGGCGTGCCGCGCAGTCGGTGGAGGAGCTGGTGAGCCTGGCGACCGAGCTGCAGAGCTCGGTGGCGGGCTTCCGGCTGCCTTGAGGACGGTGCCGGGACTTAGTCCCGGACCGACCTCAAGCGCCAGACCATCCCCGGAGCGATCCTTGGAGTGATCGGAGAGCAGCGGCCTCATGTCAGAAAAGGTTGTCGGTGGTCTGAAATGGGTCAAGGGCGAGATCGCCCTGACCCTGCGCCGCGTGCGCGACCTGGTGGAGGATTACGGTCGCAGCGGCGAGCGCCACAGCCTGAGCGACGCGGTGGAGGCGCTCTTCGAAGTGCGCGGCGTCCTGCTGGCCTTGCAGCTCACCCTGCCGGCGCGCCTGGTAGAGGAGATGCAGCGTCTGGCGGAGGCCATGGCGGACGGCAGCGCCAAGAGCCCCCAGGAGTCCGCCGAGGCACTGATGCTGGCCCTGATCCAGCTCCCCAACCATCTGGAGCGTCTGGACGCCGGGATCGATGTCGGGCCCTTGAGCCTCTGGCCCGCGATCAACGACCTGCGGGAGTCCCGCGGGGTCCCGCCCTTGAGCCAGGCCGAGCTCCTGGTGCCCGCCTCGGTGCTGGCCGAGGAGGACGACGAGCTGCCGTCCGAGGCCCTGGAGGCGATCGGTGGGGTCTTGCGCAAGGTCCGTCCGCACTTTCACCGTAACCTGGTCGAGTGGTACCGCCCCGAGACCAGCGCCGACGGCCTCGTCAAGCTCGGGCGCCTGTTCCATCAGGTCCATCGCTATCTCAAAGACGGCATCCTTGCCGACCTGTTCCGCCTGGCCGAGGCCTATACGGCCGGTTTGCAGGGGGCGCAGATCGCTGCCGGTCCCGCCGCCCGAACCCTGCTGGGGCACCTCGACCGCGTACTCAAACCGCTGACCCTGACCCCCCCGCTGTGGCCGGACGCTGAAGCCCGCGAGCTGATCGACGAGCTCTTGGCCGCGCTGGGGGAGTCCGAGGTCCAGTTGCCCATCGTAGCGGAGCTCCTGTCCCAATACGGCGCGGCGCAGGACTGGATAGCGCCCCAGGAGGGCGCCTCCGAGGCATTGGCGGGACTCGCCGCTGCTGCCTTGGGAGAGATTGCCGTCCTCAAGGAGCGGCTGGATCTCTTCGTGCGCGGCGAGCGCGACGACCGCACCCCATTGGACGAGATCCGCGCCGGGCTCAACGGCCTGGCCCGTACCCTGGAGGTGGCGCAGACCGGCCGGCTGCCGGAGCGGCTGCGCCTCCTGGCGGACGGGTTCGGCGAGCTGGCCATGGCCGACCTGGGGGAGGATGTGCTGCGACTGGAGCCCCTGGCGGCGGAGCTCTTAAGCTTAGAGGCGGTTTTGCAGGCCCATGCAGACAATCGGATCCCTGAGCATGGGCCGGGCTCCGCCCTGGGACTGTTCGGCACCGAGCTGAGCGCCGCGACTTTGCGCGAGGCGCGCGGGGAGCTGGGGCGGGTCAAAGAGGCGATCCTCGCCTGCCAAGGCCCGGGTTCGCGCCCCGCAAGCTTCACTGAGATCCCCGATCGGCTTGGCGGCATTGCAGGTGCACTCCAGATCCTGGGGGACGACCATGCTGCCGCGCTGGCTCAGAGCCTCGCGGTCGCCGTGCGCCGTCGTTACGTGGCCGCGGAGCGCTGGCCGCGGGAGCCGGAGCTCCTGCATCTGGTGGACGCTGTCGCCGCCCTGGAGCTCTATATCGAGCGCTCGGAGGAAGGCGAGTCGTTCCAATTCGATCTGATCGCTCGTGCTGCCGAGTCGCTCGCCGCCCTGGAGCAGCTGTTGGGCGAGGGCCTGCGGGCAGTGGCGAGCCCGGCGCCCGGCGCGGGTGCTGGGGAGGGATCTGCCGCGCCCGAGGCCCCCGGGGATCTGCCGACGACCCATCCGCGAGAGGCCGTCGGGTCCCCGATCTCCCCGGAGCTCCTGGAAATCTTCCTGGAGGAGGCGGAGGAAGAGACGCGCTTGGTGGTCGAGCAGTTTGCCCGTTGGCGCGGGAACCCGGGCGACGAGGTCGCCTTGAGCAGCCTGCGGCGTAGCTTCCATACACTCAAGGGCAGTGGCCGACTGGTTGGCGCCGAGCGGGTGGGAGATCTTTCCCAGGTGGCTGAGGCGGTTCTGGACCGGGTCATCGAGCGCTCTATGAGTCCGGATGCCGCGCTGATGGACTACCTGTCGGAGGTGGTCGGTCTGTTGCCGGATCTGGTCCGGGCCGAGGCCGAGGGGCGGCCCCTGCAGATCGCCGATCTGACGCGGCGGGGCGAGTCATTCATGGAGGTCGAGACGGTCCCGGCCGCCGCGCCCGGTCGCCGGGCGCAGACCTCGGGTGCCAAGGTGATCCCCTGGCCGACCGCGGCAGCGCCGATGGCGCAGGCCGCCATACCGGCGTCCGGGCCGAAGGCGGCCGATGCGGGGCGCGACGATCGGCTGGGCGCCCCTGGCGCTGCCACGACTGCGGCTGCGGCCGAAGGGATCGCCGACCGCGTGAGCCTCTTTGCGTCCGATCCAGAGCTCCTCGACATCTTCCGTACCGAGACTGGCGAGCATTTGGAGTCGCTGCGTGCCTTTTTGGGGCGCGCGGCGGAGGGCGATCGGGTCCCGGACGAGGCGACCCTGCGTGCCCTGCACACCCTGACCGGCAGTGCGCGGATGGCGGGCGTCGATTCCATCGCCGATGCGACCAAGGCATTCGAGGTCCAGATCCGACCCCGGCAGGTCGCGGCGAGCCCTCTGGACGATCGTTTGATCGCACTCTTGGGGGATGCCGTCGATGCCATCGCGATACGCATCGATGAGCTTCCGGACCGTGGCCCCGGTGTCGCAAGCCTGGCCCGCGTGACCCGGAAGTTGGCGGAATCGGTTTCGCCCGGCGAAGCCGGTGCGGAGCCTTTGGCCGGCGCGATCGGCCTCGCGCGCGCCCCGGAGCCCGAGCTTGCGGTCTCGGCGCTGTTGGAAGAGGGCCTGACCGAATCCGAAGAGTCGCTGATCGGCGAGGATCTGCCGAGCCTCCTGCTGGACGATGGGTTGTTTGCGCAGTCCCCGGACCTGACCAGCGCCCGGGAGCCGGCAGCGACGACGGCCGCAATCCCGGAGCCGGACTCGGTGCGGCGCGACTCGGACCTGGAGCGCTTCTTCTCCCTGCCAACGGATCTCGAGACCGCGCTCGGGCCGATCGGTGGCCTGGACGAGCCGGCGGTCGAGGTCGCTGCGAGCGGGCTGCCCGTGCTCAAGGGGCTCGAGACGGACGCGGATGCGCCGCTGCCTGATTTACCGCTCCTGCCCTTGCCATCGGACTTGTCCGGGCCTGCGGCGGCGGAGCTGGCGGCCGAGCTGGAGCGGGCGCTCGGGGAGCTCGCCGCCGGGTTGGACACCGCGTCCGTCGGGCTGGACGAGGGTCCTGCGGCGGGCGGCGAGCCGCCGGACGAAGGCGTCGAGCCCTTCCCAGAGCCGGAGATGCCCGAGGCCGGTCCGGCGTGGGTCGTGCCGGCCGACGAGATGTTGGCGTCCGCGGTCCCGGACCGCGGCGAGCTGGCTCGGGCCGTGGAGACCGACGACTGGATCGCCGGCCACTCCGAGGATGCCTGGGCCGACGAGCCGCCGATTGTCGACTCGTCTGTCGAGTCAACGGATTCGACCGAGTGGCTGGCATCGGCCGACGATCTACTTGCCTGCGAGTCCTCGCAGGAGACGCCGAGTCCGGCTTGGCCCGATCTTGCGCAAGGCGCGTTGGAGCGGGCGGAAGTGGCCGAGGCGGTCGATGCGCCTGAGGTGGCCGGTCCCCCGGCTGCCGAAGATGCCTTGCCGCAGCCCGACGAGGCGGTCGTTATCCTATTGCCCGAGCCGGCTCCAGCCGCTCCGGAGACTCCCCCCGACCTGGAGATCGCCGCCCGGGCCTTCGAGCGGGCACCCGCCGAGCAGCCCCAGGACCAGGATCTGGCCCCGCCGGACCCGGAGCTCGCCGGCCTGTTCCTGGAAGACGCCAGGGACCTCCTGGACGGCATCGATGCACGCATCCGGGAGTGGCAGCTCGCCCCCCAGGAGTTGTCGGTTCTGGACGGCATCAACCGGCTGCTCCACACCCTCAAGGGCAGCGCCCGGCTGACCGGCCTGACCATGATCGGCGACCTCAGCCACGCACTGGAGACTCGCCTTACCGCGGTCGGTGCAGACCGGGGCGGGGTGGACGACACCACACTGGAGCTGACCCAGCGGGCGGTCGACACACTGTCGCTTCAAGTGGATGCGCTGGAGCAGGGGGCCCTCATCCCGATCGCCGCGGAGCTGGTGGAGGACCTGTCCAGGGCACCGGAGGTCCCCGTCGCCGACACCGGCGACGTCCCCGGTCTCGCGGTCCTGCGTCCGGCGGCGGAGGTCCGAGCCATCCCGGCGGAATCGGCCCCCCTGGGTCCCCAGCGCACGCCGCTGGAGCGCGAGGGCGTGCCCACGTCCACCGTGCCGCAGATCCGGGTGCGCTCGGACCTGCTCAAGCGCCTGGTGGACAACTCCGGCGAGATCAGCCTGTACCGCTCGCGCCTCACGCAGCGCAACGGACTCCTGGGCTTCGGGCTTGGCGAGCTGGAGCAGACCGTGCGGCGTCTGCGCGATCAGATGCGCCTCATGGAGATCGAGACCGAGACCCAGATCCTCTTCCGGTTCGAGCGCGAGGGGGCCGCCGGCAAGGATGTCTCCCAGTTCGATCCACTGGAGCTTGACCGATTCTCCATGCTCCAGCAGCTCTCGCGCAGTCTGGCCGAGACCATCAACGATCTGGTGAGCCTGAAGGAGCTGCTCGGCGGCTACCAGCGCGAGGTCGCGGACCTCCTGACCCAGCAGGCGCGGCTCGCCGAGGACCTTCAGGACGGACTTCTGCGCACCCGCATGGTGCCCTTCGTCCAGGTGGTTCCCCGTCTGCACCGTCTGGTGCGCCAGACCGCCGACAACCTGGGCAAATCGGCCAGACTGGAGGTAATAGGCCCGGAAGTGGAGCTGGACCGCACCATCCTAGACCGCCTGGTGGCACCCCTGGAGCACCTGCTGCGCAATGCGGTGGACCACGGGCTGGAGCGCCCGGAGGCCCGCGCAGCCGCAGGCAAGCCGGCCTCCGGGGTCGTCACCCTGTCCTTGACCCGAGAGGGCAACGACGTCGTCATCGGGCTCGCCGACGACGGGCGCGGGCTGGACCTGGACGCGATCCGCCGTCAGGCGGTGGCGCGCGGGCTGCTGGCACCCCAGGTCGACCTGGCGGACGAGGCGCTGATGCAGTTCGTCTTCGAGCCTGGGTTCACCACCTCCGGCCGGGTGACCCAGATCTCCGGGCGCGGCGTGGGCCTGGACGTGGTGGGCTCGGAGATCAAGGCGTCCAACGGCACCATCGATCTGCGCTCGGTGCCCGGCGGCGGCACCACGTTCACCATCCGTCTGCCGCTCACCCTGGCGATCATCGAGGCATTCCTGGTGAGTGCAGGGGATACCATCTACGCGGTACCCCATGCCACACTGGAGGGCGCCGCGCGTATCCCCCGCGACGAGCTGGCGGAGATCTACAAAGGCAAGGGCCGGGACTTCGAGCACCGGGGACGGCCTTACCGGGTCGTCTATCTGGGCGGGGTATTGGACCCGAGCCAGCAGCCTGACCTGGGCGAGCGTCGCTGGCTGCCCCTGCTGCTGGCCAGAGTGGGCGATCTGCGGGTGGCGCTTCAGGTGGACAACCTGATCGAGAGCGCGCGGATCGTGGTTAAGCCGCTAGGGCCCCAGCTCGCAGGGGTGCGTTGGCTCTCCGGCGGAACCATCCTGCCGGACGGACGGGTCGCCCTGATCCTGGACGCACTGGCCCTGCTGCGCTCCGGGGCTATCCAGGACTATCTGCCCACCCGGCCGGGAACGGGTGCGGTCGCCGAGTCCTCGATCTGCGTCATGGTGGTGGACGACTCGCTCACCGTGCGCCGGGTCACCAGCCGGCTCCTGCGCCGTCAGAACATCGAGGTCCTGACCGCCAAGGACGGGGTGGAGGCGCTCACCCTGCTCGACGAGCGGGTGCCCGATCTGATGCTGCTGGATATCGAGATGCCGCGCATGGACGGCTACGAGCTGACCCGCCACATCCGCCGGTCCGACCGTCTGCGTCCCCTGCCGATCATCATGATTACATCCCGCACCGGGGAGAAACATCGGGAGCTGGCCATGTCGCTGGGTGTGAACCGCTATCTCGGCAAGCCCTATCAGGAGTCCGAGCTGCTCGACGAGATCGGCTCGCTGCTCGCGGAGCGCGAGTCGTGAGCCGGGCGCCCGACACCGTGCGCGTCCTGGTGCTGCCCGCTGCCGGAGCGGGGGGCGGGATTGGCTGCTCCCGGCCGCCGCGGTGGCCGAGATCGTGAACGCCAAGGGCCTCGCGCACTCGGGCCCAGAGGTCCCAGACTGGCTGATCGGCACCCGCGAGTGGCGAGGGATCGCGGTGCCCGCGGTGCGGATCGCGCGCCCGCCCAAGGTCCATGCGGGCTCGGACGGACCCCGCTCCCACCCCTATCTGGCGATCTGCCTGGGGGCTGGGGGCAACCCGAAGCTCCCGTTCTTTGCCATCGAGAGTCCCGGACTCCCGCGTATGGATTTGGTCGGTGCCGAGGCCCTTGCCGAGGACGGGGAGTCGGACGAGCTCCCCTTCGCACTGGCCCTGCTGCGACTCAACGGCCAGCCAACCGCCCTGGCGGATCTGGAGTCCCTTGAGCGGAGGCTGCTCGTCGCTCGGGTCCGGGTCTGAGCCTTTGGGGTGCCACAGTCGATTCCCCTATCCGATTGCCCGCGAACACGGTGGTGGACGATCATCCTGGGCCTGGTCCTCGCCTGGTCCTCGCAATGGGCGTTGTGCCAGGAGCTGATCGTCCACGCGGACCTCGAGGCCCGACCCGTGACTCAGAACGAGGCGCGGCTCTTATTTACCCTGCGACTTCGCCAGTGGGCCGGCAAACGCCAAGTCCAGGTCTTCGTGCTGCCCGACGACGACCCGCTACACGTCGCCTTCGTTAAGACGGTCCTGGGACTGTTTCCCTATCAACTGCGCCGGGTCTGGGACCGCCAAGTCTTCGCTGGCACCGGTCAGGGACCCATCGAGCTGGCGGACGAAGCCGAGATGATCCGGCGCGTCGCCACCACTCCTGGGGCCATCGGCTATGCCCGGACCCGAGTGCGGGATTCGCGCATCCGGACTCTGGAGGTGCGTTGACGTGCGTGCCCGATCTCTTGTGCTGGCCCTGATCGCGGCCCTGCCGCAGGTCCCTGCCTCGGCCGCGGAGTCCCTTTGGAGCAGTCTGCGAATCCACGGCTTCGCCGCCCAGGCGGCGGTGCTCACCAGCGCCAATCGCTGGTTCGGCGACAGCACCGGGGGCTCGCTGGATTTCACCGAGCTTGGTCTTAACGCCTCGTTGCGTCCCGTCTCCCGTATCCTGCTCGCCGGCCAACTGCTCGTCCGGCGCGCGGGGGATATGTACGATGGCACTCCGGCTGTGGATTACGCGCTCGCTGACATCGATCTGCACTCATCGGACCGCGGCCGGGCGGGTCTGCGGCTCGGGCGTATGAAGAACCCCCTGGGGCTCTATAACGAGACCCGCGACGTCCCTTTTACCCACCCCGGCATCTTCCTGCCTCAGGTGGTCTATTTCGACAAGGTGCGCAACCTCGTGCTCTCCTCCGACGGGGGCATGGTCTACGGCGAGCTTTATCGGAACTTCGGCAGTCTCTCCCTGACCCTAGGTAACGGCCGCGCCGTAGTCGACGAGAATGTGGAATGGGCCTATCTCGGGGCCGACTTCGACGGCGACGTGGAGCCTGCGGGTAACACCTGGCTATGGAGCCTCTGGTACAGCGACCGCTCGGAGCGGCTCAAGCTTGGCTGGAGCGGCGCCTCGCTCGCCACCGCCTTCGCCCCGGCTCGGGGTTCCCCGCTGACTCTCGACCAAGGGACCACCGATATCCTCTATTGGATCGCATCCTTTCAGTACAGCGGGGAGGACTGGACCCTGGTCTGCGAGTACGCCCGCGAGCCACTGACATGGAAAGGCTACGGCCCTTTCTTCGCCGACCGCCGGAGCGTGGGCGAGGGCTACTACGTCCAGGGCACCTATCGCCCGCTCGCATCTGTGGAGCTAATGCTGCGCTATGAAGAGGGATTCGCCGACCGCGCCGATCGGGACGGCAGGGCTCTCGCCGCGGCTAACGAGGGGCTAATAAACCCTATCAGCGCGTATTCCAAGATTGTCAGTGCCGGCCTACGCTGGGATATCGACGCCCATTGGATGATCCGCGCCGAGTACGCCAGCCACCGCGGGGCCTTCGTGCTGTCCCCGCGGGAGAACCCGCGCCCCGCAGACTTAGAGGGTCATTGGGACCTGTGGGCCCTGCAGGCGGTCTATCGATTCTGAGGCTTCACTCGACGGGCTCCAACCGCGCATAGGCCAACACCAGCCACTTGGCCCCGACCGACGGAAAATTGACCTGGATACGCGCCTGGGGCCCCTGGCCCTCGCTGTTTAAGACCACGCCCTCGCCGAACTTGGGGTGCATCACCCGTTGGCCGAGCCGGAAACCGTCTTCGGCTGCCGCTGCGCTATAGGCGGGGCCGCGGCTGGCGGGCAAGCCCTGCGCGGCCGGTCGGGAGATGCCGCGGGCGCGTACCTCTTCCATGAGCCCAGCGGGGATCTCGCGCAGGAAGCGCGAGGGGAAGGGCGCGTCCTCCCGCCCGTGGAGCCTGCGGGTCTCGGCGTGGGTGACATAGAGCTGGTGCATGGCCCGGGTCATGCCCACATAGCAGAGCCTGCGCTCCTCCTCCAGCCGATTCGGGTCCTCCGCGGACATGCTGTGGGGAAACAGCCCTTCTTCCAGCCCGGTCAGAAAGACGATGGGGAACTCCAGCCCCTTGGCGCTATGCAGTGTCATGAGCTGGACCCCATCCTCGAATGGGTCGGCCTGGGCCTCTCCGGCCTCCAGTGCTGCATGGGCGAGGAACGAGCCCAAGGGGTCCGCATCCTCGTCGGCGAGCTCGGACTGGAAGCGGGCGGCGGTCTCCACGAGCTGTTCTAAGTTTTCGATGCGGTCCTGGCCCTTGCCGTCCTTAGCCTTGCGATAGAAATCCGGAAGCTCGGCCGACTCGATGACCGCGGCGGTCAGGTCGCGCGTCTGCATTCCCTCGCTTAAGGCTTTCAGACCGCGGATCAGATCCAGAAAGCGCCCGAGTGCGCCGGTGGCCCGGGCGCCCAGGCCGGAGACGGTCGTCAGATCCTCCGCCGCCCGCCACAGGGAGCTCCGCGCGCCCCTGGCGTGCTCGCGCAGGAGCTCGACGGTGCGCTCGCCGATGCCGCGGTTGGGGGTGTTGACTACGCGCTCGAAGGCCGCGTCGTCGTCCGGGTTGGCGACGAGACGCAGATAGGCGAGCGCGTCGCGGATCTCTGCGCGCTCGAAGAAGCGCAGTCCGCCGTAGACCCGATATGGGATCTGGGCGTTGATCAGCGACTCCTCGAAGAGCCTCGACTGGGCGGTGGTGCGGTAGAGGATGGCGCATTCGTCGCGTCGGTAGCCCTCCTCGCCGCTGAATCGGCGGATGCGATCGACAACGAAGCGCGCCTCGTCCACCTCGTTGAATGCGGCATAGCGGCGGATCGGCTCGCCCTCTCCGTCCCGGGTCCACAGGTTCTTGCCGAGCCTGGTTGGGTTGTGTGCGATCAGTGCATTGGCGGCATTGAGTATATTGCCGGTGGAGCGGTAGTTCTGCTCCAGTCGCACCACCAGGGTGGTCGGATAGTCGCGCTGGAAGGACTGGATGTTCTCCACCCGTGCACCGCGCCAGCCATAAATGGACTGGTCGTCGTCGCCGACCGCGAACAGGTTGTCGTTGGTGCCCGCCAGCAGGCGCAGCCAGGCGTACTGGATGGCGTTGGTATCCTGAAACTCGTCCACCAGGATGGCGCGGAATCGCTGCCTGTAATGGTGCAGGATGTCCGCTCGGGCGCGCAGCGTCTCGTGGGCGCACAGCAGCAGGTCCGCGAAGTCCAATAGCCCGCCCCGGGCGCGCGACTCCTCGTACTCCCGGTAGGCAGCGACCATCTTTCTGAGAAAGAAATCGTTGCCGGTGTCGATATGCTCGGGGCGCAGGCCCTCGTCCTTCTGCTTGTTGATATAGCCCTGGACCTGGCGGGGCGGCCAGTGGGACTCGTCCATCTCGAGTGCCTTGAGCACCCGTTTGACGAGCCGCAGCTGGTCGTCGCTGTCCAGGATCTGGAAGTGCTGGGGGAGCCCGGCGTCCTGCCAGTGTGCGCGCAGGAATCGGTGTGCGAGCCCGTGGAAGGTTCCCACCCACATGCCCCCCATGGGCTGTCCGAGCATCTCCTCGATGCGCCCGCGCATCTCGCGTGCAGCCTTGTTGGTGAATGTGACCGCGAGCAGGGACCAGGGCTGGATCTGCTCCACCTGGATCAGCCAGGCGATGCGGTGCACCAGCACCCTGGTCTTGCCGCTGCCGGCCCCGGCCAGGACCAGCACGGTGCCCGGCGCGGCGGTGACCGCCTCGCGCTGGGCCTCGTTTAAGGGATCGATGATGTGTGAGACGTCCATCGCGGCATTCTACGGCAACGGAGGGCCCGTCTCTCGGGCGGCGGACTGGACGGCGAGTGCCCGACACTGGTGGCGAATCCGCGCGTCGGCCTAGGCGCTCGGTTTCCCGCCATCGCGACGATGAGGATGGGTTTCGCTGCGCTCTACCCATCCTACCGAGAATCGGAGAGTGACGCGCCAGGGGAGGATGCAGCGCGCACAGCGAACCGCATCGCTCGGGACTGGATCGGCAAGCGGTCGCTACTTGCTCGCCCAACCCGCCAGCCGGATGCGTCCTGTCAGGGCCTTGGGGGCCCGCCCTGGTGTATCCTGCGCATCCCGGCCTCAACGGCTTTGCTCAACCCAGATCTGGAATCCCTGCACCGTGACCCAGCTCAAGAACGATACCTTCCTGCGCGCCCTGCTGCGCGAGCCCGTGGACTACACCCCAGTCTGGATGATGCGCCAGGCCGGGCGCTATCTGCCCGAGTACCGCGCCACCCGCGCCAAGGCCGGGGGCTTCATGGATCTCTGCATGAACCCGGAGCTGGCCTGCGAGGTGACCATCCAGCCCTTGGACCGCTTCCCGCTGGATGCCGCCATCCTGTTCTCCGACATCCTGACCATCCCCGACGCGATGGGCCTGGGGCTCTATTTCAGCGAGGGGGAGGGTCCGCACTTCGAGCGCCCGGTGCGCACGGCGGCCGACGTGGAGCGCATCGGCGTGCCCGACCCCGAGGACAAAAAGGGTCTGCGCTATGTGATGGATGCGGTGAGCACCATCCGGCAGGCGCTTGGCGGACGGGTGCCGCTGATCGGATTCTCCGGTAGCCCCTGGACGCTCGCCACCTACATGGTGGAAGGGGGCGGCGCCAAAAACTTCCGCCAGACCAAGGGTATGATGTTCGACCGCCCGGAGCTGCTGCATGCACTGCTGGCCAAGGTGGCGGACTCGGTGACCAGCTATCTCAACGCCCAGGTGGCCCGCGGCGCACAGGCGCTGATGATCTTCGATACCTGGGGCGGCGCGCTGGCCCCGGCCAATTACCAGGAGTTCTCGCTGGCCTACATGCAGCGGGTGGTCTCGGGCCTGACCCGGGAGTCCGAGGGCCGGCGGGTGCCGGTAGTCCTGTTTACCAAGAACGGCGGGCAGTGGCTCGATCGGATGGCGCAGACCGGCTGCGACGCGCTCGGCGTGGACTGGACCACCGACCTGGCGGACGCCCGCCGGGCCGTGCAGGATAAGGTCGCACTCCAGGGCAACCTGGATCCCTGCTGCCTCTATGCCTCACCCGAGCGCATCCGCACCGAGGTGGCCCGGGTGCTCGCAAGCTACGGTCACGGCACCGGCCATGTCTTCAACCTGGGCCACGGCATCAACCCGGACGTCGATCCGGCCCATGCCGCGGCCATGGTCGCCGCGGTCCATGAGCTGAGCCCGGCTTACCACGCCAAGGGCTGATACCTCGTCCTGGCGGCTTGGCTCGGGCGCACGCTGTCGTCGCCCGGCTGCCGCTGGTCCGGCGGTCGGCGGGACTTAAACGGGGACGGGGGCGGCGTGCCGGGCTAAACTTGCCTTTCCGGCCAGTCCTCCCCCGCCTCAGAGTCCGAGGAGCCACTTCCCGTGAATCCCCTCAACCGCGACCTCGTTGCCCGCGACGACCCTCAGCCCGGGGCCGCTGTCCCCCAGGTGGAGGTCTACGCTCGCCCGCCGCTGCCCCCCACCGTGGGTTTGAGGCTCCGCCACTCCACCCGATTCAAGGTCTTCGCCCTGGTGTTCCTGGCGGTCCTGGGGGCTGGCTCGGCCTGGAGCTTCACCCGTCCGCCATTGTACCGGTCGGTCGCGACCGTGCTGGTCGAGGCCCCGGAGGGGATCGGATTCAAGGCCGGCAAGGAGGGTGCGGACGCTCAGAACCTGGCGGTCCAGGGGCGCGTCCTGCTTGCCCGGGACCTCTTGGAGGCGACCTTGAGCGGTGCCGTCCGCTCGGGCGCAGAGGTGGCCGGTCTGGATGCGGACGGGCTCGGCCGGATGCTGTTCGTCCAGCCTACCCCGGACACCAATATGGTGGAGCTGGGCGCTACCGGGGGCGACCCGAAGCTGTTGGCTGCCCTGGTGAATGCCTGGACCGACGCCTATCTGGCGCGCCGCCAGCGCCAGGTCTCGGTCGACGTGGACGCAACCCTGTCCAGACTCCAGGAAGAATACGACCGGCTTGCCGCGAGCAAGCGCGAGAAGGCTGCGGCCTTGGACGCCTACCGTGCTCAAAACGACATCGACACCATGGAGCGCGACGGCAATCAGGCATTGGCAAGGCTCGCCTCGCTTACTACGGAGCTCAACAAGGCGCGCGCCGAGCAGACGAAGGCGGAGGCCGAGCGAGAGGCATTGGAGGATGCCATCGCCCGAGGCGAGCCAGTGGTGCCGGAGTCCGAGCAAGGCAGCCTGACCCAACTGGAGTCGGAGGCGGCGAAGCTGCGCACCCAGCTCGCGCTCCTGGAGAAACGCTATACCAGGGTCTACATGGAAAACGAGCCGAGCATGCGCGATCTGCCGGGCGAGCTTGCAGACCTGGAATCGCGGATCGCCAAGAAGCTCGCCCAGGGGCGCGACTTCCTGCGCTCCACCCTGACCCGGGAGATCCAGCGCGCCCGCCGCCAGACCATGACCATCGAGCAGCAGCTCGCGGTGGCCCGCTCTGAGGCGTCCCGATTCACCGCCCGCTACGCCCGTTACGAGACGATGAAGCAAGACCTGGAGAAGGTCGACGAGCTTCATCGCGAGCTGGAGGCGCGCCTGGTGGACGTGAAGGCCAAGGCACCGGCCAATTATGCCCAGGCCCGGGTGGTGGAGCCGGCCTATGCCCCGGACCGTCCCTTCTATCCGCTGTACTGGCGAGACTTCCTCTACATCCTCGCGGGTGCGGGTGCGTCCGCCCTGCTCGCGGTGCTGCTGCTGGAGTTCCTGGGGCGGCGCGCCAGAGAGCCGGAGGAGATGCTGCCGGTGACCGGGGTGCGGGTCTTTGCACCCCCGGCTGCCCCGGTCCCCGGCCTGGAGCGGTCGCGTGCGCTCCCGCTGTCCGGGGAGCCCCCCGGCCCCTGGCTGCCCGGCCCCGAGGTCCCGAGCCTGCCGGGGATCATCCAGCGGGAGCTCCTTGCAGGCGAGGTGCGCGCACTGGCCGATCTGGCGGACCCGGCCTCACGGCAGCTGCTCGGGTTACTGATGTCCGGGCTCACCCCCCAGGAGTGCGCGGACTTGGACGAATCGCACCTTGACCTGGGGCTCGCACTGATCCGGGTCCCCGGGGACGGGCGCACCGTGCGCCTAAGCCCCGCGCTGGCGTCCGAGCTATCCGCCCATCGCCCCATACCGCTCTGGGCCGGGGCATCCGGTGCCGCCACGGTGGAGTCGTTAAGCGCCCGTATCGGACTCCTGGCCCATGACGCCGGGCTTGCCCATCCGGCCGAGATCGGCGTGGGGGCGTTGCGCCACACCTATATCGCCTACCTGGTCCGCCAGGGCGCCCGGCTGACCGAGCTGGAGCAGGTCATAGGCCCGCTCCCGCCCGCGGAGCTGACCCGCTACGGGGTCTACAAACCGGCCGGGCCGGCACGGCCCTTGGCTGAGCTGGATCTGGTGTATCCGGTATTCGGGTCGTTGCAGGAAGGGCCGAGGGCCGAGGGCCAAGGGCCGTAGGAAAGGGAGGGCCGAGGGCCGAGGGCCAAGGGCCGTAGTAAGGGCCAGGGGTTGGCCGCAGTGCAGGATTTGGCCCTTGGCCCTTTACTGTGTCTTATGCGCGTTATAGGCCAGCGGTCGGTTGCGGGTAGCCAGGTTTCTTAGCCGAAACAGGCGGATAGTTTCCAGGAAACCGAAAATTCCGAGTCCTCGGGTATAATACCGACTTTCGCCTTGATCCCCCGAGTGCCCCATGGACCCCGCGACCGAACATCGAACCGCTCAGGTCGAGCGCAATACCTTGGAGACCCGTATCCGGGTTGCACTGGACTTGGACGGTAGCGGTCGCGGCAGCTTCCGCACCGGCCTGCCCTTTCTGGAGCACATGCTGGATCAGGTGGCACGCCACGGTCTGATCGACCTGGACATCGTCGCCGACGGGGATCTGCACATCGACGGACACCACACCGCCGAGGACATCGGTATCGCGCTCGGTCAGGCGCTTGCCTGCGCGCTCGGCGACAAGAAAGGCATTCGTCGCTACGGCCATGCCTATGTGCCCCTGGACGAGGCGCTCTCCCGGGTGGTGGTCGACCTCTCCGGACGCCCCGGTCTGACCTTCTGCTGCGACTTTACCCGGCCACTGATCGGCGCCTTCGACGTGGACCTGTTCCGGGAGCTCTTCCAGGGCTTGGTCAACCATGCCGCCATCACCCTGCACATCGACAACCTGCGCGGGAGCAATGCCCATCATCAGGCAGAGACCGTCTTCAAGGCCTTTGGCCGGGCACTGCGCATGGCCGTGGAGCCGGACCCGCGGATGGTCGGCGTGACCCCATCCACCAAGGGCACGCTGTGAACGATCCCGCCGCATGCCATCGTCTTCGGAGCTAGACCAACCGTGCTATTGATCCCAGCCATCGATTTGAAGGACGGCCGCTGTGTGCGTCTGCGTCAGGGCCGCATGGAGGACGAGACCGTTTTTTCGGACGACCCGGTGGAAATGGCCGCTCGGTGGGTGGGGGAGGGGGCGCGCCGGCTGCACCTGGTGGACCTCAACGGCGCATTCGCCGGACAGCCGGTGAACGGGGCCGCCATCCGCGCCATCGCCGCAGCCTTCCCGGACCTGCCCATCCAAGTGGGTGGGGGCATCCGAGACGAGGCGACCATCCAGGCCTATCTCGATGCAGGGGTGAGCTACTGCATCCTGGGTACCAAGGCGGTGAAGGAGCCTCAATTCGTTGCCCAAGCGTGCCGGTTCTTTCCCGGGCGCATCGTCGTGGGCTTAGACGCCAAGGACGGTCAGGTCGCCATCAACGGCTGGGCCGAGCTCACTCAATACCGGGTGCAGGAGCTGGCGCAGCGCTTCGAGGGCGATGGGGTCTCGGCCATCGTCTACACGGACATCGGCCGCGACGGTATGCTCACCGGCCCCAATATCCCTGCCACCCTGGCGCTCGCTCAAGCCGTGGAGGTCCCGATCGTTGCCTCCGGCGGCATCACCGGCATCGACGACATCCGCGAGCTGGCACTCGCCGCGCGCCCTGCAAGCCTGGGGCGCCGGGGCGG
Source organism: uncultured Gammaproteobacteria bacterium (assembly GCA_963780725.1). Taxonomy (GTDB): domain Bacteria; phylum Pseudomonadota; class Gammaproteobacteria; order Chromatiales; family Chromatiaceae; genus Thiodictyon. The sequence continues at coordinate 71,760 of CAWACV010000001.1, forward strand.
CATCGTGGCCGCCATCACCGGGCGCGCCATCTACGAGGGAACCCTGGACTTTGCCGCCGGGCAACGCCTGGCCGACGAGCTCGCGGCCTCCTGACTGTTGAGGATCGACCGACATGAATGCAGACTGGCTTGACGACATTAAATGGGACGCGGACGGACTGGTGCCCGCCATCGCCCAAGAGACCGGTACCGGCACCATCCTGATGATGGCCTGGATGAACCGGGAGTCGCTGGCACTGACCAGGCAGAGCGGTCACGCGGTCTATTGGTCGCGCTCGCGCAAGCGACTTTGGCACAAGGGCGAGGAGTCCGGACACCAGCAGGCGGTGAAGGCCATCCGCATCGACTGCGATGCCGACGTGGTGCTGATCGAGGTCGAGCAGCGCGGCGGCATTGCCTGCCATACCGGACGCCACAACTGTTTCTACCGGGAGCTGGACGGGGACGGCCGCTGGGCGGAGATCGCCCCGGTGCTCAAGGACCCAGACGCCATCTACCAAAAGGCTTAGGCCGCGATCTGCCTGTCCCCGGGTGGGGTCCGTGAGCTAGTATCGGACCACACCCACCCCAGCCCTGTGGCGTGCACTGACGATGCGCCCTGCACTTTCCGCACTGGCCCGAGTCCATCGCCTGACGGTCGACGATTGCCGCCGCATGGGCGAGGCCGGCATCCTGGGTCCCGATCTGCGTACCGAGCCGATCGACGCGGAGATCGTCGAGATGCCGCCGATCGGGCATCCACACGCGGGGACCCTCAAGCTCATCGCCAACCGCAGCGGTCCGCAATCGAATCGTCGCGAGATCGCGGCCGCGGCTCGGCGATAATCCTCGCAACCGCGACCCATCGACTCTTCGGGTCCAGCCGATCCCCGGAGTATTCCCGTGACCCGCCGAATCTACCGAGCGGCCATCGGCCGACTCCCGACACTGTTTCCGCTCCTGGCCCTGGTCGTTTCCCTGAGTCTGCCCGTCCCTGCGGTCTCTGCCGAGGCCCGCCCCCGCATCGGGCTCGCACTCGGGGGCGGCGGTGCGCGCGGTGCGGCCCATGTGGGGGTGCTGCGGGTTCTGGAGTCCCTGCGTATCCCGGTGGACATGGTCGCCGGGACCTCCATGGGCGCGGTCGTCGGGGGGCTCTATGCCATGGGTATGACCCCGGACGAGATCGAGCAGGCGATCGAGGAGATCGACTGGGACGACATCTTCGACGATCGATCCCCCAGACCGGAGCGCCGCTTCCGCCGCAAGGAGGACGACCGCCGCTTCCCCATCCGGGCGCGCCCCGGGGTGATCGAGAGCGAGCGCCGGGTCGAGCTGGTACCGGCACTGATCCAGGGCCAGAAGCTGCAGCTGGCGCTACGCAGATACACCTTGCCGGCCAGCGGAGAGACGAGCTTCGATCGGCTTCGCATCCCATTCCGGGCGATAGCCACGGATGTGGTGACCGGGGACGCGATCGTGCTGGACCGCGGGGACCTGGCGACCGCGATCCGTGCCAGCATGGCGGTGCCGGCCATCTTTGCCCCGGTGGAGATCGACGACCGTCTCCTGGTGGACGGGGGGCTGGCCATGAACCTGCCGGTGTCCGCGGTACGCGCCATGGGCGCCGATATCGTGATCGCGGTGGACGTGGGCGGCCCCCGGCGCGAGCGCGAGGAGATCGGCAATGTGTTGGCCATGCTCGACCAGGTGGCATCGCTCGTGACCTGGCGCAACACCCAAGAAGAGATCGCGCGCCTCAAGCCCCGGGACCGGCTGATCGTCCCGCCCCTGGAGCGGGAGGTCATGTCGACCGACTTCAACAATATGCCGGCCGCCATCCGGATCGGCCAGCTGGGGGCGGAGGCCAAGCGCTCGGAGCTGATCCCGCTGGGGCTCTCCGAGACCCAGTACGCGCGCTATGTGCAGCGGCGCAGCCTGCCCGATACCGCACCGCCAAGAATCGCCTTCGTGCGCCTGGAGAACCGGTCCAGGCTGGCGGACTCGGCGATCGAGAGCCTGATCCAGGTGCGCCCAGGCGATACCCTGGACCCGGCCGCCATCGAGCGTCAGCTCGGCCAGGTCCACGACATGGACAACTTCGAGAGCGTCGGCTACCGCCTGAAGGAGGAAGACGGGCAGACGGGGATCGTCGTCACCGCCCAGGAGCGGTCCTGGGGGACCAGCCATCTCCAGGCTCGGCTGGAGCTCTCCTCCACCAGCGGCGGGGACTCGATGTTCAATCTCGGTGCCGCGTACACCATGAATCCCATCAACGGCTACAACGGCGAGTGGCGCACACTCCTGCAGGTCGGCCAGGAGCCCGCGATCGTCACCGAGCTGTATCAGCCTCTAGACCCCGCCGAGCGCTGGCTCATCCACGGCGGGCTCGGCTATCTCTCCAACAACCTCCAGATCTTCGCCGACGAGTCGCAGGACAACCCGGTGGCCGAGTACCAGCTCACCCGCTCGGGCGGGACCCTGAGAGTCGGACGGAATCTGGCGGACTGGGGCCGTTTGGGACTGGGCTATTCCCGCTATTTCGGCAGTGCCGACGTGCGCATCGCCGAGCCCTCCTATCGGGGCTTCTCCTTCGACGTGGGGGAGCTCGATATCACCCTGGCCTTCGACACCTTGGATAGCCTGAGCTTCCCTCGCAAGGGGGTCTTCGGCCAGGTCTTCGGGGTCGCCTCCCGCGGTTGGCTGGGGGCCTCCGACCACTACGATCTGGTGGGCTTCGAGGTCCTGAAGGCCGGGAGCTGGGGCCGCGACAGCCTGCTCGGCGGACTGAGCCTGGGCGGTAACCTGGGCGGCGACATCCCGCTCCAGGCCTATTATCAGCTGGGCGGATTCCTGCACCTCTCCGGGTTCAACCAGGACGCGCTGGCCGGACCCTATGCGGGGCTTGCCCGCGGTATCTATCTGCGTGACCTGGGGACTAGCCTCGTGCGCACCTATGTCGGGGCCTCCCTGGAGCTCGGCAACACCTGGCAGACCCGCGGCGAGATCGCCATCGACGACACCCATCTGGCCGGCAGCGTCTTCGCCGGGGCGGACACCATCCTGGGGCCGCTGTATCTGGGCGTTGGCCTCGCGGACGGCGGCAATTCTGCCTTCTATCTGTTCCTGGGGCGGCCCTGGGTGAGCGAGCTGCGCGCACGGTGACAGGCACCCGCAAGGGGGCGAGCGAATCGGTCACTGTGTCTTCGTCGCCGTCCGTGCCGGCTCGCTGCGCATTTCAGATCCTGCGAGCGAGAAAATATGCGTTGTCGTCCGGAACGACGTGAAGCGTGCCCTTGTCCGGTGGTGGATCGCGCCTGAGCAGCTCGGCGGCTTCGGCAATCGCGCGCTCGACAGCGGAGCGATAAGCGGCGGAGTCGAACTCGAGCGCGCGACGCGGCCCTGGCTCCGCGATGCGCCAGTGCGTGCGGCCTCCCTTATGGCGAACGACAATCCCGGAATAGATGCCTGCACACTCGGGAATACCACACCAGCAAGTCAGGATAAAGTGCTCGCCAGACTCAGTTGTGCTGCGCTCCAACGCAGCCAGGTCCGTCGCGTACCACGCGAAATCGGCCAGCGGCGAGCCGTCCACCGCAAGCTCGACTACGAAATAGCGGTTGTCGCTCGTTCGAATGCCATTTGCGATGGCGAGCGTATTCATAAAGTGAGGGGCGATGTCCTTGACCGACGTTTGAGATCGGGCGGCATTCTCGCGATGAGTCTCAAGGTGAGCTTGCGGGGCTCCATGTCGGGAGACCCGGGTACGTTACGACAACGAGCGCGATAAGGGCGACCAGCGGCACGACTGGATCTTCTCGACAGCCTGCGGCGTAAACTAACGGCAGGTCTGAGCCGCGCGGCTGAGGACTTTGTGAAGATACCCCCGACGCAGCTCCGCGTCGTCATCTAGGCCTTGGTTAGCGCGAATTTTATTGGTTCGCTTCTTGTTGTTTCAGCCAAGCGATTACTGCGGTGGCAACCTCTTTGTCATGGCCGCGATAGTCGTGCTTGGCCCCCGATATGATCACTTGTTTATAAGTGTCGGACACTAATGGTTTCCTAAAATCGGCACTCTTCGCATCGGGATCACTGTCGGCGTGAATATCGATCACAGGCACTTTTACCTTTCTGAGGTTCAAATTGGTATTCAGTGGCTCTTCGCCTCCACCCAACAATCCGACGCCGATATACCCTGTCACCCCGCTTTCGCGATTTTGAGCAAGAAAACCGGTGGTCATCCTCCCGCCCATACTGTAGCCCATTAGATAAATACGCTCGACGCCTTTTTCCTTCTTGAGGAAGTCGATCGCGGCTTGGATGGCCTTATAGGCGTCGGGGAACTTCGGAGCGTATTCCAGAAACTTATCCGGGGTTTTCGCGCCTGGGACCACTGGCATTTGAAGGGACAGGGTGTGAAAGCCAAGCTTCTTGTTGATGGCTTTACGCAGAGGCCCAACAACTTGCGAATCAGGATCCAAGCCTTGTCCGTGCGCCAGAATCACTGCCGCCTTTGAGTCTTTTCCATCCAGGTATGCCCCCTTGGGCATATCGGCGTAGACCACCGTGCCCACAAGGAGCGATGCAAACCCAACCAATTGCATGAGTGCCTTCATTTGACTCCTCCTTCCGTTGGCCGGCCTCGATCGTCGTTCCGGCCACCCAACCTGTAGGGTGCGCTGAGGAACGGACACTGGTGGCGAATTCCCCAGACCGCTGAGCCTGGAAAACGCATGTCGCACGCCAAGGCGCCAAGAACACCAAGAAGAGCGCGACCCGCGGTGACCCCAGTCGCCCCGCGAGCGCCCCCGGTTTCAATATCGCATTGAAAAACAAGGCGTCTTGGCGTCTTGGCGTGAGACAGTCCGGCTCCGCGGATGCGCCTGCGGTAAGCAGCTTGAACGAAATTCGCCACCAGTGTCACGAACGAAGCGTACCAGGAACTTACGGTGCGCCTCCTGCGTCGGTGCACCCTACGACGCGACCATGGCCGAAACGATGATCGAGGCCCAATTGTTGTTCGCGGCTTAAGCCACTCCGCAGCATGACCAACACTCGATACGGGCGGGCGGCTAACCCTTACCCGACGGGGACTTTCACCCCGCAAGAGACGCTGAGCTTTGCTCGGCGCGATAACGCTGCAAATCAGCCGCGCGAGGTACGAGCCTCGGCTGCATTTGCTTCGCTATGCGATCGATTTTCGTTGGGCCTTGATCTCGCCGATAATGTCTTCCACGGATAAATCCTGGAACAGCTTGTCACGCTCTGTCGTATAATCTCCGGAGCCTGCTCGGAATTGATTGAGAAACCGAATTGTATCAACGCCCCCGATTTCCTTGATCAATGCATTGGTGCCGCGTTGCGTGACTTCAGAAATGGGTTGAACGTGTGTTGTCACAGTACAGCCTCCGATACAAGAGCGAGCAGGGAGACGGCCTTGCAGTCGAGCCCCGCCTCTGCTTTGGCTTTCCGCAAAAGGCGATCGTCGCATGTCGCGAAGAAATTTCTCATCCGGGATTTGTACTCCGTGCTTCCGATTCACTCGCATAACGCCAAACCTAAAGCGACCCGAACCGCGCGCTGGCACGGCGTCGCGGATTACCGCAGAGCTGAGCGCGCGGTTTGGGGTGGCGTTCTAGGTGCTGGTTAGCCACTTCTTTTCAATCAATTGTGGTCTGTGCCGGGTTGGCGCGAAGGTACAAGACTTTCTGGGACGATCCCCGCGCCTGTCGTTCCTCCGTCACGAAAAGCTCTGTTTTTGCTTTTACGAGATCGGAGAGTTTCCTGTAACCGTAAAGCCTGGAGTCAAAATCGGGTTGCAGCTTGGTGAGGTAGCTACCAAAGGTACCCAAATGTGCCCAGCCAGTGTCGTCAATTGACTGCTCAAGCGCGGTTAGCACGAACTGCCTTGGGAATTCCAGTTTTTGTTCGGGTGCATCAGTTGCTGGCTGAATAAGCGCGACCTTAGGCTCGACATCGGCTTTCTGGGACGATGCGTTCGGCTCCGGTGCATCGCTCGGGCGCAGGACCTCGGTAAACACGAACTTGTGACAAGCGTTGCGAAATGCCTCTGGCGTTTTCTTTTCGCCAAAGCCGAGGACAGTGAGCCCCTCTTCGCGCAGTCGCATTGCAAGACCCGTGAAATCACTGTCGCTTGTAATTAGACAGAAGCCATCGAATTTTCTTGTATAAAGCAGGTCCATCGCATCGATGATGAGTGTGCTGTCTGTGGCGTTTTTTCCGGTCGTATAAGCAAACTGCTGAACGGGTTTGATTGCGTATCGTTGCAGCACTTTTTTCCAAGAGGAGCTCGTTGGGGCTGTGAAGTCGCCGTATATCCGTTTCACAGTTGCCTCACCGAATCGTGCAATTTCTGCAAGCAGCCCCTCGATGACAGCGGCCTGTGCGTTGTCAGCGTCAATGAGAACCGCCAAACGAAGAGTTGGCTCTTCAGACTCAATCTTTGCGACTAGGCGTGGGGATACCACGATGACTCCTGTTTTCTAACGTCCGCTAACTTCCGGCGTAAAGCGGCCCCGCCTGGCATGGCCTTGCAGACCGGACAAAAACGCTCGTGGCGGGGCTCGCTATTGAGGCCGCTTGTTAGCGTCTGGATATCCTAAAATGTACTTCGGTCCCGGGTTTAATACCGGACGCTCCGAATTCTTCTCGCGTTCGCGAAGTGCCGCGACGATTTTTCTTAGATCATGCCCATAGGTCGCGGCGTGCTGTTCGCGGTACTTTCGAACTTCTGCAACGATAGGATCTTCAATCATGGAAATTTCCTCCAAGCTCTTCGGGCGAACAAAGCTGAGGGCACGCATAGCCAAACGATTCTACAATCTTGACAATTTGCTGCTTGGTTTCCGCGTTATTGATGTGCTTAAAGTTCCAGGTAAGCAGGTAATCAACACCTTGGGTCGCCGAAATTGCAATATGAAGAGCGTCTTCTTCGCTGCCCGTTGGAATCGCACCTTCGCCTATCAGGCTTTGGGCTAGCTCAACTGCGTTCTCGGCGATAGCCAAACTCGGGATACCGGCGATAAATTCAAGTCTACGAGCTGCAGCAAAAGAATCGCCACGGCCAATTTCTTCTTCGACAAGCGCGGAAATACGTAGTTCAAAACGTTGCCTTTCGTACTGCCACCAATCTTGAGAGACCGCTTGGCGACCAGCTATCACAACGTCCCGGCTGGGTCGCGATGTCAGATAGCTGATTACCGATGTTTCGATATAGACAACAGGTTTCAAACCGGGCGCCTCAGTTGCGGTTGAGTCAGGAGGCTAACGTCTTGGCTAGGCGAGGCAGTTGTTATCGATTTCTTTCGAAAGTCAAAGCTTAGGCTTGCTATGATTTTGAATTATTGCTTGAATTTCCGCATCGAGTTTAGCTTGGTCCGTTGCCACTCTGTCTTGCCAAAGCGCTTGCTGTTTCTGAGCGTGTGCTATATTTCTGGCTTGCTCTGAGTTTGGATGAACAAACTGACCGTTTACCCAATTGGCGAGATTTTCTTCTGGGAAATCCTCAAAGTAGTCTGACCAATCGCCCATTTTGACTCCTGTTTTCGCTAACGGTCAGCGTAGCCCGACCCGGACAGCGCGCCCGCCAACCTTGTCGAGCGCACGGAGCTCGACGCGTTGGCCGGGGTCGGGCTGAGGCCGTGGTTAGATAATGTGTTTCTCTTCTTTCTGTTCTCTTTCGAGAAACCGTGGTCTGCCCCGGTATTCCCCCGGTATTCCCCGGGCAACCGGAGTCCCTACGCCGGAGGCATTCTTTTCTCTTCTTCGGTGCTGCGCCAAGGGATTCACGGGGAAACCGTGGTCTGTCCCCTATTGCCATGCTATTGCCATGTCCCCTATTGCCACTCTCCCCTATTGCCACTCCCTCTTATTCTTTCGTTACGTCGAGAAATGTCTCCAATTTCTCTATTATACGCTTCCGCTTTCCTCTTACTCTATCTAGTTCTGACTCTAAATGCTTGGTATATGATCCAGGAGACAGCGTATCAAAGAGAGCTTGGGTTGAGGTTGGCGATTTTGTGGTCTGGGCATCGACGAGTTGCATTTCCAGAATTTTGATGTTTTGATCGTATTCAGAAATGAGTTGTGAAAATGCCGTAAGCTGAGCTGTCATTTCCTGTGCCTCGGCAGACCGTTTGAACTGCTGTCGGCTTTCCAGTAGATCTTCCTTTTGCACGGCAAGTGCGTCGCGTTGCAACAGTATCGTAATTACCAGTCCGGAAAAAGTTAGGCCGGTGAAAAGCGTGTTGAGAGCGCCAAAACTGTCCCCAAATGTGCCAATGTGGGTGGTCCAAGCGGGATCTTTAGTTAGTATAAAAAGCAAGAAAACAACATACAGCGATACGGGTATTGTAAACACGATGAAGATGTAACGGAGAAGCAGCCATTTTCGCATGTTGCCTCCTCTGCCTATTGCGGGTAATCTGCTGGTGGTACGATCTTCGAAATATTAGCCTCAAACGCGAACAATCGTTTCAATATTCCCATGGCGCGCAGGATTCCATAAACGGCAAGTGGCAACAAGATAAATAAGGCCGTGGTGTATTGGAACCGTAGAGGGTAGACGTCATAGGCATAAGGATAAGTTCCTTCTTTGTAGGAAAACCACCGCAGCCCGAACTCCGCAAAAGAGAAGCCGTATTTCCACTCTGAGACGACTGTTATAAAAAATAGGATTAATACGGCGCCCACAAAGATAACAACACCTTCTTTTCTTTCGGATGATACCGGTGCTTGGCGAGCAGCGGCTATAGAAGGGCGTTGGCTATTGGTGCTGGGCGCGCTAGCTGTTCCGCTTACGGCAACCAATGATGAGTTGGCGGCGGGTGCTCTAGGCTCAGATTCGAGACTGGTAACACGGCTTTCCAGCGAATCCATTCTGGTGGATATCTCGGAAAACGCACCGTCGGAGATGTTGAGATATGCAGAGAAGTCGGAGATCCCTGCTTTGTCTAGTGAGTCTTGCAACTCGCAGACGCTGGAAGCCGAGACCCTCGAAACTCTTGGCGGCTGCAAAGACTTATTAATGACCAGAAATTCCATTAAGACTCCAAGATATCGTGCGTGCCGAGCCTAACGTGTTCTAGATTGGGACGGGCCGCAACCGGCCGATGCTGCAATGGGCCACCCGGCCCCTAGACTGCATTAGGATGCTAAGGTACTAGACTGTATGCAATCTAGCACTGTAACTTCCTAATCCGACCATTTCCGCGCCCATCCCGACTCGCCCGCGCCGGTGAGGACGGCGCCCCGTCCAACTGGGACCGCTACCTGGATCTGCTCGCACGCAAGGGCGTGCCCGAGACGATGCGCCCATGGTACGTGCGCCGGGTCGAGGGGCTCTTGAAAGAGGTGCGCCCGGAGTCTCTGTCGCGGCTGATCGACGGGGATGTGACGGGCTACCTGCAACAAGTCTCGAGCCGGTCTCGTTTGGTCGGGTGGCAGTTTCGCCAACTGGTGGACGCGCTGCAACTGCTCTTGGTTGATCTGGCGCAACCGCCCGCCGGCAAGTGGATCGTCTGGGACTAGTCGATCTCGTAACAGGCCTTTAGCAGAATTGCCTGCCGCCGGGGGCTCTTGATCGTTGCGAGAATCGCGGCGCGCGCCTCCTCCCGGTCGCTTGGCGCAAAGGTGTACGAATGGCGAATAAAGGACTCCGCGCGCGGCTCGATGCGCTCGCTCAGTCGATGCAGCCGGACCTGCTGGCCATACCTGTCGATCTTGACCTGATTGTCGCGAATGGCCTGCTGGTAGGCCGCGCGTGCGACTGGGTCTTCGATCAGGGCTGGATCGGCACCCGGGGGATAGGATGTGCCGTCGGCCGTGTCAGGCGGCTGCACCTGTAGATCGGGCGTATCCTCCGGATCGAACCGCTGGTCGAGTCGCTGGTCGAGCAGCGCCAGAAGATGCAGCCACAGCTTCAGGCAATCGGCGCGCAGCGCCTTGCGGGTATCGCCCGGCTCTTGAGTCAGGCTCACGTTTTCCAACGCCTGGTAGGCCGCGCGCAGGTGCTCGGTCTCCTCTGTTTCCGCAAAACGCAGGGCGGAGTCTCGAGCTTCTTGCAAACGCGTGCGGTTGTCGCTCATGGGGGATGCCGCTCCTAGGATATTGACGGTCATGACGACTGCCAGGGCCGCGATGGTTGCGAGGCGCCTCACGGAGTTATGCCGGACTAATAGTCGCTGTCGGGGTCGTTATACATGGTTCGCTCCGTGTTTCCGCCCTTGCGGCTCTCGCATTTTCCGTCGGCGAAGATCTCGTGCTCCTGACGCACGGTGGGGAACGAGTGCACGGTCGCGAGCCCCACGACCTGCCATTGCTGGACGATGGGCCAGTAATAATCTCCGGTGGTAAAAGGCGGTGCGGTGCCGGTGGCGCCGGTGGGGGGGTAGCCCGAATAGACCGTGTCGGTGCCGCCATAGCCGGAGCCGCCCGCGTCGGTGTGGCTGACAATGGTAATCCAAGGCCCTGCACGCTCCGGCGGCGGATAGTTGCCGTGGTATTTATCGTGATGGCTGGGGTTGTAGCAGCCGGTGGCGACCGCTTTAGAGTCCAGCTCGCGGGTCTCCAGATTATAGAAATTGACGTCATTGGGGTGCAGGTACTTGATGCCCTTCCAGCCGCAGCTCGGTCTGCCGTTGATGTGCTTGAGGTTGGTGCCGGTCTTGCGCCGCATCGACCAGCCAGAGGGTGCAACGACGGTCAATGCGATGGTCGCGGTACAGCCCGCGCCGGTCGCCGAGACGGTCACGCTGCCCGCCACGTCCGTGGCAGTAAAGGTCGTCTGGGCCCCGGAGCTGGGGCTCAGGGTGCCAGCCCCGCTCGCGATCGTCCAGGTGGCGCTGCCCAGCGAATAGGTCAGGGTGACTTCCTCGCCTACCCCGATCCTGGTCCTGGCGCGATTCGCGGGGCTGGTGGCAACGGTCTCGGACGAGATACTGGCGCCTGCGCATGGACATGTTGCACTCGTGCTCCCCGGAGGACAGGTCCCGGCATTGCTCTCGCTTGGTGCAGGCGTCTTCTTATCCCAGCACATGCTCAGCCTCCTTGCTCCGGTGCGGAGCCCCACCAACGATTGAGGAATCCGACTCCTTCGGTATAGAGCCGATCGGTCCGGGCGATGCCATTGGCGATCCCCTGGTCTTCTAAGGCGGCAGAGGCCCACGGAAGCAGCGGATCGTCCGCGAATCCGCTACCCAGAACAAACATGAGCACCGTAAACAGGATAACCCCACGCTCGGTCTCGATGCCGTAGATCCTGGCCGATCGGACCCCGCGAGTGATCAGGCGCTGCCCCCGGCGCTCCCCAACATACCGATACTTTGCGGGAAAGGTCGTTTCAATGAGCCCTATCAGCTCGCGAGCGAATGCCGGATAAGCGCTTTGCGTCAAGACGTCGTCGCGGCCATGACGCAGCGCGCGCAGACCGCCCATGAAACGCGCGGTGGTGGGTTGTCCTGCAGGGTCGCGATAATCCTGCACGATGTAGTCGATATAATCCCACGCCTGGCCGTAGAGCCGATCGCCCCGCTCCACCTGGCCAAACGACACCTTGTCGTTCAGTATTCTTGCCGCCCAGGGCATCAGCGGGTCGGTATCGAATCCGCTCCCTAACCGGCACATGAGCTCGATGTACGATCGCACGCAGCATTCGGGCGTCAGATCGTAGGCCTTCGCCTTCCGCCAGCCCAGCTGGATCGCCCGGCGCATCTGCGTTTCGCCCAGCAGCAGGCAGTGACGCGGAAAACACTCTTTGAGGTGCGCGTAGGTGCGATCCTCGAAGGCTCGAATGAGAGAGTCCGCGATGCCACCCATCTGGGTCGGACGAATTTCCAGCATAACGGCCTCTTTGGTAGCGAGCCGAACCTATTGCACCACCCATCCGTCGATGTATAGTCGATTCGGCCCTGGCGGACAAGACCGCCTGTGGATGCGCCTGAGGGCAGGTCCGCCCGGACCGGACGGCTCAGACCCAGACCAGCACCTCGCCCTGACCGCCGTAGCCCAGATCGCCAAGCCAGCGTTGCACCCGGGTGCCTCGGGCCGCAAGCCCGGCGAAGGGCCCGCCGGCAGCGGCGAGGTCCCGCGCGAGGAGCGCGAGGAAGCCCAAGTCCTGGGTCCCGTTGGCGTTGAAGGTGGGCGGCAGCTCCGGCTCCGCGGCGAGTAGCAGCGTGCCGCGGCGCATGGCGAATCCGAGGTTGGCGCCGGCCTGGCCCAGGACCAGGATAGTGCCCGCCGCCATGCGGGAGCCGCAGTAGTCCCCGGCGTCTCCGGCGATCAGGATCTGGCCCCGGCGTTGGTGGTCTCCCACCCGGTCGCCCGCGCTGCCCAGGACCTCAATCCGGCCGCCGCGCATGCCCCGCCGGTCGCCGGGGATGGCGGCGCCCAGGAAGTCGCCGGCATTGCCGCCGATTTGCAGGGTGCCGCCGGACATGCCGCTGCCGGCAAAGATCCCGGCGTCCCCGCTGACCTCGACGCTTCCGGCGCGCATCTGCCGTCCCAGATAGGCGCCGGCCTGACCATCTACCCGGATGCGGCCCCGGGTCATGCCTGTGCCGATACCGTCCAGTCGGTCGCTGTCCGATCGGATCAGGATTTCCTGAGTGTCGTCTCCGTCCACCGCGAACAGCTCACCCGTTTCGACCAACCGGTTGCCGACCCAGAGGGGCAGTCGACGGACCTCGTCTAGGGTCTTGCCGGAGAGTCCGCCCGGGGTGTAGGCCGAGCAGTCGATGCGGGTCGGCGGGGTGTCCCTCAGCTGTAGGGTCAGTGCGCTCATCCCAGGAGCTCCCGCAGATGGAAGTGGTACTGCCCGAGCTTGCCCCCGTAGTTGCCGGCGGAGATGCGCACCACACCGGACCCGGGGCCCAGGGCGCAGACCGCCTCGATCCCCACCCGGGTGGCCTCCCGCACATCCGACTCCCCAAGCCCGTTGATGACGATCTCCAGCACGGCCCCGATGTCGTCTGTGAGCCTCGACCGGACCAATCCCCTCAGGGTGGGGCAGAAGGCATCGTTGGTGGAGGCCATCAGGGCCTTGTACTTGGAGCCGACCTTGGAGCCGGAGCGGGCGATCCCGCCCGGAAAGGGGAGCAGGACCCGGGGCAGGCGCCGGATCGCCCGAACCGCCTCCTCGCAGGCGGCCAGGGCCTGGGGGAGGCCGCGCGCGAGGACCAGGAAGTTGCCGCCGCCGACTGCGCTCGTCCGGGCCGTGAGCTCCTCCGCGACGAACTCGCCGTCCATAACCGGGACCCGCCACAGTCGCCGGCCGCCGATCCGTTTGGAGATCTGCCAGCCGTCGCCGAAGAAGCGCAGGTTCTTGCCCAGAGGGACCGGCTTCTCCCCGTTCATGCCCGAGAAGACGGCCGTGGTGGGGCAGGTGAGCACGCACTGGCCGACCCGCCGCTCCACCTGCTTTTCCAGCTCCTTGCCGGACATGGAGAAGAGCAGGACGCTCACCCCCGGACGCCCGTCCGGTGTCTCTGCCGGGGAGAGCTCGGACTCGATGCCGGCCTCCGCCCCGCAGCCGATGACGGAGGTGGCGAATCCGGTCATGGTCTCGCCCGCGATCCGCGCCCAGCGGGCATCGATGGCGGTGATGACCAGCCGTGTGGCGTTCATGCCGAAGGCCTCGGCGAAGGTGTCCTCGATCTCGATGCCGTTGCGGATCACGCCACACCCCGCGCCCGGCAGGGATGGACCTGGACCGGGCTGCCGATGCCCTCCGCCATCTCCGCGTCCGAGATCCGGAAGTTGGCCAACCGAATGCTGTGATAGCGGTCGAACCAGGCCCCGATGCGCTGCTCGATGGCTGGGTCGAAGTCCGGCCGCACTACTTGGGTGGTGCCGCCAACGACGCGTACCACGGCCCCGTCTTCCACGACGACCTCGCCGCCCTTGAAGACCAGCATGGGGCGGGAGAAGGTCAGCTCCGGGTCGGCCAGCTCGCGGTAGACGGCGATGTCCGCCCGGGCGCCAGGTCCCAGGTGCCCTCGGTCGGCGAGGCCGAGGATGCGCGCCGGGGCGGCACGGGTCATGATGGCGATCTCGTAGAGGCTGTACTCCCGCTCCAGAGACCCGAGGTGGCTCATGGCGGCGGCGTCGGGGTTGATCCGGGCCAGGCAGTCGTTGCGGAAGCCCCGGTCCATCAGGAGCCGGATCAGGCGCGGGTAGCTGGTGAATGGGGCGCCGTTGGGATGGTCCGTGGTGAGAAAGACCCGCCAGGGGTCCTCCACCATGAGGAACAACTCCAGTCCGATGGCCCACTGGAGTGCATTGACGAAGTTCTCGTCCCGATAGCGGAACGGCACCACGCCGCAGCCCGCCTCGCACTCGATGTCCATGCAGGTCCACTTGCGGGGGTGGGCGTGATGGCGGTTGGCGTGCTGGCGCATGGTGTCGCCGGAGACGGTGACCGTCTGACCGAACATCACCTGGCCCACATCGATCGAGACATTCTTCTGCCGGTTTACCGCCTCCGCGATCTCGGCGGCAGCGGAGGAGAAATGCCGGTCGCCTTCGGTCCCGTAGGTATGGAACTGGATGTGGGTCAGATGAATCGGGAAACCCTCGGCGGCGTCCATGGTCGCCAGGGTCGAGGCATGGTTGCCGGGCACGCCCAGGTTGCTGGCATGCACATGGAGCGGGTGGGGGATACCCAGCTCCCACACCGCGCGGCTTAAGGTCCGCAGGATGTCCCGGGGACAGAGCGGATAGTGCGGATGCCGCTCGTCCACGTCGAGCTTACGGGCGTTGAACTTGAAGGCATTGATCCCGCCCGGGTTGACGACCTTGATGCCGATGCACTGGGTGGCGTGCAGTGTCCAGGCGACATAGTCGTTGATGACCTCCTGCCCAACCCCCTCGCTCATGAGCTGGAGCAGGAGATCGTCGTTGCCGAGCATGGCATAGCCGCCGGTGTCCAGGATCGGGGTGTCGGCCATCTCCATATGGGCCTGGCGGGCATTGACCGGCAGAACCGCGGGCTCGAAGGCGCTCGTATAGCCCATCTCCGCATAGCGGTAGCCGGCGGCAAGGGTGGAGGGCGCCGCATGGCCGCCGCCCGAGCGGGTGAGCGCGGTGCGCGCCCGCACATGGGCGCGCTGGTCCTCCGGCAGCATGGTGCGTGCGATATTGACCTTGCCCCCGCCGATATGGGTATGAAGATCGATGGCCCCGGCCATGACCAGCTTGCCGCGCAGGTCATAGATGCGCCCCGGGGTCTCGCCGGGCGGCGGACCGTCCAGGACGATCCCGTCGCGCAGATACAGATCGCGGACCTCGCCGTCCACCCCGTTCGCCGGGTCGTATAAGCGTCCGCACTCAAGCTTGGTCAGCACTGGGTCGTTCGTCCATTTTTGAAATTTGCGTTCGTTAGCGGACCGGACCCTTCTGCCGATCGGGGCTAACCCAGGCGCTCGCCGAGCTGCCGGACCGTCTGTGCCACCGATGACAGGCCGATATCCCGCGCCTGGCCCAATGGGAGCGGACAAACCGAGTCGCTGCGGTACCAGTGTCCCGGGTGGTCGATGCCGGGGAGGCCCACGGGGAGATAGACCTCTGGGGTTGGGTCGAGCGGGATACCCGGGTGCCCCAGGACAAGGGTCGGGCAGCCCGCGGCAGGCAAGGTTGCGGGGGTGGGGAGCGACTGAATCCACAGGAGCAGGTCGCACTCGTCCCGTTCCAGGACCCCCTGGTGCCGGTAGAGCATGGGCTGGTAGTCGAGCCGGCCGTGCCGGGGACCGCTCCGCAGCGGGTAGCCGCTCTGCCAGGTGCAAACCTGGTTGGCGGTCAGGTCCGCGAGCGTCCCGGCGAGCGGCAGTGCGGCGGCCCGGGAGGTCCGGTTAAGGTCCCGCACCAGCTCGACGACGGCCTGGACGGTCAGCTCTGCATGCGGGAAGTCAAGCTCCGCCGCGGACCAGACGAAGACCGCATAGCGGGCCGCGCGCAGTCGTTGCGCAAGACGCTCCAGCGACTCGCCGGGCACTCCAGGGATGGCGTCGCGCCTCGCCGGCCGGCCGGCGAGCAGTCCGCGCAGGATGCCGAAGACCCCGGCCAGATGACTTAGCTGGACCGGGATCGGCTCGGGGCTCGCGGCCAGAAGCGCCTCCGGGATGGGCTCCGAGTCCCAGGGTCCGAGCAGGACCAGCCCGCGCGCGGCCGGTGGCGAGAACAGCGCTTGCGGGGGCAGCAGCACGCGCTCCAGGAGCCGCGGGAAGCGCCTGAGCGGTTGGCTCCCCACCAGTACGATCAGGTCTGCGCGGTTGCGCACCTCGGTCAGGGTCGCGGTCATCCAGCCGCTGTCCTGGAGGACCAGGAGGTTACGGAAGAGCGCATCGCCATTGGCATGGTCCAGGATGGCGCCGCAGCGGTCGGCCAGCTCCAGGGTGGCCCGCAGGCCGTTCACGTCGGCGACGAGTCCGGCGAAGAGCGGGGCGCGCGCGGCCCCGAGCAGCGCGGCCGCATGTTCGAGGGCTTGATCCGGTGTCGCCGGGATTCCCCGGATCAGCGGGGCGCCGGGCCGGATCCCGAAGGCGCTGCCGAAGGCTGCCTGTGCGCTCGCGCAGCCGTTCGTCAGGCACGGCTGGCCCGCCCCGTCCGGCTCCACGCGCAGGTCGTCGCACGCGAGGCCACAGAATGGGCAGGTCAGTGTACCGGCGTTCTCGGCGGGGTCGGTCGTCCACATCTCTTGGGGTAAGCGCTCCGGATCTGGGGTCCGCGGCCCGGGTCTGGGTATCGTTCGGACTACTCAGGAAGCGTGCCAGGGGCGGACGCGTTAGGGGCTATCGACATTCACGGGCCAGCTGCCTCTCGGTCAAGCTTTGCTGCTGGGTTTCGCTGCGCTCTACCCAGCCTACGGAGGGGCATGGGGCGGCGCGTAAGAAGGCTGAATGTCAACAGGATCTCGAACATGTCGTCCCTAGTCTGCACCGAATCGGCGCCTGGCTGTGGAATGCCCGGAGGTCGGCCGCTGTTTCTCCGCCACGCCGTGCCTGTGACACAGTGATTCAGACGAGTGACAGGGTGCGGTGCACGGACCGCCCAGCTCCAGGATCTGTCCCCAACGGATTGGGACGCATGCAGGCGCCCAATCCGCAATGCTTGGAGACCGGGGGCCTGGCACCCAACTGGGGCATGATGCTTGCTCATTAGAATATCGTTCCACACAGCCAGTCATCGGTATGAAGCACCGTCTCAGTCTCGGTCGTCCTGGGGTCTCGGTCGACGTGGTCGCCCCGGCCCGGCTGCACCTGGGCTTTCTGGACCTCCACGGGGGTCTGGGACGCCGTTTCGGTAGCCTGGGACTCGCCATCGACGCCTTCGCCACGCGACTGCATGCCGCGCCGGCCCGCACGCTCGCGGCCGAGGGTCCGGGGGCCGGGCGTGCGCTCGCCTATGCCCAAGCCTTCGCCGCGGCGCGGCGACTCCCGGGCGGGGCGAGCATCCGAATCGCGGAGTCGATCCCAGACCATGCGGGACTGGGCTCGGGGACTCAACTGGCGCTGGCGGTCGGGACCGCACTGGAACGGCTGTACGCCGACCCAAGCGCCGAGCCGGCTCCGGACAGTCGGGCCATCGCCGGGACCCTTGGCCGCGGCCGACGCTCCGGGATCGGGGTCGGTGCCTTCGACCAGGGCGGATTCATCGTGGACTGCGGGCGCGGGGACCTGGACGGGATACCGCCGCTCGTGCTGCGCATCCCGTTCCCCGAAAACTGGCGAATCCTGCTCTTGCTGGATCAGCGCGGGCAGGGGCTCCACGGGGAGTCCGAGCTGCGCGCCTTCGCAGGGCTGCCGCAGTTCCCGGAGCTGACCGCCGGTCGGCTGTGCCGGGTGCTGCTGATGCAGGTGGTGCCGGGTCTGCTGGAGCGTCGCCTGGGGCCCGTGGCCGACGGAATACGGGAGATTCAGCGCGCGGTGGGGGAGCATTTCGCCCCCGCCCAGGGGGGCTGCTTCGCCTCCCCCGCGGTGGCCGCCGCTTTGGACTTCGCGGACAGCCAGGGCTTCACCGGCAGCGGCCAGAGCTCGTGGGGCCCGACCGGATTCGTGCTGACCGAAGACGAGGACCAGGCGCTCGCATTGGAGCACGGGCTCAAGCGCCGTTTCGGGGAGCTCTCGCCGCTGCGCCTGCGCGTCTGCGCCGCCCGCAATCGGGGTGCCGAGATCGCTGCGACCCTGGCCCCGGCGGCCGAGCGGACTGTACATCTGGCCCAGTCGTCCTTACAGCCTTGACGAGAGAGCCGAGCGACCCGATGGAAAGACCCTATGTCCTGCACATGATCACGACGGCGAAAAACCTAAGCCCGTTCGACGTGAACATGGCCCACGATGCCGGCTGGACCGTCTGCCCCTCCTACACCCACGTGGCCCTGGAAGAGCTGACCGGACTGGTCCACGACGCGATCTTCTCTCGCGGACCCAAGGGCGTGTCCCGCACCGGGATCTTCTTGGGCGGTCGCGATCTGCACCTGGCAGTGGACATGCTGGACGCCGCCCGCGCCGCCATGGTGCCGCCCTTCGAGGTGTCGGTCTTCGCCGACCCGAGCGGCGCCATTACCACCGCCGCGGCCATGGTCGCCGGGGTGGAGTCGGCCCTCGATCGCAGCGACTCGGATGGGCTGGCCGGTCAGCGGGTCCTGATTTTCGGAGGCAGCGGCCCGGTGGGCTCGGCCACAGCCATCCTGTCCGCCCGCGCCGGTGCGCAGGTCTTCATCGTCAGCGTGATGGGCCTGGCCCGAGCCGAGGAGGCCGCACACCGCTGCAACCAACGCCACGGTGTCCACATCGCCGGGGCCGACGGCAGCACGGAGGCGCACATCCTGGCCCTGATGGCTGAGGCGGACCTGGTGTTCAATGCCGCTGCGGCCGGGGTTCAGGTCTTGAGCTCGCACCAGATCGCGGCGGGTTCGAGGCTCAAGGTCGCCTGCGACGTGAACGCGGTCCCACCGGCCGGGATCGAGGGGATCGGTGTCATGGACAACGGGGTCCCGGTCCCAGGATCGACCAGCGGCGCACTGGGTCTGGGAGCGCTCGCCGTCGGCAACATCAAGTACAGGGTTCAGCAGACCCTGTTGCGCCAGATGCACGAGGCCGGCTCGCCGCACTATCTGGGACTGGACGCGGCCTTCGAGGCGGCGCGCCAGCATGCGCGCTGAGCCCGGGATGCTGCTGGTCGTCGCCAACAGCGCCAGGGCCATCGCCGAGTCGGCGGTGCACGGGGGCTACCGCGTCCACATCATGGACGCCTTCTGCGACCGGGACACGCAGGACCTCGCCCCCTGCACCCGGGTCCCGATGGCTGGACCCGGGCTGGATTCCGCTCCTTTGTTGGCGGGGGTGGACGCGCTGCTCTGCGGGGTTCAAGGCCTGCCGGCAGGGCGTGGCGCCGACGGACCCCTGGGTCTGGTCTACGGGGCCGGTTTCGAACCCTGCCCCGAGCTGCTGGCCGAGCTGGCTCGGCGGGTGCGCATCCTGGGCAACCGCCCCGGGGTACTGGCCTTGCTGGGGAGCCCCGCGCGGCTACTGGGACTGCTTGCCGATCTAGACATCGCACACCCGGAGTCGCGGCTCGATCCGCCTCCGGCGAACGTTGGGGGGGAATGGCTCGCGAAGGAGCCCGGGAGCAGCGGCGGGCTGGGTGTACGCCACTGGCGCCCCGGGGACCTAAGGCCCGCCGCGCCGCATTATTTCCAGCGTCGGCAGTCGGGCTTACCCATGTCCATCCTGTTCGTCGCGGACGGACGCAACCTGGATCCCATCGGCTATCATCGCCTGCTGACCGCGGACCTGGACCCTGTACGGCCATTCCTCTATGGCGGACTGCTGGGTCAGTCCAGCCTGGCCCCGTCCGTGCGCCGGGAGGTCGAGGGCTGGTGCAGGCGACTGGTGGGGACACTCGGGCTGCGCGGCATCAACGGGCTGGACTTCATCCTGGACGGCGGGCACCCCCGGTTCCTGGAGCTTAACCCCAGACCGACCGCGGCCTTAGGCCTCTACGATGGGCAGTGCAGGGAGGGCTGGATCGGTCGCCATGTGCGCGCCTGTCTCGGGGAGCTGCCGGCCCCGTCCGTTGCCGCGGGGGGGCGAGTCTGGGGTCAGCGGGTCATTTACGCCCCCCGCGACCTGAGGGTGCCCGCGGGGTTGCACTGGCCCCATTGGTGCAAAGACCGCCCGCAATCGCGCTCCCTGATGCCGCGAGGCGCGCCGCTCTGCACCGTGCTCGCCCAGGGCGAGGGCTCGGACCTCCTGGAGTCCCGGTTGGCCGAGCGCGCCGCCGCAGTCCTGGGTCTGATCGAGTCCGGTCCGACGCTCGGCGACCCGGTCGCCAGGGCCGGCGCGACCGGTGCCCATCGGGAGCGGCTTCAATGAGCGGTCTTCAGATCGGTATCAACGCACTTGCAGTCCCCCTGGTTGAATCGTTGGTGTCTGACTCGGCGCATCTGCGCCTGGGGCTCCAGCGCCTGGCCAACGGTTGTCTCCTGGTGGACGGCGGGATTGCTGTCCCGGGCGGGCTGGAGGCCGGGCGGCGGATCGCCGAGATCTGCATGGGCGGCCTGGGCCGGGTGGGTCTGCGCGCGGGCTCCCAGGTCGGCGGCCGGGTGGGAATCTGGCCGATCGCGGTGGAGGTGACCGCGAGCGACCCGGTCCTGGCCTGCCTGGGCAGCCAATATGCGGGCTGGAGCCTGAGCCATGGGGAGGGCAAAGAGGCGTTCCACGCACTGGGCTCGGGTCCCGGCCGGTCCCTGGCCTGTAAGGAGCCGCTCTTCGACGAGCTGGGCTACAGGGACCGCTCGGAGCGCACCTGCCTGGTTCTGGAGGTGGACCGGGTGCCCCCGGAGCCATTGGTGGATAAGATCGCCCGGGACTGCGGGATCGACCCTGCCGGACTCACCCTGATTCTCACCCCCACGCGGAGTCTGGCCGGGACCGTCCAGATCGTGGCCCGAGTCCTGGAGGTCGCACTGCACAAGGCCCATACGCTCGGGTTCGCCCTGGAGTCGATCCGCGACGGACTGGGCAGCGCACCGTTGCCGCCCCCGGCACCGGACTTCGTGACCGCCATGGGTCGCACCAACGACGCCATCCTTTTCGCAGGCCAGGTCCATCTGTTCGTCACTGGCTCGGACGAGGCCGCGCGCTACCTGGCAGACGGGCTGCCGAGCAGCGCCTCGCGGGACTATGGCCAGCCTTTCGCCGAGGTCTTCAAGGCCGTCAAATACGATTTCTTCCAGATCGACCCCCTGCTCTTCAGCCCGGCCCGAATCCTGGTGACCGCACTGGAGAGCGGGCGCACCTTCGCGGCCGGAGCGATCGCCCCGGAGCTGCTTGCGGCATCCTTCGGCATCGACTGGCTCGAGTCCGCGCCATGACCCGCGCTCGTTCGAGATTCAGCCCCCGGGTCGCAATCTTCACCGACGACCCCGGCTGGCACGGCGCCCGGCTCGCTGAGGCGTTTCGGGCGCGGGGCAAAGAGTCGTGTACGGTCTCGCTTCAGTCCTGTCGACTGGATCTGTCCGATGGGTCGGCCGGGGTTCTGATCCCAGGCTTCGATCGCTTGCCGGACGGGGCCTTCGTGCGCGGCGTCCCGGGCGGGACCCTGGAAGAGGTCGTTTTCTACCTGGATATACTCCATGCACTGCGCAGACTCGGGGTCCTGGTCTATAACCCGGCCCATGCCATCGAGCGCAGCGTCGACAAGGGCATGACGAGCTTCCTGCTCCATGCCGCCGGTATTCCCACCCCGCCCGCTTGGGTATTGCGGGACCCCGATGCCGCGCGCGCCCTCGCTGAGCGAGAGCTGAGTGCAGGCCACGAGCTGGTTCTGAAACCGCTGTTCGGCTCCCAGGGCGTGGGGCTCGCCCGACCGAGCTCGCCCGCCGATCTTCCGGAGCCCTTGGCCTGCAACGGGATCTATTATCTCCAGCGGTTCGTCCGCTCCGGCACCGCCAAGTCCCAGGACTACCGGGTCTTCGTCATCGGCGCTCGGGCTGTTGCGGCCATGCGCCGTGTCGCAGACCAGGGCTGGATCAGCAATGTGGCACAGGGTGGCGCCTGTCACCCGGCGGCCCTGGAGCCCGATCTCCGGGAGCTGGCGGAAGCCGCCGCCGGCACCCTGGAAATGGCCTATGCAGGGGTCGACATCCTGCGCGATGCGACCGGCCGGGCCTGGGTCATCGAGGTCAACGGGGTCCCCGCCTGGAAGGGTCTGCAGCAGGTCTGCGGGGTGGACATCGCCGCGGCCCTGGCGGCCGATTTCCTGCGCTGTCAACGGGGCGATCTGCGGATGGAGTCAGTGGGCTGATGGACCCCGCCTGCGCCCTGTCGAGCCCGGTGCAGTCCCCGACGCCGTTCGCGGGTCGAGGTACCGACCGGCGGGCGCGCATCGCCGCCGCCTACCGGGGTGCCTGCGATCTGGAGCTCTCTGCACTCAAGCCGGGCAATGTGCACCGCCACGCGGACGGTCACGGGATGACCGTCGCGGATTTCGAGCTGAGCGCCGAGGCGAGCGTCGGGCCCTTGACCGAGCCGGGGCTCAAGCTCGGCGAGCGCATCTTCCGGGCGGTCGCGGCCACCCGCGGTGCCGTGGGCTGCAACACCAACCTCGGTATCCTGCTGCTCGCCGGCCCGCTGATCCAGGCGGCCCTGCTCCCCCCTGGGCGGTCGGGCGAGCGCGGGCCACTGCACGAGCGACTGCGGCAGGCGCTCGCCGACTCGGACCGCACGGACACCGAGGGGCTGTTCGGGGCCATCCGGCTTGCAGCCCCGGGCGGGCTCGGCAATTGCGCGGAGCACGATGTCGGGGCCCCGGCGGCGGCGACTCCCATTGAGGTCATGTCCCATGCGGCAGGTCGGGACCGGATCGCGCTCCAGTACGCCACCGGCTACGCGGACCTCTTCGAGCGGGCGGTGCCGTTGCTCGCTGGTCTGGAGCAACGCTGGCACAGCCCGGTCTGGGCCGCCGCCGGGCTCTATCTGGATCTGCTCGCCCGATTCCCGGACAGTCATGTCGCCCGCAAATGGGGAGCCGAGACCGCATCCCGGGTCTGCCGACAGGCGGCCCCGGCTGCCCGGTCGCTGCTCGCGGCGCGCAATCCCCAGCGGTGCAGGGCCGAGCTCCTGGACCTGGATCGGAGGCTTAAAGCGGCCGGGATCAACCCCGGGACCAGCGCAGATCTGACCGTGGCCTGTCTGCTGATCCGGCGGCTCTCGCTGTCCGGCACAGACCCGCCAGACCTGTTTCTATCGGCGGCGCAGCGTCGCTACGCACCCCATCCCGGACCGGCCGCCCAGGCCCCGGGTTTTCATGCACCACAAACCGAAACGTAAGGAGAGAATGCGATGGCAGTCATCAACAAGACCCTGGTCGGCGAGTCCCTGGTCGGCGACGGCAACGAGGTGGCCCATATCGATCTGATCATGGGGCCCCGCGGCTCCGCCGTAGAGACCGCATTCTGCAACGGTCTGGTCAATAACAAGGACGGATTCACCAGTCTGCTCGCGGTGGTCGCCCCCAACCTGCCGGCCAAGCCCAACACCCTGATGTTCAACAAGGTCACCATCAAGGGGGCCAAGCAGGCGGTGCAGATGTTCGGGCCCGCACAGCGCGGCGTGGCCATGGCCGTGGCCGACTGCGTGGAAGACGGCACCATCCCGGCCGCCGAGGCGGACGACATCTTCATCTGTGTGGGCGTCTTCATTCACTGGCAGGCCGAGGACGACACCAAGATCCAGGATTACAACTATCAGGCCACCAAGGAGTCCATCAAGCGTGCAGTGGCCGGCGAGCCCAAGGCGGCTGACGTGGTTGCCAAGAAGGGCACCACCGGGCATCCGTTCGCGGCCCATAACTAAGAAGTGGCGAGGGGCGAGTGGCTAGGGCTACGCCCTCGTGCTCCAACTCGCCACTCGCCACTCGCCACTCGCCACTGGCCCAATATGCCCAATCCAGAGCCGCGTGCGCAGTTGTCCCAGGCCGAGCCGGTGCCCCAGCCGCCCGAGGATCGCCTGACGCCCCAGGAATATGCCATCCGGCACCATCTCCCACTGGAGCTGGTGGTGGACCGCGGCGCGCTGGGCAGGGAAGATCGGGTGGGCGATTATCCCGCCCCTCACGGGTACCCTTCCGAGCTGGCCCGGGCTGTCCTGCGCGCGCTGGACTGGGCGGGGCTGGTCCGCGAGGATGGTCCGTTCGTCCTGATTCCGGGGGAGGTGCGCCGTCTGGACCTCCTGCTCTGGGACCTCGCGGCCCTACGCGACTACGGTTTCCGCTTCCGCCAGGATTACGAATATGCTGGCGACACCCATCGGGTGGTCGCCCGCAACCGGCTCAAGGCGCCCAAGTCGCACCTGGACGGATTTCCGACCCTGCGCGTCTGTCCGATCCCGCCGCCGGACTTTCTTCAGAGCCTGGCGGTCTTCGTGGCCCATGCGGGGGACCTCCAGGCGGGCTATCTCTTTCTACCCTTCCGCCTGGCAAGCCAGGGGCATTGGGTGTCGGTAGAGCTGACGCGCCACGGTATCCGCCTGCAGCGGCTCGACGTCGCGGATACCCCCGACGGGGCACTGCTGCGCACCTATTCGCCGACGGACACCCGAAAGCTCCTGGACCTGCTGCGTGGACACCTGGAGACCATCCCCGGGGCACTGGACCGCTTCGAGCAGACAACCCCTGTGGTCACCGTCTCTAAGGAGCTGGTCTTCGACTCAGCCCATTTCATCACCGACCATCCCGCCCGCTGCTCGAACCTCCACGGCGGTCGCTATACGCTCCATGTGTCGGTGTCCGGGCGGATCGATCCCACCACCGGCTGCGTGGTGGACTACGGATATCTGAAGCGGGTCGCCAACCGCCGGGTGGTGGACCGCTTCGACCATCACACCCTGAACTATTGCGCCCCGGAGCTCGCCTGGAGATCCAGCACGGAGGTGCTGTGCGTCTATATCTGGGAGCAGCTGATCGACTATCTGCCGGGGCTCTCTGGGATTGTGCTCTACGAGACCACCCAATCCTGGTGCAGCTATCGCGGACCCGCCCTGGAAGACTTTCAGACCAGCGGGCCAGAGCCCGCATTGCGCTGGTTCCAGGGGCCGGTGGAGACCTCGCCCCTGCGGGACACGATCAGGTGAGCGGTCATGTCGCCATCGCGCTGGCCCTCCCTGGAGCTGCGAAGCCGGTTTCGTCTCGCCATTCGTCAACCGGCCAGATCCGCCGCTGCGATGCGCCCCTGGTGCAGCGCGGTCGAGACGAGCGCGCCGGCGACCCCGATGGCGCGCAGGCGCTCCAGGTCCGCCCGGTCCCGCACCCCGCCGGCGGCATAGATCCGCCGGTCCGGCGCGGCCTGGCGCAGCCCCGCGAGCCGCTCCAGGTCCGGACCCTGGCCGCTCCCGACCCGGGTCAGGGTCATGAGGATGACATCCGCCGGCCACAGGTCCGGACGGCGGTCGAGACCGGCGGGGCCGAGCAGCCCGTCCGCCCGGTAGTCCAGCGACAGGATGGGCGAGTCGAGACGGTCCATGAGCCGCGCAAGCTCCTTCAGGTCGGCGAGCGACTCGCTCCCCAGCACCGGGCGGGCCAGCGTTGCGAGCCGCTCGAGGTCCTGAAGCCCGTTGTCCACCCATAGCTCGATCCGCGGGTCGAGCCGGCGGATCGACTCGATGGCCCCCCACTGGCCGGCCTCGCTGCCGATGGCGTCCAAGTCGGCAAGATACAGGGTCTCGAAGGGGTAGAGACCGAGCAGTGCGGCGGCCACCGCGGCGGGCTCGGAGCAGGGACATAGGGGGGTGCTTAGGCCCGCGTAATCCCGGCGTCTACCAAGCCGGGCAGCGACGGCCTGGCCGCCCTTGAGGTCGATGACGGGGATAGGTTTCATCGTGAGCTCGACACCATGCGGATCTTCGTCTTCGAGTATGTGACCGGCGGCGGCCTGCTGGGCGCCGATGCCGCACCCTCCCTGGTGCGGGAAGGCGACATGATGCTGCATTCGCTGGTCTGCGACCTCTCGGCACTCCCGGGTATCGAGTGCACGATCGTTCGGGACGCCCGTCTGCCCCCGACCGACCTGCCGGCGGACTGCCGGCCGGTGCACAGTCTGGAGTCGTTTCCCCAGATCTGGGCGCAGACCATGGCCGCGGCGGATGCGGTATGGCCCATAGTCCCGGAGCAGGAGGGTGCACTGGAGCGGGTCAGCGCCGGGGTCCTGGCGGCCGGCAAGGTGCTCCTGGGGAGCGCGCCCTCCGCAGTGCGCATCGCCGCGAGCAAGCTTAAGACCGCCCGGCTCCTGGAGGACCTGGGGATACCGGTGGTACCCACCTTCGGGAGCGGGGATCGTATCCCGGTCATCCCGGGTCCCTGGGTCCTGAAGCCGGACGATGGGGCCGGTTGTCTGGGCATCCGCGTGTGCCCGGACCGAGACACCCTTTGCCACCGCTGGGAGCAGTTGGCGGAGCGCGCTGCATACGTGGCCCAGCCGTTCGTGCAGGGGACTGCCGGGAGCTTAAGCCTGCTGGCCCGAGAGGGGCAGGCGACCCTACTCGGGGTGAACCGCCAGCGCATCGCGGTGATGGACGACGCACTGGTGCTCCTGGGGTGTGTGGTCAACGGGATGGGCCGCACGGACGGGCGCTTCCGGCGGCTCGCGGGGGACGTGGCCGCCGCCTTGCCTGGGCTCTGGGGCTATGCCGGCGTGGACCTGATCGCCACCCCTGCGGGACCCCGGGTGCTTGAGGTCAACCCGCGGCTCACCACATCCTATGTCGGACTGCGGGAGTCGCTGGGGATCAACCCGGCCGGATTGGTGCTCGATTTGCTGTTCGGAGATCGCCCCGCCGAGGAGTCGTTCGCCGGGCGTGCCGTGGATGTCTGTCTGGGGGGCGACCCATGAGGCACGCTTGGCTGGGCTGGGATTTGGGCGGCGCACACCTGAAAGCGGTGGCGCTGGCCGCGGACGGCGGGGTGCGTGCGGTGCTCCAGCTCCCATGCCCGCTTTGGGAGGGTCTCGATCGGCTGGAATCGGCCATCGACCGGGCGCTGGAGTCGCTCCCGGAGCGACCGGTGCGCCATGCGCTCACCATGACAGGCGAGCTGGCCGATCGATTTCCGGACCGTGCGAGCGGGGTCCGGTCTCTGATCGAGGTCATGCAGCGACGTTTCCCCGGCGAGACCGTCGAGGTCTATGCGGGCGCCCGGGGCCTGCTGGATCCGGGGTCGGCCATCGATGACGCAGCATCCGTCGCCTCCGCGAACTGGCTGGCCACGGCCACCCTGGCGGCCGGACAAGTCTCGCAGGGGCTGCTTGCGGATATCGGCAGCACCACCACGGATCTAGTCCCCTTCAAGGACGGCAGCGTATCGGTGCGCGGACTGACCGATCGGGAGCGTCTGGTGCAGGGCGAGTTGATCTACAGCGGGGTGGTCCGCACCCCCGTGATGGCACTGGCGCGCCGCGCACCGCTCGGCGGGGACTGGGTGCCGCTGATGGCCGAGCATTTCGCCACCGCCGCAGACATCTATCGGCTCACCGGCGAGCTGCCGGGGCATGCGGACCTGATGCCGAGTGCCGACGGCCGGGACAAGACCCCGGAGTCCAGCGCCGGGCGGATTGCCCGCATGCTGGGCCAGGACTACGGGGATGCGGGGCTCGCCGACTGGAAACGGCTGGCCGGTTACCTTGCAGAGATCCAGCTCCGCACGCTGGCGGACGCCTGCGCGCGGCTGCTCTCCCGGGGCGACTTAGACGCGCAGGCCCCGGTCCTCGGGGCCGGGGTCGGGCGCTTCCTGGCACGGCGCCTGGCGCAGCGTCTGGGCCGGCAGTATCTTGGCTTCGAGTCGCTGTTCCCTGGGGGCGATGGTCTGTTGCCCGACGTGGCGGATTGCGCCCCCGCGGCGGCGGTGGCCCGGTTGGCGATGGACATGCAGCCGAGCGATCGCGCTTGAAGGCCGTTTGTTTGCAAATGAACGCAAAGTAAGAAGATTTTCAGGCCCAGGATGACCCTCGCAATGCATACGCCACTCGTCAGGGAGCTTCCCTACAGGCCCGACAGTGCCCCGCTGGCCCAGGCGCTGCTCGGTCGCGCCTGGCCGGTCTTTCTGGACAGCGGCCGGCCCGTCTGCGAGCAGGGTCGCTACGACATCCTGGCAGCGGACCCGGGTACCCTGCTTGTGACTCGCGGCCAACGCACCGAAATCCGCATCGGGGGCAAGGTCCGCCAATCGCTGGCCGACCCATTCGCACTGTTGGCCGAGCAGCTTGGTCCCACGCGCCCGGGGGTCCCGGGCCTGCCCTTTGCGGGCGGTGCCATCGGCTATTTCGGCTATGACCTGGCCCGCCGTCTGGAGCGACTGCCGAGCCTGGCCCAGGATGCGGAAGGCATCCCGGATATGGCAGTCGGGATCTACGACTGGGCACTGGTCGTGGACCACGCGGAGCGGCGCACCAGGCTCGTCGCCCGGGCACCGGCCTGTCTCGAGGAGTACCAAGGTCTATTCTCCGCCGCGCTTGCCGGCCGGCGATCGGCCCGGAGCCATAGCACCTTCCGGGTACTGGAGCCCGTCCGATCAAGCTTAAGTCACGGGGACTATCTGCGTGCCATCGCCCGCATCCGGCACTATCTGCTGGAAGGCGATTGCTACCAGGTCAACCTGGCCCAGCGCTTCTCGGCCCCGGCGGAGGGCGACCCCTGGCAGGCATACCTGGGCCTCCGGGCGGTCAATGCCGCGCCCTTCGGGGCCTATCTGGAGTCCCCGGACTGGGCGATCTTGAGCTCATCGCCGGAGCGCTTCCTGCGGGTGTCCGAGGGCCTGGTGGAGACCAAGCCCATCAAGGGTACCAGACCCCGGGGACGCGATCCCATCGAAGACCTGTTGCTTGCCGAGACCCTGCACTCAAGCCCCAAGGACAGGGCCGAGAACGTCATGATCGTAGACCTGCTGCGCAACGATCTGGGCAAGGTGTGCGCCATCGGCAGCGTCCATTGCCCAAGGCTCTTCGACGTGGAAAGCTACGCCCGGGTCCACCACCTGGTCAGCACCGTGCGCGGCAGGCTTGCGCAAGGGCGCAGCGCCGTGGATCTGCTGCGCGCCTGCTTCCCCGGCGGCTCCATCACCGGGGCGCCGAAGCTCCGCGCCATGGAGATCATCGAGGAGCTGGAGCCCCACCGCCGGGGGGTCTATTGCGGGGCCATCGGCTATCTGGGGTTCGACGGCGCCATGGACACCAACATCGCCATCCGCACCCTGGTCCACTCGGGGGGTATCGCCCGGCTCTGGGCCGGGGGCGGGATCGTGGCGGACTCGCATCCGGAGTCCGAGTACCGGGAGACCTACCACAAGGCAGCCCCATTGCTGGATCTGCTCGAGCGTCTGCGACTGGACCAGGTGTCTGGGTCGTGCGGGTAGCGAAGCTCGGCGGCAGTCTGGCCGGGTCGGGCCTGCTGCGACCATGGCTCGCCGCACTGGCGCGCCGGCCCGACTGGGTCCTGGTCCCCGGGGGCGGGCCCTTCGCCGATGCGGTGCGCGCGGCACAGCCGAGACTGGGGTTCGACGACGCCACGGCACATCATCTCGCGATGCTCGCCATGGAGCAGTACGGCCGGGCACTGTGCGCCTTGCAGCCCGGCCTGGCACCTGCGGCCAGCCTGGACGAGATCCGCAGCCGGCTCGACTCCGGGCTGACTCCGGTTTGGGTGCCTGCGCCCATGGTGCTCGCGGATACCGGATTGCACCCTGGCTGGGACCTGACCTCCGACTCCCTGGCCGCTTGGCTCTGCGGCCAGCTGGGCGCCGAGTCACTGGTGCTCGTCAAGTCCTGCGACCTGCCCTCGGGGCGTCCCTGCCTGGAGACATTGGCCCGGGACGGGATTGTCGACCCCTTGCTCGCGCAGACCGCACGCACGGCCGGCATACCGGTCCAACTGGTCTCGGCCAGCGATCTGGCGACCCTGAACGACATGCTGGACGGACCGGATCGAGAAGGCGACAGCCCGGCACCGACGGGCGAGGGCGGTTGAACCACCGCACCGCAGTGCAGCGCTCAGGAATCCACGGTCCAGGGCGCCGGCTTGCCGAAATAGAATCCCTGACCATAGTCGACGCGGAGTATCCGCAGGCGCTCGACGATCGCTGCGCTGTGGACATACTCGGCGACGGTCTCGATCCCCAGGGTGTGGCTCATGCGATTGATGGCCTCCACCAGGACACAATCGCTTTCGCTCTCGGCCATGTTCCGCACAAAGCTGCCGTCGATCTTCACATAGTCCACGGGCAGCGACTTCAAATAGCGGAACGAGGATAGCCCGCTGCCGAAATCGTCCAGCGCGAGCTGACAGCCATGGCCCTTGAGTGCGGTCATCAGGTCGACCGCGCGATGCAAATTCTGGATGCCCGCGGTCTCGGTGATCTCGAAGCATACCTTCGCCGGGGGCACGCAGAATCGGGCGAGCTGGGTCTCGATGTAGGGGAGCAGGGTCTCGTCGCTCAAGGAGCTTCCGGATAAGTTGATCGCGATCTTGGCGCCGGTCCTGCCGAGCCCCGTTCCATAGTTGCGAAATGCAGTCTGGATGACCCACCGGTCGATCTCGTCCATCAGCCCGAAACGCTCGGCCGCGGTAATGAAGCTGGGTGGCAAGACAGGCGCTCCCAGCCCATCCTCCGGCAGTATCCGCAACAGCGCCTCGTAGCGTACCGGCAGGGGCTCTGATGCGCCGAGCGACACCATGGGCTGGTAAAAAAGCCGGAAGCGATCCTGCTCCAGTGCGCTGCGCACCTCGGCCGCATCCAGGATCTCGTTGTGATGGACCGCAGTCTGACCGTCCTCCCGGCGATAGAGATGGACTCGGTTGCGACCGGTCTGTTTGGCGATGTAACAGGCGACGTCCGCCTGGGTGAGGATCTGGGCGGCGCTCTCCGCCCCCGGCGCGATGGGAACCAGTCCGATGCTGATGCCCACCCGGTAGCTGCGCCCGCCCCAGTCGAAGCGGTGGTCGCGGATGCGATTGACGATGGACTGGGCGATCGTCCGGGCCCGCTCCAACGGCGTATTGGCGAGCAGCAGTCCTATCTCGTCGCCGCCGATGCGCGCCAGGGTATCGCGCTCGTCGACCATGGCGGAGAGCACGACGCCGAGCTGCTTGAGGAGCTCGTCCCCCGCCGCATGACCGGCGGTGTCGTTGACGACTTTGAATTGGTCCAGATCCATATAGCAGAGGGCATGGCGGGTACCGTGCGCCTTGCTTGCGGCGAGCGCGGCCTGAAGCCGCTGTTCGAACTCCGCCCGATTGACCAGCCCGGTCAGCGCATCGTGGGTTGCGTCGTGGGCCAGTTGGCGGGCAAGGCGGCGGTTCTCGGAGACATCGCGGATCACCAGGACCGCGCCCAGCACGACGCCGTTGCGCCCGCGAATCGGCGCCGCGGAGGCATCGACCGCATGCTCGGTCCCATCGCGTCCGACCAGCACCGCGTGGTGCGCGAGCGTCTGAATAGGGCCTTCCCGGAAGCAGCGCACCACCGGGTCGGGGATCGGCTCGCGGTTGTGCTCGTCGAGCAGCCGCAAGATCCCGCGCAAAGGGCTTCCCCTGGTCTCGGCCGTACTCCAGCCCGTGAGCGACTCCGCCACCGGATTCATGAAGTCGACGCAGGCGGAGGCGTCGGTGGCGATCACCCCGTCGCCGATGGAGTGCAGCGTCACCTGGGCTCGCTCCTTGGCCTCGAACAGCCGCTCCTCGGCCTCTTTGGACTCCGTGATGTCCTGAATCGTGCCGATCATGGCGATCGGGGTCCCCGACGCGTCGAGCTCCAGCTCGCCTCGGCCGAATACCCAGCGCACCGCGCCGTCGCACACCCGGACGATCCGATATTCGCGGGCAAAGGGACACCGTGCCCCAAGCACATCTTGCAGCAGGTAGTCGCGCATCTCCGCGCGATGCTCGGGGTGGACGATGCCGAGCCACCCGTTTACATCCTTTGGGTAGCTGCCGTCGATACCGAAGATCTCGTCCAGCAGGGGCGAGCCGATCCATCGCCCGGTCGGCGGCGCGTAGCGATATGACCCGAGACGGGCGACTTCCTGGGACTTGCGCAGGAGGTACTCGCTCTCCCGCAGTGCCTGCTCCACACGCCGCCGCTCGGTGACATCGACGCCGATCGACTGAAACTCGGTGGCCCTGCCCGACGCGTCGAAGAGCGCGAAGTCGTGCCATAGGTGCCAGCGCAGCTCCCCATCGGCGCGCCGGGTCTCGTGCTCGTACTGGCGTTCGGGCGAATCCGGTGCAAGCGTGGCCAGATGGCCGCGCACCATCGTCTGCCTCTCCGCGGAGAGGAAATCGATGAACCGCCGCCCAATCAGCTCCTGGGGCTCGCGGCCGAAGAATCGGGCATAGGCAGCATTGACAAAGGTCAGTGTGGTATCCGGAAGGAAGCCGCAGATGAGGTCCGGCTGGCCCTCGATCAAGCGGCGGTGCCATTCCGCGCCCCGGTCGGCACAGGTGTCGATCGGAGCCGGCTGGGCCTTCCGGCCGGGCGGCTCGCCGCCGGCCCGCTCGCGGGCTGCGCGACGCTGCGCTCGCTCGGCCCGAGACGACGCGGGGCGTTCGCCGTCCGCCCACGGACCTTCCGCTCGCACTGGCATGACAGGTCTCCTGGACCCTGCGGCATTGCAGCTATCCGATTCTACACAGTCTGCCGAGGTTTTTGGAAAAGGACCTTGCGGATTGTCCCAGACCCCTTGGCGGCCACTGGGGCTTTCCGGGATCATGGCGCGCCGATCCATCCGCCCGGGGCGTGGGAAGCTCCTGCCGCCCCAGGCCGAGTACTCCAGGTATCCCCATGAAGCTATTGAGGCATCAGCTCCAGCTCGCCACGACCGACCCCATCCAGGTCATCGACATCACCCAAGAGGTCCGGGCCTGGATCTCGGAAAGCGGCATTCGCGACGGGCTCCTGACCCTGATGTCGCTGCACACCACGGCTCGGCTCAATCTCAACGAGCGGGAGCTTAAGCTCCAGCAGGACATGGTCACTTTCCTGAAGCGTCTGGTACCGCGCGACGGGGACTATCTGCACAATCTGGCCCCGGTCGATGGCCGGGACAACGCCCACTCGCACCTGCTGGGGCTCTTCATGAACGCATCGGAGACGATCCCAGTGGCCGGGGGAGCGCTGGTCATGGGCGGGTGGCAGTCTATCTTTTTCATCGAGCTGGACGGACCCCGGGAGTGCCGGGAGGTCCAGCTCCAGCTCCTGGGGGAGGCGTGATCCCATGACGGCCGACGACATGGCAGGCTTTTTTGCCCGGCGCGGGGACTTGGACCCGGATGACTACCTGGAGCTGGACTTCAGCTTCGAGTGCGTCGGTGACCCCCGGGAGGCCGCCGCACACCTGTGCAGCGAGCAGTCCACCGCCCAGTGGCGGCGGGTCGGCGTGGACGAGGACTTCCGGCCGCGCTTCGCCGCCAAGGTCCTGGAGCTGGAGTCCGAGCCCCGCCCATCCGGATTCGGCATCCCGGTGGAGTGTGCCGCGCGCGGGCCGGTGCACGCCTGCCGCGCCACCATCGCGCACCCTCACGGCAACTTCGGCCCGCGCATCCCCAACCTGCTCTCCGCCGTCTGCGGCGAGGGGGTCTTCTTCTCCCCCGGAATCCCCCTGATCCGGCTCCAGGACATCCGCTTTCCGGGGTCCTATCTGGCCGGGTTCGAGGGGCCGCGCTTCGGCGTAGCGGGCCTGCGCGAGCGCTTACAGGCGTTCGACCGGCCCATCTTCTTCGGGGTCATCAAGCCCAACATCGGGCTGCCAGCCGAGCCCTTCGCCGAGCTGGGCTACCAGAGTTGGCTCGGCGGGCTCGACATCGCCAAAGACGACGAGATGCTGGCCGATATCCCCTGGTGTCCGCTTGCCGAGCGCTCCGCCGCGCTGGGGGCGGCGCGCCTGCGGGCCGAACGGGAGACCGGGACACCTAAGGTCTATCTGGCCAATATCACGGACGAGGTGGATCGCCTGATCGCGCTCCATGACCTGGCAGTCGCCAACGGGGCCAACGCACTCCTGGTCAACGCCATGCCGGTGGGCCTGAGCGGCGTGCGCATGCTCCGCCGCCATGCCCAGGTCCCGTTGATCGCCCACTTCCCATTCATCGCCGCCTTCAGCCGGCTGGCCGGCTACGGCATCCACTCCCGCGTCCTGACCCGGCTGCAACGCCTCGCCGGGTTCGACTCGGTCATCATGCCCGGATTCGGCCCGCGCATGATGACCCCCGAGTCCGAGGTGCTCGAGTGCGTGCGCGCCTGTCTGGAGCCCATGGGCTCGATCAAGCCATGCCTCCCGGTTCCGGGCGGGAGCGACTGGGCCGGGACCCTGGAGACGGTCTATCGTAAGGTAGGTACAGTCGACTTCGGATTCGTCCCCGGCCGCGGTGTCTTCGGACATCCCATGGGTCCCGCGGGGGGGGCCGCCAGCATCCGCCAGGCCTGGGACGCCATCGTCCGGGGCATCCCCATCGCGGAGCATGCCGCCAACCGCCCCGAGCTGAGGGCGGCCATCGAGGCATTCGGCGCGAAAGTCCACTGAAGCGGCGGATCGCTTGGGTTTAGAATCGATGTCGACCTGCCCGATATCGAGCGGGCGATGGTGGGGCTGGACCGGCGTACACTGATCGGCTGGTCAAGCCCCCGAGACTGGCAAGCCTATGTCCGAGTCGTCCGACCGCGCCGCCCTCGCCAGCCTCCAGGCCGAGAACGCCAACCTGCTGGTGCGGCTCGAGGAGGCGGAGGAGGCCCTGCGGGCGATCCGCGAGGGCGATGGCGTATTCCCGCGCACCGACGCGCAGACACTTCACCGTCTGATGGTGGAGACCATGAACGAGGCGGGGTTCGCACTCTCCTCGGACGGCCTGCTGCTTTACGTCAACGAGCGTGCGGCCATGCTCCTGAAGTGGCCCCGTACCGCGCTCCTTGGCCGACAGCTCGCCGAGCTGGTGGCACCCCAGGACGCCGAGCGACTGTGCAGACTCCTCGACGCCTCGTCCCAAGGGACTGCGGACGACCGCGTAGTCTTCGTTGCCGCGGACGGATCCGCGGTGCCATTCCAACTCTGGGCCAGCCAGCTCGATCGGCCCGCGGAGCACACCATCTGCCTGGTCGGCACCGACCTCACCCGGCTGGAGGCCGACCGTGCATTGGTCGCTCAGCTCGTGGAGCAGCAGCAGGCGGTCTGCGCCTCGCGGGCCGAGGCACTGGAGCTGATGGCCCAGGCGGTGGCTGCCCGGGAGCAGGCGGCCCAGGCAGTCCATGAGCTGCGCGAGAGCGACCGGCGCAAGGATGCCTTCCTTGCCACCCTTGCCCACGAGCTGCGCAACCCGCTCGCGCCCATCCGCAATGCCTTGGAGATCTTGCGCCTGGGGACCGGCGGGGGCATGACCGGCAACCCCTTGGCGCTCAAGGCCCAGGAAATCATGGAGCGCCAGGTCGCACACCTGGTCCGGCTGGTAGACGACCTGCTGGAGGTCTCGCGCATCAGCCGCGGCAAGATCGAGCTGCGCACCGAGCGGGTCGAGCTGGCCACGGTCGTCGGCAATGCCGTGGAGACTGTCCGCCCCCTGATCGATGCGGCCCGCCAGCGGCTCGAGATCGGTCTGCCGCGGGAGCCCCTGTGGCTGGACGCCGACCCCGTGCGCCTGGCCCAGGTCTTCGGAAACCTGCTCAACAACGCCAGCAAATACAGCGGCCCCGGGGGCGAGATCCGAATCGAGGCCCGGGTGTGCGACGGATGGGTCCGGGTGGCGGTGCGCGATACCGGGGCGGGTATCCCCGCCGAGCTGCTGCCGCGGGTCTTCGACATGTTCCAGCAGGGGGACCCCAGCCAATTGCAGGTCCAGGGCGGGCTGGGGATCGGCTTATCTCTGGTGAAGGGCTTAGTGGAGCTTCATGGGGGCCAGGTCGCGGCCCATAGCCCCGGATCCGGCCGGGGCAGCGAGCTGGTCGTACACCTGCCCCTGGTGCCCGAGCTCGCCCGGTCCCAGACGCAACCCGGCGAGGCCGCGGCCAGCGATCTTGCCGGCACGCCGGGGCGCGCCGACCCCCTGCGTATCCTGATCGTCGACGACAACCGGGACGCTG
Organism: uncultured Gammaproteobacteria bacterium; assembly: GCA_963780725.1. GTDB lineage: Bacteria > Pseudomonadota > Gammaproteobacteria > Chromatiales > Chromatiaceae > Thiodictyon. The sequence continues at coordinate 107,856 of CAWACV010000001.1, forward strand.
CCGACAGCCTGGCGACGCTGCTCGGACTCATGGGCGGAGAGACCCGGGTCGCCTACGACGGAGTATCTGCACTCAAGGCCCTGGACGCCGCGACCCCGAGCCTGGCTATCCTCGATATCGGCATGCCCGGCATGAGCGGCCACGAGCTCGCCCGCCGCATCGGTGCCCGCCCCGAGTGCCGACACACCACCCTGGTGGCCATGACCGGCCGCTGCCAGGAGACCGACCGCCAGCAATCGCTGGCCCTGGGGTTCGATCGACACCTCGCAAAACCGGTGTCGATCGAGGCATTGGACGCATTGCTGAGCGACCTGCGGGAGCGGGAACGGGAACGCGGGGTGTCCGGGCCCGGCAGCGAACTTGGATGAGCCGGGGATATACCGGAGATATCAGAGGTCTTCGGTTTGCTTTTGGATCGGACGACTAACTTCAAAGGCTAGGTCGTGTTGACATTCGGCCGCTTTGCGCGCCGATCCGCGTGCGATCCGTAGGCTGGGTAGAGCGCAGCGAAACCCAGCAGCGACGCTTGATCGAGGCCTAGACGATGGGTTTCGCTGCGCTCTACCCATCCGGGAGCTACGGGATCGCTTACCCGGTTTAGAGGCTTGGAAAACCTAAAAAAAATCGGCAGCTTGCATGTGAATGTCAACAGCGCCTAGGTCTCTCGGCCGAGTCGCAGCGGTGCGACAGACCCCGCGACCCGATAGGCGAGGTAATCCGCAAGCACTGTCTCGTGGTCGAAGACGAGCCCGGACGGAAGCCGGTCCGGGGCGAAGATCGCCAGGGCGCGGGCGTCGTCCATCGCCTGGGGCTCGCCGCGGGCCTCGGCCACGTAGACGGCAGTGACGGTATGGCCGCGCGGGTCGCGGGCGGGGTCCGAGTAGATGCCGAGCAGGGCACGCAGGGTCACGATAAGCCCGGTTTCCTCCCGGGCCTCGCGGACCGCGGTCTGCTCCACCCGCTCTCCCAGGTCTACGAAGCCGCCGGGAATGGCCCAGCCGTGCGGTGGGTTAAGCCGCTCGATCAGGACGATGGGGCGGCCGGGGCGATCGGTCAGCTCGACGACGATATCGGCGGCCAACAGGGGCGTGACGGGTCTGGACATGGCGACGGGCTCCGGATAATGGATCGAACGGACTGCGATTCGGCGTCCGTCCCGATCGACTGGCGATCCGGGACCTTAGACAGGCTCAGTCTCCACCCCGGGGTCCAGAGACAGTAGCAGCGCCTGGATCAGCAGCGATACGTCCCTGCGCTCGCGTGCATCGACCTCGAACACCGGGGCCTTCATCCCGGCCTCGGCGAGGGTGCGATGATAATCCTCCAGTCGGGGCTCGGCGCTGCGGTCCATGCAGGTCACGCCCACCGCGAGCCGTGTCTGGGCGATGAATGGCCTGAAGCTCTCGAGAAAGAGCCGCAGGTCTGCGAGCGGATGCGGCCGGTGGTTGGCGACCAGGAGCACCACGCCCAGGGCACCTTCGGTGAGGATATGCCACATGAAGCTGAATCGCTCCTGGCCCGGCGTCCCATAGAGATGGATGTGCTCGCCGCCCTCGAGTCGCAGCACGCCGTAGTCCATGGCGACCGTGGTGGTGGGCTTGAGCTGCTGGGTCTCGTCGCTGGCCCTGGCCTCGGTGTTGAGCGGCGGTGCGTCGCTCACCGCGGCGATGGCGGTGGTCTTGCCTGCGCCCACTGGCCCGGAGAAGACGATCTTGTGGTTGGACATAGGGGCCTCCGAGTCACAAATAAGCATGCAACCGCTGCACGATGCGACCGATGAGCCCGCGCCGTCGGCTGCCCGGGTGCTCGAAGGCCGGCGCGTTTTCGCCCGCGCTCGGGCTGCCCAGACATTGGGCAAGGCTCAGGGCCGCGGCCGCACTATAGAAGGCAAACACCGAACGCTGGGGCAGATTCAGCCTTTCGGCGGTGTGGATCAGGGTATGGGGCTCGTGGGCCCAGAGTGCGGCGATGCTCATGGCCCCCGGCGCCAGCAGCAGGCGCGTGAAGTTGGGCCAGCGGTGCAGCACCACCGGAACGTCAACCGGGGTATCCAAGGGCAGTCGGCCCCGGGAGGCCCATAGTGCAAGCTTCCAGATCAGCGCATCGATGTCGATGGTGTCGGCTTGGCCACGCACCACGAGGGACCGGTCGACATAATCCAACCTGCCCTGGATCAGGATGGAGGGTTGGAGACAATAGGGTCGCAGTCGGCTGTCGGCCCCAAGTACCTGGGCAAGACCCTGGGTCGGATCCAGGACGATCTCGGGCCAGGGTCCGCGGATGCGCACTCCCTGGCCGCGCGCCCGGGCCGAGTCCCGGGCCTGTGTCACCAGGCTCTGCAGAAAACGGCCCGGGTCGTAATAGGCCTTGGCCAGCTGCTGCGGATCGCTCGGGTCCACATCCGGCGCGGTGCCGACCAGCGCGTGGGCCTGTTGGCTGTCCAATAGCCGCGCGGCACGGCCCCGAGCCTCCATGTCCACCGCCGCCGCCGGGCGCCCCCAGTCCTCGGGGCGCGGGGGCGGGGGCGCAACGGGCGGCGGCGATTCCTCCATCGCCCGCTCGCGCAGGACTGCGAGACGCTCGACCAGCTCTTCCAGTCGGATGGGCTTGGCGAGAACCAGGTCCTGCCCGACCAGCTCCGGCTCCAGGGCCGCGAGCGACAGCAGCACCAGTGGGCGCCGGGGATGGCGCTCGCGCAACGCTTCCAGGACCTTACGGGCCTGATAGCTGTCCATGTCCACGATGCACGCCTGGGCCTCCTGCTCCTCGGCCAACACGCAGGCATCGCGACAGGGTCCCTGGAAGGTCAGCTCCAGAACCTTGACCTGGCGGGCATGCATGCCGACGGCCGCGATCCGCAGCGGCGGCCCTCCGGCCTGGTCCGCCGCCGTTGGCGCAATGCCGGGCGCCGGAGGGTGGGGCTGCATTACTTGGCAGACCCCGCGAGCCGGTCCAGCTCCAGGAGCCGGTCCACCAGTTGGGCCGAGAGCCGATGCATGGCGGTGATCTCTTCCTCGGCCTCGCCCACCCTGCCGGCCAGGGACAGCTCCAGTGCCTTCGCGCTCGCCTCGTGGAACAGGCGGTGTGGCTCGAAGAGCGAATCGAACACCGCTTTGGCCTGCGGGCCCGCCTCGGATGCCTCGGCCGGTCCGACGCCGTCGATCCATTTGCCCAGCTTGCAGTCGTGATGGCCGCCGCCGCGGAAATCGCCGGTCCCGTTCAAGGTGGCCTTGATCCGGTTCAGATATTGAATGTGGTCGTTGAGTCGCAGCAGAAAAAAAGCGCCCATCGTCGTTTCTCCTGATGGTCGATCGTCAAACGATCTTGGCAACGCTTTCCGCTGCCCGCTTCACGTCGAGGAAAATCAGCCCCAGCTTGGCGCTGGCCTTGGCGATGACTGCAAGCACCGCGTCGGTGCCGGCATTCGTCAGCAGCACATAGCCGTGGGCGCCCTTGATAAGCACCTGCTCCAGGCGTCCGCGCGACAGCTCCTCGGCAGTGCGACTGCCCAGGGCCAGCATGGCCGCGGTCATGGCGCCGATGCGCTCCTCCTCCAGCCCTGCGGGCAGGAGCGAGGCCATCATCAGCCCGTCGCTGGAGACGACCGAGGATGCCTCGATGTCGGCGGATGAGCCGTTGAGGTCGCTCAGGATCGATTTGAGCATGTCGTCACGCATGGCTGTTCTCTTTCGTCTCGTTCATTCGGTGGAATAAAGCGACGGGGCCAGGTCCAGCGCGCCGCCCAAGCGGCGGGCCAGCGCCCAGACCAGGCGCAGGAAGTCCGGGTGGTTGAAGCGCGGACGCCCGCCGAGCACTAGTGCGAACCGTTCGGTGCCCAGGAACAGCGGCCACACCCCCAGTTGGCTATGACCGGCGGCGTCGATCATGCCCCAGGAGCCGGGGCCGGTCTGCTCCAGACCGCCCAAGAGGCTGCGGCAGCGGAATGCGAGCGCGACCGCGTCGGCGCTGACGGCAGCGATGCCCTGTGCCTGAGCCTCGTCGAGACCCGCATAGGCGATCTGTAGCCCCTGGCGGTCTGCCAACAATGCCTGGCGCACGCTGCTCAAGGACGGCAAAAGCTGGGGCAGCAGCCGCTCCAGGGACTCCGAGGGACAGTGCTGGGGGGTCTCCAGACCCCATAGCCAGCCCAGGGTCTCCATCCGCGCCACCAGGTCGACCGCAGGTTCGGGCGGCGCCTGCCCCAGCCAATCGGCCCAGGGCACCGCACCCAGACGCGGGGTGCTGCGCTCCTTGAGCAGCCGCAACAGAAGCCGGCGCATGGGCGTGGACCCTTGGGCAGCCGTGGCGTGGTAGGCGCCAGCGGGCGTGACGCCTAAATAGAGATCCTGGTCGAAACGGGGCACGGGATTCGGTCGCGCTCAATTGGGGAGTGTGAGCGGGCGCCCCAGGGGGCGCGCGACCAACACCGCATGGGTATCGTCCGGGATGGTCCGGTCATCCACGCGCCCCTGCCGAAGCCAGTCGCCGATTGGACGCGCCAGCGCTTGAGGCAGCCGGGGATGGGCAAGCTTGAACAGGCGCTGCCGCAACGGGGCACCCCGCTCGCCGAGCGCGATAAACAGGTCCGCGAGGCTGCCGAACAGCGGCAGTGGATCGCCCTGGCTCAGACACAGGAGGACCCGCCGAGTATGGGCGGTCAGGTCCGACGGGGTGCGCGCAACGCTGTAGGCCAGGTGCTCGATCATGGGGCCCTTGGGGTACCAGTCTGGCGTTAGGAGCTCGTGGTCCGCACCCTGCCAGAAGATCGGCTCCATACCGGGAAGGTCCAGGTCTGCCTGAACAGGCGCTTGGATCTCGTCGGGCACCAGTCTGTGTTGCATGTCAGCCACATCTCCCCCCAATCTACCCTTTGGCTTGTGATGATACATATCATTGACGAAATATTCCTCAATCTTGCAACCGCTGCAGGTCGGCATTTGAAAATTGCAAGCTGCATCGCGATACCCGGCAGTGCTCGGGCCCCAGCCCTCCGACCACCGGACGGAGCCTCCGGGCGGGCACAGATCGGGCCGGGGACACCGGGACCCGGGGATCGTCATGACCTTGGCTATAATCGAGATCCGTCGCCCGACGCGTCGGGAGTGCCGACGGGGGCAGATGGAGCGCCCCGGACATGTCGTATCCAGCGATGCGCGGCTCGATCCGCCCCTGGGGTCTGGTAACATCGACCTCCCGATTCCCGACCCTGGGCCTCAGGGTAAGACTCGGCACCCAACATCAGCGAATAGGGCAAGGATGGAGCTTCTTCTCACTGTCGCGAGCTACGGGGGACTCCCTCCGGAACGTCCCCTGAGCCTGAGTCAGGGCGCGGGCGCCTGTACCCTGGGCCGCAATCCTGGCAACGATCTGGCCTTGAGCGACCCGGAGCGTCTGGTGTCGGGCCTGCATGCCCGGATAGACGTGCGCCCGGACGGCGTCTGGCTCACGGACAAGAGCACCAACGGGACCTTCCTCAACCATGCAGCAGAGCGCTTGCCGCCCGGCGAGCCGGTGCAGATCCACGACGGCGACATCTTAAGCCTCGGGCCCTACGAGCTGGTCGTGACCCTGGCCGGGGCGGCTTCCGAGCCGGCGATCGGGGCCGATCCGTTCGCCACCTTCGGCGGACCCGACTTGGACCTGCTCGGCATGGGCGGGTCCGATGCCCCCGGGCATGCGGGATCGGCCGGTACCGCCGGTGCGGACCTGGACCTGCCGGGCATGGTCGGTCCCGGTCCTGCCCCGGACATCATGGCCCTGCTCGGCGGGAGCGGCGGCGAACCCGCGCCGCGCCCCGAGTCTCCCCTCGATCGTTTCGCCGATGCACGCCCCTTGGACTCGGTCCTGGACGGTCCAGCCCCGGAGGCCGAGGCTGCGCTCGCCGAGCATCGGCCGACCCCTGCGGAGCACGTCTATTTCCGCCCGCCCGACACTCAGTCGATCCCCGACAATTACGACTTGCTGGGCGACTTGTCTGCGCCCATCCAGCCCGGGGCGAGCCCGGTGCCCGAGCCTGTGCCAGGGTCGGCGGGCGCGGACTCCTTCCGTATGCCCGACTTCGGGGACGACCCCTTTGCGCAGTCCGTTGCGCCCGGTTCGGCACCGCCAGGGCCGGCGGCCGACCGGCGGCCCGCGACCGTCTCGGGTGCCGAGCCCGGGCTGCAGAGCGAGCCCAAGGCGGCCGAGCCGCTGCCAACCCCGCAAGCGGCGGCCCTCCCGGAGCCCGAGTGGTCCTTCGCTGAGCCGTCCCTGGACCTGGACCTGGAGCCGGAGGCGGCTCCGCGGCCTCAGCGGGACCCGGAGCCGGTGGGACCCGCAACGGATTCCGAGGACCGGGCTCAGGCAGCGCCGGCGATCGCCATCCCCCAGCCCGCCGGACGCTCGGCCGTTCCAGCCGCCGCCGGCCAACGGGAGACCGTCCGGGCAGCCATGCCCGTCAACGCCGACACCGGAGCGGCCGGCTCGTCCGGGCTCGCCGCACTGCTCGCGGGCCTGGGTGCCGGCGACCCGGCCCAGATCCAGGACCCGGAGGCGCTGCTGCACGGGGCGGGGGCGCTCCTGCGCGCACTGGTGGCAGGGCTCGCCGCGACTATGATGGTGCGCGCCCGCTTCAAGAGCGAGCTGCGCGTCGGCATGACCACCCTGCGTCCCACGGAGAACAACCCTTTCAAATTTTCGGTGGGCGTGGACGAGGCGCTGGAGCGACTGCTCCTGCGTCGCAATCCTGGTTTCCTGCCCCCGGTGGAGGCGGCCCGGGAGGCATTCGACGACATCCAGGCCCATGAGATGGCCGTCCTCGCCGGTCTGCGCGCCGCGCTGCGGGCGCTGCTGGCCCGCTTCGAGCCGGCAGCCCTGGAGGCCCGGCTCGACCCCGCATCAGGGCTCGACAAGCTGTTGCCCATGGCCCGCAAGTCCCGTATCTGGGAACAATTCACGGCAGAGTACGGGCGGGTGGCCGCGGATGCGGAAGAGGATTTCATGCAGCTCTTCGGGGAGGCGTTCACCCGCGCCTACGAGGACCAGATCTACCGTCTGTCCCAGGCGCGCGGACCCCGCCCGCCCGGATAGGGTCGGCCAGACGCCCCGGTAGCCGCCCCGACCCGTATCTAATGAAGTCCGAGGACACTAAACCGATGCAAGCATCCGATCGCAGGCGCCGACTGATCGCGGGAATACTGGCCGCCGGGACACTGGGTGCGCTCAGCGGCTGCGCCGGCAAGGCGCCCAAGGAGGCCCCGCCGCCCGCCGGCCCGCCGCCGGAGCTGCGCATCTCGGTCAGCGCCGCCGCCAACGCCAACCGGGGACCCGCTGGACAGGGCCTGCCGATCGTGGTGCGGCTCTACGAGCTTAAGGCGCGCGGCGCCTTCGACGGGGCGGACTTTTACAGCCTCTACGACCGCGAGTCGGCGACCCTGGGCGGGGAGTCGATCGGCCGCGAAGAGGCGACCTTAGCCCCAGGCACAGAGCGGCTGGTGGTGCGCAACCTCAATCCGGAGGCCCGATATCTGGGGGTGGTCGCGGCCTTCCGGGACATCGACCGCGCCACCTGGCGCACCGTGCAGGAGCTCTACCCTGGAAAGAACAACAATATCGCGGTGACGATCGGCGCAGCCGCCGTCACTGCCCAGGGGCTTTAGAGGAGCGCGCGGCATGTCCTGGGACAATCGGGTGCTATGGTCCGAGGGGCTGTTCCTACAGCCACACCATTTCCAGCAACACGACCGCTACGTGGAGCGACTGGCGCGCAGCCAGCCGGGGCTCGGTGCGCCCTATCCTTGGGGCCTGCGCCGGCTTGCCGTCGATCGGGATCTGCTCGGTCAAGGTAAGCTCGCCATCGTAGACTGCGCCGGGGTGCTGCCGGACGGAACCCCCTTCGACTGCCCCGCAAGCGACCCGCTGCCCCCGCCCTTGGATCTGGGCGAAGACCCGGCCGGCCGCCCCGGCGGCAACGCCAGCGACCCGGCCGGCCAGATCGTCTATCTCTCGCTGCCGCTGGCCCGTCCGGGTGTACCCGAGAGCGGTGGACCCGAGGCCCGGGACTCCATGCTGCGCTACCGGGCCGGGGAGGTCACGGTACGCGATAATACCTTGGGTCCCGGCACCGAGACCCTCATGGAGGTCGGCCGGCTAGACCTGCGACTGCTCTATCGCCGCGACGCCCGCGACGGCTTCGCCTGCTGCGGGGTGGCGCGGGTCCTGGAACGCCGCCCGGATCGCCAGGTCTTGCTCGACCCGGCCTATATCCCACCCTGCCTGGACTTCCGTGCCGGCCAGCGGCTGGCCGACTTCATGGAGGAGCTGCAAGGGCTACTGCATCGCCAGGGCGAGGCCCGGGCCGGGCGGGTGCGCGGGGTCGTGCGCGGCGGGGTCTCGGACTGGGCGGACTTTCTGCTGCTTCAGATCGTCAACCGTGCAGAGCCGGTGACCGTGCACCTCTCGCGCATCCAGGGGCTGCACCCGGAGTCCCTCTACCGCTACCTGCTCGGGCTCGCCGGGGAGCTCGCCACGATGTCCAGCGACGCCAAGCGCCCGCCGGACTTCCCGGCCTACAAGCACGACGACCTGGAGGGGTGCTTCGTCCCCCTGATCGAGCGTCTGCGGGATTATTTGAGCCGGGAGACCGTGGAGCGGGCCATTGCGATCCCGATCCAGGAGCGCCAGTTCGGTTTCCGTATCGCACTGGTGGCCGACCGTCCGATGCTCGCCAGCGCCCGTTTCGTCCTGGCAGCCCAGGCGGAGGTGGACTCGCAGACGCTGCGCAACCGCATCCCTTCGCAGATCAAGGTGGGACCCTTGGACAAGATCCAGGAGCTGGTGAAGCTCGCCCTGCCTGGCATCGGGCTCAAACCCTTGCCGACCGCGCCCCTGGAGATCCCCTACCACGCGGGCTGCGACTATTTCGAGCTGGACCGGGGCAATGCATTCTGGAAACAGCTCGGCGGCGGCGGCGGGTTCGGGCTGCATGTGGGGGGGGACTTTCCGGGCTTGAAGCTCGAGCTCTGGGCGATCAGGGAGTAAACCGTGACCGACGACGATCCGTTCTTCCGCCCCGGGGACGCCGGGCCGACGGTGATCCGGCCCATTCCGGGGGGACGCCGGGCAGGGGGTGCGCCGCAGTCCGGTCCCATGCTGCCGCCGATCTCGACCCAGAGCCACGCCTCGGCAGCCGGCACCCTGCCGGGCGCCGCGGTCGACAATCCGCTGGTCGCCTGCGCCACCGACCTGCTCACTGTGGCCGGCCAGCTTCGGGGCTCGCCCTCGCATCCGAACCCCCAGGGACTGCGCGAGCGGCTCACCCGTCAGATCCGCGAGTTCGAGCAGTGCGCCCGGGCCAAGGGACTGGACGACCGAGTCGTGCTGCCCGCCCGCTATGTGCTGTGCGCACTGATCGACGAGTCGGTCCGGGACACCCCCTGGGGGAGCCAGAGCGACTGGTCCAAGCAAGGGCTGCTGATCGATTTCCATAACGAGACTTGGGGCGGAGACAAATTCTACGACGCACTGGACCGGCTGATGGCCTTCCCGAGCGGCAACCTGCACAGCCTGGAGCTGATCTATTTGTGTCTGGCCATGGGCTTCGAGGGCCGCTACCGGGTGCGAGACGGCGGGCGCGAGCAGTTGGAGCGGGTGCGCGAGCAGCTCTACCAGACTATCCGCACCCAGCGCGGCCAGTCCGAGCCCGAGCTCTCCCCCCACTGGCGCGGCCTCGCACCTCAGCGCGACCCGCTGATCCACCAGCTCCCGCTGTGGGTCTTCTCGGGGCTTGCGGCACTCCTGCTATTGGGGCTGTTCGCAGCCTTCACCTTTGCGCTCGGTCGGGACTCGGACCCGGTCTATGCGGCGCTCGCCGAGTTGGACAAGGGGCTGGCCCCGGTGACCGGGCGCAAGCGCGAGCCCATCGCCAGGCCGGCGGTCGCGACCCCCGAGACCCCTGAGACCCCGGCCGGACCGACCCTGCGCGGACTGCTGGCGGCCGAGATCCCGAGCCGTCTGGACGTGATCGACCGACCCCAGGGCGAGACCCTGATCCTGCGCGGCGAGGGGCTCTTCGCGTCAGCCCGGTCCACGCTCAACCCAGGCTTCGAGCCCCTGATCCGGAAGATCGGCGCAGCCTTAGAGCAGCTCCCGGGTCAGGTCCTGGTGACCGGACATTCGGACAGCGCCCCCATCAAGTCCTTGCGCTTCCCCTCCAACTGGCACCTGTCAAAGGCGCGTGCGGAGACGGTCGCCGCCATCCTAACCGAGGCGACCGGTCAACCCGAGCGCTTCACGGTCGATGGCCGGGCGGCCGACGAGCCACTGGTCCCCGACAACCCCCGGGACGCGCGCAACCGCCGGGTGGAGATCATGCTGATGCGGCCGGTCGGCCCCGGTAAGGCTGAAACCCAATGAAGTTTTTCGGATTTCTCACTGCCCGCTGGTTCCTGACCCTGCTCGGGACCGCGGCCCTCGCGGCCCTGGTCTGGTTCGTCGGGCCCCTCGTCGGATTCGCCGGGCGGGAGCCGCTGGCCCCGGGGCTCATGCGCGCGATCGTCATCGGCGTGCTGTTCGTAATCTGGGGGCTCTATTGGACCGTCTCCGCACTGCTCGCCCGGGCGCGCAACCGCCGGCTCATGGAGCAGCTCGCCGCTGGCCCGGAATCCCCGGACTCGGCGGGACTTGCCTCCGCGGAAGAGATGGAGATCCTGCGCGACCGCTTCGACGAGGCACTGGCAGTCCTGAAACAGACCGAAGGCCGGCGCAGACTGGGCGGCCAATGGGTCTACCAGCTCCCCTGGTACCTGATCATCGGACCGCCCGGGTGCGGCAAGACCACCGCGCTGGTCAACTCTGGGCTGCGCTTCCCATTGGCCGAGCGCTTCGGGCAGGACCCCATCCATGGGATCGGCGGCACCCGCAACTGCGACTGGTGGTTCACCGAGGAGGCCGTGCTGCTCGACACCGCCGGACGCTACACCACCCAAGATAGCTATACGCAGGTGGACAGCGCGGCCTGGGGCGCATTCCTGGGGCTCCTCAAGAAGCACCGTCCGCGCCGCCCCATCAACGGGGTGCTGGTGGCCATGAGCCTGTCCGACCTGATCGCGCAGTCGGACGCCGAGCGTACCGCACACTCCAGGGCCATCCGCCAGCGGCTGAAAGAGATCCACGACACACTGGGTATCCGTCCCCCGGTCTATGTGCTCTTCATGAAGGCCGACCTGGTAGCCGGATTCAACGAGTTCTTTGCCGACCTGGGCCAGGAGTCGCGCGCCCAAGTCTGGGGTACGACCTTTCCCTACGACGAGGGTAAGGCCGGCGCCCCTGCCATCGACGGATTCGCCGGCGAGCACCGGACCCTCGTCGAGCGGCTGGCCGCGCGACTGCTCGATCGGATGCAGCAGGAGCGCGACCCCCAGAAGCGCGGACTGGTCTTCAGCTTCCCGCGCCAATTCGCCGCCCTGGCGGAGCCGCTCGAGCAATTCCTCAAGGACACCTTCGCCCCCACACGGTTCGAGGCGCGGCCATTGGTCCGTGGCGTCTACCTCACCAGCGGCACCCAGACCGGCACCCCCATCGACCGGGTGCTGGCGGCCATCTCGGCCAACTTCGGGACAGTCCGAGCGGGGACACTGCCCTTCCGCGGGACACCCAAGAGCTATTTCGTCACCCGGCTGCTCAAGGATGTGGTCTTCCCCGAGGCGGGGCTCGCGAGCCTGGACCCCCGCCTGGAGCGCCGTCGGGTCTGGCTGCGCCGGGGCGCCTATGCCGGGGCCGCCGCGTTGGCCCTGCTCGCCGGTGCGGCCTGGACCGTCAGCTACGGTCGCAATCGCGCCTATATCGCGGAAGTGTCGGCAGAAACGGCGGCGATCGACCGACAGATACAGTCATTGCCCGCCGACGAGAGCGACCCGCTGGCGCTCCTGCCCATGCTCGACGCCACCCGCAGCATCCCCGGGGGCTATGCAGACCGCGGGGCAGCCGCGCCCTGGTCCATGGGTCTCGGACTCTACCAGGGCGACAAGCTCGGCTCCCAGGCGCAGCGCAGCTACCGGCGCCTGCTCCATCGGGCGCTCCTGCCGCGCGTCATCCTGCGCTTGGAGGAGCAGATCCGGGCCGGGGGCGCGGACCCGGACTCTCTCTTCGAGGCACTGCGCATCTATCTGATGCTCGACGACCCGTCCCGTTACGACCCGGAGGCGGTCCGGCAATGGGTGAGCCAGGACTGGGAGAGCAACCTGCCCCGGGGGACCACGGTCGAGCAGCAGGCGTCGCTGCGCGGACACCTGGCAGCCTTGCTGGAGCAGTCGCCGACCCCGCTGCCGCTGGAGCTGGACGGGGATCTGGTCGCCAATGCCCGGGAGATCCTGAACGCATCGCCGCTCGCGCAGCGGATCTACGCCCAGCTCAAGCGCGAGGGGTTGGGCGAGGGCTTCAACGACTTCCGCATCGACGACGCGGCCGGAGCCCTGGCAGCCCAGGTCTTCGTGCGGCGCAGCGGCAAACCGCTCAGCGAGGGCATCCCCGCGCTCTACACCCACGACGGCTATTGGCGCGGATTCGAGTCGGCGGTCGCGGGCCTGCTGGATGCGGCGAGCCAGGACGCCTGGGTGCTCGGACCCCAGTCCCAGATCAAGCCCGGGAGCCCGGAGGCCGACCGCCTGGTCCGGGAGATCCAGGCACGCTATTTCGAGGACTATGTCGATGTCTGGAACGGGCTGCTGGACGACTTCGCCCTGACCCCATCCCGGGATCTCCCGCAGGTCGCGGGGGTTGCCCGGCTCTTGGCAGACCCCAAGGATTCGCCCCTGCGCCGGCTGCTCTCCGCTGCGGCTGACGAGACCGAGCTGGACCGCCCGCCCGATGGACTGGCGAAGGCCGCCGGGACAGCCGGTGCCGCTGCCTCCGCCGCCGGGGCTGTGGCCGCAGTCGTGGGCGGCAAGGCCGGCCAGACCGCATCGACCCTGAGCGGCCTGCACAGCCGGGTGCGCAGCAGCTTCGGCGGCACAGCCAGCGCCTCGGGCCGGTCCGCCGCGGAGGCGACCCCGGAATCCTATGTCTCGGGCCGTTTCGTCTGGCTGCGCAATCTGGTGCGCGGGACCAAAGACAGCCCAGCCCCCATCGAGGGGGTCCAGAAGGGGCTGGCCGAGCTTGCCCTTCACCTGGACTCGGCGGCTACAGCCATCGCCTCCGGGCGTCCTATCCTGGCGACTGGCGAGGGCGACCAGGTGAAGGCCGCCAAAGAGGCCGCCGCCCGGCTCCCGCCTGCGGTCGGCGGCATGCTCGCCGCCCTGGCCCAGGACAGCGGCACCCTGGTAGCGGGCGGGGCCCGTGCCCGACTCAACAATCTTTGGACCTCCAAGATCCTGCGCTTCTGCCAGGAGGCGATTCACGATCGCTATCCCTTCGCCCGCTCGAGCAAGCGCGACACCACCTTGAGCGACTTCGCCCGGGTCTTCGGTCCAGGCGGGCTGCTGGACACCTTTTTCACGGAGAACCTACAGCCCCTGGTGGACAGCTCCCGCGACCGATGGACCTGGATCGACGGCGGTATCGGTATCCCGGACTCGGTGCTCGCTCAGTTCCAGCGCGCCGCGCTGATCCGCGAGTCGTTCTTCGCGCCCGGCGGTAAGCTCCCGGGGGTCGGCTTCGAGCTCACCCCCATCGTCATGGACGCACGGGCCACCCAGCTCACACTGGACATCGGCGGGCAAGTCCTGGACTACCGGCAGGGGCCTTTGAAGACTCAGGCATTCCAATGGCCGGCCCCCGAGGGCAGCGCGCGGGCGCGTTTCGAGCTGGTCGGGATCGAGTCGAGTCCGCCCGCGGTCACCGAGTCCGGGGCCTGGGCCTGGTTCAGACTGTTGGACCGATCGAGGCTCCAGCCGACCGATCAGCAAGAGCTGTTCCGGGTGACTTTCGCCAGCGGCGGGCTCTCGGCCAGCCTCGAGCTGCGCGCGGCGAGCGTACGCAACCCCTTCGCACTGGAGGAGCTGCGCGGCTTCCAGTGCCCGGAGCGTCTATGAACGGGAACGACCAAACTGGCACCGCGATCGGGACCGGCTTTTACGGCAAGCTCCCGAGCCTGGGCGATTTCGTGAGCCGGCGTCTGCCTACCCAGCTGGTGCAGCCCTGGGACCAGTGGCTGCGCGCCTGCCTGGCGGCCAGCCAGGCACAGCTCGGGGCGGATTGGCTCGACGCCTATCTCACAAGTCCGCTGTGGCGCTTCGTGCTGAGTCCGGGAATCGCGGGCCAGACCGGCTGGGCCGGAGTCCTGATGCCGAGCGTCGACCGGGTAGGCCGCTACTTCCCGCTGACCCTGGCGGCCCCGCTTTCCGGGCTCAAGGACCCATTCCGGGTCCTGTGCAATCCGGACTGGTTCGAGCGTGCGGAGACCCTGGCCCTCTCCGGACTCGACGACGGATTCGATCTGGACGCCTTCGACGCTCTGGCACAGGCACTGGCGCCCCCGGCACCGCCGATCGCCGCGGTCGCGCCCGTGACGCTACCGCCCACCGGCCGTGCGGACGCCTGGCACATCGCCGCCGCGAGCCCCGCGGAGCTGGCGCTCGCCTGCCCTACACTGCTCGCCCGGGCGCTCGACGAGATCTTTCTCGCCTATAGCCTGTGGTGGTCCGCCGGGTCGTTGCGGGTCTCACCTTCCTTCCTCGCCTGCCAGGGCCTGCCCCCGCCCGATGCCTACGCCGCACTCCTGGTGGGCGACTGGGCCGGTCGGGGCTGGCGCACGGTCGGCTGAACCGTACCAACACCCCACGCGGAGGACCGCCCGCATGCACTGGATCTCAGGGGCCGTCACGGATCAAGGCCGGGTTCGGCAAGTCAACCAGGACGCATTCCTGGACCGGCCGGATCTCGGCCTATGGGCAGTCGCCGACGGGATGGGCGGGCACAGCGACGGTGCGCTTGCCAGCCGCTTCCTGGTGGAGGGTCTGGGCGCTCTGACCCGCCCCAGGCTGCTGGGCAGCGGCTCGCGGGAGGTCGTCCATACGCTGGAAGCGGTGAACCGCCAGCTCCTCGAGCGCGCCCAGCAGGAGGGCGAGGGGGACCTCATCGGCAGCACCGTCGTCGTCCTGCTGGCCCAGGGCGATCATTGCGCCATCTTCTGGGTGGGCGACAGCCGGGTCTACCGGCTGCGCGACGGGGTGCTCGAGCAGCTCACCACCGACCACAGCCAGGTCCAGGCCATGGTCGACGAGGGACTCATCTCCCCGGAGGTCGCCGAGGGCCACCCGCTCTCCAACGTGCTCCTGCGCGCGGTGGGCAGCGACGACCCCATGCCGGTCGACCGCCGCATCGAGCGACTGCAAAGCGGCGACCGGTACCTGCTGTGCAGCGACGGACTGTTTAGGGAGCTCGACGGCGACGCCATCGCTGCGACACTCGCCGCGTCCCCGCCGGCCGAGGCGACCCGCGTACTGGTCGAGCGTGCCTGCGAGCGGGGGGCACGGGACAATGTGACTGCGCTGGCGGTGTTGTTTACCGAGTAGCCCGCAGCCTGCCGTCGGTGCTCAAGGCGGCATCGGCGTCAAAGGCAAGCGCGGGATTCTCCGAGCGCGGCGTATATCCGAGCGATTCGAGAATTTCGGTTTCATGGGAATTATCTGCCTGTTTCGGATCAGAAACCTCGCCACTCGCAACTAGCCGCTCGCCACCAACGGGTATGCCAGCCATCGCTACAGGACGATCAAGCCCACCCCGGCCAGCATCAGCCCACCGGCCGGAAGCCGGCGCGCGAGGCCCGGCTCTTTGAAGAGCAGTGCCCCGTAGAGGATGCCGAAGACCAGGCTCAGTCGCTTGACCGCGATCATATAGGCCACTTCCACCTGTTGGATGGCGAGGAAATGGGTATAGGCCATGAGCTCGACCAGCGCACCCACCAGGAGCACCGGGACTGGCCGGCGGGCGATCCTGACTAGTATCCGGGGCTGCGGCAGTGCGAAGAGCAAGGTTGCGGCGAGCCCCAGCACGGCGAAATAGAATGGCCCGAAGTGCCCTGGGTCCATATAGCGCAGTGCACCCTTGCCGAGGGTGGATGTCAGCGCATAGATGGCAGCCACCGCGAGCATCGTGCGCGAGCCGGGCTCATAGAGAATGGCCCGGAATGGCTTGAGCCAACCGCGCCAGTCGCCCGCACGGGCCTGGTCGGCGTTGAGCAGCCAGGCCCCGGCGACCACCAGCAGGACCCCTGCCGACCCGCCCGGGGTGACCCGCTCGCCGAGCAGCAGCCAGGCGATGCCGATCGCGAAGACCGGGGTGAATGCGAGATAGGGCAGGGTGAGCGAGAGCGGGTGGTCTCGGATCGCAGCCATATAGAGGACCATGGCCAGCAGCTCCAGCGGTACCAGCGCGGCGAGCCACCACCAGAATGCGCCCGGCAGGCTGGCGAGCGGAGGCAGCCCTGCGAGCAGCGGGGCCATCAGCAGCCCCCCGATCCCGAGCCGCACCACGGCAAGCTCCCGGGCGGAGAATCCCTGAAGCCAGCCCTTGGTCGCTGCATCGGCGCTTGCCTGGCTCAGGGCGCAGACCAGCGCGAGCGGGAGCCAGCCGGTCATCCTCGAGCTGCGGCGGCGACAGTGCGATGCTTAGAAGCTCACCCCGACCCCGCCGCCCCAGCCCCCCCAGCCGCCGCTTCCGCCGCCGATGCCGATGTTGACCCAGGGCCTGGGATAAGGGAAGGAATAGCCCGATGCGGTCTCCCGGGCATTGGGCCAGAGTCTGACCTTGGCGCCCTCCAGGACCGGGAATCGGTAAGGTGCGTCGCCCACCTGGCCCTCGCGGATGTCGGCGACCATCCCTGTGGCGGTTACCTGTCGGCCGGGTTGGTAGTCCATCGGCTCCAGGAATCCGCTACTGCGGGCCAGAAAACGCCCCGTGGGCTCTTCCCCAACCCGCGGCTTGCCGCAGCGGTTCAATGGGTAGGCGATGATCTCAAGCTCCGTGCTGTCGGGGAGATTGCGGGTGGCGACCAGGGTGCCGCCCCAGCGCTGGAGCCGGCCGGTGTGTGCGCCGGTGGCCGAGACCCGGGCCGGGGTCAGGTCCGGGCTTCCGACCTGAGGGGTGCAGTCGCTACCGGTGGTCGCGCAGCCGCTCAAGGCCAATACGGCGGCGAGGCCGATCGGGTAGACCGGCGACCGGGTCGAGGGTCGGGCGATGGACATCGTATAGGCTCCCAGCCGCTTTGACGATTCAACCGATTACCAGGGTTCCCACCAGGGCCCGTATGGCCCGGGGCCCCAAGGGTTACCCCAGGGGCCGCCCCAGGGTCCCCGCCAGGGTCCGTACCCGGACCAGCCCCAGGGCCATGGATAAGGATAGGCCGAGGGCGGCTCCGTCTGGGGCCAGAGATAGCGGGTCTCGGCGGCGACCACGGGGTAGGCGTAGGGGTAGTCGCCGACCTTGCGGGTCGAAAGGCCCATGAGCGGACCCTCTACGGTCAGCTCCCGGTCTTTGGCATATTCGGCCGGGTCCACGAAGCCAGAGACCCGGGCGATGAATCGGCCCTCGCCCGACAACCAGGTGCGTGGCTCGCCCTCCCGGTCCAGGGGGCGGGACAGGACCTCGATCTCTGTGGTCTGCGCAAGGTTAACGGTGGAGACGATGCTGCCGCCCCAGCGTACCCGCTGGCCCTTGAGCCTGTCGGGACTCTGCTGGGCCTGGGCCACGGTCAGGGGCTGCGCCGGGGCCGTGCGGATCGTCTGGGGGATTCGGGAGGCGCAGCCGGCCAGGGCCAGGGCCAGCACGAGTGTACCGGCGAGCCCCGGGCCCCGGGTCCAGTCTGCGGCGCGCTGGGCTTTGGGGATGCGCATAGGTCCTGGCCCTCTGAGCTATGGCCTGTCGTTCGCAAGCATACAGTGTACGCTGCGGTCTGCCCCGATCCGGGTCTCCTCAGGATAGGCTAACGCGCAGTCGGCGATCGCCACCGGGCAGCGCGGATGGAAGTGGCAGCCCGGGGGCGGGTCGGCGGGGGAGGGCATGTCTCCTGCCAGTCGGATCGCCTCCCGGCGGCTCGCCGGGTCCACCACCGGCACCGCGGACAGGAGTGCCCGGGTGTAGGGATGACGCGGATCGTCCAGGACCGCATCCACAGGTCCGCGCTCCACCACCCGGCCCAGGTACATGACAGCCACCTCGTGTGCCAAATAGGCGACCACCGAGATGTTATGGGTGATGAACAGATAGGAAAGCCCGAGCCGGTCCTGAAGGTCCTTAAGCAGATTGAGGATCTGGGCCTGCACCGAGACATCGAGCGCGCTCGTGGGCTCGTCGCAGACGATGACCTTGGGCTCGACGGCGAGCGCCCGGGCGATGCAGATGCGCTGGCGCTGTCCGCCCGAAAACTCGTGGGGGTAGCGGTCCGCGGCCTCCGGGCTTAATCCCACCAGCTCCAAAAGCTCCGCTACGCGGCGCAGTCGGGCAGGTCGACTGCGCTCGATACTCAAGGCCCCGAGTCCTTCGGACACCAGGTCCCCTACCAGCATGCGCGGATTCATGGAGGCGAACGGGTCCTGGAAGATGAACTGCAAGTCTTTGCGGAATGGCCGCATGCCCCGGTGCCCGAGCCCGACGAGCTCCCGGTCCCCATAGCGCACCGAGCCCGCGGTGGGCGCGATGAGCTGGAGCAGCCCCTTGCCGGCGGTGGTCTTGCCGCAGCCGGACTCGCCCACCAGAGCCAGGGTGCGTCCGGCCTTGAGTGCGAGCGAGACCCCGTCCACGGCGCGCACCTGGCCCACCACCCGCCGCAGCACCCCGCGATGGATGGGGAAATGGACCTTGAGCCCGTCCACCCGCAGCAGGTCCTGACCGAACCCCAGGGGCGGGGCCGTCGCGGCCCTCTCCGCCCCAGTCGCGGCATCGGTCTGGATCTGCGCTGGAGCCAAGCCCGCTCCCTCCCCAAACAAATGACACCGCACCCCGACCCCAGGTCCCAGGTCGGTCCAACCGGGTACTCGGGTGTGGCAGTGGGGCAGGACCGACTGGCACCGGGTTGCGAATCGGCAGCCGGCGAAGGTCTGGTCCAGGGGCGGTACCCGCCCGGGGATGGACGCCAGACGGCCACTGCGTTTATCCGCAGAAGGCACGCTGTCCATCAGCCGGCGGCTGTATGGGTGGGCAGGGCTGGCGAAGAACGCCGTTACCGGGGCGGTCTCCACGATCTGCCCGGCATACATCACGGCGAGGCGATCAGCAGTCTCCGATACCACGCCCAGATCGTGGGTGATGAGCAGCACCGCAAGCCCGGTGGACGCCTGCAGGTCTTTGAGCAGACGCAGCACCTGGGCCTGGATGGTGACATCGAGCGCGGTGGTGGGCTCGTCCGCGATCAGGAGCGCGGGGTCCCCGGCCAGCGCCATGGCGATCATCACCCGCTGTTTCATGCCGCCCGAGAGCTGGTGGGGGTATTCGGAGACCCGCCGGGCCGGGTCCGGGATACCCACAGCCCCGAGCAGCTCCAGGATACGGTCATGGACCTGGTCCCGGGGCCGGCCTTCGTGGATCCGCACCGCCTCGCCGATCTGGTCCCCGACCGTCAGCACCGGGTTTAGCGAAGTCTGTGGCTCCTGAAAGATCATGGCCATGCGTCCGCCGCGCACCCCGCGCATGTCCGCTTCCGAGAGACGCAGCAGGTCGGTCTCTCCAAGCCGCACCGAGCCCTGCACAATCCGCCCGCCGTGGGGCAACAGACGCATGAGAGAGAGCGCGGTCATGGACTTGCCGCAGCCGGATTCGCCCAACAGCGCAAAGGTCTCCCCCCGGCTCAGGGTCAGGTCCAACCCGTCCACCACCCGCGCAGGGTGGCCACCCGAGCCGATCTGAGTCACCAGTCCGCGGACTTCGAGCAGGGTGTCCGTTCCCCTTAAACTAGCCGAAGTTTTCATAATGGTGAACCCAACACTGCGACACATACCTTTCCATGCCTTGGGGAATGACCGCTCGATTCCAGTCTTCGCCGGCAAAGGCCGCGATATCCGCCTCGCTCCGCCACACCGATATCATTATGTATTCCTCAGGCTCCCAGCGGGTTGGTCGTCCCACCGTCACCGATTCCAGGCCGTCCATCGCCTTTACATAGGGCACCGAAACCGAGAGAAATTTCTGCTCGAACTCGGCGTGAAGGGTCGGTGGAACCCGGACTCTGAAGATTCTTGTGATCATTCTGGCTCCCAAAGCCAAGCGAAAAACCGGAGCTTGGGTCGAGCGAGACGCCCGCGCGCCGAGCGCGCCCGACGCACGCCGCCTATCCCGCGGGCAGCCCGAGCGCGGCCCGTGCGTTGGCGGTGGTGCGCTCGGCGAGCCAGGCTGGGTCTTCGCCGCGCACCTGCGCCAGTGCCGCCAGCACGTCGGGCAGATACTCCGGGCTGTTTCGGCTGCCCCGGTGTGCGGCGACGGTCAGGTCCGGGGCATCGGTTTCCAGAACGATGGACTCGACCGGGAGTGCGGCGGCCAGCCTGCGAAGCTTGTTTGAGCGCTCGAAGGTGAGCATGCCCCCGAATCCCAGCTTGAAGCCCAATTCCAGATAGCGGCGGGCCTCCGCGAGGTCGCCGCTGAAGGCATGGGCGATGCCGCCTGCTACGCGGATGCGCTTGAGCGTGGCCAGCACTTGCTCGTGGGACTTGCGTACATGGAGCAGCACCGGGAGCTTGGCCGAGCGGGCGATCGCGAGCTGGGCCTCCAACAGCGTCTGCTGGCGGTCCCGGTCCAACTCCCGGACCCAGTAATCGAGCCCGATTTCGCCGATGGCGATCGGCTGCGAGTCGGCGACCGCCCGCTCCAGTGCGGCGAGGTCGGCGTCCTGGTGGTCTGCCAGATAGACCGGGTGCAGACCCAGGGCCGGGAAGAGATCGGGGGCTGAGCCGCAGAGGTCGAGCAGCCCGGCCCAGCCCGCCCGATGGATCGCAGGGACCACCATCGCGACCACCCCGGCGGCGCGGGCGCGCCCTGTTACCGACGTCCGGTCCGGATCGAAGTCCGGCACATCCAGGTGACAATGGGTGTCGATCAGCTCCACGTCGGTCGTTCGCGGGACAAGCCTCGCTGTGGCGGTCAGGGTGCCCGATCGCCTTTGCGGGCGCTCACCACATCAGATCGTCCGGCACCTGGAAATCCGCGTAGGGGTCTTCGGCGGACGGCTTCTTCTCCGGGCGATTGTGCACCAGCACCAGGCTCGCGTCCCGGGCGCGCAGACGCTCGGCCACCTCAGCGGGGATCAGCTCGTAAAAGGCGTCCTGGCGTACCACCGCCAGGCGCCCGTCAACCAGTCGGGCGTGCTGATCCTTGTTGACATAGAGCCGCTTGAGGGTAGCCCCATCCGTGAAGTGGTACGCCAGGTCGCCGCCTTCCCGCACCACCCGGTTAGCATGGATCAGCTGGCGGATGTCGTTTTCCCGGGTGCGCCGCTCCGACTCTTCCTGGCGCCTCCGGTTGAGCTCTCGGTCGCGGCGAGCCTTCTCCTCGCGGGCCGCCTCGGCGGCGCGGCGCGCGACCTCGTCTACCGGTGGGCCGTGCTTGCCGGTTTGCTTCACCGTCTTGCGCTTGTCTGCGCGCTGCTCTTTGATCCGCTGCTCGGTCACCAGGCCGGCCTTGAGCAACTGTTCCTGTAGCGAATTGCCCACGATGGGATGATCTCCGGGATGATTCGATCGGGCTTAGGGGCCGCCGCGCGCGCTAATGACGGGGAGCCCAGCCGCAGAGCATCCGTCAGGCGCGATGCCAACGCAATACCGGGCGCCGGCCGGGAGGTCGTCCGGTGCATGCAGCGGTCCGGGTCGCAGCGGGGGCGGCGGCGTCCCGTATCCTGCTAGAATCCCGCGCCATTGCCCCAACCCGGCCGATCCTGGGGGATCGCGGAGCCTGAGCGCGGTTCTGCGAGCCGGGGATCCGATCCGCAGCGACCGCAGCGCCGGTCTACGTTTTCTGCCGTCTTCACTTGCCACGGAGTTTTCGCCATGAACCAAAGTCCCGTTCTCGCGCTCGCCCTTGCGCTCCCCCTCGTCCTGTCTCTGGCGCTGCCCGGTACCGCCCGGGCCACCGATATCGGCTACGTCGATATGCAGCAGGTGCTGGAGAAGAGCAAGCTCGGGTCCCGGATTCAGGCGGAGCTGCGCAAGGATTTCGAGCCCAAGGCCAAGCCGATCGGCGAGGAAGAGCAGGCAATCCGTCAGCTTCAGGAGACCCTGGCCCGGGACGCCGCGCTCATGAGCAAGGATCAGGTCGCCAAGAAGGAGGCCGAGATCAAGAAGCGGATCGGCGCCTACGAGAAGACCGCCAGCGTCTTCCAGCAGGAGCTGATGAAGGCCCAGCAGGAAAAAGGCCGGGAGGTCCTGGGGCCTGCCCAGAAGGCGGTGGACGCGGTGGCCAAGAAAAAGAAAATCGCCGTGGTGCTGGAGCGTAGCATGGCCGGGATCGTTTATCTGGACCGTGGCTTGGACATCACGGACGAGGTCGTCAAGCAGATGGATGCGGCCAGCAAGTAGTCCGGCCCGATGCGCGCCGCCCGAGGCTTTTTGACCGGAGTATTTCCGCGGTCTCTCCCTGGGTTAAACTAAAGGCGCCTGACTGCCCGCGCCGACCGGTCCGGGCCGGGCGCCCGATCTGCCGCGGACCCGTTTCCGCGAGGTGCGCCCGTCGATTCCGGCATGCCCGGTGTCCGAGGGAGCGTCGCCCGCGATGCGTCGCCCCGGTGCCGAATCGCCCAATCCAGATCCGCGTGCCAGTTGGCACCGCGGGCACGCACATGAACGAGGAACGGAGCAATGCTCGGCGAACCCCACGACCTCCTGCACGAGTTTCCGGAGCTGGAGGGCAAAATCGAGGAGCTACGGGCCAGAAACCCGGATTTTGCCCACCTGATGGCCGACTACGATTCCCTGGACGCCAGGGTGCGCCAGCTCGAGGAGCTCGGCATCCCTGTGGCCGACGAGACGATCGAGGAGCTGAAGAAGGAGCGTCTGGCACTCAAAGACCGTCTGTATATCCTGCTGCGCCGCTGATCCTGGCCGATTCGAGCCGGCGGCACGAATCTCGCCCAGCCGTTTCGCCAAGGCGCCCCGGACGGCGGCTGGACATCGCCGGCCCGGGGTGAAACCATGACCCGGAGTCAGCCGATGTCGCCGAGGTCCCAATGGAATACCGCATACTACCGGTCACCCCCTTCCAGCAGAACTGCACCGTTTTCTGGTGCGAGGAGACCCGGCGGGCGGCCATCGTGGACCCGGGTGGGGAGCCGGAGCGCATACTTGGCCTGATCCGCTCGCTCAAGCTCGCTCCCGAGCTAATCCTGCTGACCCACGGTCATTTGGACCATGTGGGGGCCACCGGCGAGCTCAAGGCCCTGCTGGGCCTCCCCATCGTCGGACCCCACCGGGAGGACGCCTTCCTGATCGACGGATTGCGCTCCCAGTGCCAGATGTTCGGGTTTCCCCCGGTGACCGAGTTTCAGCCCGACCGTTGGCTGGAAGACGGCGATCGGGTCCGTGTCGGGAACCAAGAGCTGGAGGTCATCCATTGTCCCGGCCATACCCCTGGCCATGTGGTCTTCTACCATCCGCAGGGGCGCCTGGCCCAGGTGGGCGATGTGCTCTTTAGCGGGTCCATCGGACGCACAGACTTCCCGCGCGGCAACCATCGACAGCTTATCGCGTCCATTACCGGACGGCTTTTCCCTCTGGGGGACGATGTGCGCTTTATCCCCGGGCACGGTCCCATGTCCACCCTGGGGGCCGAGCGGCGAGGTAACCCGTTTGTCGGCGCGGCGGCCTGGGCAGGCGGGCCGGTCTGAGCCATATGCGCAAAGCAATCGCCGATGGGAGCGAGCCCGCCAAAGACGGCGGCGGACGACGCCGTTGGGTGCGCGCCCGCCTGCCGGAGTCCAAGACCCTTGGGGAGGATGCACCCAAGCGTCCGCCCAAGGCTCGCTTCCT
The DNA here is from genome assembly GCA_963780725.1 of uncultured Gammaproteobacteria bacterium. Lineage (GTDB taxonomy): Bacteria > Pseudomonadota > Gammaproteobacteria > Chromatiales > Chromatiaceae > Thiodictyon. The sequence continues at coordinate 131,774 of CAWACV010000001.1, forward strand.
GGAGCCCTACCGGCTGGCGGAGGATCGCCGCTCGGCCCTGCTGGATTGCCTGACCCAGGCTGGGGTCGGCGACGCGGAGAGCCACGAGCTGTTCGCCACCGCGGTCGAGTACGACATCGCGAGCTTCCGCCAATCCTGTCCCGTGCCGGAGATCGCCCCCGAGCCCGAGCCGCAGCCGAGCGGCGACTCTGAGTCCAGGCCCGCTCCCCGATCGGGAGCGGCCGGCGACCCAGCCCAGGCCGAGCCGGGGTCCGGCCCAGGGCCTGCGGATGCGGCGCCTTCCGCCGGGCCAGGCCGGGCGGATCGGCGCCCCGCTTCGGCAGCGGTGCCGCGATCGGCACTCGTACAGCTCGCACCCGGGCCGGACCCCGCTGCCTGCGACCCGACTCGCGCCCTTCTGCCGCTCGCGCAAACCGCCCGTATCCTGGCGCGACTGATCGTCGCTTTGGATTCGCCCGACCGGTCGGCCCTGACCGCTGCGCTCCAGGCGGCGGACCCATTCCGGCGCGGCTACGATGGGGCCTATCTCGATGCGTTGTGCGCGGAGCTCGATCGCATCGCCGGGATCGCCGAGCGCGAGGCCCAGCCATCCCCAATCGCCGAGCCGCCAACCCCGCCCGTCGCGGAGCCGGTCGCAATCCCTATCGAGCCGCCCCCCGCACCCCCCGAGCCGCCCCTGAGCGATGCCGGCCAGCGTTTCGTGCGCCGGGTCGCACGGGTCTACGAACAATGTCTGGAGATCCGGCCAGCCGCAGTCCCCGGCAATCCGTTCCTGGCCGTGCTGCGAGTCCTGGCCCCCGAGGCCGGGGTGCGTCTGCCGACGGATCCGCAGGCACTGGCCCGGGTCCTTAAAGACCGTTAAGCCCGGCTATCGCAGATTCGATGCGGAGCACGCGCAGCCGCATACAAGCCCCGGGTCCCTGCCGCGCTCGGGTACAATACTGGGCCGGGTCAACACCGCGGACGGACTGCCGATGCTATTCGATCGATTCCTGAAGAAAAGACGTGCGGCTGCAGCGGCGGCTGCGGCACCTCCGAGCCAGGAGTCCCTGCGCGAGCTCGCCCGCGGGCACGCCGACCCTGGGGTGCGGCTGGATGCCGTGCGGCGTCTGGCCGACTTAGCCTTTTTGCGCGACTTGCTGTCCGGGGACGGGGACGCCCCGCTGCGCGAGCTGGCCAGCGTCCGTTACCGACACCTGGTCGCCGGGAGCGAGGACGCGGGGCTGGACCTCAACGCCCGTCTGGCGGAGCTGCCGCTGATCCAGGACCCCTGGACGATTGCGCATTTGGCCCGGGAGGCTCGGGAGCCGGAGCTGCGCCGCGCAGCCCTGGAGCGGGTGACGTTCCAGGAGACTCTGATCGAGTGCGCGGTGCAGGACCCGGTGGCCGCCATTCGGGGGAGCGCACTCGCGCGCATCGAGGACCGCACTGCCCTGGAGCAGGTGGCCCGACGCAGCGCCAAGAAAGACAAGGCGGTCTACCGCACCGCTCGGGAGAAGCTCCGTCTCATCGCCGAGCGCGAGGAGGAGCCCCGGCGCATCCGCGCCCAGTGCGCCGACCTGTGCGAGCGGGCGGAGCGCCTGGGCCACCTGGAAAACTGGACCCAGGACCGCGCACTGCTGGAGCACCTGGATCGCCAGTGGACCGAGATCGCCCCAAGGGCCGAGCCCGAGCTGGCCGAGCGCTTCTCCGCCGCCCGCGAGCGCTTTCTCGCCGCATTCGATGCCCACCGCGACGCCAATGCTGCCCAGATTGCCGCACAGGATGCGCGCGCTGCACTGCGCGCACAGCGCGAGGGGCTGTTGGCCGAGGCCGCCGCCCTGGCAGCCTTGGAGACCGAATCCGCCATCCGAGCCGGTCGCGAGCGGCTGACCGTCGCCTGGTCCGAGCTTGAGCGATTGCCGGAATCCGAGCAGCGGGGGCTCGAGGCACGTTTCGCCCGGTCCATGGCCGCCGCCCAGTCCGCCGAGCAGGCCATGGCCGAGCACCGCCGGGGCGTCTCGCGTCTGCGCAAGACCGTCGCCCGGGCGGAAAAGATCTGCGGCGAATCCAAGCCCCTGGACCTGGCCCAGGTCCGTACCCTGATCGAGCAGGGCCGCTCCCTGGCCGCCGAGCTTAGAGGAGGGGCGGCCGGTGAAGACTGCGTCGCCGCCTTCGCGGAAGTCTCCGCACGTCTGGAGACCCGGCTCAAGACGCAGCGCCGTCATGCCGAGCAGCGGCTCGCGGAGCTGCCCGAGCGGCTTGCGGAGCTGGAGACGCTGGTGGAGTCCGGCGAGCTCAAGAAGGCCGACCCCATCCACCAGAGTATCCAGGCAGCCCTGGACCTGATCCAGTCGAGCGGACTCCCAAAGGGCGCCGCCGAGCCGATCGCCGCCCGACTGCGGGTTCTGACCCCGCGCCTGCGCGACCTCCACCACTGGCGCCGCTGGGGTGCCGACCAGCACCGGGAGGCACTGTGCGAGGCCATGGCGACGCTGCGCGACCAGGATCTCCCGCTGGAGGCAGTGGCCGAGCGACTGCATGTCCTGAAGACCGACTGGAAGGAGCTGGACCACTCCGGCTCGCCGGCCAATCAGACGCTCTGGCAGCGCTTCCACGAGTCCGCCGATGCGGTTCAGGCGCGCATCCAGCCATTGCTGGCCGCCCAGGCCGCGGAGTGGGAGGGCAACCGCACCGCCCGGGAGCAGGTTTGCCAGCAGCTGGAGGACTTCCTGGCCAGGGTCGACTGGGAACGGGTGGACTGGAAACGGGTGATGCGCGCCGAGCGCGAAATCCGCCACGCCTGGTCCCTGATCGGCCCCTGCGAGGCCCGCTCCAGATACCGGCTCGACCGGCGTTTCCACAAAGGCATCAAGCAGCTGGACGAGCGTCTGGAGTCCGAGCGCGCGCGCAACCAGGCACTGAAGCAAGGACTGGTGGCTCGGGTGGAGTCGCTCGCCGCAGTGCCAGACCTGGAGGCCGCCATCGAGGAGGCCAAGGGACTCCAGCGCCAGTGGCACACCACGGTCCCTGCCCGACAGCGGGAAGAGAACCGGCTCTGGCAGGCATTCCGGGCCGGCTGCGACGTGGTCTTCCAACGCCGCGCGGCCGTTCAGCAGGCGCACCGGGGCGAGCTCCAGGCGAACCTGTCCGCGCGCGAAACGCTCTGCGACGAGGCCCTGGACTGCGCCGACCGCGAGACCGACCCCGACCGACTGGCCGCGGCGCTACGCGACCTGGAGTCTCGCTGGCGCGAGGCCGAGTCGCTTCCGGTCCCCCGTCAGTCCGCCGCGGCCCTGGCCCGGCGCTGGTCGCAGGCGCGCGAGCGCCTTCAGCGCCGTCGCCGCGATCGAGAAGAGGCTGCCCGCCGGGCCGCTGCCGACACACTGGCCCGTCAGGCGGCGCTTTGCGAGAGCGTCGAGCGCGCACTCCTGGACGGCGACGGACCCCTGCCCGGCGCGCTGGAGACCGAGCTCGCCTGGTCCGCTATTCCCCAGCTCCCGGACCGCGCGCTGCAGGCCGCCATGGCAGTGCGCCTGCGCACCGCCCTGGAGGCCACCGCGGATCCCGGGCGGCTCGCGGAGCTGCGCGGCCTCGAGCAGGCCAACCGCCCCCGTCGGGAGCGACTGTGCCTGGAGCTTGAGATTGCCGCCGGCGTCGAGTCCCCCCCGGATCTGGCACAGGAGCGCCTGAGGCTACAGGTCTCCCGGCTCGCCGAGCGCATGGTGGAAGGGGAGGGCGACAGCCTGCGCGGCGTCCCCGAGCTGCTGCGCGAGTGGTATCTGTGCGGCCCCGCGCCCCGGGATGCCCGGTTGGAGGAGCGCCTGGCCCGGATACTCAAATCCCAGTGCGCGGCTCGGGAGGAGGCGCCGGAGCCGGCGGACGCCGAGCCGGCCTGAGCCGGCCCCCTGGGCTCTCTTCGCTACTGCGGCCATGTCATTTGCGGCGACAGTCCGGCGCCGGGGAGTCAGGCGCCTGCCGGCCTGACGCTCAGGCGACCGGCTCGACGCTTGGCCGGTCATGCGGTTGGCCCCGGGGCTCGACGGTCGTGGGCTCGCTGGCGAGCTGGAGAAATCCGAGCATTCCCGTAGGATGAGTAGAGCGCAGCGAAACCCATCGTCCGCGGGTCAGTCCACCGGCCCGGTCACCAGCCGGAAGCTGCTGCCGCCCATGCGGTCCTCCGGCAGTCCGTCTAGACGGAAGTCGGCCCGCGAGAAGCCCATGTTTACGCGCCAGGAGCCGCCGCGCAGGACTCGGGCGCTGTCGGGGTCGGCGGCGACGATGTGGGGCTTGTCGTAGCGGTTACGGCACCATTCCCAGGTGTTGCCGGCGAGATCGTAGGCGCCCTGGGCGCTGCGCCCGGCGGGGTACATGCCGACCGCAGTGGCTCGGCCCACCGAGCCCTCGTCCGTGTTGGCGTGGCCCTCCCGCCAGTCCCGCCCCCAAGGGTAGATATAGCCGGGGCGGGCGCTCTGGGCGGCCCATTGCCATTCCCATTCGTCGGGCAGGCGTACCTCGTAGCCCAGGCGAGCGCTGAGCCAGCGGCAGAAGGCGACCGCCTCGAACCAGCAGACGTGGGTGGCGGGGTAGTTGCCGTGGCGGCGTGCGGGTCCGCACACCGGGGGGGTGCGGCGCAGCTGGGTCCACCAGTCCGGGGCTGCGAATCCGTCCCGGGCATCCAGGAAGGCGACGAATTGTGCCTGTGTAACCGGGTAGGCGGCGATTCTGAAGGGTGCCACATCGAAACGCCCGTGCGCCTCGATTCGCACCTCCCCGGCGGGGATATCGCACCAACGGATGCGCGGGAGTCCATCTTCCACCCCCAGGCCACAGCGCGGGTCTCCGATCTGGGCCAGGCGCAGGCCGATCTCTTCGCGCTGGACTGCCTCGACCCGGGAGCACAGGAGCCCGGCGAGCAGCCAGGCGGGCTCGGGGGTCAGGAAGTCGCCGATGCTAGGATCCCGCTCCAGCTCATCCAGAAGCTCGGTCTCGGCGAGCAGGGCGCGGGCGGGCTCCAGGATCTCGTGGGGCCAGCGCAGGCGTTCCGGGTGGCCGATGGTCGCCCAGGTACGGGCCTCCACCTCCACTTGGGTGCGGGTGTGCAGGGCCTCCCGCCGGCGCTCGATCCAGTGGCGGAGCGTCGGCCATTCCTGGAGCAGTGCCTCGTGGGCCAGCTCCACGGTGGCCCGGTCGCCCTCGCAGATCTGGACCAGGCGCGTGTCCTCAGCGGCCAGTGCATGAATCAGCGCCTCGGTGGGCGCGTGGGGGGCGAGCTGGCGCCAGCCCTCGCGGCGTCGGGTGGCGGTGCCGTCCTCGCTGACGTTCAGAAGGTGCGAGAAGAGCCGGTGCAGTGCGCCCCGGGCGTCCGCCCCGACCCGCTGGAGTGCGCGGTCCGCCCGTCGGGCAATCAACCCTTTAAACCCGCCGAGCCGTTGGTCCTCGTACATATCCAGGTCCATGTGCCCGACTGTCCTGCCCTGCTCGTAGAGCTCCTTCAATGCGTCTGCCATGAGCGCGAGTCCGCCGGGATGGGCCGAGGCGTCGGTGGCGATGCGCTGGACCAGCCGGGGCTCCATCCAGACCGGCACGGCGAGCTTGAGCTCGGTGAGCGGCCCCAGGATCATGCGCTCGAGGCACGGGCGCTGGGGCGGGGCGAGCCCGTAGAGCCCGCCCCCGTTCAGTAGCCGGATCAGCTCCGGGTGGGCGAAGCAGCGGTGCAGCAGGTCGGCGCGCAGGGTGGCCAGCACCCGCAAGCGCGGTTGGTCCAGGGCGGCGACCAGGGTCTCCAGGAGCTCGTCCGCCATGTCCGGGTCGGCCGTCGTAAACAGCTCTTCGAGCTGGTCGATGGCCAGCACCCAGCACGCCTCCGGGGGGCGGCTGGCCAGCACCCGTTCCAGCAGGTCTGCCAGCGCCTCGGCCCCGTAGCCCTTGAGCGCGGCGGCCTCGCTCGGGGGGTCGAAGGCGGGCACGCCGGGTTCCCGGGCAAGTGCATGGGTCAGGGCCAGGAAGGGGTCGCCGCCATCCCCGGAGGGGAACATGGTGCTGAATAGCCAATGTTCTGCCTGAGGGATATGGGGGAGGCCCCCGGCTGCCAGGCGTGCCCTGACCCCGGCCCGAACCAGGGACGATTTGCCGCACCCGAGCACCCCGGCGACCAGGGTGAGACGGGACTGGCCCGGGGCGACGAGGCGCCGCAGCAGGTCCCGGGTCTCGGCCCGCCGTCCGAAAAAGATCGGCGCCTGCCAGTGCTCCAGTGGCAGGAGTCCGGGGTAAGGGTCCCGATCCCAGGACGGCCGGGCACCCATGCAGCCCAAATCGGCGGCGATCCCATCCGCGGCCAGCGCCGGGTCTGCGCTGAAGCCCCCGAGCTCGCGCAAATCCTCCAGCAGTCCGCAGATGCCCTCGGGCGAGTCTTTGTCCAGAGCTAGTCCGATCAAGACCTCGGCGGCCGATTCCGGGTCCTCGGGCAGGGTCGCCGGGTCCTGTGCCGCGAGACCCCAGACCAGGTCGGCGAGCAGAGCGCGCCGGGACTCCCGACCCCGCCACCGTGGCAGCTTGAGGATCAGCTCGCGCAGGCTCGCTGGGGCGGTGTCGTACATGATGACGGTTCCTGTCTATGCTCGGGATGGGCCAAGGGAGGCGGCAGGCCTCTCGGGGTTGTGGAGCTCCGGGCAAGGCAGCATCTTAAATGCTACGCCCGGCCCTGTGCGTGAACCCTCCCGGCGTGGATTCGGATATAGGGTTTCGGCGGGATCCCTGGGGCGAATCCCTCTGGAAAGGTCCAAATACTTGTCTCGATTGTTGGATTCGCGCTATCTTTCGCGACTTCGCCTTCGGCTGAGGCGGTTTCCCAAGCGGAGGAACCGCCTTTTTGTTTTCTGGACCTTGGACATTCTTGTTTGGTGGGGCCTGGGCCATGAGCGAACCCTTGATGACGACTTACCAGCGCCTGCCCGTGGCCTTCGAGCGCGGCGAAGGGGTTTGGCTGTGGGACGATGCCGGCAAGCGCTATCTGGATGCGCTCGCCGGGGTGGCGGTGTGCGGGCTGGGGCATGCCCATCCGGCCGTGCGCGATGCGCTTTGCGAGCAGGCCGGGCGCCTGGTCCATACCTCCAATATTTATCGGATACCCGAGCAGGAGCGACTGGGGACCCTGTTGACCGGGCTTGCGGGCATGGACCGCGCCTTCTTCTGCAACTCCGGCGCCGAGGCGAACGAGGCGGCCATCAAGCTGGCTCGGCTCCACGCCCACCGGCGGGGCATCGAGAACCCGGCCATCCTGGTGGCGGAGGGGAGCTTTCACGGACGCACGCTCGCCACACTCACCGCCACCGGCAACCGCAAGGTCCAGGCCGGGTTCGAGCCGCTGGTCCAGGGCTTCGTGCGGGTCCCCTACGACGACCCGGACGCGATCGAGACCGCCGCCGCCAACCGCAAGAACATCGTCGCCATCCTGGTGGAGCCGATCCAGGGGGAGGGGGGGATCAACATCCCGTCGGACGACTATCTGCCGCGCCTGCGTGCGCTGTGCGATCGGGAGGGCTGGCTACTGATCCTGGACGAGATCCAGACCGGGATCGGGCGCACCGGCCGGATGTTCGGTTTTCAGCATGGCGACGCCGTTGCGGACGTGATCACCGTGGCCAAGGCACTGGGCAACGGTGTGCCGATCGGGGCCTGCCTCGCCCGGGGGGCGGCCGCGGAGGTCTTCGGACCCGGTACCCACGGGTCCACCTTCGGCGGCAACCCGCTTGCCTGCCGGGCTGCCCGGGCGGTGCTGGAGACCATGGAGTCCGAAGGGTTGGTGGCCAACGCTGCCGCCCAGGGGACCTTCCTGCTCGCCGGCTTCCGGGAGTCGCTGGCTGGCGTCCAAGGGGTGACCGACATCCGCGGACGCGGCCTGATGCTGGGGATCGAGCTTGACCGGCCCTGCGCCGAGCTGGTCTTGCTGGCCCTTGACGAGGGGCTCCTGATCAACGTAACCGCCGAGCGGGTGGTGCGGCTCCTGCCGCCGCTGATCCTGCGCCAGAGCGAAGCCGCCATGTTGGTCGAGACCCTGAGCGCCCTGATCCGGCGCTTTCTTTCCCCGCGTTAGGTCAAGGGAGACCGCATCCCCCATGCAAGTCGTACCGACCGCCCCCCGGCACCTGCTGTCCCTCCTGGATCTGAGTGCCGCCGAGGTGCGCGCCCTGACCGCCCGCGGCATCGAGCTCAAGGCCATGCTCCGGCGCGGCGAGGACTACCGGCCCCTGCGCTACCGCACCCTGGCCATGATCTTCGAGAAGTCCTCGACCCGCACCCGGGTCTCCTTCGAGACCGGGATGGTGCAGCTCGGCGGCCATGCGCTCTTCCTGTCGCCCCGGGATACCCATCTCGGGCGCGGAGAGACCATCGAGGACAACGCCCGGGTGCTTTCCCGCATGGTGGACGCGGTCATGATCCGCACCTTCAGCCATGAGATCGTCGAGCGGTTCGCCGCCCAGTCCCGGGTTCCGGTCATCAACGGACTCACCGACCGTCTGCACCCCTGCCAGATGCTGGCCGATATCCAGACCTTCCACGAGCAGCGCGGCGACCTCCAGGGTCGGCGGGTCGCCTGGATCGGCGACGGCAACAATATGTGCCAATCCTATATGGAGGCGGCGTGTCTCCTTGACTTCGATCTGCGTATCGCCTGCCCGGAGGGCTTCGAGCCGGCCCCGGACCTACTGGCCGCTGCCGCCGGACGCGTGACCCTGCTGCGCGATCCCCTGGAAGCGGCGGACGGCGCGGAGCTGATCGCCACGGATGTATGGACCAGCATGGGCCAGGAGGAGGAGCAGGAGCGTCGCTGCGCACTGTTCGCCCCCTACCGGGTCAACGACGCACTCATGGCGCGGGCCGCCCGGGATGCGCTCTTCATGCACTGCCTGCCGGCCCACCGGGGGGACGAGGTGACCGACTCGGTCATTGACGGACCCCAGTCCGTGGTGTGGGAGGAGGCGGAGAACCGTCTGCATGTGCAGAAGGCGCTGTTGGAACTCCTGATTCTGGGGCAAATCCCGGCTTGATGGCCGGGGATATGGGCCGAGCGTCAAGGGCCGCGCACAATCCCCCGTTCCGAATCGATCGATAAGATTGTGAATCCGTTGCGAGGACGCCGCGTGAGACTTGTCGCCCTGTTTTTCAGCGGTCTGTGTGCCGCAGTCGTCGCCATAGCAGTCCCCGCTGCGGTTCGGGCCGAGACCCAGTATGTGACCGACCGGATCGAGGTCACCCTGCGGGCGGGGGAGAGCACCCGCTACAAGATCCTGAAGATGCTGCCCAGCGGTACGCCGTTGGAGGTCTTGGGGGTCAACGAGACCACCGACTATGCCCGGGTGCGCACGTCGGAGGGCACCCTGGGATTCGTGCCCGCGGCCCAGCTCCAGGCCGAGCCCGCGGCGCGCGATCGGCTGGCCCAGGTCGAGAACCGCCTGAAGGAGATCCAACAAGAGCCGGATGCACTGGCTGCCCGACTCGCCCAGCTCCAAGGCGAGCAAGCGGATCTCAAGACCCGTTACGACGACAGCGAACGTCAGCGTCAGCGTCTGGAGCAGGAGCTGGCGACGATCCGCCATGCCTCCGCCAATGTGCTCGATATCACCAACGATCGGGAACGCCTGCGCATCCAGGTAGCCGAGCTGACACGCACCCGGGCGGACCTGGAGCAGTCGAACCGGGATCTCAAGAACCAGACCAACCAGCGTTGGTTCCTGATCGGCAGCGGCGTGCTGGGCGGCGGTGTCCTCTTAGGCATGATCCTGCCGCACCTGCGCTTCGGGCGGCGCAAGAGCTCCTGGGGCTCGTTGTAAGCCGACCGCGGCAAGACCGATCGCAGAGATCCAGTGGCGGCGGCCTTCCGTCGGCGCCCTGCCGGGCGCCGGGCGGTCCCGATTGCGGGCCGTCATCCTTGCCTTGAATCCGCACGGGCAATCCAAGAACAGGTTCACACAGCCAGGCTCGGTCCCGGCCCATCCTATCTCGGTATTTGCAGGGCACCGTCAGAGTGCCCCAGAGAAGGCATCGGGAGTACAGTAATTGAGACCGAAACTCGTCCTTTGGCTGGTCTTTTTCGTGGTTTCTTCCCTGTGGTATATCCTCGACCCGGCCGCTCAAAGGTCGCGTTGGGCACCGAGGCAGGATGTGCCGCCAGCGGCGCATAAGGATCCGCTGCAGGCGCCGCCGCCAGCCATGGTGGACGCTCAGCTACGCCGGCTCTGAGCGGGGGATGCCATTTTCTTCTAGAACAATCCCCTGCCGCGCCAGGACACGGCGCTTGGATTCGGGGATCGGAGCGACTCGCTCCAGGCCCAGACCGCAGGTTGCCGTGTTCGAGACGTGCACTGCACAATAGGGGTCTCAGCCGAACCGCCCAAGAGAGATCCATGGCCGACGACATCAGACAGAACGCGCTCGACTATCACCGGGATCCGCGCCCCGGCAAACTCAAGGTTAAGGCCACCAAGCCGCTCGCCAACCAGCGCGACCTGGCGCTCGCCTACTCGCCCGGGGTCGCCGCTGCCTGCGAGGAGATCGTCCGGGATACCAACGCCGCTGCACTCTATACCGCGCGCTCCAACCTCGTGGGGGTGATCACCAACGGCACCGCGGTGCTTGGCCTGGGCGCCATCGGCAGCCTGGCGAGCAAGCCGGTCATGGAAGGCAAGGCGGTGCTGTTTAAGAAGTTTGCCGACATCGATGTGTTCGACATCGAGATCGACGAGCGCGACCCCGAGAAACTGATCGAGACCATCGCCCGGCTGGAGCCGACCTTCGGCGGCATCAACCTGGAGGACATCAAGGCGCCGGAGTGTTTTATCGTCGAGCGGGCGCTCAAGGCGCGCATGGGTATCCCGGTCTTCCACGACGACCAGCATGGCACCGCCATCGTGGTCTCCGCGGCCATCATCAATGGGCTGCGGGTGGTGGGCAAGGAGATCGGGGCGGTGCGCCTGGTGACCGCCGGGGCCGGGGCCGCCGCGCTCGCCTGCCTGGACCTGCTGGTCAGCCTGGGTCTGAATCCGGCCAACGTCGTCGTCACCGACATCGCAGGGGTGGTTTACCGCGGGCGCACCCATGAGATGGACCCCTACAAGGGCCGCTACGCGGTGGACACGGAGCTGCGCACACTGGAGGAGGCGATCGCCGGGGCCGATGTTTTCCTGGGTCTGTCCGCGGCCGGTGTGCTCAAGCCCGAGTGGCTGCTGCGCATGGCCGAGCGGCCGATCGTCATGGCGCTCGCCAACCCAGACCCGGAGATCATGCCGAACCTGGCCAGGGCCGCCAGACCGGATGCGATCATCGCCACCGGACGTTCGGATTTCCCGAATCAAGTCAACAATGTACTGTGCTTTCCGTTTATCTTCCGGGGCGCGCTCGACTGCGGGGCGACCGAGATCAACGAGGCCATGAAGGTTGCCTGTGTCCATGCGATCGCCGACCTGGCCATGGCGGAGCCCTCCGACATCGTGCGCGCAGCCTACGGCGGGCATGCGCTGAGCTTCGGTCCGGAGTATCTGATCCCCAGGCCGTTCGACCCGCGGCTCATGTCGCGTCTGGCCCCTGCCGTGGCGCTGGCGGCCATGGAGTCGGGGGTCGCCGCGCGGCCCATCGCGGACCTGGATGCCTATCGGGAGACCCTCAAGCAACGGGCCTACCGCAGCGGGATGGCCATGAAGTCGGTCTTCGACCATGCGCGCGAGGCCCCGCGTCGGGTAGTGTTCGCGGAAGGGGAGCAGGAGAAGGTCTTGCAGGTCGCCCAGCAGGCGGTGAGCGAGGGGATTGCCCGCCCTATGCTGATCGGCCGGCCAGAGCAGATCCTTCATGGGTTAAAGGATCTGGGATTGTCGATCCGTCCGGGGCTGGACTTCGATCTGATCGTCCCGCGGGAGAACGCGCGCTTCGATGTCCATTGCGAGGCCGTCTACGAGCGCGTCAAGCGGCGCGGCTACACGCTCACCGAGGTCCGCGAGTATGTGCGCAATGCACCCACCGTGATCGCCGCCGCTTTGGTGCGCTCGGGGGACGCCGACGCCATGATCTGCGGCACCGTGGGTCGCTATCTGCGGCACCTGGAGCATGTGCAGACCATCATCGGCCGTGCCCCCGGGGTGCGCCGGCTTACCGCCATGAATGCGATGATCCTGCCCCAGGGTCCGCTCTTCATCGCCGACACCTATGTGCAGGAGGACCCGAGCGCCGAGGATCTGGCAGAGATCGCCCAACTGTGCGCGGCCCAGATCGCCCGCTTCGGTCTCAAGCCCAAGGTGGCCCTGGTCTCCCATTCGAACTTCGGCAGCCACGACACCCCCTCGGCCCGCAAGATGCGCGAGGCACTGCGCCTGATCCAGGAGACCGCCCCGGATCTGGAGGTGGAAGGCGAGATGCACGCCAACCTGGCCTTGGACGCGGTTATGCGCGAGGAGCGCTTCCCCGGTGCCCGACTCACCGGACGCGCCAACCTGCTCCTGATGCCCAACCAGGACGCTGCCAACATCGCGCTCAACCTGCTGCGCGGTATGGGCGGGGCCAACGGGGGCGTCAATGTGGGTCCCATGCTGCTCGGTGCGGATCGCCCTGCCCACATCGTGAGCCCCAGCACCTCCGTGCGCGGGCTGCTCAACATGACCGCCCTGGCCTCGGTCCAGGCCAGCTGAGTCCACCCTGTGCGGCCGGACCTCGAGTCCGGCCGCCGCGCGCTCCTCCACCGTCCGCCCCGCCGGCCCGCTCCATACCCGCAATCCTCCCCTTCCGCAGGGACGCATCGCGTCACCAGTTGACGGCGCGGAGCGTCAGCTTCCGTTAATTGAATTGTCAAGCGACTGTCTTTTAAGGCGGTTTTTATTGGCACGCGCGATGCCTTTCTTCAGTCGACGAAACAAGACGGCCCCCGCGAGACGCACAGCAAGACCGAAGACTCAACACAAGACAGCCGGGGTTCCGCCGCCGAAGGTCGCACGCAGCTAGGGAATCGACAACAGAAAATCAGGCCGTCGAGGGACGCACAGACCCGAACGGCGCCGAAGACGTACAGATCGATCTATAACACGAATTGTTAGCAGAGCAGGGGAGCCTTCAGGCGCCGAGGACGCACAGAGACCGGCAATCGGACACGCCGGGATCTGCCCGGGAAGGCAGAGTAACAAGGACGAGCCGGCGCGCGCCTTCAGAGCGCTCGCGCCAGTCCTAGGCGGGCCATCCAGGGGCCTCGGCACCCGGCGATGGCCCGTCTCGTTTTTGGGTACGGGGCCGCAGGTCAGGTTCCAACTTCCAACTTCCAACTTCCAACTTCCAACTTCCAACTTCCAACTTCCAACTTCCAACTTCCAGCGTCCAGCCGATTTTCCGAGGCTGGAGTCTCCCCATTGCCATCGCCCGCACCGCCGCACTGGCCTGCGGCCCCGTGAGACTCGAGGCCGCAGGATGCGGTGAGGCACGGACACTGGTGGCGAATCCGGCGTTCGGCTTCCCGCCGCGGCGAGAGAGAGGATGGGTTTCGCTGCGCTCTACCCATCCTACTGAAAATCTGAGAGTAATACGCTAGGCGACGGCATTAGGATGCGGTGAGCGTAGCGAACCGCATCGTTCGCCTCCCTCCCGCATGGGCGCAGCGCGTCGCGAGTTGACGGCGCAGAACGTCACTTTCCGGTTGCATCTACTATAAATCTTTGTCTTATAATGATAATAATGCTTGGCACGCGTGATGCTTTTCTTTAAGCGACGAAACAAGACGGCCCCCCGCGAGACGCACAGCAAGACCTAAGACCGACGACAAGATCGCCGGGGGATTACGCCGCCGAAGGACGCACGCAGCCAATGCATCGACAATAGAAAACCAGGCCGCCGAGGGACGCACAGACCCGCACGCCGCCGACGATGCACAGACCGACCGACAACAACGAACCGTTCGCAAACCCGGGGTCGCCGTCAGGCGCCCGGCACACACAATAACTTCGTTTTTTAGCTTCCCCCGCGAGTCTGCGCCTGTATCGGGCACGAAACCTCGCCACTCGCCACTGGCTACTTGCCACCCGCCACTGGCGGCTATAACAGCCTGTGCCACACTAGTGCACTGAACGGGAGTGATCCGGTCGATGGAGCCCCCGGATCCAGCCACCGTCGGCCCCCGCTTGCCCCGAGATCCTTAGCCGACACCCGGGTACCGGCCCGGGGCGCTGGGCCGATCCACCACTGAGCCCAAGCCACAGAGGAGAATGCGGTGCAAACCATCGAGCTGAAGGCGCCCCTGGACGGCGTCGTCCTGCCCCTGGAACAGGTTCCGGACCCGGTCTTCGCCCAGAAGATGGTGGGCGACGGGGTGTCGCTGGACCCCTTGAGCCAAGTCCTGATCGCCCCCTGTCCGGGCATCGTGACCCAGCTGCATCGCGCCGGACATGCGGTGACGCTCACCACACCTCAAGGCATCGAGCTGATGATGCACATCGGATTGGATACGGTGAACCTGAAGGGCAAGGGGTTCAGGCCACGGGTCTCCGAGGGTCAGACGGTGGCGGCCGGAGATGCGCTGATCGAGCTCGACTCGGATTACATCGCCACCCATGCGAAGAGCCTGCTGACTCAGATCGTGGTGACCAACGGGGAGCGGGTGGCAGCCTATCGGCCAGCGAGCGGCATGGTGCGGGCCGGCCTCGATACGATCCTGACCCTGGATTTGGCGCAGGGGGGCGCGGCCGAGTCGGAGACGGCCGGCCACCGTGCGGTGTCTGAGGCGATCCTGGTCCCTAACCTGACCGGGCTCCATGCTCGCCCGGCGGCGGTCCTTGCCAACCTGGCCAAAAAGTTCAAGTCTCGGGTGACCCTGCAACGGGGCGACGACCAGGCCAACGCCAAGAGCGTAGTCTCCATCATGGGGATCGAGATCGGCCAGGGGGACAAGGTGGTGATCGTCGCACAGGGCCCGGACGCCCAGGCGGCCATCGACGCCATCGCCCCGGAGCTGGCCGCGGGCTTAGGCGACGAGGGCAGCCGGCCGGCCCCGGCACCAGCCACCACCGAGCCGGACCCGGCCAATGCGCCTGCACCTCGGCCCCGCTCCGATAACCCCAACCTGCTGCTTGGCGTGGCGGCCTCCCCAGGACTCGCGGTCGGTAAGGTCTACCAGATGCGCCGGGAGGAGATTCGGGTCCCGGAGACCGGGGACGACGACCCGCGCAAGGAGCGGCGCAAGCTGGAAGATGCACTGGACCGGGCGAAGAACGAGCTGGAGCAGCTCCAGTCCGAGCTGCACGCCCGGGCGGACGCCAAGAAGGCGGCCATCTTCGCCGCCCATCAGGAGCTGCTGGACGACCCGGACCTGCTCGATATCGCCGAGAGCGCCATTGCCAAGGGCAAGGGCGCAGCTTATGCCTGGCAGCGTGCCTACGGGACCCACGCGGAGCGTCTTGGCAAGCTCAAGAACGCGCTGATGGCCGGGCGCGCCGCGGACCTGCGAGACGTGGGCCGTCGGGTGCTCGGAATCCTGACCGGCCAGCCGGTGGAGGAGCCCAGGCCGCCGATCGGCTCGATCCTGATCGCCGAGGAGCTCACCCCCTCCGATACCGCTAAACTCGACCCCAAGGAGGTCTTAGGCTTCGCGACCGTAAGCGGCGGGGCCACCTCCCATGTGGCCATCCTGGCCCGTTCGCTCGACATCCCCGCGGTGGCCGGCATCGAGCCGCGTGCACTGGATCTGCAGAACGGCTCGGACGCCATCCTGGACGGCGGCAAGGGGGAGCTCTGGACCAACCCGGAGCCGGCCGAGGTCGCGCGCATCCAGTCCGCCCGGGAGCGCATGGCGAAGAAAAAGGCCGGGGACCTGGCGGCGGCACAGGAGCCCGCGATCACCACGGACGGGCACCGGATTGAGGTGGTCGCCAACATCGGCGGACTCGCCGACGCGCAAAAGGCCATGACTCTGGGAGCCGAGGGGGTCGGGCTATTGCGCTCCGAGTTCCTCTATATGGACCGGGCCACGGCCCCCACGGAGGCCGAGCAGACGGAGATCTATTCCGATATCGCCCGGGCGCTCCACGGTCTCCCGCTGATTATCCGGTCTTTGGATGTGGGTGGGGACAAGCCATTGGCCTACCTGCCCATGCCCAGAGAGGAGAACCCCATGCTGGGCATCCGCGGGGTGCGTATCGGGCTCGACCGGCCGGAGATCCTGCGCACCCAGGTGCGCGCGGTGCTGCGCGCGAGCAAAGGCAACCGACTGCGACTCATGTTCCCGATGATCGCCACGGTCGACGAGATCCGCGCGGTGAAGGGCCTGGTCGAGGAGGAGCGGCTGCACGTTCCGGATGCGGACCCGGTGGAGCTGGGGATCATGGTGGAGGTGCCGTCCGCCGCTGTGCTGTCGCGTCAGTTCGCCCGCGAGGTCTCGTTCTTCTCGATCGGCACCAACGATCTCACCCAATACACGCTCGCCATGGACCGCGGTCATCCCAAGCTGGCCTCCAAGGCGGATGCCATGAACCCGGCGGTGCTCAAGCTCATCGCCCAGACGGTAGAGGGTGCCAGGGCAGAGGGAAAATGGGTGGGTGTGTGCGGCGGGATGGCGAGCGACCCCCAGGCGGTGCCCATCCTGGTGGGATTGGGCGTCGCGGAGCTCTCGGTCAGCGTGCCCGCCATCCCGGCCATCAAGGCCGAGGTGCGCGCCCGCTCGCTCGCCGATTGCCAGGCACTGGCCGCCCAGGCGCTGGAGCTGGACACGGCCGCCGCGGTGCGCGCCCTGGTTGCGCTCGACTACTGATCCGATCCGGAGACTGAGTCATGAGTTTATCGACTGTTTGGGACAGCACCTTCGGCGGTCTGCAAAAGATCGGCAAGGCGCTCATGCTGCCGGTGTCCGTGCTGCCGGTGGCTGGCATCCTGTTGGGAGTCGGCGCCTCCATCGCGGGGGCCGAGACGCTGCCCGGCTGGCTGATCCAGATCGGCGAGATCATGCAGGCCTCGGGCGGGGCCATCTTCACCATCCTGCCCTTGATCTTCGCCATCGGCGTGGTCCTGGGCTTTACCAAGAACGACGGGGTGGCGGCCATGGCCGCCACCGTCGGCTATTTCGTCCTGATCGCTGCGCTCGGCGTCATCGGGCTCATGTTCATCTCCTGGATGGCCCCGGCCGAGCCGCTCAAGCTCACGGGCGATGCCGGTAAGGCAGTCCATGTGGAATACGACGGCGAGCGCGGGCGCTTCCTCTGTCTGGACAGCGCGGGGCGGACCCTGGAGAAGCTGCGGGCGGACGAGCTCAAAGACAGCGTCGTGACCTGTGAAGACGTCAAGGTGCCCTTCGTCCTGGAGGCGGGGCAGGGCGACGAAGGGGCGATTGCGCTCTACGACGCGGGCAACGGCGAGATGGTGACCTTCCCGGCCGCCAAGAGCCGCGCCGAGATCAAAAAGATCTTCGGGATCGAGTCGATCGACACCGGCGTCTTCGGCGGTATCCTGATCGGTCTGCTCGCGGCCTTCCTGTTCAATAAATACTATCGGATCTCGCTCCCGGCCTATCTGGGGTTCTTCGCCGGCAAGCGATTCGTGCCTATCGTGGTCTCTTTTGCCGCCATCGGTCTTGCAGCCATCCTCGCCATCGTCTGGCCGCCCATCGGCAGCGGTATCCGAGACTTCGGAGACTGGGCCGCCTACGGTAACCCGGCCGCGGCGGTCACCATCTATGGGGTGGTGGAGCGCATGCTGCTCCCCTTCGGTCTTCACCACATCTGGAACGTCCCATTCTTCTTCGAGGTCGGCACCTATATCGACCCCAAGACCGGAGAAGCCGTACATGGCGTCATCAGCCGCTATTTCGCGGGGGACTTCGAGGCGGCCATACTGGGCGGCGGATTCGTCTTCAAGATGTTCGGTCTGCCCGCCGCGGCGCTCGCCATCTGGTCCACCGCCAAGCCGGAGAACAAGGCTCGGGTGGCAGGCATCATGGGCTCCGCCGCGCTGACATCTTTCCTCACCGGAATCACCGAGCCACTGGAGTTCGCCTTCCTGTTCGTCGCCCCGGTCCTCTATGCAGTCCATGCCGTGCTGGTCGGTATCGCCTATCTCGTGACCTACCTGCTCGATGCCCGGTTGGGCTACAGCTTCAGCCACGGATTCATCGACTACGCGCTTTATTACGTCAACAACGTCAAGCCCTGGATCATCCTGATTCTGGGGCCGATCTTCGCGGTCGTCTATTTCGTCGTCTTCCGCACCCTGATCCTGTGGCTGGACCTCAAGACGCCGGGGCGCGAGGCCGAGGCCGCCATCGACCTGGCGGACGCCAAGGCGGCGGTGGCGGACGACTTTGCGAAGGAGCTGGTCCTGGCCTTCGGCGGCAAGAGCAATATTTTGGGCCTGGATGCCTGCATCACCCGGCTGCGCGTGGAGGTGGCGGACATGGGCAAGGCCAACCCGGAAAAGCTCAAGGCCCTGGGCGCCGCGGGTGTGGTGACCGTGGGCAAGAGCCTTCAGGCCATCTTCGGGCCCAAGTCCGATAACCTAAAGACCGATATGGAGGAATATCTGTCGACCGCGGGTGCGGACGCAGAGCTTCCGGAAGGTGCCGCCGCGCCCAAGGTCCAGTACAAGGCAGACTCGCTCAAGCCCCGCGCCCGCGACTTTGATGCCCCGACCAAGGCCCGCGCCATCCTGGCGAGCCTGGGCGGCGCCGGCAATGTCCAACAGGCCGAGGCGGCTGCGGAGACCCGTCTGCGGGTCACGGTCGCCGACGGCACCCGGCTGGACGAAGTTGCGCTCAAGGCCGCAGGGGTCCAGGGCATCCTGCGGTTGCCGGATAATGTCCTGCATCTGTTGGTCGGGTTGAATGCCGACCAATACGCGGCGGAGATGAAGGCGGCGATGGCGGGGTAGGGGCCTGACGCCCGCTGGACAAGACCCGCACCTGGGGGACCGGGTGCGGGTGTCCAAGAGGTCGGCTGCCGCGAGCGTTCGAACCGGTGGAACGGCGGATGCTGGCTCGCCGAGGAACGCGAATTGACGTTGCGTGAGGAATAGAAGCATGCTTCCGCGGCACGCCAATTCAGGTGGCCGTTTGCGACGGCGTCGCCGGCGATCCTGCCCCCGGAGGTTGCAGGGGACTCGGCGATGGCCCGCCGACCAGGGCGAACAGCCATTGCATTCACGCCGTCTAAACACACTCGGAGGCACCATGCTCTATCTCGACATCCCAACCGCAGACGACTATGCCGATCTCGCCGCCTGGCGCGGGGACATCGCAGTCTCCCTGTTTCTGCCCACCACGCCGGTGACCCTGGAGACCGACGCGGACCGACTCCATTTGAAGAGTCTCGCCAAAGAGGCGATCGGCCAGCTGGAGGCCGCGGGCGCGGACAAGCGCCGGGTCGGCCCGCTCGCCGAGGAGCTGGACGACCTCATCGACGACGACGACTTCTGGCGCTACCAGGCGCACGGCCTGGTCGTCTACGCCACTCCGGACAACTTGCGCACTTACCGGGTGCCGAATGCCCTTGAGCCGATGGTCGAGGTATCCGACCGCTTCCACCTGAAGCCACTGCTTCGCTCGACGAGCTTCTGCAATGCCGGCTACGTGCTCGCCCTGGCGGACGGCAGCGTGCGGTTGGTCGAGGTGTCCAAGGATCTGCCGGCCGCCGCGGTATCCGTTCCCGGGATGCCGACCGACGCTGCTACTTCGGTGGGTAAGGCCAGCATCGCCACCCGCTCCTACAGCGGTCGCATCGGCGGAGACGAGGGCAAGAAGGTGCGGCTGCGCCAGTATGCCCGCCAGGTGGATGCCGCCCTGCGCGGGCTGCTGGCCGGCGGCAGCCTCCCGTTGGTGCTGGCCTCGGTGGAGGGGCTAGACGCCATCTACCGGTCGGTCAACACCTATCCCTACCTGGCAGCCCAAGGTATCGAGGGAAACCCGGAGCGTCTCAGCGATGCCGAGCTGGCGAGCGCCGCCCGCGAGGTCTTCGATGCGCTCTACCGGGAACAGATCGCCGACTGGCAGGCCCTGTATCGTGCCCGCCTCAAAGAGGACCGGGCGACCGCCGACCTGGTGCGGGCCGCGCGGGCAGCGACCTTCGGTGGCGTGGCGAGTTTGCTCGTCGACATGGACCAGTCGGTCCACGGCACCGTCGACGAGACTGACGGCCGCGTCGTCTTCGCCGAGTCCGCGGGAACAGACAGCTACGGCGTCGCCGACGAGGTCGCCCGGCGCGTGCTCGGCTCCGGCGGGCAGGTGCTGGCCGTGCGTGCGGAAGACATGCCGGAGCCCGGCAAGCCGGTTGCGGCCATCCTGCGCTGGGCGCTCTAAGGCCGATATCGAGTCCCGCCCGCCTGGCCGCATCGGCACCGGGCGGGCCTGATCGTCTCGAAAGGATAAGAAACCTGGCTACTCGAAACCAGCAGCTGGCCTTGATCGTGATTCCGGCCGCCCTTGGACACCATCCGTCGCGGCCTGGGGGCCGCTCCTACGGGTGTAGGAGCGGCCCCCAGGCCGCGACGGGTCGCCACGAGGGTCTGCGGCCCGGTGTTACGATCAAGGCCTAGCAGCTTGCCACTGATGCGGCAGGATTTCGAGCGGATTGCCATCGATATGCGGCGTGCGCTCAAGAGGCAGCGAAAGGATGACGACGATTAACGATTCGCGCCCTTACCCCTGTCGCGACCGCACGTAATCTTTCAACAGTCCGCCAGGGCGTAACATTATGGCGACCCTGATTTCCCCGCGGGCGTCAGATTTTTTTACACTTGGGCATTCGGAGTACCGGGAAAGTGTCAGGGATTCCCGCGTAGATGCCGCCGAAAACTCTGAATTTACTAGTTTTATCCGCGATTCGATGTGAGTTGCGAAAAGTTGGCGCGCTATTTGCGGAACTATTTGTGGAAACAGTCCCGAGCGACCGCATGGGCTGCGGCTCGCTGATCGTGAATGACGGGATCGGGATAGTTTCCATGAAACTGAAAATCTCGAATATCTCGGGTATAGCTACACAGACGTAATATCCGTCTAGTACCCCGAGCATAGATCTCCGTCTGAGAAAAATATTAGGCTTGGGAGACAAACGTATGATTAAAAGTAAAGCGATTCAGCCTGCGCTGGCTGCTGCCGTAATGTTGGTGGCCGGAAACGCAAACGCACTGACTATCGGACCTGACTTCGCTGCCGATTACACGGTATCCAGTCTCGGGTCTGTCCCCAACTTGCCCCCGTTGTACGGTGGTCTGACGTTTAAGCTGGGAGACCCTAACACGATCCTAATCGGGGGCAACGCCAATACCGCATCCGGCTTGTTTTATGAGGTACCTGTTGTCCGTGGCGCAGACAACCACATTACAGGATTCAGCGGATCGGCGACCCCATTCGGATCTGTCGGCGAATATAACGATGGCGGCGTCACCTACGGACCAGGGAACGTGCTGTTCACCGCGCAATGGCCAGTGAACAATCTCGGGCAAACCAAACCTGGCGCAACAGACGAAGATCGGGTCGATAATCTGGGCGGTCTGGGTATAGGCGGCTCGTCGATCAGCGCAATTGGCTTCGTACCGAACGGTTTCGACGGAGCCGGTGGGATGAAGATCGTGAGTTGGGCATCCGGAAATTGGTACGACGTCCTGTATACCGCGGACGGGTCAGGAACCTTTAACCTCGACTCCGCAATACAAATAGATCTCGACCCATCCGCGCCCGGCGTTCAATCCTTGCCCGGCGGGCCAGAAGGCTTCGTTTTCATCGATGACTCCAATCCGGGCTTCCTCGTTAACAGCCTGCTTGTCTCGGATTATTCTTCCGGCACGGTGTCAGCCTATGACCTAGACGCGGCTGGTAATCCCCTCGTATCTACAAGACGCGCTTTCATTACCGAGCTAACAGGGGCTGAGGGCGCGGTTATCGATCCGCTCACCGGGGACTTTCTGTTTTCCACGTTTGGCGGAGGAAACCAAGTCGTGGTGGTGCAAGGTTTCACTTTCGCTCTTGGCGAAATAGCCGGTATCAAGTGGGAAGACCTGAACGGCGACGGACAGATCGACCTAGGCGAAGCCTTGCTGGACAACTGGGTTATCGAGCTTCTCGATACGCAAGGGTCCGTAATCGATACGCAGACGACGGACGCCGATGGTTCTTATAGATTCACGGGCGTTTCGCCGGGTTCGTACTTCGTACGTGAGCTACTCAAAACAGGATGGGAGCAAACATTTGACGCGACCGGCGGTCGCACGCTGTCGGTCGCGGTGGGCCAGTCCATCGATGGAATCAATTTTGGTAATCGCCCGACAGTGCCGACAGTGCCGGAGCCCGCGACTCTTGCTCTGCTGGGTCTTGGTATTGCTGGTATGCGCTTAGGAAAAAGCGAACGGCAGCGGAAAAGTGGGCAGAGCCCGAGGTATCCCCTTTAAAATCCTCACGGAAACAGAAGCCTTAAGCGGTCCTTTTCGTGATCGACTGGACCGATCTAAAAAGGGACTGATCGCTGCATCTGTTGCGTCCCCCCGATCCCGGTCGGGGGCTGAGGTGTCCCCACGAGCTCGAACGAGAAATCAGCAGGTTCGCGAGAGCCCGCGGGTTCTAAAGCGCTGCCAGTCGCTTGGGGGGCCTTGATCGTAACTCCGGCAGCAGGTCGTCGCGGACCCGTCGCGGCCGGGGGGCGCTCCTACGCCGGTAGGAGCGGCCCCCGGCCGCGACGCATGTCATCCGCGGGGCTGCCGAAATGATGATCAAGGCCCGCTTGGGGCTCTTGGAGCTTCTGCATGTATACCCGAGAGATTCGAGATTTTCGGTTTCATGGAGACTATCTGCCTGTTTCAGATAAGAAACCTAGCCACTCGCAACTAGCAACTCGCCACTAACGGGTATACCTCAGGGTCTGTCCCTGGTTTCCCTCCGATCAACGATGTCGTCAGTCACTTGATCTCGGTCGGCGTGCCAATCCTCGCCGGCCCCATCGAGCGAACCGGAGCAACGGGTCCGATCGTCTTGGTGTACTTCCGAGACCCGGATCAAAACCTGATCGAAATACCAACTACCTATTTCCGACGAGATCCCGGAGGACGCGTTAACGTCGCTCCGCGGCGCGACCCGCGGAGGGTTCGTCTTGGGCAGTCATCGCTTCCAGCGTCAGATCGCCGCGATGGCCGGGCGGCGCACCTGGCCCGGCAAGTCCGGGCGACCGAAGAAAGAGCCAACGGATGTGAATCAGCTTAATCTGACGCTATAGTCAGGAAACCGTAGTCTTTCCCTGGTTTCCTGCGCGAGCGGGTCAGCGCCTATGTCTAACGACGCCTATCTGCGCGCCAAGCTCACGTTGGCGGGCTTCGGCGACATCCGCTACTGGGATCCGGACCACTGCGAGCATCACGACTTCGACGACTGGGCGTCCGGGACTATCGGCTGGAATGACCGGCGATTTTCCATCAGCCTTAACATGGAGGCCACCAAGCCTGCCTGAGACCCCCTGACCGGGATCGCTCCCTGCGGTGCTGTACCCCGGGGGCCGATGCCCGGCTCTGGCCGCTACCCGCGCTCGGCGATGCGCCTTAGGGTGTCGAGCCGGCGCTCCCGGCGAGCGATGTCGTTGCCATTCCCCAAGCGGGTCCGGATTTCCGCCAAGGCGTCCGATGCCCGCTTCAGCCTGCCCAGCGAGAGCAGCGAGTCGACCCCCTGAAGGGTCTGCCGCCGCACCCGCTCTGCGGCCTGCGCGGCCATTTGGGCGGCGGCGTCCCGCTCGGCGTCCGAGGCCGCGCAGCGGCCCATGCCGGCGAGGGCGGTCGGTTGGCCGTCAGTGAGGACCGAGAGCCAGTCATAGAGTGCGTGCGCCTCGCTGTCGGCACCCGCGTCCTCCAGCCGTGCCGCAAGCCGCTCGATTTCAGGGATGCAGTGGCTCCCCGCGCCGTGGCGCCGGGCGAGCTCCAGGCCTTGCGCCCAGGGGTGATCGGGTCCGGTGCCGTGGCTGAGATAGGCCAACACCGGGGCCACGGGATTACCATGGGGGGACAGGCCGATCAGGGTTGCATGCTCCTCGGTCAATCCGGTGGAACGTACATAGCCCACCTGCTCGGCTTCAGTCTCCCGGATCGGCCGCGATCGCACGCGCGAGGATTGGGCGTGACTCGCCTTCCAGTTTCAGGACCGCGACTGTTTCGGGCCCGGGCAACTGGGCCTTCACCAGGGCCACGAGGTCCGCGCCCCCGGTGACGCCCTCGCGCAGAAGCCGCTCGGCGGACAGATCGATGCGATGGCGGGGTAGGCCCCGTTCCTCGCCGGTTGCCCGTGTAAACACCCGGCCCGGGTCGAAACGCTCCCAGAATCCTGGCGGGCTGCGCCGGCTCGCCAGCGGAAGCAGGCGAAAGTTCATGCCGGCGGCGGCTCCGACCCGATAGAGCAGGGCGAGCTGCATGAGCTGGTCCGTGAAGCCGACGTCGTCTGGGATGCTTACGGTGAACAATGGAGCGGTCATGGAGTCTCCTGCGGCTTAAGCGTCTGGCCCGCGGTCCTGCACCGTCGGGGGGCTCGACCAGTGGCCGGAGCTTGACCGTGGCTCGCAACAGGCACCTCGCCCGCCCTTGCGGTTAAACTGCGCGGCCCGGTCTCTCCGCCCTGAGCATCGCCCATGACCACAGCGTACCCCGAAGCCCGCATCCGCCCGTTCTGGATCCCAATTTGGCTTGCGCCCGGCGTTCGGCCGCATCACGGCTGGAGCTTTCTCGGGGCCTCGTTCTTCTCGATCGCGCTCATGACCTTCATCGCGGTCAGCCAGCCCTATGTCCTGAGCGAGTACCTGAAGGTGCCCATCGCGCAGCAGGGGACCATCAGCGGCGATCTCGCCTTCTGGACCGAGCTGATCACGCTGGCGCTGTTCATCCCCGCCGGCATCCTGGTCGATCGGGTCGGTCGGCGGTCCGTCTACGCGGTCGGACTCCTGCTCCTGGGTCTGACCTATGCGCTCTACCCCATGGCGGACTCGGTCGGCGATCTCTATTGGGATCGCATCGTCTATGCCATGGGCGTGGTCACGGTCGCCGGGGCCCTGTCCACGGTGCTGGCGGACTACCCCCAGGAGCGCTCCAGGGGCAAGCTGGTGGCGATCGTCGGATTCTTGGGCGGGCTCGGCATCGCGGTCGTCAATCCCAGCTTCGGGGCACTGCCCTCAGCCCTGACCCGGGCGGGGTGGAGCGGCGAGCAGGCCGGGCTGGTCGCCCATCTGGCGATCGCCGTCCTGGCTGCCGCCGTGGCCCTGCTGGTGGCCCTGGGGCTCAAGGGCGGCACGCCGGTGCACAAGGACGATCGCCCCCGGGTGCGGCAGCTCTTCGTCAGCGGATTCTCCCATGCACGCAACCCGCGCATCCTGCTCGCCTATGGCGCAGCATTCATCGCGCGGGGCGATCAGTCGGTCAATGCCAACTTCCTGGTGCTGTGGGGGTCCACCGCCAGTATTGCGGCAGGCATGGGAAACGCCGAGGCGCTCAAGCAGGGGATCGGTTTCTTCGTCACCGCCCAGGTCGCAGCACTCCTCTGGGCGCCGGTCATGGGACCGTTGATCGACCGTCTGGACCGGGTAACGGTCCTCGCACTATGCATGGGGCTGGCCGCCATCGGAAACTTCTCCCTGCTGCTGTTGGACGATCCCCTGGGCGGAAACGCCATCTGGTTCTTCGTCATGCTCGGTATCGGCCAGATCAGCGTCTACTTGGGCGCCCAATCGCTGATCGGCCAGGAGGCGCCGACCCGCGAGCGCGGCTCTGTCATCGGCGCCTTCAACGTCTCCGGGGCCTTCGGTATCCTGCTGATCACCGTCGTGGGCGGGCGGCTCTTCGACCATGTCGACCCACGGGCGCCCTTCGTGGTGGTCGGCGTCATCAACCTGATACTGCTGCTCGCCAGCGTCGCGGTGCGGGTCAAGTCCCCGAGCCCGGTCCTAGGCTTGCAGGGAGAGGAGCCCCCGGGCGCGACGCCGCGGGCGGATCTGTCTTGAGCCCATCCGCTACGGAGAGACTTCCTGCGCATCTTGCATGTCATGCTTCGAATCTGCGGCCTGGATCGCTCTATCGACTTCTATACCAGGGTCCTTGGGATCTGGTTGCTACGGAGACCCCGATCTAGGCGTAAGTCTACTTGGCGTCTCGCGCCGGTATCAATTAGGGTCCGAGACCTCACAGGGCCGCCTTACTGTCTGTGACCCCAGTCCGCTGGTCCGTAGATAATTTTCAGTCCCTTGACAACGATTTTCCGAAATGCTATTGGGCCGCGCCGACCCTTCGAGCAGCCCCGGTCCGGGAGCAGTAAGTATGAACGATGGTCTTATCGATGTCAGGGATGGGCTGCGACGCTATCAGTTATGGATGTTATTGGCCTGGCGCGATGTAAAACGGACCAATATTAGGACGCGTCTGGGCATACTCTGGCACACCCTTACGTTTTTTATCGTATGTGCCGGGATCGGCTTTCTTTATGCCGAAATACTCGGGCAAACGAAAAAGCTTTATGTGCCATACGTTTCCGCTGGATTCCTGGCCTGGAATTTTGTTAACGCCATATTCAGCGAAGGGGGTGCGGTGCTTGTTCGTGATCGTGGGATCATTACACAGGTTCCCACTCCATTCACTCTTTATGTTTTTCGTTTTGTGCTGACGCATGCTGTTGCTTTAGCCCTGAATCTAATTGGTTATTTTATGGTGCTATTGAGCTTCGGAATCTTGCCAAAACCCCATGTCATAGGGCTCGTGATAGCTTTCGTCTTCTATATATTGACCGGGTCGGCGCTAACGATCATTATTTCCATAACCAGTGTGTTCCAAGCCTGGCTGCCGAGCCTGCTGCCTTCCGTCATGCGCCTTGCCTTTTTTGTAACCCCTGTCATCTGGATGCCCCAGATGATTCTGGGGGAGATGGACGCTTCGGCAGGCAGTTCGATCGTTGGCCAGAGCCTGCGCGCCGTGGCCATCTATTTAAATCCCTTATTTCACTACCTTGAAGTGTTTCGCGGAAACCTGATTGGATACCATGTTTCAATCGTGTCCTGGATCGTGGTTGCAGCCATCGCCTTCTTGCTCTGGATTGCGGCTGTGATGGTATTGTCTCGCACTAAAACCAAGGTACTGGTTAGACTATGACCCGCTCGGTATCCTCCCTGCTGTCTTTGGAAAATGTTTCGCTTTCCTATCCGGTGCAAAGCAGCTCGGTGGGCTCGCGGCTGATCGAGGATAGAAACCAACGCGCAGATATAGGTAGCGAGATCCGCGAAATTGCACCAGGCAAGTTCGCAGTACAGGCACTCAAAGACATATCGCTCGAGCTGGTCTCCGGAGATCGATTAGGCATCATCGGCAGCAATGGGGCAGGTAAATCAACGCTGCTCAGAACACTCGCAGGAATCTACCGACCAGATACGGGACAGCGTGTCTCTGTCGGTGGAATTTCTACGATGTTCAATGCCTATCTCGGGTTTGATATGGAGCAATCCGGGCTTGAAAATCTGCTGGTCCGCGGTCTATTTGCAGGGCGCACCCGTGCGGAGATCAAGGATAAGATCGACGATATCGCAGAGTGTTCAGGTTTAGGGGAATACCTGCACCTGCCGCTGAGAATCTATTCAAGCGGAATGGTAGCGCGCCTGGCATTCGCGATCGCCACCGCGTGGGACGATTCCATACTCCTGATAGACGAGTGGATAGGTGCCGGTGACGCGGCCTTTTTAGCGAAGGCAACCGAGCGTCTTTCAAGCGTTGTGGGAAAAGTGCAGATACTGGCCTTGGCCAGCCATAACGGAAATATTCTGAGTCGCTTCTGTAGCTCGGCCATCGTGATGTCTCATGGGACTATCGCGTTCCGGGGAACGGTGCAAGAATCGCTTCTCTTTTTCGCCGATCACCAAAAAGCACTTTTCGATGGGAAGCAAATCTAGACTGAAGTCTGGGTTTTTGCCCGGGCAAGCGGCTTTTGGCCGAGTATCGCCAATTGCCTTCGAATATTTATACCCTTGGCCTCTGGGGTCCTCTGTCTGCGGTGTGGCGCGCGGCACCGTTGTTGCAAACCACAATACGCCTTTGCGTCATGTGACTATTATGCTCAGAACGCTTGCTCTCGGCTGCTGCATCGGCGGTTAATGGGCCGGTGATCTACGCCTCTGCCGAGCTGAACCGGACTGTCCCCACGGGGTCGCAGAAGCAGCTAGTCCAGGATGCTGCGAACGCAGGTCGAATCGGGCTCATCCTGCGGTTCGACGACGACCGACTGGAATCCGAGATCGTTGGGCCTTGATCGTCGTTCCAGCCGCAGGAACACCGGAGGCCGAGGCTTTAGCCGGTCGACCTCGCATCTGCGCGGCCTTGGTCCGGCTAAAGCCTCGGCCTCCAGTGCGCGACGCCCCGGCACTGGCCGGAACGATGATCAAGGCCGATCGTTGCATTGACGTCTTTGATCGGACAGTCCCAGGGTAGGCAACGCGTGAAAGCGGTCCGCAGACTCGGACTGCGTCGGATGGAAGACAGTTTGGTGCAGGAATTCTGCCAGAGGGCCTTGATCATAATTCCGCCCCCCGTCACGCCGCCGTCGCCATCAAATAGGGCCGCTTGACCGGGCGCGGTCGCCGCCGCCGGGCTGGCGGTAGTGGGGAGACGTGCGCCAGCACTTGGTCGAACAGGGCCGGGTGGGCACACCCGAAGAAGCGTTCGGCGGCGGTGGTGCCGTCCGGGCGACGGACATAAAAGTTGTGTAGCGCGGTCAGGGCCGCCAGCTTGCGGTCGCTGAGACGGTGACTGCCGTGATGGTAAAGCGAGAGGTGGCCGTTGCGGCCTTCCACGCACGAGCTGCTGCGCTGGAACAGATCGGCGCAGCCGACGGCGACCGTTTCGATCCGTTGGAGGGTTGCGGGCGCCAGGCTTTGGAGCGGGTGCGTCGGCTGGCGTAAGGGTTCGAGCAACCGGGCGCTCAGCGCCCGCAGTCGGTGTCGGGTTAAAGTGGACCCCATGTCCAGGACAGTTTTTCCCCTAATTTAAGCTGCACTGGTTACATCGATTGCAGCGCCTTGGCGCTGCCCCGGCTCGGCGGCGGGTCCGTCCACGGCGGAGCGTAGCGGAGCCGTGGACGGACCCGCCGCCGAGCCGAAGCGGTCCGCGATCCTGGCCCCGCCGCCTTCCCCCGAGCCGTACACCGCCTCGGGCGTGCGGTAGCCCAATCCCTGGTGCGGTCGCTCGCCGTTGTAGAAGGCGAAATACTCGGTCAGCCCGAGCAGCAGCTCGGGCAGGCTGGCGTAGCCCTTGAGGTAAACGTCCTCGTACTTGACGCTGCGCCACAGGCGCTCGACGAAGATGTTGTCCAAGGCGCGCCCCCGTCCGTCCATGCTGATGGCGATCCCGGCCTCCAGCAGGACTCCCGTGAAGGCGTCGCCGGTGAACTGCGAGCCCTGGTCGGTGTTGACGATCTCGGGCCGGCCATGGACGCGCAGGGCCTCTTCCAGACAGTCCACGCAGAACCCCGCCTCCAGGGTGTTGGACAGCCGCCAGGAGAGCACCCGACGGGAGTACCAGTCGAGCATGGCCACGAGGTAGGCAAAGCCGTGCTCCAGGCGGATGTAGGTGATGTCGGTGCTCCACACTTGGTTGGGCCGCACCACCGCCACCCCGCGCAGCAGGTACGGGTAGATCTTGTGCGCCGGGTGCGGCTCGCTGGTGTTGGGTCCCGGCGCCATCCCGGCCAAGCCCAGGACCCGCATGAGCCGCTGCACCCGCTTGCGATTGACCGTATGCCCCTGTTCTGCCAGGTGTAGAACCATGCGCCGGCTGCCGAAAAATGGCCGACGGGTGTACTCGGTGTCGATCAACCGCAAGAGCGTCAAGTCCAGCTCGTCCAAGATGCCCTCGTTGCGCGGCGCATACGCCCAGGAGCGCGTCACTCCCGCCAGCGCACACTGCCGGCTCACCGCCAAGGGCGCCGGCCCCGCCGCCGCCGGGCGCTCGATCCACTCCCGCCGCACGCTCACAGGCTCAGCCCGGACTTTTTTTTGAGCCAATCCAGCTCGACCTTCAGCCGTCCGATCTCGCTGTAGAGCCGGTCCGCATCCCCCGGGCCGTCCTCCTTTTTCGGCCCGCGCTTCTTCGCGAAGAGCGTCTCCGCCTGGTCTTGGATCTCGCGCTTCCACTGCCCGACCTGGACCGGGTGCACCCCGTACTCTTGTCCGATCTCGTTGACCGTCTTGACCCCGCGGATCGCTTCCAGCCCGACCTTCGCCTTGAACGCCGCCGTGTATGTCTTGCGCTTCGCTTCGCCCATTCTTCTCTGCCCCTTTCGGTTTGGCGCAAGCTTAAATTATTGTCCGGTTTTCGGGGTCCACTTTAGGTGTCGGCATGGGCGCTGCGCCCCGCGACGCGCTCCAGGTACAGGGCTGGAATCAACTGGGTAAAGACCGCGTGCTCTAAGTCGGGAGCCAGGTCGAGGGCCGCGACCCGGGTCTGCACGGTCGCCAAGACGAACGCCAGAGTGGCCAGCCACTGCACGGTCAGGCGCTGCGCTTTGGCGAGGCGCTCGCGGGCGCGGGCCGGCAAGTCCGCCGCGTCGGCCACGCGCGCCAGACGCGCCCACACCTCGGCGAAGCGGGCGGCGACCCGTTCCACGGGTTGCACCTGCCCGCACGCGAGGTCGTAGGGGTGATACAGGGTGCCGAGCTCGCGGATCTGCTCGCGGGTCTCCGTTTGTTGCGCTAGCGTTCGATTGCGTGCGGTGTCGGCCTGTACCAAGTCGATCAAGGCCGCTTCGATCCGCGCCGCGAAGGCCGGCGGTCGGCCGCGCGGATGGGGCGACTGCGCGTCGTACGCCCGCTGGACGGCCCGCTCGGCATCCAGGCGCGCTTGGGCGGCGGCGAGCGCGGCGTCGGCCTGTCGGACCTGGCGGGCCAAGTGCAGCGCAGTGCCCTTCGACACCTCGTGCTGGCCGTGGAAGAGGTCCGAGGCATGCTGGGCGCCGAGGTCTTTTTCAGCGTGGTGCCGCAACGCCTTGGCTTCGTCGCTGGTGCCTTGGATCACGCGCACCGGCAATCCCGCCAACGCTGCGTCCAGCGCCTGCGTCCAGGTCGCCGCCGTGCGATCGGGGGCGTACTGTTCCAACAGAATAAAGTTCGACACCGGCTCGATGGCGACCAGGCAGATTTCGGGGTGAAAGGTTTCGTCCTCGCAGACTGTCGCCTCCCGCGGCGGCATCTCCGCGGCCAGCTCGGCGCGCTGTTGCTGCGCCTGCTTGGCCACCGCTTCTTGCACCGCGAGCGTCAGCGCGTACTGGGTGCCGTAGGAGGCGCCGACGATGGCCGACAAGCCGCTCAGCTCCAAAAGCTCGCACACCAGGCGCACCCCAGCGCCGGCCCGCAGCGTGACGGTCAGGTGCATGGCCACCACCAGGCAATGTAGCCACCGCGCACCCGCCGGGGTGGACAGGCAGGCCGCGACCTCCGCTGGCATTCCCTCCAACGGCACCGCCGCGCGCCATCCGCGCAGCGTGCTGCGCGCCACCCCAAGCCCCTCCGCCACCTGCCCCAGCGGCTGTCCGTCCGCCAACCGGACGGCGGCGACTGCGAGTTGTTCCGCCCGCTCCAGGCGCGAGCGGTGCTTCACTGCGCGCCCCCGTACCCCGGCCCGGCACCGTCGGCTGGCGAGCGCCTGGCATCTGGGCTAAAGTCAGCTGCGGCAAGATCTTCGGACATCTTTGACTACCCCAGGTTAGTTTGCACTTCCAAGGGTATGAAAGTTCGAAGATCCTGCCAACCTCCCTACGCCTTATCGCCGAGTCAGGCACTCGGTTTTTGGCGGAATTATGATCAAGGCCCTGCCAGAGCATAGGGGTCACTCACCGCTTTTCCGCGGTGCCGTTCCTGGCGGTAGAAGCAGATGCGGCTACGCTGTCCCAACTTCAGCGCAGCGATCTGATTTCTTCTATTACCAAAGATGTGCTTGTCGGCCTTGATCATCAATCCGGCCAAGGCCGAGTGCCGGGCTTGGTGAAAGTGCTGCGGGAGAGTGGCAGAACCCTTGAAATTTCGTACCCTTGGCAGTGCAAACCAACCGAGGGTGAAGGAAGATGTTCGAAGGTCCTGCTGGGATTGACTTTAGCCTAGCCACGGGGCCGGCGCCACTGTGCGCCGCGCGGATGCCGGGGGCCGGTTGGTCGTGAGGCGCCGCTCGCGCCTGGAGCGGGCGCAACAGGGTGAGGTGGCCGCCGCCCGTCTGGCGGCGGGACAGCCGCAACGGCAGGTGGCCGCCGATCTGGGCCTGGCGCGCAGCACCTTGCAGGACTGGTGTAAGCCAGCGCCGGTCGGTGCGGCGCCCGCGGCCCTGGCGGCGTTCGTCGCGAGCCCGCAAGGCGTGCAGTGGCTGCATCGGCTGGTGCTGGCAGCGCACTTCGCCATCACGCTGAAAGGCGGTGCGGGGGTGCGGATCGTGTGCGAATTCCTGGAGCTGAGCGGGCTGTCGGCGTTCGTCGGCGCCAGCTACGGCACCCACCAGGGTCTCAATGCCGCCCTGGAAGAGGCGGTGGTCGCCGTCGCGCGCGAGCAGCGCGCGGCGCTGGCGCCGGGCATGTCACACCGGCAGATCACGGTGTGCGAGGACGAAACCTTCCATCCCCGCATCTGTTTGGTGGCGCTGGAGCCGGTGTCGGGCTTTCTTCTCCTGGAGCGGTACGCGGCGGATCGTACGGCCGGGACCTGGACGCAGGCGCTCCAAGCGGCCCTGGTCGGGTTGAACGTCGACGTGCTCCAAGGCACCAGCGACGAGGCCACGGCGTTGCGCCGGCATGTCGAGGCGGACCTGGGTGCCCACCATTCGCCGGACC
Organism: uncultured Gammaproteobacteria bacterium; assembly: GCA_963780725.1. Taxonomy (GTDB): domain Bacteria; phylum Pseudomonadota; class Gammaproteobacteria; order Chromatiales; family Chromatiaceae; genus Thiodictyon. The sequence continues at coordinate 164,556 of CAWACV010000001.1, forward strand.
TCTTCCATGGCCAGCACGAAGTGTCGAAGGCCACCGGCCTACACCTGGCCCGCCAGGTCCGGCAGGCCGCCGCGACCGTGGCCGCCGCCCAGACGCGCTGGGAGGGCGAGCGAGCGGCGGGGCAGGCGTACGAAGACCGCTCGCCCCGTCCCTGCGGTCGCCCGCCCGCGTTCGCCGCCCGCATCCACGCCGCCCTGAGCGATCCGGTGCAGGCCCAAACCGAGCACACCCAGGCGCAGGCACGCCAGAGCGAGGCCCGGGAGCTGGTACGCGCGCTCGGGACCCTGTATCGCCCGTATGACCTGGAGCATGGACGTGCACAGCCGGTCGAACGGGTCGCGCGGCGTTTCGAGGACGTGTGGACGCGGCTGCAACGCCTTGCCGAGGCCGCCGATCTGCCCACGCGCGCTCGCGAACGCCTGGCCAAAGCACAACGCCTGACCACCCAATTGTTGGCCACCATCGCCTTTTTCTTCACGACCCTGCACATGCAGGTCGAGGCCCTCGCGTTGCCGCCCAGCCTGGAGGCCGCCTTGGTCGAACAGCCGATTCCGGCCCTCTACCTGGCGCGCGTCGCCGCGCGCCGCACCCACGCCGAGCCGCGCCACCGGCTGCGGGCGCTGAGCACCCAGCTCCTCGAACCGTTGCGCCAACCCGCGCATCCGCTTCAGGCCCTATCAGGCGCCGAGCGCGCGCGCCTCGAACAGGTCGCCGGCGAATGCGCCGACCGGTTCCAGCGCAGCAGTTCCGCGGTGGAGGGCCGCAACGGCCAATTGGCCCTCCATCACCACGGCCGCCATCGCCTGAGCGATCGCAAGCTCGCGGCGCTCAGCGCCGTGCACAACTTCCACATCCGCCGTGCCGACGACACCACCGCCGCCGAGCGCTTCTTCGGTCGTGCTCACGAATCGCTGTTCGCGCAGGTGCTCCAGCGGGTGCCGCTGCCGCCGCGACCGGCGCGCCGACGACCGCGCCCGCCCAGCCAGCCCTGTCTAATGCCGGTGGCGGCGTAGCGAGGAGTGGCCGGATTGATGATCAAGGCCTGCTTGTCACCTCGTCCCTCGCGGCCAGCGTCCCTTTGATCGGCGCGGATCGTATCCATTTTGCCGGCTTTACTGGTGCCGGTCAGCTTGTCGCTGTCTTGGACACAGGAGTCCAGTCGACACATGGCTATTTTGCTGGGCGGGTGCGAACGGACCTAGAGGCGTGCTTTTCAAGCCCGACGTGGGTAGGCGACATTTCCTTATGCCCGACCGATGCGGGACTCAACAGCTGTCCGGACTCTCATGGTCAACCCTTTCCAGGCTCCGTTTGCGGGCCTGGCGCGGCGAGTGTGAGCATGTGCAGCGGTGCCGCTGGCTGTGATCACGGAACCCATGTGTCCGGCATTGCAGTTGGCAGCCCGGGGGTGGCTCCGAGTGCGGGGCTGATTCCTGTCCAAGTATTCTTTAGGCGTGGCAGCAGCTTGTACGCCAGGAGCTCGGACATCATGGCGGGTCTCGACTACATCCTGGGCCTAAAGGAATCCGGTGAGCCAATTGCGGCCGTAAACATGAGCCTGGGCGGAGACCTTTACGCGTCAACCAACGCATGCGATAACGATGCGCTCGGCGAAAAGACAATCATCGATCGATTGTAACTACTCAGGTACGCCAGAACGCTCTCGGTCCCCGGGCTTGAACACAAGCGCCAGAGGCGGATAATCGCGAGCATGGAGACCCTGCCCGACCTCGACCGACTGAACGTTGCCGACAGGGACGCCCTGATCCGGGAGTTGTGGCCGCTGCGGGCGTTGGTCCCGGATCTGTCGGCGCAAATCGCCGCCCTGACGGCCCGGGTAGGCGAGCTGCAAGGGCGTCTGGCGCAGACTAGCCGCAACTCGAGCAAGCCGCCGTCCTCCGACGGGTTGCACAAACCCAAGCCCAAGTCGTTGCGCCAAGCGGGCCAAAAGCCGACGGGCGGCCAAGCGGGGCACCCAGGGCACACCCTGAAACAGGTGGCGCATCCCGATCGGATCGAAACCCATGCCCCCGCCAGCCATTGCGACGTGTGCGGTCGCCCGTTGGGCGAGGCGGCGACGGTGGAGATCCGCCAAGTCTTCGACCTCCCGCCGCTGCATTGCGAAGTGACGGAGCATCGGGCGCTGGCAGCGCGTTGCGCCTGCGGCCAGGTCCATCGGGGCGCGTTTCCTGCCGAGGCGGCGGCGCCGGTGCAATACGGACCGCGCGGCAAGGCGGCGGTCGTGCATCTGCCCCGCCATCGCATGCTGCCGATCGCGCGCACCGGCGCGTTGCTCGGCGATCTGTTCGGCCTGCCGATGCCCGATGCCACGGTACTGGCGATCCAGGAAGAGGCGCGGGTGCGCTTGGCCCCGACCGTCGCCGCGATGGGCGAGGCGCTCAAGACGGTCCCGGTCGCCCACGCCGACGAAACCGGCATGCGCACGGGCGGCAAGCTGCGTTGGATGCACGTCCTGGCCACCCCGCTGTTGACCTGGCTCGGCGCGCATGCAAACCGCGGCAAGCAAGCGTTCGACGCCTTCGGCATTCTCGGTGCGTTCCTGGGGACCTTGATCCACGACGGTTGGAAGCCGTATCGCGAGCTCGCCTGCACGCATGGCCTGTGCAATGCCCACCATCTGCGCGAGCTGATCTACGTCTTCGAGCAGCTCGGCCAAGCCTGGGCCAAGCGCTTGATCGACCGGCTGCTTGCTGCCTGCCGGGAGGTTGCGGCCGCGGGCGCGCCGCTGGAGCCCGAGCGCATCGCGCACTATCGCGCAGCCTACGAACGGATTCTCGCCCAAGGGGAAGCGGTCAATCCGCGCGCGCCGCCCTCGGGCAAACGCGGGCGCACCAAGCAGCGCAAGGCGCTCAACCTCGTCGACGGCTTGCGCACCTACGCCGACGACGTGCGGCGCTTCGCGGCCGACCCCGGGGTGCCCTTCACCAACAACTTGCGCGAGCAGGCGGTGCGCATGCCCAAGGTCAAACAGAAGGTCTCCGGCGGCTTCCGCACCGCGCAGGGCCTCGACGCCTTTTGCACCATCCGTTCCTATGTCGCGACCCTCCACAAACAGGGAGTGAATCTCTTCCACGCCCTCACCCTGACCTTCCAGGGGTCGCCGCCTCGACCGCGCTTCGCTTAAGCGACGGGGGAGGCGGGGGCCGGTTACGGGCACCTGTGTAGATACAATAGTTAAGTAATTTGGCCGCTGTTCATTTAAAATATGCATCCGTATTGTGTTTTATGGTGCTGGAATAACGGCCCTATTGTAATCTGTAAGCTATTCGCGCATAGAATAAACTGAGAATCTCACATAATTATTTACGTTTGGATGTTGGGAATTATGCAGAACGGTAAGAGCATTATGCCAACGCGGGCCTCCGAGTTAATGGTGTCAGCTGAGGAGTGGGAATACGTTACATCCTCGTTGACCGCCATATATCAGCGAGTCAACAGTGGGTTGCGCACCGCGCGCGATGTAGAGTTGCTTGAGAGAGAAAAGCGAAACTCAGATCGCGGTATGCCAAACGTATCTTATTTTATATGTTTCATAAACCGCTCAGGTAGCAACTTTTTGTCCGAGTGCCTCTGGCGTTGTGGATATTGCGGATTTCCACAAGAATACTTGAATCCTGAACCGGACCACGCGATCGAGCGCCTTTCGAAACAGTTTGAGGTGCGAACTTTTAATAGCTATTTAACAGCGCTTACAAATAGACGGCAATCAGAGAATAAAGTATTCGGAACAAAAATAGCGTATCTGCAACTCGCTTATATCCACGAGATGGGGCTGCTAGCGAGCCATTTCCCTAATGTCAAATACGTTATCATGCAGCGTTCGGATAAATTGATGCAAGCTATTTCTTGGTGCATTGCAGAACAGACGCGCGCCTGGTCGATTAAGGAGTGTGCACAAAGGGAGCCTGTATTCGATGCCCGCGAAATTATTGATAAGCTTCAATATATTCTATATGAGCAAAGTCGGTTCGAGAATTTTTTTGCATTGACTGGAATCGAGCCGTTAACACTAATTTACGAGAACTTAATTCTGGACCCCGTGCGCGCAGTGAATGCAGTTCATCAGTTTCTAGATGGGCGCGATCCAGTCCACCTCGACTTGGACAAAGTGGAAATACGGGAGCAGAAGACGGAGCTTAATATGCAGTGGGCTCAGGAAATACGCTCTCGGTTTCGTGGGGGGTTATCGGATTCTTAATCGGCCAATACCGAACCAACAAGAGTTGTCGCTTCTCCGATCACAATGAACTACAGTGCGAACGGCCTTGATCATAAAACCGGCCACCGCCCCTGGCCAACGGCCACAGAACATTAACAGATCAGTGACTTACAGGCACATTACCGCTCGAAGACTGCGGTCTTGGCCGGAGTTATGACCAAGGCCGTGCGAACCTAGGATGCCTATCAGTAGGCAAGGCCAAGAAGCTTATGGAAACGATGACGAATTTAACTTCCGTAGCGGGCGGGGTAGTGCTATAGATCTGGATATTGTGCTTTCGCCGTAAACAAATATAATACCAAGATCCGACCCTAAAACAAATTGCGACGCAAGATCGAAGATGGCTGTTGTACCTGTATTCTGCCCTCAATGCGGAAAGAACCATGTTGTGAAGCGCGGCACTACGGAGTAGGGCAAGCAGCGTTACTTGTGCGTCAACTCCGAATGCCCGAAGAAGACGTTTCTCTTGGACTACTCCTACAACGGAGCGCTGCCCGAGGTGAAGGCCAAAGTCGTCGATATGGCGCTTAACGGCAGCGGAATCCGGGATACCGCGAGGGTCTTGGCAATTAGCCCAACGACTGTCATTCGGGAGCTAAAAAAAAGAGTCGCGCCTTGAGTCGATAAACCGGAGCGTCCTAGACGGCGAACATTCCGGCGAAGTCGTTGTTGAAATTAGAAAAATCGCGTCCTCTGAAATTGATGAAATGTGGAGTTTTGTCGGCAAGAAGGAAAACCAGCGGTGGCTTTGGCACGCGATCGATCACGCGACGGGAATCGTCCTTGCTTATGTATTTGGAGATCGAGGGGATGCCGCCTTTTTGAAGTTGAAAAAGCTCCTGAAGCCTTTCGGGACCACCCGTTTCCTGACGGACGACTGGGGAGCCTACGAGCGCCATTTGCCAGCTGAGCTGCATGTCGTCGGAAAGCGGAATACCCAGAAAATCGAGCGCAAGCATTTGACGCTGAGGACGAGAATTAAGCGGTTAGCCAGGAAGACCATCTGCTTCTCGAAATCGGAAAGGATGCATGACATCGTGATCGGCCTATTCATTAACAGATACGAATTTGGGGTTCCGGTGTAATAACCAGGTCTGAAACATTACCAAGAATTCGAGGTGTTTGCTAGCAATATACTGGCTTGTTTAATATGTTGATATCATATGCAAATGATGTTTCCGAGTTCTGAATTCGTTCAGCGCGTTCGGAGCTTGCGGTCGCCAGTTTACGTCAGGTTTTCCGCGGGTCGAGCCAGATCCCTCGAGATTCCCATTCAGGCTCCGAGGCAACCTCTTTGGCGTCCGCCGTGGAAAAGCCGGGACTTAAGTAACTAACTGATCACATTTTTACGCTGGTATGGCTTCTTGGATAAATTGGATAGTAAAGAAGCGCAACTATCGTCGAGTCATTTGATATCCGGATAGCTCTATTGCTCGCAGCTATCCATAGTGATTGGAAATAAAAAGTAAAAATTTGTAGCGGGAAACTTTTAGTTTTCCATGTCAAATGAATTGGCGATAATGAGGGTCGTATGGAGAAGGGCCGCCACTTTGACAGAGATATAGTTGTCGTGCTGGGAATGCACCGGTCCGGCACGTCAATGGTCGCTGCGGGTTTGGGTGCTTTGGGAGTAGATCTCGGTGAACGCTTGATGCCTGGCGACATCGGAGACAATGACAAGGGGTACTTCGAGAATCCTGATGTCGTGCAATTGAACGATGAATTGCTGGAGTTCGACGGGTTCCACTGGGCGAGCCTAGCCTTCGGGTCACCCTTAGATTACTCGGCTACTCGCTATGATAAGTTTAGAGATGCGGCAAAGAGTATTCTTGAAGGAGAATACCGCTCGTCGATTATCGCCCTGAAAGACCCGAGGATGTGCTTAACGCTTCCATTCTGGCAGGGCGTGTTTGAGGCCAGCTTTCCGGGCGCACGGACTATTTACGTGCATGTAAGCAGACATCCTCTTGAGATCGCCGCTTCGTTTGCGGCAAGAGAAAGATCGGATAGGCACCGCCATTTGGTTGAGTTTACCGGGGGCGACCAGCGACAATCGGTTCTTCTTTGGCTGTCCTATTCTTATCTCGCCCTGCGGTCGTCCTTTGGCTACTGTAGCTATGTTGTTCAACACCGGGATCTGGTCGCAGATCCGCGGGGCGTGTTATCCGGTGTAGCAAAGGTCTGTGGCCTGTCCAACTTTGAGGATGGTCTGGAGCAGTTCGCGAGTTCGTTCTTCGATAAGAGTCTCGTTCACCATGCAGCGGTGAATGAGATGGTCAGTTCGGTGTTTTCCGATCTGATTGTTATCGATGATGTCTGGGGTGAGATCTCCAAGCGGCGGGGGGAATTGTCGCATGCGGATCATCGGGCGCTGATTGGCTTTTTTCCGGATCTTGAGTTTGCTTACCGTTTCTCTGCGCAGGCAAAGGATCTGGTTGTTGCCCGGCGTGAGCTGTTAGTAAAAAAGTGTGCTATTGCCGATCTTCGGAAAGCAGTCGAGGCACGCGAGAGAGCGGTAGTAGAGGCGTACCAGCTGGTCGGAAGCAAGGATAAGCAGCTGGCCGTCGTCGGTGGTGAGTTGACGAAGACGGCTGAGCAGCTTCTGCGAACGGAGTCGGAATGGGAGAAGGCGCGTATCGCCTTGGAGGATATTGGGAGAGTGTTTGCGGAGTCAGGATTGGCAGCGGAAGCTCCGGAGGACTGGAATCTTGCCTTGCGGGAGATGGCGCACAAGTTATCCTTGGAGAACGCACGGCTTCGTTTGGATTGCGAATCGGCGCAGCAAGAAGCGCATCGGCTGGAAGATGTTCTAAAGGATATCTATGAGTCGCGAAGATGCTGCTGGACCGAGCCCTTTGCCCGGCTGTGGCAAAGCTGGAGACGGTAGACTGTCCGGCAGGCACTGATACGCTGCTGATACCCTGTGTCTGCGTTCGATCCGCGGTATGTGATGCGCCATGTTTTTACGGATTGACGACGTTGGCAGTGGATTAACATGCAAATCTCTCAGAGCTCGACGATGGCGAGGTGCGTTGGTGGGTGACCTACTCTATTCTGTGGAAAGCGTGTCCGTTCGTCGGGGTTACATATCCGCGAGCGGTTGGTGTCTTAACACGGAGTCAGAGCTTAAGGGGGTCGAGCTTGAAGTGGAGGGTTCCGGCGAGAGGCTGGTGGCGCAATACGGGCTTGCACGTGGTGACGTGGGCTTGGCATTTCCAGGCATCGGCTGGGCCGCGAATTCGGGTTTCTTGCTCATGGGGAGGCTTCCAAGGGCCGCAAGGGCACTCAGGTTTTGCGGAAAAACGGTGGATGGACTCGTGGTGCGTGCAGACCATGGTTTTGCTTTGCACGACGTCGCAGATGGAGTTGCACGGACAGGTAAGAAGAGTCTGTGGTCTAGTGTCATAGCGGCATCGAGGCATGTGCTCAGGGGCGACTGGCGGAGCCTCTTGGCGGACGCCCATCGCAGACTTGGGCTGGAGACGCTGGGATTTCCGGACTCTGATCCTGCTGAGCTCTTGGCAGTGGTTAGGGGTCTGGGTAGCCCTGTAATGTTGGTTATCGACCACAATATGGGAGGGGGATCGAACGTATATCGAAACGGCCTTGTGGAGGAGCGGTCGGCGACGGGGTCGCCGGTGTTGTTGGTGTACTTTGAGCTGTCTTCCTTACGTTATTGCTGGAGGCTCCTAACGGTCGGCTCGCAGACGCGGTGGTGCACTGGGGGTATGGAAGTGTTGAAGGATTTATTCGATCAGCAATGCATAAGTCAAACCCTCTTTAATAACTGCGTGTCGTTTCCCGATCCACTATCATTGTTGTCGATATTGACTTGGGCGTCTCGGGAGCGGGGGGCAAGGATCGTATTCCCTTTGCACGATTATTATTGCATTTGCCCATCCTATCCCCTTATCGATTACCAGGGAAAATACTGTGGCATACCGGATATCGGCTCTTGCAAGCGCTGCATGGAGCAAAGCGCCGCGCCATTTTTGTATATAGTACCTCGGATTGCGGTTTCCGTGTGGCGGTCGGCCTGGTCTGAATTGTTAGCCTTGGCGCATGAGATAATCGTATTCTCCAGAGCCTCGCGGGACGTTCTGCTGCGAGCCTATCCAAGTATTGCGGACCGGCGTATTTCTTTTATTCCGCATCGTATGGATCACTTTACAGGGGGCACGATTACACCGGAGATTAAAGGGGATCTTCACATTGGGATCGTCGGACATATCAATTATTTAAAGGGCGCGGAGATTGTCGCCGAGATGGTCAAGCATATCGATGCGTCGGGATTGTCGGTGAGGATCACCGTTTTTGGCAATCTGGAGCACGCGATTAGGGCGCCCTGCCTGCGGGTTACGGGACGTTATGAGGTCAAGAATCTGCACCGAATGATTGTTGAATCGGGCGCCAACGTCTTTTTTCTGCCATCGATATGGCCGGAGACCTTTTCTTTCGTCACACAGGAAATGATTGAGATGAAACTGCCCGTCGCCGCATTCGATCTGGGGGCGCCCGCGGAGAGGCTGAGGGGGTATCGCAAGGGGTTTATCATAGAGAAAGTCGATGGCATTTCTGCAGTCCAGGGCTTGCTACATTTCCATCAACGATTGCGGTCGCCGGCCGCGGTGGTTAGGGAGGCTTGATATAATGACCCGGACAGTATTTTTCACGAGTGCGGCAGCCAACTATCTTCCGAAGACGCGGTTGCTCTGCCGGTCCATAAAGCGTTTTTACCCGGATGCCCAGGTGATATTGGCGTTTCCCGATGAGAAGCCGATCTGGCTGGATTTGGCTAATGAACCATTCGACAAGGTGCTGGACATTGCCGACTTAGGCATTCCGGACGCCCGGAAGTGGATCTTTTTTCATTCGATCGTGGAGTTGGCAACGGCGATAAAGCCTTTCACGATTAGATATTTACTCGGTTCTGGCGCAGTCGATGCCGTGGTGTATTTCGATCCTGACATGGTGCTGTTTTCCCCTGTCGACGACATTTTGGAACTACTACAACAGAACAACCTTGTATTGACGCCCCATCAGACTAAGCCGGAATCGAGTCTGGAGGCGGTCGTCGATAATGAGATTTGTAGCTTGAAGCATGGCATTTATAATCTGGGATTTATCGGCGTGCGGAACACGGATGAGGGGCGTCGCTTCGTAGATTGGTGGTCGGAGAGGACCTACCATTTTTGTCGTGCAGCGATCTGCGAAGGATTATTCACCGATCAAAAGTGGGTGGATTTTGCGCCCGCATTTTTCGAGGGAGTTGGAATTATAAAATCTTCTAGACACAACGTTGCCACTTGGAACGTGACCACCCGAGAGGTCAAAGGGAGCTTGAAACAGGGTATTACGGTGGACGGGGATCCGCTCGGCTTTTATCACTTCACCGGATTCGATAGCGGCGCGCACCGGATCATGGCGGATAAGAATGCCGCAGGTAACCGCACGATCGCAGAGCTGGTAAGTTGGTATGAGCACGAGATGGAGACAGCGAAAGATGCAGTCGCCGAGGGTACCCCCTGGGCCTATCGCTGCTACAGTGACGGGGAGCCTATAGAGTCATGTCATCGTACACTTTACCGTAATCGCAAAGACCTGCAGGAAGCATTTCCGGATCCTTTCGCGGCAGGATCGTCTGGATACCCTGAGTGGCTTCGACAGCGCGGAAGTTTCGAGTATCCCGAGTTGTTGGACAAGGGCGGGCATTGTTTGCCGGGAGCGCTCGCGGCGCTTCAGCCGGTGGTGCACGGTTGTCGCTGGTGGCTGAAGCGGCTTGTAAGTCCTGGGCATTTTCTTGCCACGGTGCGATATATAATAAAGCGGCGATGGTGAAGCGGCTCGTGGTTTCCATGCAAAGCCTGCCCGAAATGGCGGGTGCGTGAGCCGTGATCCTGGGGCCATGTCCCGGGAATGTACCGCTCGGAAAATTGGAGTTGAGGGCCTCGGTCGTAATATCGACCACGCAGCGGATGACATTGGTCGCGGCCAGGGGAGACCTCTCCTACGGACCTAGGAACTGTTCTCTTGCCGCGACGGCTGCGCCCGGAGTTCTAGATCTAACGCCGAGTTGAGCTTCTTCGGTGAATTGGAGCAGGCGTCCTGTCGATGATCTGCGTGGGCGGTCGCTGGTTGAACGGGGCCGCGGTGTCAGTTTTTTTTACAGTTCTGGCCACGAGATCGGATGGGAAAGGTGCTATGGTGCTGTAACTCGTTGTGTGCAATGGTGCCACCGGCTGATGGCCTGAAAATTGCATCAGTTGCCTAAAAATCGCCGGAAGGCACCGGCGCCACCGGATCCGCCGCAGTTAGCCAAGTCGCTTCCCCTGTTTTTCCTGGAGACATTTCGATGACAAAAATAAAGTCAGCGCGTGTGGCGGTTAGGCCCTGTCCTTCGACGGCGGTGACGATGTTTTCCTCCCTGGCGCTCGCGGCTGCGCTCGCGACAACGGATGCGTTAGCGGCTGTAGTGACGCAAACTGGGGGCGACACGTCGGCTGCCACGTCGTCGTTCGTGAATTCGGCGCGCTGGTCGAATAACGCGCTCCCCAGCGGATTAAACACTTACGTGAACAACGGGAGCGCTGCCGTTTCGTTCGCGACCTTTACTCCGGCAGTTGCGGCGACGTTTGGGGGCAGTAGTTTAACGTTGGGGCTCGCCGCGGCGAACCGCTTCGGATTCTTGGTCCTCTCCACGCCGAATGTGGAAATTACAGTCGATCAACTGATCCTCAATGGTGGGAAAATAACCTCCGTTGCCAATGGCGAGTCGATCCTCTTAGGTTCCATCGCGCTCAACCAGACCACAAATATCGGTGATGGCAGCATAACCGCCGGGCGGACTATGACCCTGCGCTCGGACATATCCGGAGTCGGGGGCATGACTGTGACGACTGCTGCAGGCGGCGTTGTGCGCTTGGACTCCTCCAGCAACACCTACGCCGGAACAACAGCAGTCTCAGTGAACACGATATTGCAGCAGGGCGTCGCGAACGCTTTCACCAGCGGCTCGGGAAATACAAATGTATTTGGTACGCTGCAGCTTAACGGCTTCGATGGCGCGGTCAAGGCGCTACAGGGTAACGGCGTCGTCGAAAACGGGGCAGCAGCGAATGCTACTCTGACCCTTGGCGGTGACGGGTTGGGAGACAAGGCATTCACTGGAGTAATTCGAGACAGCTCCGGGGTAGCTACGGGTACGCTCGATGTGGCAAAAGTCGGGAGCAACCGCGAAGTTTTTACAGGAAATAGTACCTATAGCGGCGGTACCGTTATTCGCAATGGTCAGCTTCGTCTCAACGGTGCGTCTGCCAAGGCGGGCAGCGGGCCCATTACAGTAAGCGGCGACACTGCCGGCACTTTGGAGCTTAATAACGCAAGTGCGACAAATGCACTTACGCTGAGCGGTCGCAGCACTGGAACTGCCCACATCAACAATATCTCCGGCGCGAATACGCTCTCCGGCCTCATCACGTTGGCGGAGGGTACCCCGGATCCGGATAGCTATAACATCGCATCCAGCGGCGGTACGCTCAACTTGGCAGGAGGCATCGTCAGCACCCTTACCGACGGCAATCGTACCCTTAACCTGGGGGGTGCCGGGAGCGGAATTGTCGGTGGCGGTATCTCCATGGCTGAAGGCGCCAATAACGTCCTGAACAAGAGCGGCGCTGGAAAGTGGACCCTTCAGGGCGCCTTGACCGGCTTGGATTCTGCTAACGTAACCGGCGGCGTCCTCGGCCTTGAAACCGATATGGCCCTTACCGGCGACCTCACCGTCGGCAACGGCGGCACCGTGCGACAAATCAACGGTGGTAACCGCTTCGGCGGCGTCGCCGGTGCGGTGCAAATCGACGGCGGCGGTACGCTCGATCTCAACGGGTTTGACGCGGCCATCGCCAACCTGACGGGCAACGGTACGGTCACGAGCAGCGCCGACGTCGATCCCACCCTGATCCTGGGCTCGAACGGCTTAGACACGGCCTTTGGCGGCACGATTCAGGACGGCGCCGAGGTCGTTGCATTGGCCAAGATAGGGAGCAACACCGTCACCCTGAGCGGTGCCAGCACCTATACAGGGAGCACCGATATATCGGCCGGGACCCTGCAAGCCCAAAACAATGCGGCACTCGGGAATGAGACCGGCGGGACCACCATCGGCGGTACCGGTCAGCTCGCCCTGGCGGGCGGTATAACCACGGCTGAGCCGCTGACCATCATGAGCCGCGATTCCGGCACTGGACAGCCCCAGCTCACCAGCTCGGGCGACAACACGGTTTCCGGAGCCATTACCTTAGACGAGACGGGTGGCGCATTGGACGACGACTTCGGTGTCGAGTCCACCGCCGGTACACTTACGCTCGCGGGCCCCGTGACCGCAACTGGCGCCAACGATTATGCCAATCTGAGCATCCTCGGCGCGGGCAATACAGTAGTTGACAGGAACGTCGACCTGAGCTCGGTCTCCCATGGCGCCGCGCTTTATTCGGGCGCGAACGGAGATGTAACCGTCAACGGCTCCGTGAATTTGAGCGGACTCGACTTCGCCCAGATCGGTTCCTTCGGCACCGGGGACTTTGCGCTCAACGGGCCGGTCGACATGAGCGGGAGCGGCAGCGGCTATGCCGACGTTTTCAGCTTTAGCTCGGGGAAGATGACTTTCGGCAGCACGCTGGACATGTCGTCGAGCGCGGGCGGCGCGATCATCCAGAACCTGGGCGCAGGAGAGATCGTTCTTGACGGCGTCGTTGCGATGACCGGATCGCCCGTCGGTTCGTCCTGGATCGGCAACGCAGGTGTCGGCAAGATCGTTGTCAACGGCACCCTGACTGACGTGCCGCTTTTGGTGTCGGGCGACGGTCAGGTAGAGATCGGCGATGGTGCGCAGATCAACGGTGCGACCACTTTGCGTACCGGCGACGGCGGAACCATCGATGCAAGCGCAGTGGTTGGCAGCTTCACTTTGGGTAGCGGACAGACCATCGATGGCAGCGGCACGATGATTGGCAACTATGTCATCGCTGGCGGCGCCGCTGTGACCGTGGGTATCGATAACGCCATCGAAGACCTGTCGTTTGTTGGCGATCTGACCTTTGCGGCCAACAGCGTGCTTAATATCACGATCGATCTGACTGGTACGCCTACCACCGATTTCCTGGACGTAGACGGTATCCTGTCGATCTCCGGTCTGGCAGAAGTCAACTTCGATATCCTGAACGGACCTCTGACCGGTCAGCCCTACGTGTTCGCACGCTACGACGGACTGAGCGGTCTCTTTGGTGGACTGATTCCTGACGGCTACATCATCGACTACAACTATAACGGCAATAACGAGATTGCCTTGGTGATGCGGCCGGTGCCGGTACCCGCGCCGCTGGCCCTGATCGGTCTGGGTGCATTGGCCTTGGCACGCACGCGCCGCTACGCCCAGCGGTAAGCGCCAGCAGTCTCAGGCAGGCACGAGCGGCGGCACCTTCGGGTGCCGCCGTTTTTATTTGTTACGGTGCTCCGAGCCGTGTCGGTGCCGGTGCCCGCCAGTCCGCGACACCGGCTCGCATCCAGTATTGGCCGCCCAGATGCGGTGTCTTGCTTAAGACGCGGCCCTGCGGTTAGCCCTTGAGCATGAAGTCGATGAAATCGACCGGACTGCGAGGGAAGACCCACCTCGCGGTGGCGTACTCGACCGTCTCGAAGCGAAGCGGTTTGCTCGCAGGGAGCGCCTTGCCGGTCCGCAGCCCGATCGTTACACTGAAACTCCGCAATGTAGTGCATCGGAGGCTTCCGTGGCTGATCGACGACCGCGCGCGAATCCGGCATTGGATGTCCCGATGCTGACCGTCAATCTCGTGGCGGGCCTCTCCGCACTGCTTGCGGTGGTCAACCTGTTCGCCGCCCGGAGCAACACCCAGCTCATCGCGGAGGTTCGGGAGCGCCAGCAGGTGATCAATCAGGCAATTCAGCTGAGTCCGCTGAACCTTCAGCTCGCCCAGCTCATCGGCAATCTGGCCCAGCAGTCCGGCGATCTTGACCTGAAGGCGGTTTTGGAGCGACACAATATCACCCTGTCCGGGGCCTCCCAGACACCCGCGCCGATCGTGCCCAAGCCATGAGCGTGGCTGCTCGGTAGACCTGTGTTTACATAACCGTTCAGACCCCCCTCCCCAGCCCTCCCCCACAAGGGGGGAGGGGGCAAGAAGATGGGCGTCATGCCCCGGTTTGGCAATGGATGGCGGGGTGGACCGAACGATGACGCGCCTGCCGGGTATCCGGATTCCGGACGGCGCACGCAACTCCCCATTTTCGCAACGTCTCCATGAACCCTGTACGAACATGAAGCTCGATTCCCCGATAGTGCCGATGCTGTTGCTGGCTGCGGCGATCTTCATCGAGGTCGTGACCCGGACATTTGCCCTGTTCGACAACCGCAGCGAGCTCAGTGCCTTTCGCGACTCCCAGGAAAAGCAGTACGTGACCGCGCGCGATCTGCAGAAGCAGCTCGAGGGTGTTGCCGCAGATACGGCGCGTCTCGCAGATGGCGGCAACAAGAACGCGGTCGCGGTGATCGAGCGCCTGAAGGAGGTCGGGATCACGGTGAATCCCGAAGGTAAGGCGGACGGCGAGCGGAAGTAGTCCGGGTTCCATGCAGCTAAGCGGCGGCTTTCGATCGGTGCGGGCGCTGCACGGGGCCTGACCTGGCGGGCGGGCCCTTAGAGGTTTGTCGCGGCCTGGGGGCCGCTCCTACGCTCGCAGATGACCTTGATCAGTTGTCGCGGCCGGGGGGCCGCTCCTACGGGCGTAGGAGCGGCCCCCAGGCCGCGACGGGTCGGCTACCGTTGCGGATTCAGGGCCACCCCAATGCAGGGTTGCGGTACCATTTTGTGCAGTGCAAAAAACCGCCTTGCCTGCGTCCTGCCCCCATGACCGATACCCAGCCGCGGATCCGCGAGATCCCATATAACTACACATCCTTCTCGGATCGCGAGATCGTGATCCGATTCCTGGGTGCCCCGATGTGGGACCTGATCGAGGAGCTGAGGGGCACGCGCCGAACCGGGCGCTCCGCGCGCATGCTCTTCGAGGTGCTCGGGGACCTGTGGGTGATCGCCCGCAACCCCTATCTGCAAGACGACCTGCTGGAGGACCGCAGCCGGCGCCGTCTACTGCTCGGCGCCCTGGAGCATCGACTCGACCAGTTCGAGCTGCGCCTGAACGAGAACCGGCGGGCCGGGGAGCTGCTGACCGCGGCCCGGGCCGCCGTTGCGCGCTTCAGCGAATGGCTCGAGACCGAGCGCGCGGCGCGCGAGCGTCTGCGCAAGGCGCTCTCCGGCATCACCCGCCGCGATAACCTGGATTTCGGCGGGTTGGCACGGGTCTCGCACTCCACCGATGCCACAGACTGGCGCGTGGAGCTGCCGTTCGTCGTCATCTCGCCGGACACGGAGGCCGAGGTCGCGCCCATCGTGCGCGCCTGTATCGACTGCGGTCTGACTCTGATCCCCCGCGGCGGCGGCACCGGCTATACGGGTTCCGCGGTGCCGCTCTACCCCATGACCGCGGTGATCAACACCGAGAAGCTGGAGGATCTATCCGGGGTGGAGCGCATTGCGCTCCCCGGGGTGGACCTGCCTGTCCCCACGGTGCGTTGCGGGGCCGGGGTGGTAACCCGCCGGGTCTCGGACCTGGCGGATGCCAACGGGCTCGCGTTCGCGGTGGACCCCACCTCCCAGGACGCCTCCTGCATCGGGGGCAACGTGGCCATGAACGCCGGCGGCAAGAAAGCGGTGCTGTGGGGCACGGCGCTCGACAACCTGGCCTCCTGGCGCATGGTGACCCCGGACGCGGATTGGCTGTCGGTAGAGCGTCTGGACCACAACCTGGGCAAGATCCATGACCAGGTGCTGGTGCGCTTCCGCATCTCCCGCTTCGCACCGGACGGGACCACGCCCAAGGGCGAGCCGCAGATCTTAAGCATGCCCGGAAGCGCATTGCGCAAGGCCGGACTGGGCAAGGACGTGACAGACAAGCGCCTATCCGGAATCCCCGGCGTCCAGAAAGAGGGCTGCGACGGGATTATCACCTCCGCCCGCTTTGTCCTGCACCGGATGCCGAGCCATGTGCGCACCCTGTGCCTGGAGTTCTTCGGCACGGATCTCGATCTCGCGGTGCCGGCAATCGTGGAGATCAAGGACTATGTGGACGCACTGCCGCAGGTGCAGATCGCGGGCCTGGAGCACCTGGACGAGCGCTATGTCCGGGCGGTGGACTACGCCACCAAGTCCGCCCGCCGGGAGCTGCCGAAGATGGTCCTGCTCGCGGACCTGGTGAGCGACGACGAGTCCGCATTGACGGCCGCCGCGGCGCATGTGGTGGAGCTGGCACGGGCACGGGACGCCGACGGATTCGTCGCCGCAAGCCCGGAGGCCCGCAAGCGATTCTGGCTCGACCGGGCGCGCACCGCCGCTATTTCGCGGCACACCAACGCGTTCAAGATCAACGAGGACGTGGTGATCCCGCTTCCGCGCCTGGCGGATTACAGCCGGGGGATCGAGCGCATCAACATCGAGCAGTCCATCCGCAACAAGGATGCGATCATGGCCGCGGTGCTCGATTATCTGGGCGGCGATCTGGCCGACCTTCGCCAGGCGGGGGATTATGCGGACTCCGCGGAGGAGACCGCCATACTCGCCGCCAAGCGCGCTGCCGCCCAGGAGGCGGTGGCCAGCGCTCGGGCGCGCTGGCAGTCGATCCTGGCCGGGTTGGACGAGCCGGCGACCGACCGGCTGGATCTGCTCGACTCGGAGGCGCGGATGAAGGCTCGACCGCGCGATACCCTGCTCTCTCTGATGCTCCGCAGGGACCTGCGCCAATCCTATCGCCAGGAGGTGGGCGGGCGCCTGGCCGAGATCTTCGCCGGCCAGGAGCTGGCCGGGGTGCGGGAGCGGCTGGCGGAGATTCACGCCCGGGTGCGCGACTCCCGGCTCTTCGTGGCGCTCCATATGCACGCCGGGGACGGCAACGTCCATACCAATATCCCGGTCCACTCGGCGGACTATGCCATGCTCCACGAGTCGGAGCGGGTGGTGGACCGCATCATGGCGCTGGCCACCGGGCTCGGCGGGGCGATCTCCGGGGAGCACGGCATCGGCATCACCAAGCTCCGCTATCTGGAGCGGGAGAAGCTGGACGCATTCGTCGACTACAAGCGACGGGTGGACCCCGAAGCGCATTTCAATCGCGGCAAGCTGATGCCCGGTGCCGGTCTCGAGGGTGCCTATACGCCGTCGCTGCGGCTGGTGCAGCAGGAGGCGATCATCCTGGAGGAGACCGAGCTGGGTGCGCTGAACGACGACGTGAAGCATTGCCTGCGCTGCGGCAAATGCAAGCCCAAGTGCATGACCCATGTGCCCCGGGCCAATCTGCTCTATTCCCCGCGCAATAAGATTCTGGGCGCCGGGCTCATCGTCGAGGCATTCCTCTACGAGGAGCAGACCAGGCGCGGGCTGTCGCTGCGTCACATGGAAGAGATGAACGACGTATCGGACCATTGCACCGTCTGCCACAAGTGCCTGAGCCCCTGTCCGGTCAATATCGACTTCGGCGACGTGACCATGCGCATGCGCCGAATCCTCGTAGACCGGGGCCAGAAGCGCTTCAACCCCGGCGCCTGGGCGGCCATGCAATTTCTCAACGCCACGGACCCGCGGGCGGTCCGGCTGCTGCGCCGGGGACTCGCCCAATGGGGATTTGCCGGACTCAACCTGGCACACCGCGCCGTGCTCACCCTGGGCCTGACGGCCGAGCGCAAGGCCAGGCCCGCCGCGACCACCGGCCGGCCGTCCGCCACCGGTCAATTGGTGGACCTCGTGAGCCGGCCGATTCGGGTAGGGCTGCCCAAAAAGACCTTCCGACAGGTCTTAGGATTGGAGGACAAGACGCAGGTCCCGATCCTGCGCGATCCTGAGGTCGCCGCAGAGGATGCGGAGGCGGTCTTCTATTTCCCCGGCTGCGGCTCCGAGCGGCTCTTCTCCGACGTGGGGCTCGCCACGCTCGCCATGCTCTACCGTCAGGGCGCTCAGACTGTGCTCCCCCCGGGGTATCTCTGCTGCGGCTACCCTCAGCGCTCCGCGGGATTGGAGTCGCGCGGGCGGCGTATCGCCATGGAAAACCGGGTGCTCTTCCACCGGGTTGCCAATACCCTTAATTATATGGATATTCGCACCGTGCTGGTGTCGTGCGGGACCTGCATGGATCAGTTGCTCAAATACGAGTTTGGGCAGATCTTTCCGGGCTGCAGGCTCTTGGATATCCACGAATGGCTGATGGAAAAGGGTGTGACCGGCGGCGCGGTCCCCGGGGTCGGTTATCTCTATCACGACCCCTGCCACACCCCGATGAAGACCTATGCCCCGGTGCGCGTCGCCGCGAGCCTGATGGGCCAGGATGTCCGGCTCTCGGAGCGTTGCTGCGGCGAGGCCGGGACGCTCGGCACCTCCCGCCCGGACATCGCCAATCAGGTGCGTTTCCGAAAACAGGAAGAGCTGACCGCGGGCATTCGCTCCCTGACGGGTCATGCGACTGCCCAGTCGGGCGAGATCAAGCTATTGACCGCCTGTCCGGCCTGCCAGCAGGGACTCGCCAAATATGCCGACGACACCGGGCTCTCCACCGATTACATCGTGGTGGAGCTGGCCAGGCGGGTGCTGGGGGAAGGATGGCAGGACGATTTCCTCAAGCGGGTGGGCGCGGGGGGGATCGAGCGGGTGCTTCTTTAGCGAAGCGCAGTGGATGGGTTTCGCTGCGCTCTACCCATCCTACAAAACTGCGGGCCTGGCCAAATATTCAGCAGGATGGGTAGAGCGCAGCGAAACCCATCGTCTCGGCTAGCCAAATAGTCGGTAGGATGGGTAGAGCGTAGCGAAACCCATCGCAGCCATCCGGTCGCTCGCTACAGGTACCCGGCCACCATCTCCCCCAAGTCCACCCGCGCCCTCAGCCGACGGCAGAGCATGAAGGTGCCGACGAACTTGCGGTGCAGGAAGATCGTTGCCGGATCCGGCCGGTGGCCGAATGCATCCTGGAAGAACAGGTCGCGGCCACGCACATAGACCTGCTCGAAGAGCTCGGAGGCGCCGAAATCGTAGTGCCCCCGGTGGCGCAATGGCTCGGAAGACAGATGGATGAGCCCGGCGATGCCGGCGACCCGGTCGGCGGGGGCGTCCTGGTCCAGGTAGCCCAGGGCGGCGGCGGATGTGCCAACGCCATCGAGGTCCCCGGCGATGGCCGCCTGGGCCATCCGGCGGTAGTGCCCGACCAGGGTCGGGTCGACCGGCTGAGTGGCGCCGAAATCCAGGAGTGCCAGGCGTCTGGTCTGCGGATCGTAGAGATAGTTGCCGAAGTTGGGGTCGGTCTGGACCAGGCCGAAGTCGAACAGCTCCCGGATCGCGAGTCGCACGAGCAGCCCCGCGGCGCGATCGCGCTCGGCGTGCCGGTAGTCCCGGTCGGCCAGCCGGTCGACCGGGACACCCGCGGCGAAATCCATGGCGAGCACTCGGGCGCTGGAGAGATCCCGATGGACCCGGGGGACCAAAAAGTCGGGGTCGGGGCCGACCAAGGCGCCGTAGCGCTCCAGTGCATCGGCCTCGGCCAGATAGTCCGCCTCCCGATGCAGCTGCCGGCGTGCCTCTTCAAGCAGTGGGGAGAGGTCCAGGCCCTTGGGTGCCATACCGAATGTGCGGCCCAGGAAGGCGAGGTTGGCGATGTCGCTGTCGATGCTCTCGCGCACCCCCGGAAACTGGATCTTGATCGCGAGCTGCCGGCCGTCCCGGGTCTCCGCCCGATGGACCTGACCGATAGATGCGGCGGCGATGGGTGTGAAATCGAAGCGGCGAAATCGCCGGTCCCAGTCCGCACCCAGCTCTTGGGAGAGCACCAGGTTGAGCTGCCCGAGCGGCATGGGCTGTGCGCGGTCGCGCAGGCCTCCCAGGATCTCGGCAGCCTCAGGGGTCAGGATGTCGGTTCCGTCCATGGACATGAGCTGGCCCATCTTCATGACTGCACCCCGCATGCGCGCCAGGCGGTCTGCGAATCGCTGGGTGTGCTCGGGGGAGAGCCGGATGCGGCTGGGCACGCCGTTGCGCTCGCGCACCATCTCAAGGAGTCCGCGCAGCCCGACGCCCGCAGCCAGGTCGCCGGTGGCCCGGCCCAGGTGCCAGAGCCGGCTGAGACGCTGGCTGGGGACGGGGATACCCGTCGATTTAGAGCGTTTGTCCATGGTGCTGGGTTCGTCCGAAGCGTTGCGGGCCGGGTTGCCCAAAGATTGTCGTGGACATGGGCTCGTTGACGCTGGACTGCAACGGGATGCCCGCGCGCCGTCAGCCGCCGGTTATCCGGAATTGGCTGGCCTTGGTTGCGATTCCGGCCACCCCGCGGATGACATGCGTCGCGGCCGGGGGGCCGCTCCTACGGGCGTAGGAGCGGCCCCCCGGCCGCGACGGGGTCCACGAGGACTGGCGGGCGCCGCTTGAGCAAAGGGATCTCAGGCGCGGGTCGGCTCGCCAATTTCGCTATGATCGGCCTTGTCCACCGTGCGAGCCCGTGGCCCGAGGCTCGACGGGGGCACACTCGGTGTCCATGTCCGGGACGCCGCTGCTTAGGTTTAACCTGACCATGAACGGGATCCACGATGCGCAAGATACCGCTAGTCCTGACTCTGATGGCCGCCGCGTCGGGCGTTTACGCTGGCACCTTCACGCTGCAAAGCCATCAGATCGTGCCCGACGCCATGATGGGCAACGCGCATGTCTTTAACGGATTCGGTTGCTCCGGAGACAATATCTCCCCGGCCTTGACCTGGAAGGACCCGCCCGCTGGCACCAAGAGTTTGGCGCTCATGGTGCATGACCCGGACGCCCCGACAGGGGGGAGCGGCTGGTGGCACTGGGTGGTGATCGATATCCCAGCCACTGCCGACGCGCTACCCGCCGGTGCGGGTGCAAGCAACGGCTCCAAGATGCTTTCCGGCGCCCGCCAGATAGCGACCGATTTCGGCAGTCCGGGATGGGGCGGTCCCTGTCCGCCGGTCGGCGACAAGCCCCATCGGTATATCTTCACCCTGTACGCCCTCGATGTGCCCAAGCTCGATCTCCCGTCAGCGGCCAGCCCTGCCTTGGTGGGCTACTTGGTCAACAGCCACAGCCTGGGCAAGGCGAGCTTCACCGGACTCTACGGTCGCGACCGTTAGCGGAGTCATCCGTTGCGGCGACCTGTCCCCATTTGTTCGCGATTTACTGCGTCTGCTGCGGTTTCTCGCGAAAAAGGCCGTCCGGTGGCAGGTCAGCCCCGCAACGCCTCGCGAACCAGGCGACGGACTCGGCGATCCGGTCTTGGTAAGCCTCGGGGAGCCCTTGCGTGGGGCACTCCAGACGGGTCTCGCATCGCAGCCCCGGCTCCGCCAAGGTTAAACGGATCAGGAGCGCGAAAGGTGCATTCCCATCGGTTGGATACAGCCTGAGCTTAAGCTCTACCGTTTGGATCGTGAGCCGCGGCGCCTCGACTTCCACGCCTCGCAGGGCGCCTGCCCCGTCGGCAAACCCCTCGCGCAGCGGGAGCGCCAGATCCAGCTCGGCGAAGCGGGCGAGCAGGTCTGCGATCGCCTTGATATCCAGGGCTGCCCGGCGCAGCGCGCGGGGGTCGGCAGCCCCTTCCCGGACCTGGCGCTCCAGGGACTGGCGCAGCCGGTCGAAGGCCTTCGGCAGGGTGCCGCCGTGCAGTCCCCGGCGCAGCAGCCCTTTCAGCGTCTCCCCGTGGGCGCCCAGGCGGGCCTCGGGCACCGCGGCCGACCGGTTGGCGGCATAGAGCCTGCGGTTTTCCTTAAGCTCCCAGAACAGGAACCCGAAGAGTCCGGGTAGCAGGAACAGTGTGAGCGTGACGAGCGGCAGGGCCACGGCCGCCGGCAGCACAGGCGAGAGCAGTGCGGCGAGTCCGGTGCCGAGTGCCGGCAGAAACGGCAAGAGCAGCTTGTGGCCCAGTGTCACGACCGGGAAGTGCTTGATCGGGTTGGTCTGGGGTTCGATCAGGACCACCGCGTAGAACTGGATCACCGCCTCCAGTGCACCCCAGACGGGCGTTGCCAGGGTCTTGAGGGCCGCGCTCGGCAGAGGCTCGCCCAGGCGCCGGTCGAGCAGGCTGCGCACCCGGCTCAGCGCCTCGGTCAGGCGGCGGGTCTGGGCCTTGAAGAAGCCCATGACCACGTCTGCCAGGTCCTTAAGTCCCTCGTGTCTCAGATAGACCCAGGAGCGTCTCCAGCCGGTCGCCAGGTCGTCCAGCCAGCGCCGTCCCCCCGGGGTGTCGCGCAGGAGCGTCCCCAGTGCGAAGGCGACTGCCAGCACCGCGATCCAGGGTGCCTGGCCCGGTCCCTCGGGGGTCAGTAGCCACAGCGGCACCAGGGCCGGGAGCAGGGGTACGAGCCCGGTCGCCAGGGGCGCCAGCAGCCGGTCGTGCAGACCGCGCACCAGCCGGCGGTCGAGCAGCCAGGCGGCGGGTCCCCAATAGAGCACGCGGCGTCTCAGCCGGCGCAGGACCCGTCCGGGTCCGGGGCCGAGCAGATAGCGTACGGGTCGGGCCAGTGCATGCCAGAGACCGAGCGCGACATGTCGGCCGACTCCGGTGCCGGTCGCGAGGCTCAAGGCCACCGTCAGGGCAAGTACTGCGGCGGGGCTCGTCAGGTGCGGGTGGATCGGGCCGGGCATGACCAGACCCCAGATCAGACCGACCGCCATGAGGCCAAGATAGGCGACCAGCCAGGGTCCGATCGCCAGACGCAGGACCCACCGGCCCGCCGCAGTGCCGAAGACCGGAGCGCCCAGCCGTTGCAGCCCCTTCACGTAGGGCTCGCCTCGCCGGTAGACGCCGGGTAGCGCCTGCGCCGCGGCGCGGTCGAAGCGGGTCAGGCGGTCTCCGTGCAGGAGCTCGGAGGGGCGCGCATCCGGCAGGGCCAGTATGTCCCGGGCGAGCAGGTCGCGCACATCGGAGAATCGGAGGCTCCAGCGGTTGCGGATCGACTCGCCCAGGGTGTCGGCCAGACGCCGCAGCGCGATCCGGTCAGCCCGAGACGGCGACTCGGGGACAAAGCCGGCCGCCGCCAGTGCGTCCCGCAGATGGGGGCCGAGCTGCTGCTCCAGGCGCTCGCCCTGGCGCTCGGCCAGCGCCGCCAAAGGGGCGGCGAGGCGGTCCAGGTCCGCAACCGGCCAGGGTAGGTCCTCGAGCAGACGCCGGGCTGTATCCAGTGCGCGCAGACCCTTGAGGGTCCCCTGAAAGGGCAGGACCCGGGTCGCACGTCCGCCGGCGAGCCAGGCCCGCAGGTCGATGCGGTAATAGGTCGCCCGGCCCTCCAGGAGCGCCCGCTCCAACTGGCGGAGCAGGGATAGGGCGGTCGCCGATTCGGGGCCGGTCTCGGCGGCCAGGCGGGCGATCGCTTCCCCGAGACCCTGAGTCAGGGTGCCCGGCAACCGGGCGGCGACCGACAGGGTGTCGGCCAGGGACTCCGCCGCGGCCCAGTGGCGCTGCTCGAGCAGCCGCTCGGCTGCGGATTCGGGCCAGGCTTGCGCCGCGTCGTCCTGGGCCAGACCCCGATATTGCTCCCGGGCGTCCCTGAGGTGCCGCAGTGCCCTGCCATAGCGTCCGTCCAGCTCTGCCCGTTGGGCCGCACCGAAGGCGGACCCGAGCAGATAGAGCCGGGCTTGCAGCTCGAGGCGTCCGGGTCCGGGCGGCCGGGCGAAATGGCGCAGGGGCAGCAGGTCCCAGACCCGCAGCAGGCGGCGCAGCAGCGGGCGCAGTAGTGCGGCGAGCCGCTCCGCCAGGGCACCGGGCCAACCGGGTCGCCGCCGGATTTTTGCACCTCGGTGCAGTGCATCCAGGCAGCGGGCTTCGAGCGTCTGCAGGTGCAGTGGGGCCGGCCCGGCCGGGGCCTCCAGGGCGGTCGGAGCCCCCGCGGTCCGTGCGCGATCGTCCGGGTACGCCTCGCGGCCGTTCGGGACCCCCGCGGGCGTGGCCGGCCGATCGGGATCGGCGCGTCCGAAGGACAGGCTCGCCGGGAGCGGGATCGCGCACGCGGGCGCCCCGCAGGCGCTGGACGGACGACTGCGCTCTAGGAGGATCGGCAGGCGTGCCCCCGTTCGGGGCGGCGGGAGGTCGAGCCCGCTCTCCTCTATCCAGCGGTCCAGGGCCGACCAGTCCGGCACTGCGGGGAAGTGGCAGCCCCGTGTCCCGGGAGCGAAATAGCGCAGGCGCACGGTCCGGGCGACGAAGGCGCGGCACAGTGCGGCGGCCCCCTCCCTGGCACCCGGTACCCCGTCTCGGGTCAGGACCTTCAGCGCCTCAGCCAGGCCGGTCTGGCCAATCAGCTTGGCCAGCGACTCGGGACCGAAGCGGCGCTGGTCCTGGTTGTCGTCCCGGGCCAGTTGCCAGGCGCGCGCCAGCTCGCCCTCGAAGCGACGTGCCCAATAGTCGCGCAGCAGGGTCCGCTCCGGGGTGGACCGCAGTTCCGCGACCCCCGGCATCGGCAGGAGCAGGACGCTGTCTGGGAGTGGCAGCCCCTCGATGACCGAGAGTGCCTCGGGGTTCTCCTGCTCCAGCCGGGCGAGGAATGGCTGCCGGGGAATCAGGTGGTAATAGATTTCTCCCGCGGCACCGGGGGGGCGGTCTTCGCCGCGGGGATGCCGCAGGCGCTCCAGCGCCCGCGGGTGGAAGAGAAAAACGCCCTCGGCCGGACGCA
The DNA here is from genome assembly GCA_963780725.1 of uncultured Gammaproteobacteria bacterium. Classification (GTDB taxonomy): domain Bacteria; phylum Pseudomonadota; class Gammaproteobacteria; order Chromatiales; family Chromatiaceae; genus Thiodictyon. The sequence continues at coordinate 189,569 of CAWACV010000001.1, forward strand.
GGACCCAGCGCCGGAACGCCTTGGCGGTGACGAGGCTCAGAATCCCTCGGTGGAGGTGAAGAGACCGACCCGCAGGTCCTTCGCCGTGTAAATGGTGCGCCCGTCCACCTGCACCACCCCGTCGCCGATGCCGAGTACCAGCTTGCGGGTAATGACCCGCTTCATGTCGATGTGATAGCTGACCTTGGCAGCGCTCGGCAGGACCTGGCCCGTGAACTTGACCTCCCCGACGCCTAAGGCCCGGCCGTGTCCGGGATTGCCGATCCAGGCGAGATAGAAGCCCACGAGCTGCCACAGCGCATCCAGGCCCAGGCAGCCGGGCATCACCGGGTCGCCCGGGAAGTGACACTGGAAGAACCAGAGCTCGGGGTGGATATCGAGCTCTGCCAGGATCTCGCCCTTGCCGTTGGCCCCGCCGTAATCCGCGATGCGCAGGACGCGGTCCATCATCAGCATGTTGGGGACCGGGAGCTGGGCATTGCCCGGGCCGAACATCTCGCCGTGGCCGCAGGCCAGGAGCTGATCGCGGTCGAAAGAGGCTTCTTTATGCATTGTAAGTGGCTAGTGGCTAGTGAAGAGAGTGGCGAGTGGCGAGTGGCTATTGACATTCACATGCAAGCTGCAGATTTTTTTAGGCTTTCCAAGTCTCTAAACCAGGTAAGCGCTTCCGTAGGATGGGTAGAGCGCAGCGAAACCCATCGTCTATGCCTCGATCAGGCGTCGCTACTGGGTTTCGCTGCGCTCTACCCAGCCTACAGATCTAGCGGCTAGGAAGACAGTGGCGAGTGGCTGGTGGCTGGGAGCGAAGGTCTTGGGTCTCCATGTCGCCTCTTCCTAGCTACTCGGCCCTCGCCACTCGCAACTCAATAAAACCGACGATCTCGGCGATGGGGACGAGCTGCATTTCAGCATCCCGCCGACCTTTGTATTCCACTAGGCCGTCGTCCAGGCCCTTGTCGCCGACGACGATCCGGTGGGGGATGCCGATCAGCTCCATGTCGGCGAACATGAATCCGGGGCGGGCGTCGCGGTCGTCGAGTAGGACCTCGATCCCGGCCGCTTGCAGGTCCGCATAGAGCTGCTCGGTCGCCTCCCGCACCCGGTAGGACTTGCCGAGCTTCATCGGCAGGAGCGCGACCTCGAAGGGTGCGATGGGTGCGGGCCAGCAGATGCCGCGCTCGTCGTGGTGCTGCTCGATGGCTGCGGCCACCACCCGGGAGACGCCGATGCCATAGCAGCCCATGGTCATGGTGAGCGCCCGGCCGTCTTCGCCCAGCACCGTCGCCTTCATGGCGTCGCTGTATTTGCGACCGAGCTGGAAGATATGGCCGACCTCGATGCCGCGGGCGATGGTGAGTGTGCCGCGCCCGTCCGGGCTCGGGTCCCCTTCGACGACGTTGCGCAGGTCGGCGACCTCCGGCAGCGGCAGGTCCCGGCCCCAGTTGAGCCCGAACCAGTGCTTGCCGTCCTGGTTGGCCCCGGCGCTGAAATCGGCGGTGACCGCCACGGTGCGGTCGACGATGCAGGGGATCGGCAGATCCTTCGGGCCGAGCGAGCCGGGTCCGGCGCCGATGGCGGCGCGGATCTCGCCCTCGCTCGCCATCCGCAGGGGCGAGGCGACCAAGGGCTGCTTCATCGCCTTGACGGCATTGAGCTCGTGGTCCCCGCGCACCAGGAGCGCTACCAGTGGGGACGGACCCCCCGGCGCGGCGGCCACCACCAGGGTCTTGACCGTGCGCTCGACGGGCTGGGCGAACTGCTCCGACAGGTCGGCGATGGTGCGCGCGCTGGGGGTGTCGACCAGACGCAGGTCCTCCGACGGGGCCGGTGCAGCGTCGGCCAGGGCCACCGCCTCGGCCAGCTCGACGTTGGCTGCATAGTCGCTCTGCGAGCTGAATGCGATGGCGTCCTCCCCGGAGGATGCAAGCACATGGAACTCGTGGGAGGCGTTGCCGCCGATGCTGCCGGTGTCCGCCTGGACCGGGCGGAAATCGAGCCCGCAGCGGGTGAAGATGCGCGAGTAGGTCTCGTGCATGACCCGGTAAGTTGCTGCCAGGGACGCGTCGTCCGCGTGGAAGGAATAGGCGTCCTTCATCAGGAACTCGCGGGCGCGCATGACGCCGAAGCGCGGGCGGATCTCGTCGCGGAATTTGGTCTGGATCTGGTAGAAGCTGACCGGGAGCTGTTTGTAGCTTTTCAGCTCGTTGCGCGCCAGCTCGGTGACGATCTCCTCGTGGGTCGGGCCGAAGCAGAAGTCGCGCTGGTGCCGGTCCTTAAGGCGCAGGAGCTCGGGTCCGTATTGCTCCCACCGACCGGACTCGATCCACAGCTCGGCGGGTTGGACCGCCGGCATCAGGATCTCCAGGGCGCCGGCCCGGTCCATCTCCTCGCGCACGATCCGCTCCACCTTGCGCAGGACCCGCAAGCCCAATGGCAGCCAGGTATAGAGCCCGGCCGCCAGCTTGCGGATCAGGCCAGCACGGAGCATCAACTGGTGGCTCGCCACCTCGGCATCGGCCGGGGTCTCTTTGACGGTCTGGAGCGGGAACTGGGAGGTACGCATGGGGCCGGGGTCCGACAGGGAGCGAGGTAAAGGGCCGCTAGTCTATTGCCCGGCCGCGCGCCAGACAAATGCGGGCCGAAAGATGGCGCACACTGCGGTTTGCGGGGCGGCCCGCGGGTCTACTGGCAGTTGGTGTCGATCTGCGCCCTGGCCTCGTCCTTTTTCCCGGCGAGCTCGTCCTTGGATAGATACACCTGCTTTCCGTCCGGGGTCCGCAGCCGGCCCTTGCCGTGTTTCTCGAGGGTCTCCAGGTTCTTGCGCGCGGCCTCGCAGTTGGCGGCCTTGGCTGCCTTGATCTGCGCCTCTTTCGCTGCGTCTGCGCTCGCCTGGGCCGGATCGCCGGTTGCCTGGGCGGAGTCTTCCCGGCGGTCGAAGTCCTGCTCCGCCTGTGTGCGGGTGCGCTCCTGCGCCGCCCTGCGCTCATCCAGGCTCGGCTGCGGTGCCGGGCGGACCTGGGTGGAGTCGACCGCTGGGGGCGGGCGCTGGGAATAGACGGTCACCCCGCTCTCGTCTACCCAGCGGTAGGCCTCCGCCCGGGCCGGCGGCGCGCTCGCCCCCGCCGCGAGGGCCAGGGCCAGCGAAAGGGACAGGCAGTGGGCGAGGGTCCGGGCGGCGGGTTGCACTCTTAGGATGCTCCGGGCCGCGGGGCGGCCTGGTTGGGCAGGGGGAATCGGAATTCCATTATACGCCCCCTGGGGTTGTGCAAGGTCCGGTGTCCGGCCCGGCAGATCGGACCGCGGATACGCCGCGCGCGACCCAATCCTGCGAGTGCGTCGTCTTGTCCAGCGACCCGCTTCCCTTGACCCTTGCCCGCGATCTCCTGTACCGTCAGTCCCTTTTCAACAATTTCTCGGCGACCCTCGTCGCTTCGTCTACGGTCCCCGTCAACCGCGGGGTGACCAGTCCCGCCAACCCCGGCCAGGATGCCTCCTTCAAAGGGGATTGCCGCTGGGGCCGGGCTGGACCCGTCGGCCAGGCGCTCGAGGCTCAGATCGATCGGAGGTCGCAAACGTGGATCCAAATGGGGTGGAGCTCTCCGGAGCGGAGATCCTGGTCCAGGCACTCGTGGACGAGGGCGTGGAATACGTCTTCGGCTACCCCGGGGGCTCGGTCCTGCACATTTACGACGCGCTCTTCAAACAAGAGCGGGTCAAGCACATCCTGGTCCGGCACGAGCAGGGCGCAGCCCATGCGGCGGACGGTTATGCCCGCGCCACCGGCAAGTGCGGGGTGTGCCTGGTCACCTCCGGCCCCGGGGCGACCAATGCGGTGACCGGGATCGCCACCGCACACATGGACTCGATCCCGCTGGTCGTGATCTCGGGGCAGGTGCCTACGCCGGTCATCGGCAGCGACGCATTCCAGGAGGTCGACACCGTCGGTATCACCCGGCCATGCGTCAAGCATAACTTCCTGGTGAAGGACGTCCGTAAGCTGGCGGAGACCCTGCGCAAGGCCTTTTATATCGCGACCACGGGGCGTCCCGGCCCGGTGCTGATCGATATACCCAAGGACGTGACCGATCCCAATATCCGTATCCCCTACCATTATCCGCGCACCATCGAGATGCGCTCCTATCGCCCGACCGAGAAGGGGCACCTGGGGCAGATCCGAAAGGCAGTGGACTTGATGGTCCAGGCCAAGCGGCCGGTGATCTACACCGGCGGCGGGGTGGTGCTGGGGGATGCCTCGGAGCTGCTGACCGAGCTCGTCCGGCTCACCGGGTTCCCCATTACGAGCACCCTGATGGGACTCGGCGCCTATCCCATGACCGACCGCCAGTTTATCGGCATGCTCGGGATGCACGGGACCTACGAGGCCAATATGGCGATGCACGAGACCGACGTGCTGATCGCCATCGGTGCGCGCTTCGACGACCGGGTGACCGGAAAGATCGAGCACTTCTGTCCGCACGCCAAGATCGTTCATATCGATGTGGACCCCTCGTCCATCTCCAAGAACGTGCGGGTGGACGTGCCGATCGTCGGCCAGGTGGCGAGCGTGCTGACCGATCTGTTACGGCTGTGGAAGGAGCAGTCGCCTCAGACCGTGGAGCGGCCGGTGTCCGACTGGTGGGCCAAGATCGAGGAATGGCGGGCATTGCAGTGCCTGCGCTACGATCGCACGAGCGCCAAGATCAAGCCCCAGTTTGCCGTGGAGACCCTGTATAAGGTGACAGGGGGCGACCTCTATCTGACCTCGGACGTGGGTCAGCATCAGATGTTCGCCGCCCAGTTCTATCCCTTCGACAAGCCGCGCCGCTGGATCAACTCCGGAGGGCTCGGCACCATGGGCTTCGGGCTGCCGGCGGCCATGGGGGTACAGCTCGCGTTCCCGGAGTCTCAGGTCGCCTGTATCTCCGGCGAGGCCAGCATCCTGATGTGCATCCAGGAGATGGCCACCTGCAAGCAATACAATTTGCCGATCAAGGTGGTGCTCCTGAACAACGGCTATATGGGGATGGTGCGTCAATGGCAGGAGTTCTTCTACGGGAGCCGCTATTCCCATTCCTACGTGGATGCACTGCCTGACTTCGTGAAGCTCTCCGAGAGCTTTGGGCATGTCGGGATGCGGGTGGAGCGACCCGAGGAGCTGGAGGGAGCCATGCGGGAGGCATTCGCCATGAAGGACCGCTTCGTATTTCTCGATGTGGCGGTGGACCCCACCGAGAACGTTTACCCAATGATCGCGGCTGGCAAGGGTCAGCACGAGATGCACCTGCCGCCCAGTCTGTCCGATAGGGAGCTCGCCTGAGATGAGACACATCATTGCCGTGCTTCTGGAGAACGAAGCGGGCGCGCTTTCGCGGGTCGCGGGGCTGTTCTCCGCCCGCGGCTATAACATCGAGTCGCTCACCGTCGCGCCTACCGACGATCCTACCCTTTCGCGCATGACCCTGGTCACGGAGGGCAACGACGAGATCGTCGAGCAGATCAAGAAGCAGCTCAACAAGCTGATCGACACGGTGAAGCTCTTGGATCTCACCGAGGGTCCGCATATCGAGCGCGAGATGATGATGATCAAGGTCCGGGCCGAGGGCCAGAATCGGGAGGAGCTCAAGCGACTGACCGATATCTTCCGGGCCAAGATCATCGACGTGACCGACACGAGCTATGTGGTCGAGCTCACCGGGGCGTCCAAGAAGCTGGACGCATTCATCGACGCGGTCCCCCAGGGGCTGATCGTCGAGGTGGTCCGCTCCGGACCCACCGGCATCTCCCGGGGGGAGCAGGGCCTGACCCTGTAGCTCGTATTTTTCTAAACCTAGGCAGCGCACATGAGCATCAACGTTTACTACGACAAAGACGCGGACCTCTCCCTGATCCAGGGCAAGCAGGTTGCTATCATCGGTTATGGCTCCCAGGGTCATGCCCATGCCAATAACCTTAAGGACTCGGGCGTCTCGGTCACTGTGGGGCTGCGCACCGGCTCGGCGTCGGCCGCCAAGGCAGCCAACGCGGGTCTGACGGTCAAGCCCATCAAGGACGCAGTCAGCGCCGCCGATGTGGTCATGATCCTGGCCCCCGACGAGCATCAGGCCCGGCTCTACCGCGACGAGATCGCCCCCAACATCCGCGAAGGTGCGGCGCTCGCCTTCGCCCACGGTTTCAATATCCATTTCGGCCAGATCGAGCCCCGTGCGGATCTCGATGTCATCATGATCGCGCCCAAGGGTCCCGGGCATCTGGTGCGCTCCACCTATACCCAGGGCGGCGGGGTTCCGAGCCTGATCGCGGTCTTCCAGGATGCCACCGGCCAGGCCCGCGATGTCGCGCTCGCCTATGCTTCCGCCAACGGCGGCGGGCGTGCCGGGGTCATCGAGACGTCCTTTAAGGAAGAGTGCGAGACTGACCTGTTCGGCGAGCAGGTGGTTCTGTGCGGTGGTCTGACCTCTCTGATCCAGAACGGATTCGAGACCCTGGTAGAGGCCGGCTATGCCCCCGAGATGGCATACTTCGAGTGCCTGCACGAGGTCAAGCTGATCGTTGACCTGATTTACGAGGGCGGCATCGCGAACATGCGCTACTCCATCTCCAACACCGCGGAATACGGCGACCTGACCCGCGGTCCGCGCATCGTCACCAACGATACCAAGGCGGAGATGAAGCGGATTCTCAACGAGATCCAATCCGGCGAGTTTGCGAAAGAGTTCATCCTGGAGAATCAGGCAGGCGCGCCCAAGATGAAGGCCCTGCGACGGCTTGGCGCCGAGCATCAGATCGAGTCGGTTGGGGAGCGCCTGCGCGAGATGATGCCCTGGATCAAAGAAAAGAAACTGGTCGACAAGTCGAAGAACTGATCCCCCGCGCGCTCAAGCCGGTGCAGCCCGCCTGCCGAAATCTCCGGTATAGGGCGGGCTGCGCCGAGCCCGGCATAGCGTTCGGGCACCGGGGCATATCGGAATCGACACGCGGGTGCGGATCGACCGCCTGGCTTCGCCTGCCGGGTGTCCGCTACCCTGAGAGCATTGGCGGAAAGGCGCGAATAGCGCGCTGGCGCTCGCCCGGGCTGCCTGGCGGACGGCCACAGGTATCGTCACGAACCGTTGCCACACCGACAGGTGCAACTCGATCCACCGGGCAGACCCAGTCGCTTCCGTGATTCCAAGACGCTCGTCCCTGCAAAGCCACATCACCTTCCGCAACAGTCAGGGCGAGTCCGCCCGCGGAACCCTCTTGAAGCTCGAGCGCACGACCGTCGTGTTCGAGGTTTATAACCCATACTCGATCGTCCAATTGAGCGAGGTCCTGACCAACCTCACGATACGGCGCGGGGATAGTCCCATTTACAACGGGCGGGCGGTAGTCAGCAATCTGGTCAACACCGGTCTGCTGCTGATCCTGTCCGCTACCTTCCTGGATCCCTGGATACAGGACTCGGCGAGTCTGGGCGGCGAGACCGCCAACTTTCGCCTCGAGGCCGACGGATTCCTGCAGGAATGGAGTGAAGTCAATCGCATCCGCGACGACTATCGCCTCGCCGTGCTGTCGTTGCGCTCGTATCTGGCCGAGCTCAATCAATGGCTGCAACGGGTGGAGGCAGAGAGTGCCGAGGCGATCGCCGAAATTTTTGCGACCTACGACAGCCTGATCGACTACTCCGCACCCTTGCTTGAAAAGCTCGACGAGCTCAACTGTGCGTTCGCAACCGAGGCCGAGAGGGTGGCCGATTGGGAGGCCGGGCTGCATAAGACCTTCGCCCATCGCGAGCTTCATCCGTTGATCATGACGTCGCCCTATCCCCATCGGACCTTTAACAAGCCATTGGGTTACGCCGGCGACTACGAGATGATGAATATGATTCATCGCGATGTCCCGGAAGGACCCAATACCTATGCCAAGCTCGTCAACGCATCCTATGTCCGGCTGCCGATCGCCCGGTCGGTGCGAAATCGTGCCAAGAATCTCGAAGACTACCTGGTGCGCGGCGCCCAGGAGCAGGTCGGCACCGGTTTGCCCTTTGCTGCATTGAGCGTGGGCTGCGGCCCGGCGATCGAGGTCCAGCGCTTCGTCCGCAGCTCGTCGCTGGCCGAAAGCGCCAGGCTCGACTTGCTCGATTTCAACCAAGAGACCCTCGCCTATGCCGAGGAGCGGATTCGGGCGGCCATGGCCGAAACCGGAAACCGTACCGAGATACGGTTCCTGAAGATGTCAGTGCATCAATTGCTGAAAAGCGCCGCAGCGATACCGGAGGACGGTTTTCGCAGCAGCTATTCGTTTATCTATTGCGCAGGGCTGTTCGACTATCTGTCGGGTAAGGTCTGCTCCCGGCTGATGCGCCTGTTCTATGCCTGGTTGAGGCCCGGGGGTCTGCTCCTGGTGACGAACATGCACGACGGGACCCTGAACCGCTATCTCCTCGAGCACCAGGCCGAGTGGTACCTGATCTATCGCAACGAGGCGCAGATGCTCGAGCTGATCCCGGGCCTCGGGGTGCAGCGTACATTTACGGACGAGACAGGCATCAACTTGTGTCTCGAGGTCCGCAAGCTTGACTCCGATCCAGAATGGCATTGACGCTCGAGCGTCGGCTTACGCGGGCCATCTGCGCGATCAGTGGGTCCGCTTCGCCGTCCTGTCCGCGTCGATCGCAATCACCCTGGTGCCCCTATTTTCGATTCTCGACTATTTCGTCTATCCGAGTCGGTTCCTGGAGTTCCTGGCCATTCGGATCGGTTGTGCGGGATTCATTGCGCTGGCGGTAGCGGTGGTGGTGCGCTGGATGACGCGCCTGGTGAAGCCGGTGACCATCGCGTCGTTTTTCCTGGTGCAGCTCATGATCTGCTACATGATCGTGGTTACCGAGGGGGCGCACTCAGGGTATTATGCCGGGTTGAATCTGCCGATCATTACCATGGGCTTCTTCCTGCCGACCGTGCTGTACGAGACGGCCGCATTCTGTAGTGCCTCGGTGGCGCTCTATGTGGTTGCGAGCTTGCTCGCCCCGGGGTCCGAGCTCGGGGTGAAGTTCTTCGAGCATCTGTTCTTTTTGGTCAGCGTCGCACTGATTGCCTGCTATTCGACCTGGTTCTTGGGAAAGAGCCGGGAATCGGAGTTCGATTTGAGCTTCGAGCTGGAACGGCGCAATCGCGAGCTTGCCAATATCAACGCCCAGCGCAGCAACTTCTTCAGCAACGTGAGCCACGAGCTCCGCACCCCGCTCACCCTGATCCTGGCCCCGGTCCAGGAGCTGCTTCAGAGCGGCCAGCATCTCTCCGACCATCTGGCGTCGCGGCTGGGGATCGTGCGCGATAATGCATTTCGGCTGTTGAAGCTGGTCAACGAGCTGCTCGATCTGATCCGTCTGGAGGAGGGCAAAGACGCACTGGAGAACGTGCCCGTGGAGGTAAACGGACTCTTGGACGGATTGGCGAGCGCCATGGTGCACTTGGCGGATGCCAAGGAGGTCGAGCTCGACTCGCAGCTTGCGCCCGGGCGGCTGGTGGTGCGGGGCGACCCCAGGGCCTTCGAGAAGGTGTTTGTCAATCTGCTGGGCAACGCGGTGAAGTTCACCGATCGGGGCGGGCGGGTGCGGGTGTCGACCTGGCTGGACGACGGATCGGTGGTGGTTGCGGTGGCGGACACCGGGATCGGCATCGCCCCGGACGATCATTCCAGGGTGTTCGAGCGGTTCCGCCAGGCCGATGGCTCCAGTACCCGCCGGTTCCGCGGCACCGGCCTGGGTCTGGCGCTGGTCAAGGAGCTGAGCGAGCGTATGGGCGGGCAAGTCGCGCTCTCGAGCGCACTGGGCGTGGGGACCACGATGACGCTGCGGTTTCCCGCCGTTGCCGACCTCATCGGGGAGCGTTGCGAGGCGCCGGATCTTGCGGCGGAAGACGACGCGCTCGAATCCATGCATCGCGAGGCGCAGCGGCGCGGCGGGGTCTCCATCGACGAGCCCGATTCGCTCATGGCGATGGCCGCGGAGCCAGACGGGTCGGGGCGTGCGACGGTCCTGATCGTGGAGGACGAGCCGGACATGCGGCGCTATCTCGCCGAGGTCCTGCAAACGGACTACCGGGTGCTGACTGCCCGCAACGGCCTGGACGGGCTGGCGATCGCCCTGGAGCGTGAGCCGGACCTGGTGGTGCTCGATCTGATGCTGCCGCAGCTCGACGGATTGGAGGTCTGCCGACGCATCCGCAGCGATTCCAAGGCGCACGCGGCGCGAATTATGCTGCTGACCGCACGCGCCGACGAGCACTCCAAGCTGACGGCCCTGGAGAACGGCGCCGACGACTTTCTGACTAAGCCGTTCAGCACCGTAGAGGTCAAGACCCGGCTGCGCAATCTGCTCGAAGAATGCCCGCCTGGAGCGGGACCTGGCGGCGCGCAACGCCCGGTTGGAGTGCACCCTGGCAGAGCTTAAGACGACCCAGGCCCAGCTCATCCAGAGCGAGAAGCTTAATGCACTGGGCAGCCTGTCCGCCGGACTTCTCCATGAGATCAACAATCCCCTCAATTACAGCCTGACCGCCCTGCAGCTGTTGGCCGGGGACCCGACCGTCCAAGGCGACGAGCTGATGCGCGAGATCGTCACGGACATTAACGAGGGCATGCAGCGCATCCGCGCCATCGTCAGCGACCTGCGCGCCTTTGCCTATCCGTCCGAGGCCGAGAAGCAGGGTGCCTTCGATCTCAACGAGGCCGTGGAGGCGGCCCTGCGTTTCGCCGCCCAAGACCTGCGAGACATCGACGTGGTCCGAAACCTGGGTGGGCGGACCCTGGTTGTGGGCTCCAAAAGCCATCTCACTCAGGTCTTTATCAACCTCTTCAGCAACGGGGCCAAGGCCATCCTCGCCCATCGGGACGGGAGACCAGGTCGCATCCGGGTGGAAGCCGAGTCGCGCAACGGGCGTCTGTGGGTGCGCGTGGCGGACAACGGGATCGGCATGGATCAGGCCACGCTGGGGCGTATCTTCGACCCTTTTTTCACCACTCGCGAGGTAGGGGAGGGCATGGGGCTGGGTTTAAGCGTCTGCCACACCATTGTGGTCAACCACCAGGGACGCCTGAGTGCGGCGAGCCAATTGGGGGTGGGGACCGAGATGGGATTCGATCTGGCCCTGGCCGATCGGGTCGTCCCGTGAGCCGGTTATTCGCGCGTTGCGGGCCGACCGTCGGCCGGCCCGAAGCAGGGGGTGCCCCTTGACCCCCGCGGCCCCCGCATCGGTGGCGCCAGGCGTCCTTTACGTGGACGACGAGCCCCAAAGCCTCAAGTATTTTATGCGCGCATTCGGCGGAGAGCTGCGGGTGCTGACTGCCGACAGCGTGGCCGCAGCGGAGCGGCTGCTGGCGGTCGATGGCGCGGGCGTGGGGGTCCTGGTCACAGACCAGCGCATGCCCGTGGAGACCGGCGTTCAGCTCCTGGCGCGGACCAAAGAGCGCTACCCGACCATCGTGCGGCTGCTCACCACGGCCTATTCGGACCTTGATGCGGCGGTCGCGGCCGTCAACTGCGGCGAGATCCACCGCTTTATCCCCAAGCCGTGGGACATCGAGGCACTGCGCGCGGACCTGCGCGCCAGTCTGCAACTGCACCGGGAGCGGTGCGCCGAGCGGGACCTGCTCAAGGCCCGTCGCCAGACCATGGCCGCGCTCGCTTCCCATGTGGCGCACGAGCTGGCGACCCCGCTCGCCACCATCGCGAGCGCCGCGGCCGGCCTGGAGCGGTACCTGCCGGCCCTCATGGATGCCTATCGCCGGGAGTGCCATTTTTCCGGTTCCCCCGGCCATATCCCCGAGCCGATTCTGCGGGTGCTCGCCACCGCCCCCACGGCGGTGCTGGAGTCTGCCAACCGCTCCCGGGTTCTGATCGGACTCCTGCTCATGAATGCGGGCAACGCTGGCGCGCCCGGAGAGACCTTGAGCCGGGTGTCCATCGCCCGGGTGGTGGAGGATGCACTGCGGGGCTATGCCTACGCACCTGGGGAACGCGAGCTCATCGCGGTGTCCGGGGCGGATTTCGAGGTGCGGGGCTCCACTACACTCCTGATCCATGTGCTCTACAACCTGATCAAGAATGCGCTGGACGCGGTGCGTATGGCGGGCAAGGGCCAGGTCCTGATACACACCGAGCCAGGGCCGGCATGGAATCGGCTCGATCTGACGGATACCGGCAGCGGAATCCCGGCGGAGTCGCTGCCCCATATCTTCGACGAGTTTTTTAGCCTCAAGGGCCCCGGTCGCGGGACTGGGATGGGGCTCTCATTCTGCCGGCGCGTTATGGAGTCTTTGGGAGGCCAGATCGCTTGTCGCTCGCGTCTGGGCGAGTACACTCGCCTGGAGCTGCGTTTCCCGCCCATCGACCGCGACGGCCAAGACCATCACGCAGTTTCCGAGGAGCACCCATGACCACAGCGCCCGACGACCGCCGCCTTGCGGTGTTGTTCGTGGATGACGAAGAAATGGCACGGAAGTATTTTCGCCTTGCCTTTGCCAGAGACTTCGATGTGCTGCTCGCCGGGGGCGTTCCGGAGGCAATCGAGGTGCTGGAGCGGGAGGGCGAGCGCATCGCTATCCTGATCACCGACCAGCGCATGCCCGGCCTGCAGGGTGTCGACCTGCTCAAACGGGTGCGTAGCGACTGGCCGCAGATCGTGCGTATGCTGACGACCGCCTATTCGGACTTGGAAGACGCCATCGCCGCGGTCAACCGCGGCGAGATCCTCCGCTACATTACCAAGCCCTGGGACCTGGAAAGCCTGCGTGCGGAGCTGCGCCACGGCATGGAGTTCTATCTCCTGAGGCGCGAGCGCGACCTCTTGGTAGAGGAGAAGCTGAGCGTGCGCGAGCGCGTCTCGCAGGCGGACCGCCTGCGTAGCCTGCTCGCCATTGCAGCCGGACTCGCCAACCTGCGCCATGTCCCCCAGGCGGTCAGCGCCTGGGCACTGTGTGCCGCCGGTGCCCAGCGGCCCGAACAGGTCGCCGCGGAGGATTTGGAGCTGTGGGGGCTGGAGGTGCGCCAGACCCAGGACTTGATGGCAGTCCATCGGCGCCTGCGCGAGCTCGACGCTCTCGCAGAGGGCGGCTTTCCAGACCCGGTCTCCCCCCGTGCGCTGCTCGCCGCGCATGGCTTCGAGCCTCAGGGGAACGGGCCCGTCATCCAGGCCAGTCGCATCCTGCTCGAGCGTCTGCTCGCGGCCTTGAGGCCCGGCGTGACGGACCGGGTCCTGATCGAGGAGGCGACCCCCGGGGGCATGCGGGTGCCGGGACTCGCCGCGGTCCTGGTCTTCGAGGGCGGGAACGCCGCCAGCGCGTCGGTCCAGGGCCTTCTGGATGCCCACCTGATCGCCTGGCATCACGGCGGCAGCATCCGCATGGAGTCCGACGACGGGACCGCTCGCGTGCGCGTCACCCTGCCCGCCGACCCCAGCATCGCGACCGTCCATGAGCCGGACGATACCTGGATTGCGGATCAGTTCTCGCGGTTGGAGCCATAGATCCATGGCCCTCAAGGCGACCGTGTTCAAGGCCCAGGTGCAGATCAGCGATATGGATCGGCACTATTACGAGACCCATGCGCTCACCCTGGCCCGCCACCCGTCGGAGACGGACGAGCGGATGATGGTGCGGCTGCTTGCGTTCTGTCTGTTTGCGGCCCCGGGGCTTGGCTTTACCAAGGGGCTATCGACGGACGAGGAGCCGGATCTGTGGCAGATGGGCCTGAGCGGGGAGATCGAGCGCTGGATCGAGGTGGGCCATCCGGACGAGCGGCGGCTGCGCAAGGCCAGCGGGCGTGCGCGCAATGTGGTGGTGGTCAACTACGGGGGTCGGGCGTCCGATCTTTGGTGGCAGCAGAATGCCGAGGGCTTGGGGCGTCTGCGTAACCTGATGGTCTTGGATCTGGGGAGTGCGGAGGTGGCTGCCCTGACCGGGCTCGTGGAGCGGACCATGGACCTTCAGTGCAGTATCGATGGGGGGCAGGTCTGGATCGGGAACGGCAAGACGACGGTGGCGTTGGCACCGGCGGTGCGCCAGGATCGATAGACCCGTTAGTGGCGAGCCGCTCGTTGCGAGTTGCTCAAGCCTCTTATGCGCATCCACCAACCGCTTTACCGGCGGCGGTGGCGGATGCGCTGCGAGACTGGGCAAGTATTCGGATCGATCGCGAAGAAATCCCGATCCCGTAGGTTGGGCCGACGAAGGAGGCCCAATTTTCCGCAGGTTGTGCGGCTCGGTTCGCTGGGCCTCGTTCCTGACACTGGTGGCGAATCCGCGCGTCGGCCTAGGCGTTCGGCTTACCGCCGCGGCGAGAGAGAGGATGGGTTTCGCTGCGCTCTACCCATCCTACTGAAAATCCGAGAGTAATACGTCAGGCGGGGGGTAGGATGCGGTGAGCGAAGCGAACCGCATCGCTCGGGACTAGCCTTTCGGTGCATCGCCTCCGGCAGAGGTTTGCTGGGCCGGCGCGGCGGGTGCCGGGGCGGATGGGGTCGCCGCGGGAGCGGGCTTTGGGGCCGGTGCGGGCGCCGCGGCGGTTGCGGCTGGGGCCGGTTCGGATTTGGGTACCGGCGCCACCGGGACGGGCGCGGCTGCCGGTGCCGGTGCGGGCGCCTGGGCTGCCTGCGCGGGTGCTGGGGCGACCGGTACCGGTGCCGGCGGTGCGGCGGTCGGCGCTGCCGGGGCGGTCTGGGCCTGTACAGGTGGCTGCACGGTCTGGGTCTGGGCTGCCGGGGTGGCGTTGGTCGCGGTGACCGTCGACGCAGGGACCGCGGCGGTCGCCGACTGTGCCGGTGCGTCGGCGGCGGGGGCCGCAGGTGCAGCGGCGAGCGTCGCGGGTGCTGGTTTCGCTGCCGGCCGCGCTGGGCGCGGGGCCGGGCGGGCGGCGGGTTTGGGCCGGGCGGGGGTCGCTGCGACCCGTGCCGGGCGGGGCGCGGGGGCCGCTGCGGGGGTCTCGCTCCGGGGCGCAGACTCGGGTGCTTGGGATGTCGAGGCCAGCGTCTGGGGCGCGACGGGCATCGGGCTTGCCGCAGCGGCGGCGGATGCCCCCGCCGTTGTCGACGACCCCGGCACCGGCTCCCCGACCGAGCCGCTGGCGAGGGCCTCGGCCTGGAGCCGAGCCTCGGTCTCCCGGCGTTCCTGCGCTCTGGCGACGCGCTCGGCGGCCAGCGCGCGCTGTTTCTGGGCATAGTTACCGTAGTCCGGTCCCTTGCCGACGATACTCACCCTGGTGCCGACGCCGACATGCTGGAAGAGCACAGGGGCCATCTTGGCCGGCAGCCGGATGCAACCGTGCGAGGCGGGACGGCCCGGCCGCGGAATGGGACCGGCATGCAGGCCCACGCCGTCATAGGTGAGGCGCAAGAAGTAGGGCATCTTGGCCCCCTCGAAGCGCGCCCCGACGGGGACTGCATGGGTGCCGGCCTTGGCGTCGGAACGCACCACCTGGCCGCCCTTGCCGTAGATCTTGCCGTAGAGGTTGGAGCGCTTGTTGGCGACCTTCTCGATGACCTCGAAATGGCCCACCGGGGTGGCGTGCTTGGGCACGCCGGAGGCGACCATGGTCCAGCCCACCTGCTCGTCGCCCACATAGAAGCGCGCCTTCTGCTCGTCGGTGTTGACGACGATGCGCGAAATCGAGCGTCCGTCCCCGTTCCATTCGTAGAGCTTGCCTGGCTTGGGCTTCTCCTGGGGGGCGGGGATCGGCTCCGGGGGCTGCTCCGGCGGGGCAACAGCCACCTGGGGCTTGGCCTCCGGGGCCTTGGCCTCTGGCCTGGCGATCCATTGTGCGAGGTCGACGCAGCCGGCGGTGGAGAGAATGACGGGGGTCGCCAGGGCGAGGGCGATCAGGCGCAGGCCGATCGGTCTGGTTTGGATGTCGCGAGGGGTCATCGTCTGGCTCTTTACCTAATTCCGAGCACGGTGCCGAATTCGGATCGGCGCCATGGCTTTAGTCAATGGCGCCTAGGATAACCGCTCATCGGCTCCGCGGCACGCACGGCAGTCGGGTATGCGCCGATCGGCGGGCCAGTCTCCACTCGGAGATCGATCCGGCGGGCATCGATCGTCGTACCGGTTAAGGCTCAGGGCGGCACTCGGTGCTGATGCGACCGCAGGGGCGTAGGAGCGGCCCCCCGGCCGCGACGGAACGCCGCGCGCACTCATGCCCCCGACGAAAGGGGGCGGAAACGACGATCGAGGCCATCCGGCGATAAAGGGCGATGACGCCGATGCGATCCGGGTGCACGGGCATGGCCCGCTTGCGCGGCCCGGTCTTCGGGAGACGGGTGGCTCAGCCGCCGGTGACATTCATGTGGCGCAGGATCAGCGGTCGCGTGCCCAGATCGAAGTCGTGTCCGCGGGGTTTGATCGACATGGCCGAGGCGATCGCCTGCTTGACCCGCCCGTCGTCGGTGGGATTGGCGCGTAACGCCCGGCGCAGGTCGGCGGAATATTCCTGGCCCAGGCACAGGAGCAGGCGACCCTCGGCTGTGACCCGCACCCGGTTGCAGTCGCCGCAGAAGTTGTGGCTGTGCGGCGAGATGAATCCGACCCGGGTCTCGGTCCCGGCGACACGGAAATACTTCGACGGACCGCCGGTGGTCTCGGTGGTGGGGATCAGCTCGAAACGCTGCTCCAGATCCCGGCGGATGGAGTCGCTCGAGTAATAGACTTCTGCGCGGTCGTGGTCTCCGATCTGTCCGAGCGGCATCTCTTCGATAAAGCTGATGTCGATCCCGTGCCCGATGGCGAATCCCACCAGATCCGACACCTCGTCGTGGTTGCGGTGCTTGAGAATGACGCTGTTGAGCTTGACCCGGTTGAAGCCCGCGGCGATGGCCGCTTCGATGCCCGAGAGCGTCTTGCCGATCTCGCCCAAACGGGTCATGGCGCGGAATCGCTCCGGGCGCAGGGAGTCCAGGCTGATATTGACCCGGGTAACGCCCGCAGATCTTAGCCCCTGGGCGAACCGGGCGAGCTGGGTGCCGTTGGTGGTCAGGGTCAGGTCGCGGATGCCGGGAAGTGCGCCGAGCTGCTCGAAGAGCCACAGGACATTGCGCCGCACCAATGGCTCCCCGCCGGTGACGCGGATCTTGACGACCCCCAGCTCGCTGAAGCAGCGCCCGAGCCGGGCCATCTCCTCCAGGGTCAGGAGCTGGTTGCGGGGCAGGAACGCCATGTCCTCGGACATGCAATAGAGGCAGCGCAGGTCGCAACGGTCCGTGACCGAGAGCCGCACATAGGTCACCTGCCGGCCGAAACGGTCGACCAGCCGGTCTGGCAGGGGCTCGCAGTGGGCGTTCACTTCATCGTCGCTCCTCGGCGGTGCTCCGGGTATCGGGTCGCCGCTCGGCGCCCGGCGGGCATCCGTTCCGCGCCAGATCCCGGTTCTTGTGTCGCGCGAGGCCGGCCTTTGGGGCTGGCCTCGAGTCTTGATGACCTTCTAACAGCACGAAGGTGCCCTGTCCATCCCGG
This sequence comes from uncultured Gammaproteobacteria bacterium, assembly GCA_963780725.1. Taxonomy (GTDB): domain Bacteria; phylum Pseudomonadota; class Gammaproteobacteria; order Chromatiales; family Chromatiaceae; genus Thiodictyon. The sequence goes on from CAWACV010000001.1 coordinate 207,050, forward strand.
AAAAGCGCGGGTTTCCAGTCGACTTCGGGCCGCGACGGGTCCGCGACGACCTGCTGCGGGAGTGACGATCAAGGCCGCGTGGACGCTATGGCAGGATCTCGATGGGGGTTCCCAGATCCACGTAGGACCAGATCTCGTCGATGGCCAGGTTGGAGACGGCGATGCAGCCGAAGGTCCAATCCCCGCTCTTTTCCCCGCGGCGGAGGCTCGGCTGGCCGTGGATCATGATGGCCCCGCCCGGATCGCGGCCCGTGCTGCGTGCGCGGATCAGGTCCCGGCCGCTGGGATAGGAGATGTGCATCGCTTTGTAATATTTGCTCTTGGCACTGCGCCAGTCCAGGTAATAGCGGCCCTCCGGGGTGCGTCCGTCTCCCTGGTAGCGCTTGTGGCCGGTGGGCTGATAGCCGAGCGCGATTCGGTAACTCCTGAACGGCTGGTCGCCGCGCATGAGATAGAGCCGGCGCTCGGACTTCTTGACCACGATGCGGTCGACCCGCCCCGAGCGGGAAGCTTGGGTTGGCGCGGCGGTGCGGCGGTCCTTGCTAGAGTCCTTGGGGGAATCGTCCCACCAGAAGAGCGAGAAGGCGGAGGCGGGCAGCGGAAGTGCCAGGGCGGCAATCAATAGGATGAACAATCGACGGACAAACATCGGGACAGAGACCTTACGAACAATCAGCGATTGGGCCCAAATTTTAGCGGCTGGCGTGGCCTAATGTCACCGTTCGTCGCCTGCGCGACCGCCGCTCGGCCGAGACGGCGGACGCTTTAGAAGCGGTTTTCCGAGTGATCTGTGTGTAAATCGCCGCACCGGCGGCGAGCGCCTTGCGGGTCGATGCGGCTGCGCCCGCGATCGAGCCGGGCGCCGCCGTCGGTGCGGGAAGACTTAAGCGGACTCGCTGCCGCGCCGGTAGATTCGGATGACCGTGCCGCTACGCAGCGAGTCGACCCCGTTCGGGTTCCAGCGGCGCAGGTCGTTCACGCTGACGCCGTAGCGCCGGGCGATGGCGCCCAGTGAGTCGCCCTTCTGCACCCGGTGTGTGACGAGCGCTGCAGCGTCCGTTTCGACATCGGGGATGCGCAGGGTCTGGCCCGGCAGCAGTGGCTCGCCGGGTTGCATGGCATTGAAGTCCGCCAGGTCAGCCGGGTCCAGCTTCCGGACGCGGGCAATGGTGCGCAGGCTTTCCCCGGAGCGCACCACATAGATGCGGCCCTCGCCCTGGGTCGGACGCGACCGCTCCGCACGGTCCATGGCGGCGGGCAGCGCTGGCGCGCTCGCCGCCAGGGCCGAGGCCGTCATGATCTGCGCTCGGCCAAGACTCGCAGTCACTCGCTTGCCAGTCCCGACGGGGACCAGCAGCTGCCCAGGTCCGTGTGGGGCGGTCTGGCCCCGCTTGAGGCCCGGATTCAACTGCTGCAGATCCATGAGCCGTACTCCGCTGGCAGCGGCGACCCGGGCCAACTCCACCGGGCGGTCGGTGCGCACCAGCTCGAGCTGAGGACTGTTGGGCACCGAGGGCAGGCGCATCCCATACTTGGCGGGCTCCGACACCAGCCGGGCGGCGGCCAGGATTTGGGGGACGTAGTTTTCCGTCTCGGCGGGCAGGTTCAGCGACCAGAAGTCGGTGGGGAGTCCGCGCGCCCGGTTGGCGTTTTGAGCCGACACGACCCGGCCCGGTCCGCAGTTGTAAGCGGCCATGGCCAACTCCCAGTCGCCCCCCAGCTGGCGGTGTAGCTTTTGCAAATAGTCCATGGCGGCGCGGGTGGAGGCCAGGATGTCGCGCCGGCCGTCGTACCACTCGTCCTGGCGCAGGCCCATGATGCGGCCAGTGGACGGGATGAACTGCCACATTCCGGCCGCCGCCTTGGGAGAGGTGGCGGCTGGGTTGTAGCGGCTCTCGATATGGGGGAGCAGGGCCAGCTCCGCGGGCAGGCCGCGCCGCTCGATCTCGGCGACGACGACGTGCAAATAGGGCTTGGCCCGGGTGGAGAGCTTGGCCAGGAATTGGGGGTCCTGGCGGAATGCGTTGACCTTGCTGTCGATGCGCCCGCTGGCATAACGGTTGAGCTTCATGCCGGCGCGCACCCGCCCCCACAGGTCCCCGGCAATCTGCGGGCGCTGCACCTTGACCCGTGGCTGGTCCTCGCCGAGCATCCAGGCATCCGAGGACGGTCTGACATAGCCGTATTCGCGTGCGGATACGGTATCGCCCTGGTCGTCGTCGATGATCGCAACATCGTTGTGGGTGGCGCAGCCGGCGGCAAGACAAACGCCGAGCGCAAGGGCAGAGAGCGCGCCGATTCGGCGCGCGGTATGCGTGTCTACAGGCATCGGACCCCCCGGACATGAGCTAAACCAAGGTAAATGCTTGGTTTAGATAGGAATATTGTAATTGCCAGGGGCATGATACGCAGATCGGGCAGTCATTGCCAGACTTGAGTCACAGCCGATCGACGCGCGTTCGCGGGGACAGGGCGGCGATTACTGGGTAACATGCTTGCCTCTGCGAGGCCCTCACATGACCGATTGCACAGGCCCAGGCTCCCCCCTGGCTAGGCTCGAGGCGTGGTACCGGACGCCCCTGGGCCGAGAGGCGGCGTCCCGGGAGTGCGCCTGTCTGGAAGCGATGCTGCGCGACACTTTCGGCTATTACCTGGTTCAGGTAGGCCTTGGCGAGCGCTTCCGCGAGGCACTGGAGTCGAGCCGCATCCGTCATCGCATCCTGATGCCCTGTGCGATGCACTCGGGCCGGCCCGGGCTTGAGATCGTCGCCCGTCCCACCGAGCTGCCGCTCTCGACCGACGGTGTAGACGCGGTTGTGCTGCCCCACACGCTGGACTTCGCACCGGACCCGCGGCTAGTGCTGCGGGAGGTGGAGCGGGTGCTGATCCCGGAGGGCCGGGTGCTGATTTTGGGATTTAACGCATTGAGCAGCTGGGGGCTGCTGCGATCGGTCTACCGTTACCGCGGGCGGGTCCCCTGGTGCGGACGTTTCCTGACCACCTATCGGGTAGAGGATTGGCTCAAGCTATTAGGGTTCGAGGTGGAAATGCGCGAGCTTCTGATGTTCGGTCCCCCTGTGCGCGGTGCCTTGAGCCCACGCCTGGCCTGGCTCGACCTGCTTGGGCAGCGTCTCTGGCCGGCCATGGGGGGGATCTATGCCATCCGTGCGGTCAAGCGGGTCCCGACCCTGACTCCGCTTAGGCCTTCCTGGAGCGCCGCCCACCCGCTGCTCGCTGGAGGGGTCATAGGCCCGAGTACCCGCAACGGGGTCTCGCGCGCCGTGGAGTCCGCCCCCGTGCGTCACACCGAGGCGGGGGGCTGTCGTGTCTGACTGCGTTCGGGCCTTTACCGACGGCGCCTGCAAGGGCAACCCGGGTCCCGGCGGCTGGGGAGTGCTGCTGCGCTGGGGGGACTCCGAGAAGGAGCTGTGCGGCGGGGAGCGCGATACCACCAACAACCGGATGGAGCTGATGGCCGTGATCTCGGCCCTGGAGTCGCTCAAGCGCCCCGTGTGCGTCGAGGTGACCACCGATTCCCAGTATGTCAAGCGCGGGGTCACCGAGTGGATGGCGGGCTGGAAACGCAACGGCTGGCTGACGGCCAGTCGCCAACCGGTCAAGAACCGCGATCTTTGGGAGCGCCTTGACGGTGCTATCGCCCCCCATCAGGTGCGCTGGCACTGGGTCAAGGGCCACGCCGGGCATGCCGAAAACGAACGTGCCGACCGGTTGGCCAACCAGGGAATCCCGCGCTGACCCGCTGGGTCAGCGCGGGATTCCCCGGTCGTTTTCGTTCGTTTCCCGTCCCGACCGTTCGCTCGGCTTGAGGAGCCCTACATGCGCCAGATCGTGCTGGACACCGAGACCACCGGTCTCGATCCCAAGGAAGGCCACCGCCTGATCGAGATCGGCTGCGTGGAGCTGTTCGACCGGCGACTCACCCGCAACAATTTTCACCAGTACATCCAGCCGGATCGGGAGATCGACGCCGGGGCGGTGGAGGTGCACGGGATCGACAACGACTTCCTGCGCGACAAGCCCCGATTCGCGGAGGTCGCCGAGGCGTTCCTGGCCTATGTGACGGGCAGCGAGCTGATCATCCACAATGCGGCCTTCGACCTAGGGTTCATCGATAACGAGCTGTCTCTGTGGCGGACTGGCGGGCCGCGCCTCGGGGACCTGTGCGAGGTCACCGATACCCTGGGAATGGCGCGCCGGCTGCATCCGGGCCAGCGCAACAGCCTGGATGCGCTGTGCAAGCGCTACGGGGTGGACAACTCGCATCGCGATCTGCACGGGGCGCTGCTGGACGCAGAGATTCTGGCCGACGTCTATCTGGCCATGACCGGCGGCCAGGTGTCCATGCATCTGGGTGGGGAGCCGGCCGCCGAGTCCGGCGGCCGGTCAGCGGTGCCGGCCCATCGCGGTCGCCTGGCCCCGGACCGGCCGCGGCTGAGTGTGATCGCAGCCGATGCCGCCGCCCAGACGGCCCATGGCGCACGCCTGGCGGCGATCGACAAGGCGAGCGCCGAGGGTTGTTTGTGGCTTAAGCAGGAGGGGGGCTGATGGGGTCTCGCCCGCTCGATCAGAGGCTTGCCCGGATCCAGCTCGCCTTTGTCGTCGAGAATTCCCGCACTCTGCAGAAACTCGATTGCGGACCCCTCAGGTTCTATTCTGCTGCTGCCGACTCGGCCCCACCCCGCCCACCAGTGCATCCAGCGCCTCCAGATTCAGGAGCTGGATGTGCTTGCGGTCTACCAGCATCAGCCCTTCGTCCTGGAAACGGGTGAAGAGCCGGCTCACGGTCTCCACGGCGAGCCCCAGATAGTTGCCGATCTCGTGGCGGGACATGCTCAAATAAAAGTCGGTGGGGGACAGTCCGCGCCGCTGGAGCCGCTTGGACATGCTGACCAGGAAAGCGGCGAGCCGCTCCTCCGCGCTCTTCTTGCCGAGGAGTAGCAGCATGTCCGTGTCGTGGGAGATCTCCTTGCTCAGTAGCCGGTACATCTGGTGCTGGAGGCTGGCGATCGCCGCGGTGAGCTCCTCCAGCCGGGCGAAGGGGATCTCGCAGATGGCGGAGGTCTCAAGCACCTTGGCCGAGCAGGCGTGTGCGTCTTTCTCGATGGCGTCGAGCCCGATGATCTCCCCCGGAAGATGGAATCCGAGCACCTGCTCGCCCCCCTCCGGGCTCGGCGCGAAACTCTTGACCGAGCCAGTCTTGACCACGTATAGCGAGCGGAAGCGGTCGCCGTTGCGGAACAGGAAATCGCCGCGGTGGAGCGGTCGGGTGCGTTTGACGATGTCGTCGAGCCGTTCCACATCCTCCGGGGTCAGACCCATGGGAAGACATAGAGTGGACAGCGAGCAGTTCTTGCAGGCGACCCGAATCGTTTCGAAGGAGATGACTTTGCGCTGACTCAAGGGGGCGCCCCGTGGATTGCAACGGCGGTATTTTGAGCCGAGGCTTGACCTGGATCAAGTCGGGGTATCTTTGCCAGAAAATCTGCGCGGTGTCGGGTTGAATTCCCTGGCCGACGACCCGCTGCAGCAAACGTATTGCAGGGACGGTCCGCAGTCAAAAAAAGACCGCGCCCGGGGGCGCGGTCTTTGGGGTAGAGGGCGTACTGCCCCCTATTTACGCTCGCCGACAGGCGGGGCGACCGGGGCGACCGGGGCGGCACCGTAGGGGGCGCCCATCATGGGTGCACCGTAGCCGTAGCCTGGATACCCGGCTGGGCCGCCGTAACCGGGACCGCCGTAGCCGTAACCGGGACCGCCGTAGCCGTAACCGGGACCGCCGTAGCCGTAACCGGGACCGCCGTAGCCGTAGCCGGGACCGCCGTAGCCGTAGCCGTAGCCGTCTCCGCGACCGTAGCCGTCTCCGCGACCGTAGCCGCGGCCATAACCCCGACCGTAGCCGCGGCCGCTGCCGCCGCCGCTCATGCTCATGTCGAAGTCGCCCGAGCCGTCGCCCATCATGTCGTTCCACACGTCGCCCATCCCGCTGCCGTAGCCGTTGCCGTTGCCATAGCCGGGACCGCCGCCGCCCGGACCCCACCAGGCCTGGGCAGAGCTCATCGAGAAGGCGGCGGCGCCTGCGAGTGCGGCGATGCCGAACGCTTTTGCAAAGATATGCATCTTTCTGAAACTCCTGAAGGTGCACTGGTGTGCGGGGGGGTGCAGGTGGGGGGTCGCGCGCGACAACCCATGCCTGGCGTCGCGCCGCAGGGATTTTCTGGGCGAAACGCTCGGACTATACGCGCCGCCCCCTCCAATGGAAAGGCGGGCGGCCGGACGGTACGGCGAGCGCGCTCTGGGCCTATGCGGATTGAGGCACCGCGGCGAATTTGGTAGCGTGTCGGAGCTTCGGGCCCCAAGCCGGGGCGCCCCATTTTCCCTGTGTTGGCTCCCCTATGACCAAGTTCATCTTCATCACCGGCGGTGTGGTGTCCTCGCTCGGCAAGGGCATCGCCTCCGCGTCCTTAGGCGCGCTCCTGGAGGCCCGCGGGCTCAAGGTGACGATGATCAAGCTCGATCCCTACATCAATGTGGACCCTGGGACCATGAGCCCCTTTCAGCATGGGGAGGTCTATGTCACCGACGACGGGGCGGAGACCGACCTGGACCTGGGGCATTACGAGCGCTTCCTGCGCACCCGAATGGGGCGCCACAACAACTTCACCACCGGCCAGATCTACGACAGCGTGATCCGCAAGGAGCGTCGCGGGGACTATCTGGGCCGCACCGTGCAGGTGATCCCGCACATTACAGACGAGATCAAGGAAAACATTCGCTTAGGCGCCAAGGGCGCCGACATCGCCATGGTGGAGATCGGCGGGACAGTGGGCGACATCGAGTCTCTGCCCTTCCTGGAGGCGATCCGCCAGATGCGCGTCGAGGTCGGCCGGGAGAACGCGCTCTTCATGCATCTGACCCTGGTGCCCTATATCCGCACTGCGGGCGAGATCAAGACCAAGCCGACTCAGCACTCGGTCAAGGAGCTGCGCTCCATCGGCATCCAGCCGGACGTGCTGCTGTGCCGGGCCGAGACCGACATCCCGGACGAGGAGCGGCGCAAGATCGCGCTATTCACCAACGTGGAGGAGCGTGCCGTCATCTCGGCGGTGGATGCGGACAACATTTACCGCATCCCGCGCCTGCTCCACGCCCAAGGGCTCGACGACCTGGTGGTTCGCCAGTTCCGACTGGAGGTGGGCGAGGCGGACCTGCGGGAGTGGGATCGGGTGCTGGACGGTTTCGACCACCCGGAGAACCGGGTGCGGGTCGGCATGGTCGGCAAATATATGCACCTCACCGAGGCCTACAAGTCGCTGTCCGAGGCCCTGGCCCATGCCGGCGTGCACGACCGCACCCGGGTGGAAGTGGTCTATATCGATTCCCAGGACATCGAGCGGGACGGCCCCGGGGCCTTGGAGGGTCTGGACGCCATTCTGGTCCCAGGGGGCTTCGGGGAGCGCGGGATCGAGGGCAAGATCGCCGCTGCCCGCTTCGCCCGCGAGCATCGGGTCCCTTACCTGGGGATCTGTCTCGGCATGCAGGTGGCGGTGATCGAGTTCGCCCGTCACATGGCCGGTCTCGAAGGCGCCCACAGCACCGAGTTCGATCGCCAGACCCCACACCCGGTCATCGCCTTGATCACCGAGTGGCGCGACGAGCACGGTCAAGTGAAGACCCGCGACGAGCAGTCGGATCTTGGCGGCAGCATGCGACTGGGCGGCCAGAACTGTCGCCTGGAGCCCGGGAGCCTGGCGCGCGCCGTCTACGGCAAGCCCCAGATCCGCGAGCGTCACCGCCACCGGTACGAATTCAACAATCGATATCTCAACCTGATGAAGGATGCGGGGATGCGATTCTCCGGCTGGTCGCTCGACAACAGGCTGGTGGAGATCATCGAGATCCCGGACCACCCCTGGTTCATCGCCTGTCAGTTTCACCCCGAGTTCACGTCCACCCCGCGAGACGGACACCCGCTGTTCAGTGGGTTCGTTCAGGCCGCCCTGGCCCATCGCGGCGAGACCCAGGCCGCCTCGGACAACGCCGCATGATGTCGCTCGCCGGATTCGAGGTTGGGTTGGATCGCCCGCTGTTCCTGATTGCCGGACCCTGTGTGATCGAGTGCGAGACCTTGGCCCAGGAGACTGCCGGGGCGCTCAAGGAGCTGACCGCCGAGCTCGGCATCCCGTTTATCTACAAGTCGTCCTTCGACAAGGCCAATCGGTCCTCCGGCAGCAGCTTTCGGGGCTTAGGCGTGGAGCGGGGGCTCAAGATCCTCGAGTCCGTGCGCGCGCATTTCCAGGTGCCGGTGCTGACCGACGTGCACGAAGACACTCCGCTGGGCGAGGTCGCCGCAGTGGTCGATGTACTCCAGACCCCGGCCTTTCTGTGCCGCCAAACCGATTTCATCCGGTCGGTGGCGAGCCAGGGGCTCCCGGTCAACATCAAGAAGGGCCAGTTCTTAAGCCCCTGGGATATGAAGAACGTCGTCGACAAGGCGCGCGCGGCCGGTAACGATCGCATCCTGGTGTGCGAGCGCGGGGTCTCCTTCGGCTACAACAACCTGGTATCGGACATGCGCGCGCTCGCGGTCATGCGCGACACTGGTTGCCCGGTGGTCTTCGACGCCACCCACTCGGTTCAGCTACCGGGCGGACAGGGGGACCGCTCCGGAGGCCAACGCGAGTTTGTGCCGGTGCTGGCCCGCGCCGCGGTGGCCGCCGGCGTTGCCGGAATCTTTATGGAGACCCACCCGCACCCGGACCGGGCATTGAGCGACGGCCCCAACGCCTGGCCACTAGACCGAATGCGCGAGCTGCTCGCCACCCTCATGGAGATCGACCGTGTGATAAAGTCGGCGGGCTTCGCCGAGTCGTCAAGCTGATCGTAAGAAGAATGGCCATCCGCAAATGAACGCAAATGAACGCAAATGAAGAAAGCGGGTTCGCGATCGCCTGGTCGCGGCAATGGGCTCGATCTCATGCACAACCGCGCGGCCTTCTCGTAATTGGCGTTAATTTGCGTTCGTTTGCGGATTATCGTGTCCTCCCTGTTCCACCAAATCGGAGCTCAGATCCATGTCAGAGATCGTCGATGTCCGCGCCCGCGAAGTCCTGGATTCCCGCGGCAACCCCACAGTGGAGGCCGATGTCATCACCGCCGACGGGGCCATCGGCCGGGCCATCGTGCCCTCCGGTGCGTCCACCGGCTCGCGCGAGGCGCTCGAGCTGCGCGACGGGGATAAGGCTCGCTACGGCGGCAAGGGCGTACTCAAGGCGGTCGGCCACATCGTGGGCGAGCTGCGCGAGGCGGTCTGCGGCCTGGACGTGCAGGACCAGGGGGCGCTCGACCGGTGCATGATCGCGCTCGACGGGACCGAGAACAAAGCCCGGCTCGGTGCCAACGCACTGCTCGGGGTCTCGCTCGCCGCCGCTCATGCGGCCGCCCAGGAGAAGTCATTGCCGCTCTACCGGTCGCTCTCGCCCGGGCCCTACCGCCTGCCGGTGCCCATGATGAACATCATCAACGGTGGCCAACACGCGGACAACAGCGTGGACTTCCAGGAGTTCATGATCCTGCCGGTGGGCGCGCCGAACATCCGCGAGGCGGTGCGCTACGGGGCCGAGGTCTTCCATGCGCTGAAGTCGGTCCTCAAGGGCCGGGGGTTGGCCACCGCAGTCGGCGACGAGGGCGGATTCGCACCCGATTTGCCCTCGAACCTGGCCGCTATCGAGGCGATCCTGGAGGCGATCGGCAAGGCAGGGTTCAAGGCCGGCTCCGATATCTATCTGGGCATGGACGTGGCGGCCTCGGAGTTCTACGAGGACGGCATGTATAACCTGGCGGGCGAGGGCCGCAAGCTCGACTCCGACGGGCTCACCGACCTGCTGCTCGACTGGGTCAACCAGTACCCCATTATCACCATCGAGGACGGCCTGGCGGAGGGCGACTGGGATGGCTGGAAGCGACACACCGAGCGATTGGGCGGCAAGGTGCAGATCGTCGGCGACGACCTCTTCGTCACCAATACCAAGATCCTGAAGCAGGGTATCGACAAGGGCATCGCCAACTCTATCCTGATCAAGGTCAACCAGATCGGCACCCTGACCGAGACCCTGGAGGCGATCGCCATGGCCCATAAGGCGGGCTATACCGCGGTCGTCTCGCACCGTTCCGGCGAGACCGAGGACACGACCATCGCCGATCTGGTGGTGGCCGCCGCGACGGGCCAGATCAAGACCGGCTCGCTCTCCCGCTCGGACCGGGTGGCTAAGTACAATCAGTTGATGCGCATCGAGGATCAACTGGGCGACGAGGCGGTTTATGCAGGCCGCGGCGCCTTCCGTTTCCTCTGAGTGCCCGGAGGCGCGGGCGGACTGGCTCCGTCCCGCGCTTCTGTACATCGCGAGTCTAGCCATGCGCCTACTGATGCTACTCCTGCTCGGCCTGGTGGCGGTGCTTCAGTACCGGCTTTGGGTGGGCGAGGGCAGTTTGGCGGAGGTGCATGCCCTGCAACAGGAGATCGCCGCCCAGCAGGCGGAGCTTGAGCGACTGCGTTATCGCAATCAGGAGCTTAAGGCAGAGGTCTTGGACCTTGAGACCGGCGAGGCCGCTCTGGAGGAGCGGGCGCGCGACGAGCTAGGCATGATCAAGCCGGGGGAGGCGTTTATCCAGGCGATCGAGCGCACCAAGCCCGCCCCCGCCCCCGAGGGCAAGAGCAAGTGACCGTTACCCGATTCTGGGCGGCGATCCCCGCCGCTGGCGTGGGCAAACGCTTCGGTTCGGCCATCCCCAAGCAATACCTGGACCTGGCCGGTCGGCCGGTGATCGAGTGGAGCTTGAAGCCATTCGTGGATGACCCGCGCATCGCCGGCGTCTGGGTCGCCCTGGGGATCGCGGACGGATACTGGCCGGACACCGTCTACGCAGACCATCCCAAGGTCCGGCGGGTGGAGGGGGGGGCCGAGCGCTGCCACTCGGTCCTCAACGCACTGGATGCCTTGAGCGGGCAGGCGCATCCGGACGACTGGGTCCTGGTCCACGACGCAGCCCGGCCCTGTCTGCGCCGAGCCGATCTGGACCGCCTGATCGCGGAGCTTGCGGACGACCCGGTGGGCGGCATCCTGGCCGTGCCGGTGCGAGACACCATGAAGGGTGCGGATGCACAGGGCCGCATCGGAACGACCCTGGACCGAAGCGCCATGTGGCACGCCTACACCCCCCAGATGTTCCGACTTCAGGTCCTGCGCCGGGCACTGCGCGAGGCGCTGGCCGCAGGCGATCTGGTGACCGACGACGCCTCGGCCATCGAGCGTCTGGGTTTGGCCCCGCGTCTGATCCAGGGTCAGGTGGACAACATCAAGATTACCCGGGCCGAGGACCTGCCCTTGGCCAGTTTTTATCTGAACCAACAGGAGCACGCATGCTGATCGGTCAGGGCTTCGACGCCCATCGCTTTGTCCCCGGACGGCCCCTGGTCCTGGCCGGGATCGAAATCCCCCACGCGCTGGGGCTGGCCGCGCACTCGGACGGGGACGTGGCCATCCATGCGCTGTGCGACGCACTGCTGGGTGCCGCGGGGTTAGGCGATATCGGACACCACTTCCCGGACACCGACCAGGCCTATGCCGGGATCGACAGCCGCATCCTTCTGAGGCGGGTCATGGAGAGCCTGACCGGGCTGGGGCTCAAAGTCCACAACGCGGACCTGACCATCGTCGCTCAGCGGCCCAAGCTCGCCGACTACATCGCCGCCATGCGCGCGGTGCTGGCCCAAGACTTAGGCTGCGATGCGCGCCGGGTCAACGTCAAGGCCACTACCACCGAGCAGATGGGGTTCACCGGGCGGGGCGAAGGCATCGGTGCCTTTGCCTCCGTGCTGTTGGACGAGTGAGCGCCCGCCCCGGTCCGTCGCCGCCAGGCGGCGACCGGGACCGCCGACATTCCTGTCGGCCACGGCGCGCAGCGCCGTTGAAAAATCTCGTGCAACCGACGCCTCACGCCTGCCCCCAGCACCCCATGTCGGCCCGCCTCGCGACGACTGACCCATCGGGATGAACGCCCCCAACTCCTTCGATCGCACGCCCTTCAACGATCTGCCGCGCGCCCACGGCGCCCCGCTCGGCAGCGGCCGGCTGCGCGCAGAGCCCGCCGACTTCGAGGTGGAAGAACAGCTCGAGCTCGCGCCGGACGGGGAGGGAGACCACTGGCTACTGTGGGTCCAGAAGACCGACTTCAACACAGAATGGGTCGCCCGGCGGCTGGCCGAGATCGCGCGGGGTCCCGCAGAAGGAGATCGGCTATGCCGGGCTCAAGGACCGCCGGGCGGTCGCCCGTCAATGGTTCTCGCTGCCGCGACCACGCGACGGAGAGCCGGACTGGTCCGTGCTGGCGGGGGAGGGGATCGAGGTCCTCGCGGTCCATGCACATCGCCGGAAGCTGCGCCGCGGCACCCTGGCGGGCAATCGTTTCGTCATCCTGATCCGCGATCCGACTGCCGCGGACGACGCCATCGGGGCTCGGATCGAGTCCATCGCCGCACGCGGGGTCCCCAACTATTTCGGCGAGCAGCGATTCGGCCGCGGCGGCGCCAATCTGGCCCGGGCCGATGCACTGTTCCATGGGGCCATCCGCCGGCCCTCCCGACACCAGCAAGGGCTGTGGCTCTCCGCTGCCCGCTCACAGATCTTCAACCAAGTCCTCGCAGAACGCTTGAGCCGCGGCGACTGGGACCGGCCGTTGCCGGGCGACTGCCTTAATCTGGCCGGAAGCCACTCGTTCTTTTCTGCCGACGCCATCGACGAGACCCTGATCCAGCGCTGTGCAGCCGGCGACTTGCACCCCACCGGACCGCTCTGGGGCGCCGGCGAGCCACCCACCGGTTTGGAAGTCCGAGCCTTGGAGGAGGCCACTGCGGCCCGCTTCCCTGGCTGGCCCGAGGGACTCGCCCGCTTCGACCTCAGACAGGAGCGCCGTGCGCTGCGGTTGCCTGTCCAGGGTCTCGCCTGGACCCGCCTGGAGACCGGCATCCAGCTCGCATTCGCACTCCCGGCCGGGTCCTATGCCACTGCGGTCCTGCGCGAGCTGATCGACTGGTGCCCCGGCGGCGAGGAAGGCTGATATACCCGAGAGATTCGGGATTTTCGGTTTCTTGGAAACTATCTGCCTGGTTCGGCTAAGAAACCTAGCCACTCGCAACTAGCGACTCGCCACTAACGGGTATAGCAGGCTCCGCTTCGTATGGCGTGCCCATGGCATTCTCTGTGTCTTCTCGCACTGTCTGCCGCTTCTTGGTCCTAGGCGTTCGGCCCTCGGCCCTTGCCCTTGTTCGGATTGCGCAACAGCACATACACAGCCCCAGTCCCCCCGTCCCGTCCGGTCGCCGAGCAAAAGGCCAGCACCTGATCGTAAAGCCTTAGCCAGTAGTTGACCTTCTGCTTCAAGACCGGCTGCCGTCCCGACGAGCGTGTCCCCTTGCCGTGGATGATCCGGGCGCAACGGGTCCGCCGGTGTCCGCACTCGATCATGAACTCCGCCAGCACCCGGCGCGCCACTTCTACGGTGAGCCCGTGGAGGTCCACTTCCAGTCCCACCTCGATGGCGCCGCGTTGCAATTCGGCGACGACCCGCCGCTGGATTCCCGGGCGGGAGAACAGCAGAAACTCGTGCGTCTGGATCTCCGACTCGGAGAGTGTCGTCTGCCCGTCCTCCCCGGGGAGCTCCAGGGGGCGCGGGCGCGGGATCGGCGGTGGACGCTCGCGATAGGCCTCCGCGGTCTCGTGCCGGAGCGGCTGCGCGTCCTGCACCTGATCGCGAAACAATTCCAAATCAGCCTGTTGGATTTGTTTCTTCATGTGATGGTCGGGTCTCGACGCGGGCCTAGGCGGGAGTATAGCCCCGGGTTCGCGGTCGCGGCGCTTAGTGCAGGGGTGGGCAAGTCTTCCGGACTATGCGGGGGCGCGGTCGGTTTAAGAAGGGCCGAGGATCGCCTCGCGTGCTATTCCTCGGCCCTCGGCCCTCGGCCCTCGCCACTCGGCCCTTCCTCCGGAGTCGGGTGCCCGGCTCTGGTCTTTCCAGTATCATCGCCGGAGCGCTCCCGCGGCTTATCGAAGGCGGCCTTAAGCTCCATGAAGATCCTGGTCAGCAACGACGACGGTTATCAGTCCCCGGGGCTGCTCGCCCTGATGGATGCGTTACAAGTCCTGGGGGAGGTGGAGGCCGTGGCCCCCGACCGGGACCGCAGCGGGGCCAGCAACTCGCTGACCCTGGACGTGCCCCTGCGGGCGACCCGGCTAGGCAACGGGGTAACGCGGGTGGACGGCACCCCGACCGATTGTGTGCATCTGGCCCTGACCGGACTCCTGGAATCCGAGCCGGATCTGGTGGTCTCCGGGATCAACCAGGGCCCGAACCTGGGGGACGATATCCTCTACTCGGGCACGGTGGCGGCGGCCACCGAGGGGCGCTTCCTGGGGCTCCCGGCGATTGCGATCTCGATCGACTCGCACCAGCCGGCCCACCTGGATACCGCCGCCCGGGTGGCGGTCCTCTTGGTGCAGCGGCTCCAATCCGAGCCCCTGGAGTCTAACCTGATCCTGAACGTCAATGTCCCGGACCTGGCCTACGAGAACCTGAAGGGATTCTCCGCGACCCGCCTGGGCAACCGTCATAAGGCCGAGCCGGTCGTGATGTCCCGGGACCCGCGCGGCCGGGTGATCTATTGGGTGGGTCCGGCGGGCTCGGAGCAGGATGCGGGTCCGGAGACCGATTTCCATGCAGTGCGTGCGGGCTATGTCTCCGTCACCCCGCTTCAGGTGGACCTGACCAGGCACAGTGCCCTGGAGGGTCTGGGGCGGTGGCTGCGCGCATGCAGTTGATGTCGGACTCGAGCCTTCGGGGCATCGGGATGACCTCTCAGCGGACTCGGGAGCGTCTCATCAAGCGCCTGACCGAGGCCGGGATCGACCACCCGGAGGTGCTGCGGGCGATGCGGGAAGTGCCCCGCCATCTGTTCGTCGACGAGGCCCTGGCGAGCCGCGCCTACGAGGACTCGGCGCTGCCTATCGGTCACGGCCAGACCATCTCCCAGCCCTATACCGTGGCGCGCATGACCCAGGCCCTACTGGACGGGGGTCCTGTCTCACCGTGCTGGAGGTGGGGACCGGCTCCGGGTACCAGACCGCGGTGCTGGCCGCCCTGGTGCGGCGGGTCTATACGGTCGAGCGCATCCTGGCGCTTGCTGAGCGGGCGCGGCAGTGCCTGCGCCAGCTCGCGGTGCGCAACGTGCGTTTGCGCCACGGGGACGGTGCACTGGGCTGGCCCGAGTATGGCCCTTACGACGGCATACTGGTCACCGCAGCCCCGCACGCGGTGCCGCGCGGCCTGGCGGAGCAGCTCGCCCCCCAGGGCGCGATGGTGCTGCCCATGGGGGAGGGCGAGCGCCAGGTGCTGGTGCGGGTGACCCGGGCGGGGGACGGATTCGAGCAGGAGGTTCTGGAGCCCGCGAGTTTCGTGCCACTGCTTGGCGGCGTTGCCTGATGGGGCCGGGTCCGGCGTGGCGATCCTGCTTAAGCCGGTAACCGCGGCACCGGAACTGGATTCGGGGGAAGGCGCGCTGCGCCCGGGACATCGCGCGGGGCGCGAGGACCGGGTCTTAGCCGCTCCGCTGGCGTTGCGCGCGCTGGATGCCGTACTGCCGCTGGTCCTGGGTATGGTCGTCGTCCTGGCCTTCGCACTGTCCGGCTGCGGCTCCACAGGGCCGGCCTCCGTCGATGGTTGGGACTGGAGTAAGCCAGTCCCCGAAGGCTATTACTTGGTTCGCAAGGGCGACACCCTGGGCGGGATTGCGAACAAGCGGCGGGTGAGCAAGGCCAAGCTGATTCGCTGGAACGCTCTCAAGCCACCCTACCGGCTCTATGCCGACCGGCTGCTGCGGGTGAAGCCGCCGGGCGGCGGTGCGGTCGTTTCCGGCACCGGTCGGTCCTCCGGTGCCGGCAAGATCTCGGGAACCGCAAAGCCGTCCGGTGCCGGTAAAACGTCCGGCACCGCCAAGTCGTCCGGTGCCACTCCCGCTAGGTCCGCGGGTCGCGGCTCATCCTCGGAGATTGCGACGGCCGCGCCGGCGGTTCCAGGGAGCCGCAGCGGGTCCTCGCGGGTCGGCTGGGCTTGGCCTCTGGACGGGGCGGTCATCCAGGGGTTCCGAGCCGGCGACCGTACCCGCCAGGGATTGCGGATCCGCTGCCGGCCGGGCGATGCGGTGCGTACGGCGGGGACCGGCCAGGTCGTTTACAGCGGCAGTGGACTCAAGGGTTACGGCAACCTTATCATCGTCAAGCACAACAAAAACTATCTCAGCGCGTACGGCTTCAACCGTCGGCTGTTCGTCCGGGAGGGGGACAGCGTCAAGCGCGGGCAGGCGGTGGCGGAGTGTGGCCAGGGACCCCAGGGGGCCTATCTCCTGCACTTCGAGGTGCGCCGCGACGGCGCGTCGGTGAACCCGATCCTCTACCTGCCTCCGCGCAAGTAACCCCGTCCTGGCGGACGGAGGGAGATGTGGATGTCCACCACTGACGAGCCCGAGATCAGCGAAAGCGAAATCGAGGTAGACAGCGAGTCCCTGATTCTGCTCGATGAACCCGACGAGACCGTCGTCATCGAGGTCGACGATTCGGAGGTGGCCGAGGCGCTCGACAACGTCGATGGGGACGCCGCGGAGGCAGTGAGCGAGCGGTTTCTCTCCGGCGACGGCGACTTCGATGCCACCCGTCTGTATCTCAACGAGATCGGCGAGTCCCGGCTGCTCACCGCCGAGGAGGAGGTCTACTACGCCCGGCTCGCCCAGCGTGGGGACAATGCGGCGCGCCAGCGCATGATCGTGAGCAACCTGCGCCTGGTGGTGAAGATCGCCCGGCGCTATTTCAACCGCGGCCTGCCGCTGCTGGATCTGATCGAGGAAGGCAATCTCGGTCTGATCCGTGCGGTCGAGAAATTCGACCCGGAACGGGGCTTCCGTTTCTCCACCTATGCCACCTGGTGGATCCGCCAGACCATCGAGCGGGCCATCATGAACCAGACGCGCACCGTGCGTCTGCCCATCCATGTGGTCAAGGAGATCAACGTCTACCTGAAGGCGGCCCGCAAGCTCGCCCAGAGCCTAGACCACGAGCCCACCTCCGAGGATATCGCTTGCGTGCTCGACAAGCCGATCAGCGAGGTCAAGCGCATGCTGGGCTTGAACGAGCGCATCGCCTCAGTCGATACCCCCTACAGCAAGGATGCGGATAAGCCACTGGTGGATATGCTCCAGGACGAGTCCGCCCACGACCCGACCGACCGCATCCAGGACGAGGATATCCAGTCCAACCTGGAGCACTGGCTTGGCAAGCTCAACGACAAGCAGCGGGAGGTGGTGGAGCGCCGCTTCGGGCTGCACGGTTACGAGCACTCGACCCTTGAGCGGGTCGCCCAGGAGCTGGGCGTGACCCGCGAACGGGTGCGCCAGATCCAGATGGACGCACTGAGGCGTCTGCGCGACATCCTGGAGAAGGAAGGGTTTTCGGTGGACTCCTTCTTCAAATAACCGCCCGCCGGTCGGTCTCTGCTCCACTGTCCCACACCCCGATAGTGCGTCTCGCTTCCGCCGATGTCGCAGCCGCAGGCTGTGCGCCCAGTCGGCTCCGGCGCGGGCCATATACGATCCAGATCAACCTTTGTTGCGGCAGATCACGCACCCCGTCGGGGCGCCGGTCTTGCCAATGTTGACTTTCCCGGTCCGGTACAGTGTGATTGCCTGTGCGACAACTTAGAGGTCGCGGCGCAAGCTAAGGGGGCGGACAGCCCAGTGTCCGTCGTTGTTCCTAACGTTTTTTCCGGGAGGGCCTATGGAAGCCGGATTGGAGCAGAAGTACAGCCTCGACGTTGTACGCTGGTTCACCATCATGGCGACCGTCTACCTGGTGGTGGGCGCGTCCGTCGGAGTCTATATCGCATCGGAGCTGGCCTGGCCGTTCCTCAATTTCGATAGCCCATATATTTCCTTCGGGCGTCTGCGTCCCGTCCATACCAACGCGGTGATCTTCGCCTTCGGCGGCTGTACCCTGATGGCCACTGCTTTCTATACGGTCCAGCGTACCTGCGGGGTGCGCGTGTGGAGCGAAAAGCTTGCCTGGTTCGTCTTTTGGGGCTGGAACGCGGTCATCGTACTGGCCGTCATTACCCTGCCGCTGGGCCTCACCGAGTCCAAGGAGTACGCCGAGCTGGAGTGGCCGATCGACATCCTGATCGCGGTCGTCTGGCTTGCCTTCACCTTTAACTTTATCATGACGCTGGCCATCCGGAAGTCCTCGCATATCTATGTGTCGAACTGGTTCTTCCTCGGCATGATGGTGATGATCGTTTATCTCCATGTCGTCAATAGCCTGGCGATCCCGGTAGGTCTCTTCAAGTCCTATTCGCTCTTCTCGGGCGTTCAGGACGCCATGATCCAGTGGTGGTGGGGCCATAATGCGGTGGGCTTCTACCTGACCGCCGGCTTCCTTGGCATCATGTATTATTTCGTGCCCAAGCAGGCGAACCGCCCCATCTATTCGTACCGGCTCTCGGTCATCCATTTCTGGGCACTGATGTTCGGCTATGTCTGGCTCGGCGCACATCACCTGCAATATACGGCGCTGCCGGACTGGACCGGCTCGCTGGGGGCCGCCGTCTCCATCGCCATGATTATCCCCTCCTGGGGCGGTGCCGTTAACGGCATGATGACCCTTTCCGGGGCCTGGGACCGGCTGCGCACCGACTATGTCCTGCGCTTCCTGATCATGGCACTGGCCTTCTATGCGATGTCCACCTTCGAGGGTCCGGTGATGTCGCTGAAGACCGTCAACGCACTCTCCCATTACACCGACTGGACCGATCGGTCATGTCCATTCCGGGGCATTGGGCTGGGTCGCCGGCATCTCCATCGGGGCTATCTATCACTTGATGACGCGCCTCTTCCATACCGAGATGTGGTCCGAGCGTCTGGTCAATTTCCACTTCTGGACCGCCACCATCGGCACCGTGGTCTATATCGTCGCCATGTGGGTGTCCGGCATCATGCAAGGTCTGATGTGGCGCGCCTACGACGAGTACGGCACCCTGGCCTATACCTTCGTGGAGTCCGTGGACGCCATGCACCCCTATTACGCCATGCGGGCGATCGGCGGCATGATCTTCCTTTTTGGCGCGGTGGTGATGCTGTTCAACGTGCTGATGACCGTACGCAAGTCTGCCTCGCAAGGCAGCCTGGCGAAGGCGCGCAACGTTCCGGCCGTAGCCTGATTCCGGAGTTAACGACAAATGGCTGATCGTACTGTCAAGCCCAAGGGCCTCCAGGAATGGATGGAGGTCAACGTCTGGCTGCTGCTGGTGATCCTGGCGCTCGCCCTCTCGGTGGGCGGTCTGGTCGAGATCGTGCCGCTGTTCTTCATGAAAAATACCATGGAGTACAATAAATTCCCAGAGATCGTTTGGGACAATAAGGGCGGCACCCTGCCCATCGTCGCGGTGGACGAGTCCGGCAAAGAGACCTGGAACTGGACCCCGGGCCAGGGGGTGCGCCCCTATACGGCCCTGGAGCTGGCGGGACGCGACGTCTACCAGCGCGAGGGGTGCTATCTGTGCCACTCCCAGATGGTGCGTCCGTTCCGCGACGAGAAAGAGCGCTATGGTCACTACTCCCTGGCCTCGGAGTCCATGTTCGATCACCCCATGCAGTGGGGGTCCAAGCGCACCGGCCCGGATCTCGCCCGAGTCGGCGGCAAATACTCGGACGAATGGCATCGGGGGCATTTGCGCGCGCCTCGTTCGGTGGTTCCCGAGTCGGTCATGCCGAACTACCCCTGGCTCGACGATGCCTACGTGAGCGGATCCGAGATGAAACGGCATATGTGGGGACTGCGGGTCGTTGGTGTTCCCTATTCGGATAAGGACCTGGAGGCTGCACCTAAGCTCGTGGAGGGCAAGACCGAGATGGACGCACTGGTTGCCTATCTGCAGGTCTTAGGCACTATGGCCAAGCTCGATGACGCCAAGGCCTACCGTGAGTAGTCTTGCCGAGCATCTCCACACCGATTGGGAGGCGATGACGGTCAACGATTGGATCGGCACGATCCTGACCGTCGTTATCTTCATACTCATGGTCGTGGCGTACTTCCAGGTCTTTCGTCCCAAGAACCGGGAGCGGCTCGAAGCGCAGAAGCACATCCCGTTCGATGAGGACAACGAGCGCAGCGGAGATAACGATGGCGGAAAATAACCCTTTTCCCGGCGAGAACAACACCGGGCACGTCTGGGACGAGAACCTGCGGGAGCTCAAGAACCCGCCCCCGCGCTGGTGGATGCTGGCATTCTGGGCCTCGGTGGCTTGGTGGATCGGCTATGCGATCCTCTATCCCATGTGGCCGGTGGGCCAGGAGCCTACCCAGGGCATCCTGGGCTGGAGCCAGATGCAGGAATACCAGGACGGCGTGGAGAAGGTGGCGGCTAAGCGTGCCAAGTTCGAGGATCGGATCGCCGCGATGACCCCCGATCAGATCATCGCCGATCCGGGCCTGACCCAGTACGTCCAGGCCTCGGCCAAGGTGCTGTTCGGCGACAATTGCGCCGCCTGTCACGCTACCGGCGGGGCGGGCAACCCGGGGTATCCGGTCCTTGCCGACGACGATTGGCTCTATGGCGGTACCACGGCCAAGCTGACCGAGACCATCAGCGGCGGGCGCAAGGGTCTCATGACCGCGCACGACGAGAAGCTTCTGAGCGCGGCCGAGCTCGATACCCTAGCGAAATGGGTGGTACAGATGAGCGAGAGTGCGGGCGAGCAAGGGAGCCAGGAGGGCTGGGCGCTGTTCAATGCCAAGGGCTGTGTGGCCTGCCACGGCGCGAAGGCTAACGGGCATGTCGTGGATATGCCGGACGGCCAGTTCGTTACCGTCGGTGCCGCAAACCTCACCGACGGGATCTGGCGCTTCGAGCCCGGCGGCTACGATAGCGCCAAACAGACCATCCGCTACGGAGTGAACGCCCCTGGTGTCCCCGAGACCCGTAACGCGGTCATGCCGGTCTTTGGGCCGGATTCCTCCCGCGGTGGTCTGGCTCAATTGGATCCCCAGGAGATCAAGAAGCTGGTGGTCTATGTCCATGAGCTGGGGGGCGGCAAGTAGGTCTCCGACGGCGCCCACTCGGGCGGCGGGCGGCCCTAGGCCCGCCCGCCGTCCGAATCCCTGCCAATCGTCTCTGTTGAAGGGCAATACCGATGAATGTGCTGACCAATTTCATGAATTGGGATCCGGTGGCCTGGCTGTCCATCCTGATGGTCATCGTCGCCATCGTCATCTTCGTCTTTCTCTCCTTCAAGATCTCGGCCCTCATTAAGCAGGACGCCGCCTCCCATAAGGATCGGCAGCCATAGGCGACCGTGTCTCCCGAGCGGCTCGGCGCTCAGGGGCGAGTGCCTCGATCGTCGTCTTGGCCACAACACACGCCGTCGCGCTCGCGACATCGCTGCGAAACCGGGCAACTATTCGCAGCCAATCCGATCCCAGCCCGTTCTCTAGGGTGAGTGGAGCGCAGCGAAGCATCGGTCGGGCGCTTATGAAGCGCTCGCGAGCGGTTTCGCTGCGCTCCACCAATCCTGCCGGGAGACCTGAAAAATCTCTGCGCGGTGTCGCTCATCCGTCCGGCGCGCTTCGCCGCGAGCGGCAGCCGCCGGAGCCAGGATCTGGGGCATAAGGGTCCGCAGCCCCGTTTTTTTAGATAACCCTAGAAAAATCCATCGGTTACAATTGCGAAAACGCATAGCTTCCAGAGTTGTCCAAGGATAAATTGGGTGCTGTGTCGGTGCCGGCTGCATTCGGGTACCGGGCAGTCGCCCCTTTTGGAGACGGTTCGTGAGTATTAACGCAATGACCCAAGACCAGGCCGCGGTGGAAGCGCTTTACGCGGAGGCGGAGCACTGGCACGTCAACACCGGTAACGAGACCATCCATGCCAAGCGACTCGCCGGTCGCTGGCGGACCGTCAAATGGATTACCGCCTCGACCTGGCTGGTCTTCTTTTTGGGTCCCTATCTTCGCTGGGACGGACGTCAAGCCGTCCTGTTCGACATCCCGAACCGGCAGTACCATCTCTTCGGCACCACAGTCCTGCCCCAAGATTTCTGGATGCTGTCGCTGCTGCTGCTCTTCTTCGCGATCTTGCTGGCGGTCGTCACCAGCCTGGCCGGCCGGGTCTGGTGCGGATTCTTTTGCTTCCAGACCGTCTGGACCGACGTCTTCACCTGGATCGAGGAGAAGCTGGAGGGGCCGCCTGCCCAGCGCCGACGTCTGGATCAGTCCCCGCTCGATTTCGCCAAGGCCCGGATCAAGGTCTCCAAGCATGCACTCTGGTTGCTCATCGGATTCCTGACCGGGCTCAGCTTTGTGTCCTGGTTCGTGGACGCACCCGGGCTGTGGGGCGAGTTTTTCGCGGGCGAGTCCAATGGGGCACTGTATGTGACGGTGGCATTGTTTACGGTCGGCAGCTATGTGCTCGCCGGGTTCATGCGCGAGCAAGTCTGCTTCTGGCTATGCCCCTATGCGCGCATCCAGGGCGTGATGCTCGATAAGACCACCATCCTTCCCACCTATGATTTAGTGCGCGGGGAGCCCCGCGGGCGTCATAAGAAGGGCGAGTCCGCGCAGGTCCGCACCGCTGGCGATTGCGTCGATTGCAAGCAGTGCGTGGCGGTTTGCCCCACCGGGATCGATATCCGTAACGGTCAGCAGGAGGGTTGTATCACCTGCGCACTGTGCCTCGACGCCTGCGACGAGGTGATGGACAAGGTGGGTCAGCCGCGCGGACTGATCCGCTACGCGTCCTTGGACGAGCTGCAAGGCAGGCCCACCAAGGCGCTGCTGAAGCGTCCGCGGGTCTGGGTCTATACGGCCATCCTGATCGCGGCGCTCTCGGGAATTGCCTACGGACTCTCGTCGCTGGACGCCATCGATCTCACCGTGCTGCACGAGCGCTCGCCGCTCTATGTGCTCCAGAGCGACGGCTCCATCCAAAACAAATATACCCTCAAGCTCTTGAATAAGATGTCCGAGCCGCTCTCGGTGCGGATCGCAGCCTCTGGACCGCAGGGACTGAAGCTCTTGGGTGCGGATGCCGAGGTGACGATCCACGCTGGCGGTGTGACCCCGGCCATGGTCTTCGCGAAGGTCCCACGCAAGAGCCTGACCGCGGAGCAGGAGCCGATCGTGTTTCGGGTGGAGGCGACCAGACCCAACGGTCAGGTCGTGAGCTCCGAGCGAACGAGCGTTTTTATCGGTCCGCGGCGCTAGGAGTTATAACGCGATGCAGGTTTCCGTCAAACAAGACGACAAGAGCGGCTCTGCCTGGCGCAGCCCCTGGGTGATCGGCTGGATCGGCCTGGTGGTGGCGGTCCTATGCGTGAACCTGACCATGGTCTATTTCGCCGTCTCAACCAATCCGGGGCTGGTCAACGAGGACTATTACGAGCGCGGCCAGGACTACGAGAAGCATCTGGCCTCGCGGCTTGCCAAGGACCCGGGTTGGACCATGCGTGCGGACGTCCCCCCGGATCTGCGCCCGGACGAGCCAGCCATGGTGCGCATCGTCGTGGTGGACAAGACCGGCCAGCCGGTGGCCCCGGACCGGGTGACCTTCTACGCCTACCGGCCGTCGGACAAGACCCGGGACTTCACCGCCCCCATGACCGAGGAGGGCACAGGTCGCTATGCGGCCCGGGTGAGCTTCCCGCTCTTCGGACATTGGGACTGGTTGATCGCGGTCCGCCAGGGCGAGGAAGAATATACGCTCGGCGATCGGCTGGTCGTGGTTAAGCCCTGATCCACAGAGGTCGTGCTGAGCAACGATTGTTTCCATTGCGGGCTGCCGTTTAGCTCCGATACGGCGGTCCTGGCCCAGATCCGCGGTCAGAAGCGCCGTTTCTGCTGCACCGGCTGCCGGTCCGTCTGCGAGGCGATCCATACGGCCGGGCTAGAGGGCTTTTACCGCCGCACCCCCGAGGGCGAGCCATTAGGCCCTCCGCCCGAGCTCCCTAAGGACCTTGCACTCTATGATTTAGACGCGGTTCAAGAGGAGTTTGTCGATACCGCCGCGCAGTGCCGGGAGATTAACCTACTGGTAGAGGGTATCCACTGCGCGGCGTGCGTCTGGCTGATCGAGAACGGGCTCAGGTCGCTCCCGGGCGTCGAGGAGGCGCGGGTCAATCTGACCGGACGCCGACTGCGGGTGCGCTGGGACAACGGTCGGCTTAAGCTCTCCCGCATCCTGAGTCGTTTGGGCGACATCGGCTATGCCGCGGTGCCCTTCGACCCCGAGTCCGCGGAAGGCTCCTTGAAGCGGGCGAACCGGGCCATGCTCTACCGCATGGCCTTTGCCGGGTTCGCCATGATGAACCTGATGTGGGTCTCCATCGCACTCTATGCGGGTGCGGATCAAGGCGAGTTTCGCGGTCTCTTCCACTGGGTCGGATTTGCGCTCGCCACACCGACGATCCTCTACTCAGGCTATCCGTTTTTCCGCGGCGCCTGGAACGGACTGCGCACCGGCTATCTGACCATGGACCTGCCGATCGCCATCGGCTCCACCATCACCTATCTCTATTCGCTCTATGTGACGGTCAGCGGGACCCGGACCGGGGAGGTCTACTGGGACACGGTAGTTAACTTCATGTTCGTGATCCTGGTGGGCCGCTACCTGGAGGCCATGTCCAAGCGGGAGGCGGTCGTCGCCACCGCCCGCCTGCTCGACCTTCAGCCCAAGGTCGCCACGGTGCTGCGCGACGGGCAGGAGCTTATTGTCCCGATCCGCTCCATTGCGCTGGGGGAGCGGGTGCTGATCCGTCCGGGGGAGCGGGTGCCGGTCGACGGGGAGGTGGACGAGGGCCACAGCCCCATCGACGAGTCCATGCTGACCGGCGAGTCCAGACCGGTTGCCAAGGGTCCCGGGGACCGGGTGGCCGCGGGCACGGTGAACGGTGCAGGAGTGCTGCGCGTGCGCGCTACCGCGATGCTCCGCGACACGACGCTGGGCCGTATCGTCCGGCTGGTCGAAGACGCCCAGGCCAGCCGTGCGCCTATACAGCGCCTGGCAGATCGGGTGGTCCCCTGGTTCGTGGCCCTGACCCTGGGACTCGCGATCCTGACCTTCCTCGCCTGGGTGGGCTCCGGTCTGGAGCTGGCCCTGATGGCGGCGACCTCAGTCCTGATCATCACCTGCCCCTGCGCCTTCGGTATGGCCACTCCGATGGCAGTGGCGGTCGCCTCCGGGCTCGGGGCAGCCCGCGGCATCCTGGTCAAGAACGGGGCAGTGCTGGAGCGGCTGTCGACCATCGACCATTTCGTTTTCGACAAGACCGGGACCCTGACCCTGGGCCAGCCCGAGGCGACCGCGCTGCGCATCGGCCCCGGACCCTGGCGTACGCTGGCTCAGGACAAGTCCGGACTCGCTCCCGGCGAGCGCGAGTCGCTGCGTCGGATCGGCGCCTTGGAGCGCCTCTCCGAGCACCCGGCGGCGGCGGCCGTGCTAGGTCTCTGCGAGCGGGCGGGTATCGCGCTCGACGGGCAACGGGTGACATCTGTCGAAGTGGTCCCGGGTTTGGGGATTCGGGGCCTGGTGGACGGTATCAAGGTCGCGGTGGGGAATGCCGACTGGCTCGCCCGTAATGGCACAGCGATCCATGCGTCGGCTGACCCGGGCGGGTCGGAGCAGGAGCTTGAAGGCGGACTCATCTACTGCTCGGTCGAGGGCTACGACCCCCTGATGCTGGCCACCGAGGACCCCCTAAGACCAGGCGCGGCGCAGGCCATTGCGCGCATGCGCGCCCAGGGCCTGCGGGTCACCCTGCTCACCGGCGACCGGCGGGCGACCGCGGAGCGCATCGCCGCCCTGCTCGGCGGGATCGAGTGCATTGCGCAAGTCCTGCCGGAGGACAAGGACCGAGTGGTCGCCGATCTTCAGCGCGACGGTCGGCGGGTCGCCATGATCGGCGACGGGGTCAACGACGCACCCGCACTGGTGAGGGCAGACGTGGGCATCGCCATGGGCAGCGGGACGGAGGTCTCCATCGCCAGCGCGGACATCGTGCTCATGTCCAACGAGCTCGACCGGGTGGCCGAGGCGGCGGAGCTCTCCCGCCGGACGCTCCGGACCATCCGCCAGAACATCGGTATCTCCATTGCCTACAATCTGATCATGGTCCCGCTGGCGATGGCTGCCTTCCTCACCCCGCTGATCGCCGCGGTCTCCATGCCCTTAAGCTCGCTTGCGGTCATCGGTAACTCGGCGCGTATCCGCAGCCTGTTCAAGCGCCAACCCACCCGGAGCTGAAGCGATGGAAGTGATCTACGGCCTAATCCCCGGTATGCTGATCTTAGGTCTGGTCGCCGTCGCAGTCCTCTTCTGGGCCGCCCGTAGCGGCCAGTTCGAGGACCTGGAGGGCGACGGCCGGCGAATCCTGATGGACGAGGACCTGCCGGACCCCAGGTGCGTGCCGGATGCAGAACCGGACTCGCCGGAGCCGTCGACCCGGATCAATGAAACCCAAGCATGATCCCAGCCGCCCCCAACAACCCAGCCTCTTGCTCCAGCTCCAGCTGAGTCAGCGGGTTGTTGGCCAGCCAATCGTCCGGAAATCCGAGCGACAGCGAGCTGCCCTGGGAATGGAGCTGCGGATTGGGGGAGCTGTCCGGGGAGCGACCGCGGTTGAGCAGGACGGCTAAGCGCAGGATGACGCAGAGCCTGCGCACGCACTCGCGCACCCCCGGATGCAGGCTCGCGATCTCCTGGACCGGGAACTTGCGGCGGTGTGCAAGCACCAGCGCGGCGAGCACCGTCTGCTCCTGGCGGGTGAACCCGGGTAGATCCGCGTTGCGCAGCAGATAGGCGCCGTGCTTCTGGTATTGGCTGTGGGAGACCAAGAGCCCGATCTCGTGGAGCCGGGCGGCCCAGGAGAGCACGCGGGCATAGTGCGCCTCGTCCAGGCACCAGGGCTGGGCCACCTGCCGGAAGAGCTCGATCGCCGTGGTCTCCACCCGGCGGCCGTGTGCCTGGTCGATCCGGAAATGGCGCAGCAGTGTGGCGATGGTGCGCTCGCGCACGTCGTCGTGGCGGCTGCGGCCCATGTATTCGTAGATCAGGCCCTCCCGCAGTGCATAGTCCGAGACTTGCATGTGCTCGATATTCAAGGTCTCGAAGACCGCACGCAGCACCGCAAGCCCGCCCGCGAACACCGGCTTGCGCTCCTCGGTCAGACCCTTGAGCGAGAGTGCGGAGATTCGGCCGGCGGCGACCAGGGCATCGCGCAGCCGCTGCAAGGAGGCGGCGCTGATGCCGTCCACGCTCCAGCCCTCCAGGCGGATCGTCTCGGCGATCGCCTTGATGCTGCCGGAGCTGCCGACCGCGGTCTTCCAGCCGCCCAGGCGGAACAGCTCGCGCACCGGGCGGACCTCCAGTGCGCCCGCCAGCTCGGCCCGCTGCATGGCGCGGGCGCTGACCTTGCCGTCTGGGAAATAGCGCCCGGTCATGCTGACGCAACCCATGTGCAGGCTCTCGCGCAGCCTTGCGGCGAACCCCTGTCCCAGGATGATCTCGGTGCTGCCGCCGCCGATGTCCACCACCAGTCGGCGCTCGGGGCCGGGGGCCAGTCCGTGGGCGACGCCCAGATAGATGAGCCGCGCCTCTTCGCGCCCGGCGATCACGTCGATGGGGTGTCCGAGCGCCGCTTCCGCCTGCTCGATGAATCCGGACTCCGGGCTCAGCTGCCGCAGGGTATTGGTGCCCACCGCGCGCACGCTGCCCTTGGGGAGCTCGCGCAGGCGCTGGCCGAAACGTTCCAGGCAGGCCAATGCGCGCTCCGCGACCTTGGGGTCCAAGCGCTTGTCCGGGGTCAGGCCCTCGCCGAGCCGGACCGATTCCCTCAGCCGATCGATGATCTGCATATGCCCGTCATCGATCCGGGCGACGATCATATGAAAGCTGTTGGAGCCGAGGTCGATGGCCGCCACGGTTTCGTGCGGCGGTCCATCCGCGGGGGGGATGGGCTGTTCGGGCATGGGACGATCCGGCTTTGGGGGACTTTATGGTACCAGATGGGGACGAACCGGCCGGGCCGGGCTGACCGTCCTCCTGCCCGCGGCCGGGGCCGTTCGGAGGCAGCTCCCGGTCAGGCCCTTGAGTTGGGTTGAATCGCGTTTACCAATCGATGCGATTAAAAAAATTTACTTCCTCTGGCGTCGGCGTTGGGTTAGATAGCGGCATCTGTTGTATTAAAGACTTGAGGCTACGGAAATGTTGGATACCGACAACACTTTTGGCGAGGAAACCATGGAGGCGGCCCCGCCTCTGACCGCGGACGACGCCCGCGGTCCAGCACCGAATCTGGCCATCCGCCGCCGGATCGAGCGCATGCGCGAGCTCAAGCGCCTACGCGAGCTGCTTGACGACCCGGAGTTCGACGATCTGAGCTGATCCCCGACCATCCCCGCTTGGCGGCGTCTGTGCCGCCGACCCGCTCCCCAGCCGGGCTTCTCGCCACCGTGATCGCCGGTTTTGCAATAGGGACCATAGCGAGAAGGCCGGAAGGCATGGAGAATGCCAAGGCCCCTCGCTCGTACGATCTCCTCTTTATCTCCGCTCGTTCCCAGGCTGCGCCCTCGTATCGCGGGTGGCAGCATCGGGGCCGGCGCAACGGCATCCCCTCGCGGCTGGATCGCGCTCGGGCGTTGGAACAACGCCGGCCTGCCCTGGATCGCCATCCTGGCCCTGCTTGGCATCCCCCTCGGGACCAGATGCGCGGGTTGATTCCGGCAAGCCCGCCCTTTGCGAGTCCGCAAGCCTCACGCCGTGACCAACGGCGCGTGCTACAATTGTGGAAACGGGAAGCGCCGAGGGGCTCACTCAATGACGACCGTCTCCATCCGTATCGACGAAACGCTGGTCAACGATGCGCGCGCCGCCGCCAAGGCCGAATTTCGCACCCTTCAGGGTCAGCTCGAGCTGTGGGCGAGGGTCGGGCGCGCCGCACTGGATAACCCCGATCTCCCCGCCTCCTTCATTGCCGAATGCCTGATGTCGATGAACGAGCCAGCCGAGGACGCGATCCCGTTCGTGCCGCGCTCGGGCGCCGCCGTATGACCTGGGAGGTCCGCCAGACCCGGCGCTTCGCGCGCACCTACAAGAAACTCCACGACCGACTGGCTGCGGACTTGGATGCCGCCGTCGCGGTGGTCGCGGACGATCCCGATCGCGGAGAGAAAAAGAAGGGCGATCTGGCCGATCTAAGGGTCTACAAATTCCGCAGCCAGGGACAGCTTTTTCTGCTCGGCTATACGCAGGCCCGGGAGTTACGCCTGATCTATCTCGAAGCCGTCGGCCCGCACGAAAATTTCTACCGCGACCTGAAGCGTGATTGATCGCACCGCGCACATCTATGAATCGCACTGCGGACGCGCAACAGATTAACCTGTACGACCGCATGCTTGCTCCGCGATGCGGAGCAGATGTCGATTGGGAGTGCGCGATCGAAGCCGTCGTCAATGCCTATCTCGATGGTAAGCCGACGACTCGGGGGAAGCATAAGTACAGCCGCCACGAGCGGGACTCGGACTTCTGGCTTAGCCAGTTTGTTGGCCGTCTACCGCTGGAGGCTTGGTCCTCTGAGCTACTGACCCTCGCGCTATCGCGTTACTTCGGGCAAGAGCGTGTTGCGAACCCGCACGGGAAAGGGGCCCGGGAAAGGGGCCAGGCTCGAATGGCACTGACTTAAGCGCTCGCTACTCTATAAATCAATCGGTTGCGCATGAAAACCCGATGCCCTCCCACGCCGTTTCACTTTGCCTTCTTCGGGTGCCCGTAGAGTCGAACGTCCTCCCGGGCCAGCGCCCGGGGCTGCATCAGCAGCGGGAAGTTGCGCGGTCGTCGCTTCAGCGCCCGCGGCTCGATACGGCCGGGACGCAAGCCGACGCGCGGTTGCGCCATCAGGGCAAGCAGGGCCTCCAGGTCGGACGCCGCGCCGAGGCGGTCGCGGTAATACTGCCAGAGAAGCCACAATTGCACGGCGTGTTTGAAGCTGAGCTGGCGGGGGACCTGGTCGGCCAGCAGCGCCGACTGCGCCATCAGGAGACGGATCAGGTTATAGGCGAGCAGGTAGACCCAGATCTCCTTCTCCACCATCGCCGGGCTCTTGCAGGAGAGTCGCTCCATGCCGAGGGTGGTCTTGATGTTCCTCAGATCGAGCTCGACGTTCCAGCGCCGCTTGTAGAGGGCGGCGATCGCCGGCTTCGGGTAGCGGCGGGGGCACCGCAGGGTCGCGACCAGGATCTTGCCCCGGGCGGCCAATTCGCGCACCGTCAGGGTGGCCGGCGCAGCAGCGTAGTCGGCCGGATCCATCCAGTCGGGGCGCTCGGGCTTGCGCAGCACAAGGAGGTGGTCGCGTACGCCAAGCGGTTGTCCAAGCGCGAAGTTCGTCGTGCGCCGACGGGCGCCGTACTGCTCGAAGACCCCGTCGATGCCGCCCGCGGCCAGCGCGCACAGCAGGAAATAGGTCGGGAAGAACGCATCGCCCACCAAGACATCGCCCGCTTGCAGATGCGGGGAGAGTTTGCGCAGCAACGTCTGCTCGTCGCTGCCCTTGCCCTCGCAGGGGGCGATCGCCGCGTCGCACAGGGCACCGCTGCCCAAGCTCACCAAGCCGACCATGCGGCACTGCGGAAACCCCAAACCCGGCGCCTGGGTGGCGGGCTGCGGCCAGCGGATTCGGTTGGCCAGGGTGTCGGGCATCGACAGCGACGTGCCGTCGACCAACCACGCCCGGCGGTTCTGCCACCGCCAGTGCTTGGGGATCGCGTCGGCCACCAGCGCGCCGGTCTCGCGCGCCAGCGTCATGGGTATGTCGATCGGCAGGCGCTTGCGCGCCTTGCAATAGCCGCCGGTGTCGGTACTGCAGGGCGGCAGGTCCCGCGCCAAGCGCCCGAGCGCCTCGGCATCGACCGCCCGTTGGCACGAGCGGTCCGCCGAGAGCACCTGATTGCAGAACATCGACAGCACCTTTGCGTCCGGAAACAATCGGTTGCGGTGCTTCGGCGACAGTGCGGCGGTGCCGTCCAGGAGGTGCGGACCGGCGAGGAGGTCGAAAAATGCGTCGGAATCGGGCTGCTCGGTGCATGTCTGCACGCGCAGTTGGACGGCTCTCGTCTGCGGTCCGCAATGCATCGTGGCTGGCCCCCTCGGGTGGCAGGTTGCTCTATCGCACCCTACAGATTACCACTTGGGGTGGTCGACCCCCGCTTTTATCCAACTTTTTTCAGATGGTTGGGCTTAAGTCAGTGCCATTCGGGCCTGGCCCGAATGGCACTGACTTAAGCGCTCGCTACTCTATAAATCAATCGGTTGCGCATGAAAACCCGATGCCCTCCCACGCCGTTTCACTTTGCCTTCTTCGGGTGCCCGTAGAGTCGAACGTCCTCCCGGGCCAGCGCCCGGGGCTGCATCAGCAGCGGGAAGTTGCGCGGTCGTCGCTTCAGCGCCCGCGGCTCGATACGGCCGGGACGCAAGCCGACGCGCGGTTGCGCCATCAGGGCAAGCAGGGCCTCCAGGTCGGACGCCGCGCCGAGGCGGTCGCGGTAATACTGCCAGAGAAGCCACAATTGCACGGCGTGTTTGAAGCTGAGCTGGCGGGGGACCTGGTCGGCCAGCAGCGCCGACTGCGCCATCAGGAGACGGATCAGGTTATAGGCGAGCAGGTAGACCCAGATCTCCTTCTCCACCATCGCCGGGCTCTTGCAGGAGAGTCGCTCCATGCCGAGGGTGGTCTTGATGTTCCTCAGATCGAGCTCGACGTTCCAGCGCCGCTTGTAGAGGGCGGCGATCGCCGGCTTCGGGTAGCGGCGGGGGCACCGCAGGGTCGCGACCAGGATCTTGCCCCGGGCGGCCAATTCGCGCACCGTCAGGGTGGCCGGCGCAGCAGCGTAGTCGGCCGGATCCATCCAGTCGGGGCGCTCGGGCTTGCGCAGCACAAGGAGGTGGTCGCGTACGCCAAGCGGTTGTCCAAGCGCGAAGTTCGTCGTGCGCCGACGGGCGCCGTACTGCTCGAAGACCCCGTCGATGCCGCCCGCGGCCAGCGCGCACAGCAGGAAATAGGTCGGGAAGAACGCATCGCCCACCAAGACATCGCCCGCTTGCAGATGCGGGGAGAGTTTGCGCAGCAACGTCTGCTCGTCGCTGCCCTTGCCCTCGCAGGGGGCGATCGCCGCGTCGCACAGGGCACCGCTGCCCAAGCTCACCAAGCCGACCATGCGGCACTGCGGAAACCCCAAACCCGGCGCCTGGGTGGCGGGCTGCGGCCAGCGGATTCGGTTGGCCAGGGTGTCGGGCATCGACAGCGACGTGCCGTCGACCAACCACGCCCGGCGGTTCTGCCACCGCCAGTGCTTGGGGATCGCGTCGGCCACCAGCGCGCCGGTCTCGCGCGCCAGCGTCATGGGTATGTCGATCGGCAGGCGCTTGCGCGCCTTGCAATAGCCGCCGGTGTCGGTACTGCAGGGCGGCAGGTCCCGCGCCAAGCGCCCGAGCGCCTCGGCATCGACCGCCCGTTGGCACGAGCGGTCCGCCGAGAGCACCTGATTGCAGAACATCGACAGCACCTTTGCGTCCGGAAACAATCGGTTGCGGTGCTTCGGCGACAGTGCGGCGGTGCCGTCCAGGAGGTGCGGACCGGCGAGGAGGTCGAAAAATGCGTCGGAATCGGGCTGCTCGGTGCATGTCTGCACGCGCAGTTGGACGGCTCTCGTCTGCGGTCCGCAATGCATCGTGGCTGGCCCCCTCGGGTGGCAGGTTGCTCTATCGCACCCTACAGATTACCACTTGGGGTGGTCGACCCCCGCTTTTATCCAACTTTTTTCAGATGGTTGGGCTTAAGTCAGTGCCATTCGGGCCTGGCCCGAATGGCACTGACTTAAGCGCTCGCTACTCTATAAATCAATCGGTTGCGCATGAAAACCCGATGCCCTCCCACGCCGTTTCACTTTGCCTTCTTCGGGTGCCCGTAGAGTCGAACGTCCTCCCGGGCCAGCGCCCGGGGCTGCATCAGCAGCGGGAAGTTGCGCGGTCGTCGCTTCAGCGCCCGCGGCTCGATACGGCCGGGACGCAAGCCGACGCGCGGTTGCGCCATCAGGGCAAGCAGGGCCTCCAGGTCGGACGCCGCGCCGAGGCGGTCGCGGTAATACTGCCAGAGAAGCCACAATTGCACGGCGTGTTTGAAGCTGAGCTGGCGGGGGACCTGGTCGGCCAGCAGCGCCGACTGCGCCATCAGGAGACGGATCAGGTTATAGGCGAGCAGGTAGACCCAGATCTCCTTCTCCACCATCGCCGGGCTCTTGCAGGAGAGTCGCTCCATGCCGAGGGTGGTCTTGATGTTCCTCAGATCGAGCTCGACGTTCCAGCGCCGCTTGTAGAGGGCGGCGATCGCCGGCTTCGGGTAGCGGCGGGGGCACCGCAGGGTCGCGACCAGGATCTTGCCCCGGGCGGCCAATTCGCGCACCGTCAGGGTGGCCGGCGCAGCAGCGTAGTCGGCCGGATCCATCCAGTCGGGGCGCTCGGGCTTGCGCAGCACAAGGAGGTGGTCGCGTACGCCAAGCGGTTGTCCAAGCGCGAAGTTCGTCGTGCGCCGACGGGCGCCGTACTGCTCGAAGACCCCGTCGATGCCGCCCGCGGCCAGCGCGCACAGCAGGAAATAGGTCGGGAAGAACGCATCGCCCACCAAGACATCGCCCGCTTGCAGATGCGGGGAGAGTTTGCGCAGCAACGTCTGCTCGTCGCTGCCCTTGCCCTCGCAGGGGGCGATCGCCGCGTCGCACAGGGCACCGCTGCCCAAGCTCACCAAGCCGACCATGCGGCACTGCGGAAACCCCAAACCCGGCGCCTGGGTGGCGGGCTGCGGCCAGCGGATTCGGTTGGCCAGGGTGTCGGGCATCGACAGCGACGTGCCGTCGACCAACCACGCCCGGCGGTTCTGCCACCGCCAGTGCTTGGGGATCGCGTCGGCCACCAGCGCGCCGGTCTCGCGCGCCAGCGTCATGGGTATGTCGATCGGCAGGCGCTTGCGCGCCTTGCAATAGCCGCCGGTGTCGGTACTGCAGGGCGGCAGGTCCCGCGCCAAGCGCCCGAGCGCCTCGGCATCGACCGCCCGTTGGCACGAGCGGTCCGCCGAGAGCACCTGATTGCAGAACATCGACAGCACCTTTGCGTCCGGAAACAATCGGTTGCGGTGCTTCGGCGACAGTGCGGCGGTGCCGTCCAGGAGGTGCGGACCGGCGAGGAGGTCGAAAAATGCGTCGGAATCGGGCTGCTCGGTGCATGTCTGCACGCGCAGTTGGACGGCTCTCGTCTGCGGTCCGCAATGCATCGTGGCTGGCCCCCTCGGGTGGCAGGTTGCTCTATCGCACCCTACAGATTACCACTTGGGGTGGTCGACCCCCGCTTTTATCCAACTTTTTTCAGATGGTTGGGCTTAAGTCAGTGCCATTCGGGCCTGGCCCGAATGGCGCTAAGTTAAGCCGATTTTATCTCCGAATCAGCGGGTTACTGTCGCAATTCGTTACCGGAAATCGGCTGACTCAGCGCTGCTTCTTCGGGTGTCCGTTTTTTCGGATTTCGGCCTGCGCGAGCCGCCGCGGCTGGGTCAGCAACGGATAACATTTCAGGCGGCGCTTCAACGCACGCGGCTCGATCCGTCCCGTCCGCCGGCCGACCCGGGGTTGGGCGATCAGGACCAAAAGGGCGTGGACAACGACCGCGTCGGGCGTCCCGCCGCCGCGCTGTTGCCAGGCCATCCAAACTTGAACCGTGTGCTTGAAGCTCAGTTGGCGCGGGACTTGGTCCGCCAGCAGGGCGGCCTGCGCCATCAGGAGACGGATCAGGTTGTAGGCCAGCAAGTAGACCCACAGTTCTTTGAGGGCCATCGCCGGGGTCCGGCAGCGCAGATGCTCCATCCCGAGCGTGGTCTTGATGTTCCTCAGATCGAGCTCGACGTTCCAGCGTTGGCGGTACAAGACCTTGAGGATCGGCTTGGGGGTCTCGTTGGGGCACAGCAGGGTGGTCACCATGATCTTGCCGCCGGCCTGAAACTCGCGCACGGTCAGCCGGCCCGGGGCTTGGTCATAGTCGTCCTGGCTCATCCAGTCCGGCTTTTTCGGCTTGGCGAGGACGATGAGATGGTCGCGCACGCCGAGGCGTTCGCCCAAGGCAAAATCGGTGCTGCGCTTGCGTGCGCCGTACTGCTCGAAGAGCCCGTCGACCCCGCGGCGCGTTAGCTCGCATAGCAGAAAATAGGTTGCATAATAGGCATCTGCGATTAGGATCTCGCCGTGCAGGAGGGTGTCGAGCAAGGAACGAAGCAGCGTCTGCTCGTCGCTGCCCTTCCCTTCGCAGGGACCGACCGCCGCATCGAGCAGCGCCCCGGTGGCCAGGCAGAGCAAGACCACCATCCGACAGATCGGAAACCCCAGCCCGGCCTTCTGGCTGTTGGGCTGCGGGTACTTGGCCCGGTTCTGCGGCGTGTCGACCAAGGTCATCGTCGCGCCGTCGGCGAGGCGCACCCGGCGGTTGCGCCAGTGCCACCCGGCCGGCGCCCCGTCCGTCACGAGCCCCCCGGTTTGGCGCGTCAGGGCCGAGACCGTCGGCAACGGCAACCGTCCGCGCGCCTGGCAGTACGCGCTGGTGTTGGCACTGCTGCGCACGCGTCCGGCGATCAATTGCTTGACTCCTGCGTCGTCAACCGCCTGGCGGCAACTGCCGTCCGCCGCGAGCGCTTGGCCCATGAACATCGCCAACGTCTTAATCGGCCCAAACACCCGCTCGCGATGCGCCGGCACCAGCGCAGCGACCCGATCGAGAAGTCGCGGGGCGGTCAACAGGTTGAAGAAATCGCAGGCGTCGGTCGTGTCGGCGCGATCAAGGATGCGTTGCCGCATGGCGGCGCGCTGGCTAGGATGCATGTGGGCTGGCTCTCGGGGTGGCGGGTTGGCGTTTGGCGACTTCAGCCTACCACCCTTGCCAGCCCACCCCAAGATTTTCAGGCGGTTGGCCTTAACTTAGCGCCATTCGGGCCTGGCCCCTTTTCCCCTTGGCCCCTTTTCCCCCTTGTAATCGTTCTTCTGGTATCCCGGTGAAGGGATACAACCCTATGTTCGGCGGCGGAGGCCCACTTAGTGCTATGAGACTAGAGTGCAATTTATGCGTCATTCGAGAGTGGCAGCCCAGCGATGAGGTGGCCCTGATTGCAGTTGCCAACAATCGGAATGTTTGGCGAAATCTCCACCATCGTTTTCCGCATCCCTATACTCAAGCCGACGCCAGCTATTGGTTTTCTTTGCTTGCAGCCATGCCCGAACCCACCCACTGGGCTATCGAGGTGAATGGCGTCGCCGTTGGCGGCATGGGCGTCGAACTCGGAGAAGGAATTTTCGCCAAGTCCGGTCAATTCGGCTACTGGCTTGGCGAACAATACTGGGGACGTGGCATCATGTCAGAGGCCGTGCGCGCTGCTTGCGAATACGCCCTGAACCACTTTGGCTTGGCACGCTTGGAGGCGCCAGTCTTTGCGTGGAATCCAGCCTCCATGCGGGTGCTCGAAAAAGTAGGCTTCGTGCGCGAGGGTGTTCTGCGCAATAGCGTACTTAAGGAAGGGCAGTTGATCGACCAAGTTCTCTATGCGCTCGTCCGATAAAACGACGCCGAACCCGGCAGTCAACCGAACCTGCGCAAAAAACCGCGCAGGCCGGTTACCTCTACGTTAGACCTAAGGAAACGCTGAAGTATTCCGCGCCCTACCGATAGGGCGCGAGTGGTATAATTTCACTGTCCCGCCACCCCCGCCCGGAGCGTCCGCGCCATGCCGCAGCAGCTGACCTTCGCCCAAGCCGAGTACGAGGCCAAGAAGAAGACCACCCGCCGCGACAGCTTGCTCGCCGAGATGGAGCGGATCGTGCCGTGGGCTGCGTTGCTGGCGGCGTTGGCGCCGCACTACTATCCGAACGCCGGTCAAGGCGCGGGGCGTCCGCCGATCGGGCTGGAGCGGATGCTGCGGATGTACTTCCTGCAGCAATGGTTCGGACTCGCCGACGAGGCGCTGGAGGATACGGTCTACGACAGCCACGCGTTCCGCGCCTTCCTGGGGATCGATCTGGGACGCGAGTCGGTGCCGGACGCCACGACGCTGCTGCAAGTTCCGTCGCCTGCTCGAGGAGAAAGACCTTGCCCACACGATCTTCGAGACCGTCAAAGAGACCCTGCGCGCGCGTGGCCTGCTGCTGCAGCAGGGCACCATGGTCGATGCCACCATCATCGCCGCCCCCTCCTCGACCAAGAACAAAGACAAGGCGCGCGACCCCGAGATGCACCAGACCCGCAAGGGCAACCAGTGGCACTTCGGCGCCAAGGCGCACGTCGGTGCCGACGCCGACTCGGGGCTGGTGCACAGCGTCGAATTCACCGCGGCCAACGTCGCCGACGTGACGCAGACGGCTAAGCTGCTGCACGGCCAGGAAGCGCACGTCTACGCCGACGCCGGCTACATCGGGGCGGACAAACGCGAGGAGACGCAGGACGTGGACGCCAAGTGGCACATCGCCGAGAAGCGCGGCAAGATCATGTCCATGGAAGAAGGCCCGCTCAAGGAGCTGACCGAGCGCGCCGAGCAGCTGAAGGCAAAGATCCGCGCGCGCGTCGAGCACCCCTTCCACATCGTCAAGAACCTCTTTCGCCATCGCAAGCTGCGTTACCGCGGGCTGAAGAAGAACTGCGCGCAGTGGCGCGTGCTGTTCGCCCTGGCGAATTTGGTCATCGCCAAGAAGGCGCTGCTCGCCTAATGCGCCCAAGGTGCGCCCGAAAACCGGGCGCACCGGGGAAACGGGCGGAAAACCGCCCGACTGTCGCGAAAATCGTGCTCCTTATGTGACAAATAACACACAAAAGGAGCGCGCTCCCGACAACCGGCGCCACGGATGGGCGAATAGATCAGCGTTTCCTTAGGCGAATCATCGATCGCTCATCAACTCAATTGACTCTGGCACGCCTTTTCTCCACTCGCTTCCGTTTGGCTAAATCAGCCTATCATAGGACCCGTGGAGGCCGATCCAAAACCACACAAGCCCCTCGTCGCGCTCTTTCGCTAGGGTCCGATAGCGCAAACCGATCCGTGCAGACCAGATGTTGCCGACCTTTTTCAACCGCACCGAGGGATGGCGCGGGTCATTCTTGAGAAGCGCAAAATTCTTATCCGCCAGATCTCGCACCTCCGGAGGAAGCTGGCGGTAATAAAACCAGAATTCGGTGGAAGCGAAGTGACTCAAAGCGGCGTGCAGCGCCCGGCCTCGAAGTCGTCGTCCGCCCGCTTTGCAGCGGCATCGAGCCTGCCAGACAGACTGTCCGCCTCGATCTGCTTATCCCATTGATCGGAAAGATACTCCTCGAACCACTTGGCAAACTGGTCAAGCGCATCTGGTGGGAGCTGGGTCACGGCGTCTTCGATCTGGTCGATTGTCATTGGATTTTGCCTCAATCAGTTAACGCTTCGCTGCGGATTCTGGCGCTCAATGTTTGACGGGAGTCTAGGACGCCTTGGAGCCCAAATGGTGCCTGCTTTTCCCATCGGAGTGAGGTCGTGCGAGGCACTGAGGCGAAGGGCAGGAAGATCCAGTGCTTGTCGGCGAATCGGCGGTAGACCTACCAGGCGGCGAGAACCTCGTCCCGGGTCACCCAGTGGAGCTTCGGCGATCTGTTCGCCGAACAGCGCCTCGCCCAGCCGGGAAGCCCGCTGGCCCTCTCCGCGCACCCGCAGCAGTGTCAGCCGCTCATCGACCACCACCCAATCGGTGGTCAACAGGGGAGCGCGATTGGCCTTGAGCCAAGGGGAGGCGGCTGGATGATCGGGGTCGTTGGGCACGAACGCCGCAAACCAGCCGCCAGTGTCCGCGAAGGCCATGCTGTGGTCCCGAGCGCTCAGGCCCCGTCGAACAGGGCATCGTGGTCGCGGTTGGAGCGGCCGTCCTCGGGGTTGCCGATCGGTAGGGCATCCAGCTCGCGGCGGAGCCGCTCCAGGTTGGCCCGCCGCTGCGCGGGCGGCGGCCCGGCATCGGCCCGTTGGAGCGAGCGGGCAAGGACCTCGATCAAGCGGAGCTTGTCCGGTCGGTCGAGCCGCTCGGCCGACTGCTCGATCGCGTGCGCCTCAAGGTGCATTGGAGTCCCCCGAGTCGAGCGGACAGGCCGTCCGCATAAGGTTTGACTGGAGATACCGCGATTCTAACGCAGGACCGGCAGCGCCGGACGCTCGCCAATGTACGGCGGCGGCCGTCGGGCGCCTCGCCCTTGGCTCGCAAGCCGCTGAAGCGCATGGTATCGAAGACCCGGCCAGGGTGTGTCGCCCGGGTCGTGCGGCGATCTCGGCGCGCCTCTTGCGCGACCATCGGCCCGGGCGC
This sequence comes from uncultured Gammaproteobacteria bacterium, assembly GCA_963780725.1. Classification (GTDB taxonomy): domain Bacteria; phylum Pseudomonadota; class Gammaproteobacteria; order Chromatiales; family Chromatiaceae; genus Thiodictyon. Next base: position 246,595 of record CAWACV010000001.1, read on the forward strand.
CGCGAGGATGGCATCCGGTTGGCCGGCCGGCAGGGTCGCGCCCGATCGGAATTGTCGGCCGGTCGTAAGCCGCGTAGCATCGAGCGCGGTCGTGTAGGGCGGGCCGCGTCCGACCGAGCCCCTCGCCCCGGCTCTGGAGCGAGATACTGGAGAGGGCCTGGAATGAACGTTTCGCCTAAACGCGCGACTTGCGACGAAAACAACCTGTGGGTGGAGCTGAACGACGGGCGTACGCTCGGCGTATCGCTGGCCTGGTTCCCGCGCCTGCTCGCCGCGACCCCGGAGGAACGCGCAGCCTGCGAGCTGAGTCCCCGAGGCATCCACTGGGACGCGCTCGACGAGGACATTTCGGTCGAGGGGCTGCTCGCGGGACAGGGGGACATTGGGCAACTTCGCCGCGAGGTTGCGTGATCGCGGGCGTCGTTCCGCCCACCTGCCGGCCGGGTGGGCCGAGGAACGAAGCCCAACACGCGGAGTCGCATAACCGGAAGAATGTTGAGCGCCATGCAGACACTGCTCAGTGTCTCTGGGATCGCGCCTAGACGGCGTCCGCTAACTCCAGCCGCCGCTCCACACGCTCTAATCGGCGCCGCAGGTCCGCGATCTCGTCGGCGCGGGCAGCATCGACGGCGTGAAAGGCGGCGAGGCCGGTCTCAACGCCGGTGAAGCGCAGGCGCATCTCAGCCTGGATGTCATCCAGCTTTGTGTGGACGCGCCGGAGCATCTCGGTGGTCAGGTCCCCAGGAGATCGGCGCTACAGTGCGTGACCCTGGCCCGGCGTCGCACCGGCAAGAGCAAACTGCAACCCAAGCAACAACCGCCATGATCGAGCCCCTGCTGCTGACGACTGCCCGTGTCTCGACCTTCTTCGGAACCCAGATGCTGACCGGGGCCAGCGGGTTTTTCTTTGAACGCGACACGCGTCTCTATCTGGTCACCAACCGCCATGTGCTGATCGACAAGCCGAGCGGCCATCTCCCGAATCGGATCGAGATCGAGGTGCATACCGACGCGGCGAATCTGACGCGGTCGGCCGTCCTGTCGGTGCTGCTTTATCGCAACGGCAAGGCGATCTGGCACCAGGGGCGGGATACCGCGGGTGAGATCGACGTGGCGGCGATCGAATTGGACCGGGCCGCCATGCCGGCCGCGGTGACGCTACGGGCCTTCACGCCGGCCCATTTGCAGCACCGGTTGCAGGAGGTCAAGGTCGGGACGCCATTGCTGGTGGTAGGCTTCCCGCTGGGCTTCCACGACACGCTGCACCACTTGCCCGTGGTGCGGCAAGCCGTGATCGCGTCGTCGTTCGGCCTGCGCTTCCAGGGCCAGGGCTATTTCCTCACCGACGCGCGAACCCATCGCGGTACCAGCGGGGCACCGGTCGTGATGAGGTACCCATCAGGGAACGGACACTTGCCCTGGAAGCTGCTCGGTGTTCACTCTGCAAAAATGGAAATGGGCGGCCGGGACATGCAGCTCGACGAATCGCTCGGTCTCAATTGTGCCTGGTACGCCGACATCCTGCTCACTCTCACCTGCGCCGACGTGAGTGGCCGATCGCCTTAGAGGCGTCGCGGCGATCGCTTGAATCGCGACCGATCGAGGACCTTGATTTATTTTAGATATTGACGTCCGCGCCAGAGCACAGGGGCAGCACCGCCGTGCACCGGCGAGTAGCTGAATGCAATCGCCCCGCTCTCGAACCCGGCGCCGCCCCCTGCTCAGGCTGCCAATTCCGGCCCCGGAAGGCGGCTGAATACATCGCGTACGCCCGCGCTCCACTGGCTACTCAGTGCCGTGAAATAGGCATCGCCTTCCGCGAAGCGGCGGCGCATCTGAATCTGCAGACTGTCGCGTTGGTAGCAAATCAGATCGATGGGCATACCGACCGATAAGTTGCTGCGCATGGTCGAATCGAACGACACCAGCACGCATTTCGCAGCGTCTGCCAGGCTTGTAGTGGGCGTGATCACGCGATCGATGATGGGCTTTCCATACTTTGCCTCGCCGGTCTGGAAATAGGACGTCGTGTCGAGCGCGGCCTCAATGAAGTTTCCTTCGGAGTAGATACGGAACAGCCGCATCGCCTCTCCCTTTATTTGCCCGCCGAGTATGAAGGAGGCGTTGAATCCGCCGCTGTCGATCAGGTAGGTGCCGTCGCGGCGATCGATGTCGCGCATCGCATCCGCGACCAAACCCGCGACATCGAACAGGGTCTTAGCGCTCCAAATGGTGACCTTATCTTCTGCCGTGCTACGCTGTTTCAACAGACTGATCACCGCCTGCGTTCCCGCAAGATTGCCCGAGCTCAGCAGCACGATGACCCGGTCGCCCGCCCGCTCGAACACGGACATCTTGCAGAAGGTGGCGATGTTGTCGAGACCGGCATTGGTTCGCGAGTCGGACCCGAAGACCATTCCCTGATCAAGCAGTATACCCACACAGTAAGTCATTGTTTCCTCCTTTTCTGGTAGCAGAGCCGGACGGTGCGCGCTGCGCTGAACGCCGGCCTGCCTGAAGTCGAATTGAACAGAGAGAAACCAGAGAGAAACCAGGGACAGTGCGGCTTGGCAATGCCGCGGATTCTAGCGGGCGAGAGGCCCGCCTGGGTAATCGCTAGCCACGAGCCCAGTATCGAGCCTTGCGGCGCAAACGGCAACGGGCGCGTCGATGCTTAGGCACGAAAGCAGGCGAGGTGTAAATCAATCGAGTAGACGACTCGGTAATCGCCGACGCGCACTCGATAGGCGGACTCCGTGCCGACCAGCTTGCGCAGCTCATTGCGGGCCGACCCCTTCCATTCAATCCGGTAAGAGGCCATCGCGTTTCTGCTCGTCGAGCAAGGCCGAATGGCTGACGGTCGGCTCGCCGCGGCGCTCGGCCACCGCGACTATATCCTCTAAATCTTCGAGCAGCGCCTTGTACTCGTCGATCGGCAAGATCACGGACTTGCGGCTCCCATGCGGATCGATCGCAAACTCGGGATGCGGGTCTGCGGTTCTGGTCATGGCGGGATAGCACTCGGAGTCGTCGGATAGGCACGATTGTAGCGCGATCCGGTCTCCCCCACGCTCGCAAGAACGCGCGAGCGCGAGCCGATCGCAATCGCTTGGCGGTCGAAGGGGCTCCTGCCGATCAGGTGGTCCCGGTATCATCTCCGCTGCCGGTGTCGAAGAGGGACGGCTGTCTCGGTAACATAGAAGAGGAGCCATCCGTCTCCTCTTCGGGGATTGCGATCCATTCCCCCGGTAACGCATCCATGGCGTGGCCCAATTGGCCATCGATCACCGGGACCAGGAGTCCGTAGCTCACCCGCCAGCGCATCGCATCGACCTGCACCGACGCCGATTTCGGGTTCAGCTTTACCACCAGGCCGAATCGCTCTTGGCCCTGGCGGTCTTTGAAGCCGACCCGATCCCCGACCCTCAGGCTATTGCAGTCCAGCGCTTGGCGCTTCCGCGCGCCGATGGCTACGTCCTGACCCTCCAGATCGATCAGGTAAAAGGGGATGGTCCAGGTCTTCCCGTCAGCGACATTTCGTACTTCCGCCCGGGTCCGATTCATCCGCAGGAGCTTCGCCTCCACCAGCCGATTCTCGGCGCTATCGAACCAGCGTAGCGTCTGACCGACACGCAGCGCCCGCTTCACCGCGGCGATGCGCGTCGGATCGTCGAGCTGGTTGCTTATGGCCGCGTTCAAAAGATAGAGCTGGAACAGGCTGGCCTGGCCGAGCGCTTCGAGGATGGCGGTGTAGTTCATCGTTCATGTCTCTGCTGAGGACTGGGGACGGTGGGCCGCTTCCTATAGGGCGAGCAAATCCCGTCGCATTGGAGATCCAAGACGCGACTCTGGGGCTTGGCGCGAAGGACTCCGCCCTACCGTGAAAGTCGCGCCGGGAGCGCGCTCCTGCTCCCCATCCCCATTTCGGGGGAGGGCCGGGGAGAGGGAACGACCATGGCGGCCGCACTTTCATGGTCCGGGGTGGTGCGGGCGCCATGGTCGTTAGGTCAACCGCCCAACGCCCGTCGGTGCTCCAGGTCCTGTGCCCGCTGTCGCACACGCTGATCGTAGCTCGCCCGGTTCTTGGTGCAGACCAGCGTATAAGGTCGGCCACGTTTCTCGGTGTCTAGGTCCAGGTCGCAGCGGCTGCGTGTGGCGACATCGGCCACATGCCCGCGCTCGGTCTCCGCGGCCTTTAGACGGTAGACAGGCTCCAGCGGCGAGGCGAGGAAGCGCGAGAGCCCCTCGCAATAATTGCAGGTGCAGACGAGCTTGGCCGGGCGGCTCAGGTCCGCCGGGGGCTCCAGCGGCTCGGCGATGCGTCGGTTCAGGTGTGCGAGCACCGTCTGGCGCAGTGCGGCGACGGCGGATGGCTCCGGGGCCTCGGCGGTCGCTGCCCGTAGTGCAAGGGCGGCGGGGAGCAGGATGCTGTCCATGCCATAAACCGCGGGGTGTGCCACGAAATGGCCGAGGGCACGGTCGGCCGGCGTCGGGTCGATACGCCCGAGTGCGGTCAGCGCCTGAACAACCAGGTCGGGCGTCGGGGGTTCGGGACGCAGGCGGGAATCGAAGTAGATTCCCGGGCCGCGTGGCTGCTCCTCTTCGCCAGGGAGTGCGGCGAGCAGCGCGAGTGCTGCGGCGCGCGACCGCTCAGGCTCGCCCGCTGGGTCAGCGGTCACGCGCGCCAGCAGATCCGAGCAGGCGGTCGGCAGACGGGGCGCGTTGCCGGCGACGATGGCCGCCAGCAGGTCCCCGGCGCGCGCCGCCGGCAGTCGGGCCAGCATGGTCGCGAGCGGCTCGTTGTCCTGGGGTCCGTAGGCACCGGCCGCGGATTGTCCGGCGAGGAAGACCGCGGCGCACTCCGGGTCGTCAAGACGCGCCAGCGCATCGAGCAGGGTCCGGGTCTGGCCGGACTGGCTCGCCTGTCTGCGCGCCCAGTCGTCCTTGGGCCAGCCGGCGCCGATGCGGGCGGCGAGCGCGCGGGCCTCGGCGCGCAGCGGATCCTCGGGGGCTAGGCCGGCGGCTTCCCATTGCCGCACCAACTCGCCCAAGAAGGGCAGGCTGACATCCAGACCCCCGGCCGTCAGGACCGCCGCCCGATTGGTGCGGGGCCAGAGGACCAGGACGGCGCACTGGTAGATCCGCTCGAAGGATGCGCCCTCGTTTCCGGTCGCCTCGGAAAACTCGGGCAACGAGTCGTCCATGTCCTCGAATGCGCCGGGCGGCGAGACCTCGTCGCCGAAGAAGGGCAGGGCACCCATGGCCGGGCGGGTGCCGTTCGGGTGCCGCCAGTCGTGGATGGTCTCGCTGCTGTCGGTGACCTCGCCGATCTCGAAGTCGGGCTCGTCCCAATCGCCGGTGTGCTCCGCCCAGCCGGACTCCTCGACGCTCGCCAGGGCCAGGAAGAGGTCGCAGCCGGCCTCACGGGCGGCGGCCAATACCATGGCCGCCACCGCGGCGTCCGCGCCCTTGAGGGTATCGAATCCGAGCTCGGCCTCGGTATAGGCGTGCTCCAAGGGGTAGACCAGCTTGACCGGGATGTCGGTGGCCAAGCCCTGCGACCCCCCGGATGCCCGGCCCCAGCCGCGCAGCAGCTCGGTTGCCTCGGCCTGCTCCGCGCCGTAATCGGGCGGTTGCGGGAGCGGCTCGCCATCCGGGCGGATCAGGTTGTAGATCAGCGTCAGCCGGTGGCCAAAGCGAATGGGCAGGACCTCGTGACGACAGTCTGCATAGAAGGCGGCGAATGCGGCCTCGGACGGCTCGTCGCGGTGCAGGTCGAGTTGGACCTCCTGGTCCCGGTGACGGATCGCCAGCTCCCCGCCCTGGTAGTCCCCGGGCAGGACCACGACCAGGGTCGCGAACATTCCGGGCGACTTCTCCGTGTCCCGGTGCGCCATGAAGAAGCTGCCCTGATCGTAGACCAACAGCTTGTAGAGCTCGGCCTCCACCCGGCCGCTCACGCCGAGCGCGGCGGCCACCCGCGCCACGACGCGGTCTAGGTCCTCCGTCCAGCGCCGCCCGCCGATCCGCACCCGGGCGGCGTCGATCTGCCAGGTGCGACGGACCTCCGTGTCGACCAGTGTCTCGGTGCCGCGTCCATAGGGTGCCTGCTCGGCAACCGACTTGATCTGCTCGGCCTGTACCGGCAGGAGCGGGAGCGCGATGGGTCCGACGCCCTCGATCTCCAGCCGGGGCGGGTGGATGTCGAAGGTGCCGGTGGCATAGAAATCGCCAGGGCGCTGGACACGGTCCAGGCATTCGGCAAGTGCGGCGGCAAGATCTGGCATGGGTGAGTGGCTCCCGTGTAGAGCGTTTGGCTCAGCATTTCAGCAAGATGCCGGGCGTCCGGACACTTGGAATGTCTGCCGCCTGGCCTGATCCTTGGGAAATACCAGAAATGGAGCGGGGCCGATACCCCGTCCGCCGTACCGGAGTCTTTGACGATGCAGTTTCCACGCAGGCTGAAACCTTGGGTCCTTCCGCTATTCGCCGCTTTGTCGCTCTCGGCCTGTCTGTCGGAGGCCGGACCCACCCTGAGTGCGCCGGAGGCCCGCGACCAGGTCCAAGCGGGTGCCATCACCCTGGGGTCCATCGCCGGTTTGCTCGCGCTGCTTCAAATCCCCGCGTCGCCGAGCCGATCGAATAGCTGCCGATAGGCTGGGCAGCGCGTTAGCAGCGCCGCGTGTGGCCCCTGGTCGAGCACTGTGCCCTGATCGAGCAGGACGATGCGGTCGGCACCGATCAGGTCGGCTAGGCGGTGGGTGATCAGCAGCACCGTGCGGCCGACCATCAGTGTCTCGATTGCCGACATCAGCGAGCGGGCCGTGGCCCCATCGAGACCCTCGGTCGGCTCGTCGAGGACGAGGATCGGCGCATCGCGCAGCACCGCTCGGGCGATGACCAGCCGGCGCGCCTCGCCGCCGGAGAGGCGCATGCCACCCTCGCCTACCAGGGTATCGTAGCCGTCCGGCAAGGCATCGATGACGTCTTGCAGCTGAGCCACCCGGCACGCCTGAGCCAGTTCGTCGGGGGTGGCGTCGGGGCGCGCGAGCAGCAGGTTCTCGCGGATCGATGTGTTGAACAGGTGGCTGTGCTGCGAGACTACGGCGATCTGCCGCCGCAGGTCGCGCCCGCGCAGGCGCCGGATCTCCTCCCCGCCGAGCCGGATCTGCCCTGCCCGGTAGTCCCAGAACCGCAGAAGCAGATTAACGACGCTGCTCTTGCCGGCGCCGGTGGCGCCGATCAGGGCGACGCGCTCGCCCTGCGCGACCTCGAACGAGAGGTCGCGCAGGGCCCAGGGCGCATCGGGGCGGTAGCGGAACGAGACCCCCTCGAAAATCAGATCGCAGCGTTCGGGGAGTGGCGCTGCATGCTCGGCGTTGGTCACGGCCGGCTGCGCATCGACGATGGCGAGCAGCCTGTGGGCGGCGGCCAGTGTCGCACCCAGTCCCTTGAAGGCTTGCGGTAAGGGAGCGACCGCCTCGAAGCAGGCCAACAGGAAGAAGGCCAGCAGGGTCAGCACGGGGCCGTCGATCTGCCCGGAGCGGACGAGCGGGACCGCCAGGATCAGCCCGCCCCAAAGTGTCAGGTTGGCGGCTAGACCGACGCCCGCGAGTGCAAGCCCATCGAGGCTGGCGAGCCGGCGTTGATCGGCGACCCAGTCGGCGCTCAATGTGTCGACCCTGTGCGCTTGGGCTTCGGACTGTCCGAAGACCGCCAACTCGCCCATGCCTTGGACGCCGTCGATCACCGCTGTGCGCAGCGCCGCGGCGGTCGCCATCTGGCGAGCGCCCGGCTCTGCTCCCAGTCGGTGCAGACCCCAGGGCAGGAAGACGCCGGCCAGCGCGAGCCCGACCAGTGCGAGCAGGGCCAGCTTGCCGGAATAAAGTGCCAGGAAGACCACCGCCGCGGCGCTGCCGAGCAGCCCGACCGCGATCGGGATCAGCAAACGGACATAGAGGTTGTCGAGCCGGTCGATGTCGGCGCGGATGCGGCTCAGCAGGTCGCCGCTCCGCGCCGTCTGCAAGCCGGCCGGGGCGAGTGGCTCGAGGTGCTCGAAGAGCCACACCCGCAGTCCGGCGAGCAGACGCAGGGTCGCCTCATGGGTGACCAGCCGTTCCAGGTAACGGCCGCCGCTGCGCAGGATCGCGAAGGCGCGGATCAGGGCGGCCGGCGTGAAATAGTTGATCGCGACGCCGCTGGCCCCGGCCACTGCCATCGCGGCGATGAACCAGCCGGCCACTGCCAGCAGTCCCACGTTCGCGACCAGCGTGGCCAGCGCGGCGATCAGCCCCAGCCCCATCCAGCCTGCATAGGGGCGCATCAGCCGCGCCAGCCGCAGCAGATCCCTCATGCGGCACCCGCGTAGGCGCGGGTAAGGTCGGCGTAGAGACCGCCGCGGTCTATCAGGGCAGCGTGACTGCCTTCCTCCACCAGACGGCCACGATCGAGGACCAGTATCCGGTCCGCGCGCCGCACCGTGCTCAGACGGTGCGCGACGACCACGAGCGTCCGTCCCGACGCCAATCGCTCGATCCCGGCCTGCACGGCCGCCTCGCTCTTGGCGTCCAGGCTGGCGGTGGCCTCGTCGAGCAGCACCAGCGGGGCATCGCGGAGAAAGGCGCGCGCCAGCGCGATTCGCTGGATCTGCCCGCCCGAGAGCCCTTGGCCGCGCTCGCCGACCAGGGTGTCGTAGCCCTCCGGCAGGCTCTCGATGAAGCCCTCGATCTGGGCCAGCCGTGCCGCCTCGCGCAGCGCCGCGTCGTCGGCGTCCGGGCGGGCCATGAGCAGATTTTCGCGCAGGCTGCCGTGGAAGAGACGCGGTTGCTGCGGCAGCCAGGCCAGTCGGGTGCGCCAGGCAGCCAGTTCGATCTGGGCCAGGTCCTCGCCGTTGACCAGTATCCTTCCGCGATCGGGAGTCAGGAAGCCGAGCAGCAGCTTGACGACTGTGCTCTTTCCGGCACCGCTCGGACCGACCAGGGCTACACGCTCGCCGGGACGGATCGAGAAGCTCAGGTTCTGCAGTGCGGTGCTACCCGGCGCATAGGCAAACCCGACTCGCTCGAAGCCGATCTCGAAGTGCGGACCGGTGGGCACCGGACGAGGGCTCGCGGGTCGGACCGGCACCGGAAGCGCAAGAAGCTCGATCAACCGCTCCGCCGCCCCGATCGCGTCCAGCCGGGCGTGGTAGTGGGTACCCAAGGCACGCAGCGGCTGATAGAGCTCGGGGGCCAGCAGCAGCGCGAAGAGGCCGGCGCGTAGATCGATCGGCGCCCAGTCCAGATAGCCGAGCAGTCGGAAGCCGACCAGCACGGCGACCACGGCGATGCTCACCGAGGCGAAGAGCTCGAGCGCCAAAGAGGAAAGAAAGGCGACGCGCAGCACGGCCATGGTGCTGCGGCGGTAGTCGTCCGAGAGCCGGGCGATGAGCGCCGCCTCGCGGCGGCTGGCATCGAGCAGCTTGAGCGTGGTCAGTCCCTGGAGACTGTCCAATAGCCGCCCGCTTAAGCTCGCGAGCCGGCGCCACTGCTCTCGATTGAGTCGCTCTGCGCCCGAGCCGATCAAGACCATGAAGACGGGAATCAGCGGGGCGGTCAGCAGCATCGCGAGCGCCGAGACCCAATCCACGGGGAAGACGAAGACCAGGATCGCCACCGGGATCAGGACGGCCAGCGCCATCTGCGGCAGATAGCGGGCGTAGTAGGCCTCCAGCGCCTCGACGCCGTCGACCAAAGCGTTGCTTAGCTCGCCGCTGCTGGCGCGATCCAGTCGCGCCGGTCCGAGCTGTTGGAGCTTCGCGAAGAGCCGCGCCCGGACGCCGAGCTTGACGCTGGCCCCGGCGGTGAAGGCTGCCCGCTCGGCGCCCCAGACGAGCACCGCGCGGGCCAGAAAGAGCGCGAGCAGCGCCCAGAGGCGGGGCCAGAGATCGGCGAGCGCGGCCCCGTGCAGGATGACGGCATCGGCCAGGGAGGCCAGCAGGACCGCCTGGCCGATGAGCAGCAGTCCGCTGGTCAGACCCAGGCCGATCGCCAGCCGCAGCGGGCGCTCGGCCTGCCGTCGCTCGTCCTTAAGCCAGGCGTCGATGCCCTGCGTCGCGGTCCTTGCCATGGGTCCGACCGGTTGCGTGTTCAGTCCGAGGCCTGCTCCTTCTCCTCTTCCTGAGTGTCCAGCAGCGCCGCGCCGGCGGCGGCCACCAGCACCAGCATCACAGTCCCCAGTATCCAGGCGAAATACCAGGCCCCGTAATCGCCGAGGATGATGGCCATCAGGATCACCAATCCTGCGATGGCCGAGTACATCGAGAAGCGCAGAAATGTTGACATCGGTGTCATCCCCCGGTCAGTAGGCGTGATCGTCCGCTTCCACATGCGCGGCGCTTACCTTGCCGCGCATCACCCAGAACGCCCAACTAGTGTACCAGAGGATCAGCGGCATGAAGACGACCGTGAAGCCGAGCATCCACAGCAAGGTCTTCTCGCTCGAGGAGGCATTCCACACCGTCAGGCTGTTCGAGGGTACGGTGCTGGACGGCATCATAAAGGGGAACATGGCCGCCCCGACGGTGCCGATGACTCCGATCCAGGCGAGTGCGCCAGACCACCAGGCCAGCTTCGGCCGATCGTGCTGGGCGTTCCAGCGGCCGGCGAGCAGAGCGGCATAAGCGAGCAGCGGTACGAGCCACAGCAACGGCTCGTGGAGGAAGTTGGACAGCCAGTCTCCTCTCGCCAACTCGACCGTTTGCTGCATGGGCGTCTGGGCGAGGTTGGGATCGGGCGCCTGCACCAGGTGGTAGCCCTGCATGAAGGGGACCCAGAGACCGCAGAGAGTGAACAGCAGAATGGCGGCGAGCGCGGCCTTCGCGAGCAGGTCCTTCGCTCGCGCATAGATGTCTCCGTCCCCGCGCATCATCAGGATCGCGCAGCCCATATAGACCGACAACGCCACCGATAGCAGGCCGCAGACGATTGCGAACGGGTTGAACAGCGCGATGAAGCTTCCCGTGTAGTAGGACGCGAGGTTCCATTCGAAATGGAACGGAAAACCCTGCAGCGCGTTGCCGATCGCTGCACCGAAGATCAGCATCGGGATGAAACCGCTCACGAACAGCGACCAGTCCCAGGCATTGCGCCACGCAGGATTCTGGAGCTTGCTGCGGTACTCGAATCCGAGCGGCCTCACGATCATGCTCCAGAGCAGGAGCAGCATGACGACGTACAGGCCCGAAAAGGCCGTGGCATAGACGATCGGCCAAGCGGCGAAGATGGCACCGCCGCCGAGAATGAACCACACCTGATTGCCGTCCCAGTGGGGACCGATGATGTTGAGCGCCACGCGCCGCTCCGAGTCGGTGCGCCCGACATAGCGCAGCACGCTGCCGACGCCCATGTCCATGCCGACCATGATGGCCAGACCCATCAGCAGCACGCCGAGTAGCACCCACCAGACAACCTTCAACAAAAGATAGATTTCCATCGCTGGGTTCTCCCTCGCCGGTTACTGCGCAGTGGCCACGGTCGGCGCCTTGGCGGGCGATTTCTCGCCGTGCGCGCTCGGCCCCTGGCGGACGAACTTGACCATCAGGTACATCTCGATCGCGATGAAGGTCGAGTAGAGCAGGATGAATCCACCCAGCGAGAAGACCAGATGCGCGACGCTGTGCGTCGATACCGACATCCAGGTCGGCAGAACTCCGAAAACCGTCCAAGGCTGACGGCCCATCTCCGCCACCAGCCAGCCGCTTTCGCAGGCGATGAAAGGCACCGGGATCATCAACACAGCGAAGCCGAGGAACAGCCGCTTGCGCTCGACGACATTACCCAGGCTGTAGATGACCGCCAGGATGAAGAACGCGAGCATCAGCAGACCGCAGAGCACCATGACACGGAAAGACCAGAAGACCGCAGCGACGTTGGGGATCGTATCGCGTGCGGCGCGCGAGATATCGGCCTCGGTCGCTAGGGCTGGGTTCTGGTCTTGGGCATAGGCGCCGACCAGGAAGCCGTAGCCGAGATCGGCGCGGTGCGCCTCGAACCGTGCCCGGGCCTCGGTGTTATTGGAGTCGCGCTGCAGCTGCTCTAGGGCAGCGACCGCTTGGATGCCGCTGCGGATACGCTCCTTCGCCTTCGTCATGACCGACTCGGCCGACGGGACCGGCCGATCGAGACTGCGGGTGACTAACAGACTGGTCAGGTAGGGAATTTGCACGCTGAACTCGTTGCGCATCTCCTCCTGGTTGGGTACCGCGATCAGATTGAAGCTGACCGGAGGCTCTTCGTTGGTCCAGAGCGCCTCCATCGCGACCAGCTTGCTCGGCTGAGCGTGCGCGCCCACGAAACCGAGTGCGTCCCCAAGTGTGATGACGCCGGCCGAGCTCAGCACGCCGAACAGGGCTGCCATGCGGAAGGACCGCTTGGCGATCGCCAGGTGCCGGCGTTTGAGCATGTAGTAGGCGCTCACTCCGCAAACGAAGATGGCCGCTGTCACAAAACCGGCGATGCTCGTGTGGACGAACTTGGACTGCGCATCGTGGCTGAATATGAGCTCGCCGAAGCCGGCGAGCTCCATGCGCATGGTGTCTGGATTGAACCAGGCACCCTGGGGATCCTGCATGAAGCCGTTGGCCACCAGGATCCAGACTGCCGAGAGGTTCGAGCCCAAGGCGACCAGAAAGGTGACGGTGAGGTGCTGGGCCTTGCTCAGCCGATCCCAGCCGAAGACCATCAGGCCGACGAAGGTCGACTCCATGAAGAAGGCCATCAGGCCCTCGATCGCCAGCGGGGCGCCGAAGATATCTCCCACGAAGCCCGAATAGAAGGACCAGTTGGTCCCGAACTGGAACTCCATGGTCAGGCCCGTGGCGACGCCAAGGGCGAAATTGATGAGAAAGAGCTTGCCCCAGAACTGGGCCATCTCTTTATAGATGGTGCGCCCGGTCGTGACGTAGACCGTTTCCATGGCCGCCAGCAAGAAGCTGAGGCCCAGCGTCAAAGGCACGAACAGAAAGTGATATAGCGCGGTGGCGGCGAACTGCCAGCGCGACAGCTCGACAACCGTGGGATCGATCATGGCTGCCCCCTATGGGTAAGACTCGAAAGCCAGGTCCCGAGGTGCCCTTGGAGATCCGCGCAGACTGACTTAGGTCCGATTTAAGCGGATCCGGCAGACCCGCGAGGGTATGCGCCAACGGGAACGAGAATGCTCTGTCTGCGAGACCCTTTTGCTTGCGCCAGCCGTTTTTCAGAGCTCTGCGCGCTCCGAGCGGGAGCATACTCGCAACGGATAGGGGAACGGAACCTCCGGCCCTCGATAATTCTGGATTGCGCGAAATCACAGAGGCTTGTGGCGAGATGGCGCAGAGACGCCGCCAGGCGTTCGTGCGTCCGCGTCCAATGCCCTTGGGCCGCAGGTCGAAGGAGAATCGGCCGCTATCGGTCGATTCCGCTCGAGCGCTCAGTCCTGCGGCTCCGGGTCCACGTCCGTGGGTGCGGGTCTGCCGCTCGCGCTCCCCGCCCGGCTCAGCCGGATGTCGAGCGGCTCGCGCGAGACCAGATGGATATCCCGCTGGGGGAAGGCGATGCCGATGCCGTGCTCGCGCAGGGTCCGGTCGATCGCCAGGTGCAGCTCGGTGGTCACTGGCACCCGGTGCTCCAGAAGCTCTACGAAGCAGCGCAGGACCAGGGTCAGAGCGTTGTCGCTAAAAGCCTCGAAGGCGACCGTCGGGGCCGGATCCTTGAGCACCCGCGGGTTCTCGTCCGCCACCCTGGCGAGTAGGGTCAAGGCCGCTTGGGGGTCGTTGCCGTACTCGATCCCGACGCGCAGGACCAGTCGGCTCACCTGGTCGGTCAGTGTCCAGTTGAGCAGTCGCCCGGTGATGAGCTCTTTGTTGGGGACCAGGAGCTCCTGTTTGTCCCAGTTGCGGATGGTGGTGGCCCGGATCTGGATGTTGGTGACTACTCCGGTGGTGTCGCCGATGGTTACCACATCCCCCACCCGCACCGGGCGCTCGAAGAGAATGATGATGCCGCTGATGAAGTTGGCGACGATCTCCTGGAGTCCGAAGCCGATCCCTAAGCTCAAGGCTGCGACCAGCCATTGGACCTGGGACCAGCTCAGGCCCAGAGCGCCGAAGGCGGCGAGCACCGCGGCGATGGTGATGGCATAGCTCGCCAGGGTGCGGATGGCGTAGCGGGAGCCGGCGGTGACGCTGGTCGCCTGGAGCAGCACGATCTCCAGGAGTGCCGGCAGGTTCTTGGCGGCGACCAGGGCCGCGACGACGATCGCCAGCACCAGTGCGGCATCCGCCACCGTGACCGGTACCCGCTGGGTCGTACCGTCTACGGTTTGCTCGGTGTGCCAGAGCGCGAACTGGTCGAGCATGTTGAAGGCGGGCAGCATGTCGGCCCAGATCAGCCACATGCCGAGCAGCGCGGCGAATGCGATCAGTGCGTTGATGAGCTTGCGGGTCTGCTCGTCCAAGGAGGCCCAGTCCACCTCGGGCTCTTCCGGCTGGATGGGTGCGACCGCGCCGCCGGTCTCCGGTCGCTCGGACTTGTCGGCCTCGGCCTCGGCCTCGGCATGGGCGCGCCGGGTCGCCTGCCGGTCCAGTGCCGCTTGCAGTGCCAACCGACGCCGGGTGACCACCAGCCAGCGCACGATCGCCTGATGCATCACCACCAGTGCCAGGGCCAGCCAGGCAGTGGCCACCAAAGACTCGAAGAGCGTACCGGCAGTGTAGACATAGCCAATCAGCGCCAGCACCGCGAGTGCCAGCGGCGTCCCGACCACGGTCGGGTACCAGAGCTTGCGCAGCCGGTTGAGCCAGCCCTCCGGCTGGGCAGCGAGGATCTGCTTGAACACCCCGGTGCGCGGGCTGAAGAGACGGGCAAAGAAGACCGCGAATCCGACCATGCTGGCGACCAGCGCCAGCCGACCCAGGCTCCCGGTGTGGGTCACGTCGTTGATCCTGTAGACGAACAGGGCCACCAGACTGACCGGGATGATGTAGGCGGTGAACCAGCGCAGATGGCGTCGGATCAGGACCAGGACCCAGCTTTCCCAACGGAAATGCCGGTCCGCGAGTCCCCCCGGCAGACACATGAGCCGGAATGCGCGCAGGTAATAAAAGCCGATCGAGACTTCCATCAGCGCGTTGCCGAGCGCCCGGCTGAAGACGGTGGCCTCCGCCGGCAGTGCGAGCGCCCGCCCCGCGACCAGGAGCAGGAGCGGGATCGGCAGGGCTGCGACCAGGGTCAGGCCCATGGCTCGCAGGGTGTAGCGGAAGCGATCGGTGCGCACCCGGCGCAGTGGTTCGGCGGTCTCCAGGATGGCGCTGCGCAGCCGTGAGCCGTTCCAGAACAGCAGGGCCGCGGCGAGGATGCCCAGCCAGCTCAGCGGCGAGTGCAACAGGTCGTCTGCCAAGACCCTCAATGCCTCGATCCACCCCTCGGGGGACAGCAGCAGGGCCGCCGCCAGGGGGATGGCGCTCAAGGTCTCGGCGCCGATCGGCAGTGTGCTGCGGACCCACAGCAGGTGCTCGGCGAGGAAGTCGTCGTAGACCCGGGCTGCATCGATCAGCCGGTCGGTGGCATAGTTGAGCTCGCCTTGCTTGCGGATATAGTCGTCCTCCGCGGCGACCGCCTTGTCGAGCAGTGCGCGGCGCTGAACCAGTGCCTCCTTCAACTCGGCGCGCACCTGCGGCTTGTCGGCATCCGCATCCCCCGCGGCCAGTGCGGCGAGCGTCGCGTCCATGTCGCGCAGGCTGACCTGCTCCTCGCGAAAGCGGATCTGGCGCAGCGACGCCTCGGCAATGCGCTCCTGGCGGCGGGTGGCCTCTTTACGGAACTCCCGCAGGTCCGGGAGCTGGCTGCGCCGGTCGATCAGGACCTGACCCAATGCCTGGTTGAGTCCTGCCGCCTCCACCCGTTCCCGGGCGCCTCGGAAGTCCTCGTCCACCCGCGTGCGCTCGCGCTCGATCTGGGCGAGCTGCTCGTTAAACTCGGCGAGCTGCTCGGCACTCCGGCCGAGTGCGGCAGTGATTTCGGCATTCTGCTCCACCGTCTGGCGCACCAGCGGGTGCTTGTCCGCCGCCTCCCGCTGGGCTGCTTCCGCTGCGCGCTGAGCCTGCTCCGCATCGGCCTTGCGCCGCTCTGCCTGCTCTGTCTCGAGCCGGGCCTGACGCTCCTTGACCTGGCGCAGGGTCTGGGCCGCCTGGTCGCGCTGGACCCGATAGAGCTCCTCGCGCACCCCCTGGCTCGAGAGCTCCTGCTCCAGGGTGCGGATCTCGGCGAGCTGGGCCTGGCGGCGGGCCGCCAGGACCCAGGTCTGGGCCTGGATCAGTCCCCCGGGCTGGTCGGAGGCCGGCACCTGGCGCTGCTCGGACTCGGTGCGCTCCACGGCTAGGCGCAGCTCCGCGATCCGCGCCCGCGCCTCCTTGGGGCGACTGCCACCGGTCTCGATGAGCTTGTCGAGCTCCCCGATGCGGGACTCGTTCAGGGCCGCTGCGGTCTGCGCCTTGGTCAGGCGCTGAGCGATCTCGTCGGTCGAGAGCCCCGGCTCTGCGTCCAGGTCCTTGGGTGCTCGGGCCTTGGAGTCGTCCGAGAGCTGCTTGCGGATCTTGGCGGTCTGGCCCGGGGCCTCCTCCATGGCCCGGATGTAGTCGGCGGTCTTGGCGTCCAGCTTGGCGGCCGAGTCCAGGTAGGCGAGGGTGCGCCGGTAGGCCTCGACCAGTGCCGACTTGGCCGTCGCGTCCAGATCGGTGGCGGACTCCGTCTCCTTGATCCGCGACTCCAGATCGCCGACGGTCGGGAGGCTCGCAGCGCTGCCCGGAACCTCGGACTGAGCGCCAGTCGGGGGGGCCGGTAGGGCTGGAAGCGGGAGCAGCCCGGCGACGAGGCACAGCAGGGGCAGTAGACGCGCGAAGCGCGGCGCTCCGAACTGCGGGCGTGAAGCGACGGCGGACTGGGGGATGCAGGCGGATGCGGACATAGACCTCGGGCGCTCGGGTCGGGGGCCGAATGGGGCCGGGGATGTGGCGCAACCCTGAGCCACGTCAGCGATATCCGCGAGTGGCGAGCTGCGAGTTGCGAGGAGCTGGTTTTCTTATCCGAAGCCGGCGGATCTTTTCCGGGAAGGCGAAAACGCTCAATGTTTCGCTTTTAAAATGAATGCTTTGTGTAAAAAAGCGAAGCCCCGGGTCCGGTGGGCCGGACCCGGGGCTTCAAGCAGCGTCGCGCTAGCGCGCGACGACCACCGGGGTCCAGTCTGCACCGCAGACCGCGACCGCCTCGCCCTGCGGCTCGCCAGCCACCGGGCCCATCTTCAGCCGATACTCCTTGCCAGCGTTGAACAGGGGCGCGTACATGAACACAAGGTCCTTCTCTTCGCCGACCAGGCAGCTTGCCGGGTGGCTTGCGACCTGGTTCAGGGTGTCGTTGTCCCGTTTGGCGGCGATGAGTGCGTCCGCGGACTGGAAGGTCGGAAGGATCGTGGCCCCTCGGGTGGCATAGATGCCCAAGGCCAGGGCTACCAAGGCCACCAGTCCGAATATGCGCTGGAATCGCGTCGAGGCGCTCGATGGCTTCTTATCGCCCCCGGGCCGCAGCATGATCAGGTTGAGCGACACCAGCAGCGTCATCCAGAACAGATAATGATGCAGGTCGGTCTGGTACGGCATCATGACCGCAAGCAGGGTGCTGATTCCGAATAGGATCAGGATGCCGAGCCGATATAGCAGCCCAACCAGGACCAGCGCCGCGAACAGGGCCAGATTGAACAGCACATACCAGCCCAGGAATCCGCCGTCTCGTACCGCGAGCGGGTATTTGCCGGCGCCGGCCCGTGCCCAGGAGGCGTCGCCGAAGAGCGGCTGCGCCCCCACGTCCAGGACCGCCTCCGACCAGATTTCGGCCCGGTCTGCGATGGGCTGGGCCAGGGTTGCCAGGCGCGAAGCCGGGGCAGCCGGGGCTGATGCGGCGGGTGTCGCCGCGACCGGAGCCGGGGCAACCGCGGGCGAGACCCGTGTCAGCCCGTCGGCGCGCAGCTCGAAGGAGTCCTGGGGACCCGTATAGCTCAGAGCGCCCGCCCTCAGACCCATCGGGTAGACGGGGTCCCCGTGCAGCACCAGGTTCTTGATGGGGATCAGGAACACGATACCGACGGCCAGGGCGGCGAAGATCCAGGCCCCGAGCACGCGGAGGGTTCGGTGCGAGCCCTCTTTGCCGCGCCGCAGCCGAACCCAGGTCAGGCCCAGGAAGCCGAGCACGAAGACCACGCCCACCAGCGGCAGCATCTCCAGCTTGGCATGTGCGGCCAGTGCGCAGGCCAGGAAAAACATGGCCACGTCGTTGGTGCTGGGCGGGGTGCGCACCGAGAACAGCGGTCGGAGCATCAGGAGTGCCGCGGTCAGGGCCAGGTTGGCCGGGAGGTCGGCGGAGGTGCCGGTCGCCTGGACCTGGACCAACGGGATCGCCACCAGCCCCAGCAAGGCCAGCGTCATCGGCACCTTGAAGCGCACCCGCAGGAACAGCACGAACAGGACCAGACTCGCCAGTGCCACCGCATTGGCGGCCTCGGGTCTGCCGGTCACGCGCCAGAGCTGACCCTGGAGCCATTCGATCAACAGCGGGAAGCCGGCGAAGCGCTGCTCCCAGAGGTCATTCCAGACATAGCCGTCCGCGGGCATCAGACCGGCGAGGCGTGCGGCCCAGGGGAGTCGATGCCACCAGGCGTCCGGGCTTAAGTCGATCGACACCGCGGCGCGCAAGGCGAGCACCAGAAACAGGCCAGCGGCGAGCAGGATCAGTATCCAATCGATGCGCGAGCGTCCAGGCGCTGCGCCGGTCGGGGAGATTTCGTTCGTCATTGATGATTATGGCTCCAACCCAAGGTTACTACTGCCAGCGTCGTGCTGGCTAAATCCGGATTGGCGGGCGGCCGGGTAACCGCCCATCCGGGCGCTCTAGCGATTCGTCGGCGGTTGGCCCGATTTCGCGGCTCGGGGGAATTTCCCGGCCCCTGATGTCCGGTCGTCGGCCGGTGCTTGCGCTTTCGGCAGAGGATCGAGGCATCGGGTCGGGAACGGGCGCATAGGGCTCGCGGGCGAGGGGAGGCGGGGAGAGACAACCCCGCTACCGTTGCGAGCGCCGTGCACCGCGGTTGGGGGAGCCGGCAAGATAAAGACCGCCGCAGGCGGCGACAATGCCGCGGGCGGGATGTTACCACCGAAGGGTGGGTTTTGCTCGGCCGGGGCGGCTAAGCCACGGGCGGCGAACGTCCGTGGCCGGCGGTCGCTGAGTCTGTCCGGCAGTCGCTCTCAAGGACTCAGGGCGAATGCGGGTGTCGGGGGGGCAGGAGCCCGGCATCGGGGCGCTCTGCGACGACCGGCGTCCAGCCGGGTCCGCAGGCTTGCGCGACCCGCTCCGGTCGCTCGCCTGCGACCGGCCCCATCTTGAGGCGATATTGAGTGCCCGGGTTAAAGAGGGGGGCATAGAGAAAGACCCGCGGAGCCTGCTCCCCGACCAGACAGGACGACGGGTGCCCGGCGACTTGGGCGAGTATCTGCGGATCGCGCCGGTGCGCGATCAGGTCTTCAAGGAAATAGAAGCGGGGCCTGACGTAGTCGGCCCCGGTCGCATAGACCGCGAGCAGGAATGCACCCAGCGCGACCAGACCCAGCGCCCGCTGCCCGTCGCCGAGCGTGCCCGTCGCCCCCGCCGGCCCCGCGGGTCGCAGCAGGATCAGGTTCAGGGAAACCAGCAGGATCATCCAGAACATGTAATAGCGCAGGAAAACCTGGGCGGGCATCAGCGAGGCGACCAGGCTGGCTGCCAGGAACAAGGTCAATATCTCGGCCCGCTCCGTGCGGCGGCGCGCTACCAGCGCCGCGAGCAGGATCAGGTTGTAGACGACATACCAGCCGAAAAACCCGCCGTAGCGTTCGGGCAAGGGCGGTCGCTGGCCCCCGGCGATGCTCCACTGGCCGCGCCCTGAGAGCGGCTCCATGCCGATCTCCAGGACCGAATAGGCCCAGGCAAGCGGGTCCGTTCCCATCGGCAAACTGCGCTCGGCCGGCGGGGCCTGGGACTGGGCTGGGGCAGCCGGTGCGGTGGCCGGCCCTGGCGACCTGGCTGCCATCAGATCCCGCAACAGCGCGTCGTGGCGCTCCTGGATGCCTTCGGGTCCGTTCAGTGTCCAGGGTCCGATCTTCAGCGCGAAGGGATATGCCGGGTTGCCGTACAAGACCAGGTTGCGCAACGGCACCGCGAGCACGGCTGCGGCGATCAGGGCGACGGCGAGCGACGCCGCCAGGACCCGACCCCCGGAGAGCGGCGGGCGACTGGGGAGACGGAGCCACCGCAGCACGAGTGCGCCGATGCCGCCCGCCAGCACCAAGGCGACCACCGGCGTCAGTTGGAGCTTGGAGTGAGCCGTCACGGCACAGGCGAGAATGCAGATCGTCACATCGCCGGGCGTTAGGGGGGCATCCCGGGAGTACAGCGGGAGCAGCATCAAGATGGCCGCAGTCAGGGCGAGATTGGCGGGCAGGTCCACATAGGCGGCAGTGGAGTGGATCTGGATCAGGGGCACCGCTAACAGGGCAAGCAGGGTCAGCTGGAGAGGGACCTTGAATCGCAGACGCAAAAAAAGCGCGAAGACCGCGAGGCTGCCCAGTGCGAGGAAATTCGCCGACTCCGCCCGGCCAGCGAGGCTCCAGAGCTGACCCTGAATCCAGTGCATCAGCACCGGAAAACCCGCATAGCGCGCCTCGGTCGCGGCGTCGAAGGTGTAGCCGTCGGCCGGCATCAAACCGGCCAGCCGGGCAGCCCAGGGCAAGTGGTACCACCAGGTGTCGTGGCTGCCGTCGATCGACACGGCGGCCCGCAGGGCGAGCGCCAGCAGGATGCCGAGCGCGGCGAGGATCAGTCCGTAGTCGACCAGCTTACGGGCCAGGTCCAGGCCCTGGGGCCAACGCTTGGTCATTGGGGCGGTCTCCTGCGGTGGAATCGGGGTCTGCTGCGCCCGGACGGTTGAGACGAGCGGTTAAGCCCCGGTGCGCCGGAGCACCGCCGCGATCCGGCTGCGCCATCGCCGAGACTCATCGCGCAGCGTTTCCGCCGGAGTCAGCAGGAATGGAACGGCATAGGCGGCGACCCCGACCGCGACCATGATCGCGAGAAAGGCCAGGTCGTGCCCAAGCGTATCGGTCCAGGCGAGCGTGCACCAGGCGAGCGTCAGGGCGAGCGTCATGATACCGTTGAGCCAGAGCACGGGCCTTAGCGCAGTCGCCAGATCCGGCCAGCCGATCCCCAGTGTATTGCCGGCCAGCCGGTACATGCGCAACGCCCCGTAGAGGAGGCCCGGCAGGGTGCCCACCGCCACCCCCGCGATGCCCCAGGCCAATCCGGACAGCACCCCCAGGACCAACAAGGCCCAGGTCTTGAGCTGTATCCCGAGCTCCAGGTCCAGTCGGTTGTGGGCCGCGGCGACCGCGCTGGAGAGATTGGCGACGATCCGAAGCAAACCGCCCCCGGCCAGGATTTGCAAGGGCAGTGCCGCCGCCCGCCAGGGCTCCCCGAATACGACGACCACAAAGGGCTCGGCGACCCAGATCAGGCCGACATAACAGGGTAGGGCATACAGCGCCACCATCGTCAGCGCCCGCAGGAACAGAGCGGCGGAGCGCTCCCGGTCGTCCTGGATGGCGGCGAGTGCGCGAAACATCGTCTGGTAGGCGGACAGGCTCAGCATCTCGTAGGGGATCTCGGCCAGGCTGTCCGCCTTGTTATACAGACCCACATTGGCGACCCCCAGACTGCGGCTGACGATCGCATTGGTGGTCTGGATGCGCGCGAACTGGATCAGGTCGAGTGCCGAGAAGCGGATACCGAATGCACCGAGCTGGCGCACCGCGGCCGGATCCCAGGCGAAGCGTGGGAGCCAGGGGGCGGTGCGCATGAGTATCCAAATCCGCACCGCGGAGCCCACCAGCCCACCCAGGAGCAGGCTCCAGACCCCAAGACCCGCGAGCGCCATGGCGACGCTCGCGAGACCCCCCGTGGCGAGGGTGGCGAACAACAGCAGCGACAGTGCCCTGAAGCGCATCTCCCGTTGCAGGATCGCCAGCGGTACACCCATGAATGGCTTGAGCAGAAAGGTCAGCGCCGACACACGCAGGACCGGATCGAGCCGCGGGTCGTTGAAGAAGGCGGCGAACGCGGGTGCGACGAGATTGAGCAGACCTAAGATCAGCAGGCAGACCCCAAGCTGGGCCGTGAATACGGTATCGCGGTCGCGTGCGCTCACCGTCGGGGCGCGCACCAATGCGTCGCTCATGCCCCCGGCGGCCACATAGCCCAGGGTTCCGGTCAGTACCTGGGCGGTGACCACCAGTCCGAATTCTTCGGGGAGCAGCAGGCGCGCCAGAATGACTCCGGTCAGTAGCCCGAAGATCCTCGAGCCCACATCGCCGGCGACGACCCACAGGGTTTGATTGCGAAGCGACTCGCCGATACTCAACGGGGTCCCCGCGGGCGCCTTGGTTCGATCGGGCCGGCCCTAAGATTTAAGGCCGCATCGGGGAATGAGACCGCAAGCGGGACATCCCATCGTCGCGGCATTATCCTGTCCCCGAATTGCAGGGTCAAACAGCGACGGGGCTCTCCCATGACGGCAAACCGCTGGGTCCGGCCAGCCCGCCGAGTCTTCGGGCGGGCACTGCGCAAGTGCGCGCAGCTACTGGCCCTGACCCGGCGCCTGGTCCCCGGGGGGGGTGCCCGCGAGGCCAGGCTCTACGCGCGGATCGAAAACATTCTGAACGGCGCCCCCTCGGCCCGAAGCCGCGGAGCCCGACCGCTCCTGCCACTGATCCCCAGCCTGGTTCGCCAGGTCTTGTCCCAGGGTGCCGGATATCGCGCGATCTTCACCGAACGGCTAACCGCGGACGACCGGCGTTTCCTGGCAGAGAATGGGCTGTCCGAGGCCTATATCCGGGCCAACTCGGGCGATCCGTCGGACCCTTTAAGGTTCCAGCGCCAGGCGCTCGCCCGTGGCCGTCTGGACGCGATCTGTCCCTGGACCGGGCGTACCCTGGAGTCCGATCGCTCGGTGCTCGCGGCGGAGAGCCAGCCCATCTATTACAGGTTCGTCTGCGGGAATGGCTCGGGTCGGGTCTTCTATCTCGCGGTCGGGCGCGAAGGGACGGGTAATGGGACGCTCTATTTCTACCTGCCCAACGAGCGGCTCGTGCTCTTCTTCGCGGATCCCCATCTCTGGAATGGGACCGCCGAGATAGACCAGATCCGCGCCTATTCGATCGTGCGCTGGCGCCCGGTGCTGGACTATTTCGGGCGGGGCGAGGGTGGAGGGGTCTGCGCGCTGGTGGATTCCAATCACTTCGCCCATCATCTGTGGGAAGATCTTTCGGGGATCTCCGGCCTATTGAACGATGGCCTGCTCCAGCGGGTCGAGACACTGGTGGTGGCCTCCGAGCCGATGGGGCCGATCGCCGCGCTGTTTCCGGAGATCCCGGCGGAAAAGATCGAGCATGCGGTCTATCCGGGGCTCGTCGACGATGCTTTGGTGCGGGGTCGCTGTCTGATTCGCTTCGGGGGCCTTTCTATCCATCCGAGCCTGGTGGAGCGCGCCTATCGTTGTGCCTGCCTCCATGCCGAGGAGGGGGCGGTGGCGCAGGCAGCGGCGATGCGCGATGCCTGCTGGCCAGTGCTCTGGGTCACGGTGCGGATCGGCAATCGCACCTGGGTCTCGCAGGTCGATGGGATTGCTGGCATTGCCAATGCGCTCTACCGCGAGTATCCGCGGCTGGCTCTGATCGTCGACGGCTATTCGGTCCCCGACGGCCGGCCGCGCATCCACCCGCGCACCGAGCTTGAGACCGTGCGGGCCGAGCGGGCCTGCGTCGAGGAGATCCGGCTCCGGTTAACTCCTGGGCTAACGCTGGCCAGCAACGTCGGCCGGTCCATGTCTGCCGCCATCGTCTTCGCCCGCGCTGCCGACCTCTACCTGGCCCATCATGGCTCCCTGCAACACAAGGTCGCCTGGATCGCGAACTGTCCGGGTGTGGTCCATTCCAACCGCG
Organism: uncultured Gammaproteobacteria bacterium; assembly: GCA_963780725.1. Taxonomy (GTDB): domain Bacteria; phylum Pseudomonadota; class Gammaproteobacteria; order Chromatiales; family Chromatiaceae; genus Thiodictyon. The sequence goes on from CAWACV010000001.1 coordinate 270,686, forward strand.
GGGTACTGGATGGGCCCTTGGAGCGGCATCGGGGCCTGTTTGCCCGAGAGGACGCGGTGGTCCCCGTCTATCTGGACCCGGAGCGGGTTCAGGATCGGCCCGGCGCCCGGGATGTTCCGAATAACCGCTGGGCCTACGACCTGGACAACTACGACTTCGATTACAACGACGCGCTGCACGCGCTGCGGCGACTGTTGCGGGATTCGAAGCCAAGGCCGTTGGCGGTCGGCGATTGACCCGAATCCGGAAGGTCTCGCGCCAAGCCGCCAGGGGCACCTAGGCGAGCGCGGGTTGGGCAGCGGCCTCGGTCACCTGGACCGCGATGTCTGCGGTTGATGCATGGCAGAAAAGACCCTTCGGGGCCTTGACGTGCCCACCCTTCTTCTGGGTCTTCGCGGACTAATCGCTGGCTTTCGATCGAGCCGCGCGTGCCGGCGGCGTGGCAGCCGTCAGCGGGTCTGGGGTACCGGCGCCGTCATAGACCCAGCGTAGGATCGACCCCTCCACCCCCTTGCCGCGCCAGCCCTGGAGCCGGGGGTTGTTGATGAGGGACACCAAGACCCAGCGGCGGCCCATCCGGTCTTCCACGAATCCGGCGAGCCCGGTGGCGCCCTTCAGGGTTCCGGTCTTGAGGTGCCCCTGGCCTTCCACCGGGCTGTGTCTGAAGCGCCGATACAGGGTTCCGTCCACCCCCGGGATTGCGAGCGAGGACATCAGCTCGGACATGGTGGGATTGGCATAGGCCCAGTCCAGGAGCAGGCCCATGCTGCGCACCGAGATCCGGTCCTCCCGGGATAGGCCGCAGCCGTTATCGACGAACAGCTCCGGGAAGTCGAGCCCCTTATCTTTGAGCCAGGCGCCGATCGCCTCCCGTCCCTTTATCAGGGTCGCCGGCCGCCCCGCGTGCTCCATCCCGAGCGTCAGGAACAGGGTGCGGGTCATCAGGTTGTTGCTCCATTTGTTGATGTCCCGCACCGCCACGCCCAGATCCTGGGAGTCATGGGTGTGGAAAAGTATGGCGCCCTTGGGTTTCGCGCCCTCACGCACCTGGCCGGTCAGGGTCCCGCCCTGCTGCCGCCAGAGTGCCAGGAAGGCCGCCCCCGCGTGCCTCACCGGGTCCAGAATCAGTCGGGCGATGCTGTCCTGCCCGCATTTGGAGGCGAAGGTCCCGGTCAGGGTCAGGCTGGCGCTCGGCCCCTCCTCCGCCACCTTGAGCCCGAGCCGGTGGTGCTTGGCGGTGCACGGCGCCTCCACCACCCTCACTTGGTCGATCAGGGCCACATCGGCCAGCGGTGGCATCAGATAGGAGCGCAGCCGCCCGGAGCCGGAGTCCCGCATCAGCTCGATCTGGGTTACCTGGAAGTTGACGCTCAACGCCATGGGCAGTGCGTTGTAGGGGCTCTCCCCCTGTCCGTCGAAGGCATCCCGGCTGGTCTCCGGGGGGGCGAACGCGCTGTTGTCGATCACCAGATCGCCCTCGATGGTGTCGATGCCGCGCTCGCGGATCTCCCAGACGAATCGCCACAGGTCCTCCGGGCGCAGGCTCGGGTCCCCGCCGCCCTGGAGGATCAGATCCCCCTTCAGGCGCCCGTCCTTGAGCGGACCGCCCAGGTAGGCCCGGGTGTGCCAGCGGTAAGTTGGCCCCAGCCGGTCGAGTGCGGCGATCGTGGTCAGGAGCTTGATGGTGGAGGCGGGGGCGCGCGGGGTGTCCAGATTGAGCGCCACCCGCGGCTGCCGTTCCGTGACCTCCCGGATATAGAGGCTCAGGTCCGCCGGGTCGATCTGCTGCTGGCTCAGTGCCTTGTCGATCCCGGTCGGCAGGGGTCCGGCCAGGGACGCGCCCGCCGCCAGGGCGAGCAGTGCAGCGAGCCAGAACCGCGGGGTGCGGCGACGGTCAGAGGACGGGGTGGGACGACGAGGGTGCAAGCGCGGCTTCTCCGAGGGGCGCAGTCGTGCAAGGATAGCAGCGGGCACCGCGGGACATCCGATTCCAGTCGATCCGCCGCAACCAAAAGCCCACCGCATCCGACGCAACAACCTACCACCGAAGGAAGTCACCATGAACCAGAAACCTCTGTTCGCCGTCCTGCTGCTCGCCGCGTTTTCCCTGATCGCCATCGCGCAGGAGCCGGTCCCGGCCGTTGCACCGGCCCCCGCTGCCGCGGCTCCGGCGCCGTCCGCACCGGATGCCGTCCCGGCCGCCGACCAGCCGGCAGCAGCCGATGCCAGCCCGGCCCAAAGCCCGCTGGGCGATACGCCTACCCCACCCCCCGGCAAACGCCTCTGCGATATGAAGGGCAAGGGCATGATGGGCGGTCATGGCATGGGTGGGCCCGGCATGGGCGGCGCCAAAGGCTGCGGCTGCCCAGGCCACAAGGGATGCACCTGCGGCCACAGCGGTGGCGGCCACGGGGCCATGCACCAGGACGTGGTTCAACGTCTGGACCTCATCGAGGCTCGCCTGGCCAAGATCGAGTCCATGCTTGAAAGCCTGATGCGCCGATAGCCGTCGCCGAAGCGCCGAGCGCCTGTCGGCGCGGTGCCAAGCCGCCGCCGGGACCGTCGACACTCTGTCGGTCCGGCGGGTCCGCTTGAGCTACGGACCGACCGGATGGCTCACAGCAAAGACTGCTGCGCCTCGCTCGCCGGCTTGCGGACACTTCCCTTTACCTGGCGAAGCTTTGCGGACAGCCGCCCCTCCCCCGGATGATCCGGGTGAGCGCCGATCAGTGAGCTGTACTGCACGGGTACCGGCGCGACCGGCTCCGGCCCCGGGATCGGAAGACGCCGCGGCGGGATCAATCTCAAAGGACCCAACTCGGCGTTGCTGCCCAGGAGCTGCTGCCGGATTGCCCGACCTAGCACCTCCGCAATCAGCGAGGGCACGGCGTTACCGATCATCCTTTGCACCTCCGTGCGCCCGCAGTCGAAGGTTAAATCGTCCGGGAAGGTCTGAAGCCGACACAGCTCGCGGGTGCTCAGCTTGCGATTGAGCCAGTGAAACGGACCGATCGCCGACCCCGGCTGTGCCTGAATGGTCCAGGACGGCTGGCCTTTCGCGAGCTTTAGCAGGAAGCTCCAATAGCGCGTGCGCCACCCGAACAGACGCGCCCCGCCTCCCAGATTCGTATGCCAAAGATAGTTCTGTCCCTCCGGGATGGTGGGCAGCAAGGCTCCCCATTTACCTCCAACCTCCAGCGATGGCTCGCCGGGATTGGCTGGAAGGTCCCCGATCGCATCCCAGGCGGTACGATAGGGCTCCCGATCATCGAGCAGGCCTGGCTCTGCGCGCGACTCATGCGTGGGCGCCGGAAACTCGAATTGCAGCCCATCCCGGCTCCCGATCAGGAATACCCGCTCGCGCATCTGCGGCACCCCATAATGGGCGGCGTTCAGCATCTTCCAGGCGACCCTGTAGTCGGTGCCGACTTCACGGTTAATCGCTTCGATGCCATCGAGCAGATGCCGCAGCCCTTCGTCCTTCCCTTTATAGACCAGTCCATAGACGTTCTCCAGGAGAAAGGCTCGGGGTCGCGTATCGCGCAGCACGCGCAGATAGGCTGTGAGCGTGTCGGCACGCGGGTCGTCGAGTCGCGGGGCGTCGCCTTTCACCCAATAAGACGATTTCGAGAAGGGCTGGCACGGCGGTCCGCCGATCAATAGATCCGCCTCGCCGGGTTTCAGCCCCGCGGTGGCGAGAATGCGGCCTTGATCATAAATCCGCCCCCCCCGTCACGCCGCTACCGGCGTCAGATAGGGCTGCTTGGCAGGGCGCGGTCGCCGCCGCCGCGCTGGCGGTGGCAGAGCGACCTGCGTCAGCACCTGATCGAACAGCACGGGGTGGGCACGCCCGAAAAAGCGTTCGGCGGCGGTGGTGCCGTCGGGGCGGCGAACATAATAGTTGTGTAGGGCGGTCAGGGCCGCAAGCTTACGATCACTGAGGCGGTGGCTGCCGTGATGATAGCGCGACAGATGGCCGTTGCGACCTTCCACGCACGAACTGCTGCGCTGGAACAGATCGGCGCAGCCGGCGGCGACCGCTTCGATCCGCTGGCGGGTCGCGGGCGCGAGGGCCTGCAGCGGATGGGTCGGCTGGCGCAAGGGTTCCAGCAACTGCGCGCTCAGCGCGTGCAGTCGGTGGCGGGCGTCGGCGCGGTTGCGGCGCCCCGCGACCCGCGCCAGGTAGAGGGCCGGGATCAACTGGGTCAGCACCGCCTGCGCCACGTCCGGAGCCAGGTCCAGGGCGTCGACCCGGGTCTGGACGCTGGCCCGGAAAAACGCCAGGCTGGCCAACCACGGCACGGTTAGGCGCTGCGCCTTGGCGAGGTGTTCGCGGGCGCGCGCGGGCAAGTCGGCCGCGTCGGCGAGATCCGCCAGACACGCCCAGACGTCGGCGAAGCGGGCGGCGACTCGCGCCACGGATTGCACCTGTCCGCTGGCGAGGTCGTAGGGGTGATACAGCAGGCCCAGTTCACGGATCTGCTCACGGGCTTGCGTTTGCCGGGCCAGGGCCTGGGCCTGTTCGGCTTCGGCGGCGACCAGTTCGGTCAGGGCCGCGTCGATCCGGGCCGCGAAGGCCGGTGGTCGGCCGCGCGGATGGGGGACCTGCGCGTCATACGCCCGCTGCGCGGCCCGCGCGGCATCCACCGGCACCTGGGCCGCCGCGACGGCGACGGTGGCCTGTCTGACCTGGCGGGCCAGGTGCAGACTGGTCGCTTGCGACACGTCATGCTGACCATGGAAGAGGTCTGCGGCATGCGGGGCGCCGAGGTCTTGCGCCTGGTGGTGGCGCAACGCCTTGGCTTCGTCACTGGTGCCTTGAATCACGGTCGCCGACAACCCCGCCAGCGCCGCCTCCAGGGCCTGCGTCCAAGTGGCCGCCGTGCGATCGGGCGCGTACTGTTCCAGCAAAATGAAATTCGACACCGGCTCAATGGCGACCAGGCAGATTTCCGGGTGAAAGGTCTCATCCTCACAGACCGTCAGCGCCCGCGGCGGCATGCCGACCGCGAGGGCGGCCCGCTGTTCGTGTGCCTGCTTGGCCACGGCCTCCTGCACCTGCACCGTCAGCGCATACTGGCTACCGTACGAGGCCCCGACGACGGCCGACAACCCGCTCAGTTCCAGGAACTCACACACCAGCCGCACCCCGGCGCCGGCCCGCAGGGTGATGATCAGATGTATCACCACCACCAACTGGTGCAGCCAGCGCGCCCCCGCCGGGGTCGCCAGGCACGCCGCCACCTCCGCCGGCAGCCCCGCCAATGGCGGCGCCGCGCGCCAACCGCGCAGCGTACTGCGTGCCACCCCCAGTTGCGTCGCCACCTGGCGCAGCGGTTGTCCCTGCGCCAACTTGCCGGCGGCGACCGCCAGTTGCTCCGCCCGCTCCAGGCGCGCCCGGTGCTTCACCGTGCACCGCCGCTCGCCGGCCAGGCACCGGCCGGTGGCGAACCCCTGGCATCTGGGCTAAAGTCTCTTGCGGCAGGATCTTCGGACATCTTTCACTACCCTGGGTTAGTTTGCACTTCCAAGAGTATGAAAGTTCGGAGATCCTGCCAACCTCTCCGACACCTATGACTGAGTTCCGCGCCTGGTCTTGGGCGGATTTATGATCAAGGCCCGAGAATGCGATCCGAGGCGACGGCGTGAATATCCCCTTCGATCAGGCCCCAACCGGGCCGGTTGCGTCGCACCGTGCGACAGGCCGCCGCGTCCATCTCGAGTGCCGCCGCCGTATGAAATCCAGCCGCCTCGAAGCCGAAATCGAGCCCGCCAAGGCCGGTGTAAAGGCTGATTGCCCGGAGTTTTTGTGCCGACATGCAGATACCTCTTAGACAAATCCCAAGCAGACCCATCCTGTGGGCGCGACTGACGCGGCCGGATGCGGTGGTCATTAGCGGGCCTGGCGCATAGGTACCGTAAGGCCGGTGGTTTGAACACGAGTTTTTGACGGCGCTGCGCGCCGTGGCCGACTGAAAGTCGGCGCTCCCGGGCGCCGCCTGGCGGCGGCTTGGGGCGCGTCTACGGCTCTCTAAGCGGAGCGAATAGATCCTGCAAATCCTCCGCCGTGAGGCGCAAATCCTGCTCCCCCTCCGACTCCCGATACATCCCAGCCGCGAGCGCGCGTTTGCGCTCCTGCATGGCGAGCATGCGCTCTTCCACCGTCTGTTCGGTGACCAGCTTATAGACGAAGACCGGTTTGTCCTGACCGATGCGATGTGCGCGGTCGGCGGCCTGGGCCTCCACTGCCGGGTTCCACCAGGGGTCGTAGAGGATGACGGTATCCGCCTCGGTGAGATTGAGTCCCACCCCGCCGGCCTTGAGGCTGATGAGGAAGATGTTGGCGGACCCGAATCGGAAGGCGTCGATCTGCTCCTCGCGGTTGCGGGTCTGTCCGGTGAGCTTGGCATAGGGGATGCCGCGGCTGGTCAGCTCCTGCTCGATGAGTGCCAGCATGCTGGTGAATTGGGAAAAGAGCAGGATTCGCCGGCCTTCTTCCAATTGCTCCGGGACCAGGTCCATGAGCAGCTCCAGCTTCGCCGACTCTTTCACCCGGGCGGCGGCGGGGAGCTTTAAGAGCCTCGGGTCGCAGCAGGTCTGGCGGAGCTTGAGTAGCGCATCCAGGATAGTGATGTGACTGCGGGCCAGGCCCTGCGCGGCGATCGCCTCGCGCACCCGTTGCTCCATCGAGAGTCGGATGCCTTCGTAGAGTGCGGCCTGGGACTCCCCCAGGGTGACGCTCTTGACGATCTCGGTCTTGGGCGGAAGCTCCGATGCCACGTCTTGCTTGCGACGGCGGAGCATAAAGGGCGCAACCCGCCGGGCCAGTCGGTCCTGGCGCTCGCGGTCGCGATGCTGCTCGATGGGGGTGCGCCAGTAGCGCTTGAACTGGGTCTGGTCGCCCAGGAATCCGGGCATCAGAAAATCGAACTGGGCCCACAGCTCGCCCAGATGGTTCTCCATCGGTGTGCCGGTGAGACAGAGCCGGTGGGCAGCGTTGAGGGTGCGCACGACGGCGGCCGCCTGGGACTTGGGGTTCTTGACGGTCTGCGCCTCGTCCAGGATCAGGCTATGGAAGGGCAGATCCTTGAGCCGTTCCTGGTCGCGGGGCAGCAAGGGGTAGGTAGTCAGGATTAGGTCATGGTCGGCGATGGACTCGAATCGATCATGTCGGTCGGACCCATGCAGGACCAGGGTCTTGAGGCTTGGTGCAAAGCGCGCTGCCTCCCGCCGCCAGTTGCCCATGAGGCTGGTGGGGGCCACCACCAGGGCGGGGCGGTCGAGCCGGCCCTGCTCCTTCTCGACCAGCAGGTGTGCGAGCGCCTGGATGGTCTTGCCGAGCCCCATGTCGTCTGCAAGGATTCCGGCCAGGTCCCAGGTGCGCAGGAATTGCAGCCAGTCGAGCCCGCGCCGCTGGTAGGGACGCAGCTCCACCGTGAGCCCGACGGGGGGCTCCACCGGCTCGATGCCGGAAAAGTCCTTGAGTCGCCGCGCCAGCTCCCGCAGCCGCTCGGCCCCTCGGATGGCATAGCCCTGGGCCTCCAGCTCGGCGATGGCCGCGGCATCGAAGCGGGACAGTCTGATTTGACCGTCGCGGGTCGGCTCCAGGTGTCCGAAGATGTCCCGCAGGGTCTCGATGAATGGGGCGAGCCGCGCACCGGGCAGGTCGACGAAGCGGTGTGCGGCCCCCGGGTCGGTCCCGTCCGGGTCCAGCGGCAGTGTAATGACCTCCGGGAGCAGCGAGTCGATTCCCAGCTCCAGGAGCGGCGCGACGATGGGTAAGAGCGGGATACGTCGCCCACCGACCTCCAGGTCGAAGCGCAGGCCGAACCAGTCGTTACCGGGGCCCTCGCCCTCGTCTTCCAGCTCCAGGTCCCAATCGGCGGACTCGAATTGGAGCCGGAAGGCGCTCTCCCGCTCCACCCGCCAGCCGGCGGACTGAAGCTCCGCGAGTCCCTCGCGAAGGAGTGCGGACCAACGCCCGGCGCGCTCGATGGCGTTGCTCCCGGCCGGGACCAGTCGATGGGGTCCGGCGGCGGTCCCGGCTGGGCCTAAGGGCGTGAAGCCCATGGCGCTTAAGGTCGCGAGCGCCGCCTGCTCCGCGTCGAGATCCCGGCACACGCGCACCGGGCCCTGAGGGCCGCTCAAGATGGTCATCGGGATTGCGGGAAGCCCCGGGACCCGGTGTCCGCCGTAGTCGAAGTCCAGGCGCAGCAGGTGGGTCTCGGACTCCCCCTTAGGGCTGTCCAGCGTCTGGGCGGTGAGTGCGAGCCAGGGAACGGGCGCGAGGGCCTCAAGCTCAGCGATCGCCACCGGGACCGGGGTCGGCAGGGGCAGCTCCGGGAAGTCCAGCACCAGGGTGCGGGAGATCGTCTGGGCCTCGCTGGCGCGCAGCCGCGGGGCGGCCAAGAGCTCGCGTAGCTGAGCCCCGCGCAAACCCCCGGTCTCCAGCGGGCCTACCAAGCCTTGAGCCGGGTCGAGATAGAGTGGGGGCTCAACCAGCACGGTGCAGGCCTGGGGCTCCGCCTGAAGCTCCAGCCGCAGCTCGCCCTCCGGGGTCTCCTGCCAGCGCGGGGTCAGGGTCCGGGGTGCGCCCGGGGCGAGCGCGATGCGCTCCACCGCCTGCCAGAAACAGCGGCCGGTCTGGACCAGGCGGGTCAGTGCCAACCCCCCGGTGACGCCGGCCAACGGGACACTGGTGGCCCACTGATTAGCCCCCTGGGCGCGCAGGAGCCCCAGGATGTCGTGGTCTGCCGGGCGCAGATACTCCGGTGGGGCGGCTCCGTAAAACAGGGTGAACAGATTGCCCAGGCGGCCCTTGGTGAGCCCGTCCCCGCGCCGCTGCGGCTTGGCGACCCGCAGCTCCACGCACACCCCATGGCTGTCCGTGGGGTTGGGCTGCAGGACATAGATCAGACGCTCCCCTGCATCCTCGTCCTTGACCGTCGGGACGACCCCAGCCTGGACCACGCGGCGCAGCCAGCGGGTCATGAAGTCGGTGTCGGCGGGGCCGCCAAGGCTTCCGGCGGTGCGCTCGCGCTCCTCGAAGGCGAGGCAGGCGGCCGCGACATGCTTGCAGTTGTAGCCCACCGGGCAGCCACAGGAGCCCTCGATGTCGCCCCGCTCCGGGTTGGCCGGGATCCAGACCGTCTGTCGGTAGAAGCGCCCGTCGCTGCCCTTGACCCGGGATTGCAGACGCACCCCCAAGGCATCGCGCGACTCTTCCGCCAGGTCGATCACATGGCCGTTCTGGAAATACCGCAGCCCACGGTTGAAGGAGCTTAGATCGATGGCGTGGCGGATGTCGTCGCGGGTCAGGGGGCGGGGCATGTGGTCCTTCTGGGGCGGGGCTTGAGGCGTCGGGGTAAGCCCTTTATTGTCTCCCTTAAGTGGGCCGCTGCCCATGGGTCAGTGGCCATTCGTTCCTTCACTGCGGGAGACCGTCATGTCCGAGCAACCCGTCGCAGTCGTCACCGGGGCCAATCGCGGCCTGGGCCTGGAGACCAGCCGCCGGCTGGCCGCCCAGGGTTATCTGGTCCTGCTCGCCGCCCGGCGCGAGTCCGAGGGCAGGGCCGCCGCGGATGCACTGGCGGCCCAGGGGCTCCCCGTGCGCTTCCATCCCTTGGACGTGACGGACGATCGGTCCATCGCGGCCCTGGCCGAGACCGTGCGCGGGCTCGGGCGACTGGACGTGCTGGTGAATAACGCGGGCATAGTCCCGGACCCCTCGCCCGGTACCCCAGAGTCGAGCGTCTTCCGCGCGGACCTTCAGACCGTGCGTCTGGCCATGGAGACCAATGCGCTGGGCCCGCTACGGCTCTGCCAGGTCCTGATCCCACTGATGCAGGGCCGGGGCCGGGTCGTCAACGTCTCCTCCGGAATGGGCCAGCTCGACGACATGAACGGCTGCTGCCCGGGCTATCGGCTCTCCAAGGTCTCGCTGAATGCATTGACCCGCATCTTCGCCGACGAGCTGCGCGGCACCGGGGTCAAGGTCAACTCGGTCTGTCCGGGCTGGGTGCGCACCGATCTGGGCGGTCCGCGCGCGCCCTTATCGGTGGAGGAGGGGGCGCAGGGCATCGTCTGGGCCGCGACCCTGCCGGACGACGGGCCAAGCGGTGGATTCTTCCGGCATGGGGAGGCGATCCCCTGGTAGCCTCGGCCTCCGGCTCTGGCCGGGTCAATCGCCAGAGCCGCCCGCGGAGCTGGCCGTGGCCGCTTAGGAAAACGGACAGGTGGCCGAAGCCTTTACGCGCCGTGGCGAAGCTCCCGATCGGTCGGCGCGGTCTCGGCAGGCGCCGCGATGGCCTTGGCCGCGCCCTGTTACTGCCCTTTGCCCGTGACGATGAGCTCCAGGGTGGCGTCCGGCGGTAAGTTGCGGATCCAGGGTTTGGGGACCAGGAGACTCGGGGCAAGTCCCGCGAGGGCGGCCTGGGCCTGGGCGCGGGTCGGGTGCATGCTGTGGATAAGGACGAACCAGGGGCGCCCGCGCCGGCTTTCCTGCCGGATAAAGACTTCAGCCGGCAGGCCAGCTCGGGCGGCCAGGGACAGTAGGTCGTCTCGGCGGTAGGAGCCTAAGAGCTGGAGTGCGAACAGGCGGTCCGCGACTGCGATGGTCGCAGTCCCTGTGCTTGCGGATTCGGCGCCGCCGACTTTGGCCGGGGTGGCGACCGGCGGGGGGCTCGTCGCCCCGTCGGCCGACGGCTTGGCTGACCCTTCCGGGGCGGCGTCGGTCGGCGTGGCTGGGGTTTCCGCCGGGCGGGGGTCGGCGGGCGGCGGGGCCTGAGGTTGGGCCGCAGGCGTTGACCGAGGGTCTGCGGATGGTCCCGCCGCCGGCCCCTCGGGCGGGATCGGCCGCGCAGCCAGCGATTCGTGCAGGGCTTGCAGCTCCTGCGCGTTACGCACCTGCTCTGCCGCCATACGGTCGATCCGCGCAGCCAGATCGGAGAGCTGTGCAGGGCCGTCCTGGCCGGCGGTCCGAGCGGGTCGTTCCGCGAGCGGTCCGAGGGTGCTCGAGAGCTGTCCGACCGCGGCAGACAGGGCCGCGAGCTTCTCCTGGACCTGGGTGTCCCGGGTCCCGATGCCGGCGAGCCGGTCGAGCTCCAGGCGCACCGCATCCACTCGGACCTCGAGTGCCTCCCGGTTGGACTCCAGGTACTTGAAGAGCCCGACCAGCCCGCCGGTGGCCATTGCGGCGATCAGGACCAGCGCGGCGGCGGCCAGCCGGCCGCGGCTGCGCAGGCGGTCGTCGAGCTCCTCGCGCTGGGTCTGCCAGGCGCGCTGGAGCTGCAGGGCGGTCAGGCGGCGGTCGTCGTCAACGTCGGCGATCCGCTCCACCAGGGATTTTTCCAGGTCGCGCAGTTGAACGCGGTGGGCGGCGAGCCCCGAGGACAGGGTCGCGAGCTGAGCGGCATAGGCGGCCAGTCGCGGATCGGTCTCTGCGCCCTGGCCCCCAAGGCCCAGTGCGCGCAACCGGTCGTCCAACGGGAGAGTCGGTGCCTGTGGCGCCTCTGTATGAACCGGCTCGTTGGTCTCGGCCATGGGTGCTTTCCCTGTTGCGGTAAGTCCGTGCATGATCGCAGGATCTGGGAGCGGGCGGCAAATGGCGGCGGCGCAACGGTCGCCGCCAGCGGTATTAAGCGCCCTTAAGCCAGCGCCCGATGAGATAGCTCAAGCCCGCCACGCTGGCACACAGCCCCATACCCCAGGCGGTATCGATCAGGACCACCTTGAGCGGCCAGTTGGGCAGGGTTGCCATATTGGTGAGCTCGTAAGTGGTGTAGGCGAAGAGCCCGAACAGGAGTCCGTTCAGGATCGCGCGCCAGATGGAGCCCTGGGCCAGGGCCGGCGCCACCGCGAAATATAGGATGCCGACGATAAAGAGCAGATAGAAGACGATGGCGGCAGGCCAGTTGACGTCCGCAGACAGGATGTACCCCAGATTGGTCTTGTAGAAGTCGCGTGCGAGCCAACCCAGCCAGACCAGGTCGATGGCGAGGAAGACCGGGACGGTCAACAGGTAGAGCTTGATATAGGTCGCGAAGGTCATCGATGCGTGGCTCCAGATCGGTTTGGGTGAGTCAGCCCAGGTTGTCGAGACCGCGGTAGCCGCGGACGATCTCCCGGTCGCTTATGGGGCGCTCGCACTTCTCGCCCAGGAAAAAGAAGGAGGAAGCTGCGTCGTAGGCCCCGGCCTTGTTCTTGAGGTGCTCGTCGAAATAGGGCAGTGGAAACGAAGTGAGCTTGGCGAAGGCGCGCAGGTATTTGCGGGTCCGGGGTCGCTCCGAAAAGCTCAGGAGAAAATACTGCCACGCCCATGCCAGGGCCATCCCCGGGCCGCAGACGATCCCGCTCTCGATCTCGGCAAAGCGGTGCCAGAGCCTCCGGTGTCCCAAGTGGGTGAAGCGGGCGAAGTCGTAGCGGCCCAAGTGTACCTGCTGCATGAAAGGGGTCGCGGCCAGCACCTTTCCGCCTGGCTTAAGAACGCGAAAGATCTCGGCGGCGCACCGTTGAGGATCCGCCACATGCTCCATGACCGAGATGGCGAGCACCCCACCCAAGGTGGCGTCCTGGAACGGGAGGTCGTGGCCGTCGGCGATCATGTCCACATGGGCGCCCAGATGTACGTCCGAATAGATCAGGTTGGCGCTGCCCTGGCCTTTGTAGGCGCGCTCCCCGGCGCCGATCACCAGCAGCCAGCGATCCGTGCCGGCAAAGCTCGCGATAAGCCTGCGCTCGTCGCCCGACCGGACCGGTCGGCTGTTTGAGGGGATCAGCCGACGGAGCAGGCTTGGGCGTTTTGCTGGCCCGCGCGGATCGGATTCGGCGAAGGTCGTCGTCTTACGGGAGGTGAAGTCGTCGACGGCGAAGACGCTGCGCGAGCCGTCGATCAGGATGGGTACACCGTCGACCGTGGGGTAACTGGCGCCGCAGCCGGGATCGCTGCAGGCGTAATGCTGGGCATCGCGGGTCAGGGGCGACTTGCAGGCTGGACACGCCAGGTGTCGGTGCCACGGACGCTCGGGTCTCGATGCGATCGTTTCGCTCATGGTCGATCTGGTACCTGGTTTGTTGCGTGGGTCCGCGACCGTGCGCACTGGGTTTGGCGGGGCGTTGGATCGGCCCGATCATCGCCGAGAATCGGGCGCGATGGAACTGGAATGGAGCCAGCCCGAGCGCGAGACCCTGGGGAATTGGGTTACACTACCGAACTGTCCTGCGGTCGCGGTCTTCCCGCGTGCCTCAAGGCCCGTCCGCCCTCGTAGCTCAGTTGGATAGAGCGATCGCCTCCTAAGCGATAGGTCGTGGGTTCAAGTCCCGCCGAGGGCACCATCCCCACTCGTCCGCTCCGCCAGATCCCCGAGCACTGCCCGCAACCGGGCGAGCTCTGTCCTCAGCCCCGCCAGGTCCCGGCGCACCGGGAGCCGGCGCAGGTCGGAGATCTCTGCGCGCACGGCTGCGACCCCCGGTACGGCCGGGTCGTAGAGCGCGGCGAGCCAGGCGGCGGCGGTGTCCAGGGACAGCCTGAACAATGCCTCGTCGCCCCGGTGCAGGGCGAAGCGCGCGGTCTGTAGCTGGGCACCCACTTGTACGGCGCTGGCATGGCCGGCGGGGCCGAGCCGCCAATAAGGTATGGCCGCCCTGGGGGGGCCGGGCGGCAGCGTTGCGATACGGGCGCTCAAGGACTCGATCCGGCCCGCGAGCTGTGTCGGGTTTGGGGGCTGGGCGGCGGCCAGGGCACCGCGCGCCTGGGTCAGGGCCGAGCTTAAATCCCTGTCGTCCGCCAGACCGGAGCGGGTCGCCCATTCGGTGGTCTGCTTCAGGGCTTCGTCCGCCAACGCGATCCCGCCCGGGTCCGAGAGTCCGCTCAGTGCGAGGTCCAGACGCCGTGCCAGCTCCCGGGCCTGGCCGCGCAGCTCCAAGGTGCGGGGGGATTGTTGGGTTTCCAGCCGAGCACGCCGCTCCTCCAGTGCGGTGCGCTCGGCGGCCAGGGCCGACTCCCGGGCGCGCAGCCCTTCCTCGACCTCCCGCAGGTGCTCCTGCTGGGCCAGGAGCAGTGCCTGGGCGCTGGCAAGACCTTCTATCGTCTCGCGTTGGCGCGCGCGTGCGGCGTCCAGGGTCCGGTCCATGCGGGACATGCTGGAGCGCAGGTCGCTCCAGATCCGGTGCCCCGCCGCGATCCCGGCGATCGCGATCGTCAGGGCCAGGGCAGACAGAAGCACCGGGAGTCTCGGCCCGCGGTGCAGCAACCCGGGGCGGGGCGGGCCGGTCGCCGTCATCCGGCGCTCAGACAGACTGAGCCCCGGCCAGGTCGCAGAGTGCGCGCACGATGGCCCCGTCCTCTGCCCGCTCGGCGACCCGCACGGATTGGAATCCAAGTCCCAGTGCGGTCTGCGCAGTGCGTTCGCTGATGGTCACCAGCGGGGTCGCCAGCAGTGGCGCCCGGCCCGGTGCACCCAGCATCTCGATCAGGTTCAGCAAGACCTCGTCGCTGGTGGCGACGACCAGATCCAGGTCGCTCTGCCAGCGTGCGACCAGGGAGCCCGGGTCAAGGTCCGGGCGCACCCGCCGGTAGACTTCGGCGAAGTGCACTTGCGCCCCGCGCTCGGCCAGCACCTCGCCGAGCAGTGCCCGACCGCCCTCCCCGCGTACGATCAGCACCCGCCGGCCGCTTAGGTCCGCGAGCCCGGGCAGCGCAACCAGCGACTCGCTGTCGAAGCGCTCCGGCGGGACCAGATCCGGGGCGCGGCCGGACTCGGCCAGGGCCAGCCCTGTGGCGCGGCCCACTGCGGCCAGGCGCTCGGTCTGCTCCCAGCGTCCGTCGAACCCCAAGGCAAGCGCGTGCTCAACCGCGTTGCGGCTGGTGAATATCATCAGGTGCCAGGGCTCGGCGAGCAGTGCGCGCGCCTCGCGCGAATCGGCGACCGGTGCAATCTCCAGGGTGGGGAATGGGACGGGCCGGCCACCGGCGGATTCGATCAACCGGCACAGCGCATCGGCCTGGCCGGCGGGGCGGGTGACCAGGACACCCAGTCCCCGCAGACCGTCTTGCGCGCACTGACCCGATCCGATCGATGCGCTGTCCGACGCGTTCGCGGATGACTGGCTCATGGGAGACTCCTTACTCGGATGCGGCCTCGTGCACGGCGCTTAAGATCTCCGCCGCGCCCTGTGCGAGCAGGTCCTCGGCAACCGCGATCCCGAGTGCCTCGGGTGCATCCCTGGAGCCCTCGGCCTGTGCCCTCAGGGCGCGAGTCCCGTCCGGGGTACCTACCAGGCCGCGCAAGTGGATGCGGTCCCCGTCCAGGGTGGCGAAGCCGGCGATCGGCACCTGGCAGCCGCCGTGGAGGCGGGCGTTAAGCGCCCGCTCGGCGCGCACCCGTAGCGCAGTCTCCGGGTGATCGAGCGGGGCGATGAGCGCGTGGACACGGGGGTCGTCCACCCGGCACTCGATCCCGATGGCCCCCTGGCTGATCGCCGGCAGGCTGTCCTCGGGGGCGATGAATCCGCGAATGCGTGCCTCGAACCCGAGCCGGATCAACCCGGCAGCGGCCAGGATGATGGCGTCGTACTCGCCCGCATCGAGCTTGGCGAGCCGGGTGTTGACGTTGCCGCGCAACGGCTCGATGCGCAGGTCCGGGCGCCGCTCGGCGAGCTGGCACTGGCGGCGCAGGCTTGAGGTGCCCACGCAGGCACCCTGGGGGAGCAGGTCCAGGCCATCGAAGCGGTTGGAGACGAAGGCGTCGCGCGGGTCCTCGCGCTCCAGGATCACCGCCAGGTGCAGTCCTTCGGGGAAGTCCACCGGCACATCTTTCATGGAGTGCACTGCGATGTCCGCCTCCCCGCTTAACATCCCCTGCTCCAGCTCCTTCACGAACAGCCCCTTGCCGCCGACCTTGGCGAGCGGTGCGTCGAGGATACGGTCGCCCTTGGTGGTCATGCCGACGATCTCCACCACCAGACCGGGGTGGATGGCACCCAGTGCGGCGGCGACGTGCTCGGCCTGCCACATGGCGAGCGGCGATTTGCGGGTGGCGATGCGTAAGGTCTCGGGCATGATGGGGTCCTAGGTCTCGGCTAAGCCGCGTATCGTATCAGGAACCGGGACAAAACCATCCCCCGCGCGAGTCGCGTCCATGCGGCTCGCGAAGGTCCGGACAGGCGATGCCTTGGACTCGATCGTCGCTGCGGCCACAGGGCTCGCAGGGTGCGCCACGCGTCCGCGGAGCGGCCATGGCGCTTTGGCGCGAGACTTTCCGGCTCCGGGTTCAGGGATCTTGGACGCGCTCGGGGAGCGGGTAGTCCAGGGAGACGGGCAGGAAGGGCGTGCGGTCCGGTCGGCCCTCGGCGTGCAGCCAGTGGGGGCGGGCGGTGGGTCCCGGCCAGGCGGGGAGCGCGATCAATGCGCTGGACCGGGTGGCGAATCCGTCCGGGCGGTCCAGCACCATGGCGGACTCGGGGCCTAAAGACCTGCAGATGTCGGCGCTCGAGATCAGTCGGCGCCAGTCGGTCCAGTCGTCGAGCTCCGGACTTGGGATTGCTGCGGCGAGAAATCTGGGCAGATTGGCTGCGATGCGCGGGTGCCCTAAGTCGTCGATCTCGGTAGCCGAGAGCATATGCAGTCCGGGCGCGATGGGATAGACCCGGATCTCCCCGTCGCCGCCGTGACGCAACCAGTAGGCGCGCCTGGGGTCGGCGACGACCAGGTTGAATGGGCGGTAGGCCGCGGGGTTGAGGTCCGCGAGCGCGCCCGCGGCCTCGTCTGCCTCCGCGTGGTCCAATGCCTCCAGCACCAGCTCCCCGCGGCTGCGCTTGCCGGGCTGCGGCCCCAGCGTGCCCGAGCGGTTCATGACCGCGGCGACCAGTCCGTGGTCGTTGAGTCCGAGCCAGCTCCCGCCCGCCTCCATGTCCAGCCCGGCGAGCGCCTCCGGGCGGTCGGGCCAATGCCTTCCCGGGGACAGTGCCGCCCGCCTGGCCATCTCGTCGCGGTTGGCGGCGATCAGGACCGGCCAGGGGTGGTCTGGGCGGCGCAGGATGACTAGCGTGCACATGGGTCGGTGGGACGGGTGTCGATTGAGTAGGCGGGGGGCTGGTCCAGGGCGCGGGACCGTGAGGGCCGGTCAGACCATATCCGAGTGCGGGCGCTTGGCCCTCAGGATCTTACCGCCGACATTCTTGTGCAACAGCTTGAAAACCTTAAGCTGGGCCATCTGGTTGGTGCTGCCGGGCTCACCGATCATTTCAAGGCGCGCCTGGAAATAGGCCATGTCCGCCTCCAACCTCGCCAGGCGCACTCGGCGACGCTTCTGCTCGTCTGCGATGGAGGCTGAGTCGGAGTTTTGCATCTCTTGCGGTCGGGCCGGCAGCCCTGCTTTGGGCCTCGATTCTCAGGCGATTGTCGGGTTTCTGCGTTCGCGGAACAACCAACCCTTCGCGTTTCGGCTGTGCTATAAACACTGATTATCACTATATAAGAACCCCCAGGGGAGCTAAATACTGAGTATGAGTGCCATCCTCGAGCTTTTCCGCAGCTCCGGCGCCCTCTACGGGGGCAACGCAGCCTTTGTCGAAGATCTCTACGAGCGTTACCTTCAGGACCCGTTGAGCGTGGATCTTGCTTGGCGTGCGCGCTTCGACGCCATGCGCCATGCCCCTGCCAACGAAGCTCCGCTCCCGGCGGACATCCCCCACGCCCCGATCCGCGAGAACTTCGCCCGCCTGGCGCGCGAGAGCCACCTGCGCCCGCTGGCGCGCACCACCGACCGGCTGGAGCCGGCGGCGGCTGAGAAGCAATCGGCGGTGCTGCGCCTGATCAACGCCTACCGCTACCGTGGCCACCAGGTGGCGGACACCGACCCGATCTACCTGCGCGAAAAGCCCAAGATCCCCGACCTCAACGCGGCCTACCACAACCTCGCCCTGGACGACCTGGACCTGGTGTTCCATACCGGGTCGCTCTACGCCCCCGACCGCATGACGCTGCGCGACATCCTGGCCCTGGTGCAGCGCACCTACTGCGGCCCGGTCGGCTCCGAGTACATGCACATCATCGACACCGAGGAAAAGCGCTGGATCCAGAAGCGCCTGGAGGGCTACCGCGCGACCCCGGAGCTGGAGCCGACCGACCGGCGCTGGATACTCTCGCTGCTCACCGCCGCCGAGGGCATCGAGAAATACATGCACCAGCGCTACGTCGGGCAAAAGCGCTTCTCGCTCGAAGGCGGCGAAGTCCTGATCCCGCTGTTGGACGAGCTGATCCAGCGCGCCGGGCGCAAGGGCCAGAAAGAGCTGGTCATCGGCATGGCCCACCGCGGCCGGCTCAACGTCCTGGTCAACATCTTCGGCAAGCCCCCGCAAGAGATCTTCGACGAGTTCGAGGGCCGC
Organism: uncultured Gammaproteobacteria bacterium; assembly: GCA_963780725.1. Classification (GTDB taxonomy): domain Bacteria; phylum Pseudomonadota; class Gammaproteobacteria; order Chromatiales; family Chromatiaceae; genus Thiodictyon. The sequence continues at coordinate 289,070 of CAWACV010000001.1, forward strand.
ACCCATCTCGACTGGCGCAAGATGGCCGGCGACGTGAAATACCACTTGGGCTTCGCCACCGACGTCGACACCCCCGGGGGCGTCGTCCATCTGGCCCTAGGGTTCAACCCCTCGCATCTGGAGATCATCAACCCGGTCATCGAAGGCTCTGTGCGCGCCCGCCAGCGCCGCCGCCGCGACCGTACCGGCGACCTGGTGCTGCCGGTGCTCATTCACGGCGATGCCGCCTTCGCCGGCCAGGGCGTGGTGATGGAGACGCTGCAGCTCTCCCAGACCCGCAGCTATTCCACCGGCGGGACTGTCCATATCGTCATCAACAACCAGATCGGGTTCACCACCAGCCACCCGCTCGATGCCCGCTCCACCATGTACTGCACCGATGTGGCCAAGATGGTCCAGGCCCCGGTGTTTCACGTGAACGGCGACGACCCCGAGGCGGTGATCTTCGTCACCCGCATGGCGCTCGACTTCCGCAACCAATTCCACAAAGACGTCATCGTCGACGTCATTTGCTACCGCCGCTTAGGGCATAACGAAGCCGACGAGCCTGCGGTTACCCAGCCCATGATGTACAAAAAGATCGTCGCCCACCCCACGGTGCGGGCGGTCTACGCCGACCGGCTCCAGGACGAAGGCGTGGTCACCAAAGAGCAGACCGCTGCGCTGGTGGAAGACTACAAGCGCGCCATCGCCCAGGGCCATGTGGTCGCCCGCCCGGTGCTGTGCGGGCTCGACCATGCCTACCGGGTCGACTGGTCGCGCGGCAAAGACGTCCATTGGGACCAGGACATCGACACCGGCGTGCCATTGGAGAAGCTCAAGGCCCTGGGCGAGGCCATGCTGCGCCTGCCCGACGGCTTCGCCATGCACCCCCGGGTCGAAAAGGTCTGGGAAGAGCGGCGCAAGATGGCCCACGGCGAGCAGCTCATGAACTGGGGCTTCGCCGAATGCTTGGCCTATGCCACCCTGCTCGACGCCGGATTCCCGATTCGGCTCTCCGGCCAGGACTGCGGACGCGGCACCTTCGTGCACCGCCACGCCAAGGTCCACGACCAGCGCACCGGCGACGCCTATACCTCGCTCCAGCATTTGGGCGAGCACCAAGGCCCTTTCATCGCCATCGACTCCATCCTTTCAGAAGAGGCGGTCTTAGGCTACGAATACGGCTTCGCCACCGCCGAGCCCAATGCGCTCACCCTGTGGGAGGCCCAGTTCGGGGACTTCGCCAACGGCGCCCAGGTGGTCATCGACCAATTCATCTGCTCCGCCGGGACCAAATGGGGGCTCTCCTGCGGACTGGTCATGCTGCTGCCGCACGGGCTGGAAGGGCAGGGGGCCGAGCACTCCTCGGCCCGTCTGGAGCGCTATCTCCAGCTCTGCGCCGAGCACAACATCCAGGTCTGCGTTCCCACCACCCCGGCCCAGATGTACCACCTGCTGCGCCGCCAGATGATCCGGGAGCTGCGCACCCCGCTGATCGTCATGACCCCCAAGAGCCTGCTGCGCCATCGTCTGGCGGTGTCGTCCCTGGACGAGCTTACCGCTGGGCAGTACCGGGTCGTGATCGGGGAGACCGATCCCATCGACCCCGTCGGGGTCGAGCGCGTCGTCTTCTGTAGCGGCAAGGTCTATTACGACCTGCTGGAGGCGCGCCGGGCGCGGGGGATCGTCAACGTCGCGCTCCTGCGCATCGAGCAGCTCTATCCCTTCCCCAAGGACCAGTTCGCCGCCGCGCTCGCCCAGTACCCGGGCGCCGAAGAGGTCGTCTGGTGTCAGGAAGAGGCCCAGAACCAGGGCGCCTGGGACCAGATCAAGCACCGCTTCCACGACCTGATCCAGGCCGGCAAGCGTCCCTACTACGTGGGCCGCCCGGCCTCCGCCGCCCCTGCGGTAGGCCATCGCGCCGCCCATGTGGAGCAGCACGACATACTGATCGACGAGGCCCTCACCGGCCGCTTCAACCCGAGCATGAATCGAAGGATCCCCCACCAATGAGTAGCGAAGTCCGCGTCCCCGCTCTGCCGGAATCGGTTGCCGATGCCACCGTGCTCGCCTGGCACAAGGCCCCCGGCGAGGCGGTCAGAAAAGACGAGAGCCTGGTCGATCTGGAGACCGACAAGGTCGTCCTGGAGGTCCCCGCCCCGGCCGACGGCGTGCTCGGGCCGATCCTCGCGGAGGTCGGCACGGTGGTTACCGCAGCCAGCCTGCTGGCGACCGTTTTGCCCGGTGCGGCAGGCGCCTCGGCAGCCCCGGCGGCCAGCGCCCCCGCGGCGGCGCCCGCCGCCGATCCGGTCGTCGCCCCCGCGGCCCGCCGGCTGGTCAAAGAGATGGGCCTGGACCCCAGCCAGATCCCCGGCAGCGGCCGGGACGGGCGGGTGCAGAAGGCCGATGTGGTCGCCTATCTGGACGAGCGCGAGAAGACCGGCCCCAGCCTCGACCCGGAGTCCGCGCCCCCGGTCGCCGGCCCGCCCCCGGCGCTCACCGGCGAGGCCGGCCGGCCCGAGCAGCGGGTGCCGATGACGCGGCTGCGCGCGCGGGTCGCCGAGCGGCTGGTCCAGGCCCAGCAGAACGCCGCCATGCTCACCACCTTCAACGAGGTGAACCTGCGTGCGGTGATCGACCTGCGCAACCGCTACAAGGACCAGTTCGAGAAGACCCACGGGGTGCGTCTGGGGTTCATGTCCTTCTTCGTCAAGGCCGCGGTCGAGGCGCTCCAGCGCTTCCCGGTGCTCAACGCCTCGGTCGACGGCACCGACATCCTCTACCACGGCTATTACGACATCGGCATCGCCGTGAGCAGCCCGCGTGGCCTGGTCGTCCCGATCCTGCGCAATTGCGACCGGCTCGGCATGGCCGAGATCGAAGGCGGCATCGCCGAGTTCGGCAACAAGGCCAAGAACGGCTCCCTGAGCTTCGAGGAGCTTACCGGCGGGACCTTCTCGATCACCAACGGCGGCGTCTTCGGCTCGCTGCTCTCCACGCCGATCCTGAACCCCCCGCAGAGCGCCATCCTGGGGATGCACAAGACCCAGGAGCGGCCGATCGTCGAGAACGGCCAGATCGCGATCGCCCCGATGATGTATCTGGCGCTGACCTACGACCATCGCATCATCGACGGGCGCGAGGCGGTGCAGTTCCTGGTCGCCATCAAGGAGGCGCTGGAGGAGCCGGCGCGGCTGTTGCTGCGGGTGTAGGGCCGAGGGGAGCGCCGACCGGAGCGCCGACCTTCGGTCGGCCAGCCGCCGCCAGGCGGCTTGAGGTACCCCAGGCTCAACTGCACGCGCCGGTACGGGGTACGATCCAACGGCAAGCCCATACCCAAACGAGCCAACCACATGAACCCATTGAGGATCGAAGATCGTGGGTTATTGATCCCGCCGGAGTACCTGGCCGGTCTGTCGCGCCAGGTCCGCATCCGTCCGATCAAAGGCGGAATCGATTAGAGCGAGGATAGCGTTCGCGGGAGCGCGATTCCCGTTTCTCACGCAACGGGGCGAATACGATTAAGCCTGCCAGCGGCCATGCTGAAATTGCCAGCCGCGGCTCGCTACGCATCAAGATCCGTATTCGCAATTAAATATAGATTGAAAGAAAGCGCTGTCGCGCTTAAGCGAATTGATTCGGAATGATTTCATTCCCCTAGCCCACCGAGCGCAATACCTCCCCGTTGCCCCCCCGTATTCTCGGGAGACCCGATAGGGAAAACACAAAACCGCTTGCGCACCCGCCCAGACTCGTTTACAGTCCGCCGCCCATCGAACCAGCGGAGAATCATATCGCCTAGACCCCAAGACTCAAGGCTTTCCAGCCCCAATCCCGAAGCTGCCATCCATTTTAATCGGTCCGGATGGCCCGTTCCAAGACCCTGACCACGGAGTACGCAGTGCGCGGCCCGCAAGCCGCAGTCGTTCGACCAATCGTTCGAGCGCATATCGAACCCAGGATCGCTTCTCGATCAAAGGATTGATTTTTTCCGAGACCTTCGGTCGGCATCCCCCGACCGAGCCATGCTGCCCCCGTGACTGGCGACAGCGTGTAACCAAGACGCTGCCATGTGCAGGAACCGTTTATTCCCAACAAATGAGGTACATCCCTATGTCCCAAGACGAACTCGACCATTGCAAAGTATCCGAGCGCCAAAGTCCCAAGCAGCAAGATTCCAGTGATATTGATATAAGTCATGCGGTTACGTGTTCTGGAGACCCGCACCGCGCCGAGGCCGAGCGCTTCCTTTCTCTTCTCGACAAGACGGCAACCGAGTTTACCTTCCAGGTTTTCGACGACAACAAGGATCGGCGCGACTCGTCGCTGGCTCATGTCCTGAACGGCACCCTTGAGCGGCACTGGACAACGCTGGTGCGCCTCAATACCCGCGGCGCCGGGATCTTCGTCACCGTCAACGCCACGGATCTGACCGGCCGAACCAGGGAAAACATCACTCGCATCCGTGCGTTATGGCAAGAGGCCGACCGCGGCGACGAGCCCGATCTGCCCATCCAACCGCATATCGTCGTCGAGTCCAGTCCCGGCAAATATCACCGTTACATCCTGGTCGAAGGCGCACCGCTCGATGGCTTTGCGGCCGTCCAGCAGCGTATGGTGGACAGCTACGGCTCGGACCCCAACGCCAAGGACATCGCACGCGTACTGCGTCTCCCCGGCTTCGACCACATGAAGGATTCCGGGCATCCGCATCGGGTGCGTATCGTTCAAGCGTCCGAAAATCCGCCGATCCCTTGGGGTCAAGTTCTGGAGATCCTCCCCCCGGTCGAGCGGGCACAACCGTCGGAAACGGCCGAGCTGCCGGATGCCGGGGCGCCGCTCCAGAAGCCCGCCGACATCGTATCGGCGCTCGATGCCTTGACCCCGGACCTTGGCTATCAAGACTGGCTCAAGGTTGGTATGGCCCTACACAGCACCGGGGCAGGTCAAGATGCGCTCGATATCTGGGACCGCTGGAGCCAAGGCGGAAAACTCTACCGGCCCGGCGAGTGCGCCTACCGCTGGTCCACGTTCTTACAGGCTGGCGGCGTGTCGCTCCGCACCCTGTTCCATCTTGCTCGTGCGGCCGGCTGGACCGGCGAGATCAGCGTCCGTCCCGACATGCTGCCGCTGATCGAAGCGCAACGCGCCCGCATGCTGGAGGACTTTGGGCAACGCCACGGAGTGGCGATGGTCAATGGCCAAGCGACGGTCGTGTACCGCGAGCGCGACGCAGGCACCGGACGCATGACGACGCGATTCAGCCGGCCCAACGACATCAATTTGAAATACCGACCGGACAAGCTCCCCTCGGTGAAGGGCGGCAGCGGCGGTCAGACGGTGGAGTACAAGACGCTGGCGGACGTTTGGCTCCAATGGCCGAATCGCCGCACCTACGACCAACTGGTGTTCCGCCCGGTACCGCGGCTCGTGGCGGGCGATACCGCGCTGCCCGACGGCAAGACCCTGAATCTCTACCAAGGGTTGGCGATTCAGCCCGCCCCGGGGGACTGTCGGCCCATACTCGACCATATCCGCGATATCTGGTGCAGCGGCCATGAGGCAGCATTCGCGTATGTCATGGGTTGGCTCGCTCGCCTGTTCCAGTGTCCGAACGAGCGCGGGCATGCCGTCATAGTGCTCAAATCCGGCGAAGGCACCGGCAAGAACATCATCGTGGATATTCTCGTTCGCGCCTTCGGCGAGCACGCGACTGTCGCCGTCAAGCCCGACGACCTGACCGGCCGGTTCAACGACCATCTGGGCACCTCGGTGCTCGTCTTTGCCAACGAAGCAGTCTGGGGCGGCAGCAAGGACCAAGAAGGCGTGCTGAAAAGCCTGATCACGGACGAAGAGCTACCCGTCGAGCGCAAATACCTGCCCAAGTACCGCGTCCGCAACTGCTGTCACCTGATCATGGCGTCCAACAACGACTGGGTAGCGCCCGTCGGACTGGACGACCGCCGTTTCCTGATCCTCGACCTGAACGAAGACAAGAAGGGCGACCACGACTATTTCAACGCCCTCGCGGCGCACATCGGCAGCGGCGGGCAAGAGGCGTTCATCGATCATCTGCTGAGCTACGATATCGGCAGCTACGACCCGCGACAATTGCCCGATCTGGGCCTGGACCAAGCGACCAAACGCGACGCCAAGATCCGCGGAGCGGACACGGTGACTAAGTGGTGGCTTCATTGCCTGGAGACGGGAGAAATCCTGTTGACGGGCGCCTTCGAGCTGGCCGACGGAGAATGGATGACCTCGCCAACGCGCTCGGTCGGTAGCCGAGACATTGCGAAAGCCTGGGAGCGCGGTCCCATCCAGATCCCAAAGCAGACACTCTTTGACGCCTATGGCGAATGGACGCACAAGAGCCGCCTGCACACGGAGCACTTAACCACCTTGGCGAAGAAGCTCAAGGAGCTGGCAAAGGTCGGCGACACCCGTCCCCGGCCCTCGGCAGGCGGAAACCGACTGCGCGTCTTCGTGATCCCACGGTTGAGCGACTGCCGCAAGCATTTCGAGGTTAAGGCGAAAATGCCCTGGGACTGGGGCGCCGACGATGACCTGGAAGACGAGTTGGAGTCTTTGGAGTCGGAGATCCTAACCGACGAGGACGCGGCAACCGATATGCCAGGCTCTAGGCTTGTAACCGCTGCGCAACGCCGTGCCCAGTGGCAGGGCGAGGCCCGAGCGACTTAGTGCGCGGGGGCGGTCCATGGCGAGGGTGGACCGCCCGACCTCGCCTGGACCGCTTAACTCTTTGTTCTTAAAGGTTGTGTCCAAGCGGTCCAGGTGGTCCATGCTTTTTTTTGAAAAAAGATAAGGACTAACATCTAACCGAGCCGGATAGACGTCGCTCCGCAAGGGTTTTTTCTCCCACCCCTGGACCCTGGACCCTGGACCGGCGAGCCACAGCCAGCCCCCTCGCCCGTTACGCCCGCTCCGCTCTCCCGGTTCAAGGTTCTAGGATCGACGCACCGGCGGACACCACGCTCCGTACCTGGAGCCTTAGTACCCCAATGCTGCGCCAACACCACCGATTGGGTATCCTCCCCGCTGATACACCCAAGGACCGCCCCGCGATGGCCGAGCACGACTCTTCCTACAAGCTCCTGTTCTCCCATCGCAAGATGGTCGCCGACCTGATCCGCGCCTTCGTGCGCGAGGATTGGACCGCGGCGCTGGACCTGGACACCTTGCAGCGGGTGCGCGAGAGCGGCATCGCACAGGATCTACGCGAGCGGGAAGACGACGTGATCTGGCGCCTGCGCATCGTCCAGCACGGGCGGGTGCGTTGGCTCTACCTGTACCTGATCCTGGAGTTCCAATCGACCGTCGACCGGTCCATGGCCGTGCGGCTATTGACCTACGTCGGTCTGCTCTACGAAGACCTGCTCAAGTCGGGCGAGATCGGCCCCGGCGAACCGCTACCACCCGTGCTGCCGGTGGTCATCTACAACGGCTCGGACCCCTGGACCGCCAAGACCGACCTGGCCGACCTGATCGACCCGAGCTTGCCGCCGCGCCTGGTGCACTGGCAGCCCCAGATCCGCTATCTTCTGCTGGAAGAGCGCCGCTACCGCGAAGACGAGTTGGCCGGTCTGCCCAACGCCGCCGCCGCGCTGTTCCGGCTGGAGAACGCCCGCGCCCCCGAGAACATCCAACGGGTGGTCGGCTGTCTGGTCGAATGGCTGGCAGGCCCCGAGCACGCGAGCCTGCGCCGCGCCTTCGTCGTCTGGCTCAAGCGCGTGCTGCTCCCGGCGCGGCTTCCGGGCATCGAGATCCCGAACCTCAACGAATTGCAGGAGATCAACGACATGCTAGCCGAGCGAGTCATGACTTGGACCGAAGAGTGGAAGGAACAGGGCATTGCCCTAGGAGTGCAGAAAGGAGAGACCAAGCTGCTGCGCCGGTTGCTGGTTCGGCGCTTCGGCTCGCTCCCGCCATGGGTCGAGCAACGCCTAGCGCAAGCCAGCGAGGCCGAGCTTGAGGCTTGGGCGGATCGGGTGCTGGAGTGCGGGAGCTTGGACGAGGTATTCGGGACAACCTGAGTCAACCCCCCGAGACCGTACTTCGACACGCACAAGGAGCAGGGACGCCCCCGCCTCGACAGGATCGGCGGCCCCCGACAAAACCATCATTCCGAGCGCCACCTCGCACGGCTTTTCGAGCCGCAGTTCTATCGGCGAGCATGGAAGGATTAGACCGAGACACGCTGCAAGCATGATCCCCGATCCGACTTACGCCTTGTCCCTACTGGCCCGGGCCTTCACGCAAACGCGCGCCGCGACGCAAGAAGGCGCCAAGCAGCGCGCCTTCCAGCAGGAGCAATTCGAGGCGCAGCGCGAAGAGCAGCGTCGGCAGACCCAAGAGCGGCGCGCACAGGAATGGGCGTTGGCCGAGCGGCAGCGCCAGAGCAACCTGGAGCTTCAGGAGAACCAGAAGGTTCTGGACAACTGGCCGTTGCGCCTATTTCCCTCCCAGATCCTCAAGTCGCACCGCACGGACGGCCCGACCCCGCTGCGCGTGCTGCTGTCCATGCCCGACACAGGTCCGCGCGACCTGGAGGGGCCAGTCCGGCAAGCGCTTCAGCAGTTCGTTTCCACCCATTACAACTTCAATCTCGGCGTCAGACCCGTCGAGCTGTTGGACGGCGCCTGGAAAGACGACGGCCTACAGGGTGCCTCCAGCATCAAGGCACTGCACGAGCGCCTGCGCTCGGAGCCGACGCTGGTGCTGGAAACCCAGATGCCCGAGGGCGACGATTGCCTCTATGTGAATCTCGCTTACTGGGGGCCTGCCCAGGATCGGTATCTCTATCAAGTCCTCGACAAGATCGCTTATCGCTCCATTGTCGAAGAAGCGGCCCGTGCTGGCGCCAGACAATGGCGGCAAGCGCGCGCTACCCTGATCGCCAAAGGTCTTGCGCAAGACCCGGCCGATGCGGATCGACGACTCGGCGGCGCGCGTGCCGCGAATCTGCAACGACTGGAGCAGGAGGAGGCACTGGCCGAGGCCGGGATCGGACTCGATCAGGTCGCATTGCCGCCCTTCCAGCTCGGCAAGGACGACTACCGCGCCATTCATCATTTCCTCGTCGTTTGGCACTGCCTGACCCTGAGCTGGATCGCCGATCTCTACCATTTTTCCTATTGGGACGCCCCGCCGCTCCTGCCAACCCTGTTGCCCGATCTGCTGTACCTCGATTTCCCGCCGGATGTCGTGCGCGCCTTGATCGACCACTATTGCCGGAGCTACCGCGCCGTGGCGACGGAGCGCCCGGCCTGGGCGCCGGAGCTTACATTGCAACTGGCGTCATCGCTCGCGGCGCTTCCTGACTCGCATTGGGCCTGGGAGCAAGTCGAATCGGCGACTCGGCGCTGGTTGGAGCTTCGCGGGCTGCCGGCTATCGAAGGCCAAGGGCCGAGTTTTGTCGAAGGCTTCTGTACCCTGGTCGGTGCGCCCGATGGGCTGATCGGCTCCGCTTTTCTTCAAGATAAAGGTTTTCGCGCAAGTCTGCGCAACGCTATCGAGCGATTGAAGGAGTCGGATCTGGTGGAGCGATTGGAGATCGCTGAAAACGACGCAGTGCGACGGCGGGACCTTGAGCGGTTGGAGCAAGACCGCTTCGAGCAGGAGCAACACGAACGGCAGGAGCGCGAAAGAGTAGCTCGACTTGAGCAACCGAGGCGAGAGCACTTGGAAGCCAGGGGCAGTACCGAGATCAGCCGCACCGCACTCTTCGGCAAGCTCAATCCGCTCGCTTACAAGGCGATCGAAAGCGCCACGGTCTACTGCAAGATGCGCGGGAATCCCTATGTGGAGCTCGTGCACTGGTTTAACCAAATCCTCCAGGGCCAGGACTCCGACCTGCACCGTATCATCCGCCGCTTTCAGCTCGACCCAGCGGGCTTGGCGCGGGACTTCACCGAGTCGTTGGACCGTCTGCCGCGCGGCTTGCGCTCCATCTCGGACCTGTCCTCGGAGGTCGAGGAGGCGGCCGAGCGCGCCTGGACCTATTCCACCCTGCTGTTCGGGGAGTCGCAAGTACGCACTGGGCATCTGATGGTCGGCATCCTAAAGACCAAGAGTCTGCGCAACGTCCTGCTCGGTATCTCCCGCCAATTCGACAAGATCCAGACCGACACGCTGACCGAGGAATTCCCCAAGATCTGCTCCGGCTCCCCCGAGGAGCGCATGCACGCAATCGACGGGGCGTCTTTTCGGCCGTAGAAGCGGCTTCCAGCCCCTTTCACGGGCACTGCCGGCTTCGTGGCGACATGAACTGTGAGGAAACCAGGGACAGAAACCAGTGATAGACCACTTTGCATTATGAGCAGACGAGATCGTTGGCCGCCCCATGAATAAACGTGATCTGTTCCCTATTGCTCGCTATCCATTTTCTCCGGCAATGAGTTGCCTAGCTTCCTCTTGCAGTTCGCTAATTTTTCTTTTTCGCATGAGACAATCAGGGGCTTGTAACGTGCTGTACAAGAGCGATGCGGATTTTCCAATTATCGGAATGAATCTTATAGCCAGAGCTTTGATTGTAATAGCTTGTATCTCGGCCTGAATTTCTTCGGCGAAACCGTATGATAGGAAATCTGAAAGTGTTTGCAGAGAACACTCTCTTTCTCCAAGGCGATCTTGGCAGAGCGCAAGTCCAACGTATGCAAGCGCCTTACGCTCCCCCGTCTCATTGGTTAGCGCCGTGTGGAATCGCCGCCAAGCCTCGTGAAGCAGAAAGTCCTGCTGTTTAGTCGCAACGAGCGATTCCCGCAGACACCTTACAGCCGCGTTGAAGTCGCTCTGAAGCAGCTTGTCGAGCTTCTTGTCGATAGACTCAACGAGGCCGAGGTATCCGCCAAGACTTTTGGCTAGGTCAGGCACCCTGAACAGAAACGTAATCGACGCCAGATCCATGATCGTTCTCCACTGATCCGTTGCTTGGAGTTCTCGACGCCCGACGATCTTCGGCGAACGTGCACGCCAAAAGCTCTGCAGAATCATAGAACGACGAAGCTGCCAAAAAACTGATGAAAATCAAGTCTTTCACGCTCAAAGATGGGTGGGGTTGGAACTGAAACCCACCCCGTCATGCCTTTTCAAAGGCTTGCCCGAAAAGGGACCCGGCAAGATCCCCCCGACGCACATCGCCCCAAGCGCAAACCCTGCGCCCTGCACAAGAAAACGTCGCCCGCCAGGCCCGAGAAAGCCACCCCCGCCCGCCAACGCCGCCGCCGCGACCGTACCGGAGACCTGGTGCTGCCGGTGCTGATCCACGGCGACGCAGCCTTCGCCGGCCAGGGCGTGGTCATGGAGACGTTGCAGCTCTCCCAGACCCGCAGCTATTCCACCGGCGGGACCGTCCATATCGTCATCAACAACCAGATCGGGTTCACCACCAGCCATCCCTTGGATGCCCGCTCCACCATGTACTGCACCGACGTGGCCAAGATGGTCCAGGCCCCGGTGTTCCACGTGAACGGCGACGACCCCGAGGCGGTGATCTTCGTCACCCGCATGGCGCTCGACTTCAGAAACCAATTCCACAAGGACGTGATCGTGGATCTGATCTGCTACCGCCGCCTGGGCCATAACGAGGCCGACGAGCCGGCGGTCGCCCAGCCCATGATGTATAAAAACGTAGGCGCGTCATGGGCCGAGCGCTGCTGTTGCTGGTCTCCGCTCAATCCCATCGACAAAGCGGGCAACGCGCTCCACCGACATCGAGTCCAAGCGCAAGGCCGGCGCGCGTTGCACGCTAGCCGATCGCCGCATCCCCCCAATCGAACACGGGTTCGGCCGTGGGTGCCTGGAACAGCGCACCCTGGGCAAAATTGACCCCGCTGGCCCAGATCGGGCCGATCTGCTCGGGGAAATCGACGGCGCAGGCGATGACTTGGGAGCCGCCGCGGCACAGGCGCTCTACCAGCGGATTGAAATGCTCGACCTTGTAGTGGCGCACGGTGGCGGCGGACAGCTTGACGAAGCGGGGCCGCAGATCGGTTGCCAGGTCTTGCGCCGCGGGGGTGCGGTCGATCTCGGTGAGGCAGACCTCGACACCGATCTTGTGCAGCATCTTGACCAACATCGGTGCGACATGGACGTGGTTGAGCAGGTCGTTGAATTCCAGCTCCAGGATCGGGCTACGTTCTTCCAGGGCATGTGCGGACAATTGGTCGCGCAGCCACATGACCCAGCCCTGAGTGGACAGCGATTCCAGGTGTTGGGGTATCAGGAGGCGGAGCCCAGGCTGGGCCTTGGCATGCTCTTTGAGGGTCTTGAGCGAGTGCAGCATGAGCCAGCGATCGATCTCGGCCACGCGGCCGGCGCGCTCCGCGACCGGCATGAAGTCCCGAGACGCGAGTGCAGTGCCGTCGCGCTCGACCAGGCCCAAGCTGACCTCCACGTATTGCCGCTGCTCCACGTTGACCGCCACCAGTGGCTGATACAGGACCTGGAAGCCCAAGCCCCCGGCGGGATCGCTTAGGGCGCGCCCGATGAGGTCGGTCAGGTGCCGATCATGGACGTCCTCGGCGAGCCCCTGAGCACTGGTCCCGAAGATAACGGTACGGTTACCGTTGCCGCGTCGGGCATCGGAGCAGGCCCGCCGGGCGCGCGAGATGACTGTCAGTGCATCGGCAGCGACGAGATTGAAGGGTGCGATACCCAGGCTTACGGTCGCCGCCACGGTCTTCCCGGACATCGCGATCGGGTATCCGGCGATCAGTCGCCTCAGGTCCTCTGCGAACTGGCGCAGCGCATCGGCGTCCGGACGCCGGACCAACACGGCATGGAACTGCTGGTCCAGCCGAGCTGCGAGGTCTGCCGGGCCAAGCTGCCCGCGGATCATGACCCCGATGCGGTCTCGCACCAGATCCGAGCCCGCGCCTCCGATCTGCTCTTCGATGAGGCTTGCGCCGTCGAGGGCCACCAGCAGGAGACCGTTGCCGGGCTGCTCGATCCCCGGCTCGGCCAGCGCGCGCTCCAGGCAGCTCAAGAAGTGGCTGCGTGTGGCGAGCCCGGTGTCCGGATCGCGATGGTCGACCAGATCGACGCGTGCCCGCAGTGCGCGCATGATCTCGATACGCTGCGTCACCACCCGCACCAGGATGTCCGGAGCCACCGGCTTGGTGATGAAGGCGTCGCCGCCCATGCTTAGTGCGTCGACCTGGCGCTGGGGGTCGCGCTCGTTCGAAAGAAAGACGATGGGGACCAGTTGGAAACCTTCCTGCTCCCGGATAATCGCCGCGAGCTCGTCGCCGCTTGCCCCCGGCATGTGCAGGTCCATCAGGATCAGGTCCGGCTCCACCTCCTCCAGGACCTCGAGAATCTTGAGCGAGTCGGTCAAGATGCGCACGGAGAAGCCAGCGGCCTTCAGAACCCGCTCGGCCAGGATGCTTTGAACGGCGCTGTCTTCGACGATCAGGACCCGGGCGGATATTCGGGGGCGAGGCCTGGACAGCTCCAGTAGCTTCTCCGAGAGCTCGCTGCTGGCCACCGGGGCGACGTAGTAGGCCGCCGCATTCGCCCGCAGTGCCTGGAGCCGCAATCCGATGTCTTTCGAGCGGGCGATCACCACCAGCGACGGCGGCCGGGCGCCAGTCACCGGCAAAGACGCAGCCAGGTCCTTGACGGTCTGGCCCGGGCGCAGGACGCCGGTGTCCAGGGCGATCACTTGGGGTGCCGGCTGTGTGGCGGAGGGGTCCGCCGGATCGGTCGCGGTCAGGAGCTCTACCCCCTGCTTCTCCAGCAGGGGGCGTATGCGCTGCGTCAGCCCGCCATCCGTGCCGATATACAGGACGCGCGGGGCGGAATCGGGGGCATCGGTTGTATTGCTGTGCATATAGTTTGATGGCCGTCCGGTAACCCGCGTCGTTGGGGGCTCAGGCTGAGATCGCGACGAGTAGGGGCGATCCTGCGCCCCTACGGTACTTAACTTCGAATCACGGTTGCAGTGTAACTTCAGTTAATGGCTGGCTGTCGCGCGCTTCGGTAACCTTGAGCTGGTTCGCATTGTGTCGTAGAGCCGGTGTGGCTGCGCTCGGTGCCCGCAACGGCCGTCGTGCGGCCGAGCATCGGCTCGACGAGGGGTCCGAATCTCGCGGCCGGTCCGAATCCGGCGGGCGTGGGGCAACCTGCCGACGCCCCCGGGTGCCTGACCTATCCGCAGGTCCGGACCGGTATGCTCAGTCACCCAGGTCCCCCCAAAGCGCCTGAAGCACGGCGATGGCTGCCAGCGGTGCGGTCTCCGCTCGCAGTATGCGCGGGCCGAGTCGTACGCCGACGATCCCGCGTGCCCGGGCCAGATCGCGCTCCTTCGGGCTCAGGCCCCCCTCGGGTCCGACGAGCAGTGTCACAGGTCCCGTCGGGCGCGAGAGACGGACCAGGGGTTGCGGCGACTCGGGGTCGAGCATCAGGACACCGGGGGGCGCTCCCGCCACCCAGTCTGCATAGGTCAGGGCGGGCGCGAGCCTCGGGAGGCGTCGCCGCCCGGACTGCTCGCAGGCGCCGATCAGCACCCCTTGCCAATGGGCCAGGCGGCGCTCCAGACGCTCGCCCGCGAGCTGCACCATGCTGCGCTCGGTGAAGAGTGGCCTGATCTGCGCCACCCCCAGCTCCACTGCCTTCTGGATGGCATAGTCCATACGCTCGCCCCGGGAGATGCCGAGCGCGAGTGCGATTGCGAGGGCCGGCTCGGACTCCGGAGCCCCCGGCTCCCCGATGTCGAGGATGACCCCCGGCCGACCGACGGCCGATACCCGGGCGCCATAGTCCCGGCCATCCCCGTCGAAGACCTTGAGCCGGTCATCGACCCCAAGTCGCAGCACCTGGATCAGGTGGCGGGCGGGTCCCTCGGGCAGGCGCAGGGTCTTGCCAGTGGCGAGCGGCTGATCCACGTAAAGTCTCGGGTGTCGCATCGCATCTAAGGTAACCCGGTGTCGCCCTGTCGCCAAGGGGCTGCCTGCGTGGGACGCCGGCTGCCATTAGCATCGTCTAATAAAGCGAATTTATGTGCGTAGCCGGAATTACTGTTTTGACAGGCCGGGAGCCCCATCACTACCCTGCCGACCTCATACCGAAGCCCAGTTGCGACCCATCCTCCCCCCCCGAGAAGACGAGGCGCAGGCCTATCCGAAGTCCGGTGACCTGAGGTCGGTCGCCGCACGGACGCATCAGCCAAAACGTATCGAGCGCCTCCCTAGCGGCCCCCTGTCTAACCGGAGGCGCACCCGGAGGCCACAGGCCGCCCCCGCGTTTCAAGCCGTCGGCGGAAACTCAGAGCCGTGAACCGTTAGGAGATTCAGCGCAATGCCCACGTTCGTGCGTACCGACAAGTGCGATGGCTGCAAGGGCCAGGACAAGACCGCTTGCATGTATATCTGCCCCCACGATCTGATGAAGCTCGATCAGGACGGCTCCGAGACCGGTCATGCGATGAAGGCGTGGAACCAGGAGCCGGAGCAGTGCTGGGAGTGCTATTCGTGCGTGAAGATCTGCCCCCAGCAGGCGATCGAGGCCCGTCATTACGCCGATGTGGTCCCCATGGGCGCGTCGGTGCAGCCGTTGCGCGGTACCGATTCCATCATGTGGACCATCAAATTCCGCAACGGGACCATGAAGCGCTTCAAGTTCCCGATCCGTACCACCCCCGAGGGCTCGATCGACCCTTACGGGAGCAAGCCCACCGCCGACATCGCCAATATCGAGAAGGCCGGCTACTTCACCACCGGCACCGACGGACTGCATGCGGCAGACAGCACCCAGCTCATCCGCAAGTAAGCCCTAACGCCACGTAACCGGTCGAGAACGCAGAGGTATTGAAGCAAATGGCTGGAGTATTCGGTAATCCTGAAGTTGTCGAAGAAGAGGTCGACATCCTCATCATCGGCGGTGGCATGGGCGCTTGCGGTGCTGCCTACGAGGCTGGCCCCTGGCTGGACGAGGCCAATAAGGCCGGTCGCGACATCAAGATCAAGCTGGTCGACAAGGCCGCCATGGACCGCTCCGGCGCCGTGGCCCAGGGCCTGTCCGCCATCAACACCTATCTGGGTCAGAACGATCCGGCGGACTATGCTCGGATGGTCTCCAACGACCTGATGGGCATTACCCGCGACGATCTGGCCTACGATCTGGGCCGGCACGTCGACGACTCGGTGCATCTGTTCGAGGAATGGGGTCTGCCGATCTGGAAGCAGCCCGGCGACGAGGGCAAGCCCCTGGTCGAGGGCGGCAAGCCGGTGCGCTCCGGCAAGTGGCAGATCATGATCAACGGCGAGTCCTACAAATGGATCGTCGCCGAGGCGGCCAAGAAGGCCCTGGGTACCGAGCGGATCCAAGAGCGCGTCTTCATCGTCAAGCTGGTCAACGACAAGAACGACCCCAACCGCATCGCCGGTGCGGTCGGATTCTCGGTGCGCGAGCACAAGCTCCATGTCTACAAGTTCAAGGCCTGTCTGCTGGTCGCCGGCGGCTGCGTGAACATTTTCCGCCCGCGCTCGGTCGGCGAGGGCACGGGCCGCGCCTGGTATCCGGTCTGGAACGCAGGCTCCACCTATGCGATGGCGGCCGAGGCCGGCGCCGAGCTGACCATGATGGAGAACCGCTTCGTACCCGCCCGCTTCAAGGACGGCTATGGACCCGTAGGCGCCTGGTTCCTGCTCTTCAAGTCCAAGGCGATCAATGCCTATGGCGAGGACTATCTCTCCAAGCCCGAGGCGCAGAAGCTCTTGGAGCCCTATGGCCCCTACAATCGCGCCTACGTGACCCCTTCGTGTCTGCGCAATCATGTGATGCTGAACGAAATGCTGGAAGGCCGCGGTCCTATCTATATGGATACCGTGACCGCCCTGGGCAAGCTCGCCGAGACCATGACGCCCAAGGAGATCAAGCACCTGGAGGCGGAAGCCTGGGAAGACTTCCTGGACATGTGCATCGGCCAGGCGGGCGTGTGGGCGGGCGAGAACATCGAGCCGGAGAAAAAGAACTCCGAGCTGATGCCCACCGAGCCCTATCTGCTCGGCTCGCATTCGGGCTGCTGCGGGATCTGGGTCTCGGGTCCGACGGATCTCGGTGCCCCGACCTCGGAAGATCATGACGAGGCCGACAAGATCCCGGGTCATCTGCCCTCCGGCTGGAATTGGGGCTACCGCTCCATGACGACTGTGAAAGGGCTGTTCACCGCCGCCGACGGCGTTGGCGCATCCGGCCATAAGTTCTCCTCCGGCTCCCATGCCGAGGGTCGCTTGGCCATCAAGGCGATGATCAAGTTCGTCATCGACCACAAGGACCACAAGCCGGAGCTCGACACATCGGTCGACGAGCTGATGGCCGAGATCTACCGCCCGGTGCGCAACTTCCTGGAGCACAAGGACTACACCACCGCGATCGATGTGAACCCCAATTACATCACCCCACGGATGCTCCAGTTCCGGCTCCAGAAGATCATGGACGAGTACGTGGCCGGTGTCGCGACCTATTACCGCACCAACGCCAAAATGATGGAAGTGGCCGAGGGCAAGCTCAAGATGCTCAAAGAGGACGCGCTCAAGATGCGCGCCAAAGACCTGCATGAGCTGCTGCGCGCCTGGGAGAACTATCACCGCATCCTGGCGGCCGAAGCGCATATGAAGCACATCCAGTTCCGCGAGGAGTCCCGCTACCCGGGCTTCTATTACCGGATGGACTTCAATAAGGTGGACGACGAGAACTGGAAGTGCTTCGTCAACTCAATCTATGACCGCAAGACCAAGGCCTGGACCGTGTTCAAGCGCAAGCACGTGGACCTGGTGGACAAGGCCGTTTCTTATAAGTAAGACGGCCGACAGGTCCTAGAAGAGACCGAGGAGGAAGGCCCGGACGCCGCAAGGCGCCCGGGTTTTTTCATTTTTTGGATCGATTAAATCGGTTCTGCCTTTGGCTCTCGCTGCGACCGACAGCGATGGCGTCAGGGGGCGCCTGAGGAGGTAGTGGGGTGCCCCAAGGCGCTTTGCCGCTTTGCCAGCTCGACATTTTTGCGGACTTCTTCGCTTCTCTGCATACTCGACTCACGCTGTCCAGTCCGGAGCCCGACATGGCCGATCCCAAGCTCGATATCCCATTTACCAGTCCTGCCGTCCCCGCCGCTCTCACTGGCGACTCAAGCATCCGCTTCCGCTGCCATCCGGGGGTCTCCTGCTTCAACGCCTGCTGCAAGCGGGCGGACGTGACGCTCGCCCCTTACGACATCCTGAGACTCAAGCGACGCTTGGGTCTGAGCTCCGGGGAGTTTCTCAAGAACTGGACCGTGCCTTTCCAATTGGACTCGGACGGGCTGCCGGGGGTCAAGCTTAAAACCGACGATGCCGGAGTCTGTCTACAGCTCGCCGGAGATGCCGGCTGCGGGGTCTATTCGGATCGGCCCACGGTTTGCCGCTACTACCCCGTTGCCCTGCTGGCCCTGCGGGAGAAGGGGGCGTCCCAGGCCGAGGAGCGGTATTCCCTGATTCGGGAGGAGCACTGTAAGGGCCACGAGGAGGATCGCGAGATCGCCATCGCGGAGTATCGGGCCGAGCAGGGGTGCGGCGAGTACGATGAGCACAACCGCGATTGGTATCACCTGATCCTCAAGAAAAAATCTGCCGGTCCCACGGTCGGAAGACCGCCCCAGACGAGCCTCCAGCTCTTTTTCATGGCATCCTACGACCTCGACGCCTTCCGCAGGTTTGTCTTGAGCGACGGGTTCCGCCGGACCTATGTCCTGCCGGACGACTTCTATGCCGAGGCTCAGCGCGACGACGAGGCACTACTTGCCTTCGCGTACCGGTTCCTGCGCCAAGTCCTGTTCGGCGAGCGCACGATCGAGGAGGTATCGAACGCCTGGGAGCAGCGGGTGGAGCAGCGCAAAGATGTGTGGGACGAGCGCAAGCAGGCGGAGATCGAGCGGCGGCTGGCAGATGAGGATCGGAAATATGCGGGCGAAGGGTGCGAGACGCAGTGCGGAGACAATTGACGGGGGCGCATGCCCATGAGCGGGCAATCTGACCTCAAGGATATGCTTGCCGACCGGCTGGCGGCGACTGCCGCCTTGCTGGATCTGGTGCGGGCGGATACGACTCTGCTCGTTGCCGCCGCGGATGCCGCCGCTCGTACCGCCCAGGCCATCCGCGCCGGTGGAACCCTCTTTATCTGCGGCAACGGCGGCAGCGCGGGGGAGGCCACGCATCTCAGCGGCGAGTTGATCGGACCCTTCCTGAACAAGACCCGCCGTCCCCTTCCGGCCGTGGCCTTGGGTTTCGACACCAGCGCGGCCAGCGCGGTGGCCAACGACTTCTCCTTCGCCGAGGTCTTCGCCCGCCAGCTTGCCGCGCTTGCCCGCCCGGGCGACGTGCTCTGGGCGCTATCCACCAGCGGTCGCTCTCCCAACATCCTGCGCGCCATGGAGACCGCGGCGGACCGGGGCGTCCTTCGCGTCCTGATTACCGGGGAGCGCGGCCGGGACCTGATCGATGCCGCAGATCTGGTGCTGGCGGTCCCTTCCGGCGAGACCCCGCGCATCCAGGAGGTCCATCTGATGCTTGGGCATTTTCTGTGCGAGGCGGTGGAGGCGATTGCAACCTGACGCGAGCGCGTCTGATTCTAGCCTGGATATTCCGTACCGGGACGACCTGGCTAGACGGCACCCGCATTCGCCGGACTCAACCCGGCCTGGGGGGCAGGGCGCGGGGCCCGACCCCGGACACACCGGCCCGGCCGTGGGCCGATCGAACGGAAGTACGGCGGCGATGTGGCGGGCACAGGTTCGCCCTTGCCCGGCGCAGACCACCGCCCCCCACAGGATGTTGCGCAGCTCCCGCACGTTTCCGGGATAGTCGTAGGCCGCGAGGGACTCCAGTGCGAATGGATCCAGGGCATATTTCTGACCGGCGGAGCTCCCGATGCACGCCAGGAGCGCTTGGGCGAGCTTCGGGATATCTTCGCGGCGCTCCCGCAGGCTGGGCAGGGTCACCGCAATGCAGGCAAAAGTAGGAAACTTCAGATCAGAACGGTTTTCACATTGATGTTTCCTGATATTTCTGGCCTTTTCTAGAAGATCCGCTGCGACCAAGAGGGGGCTGAGGTCAAGCCCCCAAATAGGCCGCCCGCACCTTAGGGCTCGCGAGGAGTGCCGCGGAGTCGTCCTGGTGTACGATCCGCCCGCCCTCGAGCACATAGCCCCGGCGGCTCGACTCCAGGGCCAGTCGGGCGTTCTGCTCGACCAAGAGCAGCGTCATCCCTTCCGCGGCGATGAGTCGGATGGTCTCGAAGATCTTGGCGACGGCCAAGGGCGCTAAGCCCATGCTGGGCTCGTCGAGCAGCAGGAGTCGGGGGCGGCCCATGAGCGCCCGGGCGATTGCCAGCATCTGCTGCTCGCCGCCTGAGAGTGTGCCGGCGCTCTGCGCGTTGCGCTCCCGAAGGCGCGGGAAAAGCCCGCGCATGCGCTCCAGGTCGGCGGCGATACCGTCCCGGTCGTTGCGGCAGTAGGCACCCATGCGCAGGTTCTCTTCGACGCTGAGTCGCGGAAACACCCCCCGTCCCTCCGGGACCAGTGCCAGTCCCAGGCGCGCCCGCAAATGGACCGGCAGTGGCGCCACCTCGGACCCCGCATAGCGGATAGAGCCGGCGGCGGCGGGCAGGAGCCCCGCCAGCGCCTTGAGACAGCTGGTCTTGCCAGCCCCGTTCGCTCCGATAAGGCAAACCACCTCGCCCTGCGCGACCCTCAGATCGATGCACTTGACCGCGCGGATGCCGCCGTAGCGGACCTCGAGCCCTGAGACTTCCAGCAGGCTCATGCAGCACCGGCCCCGAGATAGGCCTCGATCACGGCCGGGTCGCGCTGGACCTCCGATGGCGGGCCGTCGGCGATCTTGCGTCCGTAATCGAGCACGGCCACCCGGTCGCACAGGTCCATCATGAGCCGCACGTCATGCTCGATCAGCAGCAGGGTGACCCCGCGCGCGCGGATGCCTTCGAGCAGTCCTTTGAGGGCGGCGGTCTCGGTGGGATTCATGCCCGCGGCCGGCTCGTCGAGCGCCAGGAGTCGGGGCTCGGTGGCCAGTGCCCGGGCGATCTCCAGTCGGCGCTGGTCGCCGTAGGGGAGGTGACGGGCGAGCTGGTTCGACCGTTCGGCGAGTCCCACGGAGCTTAAGATCGCGAGCGCGCGCTCGCGGATCGAGCGCTCCTCCGCGCGGGTGTGCGGGCCGCGCAGGACCGCGCCCAAGACGCCTGCGCGGGAGCGCACATGACGCCCGACCATGGCATTCTCCAGCACGGTCATGTTGGCGAAGAGCCGGATGTTCTGGAATGTACGCGCCAGCCCCAGTGCCGCCACCGCATGCGGTTTGAGCCCCGTCAGCGGCTTGCCGTCCAGCCGGACCGTGCCTGAGCTGGGCTGATAGAGCCCGGTAAGACAGTTGAAGAAGGTGGTCTTGCCGGCCCCGTTGGGTCCGATCAGACCGAAAATCTCCCCCGTGCGCACCGCGATCGACACCTCGCTCAATGCGCTCAAACCCCCGAATCGCTTGGAGACCGCCCGGGCGTCCAGGAGCGGTGCCCCCCCGTCCGCATCAGCGCTCGGCGTCATACAGCGACTCCTGCTCCTGGCGGATCTCGTCGGGGTTCTCGGGACGAAGCTCCCGCGCACGCACCGGCGAGGGCCAAAGCCCCTGTGGCCGAAACAGCATAACGACCACCAGTGCGATGCCGAAGAGCAGCATCCGCAGGTCGGCGGGGTCTACCGCGACCCGCCCGAAGAGCTCCTGTTGCAGTGGCCCGATATAGCGCAGCAGCTCAGGCAGCACGGTCACCAGGATGGCCCCTAGAATCACCCCCGGTATATGACCCATGCCCCCCAGCACCACCATGCACAGGATCATGATGGACTCCATGAGTGTGAACGACTCCGGGCTTACGAATCCCTGGAAGGCGGCGAAGAGTCCGCCGCCAAGGCCTCCGAAGGTGGCCCCCATGGCGAAGGCCAGGAGTTTTACGTTACGGGTGTGGATGCCCATGGCCTCTGCCGCCACTTCGTCCTCCCGGATAGCTGCCCAGGCGCGCCCGATACGTGAATCCTGAAGCCTGATAGCGGCAAAGATCACGAGCAGGGTCAGCGCCAGGAACAAGTAATAATGGGCGTGGGCGCCATAGAGCTTGATGCCCAGGATCTCGATCGGCCGGGTGAGCGCATGACCGGCGATCAGCACCGGGTCGATCATATTGATGCCCTGGGGGCCGTTGGTCACATTCACCGGGGCGTTCAGGTTATTTAAGAAGATCCGGATGATCTCCCCGAAACCCAAGGTGACGATGGCCAGATAGTCCCCGCGCAGCCGAAGCGTCGGCGCACCCAGCAGGACTCCGAAGAGACAGGCGATCGCGGCGCCGGCCGGGAGCAGCGCCCAGAATGGCAGATGGATACCGAATTGAGGCGAGGCGAGTATGGCGTAGAAATAGGCCCCCACCGCATAGAAGGCCACATAGCCCAGGTCCAGCAGACCGGCGAACCCCACGACGATGTTGAGTCCCAGGGCCAGCATCACATAGAGCATCGCGAAGTCGAGTATCCGCACCCAGGTGCGCCCCATGCCCGCGTCCACCAGAAAGGGCAAGGCGAGCAACAGCACCGCCAGGGCGGCGTAGGCGCCCCAGGCGAGCCGGGGGCTGCGGTAGAGTCGGTCGGGTAGCAGCTCGTTCATTGTCAAAGAGGATTAGATTTGCGCCCATTTGCGTTCATTTGCGGCAAAAAATCCTCGCAACGATCAAGCGCGATCGGATACGCGCTCGCCCAAGAGCCCGGAGGGCCGAAAGACGAGCACCAGGATCAGGATAAAGAAGGCGAAGATGTCCTGGTAATGACTGCCCAGGAAGCCCCCCGTGAGGTCGCCGATATAACCCGCGCCCAGGCTCTCGATAATGCCGAGCAGGAGCCCGCCTAAGAGTGCCCCCGGGATGTTGCCGATACCGCCCAGGACTGCCGCGCTGAATGCCTTGAGCCCCAGGGCGAAGCCCATGTTGTAGTGGGCGATGCCGTAGTAGGCGGCGATTAGAAGTCCTGCCACCGCGGCCAGTGCCGAGCCCACCGCGAAGGTGGCGGCGATCACCCGGTTCGAGTCCACCCCCATGAGTCCGGCCACCTCGCGGTTCTGGGCGGTGGCGCGCATGGCCCGACCGAGCCGGGTGCGGTTGACGAGCAGCAGGAGTCCGCCCATGGTGACGGCTGCCACCGCGACGATGAGCAGCTGGATATTGGTCACCGTGGCCCCATGCCACTCGTAGATCTCTACGGGGAGCACCTGCGGGAACGACAGGTACTGGCGTCCCCAGACGATCATGGCCAGATTCTGGAGCACGATGGAGACCCCGATGGCCGTGATCAGCGGGGCCAGACGCGGGGCGTTGCGCAGCGGCCGGTAGGCGACCCGCTCCACCATGACCCCGGTGGCCATGCAGACCGCCACCGCCGCCGCGAGCGCGAGCGGCAGGGCGAGCGCCACCGGCACACCGAGCCCGGCGAGCACGCCAAGCACGGTCACCGACACCATGGCCCCCAGCATCACGATCTCGCCATGGGCGAAATTGATCAGCTCCAGGATGCCGTAGACCATGGTGTAGCCCAGTGCCACCATGGCATAGAGGCTACCCAGGATCAGACCGTTGACGAGCTGCTGGAGCAGGACGTCCATGAAGCGCGCGCCGGTGCGTCTGACCTGGGGCTACTTGGCCGATGGCCCGCCCAGGGTCTCCACCGCCTGCCACTTGCCGGACTTCACCTGATAGAGGGTCACCGGGCCGTCCTTGAGGTCGCCCTTGTCGTCGAAGGCGATGGGTCCGATGACCCCGTTCGCCTGCGTCATACGGAGCTCGGGCAGGTATTCGTCGGGCTCGGCGGAGCCGGCCCGCAGGATGGCCTGGATTAAGACCACCGCGGCGTCATGGGCGAAGGGCGCATAGATCTGGATCTTGCCGAAGCGCTCGCCGAAACGTTTGGTGAAGTCGGCACCGCCCGGCATCTTCTCGATCGGCAGGCCCGGGGAAGAGCCGATGGCCCCCTCGGCGGCGGGACCGGCGAGCTTGATAAACTCGGCCGACTGCATGCCGTCGCCGCCCATGAAGGGGATCTTCATCCCCAGGGTGCGCATCTGTCGAACCATCGGCGCCGCTTGGGGATCCATGCCGCCGAAGACCACCACGTCCGGGCGCTTGGACTTCAGCGAGGTCAGGATGGCGGTGAAGTCGGTGGACTTGTCGGTGGTGTACTCGCGCCCCACGACCTCCCCGCCGGCCGCTTTAACGGACTTGGCTACCTCGTCGATGAGACCCTGTCCGTAGGCGGTGCGGTCGTCCACCAGGGCGACCCGCTTGCCCAGCCGGGTGGCGTACTGCCCGAGCGCCTTACCCTGCTGGGCATCGTTGGCCATGACCCGGAAGGTGGTCGCGAAACCCTGGTGTGTGTAGGCCACCGCGGTGGAGGCGGGGGAGACCTGGGGAACGTTATTGTCGGCATAGATGCGCGAGGCCGGGATGCTGGCCCCCGAGTTCAGGTGTCCGACCACCCCTGCGACACCCTCGTCCACCAGCTTCTGTGCGACCACGGTGGCGGTCTTGGGGTCGGCCTGATCGTCCTCGGCCAGGAGCTCGAACCGGACCGGCTTGCCGCCGAGCTTGGGGTCGGTCGCGTTGATCGCATCCACCGCGAGCCGCGCACCGTTTTCGATGTCCTTGCCCAGATGGGCCTGGGGTCCTGTGATCGGCGCCACGCAGCCGATCTTCACAGTCTCGGCGGCGCCCGCCCGGAATGGGGTCGCACAGGATACGGCCGCCAGGATGGCCGCGAGCGCTAGCTTGGAGGTCATGGGGTCTACTCCCGAAGTATGCCGACGAGGTTGACGAACGGGCGCCAGGGCCGGCCCCTGGATGGGGCCTTGTGGCACTGGCCGCACTTGCCGGGCGGCAATAGTACCAACACAGGGTCTCCGATACCTCGGGTATGTCGGCCTGGCGGCGGGTGCGGGTTGGCGGCGTGCCCGTGGCTCAGGGCGACTTGGAGCCGCCGAGACAGGGAGGCGAGCTCGGGGCCTCGCCGCCCTTCTCGAACCACTCCTGCGGTGTCCATGCGTGGATAGCCAGTGCGTGCAGCCCGCCCTGGAGCTCCTCGCGCAGGATCTGGTTGAGCGAGCGGTGGCGGGCGACGAGGCCCTGACCCTCGAACCGCTCGCTGACCACTAGCACCTTGAAATGGGACTCGGCCCCCGGGGGAACCGAGTGCATGTGGCTTTCGTCCGTCACCGCCAGGTGCATTGGAGAGAGGGACTCTCGTATCCTGGACTCGATGCGCGACTGTCTGCTCATAGTAGCGGGGCCGACTCTGTGGGGTTGGGACCGGAGACTGGGGCCGGCGGGGCGCCCCGGCAAGCCGGTATCAGTCCCCGCGCAGCTCGATGTGCTCTGCGGCCAGCAGTGCCGCGGCGGCAATCAATACCGCGTCGAGCGGCTCGTCCAGGGCCGGGTCGGCCAGCGCCTCCCGTCCGATCGCCTCGGCACGCCCGTAAAGGCTCAGGCGCAGGTGCTCGGGGGTACGCACATGGAGTTGAATGTCGTGCAGGATGTGCTCGAGCTCGCTGTGGGTCGGTGCAGTGCCAAGGGCGCGGAACAGCCGGCCCAAGGCATCGAACAGCGCACGGGCCTCCTGCCCCAGCCCGAAGTCCGCGGGGTCGTAATCGATCTGGCGCTCCGAGACCCGGCCGATCCAGACCCTGAAGCTCTGCTTCTGAAGCGAGTGGTACAGGGGCAGCTCCGAGATCAGGAACACCAGCAAATGCCTCGGGTTTGCGAAATAGCGCCCGCCCCGGACCTCCCAGAAGCAGTCGGCGATCAAGCAGTGGATGCGGATGTGCTCGCGGAAGTCGGCCACCTGAAGCTGATCCAGGATCAGGATGGTCGGCTCCCCCTCGCTCTGTGCGCAGGCCTCGCTCACGATCTGGTCCAGCGGCTCGATTGGCGACTCCTCGCGGCCCAGCTCGTCCTGGGTCTTGGGCAGAATCACGTCCGGCAGTGGCGGGTGGGTTTGGGAAAAGTCGTGATAGAGGATATGCGGGAAGTCGAGCGCCCGGGCCAAGGCGGTTGCGAAGGCAGTCTTGCGCCGCTCGGAGTCTCCCTCGATGTTGAGTGTGCGCAGGGTCCGGGTGGGGCCTTCGAGCAGGCAGCGGACTTGGAATTCGTAGTCGTCGTTGGACTCGAATCCGTGGGCGGCCATCTTGTCGCGCAGGCTGGGCATGGGTGGATGATAGCGCAGTGGCGAGGTAGACAGTGCGTCCGGGATCGGGGAGCATTCGGATAACCAGAGCCGGTGCCTCAGGCCATTGGCCGACGGCCCTCCCCCGAGGCCCATTCTCCCCGAGAGCGCCCCGAGAAAAAGGCACCCCAGATGACCCCAGTGTTCTTGCGCGCACAGACGCGGTCTGTACTCCGGCGGCAACTCCCAGCCCTCGCTGCCGTGGCGGTTTTGGGTCTCCCGCTTGGCGGACCGGCCGCCGCCGAGGGGCCGGCCGCGGCCCAGACCCTGTCGCCCTCGGTGACTGTGGCCGCGGTGGAGCGTCAGGCGGTGGACCGCGGCGGGCGCTTCATCGGGACCATCCAGGCGATCGAGCTGGTCGACGTCAAGGCCCGGGTGGAGGGCTTTCTAGACAAGCTGGCCTTCGATCAGGGGTCTATGGTCCAGACGGGGCAGCTCCTGTATCGGATCGATCCGGCCCCCTTCCAGGCTGCACTGGAAGGCGCCAACGCACAGTACGCCGCCGCGGCGGCCCAGTTGAACAGCGCACAGGCGTCTCTGGAAGATGCGGAGGCCCAGTTCAAGCGCTTCGCCGCACTGGTCGGGAAGGGCGATACCTCGCAGTCCCAGTACGACCGGGCCAAGGCGAGCCGGGACGAGGCCAGGGCGGCGGTGGAGCAGGCCAAGGCGGCGGAGCTTCAGGCCCAGGCACAGATCTCCACCGCCAAGATCAATCTGGGCTATACGACTATCGCAAGCCCCATCGCCGGGCGTATCGGCGCCACCAATTATACGGTCGGCAATCTGGTGGGGCCGAACAGCAATACGCTCGCCACAGTGGTCCAGCTCGACCCGATCCGGGCGGTCTTCTCGATTCCGAGTGCGGATTTCGTGCGCTTGATGGAGCAGATCGGGGATATATCCATGGACGAGGCGCGCGCGCAATATGTCCCGGAGCTGATCCTGCCTACCGGCGCGACCTATCCCCATAAGGGCGCCATCGCATTTACCAGCAACCAGATCGACGCCGGCACCGGCACGGTGGCGATCTATGCGGACTTCCCTAACCCCAGGGGCGAGCTGTTACCCGGGCAGTTTGTCACCGCGCTCGTCCATTCGGCGCAGGAGGAGCGTTTGCCGGTGGTCCCGGCCGCAGCCGTCCAGCAGACCCGCACGGGCAATCAGGTCTTCGTGGTCGGCAAGGACAATAGGGTGGAGATCCGTCCGGTGACGCTCTCGGTGCAGGTCGGTACCGGGTTTGCGGTCCAGTCCGGACTTCAGGACGGGGAGATCGTCGTGGTCTCCGGAATACAATAGATCAAGCCGGGCATGACGGTCGCGCCGGTGCCGGAGCCAGAGACAGACAGCGGTCCCGCTGGGCAGGGCGCACAGGGCGGCGTCGCGGTCGGCGCGGGGGATTGAGATGATCTCCAAGGTCTTCGTCGAACGGCCGCGGATGGCGGCCGTGGTCTCCATCGTGATCGCGGTGGCGGGCCTGCTGGCCATCTTTGCGATCCCGGTCGCCCAATATCCCAGCATCACCCCGCCGGTGGTGCAGGTCTCGGCCACCTATCCTGGTGCCGATGCGCTGACCATCGCCAATACGGTGGCGAGCCCGATCGAGCAGCAGGTCAACGGTGTGGAGGGCATGATCTATATGTCCTCGACGGCCTCGGCCTCGGGCAGCTATACACTCACGGTCACCTTCGCGGTCGGCACCGACCCGGACATCGCACAGGTCAATACCCAGAACCGGGTCTCGCAGGCACTGGCGCTGCTGCCCGACGAGGTGCAGGATCTGGGTGTGACGGTGCAGGCGGAGTCGACCGATCTGCTGCTGGTGGTCAATGTCTTTTCCCCGGACGAGAGCAAGGACCCGCTCTTTCTCTCCAACTTCACCACGATCAATATCCAGAACGAGATCGCCCGACTGCCGGGGGTGGGCTCGGCCAATCAGTTCGGCCCGCTGAATTATTCCATGCGGGTGTGGCTGGAGCCCGAACGGATGTCGGCACTGGCGATCAGCCCCCAGGATGTCGTGAAGGCCATCCAGGCCCAGAACATCCAGGCGGCATTGGGTGCCATCGGTGCCGCACCCATTGCAAACAATCAGGTCACCCAATACACCATCGTCACCCAGGGCCAGTTGGTCGAGCCCGAGCAGTTCGCCAACATCGTGGTGCGCACGGGTCAGGATGGCGCCATCGTCCGGATCAAGGACATAGCCCGGGTGGAGCTGGGCGCCCAGTCCTATGCCCAGGCCACCAGCTATAACGGCAAGCCGGCTGCGGCGCTCGCCATCTATCAGGCACCGGGCGCCAATGCGCTGGATGTCGCCAAGGCGGTGCGGGAGAAGGTCGCCGAGCTTAAACGGCGCTTCCCGGCCGGCGTGGATGCCGGCGTGATGTACGACTCCACCCTCTTTGTGCAGGCGTCCATCGAAGAGATCGTCTTTACGCTCGCCATCACCGCGGTCATCGTGCTGCTGGTGGTCTATCTGTTCCTCCAGGATATCCGCGCGACCATAGTCCCGGCGATCACCATCCCGGTGTCGCTGATCGGCGTCTTCGTGGTCCTGCTGGCCGCCGGGTTCTCGGCCAACACCATCAGCCTGTTCGCGGTGGTGCTGGCGATCGGTTATGTGCGGGTGGTTTCGTCGATCGCTCGCCGGGCGGTGGTGGCCGGGCTGCTGATCGTCGTCATCGGCGGTGCCGGCGCTTGGCTGTTGGGCCGACTGCCCACCGGATTCCTGCCCAACGAGGACCAGGGTGTCTTTTTCCTGGACGTGTCGCTCCCGAGCGGTGCGGCCAGCCCGCGCACCGTAGATGTCTTGCAGCAGGTCCAGGACCGGGTGTCCAAGATCCCGGGCGTGGCCAACGTGATGACCGTGTCCGGCTATAGCCTGCTCACCAGCGCACAGTCGCCGAATGTGGGTCTGGGGATATTGGTACTCGATCCCTGGGACCAGCGTGTTACCCCGGAGACCCGCTTCAAGGGGCTTTTCGCGCGCATCCGCGAGGAGATGAACGCCATCCCAGGGGCCGATATCTTCGTTTTCCCGCCGCCGCCCATCCCGGGCCTGGGCAACGCTGCCGGGTTTACCCTGCAGGTAGAGGCATTAGGCGGCCAATCGCCACTGGAGCTGACCCAGGTGCTCAAAGGCCTGATCGCCACCGCCAATCAGGACCCCTGTATCGCCAACGCCTATTCGTCCTTCAGCGCCGATGTGCCCCAGCTCTATCTGGACCTGGACCGCACCAAGGCCGAATATCTGAAGGTCCCGGTGCAGGATGTCTTCACCACACTGCAATCGGTATTCGGCAGCACCTTCGTCAATAACTTTACTTATCTTGGCCGGACCTTCCAGGTCAATGTGCAGGCCGACCAGAGCGCCCGCGCCCGTGTGGAGGACCTGGGCGAGACCTATGTACGTTCCAGCGCGGGGGCCATGGTCCCGGTCGCGGAGCTGGCGGATGTCAAGCGCACTCTGGGTGCAAATCTGATCTTTCGCTATAACGAGTTTCCTACCGCGATGGTGAGCGGATCCGCCGCCCCCGGGCGCTCTGCCGGAGACGCCATGGCGGCCATGGAAGATGCGGCCAAGCAGTCGCTGCCCGACGGCTACGGCTACGAATGGACCGCGCTCTCCTTCCAGGAGGCCCAGCAGAGCGCGGGCGGGGAGATCGCGGTCTTCGGGCTCGCGGTGCTCTTCGGCTATCTGTTCCTGGTGGCGCTCTACGAGAGCTGGGCCATCCCCTTCGCCGTGTTGACCTCGGTCGCGGTGGCCATCTTGGGTGCTGCATTCACGGTCTGGGTCGTGGGTCTGGACAACGATCTATATACCCAGATCGGACTGGTGCTGCTGATCGGCCTGGCCGGCAAGAACGCCATCCTGATCGTGGAGTTCGCCAAGGAGCAGCGCGAATCGGGCAAGAGCCGCTTCGACTCGGCCGTGCTCGCCGCCCGCATGCGCTTCCGGGCCGTGCTGATGACCGCACTCGCCTTCATCATCGGGTTGCTGCCGCTGGTAGTCGCCACCGGTGCCGGGGCCAATGCCCGTATCCATCTGGGGTTCACCGTCCTGGGCGGCATGCTCGCCGCCACGCTGATCGGCATACTGCTGATCCCCGGGCTCTATGTCTTGTTCCAATGGCTGGGCGAGACCATGGGCCGATGGGTCGGCGCCACGCCGGTGGGACCCGGGCCGGAGGGCATGGTCGCGGCCGAGGCGCGGGAATGATCGAGCTTATTCGCAAGACCGAGGATGTACCGGCAGACGCGCCCACCGTCACCCTGACCCTGGAGCAACGCGCCCGCAGCCGTCTGCGCGCGGTGCTGGACGACGGGCGCCCGGCGGGCATCCTGCTGCCCCGCGGGACGACGCTTCGCGACGGGGATGGGCTGGCGAGCGTCGATGGGCTCGCGGTGCGGGTGCGTGCCGCGCCTGAATGCCTGTCGCAGGCGCAGACTTCCGACCCGCTCCTGCTCGCCCGCGCTTGCTATCACCTGGGCAACCGCCATGTGGCGCTCCAGATCGAGCCGGGGCGGGTGTGCTATCCGCATGACCATGTCCTGGACGATCTGATGCACGGTTTGGGTCTGACTGTCCGAGCGGTGGATGCGCCATTCGATCCGGAGACCGGGGCCTATGGCAGTCAGAGTCACGGCCACGGGCATGGTCGCGGCGATGGGGACCAGGGCGACGACCATCCACATGCCGACTGACCCGGACCTGTCTTTGCAGCGGCTGCTGCATCTGGCAAGCCCATCGCTCCCGGTCGGCGGATTCACCTATTCCCAGGGCATCGAATGGGCGGTGGAGTCGGGTTGGATCCGCAACGCCCTCGACCTCGAGGCATGGCTGGCGGACCAACTGCATGCCTCGATGGCCCGGGTGGACCTGCCTCTCCTGCCGCGGATGCAATCGGCGGCCGGGGCGCTGGATTCCGCGAGACTGGGCGGACTGGTCGACCGACTGATCGCCGCTCGGGAGACCGCGGAGCTGCGTCTGGAGGAGTGGAACCGGGGACGTGCGCTGGCTGACCTGCTGGTTGCCTGGGGGCTCGAGGGTGCGGCCGATTGGCGGCCACTGCTTGCCCGCAGCCAGGCGGCGGGCTTCGCCTTCGCATCCGCCGTCTGGAGCCTGGACCCGCGCCAGGCGGCCGGCGCCTATGCCTGGTCCTGGCTTGAGAACCTGGTCCTGGCGGCGGTCAAGATAGTCCCGCTGGGCCAGACACAGGGCCAGCAGATTCTGGCGCGGTTGGCAGGGCAGGTGCCGGGGGCACTGGATTCGGCGTTTGGACTGCAAGACCACGCCATCGGGGCATCCTCGCCCGCGTTGGCGATCGCCAGCTCGGGCCACGAGACCCAGTACACCCGGCTTTACCGGTCCTGATCGAGTGCGCTCGGGCAAATTACCCTACGGCTACCCGCAACGAGACACCCATGTCCCATCCCTCCCCACTGCGCGTCGGCGTCGGCGGCCCGGTTGGCTCCGGCAAGACCGCGCTGCTCGATGCGCTCTGCAAGCGCCTGCGCAGCCGCTACCAAATCGCGGTCGTCACGAACGACATCTATACCCGGGAGGACGCCGAGTTTCTGATCCGCTCGGAGGCATTGGAGCCAGAGCGTATCGTGGGCGTGGAGACCGGCGGTTGCCCACACACCGCGATCCGCGAGGACGCATCCATGAACCTGGCTGCTGTGGAGGACTTACAGATCCGCTTCCCGAACCTGGACCTGATCTTCATCGAGAGCGGTGGGGATAACCTGGCGGCGACCTTCAGCCCGGAGCTGGCCGATCTCGCCATCTATGTGATCGACGTGGCGGAGGGGGAGAAGATCCCGCGCAAGGGCGGACCCGGGATCACCCGCTCCGATCTGCTGGTGATCAACAAGATCGATCTGGCGCCCTACGTGGGTGCGTCCTTGGATGTCATGGAGCGAGATTCCCGGCGCATGCGCGGGGAGCGCCCGTTCGTCTTCGCTAACCTGCGGGCTGGGCAGGGGGTCGAGGAGATCGCGGAGTTTATCGTGCGCGAGGGGATGCTTGGGGAAGCGGCGAGTAGCGAGTAGCGAGCGTTTGGGCGGAGTGGGCCGGGAGTCGGCGGGTGGTCCGGCCGACTGCCGACTCCTGGTCCAGCCGCTCGCCACTCTCTTTTTCCCCTTCCGTTCCCGTTAGAACTCTGTATACTTGCGCGTTTTCCCGCGGCTCCATCCGCGTACCGGTTCCTGCTGGGGGGTGCCCCCGGCCTGCCAATCCGCTCAAGCCAGGACAGCACATGGTCACGATCCGTTTGACTCGCGGCGGTGCCAAGAAGCACCCCTTCTACCAGATCGTCGTCGCCGATATCCGCTCGGCCCGCGACGGGCGCTATATCGAGCGCATCGGTTTCTACAATCCTCAGGCCAAGGGCGGCGAGATCCCGTTGCGCGTCGACCGCAACCGCGCCGATTACTGGGTCAAGTGCGGCGCACAGCCGACCGAGCGGGTCGCGCAGCTCCTGAAGCAGGCCGCCCGCGAGGCCGCTGCAAACCCGATCGCCGCCTGATCCGTCCGTCGGGTCCAGGGACCGCCCCCGGCCAATTGCCCAAGTGGGAAATCGAGGCTCGGTCCATGCCAGCCCCAGTAGCGAAGCCAGAACCGGGACGCGTTGTCCTGGGTCGCATCTCCGGAGTCTTCGGGGTTCGCGGCTGGGTCAAGATCTACTCCGAGACCGAGCCCAGGGACGGCATCCTGCGCTACTCGCCCTGGATGGTCGGCGAGTCCGGCGAGCCCCGGCGGGTACTGGATGGTCGGCTCCACGGCAAGGGCGTGGTGGCTCGCATCGAAGGTTGCGACGATCGGGACCAGGCTGCGCTCCTGGTGGACCAAGAGATCGCGGTGACCCGCGATCGGCTGCCGCCGCCGCGTTCGGACGAGTTTTATTGGGTCGATCTGGAGGGGCTTCAGGTGGTCACCCTGGCGGGCCAGGTCCTGGGGACCGTAAGCCACCTGTTTTCCACCGGCGCAAACGATGTGATGGTGGTTGTGGGCGAGCGGGAGCGTCTGATCCCATTCACCTGGGACACGGCGATCCGGTCCGTGGACTTCGAGTCGCGTCTGATCCAGGTGGACTGGGACCCGGATTTTTAGGGCGAATCGGTTCCGACTGGCGTCTTGCGGGATCGGCGTCCTTACTTAATGGGATGTCCGGCATGCGCTTCGACGTGGTCACCCTGTTCCCGGATCTGTTTCGGGTGCTGCTCGACCAGGGGGTGACCGGCCGAGCGTTGACCCGCGGGATCGCCGAGCTGCATCTCTGGAACCCGCGGGATTTCACCCGGGACATCCACCGGACGGTCGACGATCGGCCCTACGGCGGCGGTCCCGGAATGGTGATGAAGGTGGAGCCCCTGCGGGATGCGATCCTCGCCGCCCGCGCCGTGGCACCGGCAAGCCGGGTCGCTTATCTCTCCCCCCAGGGGCGCCTGCTGGACCAGGCAGCGATGGGCGGGATCGCAGCGGCGAGCGGCTGGATACTGGTTGCCGGACGCTACGAGGGGATCGACGAGCGACTGGTCGCGACTCAGGTGGACGAGGAATGGTCCATCGGGGACTATGTATTAAGCGGCGGGGAGCTGGCTGCCATGGTGGTCATGGATGCCGCCATCCGGTTATTGCCCGGTGCCTTGGGTCACGCGGACTCCGCCGCCCAGGACTCGCATACGGACGGGCTCTTGGATTGCCCGCATTACACCCGCCCGGAACGGGTGGACGGCATGGAGGTCCCGGCCGTGCTGCAAAGCGGCGACCACGGGGCCATCGCGCGTTGGCGGCGGCGCGAGTCCCTGGGTCGAACTTGGCTGCGCCGGCCCGACCTGCTTGCGCGGCGCACCCTGAGTCCGAAGGACCAGGCGCTGCTCTACGAATTCATCGAGGCCCACCGTCGCGGCCATGCGGACGACGGCGCCGATTAACCGCCCTCGCCGGGCCTTCCCCGTGTCATCCGGGGTCAGCGCCGGGCGAGTACGAATCAGAACAGGAGCGAAGGAAACCATGAGCACAATCATTCAGGCGCTCGACGCCGAGCAGATGGGTCGCGAGGTTCCGGAATTCGGTGCCGGCGATACCGTGGTCGTCCAGATCAAGGTAAAGGAGGGCGAGCGCGAGCGACTCCAGGCCTTTGAGGGCGTCGTCATCGCCAAGCGTAACCGCGGGCTTAACTCCGCCTTTACGGTGCGCAAGATCTCCCACGGGGAGGGCGTCGAGCGGGTCTTCCAGACCTACAGCCCTGCGGTCGCGGAGATCCAGGTCAAGCGCCGCGGCGACGTGCGTCGGGCCAAGCTTTATTATCTGCGTGGGCTGACCGGCAAGGCCGCCCGCATCAAAGAAAAGATCTAACGATCGGGACCGCCCTTGGGGGCGGTCCCGATTTGTCTTTTATTGCTGCGCCCGGTATTGCAATCCTTGCCCGGGAGCTTTTATTGGCACGATTACGAGACTTGGGGGGCCGATGCCCGCCGAGATCGGGCGTGCCAGTTTGCCGGGGTGCGCACCGATCTTGAGCTGAACGAGATCGGCTCGCCCTTGGTGCTCTTCTGTCGGCCGGCTTTGGATCTGCTGCCGCAGCCGGATGCCTGTCTGATTACCGGCATCACGCCCCGGATTGCGCTCGAGAAAGGATTAATCGAGGCCGAGTTTGCCGGTGTGATCGAGCGGGAGCTGATGGTCCCGGAGACCTGCGGGGTCGGCTTCAACAGTATCCGTTTCGACGACGAGGTCACTCGGCAGCTCTTCTATCGGAACCTGATAGACCCCTATGCCCGGGAATGGCAAGGTGGCAACTCACGCTGGGACCTCATCGACACCCTGCGCCTGGCCTTTGCGCTCCGGCCGGACGGTCTCAACTGGCCCACCAGGGAGGACGGCACAGCCACTTTCAGGCTTGAAGCGCTTACCGCGGCCAACGGCATTGCGCATGCCGATGCCCACGATGCGTTAGAGGACGTGCGCGCCACCATCGCGCTTGCCCGGCTCTTTCGCAAGGCCCAGCCGCGGCTCTTCGACTACGCGTTAACGCTGCGGGACAAGAAGCAAGTCCGGGCGCTGCTGACCAAGGGCGAGCCCGTGATCCACAGCTCGGCGCGCTTCCCGGCTGCCCTGGGTTGCATCGCCCCTATCGTCCCGGTCGCCGAGCACCCCACTAACGGCAACGCAATCGTCTGCCTGGACTTGAGGGCGGATCCCGCGCAGATCCTGGACCTGTCGGCGGACGAGCTGCGCGCCCGGGTCTTTACCGCGGCGGCCGACCTGCCGACTGGCACGGAACGGGTCCCCTTGAAGACCGTCAAGGTCAACCACGCCCCGGTCCTGGCCCCTATGAAGACCCTAACCCCGGAGGCGGCCGTGCGCTGGTCCATCGACCCGGCCCAGGTAGCCCTGCGGGCGCGGTTCGTCAAGGAGCGCGCCGTCGCCATCCGGGAGCGGGTCCTGGCCGTCCACCAGGCACCCGATAGCACCGCCGGGCGCCCGGCGGAAACCGACCCGGATCTGATGCTATATACGGGTGGATTCATCTGCGACGGCGACCGCCGTACGCTCGAGCGCCTGCGCCGGCAGTCGCCGCAGGACCTGGCCCAGGAGCGCTCCAGCCTCGCCGACCCCCGCCTGCCTCGGATGATTTTCCGCTACCGGGCCCGCAACTGGCCCGAGACCCTGACCCCCGATGAGCGCGAAGACTGGGACGCCTGGCGTTTTGCACGGCTCACCGAGCGCGATGGCGGCGGTAGCATCCAGCTTGACCAATACGAAGAGCGCATTGCCGCCCTCGCGCAGACTCATGCCGACGATTCTGCCAAGCTTCGGATATTGGAAGACTTAAGCGATTGGGCCGAGACCGTGATGGACGCCGGGGACTGAGCCAGGTTGCATTCCCGGCAATCCGACATCAGCTCTCGCCCAGTATCGCGTCCACCCCCGACCGGAGGTCCTGTGCCCCGTTTACTGGTCAATTTCGTTGCCTTCCAGGTCGCATGGTTCGCTTGCGTCCTCGGCGGCGCCCAAGGCATCCCCTGGTTAGGCGTTGCGGTCACTGCCGTCGCGGTGGCCATCCATCTGGCACTGAGCCCTGTGCCGGGTCGGGAGGTCGTACTCATCCTGACGGTTTGCACCATCGGGGCACTGTGGGACGGACTCCTGGTCCGTCTCGGTCTGCTGGTCTTCCCGTCCGGCATGATCCTGCCATGGCTCGCGCCGGTCTGGATCATTGCGCTGTGGGCCGGGCTCGCCACCACCCTGCACGTCTCCCTGCGCTGGCTGATCGGCCGACCCTGGCTCGCGATGCTGTTCGGCGCGGTCGGCGGCCCGCTCGCCTACTACGCTGGCATGCGGCTCGGCGGTGTGAGCTTTCCCGATCCCGTCGCGGCCTTCGCCGCACTCGCAGTGGGATGGGCCTTCCTGATGCCTCTGGTCTGCGCGATCGCGCTCAAGCTGGATGCAGA
The DNA here is from genome assembly GCA_963780725.1 of uncultured Gammaproteobacteria bacterium. GTDB lineage: Bacteria > Pseudomonadota > Gammaproteobacteria > Chromatiales > Chromatiaceae > Thiodictyon. The sequence continues at coordinate 325,827 of CAWACV010000001.1, forward strand.
CCCGTCCCTGCCGGAGCCGGTCGCGACCGCCGCATAGACCTGCCAGTAGCGATTCGGCGTTCTCTTGCGCTCGTTTGCGGCAAGACTGCCCTTTCTGGGATCAAGCCTTCCGAGCCCGCTTGCAAACCCTGCCCCGGCAACGACAATGGCGGTGCCGGGGGTCGTCCCACAGCGTGTCGGACGATCCCGCGGGGACGGGTTCGCCCTTTTTCATGACATCTCGGAGGGACAGATGGAACGTATCTTTATGGCGGTCGGGTGGCTGGCGGGTGCCCTTGGCGTCCTGCTAACGTTGGTTGCGGCAGGTGCGCGGCTTGCGGGGCTCTTCTGGCTCGGCGGCTACGCGTCAGGTACCCTCATGCTCGGCGGGATCGCCCTGATGACGATGGGCTGCCTGGGCTTTCTGGCAGCGCTCGCCGTGGGACGCAGCCCCGCCAGCCGCTAGCGCAGTGCGGGCGTGCCGGCCAACCTGAGCGCGCCGATCTGCGATCCGCCACAGCGTTGCGCGCCCGTCGCCGTCGGGATAGAACGATCCGCCGAAGCTCGGTAAGGCTGCTCCGGCGGATCGGTCAGTCCCCGGGTCCGAACAGGAACCACAGGATCAGGCCGAGTACCGGCAACAGCAGGATGACCACGATCCAGACGACCTTGGAGCCCGTGCCGGCCCGGCTCTGTACAATCTTGACTATGGCGTAGACGATCAGGACCAGATGGATCAGCCCGAGCAGGCCGCCGACTTCGATGCTCATAGGGTGGTCTCCTTGGGTCCCCCGCGCGGTGCCCGCGCGTGGAGAACATGGGTGTCGAAACGGGTCGCGGGCCGCCTTGCGAGGCGGCTCGAGCAGTTTACCCCGGGGTGCATAGAGGCGGCCGGGGCGCACGCGCCGTAGCGGGCCTCGCGAGGACGCAAACAAGCCTGGCTGAGCTGCCGCGGCGGCCGTGGTTGGGTCGGGTTGGCTTGGGCACCTCATGCTTGGGTACCGTGCGCGAGCCCCAGGAGGTCGGCGCGTGCCCGGGTTTCGAGTATGATGGGGCGGTGCGTGCCCGGGTGCGGCCGGGCGGCAGGAGTCTGCGACGGGCGCCCGCGGCAGGCGTCCAAACCCCGAGGACCCCCCCTTGCTAGAAATCATGCAAGCGGGCGGTTGGCTGATGTGGCCGATCGCCGCCTGTTCCGTGATTGCCTTCGCCATTGTCCTGGAGCGCGCCTGGCTGCTAAGGCGCCAACGCATCATGCCGGACAACCTGGTGACCCGTATCTGGCAGCTCCAGCGCCAGGGTCAGCTCACCGACGAGCGCATCGAGGCCATCCGGGAAGGCTCGCCCCTGGGGCGGATGCTGGCCGCCGGACTCGTGAACCGCAATCATTCCCGAGAGGTGATGAAGGAGGCGATCGGCGATGCCGGGCGCCATGTCGTGGCGGAGCTGGGTCGGCATTTGAATACCCTGGGCACCATCGCGTCTGTGGCCCCCCTGCTCGGGCTCCTAGGCACGGTGTTCGGTATGATCGATATCTTTTCCGTTATCATGAACGCGGGAACCGGCAATGCCGGGGTCCTGGCCGGGGGCATCTCCACGGCACTCCTGACTACCGCTGGCGGGCTCTCCGTGGCGATCCCGACGCTCCTGTTCCATCGTTTCTTCGAGAGCCGGGTGAACCAGATCGCCATCGCGATGGAGGAGCAGGCACTGCGGCTGGTGGAGGTGATGAAGGGCGAGCGCGAGGAGCGCGAGGAGTCCAGATGAACCTGCGGCCCTATCGCCCGATCCCGCCGGATATCAATCTCACGCCGCTCCTGGACGTGGTCTTTCTGCTCCTGATCTTCTTCATGGTCTCGACGACCTTCAAGGACGAGTCGCGCCTGCGCGTACAGCTCCCCCAGGCACAGGGGGAGGACGTGCCGACCAAGGAGCCGGAACGCATCCTGGTCCAGATCGATCGGTCGGGGGCCTTTTTTGTAGACGAGCAGGCAGTGGTGGATCGGGATCCCCGCACCCTCGTACGTGCGCTCAACGGTGCGCTGGGCGGGCGCAATCCGCTCCCGGTGCTGATCCAGGCGGACGCCCAGACCCCACACCAGGCGGTGATGACCGCCATGGACGCCGCCGCGGAGCTGGGGCTCACTCGCATCGCATTCGGCGCTACTCGGGCGGGGAGCGAGACCCCGGAGGCCGTCGGAGGCGCTGGGACCGATCCAGCCACCGGTGCCCCTGGCGCCAGTCCAGAGCGTCCCGCGCCCCCGGCAATCCCGGCTGACAGCCCAGTGGATCGGCAGAGAATCCCGATCCCGCGCCGATCCGAATCCGCCTCCGAAACCGCTTCCGAGCCGAACGCCCGCCCGTGACCCCCGATTCAGTCGTCCCCGCACCCGCCGCCCGTGCCATCTACGGGCGTCTGCTCGGTTATGCCAAGCCCTATTGGCGCATGTTCGCAGTGTCGATCGTCGGGATGCTGGTCTATGCCTCCACCGAGCCATTCTTCGCGGCCATGATGCAGCCTTTGATCGACGGGAGCTTCGTGGACAAGGACGAGTCGGTGGTGCGCTCGATGCCACTCTTCCTCATTGCGATCTTCCTGATCCGCGGGGTTGCCGGCTTTATCAACGACTATTTCCTGAGCTGGGTGGGTCGGCGGGTGGTGGCGGACCTGCGCCAGGCGATGTTCGAGCATCTGCTGCGCGCCCCCACCTGCTATTACGACAACCACGGCTCGGGTCATATACTGGCCAAGCTCACCTATAACGTCGAGCAAGTGGCGAGCGCGGCGACCTCCGCGGTCACCACTCTGGTGCGGGACGGGGCCACGGTGATCGGGCTCATGGGCTACATGCTCTATATCAACGCCACCCTGTCTGCGATCTTTCTCGTGATCGGCCCAGTAATGGCGGGGGCGGTGAAATATGCCACCAAGCGCTTCCGCCGATATAGTCGGCGCATCCAGGACCGGGTGGGGGAGCTCACCCATGTGGTGCAGGAGGCGACCGACGGCCACCGGGTGGTCAAGGCCTTCGGGGGGCAGGCCCAGGAGGCCGCCCATTTCCGCTTCATCAACGAGAAGACGCGCTCGCTCCAGATGAAGATGATCGCCACCGAGGCCGCCAGCGTGCCCCTGGTGCAATTGATCTCGGCGCTCGCCATCGCGCTGATCGTCTATCTCTCGACCATGCAGGGGCTGCGAGCCGATATTTCGGTCGGGACCTTTATGTCGTTCGTGGTCGCGATGGGGCTCTTGATGCCGCCGGTGAAACGTCTCACTGGTGTGAACTCGCACCTGCAACGGGGAATCATCGCTGCAGAGAGCGTGTTCGAGCTCATGGACTCGGAGCCGGAGCGCGACTCCGGCACCCGCACCCTGAGCCGGGCCGAGGGCCGGATCGAATACCTGGGGGTTACCCATCGGTATTCCGAGGACAAGGCCCCGGCCATCCGCGACCTAAATCTTAATCTGGCCCCGGGCGAGAAGGTTGCCCTGGTGGGCCGCTCCGGCAGCGGCAAGACCACGGTGGCGAGTCTGCTGCCGCGCTTCTACGACGCCACAGCGGGGGAGATCCGGATCGACGGCATCCCGATCGGCGAGCTGACCCTCAAGAGCCTGCGTGAGCAGATCTCGCTGGTGAGCCAGGACGTGGTGCTATTCAACGAAAGCGTGGCCAAGAATATTGCCTACGGCCGGGACTCGGTGCCGCCGCTGAAGGAGTTGGAGCGGGTGGCGGAAGCGGCCCATGCGCTGGAGTTTATCCGCGAGCTTCCGCAAGGATTCGAGACCCGCATCGGCGATCGCGGGGTGCTGCTCTCCGGTGGCCAGAGGCAGCGTCTCGCCATCGCACGGGCTATGCTCAAGGATGCGCCCATCCTGATCCTGGACGAGGCGACTTCCGCCCTCGACACGGAGGCCGAGCGCCACATCCAGGCGGCCCTTGCCGAGCTGATGGTCAGGCGCACCACGCTGGTCATCGCACACCGGCTCTCTACGATCGAAAACGCCGATCGCATCGTGGTCCTTCAGGGCGGGCAGATCGTAGAGCAGGGCCGCCACGCGGATCTGCTGACCCTGGGCGGCTATTACGCCCGGCTGCACCGGCTCCAGTTCCACGATGGGACAGCGCCGGGGTCGCCGACCTCGGTTTGAGCATGGATCCCACCCCGATTTGGTATGGTCGCCACCCCCTGTCCGCGGCCTTGCTGCCCTTGGCCTGGCTCTACTGCACGGCGATTCGGTTGCGCCGGCTCGCCTATCGTAGCGGGATCTTCCCGGTCTGCCGGCTCAAGGTGCCGGTGGTGGTGGTGGGGAATCTCACCGTGGGCGGAACCGGCAAGACACCGCTGGTGCTCAAGCTCGCGGAGTCGGCGAAGGCGCGGGGCTGGCATCCTGGGATACTTGCCCGCGGCTACGGCGGCCGAGGGCGGGACTGGCCACAGGCGGTCGAGGCTGACTCGGACCCGGGGCTCTTGGGGGACGAGCCGGTACTGCTCGCCCGGCGCGGCGTTTGCCCGGTGGTGGCGGGTCCGGACCGGGTAGCCGACGGTGAGCTTGCCATCGGCCGCTTCGGCTGCGATCTGCTCTTATGCGACGACGGTCTCCAGCATTACCGGCTGGCCCGGGACCTGGAGATTGCGGCCGTCGACGGGGAGCGGGGCCTTGGCAATGGCCGCTGTCTGCCGGCCGGGCCACTGCGGGAGCCTGCGGCGCGTCTTAAGTCCGTGGACCTGGTCATCCGCAAGGATGGGGGCGGCCCCGGACACCGCTTCGGGCTGGTCCCCGGCAAGGCGGCGAGTTTGCGCGACCCGGGCCGGCGTCTCCCGCTCGACGCCTTTCGCGACCGGCGGGTCACCGCAGTGGCCGGGATCGGCAACCCCGGGCGCTTCTTCGCGATGCTGCGTGCCCGGGGGATGCGTGTGGACGAGCGACCCTATCCGGATCACTATCGGTACACTGCGGCAGACCTGGCCTCCTGGCCCCCAGGGCCGGTTCTGATGACCGAGAAAGACGCGGTCAAGTGCGCTACCTTTGGCCGCGCCGATCACTGGTGCTGCCCGGTGGAGGCGGCCCCGGACCCGGCCTTCGTCGAGGCAGTCTTTGCACGGCTCGGGCCGGCCCCTGGCCGACCCGCTGACCCATCCTAACCTTCCGTTCCGAGGAGTCCGATCCGTGGACAACAAACTGCTGGATATCCTGGTGTGCCCCCTTTGCAAGGGACCGCTGTACTACGACAAGTCCGCCGAGGAGCTGATTTGCCGCGGCGACCGGCTCGCCTACCCAGTGCGCGACGATATCCCGGTGATGCTCGAGGACGAGGCGCGTACCCTGGCACCGGACGAGGAGGTGCCGCGGCGGTGACCAAGCCTGTGAAAGTCGACAGTCAGGCGCCGTGCCCGCGGCCTGGGTTCGGGACCGAGCCCGGCACCGACCCCGATGCTGCGCCCGGCTTCAAGGTCGTCATACCGGCCCGCCACGGGTCCAGCCGGCTGCCCGGCAAGCCGCTCCTGGACCTGGCGGGCAAGCCCATGATCCAACATGTGGTGGAGCGTGCCCGGGAGAGTCGCGCGCAGGAGGTGCTGGTGGCCACAGACGATCCTCGGATCGTAGACGTGTGCGCCTCGTTCGGGGCGGAGGCCGTGCTGACTGGGTCGGATCACAAGAGCGGCTCGGATCGGGTCGCCGAGGTGATCGGGCGGCGCGGCTGGCCGGACGACGCGGTGGTGGTCAACCTCCAGGGGGACGAGCCCTGCATGCCGCCCGCCTTGATCGATCAGGTGGCCGCCGACCTGGTGGCGCATGGGGGCGTGGGCATGGCCACCCTGGCCTATCCCATTGCCGATGGGGAAACGCTGTTCGACCCCCATGTCGTCAAAGTAGTTACCGACTCCGCCCGTTTTGCACTGTATTTTTCGCGCGCACCGCTGCCCTGGCACCGGGACGAATTCATGGGCAAACGCGGGGTGCTTCCCAAGTCTTTCGTTTTCCTGCGCCATATCGGGCTCTATGCCTTCCGGGCCGGTTTTCTCAAGCGCTATGTTGCCTGGGAGTCGTCCCCGCTGGAGCTTGCGGAGTCCCTGGAGCAGCTCCGGGTGCTGTGGCACGGCGAGCGTATCCTGGTTGGCATTGCCGCCGAGCCCCCGGGTCAGGGGGTCGACACCGCACAGGACCTGGCCCGGGTGGCCGCACGGCTTGGGCCGCAGGTTTAACCAGACCCAGGCGGGGTGCCCCGGAGCCCGATCCGCCGCGGGTACCGGGATTACCGGGATTGCATTTGGGCATCGCCGGCTCCCGCACTCGGTGCAGGCGGTCACGCAACAACGACTAGGAGAACCTGAAGACGATGTTCGCTTATCCCATTCCTGTCTGCTTCCGTCTCCTGCCTGTCCTCGTGGTCTGCGGTGGTGCCTCGGCGGCCCTGGCTGCCGGCCCCGGCGGTTACGAGGTCCCGGGATATTCCGGGCCGGCTTACGGTCAGCCTGCCGCCAGCGCCCCCGGATATCAGGTCCCGGGCTACTCGGGACCCGCCTACGGCGGTTCTCCCAATCTGCCTCAGTCGTCCGGCTATCCGGGTCAGGGTGCCGTGCCTCCGCAAGGCTACGGCGCCCCAAGCGGTTATCCCCAAACCGGCTATCCCCAAGGTGGCACCCTTTCGCCCTATGGCGGCGCACCGGGTAGCTTCGGCCAACCCGGCGGCTATGGAACCCCCGGCTATGGCCCCGGCTACAGCGGAGGCGCCGATCCGCGTGCGGGTGGGCAGGGCGCGCCCGGGTATGGCTACGATGCCCTCGGTGCCCCGAATGCCTTCGGTCCCGGCTCTGGCCCCGCTAACGGGGGGGCGGGCCCGTGGCAAGACGGGTCCGGATACGGACCGGGCACTGGCCAAGGTCCTTACGGCGCGGATCCGGCGGGGGGGCCGCGAGGGCGCAATCCGGACCGTGACAGTCGCGGGTACAACCCGATGAGCAGGATGCCGAACCCCATGGACATGTTTCGCGGCAACCGCAATTGAGGGTGCGACTGTCCGGGCACTGACTCGCGGGCTTGGGCCGGGCGATAGCCGGGAGAGCGCCACCGCGGCTAGGGTAGACGCTCGTGCGCCATCGCGCCTGCGCGGGGGATTTCTCGTATTGTCTCGCGTCGAGGCTCGCGGACGCAGAGAAAAGGGAATCGTCCGCCTGCGACTCGCCGTTCGGGGGGCAAAAAAAACCCCGCTGATGCGGGGCGAATCACCACTGAGGAGGTCAGAGACCGGAAGCAGAGTCAAAAACGATCTCTTGCCCTTTAATAAGCACTGCACGTGCCAAGTCTTGGCAGGGGACGATTCAGTCCAGCCTTTCAAGCGGTTCATTCCTGTTTTCCGCGTTCGTGCGGAGCCTGCTCCCGGTCCGCCGCGCACAAATTCGGGTGTCCTGTCCGGAAAGTCGCACCAGAACCGTGCGCCAATAGTCCAGCCGCGCGACCGCTTCATCCTCGGGCTTCATGGACTGCGGAAGCAGATGCGGCATCGGGTTGTGCCTGGTCCTCGAAATCCAGGCGTCAAATACTCAAGATTTGGGGCTTTCATTGTTCCAGATCTAAAATTTGCCAAAGAATCAGCTTGATTTGTCGTTGTCCCCGCAAGTAGGTGTTCTCTGCGTGCGGGCCCCTGCATTGCCCGCAATCCCGGTAGACACCCATGGAATACACCACCGCCGACCTCTACGACCGTTTCGAGACCGAGCTTCGGGTCTGCGACCCGATCTTCCGCGACTTCGGTGGGCGCACCGCCTTCTGGGGCCAGGCGGTCACAGTCAAGTGCTTCGAGGACAACACCAAAGTTAAAGAGATTCTGGCCGAGCCCGGGGCCGGGCGGGTGCTAATCGTGGACGCTGGCGGCTCCCTGCGCTGCGCCATGCTCGGCGATCTGATCGCCGGGAGCGCCGTGACCAACGGCTGGGCAGGGATAGTCATGTGGGGTTGCGTGCGCGACTCCCATGCCTTGGCCGCCATGGAGCTGGGGATCAAGGCGCTTGCCCCCAATCCGCGCAAGAGTCAGCGGCGCGGGGAGGGCCAGCGGGATTGCCCCGTGACCTTCGCCGGGGTGCGCTTCGTTCCCGGGGACTGGATCTATGCAGACGGCGACGGCATCCTGGTGGCCGAGCGCCGGCTTTCCCCGGTCGCCTGAGCTTAAGGACACGCGCAACCATGGCCTGGACCGAAGCAAAACAGATCGCGGGGGCGATCCTCGACGGTTTCGAGCAGCACTTCCGTCTGTTCCGACACGTCACCGCCGGGGCCAAAGAGCGCTTCGAGCAGGCGGATTGGCGAGCGGTCCAAAATGCGGCGCGCGAGCGCATCGATTTTTATGACCGGCGGGTGCAGGAGACCGTGGCCCTGCTGCGTCGGGAGCTCGTGGCGCTCGATCGCGACGAGCGTCTGTGGCGACGGGTCAAGGTGGAGTATCTGCGCCTGCTGCCTCAGCACCGCCAGCCCGAGCTGGCCGAGACTTACTACAACTCGGTCTTCTGCCGGCTGTTCGACCGCCGTTATTACAACACCGACAACATCTTCGTCTGGCCGCTGATCTCCACCGAGCACCTGGAGGCGGAGATCCCGACCTTTAAGCCCTACTACCCGGACCGCGACGGTTTTGCCCGCATCATCTGCGCGATCCTGGATGGCTTGCGCTTCAATGTCCCGTTTCGCGACCGCCGCCGGGACATCCGTAACCTGATGCACGCGGTGCGCCAGCGCTTTCCGGCCAACAGGGCGCTTGCCCAGAACTTCCAGCTCGCAGTGCTCACCGCCCCCTTCTATCGCAATAAGGCAGCCTATGTGATCGGCAAGGCGATCAACGGGGCGGACCAGATCCCATTCGTCATCCCCATCCTGAACGATGAGCAGGGTGGGCTCTACGTGGACGCAATGCTCTATGGACAGGACGAGATCTCGGACATCTTCAGCGCGTCCCGCGCCTATTTCATGACCGACACCTCGGTGCCGGCGGCGGTGGTGGACTTCCTGCGTCCGCTGATGCCGCGCCGGGGAAAGGCCGAGCTCTATACCGCACTCGGTTTCCACAAGTTCGGCAAGGCCGAGTTCTATCGCGAGTTCTTAAAGCATCTGCGCTACTCGGCGGACGATTTCCTGATCGCCCCGGGCATCCGCGGCATGGTCATGTGCGTGTTCACCCTGCCGTCCTTTCCGTATGTGTTCAAGCTTATTAAAGACCGCTTTCCGCCGCCCAAGGAAATGACCAGGGCGACCGTCAAGGAGAAATATCTGCTGGTCAAGATGCACGACCGGGTGGGGCGCATGGCGGACTCCTGGGAGTATTCCCACGTCGCTTTCCCGCTCCTGCGCTTTTCCCCGGAGCTGCTGGAGCTGCTGCAGCGCGAATGCGCCGGGAGCATCGAGATCGACGGCGACCAGCTCGTCGTCAAGCACCTCTATATCGAGCGGCGCATGTCGCCTCTGAACCTCTATCTGCACACGGCCGACGACGACGATATCCGCCATGCGGTGCGCGAGTACGGCGATGCCATCAAGCAGCTCGCGCGGGCCAACATCTTCCCCGGGGACTTCCTCTTCAAGAACTTCGGAGTCACCCGCCAGGGTCGGGTAGTCTTCTACGACTACGACGAGCTCTGCTATCTCACCGAATGCAACTTCCGGGAGATCCCCGAGGCCCCCTATCCGGAGATGGAGATGTCCGCCGAGCCCTGGTATTCGGCGGGTCCCAATGACGTCTTTCCGGAAGAGTTTGCCACCTTTTTGCTGACCGATCCGCGCATCCGCCGCAATTTCATGGAGCTGCACCGGGACCTGCTGGACCCGGCCTGGTGGCGCGCCCGTCAGGCGGCCATCCGCGCGGGACAGTTGGAGGATATCTTTCCCTATCCGGAGGAGCGGCGTTTTCCGCGGGCGGCGATCGGCGGCTGACGCGTGGGCAGCGGATCGTGAGACAGCGCCTTGATCGTCGTTCGGGCCACAGAACCCTGAGGGTGCGCTGAGGAACGGACACTGGTGGCGAATCCGAGCGTAGGCCCAGGCGCTCGGCTTCCCGCAGCGGCGAGAGGATGGGTTTCGCTGCGCTCTACTCATCCTACTGAAAAGCCGAGAGCGAGAGGATGGGTTTCGCTGCGCTCTACCCATCCTACTGAAAAGCAGAGAGTAATGCGCCAGGCGGAGGCAACGATGCGGTGAGCGCAGCGAACCGCATCGCTCGGGACTCAGCCCGACGATACGGCCCCAGTCGAGTGTTAGACTTCCGCCCTCTGCCCCCATGTCCTGAGGGCCATCCCCCAGCCGCCGGACCCCGCCCATGACCGACTCTAACCCACTCGCTCCCCCTTCGCGCGCCACTCCGGAGAGCCACCAACGGGGCGCCGACAAGGTCTCGCGTATCCCGGTCAAGGTGGAGCCGGCGCAGGCGCCTCTGCGCAAGCCCGCATGGATCCGTGCCCGTGCACCGGTGGGTCCGGAGGTGGCGCGTATCCGGCGCATCCTGCGGGAGTCCCATCTGGCCACGGTGTGCGAGGAGGCCAATTGCCCGAACCTGGGGGAGTGCTTCAACCACGGCACAGCAACCTTTATGATTCTGGGCGATCTGTGCACCCGCCGCTGCCCCTTCTGCGACGTGGCCCACGGGCGCCCGCAGCCGCCGGACCAGGCCGAGCCCGAGCACCTGGCCGCGAGCATCGCGGCACTTGGTCTGCGCTACGCGGTGATCACCTCGGTGGATCGGGACGACCTGCGCGACGGCGGGGCCGGCCAGTTCGCCGCATGTCTGCGCGCGGTGCGTGCGCGCTGCCCAGGGACCCGGCTGGAGGTCCTGGGTGCCCGACTTCCGCGGCCGGGAGTCGGTGGCACTGGCCCAATTCGCCGGGGATGCGCTGCCCGATGTCTTCAATCACAACCTGGAGACGGTGCCGCGGCTCTATGCACAGGTCCGCCCGGGTGCCGACTATGCGGGGTCCCTGCGGCTGCTGGCGGACTTCAAGGCCGCACACCCGGGGGTTCCTACCAAGTCGGGGCTCATGCTGGGTCTGGGCGAGGCATGCGAGGAGGTGCTCGCGACCATGGCAGATCTGCGCGCCCACGGCTGCGAGATGCTGACCCTGGGTCAGTACCTGCAACCCAGCCGGGAGCACCTGCCGGTGCGCCGCTACTGGACCCCGGACGAATTCGACGCACTGCGTCGGGCGGGGGCGGCCATGGGTTTTTCCAATGTGGCGAGCGGGGCCATGGTCCGGTCCTCCTATCACGCGGACATCCAGGCACAGGGCGTGGTTGGCGCTTGAGGCCCGGGGGGCGAGCAGCCCGTGCGGTCATCGCCGATTCCGCCATTTAACCGCGGAGCGCTCCGAAGACTCGATCAAGGTGCTGCCGATCGGGCCTTGAGCGCGATTGCGGCCACCCTGCGGATGACATTCGTCGCGGCCGGGGGCGCCCCTGCGCCCGTAGGAGCGGCCCCCCGGCCGCGACCGGTCCGCTGCGCTCGTAGGAGCGGCCCCCCGGCCGCGACCGGTCCGCGAGGATCTGCGACCGGAGTTACGGTCTCAAGGCCGCCGATCGCAAGACCTTGAATATCGAAACGCGGTTAGGCAGGGACCGGCCTCGCGTCCTATGCAACGATTGCGCGTGCTCCGCGGCCGATCGTTCTGCTTTAACCTCGCTGGAGACTTCCTGCCATGACGGCCTATGCCATCGCGAAGAGCCTGCTGATTCCGCCCGGGATACTGATCCTGATGCTGGCGTGCGCCTTTCTGTTGGTGCGCGGGGTGCTCGGGCGGATCTTGCTCTTCGTCGCCACTGCCGTTTTTGCATTGATGTGTATGCCGGCGGTCGCCACGCTTCTGATGGAGCCCCTGGAACCCTATCCGGCCCTGGCCGCGAGCGGACCCTTTCCTCCGAAGGCTCGGGCGATCCTGGTGCTGGGGTCCGGTCGCCATAGCGGTGCACCGGAGTACGGGGGCGATACGGTAGATGGCTTCAGCATGGAGCGTCTCCGCTACGGGGCCTTTCTACAACGCGCGACCGGGCTCCCGCTCTATGTGAGCGGGGGCATCTTGCCGGGTGAGGAGCCGCCGCCGGTGGGGGTGCTGATGGCGAAGGTCCTTAAGGAAGAGCTGGGCGTGCCGGTGGCGGGTGTCGAGTCCCAGAGCCGGGATACCTGGGAGAACGTCGCCTTCTCCAAGGCACTGCTGGAGCGGGAGGGCATCTCGCACGTGCTCCTGGTGACCAGCGCCTGGCACCTGCCGCGCGCGGTGGATGCCTGCCAGCGTGCGGGACTGGCCGTCACGCCAGCCCCCACCGGATTCGTCGGCCACCGGCTGGGGGAGGGCGAGGGCGACCTTGGGGACTGGATGCCCTCGGCTGCGGCATTCGCATCGAGCTATTACGCCGTTCACGAGCACCTGGGGCGCGTCTGGTATCAGATCCGCCACTGGATCCAGGGGGCGCCAGGAGTGGCGGTCGCCCCGGCCGCGACCTGAGCCATATCCTGGGCCGGGGTCCGGGCAGACCCAGGCCCAGCCGAGCGGTTTGCGGTGCCCCCGATCAATCCCGCCGGGGCAGATGGTCGTTGTAGCGCTCCATCAGATAGCCCAGGCAGTCCTGTCGGATCACATCCAGATTGCGGGTGAGCATGGAGGGCATCAGTGGGCGGTCTAGCCGCACCTCTCCGCGCTCCACGTGGAAGAACCGCTCGCCGACCTCCCAGCCCTGCTCGTCCAGGACCTGGAGCCCGATCCCCAGATGCCGGGCGACCCGCGCGAAGGGCGTCCCCGGGGGCAGCTCTCGGAAGTTGAGCCGCTCGATCTCCGGGTCAAGCACCAGGTCCGCGGATTCGGGCGGGAAGGCGAGGCTCAGGTCGGGCGGGACCTTGATCTGGGCGACGGTGTGGAACAGGTCGATGTCCTGGGGGGCCACCGGGTGGTCGGGGAGCGCGGCCATGCGCAATGCGGCATCGATCATGGCACGGGCATGGAGCACCCCCAGGGTCTCTCCCGCCTTGCCGCACTCTAGGGTGACCGCCGGACAGAGCTCGGCCATGGCCATGGACTGCACCCCGGTGGGGCGAGTGAAATAGACCACGATGCGCCCGAACAGGGTCGCCAGATGCAGGAAACGGTGGTCCAGCCGGTTGACACAGGCATAGTGGGGGTTGGAGCCGGTGTTGTTGTGCAGGTCGACGCTGGCGAAAACCCCGCGCCGGTGCATCGTCTCCACCAGGGTTGCCATGAGCCCGTGCTCGGGCGAGTGCGGCAGCTCCCCGCCCGGCCACACCCGGTTGTAGTCCGGCTGGCCGGGCAGATGGCGCACCCCCTGCTCGGCCGCCGACACGTTGCCGATGAAGAGGCTCAAGGCCCGCGGCAGGCGCGGCTCCCCGAAGTGGGCGATGCGCTCTGCAAGCAGGCCGCGCACCGCATCCCAACCCCCCGGCTCGTTGCCGTGCATCAGCACGGAGACGAAGAGCGCGGGCTCGCGCAGTCCCGGCAGGTGGATCAGGGTGGGTGCGCCGAGGAGGGCCGCGAGGCCCCGGCTGTCGGTCGCGAGCAGTCCCTGGGGCAGATCATCGAGCGCTTGAAGCATGGAAGGCGATCGGCGGCAGACTAGAAGACGTGCAGGGCCGAATCGTAACGGCGCCCGCGTGCGTACGCCCTGGCCGACCGACCGGTTGGCGGCGCGCGGCTGACGGCTGACAGCGCTTGTCTCACCCCAGGTCCCACTCGTGCACCGGCCGGCCTGACTCCTGCCGTTCCAGATAGGCCGCCACGAGGCCCTTCATGTCCGCCCCGTGGCGCCCCACCCAGGCCCGTTGCCAACTGGCACCGTTCCTGCCCCGGGCCAGCCGCGCCTCGAGTATCCCCAGCCAGTAGGCGATCTCCCCCCGGTCGGTGCCGAGCGCGGCCAGACCGCGCCGGGCGCGGGGCAGGAGGTCCTGGCCCAGGATCTCGGCGACCGGCCGGACCTGACCGTCCAGCCAGGGAATACGCGCAGCCAGCCCCTCCCGGGCACAGGCATAGAAGCCTGCGAAGGCGTCCGGGAAGGGGAGCCGCTGCTCCAGGGGCTGCGGGTCCGCGATCAGGTCGGCGACCGCGCCGCAATAGAGTGCGGCGTTCGCGATGGCATCGGACAGTGTGGGTCCGGCGGGTAGCACACGATGCTCGATGCGCAGGTGCGGCCGGCCCGGGGCGTCGAACCCGATCAGGGGGCGGTTCCAGCGCCAGACGGTCCCGTTGTGCAGGCGCAGGTGGGCCAGGTTTTCGATCGGCTCGTCCATGAGCTGTGGAATCAGCACCGGGTAGCGGGCCACGTTGGCCTGGAAGGTCTCCAGGATGGACTCCCGGGCGTAGCGGAAGCCGAAGCTGACCCGCTCCTGAAGGACTGGTCCGCCCACCGACACCGCCTGCTCGAAAAGCGGCACCCGGGTCTCGTCCCACAGGTCGCGCCCGAAGAGATAGGGCGAGTTGGCGCCGATCGCCACCAGCGGACCGCTGAGCATCTTGGATGCGTTATAGGCCCTCGCGGAGGTCTCGGGCGTTACCTTGATGTGGATCTGGAATGAGGTTGCGGCGGCCTCCAGCATCACGTCCTGCCACTCCAGGGTCAGGCGGTCGCGGCCCTGGATGTCGAGCTGAAGCGGTCGCTTGTGGCGCAGGGCCATGATGCGTTCGTTGAGCGCCCGGTAACGGGGACGCGGGGTCATCAGCTCAGCCGTCAAGTGGGCGGGGCGAACCGTGGGCAGAATGCCGATCATGGCGATTCGGGCATCCAGCCCCGATGCGGCAACCTGGCAGCGCGTCAGGGTCTCCGAGAGCCCGGCGGCCAGCCGCGACAGTACGTCGCCCCGCAGCGGGACTGGGTTGCCGTTGATCTCGGCGATGAAGGCGGCCAGCTCCGGGACCACCTGGGGGTCGTCCATGCGCTGGAGCAGGGACTCGGCCCGGGCGGCTGGCTCCAGGTCCGGGCCCACGAGCCAGGTCTCCAACTCGCAACCCGCGGTCGGCTCCGCGCGCTCCAGCGCCCCTTGTGCGAACCAACCGGCGAGCAGCGCCGTTTCAAGCTCCAGACGCACCCGAAAGGCGGCGAAATCCGATTCGACGAACTGAGTATATTGGATAGATTGACCCATGGGCTGCGGCCTGTGGTCAGTGGATGTCGACTAGAGAACAGTATGTCCCCTCCCGGTCGGTTTCGCTGCGGTACCCAGGCGCATAGACAGGTTATACCCGTTAGTGGCGAGCTGCTAGTTGCGAGTGGCTAGGTTTCTTCTCCGAAACAGGCAGATAGTTTCCATGAAACCGAAAATCTCGATAGCGGATCGATTGCCAACAGCACCCAGGGTTCCGAGGGGCGGTCGCCCTGGCGCTCCCGCGCGCGCTACAATACAGCGCTTTTGCGACCCTAAGACCCCGGGAGGGCAGATGGCGCGGTATCATGTGTATGGCATCGGCAATGCGCTGGTGGATATGGAATACGAGGTGGACTTCAAGGACCTGGAGACGCTTGGGATCGAGAAGGGCGTGATGACCCTGGTGGACGAGTCCAAGCAGCTCGAGATCATGCTGCATCTGGCCTCCCGCCAGCACCAGCGCGGCTCCGGGGGTTCCGCGGCCAACACCGTGATCGGTTTGAGCCAGCTCGGCGGCAAGGGGTTTTATTCCTGCAAGGTGGCCGACGACGAGCTCGGACATTTCTATATGCGGGATCTGGTCGAGGGCGGGGTGGACACCAACCGCCACACCGAGAAGGACCCGGGCCACACCGGCCGCTGCGTGGTCCTCTCGACCCCGGACAGCGATCGCACCATGTGCACCTTCTTGGGCGTCAGCGGCAACCTGTCGCGCAAAGAGCTGGTGGAAGATGCGCTGCGGGATTCGGACTGGTTCTACACCGAGGGCTATCTGGTGACTTCTTCGGCCGCCCGCGCCGCATCGATCGATGCCCGGCAGATCGCGGAAGGCGCCGGGGTGCGCACGGCGATCTCGCTGTCGGACCCAAATATGGTCCGGTTTTTTAAGGACGGGCTCCTGGAGATGATCGGTCCCGGGGTGGACCTGATCTTTGCCAACGAGCATGAGGCCATGGGGATGGCGGGTACCGAGCGCTTAAGCGATGCGCTGGAGTATCTGAAGACGCTCGGCCGGGAGCTTGCCATCACGCGCGGGCCCAAGGGCGCGCTGGTATGGGACGGCGCTGCGCTGATCGAGATCGCCGGCAACCCGGTCGATGCCGTAGATACGGTCGGCGCCGGGGACATGTTCGCCGGGGCCTTCCTCTACGGACTCAGCCAGGGCTGGGGACACCGGCGCGCTGGCGATCTGGCCTCCGCCGCCTCGGCCAAGCTGGTCACCTGTCTGGGGCCGCGGATCTCCCGGGAGGAGACCCAGGAGATCCTTAAGGGGTTCGTCTAACCCAGCGGCACTCGCACGGGCTTCAATCCGACGACGGCAGCCGCGCGCGTTTGCGCCGCTGTCGCGCTGGCCCAAGACCCGAGCTGGGCCGATCAACCAGCCGCTCGGTGCGCTAAGGGCAAGTGTTAACGATTGCGCTGACCGTGCCTGTCGCGACCAAGGTCGCGCCGTTGCAGATTGCAACATTGAACGGTGCCGCAGGCGTGGCAGAGTCGGCATGGTATGTGAAATTGAAACTGCTTCCGCCACTATACGTATAGCCGATGTCGGAGGCGACGGTACCCGCGCCCCAGCTGCCGACCACCGTGGATGGATCGACGGCATGACCCGACCCGAGCGCCTCCTCGCACAAAGTCCCGCCTCCTGACCCTTGGTGCTGCTCATGCCAGGTATCCGAGTTGGTTGCGGACGCTGCCGTGACCAGCATGCCCTGCAACGACGACACCGCGTTGGTCAAAGCGGGCGAGGTTGTGCAATCCACTGCGGTCGCGTTGAACGCTGCTGGCAGGGCCAAGGCAACGGACAGTCTGGCGAGCAATCGCTTTTTCATCGGTCAATGATCCTGTTCGGTTGATCCGGCCCCGATGCTAACCCAGAGGCACCGGGATGCAAAGGGCGTGATTCCACTGTGTGGCTGGCCTGGCTGGATCGGCTGCCGCCGGGGCGGCGAGATCCGCGCTGCTTGCCGGGCAGGGCTCCGGCAGGGTAGAGCAGGGCCAGATAGAAGAGCATCGAAAGCGGCGCGGCGTCCAGCACACTCCCCAGAAGGCCGACCGTCAGTACCCCGAGAAGCCCGGCCGACAGCCCGACGGAAAGCCGGTCTCCTGCCCGGAAAGGACTCCACAGGGCCATCCCCGCTGCCGTCAGCAGCACCGCCAAGGCCAGCACCCCGAGCAACCCCTGCGCAAAATACAGCTCCACCCACTGCTCATGGATATGCCAGGCCAGGTCCTGATCGGTCACGAACAGCCAATGGCGGGCGCCATCCGAAAAATCGCCGTTAGCGAGCAGCTCCCGTCCGTCCTGGGTCTTGAGGCTCACCGCGTCCAGGTCCAGAGCCCCAAACCCGCTGGCGTTGGGCAGTGCGAGCTTCACCGGCGGATGCGGCCAACGACCGCCTGCACCGAGCCGGCCGGACTGAAAGTCCGAAGACAGGTCCTGCCACCCGGACCCGATGCCGTCCGCTGCGAGCCGCACCCGCTCGCACTTGAACGAATAGAGTAGCGCCTTTTCGCAGATCGGGATCTCGAGCGTCCCGGCGCCTGCCGGTCGGCGCACCCGCGCCGAGAGCCGGTAGGTGCGGCCAGGCTCGATATCGACCTGCTGGTCCAGGAATACCGTCTCGCCGCCACCCAGCCGCAGAAAGGGGTTGGCGCCCTCCTTCATGATGGCGTAGGTGCCGGGCGGGCGCTGTCCGGGGTCGAGTCCGGACTGGATCAGATAGGCGAGCGGGTACTGACCGAACCCCTCGCCAGTCAGCACCGAGCGCGGACCCGGGGTCATCAGCGAGAGCGCGCGCTGCCAGTGCGCGACCCGGATCTTAAGATCCGTGAGGCTCTGCGCCAGCCGCCCCTGGGCGAATCCGCCGGTCAGCACCGGCACGCTCGCGAGCCCGACCGCGCCCACCAGCGCCGCGGCGGCGATCCAGGCCCCGCGCCGCCCCGCACCCCGCTGTCCCAGAGTCCCGGCGAGCACCGCCAAGAGTCCCACCGCCAGACCGGCCCAGCCGCCGCGCGAGAAGGTGACCGTCATGGAGTATCCGACCGCCGCCGCGAGCAGCACCCCCAGGCCGCGCCCCGGCCAGGTGCGCGCCCGGATGACCGCGACCGCCAGGAAGGGGAAGGCAAAAGCGAGAAACGCCTCGATATAGGCCCCGCCCGTATGCATGCTGGCGAAGGTCCCGGTGACCCGGAAGTCGTTCTCGAAATCGGTCAACCCGACGAATACATGTCGCTCCCAGAGCACCGAGAGCGCGACCAGTGCGAGACCCAGCAGCACCCCCCGGACGAAGAGCGCGCGCGCCTCCTCCAGCAGCCGCGTCGGCACCCGGCGCAGGAGCGGTACCAGCAGCAAGGCCCAGAGCATGCCTTTGCCGACCGTCCAAGCCTCCAGCGGCGAGTGCGAGCTGTCCGGGGGCGGCCAGTCGGAGCCCAGTAGCGGCCATAGCCCGCGCGCCGAGGCGCTTGCCCAGGACACACAGAGAAGCGCCAGGGCGAGCGGAAAGAGCCGATTCGGCCAAGGCAGCGGGCGCCGGCCCCAGAGCCGCGCATAGCCCACGGACAGTGTGGCCAGCACGCACAAATCGAAGGCGTCCAGCGGCAAGCGACCGGTCGTCGGGCTGAGATCCAGGGCCGGCAGCAAGGCCGGCAGGACCAGCAGCCAGGCCAGCGGATAGAACCACAGTAGCAGCATGTACAGCGCCAGTCCCGCGGCGGCCAGGGGCCAGGCCAGAGGGAAGGCGAGGGTGCCGATGGCGAGCGGCACACCGGCCAGCGTGCCCATGGCCACCCCGAGCGTAGTGGGCGCGGGCCACAGTGGGCGCGCCCTGGCCTGGGACCCGGCGCGTGCGGCTGCGGCGACTGGCGGCAAGGCAGCCTGGGCCGGACCGGGCACTGCGGTCGTCCAATCGGGTTCGGAGGTTGTCGGCGCCCCGGACGCGGGCACGGAGAGCGTCGGCGCGGGCGCCAGTCGCGGGGTCGCCGGGTCGGGCAGCGGCTCGTCGTCCCAGCCGGTGCGGCGCTTGGGCTCCTTGTGCACCCCGCCGGAGAGCGCCCGCTCCAGCCAACTGGCCAGGCCGTAGGCGAGCAGTGTCCCGGTCAGGGCGACCAGCAGGTTGGTGGGGTCCGGATGGCTGGGCGGGAAGAACAGCTTGCCCGATTCGACGATGGCGCCGAGCGCGAGCGCCAGACCGGCCGCCAGCCATGCCCCAGAGCCCCGGGCGCCCGGTCTAGCGGACAGTCCCCAGGCGAGCAAGCCCATGGGGGTATAGAGCGCGAGCTGGGCCAGCGCGCTGGCCATGGCCACGGACTCTGTCGTGAAATAGTGGTAATAGAGCGGCAGCCAGTGGACCTCGCGCAGTTGTGCAAGGGCCGCCCCCGGAGAGATGGCCGGGCTCGCGAACCAGCCGCTGACCAAGGCGAGTCCGGCCAGATAGGGCAGGATCAGGATCGGAGCAGCCAGGGTCAGGGCCTGCGCCAGGGGGCGGCTGCCTGCCAGGCGCAGGCGTGCGCCCAGGAGACCGCCCAGGGCCACCCCAGCCCCGCGCAGCGGGACCGACAGCCCCTGGCTGGTCCCGGAGACGATCAGCAGTTGCAGCGGCTCCAGCACCAGGCCCGCGAGGACACCCAGCGCAAAGAGCCGGCCGAGGCTCAAGCCCGGCCACAGCAGCGCAGCCAGCACGCCGAACGGCAGGACGGCCAGCCCATCCAGCCCCAGCCGGGCCCCGCAACGGATCGGCCCGCCGCAGCTCGCGGCCGCGAGCCAGCCCTGGTTGTCGGAGTCGAACCGTCCCTTAAGCTCCTGCGCGGACAGGACGAAATCGTAGGGAAAGAGGGACAGGGCCAGGTAGAAGAGTCCGTAGGCGATCAGCGCCGCAAGCAGCGAGGCCCGACCCCCCAGGGCGAAGGACTCCCACAGCCAGGCTATCCGGCCCCGTCCCAGTCCCCACAGCGAAAGCCCGATCAGGATACCGATGGATTCGGCGATCAGGTCGTTGATCGAGACTGTGCGCGGGGCGAACCACTGCTGGGCAAACTCCACCCCGAAGGCCACCGCCAGGCAAAAGACACCCACCAGGGGCATCCCCAAGGCGGCCCGCCAGCCCCGGCGGTCGATCCCGAGCAGGGCTGTGCAGCCCAGGAACGCCAGGGGCACGTAAAGGACGATATTGGCGATCCAGTCGGCGCGGCTGACCACGCCCAGGTCCAGGTACTCGATATGCCGGAATCCCAGCACCGCCTGATCCCAGTCGAGTGGCCTGACCTCGAAGGGGACCAGGCTGCCGTAGACCACGAATCCCAGATACAGCAGGAAGGCGGCCAGGGTCTGTGGATTGCGAGAGGCATGGGCGCGCATCGGCGAGACTTCCTTGGTGCGTCGGGCGGACCGGCTTGGGGCCTGGCGCGGCGCCAGGGAGTAGGGCGAATTGTACCGGTTGGACCGGCCGGCGGCGCTGTGCGGAGGCCCGAAGCCCCATGCTAAACTCCCCGGGACCAGCGAACCCCGACCCTCGACCAGGATATGGCAACCCAGAAGACCTACCTCGTGATCTCCGCGCTCGGCGAGGACCACCCCGGCATCGTCAACGTGCTTTCCCGGGCCATCCTGGAGCACGGCTGCAACATCGAAGACAGCCGCATGACCGTGCTGGGCGGCGAGTTCGCCGCCATGCTGCTGGTCGAAGGCAAGTGGAACACACTCGCGAAGATCGAGAACGCGCTTCCGGAGCTCGAGCGTCAGCTCGGCATGCGGATCATGTCCAAACGCACCGGCGAGCGTGCGGCCGGCCGTAACCTGCTGCCCTATGCGGTGGACGTGGTGTCTATGGATCACCCGGGCATCGTCAACAATCTGGCCGGATTTTTCGCCGACCGCAACATCAACATCGAGGACATGGCGACCAGCACATACTCGGCCGCCCACACCGGTACCCCGATGTTTTCCGTGCACATCACGGTCGGCATCCCCTCCGACATGCACATCGCCGGTTTGCGCGAAGAGTTCATGGACTACTGCGACGGACTCAACCTGGACGCGGTCCTGGAGCCGCTGAAGGGCTGAAGCGATCGTCCTGGCCGGGTGCGCCGCGCTCGCGGAGCCGAAGACGCTTGCACGAGGACGGGCTGGCCCCGACCTTAGTATCCGTCGTCAGGCTTTAGGATGCGGTGACAAAGTAGCCGCATCGCTCGCTTCGCGCCTCGGCTTAATCCTGCAAGGGGCCGCGTGGCTGGAACGACGATCAAGGCCCGTCAGCTTAAGTCCACCGCGAGGATCGAGCTCCATGAGCGTTACAGTCGGCCAACCCATTGCGGATCTTTCGATCGCTGCCACCGGCTCCAAGACCGTAAGGCTCTCCGATTATCGGGGCCGCCAATTGGTCCTGTATTTCTACCCCAAGGCCAGCACACCCGGTTGTACACAGGAAGGTCAGGACTTCCGCGACGCGGCGGATGCCTTCGCTTCAGTCGGCACCGTACTCCTAGGCGCATCCCGAGACGGTCTCAAGGCCCAGGAGAGCTTCAAGGCCAAGCAGAGTTTTCCATTCGATCTGCTCGCAGATACTGACGAGGCGTTGTGCCTGACCTTCGATACGATCAAGCTCAAGAAGATGTACGGACGCGAGAGCCTGGGGGTAGAGCGCAGCACCTTTCTGATCGATGACGAGGGCGTCCTGCGCCGCGAGTGGCGCGGGGTCAAGGTCAAGGGCCATGCCGAGGAGGTGCTGGCCGCCGCCCGGGAGCTGCGGGCCGGCTCGCGATAGCCACCGACCGGTATCACCAGGCCGCCAGCGTTGCGGCGCCATTGACCGCATACCTATGATCAAGCGCGACAACGACAAGACCTGCCTGTTCGTCCTCGACACCAACGTGCTGATGCACGATCCAACGTCGATCTTCCGCTTCAAGGAGCACGACATTTTCCTGCCGATGGTGGTCCTGGAGGAGCTCGACCACGCCAAAAAAGGCATGTCCGAGGTCGCACGCAATGTCCGGCAGGCGACCCGGTTCCTGGATCAGATCATGTCCAACGCGGACAAGGCGGAGATCGACGCGGGGCTGCCCATCGGCCCGCTCTCTGCCAACGGGGGCGGGATCGTTTACCCGGCCACCGGGCGGCTTTATTTCCAGACCGCATTGCTCGACCTCAAGCTTCCGGACTCCTTGCCCGGTACCAGCGCGGACAACAACATCCTGGGCACCGCACAGGCGCTCCAGGGCCTGCGTGCGGACCGCCAGGTCATCGTCGTATCCAAGGATATCAACCTGCGGATCAAGGCCGCGGTGCTCGGCATCCCTGCGGAGGACTATTCCAACGATCAGGTCTTGGACGATGTCTCGCTCCTCTATACGGGGGTGGAGCGGCTCGCGGACGACTTCTGGGAGCGCCATGCCAAGTCAGTGGAGTCCTGGAAGGAGGAGGGTCGCACCTTCTACCGCATCGAGGGCCCGGACGTTGCGGACTGGTACCCGAGCCAATGCCTTTATACGGACGACGCGTCCGGGTTCGAGGCGCTGGTGCGGGAGAAGGGCACCCCCACTCAAGCGGTCGTCGAGCTGGCCAGCGACTATCGCGCCGCCCGCCATGGGGTCTGGGGGATCAAGGCCCGCAATCGGGAGCAGAATTTCGCGCTCAATATGCTCATGGACCCGGAGCTGGATTTCGTGACCCTGATCGGCACCGCGGGTACCGGCAAGACCCTGCTGGCGCTCGCCGCCGGGCTCGCCCAGGTCCTGGACCGCAATCTCTATAAAGAGATCATCATGACCCGGGTCACGGTGCCAGTCGGGGAGGACATCGGATTCCTGCCCGGCACCGAGGAAGAAAAAATGACGCCCTGGATGGGCGCATTGATGGATAACCTGGAGGTCCTTACCCCGAGCGAGGGCGGGGCCGGGGACTGGGGGCGGGCCGCTACCCACGACCTGGTGCGCACGCGTATCAAGATCCAGTCCCTGAACTTCATGCGCGGTCGGACCTTTCTCAACAAATATATCATTCTGGACGAGGCCCAGAACCTCACCGCCAAGCAGATGAAGACCTTGATCACGCGTGCCGGTCCCGGGACCAAGATCGTCTGTCTGGGCAACATCGGCCAGATCGACACCCCTTATCTCACCGAGACCAGCTCCGGGCTCACCTATGTGGTGGACCGCTTCAAGGGCTGGTCCCACAGCGGACATGTCACCCTGATGCGCGGCGAGCGCTCGCGGCTGGCAGACTTTGCGTCCGAAGAGCTCTAGGGTGGTGCGTCATACCCGAGCCGCGTCGCGTCGGGCCTAAAGAGCCGTCCATTGCCCACAGACGCCGACCCCATCCCAAAACCTGCGCGCTCCAACCGCTGGCGTGGCTGGGCGATCGACCTGCTGATCGTCGTCTTGATTTTCGGCGGCGTTCAATGGTGGCGATCGCGCCCGCTCGCCGCCGGAGAGGCCCCGGCCCTGATCGGTATTGCACAGGACGGCCAGTCCGTCGACCTGAGTACGCTGCGGGGCGAGCCCGTCCTGGTCCATTTCTGGGCCACCTGGTGCCCGGTCTGCAAACTGGAGCAGCAGGCCATCCATTCCATTGCCCGGGACCATCGGGTGGTCACCGTCGCCATGCAGTCCGGGGATGCGGCGCAGATCCGACGGTTTATGGCCGAGCAGGGGTTGGGTTTCCCGGCGGTGACGGACGCCTATGGCGAGCTCGCCAGTCTCTGGGGCGTCTCCGCGGTACCCGCCACCTTCGTTCTGGACGGGGCCGGGCGCATCGCTTACTCCACCCTGGGGCTCAGCACCGAGACCGGACTGCGCGCCCGGCTCTGGGCCGCCGGCCTGGGCGGGTTGTCCGAGCCGGCTCGGAGCCGATAGCCGTGCGCAACGCTTTAGCGCGTCTAATGTCTCCTGTCGGGTGTTTTTTTATCGATCCATCGACTTGCGCCACTTGAGCGGAAACGCCCATCGGACTGGGCGGGGACCGTTGCTCGGATACCAGGTTCCATCCCCGAACGCCCACTGGTAATTCGCCGTTGGTGTCGCCATGTGGCCTCTGGCGGCCAAGGACCCCGGATATCGGTCCCGGGCGCGCGCACTGGGTGCTGGCCGTGCGAGTACCCGACGCTCGATCCGCTCCCCGTCCAACTGCCTCGATCGGGCTCGATCGGGATGGCCTCCAGGCGGTAATGGCGGCGAACGGCCTCGAGTCCGGCGGTACGGGCATCGAGCGCATCATACCAACCGAAGCAGAGAACAGCGGAGAGACACGATGGCGAACCTCGGCGACCTGGTCGGCAGCTTCATGCAGAACGCGATGTCCCAATCCGGCGAGGGCCGGATCGGCAATGTCCTGAAGGACCTCCAGAGCGGCATCGGCAAGATGACCGCGGGCCAAGGCGGGATGGGCGGTGTACTGGACAATGTGCTGGGCGCGGCCAAGAGCACCCTGGGCAATGCCGCCCAGAACCCCTTGCAGGCGGGCGGGATCGGCGCGGTGCTGGGCTCGCTCCTCGGCGGGGGCGGAAAATCGGTGTCGGGGGCCGTCAAGGGCGGGGCGCTCGCCATGCTGGCGGGCATCGCCTATCAGGCGTTTACCAATGCATCCAAGAGCGCCCAGCCCGCGGGTGCGCCCGGTGCGGCCCCCTTCAGCGGCGGTGCGGTGCCTTTGGGGATGAAGGCACCGGAGACCCCGGCCGAGACCCAGGCACTGGAGCATACGGCGGCATTGGTGATCCGGGGCATGATCAACGCGGCCAAGTCGGACGGTCAGGTGAGCCCCGACGAGATCGAACGGATCGTCGGCAAGCTTAAGGATGCTGGTATGGGTGGCGATGCGGAGGCATGGATCTTAAGCCAGCTCCGTCAGCCGCTGGACCTGGATGCGTTCGTCGCGGAGATCCCGAGCCCGGAGGTGGCGGCTCAGGTCTATGCCGCGTCCCTGCTCGCAGTGGAGATCGACACCCCGGCCGAACGGCAGTATCTCGCGGACTTCGTGACCAAGACCGGGCTGGACGCGGCGGTGGCCCGGCAGATCCAGCAGACCGTCGGGGTCGCAGTCTAGCCCCCCGGACCCTCGACCTCGCGCCGCCGCCCGATCCTGGGCGGCGGCGACGCTTTCGGTTGAATCCGCCGCGCGGCACCGTAAGCTAGCCCTCCCTCCAGGCCAAGTGCCCGTACTGCTCCCCCATGACCCCAGCGCTCGATGTCGTCAAGCTTGCCAAGACCTATCCCGGGGGGCTCCAGGCACTCAAGGGGGTGGACCTGCGGGTCGCGGAGGGGGATTTCTTCGCCCTGCTGGGGCCCAACGGGGCGGGCAAGTCGACCCTCATCGGTATCGTGGCGTCCCTGGTGAACAAGACCTCCGGCCAGGTGCGGGTCTTCGGCCACGACCTGGACCAGGACCCGGAGGGAGTCAAGTCCTGCATCGGTCTGGTGCCCCAGGAGTTCAACTTCAACCTGTTCCTTCCCGTGGTCGAGGTCGTGCTGAACCAGGCAGGCTACTACGGGATACCCCGCCGGGAGGCGCGGGTCCTCGCCGAGCGCTATCTGCGGCAGCTGGAGCTGTGGGATCGCCGGGATACCGAGATGCGCAGACTCTCCGGGGGGCTTAAACGTCGGCTCATGATCGCCCGTGCCCTGGTCCATCGGCCGCGTCTGTTGATCCTGGACGAGCCCACCGCGGGGGTGGATATCGAGATCCGCCGCTCCATGTGGGCCTTTCTGAAGGCGCTGAACGCCGAGGGGACCACCATCATCCTCACGACCCACTACCTGGAAGAGGCAGAGAGTCTCTGCCGCAACATCGCCATCATCAATAGCGGGGAGATCGCCGAGCGCTCGAGCATCGGTACCCTGCTCGGGAAGCTGCGCACCGAGACCTTCGTGCTTAATCTCAAGGGACGGGTGTCGGAGCTGCCCCAGCTCGGCGGTTTCGTGCTCAATCACGTCGACGATTGTACCCTGGAGGTGGAGATGGGCCGCGAGCACACCATCAACGGGTTGTTCGAGGCACTCTCGCGCAACGGGATCGAGGTGATCAGTCTGCGCAATAAGCAGAACCGGCTGGAGCGCCTGTTTCTGGATATGGTGGACCGGCGGCGCGCCGAGGCGTCCGCGGGGCAGGGTTTATGAGCCAGGGGCTCGCGCGCTGGCAGCGCTATTGGGTAAGCTTCGAGACCATCCTGACCAAGGAGATCCTGCGCTTTACCCGCATCTGGGTCCAGACGGTGCTTCCCTCGGTTATCACTACCACACTCTATTTCGTTATCTTCGGGCGGCTCATCGGCGGACGCATCGGCCCCATGGACGGGCTCGCCTACCTTGACTTCATCGTGCCGGGGCTGGTCTTGATGGCGGTCATCACCAACTCCTACGCCAACGTCGTGTCATCCTTTTACAGCAGCAAGTTTTCGCGCTACGTGGAGGAGCTGCTGGTCTCGCCGGTCCCCAATTGGGTGATCCTGGCCGGCTACGTGGCCGGAGGGGTGGCGCGCGGGGTCACCGTGGGGGCGGCGGTGATGCTGGTGGCCATGGGCTTTACCGAGGTCCATATCCATAGTCTGCCAGTGACCCTGCTGGTCTTCGTCATGACCTCGGTGTTATTTGCGCTCGGCGGGTTCATCAACGCAGTCTATGCCAACAGCTTCGACGATATCTCCATCGTGCCGACCTTCGTGCTGACTCCGCTGACCTATCTGGGGGGCGTGTTCTATTCGGTGGATCTGCTGCCGCCTTTGTGGCAGGGCGTCTCGCTCGCCAATCCGGTGTTGTATATGGTCAACGGTTTCCGCTACGGACTCCATGGCGTGAGCGACATCCCATTGGGGCTCGCCTTTGGGATCATCTTCGCCTTCATCGTCGCGCTCGCTGCTTACAGCCTCAGCCTGTTGCGCCGGGGGGTCGGGATCAAGACCTGACGCGCGGGCTTGCGGGAGTGTGGGCACGGCCCGCAGGGCGCCGTCCTTGTGCCCGGCCCCCGCAAATGGGACCATAAAGCACTGAAGCTCTCCAGCGATTCTCCCGTTTCCAATGTTTCTCAGCATTCTTCGCGTGCCGCGAATCCGCGGCACGCATCCAACCCCATCGACGGGGATCGACTGACCCGTGGCCACGTACAGCTCCGACGGACGCTACCCATCCCGGCGCGGACCGCCCCCGCGTCGCCGCGGCCGGCTGGCGGCCTTCCTGGTGCGCTGGCTCCTTTTGATCGGTCTTGGCGTGGGCCTTGCCGGGATTCTTTATGGCGTGCATCTGGACCGGGTGGTGCGGGGCAAGTTCGAGGGCAAGCGGTGGGCGCTCCCCGCGCGTGTCTATGCCCGACCCCTGGAGCTGTATCTGGGGCGTCCGCTGACCGCCGATCAACTCGCGGGCGAGCTAGTCCGACTCAACTATCGTTCGGTCGAGTCCCCGGAGGTCCCGGGCACCTATAGCCGGAGCGGGGATCGCTTCCTGGTGCATACCCGGCCTTTTCGGTTCTGGGACGGGGAAGAGCCTGCACGGCGGCTGGACATGGATCTGACCGAGGGCCAGGTTACGGCCATGCACGATGCCGCGGGTGGGGCCGACCCGGCGCTGGCGCGGCTGGACGCGGTGCTGATCGCGAGCATCTATCCGACCCATAACGAGGATCGGGTGCTGGTGCGCCGCAAGGACCTGCCGGACCTCCTGGTGCGCAGCCTGCTGGCCGTGGAAGACCGCAGCTTCGAAAGCCACGGCGGCGTGGACCCGCGGGGCATCCTGCGCGCCGCTTATCACAACCTGCGCGCCGGCAGCGTGGTGGAAGGGGCGAGCACCCTGACCCAGCAGTTGGTCAAGAACTTCTATCTGTCGGCGGACCGCACCTTTACGCGCAAGCTCAACGAGGCCTATATGGCGCTGCTCCTGGAGCGGCGTTACAGCAAGGACGAGATCCTGGAGGCCTATGCCAACGAGATCTATCTGGGCCAGGACGGGAGCCGCGGTATCCACGGTTTCGGCCTCGCCAGCAGCTTCTATTTCAACCGCAGCCTGAGCGAGCTGGGGATCCCCGAGACCGCACTCCTGGTCGGGCTGGTCCAGGCACCATCGAGCCTGGACCCGCGCCGCCGTCCGGAGGCGGCGCTGAAACGGCGCAACCTGGTCCTGGACATGATGGTGCGCGACGGCATCGTCACCGCCGCCGACGCCGAGGCCGCCAAGGCGCGCTGCCCTCGGGGCTGCGCGAGGGCGGCGGCCGGCCGGCCGGCGAGTACCCGGACTTTATCCAGCTCGTGCGGCGCCAGCTTCAGCGGGACTATGCGGACGAGGATCTGCGCTCCGAGGGTCTGCGGGTCTTCACCACCCTGGACCCTCTGGTCCAGACCACGGTGGAGGCGTCCCTGCCCGGCCGTCTGGCCCAGCTCGAGAAGTCCCGCGGGATGCGTCCGGGGACCCTGGAGACCGCCGCCGTGGTGACGTCCGTGGCCCAGGGCGAGGTGCTGGCCCTGGCCGGCGGTCGCGCAGGCGGGCTATGCAGGCTTCAACCGGGCGCTCGATGCGGTGCGCTCGATCGGCTCGCTGGTCAAGCCGGCGGTCTATCTGACCGCGCTCTCCCAGCCCAAGCGCTATACGCTGACCACCGGTATTTCGGATACCCCCTATCAGCCTTCGGGTGGGCGGGAAGATACTGGAGTCCCCAGAACTACGACCATCGTGTCCACGGTTCGGTGGCGCTCTATCAGGCCCTGGCCAACTCGCTATAACCTGGCGACCGTACACTTGGGTATGAGTCTGGGGGTGGGCGAGGTGGCCGAGACGCTCTACCGGCTGGGTGCCCAGCGGCGCATCTCGGCGGTTCCGGCCATGCTGCTCGGGTCCGTCTCGCTCTCGCCCCTGGAGGTGGCCCAGATGTATCAGACCATCGCCGCCGGGGGCTATCGTGCACCCCTGCGGGCGATCCGCGAGGTCATGGACGCGAGCGGCCGGCCCCTGAACCGATATCCCCTGGCTGTGGAGGCGGCGGTGGACCCGCGAGCGGCCTATCTCACCACCTGGGCCATGCAGCAGGTAGTCCGTCAGGGCACCGCCCGGTGGCTGGGGGAGCGCTTGCCCAAGGGCCTCGACCATGGCCGGCAAGACCGGGACCACCGACGATATGCGCGACAGTTGGTTCGCCGGATTCAGCGGCGACAAGGTGGCGGTGGTGTGGGTCGGGCCGGGACGACTACCAGCCCATGGGGCTGGCCGGCGGGACCGGGGCCTTACGGGTTTGGGGCGACTTCATGCTTGCCCTACCCAACGAGCCTCTGCCGGAGTCTCCGCCCGAGGGGGTGGTGCTGGGCAGTGCGTGCGGACGCTCCGGCATCCCCTATATCGCGGGCAGCGGCGGGGGCGCAGGGGCCTGCGGCGATAGCGGCGACTCCCGGAAACCCGCTTCCGGGCAGGGCGCGAGTGCGGCGAGGGTGGCGGAGGAAGAGTCCCGCCCGACGGGCGTATCCCCGCCACCCCGCGGCCCCCAAGCCCCCGACGAAGCCTAAGACCGAAAACCTATTCCTGGCGACTTATGAACCATGTTGAGCGCACTGCGTAGCCTCGCAAGCCTGGTCGGCGCCGCCTGCCTGGTCGGCGCCTGTGCGACCGGCACCCGGGAGGGGCCTCCGGCCCCGGTGGTGAGCGTCTCCCAGCGATCGCCCCTGCCGAGCCCTCGGAAACCGTCTCGGTCCCGCCGGAGCCGGCCCCGGCCGTCCGAAAACCCGGCCGCCCCGAAGAAGCCCGAGACCCGGGTCTATGCCTATCGGGAGCCGGGAGCCGAGCCGGAGCCGGAGCCGGAGCCGGAGCCCGCGGCCCCCGCTCGGACTGAGGCCGCTGCGCCGCCCAAGCCGAAACCGGCGGCCGGTCGCCGCCAGGCTCGGTACCGGCGTTCAAGCCGACGCAGACCCCTCCCGCCAAGCCCGTGCCGCCCCCGGCGGCCCAGGCTGCGGTCAAGCCGCGGTACCCAAGTCCAAGCCGCCGACGCCCGCACCGACGGCCAAAGAGACGGCTGCGCTCCCCAAGCCCAAGAAACCGACAACGCCGCCAAGCCAGCCCGCCACTGCCGCGGCGCGGTCGGGCACCCAAGTTGCGACCGTTAAGCCGGCTGCCCCGGCTCGGACTGCGCAATCCCCGGCCGCACGGCCCCAGCCGACGCCGGCCCCTGCGCCGGTACCCAAGGCCGCGCCGGCCCCGGCCGATCCGCCCCTGGCCTCCCGCCTGCCCCCGGCTGCCGACAATCTGGCCCGCCAGGCCGACCAGCAACGGCAGACCGGGGACTATGCCGGGGCGGCTGCCACCCTGGAGCGCTCCTTGCGCATCGCACCGCGGGACGCCTATCTGTGGAACCGGCTCGCGCGGGTGCGCATGGAGCAGGGGTTGTCGGCCCAGGCCGGACAGCTCGCCTCCCGCTCCAACGACCTGGCCGGGTCCCAGTCCCCCGTCAAACGCGACAACTGGCGGATCATTGCCGAGTCGCGGCGGCAGGCCGGCGATACGGCCGGTGCCGGCGAGGCCGAGCGCCGGGCGAGCGGGAACTGAGGAGGGCGCGCCCTGCACCAGCCGGACTTCGCCGACATTTTCGGACCCCGCGGTGTGCTCGCCCAGCGCCTGCCCGGATTTAGCCACCGCGCCCAGCAGCAGGCGATGGCCGAATCCATCGCCAGGGCGATGGACGAGCGGGGTATCCTGATCTGCGAGGCCGGGACCGGGACCGGCAAGACCTTCGCCTATCTGGTGCCGGCTCTGCTGGCCCGACGCAAGGTGCTGATCTCGACGGGCACCCGCAACCTCCAGGACCAGCTCTTCCACCGCGACCTGCCACTCGTGCGCGACGCACTCGGGGTGCCGGTACGCGCCGCCCTGCTCAAAGGGCGCGGCAACTATCTGTGCCGACATCGGCTCAAGCTCGCACTGGAGGACCCGGCGCGCCTGGACCCTGACCTGCGGCTGCACCTGCAGTCTGGTTCGGGACTGGTCCAAGTCCAGCCGCCGCGGCGATATCGCGGAGCTTCCGATCCCCGAGGACGACCCGGTATGGCCCGCGGTCACCTCTACCACCGACAACTGCCTGGGCCAAACCTGTCCGGACTGGCAGGAGTGCCATCTGGTCGCGGCCCGCCGGGAGGCCCAGGCGGCGGACCTGGTGGTGGTCAATCACCATCTGTTTTGCGCCGACCTGGCGCTCAAAGACGAGGGCTTCGGCGAGATCCTGCCGGGGGCGGACTGTTTCGTGCTCGACGAGGCGCACCAGCTTCCGGAGGTCGCCACCGGCTTCTTCGGGGTGCTGGTCAGCGCCCGCCAGCTCCTGGATCTGGCGCGCGACAGCGAGTTGGAATACCGGCGCGAGGCCGGCGACGCCCCGGAGCTCCCCGAGCGGGCCGCGGGTCTTCGCCGGGCCGTCCAGGACCTGCGTCTGGGTCTGGGCGAGGGCGACCGGCGCGGCCCATGGGCGGAGTTGGCCGCGGATGCGCAGGCGCTGCGTGCCCTGGAGTCCCTCGAGCGGCGCCTCCAGGCTCTGGCCGCGGGCCTCAAGGCCCTGGAGGGGCGCGGCAAGGGTCTCGATGCCTGTCTCGCCCGCGCGCTAGACCTTCAGGGGCGTCTGGTCCGCCTGACCGCCGAAGGTGCCCCGGATCAGGTGCGCTGGTACGAGACCCAGGGCCGCGGACTGCGGTTGCATCAGACCCCGCTTCAGGTGGCGGAGGTGTTCCGCCAGCAGATCGCCCGCGCCCATGCCGCCTGGATCTTCACCTCCGCAACCCTGGCCGTCGGGGACCGCTTCGACCATTTCGCGGGTCAGCTCGGGCTCGCCGGTGCACGTACCTCGCGTTGGGACAGCCCGTTCGATTATGCTCGCCAGGCCCTCTGGTTCGTGCCCCGCGGTCTGCCCCAGCCAGCCGACCCGCTCTATAACGCCAGGGTCATGGATCTGGCTTGTGAGCTGATCGGCTACAGCCGGGGCCGTACGTTCTTACTATTTACCAGCCACCGGGCGCTGCGCGAGGTCGCGGAGGGGCTGGCCGGTTGCGGCCTGCCGTACCCCTTGCTGGTGCAGGGCAGCGCCCCGCGCGCCGAGCTGCTCGCACGCTTTCGGGATCTGGGCAACGCGGTGCTGCTCGGCACCGCGAGCTTTTGGGAGGGGGTGGACGTACCGGGCGAAGCCCTGTCCTGTGTCGTCATCGACCGGCTACCCTTCGCCTCGCCTGGGGACCCGGTGCTGGCGGCGCGAATCGACGCACTGCGCAGCCAGGGCGGGAACCCGTTCCGCGACTACCAGCTCCCGCAAGCGGTCATCGCTCTCAAGCAGGGCGCCGGGCGGTCTGATCCGCGGGGGCCGCGATCGGGGGGTGCTGGTCGTGTGCGATCCCCGGCTGCTCGGGCGCTCCTACGGCCACATCTTCCTGGCCAGCCTGCCGCCCATGGCGCGCACCCGGGAGATCGCCGATGTGTGTGATTTCTTTGCGGAGCGTCCGGCTGAGCCAGCCGGGGACTGAGGTTGCGTCCCGCGTCGAGGTCCGGTGCGCAGCAGTGAGCGATCGACTATACAATTGGTGTGCCCTGCGGGCGCGCGTACTGCAATGGCCAGGAATCCGATGCACAGTTGCTATCAACCCGACCCCGAAATCAACTCCGAGCGTCTGTGCCGGGAGTTCGAGCCGCCCGCCTTCGACGACTGGCTGGCGCGCCTGACCGACCGCGGGCTCTTCCAGATCCTGACTGCCCTGATCCTCAAGATGGAGCGGTTGGTCCGCGCCCCCTTGGATGGGGTTCGCCGCCAAGCGATTATGCGACGCCTGGTAGCTGTGGCGCGCGACGTGGCCGACGATCTGCCCCGGGGGGCACCTAACGGGGTTGCCGCGGCGACTTCGGATGGGCCGCTCTCCCTGGAGCAGCGTCTGATCTGCGTGACCTTTAAGAATCTCAAACGCACCCTGGAGGTTCTCGACCGCTCGGGCGGGGGCGGGATCAGTCAACGGGATTCTGCGCGTCGCTGGGTGCTCCAGGAGCTGTTCACCTGTCTGGGCCGCCAGATCGAGCTGGGGGCGCTTTGGGGCCGACCCTGGCCGTTTCAGACCTGGCAAGAGCTGCACGATCTTCACGCCTATTGCCGGGCGCGGCTGGGGGGCGCCACCGACCGTCCGGATCCGGACAGTGGCTTCGATGCCGAGACTGCCTACAAACGCCTGCTCCTGATGGGGCTGATCGCCGATCAGCAGGCCGCGGTCCTGCTCGCACCGGAGCAGACTGGGCGCTTTGCCGCCTGGGTGGAGGAGACCGAGCTCAACGACCCGAGCTCGTATTTCGGGGTGCTCGGCGCATTTCTGGTCGAATGCTCGCGGGATGTGCCGCCGCGCCGGGTATCCGGCGCCCTGGGCTCGGTGCCCCGTGCCTGGGTGCTCGAGCCCCCGGCGGAGCTGGTCTCCAAGCTGACGGCCATCAAGCTGGAGCGCGATCGGCGTGGGTTCGCGGTCGAGTGAGACGTCGGTCACGGTCGCGTGCCGGCGTTGTGGCCGGTTTACAAATTGCGCACTGGCGCCCAACAGTGGCCGGCCCGGGGCGCTAGCATCCAGTCGACGACAATATAACGCTAATGAAGCGAATGCGCCGTGCTGGGGAAGGCGAGGCCGTGTCCTGTTGAGGTTCGAGGGCGCGGTCCGAGGCACATAAATCGGATCGGATGCGTATCGCTATGAGTGCCGACCCCCCTTTGGCCGCGAAGGCTCAGACCCCGCAGGATTTCGCCTGCCCCCGGTTCGACGCCGGCTCTCAAGCCCTGGTCGATTGGCTGAAGTCCTTACGCACCGCCAGTGCGGGGCGGGCCGCCCTGGCCCTGATACTCGCCTTGGAGAGCTTGCGCCGGGCAGATATCTCGCCCTCGCGACGCTGCTCCCTCCTGCGTCTGTTCAAGGGGCCGTTGCTCAAGGTCTGCACCGGTCTGCCCAAGCCCCGAGACTGGGCGATGCGCGCCGCTCTGGGTACCGCCGGCGGGGCGGCGGCGCGCGGAGTCGGGATGGAGCAGCGGCTCTACCGCCTGATGTTTCAGAGTTTGGCTCAGGCACTGCACCAGCTCGACCGCTGCTATTTCATGCTCGACGGACGCCAGGTGCGCCGTCGCCAATGGGCTTTGCGCAATCTGTTCCGGTTCTTCGACCGGCAGATCCGTTATGCGGCGCTGTGGGGTGGCCCCCTGCCGGAGGGCGCCTGGCGGGATCTGCACGATCTGTACGCTTACCTGTCGGTCAGGCGCCAGCCCAGGCAGGCCGGCCCCGTGGCAGACCTTGCCGGCCGCACGGTCGACCCGGATCTAGAATATAAGCGGATACTGCTTTTCGGTCTCGCTGCCGAGCTCGCCCCATCCGGCGTCCGCCACGGAACGTTGCTGGATGGGCTACGTCACTGGGCGCTCCAGACCCAGCTCGAAGACCCTCAGGGCCTGTCTGGGCAAACTGGGTTGCTGGTGGTCGAGCTATCCCAGGACACGCCGCCCCGCCGGCATCCCGGCCACCTGGCCCCCGATTTTCGGGGATGGGTCCTGGTGCCTCCGGAGGGCCTTGTTGAGCATCTCGATCGCAGTGTCTACGGCGAAGGCAGTCTCTTTACACCCCAGCGGGGCGGATGCCAGTCTGCGCTGATGGGTTAGCCCTGGTCCGGCGATCGCCCGCGCCAAGAAGCCAGGAGCTTACGGCTCAGTGCCCCCTGGGCCGATAGGTGTCGGGGATCAGGATGGTGGGCGCGCGCTGGGCGGCGTCCCGTCGCGGGAAGTCTGCGGTGTAGTGCAGGCCCCGGCTCTCGCGCCGGCGCAGGGCCGACTGGACGATCAGATCCGCCACCTCGAGCAGGTTGCGCAGCTCGATCAGATCGTTGCTCACCCGGAAGTTGCTGTAATACTCGATGACCTCCTGGTGCAGCAGATCGGTGCGCCGCTTGGCGCGGCGCAGCCGCTTGTTGGTGCGTACGATCCCCACGTAGTCCCACATGAAGCGCCGCAGCTCCTCCCAGTTGTGGGTGACGACGACCTCCTCGTCGGGCTCGGTCACGCGGCTCTCGTCCCAAAGCGGGGCCTCCGGAGGCCGGCGCGCCTCGCCGATCTGGCGCTCGATGTCCGCGGCCGCCAGCTCGGAGTAGACCAGGCACTCCAGGAGCGAGTTGCTGGCCATCCGGTTGGCCCCATGCAGCCCGGTGTAGGCGGTCTCGCCGGTGGCGTATAGCCCCGAGAGGTCGGTGCGGGCGCGCCCGTCGACCATGACCCCCCCGCAGGTGTAGTGCGAGGCCGGTACCACCGGGATGGGCTCCCGGGTGATGTCGATGCCGAGCTCAAGACACCTGGCGTGGATGGTCGGGAAATGCGCGACCACGAAATCCGCAGGCCGGTGGGAAATATCGAGATAGACGCACTCGCTGCCCAGGCGCTTCATCTCGTGGTCGATGGCGCGGGCCACGATGTCGCGCGGGGCGAGCTCCGCGCGCTCGTCGAAACGCGGCATAAAGCGCTCCCCGTCGGGCAGCAGGAGCCGGGCGCCCTCCCCCCGCAGGGCCTCGCTAATCAGGTAGGAGCGCGCATCCGGGTGGTACAGGCAGGTGGGATGGAACTGCATGAACTCCATGTTGGCGACCCGGCAGCCGGCCCGCCAGGCCATGGCGATGCCGTCTCCGGTGGAGACGTCCGGGTTGCTGGTGTAGAGATAGACCTTGCTGGCCCCGCCGGTTGCGAGCACCACGAAGGGGGCCAGGAAGGTCTCCACGCGCCCGCTCCCGCGGTCGAGGATATAGGCGCCCAAGCAGCGGTGCGCGCGGCGTTCCTTGCCCGCCTGGCCCACATGGCGCGAGGTGATCAGGTCCACCGCGATGTGCTGCTCGTAGAGGCTAACGTTGGGCCTTGCGCGCACGCGCGACTCCAGCGTGGTGGCGACCTCGCGTCCGGTGGCGTCCGCTGCATGGACGACCCGCCGGTGGGTGTGTCCGCCCTCGCGGGTCAGGTGGTAGCCGCCCGTGGAGGCGGACTCCGCGTCCCGGGTAAATGCGACGCCCTGGTCGAGCAGCCAGCGGATGTTGTCCGGGCCGCGCTCTACCACCCGTCGTACCACCCGCGGGTCGCACAAACCGGCTCCAGCGCGCAAGGTGTCCTGGACATGGGACTCCAGCGAGTCGTTGGCGTCCAGGACGGCGGAAATCCCCCCTTGGGCATAGCGGGTGCTGCCCTCGATCAGCTCGCGCTTGGAGACCACGGCGACCGACATATCCTCGCGCAGACGCAGCGCCAGGCTCAGGCCCGCGGCCCCGCTGCCGAGGATCAAGACATCGTGGCGGTGAACGGTCTCTGGCATGGGACAGGACGCTCCGGGGGCGACAGGCTGAGGTGCAAAGGCGCCGAGTGTGGGCCGAAAGCCATCGCGGCCGCCATGTAATCTGGGTATTTCGTGGTCTAGATCAAGGTTTTTGGCTTTATTTGGCGCCGCCCTGGCCGCAACTTCGGGAAGCTAAGAACTTCCATTTCGGGGAGATGTCCATGCCATCGGAACCCGGGCCGGACTACAGCGAGCGTGTCCCCCGTGACTGAGCGCAGCACCGACCAGGAGCTGGTCCTGCGCGCCCAGGGCGGCGATAAGCGCGCCTTCGATCTGCTGGTGCTCAAGTATCAGCAGAAAGTGGCGAGTCTGATCGGGCGCTATATCCGCGATCCGGCAGAGGTCATGGACGTGAGCCAGGATGCCTTTATCAAGGCCTATCGGGCCTTGGCCGGGTTTCGCGGCGAGAGTGCCTTTTATACCTGGCTGTACCGGATCGCAGTGAACACGGTCAAAAATCATCTGGTTGCTCAAGGGCGTCGGCCCCCCGGGGACGATATGGATGCGGAGCTTGCCGTCCAGACTGACTTGGGCGGTCGCCTGCGCGAGAATGGCACCCCCGAGCGCCACCTGCTGACCGACGAGATCGCGCGCACCGTGCAGCAGGCGCTCGATGCGCTGCCGGAGGATCTGCGCACAGCCATCGTTTTGCGCGAGCTGGAGGGATTGAGCTACGAGGAGATCGCCCAGGCCATGGAATGTCCGATCGGCACCGTGCGGTCGCGGATCTTTCGGGCCAGGGAGGCCATCGACAAACGGCTGCGGCCGCTCTTGGAACCTTGAAGTCCGGGCATCAACCCATGACCGACGAGCACAGATCCCTGGTTTCCGCACTGGTAGACGGCGAGCTCGATGGCCGCCGCGCAGCGCGGCTTTATGACTTGGTCGGCCGCGAGCCCGAGCTGCGCGCAGCCTGGGAGCGCTATCACCTGATCGGGCAGGCGGTGCGCGGCGAGCGCGTGGCGCGCGAGGTGCGCGGGGTGGCAGATGCGGTGCGCCAGGCACTGGAGGACGAGCCCACTGTAATGGTCCCGCGTCCAGCGCGTCTGGGCCGCGCTACCCGGTTTGCGCCCTTCGCGGGTGCTGCGCTGGCAGCCGGCGTCGCGATCCTCGCCGTGCTCGCGGTACCGATCCTGCTCGAAGGGCCGGCGCCCGAGGGGTGGCGCGCCCCTGCGACTGCGCCTTACGCCAGCCTGGAGCAGTCCCCGTCCCTGCGCTGGCAGCTGGATCGTCCGGATCTGGCGGACAAGCTGGACCTCTTTCTGGTCAATCACCAGGAGGCGGCGCCCGCCACCGGGGTCAAGGGGATGCTCCCTTACGCGACGCTGGTCGGCTATGACATCGGCCGCTAGGGGGGGGGCCGGGATAGCGACCCCGGGGACTTGTCCGACACGCCATGTCGCGGGCGGGCCCCGCACGCGCTCGTCGCAGGCGTCCCGCCTGCGTGCGCTGGCGGGGGTGCTGGCGACACTCCTGTGGGCCCAGGCGGTCGGCGGGGAGCCCTGGGTCCCAGACGCGATACCCGGAGTGCGCGCCGAGACTATCGATGGCAGCGGCCCGGAAGATCCGGACACAAGGGCAGCTCGGCTCCTCGGGCGCATGAGCGACGCACTGCGCTCGCTCGACTACGAGGGCATCCTGGTTTATCTCACCGATAACCGCATGGAGACCCTGCACCTGATACACCGGGTGGACGGGGGGCAGGTCCAGGAGCGTCTGGTCTCCTTGAGCGGGCCGGTCCGTGCCGTGACGCGCAGCCGCGACCGGGTCACCTGCACCATGGGGGACGGTCACCCGATCTCGGTCAAGAGCCATCGGGGACAGCGTCTGCTGCGTGCGGAGCAAATCGATCCCAAAGACTTGGCGGGACACTACCGGGTGGAGGTCCTAGGGAGCGCGCGGGTCGCCGGCCGGGAAGCGGATGTGCTGACCATCAGTCCCTTGGATGCGTTGCGTTACGGCTATCGGTTCCACCTGGACCGCGCGACCGGTCTGCCCCTGAAGTCCGATCTGATCGACATCGCTGGCGACCCCGTCGAGCAGCTCCTGTTCACTTCCATCACCCTGGACACCCGGGAGCGTCCGGCGTCCGCCCTGACCGATGGGTATCGATCGGCCACGGAGGGGGCGGGGCAGTCCCCGCCAGCCGCCACCGATTGGCGCTTCGAGCAGCGTCCGGCCGGATACGAGCAGACCATGCACGACGCGATGCAGGACCAGAGCGGCGCCCGGGTGGAGCATTTCCTGTTTTCCGACCGGCTCTCCTCCTACTCGGTCTATATCGAGCCCGATACCGACGACGGGCTCGCGGGCGTGACCCGGGTGGGAGCCGCCCATGCGGCCGGGCGCCGGGTCGGCGAGTATCAGGTGACTGCGGTCGGCGAGGTCCCGGCGGCCACGGTGGAGACTGCGGTCATGGGGGTACGGCGGGTTCCTGCTGCCGCACAATGACCGCGAAGATTGGCTTGGTCGGTTTCGCACTGGCGTTGTTCCGGCTGCGCCGCTACAGTTCCCGACTGGCCCGGGAGTCGCGGTGTCGTTAGCTGCGTCCGGCGTCGGCTCGTCGGAGCGACCGTTCCCCTGTCCTTTGCATTAACGGAGTCCGCCACTCGGCGGCGCCGCGCCCCGCCCGCACCCGGGCTGGCGGCGGCGAATCCACTACGGAGCACCCATGCGTCCCATGTCGATCTTGCGGCCCCTGTTGGGAGTCCTGCTACTTGGCGCCTTGGTCCAGGGCCAGGCGACCACCCGCGCCTTGCCGGAGTTCACTGCACTGGTGGCCGAAAACGGTCCCACCGTGGTGAACATCAGTACCAAGCAGGCCCCGGACCAGGCCCAGCGATTCCGTGGATTCTCCATTCCGGACCTGCCCGAGGACAGTCCTCTACAGGATTTCTTCCGGCACTTCTTCGGCGACCAGGGAGACCCGGGGGGCGTGCCGCCCGACGACGAGCAGTCCCGTTCGCTGGGGTCCGGCTTCATCGTCTCCGCCGATGGCTACGTGCTGACCAATGCCCATGTCGTCGAGGGCGCCGACGAAATCGTGGTGCGCACCAGCGACCGGCGGGAGTTCGTCGCTACCCTGGTGGGTGCGGACAAGCGCAGCGACATTGCGCTCCTCAAGGTGGAGGCGATCGATCTGCCCAAGGTGCGGATCGGCTCGGCCAAGGACCTGCAGGTTGGCGAATGGGTGCTCGCCATCGGCTCCCCCTTCGGGTTCGAGCACTCTGCCACCGCCGGCATCGTAAGCGCCAAGGGCCGCAACCTCCCGAGCGAGAATTATGTGCCCTTCATCCAGACCGACGTCGCCATCAATCCGGGCAACTCGGGCGGTCCATTGTTCAACCTGGACGGGGACGTGATCGGCGTCAACAGTCAGATCTATAGCCGTACCGGCGGATTCATGGGCTTGTCCTTCGCTATCCCGATCGACGTGGCAATGGACGTGGTGGAGCAGCTTAAAACCAAAGGTCGGGTGAGCCGCGGCTGGTTGGGCGTGCTGATCCAGGATGTGACCCGGGAGCTGGCCCCGACCTTCGCTCTGGAGCAGCCGCGCGGCGCCCTGGTGGCTCAGGTGATGCCCAACAGCCCGGCGCTCGAGGCGGGACTCGCACCAGGCGACGTGATCCTTTCCTACAACGGTAAGGATGTGACCACCTCCAGCGCACTACCGCCCTTGGTCGGGACATCCCCGGTAGGGGAGAAGGCCCGGCTGAACATCCTGCGCAAGGGCAAGACCCTGACCTTGGAAGTTAAAATCGCTGAGCTTCCGGACGAAGAGCAGCTCGTCGATAACGCCAGCGAGCCGGATACCGCACAGAGCAACCGGCTGGGGATCGTTGCACGCGACCTGACTGCCGACGAGCGCGGTCAGATCGGGGTCGAGCAGGGCGGCGTTTTGGTGGAGAACGTCAAGGAGGGGTCTGCGGTGCAGGCCGGGCTCTCGGCCGGGGATGTTATCCTGATGCTGGATAACCAGCCGGTTGACGATCTGGCCGGATTTAACCGAATCCTGGATGCGCTCGAGCCCGGGCGCTCGGTGGCGGCCTTGGTCCAGCGCGGCGACGGGCGCATGTTCTACGCCATCCGCGTGCCAAAATCCTGACGCATGAAACGCGGGCTTGAGCCTGCGTTTCATGCGATGTCGGGGGGGCAGGGGCGCTGTCTCGCGCCCGTCGGACTCTCTTTCCGTGCCGTCAGGGTCGTCCTGCCAGCAGGAGTCTGGTCTGTCTGCTATTATGGCCGGTCATTTGCGCCGGTCTTGTTGTGAGACTGCGCGCTCCCCCGCCCGCCGGCGCCCCGGCCGATCGGGTCTCCCCTGTCCTTAGACGCTACCCTTAGAAGCCCTATGGCGCCCCAGATGGCCGATCTCAGCCGCATCCGCAATTTCTCGATCATTGCCCACATCGACCATGGCAAGTCGACCATTGCGGACCGCTTCATCCAGCTCTGCGGGGCCTTGACCGAGCGCGAGATGTCGAGCCAGGTCTTAGACTCCATGGACCTGGAGAAGGAACGCGGGATCACCATCAAGGCCCAATGCGTGACCCTGGACTATAAGGCCCGGGACGGCGAGATCTATCACCTGAACTTTATAGACACCCCGGGCCATGTGGACTTCTCCTATGAGGTCTCCCGCTCGCTCGCCGCCTGCGAGGGTGCGCTCCTGGTGGTGGATGCCGCCCAGGGGGTCGAGGCACAGAGCGTAGCTAACTGCTATACCGCTATCGAGCAGGGACTCGAAGTCCTGCCGGTCCTTAACAAGATCGACCTGCCGTCCGCGGACCCCGACAAGGTGATCAAGGAGATCGAGGAGATCATCGGGCTGGAGGCCCACGATGCGCTGCGGGTGAGCGCCAAGACTGGGGAGGCCATACCGGACCTGCTGGAGGCGCTGGTGGCGCGCATCCCACCGCCTCAGGGGGACTCCAACGCCCCGCTTCAGGCACTGATCATCGACTCCTGGTTCGATCCCTATGTGGGCGTGGTCTCGCTGGTGCGGGTGATGAACGGCGAGATCCGTCGGCGCGACAAGATCGTGATGCTGTCTACCGGACGTATCCATCAGGTCGAAGCGGTGGGTGTCTTTACACCCAAGAAGACCGACCGCCCAAGCCTGGGTCCCGGCGAGGTGGGCTATCTCCATGCATCGATTAAAGAAATCGACGGCGCTCCGGTGGGCGACACCATCACCCGCCCCGAGAACCCGGGGGCCAAGCTTCCCGGATTCAAGGAGATGCGCCCGCGGGTCTTCGCCGGTCTCTACCCGGTGGACTCCGACGCCTACGAGGATCTGCGCGACGCCTTAAGCAAGCTGCGGCTCAACGACGCCTCCCTGTTCTACGAGCCGGAGGTGTCGCAGGCATTGGGTTTCGGCTTCCGCTGCGGGTTTTTGGGCATGCTCCACATGGAGATCGTCCAGGAGCGTTTGGAGCGCGAGTACGATCTTGATCTCATCACCACTGCGCCTACAGTGGTCTACGAGGTCGAGCGCAACGACGGCGAGCTGATCCGCATCGACAATCCTGCGGACCTACCCGAGCCCAATCGGCTCCGCGAGGTGCGCGAGCCCATCATCGAGGCCCATATCCTGACCCCTCAGGACTATCTGGGCGGGGTGATCGGTCTGTGCATCGAAAAGCGCGGTGTGCAGAAGCAAATCCATTACGTGGGCGGCCAGGTCCAGGTGACCTACGAGCTCCCGCTGGCCGAGGTCGTGCTCGACTTCTTCGACCGGCTCAAGTCCGTGAGCCGCGGCTATGCCTCGTTCGAGTACGAGCTCAAGCGCTTCCAGGCCTCGGATCTGGTCAAGCTCGATGTACTGATCAACGGCGACAAGGTGGACTCGCTCTCGACCATCGTGCACCGAGCAGTCTCTCAGACCCGCGGTCACGACATTACGGTGCGCATGAAGGACCTGATCCCGCGCCAGATGTTCGAGGTGGCCATCCAGGCGGCGATCGGTAGCAAGATTATCGCCCGCACGACGGTCAAGGCACTGCGCAAGAACGTCATCGCCAAGTGCTATGGGGGCGACATCACCCGCAAGCGCAAACTCCTGGAGAAGCAGAAGGCGGGCAAGAAGCGTATGAAGCAGGTGGGGAAGGTGGAGATCCCGCAAGAGGCGTTCCTTGCCGTGCTTCAGGTGGGAAAGGATAATTGAGGCCCGGTCGGACGGGCCCGGTGCCGTCATCATATCCGCGCAGCCGCTATCTCTTAAAGACACTGCAAGCTAGGACCGGCCGCGGCTCGCGAGCGCGGCCCATCGATCCGAGAACACGACGACCATGAAATCCGATTCGATTACACTCCTGGCGATGGTCATTGCAGCGATCGCCGGACTCAAGCTTCTGGACTTCCCAACCTTCCTGGTGGCGGCCTCGGCGGTGACCGGCGGCATCTGGCTGGTCGATGCCCTCGCTTTCGCCCCGCGGCGGCGGCGCCTGGCCGCCGCTGGCCCCGGGGCGGAGCCGGTCGAGCGCTATCGCGAGCCGACCCTGGTGGAGTACGCGCGCTCCTTCTTCCCGGTGATCCTGATCGTGCTGCTCCTGCGCTCGTTCGTGGTGGAGCCTTTCCGTATCCCCTCCAACTCCATGATGCCGACCCTGCTCACTGGGGACTTCATCCTGGTTAACAAATATGCCTACGGGCTGCGGATGCCGGTCGTCAATAGCAAGCTGCTGGCCGTGGGCGAGCCTCGGCGCGGGGACGTGGTGGTCTTCAAATACCCGGAAGACGGCAAGACCGATTACATCAAACGCGTGATCGGCGTGCCGGGGGACGAGATCTTCTACCGCGGCAAGACGATTTATGTTAACGGCACCCCCCAGGGGCAATTGCCGATCGGTACCTATACCGGCGTAGGGTCGGGTGCGGTCATGACCGGGGCGCGCGAGAGTCTGGAAGTCCTTGGACGGTGTAGAGCATCGCACCCTGGTGCGTGCCGGGCGTGCCGGACCTGCCCTTCGGATGTCGCGTCCTTGCCGACGGGCCGGTCAAGGTACCGCCCGGCCACTATTTCGTGATGGGCGATAATCGCGACAACAGCAACGACAGCCGCTGCTGGGGTTTCGTCCCGGAAGATAATCTGGTCG
This sequence comes from uncultured Gammaproteobacteria bacterium, assembly GCA_963780725.1. Taxonomy (GTDB): domain Bacteria; phylum Pseudomonadota; class Gammaproteobacteria; order Chromatiales; family Chromatiaceae; genus Thiodictyon. The sequence goes on from CAWACV010000001.1 coordinate 369,321, forward strand.
GCAAGGCGTTCGCGATCTGGATGCACTGGGACGGTGCGCGCGGGCTATTCTCGCCGATTGCCTGGGATCGGCTTGGCGATGTGATCCGTTAAGGGGGTATGCGAATATGGGCTCACGCAGAGCGCAGCGGGGGGCGGGGGCGAGCGGGATATTTTTATCCATGGTGGCGTTTGTCGTTGTGCTGACCGTCGTGGTCAAGCTCGGACCGTCTTACATGAGTTATTGGACCCTGAAGTCCGTGATGGACGGACTGGTCGATCTCCCGGGCTCTACCCTGAAGAGCCGGCAGATGATCCTGGATCGATTGGACGGTCAGATGCATATGAACAACATCGCGGGAGTCGCGCTCAAGGATTTCACGGTCCAAAAGACCGCGGACGATACGTTCGACGTCCAGGTTGCCTACGAGCGGCGGCATCACTTGTTCGCCAATGTCGATGCAGTCTTGACATTTTCCTACGGGGTGGCGGTCAAATCTCGGTGAACGCAGATCCCCGCCGTCTGGCCCGCGCACTAGGTCACCCATTCGCGCGCGAGGACCTGCTCCTTCTGGCCCTGACCCACCGCAGCGCCAGCGCCGCCAATAACGAGCGTCTTGAGTTCCTGGGCGATGCGCTGCTCGGCTTTGCCGTGGCCGAGGCCCTGGTCAGTCGTTTTCCGGATGCGGACGAAGGGACCTTGAGCCGGATGCGCGCGGCCCTCGTCAAGCGCGAGTCCCTGGCACAGATCGCCCGCGCCCTGAGCCTGGGGGACTATCTGCGGTTGGGGGCCGGGCGAGCTGCGCACTGGCGGCCATACCCGCGACTCGATCCTGGCCGACGCACTGGAGGCGGTGCTCGGGGCGGTCTATCTGGACAGCGGCTTTTCCCGCGCGCGCGCGGTGGTGCTCGATCTGTTCCGCACCGCCATGGAGCAGCAAAGCGAGTCGCGCACCTCCAAGGATCCCAAGACCCGGCTCCAGGAGCTGCTTGCAGTCCCGACACCGCCCGATCCCCGACTACGAGGTCCTCGCCATTGGCGGCACCCAGCACGAGCAGAGCTTCACGGTCCGCTGTGTGCTCTCAGACGACGGCTCCGCGAGTCGAGGCGAGGGCACCAGCCGCCGCCGTGCCGAGCAGGCGGCGGCCCAGGCCATGCTCGATACCATCGCCGGCCAGATGAACCATGCCTGAGACCCCACTGAAGACACTGTCAGAGACCATGTCAGAGACCATACCGGGGCGCTGCGGCACCGTGACTATCGTCGGGCGGCCCAATGTGGGCAAGTCCACCCTGCTCAACCGCATGCTGGGCCAAAAGCTCGCCATTACCTCCCACAAGGCCCAGACCACCCGCCACGCCATCCTGGGTGTCAAGACCCGTCCAGAGGGCCAGATCCTGTTCCTCGATACCCCCGGTATCCACCGGCGCGGAGACGGGGCGCTCAACCGTTACCTCAACCGGGCCGCGCGCTCGGCGATCGGCGACACCGACCTGGCCCTGTTCGTGGTGGAGGCACTGCGCTGGACCGAGGAGGATGCACTGGCACTGGAGGCGATCGCCGCCGCCGGGGTGCCGGCCATCGCGGCGGTCAACAAGGTCGACGGGGTGGCGGACAAGGGCGCACTGCTGCCCTATCTTCAGGCACTGGCTGCACGCCACGCGTTTCTGGCGCTGGTACCCGTCTCGGCCGCCCGCGGGGACGGTATCGAGGCCCTGGAGCTGACGGTGGTCGCCGCCCTGCCGGAAGGAGCGCCCCAGTTCCCGGAAGACCAGATCACCGACCGCTCGGAGCGTTTTTTCGCCGCGGAGCTGCTGCGCGAGCAGCTCGTCCAGCGCTATGGGGCGGAGCTGCCCTACCGGACGGCGGTGGAGATCGAGCGCTTCGAGGAGGAGGACGGGCGTTACCGCATCAATGCCCTGGTGTGGGTCGAGCGACCGGGGCAGAAGGCGATCCTGATCGGCCGCCGGGGCGAGGCCATGAAGGCGACCGCGACCCAGGCGCGCCTGGAGATGCAGAAGCTCTTCGGCTGCCCCGGTGCACCTGGAGGTCTGGGTCAAGGTCAAGAAGAGCTGGTCGAGCGACGAGTCCGTGCTGGCGGGTCTGGGGTACCGGGACCTCCCGGGCAGCGGCAAGTAGCGAGTGGCGGGATATATCCGTTAGTGGCGAGCTGCTAGTTGCGAGCGGCTAGGTTTCTCATCCGAAACAGGCAGATCGTTTCCATGAAACCGAAAATCTCGAATCTCTCGGGTATATCGATTTTCTAACGGATGGATATGGAGCTGACATTCAGGAATCTCGGGTCCATCGGGTATCCTCGATCCCCGCCCTTTCTTGCGCTCGACACCTGTGACCCATGATCGCGGATTGTTTCAGGCCTTCGTGCTGCACCGGCGCGACTATGGCGACACCAGCCTGCTGGTGGAGGTGCTGGCGAGCGGCTTAGGCCGCTTCGCCGCCGATCGCCAAGGGTGCGCGTCGAAGGCGCAATCCTGCGAGCGCCTTGCTGCAGCCATTCCAGCCCCTGTGGCTCGGCGCGGTCGGACGCGGCGAGGTCCGTACCCTGACGCGGGTCGAGGCGTGCTGGTCGCCCCTTCGCGCTGACGGGCCGCGCACTGCCCTGCGGACTCTATCTCAACGAGCTGCTGGTCCGGCTGCTGGCCCGCCATGACCCCCACGACCCTCTGTTCGCCTTCTATCACGCGACCCTGGCGGGGATCGGCGGGGGCGCCGATCTGGAAGAGACGCTCCGGCAGTTCGAGCTGCGGCTGCTCGGGGAGCTGGGCTATGCCCCGCCCCTGGACCGGGAATCGGACGCGGGCCGGACCGTGCGATCCAGACCGCGCCTATGTCCTGGAGCCGGGCCATGCACCCCGCCCTGCGGCGGAGGGGGGCCCCGGTGTGCCGATCGCCGGGGCGACCCTGCTGGCCCTGGCCCGGGGCACGCCACTGGACCCCGTACAGCGGCGCGAGGCGCGCACCCTTCTGCGCCGTCTGCTCGAGCCCCATCTTGGGCCTAGACCTTTGAAAAGCAGAGAGCTCTTTAGAAGAATAGCGAGTAGCGAGTAGCGAGGCGATAATACTCCGCCCCTGGCACTCGCCACTCGCCACTCGCCATTCGCTACCATATGAACGCCACTCCCGCTGCCGAGGTTCTGCTCGGCGTCAATATCGACCACATCGCCACCATCCGCCAGGCGCGCGGCACCCGTTACCCGGACCCCATCCAGGCGGCCCTGGTGGCGGAGCAGGCCGGGTGCGGACCTGATCACGCTGCACCTGCGGGAGGACCGTCGGCATATCCAGCCGCGGGACGTCGAGATGCTCGCCCACATCCTCCAGACCCGCATGAATCTGGAGATGGCGGCCACCCGCGAGATGGGTGAGATTGCGGTCCGGATCCGCCCGGCGGACTGCTGCCTGGTCCCAGAGCGGCGCGCCGAGCTGACCACCGAGGGCGGGCTCGACGTGGCCGGACAGAAGCCCCAGCTTAAGGATTTCTGCGCCATGCTGGCGGAGGCCGGGGTGCGGGTCTCGCTCTTCATCGACGCAGAGCCCTGTCAACTGGAGGCGGCGCAGGCCGTGGGCGCACCGGTGGTGGAGATCCACACCGGGCGCTACGCCGATGCCCGCGCACCCGAGGAGCGTGCGGCTGAGCTCGCAGGAATCCGTCGCGGTGTTGAGCTTGGGCAGTCTTTAGGGCTTCAGGTCAATGCGGGCCACGGGCTCGACTACCACAATGTCAAGGCGGTAGCCGCCATCCCCGGGGTGCGCGAGCTCAACATCGGTCACTCCATCGTTGCCCGTGCACTGTTCGCTGGCCTGGACCGGGCAGTGCGGGACATGAAGCGGATCATCGGGGAAAGCTGCTAGCCGCCAGTTGTCAAGATCGGAAGGGTTTCGACTCGTCGCGATCTTTCTTAACGTGTGTAAGACTATCGACTAGCCACGATCCGCCAACCGCTATCACCGTCGCCACCGAACACCAGTTGGAGCTGCCCTGGCCGCCATGCCATCCGCCACCCTGACCCTGGTCCTTGCCGTTGACCGCGGCACCGGACTCGACCCCCTGACCCTGCACCGTCCCAAAGCCGCAGTGCCCTTCGGCGGAAAGTTCCGGGTCATCGACTTCACCTTGGGCAACTGCCTGCACTCCGGCCTGCGCCAGGTCCTGGTCCTGACCCAGTACAAGAGTCATTCGTTGCACAAGCACCTGCGCGACGGCTGGTCTATCTTCAACCCCCAGCTCGGCGAGTTCATCACCGCGGTGCCGCCCCAGCAGCGGGAGGGCGCCCATTGGTACGGCGGTCCGCGGGATTCGATCCGCCAGAACCGCTATCTCCTGGAGCGCAGCGCGGCGACCCAGGTGCTGGTCCTGGTCGGCGAGGCGGTCTATCGCATGGACTATGCAGAGCTGATCCGCGCCCATCGGGAGCAAGGCGCCCAGGCGACGCTGGCCGTGCGCAGGGTGAACGATCCCGGCTCCGGGGTTCAGCCCTTCGCAACGCTGGACGGGGAAGGCCGGGTCTTAGACTTCGCCCCTTACGAGCCGCCCCCTACGCCCCCGGAGAAGGCACTAGAGGTGCCCGCGGATGCGCTCGCCACTATGGGTGTCTACTGCTTCGATAAGTCCTGGCTCTTGGAGGCCCTGGAGCGGGGCACCGAGGACCCGGACCGTGACCTGGGGATGGATCTCATCGCCCCGGCACTCCCGGGCCTGCGCGCCTATGGCTACCGTTTCGGCGGCGAGCGCGGCAGGGTGACACCGGACCGCTATTGGTGCGACCTGGCCTCCATCGACGCTTATTACGAATCCAACATGGCCTTGCTGCGGGCCGACCCGCCGCTCGATCTCTATCAGGCGGACTGGGACATCCGCACCTTCCAGGGCCAGTACCCGCCGGCCCGCACCGTTCCCGGGGCGGCAAGCGGCACCGAGGGGATCTTCGTCAACTCCATGCTGGCCTCCGGGACAGTGATCAGCGGCGGGGGTGTGAACCACTCGATCCTCTTCCCCCGGGTGCGGGTGCGCGACGGCGCCATCGTGGATGCCTCTATCCTGTTCGACGGGGTGGTCGTGGGGGAGGGCGCACACCTGCGCAACTGCATCGTCGAAAAGGACGTGCAGATACCGCCCAAGGCCCAGATCGGCATGGACCGCAAGGTCGACCGGGAGCGCTTTACCGTCTCCGAGCAGGGTGTCGTGGTGGTGCCCAAGGGCTATAAGTTCTAGCGCGCCCCTTGGCTCCGACGATTGCGCCGGCCGTCCGACGCCGTATCCGGGCGGTCTACGAGACCTTGGATGCCGCCTACGGCCCACAGCACTGGTGGCCGGCAGAGACCCCATTCGAGGTGATGGTCGGCGCAGTCCTTACCCAGAACACCGCCTGGACCAACGTGGAGCGGGCGCTCGCCAGGCTCGCCGCGCGCATCCCCGTGGACGCCGAGTCGATCCTTGCGCTGGAAGAGTCCGAGCTTGCGGATGCCATCCGCCCCGCGGGTTATTTCAACGTCAAGGCCCGCCGTCTGCGTGCCTTCTGTCGCGGCTTTCTGGACGCGGGCGCAATGGACGGACTGGCGGGGCTGGACACCCCGGCGCTCCGCCGCGCCCTGCTCGCCATACACGGCGTCGGGCCTGAGACCGCGGACGACATGGTCCTCTATGCCTTCGAGCGCCCGGTCTTTGTGGTGGACGCCTATACCCGCCGGATCTTCGTGCGCCTTGGCGTGCTCGAGGGCGACGAGGGCTACGAGACCGTCCGCTCGCTGTTCGAGCGGGCGCTTGGTCCCGACGTGCCCGTCTACAATGCCTATCATGCGCTCATCGTGCGCCATGGCAAAGACGTCTGCCGCACCAGGCCGAGTTGTTCGGTGTGCTGCCTGCAAGCGGGCTGTCCCGCGTACAGCGAACGATAGTTACCGCCTGCGCGGGCGAGCCCCATCCCAGGCCGTACCGGGGGCTAAACCGACCTCCGGTTCGCGCTTATCGTGTGCGCTCTTTCTATGTTTAAGCGTCGGAGAGGTCTGGCTCGGCGATCAGCGCATACACACGTTCCAACAGGGGTCCCAGGGCTGCGCTGCCGGTAGGGCTCAGGCTGTAGTTGGAGTAGTCGAACGACTGCCCGGCCGCCGAGACCAGATAGGCGGCCGGCTCGCGCTGGTAGAGGGTCTGGCACCAGGCCAGCAGCTCCCTGGGGTCCAGAAAGTGCGCCATGGTGGAGACCGCGCTGGAGTCTGGCTTGAGATCCCGCACGCGCACCTCGCCGGGCTCTCCCTCCACCGTGGCGTCGATAAAGATCACCCGGTCGGCGGCAGCGATGTCTTCCACCAGCTCGGCGGTCAGTATATGGCGGGAGATGACCTCCACGCCCTCGGGTAGAGGCCCGGCCTGGAGCGCGTCAGCGGCCAATGGGCCGATGGCGTCGTCGCCCCGGATGGGGCTGCCGTAGCCGATGATCAGTGTCCGTTGGTTCAATCCAGGTACCTGGTTATTGGAAGAATAACGAGCGGGTCGGGCGCTGGTTATCGCGTTTCGCCAGCGCCATTCGCGGGTCGGATGCCTGACACCGCGCGGAGACTCGGCAAGTATTCGTTGCCCACCCGCTCCGACGCGCAGATTCGTAGGCTGGGTAGAGCGCAGCGAAACCCAGCAATCGACGCCTGACGAATCCGCGGACGATGGGTTTCGCTACGCTCTACCCATCCTACGGGGGTATTTGTCTAGTCTAGCAGCGGTGTCGCTAGCGCAATGGCTCCGGGCGGGGCGAATGCCCCGTCCGGCATGGTGCTCAAGGGTACCCTAAGGGATGCTCCTCGCCACTCGCCACTCGCCACTCGCCATTAGCCCCGACTCAGCCGATCGACCACCTGACCGGCGGAGTCCTGAAGCTCGATCATGAGCGGCATCTGTCCGAAGGCATGGGAGGCGCAGGAGAGGCAGGGGTCGTAGCAGCGGATCACTGCCTCGACCCGGTTCAGCATGCCTTCCTGGAGGTTATTGCCGTCCACATAGGCATCGGCTACCTGGCGGATCGACTGATTCATGGCCAGGTTATTGTGCCCGGTGGCGATGATGAGGTTGACCCATGTGATGAGCCCATCGTCGTCGATGCGGTAATGGTGCATCAGGGTGCCGCGCGGCGCCTCGGAGACTCCGATGCCCTCGTAGCGGTTGCTGCGCGCGCGGGCGCGTACCCGGGTGTCCAGGATCTCCGGGTCCTTGAGCAAGCGCTCCATCATCTCGATGGCGTAGATGATCTCCACCAGCCGGGCGTAGTGGTAGTGGAAGCTGCTCGCGATCGGGCCTGACTCCTGGAGCATATGGAACTCGGCCAGGGCCACGTCCGCATAGGGCGTTCCGCAGGCAACCGCGTTATTGAGCCGAGCCAAGGGTCCGACGCGATAGACGCCCTTGGGATAGCCCATGGGCTTGTAGTAGGGGAACTTCATATAGCTGAAGTCCTCCACCGCCTCGCCGATGAGGCGACCGTATTCGGTCGAGGGGACCATGTCCTCGACGATTCGGCCTTTGGCGTCCTTGATGCGCAGAAATCCGTCGTAGTGCTCCAGGTGTCCGTCTGGGCTGACCAGGCTCAGGAACAGGGTGTCCTGGGTGCCGAAATGGCTAGCCTCGACTTTGAACTTGGGGACCATGGTCTTGAAGAGCGCATAGGTGCGCTTGGCGATCTCCAGTCCCTCGGGCAGCATCTTGAGCATGAGCTCCCGCTTCTCGGGGGTCAGTGCCTCGCTCACTCCGCCGGGGACCACCCAGGTGGGGTGGATCTTCTTGCCGCCTAAGGTCTCGATGATGGTCTGGCCGATCTGGCGCAGCCGGATACCCTCCTTGGCGAGCGCCGGGTCCTGGCGCATGACGCCGAAGATGTTGCGGGTGGCGGGGTCCGAGTCCCAGCCGAGCAGCAGATCCGGGGATGACAGATGGAAGAAGGAGAGTGCGTGGGACTGGACGATCTGGGCCAGGTTGATGATCCGCCGCAGCTTCTCGGCGGTGGGCGGGATGGTGACCGAGAGCAGGTGGTCGCATGCCTTGTTGGAGGCGAGCAGATGGCTCACCGGACAGATACCGCAGGTGCGGGCGGTGAGCGCCGGCATCTCGCGGTAGGGCCGGCCCTCGCAGAACTTCTCGAACCCGCGGAACTGGGTCAGGTGGAACCGGGCGTCTTCCACCTTGCCGTCGTCGGCGAGCTTCAAGGTGATTCGGGCATGACCCTCGATACGGGTGACCGGTTCGATGGTGATAGTGCGGCTCATGGTCGGTCCCCTCGGGAGCTGAACATTGAATGATCTGGTGTAAATCGCGAAGACCGCGGGCGGGTCAGATGGGCGGCGCGCCAGGGTTGGCGGCCTGCTCGTTGGCCAGTGCCTTCGCGGAGATCTCGTGGTAGAGATGGATGATCCGGCCACCGATCTCGTGGAATTCCGGGTGGCGGTCCCACAGTGACTTCATGTATTCGCTGTCGCCCGCGACTTCTTGCAGGAAGGCGAGGTCGTAGTCGTCGAGCCTTTCTCCCGCGTCCACCTTCGCCTTAATGTCCAGTGCGCGGGGCAGGCGCTGGGTGCGCATACGCTCCAGCAGTGCGACGATGGTTCCGGTCTCGGCATCTGGGGCGCTGTCTGTCATGGCAGGGTCCTCGGGGAATCGGTTGATTGTCTCTCTGGCCGGGGCAGGGACCCCGGACCCGTGTCGCTCGCTCCGGACAGGCCGCTGGAACGTATCATCGGACTTCCTGGGTCTGCGCCTGGGCATGGCCGACCCGGATACGGCGGACCGACCGGGCCTCCCCAGGGTCCAGACTGGCGCTCAGGTGAACCCTGGCCCCCGGGGCGATGCGGGTGACCCGCTCCAGCACCAGCGGCACCGGCCCGGTCCGGGCGCCCGCACGCGAGTCCGCGGGCTCCGCGATCAGCACCAGCGGGACCGGCTGTCCCCGGGTCGCGGAGCCCCAGCCGTCCCCGTCCGGGGGCTGCGCGACGACATCGAGCAGCAGGTCTACCCGCCCGCTCGTGCGCTCGAGCGCCTGCTGCAAGACGCGGAAGGGCGAGCCCTGGACATAGCCGTCGAAGATCCAGGCCGGCTCCCCGGTGCTCCCCGGCGCGGCGGCCGCCGTCGGATCCGTTTCCTTGACCGCAGACTCCAGACCAGCCACTCGCCGGGTCAACGCCTCCAGACGGGCCTCCAGTGCGCCGACGCGGGTTTCCATGTCCACTTCGGCCTGAGCCGGCGCGGCCAGCGACACGATCGCAAGCCACGCCAGCACGCTCCGGCCCCGCCGAATGCGGGCGTCGCCGGCTCGCAGATCGCAGGCGCTGTCGGTCTCAGGCACCAAACCGGGTCACCGTGCTGGGGTCCGGGGTACGCCCCTCGATCAACTCCGAGAGCACATAGAAGATGGCGTCCGCCCGCGGCGGGCAGCCTGGGACGAAGACATCCACATCCACGCAGCCATGGACCGGGCGCACCTGGGCGAGCAGTGCCGGTACCCCGACCGTGGGGATCATCGGGTGTACATCGACGTTCTCCAGATAGGCCCGATCGAACACCGCCTCCAGCTTGAATGGGTTGCGCATCGCCGGGACATTCCCGGTGACCGCGCAGTCCCCGAGGCTGATCAGGAGCTTGCAGTGCTTCCTGAACTCTTTGGCCTTCTTGAGATCGTCCTCGTTACTGATCGAGCCCTCCAGGATGCCCACGTCCACCTGCTCGGGCAGATGCTTGGTATCCACCAGCGGACTGTAGACAATGTCGATCTTCTGGGCCAGGTCCACCAGTCGCTCGTCCATGTCCAGGAAGGACATGTGGCAGCCGGAGCAGCCGTCGAGCCAGGCGGTGGCAACCGTGATCTTGCCGTTGCTCGTTGGGCTGGTCATTGGGCGTGTCTCCGGCGGGCGAGGATGGGTAGGAAGTGTTGATCTTTGACCATTTCCCCGACAGAAGTGCCCTGCTTAACCAGTGCGCCGGTGGGGCAGACTTGCACGCATTTGCCGCAGCCGGTGCAGGTGTCGCTCTCGCCCCAGGGCCGGGCCAGGTCGGTGATGACCCGGCAATCGGTGCCGCGCCCCATCACGTCCCAGGTATGGGCGCCCTCGATCTCGTCGCACACTCGCACGCAACGGGTGCAGAGGATGCAGCGGTTGTGGTCCAGGCGGTACATCTCGTGGGAGCTGTCGACCTCGTTGCGCGCCTGACGATAGGGCACGCGCACGTGGTCCACACCGCACTTCTGGGCCAGGTATTGGAGCTCGCAGTGACCGTTGGAGACGCATACCGAGCAGATATGATTGCGCTCGGCAAAGAGCAGCTCCACGATGGTGCGGCGATAACGTTGCAGGCGCTCGGTATTGGTGGAGACCTGCATCCCTTCAGCCACCCGGGTAGAGCAGGCTGCGGCCAACCGGCCCTGGCCCGCGATCTCCACCAGACACAGTCGGCATGCGCCCCAGACGCTCAGTCCGTCCATGTAGCACAGGCTGGGGATCGGGATCTTGTTCTCCCGGCACACCTCGATGATGGTCTCGTCCGCGCGGGCGGACAGGTCCTTTCCGTCGATGTTGAGCGTGACGACTCGGACATTGGGTTGGGGGGCGGGTGGGGGCATGGTGGCTCCGTTGCGATGCTCTCTGGCTCGCTACTGGGGGAAGTCGACGACAGGCGTATGGGGAACGCCCACCAGGTTGTTTGGTTTCATGCGTTGTTGCCACTGCGTCCGGGGGTCAGGAGCTCCAGATCCAATAAATCCTTCGGCCTTCCGCTCGCGCGCTTGTTCGCTATCAGCCTATCCAATGACAGGACCGGGATCTCCAACCCGTCGATGCAGGCCAGCAGCCGCTCCCCGACCGCTTCTTCGAAGGACACGCCATCGATACCTGTCAGTATGTCGATTCGCCTGGGGGCGACGCCGATCTGAAAGACCATACCGGGTGCGGCAAACTCTAGAGGGTCGGTTCCCGCCAAGGGTGCCCCAAAGCGCGCCAAGGCACGAAAAACGCGCCGCGCATTGTCCGGGTTTGCCCGCACCCATAGATCGATATCACCGGTTGCCCTAGGCACGCCGTGTGCTGCCATCGCATAGGCCCCGACTACCAGAAACTCCGCTTCCTCGTCGAGTAAACACTGCAACATCTCTCTGTAGTCGCTGTTCAGCATCGAAGCCTCCGCGGAAGGCCCAAGCGTCGCAGGTTATCTGCCACATCATCGCCAAGCACTCGGCCGGCGCGGGCCGCGAGTCCGGCGCGTCATCCGCGGCATGCAGGGGATGCTTGACCATGACCTGTCGATTCATTGGAGTCTCTACGGCCCTGTCGATGGCCCGGGCATACAAGCCCGCGTTACGATTCGGTTGCATTGCAGTTGCCAGCGTTTCGGCGGTCAGGGCCGCGGTCATAGCGGGGGCCGACCCCCGCCGCCGCGTCACTCGGCCGCCAGCTTCGCCTCGTACTCCTTCCTGAAATACCGCAAGGTGCTCAAGACCGGATTGGGCGCACTCTGACCCAGCCCGCACAGGCTGGTGGCCGCGACCACCTCGCACAGCTCTTCGAGCAGGGCGAGGTCCTTGTGGGTCGCCTGGGACTTGGAGATCTTGTCCAAGAGCCCATGCATCTGCTGAGTGCCAGTGCGGCAGGGGATGCACTTGCCGCACGATTCGGTCATGCAGAACTCCATGAAATAGCGCGCCACGTCCACCATGTCACAGGTCTCGTCCATGACGATCATGCCGCCGGAGCCCATCATGGTCCCCAGGGTCTTCAGGCTGTCGTAATCGACCGCGATGTCCAGGTGCTCGTTGGGGATACAGCCGCCGGAAGGACCGCCGGTCTGAACCGCTTTGAATGCCTTGCCGCCGGGGCAGCCGCCGCCGATGTCTTCGATGATCTCGCGCAGCGTGATCCCCATGGGGACCTCGATCAACCCGATGTTGCTGATCGAGCCGGCCAGTGCGAAAACCTTGGTGCCCTTGGATTTCTCGGTCCCGATGGAGGCGTACCAGGCGCCCCCCTTGGTCACGATGGGGGGGATGTTCGCGAACGACTCCACGTTATTGATCAGCGTGGGGTAGCCCCAGAGTCCGGCCTCGGCGGGGTAGGGCGGGCGCGGACGCGGCTGACCGCGCAGGCCCTCGATACTGGCCATGAGCGCCGTTTCCTCGCCGCACACAAAGGCCCCCGCGCCCAGCCGGATCTCCACCTCGAAGCTGAACTGGGTATCGGCGATCTTGTTGCCCAGGAAGCCCATCCGCTTGGCCTTGCGGATGGCGGTGGTCATACGCTCCACGGCGAGCGGATACTCGGCGCGGACATAGACATAGCCCTTGTTGGCGCCGATGGCATAGGCGGCGATGGCCATGCCTTCGAGCACCCGATGCGGGTCCGACTCCAGCACCGCCCGGTCCATGAAAGCGCCCGGGTCGCCCTCGTCGCCGTTGCAGATGACATATTTCTGGTCTGCCGGCATTTTGGCGACGGTAGACCATTTTAGCCCGGTCGGATAGCCGCCGCCGCCGCGACCGCGCAGCCCGCTGGTCGTAACCTCGCGCAGCACGTCCCCGGGGGTCATCTCGCTCAATGCCTTGATCATTCCGGCGTAGCCGCCGACGGCCACATAGCCCTTGAAGCTGTCCGGGTCGATGATGCCGGAGTTCTCGCGCACGATGCGCATTTGGCGGGTGAAGAAGGGTTGATCGGTGGGAAGGTTCAGCCGTTCGACGGCGGCGCCGCCGACGCTTCCCAGTACATCGGCCGCGTCCTGCGGCTTCACGTCCCGATAGAGCACGGAGTCGGCGATGCCGCCGCCCTTGGGCGACACCGCGACCATCGGACCGGCCGAGCACAGTCCCATGCATCCGACCCCTTTGACCTTGCAGGTCGGGTTCTGGCTCTCTTTGGTCAGTGCCTCCAGGACCGGCAGCGAGCCGGACGACTGGCAGGCCGCCGCCACGCAGACCCGCACCTCGTGGGTGATGTCTGCGTCCAGTGCGCGGAATTCCTCGGCCTTTTCGGCCAGGTCGTCAAGGTTCATGGAAGGGTCTCCAGCTTGGCGATCAGGTGGTCCGGGGTCTGCTTGCCGGCCAAGTCCCCGTCGACCACGACCGCCGGGGCCAGGCCGCAGGCACCGACGCAACGGGCGGTCAGGACCGAGAGTCGGTCGTCTTCCGTGGTTTCGCCGGGGGAAACGCCAAAGCGCTCTTCCACCGCCTCCACCAGTGCGCCGGCCCCTTTGATATAGCAGGCGGTCCCGGTGCACACCACACATGCGTGGCGACCCTTCGGCTTGAGCATGAACAGGTGGTAGAAGGTCGCGACCCCGTAGACCTTCGAGAGCGGCAGGTCGAGCGACCCGGCGACGAAGCGCATGGAGGTCTCGTCCAGATAGCCGAACGACTCTTGCACGCTGTGCAGGGTCTCGATCAGTGCGTGCCCGGCATAGCCGTTGCGACGCATGGCAGCGTTAACCAGCTTCCAGCGTTTGTCGTCGCTGGGTAGGGCGGGCCGGGTTTGTAGCAAGCTCATCTCCCCTCCTAATCGCGGGGCATTCAAAGGGGTCGGTAACCCTGGTTCAGGGCGAATTCACCGCAAAGGCGCCAAGGATGCACAGGACGCAAAGGCACTCGGGGGTCGGCGCCGCAATGGGCCGGCCCTGGCCGAACAGCGGGACAACAGCGGCTAGGGAACGGAATGTCTTTGTGTCCGTTTTTGTTTTGCGGCCCCGGTCGTCCGATCCGGGGTTGCGCCAAACGACTCTGTCTCCTTAGGTATCCAGGGGCGCCCGCGGGGAGCCGGCCAGTCCCGGAGATCGCAACAAGTCGTTCGGCCAGGTGGAGACTAGCGCGCATTTCCTGGCTCGTCCATCGTGCCTTTACAATCTGCTTAATCGATGGGGTTCGATTATTCGCATTGAAGATCCCTAAGGATCCGGGCGCCGGCGCGCGCGCCGGTTCCCGGGAGTGGAAAGGGGGCCGTGCGGGACCCACAGTCCCGACATACCCATCAGAAGGCACCCGTCCATGTCCAGCCCGCATCAGCGCCGCCAGTGGCCAGCCAACCGACTCGCGCAGACCTTAAGCCCGTATCTCCAGCAACACGCCCACAACCCGGTGGACTGGTGGCCCTGGTGCCCGGAGTCACTGGCGCTCGCCCGGGAGCAGGACAGGCCCATCCTGCTCTCCATCGGCTACTCGGCCTGCCACTGGTGCCACGTCATGGCCCACGAATCCTTCGAGGACCCCGCCACCGCGGCACTGATGAACCGGCTTTTCGTCAACATCAAGGTCGACCGGGAGGAGCGGCCAGATCTGGACAAGATCTATCAGACCGCCCACCAGCTGCTTTCCCGCCGGGCCGGAGGCTGGCCGCTGACGGTCTTTCTGACTCCGCACGGGCACCAGCCGTTCTTCGTCGGGACCTATTTCCCGCGCGAGCCGCGCCACGGGCTGCCGGCCTTCAGTCAGCTCCTGGAAGGTGTGGAGCGCGCCTACCGGGAGCAGCGGGAGGGTATCGACGCACAGGGTGCCGACCTGATGTCCGCCCTGGCAGAGATAGAGCCGACCGGCGGCGGAGTCCTGCCCAAGCCATCCCTGCTGGAAGCGTCGGTGCGCCAACTCGGCCAGACCTTCGACTCGGAGCACGGGGGCTTCGGAGCTGCGCCCAAGTTTCCACATGCCACCGGCATCGAGCTGCTGCTGCGCCGGTTCGCCGCCTCCGAGGCCGCCGGGGACCCGGACCGGGAGTCGCTGCACATGGCTGTCTTTACCTTAAGCCGGATGGTCCGGGGCGGGCTCAACGACCAGCTTGGCGGTGGCTTTTGCCGTTACTCGGTGGACGACATCTGGATGATCCCGCACTTCGAGAAGATGCTCTACGACAACGGCCCCTTGCTTGCCCTGTGCTGCGATGCCTACCAGTCGACGGGGGACCGACTGTTCCGCGACGCAGCCACCGCCACCGCAGACTGGCTGATGCGCGAGATGCAGTCCCCCGAGGGTGGCTATTGCTCCAGCCTGGACGCGGACAGCGAGGGCCACGAGGGTCGCTTCTATGTCTGGGATCGGGAACGGGTGAAGTCGCTGCTGACCCCGGCCGAGTATGCCCCATTCGCCGCGGTCTACGGGCTCGACCAGCCAGCCAACTTCGAGGGCGAGTGGCATCTGCACGGCTGGCGCACCCCGGAAGAGGTTGCGGGCCGACTGGGTCTGCCGATCGACGAGGTGGAATCGCTGCTGGCCACCGCCCGGGCCGCGCTCTTTGCCGCGCGTGCCGGACGGGTGCGTCCGGGCCGGGACGATAAGGTCCTGACCTCCTGGAATGCACTGGCCATCAAGGGCATGGCCCGCGCAGCCCGGGTGCTGGGGCGCGCGGATTATCTGGAGTCCGCACAGTCCGCACTGGCATTCGTCCGCCGCATCCTATGGCACGAGGGGCATCTGCTCGCCGCCTACAAGGACGGCCGAGCCCACCTCAACGCCTATCTGGACGACTACGCAAACCTGTTAGACGCACTGCTGGAGCTCCTACAGACCCGCTGGTCCCGGGCCGATCTGTCGTTCGCCATCGATCTGGCGGAGGCCCTGCTCGTGCGCTTCCAGGACCCGGAGCAGGGCGGATTCTGGTTCACCGGCAGCAACCACGAGCCATTGATCCACCGCCCCAAGCCGCTGGCCGACGAGTCCATGCCCGCGGGCAACGGTATCGCTGCACATGCGCTTCAGCGCCTGGGGCACCTGTTGGGCGAGCCCCGCTATCTGGACGCCGCCCGCCGCAGCCTGGAGCTGGCCGCCGAGTCCATGGAGCGCCTGCCCTATGCCCATGCCACACTGTTGTTCGCGTTGGACGAGCATCTAAACCCCCCCGAGACCTTGATCGTGCGCGCCGAGTCGGATCTGCTGGACGACTGGCAGTCCGCCGCCCAGCGGGGCTACCGACCGCATCGGCTGGTGCTTGCGATTCCGAGCTCCGAGACCGGTCTCCCAGGGGCCTTGGCCGACCTGCAGCCCGGCCCAGGACCTCGCGCCTACCGCTGCCGCGGGACCCATTGCGAGGCGCCGGTGCTCCGAATGGATGGGCTCTGACCGCCGCGAGGGACGGGCGCATCGGCCGGTATACCCGAGAGATTCGAGATTTTGGGTTTCTAAGGAAACAAGCTGCCGATGAGCTTTTCGACGACCGGGCTGGTATTGGCCAGGGTCAGCGTAAGCAGCAGGAGGAGCCCGGAGCCGAGGTTCCAGAGGCCGAAGAACCAATGTCTCCAGGCGCGGGTGCAGCGGCTCCGAGGCTCTGCCGACACGAACCGCATATCCCCCGCACCCACCTTGAAGAGCAGCCTAAACCCGAAGCGCAGTGCGTCGAGTATCCGTGCGAGTCGGGTGGCCGGGGACCGTGGAGCCGGGGCGGCGGGGTCTAAGCGGAGCGGCTCGTAGATCGGGGGCGAGTCCGCGGACAGTGCGCGCTCGGGACCGACTCGCGCCAAGAGCCCCGGCACCCAGGCGAGTGGCAGTGAGACCGCGATCCAGACGAGCAGGGCCAGGACCAGAATCCGTCCCATCTTGGTCCCGTAGCCGGTAGGCCAGCCCCAGAAGACCCACTCGGCATAGTGGGCGAGCCGGCGACCCAGAGCGTCCACGAATGCCAGTGGTTGCGCCGCCGGGCTGGGTAGCGGCTCGGCGAGCGCCTCCGCGAAACGCTGCCGGGCCAGATGGTCCCCGATGTCGAGCCGGGCTTCGTTGTCTCCCAAGGCGCTCGCTCGGGACTGAAGCGCGGCGAGGGTGCGTGCATCCGGGCGGGCTTTGAGGATGGCGTCCTTGAGCTCCCGCCAGTCGAGCCGGAGGTTGGGGAGCTCGGCATTGGCGAAATCCAGTGGCCCATCGCAGCGCGCCCCCGAGAAGTCCGCGCTGGGACCGCCCAAATTGGCGAAGCGAAAGGAGGCACCCCCGGGTCCGAAACGGGCCGAGGCGAAGCTCGTCTCCCCGCGCAGCTCCGCGTAGTCGAACCCGGCGGATGCGATCTCGCAGCCGCGGAAGTCCGCGCGCCGCGCGAAGTGGGTCAGGTTGTCGCGGTTGCCGAAGTCGGCACGGGCGATTCGGCAGAACCGCAGCTCCGCATCCCCCTCGAAGTGACAGCTGCGAAACACTGCCCCGGCGGGCATGCGCACGTTAAGGAAGGCTGCATCTTGCTTGAAGAGGACGGACTGAAAGCGCGCCTGGCTGTGAAAGACCGAGCCGTTGAAGGATACGGGTCCGGCGAAGACCACATCGGTGAAGCTTGCGGCCTTGGCCGGGGGCTCCCGGGTGGCGAAGGCGCACTCCAGGAGCTCCGCAGGTCCGCTGAACACGCTGTCCGAAAAGCTCGGGCGGCGTCTGAATTCGACCAGATGGAAACGGGCAGCGGCGTGGAAACGGTTACCCGTGAATGGGCTCGGGCCGACGAATCGACAGTCCTCGATCTCGACCGGGCCCTCGAGGTCAGAGTCGGTCAGGGCCAGGGCCGCCAGCTCGCACTGGCGCAGGATCAGCGCCTCGGTCAGGCGCGCGTGCGCGATTCGCAGGGGGACGGACAGCTTGCCGCTTTCCAGGGTCAGATCTCCGGCAAAGACGACCCGGCTTAGGCGGAAACCCTCCGCTGGCGGGGTCGGCTGTCCCTGGCCTCCGGCGAGCCTGGCCAGATCCAAGGGCTCGGTCACCGTGACGTCGGCGAGCGCCCCGGTCCGCAGCAGCCGCTCGATGGCCTGGGCGGCGGAGAGCCGGTTCTCGCACAGGGCCGGTCCGGAAGCCGCGAGCAGTATCGCCAGGGCGGCTGAGCGAGCCCACGCGCCCTCGACGCCGGCTCTGGCGCGATCCAGGCCTCGGCGTCGCGCGCGCGGCTGATTCAGGGCGTGCTGCACCATTCGCCCCGGGCGGAACCCTCGGCCAGACGCGCGCAGACGGCGGCGATGGCTCCGATGGCTGGTGCGCCCAGATCCGCGCCGGCCTCTGTCGCCGCGGCCAGCGCGGCGTCCGCGCAGGAGCCCCGGGTGTTGGCAGGGTCCGGGGCCTGACCGCAGATCGTGTCCTGGGTCTGTCGCCGGAGCGCACGCTCGATCTGGCGCCGCTTGTAATCGATGGAGGGACGGTTCAGGTGGCTGCCGCCGATGAGTGCGTCCTCGATCGTTTCGGTCAGCTCCAGCCGCAGATCCTCGGGCCCATAACCGTCCAGCGCGTCGTAATAGGTCCGGTAGGCATCGGCGAAGCCGGGGTCGTCCAGGATCGCCGATCGGGTGTCGGAGCCCGCTGGGCCGCTCGTCATCCAGAGCGCGAGTGCGAGCATGCCTGCGCCCGCGACCGGGCGTGGGGCGCGAACGCCATCGGACCCTTGCCGCCCGGTTGGGTTCGGTCGATCGGTCTTCATCGGGCAGTCCCCTGGCGTGCGGCGATGTCCCGGCACTCCATCGCCAACACCGTTTCCAGCATCGCTATCTGCGGGTCCGGGGCTGGCGGAGATCCGGCATCGACGCTATAGGGCGATTGCGTCAGCCGGTCCAGACTGCGGGCGGCGCGCCGGACATTGGCCGGGTGCGACTCGGGAAAGAACGCCGAGATCGACCCCTTGCCCGTCTCCTGCTTGCGCGCGGACAGTGCGGCGAAGACCTGCGGGCCGAATTGGATCTCCAGCATGCGCCGGATTCTCGGGCTTTCGGTGGCATCCAGGGCACGGACCATCTGCTCGGCCATGCCGTATAGGAGGTACCATCGGGCGCCGATCTCGTAGCGCAGCTTGGGCTCGCTCAGCACGCCTTCGGGGAACAAGACCTGTGCGAGCAGATCGGCGGCAAAGTCGTCGGCCGCCTGCTCGATCTCCTGCTGGCGGCGGTATTTCTCCTGGACCAGATCCGCGCAGGCCCAGTGGGCGTCACGGTCCGCGGGGTTGCGAAACAGCATCGGCATCCGCTGCCGGGCCGGGTTGCGCGCCCCCTGAGCCAGGTGGCCCATCTCATGTGCAAGGGCAAAGGCCGCCGCGCCCGACGCCTTGACGACCCAGGGATCCGCATAACCCGCGGATAAGAGCCCAGGGTTACGCTCCGGGTCCCAGATGTCCCGGAAAGCGTCGATCCCGAATGCCTGGATGGCCCCGACCGTGGCCACGATGTCCTGACCGGTTTCGCTGGTGACGATGGCCGCGGTTACCAGCGATTTCAGAAAGCCGGAGTCGACCAGAAGCACTCCGGTCGGCTCGTGGGCCAATGCATTTCCAGCGAGGCGATCGCGCTCCAAATGGAGCCCCAAATCCCTGAGTGGGTTAGGCTCCGGAATACGCCGGGCGTCCACCAGATAGACATTGACCGCCCCGGGGCGATAGGGCCGATTCACCTGGAAGTCCGGCCAGCGGCCCGAGGTCTGGATCAGGGTCCCCACCAACTCGCTCACCGAGGGTGTCAGGTAATCCTCCAACAGCCCTTGGTCTCTGAGTGTGAGATAAATCCGCTCGCCCGGGCTCGGCTCCGCCGCCTGCCCCAGGGCGATCGAACAAAGGGTCAGCAAAACCGGCAGCAGACCCGAGCGCGCTGCGACTCGAATGGCCATGGGCACGTCCCCCGACAATTCCCGATCGACAGAGTATGGCGTATCGGTGCCGGATCGAAACCCGACGACGGACCCCGAAAACCGAAAGGCCCCGACATCGGGGCCTGGGTCGCAGCGGGTGCGTCCGGGTGCGGGCTCAACAGCCGTGACAGTAATAGTCCGGCAGTCCGGCGATCCGGCACGCCTGTTGGCAGCCGCCGTCCGGAAACAGTGCGTCGAAGTGCTTGCGCGTGCAGGGGACCTGTGCCGAGATCTCCTGCCCGATGCTCTTCACCACCACCCGCGGCGAGGGCGGGATCTCATGCGTGGCGTAATAGCTGCGCAGGAAGTTGAGCACCTTCCAGTGACAATCCGTGAGGGTCAGGCCCTCCTCCTCGGCGAGCGACAGGGCCACGTCCCGATCCCAGTCCTCGAAGCGGGTCAGGTGTCCCTTGCGGTTGATCTCCAGGTGACGGCCGGCGATCTGCATGGCGGACATGATTTGCTCCTCCACCCACGGGTGGGTCTCTCTCTTGTTATGTTTCGGTGACTGGCACCTGGGCTGCCTGTCCGCTGGCCCGATGGTCCATGGTATTAGTATTTTCTTGTGCGCTAACGGAAATCGGTTTCCGTTTCAATGGCATGCGAAGCGGATCATGGACCGGATGAGTGCCAGCGTATACCGATCCAGATCAATTGGCGGTAGTACAGGAGCGGCCTCGATCCTCGTTGCGGCTCTTCGGCCGAGAGGAATCGTCGCGGGAGGCATTCCACGCGGGGACGTGGGAACGAGGGCGAGCGGCACCGCGCGGGTCCGGCAAGGAGACCGGCCCGCGCGGTCGAGGACGCTTATGCCGCACCCTTCAGCCGCTTGCGCATGGCATGCAGGGTCGGCTCGGTATAACCGTTGGGGATCTCCCGGCCCTTGAAGATCAGGTCTGCGGCGGCCTGGAAGGCGATGCCGTCGAAGGCCGGTGCCATGGGCCGATAGAGCGGGTCTCCGGCGTTTTGGCCATCGACGATCACGGCCATTCGCTTCATGGTCTCGATCACCTGGTCTCGGGCGACGATCCCGTGGTGCAGCCAGTTGGCGACGATTTGGCTCGCGATGCGCAGCGTCGCCCGGTCTTCCATCAGACCCACATTGGTCAGATCGGGCACCTTGGAGCAGCCCACGCCCTGATCGACCCAGCGCACCACATAGCCCAGGATCGCCTGACAGTTGAGGTCCAACTCCTGCTGGATCTCTTCCGGGGTCCAGGCGGGGTTGGCGACCACCGGGATCTGGAGGATGGTGTCTAAGCTCGCGCGGCGTCCGCCGCGGGCGATCTCGGCCTGGCGGGCGGCCACGTCCACTTGGTGATAGTGGGTGGCGTGCAGGGTCGCGGCGGTCGGGGAGGGGACCCAGGCACAGTTGGCACCGGCCTTGGGGTGTCCGGCCTTGGTCTCGACCATGGCGCGCATCTCGTCGGGCATGGTCCACATGCCCTTGCCGATCTGGGCATGGCCGGGCAGCCCGCAGGCGAGCCCCACGTCCACGTTCCAGTCCTCGTAGGCCAGGAGCCAGGGGGCGGTCTTCATGGTGCCCTTACGCAGCACCGGGCCTGCCTCCATGTCGGTGTGGATCTCGTCTCCGGTGCGGTCCAGGAACCCGGTGTTGATGAAGATGACCCGCTCGCTGGCAACCCGGATGCATTCCTTGAGGTTGACCGTGGTACGCCGCTCCTCGTCCATGATGCCGATCTTGAGGGTGTTGCGCTCGAGCCCCAGTGCATCTTCGATGCGGGCGAACAGGTCTACCGTGAGGCCGACTTCCTCCGGCCCGTGCATCTTGGGCTTGACGATATAGACGCTGCCGGCGCGCGAGTTGCGGTAGGCCCCAGTGCCCTTGAGGTCGTGCAGGGCGCAGAGCGCGGTGATCAGCCCGTCGAGCATCCCTTCCGGGACCTCGGTGCCGTCGGCCTCGAGCACCGCGTCGATGGTCATCAGGTGTCCGACATTGCGCACCAGCATGAGCGCGCGGCCGGGGAGCGTCAGGGTGCCGGCGCCGTTCGGCGTCGTGTAGGTGCGGTCGGGCTCCAGTGCGCGGTCCAGCATCCGGCCGCCCTTGTCGAAGCGGGCGGTCAGGGTGCCCTTCATCAGACCGAGCCAGTTGCGGTAGACGCCGACCTTGTCCTCGGTGTCGACTGCGGCCACCGAGTCCTCGCAGTCCTCGATGGCGGTGACCGCGGACTCCAAGAGTACGTCGGCCACGCCGGCCGGGCTGGAGCGGCCCACCGCGTGCTCGCGGTCGATGACCAGCTCCACGTGCAATCCATGATTGACCAGCAGGATCGAGCCCGGGCTCGCGGGGTCGCCCCGGTAGCCGGCAAACTGTGCCGCGCTCTTGAGTGCGGTCTTCTTGCCGTCCGGCAGGGTGGCGGCGAGCTTGCCCCGATCCACGGCATAGCCGCGGACATCGCGGTGAGAGCCGGCGGAGAGCGGAAAGCTATCGTCCAGGAAGGAGGCCGCACGCCCGACGACCGCCGCACCCCGGGCCGGGTTAAAGCCCTTTCCGCGGGCGATCTCGCCCTCGTCGGGCAGCACGTCGGTGCCGTAGAGCGCGTCGTAGAGGCTGCCCCAGCGGGCGTTGGCTGCGTTGAGCGCATAGCGGGCGTTGCTCACCGGGACCACGAGCTGGGGGCCTGCGATGCTTGCGATCTCGGGGTCGATGTTGGCGGTGGTCACCGCGAAGTCCGGGCCTTCCGGAACCAGGTAGCCGATGTCCGACAGGAATGCGCGGTAGGCGCCCAGGTCCTGGGGCTGGCCGCGGCGGGCCAGGTGCCAGGCGTCGATCTGGGTCTGGAGCTGGTCGCGGCGCGCGAGCAGTGCGCGGTTCCTGGGTGCAAGCTCCCGGATCATGGCGCCGAAGGCGACCCAGAGCCCGTCCGGATCTACCCCGGTGCCCGGGGTTATCTCGTCCCGCACCAGGTCGTACAGGGGCTTGGCGACCTTGAGGCCGCCCACATCCACTCGTTCGATCATTGTCTTGCGCTCCGGTCTCCCGCGCTCGCGGGGTTGCCATCAGGGTTTTCAGCGGCGGTCGGGGGGAGTGCCCCCGCGAATCGGGTAAACATCGGGTCGGGGTGGGGATCGCGCAAGACCGAACGGATTGATTCCTTAAAGGTCGAGCATTCCCCACGCTAATGCTTGGAGACCCCGTGCGGTGGGGAGTTTAGCCGCCCTGCGCGCGGTTGAGCTCCCGACCGCACGGTTGCCGACCGGCCCCGTGAGGATTCAGGAGGGCCGGCCAGAGTGGTTGGCCACCCATGCCAGCAGTACCACCAGTGCCCAGACCCTGAAGGCCAGCCCGCGCTCGCCCGCTTGGAGCCTGGCCAGGGTGCAGGCTACCGTATCCGGGTCCAGAAGCCCCAGGTCCCGGACCCGCTCGGGCGCCAAATAGCGGCGGGGGAGCGCATAGTCGTCTAAGGCCAGGAAGTCGACGAATGGAAAGTCGAACCCGTGCTTGGGCAGGTCCCAGAGTGGCTTGGGCACCCGCCGGGCCAGGACCTCGCGCAGGATGCGCTTGGGTTCCCCGGGCCGATAGCGCAGATCTAACGGCAAGGCGCGCACGAAGACCGCCAGATCGGCATCGAAGAATGGGAATCGGACCTCGAGCCCAGTGAGCCTGCTGGATTCATGGAGACGGTCGTCGGGCAGGCTCGCCATGAGCCTGCTGTAGCGATCGAAGTGGCGGTGTGCAGGATACTCCCGATAGATCCGGTAGAACCGGGTATGGTCCAGGCAAACCGGGCCTCCGCACAGCCGCTCGATCTCCTGTCTCGGCCAGCCGCGCCAGCGGATCAGGAGCTCCTGCGGGTCGTCGAAGTCCAGAAGCGGTGCCCAACCGGCAAGCGGGCCCGCGGACTTGAGCGCGACGGCCCCGACGCGGCGGACCGGCCGCGGGAGCAGGGTCCCCAGGCGGGCGGCAACGCGGCGATGGCGCGGCGGCATGATCCCGACCAGCGTGTCCGCCCCGGTACCGTCCAAGGCCAGCGGGGCGAGCTCGCCGGCGGCCCGGAATGCGATCAGGCTGGGGACCGCCGCGGGATCCGCGAAGGGATAGGCGATGGCACCTGACCAAGCGTCGAAGGCGTCGAGACAGTCTGCCAACGGCAGGCGCAGGACCCGGTGCGGCAGTCCGAGATGCCCCGCGATGGACGCGGCCGCCGGGCTTTCGTCGAAGCCCGATTCTTCGAAGCCGACGGTGAATGCATGGACCCGGTCGGGGGCCAGGTCCCCGGCGATTGCGGCGATCAGGGAGGAGTCCACCCCGCCGCTTAAGAATGCGACGACTGGTCCCTGCGGGGGTAGTCGCTTGGCGGTGGCGGCCATCAGCAGCCGGTCCAGCTCCTTAGAAGCTGAGTCGAGATCGCTGGGCACCCGTGTCGGCGCGGCGGCAGGGGCGGGCAGCGCGACCGGCGAAGCCTCGGGGCGGACCATCAGCTCGATGCCGGGCTCGGTGGAGTAGACCCCCTCATAGATAGTGTTGGGGGTGGAGCAGTCCAGGAATCGCAGATATTCGTGCAGAGACCGCAGTCCGATTCGCCGCTCCGCCGCCGGAGACGACACCAACCGATCCAGATCGTCGCTGAATGCGATCCCGCCGCCGGGTTGGGTGCTGTAATAGAGCGCGAGCGCGCTGGAGTCGTCCCGGAATAGACAGAGCTCCCGCATGGCCCCATCCCAGAGTACCCGGATGAACCGTCCCTCCAGCCGATGGACGCACCCGGGCGCGGCCGTGGCGATCCGTGCACTGGCCTGCTCCGGCGATTCGCCGAACAAACCGCCATGGACCAGTGCCACCCGCTCCCCGGCGCGCACCGTCGCTGCCTGTGCCCCGGGCCACAGCCAGAGCTGCAAGGCCCCGTCCGACACAGCGCACCGCGCCCCGGCACGCGCAGTCCAGTCCGCGAGCCGGGTCGAGAGCACCCCCCGGGGATCCAACCAGCCGAAGACCCCGGCCCCGATCATGTGCCTTCGTCTGCGTTCATGTGCGGATCGATCGATTCATCCAGGTCCGTATCCAGTAATACAGCGGACGCACCGATGGCTTGGCCGCCAAGGCGGCCAGATAGGCCCGGCGCGCCCCGGCCCGGTCTCCTCGCCGCTCTCGTTTGTCCCCCACCAGGCACAGCTCCAAGGCCATCCGGGGACCGATGCGGATGCCGCGGCGCTTCAGCTCGCGCCGATGTCCGCGGGCATGGGTGCGGACCACATCGATGTAGGCGAGGGTCATGGACTCCAGGTCCGCGGAGACATTGCCCGGGTGGAGGCGCTTGAGCTGGCAGACGTCGCGCGTGTAGACGAAGGGACAGCGCAGCGCCATGCGCAGCCAAAGATCCAGGTCCTCGACCCGGCGGCGGGAGGCTTCGAACAGCCCTGCCCCCAGCAGACAGTCCCGGCGAGCCAGCACCGACCCGGTGGGGATGTAATTGAGCCGGAAGAGCTTCTCGTAGGCGTCCTGGACCAGGGCCGGGTGGCCCCAGAATCGGGAGTCCAGTCCTTGCTTCTGGAATTGGGTGCTGGGCTCTGGGCCGGATCGGTCGAATCCCCGGCAGTCCCCGAAGACCAGTCCGGCGCTCGGGTGCGTTCGCAGCAGGTCGAGCTGGATACCGAGCCGGTCCTGGGGCCAAAGGTCGTCTGCATCCAGGAAGGCGATCGGGTCCCCGCGGGCGGCGAGGATGCCGCGGTTACGGGCGGCGGACGGACCGGCATTGGCCTGGGCGATGAGCCGCACCCCCGGCAGCCCGGCGATCTGCAGGCGGGTGTCGTCCGTCGATCCGTCGTCGACCACGATGGTCTCGATGTCGAACGGTCCGCGTTGGGCTGCCACGCTCTCCAGGGCCGCGCGGATGTGGGCACCGGCGTTGTAGGCCGGGATGACGACGCTGACCAGGGGCCGATGGTCCCCCGGACGGTCGTGGTCGCGCTTGCTCGGGGCCAAGATCAGGCGTCGTCCGGGCGGTGGCGCTGGGCGCTGGGCATGGGCCGGGTGTCGTTGCGGGTGTTGAAAAGCTCCCAACGGGACTCGGAGCGGGAGAACCGCAGCCGCACCCAGGTGGCGAGCAGGATCCAGGCGGTGACCAACTGACCCGGGCGGAAACGCCGCACTTTGTCCCACAGGCTGCCGTCGCGCCACCAGCTCGCGAGCGGTCCGGCGACCCGGCTGCCGATGACGGTGGAGCGCCAGTAATCCTCCAGGTCGCCGGGGGCAAGCCGGTCCGAATACTCGGCCAGTGCCGAGCGGATCTTCTCCGCCCGCTCGCCGCTGGCCGCGGTGGGTGCGCCGGCGTCGTCCAGCCACAGCGGGATGGTCTCGGCCAACTCCAGGCGGTGTTTCCAAATCCGCAGCTTAAGCAGCACGGACTCGCGATCGACGTCCTGAAGGTCGCAGCGATAGTGCCGTTTGGGTCCCTGCCAGTCCACCGCGGCGTCGGTGAGGTTGGCCAGGCTGTAGGCGATGACCCCGCCCCGGTAGGTCTCGATGCCTTGGAGCGAATGACTGTGGTGCCCCAGGATGGCGCTCGCCCCCCGGTCGATGGCCGAATGTGCCAGTGCGACCTGCTCGGGGGTGGGGTAATGGCTGTATTCCAGGCCCCAGTGCAGAAGCAGGACGACGTGATCGACCTGGGATTTCAGTCGCTCGATGGCCGCCATCAGTGCTTCGGTCTCCAGGGGCGCGACCCCGGGGGTCTCGATGCCCGCGAGTGCCCCGGGCCGGGTCGAGACATGACAGGCGGCGATGAATCCGATGCGGATACCCCGGATCTCGGTTGTCCAGGGCCGCTGGGCCTCCTCCAGGTCCCGGCCAGCCCCCAGAGCGGCGACACCCGCCGACTCCAGGCAGCGGCGGGTGTCGGCGAGTCCCGCCGGGCCGAAGTCCAGGCAGTGGTTGTTGGCGAGCGTCATGACGCCCAACCCGCTGTCCCCCAGCGCCGCCGCCCAGGCCGGGTCACCGTCCAGGCACAGCTTGTCGCCCCGGGGCGTGCCCTCGACCGTCAGCACCGTCTCCAGATTGCCTACCGCCAGGTCGCAGTCCTTCAGCATCCGCTTGAGCGGGGCGAGCAGCGCGCGGGCGCCCCCGGCGGCGGCGACGCCCCGGTAGCGGCCGTGGAGCAGAATGTCGCCGACCGCGGCGAGCGCGATCGGGTCGGCGGCGGATTCGTTTGCGGTCATTGTGCGGGGCCTGGCGCGGAAACGGATGCCAGAGTATCGAGCCCCGGTCGGGAGGCTGCAACCGCTGGGGCTTGCGGCGTTGGTCCGCAGGCGTCCCCGGCCAGGCGCCCGATTCGCCATGGTGCTCGATCGTTCCCTTTGGCCCCCGCCCGGTCGCTCGGTCGCGGCGCGCTTGACGCCTCGGGGGGGGGTGTCTACCCTCGCGCCGTTCAGCGGGAAACCCGCCGGGTCGCGGCGACCGGGCGGACCGCCCCGAGCGACACCCAGGGCGCCATCGTGTATCCCAAGTATTTCGGCCTCAAGGAGCCCAGCTTCTCCATTGCCCCGGACCCCCATTACCTGTTCCTGAGCGAGCAGCACAAGGAGGCCCTGGCCCATCTGCTCTACGGTGCAGGTGAGAGCGGCGGTTTCGTGCTCCTGACCGGCGAGGTAGGCACCGGTAAGACCACCGTGTGCAGGGCTTTCCTGGAGCAGCTCCCGGAAGGTGTGGACGTGGCCCTGATCGTCAATCCGGCATTGACGGCCAACGAGCTCCTGCTCGGGATCTGCGACGAGTTTCGCATTCCGGTCCCGCCGGGGGAGCGCTCGGTCAAGCTCCTGGTGGACCTGCTCAACGAATTCCTGCTCGACGCACATGCCCGGGGGCGCCGCCCGGTCCTGATGATCGACGAGGCCCAGAATCTGCGTCCCAAGGTCATGGAGCAGGTTCGGCTTCTCACCAATCTCGAGACCACCAAGCACAAGCTCCTGCAGATCTTTCTGGTCGGTCAGCCGGAGCTGCGCCGCATGCTCGGGCGCGAGAGCCTGCGCCAGATCGATCAGCGCATCACTGCGCGTTTCCACCTGCGACCTTTAAGCCCCGCCGAGACCGGCGACTATATCCGCCACCGTGTGGCGGTGGCGGGCGTGGACCGGCCGCTGTTTACCGCGGCGGCCATCCGGCGTATCCACACGGTTACCGGTGGGGTGCCGCGATTGGTCAATATCTTGTGCGACCGCGCCTTGCTCGGGGCCTGCGTCAGCCGTGCGAGCCAGGTGACCCCGGCCATCGTTGCCAAGGCCGCCCGGGAGGTGCGCGGGGAGGCGGTGGCCCCCCCGCCGCAGCCGGCCGTGCGCCCAGCCTATGCCTCCGCTGCTGCACTGACGCTCCTACTGGCCGCGGGTTGGCTCGGGTTCGACCGGCTGCATGGGGACCCTGCCGAGCGGATCGCCGGGCTGCTCCGGGGCACTGTGCCCGTCGTGGCTGGCGATCCCGGCTCCCCGACCCCGGGTCAGGCCAAGGACCCGAATGCCGGAGCGGCCGTTACCGAGCCTGACGGGGACTCCGCCGTCGCGTCCGCGGACACCCCGGTCGCGCCCGCCGCGTCCGCGGACACCAAGGTGGTCCCGGGTCCCTCGGTCGCGGCTGGGGAGCTGCCGGCGGCTGAGGCAGCGGCTCCCAATCCGGCTCCGGTTCAGGCTCAGGCGGTGGAGCCAGACCTGGCTCAGGCGGCCGCCCCGGCCGTGCTCGGGCCGGGGGCCGAGCCCCTGCCCCAGGTGTCTCTGGCTAGTCTTACACCGGAGGCGGTCGCGGACACACTGGTGCGCATCGCACTGCCGGAGGAGGCAGCGCTGCGGGCGCTGCTGCGCCACTGGGGCGTGACCGTGCAGGACCTGGGTGCAGGCGACCCCTGCGGGCGAGTGGCCGCCTTTGGGCTGCGCTGCGAGCGCGAGCAGGGCCGGTTGAGCAATGTGCGCTATTTCGACCGGCCAGTGCTGCTTCGGGTAGCGGATCAGGACGGTGCCCGCCGCTATCTGGTGTTGGGTGCGCTTGACGAGACCCACGGCACCCTGGATCTGGCCGAGGGCAGCGAGCGGGTTCCGGTCGCTGCGATCGAGGGTGTCTGGAGCGGTGACTACACGGTCGTCTGGCAGCCGCCGCCCACCGGGGCCTCGGTGATCGGCCCCGGCGCATCGGGGGAGTCGATCCGCTGGCTACGCCAGCTGCTGGCGCAGGTCCCGGGGGCCGGTCTCCCGGACAACGCCTCCGGTCGGTACGATCGGACCCTGTCTGGGACGGTGCGCAGACTCCAGTCCGCGCGCGGCCTCGAGCCGGACGGCATTGCCGGCCCGCGCACCCTGGTTCAGCTTCAGAACGCGGTGGCCATGGCCGGGAGCCCCCGGCTGATGGCCCCGCGCACTGTTGCACCGAGTCCGGATACCCAAGCCGCCGAGCAGACCGCCGCCGACCTGGCGAAGGCCCCTGTCGTCCCATGAGCTACATCCTGGAGGCACTGAAAAAGTCCCAAGCCGAGCGCGAGCTCGGCCGGGTCCCGACCCTGGACACTGCCGGCATGTTCGAGGAGGACAAGGCCGAGCCCAGGCGCGGACCCTGGGTACCGGTGGCGGTGGGGTTGGCCGGAGCGGCCATGCTGATTGCACTGTATGCGGCCCTGCGGGGCCCCGCACCCCAGCCTGGGGGAGGGGCGCCGAGCCCGGGCCCCGGCTTGGGGCAGACGCAGGCATCCGACCGATCCGCGCTGGCGGCGCTCCAGATTGACGATCCGCTGCGGCAGCCTTCTCGGGCTGCGCAGCCCCCGAGCTTCTCTTCCGGCCCGGATCGGGCGGAGCAGTCTGCAACCCCGATGGACCCCGCTGCGGTCCCCCCGGGCACTCCGCTCTATCCGGATCGGGTCGCTGCGTCTCTGCCTGCCGCGCCGCTGGTGGAGCCGCCGCCGCCCAAGGGCGTTCCACGACCCCCGGTAACGGAGCCGCCGTATGCGCGCCGCGATGCCGTGGGGCCCGAGACCGATCAGGGGTATCCACAGACCCAGGCGGAGTTGGATGCGGTGCTGGAGCGGGAGCTGGAGCGTCAGCTTACCCTGGAGCCCGATCCGGTTGCCAATCCGGCTCCCGAGCCCCTCGAGGAGGCCCCCTCGGATCCGCCCCCCACGCCGGTGCCCCCGGACCTGATCGCCGAAATCGAGGCATTCAAGGACCAAGTGCGTCGCGGATCGGGCAATGCCTCGGCGGCCACCAGCCCCGCAGCGTCCAAGCCAGCGGGCGTCGGCAAGACCCAGGACCCCACCGCTTTACGCCTGACCCCGGCGCAGCAGGCGGCGCTGCCGGCCTTCATGATGACCGTTCACGTCTACGAGCGGGAGCAGGCGCGGCGCTTCGTCCTGATCAACGGGCTGAAATACCGTGAAGGCGATCAGACCCGGGAGGGCCTAAGCGTCGAGCGGATACTGCCGGACGGGGCTGTACTGAGCCATGAGGGACACCCCTTCTATCTGCGCCGCTGAGTCACGAGTCGGCCCCGGGGACGCCAGGGTCCGCGGGGCTCGGTTCCCGGGCTTAGATCGGTAAGCCCAACGGCGCGACCGCGGGCGGCGGAGCCGCGACCAGGCGGCGGCGCAGCAGCCGCAGGTTGCGGCGGGCCGTGACGAACACCTCGCGGATCGCCTCTGCCGGATCCTTGCGGGCGTCGCGCACCACCAGTTGCCGGCCGCGTCCCAGGTCCGCTCGCAGCTCGCAACGCACCCGGTGCCCGTGCAGGGGGTCGAACTCTTCGTTGATCCGTGCCCGTGTCTCGATCCGTTCGTCGGGAAACCGTTCTGCCAGCTTTTGCGCCTCGGCCTCGATCTGGCGTCTGATCGCCTTATCTAGGGCCAAGGTGTCGCCGCTGATCTGTATCGGCATCGGTACTGTCTCCAAGGGATTTTCTGGACGGTGCCCCGGCGTGAAGCGGGGGACCTGTAAGACCGCCGGGCGGTTACCCGCCGGTGCTGGTTGGATGGACGGCCGTCGATGAGCGATTGGCGTGGCCGCTGTTGGAGTGATGGCGCTCGCGGCGCCGATTACAAGCCCGCCGTGCCGCAAATCGTTCGGGAACCCCTAGGTCCAGGGGGCTCAAGCGACGGGTGGCGGGATTCCGATGCGATTCTAATGGTCTTGGGCCGGATTCAGTAGAACTTTCTTTCGGGGCGCGGCTTCCCGCTGCGCGAGCTGCGTCGCAACCTCGCCGGCTCTGCCGTGTCCCCGGCTGCTGGAGGGGTCTTTGTCTTCCGCGCTGCGGCGGGCATCGGACAAGATGGCGGCCTGCAATCGACGGAGCTGCGATGCCTGAAGGGGATACGGTCCACAAGCTCGCCCAGGCACTTGCCCCCGACCTGTGCGGTTGTACCCTGGAGTCTGCGACGGTGCGCGGCCGGAGCCTAGCCGTGCTCGCCGGGCGTGCGGTCGTGGCTGTGGAGAGCCGGGGCAAACACCTGTTCGTCGTCTTCGACGATGGGATCGCCTTGCGCAGCCACCTGGGGCTCTTCGGCTCCTGGCACCGTTACCGGGCGGGCGAGCCCTGGCTCAAGCCCCCACACCAGGCATCCCTGGTGCTGCGGACCGCGGGGCGGGTCTTTGTATGCTTCAATGCCCGGGAGGTGGAGCTGCTGACGGCACAGCGCTTGCGCGCCTGGGATTTGCAGGGCCGCCTGGGGCCCGACCTGACGCGGGAGAACCCCGACCCGGGGCTGCTCGTTCGCCGCGCCCAGGCGCTCTTGCCCCCGGAGACTCGGTTGGTGGATGTGCTCCTGGATCAGCGGGTGGCCTGCGGTATCGGCAATGTCTACAAGTCCGAGGTCCTGTTCCTGACCCGTCGTCCGCCACTGCTGCGGATGGCGGACCTCAGGTCCGACGACTGGTCCGACCTGTACGACACTGCCGCCCGGCTACTGCGGGCCAATCTGGGCAGGGGGCCGCGGGTCACACGGGAGATCCAGGACGGCCGGGGCCCGCTCTGGGTCTACGGGCGTGCCGGTCTACCCTGCTTTGCCTGCGGTGGGCCGCTCCGGCGCGAGCGGCTCGGACTTAACCCCCGCTCGACCTATTGGTGTCCGGTCTGTCAGGCGGGGTCTTCGGGGCCGGCAATTCATACGCGATAGTGGCGAGACGAGCCCATTCTGCATGCTCGGCGGTTAAGCTCCCCGGTCTATGATCGACCCTTGCGCTCACCCTCAGCCCCTGGACTGGGGCCTGCTCTTGGTTCTCACTGCACTGCGGGGCCTCGGTTTCAGGCATAATGGGCTGTGTACCACGTGCGATACCGGGTATCCCTGGCTCCCGCCGAACGGCGGTGTGCCGCGCTAGTGGCCAGATCGATCCGCTGGCATGACGCCCCCAGATGTGCCGAACATGAGCAAGAAGCCCCTGGTCCTGGTCCCGCTCCTCCTTGCCGCCGCCGGCTATTGGTGGTGGCGCAGCCAGGAGCCGCCTGGGTCCGCGTTCGGGCTCGTCATCTACGGGAACGTGGACATCCGCGAGGCCAATCTGGCCTTCGGGACGAGCGAGCGGGTGTCCGAGCTTCTGGTTCAGGAGGGCGACCGGATCGCAGCCGGCCAGGTGCTCGGCCGACTGCGATCCGAGAAGCTTCAGGCCGCCGTGGCCGCGGCCCAGGCCGCAGCGGATTCGGCAGAGCAGGCACTGGCGCGGCTCAAGGCTGGGAGCCGGCCGCAGGAGCTGCGCCGGGCGCGCGCCCAGGCAGACGCACTGAATGCACTGTCCCGCGATGCGCAGAACAACTTCGCGCGCCAGCAAAAGATGGCGAGGCAGAAGCTCGCCTCTCCCGAGGACCTGGACCGGGCGCGTGCACTGGCGGAGTCCGCCGCGGCCGAGGCGCGGGCGGCCGAGGAGTCGCTCGCCCTGTTGGAGGCCGGAGCGCGCAAAGAGGACATCGCCCAGGCCCAGGCAGAGCTTAACGGTCGTCTGGCAAGCCTCGTCCTGGCCCGGGAGCAGCTTAAAGACGCCACCCTGGTCGCCCCAGCGGCGGGCATCCTGCGCAGCCGTATTCTGGAGCCCGGGGATTGGGCCTCGCCGCAGACCCCGGCCTTTGTACTGGCCCTGACCGAGCCGCTGTGGGTGCGCGCCTATGTCCCGGAGCCCGAGCTGGGCCGGGTGGTGCCCGGAACCCGCGCGGAGATCCGCACCGACAGCTTTCCGGATCGGGTCTACCGGGGCTGGGTCGGCTCCATCTCGCCGACCGCGGAGTTCACACCCAAGACCGTGGAGACCGCGGACCTGCGCACCCGGCTGGTCTACCAGGTGCGGGTCTTCGTCTGCGACCCCGGGGACGATCTGCGCCTCGGCATGCCGGCCACCGTGACAATCCCGTTCGCCGCGACCGGCGGTGCGGCGGTCGCCGCCGCGGGCGCTGCCGATCCGCAGAAAGGTAACGCGGACCCTTGCGCCGAATAATGCGGCATGCCGACCCTCCGCCAAGCCAAGACCCGCGCAGGGTCGACGCCGGCGGCGACCGCAGCGTCGCTGTTGCGCTCAGGATGACCGAGCCGGCAAACGACGCAGCACTGGTCCTCGAAGACCTGGGCAAGACCTTCCGCCCTGGGGGTCGCACCATCGAGGCCCTGGCGGGGTTGAGTCTGTCCGTGTGCGGGGGCCGGGTGACCGGGCTCATTGGCCCGGACGGTGCCGGAAAGACGACCCTGATGCGTCTCGCTGCCGGGCTCTTGAAGCCCGACCGGGGGCGGCTCCTGGTGCTTGGGATGGACGTGGCGAAGCAACCGCTGGAGGTCCAGTCGGCCATCGGCTATATGCCCCAGCGATTCGGACTCTACGAGGACCTGAGCGTTCAGGAGAATCTCGACCTGTACGCGGACCTCCAGGGGGTTCCGATGTCCGAGCGTCCGGGGCGCTTCTCCGACCTTATGCGGATGGTGGGACTCGCACCCTTCGGCAAACGGCTGGCCGGAAAGCTCTCCGGGGGCATGAAGCAGAAGCTCGGGCTCGCCTGCACCCTGGTGCGACCGCCCCGACTCCTGCTGCTCGACGAGCCGACCGTGGGGGTGGACCCGGTGTCGCGCCGGGAGCTCTGGGCCATCGTCTACCGCCTGGTGCGGGGGGAGGGGATGGGGGTGCTACTGAGCACCGCCTATCTGGACGAGGCGGAGCGCTGCGACGAGGTGATCCTGATTCACCAGGGCCGCCTTCTGGGTCAGGGACCGCCCGAGAGCTTCAGCCGTCCGCTCGCGGGCCATGCCTTCCTGGTCAATGTCCCCGGGGTGCCCAAGCGCCGGCTCCAGACCCGGCTTGCGGCGCTTGCGGGGGTGGTGGACGCCATCATTCAGGGCGAGCGGGTGCGGGTGGTGACCCGGGAGCCGGGTCCGCCCGACCTTTCCGGGCTTGCCAACGGCTCGGTGGCCGAGTTGAGCCCGGTGGCTCCGAACTTCGAGGACGCATTCATCAGCCGGCTGCGGGCGCTGTCTACCGACGGGACACACGAGCTGCCGGCGATGCCCGCGGTAACCGGTGGGACCGGGGAGGGGCCGGCGATCCGGGTGGACGGGGTGCAGCGCCGGTTCGGCGATTTCCTGGCGGTCAAGGGGGTGAGCTTCGAGGTGATGCGAGGGGAGGTCTTCGGGCTTCTGGGGGCCAACGGGGCGGGCAAGACGACCACCTTTCGGATGCTCTGCGGGCTATTGCCGGCCTCGCGGGGACACCTGGAGGTGGCTGGACTCGACCTGCGCCACGCCGCCGCCGAGGCCCGCGGGCGTATCGGCTATATGGCCCAGCGTTTCTCGCTCTATGCGAATCTCACGGTGCAGCAGAATTTGAGCTTCTTCGCCGCCGCCTACGGGCTCAAGGGGGCGGCGCGCCGCCAGCGCATTCGCTGGGCCATCGAGGGATTCGCTCTGACCGACTATGCCGACATGGAGAGCGGCGACCTGCCGCTCGGCTACAAGCAGCGCCTGGCCATGGCTGCGGCGCTCATGCACGAGCCCGATATCCTGTTCCTGGACGAGCCCACTTCCGGGGTCGATCCGCTGGCACGCAGGGAGTTTTGGCACCGGATCAACCTGCTCTCGGAGCAGGGGGTCACGGTGCTGGTCACCACCCATTTCATGGACGAAGCCAATTATTGCGACCGGCTACTGATCATGGCCGACGGCGAGACCCTGGCTCAGGGTACCCCGGCCGAGATGAAGGCGCGCTTCAAGAGCCCGGAGCATCCGGACCCCACCATGGAGGATGCGTTCGTCGGGCTGATGGAGCAGCGCGCATGAATAACCCCCGAGGCGGCGTTTGGATGCGCCTGCGCGGCATGATCCGCAAGGAGAGTCTGCAGATCCTGCGCGATCCGTCGAGCATCGCCATCGCTTTCGTGATGCCGGTGGTGCTCCTGCTGCTCTTCGGCTACGGGGTGTCCCTGGACGCCAAAGACATCCCTTTGGCCCTGGTCATCGAGTCTCCTGACACCCATAGCGCGAGCTTCGTCTCGAGCTTTTATCGCTCGGAGTATTTCAGACCGGAGCGCTTCGGTAGCATCCAGGAGGCGGAGCGGGCGCTCGCGGAGCGGCGAGTGGATGGGATCGTCTGGCTGCGCGGGGATTTTACCCGGCGGCTGCTCGTCGGCGCCGAGGCCCCGGTGGGGGTCTATCTCAACGGGGTAGACGCCAACCAGGCGCGGATCGTTGCGGGCTATATCCAGGGCGCTTGGCAGTCCTGGCTCTTCGAGTGGTATGCGAGCCAGGGGCTCGAGCTCAAGCTTCCGGTGTCTGCCGAGCAGCGGGTCTGGTTCAATCCGGCATTGCGCAGCCGCGACTTTCTGGTGCCGGGCCTGGTGGCGGTCATTATGACCCTGATCGGTGCGCTACTCACTGCCCTGGTGGTGGCCCGGGAGTGGGAGCGGGGGACCATGGAGGCACTGATGGTGACCCCGATCCGGATCTGGGAGCTGTTGCTCGGCAAGCTGCTGCCCTATTTCGCGCTTGGCATGGGGGGCATGCTGCTCAGCGTCGCCATGGCGCTTTGGCTCTTCGAGGTACCGCTGCGGGGCTCCTTCTGGCTGTTGCTATTGGCCTCGGCGCTCTTCATGCTGGTGGTGCTTGGGATGGGGCTCTTGATCTCCACCGTGGCACGCAACCAGTTCGTGGCGGCCCAGATCGCGATCCTGGCGACCTTCCTGCCGGCCTTTCTGCTCTCCGGGTTCATCTTCGATATCGGCTCCATGCCCGCCGTCATCCAGGGAATCACCCATGTGGTACCGGCCCGTTATTTCGTTGCCATACTCCAGACCCTGTTCTTGGCCGGTAACGTGTGGCCGGCAGTCTTGGGCAATGCCGCGGCGCTGCTGCTCATGATGCTGTTTTTCTTCGGCGTTTTGCGGCGCAAGGCGCGCAAGGACCTGGAGTAGTCCGTGCTCGCGCATATCCTGGCCCTGGCCTGGAAAGAGCTGCTCGCGCTGTGGCGGGACAAGCGCAGCCGATTCGTTCTGATCGGCCCGCCCATCGTCCAGCTCCTGATCTTCGGGTTTGCGGCGAGCTTCGACCTCAACCAGGCGCCCATGGCCATCTACGACGAGGATCGGGGCGCGCCGGCCCGGGAGCTGATCGCCCGCTTTGCCGGGTCCCCCAACTTCCGGATCCTGGCCCATATCGGGCGCGACGGCCAGGTGGCGCCACTGATCGACAACCGGGATGTCCTGCTGGTCCTGCACATCGGCCAGGGGTTCAGCGCGGATGTGCTCTCTGGGCGGGGCGGGGCGGTCCAGATCGTCCTGGACGGGCGCAACTCCAACACCGCGGCGACGGCTGCGAACTATGCGCGCAGCATACTCGTCGATTTCAACGCCGCCTGGGCGGCGGCCCATGGCCAGCCCGGCGCGCCGGCGCGGCTCTCGGTCCGGCCCTGGTATAACCCCAATCTGGAGTCCCGCTGGTTCATCGTCCCGGGGATCGTCGGCCTGCTGACCCTGGTGGTGACCCTGATCGTGACCGCACTCTCCGTGGCCCGGGAGCGGGAGGCCGGCACCTTCGACCAGCTCCTGGTCACGCCGCTGCGGCCGGTGGAGATCCTGATCGGCAAGTCTATCCCGGGGGTCCTGGTGGGATTGATGCAGGGCAGCCTGATCGTCTTTCTGGTGATCTATGCCTTCGGGGTACCGCTGCGCGGGTCCCTGGGGGCGCTCTATCTGGGGATGGGGCTCTTTCTGCTCTCGGCGGTGGGGATCGGGCTCATGATCTCCTCGCTCTCGGTCACCCAGCAGCAGGGGCTCTTAGGCGCCTTTCTGTTCCTGGTGCCCGCTGTGATCCTCTCGGGCTTTGCCACGCCCATCGCCAATATGCCGGAGGCGGTGCGGCTGCTGACCTATCTCGACCCATTGCGCTATTTCCTCATCGTCCTGCGCGGGGTCTTTCTGCAGGGCGACGGCTACGCGATCCTGTTCGATCAGTATTGGCCTATGGCAGTCATTGGGTTGGCGAGCCTCACGGCCGCAGCCTGGCTGTTCCGACACCGCATGTATTGAGCGGCGGGGCCAGTAGAGCCGCGCCCAAGTCCTGGACTCGAGGTCGGACGTCGCCGGCCGCCCGGATGGCTGCGTCCGGGGCGTCGATCGGTGCAGTATGGGCTGCGCTCTGTGGAAGGTCCCGCCCCCGGGTCCCGAGAGACCGGCAGGACATAGGTGCCCAGGGGCAGACGGACTTGTTCCAACGAGGAGCCGCTCGGTCCGGTACGCATGGACCGCGGCCTGAAGCCGGCCTAGCGGGTCATGCGGGGAGCTTGCGGATCCAATCCGGACCCGTCCGGGGATCGTCGCCGAGCCTCGGGGGTCCGGTTCCGCAAGGGTTCGCCGGGTGCGGCGCTCAGGCCGCCTTGGGCGCCGCGCGCTTGCGCTTGGACGCGGGCAAGGTCTCGGCCAGCTCGCGCATGCGGGCGCGCCCGCTCTCGTCCGTGGCCCGGTAGCGGGCAAGCAGGTCGGCCTCGTCCGGGGCCAGGGGCGGGGTGTCGTCCAGACACAGTAGATACGTGGCCGAGACATGGCCCAGGGCAGCGGAGAGCACCAGGGCCTCCTCAAGACCCATGCGGCGCAGCCCCTGCTCGTAGTTGCTGATGCGCGACTTGGAGTAGCAGCCGGTGCGCTCGGCCAGCTCGCTCAGGGATAACCCCTGGTCGTGGCGGGCCTGACGCAGCCGCTCGCCGATGCGACGTGTACGAGCTGATTCGGTTTCGGTCATATTGAAGATCTCCGCTGGTTGTACTCTTTACGATGGGTTGCCGGCTCAGATGCAAGGGTAGCCCAAATCGCACCCGAAATGACACCGTTTTGGTGAGGAGACACACGGTATGCTCGGGCGATCGCAGCGCTCTAACGCTTAGATTCTCAGGCCTTGTGGTTGTGCTATCGGACTACGCGCCGTTTGTTGCGTTCCCGTGTTCGGACGAGCGGTATGCGGCGAGCGTTGGAGCAGCCCCGGCGGCGGGCCTCGCGGCACGTATTCGTAGACTCTGGCGATCGCACGCGCGGTGCTTCTTGCTAGACGCCTGCCTGTGAAAGCACCGCACGGAAGCGGTCCGCCACCTTGGCGAAGCCATTGGATGTGCCGTGAATCTCGTCTGCCCAGTCGCTCACTTCCGGCAGTGCGCCGCGGCAGTTCACCACGTAGACCCCGGTCGCCGAGGAGTCGCCCGCCAGACCCTCGAGCATGCTGTAGAGCGCATCGAGCATGAGCTTGACGACATTGCGGCGCAGGTCCATGTCCAATATCCCACGCTCGTCCAGAGGTTGTCCCAGCCATTCGTTCTTGGCCGCGTGCTTGGGGTCGCGCGGGTCCTGGGCTCCCCAAGGGTAGGGGAAGCTATAGTCGTAGCCGTGGATCAGGATGGGCAGTCGCTCCAATCCGGGTTCGGCGCGCACTGCGGCGATGACCTTGGAATACCCGGTCTTGATGAAATCGAGCTTCTGCCCGAGCACCGCCAGATCCACATGGCCGGTGACGTCGCTGGCGTTGCCGTTGAAAGGCCGCAGGATATCCAGGAGCACGGGCTTGCCGGTTTGAGTGTCCTCGCCGAGGATGTCGTTCCCGGCCGCGGAGAACAGGAAGGCGCGCACCCGGCTCTGTTGCTCCCGCAAGGCCAGCATGTATTCGCTTTTGCCCTTGCCGACCGGCGCGTTCACCATGTTGTCCAGGGTGTCCCCGGCGGCCCCGACGCACCAGACGAGATAATCGTCGCCTAATTGGTCGATGGTCTCGCGGATCAGAATCGGGAATTGGAACCAGCTATCCCCCTCGGACACCAGCACCGGGCGCCTGTCGCCCCCCGCCAGTCGGCGCTTGAATTGCAGTTGTCGCCGGAAGCGGGCGAGCCCGTTGCCGATCTGCATGGCGTTTTCCAGCTCCCGGTCCGCGGGGGTCATTTCCACCATGTCCGGATTGGGCCTGAGCTCGGGCGCGAAGGCGCTTGCCCCCCGTTCGACCGTGGAGTATTTCGCAATCTCTTCGTCTGGCGTGTCTGGGTCCCGAAGCATCTTGAGATAGTCGTCGTAAGTAATCTTGACCATGGCCCGTCCTCCGGTGATTTGCCTCGCACCTTAATCTAGACTGCAAAGCGTAGGTCCACAAACGGGCCGTTTCCATAAGAAATGTGTGGTAAAAGGCGACACGGGGGGAGCGATGAACTACCAAGACCTAAAAAACCCGGATCTGGTGGAGACCGTACGTCGTTTCGAAGGGTATCGCGAGCGGATCGAGCAGGCCTTCGCGCAGGCCCGCGGCGGTCGGGTGCAGGATGCGGAGGACCCGGCGCGCCTTAAGAGCTTTGCCGCGCGCGAGCGGATGCACCGGCGTGCGGAGGCGCGCGCCGGTGCGCGCGCCATCCTGGCCCCGGGGGTTGGCCAGGAGCGCTTGCTGGGGGCCGGCAACGACATCCTGTCGATCGAGTTTCTGGAGGCCGGGCTGATCGCCTCCAGTGCCGTGGGGATGCTGACGGTGCAGGGGATGGACTTCGGTACCGGGTTCCTGATCGGCAATGGTCTGCTTATGACCAATCACCATGTGATCGGGTCCGCGGACCAAGCGCAGGGAAGCGAGCTGGAGCTCAACCGGGAGGACAACCGGATCGGCATAGCGAAACAGGCGGAGACCT
This sequence comes from uncultured Gammaproteobacteria bacterium, assembly GCA_963780725.1. Classification (GTDB taxonomy): domain Bacteria; phylum Pseudomonadota; class Gammaproteobacteria; order Chromatiales; family Chromatiaceae; genus Thiodictyon. The sequence goes on from CAWACV010000001.1 coordinate 408,966, forward strand.
TCGATCTGGTCCCCGAGCGGTTCTTCATGACCGACCGGGATCACGATTTCACCATCGTCGCGGTGGCTGAGCGCTCCAGCATGGGCCGGCCGCTCTCGGAGTTCGGTTATCACCCGATCATCGCCCAGGAGGGCAAGATCCGCATCGGCGATCCGGTCAATATCGTCCAGCACCCGGGCGGAGGCATGAAATCGGTGGTGCTCCACGACAGCCGCTTTCTCTATCTGGAAAACGGTGGGGAGGTGGACTGCTATTGCTGGTACACCAGCGATACCCAGCCCGGAAGCTCGGGTGCGCCGGTCTTCAACAATCGCTGGGAGGTGGTTGCCCTGCATCATAAGTCGATTCCCAAGACCAACGACCAAGGCGAGCTGGTCGACCGCCAGGGTCGGCCGATTCCCAAGCGGCGCGGGGAGGACGAGCTTGCAAGCGCTGTGTGGGTTGCTAACGAGGGTATCCGCGCCTCGCGCCTGGCCCGCGCGATCGCGACCCTCCCGATCGCACCCGAGCACGAGGATGAGCGGCAGAGACTGCTGGCCCTGTGGGGGCAGGGCAAGGTACGGGTCCCGGACCTGGAGTCCGGGCGAGAGACCCCGCTGGAGCGACAGCCGTACCCCGAGACGCAGGCGTCGGCCGCAATGCCGCCGAGCGGTGCAGTGGCCGCCGGGGGACTGCCGATCGTGATCACGATTCGCATCGGCGCCGAGGGCGCCTAAGCGCCGAGGCAAGTCTCGGCCCTTTCCACGGAGACCGATCGGATGCAAGCGATTGGTCCCCTTGTTCCGCGTCAGGTAACCGCTCTACGATATGATTGGCCTCGGGTCTGGATGTCGCCCGCACAGATGCATGTTATGGCCCCGCGACTTTGAATTAGGGGTTTTGTCCCGGCGCTTGAGCGCCGCTCCCCGGCCTTCTGGGCGCGTGGCGGCCTCTCCAAGCAAACGACAGGCTTTTGATGACTCAGACTATGCTGGCCGACCCGCGCTCCGCCGATTCGGCTTCCGACAGTACATCTTCAGCTGCGGCAGCGGAGACCGTCCTGGCGGATACCGACCAGCCCCCGGTATCCCGGACAGTCGAGCCGGTGCGCATCCTGGTAGTGGACGGCGACCCCCATGCGGTGGCCCACTGCCGCAGTGTGCTGGAGGGCGAGGGCTACCGTACCCGCGGTGCCCACTGCGGGGTCCAGGCACTGACCCTGACGAGCGGCTGGCTGCCGCATCTGGTGCTCTTGGGTTGGGAGCTTCCGGATCTGGACGGCCGGGAGGTGTGCCGCCGTATCAAGGCCGGAATGGGGTTGCCCGGGTGTCTGGTGGTCATTGCCTCGGCGGGCCACCCCACCGGCGCGGACCAGGTGGCCGGGCTGGAGTCCGGGGCGGACGGTTATCTGGTGCGCCCGATCTCCGACCGGGAGCTTATCGCCTGGGTCCAGGCATTCGTGCGTGCCCTGAGGGTCAACCTGGAGCTGCGCGCCCAGGTGGAGCGGGGGCGTATCCTGGCGCAGTCCCTGCGGGAGCGGGAGGCGCAGTACCGGCTCCTTGCCGAGCGCAGCGTGCAGGTGGCCTGGACCCTCAATGTCCGTACCCTGCGCTTCCTCGATGTGAGCCCGGGGGTGGAGCGGTTGCGCGGCTATACGGCCGAGGAGACCATGGCGCGGCCGGTCCAGTCGCTGCTGCCCCCCCGCACCTGGTGGTCCTTGAGGCGTCTGGTCCGCCGCTGGGCCGTGGCCTACCGGTCGGGCGAAACGCCGCCGGAACGCTTTTACACCGCCGAGATCGAGCTGCCCTGCAAGGGCGGCGGTACAGTCTGGACCGAGACCGTTGCCAGCTTCGACCGCGACCCCCGGACCGGCAACGCCGTTCTGCACGGGGTGACCCGGGACATCGGCGAGCGCAAGGCGGCCCAGGCGGCGCTGGCGGAGAGCCACCGGCGCCTGACCCTGCTGATGGACAGCCTTCCCGGTTTCGCCTACCGTTGCCGCAACGATCCGGGCCGGACCATCGAGTTTGCGAGCGGCGGCTGCTTTGCGCTGACCGGCTATTCGGCGGAGGACCTGACGAGCCCGGCGGGCAACTGGTACGCCCGGATCGTCCACCCGGACGACCGGGAGCGGGTGCGAGACAGCGTGCAGTCGGCCCTGGCGGTCCATGGGAGCTACGACCTGGAATACCGGATCGTGACTGCATCCGGGGCGCAGCGGTGGGTGTGGGAGGGCGGCCGGGGCGTCTACGGCGCGCTCGGGGGCCTCGTGGCCTCGGAAGGGCTGGTGCTCGATATCGATCCGCGTCGCCGCGCCGAGGCGCAGGTCCGCGAGCTCCATGGGGAGCTGGAGCGGCGCGTCTGCGAGCGCACTGCCGCACTAGAGGCCGCTAACGCGGAGCTGGAGTCCTTTTCCTATTCGGTCTCCCATGACCTGCGGGCGCCCCTGAGGGCTATCTGCGGCTTCGCCCGCATACTGGGACGGCGCTATCGGGACCGGCTCGACCGGGACGGTCGGCATTATGTGGACAGCGTCGTCGCAGCGGGGGAGCGCATGGGCGCCCTGATCGAGGACCTGCTCTCCTATGCCCGTACCGGACGCGGGGCGGCGCGTGCAGTGCCGGTGACCCTGGGACCCCTGACGGCCGAGCTCGCCGATATCTTCGGCGAGCGTCTTGCCGCCTGCGGGGGCGAGCTTCAAATCAAGCATCCCCTGGCCACACCCTTGGGAGACCCCACCCTGATCGGACAAATCCTCGACAACCTGGTGGAGAATGCACTGGTTTACCGGCGTTCCGAGACCCCGCCGCGGATCGTGCTGTCGGCCCTCCGCGAGGGGAACGAGGTGGTGCTGCGGGTGACCGACAACGGCATCGGGATCGCGCCCGAGGACCAGCGGCGGATCTTCCAGGTCTTTCTGCGTCTGCACGGAGAGGACGCCTACCCGGGTTCGGGGATCGGGCTCGCCATCGTCTCCAAGGCTGCACGCATGCTGGGGGGACAGGTCGATGTGAGCTCCGCCCTGGGCCGCGGCAGCACCTTCAGCGTGCGTCTCCCCGCTGCCCCGGCCGCCCCGGAGGGCGAAGGGGAGTGACATGGGGCCGTTTGCGTACAGTCTTTTCGCGGATCCCTCGCGGCAGCTCGGACCGACCGTCCGCGCGATCCCCTTGCCGTGAAAGCGCCCAGTCTCGCCCCCGCGCTGCAGGGATTGATCGTCGAGGACCTGGTCAGCGACGCGGAGCTCATCGCCCTGCGACTCGAGGATGAGGGGTTCGACTTCCAATGGACCCGAGTCGAGACCGAGGGCGACTATCTGGAGGCGCTTGCCGCTAACCCCGACCTCGTCCTGGCGGACTGGCACCTGCCCCGGTTCAGCGGGCTGCGTGCATTGCAGCTCCTGCGCGAGCGGGATTTGACGACGCCCTTTATCGTCGTCTCCGGCGGGATCGGGGAGGAAGCTGCCACCGAGGCCCTGCGTTTGGGGGCAAACGATTATGTGCTCAAGGACCGCCCGGCCCGGCTCGGACTCGCGGTGCGGCGCGCCCTGGACGAGCGGCGCCAGGGGATCGAGCGGCGGCGGGCCGAGGAAAAGCTGCGTCAGGCCGCCTGTGTCTTCGAGAGCACCTCCGAGGGGATCATCCTGGCCGATGACCGGGGGCGCATCCTCGCGGTGAACCGTGCATTCATCGAAATCACCGGCTACAGCGAGTCCGAGGTGCTTGGCCAGAACCCGCGCATCCTCCAGTCCGGACGGCATGATCCGGACTTCTACCGGGGACTGTGGGCCAGCCTGCTGGCCACCGGGCATTGGCGGGGTGAGGTCTGGAACCGGCGCAAGAACGGGGAGATCTATCCGCAGTGGCTCAACTTGAGCGCCGTCAAGGACTCGGCCGGCAACACCACCCATTACGTAGGCGTCTTCGGCGACGTGAGCCATATCAAGCGCGCCCAGCAGGAGCTGGAGCTTCTGGTCCATCACGATCCGCTCACCCGTCTGCCCAACCGAGTGCTGTTCCGCGACCGACTCGAGCACGGACTCCAGCGGGCGCGCCATCTCGGCGCCCCGCTGGCGGTGCTCCTCCTGGATCTGGACCGCTTCAAGGTCGTCAACGACACCCTGGGCCATCCGGTGGGAGACGAGCTGCTGCGCGCATTTGCCTGGCGATTGCGGGCAGTAACCCGCGGGAGCGACACCCTGGCCAGGTTGGGAGGCGACGAGCTGGCGATCCTGCTGGAGGACGAGGCGAGCGCACAGCATGCTGCCCTGACTGCGCGCCGGCTGTTGGGCATGTTTGCCGAGCCGCTGGCCTTTGGCGAGCACGAGCTGGTGGTCACTGCGAGCATTGGGATCAGCCTCTTCCCTACCGACGGGGACGATGCGGATACCCTGATCAAGCACGCCGAGCGGGCCATGTACGAGGCCAAATCTCTGGGCCGCAATACCTACCGATTCTACGAGCCGTCGCTGGCCGCAGGGGTCCTGGATACCCTGGTGATGGAGACCGCGCTGCGCGTCGCGGCGGTGCGGGGACAGCTCGTCCTGCACTTCCAGCCCCAGGTGGACCTGGGCAGCGGCGCCCTGTTGGCGGTCGAGGCATTGGTACGCTGGCGTCACCCGGATCTGGGCCTGGTCTCTCCGGCGCGCTTCATCCCCCTTGCGGAGGAGATCGGCGTCATCGGGGAGATCGGTGCCTGGGTGCTGCGGGAGGCGTGCAGGCAAATGGCGGAATGGGAGGCCCAAGGGCTCCATGTGCCGCGGGTTGCCGTGAACCTGTCGGTCCAGCAGATCGAGCGGGGCGACCTGGTGGAGGCGGTCACCTCGGCCCTGGCTGCCGCTGGGCTCGCCCCCGGGCGCCTTGAGCTGGAGGTGACCGAGTCGGTCATCATGCGCGAGCCCCAGCGGTCTCAGGCGTTGCTGCGCGATCTCATGAATCTGGGGGTGCAGATCGCGGTGGACGACTTCGGCACCGGCTATTCGAGCCTTGCCTATCTCAAGCGTCTGTCGCTGGACCGGCTCAAGATCGACCGTTCCTTCGTCGGGGACATCGGCGGCGATGCCGGGAGCGAGGCCATCGTCCGCGCGGTAATCGCGCTTGCCCGCAGCCTGGGTCTGGAGACCGTGGCCGAGGGCGTGGAGCGTGAAGACCAGGCGATCCTGCTGCGCCGAGAAGGGTGCGACATCGCCCAGGGCTTTCTCTACGGCTATCCGGTGCCGGGGCCCGAGCTGCTCGCGACCTGGTCCAACCCGCTGGTGCGGGCCAAGGACCCCTGAGCCGGGGCAGTGCGTTCGAGTCCGGCTCTGGCCTTGGGGTCCCGCGCGACTCCGGGCAGGTCCGGGACCAGTGCATCGAAGTCCGGCGTAAATCCGGCGGCGATCAGTACCCCGCACAGGGGCGAGCTTAGGGCCGGGAGCCCGTCGATCTGCTGTACGAGCAGGCGCTTGCGGCCCCGGACCGGGAGCGACCGGATGGCCGCCAGGGCCAGTGCCAGCTCGCCGCCGTCCGGGGCGATGGACACGGGAAAAGTGGTCAGCGCCCGCCCGCCGGGGCCGAGATACAGAATCGGCCGGCCGGCTACCAGGACGACCCAGGCGCCGGCGCTGCGCTTGGGGGTGGCGTTGCCCCCGACACCGGTCTTGGCCGCCCCGGTTTCTGGCCAGGGGAGCAGGCTGCCGTAGGGGTTGGCGGGGTCCAGGGCGGCCAGGACGCGCACATCCGCACTCGAGAATCCGTCGATGGGGGACTCTTCGATCCGGGCTGCGCGCAGCCGGTCCACCGCACCGGCCAGGGCGAACTGCGCACCGGAGAGCCCCTCCACGAAATAGCCCCGGCGCACAGCGCCGGACTCTTCCATCTGCTTGAAGACCCGATACAGTGCCGCGAATCCCCCGGGCAGACCCTCGGCCTGGACTGCCTCCCGGCTCACCACCCCATAGCGGTCGAGCAGCATCCGGGCGCGCGCCAGCAGTCGCCCCGTGTGGTCCGATCCAGTCTCGGGACCCGCGGTCAGGTCGCGGACCAGCGACCAACGACCCCCGGCCAGGGCCGGCTCCCGGCCGCGCCGCCCGGCCCCCCGTCCCCCCAGCGCACGCAGCGGGGCGAAGGTGTCGTTGGTTATCCGCCCGGACCAGACCAGATCCCAAAGCGCCGACTCGAGCGACTCGCGTGGGGCCTTGAGCCCGGAGCGCTCCACCGCCTGTATCAGATCCGTCAGAAAGCAGGCGCCGCGCCCCAGCCGCTCGGTCAGCGCCCGGTGCAGATCCGACAATCCCGCCGCATCGTCCCACTCGCCACTCGCCGCCTCCCACTCGCCGCTGCTCCGAAGGAACACAAGGACCCTCCCATCCTTCGGTCCCAAGGCCCCCCGGCCCACCCATACCACCTGACCGGTGGCGGCGAGCAGATCCAGGTCATGGGCCCGGTAGCCGGGGACCCGGGCGGGCAGCAGCACCCGGTCGAGCTCCGACCAGGGGAGCGCGAGTCCCTGGAGCTGGACGATCGACTCCAGCAGCCGATCCGCACCTCGCGAATCTTCCCCGATCCCGTGCCAGGCCGGCAGGAACCGTCCCAGGGCCGCCGCGTCCACCGGAGCTACAGCATCCCGTGCCCGGGCCAGGCTGCGGCGCCTGAGCTTCTGGAGTACCTCAGAGTCGCACCATTCGGGCTCGCCCCCGGCGGGGCGGATCTCCCCGCGGACCAGGTCGCCGCGGGCCTCCAGGAGCCGCAGGACCGGCTCCGCCTGGGCGGGCTTAAGCCCCAGACGCAGGGCGGGCTCCCGGGGCGGGAAGGGTCCGTGGGTGCGGGCATAGCGGCGCAGCAGCCGCTCCAGTGGGTCCTCGGCCTGGGTCAGATAGGCGTCAGGCAGACCGGGGGGCGGGACGCAGCCCAGTGCATCCCGGTAGAGTCCGGCGTCCTCGGCTGCGATCCACCGGGGCTCGCCCCCGATGCGTATCGAGACCGCCCGGCGCTGATTCAGCAGACGGGCGAGCCACTCGTCCGGTCCGGTCCTGGCAGCGTCCGCCCCCTGGGGTGCGCTGCGCGCAGCCTCCCGAACATCGGCTCCCTCGGTGCAAACGGATGTCGAGCCCTCGCCGGTGACGCACGCCGCCGGCTCGCACCGTGCCCAGACCTCGGCGTCGGTCAGATCTCCCAGGCGCCGCAATAAATCGTGCAGCTCGTCCGCATCCCGCGCCCGCCGACCGTCCGCAAGATGCTGGAGCTCAAGCTCCAGCTCCTCCAGCACCCGCGGGTCGATCAGCTCGCGCAGCTCGGCCTGGCCCAGCAGCTCAGCCAGGAGCCCGCGGTCGAGCGTCAGTGCCTGGGCGCGCCGCTCGGCAAGCGGCGCGTCCTGCTCGTAGAGATAGGCGGCCACATAGGCGAAGACCAGCGATCGGGCGAAGGGGGAGGCATAGGCCGTTTCCGCCTCATGGACACGGATGGACCGGGCACGCACGGCGGCGAGGATATCCTTGAGTCCGGGCAGGTCGAAGACATCGGCCAACGCCTGCCGATAGGTCTCGACGAGGATGGGGAAGGCGGGATAGCGGCGCACCGTGGCCAGCAGGGTCTGTGCGCGCAGGCGCTGCGCCCAGAGTGGCTGGCGGCCCTTGGCCGATTTGCGGGGCATGAGCAGCGCGCGTGCGGCGTTCTCCCGAAAGAGCCCCGCGAAGAGCGCGGTCTCCCCAAGCTGCTCGGTCACCCGGTCCTCCACCTCGTCGGGGTCCGGCAGCAGGTCTTCGAGGGCTGGCAGATCCTCCCCGTCCGCCAGGCGCAGCACGATGCCGTCATCGGTATACATCGCCTGGACCTCGAACCCCTCCCGCCGGCCCAGGTGCCACTGGAGCGCCATGGCCCAGGGGGCATGGATCCGCGCCCCGAAAGGGCTCAGGATGCAGACCCTCCAGTCGCCCAGCTCGTCGCGAAAGCGCTCCACGACGATGGCTCGGTCGCTGGGGACCGCGCCGGTGGCCTCGCGCTGGTCTCGGATATAGGCCGCCAGGTTGGCCGCGGCCAGCGTGTCCAAGGGGGTGCGCGCGCGAATCCAGTCGACCGCCCGACTGTCCTTCACCGCCGAGAGCTCCCGGCAGAAGGCGCCGACCGCCAGACCCAGCTCCACCGGTCGGCCCGGGCCGTCGCCCTTCCAGAACGGCAGTCGGCCAGGCTCGCCGGGGGCGGGGGAGACCAGCACCCGGTCCCGGTCGATGCGCTCCACCCGCCAGGTCGATGCGCCGAGCAGGATGCAGTCGCCCCGCTTGGTCTCGTAGACCATCTCCTCGTCCAGCTCGCCCAAGCGGGGGCCGTCGGTGTCGCCGCTCGAGATCAGATGGACCGCATAGTTGCCCCGGTCGGGGATGGTCCCGGCATTGAGCCGGGTCGTCAGTGCAGTGCCCCGGCGGGCGCTCAATGTATCGGCAGACCGATCCCAGGCGAGCAGGGGTTTGAGCTCGGCGAAGTCGCTCGGTGGATAGCGCCCGCAGAGCATGTCGAGCACCGACTCCAGCGCGGCCCGCGAGAGCTGCCGATAGGGACCCGAGCGGGTCGCAAGCCGATGCAGCTCGTCCACCGTCCGGTCGGCCGCCACGCAATGGGCGGCCAGCTGCTGGGCCAGCACGTCGAGCGCGTTGCGCGGCATGCGCATGGGCTCCAGCTCGCCGGCCAGCATGCGACCGGCGATCGTGGCGCACTCCAGGAGATCCCCTCGAAACTTGGGGAAGATCAGCCCGGTGCTGACCTCGCCGACCCCATGACCGGCGCGGCCTACCCGCTGCAGACCGCGGGCCACCGAGCCCGGGGACTCCACCAGGAGCACCTGATCCACCGCGCCCATGTCGATGCCCATCTCCAGCGAGCTGGTGGCGACGATGGCCTTGAGCTCGCCGCGCTTGAGCGATTCCTCGATCTGAGTGCGCCGCTCGTGGCTGACGCTGCCGTGGTGTGCGCGCACCAGCTCGGCGGTCTCGTTCGGCACCCCGTCCGGGCCCGCGTCTTCGGATGCCGCCAGCTCGTTCAAGCGCTGGCTCAAGCGTTCGCAAAGACCCCGACTGTTGACGAAGCAGATGGTCGAGCGGTGTGCGCGGATCGCATCCAGCAGTGCCGGATAGATGGCTGGCCAGATCCCCTTTTCGGCGGGCGGCCGGGCGGCGTCCCGCGCATGGAAGGCGCCCAGGACGGGGCCGCTGTCGGGGGCCAGTCGAGGCTCGGGCCAGGGTGGCTGCGGCGGTCGTTCCATGTCCGGCACCGGCACGCGGACCTGGATGTCCAGCCGCGGCGGCGCCTGTGCATCGACGATCTCCACCGGACGGTCGCCCCCCAGGAACAGCGCGGCCTCCTCGAGTGGGCGTACCGTGGCCGAAAGCCCGATCCGCTGGGGGTCGCGCTCGCACAGGGCCGAGAGTCGCTCCAGCGACAAGGCCAGGTGCGCGCCGCGCTTGGTGGGTGCCAGTGCATGCACCTCGTCCACGATCACCGTATGTACCGACCTGAAATGCGCGGCGAATCGGGAGCCGAGCAGCAGGTACAGGGATTCGGGCGTCGTGACCAGAATCTCGGATGGCTCCTTCAGCTGGCGTCGGCGCTCCTCCGGCGGCGTGTCTCCGGTACGGATGGCCACCCTGGGCGCGCGGACTGTCGGCCCGCCCGAGCGTCCGATCGACTCCGCCGCCCGCGCCACCCCGGCCAGCGGGGCACGCAGATTGCGCTCGATGTCGTAGACCAGTGCCTTGAGCGGGGAGATATAGACGACCTGGCAAGCGGCGGGTGGCGCCTGAGGCGTGGCGAGCGGCGAGTGGCGAGTGGCGAGGGGGTCCGTCTGCATCAGGCGGTCGATCGACCAGAGAAATGCGGCCAGCGTCTTGCCGCTGCCAGTCGGGGCGACGATCAGGCAGTGTTGTCCGGCGGCGATGACCGGCCAGCCGCTGGACTGTGCCTGTGTCGGCTCCGCGAAGTTGTCCGTGAACCAGCGGCGGGTTGGGGGGCTGAAGATGTCCATGGCGGGATGATCGCGGAAACGCGACCGGTCGGCAAAGATGCTAAGCGCTCCCGTAGCTCCCGTAGGATGGGTAGAGCGCAGCGAAACCCATCTACTGCGCTCGGTCAGGGATTGATTGCTGGGTTTCGCTGCGCTCTACCCAGCCTACAGACCGCACGCGAATCGGCGCGCAAAGCGGCCGAATGTCAACACGAGCCAGCATGTAGTCGACTACTTTAGTGCATATGTCCGCAGCCAGGGGCTCACCTTGGCAACCTACAGTCGCTTGCGGTTTTCTCTTCGTCGGAGGGCGGGAATGATCAGACAGGTCGACGTAGCAGTCATCGGTGCGGGACATGCGGGGCTCAATGCCATTAAGGAGATCCGCAAGGTTACCGACAACTATTTGTTGATTAACGGCGGCCAGCTCGGTACGACCTGTGCCCGGTTCGGCTGCATGCCGTCCAAGGTGGCACTGCACGTGGCCGAGACCTACAGCCAACGGAGCGATTTCCGTCGGCTCGGGATCGAGTGCACCGAGGCACTCAAGGTCGATATCCCCGCCGTCATGGAGCGCATCCGCGACCTGCGCGACATGTTCGTCGACCTGATCCTCGCCAACACCACCGACGACATGGAGGAGACGCTCGTCGAAGGCTATGCCGAGTTTCTCGACGCGGGCACCCTCCGGGTGGGCGACCTGACCATCCGCAGCCGGGCCACCGTGATCGCGACCGGTGCGCGCTCGATCGTGCCCCCGGAATTGGCCGCGCTCCAAGACGGCATTCTGACCGTGGAGACCCTGTTCGATCAGGAATCCCTGCCCGAATCCATTGCGGTCTTAGGGCTTGGTCCAGTCGGGATCGAGCTGGCTCAGGCGATGCACCGTCTGGGCATCCGGGTCGTCGCCATCGGCCGGGGCGACGCCATCGCGGGGATCGACGACCCCGTAGTCAACCGCACCGCGATCGACATCGTGAGCCGCGAGCTGCCGCTGTGGACGGGTGCGGTCCCATCGGTCGAGCGGTGCAGCGGCGGCTTTCGGGTTCGGGCGGGCCAACGCGAGACCGAGGTCGAAAAGCTGTTCGTGGCCGTGGGGCGCTGTCCCAACCTCGATCGACTCGGCCTGGATCGATTGAACGTGCCCATCGATCCCCAGGGCATCCCGCAACATAACCCATTGACGATGCAGGTAGGTCAGTTGCCGGTCTTCATTGCCGGCGATGCCGCGGGCGGGCGTGCCACCTTGCAGGGTGCCGCCGATCAGGGCCGTACCGCCGGATACAATGCGGCCCGGGACAGGATGACCGAGTTTCGGCCCAAGACCCGGATGTCGATCGTCTTCTGCTCGCCCAATGTCGCATCCGTAGGGATGCTGTGGTCGGAGCTCGACCGCGACGCGACGAGCATCGGAGAGGTCCGGTTCGGACCCGTGGGACGCGCGATCATTGCAGGTCAGAACCGCGGCATCCTGCGCATCTATGCCGATACCCGCTCTGGCCGCATCCTGGGTGCGGCCATGGTGGGCGCGCAGTGCGAGCACCTGGCGCACCTGGCCGCCTGGGCCGTCGAGTCGGGAATGACCGTCCAGCAGGCACTGCGGATGCCCTACTACCATCCGGTCTACGAAGAAGCGATCCAAGACGCCTTGCACGACCTGGAGCGCAAGTGCCATGTCGCCGACCCGGGTCCGCTCCATCCCGAGCCGCTGGACACGGGGGCCTGCCCCTGGCCCGCCGCGGCGGGCTGAGCCGCGGGACTGGGCATGCGTGGGCCTTGTCCGCTCTGGGGATCTGGACCAGACGGACCTCCGGTCTGGACTGCGCATAGATAGGTGCAGACGCGCTGCGCGGTGCGGTCGGTGCAGCCGTTAGCCAGCACGTAGATGGCGAGCGGGTGTCCGTGCGCCGCCGCTTCCAGGGCATCCAGTGCAGCGAGGATGCGCGACTCCTCGTTGTGGGCGAAGACCGCGGCGGACCAGCCTTCATAGCGATTCGACATCGGTCGAATCGCTATAGGTCTCGATCCCCAGACGCTGGGCGACCTGACGCGCCCGCGCATCGATCATGGGCGAAATGACGATCAGTCGGTTGGCCTTGCGCTGGTGCTGGCGCTCGTAAAACCGCGCCTTGCGCTCGAAGATATACATCCCGGCCTTATCGATGGACGATTTGAGCTCGCAGATCAAGAGCAAGCCGTTCTTGACGATGACATCCAGCTCCACCTGATCGGGGCGCCCAAAGACCTCGCCGCGATCGTCGTATTCGCTGACGTTGAGTACCTGGACCCCGAAGCTCTCTTCCAGGATGCCGGCCAGCGCATCGCGGAAGGCTCGCTCCGATTGCAGGCCCCAGCGCGCCCCCAAGGCGCCGATGCCGCGCTCGTGCTTACGCGCCTGGGCCATGATCTCTTCGTGGATACGCTTAAACTCGTTGCGCAGCTCTTGCTGATGCACCGCCCACTGGCTGGCCTGCTCGTCCCACTTGACGGCCTGCTCGGCCCACCTGCGGTCCTGCTCTTCCCACCGGCGAACCTCCTCGTCCCACTTGCGCTCCTGTGACTCCCACTTGCGCTCCTGTGTCTCCCACTTGCGCTCCTGTGTCTCCCAGTTGCGCTCCTGCGCCTCCCAGTTGCGCTCCTGCGCCTCCCACTTGCGGTTCTGATCCTCGATATACTGTGCCCACTCGCGGGCGCGCTCCTCGCGGTCGCGGCGCAGCTCGTCCATCTCGCGAGCCCGCCCCTCGCGGTCGCGGCGCAGCTCGTCCATCATCTCGCGAAACCAGCCCTGGGTCTCCGTGCGGCCGGCAAACTCCCCCCGGGTCAGCTCCAGGATATAGTCGCGCAAGGCGGGATCGTCCCGCAGCAGTCCGGGCAGCTCCCGTTTGATCGTCTCTTTCAACAGCTCCGCGTTCATGGATCAGCTCTTCGGCAGACGCCAGGCAGGGGCATTGCGGTCCGAGACATTATGGCAGCGGGTCTCGCGCACAAAGAGCGCGGCCACCAGTGCGAGCAGTGCGAATCCGCAGGAGAGCATCAGCCCGCTGCGGTAGTCCGACATCGCATAGCGCCGCACCCCGTCGGTCATGGTGCCGTCCCACGCGAGGTCAAGCACCCAGCCAAAGGCCGGCTGCATGATCGCAGCACCCAGAAAGAGCCCAGTGTTGACGAGCGCGATCGCCATGCCGGCCACCCCAGGGGGCACCACCTCTTTGGCCGCAGCATAGCCCACTACAAAACCACCGGCGGCGAGCCCCAAGACCCCATAGAGCACGAGCCCGGTCCATCCCAGGCCCCAGGGCAGCAGGATCAGCGCCAACCAGGCGAGCACCGAGAGCACGCAGGCACCGACGATGACCGGCTTGCGCCGCCCCAGCCGATCCGAAAGCCATCCCATGATCAGACAGCCCACCGCGAACCCGGCCAGCGCCACCGTGGTGTAGAGCGAAGCCCCGGTCCGGTCCAGCCCGAAGACATCCCGCATCAACGGCAGCCCCCAGAGTCCGGCGAATGCGAACAGGCTCCCGGTAACACCGAACATCATGAAAAAGCTGGGCCACACCGCGCGGGTGGTCAGCACCCCGCGCAGATCATGGACCCAATGGCGCTCCCGCGGCGGGTGCGAGACCAGGCCCTCCAGCTCGCGCACCGAGGGCAGCCCGGCATCCTCCGGGCGGTTGCGCACATAGATCGCGACCAGTGCGCCGATCCCTAAGGACATCGCGCCGATCCCCACGAAGACCGCCCGCCATGAGGTGGCGGTCAATAGCAGCGCGAGCGGCCCGGCGGCCAGGATGGAGCCCAGGTTGCCGAGCAGCAGTGTGACACCGCTCATGAGCCCGTAGTTGCGCTCGGAGAACCACTGGGTATTGGAGCGCATCAGACCCACGAAGACCACCGAGACCCCGAGTCCCACCAGAAAGCGCCCGACGGATGCGATCTCGAAGGTCTCCGCGAGCCCGAACAGGACCGACCCGATCCCTGCCACCAGGCACCCCAGGGATACGCCGATGCGCGCCCCCAGGGTGTCCGCCAGCACCCCGGCCGGGATCTGCATGGCGGTGTAGACGTAGTAATACATGGCCGCCAGCGAGCCGAGCGCCGCCCCGCTGGTGTCGAATGCCTGCATCAGGTCACGCGAGACCACGGCGGGGGCCATACGGTGGAAATAAACTGTGATATAGGCCAGGATCAGGATGGCGTAGATGCTCCAGCGCAGTCGCTGGAAGCGGCGCAGCTCCGCGGGGGGCAGTGCAATGGGTGTGGGCATGATGGGCCTTAAGGGCTCGCTCGGTTGATCGGGTCCGTGGGCGGCGGGCGCGGTCCGCGGGGCGCGTCCGGGCCATGGTAGCCGAGCCCGGGGTGCCCATGCGCGTCGCGGCATCCAGCGGCATTGAAGCGCCAGGATCGCGCTCCTATGCTCGCCAGTGGCGAGTGGCGAGGTTACCGTTCCGATACTAGCGGATACTCGGGTGGGACGCGAAGAACCGAAGTGCTTCGGGCCTATATTGCCTTGGCCATTGGCGCGTTGGACACAAGGTCGATCGACGCCGCGTTGCGCCGGGCCCAGTGCCCCCCAACTTTGTGGTCAGACTGTGCCGCGCCGCCCGGCGGCCGGTTGTTAGAATAAGATCCTTAACCGCTTAAGCCCCCGTCACCCGGACACCGATCATGAAAGACAGCGAAGCCCAGATGCTCCTTGAAGACGACCTGGATCTGGAAGGCGGGCTAGACCCGGACGCCGAAGACGCGGTGTCCTGGGCCGACGGCGTGGCCTCCGGGGTGGTTCCTGCCGCTCAGGGGGCGGACGACATCAATCTGGACGACCCATCCCTCTATCTGAACCGGGAGCTGACCTGGCTGGCGTTCAACCAGCGCGTCCTGCACGAGGCGAACGACCCCCGCAACCCACTGCTGGAGCGGGTGAAGTTTCTCGCCATCGTGAACAACAACCTGGACGAGTTCTTCATGAAGCGGATCGGCGGCCTGAAGCAGCAGATCGCCGCCGGCGTGCACACCCCAAGCAAGGACGGACGTACCCCCGCGGAGCAGCTCAAGGCCTGTATCGGTCAGGTTCGGGAGATGCAGGCCGAGGAGGCTCGCATCTTCGATGTCCTGATGGGGCTGCTTGCGGAGCGCAACATCCGCATCGTCAAGACCGGGGACCTGCCCACGGACGCCCGCGGGCGTCTGCGCGAGTACTTCCGCGGCAACATCTTCCCGATGCTCACCCCGCTCGCCATGGACCCGGCCCACCCATTCCCATTCATCTCCAACCTGGCGCTGAACCTGCTCGTGACCCTGCGCTATCCCGGGGGGAGCGAGGCCTACATGGCCCGGGTCAAGGTGCCGGTGAGCAAGGATGTGTCGAAGCGTCTGATCGCGCTGGACGGCAGTACGACGTTCGTCACCCTGGAAGACCTGATGGTCGACAACCTGGACATGCTCTTTCCGGGCATGCAGATCGACTCCGCGGAGCTATTCCGGGTCACCCGCAACGCCATCGTCGTGCCGGACGCGGAGGCCGCCAACG
Source organism: uncultured Gammaproteobacteria bacterium (assembly GCA_963780725.1). Lineage (GTDB taxonomy): Bacteria > Pseudomonadota > Gammaproteobacteria > Chromatiales > Chromatiaceae > Thiodictyon. The sequence continues at coordinate 424,441 of CAWACV010000001.1, forward strand.
ACCTTCTGGAGCTGATCGAGACGGAGCTGCGCGAGCGCCACTTCGCGCCCATCGTGCGCCTGGAGGTCCAGCGCGGGACCGATCCAGTCCATCGCGGCATGCTCGCCGCGGAGCTGGGGCTCAACGAGGAGCAGGACGTGGTCGAGGTGGACGGCATGATGCAGATCCGCGACCTCTTCGAGATCGCCGGGCTCGACATGCCGGATCTCCACGATCAGCCCCATCGCCCCGTCGACCATCCGCTGTTGGCCAATGACAGGCGCAACATCTTCCATATCATTCGCGAGAACGGGCCCATCCTGCTCCAGCACCCCTACCAGCCCTTCAGCACTTCGGTGGAGCGCTTCCTGCGCACCGCCGCGGACGATCCCAAGGTGCTGGCCATCAAGATGACCCTCTACCGCACATCCGCCGGGGCCATCCTGGACTCCCTGATCCAGGCCGCCCGCAACGGCAAGCAGGTTGCCGTGCTGGTGGAGCTCAAGGCCCGCTTCGACGAGGCCGCCAACATCGGCTGGGCCCGCCGGCTGGAGGCCGAGGGTATTCATGTCAATTACGGCGTGCTGGGACTCAAGACCCACAGCAAGCTGATCTTCGTGGTGCGGCGGGACTATTCCCAGCTCCGACGCTATTACCACATCGGCACCGGCAACTACCATGCCGGCACCGCCAAGCTCTATACGGACCTGGGGATGCTCGGCTGCGACGAAGACATCGGCCAGGATCTGACCGAGCTCTTCAACTACCTCACCGGCTATTCCCCGCCGCCTTCATACCGCAAGATCCTCGCCGCACCCTATAACCTAAAGCGCGCATTGGTCGACAAGATCAACCGAGAGATCGAGCACCAGCGCCAGAACGGCAACGGGCTGATCCAGATGAAGATGAACGCGCTGGAAGACTCGGACATCGTGCGCGCGCTCTATAAAGCGAGCCGCGCCGGGGTCCAGGTGGACCTCATCGTGCGCGACACCTGCCGCTTCCGCCCCGGGATGCCAGGGATCAGCGAGCGGGCACGCGTGGTGAGCATCGTCGGGCGCTTCCTGGAGCACGGGCGAATCATCTATTTCAAGAACGGCGGCAACGAGGAATACTTCATCGGCTCGGCCGACATGATGTGCCGCAACCTGGAGAGCCGGGTGGAGGTCCATGCCCCGGTCGAGAACCCGGAGCTGCGCCAGGAGCTGCGCCTGATCCTGGACGTGCAGCTCGGCGACCAACGCTCCGCCTGGGACATGGGCCCGGACGGCACCTACACCCAGCGCACCCCGTCGGACGACAACGTCAAGGGCGCCCAGGAGATCCTGGCCGGGGTGGCCGAGAAACGACTGGCCGCCGCCGGCAAGCACAAGGAGAAAAAGATCCGCTCCCGGTTGCTCAGTCATTTCCAGTGGAGGCTGCGGGCAAATCCGCCGAAGTGACGCGCGCCGTTCGAGTCCGCGGTCCCGATCGTCTTGCCGGCGGTCGGGCAAGCGTCAGCGTATCCCTCACCGCATCGTTTGCAATGCAGACGGAGACGGTTGGGGACCAGACATCGTCCGCACCGAGAGCTGCCCGACACGAAGCCCAGGTGCGCCATCGCTCCGCGCAGGTCCGTTGGTTGCTGTCCAAGAGTCGCCAGTGGGCCGGCCGTCTTCGCCCTTGTACTTCCGGACCTGTTGGGCTCGTCGGACTGCCGCGACTGGCGGAGCCATCATGTGACCGGCGTCCAGCAGTGCGCAGCGGCGAATTGCTACACTGAAACTCCACGGAAGTCGGTTGTGTCCGCAGTGGCCTCGGTATCTTGCGCAAGGGGCGCCTGCGCTGCACAGCCGAAGCGCCGACCAAGGCGCAAACAATCGACCGTCGATCGCCGCGATTGCCCATCCCCGGAGGTTGGAGCTCAGCGAATCCTCGGCACTGGTACAGACGCATAGACATTGGGGTTCGATATGCGGCCCTTCGCGGAGACTTGCACCTCATGCGCGGTCCCGACATCCTTTTTAGGCAGTCGATCGATCGATCCGACTACCGCTGGCACGCGGCGGCACAACCAATCCGGGTTCACCCTGATAGAGCTCATGACGGTCGTCGCCATTCTCGGCATACTCTTAGCCTTAACGATAGGCGTTTACCGGGCCGCCCTCATTCGTGCCCATATCGCGGAGGGGTTCGCCCTGGTCGGACCTATGAAGACGGCGATCGTCGAAAACCTGATGACCGACCTGTCTGGGGATGCCTGCGACGGGGTCGACGATAGCGTCGAACCAGTGGGCTTCGTGGACCTGATCCAATGCGTCGACGACGGCGCGGTTGCCAGAATCCGTGTGGAGATGGAGCCGGAGGCCGGCGACGCCGTATTCGAGTTGGTCGGCGACCGTACCGACGCCCCGAGCTGGCGTTGCGTCTCTGACCCGGACTGGCCAGGCTACAGTTACCTACCGGGCACATGCAGGAATTGACTGGGGCGGCTCACGATGCCCCGGAGATGGAGAGTAAGCCGGGCCGGTTCCGTTGGACGTCGCGAACGCCAGTGTCTACGGCAGTGCGGGGCGCCGGTAGTCTGTAGAATATCGTTCGGTCAGCGACCCACCCTGCCGGTCCGGAGACCCCATGCCGCATATCGATCCCCAAGACGTGAGCATCGTACTGCCTTGTAAGAACGAGGCCGCATCCCTCGCGATCCTGCTCCCGAGTCTGTGCGCGGCCATGCCCGGCGCGGAGATCCTAGTGGTGGACGACGGCTCTACCGACGATTCCGCTGCGGTTTGCAGGAGCCCGGGTGTCACGTGCCTGCGCCATCGCCACAGTAAGGGAAATGGCTCCGCGGTCAAGACAGGTGCACGGGCCGCCCGCCGAAAGATACTTGTTTTTATGGATGCCGACGGCCAGCATGATCCTAGCGACATCCCGCGGTTGCTCGCCCGTCTGGAGGAAGGGTACGACATGGCGGTAGGCGCTCGAACCGATGGCTCACAGGCGAGCGCCGCCCGCGGTCTCGCCAACGGGCTCTACAATCGACTGGCCACCTACATGACTGGCGAGAAGATTCCCGACCTCACGTCCGGTTTCCGCGCAGTCCGCGCCAGTCGATTTCTGGAATTCTTGTATCTGCTTCCGAATGGCTTTTCATATCCCACGACCATAACGATGGCCTTTTTCAGAGCGGGCTATCAAGTTGCTTATGAACCGATCCGTGCCGCCAAGCGTATCGGCAAGAGCCATATTCGCCCCCTCCAGGACGGCATCCGGTTTCTGCTGATCATCTTTAAGATCGGTACCCTCTACTCGCCGCTCCGGATTTTCGCGCCGGTAGCGTTTCTGCATTTCATGCTGGGCGTCTGCTATTGGGTTTATACCTACTCGATCGCGCAGCGGCTTTCGATCATGACGGTGTTCATGATGACAACGGGCGTGGTCATCTTCCTGATCGGGCTGGTATCCGAGCAGATCACCCAGTTGATGTATCGGCCCGCGGGGCTCGATACCCCTCGGGAAGGTCCCGAGCCATGAGTGCCGTGCGCCGGTTGCGGCGACTCATGGCACCCCTGCGCGGCACGCCGCTGCATCCTCAGTGGCTGACGACCCGCGATAGTGTAGCGACGCGGGCCGCCATCGGCGCGAGTGCGTCCGGAAGGGTATTGGACATCGGTTGTGGAGACCGCTGGGCAGCCGCGGCACTCCCGGATGGTACAAGCTACGTCGGCCTGGACTATCCTACAACCGTTGCAATGGGCTATCCAGGCAGGCCTGAGGTCTTCGCAGATGCATCGCGACTGCCGTTCGGCGATTCCGTTTTCGATACCTTGCTATTGCTGGATGTTCTGGAGCACCTGCCGGACCCGGCGCTCGCACTCCGCGAGGCGCATCGCGTATTAAGGCCGTGTGGAACCCTGATCCTGCAAGTGCCGTTTCTTTATCCGCTCCACGACGAGCCCCACGATTTTCAGCGCTGGACCATTTATGGTCTTCGAAGGATATTGATTGGTCAAGGTTTCGACGTTCTCTCGGAGCAGCACTCAGGTCAACCCGCGGAGACCGCAGCCGTACTCGCCGCCCTTGCTTGTGCAAGATCGGCTTTGGATACGTTGGCGAAGCGGCAACCGTCCATGCCCCTCGCCCCGTTCCTGCTCCTCGCCGTTCCGGTGGTTAATATCGGTGGCTGGCTGTTGGGGCGGGTCTTGCCGCAGTCTGCGATGATGCCTCTGAGCTACCGGATCGTCGCGAGGTGCAGCGCATGAGGCGTATCCTCCTTGTCACCAGCAGCTATCCCGATGCCAATGAGGGTGAAGCGGCCGCTGGCGTCTTTGTTCGGGATTTCGCTGCCGCGCTAATTGAAGCGGGCGCCCGCGCCGCCGTGGTGGCCCCGTCACTCTCTTCAAGTCGAGTATCGGAGGATGGCATCGATGTCTATCGCTTCGCTGTCCCCTGCCTGCCGCTCTCACTTCTGAGTCCAAGGCGGCCAGACCATTGGGCGACGATCCTCAAGACCCTGGCGTCCGGCTCCCGGGCAGTGTCCGACGTTAGCCTGGAGTGGCAGCCGGACCACGTTCTGGCCTTGTGGGCACTGCCTTGCGGGGACTGGGCGCGCCGCGCTGCCCGCCGCTATCGGTTGCCCTACAGCACCTGGGCGCTGGGTAGCGACATTTGGGTTCTTGGGAAGGTTCCCATTCTGCGCACGTATCTCCGCTCTGTGCTGCGTGCCGCTAGCGCGCGCTATGCGGACGGACTCCAACTCGCCTCCGACGTGGAGCGCATCTCTGGAATGCCCTGCGATTTTCTGCCGAGCAGTCGGCGCTTCGTCTGCCGTGCCCGTTCGAATTGGCGGGAGGCGCCACCCTATCGGCTGGCCTTTCTTGGTCGTTGGCATACGAACAAGGGCGTGGATCTTCTGCTGGACGCCCTGTTACAGTTGAAAGATGCGGACTGGACCGGCATTGCGGAGGTTAGGGTGTTCGGGGGCGGCCCATTGGAGGACTTAGTGAGGGGGCGGGCAAAGACCTTGACAGCCCTTGGCCGGCCGGTCGTGGTCGGTGGTTATCTGGATACCGCTGGTGCGGCAGCGCTCTTCGAATGGGCCGACTATGTGCTACTGCCCTCCCGTATTGAGAGTATCCCCGTCGTTTTTTCGGATGCACTCCAAGCCGATTGTCCGTTGATCGCCTCTCCGGTGGGGGATATTCCTCGGCTGCTGCGCGATTACTGCGTCGGGGTGTTGGCGCAGGAGGCGACTGCACCGGCTTTCGCAGCTGCGCTTCGCGCGGCGCTGAGCGCGCCGCCGCGGACATATTCAACGGGGATCGCCGACGCCCGTAGCCTGTTCGACGGGCGAACGGCTGCCGCAAAATTGCTCAAGCACTTCGAGTCTTGCCGATAATCCGTCGGTCAGGAAACGGCGGGCGTCCCCAAGTCTGAATCCGAGCTATGAGGTGGCCACGCTTCTGGGGTTTTCCGGAAAATGAAGAGCACGTTGTAATACTGGAATCGGGGCGCTTCGGTGCGCTGCGCCATGCGCTCGAGTTCCCAGTCTGCCACCCGCTCGAAATAGCGCCGTGGGACTAAGCCATAGCGTATGGCGTAGATCATCCACCAGCGTGCCGCGCGGATCGGTATCCGTCGCTCCAGCCGGAAACCCTCGTTCGCAAAGAGTTTGACGATCTGATCCTCAGACAAGAAACCAGGGTGGCCCGCCCGCAGGTTGTCGACCACCATCAAGTATCCCTTAGGGACGATATAGCGCCCGATTCCCCGAATGAGATGCAGGCTCTTCAACTGCAACAGAGGCCGCAGCAGGTTGTGCATGAGCATGAGCTCTACACTGTTCAAGGGAAGCGGCAGCTCGGGCAGTGCGCCAACCAGATACTCGGGTCCCGGAAAGTGGCGACGGGCGTAGGCGACGAGGTTTACCAGCGGGTCGATGCCAAAGGCGTTCCAGCCCGCAAGGGACAGAATCGGCGTCAGCCGGCCGTAGCCGCAGCCCAAGTCAACCGCACTGCCCGCTCCACGCGGCAAGTAACGAAGTAGCGCCTTTTCGTGTAGGTGCGTAATGTACTCGGATTTCCTTCCCGATCGGTCTTTAGGGTCGCAGATGTTAAGTCCTTTGACATGCCAAAGGGGCGGCTGCTCATCCATGTTTTGTTGCTCGCGAGAGTTTGAAACGTATAACTGCTGGAAGTAAGAGCAAGTCCGCTACCATGAGCCAGACGCGGACGAAGATGGCTATAAAGGCGGCGACGCCGCTCGTTGCCTCGCCCTGAGCGAGGAACAGAAATGCCGCCTCGCGAACGCCCAACCCAGCCGGTGTCAACGCGGATACGAATCCTATCATCCAGGCCGCCGTGTAGAGTGCGCAAAGGGCCGCGAGGTCCGCATCGGCCAGGACTAGAAAGGCGCGACCGAGGGTTAGCCAGGCGGCGACGTACCAAGCCCAACTGAGAAGGAACACAGCTGCCACTGCCGCGACCATCTTCAGCGACGCTGGGCCATTGGCGGTTAGTGCGGCCAGGAACCCACGGATGCGGGTCGGCATCGGCAGCCGCATTGCGCCTAGCCTCCAAAGCCGACCCAGTGTACCGCTAAGAAGCGCGAATAGGCCGATGAGCCCTAAAGCCACAAGTCCGGTCGCCCACGCCAGGCCGAGCGATCCCCGCACACCGAGAATGACCCCCGCCACGACCAAATTTCCGCAGAGCGAGAATAACATCAGCTCGATGTTAGCCCGGGTAATCGCGGCAGCGCCAATGGAGTCCCGAGCCGCCCCTACCTGATAAACGACCCCCCAGAACCGACCGGGGAGGTAGCGCACGACCTGTCCTACCAGATGCAATCGTGCTGCCATTCCCAAGGAAATGCGTTGTGGTGCGGTCTCGCTCAGCAGCAGCCAAAAAATAACCGCGTTCAGCGCTAGCGATCCGGTCACTAGGAGTGTGGCGACCGCGAGCCACGACCAGCTTGAAGGGATATAGGACGATGGTTCAGCGATCGAAGTGGCGGTCAAGTAAAAGGTCCACCCGATGCCCCCGAGTATCAGGAGGAACGACAAGCTGCGTAGGCCGAGCGCCCGGCTCATCGACGGATCATGCCGCGAGCGGCTGTCAGGGCTACCCGGCCGACCCAGCGCATAGTCACCCGCCGCCAAGGAGATCCGTAGATTGCCGTGGTCGTTGCCCCACGCAAAGCTGCTAGGGCAGTGCATAGGGCCGACCAACGTCTGCCGTACTCCCCCGAAAACGCGGCTAAGACGAGCCTCTCTGGGTTGGCCCAGCAACCTGTGTCAGGTGTCGGAAGCTGTCCAGGATCCTCGCCAAGCAGCACCCGATAGGCGGCAGTGGCTAACGGCACCCCGGCAGAAAATGGCAAGCCGATCTGGAGCCATGGCCGCGAATTCAGCTCGATAAGACGCCACCCGCCGGCTCGATCAACTAAATACTCTACTTCAACAAGTCCGAGATGCCCAATACGTCGTAACGCATCCCGTGTGGTCATATCCAACTCCATTCCGAGTTTCGGGGCGATACACACCCAGCACCCGGAGCCGCCGACGCGGGGCTGCTTCCATTTGTTCACTGCCAAGATACCCGGTTGCGAGCAAGCGGGTCCACCCGTGACTCCCCACCAGACAGTTTCGCCGATGATCGGTGTCTTAAGCCGTGTCTGCAAGATCCACCGTTCCGAGAGCGACCAAACGGAGGCTGCGGCGTCCACCAGACTGGCCGCGGTACGATACTTATTCGAGGCTAGGACCTTCGACGGCATACCCGCCATATCCATGGACAAGGGTTTCAGCGCTGGCTTGAGTATGCAGTCTCCTCCCAGTGCGGCAAGTGCTCCTGGTATTTCCGATGGCTCATTGAGGATGACAGTGGGTGCGGCATAGTCTGCAATCCCTGCGGCGAAAAGCCCATCAAAGAGTTCCGCTTTGTCCAGTCCGCCCAGCCGAAGCGCAGCTGCTCCGCCGATCGCCAGATACTCGCCTAGGGTATCCCGCTGTTCCATCAGTAGTCTGAGGCCCCCGTCTTCGGTGGCGAAGACCGGCCAGCGCTGGGAGGTGTCGGCCCCCATTTCCTTCAACACGCGAAGCAGCGTAGTTGCGCCAACCTCCGCGGATGGCGGTGGCCATGCCATCTCCCGATAACGCATCCCGGGAACCGCGCCGCGGAGCAGGCTGGAACGGCCCAAGGCGACGAGGATGATGGGTATGCCATGAGCAACAAGCTCTTCGACCAGGGCGACCGAGACGATCTCTGATCCGCCGGACAGGATGACAGCAGGTACCTTGGACGACAATGGCATGGGCGCTAGAGTCCACTTGCTGGTTAGGGCTGCGGCTCGTCTGCCCGCTAGTCTGCGGGCGGGCGGCGTCTATCCATGGAGCGCTAGCTTGCCGCCAATGCAGTCAATTACCACGTTAGGCTCACCGCCGCGGGCGTTATCCAATTTCGATGGGTCGGCGCGATCCGAACCCCTGGCAACGGTCGTAGGCTTGGCAAGACCCAGGCGAGCATACATGTCGCTCGATCTCGACTACGGCGTATCGGGGCGTTGCTGCGCGGTGCCGAGATCGAGTGCGTCGAACAATAGAGCAAGATCGTCGCCTCGCCGGGCCGAGACAGCGTTCAGGATGCCCAGGAAGGAACCGAAGTTGTCGGAATCGGCAGCGCGCGAGGCCAGATTTTGAAGTAATGTGTATGAAATCCCCACTGTAGTCTGCGAGCATTGGGCAAACATTTCCGCAAGAGCAGGATCGGCTTGCTCCCATCGTTGTGCTTGCATCAGCACGAGCGTATGGTCATAAGCAACCAGGCAGCGGATGTCCTGCGTGGTCGTCCGATTGCTGCGGGTTGCCGCTGTAGTCAGCCGCAGAAGCGCGTCTGACGAAACGCTCGGACAGCTCCTGGCAGACCAGTGTTTCACGAGGCTGTTGAGCTCATTGGCAGGATAGGGGGACAAGAGTCCGTGCTCCAGCTTCCATTCTGCACGCGCGAAGATGTCCGGTGAGATCGATTCCTCATGGCAGCGCATTCCGATTTCGACCAGCTCGGGTGCAGCATGGTCAAGATTCAGGGCTTGGAGTTCCCGCAAATAGGCGCGCGCAGCCTCGGTGTCGCCGCGCGAGGTTTCAATCGACACGAGTGCTGACAGGACACGCGAGGATCGGGGATGCTCCTGATACTCGCTGCGCATGAGTAGCTCCAAGTCTCCCCAGGCGAAGGCGCGCGCGCTGGTGTTTAGTGCGAGTAGTCCAGCCCCTACCATAAAGAGCACGCCCCGGATGTTCCGGAGAGAAAAACTCGGGAGTGCCTTTGACATCAAAACGACAATCACCAGAGCGGGGCCTAGCAGGGCGAGATAGTTTCGGTGCTCGAATACCAGCTCCAGTGGAAGGACAGTAGACTCCATGGCGTGGCAAGCGAAAAACCACAGGATACCGAACCCGACAATAGGTGCGCGCCGCCGCAGCAGCAGCCCAATGGCGATGAGCGTGAGATAGGCGATGCCTAGCGCGAGAGTAGCCACGTCGAGTGACCGGGTGATCGGAAATCCGTCGTGAAACAGCGACATCTGTCCCGGTACGGGGATGAATACAAGTCGGATATAGAGCCCTAGTGCGTGCAGCTCTGACATGAGCCTTTGAGGAAGGGTGAAGTCGCGGCCAGCGTAGGTCGAAAGAAATGCGTTCGCATGAATCGATACAAAAAAGACCGCTAGGGTCAATGGGGCTGCAACTAGAATCGTAATTAGTATTACAGTCAGCCGCCGTTGGAGCTGACTGTGCGATTGATCGGCGAAGAAGAAGAACTGTACTAATCCGATATAAAGCGGGAGTAGGGCGCCCGTTTCCTTACTCAGAAATGCCAAGAGCCCGAAGAATGTGGAGCCTCCCAGTGAGAGAATGAAGCCGCGGATGGGATGGCGCCGCGATAGAATGCGACCCTTAACATAGCAGATCAGTGCGGTGAGTGTAAACAAGGAAGCCAGCAGTACCAGACGCTGCACGGCATAGAGGACAGTGGAGACCTGTAGCGGGTGGAGGAGCCAAAGTGCAGTTATCGCCAGTGCTAAATATGGAGAGGGCGGCGATTTAAACTCTCTAAAAGACGTCTGATTTATTAGTAAGTAAATTAGCCAGAAGACCAGCAAGCCGTTGATGATATGGAGCATCAAGTTCTGATATTTGAAGGCATAGGGGCCAGAACGGTTGAAATGATGGGTCAGCGAGAAGCTGAGATTCGCTATAGAACGGGCCAATCCCTCGAATTGTCCGCTGGAGAAGATCGCGGTACGGATTGCGAACGGCGAAAGCTCTTGGATATGCTTCTGAGGAATGTTGCTGTCGTCGTCAAGCAGGAACGGGCCGTACAGGCCCGGACGGTAAACTAGAAACGTGATCGCGACCAGTAGCGAGATCCCGAGTAATACTTTAAACGATTGCTGCAGGTGCGGCGATTGCATGAAACGGGCTGGTCTTGGGGGTGAAAAACGGGCCGCCAAGGGCGGCCCGGGCGTCCAGAAAGGGTGCTAGCGGCAGGTTGCCGGAGCCAGCGCCTTGTTGGCGCCGTCGGATGTGCACGCCCACGTAACCGCGCCAGCGGCGTTCTTGGTGGGCTTGAGCATGATCTTCAGACCGGTTAGATCGGCTTGGCCCGTGATGACGATACCGCTTGTCGTCGACCATGCGAGGCTTCCGACGTTAGGAGTGGTCACGTCTTTGAATCCTGCGACCGATCGGTTCGCAATGTCCGATGCACCGGTGACGTCTGCATTCATGGTCATGTATTCGCTTACCGCTGCCTTGGCGGGCGAGACGGCGAGCAGCATCTCGGACACCTTGGCCTTCTTCATATAGTCCTGATAGGACGGAATGGCGATAGCGGCCAAGATGCCGATGATCGCGACGACGATCATGAGCTCGATCAACGTAAAGCCTTGTTGGGTATTCTTCATGACTATTTCCTCGATAGATTGGGGGGCGGCTGCACTGGGAGGTTTTCGCGGCCATCGTGCAACCGCGTCTTTCATGTCTCCCGCGCTTTGCAGAAGCAGGAACCGGGCCATGGCCCATATTCTGTGGGCTGTCCATGCATGGCGACGCAACCGCTTGATGCATAAAGATAGGAATTTTCTATCCATGCCCGACCTCCTGGTTAAGGGAGCGGGAATCCCAGGATGTGGCCGCGGAATCGCGCCATAAAGTGACAAGAAACGTCACATTCGGACGCGCGGGGCCTGTGAATCGAAGTTGCAGATCCTCGGTGTGGATCTCGCCTTAGCTACTGGAACGAAAAATCTTGGCATTTCGCGAACGACTGCACATTTTGCGTACCCACTCCGAGGAGTCGCGATGAATGACCCTGGCCGGGTCCCGATGGAGCTTGCGCAGAGCCCCTAGAGTAGGGTCTTAATGACCTGCAAAGACTTCTGGACGCGTCCCCGCAGGCACTCTGGCTTCCCGAGCTCGTGGTCCTCCTCAGGCTCCGGGCTTCGCGCAGGGTCTCTGGTGTGTGCTCGTGGATGCGTTGGTGGGCGCGGCGCACCGTAAGCAGTTGACGTTAAGGCTCGAGTCTTTCAGCTCGTCCGAGGAGGTCCTCGGCGAGTGTGATCGCCGAGGTCTTGGAGATGCAGTAAGGTCCTATGCGTGCGGTGCCGCGGACTGCGGCGCGGGCGCACACGTTGACGATGTGCGTGCGGCCCCAAGCCGGTCAAGGGGGAAGATCCCGGCAGGAACCGGACTGGGAGTTGCCCTATCGGATCAACCAGGCAGAAAGGCGGGGGCCAGGATTTCGTCCAGTCGATACGGGCAGGTGTCCGGAAATGCGGTGTCAGGCAGGCCCGTTTCGCGGCAGGCGTCCCTGACGGCCTTCGGATATATCATGGCGATGGCATGGTTGCAGATCGGGGCGAGTCCAGCTCAAGAAAATGCGCTTAGACCCGGGGTGCCGTTAAGGCAGCGCATCGATGGCATCCAGCGACTCCTCGAAGCGACTCCGCAGGCGCTCCGGCAGCCCCGAGTCTTTGGCCCCCTTGCATCCGCCGGCCTGGCGCAGGGTCTCCAGGAACTGTTCCTGGAGCCGTTGTTGGGCGCGGCGGAAGTCGCGCTCCGGGAACAGGTCGTCTTCGACCGAGGTCACCGTGAGGCGCAGCTTGCCGACCAGCTCCTTGTTGAGGTTGTCTGTGTGTCGGCCGGAGCCGTCGCTTCTGCAGCGGGCATTGTAGATGTCCAGTGCGGACGCAGCCTCCACCGCTTCGATCAGGATGGCGGCGGTCTGGGGCTCGAGCGGCGCGGGCGCGGCGGCCACGCTCAGGCAGGCGGCGAGGCCGGCCAGCAGGAGGATCGGCGCGGGCCGGGGTCCGGCACGACGGGTTGGGATTGGGCGACATTCGGGGTTCACGGGCAGACTCAGGTGCGCCCATAGACCGGTATGGCCGCGCCGGTGACCGCGCGGGCGCCGCTCGATGTCAGGAAGACGATGACGTCGGCCAGCGCCGGCAACGGGACCCAGCGGCCGGGGTCCTGATCGGGCATGGCAGCGCGGTTCTGGGGGGTGTCGAGCGTGCCGGGCATGACGCAGTTGACGTTGACGCCCGAGTCTTTCAGCTCGTCCGACAGGCTTTCGGTGAGCGTGATCACCGCGGCCTTGGAGACGCAGTAGGGTCCCATGTGTCCGATGCCGCGGGTTGCGGCACGCGCGGATACGTTGACGATGTGCCCGCCGCCGCCAGCCAGCAAATGGGGCACCACGGCCCGGCAGCAATGGAAGACGGTGCGGGCGTTGAGGTCGAGCATGAAGTCCCAGTCCCGGTCCGGGGTCTCGTGCAGGGGCGGGCCCATGGCGAAGCCCCCGGCAAGGTTGGCCAGCGCGTCGATCCGCCCGAAGCGCGCGGCCACCGCGCCCGCCATCGCGGCAGCCTCCGCCGGGTCCAGCAAATCGGCGGGGAAGGGGGCGGCCTCGGTGCCCGCGGGCAGGTCTTTCAGCGCCGATTCCAGCGACTCGGCCGTCCGGTCCACCAGGGCGAGCCGGGCACCGCGGGCGGCGAAGGCGCCGGCGACTGCCCGTCCCAGGTTGCCGGCTGCGCCGGTCACGATCACGACCTTGCCTGAGAGATCTTGCATGGGGCGCTCTCCTTAGGATACGCGTGGGGAGGATGCGGCGGAAACCGGCGGCACCAGGTCTGGGGCCGCATCCTGGGCCGGACCGGGGATCGAATCAAGCCCCGAGGCGTGCGACTGGCAGTGCCGGCGATCATAATTCCGGCCGCAGGCCGTCGCGGCCAGTGGGCCGCTCCTACGCTCGTGGGAGCGGACCCCTGGCCGCGACGAATATCATCCACCGGGTGGCCTGAATGCATGATCGTGGCCGCGGTGCCGGACACGCATGCGCCGGCACTTGGCGCTTGGACCTCGGCGCTTCCGAAGCGCGTGCGCGCATGCGACTATTCGGCATTGTCTGTATCATGGCCGCGTGATTCAGTCTACCGGTCTACCCCCGATCCGCACCATCGCCGCGTGCCCGCGGACACCCCATGTCGCGGGGCGCGGGTGCAGGACCTGCCTTTGATCGAGCTTCTGTTTCTTCTGCTCCCGGTGGCCGCCGCCTCCGGCTGGTGGCTGGCCCGTCACGACGGGGCCGCCCGGAGCCGACGCGCTCCGGGCTCGGCCCCGGCCTTCTTTCGCGGGCTCAATTATCTGCTGGACGAGCAGCCGGACAAGGCGATCGATGTCTTTCTGGAGCTGGCGGAGGTGGACGGGGAGACCGCCGAGACCCATCTGGCCCTGGGCAGCCTGTTCCGGCGCCGCGGGGAGGTGGACCGGGCGATCCGGCTCCATCAGAACCTGATCGCACGCCAGAGCCTAAGCGCCGAGCAGCGCGGCTATGCACTGTTCGAGCTGGGCCAGGACTATATGCGCGCCGGCCTGCTCGACCGGGCGGAGCTATTGTTTCAGGAGCTGGTTGATCTGGGGCTGCATCGCGAGCGGGCGCTGCGCGGGCTGCTCGACATCTTTCAGCAGGAGCGCGACTGGGGGAAATGTCTGGAGGTGGCGGAGCGGCTCAAGCCCTTCGGCGAGCGGCCAATGATCAAGGAGATCGCACAGTACCACTGCGAGCTGGCGGAGGAGTCCCGCCGCCGCGGCGATCTGACCGGTGCGCGGCGTCACCTGGCGCGGGCCCAGATCGCGGACCCCGGGGGCGTGCGGGCAACCCTGCTCCAGGGTCAGATGGCATTGGCCGAGGGCGACGCCCGGACCGCGGCGGCGCTCTTCATGCGGGTGGCGGACCAGGGTGCCCGGTATGTGCCGGAGGTGCTGCCGGCCCTGCTGGAGGCACTGGCCGCGCTGGGGCGCACGGATCAGTTAGAGGTGCTGGAGTCGCTGGCATTGAGGCACCCTTCGCCGCCGCTGATGCTCTCGTTGAGCGATGCGGTGCTGGCCGAGCGCGGTCTGGACGCCGCCCTGGAGACACTGACCCGGTACCTTGCCGGGCATGTGGATCTGGCTGCACTGGAGCGTCTGCTCGATCTCCAGTCCCGGGTAGCGGATGGCGAGGGCGAGCGGCCGAGTCGGGATCGGGCGCGCGAGCGCGTGGTGCACGACGCGGTCCGCTATCTGCTGGCGCGCCAGAGCGCCTACCAGTGCGACCATTGCGGATTCTCGGCCCGGGCGCTGCATTGGCAATGCCCGAGCTGCAAGCGCTGGGGGACTGTGCAGCCGGTGCAGCCCGAGCGCATCCCCGGCGACGAGGTGCTGAGCGGGCCGCGTCTGGCCTGATCCGCCCCTGCTGCCCTGGGGCCGAGACGCATCGCAACCGAAGGCCGGGCGAGCCCGGCTCCAATCGAATCGTGTGGAGTAGAGTGATGAGCAAGATCCGTAAGGCCGTATTTCCGGTGGCTGGATTGGGTACCCGGTTTCTGCCGGCCACCAAGGCGAGCCCCAAGGAGATGCTGCCGATCGTCGATAAACCCCTGATCCAATATGCGGCCGAGGAGGCCGTGACGGCCGGGGTGGACCAGCTTGTCTTCATCACCGGCCGCAACAAGCGCTCGATCGAGGACCATTTCGACCGGGCCTGTGAGCTTGAGTCGTTGCTGGAGAGTGGGGGCAAGACCAAGCTGCTCGAGATCGTGCGCAACGTGATTCCGGCGCGGGTCAACTGTGTCTATGTCCGCCAGCCGGAGGCACTGGGACTCGGCCATGCGGTCCTGTGCGCCAAGCCGGTGGTGGGCGACGAGCCGTTTTTCGTACTGCTGGCCGACGACCTGATCCGCGGCTATAACAAAGGCGTGTGTGCCCAGATGGCAGACGTCTACGAGCGTTTCGGTTGCAGCGTGCTGGCGGTCCAGGAGGTCCCTCGGGAGGAGACCAGACAATACGGGATCGTCAAGGTAGAGCAGGGGTCTCAAGGCGAGATGCGGGTGGTCTCCATGGTCGAGAAGCCGGCCCCGGCGGACGCGCCCTCTAACCTGGCGGTGGTCGGCCGTTACCTGCTCACCCCCAGGATCTTCGATAAGCTGGAGCATACCCGCGCCGGTGCCGGCGGAGAGATCCAGCTCACCGACGGCATCGCCGACCTGCTGGCCGACGAGCCGGTCATCGCCTATGCATTCGACGGCAAGCGCTACGATTGCGGCAGCAAGCTCGGCTATCTGGAGGCCACGGTCGAATACGGACTGGCCCATCCGGAGCTGGGCGAGCGATTCTCGCACTACCTGCGCAATTTCCAGGCTTAACAAGTGGCGAGGCGGTAGGATGGGTAGAGCGAAGCGAAACCCATCCTCCCAAGCCGCCGGTCCCAAGATCGTAGATCGTAGGATGGGTAGAGCGAAGCGAAACCCATCCTCCCCTCACCGCTCCTCCAAATCCCAATCCGCCAACCCCGGACCACCCGCCCAATCCTCCGGATAAACCCCCAACCGCACATACCGGTGAAACGACGAATACGGCCAATCCTTCGCCCGCCGTACATACCCGTGCTTCACCGGGTTGTAATGGATGTAATCGAATCGGGTCGCGAAACCGTTGTCGTCGCGGATCGTATGCTCCCAATACCGCCGCTGCCAGACACCCCGCTCGCTCTTGCGCAGACGGCTCGCGGACACCGGCTCCCCCGCGGGAATGGCGCGCGAAAAGGCCGACTTGATCTGGCGCCAGCGCATACTGTAATCGCTGTCCCCTGCCGGCAGAGACCAGAGACAATGCAGATGCGCAGGCAACACGACGATCGCCTCGATCTCGAAGGGATGGGTGGCACGCACCTCGCGGAAGGCAGTGCGCAGATCGGCGATGCGGTCAGCGAGGAGAGTCGCGGTACGGTCTTGGAGCCTGAAGGTGAAGAAATAAGTACCGCCAGGGACGCGGCAACGGCGGTAGTCGGTCATGGCGTTGGTCAGGGTTGGTGTGAGGATGGGTTTCGCTGCGCTCTACCCATCCTACGGGTTTTTTATCCGGTGTTGCGCATTCCGGCGGCGATGGCGTTGATGGAGCGCAGGAGCGGGTCGAGCCATTGCTCGCGGTGGGCTTCGTCGGTCTCGTTGCGGTAGCGTCCCAGGACCGCGACCTGGATATGGTTCAAGGGGTCCAGGTAGGCGTTGCGGCGCGCCAGCGAATGGGCCAGATCCGGGGTCTCTTCCAGGAGTCCGCGCAGTCCGGCGACATTGAGCACCTGGGTGCAGGTGCGCTCGTACTCGCGCTCGATCAGGGTGTGGATCGACTCTGCCCGGGTGCGGTCCTGGGCGAGGCTCAGATATTCCCGGGCGATGTGCATCTCGGCCTTGAAGAGCGCCATTTGGGTGTTGGAGAGCAGCGCCCGGAAATAGGGCCAGTCCTGGTACATTTGCTGGAGCTTGACCAGGCGGTCGAGCTCGTTGCCGCGCCAACGCTCGAGCGCCTCGCCGATGCTGAACCAGGCGGGCAATGTGTGCCGGGATTGGCCCCAGCCGAAGACCCAGGGGATGGCGCGGATGGACGACAGTGTGCGGTCGCCCTGCTTGCGGTGCGACGGCCGCGAGCCGATGTTCAGGAGCGCGATGGCATCGAGCGGGGTGCACTCGTAGAAATAATCCAGGAATCCAGGGGTCTCGCGGACCAGCCGACGGTAGGCCGACTCCCCGTAGCGGGCCAGCTCGTCCATGATCCCCAGATAGTCGTTGCGGTCGCCCCGGGGCGGCTCGACGAGGCCGCGGCTGGCCTTGATGAGCCCGCTCACCCCCATGACCAGCTCGTAGCGGGCGGTCTCCGGATTGGCATAGCGGTAGGAGAGGACTTCTCCCTGCTCGGTGAACTTGATCTCTCCGCGCACCGTATTGGCAGGCTGGGAGAGGATCGCCTCGTGGGTGGGCCCGCCCCCGCGACCGATGGTGCCGCCCCGGCCGTGGAAGAGCCGGCAGGCGATGCCGCGGCTGTCCGCGAGCGCCATGACCTTGCGCTGGGCCTCGTACAGGCTCCAGCTCGACGACAGTATGCCCCCGTCCTTGCAGGAGTCCGAATAGCCGAGCATGACCTCCTGGCGGTTCCCGGACGCCTTGAGGAGCGCGCCGTAGGTAGGGTGATCGAATAAGGTGCTCATCACCCCGTCGATATGGGCCAGGTCCTCGATGGTCTCGAAGAGCGGGGAGACCTGGATCTCGCAGAACCATCCCTGGCGGTCGTGCCCGGCGAGCCCGGCGAGCCGCGCGAGCAGCATGACCTCCATGACATGGCTCGCGGCATGGGTCATGGAGATGACATATTGGCCGAAGCATCCCGGGCCGATCTCCGCGCGCATCCGCGCCATGACCTCGAAGACCTCCAGGGTCTCCCGGGTTTCGGGGGTCAGCGTGCCCTTGTCGATAATGAATGGGTGCGGGTGGGCGATCGCCTCGGAGAGCGCCATCAGGCGCTGCGCTTCGTCGAACGCCTGGTAATAGGGCGCGCCTGGCTGGCGGGCGAAGAGCTCGGTGATTGCCTGGGTGTGGCGGGTGGATTCCTGGCGGATGTCCAGCTGCACCAGATGGAATCCGAAGCCCTCTGCGAGCCGGATCAGGTCCTGGAGCGGCCCGCTGACCGCGTTGGCGTCGCCGTGGTGGATGAGCGAGTCGCGGATCAGATAGAGGTCTGCAAGGAGCTCCCGGTCGCCGTTGTAGCCCGCGGGCAGGTCTTCGTGGGGGCGGCCCTGGATGCGGCCCTGGACCCGCGCCAGGTTGGCGGCAAGCCGATGGTCCATCATGGCGAGCTTGCGCCGGTAGGGTTCGTTTTCATAGCGGCGCAGGTTCTCGCCCATGGTGCGCAGCCAGTAGTCCTCGTCCGCGTCCAGGCTGTCCATGAAGGCGGGGGAAAGCTCGCAGAGGCCAGCGGAGTGGCTGAGCATCCGCCGCAGGGTCTCGATCCGCCGCCGGTATTCCTCGAGGATCAGCTCGTGGTGCATGCGCAACGTCAGCTCGGTGGTCTCGGGCTTGACGAATGGGTTGCCGTCCCGGTCCCCGCCGATCCAGGAGCCAAAGCGCACGAAGCTCGGCACCCGGATACCGCTCTGCGGTCCGTAAACCCGCCGTATCGCCCGCTCCAGCATCCGGTAGACCTCGGGCACCGCGGTGAACAGGGACTCGCGGAAATAGTGCAGGCCCTGGCGGACCTCGTCGGTTACCTGGGGCTTGTGGATGCGGACCTCGTCGGTCTTCCACAGGATCTGGATCTCGGTGAGGATTGCCTGAAGCCGCTCCTCAAGCTCCTCGTCGTTGAGCTTCTTGAGGTGCAGGTCCTGGGCGACCAGGAAGATGCGCCTGAAGCTGTCCAGGATGGTACGGCGCTTGGACTCGGTGGGGTGTGCGGTGAAGACCGGGAGATAGATCAGCCGGTCAAGGAGTGCCTGGAACGACTCCGGGGCGATGCCGTCGGCGTGCAGCTGGCGCACGGTGTCGTCGAAGGAGCCGACCCACAGCCGCTCGCCCGAGCTGATGCGGTCCATGCGGTAGAGATAGCCGTTGAGCTCCTCGGCGGTGCTCACCAGGCCGAAATAGACGGCGCATGCGCGAATGACCTCCGACAGCGTCAGTGGGTCCAGTCCGCCGATGCGTCGCATGAGCCGCTCGCGCAGCGCCGGGTCTTCCTGCTCGCGCAACTGCATGAATCCGTCGCGCAGCCGCTCCACGACCACCAGGACGCGTTTGCGGCTGTGCTCGCGCAGCACCTCTCCGAGGAGGGCGGCGAAGAGTTTGACGTCGCGCTCCAGCGCCTCGTCGGTGGTGATCTCTGTCATGGATGGTTGCCGCACGGGTCCTGTGGTCAATGGCGTCTGCGGCATTCTAACCCGGGACGGCTCAGGTGCAGCCGGCGTTGCGCCAGCCCCTGGCGCATTAGGTGCCCACTTGCAGGCAGTGGACGCAAAACAGCCTGTCCGGGTCTGTCCAGACCTGCTCGGCGACGAATCCGGCCTCGGCGGCCAGTGCCCTGAACCCGTCCAGGCTGTATTTGTAGGAGCTCTCGGTGTGGATGGTCTCGCCGGCGCGGAAGTCGAAGGTGCGGTCTGCGACCCGTACCCGCTGGTCTTTCAGGCTCTCCAGATGCATCTCGATGCGGCCGACACTGCCCCCGGCCTCGGGCAGCGGATTATAGAAGGCCCGGTGTGCGAAGGCGCTCGGGTCGAAATCGGCCCCAAGCTCCCGGTCGATGCGGGCCAGCAGGTTACGATGGCGTCGAACAGCCGCGAACCCTCCCGATCGTAGAAGAGCTTCGGCGGGAGCGACTTGCGGGGTAGGGAGAGACCGGCGAGGACCTCCGAGTGCAGGTCCGTCGGGCTCGGGTGTAGATCGAAAAAGGAGACCCCGGGGGCATCGGGGCGGGGGGTGGCCAAGCGCCGGGACCTTGCGCTCATGGGTGCTGTCCCGGCAGGTCCTGGGCCAGGCGCAGACCCTGGAATTGCCAGCGCTCGTGCGGGTAGAAGAAGTTGCGGTAGCCGGCCCGCAGGTGGTCCCGCGGGCTCGCGCAGGAGCCCCCGCGCAGAACCATTTGGTTGCACATGAACTTGCCGTTGTATTCGCCAAGCGCACCGGTTGGGGCGCGATAACCCGGATAGGGCAGATAGGCAGAGCCGGTCCATTCCCAGAGGTCGCCGAAGACCTGTGCGAGCCCCGGGTCCGACGCCGCACCCGGCGATAGCGGCCCAGTGCCTCTGCCCTATCGCCGTCCCCATCGATCTCTGCCGCACTGTCGCTCTGCATCTCGTCCTCGCTAGCTGGCCCGGGTGGCGCATCTAGGGCGCACCGGTGTCGTCTGGCCGTTGCGTGTCGCCCGGGGCGCCAACCGCCGCCTGCCGACGGATCAGGTAGTAGCCGCCGATCAGTGTTCCAAGGAGGGCAGCCAGACCGATCAGGTACATGGGTCCGTAGGCATCGGCGTCCAAGATCACGACCTTGCGGGTCAGGGCGGTGATGGCGATCAGCAGCATAAACTCGACATGCACGGACTTGTCTTTCATGTACATGAAGATACTGGCCATCAGCTCGATCGCGATCAGGACGATCAGGAACATCCCGAATACCTCGAACAGCTCGTCGAGATCCAACAGGACGCCCGGCGAGCCGGTCAGGTCCCGGTACAGCACCCAGCACAGCTCGACGACTGCGAGCAGGCATACGATGGCGATGAGCAGCAGCAGTACTGCCGCCAGGGTCTTCTCGAAACCGTGAAAGATCTTGTCGAGCATGCATTCGTCCGCTAGGGTTTGGTCTTTTCAGGGCGTTACCCGCGCCGGGGCGCGGGCAGACGGGTCAGCGCCGCGGCACGTGCGCGGGCGTCCCCCGCGAGCGCCCTCGCCATCGCCGGGCCGGGGGTACTCCGCGGTCGCATCTCGCCCGGCGCCCTGGGGAACGGCGTTCGCGGCCCCATTGTCGCCGTTCAACGAGGCGCATGCGGCCCTTTCGCGGCCGGCGCCGGTTCTCTGGAGCCACCCATGACGCGCAGTCCTTTCCTGCCCGGTTTTGCCGACCTGCCGCCCGAGATCCCGATCTTCCCGCTCTCAGGAGCGGTAGTGATGCCGGGGGTGCAGTTGCCTCTCAATGTCTTCGAGCCCCGCTATCTCAGCATGGTGGCGGACGCACTGGCCGGTGCACACCTGATCGGCATGATCCAGCCCACCAGCGAGACAGCCCTGGACGAGGTGCCGGAAATCCACCGCATCGGCTGCGCCGGGCGCATCACTTCTTACAGCGAGACCCTGGACGGGCGGGTCGTGCTGGTGCTGACCGGCGTGTGCCGCTTTCAGGTGCGCGCCGAGCTTCCAGACCGGCACGGCTATCGCCTGGTCGCGGCCGATTGGGAGCGCTTCGCGGCGGACTGTCACGGCGAGACCCAGACCATCGGCGACCGCAACGGGTTCCTGGGCTCGCTCAAGTCCTACTGTACCCTGCGCGGAGTTGAGGTGCCCTGGGACGACGTGAAGAAGATGCAGGACGGGGATCTGGTCAACTTGCTGTGCGCACACCTGCCACTGAGCCCGGAGGACAAGCAGGCATTGATCGAAACCATCCCCACCGACGAGCGGGCGCGGCTCATGCGCGGGTTGATGGACATGGCCTCAGCCTCCAGCATGGATGCAAACGAGCACCGGCACTGAGCCGCCCCCGCTTGAAACAGGGGTGGGCCAAGGCTATTTCAGGGTCTTAAGCGTCAGTCAAGACAGAGGTTGATTCATGGCAGTTACACTCACCCCGGCGGCCGCCCGCCATGTAACCCTGATGCTGGAAAAGCGCGGTCGGGGCCTGGGGCTGCGCGTCGGCACCAAAAAGAGCGGATGCAGCGGATTCGCCTACGAGGTCGACTATGCGGATGCGCTTGCCGAGGGCGACCGGGTCTTCGAGAGTCATGGCGTCACCCTGGTGGTGGACGGCGCGAGTCTGGAGCGGATCGACGGCATGGAGATCGATTACGTGCGTTCCAGCCTGCTGAGCCAGGGTTTCGAGTTCCGCAACCCCAATGTGACCGACACCTGCGGGTGCGGCGAGTCCTTCCGCATATGATCGGTGCCGAGATCCGCGAGGTCATCGACGACTTCGATCTATTGGGCGATTGGGACCAGCGCTACCAGTACCTGGTGGAGATCGGCGAGCGTATGCCCCCCATGCCGGCCGAGGACAAGACCGACGCCAACCGGGTGAAGGAGTGCATGAGCATCGTCCATGTCGTCGCCCGCCCGGACGGATCGGCCCCGCCGCGGCTGTGCTTTGCGGGTGACTGCGACACCGCCATCATCAAGGGCGTCGTCGCACTGCTGGTGAGGATCTATTCCGGCAAGACCCCCGCGGAGATCGAGTCGACGGACGTGGACGGATTGTTCGCCGGCCTGCACTTGGAAGAGCACCTGAGCCCCAACCGGCATGTGGGGGTCTATGCGATCGTCGAGAAGATGCGCCGTCAAGCGCGCGCCTTTTCTTCCTAGTCGGGCAGAGAGAGGGCTTGGCGTTTCGGGTTGGTTGCGAGCGAGCAGGGGTCTGCACCAGGGGCTGTTGGCATCACACGCAAGCTGTCCCCGTAGGATGGGTAGAGCGCAGCGAAACCCATCTACGACGCCCGGTCAGGGATTGATCGCTGGGTTTCGCTGCGCTCTACCCAGCCTACAGATCGCACGCGTATCGGCGCAATCCCAGCGCCAATGGGGCGCGTACTAGGGTGCGGATCGGGCTGGGTCGCCCGCATCCGTGTCCTCCCAGGGTCGGCTGAGGCAGATGTGTCTGGCGTCGAGCAGCAGCGCATAGACCTCGTGCAGCCGCTCTGGGATCTCCACCGCACCTTCCCGGGAGCGGTATTTGCGCGCCAGAAGCTCCCGCGGTGCCTTGGGCAGGTCGAAGAGGTCGACCAGATGCATGCTCCAGTCGTCGAAATAGGTGGGCCCGATCTGCTCGAACGAGAGCAGACGCAGGTCGCGGTGCCGCTTGTCGCGGATGATCCGGCCAAACAGTCGGTTGACCGCTTCCTCCGGGCCTTCCAGCACCTGTAGGAACCGATCGCCCGAAAGCATCAGAAGCCCGGTGATCCCCGCGGCGCGGTTGTGCTCCGCGCTCTTCTCGACCAGATGTCGCAGATTCGCGTTGTCGATCAGCTTGTCCGCGCAGGTGCTGCGGTAGATCAGTCGGCATTGGGACATGGGGGCGCTCCTAGGGGAGAGTGGCGAGTTGCGAGCGGCGAGCTGCCAGGGGCAAACCGGCTTAATCGGACAGCCGACTTCCAAATCCTCGTCGACCTTCGGCCCCAGTCGCTCGTCACCGGCTACTCGCCTCGCTTAGACATTCAAGTCCCCTCGGTGATCGGCACGATGGTGATGTCGACCCGGCGGTTGAGCCTGCGGCCGGCCTCGGTCGCGTTGCTCGCAACTGGCTGGCTCAACCCGTAGCCGGAGGAAAAGATGCGGTCTCTCAGCACGCCCTGGCCCTCCAGGTAGCGCTCCACCGAGCCCGCCCGGCGCTGGGACAGCTCCTGGTTGTGTGCGACCGAGCCCGTGTTGTCCGTGTGTCCGGCAACTGCCAGCTCGGTCTTGCCGTATTTGTTCACGATCGCCGAGATCCGGTCCATGGTGCTGTAGAAGCCCGGGTTGATCTGGTCCGAGTCCGTCTCGAAGGCGGTCTCGCCGGTCATCCCGACCAGGAGCTGGTCGTTGGGTAGACGTTCCACCCGGATCACGCCGGCCGAGATCTCCTCTGCCAGCGCCTTCTCGAAGTCCTTGCGCTGACTCTCCATATAGGCACCGACCATCCCGCCCGCAAGCGCACCGCCGACCGCCCCGATCAGTGCCCCGCGGCCCGCGTTGGCGCTTAACGAGCCCACGATGGCCCCTAAGGCGGCCCCGGTGGCGGTGCCGATGGCTGCGCCTTGGCCGGTTTCGGTCATGCCAGAGCCGTCGGAGGCGCAGGCGGTCACGAGGACACTCACGGTCGCCGCGACGGCGACCCCTTTGGCGAAACGTTGGTTCATCTGGGCTCCTGGGTACGGGTCGATCGGGGGTAGGGGGCTGGCGGCGGCCCCGCCCCGGCATTTCGGCCGGAATCATAGCAGAGCGAGTCGCCGGCTCAGGGGCCTGCGCCGCCGGTCTTGGCAGCCCGACGCCCCTACGGTCGACGGGCTTGTTTCGGACGGATTGGACATTAGCTGTGCAACAGAGACGAGCAACGCCGAGCGAGGTCCCGAGATGTGCACCGATTCTAACGTCGATCATTCCTGGTCAGGCCGCTCGGACCTGCGCAGAGGTCCGCGCCAAACCTGGCTCAAACGCCCGAATCCGCCCTGGATAACGATTCCGCGCCGCACCGGGCGTGAGCTTGGGGTGCCGGCAGAGCGGGGGGCTTCAAGGTCCATTGTCCAGGATTTAGACAATGTTTGAGCTGGACATCTATCTGTACGGCCTGGTGGCTTCGTTGGCGATCGCCGGCCTGGGTTGGCTCTTCAGCATCCGGCTCAAGGACGCCGGGATTGCCGATGTACTGTGGTCTTTCTATTTCCTTGCCATGGCCGTGGTCTATATTCAGGGCGCCCCGGCGCCTGGCGATCGCGCCTTGCTGGTGCTCTTGTTGGTTGCGCTCTGGGCGCTCCGGCTCGGTGCATTCATCGTCCGCCGCAATCGGGGTGCACCGGAGGACCGCCGGTATGCGGCCATGCGTGCGGCCCATGATCCCGGGTTTTGGTGGAAGAGCCTGTATCTGGTGTTCGGACTCCAGGGTCTGCTGGCCTGGATCGTCTCGCTGCCGCTGCTGGCTGCCATCCTCGATCCTGGCTCGCTGGGATGGCTGGACGCCTTGGCCCTCGGGCTCTGGTTGACCGGGTTGTTCTTCGAGGCGGTCGGGGACCGGCAGCTCGCCCAATTCAAATCCCGTCCGGAGAATGCCGGCCAGGTCATGGACCGGGGACTGTGGCGCTATACCCGACACCCGAACTATTTCGGCGAGGCATGCATCTGGTGGGGCTTCTATCTGTTTGCCCTGGCCGCCGGCGGTTGGTGGTCGCTGCCCGCGCCAGTCCTGATGACCTGGCTCCTGCTGCGGGTCTCGGGGGTCAGGCTGCTGGAGCAGGACATCGGCGAGCGCCGGCCGGGGTATCGGGACTATATCCGGCGCACCAACGCATTCATCCCCGGTCCGCCGCGCCCCGCGGCCGGCCCGGCAGACTCCGGAGATTCACATGCGTAAGACCATTGCGTTTTCCGATCGCGCGCGCCGCCGGGCCTTCGGCTGGCTCGGCGCAGTCGCTGCCCTGACCGCTGTCTGCGCCCAGGCGGCGGTCGGCGAGACATTGCGATTCCGGGTCTATTTGGACCAGGACCCCATCGGCGAGCATAGCTTCCAGATCTCTCCGGGCGACTCGGGTCAGCAGGTCTTGAGCCGGGCCAGCTTCGACGTGGACATCCTGATTTTTAATGCCTACCGCTACCGTCACGAAAGCCGGGAGCTGTGGCGCGACGGCTGTCTGGAGCGCATCCGCGCCAGTACCGACGACAACGGTAAGGCATTCCGGGTGGAGGGCGAGCGCCTGGCCGGCGCCCTCGACTTGGATGTCAATGGAGACACCCAGCGGGTCTCGGGATGTGTGGGGAGCTTTGCCTACTGGGACGCGGGGCTACTCAAGCAGCCACGACTCCTGAATCCGCAGACCGGCGAGCTGGTCTCGGTCCGACTGGAGCCTGTCGGGTCCGAGCGGCGACTGCTTCAGGGCCGGGAGGTGTCCGCCAGGCGCTACCGGCTGCGCGCGGACGCGCTCGACATCAGCCTCTGGTACACGGAGGACGGGGACTGGATCGCACTGGAGAGCGACACCGGCAAGGGTCGGGTCCTTCGCTACGAGCGAATATGAACCTGCTATAGCCGGGGTAGCCAGGCGTCCACCGCGGCGGCGATCTGCGCATAAGCCCGCTCGTGGGCCGGCCAGTCCTGTAGGTAGGGGTCCGCGATCTCGCTGCCGGTCCAATGCCCGAGCAGATAGAGCTTTCCAGCCGCCAGGGGGGTCAAGGAGAGCATCTGTCTGCGCTGGTCCTGCTCCATGGTCAGCACCAAGTCCGCGCGTCGGATCATCTCGGGCTCCAGGGGGCGGGAGCGGTGGGCCGAGAGGTCGAGCCCATGGTGCCGGGCGACCGCCTCCGTCAGCTCGTCCGGGGGGTGTCCGAGGGCCGCGATCAGGCCCGCAGATCCGACCTCCGTGATTCGACCGGCTGCCGAGAGACGGGCGCGCAGGAGTGCTTCAGCCAGAGGACTGCGGCAGAGGTTGCCGGCGCAGACGATAAGGATGCGCCCAAACAGAGGGTGTCGGTCGGCCATGGTGCGAGTCGAGATGGGGTGGGAGAGGCGCTGTTCCAGATAGATGGCGCTGACCGCGCGTTTGCGCAACGCCCGAGCGCGATTGCGCGCGTTTGCCTGCCCATGCTCTATTTCAGTGCCCAGACCCTGCCGCAGAAAGTCCAACGCCTATGTCGATCGCATCCGCAAATCTGTTCCGCGACCTGCCCGCCCCGCCGACCGGGGAGATATTCGAGGATGTGCTGCGCCTGGGACAGGTCCGTATCGAGCGGATCGCGAGCAGCCCGACCCCAGAGCCAGTGCTCTACGATCAGCCTCAGGACGAATGGGTGCTGCTCCTGCAGGGCGAGGCGCGACTCTGGCTGGACGGTGCAGAGTTGACATTGGGGCCGGGGGATCATGTCCTGATTCCGGCACACACCCCGCACCGGGTGGTCGAGACATCCGCGGAGCCGCGCTGCCTCTGGCTTGCCGTGCATATCGATCGGACGGGTGTCTGACCCCGTGTGGGGCAGCCCTGGAATCGGCTGGTCCTGGCGGGGCGGGCGGCGAGGATGTCTCCTCGCCGGACCGCCCGCGACCGCCGCAGGCTTGAGAATCAGGCGGCCTGCGCCTCCTCTAGCTGGCTGACTTCCCAGTTGCATTGCTCGATGATCGCCTCGAGTGCGCGCGAGATCCTCACACCGGACGGCGGCTCGAACAGCAGACCTTGGGTCCAATGCTCGGCAGCCTCGTCCGCGGCCAGCGGGAGCCCCTGGCGACACAGCTCCCAAATGGCGAGTGATTGATTGGTGGTCATGACAGCCTCCTTGTGGCTGTTGGAGTTCGGGGAAGGGCAGTGCCCCCGGTATCGGTTGTCCGCAAAATAACAGCAAATATCGCGCCAGGCTGCGATGACCCGGGTCTTTCCCGGGTTTGTTGCTCCTTCCCAACGAAGTCCGAAGCGGCGGGACGATACCGGCGACAGATGAAAGCATATGCGCATTGGGCCGGGGCGCTACCCAATCGCAAGTTTTGTTGTCTTGGAGCAACGTAAGGCTAGGTTGACGGCCCAGTTGTCAATCAATTCGCACAGACAAAAACGCGCGAACCCGAATGACCGGTAGGCCCGGTTCGAGACCCGCTCTTCCAACCGGTCCGCCCGGGCGCTCCGTCCTGGGGGGCCTGCGCCCCGTCAGGCCGCCGTCAGCGGGCGAACGGTGTTCGGCAGATGGTCGCGGATGACCTGGGCCAGGGCCTCCAGGGCGGTGCGCCTGGGGAAACTTCCGCGGTAGACGAGCGAGATGCGGCGATAGGCGTCCGGCAGGGCCAGGGGTCGGGCGATGATGCCGCTGTCTGTCATCCAGCCGCCGCGGATGGCGAGCGCCGGCACCAGGGTGCACCCGAAGCCAGCCCCCACCAGCTGCAGCAGGGTCTCCAGGCTCGCTGCCCGCAGGTCCGCCATTTCCCCGTGGGTGGGGCGCTCGGCCAGCCGGCAGACCTCCATGACCTGATGTGTCAGGCAATGGCCGTCGGCGAGCAGCAGTAGATCGACCGACTCCAGGTCGGAGGCGTCGATGTCTTCCTTTTCGTAAAGCGGGTGGCCGCGCGGGTGGGCGAGCCAGAACGGCTCGTCGAAGAGCGGTATGCTCTCGAGATCCGCATCGTCCACCGCGGTGGCCAGCAGTGCGGCGTCGATCTCGTGGCGGTGCAGCCGCCCCAGCAGCGACTCTGTGATCTCCTCGGACAGGACTAGACGCAGCTTGGGGTAGGTGCGCTTCAGCGGCACCAGCACCAGCGGCATCAGGTAGGGGCTCAAGGTCGGGATGGCGCCGACCCGCAGGGGACCGGCCAGGGGGTCCTGGTACGCGCGGGCCACCTGCTCGATGGTATCCGCCTGCTCGACCGCGAGCCGCGCGTGGGCGAGGATGGACTCGCCTACCGGCGTGATATCCACCGAGCGGTTGGTGCGCTCGAAAATCACCACGCCAAGCTCGTCCTCCAGCTTCTTGATCTGGCCGCTCAAGGTCGGCTGACTGACGAAGCAGCGCTCGGCCGCCCGTCCGAAGTGGCGGGTCTCGGCAAGTGCCAGGATGTATCGCAGGTCTCGAAGATTCACGCGCGAATCATAGCGGAATTTGCGGGCCGGGCGTCGGGGCGCTATGTCCGACTGCGATCTCCGCGAGAGCGACCTCGGTCGCAGTCAAGTCGATTTTCGCCGCGGGGCTCCCACTATGGTTGCAGACAGCCTCTCTCACCGCCAGACCCCGGGTGCCGAACCATGAGCAAGCTCGAAAGACTCAAGACCATGACCACCGTGGTCGCCGACACCGGCGACTTCGAGGCGATCTCCGAGTACAAGCCACAGGACGCGACCACCAACCCGTCGCTCCTCTATAAGGCGGCCCAGATGCCCCAGTATCGGGAGCTGGTCGAGGACGCGGTGGCCTTCGGCAAAGGCCGCGGGGCAGGGGACGCACAGTCCCAGGCGCACTGGACGATGGACAAGCTGGCGGTCAACTTCGGGACGGAGATCCTGAAGATTGTGCCGGGACGGGTCTCCACCGAGATCGACGCCCGGCTGTCCTTCGACACGCAAGCCACCATCCGCCGCGCCGAGCGCCTCGTGGATCTGTACCGCGAAGCGGGCATAGACCCCGCCACCCAGGTCTTGTTCAAGATCGCCTCCACCTGGGAGGGAATCCGCGCCGCCGAGCGCCTGGAGGCCCAGGGATTCCATTGCAATCTGACCCTTTTGTTTAGCTTCGCCCAGGCGGTCGCCTGCGCGGAGGCGGGCGTTACGCTGATCTCGCCCTTCGTCGGGCGCATCCTCGACTGGTACAAGAACGCCCAGAAGGTCGCCGGCTATCCGGCGGACGCCGACCCAGGTGTTCTCTCGGTCACCCGGATCTTCAACTATTACAAACGCCACGGCCACAGCACCGTGGTCATGGGCGCGAGCTTCCGCAATGCCGAAGAGATCCTGGAGCTGGCCGGCTGCGATTTTCTGACCATCTCCCCCGGGCTCCTGGGCGAGCTGGCGGCGGCCGAGGGCGAGGTGCCGCGCAAGCTCGACCCGCAGCGCGCACTGACCATGGACATCCCGAAGGTGAGCTACGACGAGCGCGCATTCCGCTGGGAGCTGAACGAAGACGCCATGGCCACCGAGAAGCTCTCCGAGGGTATCCGGCTGTTTGCGGCGGATACTCGGAAGCTTGAGCAGTTGACGCGGGATATCTGTCGGGATTGCTGAAATCTCTTTCGCGACCCTGGCGGCTTGGGCTATTTCGGGCCGCTCAGCCCCCGCAGCATTTCTTGTACTTCTTGCCGCTGCCGCAAGGACAAGGGTCGTTGCGGCCCACCTTCGTGGCTGCCCGCACCGGCACCCGTCCCACGACCGAGCGCCGGTCGGGAGTCTCGGGTATCCGCTGCACCGGGGTCCGAAAGCAGTACCAATGCTCCAACTCGTCCACCGGGTGTCCGGGCAGCCCGACTCCCGGCGAGGGCTTGTAGGGCTCTGGGCGGTCCCTGTGCTCCGCCATGACATGCTCGAAGCGCTGCGCATCCCCGCCGAGCCAGGGGTCCACCAATTGGAGCTCGAAGGCTCGGCGGATCGTTGGGACCAGCTCCTGCGCGTCGATATCGGCGGCGAGCCAGACCAGGGTGGCCCAGATCCACGCGGTGGCGTCGGAGGGCTCCTCCCCGGCCTCTGCCGCGTCCAGCCAGCGTTTCGCAAGTCGGCCCAGGCAATCCACCAGTGCGTCGCGATCGAGCTCCCCGTTGGCAAAGAGGATCTCCAACGCGCCGATGGCCGCGGTCCGGACGTACTCGTTGAGCCCGGGGTCGTCGATCAGACGCTCGATACCACGCGCGTCGCCGTGGCATACCGCAGCCAATTGGCGCTTGTAGCCCTCGGTCACCGTGTCCCCGATGGCGTCGAACAAGGTCTCGCCGGGCAAGGTACCCATCTGCACGAACAGCGGATAGGCCGCCGGCTCGCGGAAATAGGCCAGCAGGTAAATCGCGAAGTGGTGACGCCAATAGTGCTTGGTCTCGAGTGCCGGCGCGAAGCCGGCGTCGAGCTGCCTACGCAGCTCGTCAAGCAGCAGGGGCGTGATTGCCTCGCGCTGCTCGACAGCCTCGATCAGTGCAGTGCGGGGGAAGCGACCGGGGCCGGCGGTGGCGAGTGCCTGGAAAATCTCGTCGGGGGTCATATGGGTTTGCGGGGGTTGAAGAACGGGTAGAAGCGGCGATGATAAAGTCTCGGTCCTCCGAACGCCCTAACGCCGTGCAGCTCGCCGCTCCCAGGCGAGGGCGTTCTTAACCTGTAGCCGCGGTCGCGGGGCAGGGTCCCGGCGCGACAGCGGTGCTATGCTGATTCCGCCGTCGATCCGCCCGGCCACAGTCCGGAGTCACCCATGCGCTTCTTCAACACCGAGGGCCCGGTGCGCCTCGCCGAGCATTACTGCGTGCCGCCGCTCGGGCGCTGGGACCTTCAGGAAGTGTTGGCGCTGATCGACCGGCAGAAGTCTTTCCTGCTCCACGCCCCGCGCCAGACCGGCAAGACCAGTTGTCTGCTGGCCCTGATGGGGCTCCTGAACCGGGAGGGGCGCTACCGGACGGTCTATGCCAACTCGAGATGCCCGAGGGCCGCGACCGCGCCCGGCCGGTGACGGTCGATCTGATCGACCGGGCGAAGGAGTATCTGATCGTCAACCGGGTGACCCATCTGGACCAACTGTCCGACAAGCTGCGCGAGGAGCGGGTGCGGCGCGTCATCGAGCCGATGTTGGCGGGCACCCAGATGGAGGGGGTGCCCGAGGACGACCGCCAATACCTGGTCGATCTGGGACTGCTGCGCCGCGACGGCGCCGGCGGCCTGGTCGTCGCCAACCCCATCTACCGCGAGGTCCTGCCGCGCGCGCTCGCCGGCGGACCCCAGGACTCGCTGCCCCGGATCGGCCCCACTTGGCTGAATGCCGACGGCAGCCTCAGCGCCGAGCGCCTGCTCGATGCCTTCCTCGCCTTCTGGCGCCAGCACGGCGAGCCGCTCCTGCGTAGCGCCCCCTACCACGAGATCGCCCCGCACCTGGTGCTGATGGCCTTCCTGCACCGTGTCATCAACGGCGGCGGTACCCTGGAGCGGGAATATGCGATCGGCTCGGGCCGCATGGATCTGTGCCTGCGCTATGGGGCCGTGACCCTCGGCATGGAGCTCAAGGTCTGGCGCGACGGCGCCACCGACCCGCTGGCCGATGGCCTGACCCAGTTGGACGGCTATCTGGCCGGCCTGGGGCTGGACACTGGCTGGCTGGTGATCTTCGACCGGCGCTCCGGCCAGCCGTCCACGGCCGAGCGCACCAGCGCTGCCGCGGCGGTCAGTCCCCAGGGTCGGCGCATCCGGGTTATCCGCGCCTGACTCCGACGCCGCTGCGGACGGCGTCTAGGCCCGCCTCGCCCGCTGCCCCCCGGCCGCGACGGGTCCGTGACGACCTGCTGCCGGAGTTACGATCAGGTCCGGGATTTCGGTGTGCAGCGGCGGGACTAAGACTGCGTCGTCGATGGTGGCCCCGCCGATCCAGTTCTGGATGCGGCGAAACTCCCCGGGTTGTTTGTGTCGGCCGCGCACCCCTTGCAGCAGTGTGCGGTGGGTCTCGCGGATCAGGCGCGAGCACAGCGGCAGATCGGGCAGACGCGCCACCGCCTCGTTCATGGCGACGACATAGTTCTGGACCTCTTCCCAGTCGTCGCGCCGGTCCAGGGCGATCTCCTCGCGCTCTTGCAGGGCTTCCTCGATGTTGGTGCGGGTCCCCTCGATGCGGCTCGACTGGGTCGCCTCCTTGACGACGTGCATCCGGAGGCGGGCGATCGACAATCCTCGGCCCTCGCCACTTCCCCTTGACCGAGATCAACCCGCCGCCGAACGGCACTTTCACCATATTTTGTGGTCCCTATAATCGTCGGCACAAAATCTAGTATGTCGCCGGGGAGGAGTCTGCCATGGGAACCGCGCACAACAATCTGGTGACCCTGCCGACCAAGGTCCTCAAGCGGGACGGGCGCGAGGTCGCCTTCGACGCCTCCAAGATCGAGTCCGCGATCGCGCGTGCCGGTCAGGAGAGCGGGGAGTTCGGGGACCTGGAGTCCCGGCTGCTGGCGGCCCAGGTGGTCAAGGTCCTGGCGCACCGCTACGGCAACGGACGTCTGCCGGACATCGAGGGCATCCAGGACGTGGTGGAGCAGACCCTGATCTCCGCCAACCATTTCGAGACCGCCCGCGCCTACATCGTCTATCGCGAGCAGCATTCCCGCCTGCGCGACCAGCACCGCACCCTGGTGGACGTGGCCGCCTCGATCGACGAGTACCTGGACCGCTCGGACTGGCGGGTGGCCGCCAACGCCAACCAGGGATACTCGCTCGGCGGGCTGATCCTCAACACCTCCGGCAAGATGATCGCCAACTACTGGCTGTCCCATGTCTACCCGCCTCATGTCGGGGAGGCGCACCGGGAAGGGGACATCCATATCCACGATCTGGACATGCTCTCCGGCTACTGCGCCGGTTGGTCTCTGCGCACCCTGCTGCACGAGGGCCTCAACGGCGTGCCCGGCCGGGTGGAGGCGGGCGCCCCCAGGCATATGTCGAGCGCCATCGGTCAGATCGTGAACTTCCTGGGGACACTGCAGAACGAGTGGGCGGGCGCTCAAGCCTTCTCCAGCTTCGATACCTATATGGCGCCCTTCGTGCGCAAGGACGGGCTCGACTATATCCAGGTGCGTCAGTTCATTCAGGAGCTAATATACAACCTGAATGTCCCTTCGCGGTGGGGGACCCAAACCCCATTTACTAATTTGACCTTCGACTGGGTCTGCCCGGAGGACCTGCGGGACCAGGTGCCCGTGATCGCCGGGGAGGAGCAGCCCTATACCTATGGGGACCTCCAGGCGGAGATGGACCTGATCAACCGCGCCTATATCGAGGTGATGACCGAGGGCGATGCCAAGGGCCGGATCTTCACCTTCCCGATCCCGACCTACAACATCACACCGGACTTCCCCTGGGAGAGCGAGAACGCAGAACGGCTCTTCGCCATGACCGCCAAGTACGGGCTGCCGTACTTCCAGAATTTCATCAATTCCGAGCTCTCGCCGAAGATGGTCCGCTCCATGTGCTGCCGCTTGCAGCTCGACCTGCGCGAGCTCCTGAAGCGCGGCAACGGACTCTTCGGCTCCGCCGAGCAGACGGGCTCGGTGGGTGTGGTGACCGTCAACTGCGCGCGCCTGGGCTACCTGCACCCGGGCGACGAGCCGGCCCTGATGGCGCGCCTGGACCGCTTGCTGGACCTGGCCAAGAACAGCCTGGAGCTCAAGCGCAAGGTGATCCAACGTCACATGGACGCCGGGCTCTTCCCTTATACCAAGCGGTATCTGGGGACCCTGCGCAACCACTTCTCCACCATCGGGGTCAACGGCATCAACGAGATGATCCGTAATTTCACTCGGGATCGAGAGGATATCGCCACTGCCGAGGGCCATGCACTGGCGTGCCGGCTGCTCGACCGGGTGCGTGCGCGGATGGTGGAGTTTCAGGAGCAGACCGGGCACCTCTATAACCTGGAGGCGACCCCGGCGGAGGGGACGACCTACCGCTTTGCCCGGGAGGACAAGAAGCGCTTCCCGGACATCATCCAGGCTGGGACCGCGGACGCACCCTATTACACCAACAGCTCGCAGCTCCCGGTGGGCTATACGGACGACCCATTCCAGGCGCTGGCTATGCAGGAGCCGCTCCAGTCCCGCTATACCGGCGGGACCGTGCTGCACCTCTATATGAGCGAGCAGGTCTCCAGCGTGGATGCCTGCAAGAAACTGGTCCGCCGGGCGCTCACCAACTTCCGGCTTCCATACATCACCGTCACGCCGGTGTTTTCCATCTGCCCCAAGCACGGCTATATCGCGGGCGAGCACGAGTTCTGCCCCCAGTGCGACCAGGAGCTGGTGGAGCGCAAGCGGGCGGCGAGCCGGGCTATCGTCGAGGCTTAAACGGCGACGGCTACCAAGACTATCCGAGACAACGAGAGCATAAAGAGGATCGAGCCATGTACGACTCCACCCCCATCGAGCTGAAGGATCTGGACGAGTCCGAGCGCACCCGCTGCGAGGTGTGGACCCGGGTCATGGGCTACCACCGCCCGGTCTCGGCCTTCAACCGGGGCAAGCGCGCCGAGCACGGCGAGCGCTGCTATTTCACCGAGTCGCCGCGGGGGACGCCGATGCGGGTCGAGCGGCAGGCTGCTTAAGAAGGGCCGAGGGCCGAGGGTCATGGGCCATCCAGGCGTTCCGTTCGAGTCGATCCCCAAGGCGATCGGGGCCGGTATTGGCCTTCGTCGCCCGGCGGGTCTGCGCGTGGGCGGAATGACTCCGCTCACCACGGTCGATTATCCCGGCGAGCTGGCCGCGGTGGTGTTCTGTCAAGGGTGTCCCTGGCGCTGCCGCTATTGCCATAACGGACATCTGCTGCCGGCCAGTGCCGAGGGCATGATTCCCTGGGGCGAGGTGCGGGGGTTCCTGGAATCCCGCCGGGGCCTCCTGGATGCAGTGGTCTTCAGCGGCGGCGAGCCGACCCTCCAGTCCGCGCTGGAAGCGGCCATGCGGGAGGTCCGCTCACTGGGCTTCAAGGTCGGGCTACATACCGCGGGTATCTATCCCAGGCGGCTGCGCCGGCTCCTGTCCCTGCTCGACTGGGTCGGGCTGGACATCAAGGCACTCCCGGAGGACTACCCCGCTATCACCGGGGTACCGGGGTCAGGGGAGCGCGCCTGGGAAAGCCTGCATGTGCTGCTGCGCGCCCAAATCCCTTTAGAGGTCCGCACCACGCCGCTGCCGGGCCGCGACAGCCCCGAGGATCTGCGCCAGCTCAAAGAGCGGCTGGCGAGCGCCGGGGTGCACGACCATCGTGTCCAGACCTGCCGCACCGCACGGGTGCTCGATCCCAGCATCGTCCCCCGGCCCGGCTTGTAAGCGGCGCCGGCCGAACCCCGGCCAAGCGCAGGATGCGAGACGAGCGCTCCTGCATGGGTGCCCTAAGGATGGTGTGCCAGCGGCTTATCCGTGAACAGATAGTCCTTAAGCTCTTTGTCGAAGACCCCGTCCTGACGGCGGATCCACTCCAGCAGCATGGATGCGTGCTCCTTCTCCTCGTCCCGGTTGTGGGCCAGTACCGCGCGCAGGTCTGGGTCCTTGCAGGCATCCACCCGCTGGTTGTACCAGTCGACCGCCTCCAACTCCTCCATCAGTGACTGGATGGCCCGATGCATGTCCCGGGTCTCGTCGGACAACTCGTCGATCGGCTCGTGATAGCCCTCGTTCGCCATGGTGCGCACTCCTGTCATGCGTTGGGGTCGCCGGTTGGGCCGACGGCAGGTCGCCGCCGGCCGGGCCATTGTCGACATGCCGGGGGCGGGAGGCAACCGGGGACGCTATCGTCGATCCCATCTCTATGAATTGTTCTTCGACGACGAGCCAAGGCGAGCTCGCGTCGGGACTCCAGTAGCAGACGTCGGTCTAGCCCATACCGTCCACAAACCCCGCCACATCCGCCGCCAAACTCCGCACCAGCGCCTCCGGTACCGTATCCGCGCCCTGCGCCAAGGCCAGTGCGCGCATGGCGAGGGCCGCCTGCTCTTGGGTCAAGAGCCCCTTGGGCAATGCCTCGCCGAACAGCCAGATACCGGCGTCCTGGGGCGAGGGCGGGGTCTCCCGGCCGGCGCGTACCGCGGCGGCTGCAAGCAACGCGGCGAGCAGCAGGTCCAGTGCCGGGGCCGGGCAGGCTTGCTGGATCAGGAGCTCGGCGCCGCGGAGCTTCTCGCGCGCGAGGCGCAGCAGCCGAGGCTCCTGGGGCTCGGCGGTCGGGCTTGTGGTCTCCACCAGCGTGCGCGCATCGGCGACGGGGGAGGCGTGGCCTAAGCGCTGTAGGCTGCCCAGGGTGCGCCGGTCGATCAGCGCCACCGGGACCGGGCCTGGGATGCTGGCGGCCAGCCGGTCGTCCGAGTCGTCCACCCGGTCGAGCACCGCGAGCAGTCCGCCGCCGGCCCCCAGGATGCGCTCGATGCGGGGGCCGAAGGCGTCCTGCACTGCCAGGACCGCTTGGCGGATCTGCTCCTCGGTCTCGCTCGGGACTGGCTCCGGCAGGGACGAGGGCACGGCTCGCGGAGCCGGCTCCGGGGTCTCCTCCGGCGCCTCAAGCGCTTCAGCCAAGAGATCGGGCGTCTGTCCCGCGGATACCGGATCGACCGCCAGGGGCGCCTCCGCGGTCTCGGGGGCCGCCGTCTCGGTCGCTTCGCCCTCGCTGCGCTGGGGCGGGATCGGAGAGAGTGCAGCCAGGTCCTGGGCCAGGATCTCCACCAGCTTGCGCGAGACCCCCACCACGTCCTCGGTGGCGTCCGTGTCGACCACATTGTCGAACAGGTTGCGCTTGCCCTGGACCAGCTCCAGCACCCGGCCCTCGTAGGAGTCGGCGGCGACCAGCAGCAGGATCTGCACCCGCTCGCTCTGGCCCAGCCGATGGATGCGGGCGATGCGCTGGTCCAGCACCGCCGGGTTCCACGGGATGTCCAGGTTGATCAGGACCGAGGCCGCCTGCAGGTTCAGCCCGACCCCGCCCGAGTCGGTGGAGATGAAGACCTGGATCGCTGGGTCCTCCCGAAAGCGGTCGATCAGCGCCCCGCGCTTGTCGGTTGGCACCCCGCCGTGGAGCCGCACGCAGCCGAGTCCCATGGCGCGCACCCGCTCCTCCACCATCCGGGTCATCTGCTCCCATTGGGAGAAGACCACCGCCTTGAGCCCGGACTGGAGGCACAGGTCGTCCAATAGCCCGGCCAGCTCGTCGAGCTTGGGCGAACCGACGGTCTCTTTGTCCACCAGCCCGGCGGCATTGCAGGCCATACGCGCCTGCTGGAGTGCAGCCAGCAGCCGGTGCTGCTCCACCGGGGTGAGCGGCCGGCGTTTGGCGATGGCGGCGATCTGGGCCGCGTTAATGAGTGCTGCGTCGTGCAGGTCCTTCTGATTGGCGGTGAGCGGCACATCGAGCCGGCTTTCGATGCGCTCCGGGAGCTGGTCGCGCACCAGTGCCCGGTCGCGCCGCAGCATGGCGGGGGCGAGCCGTCGGCGCAGCTCGGAGAGATTGCGATAGCCCAGGACCTTGCCGCGCTCGTCGGTAATATGAAACTCCGCCAGATAGCGCCACAGTGGACCGAGCACCGCCGGGTCTACGACTTGCATCAGGCTGTAGAGATCCTCCAGCCGGTTCTCCAAAGGCGTGCCGCTGAGCACGAAGGCGTGCCGGGAGACGATGCGCTTGACCGCCTCGGCGACCTTGGTGCGCCAGTTTTTAATCCGCTGGGCCTCGTCCAGAATCAATAGATCCGGGCACAGCGAGGCATTGATGACTGAGCCATCCCGCATCGCCAGCTCGTAATTGACGATGAAGAACCCGGCACCGCTTCGGTATTGCACTGCCCGCCCGGCGACCGGTCCACCGATCGCCACGGCCTTCCGACCGGTAAAGCGGCGGATCTCGCGTGCCCATTGCTGCTTGAGCGAGGCTGGGCAGATCACCAGGATACGCTCGGCCTCGCCTTGATGGATCATCCAGGCAGCCGCCGCGATCGCCTGGAGCGTCTTGCCGAGACCCATATCGTCCGCGAGCAGCGCGCGTCCCCGGGCGACCAGGAAGGCCACGCCGTCCACCTGATAGGGATAGAGCCGCGCCTCGATCCCGGGCAGTCGCCCGCCGGATGCGCGGATGCGCCCCCCGATCTCTCGCGCGCGCAAAAGCTGGGCGGCCTGGGTCGCCAGCCGGCGGGCATAGCCCAGCGCGTCCTCGCCTAAGTCGATGTCAGGGCGGCCGGCGAGCTGGTCGGCCAATCGCAGGAAGTCCTCCGGCAGCCGGCGCCTGAAGGCCCCGGAGTCGTCGAAATGGTCGTCGAGCAGTCAGGACAGATCCTCGTCCCCGGTGCCGGCTCCGAGCGTGGCCCGATTCAGCCGGATCTGGGGCGCCGGATCCGATTCCCAGTCGAGATAGACAAATGGCGAGGCGGGCGGCTGGTCCTTGATCTGCGCGAAATCCCGGCGCTTGCCGATCTGGTACAGGACCGCCTCGATATGTTTGCAGGTACCGAGCTGATTAGTGGCGAAGTCCGGGCAGGTGCAATAATTGGCCCGCCGGTGCAGCGAGCGGATATGCACCCGATAGCTTGTCGGAAAATAGCTCTCGGAGACGATGGACCGGGCGGTCCAGGCACCGAAACCCGGCTCCCCGGAGAGCTGGGTCGCCCGCACCTCGGTGCGTCCGCGCCTCACCCGCTCCTCGATGGCCCCCTCAGCGGCCCCCAGCAGCTCCCGCTCACCGGCGCGTCCGGCCCACGCGAAGAGTGCCGCCAGTGCATGGACGCAATGGGCGTCGGCAGGGGCCGGGCAGGTGCAATCGGAAACCAGGCGTCCGTCCCCGTCGAAGGTCAGTTGCACATCGACGGTATCCTCGGTCTGCGCATCCTCCACGCTCGCCCACAGACGCTCGCCGTCGATGCCGATCTCGGTTACCCGGTCCTCTTTGAAATGGCGCAGACCGGCGCTTACCAGCTCCGCCGGGGCCAGTGCCTGGATGCGGTCGTGGTCGAGCAGGAAAGGGTCGAGCTTGGGCGGCAGGTCGGTCGGCCGATCGGACGGATTAGTGGACGATGGGGCCGCGGCGGGGTCTTGGTCCGGACGCATGCGGGTGGCTCGGGACTGGGGTGGTTGGGGGCCGCCATCTTATCAGTCCGGGCGGACATGGGAGTCGCTCCCCCGGGGTCAGCCCCCGGACAGTGCCTGGAAGATGAATACGGTCTGCCCCTCGGACACCAGGTCCGAGAGTCTGCGACGGTCCCGGGCCAGGCGGTCGCCCACATAGGCGATCATGTGTCGCTGCAAGCCACCCTGGTCGTCCAGGATGTAGAGGCGTGCGCGCGGATAGATCGCGAAATAGCCGTCCAGCACCGCGCGCAGGGTCTTGCCCGGTCGGGCAACGGCGAGCGGGGGCGCGATTCGGCGGTACCACGCGGTCAGTGCAGCACGGCCTCCAGATCGTCGGCCGTGAGGATGCGCTCGGACCAGGCGAGCAGCGTCTCGGAGTCGGCCGCGGCGATGCGCTGGCGCATCGCCTCGCCGGTCGGGCCGAACTTGCGCTCGACGAGCCGCAGGAATAAGGCGGCCTCGCCTTCCTGGCGGCCTTCCTGGCGGCCCTTTAGCCTCCCTTCTTCGTGATAACGATCAATAAAGGTCTGCATCAGCGTTTCTCCCCCGGGTGTCTCGGCGAGCAAGGCGCGCACGTCGCGCTCGTCTAGCCGCCCGCTCGCCTGAATATAGTACCGGAGCAGGACATAGAGGATCTCGGTGGCCGCGCTCGAGTCCTCGATCTGCGCGATCAGCCTCAGCAGCTCCCGCAGCCGCTCTGCGGGCGCATCGCTGAAGATATGGCGCAACGCCAGCAACACCAACCGGGTCAGGACGGTGCCCTTGATCTCGGCACCGGTACGTGCCGAGATATCGTGCAGGGCGTAGCGAAACTGCGGGACGAACGGGACCAGCGCCTCGGGCAAGGGATCGACCAACGCATGGAAGCTCCGCGGCGCCCGCCAACGCCGATCGCCATGGTAGAGCACCAGCGGATAGACCGGCGGCAGACGCCCCGCTCGCGAAGACAGGCCCGCCCGCCTTGTGGATAATCGGGCCGCAATTAGAACGACAAAAGGCCCCCGGCATGCCCAGCTTCGACTGCTTGAGCAGATCGGTCGAGGTCAGGTCTACGCCGCGGGATTGGAAGACGACCAATCCCATGTAATGCCGGCCTTCTTTGCGCGCACGCAGGGCCAGGATGTCAAGCCACAGATCTTCCCAGCTCTCTTCCCGCCAGGAATAATCGCGTTAGTAGGTGGGCACCCTATACACCCGCCTATTGCCGAGCAGCTTGGCTAGATTGACGGTACTGGTATCCAGGAGGCTGTGCTTGGGCATGGGGGCCCTCCTTGTCGCAGGTCCAAGGGATTGCTGGCCGCAATGACGATGGTTGGTCGGCAGGGTTCCGCGACACGGCGGACTAGCGGGGACCTTGCTCGGGTCGCCGCCGATAGGCCAGCACCAGCAAAACGCCCCCGAACAGGATCATCGGCACAGACAGGATCTGCCCCATGGTCAGCCAATCGAAGGCCAGATAGCCGATATGCGCATCCGGGATGCGAACCAACTCCACCAGGAACCGGAACACCCCGTAGAGCAGCAGGAAGAGCCCGGAGACTGCCATCGTGGGTCGCGGGCGGCTCGAATAGAGCCAGAGGATCAGGAACAGGACCAGGCCTTCCAGGGCCGCCTCGTAGAGCTGGGAGGCATGCACGGCTGGGCTCAAGAGGGTGCCCGCGGGCTGGTCGGCGCACTGGCGCGGGAAGTCTTCGCACGGGAGCCGTAGTCCCCAGGGCAGATCCGTGCGGTGTCCCCAGAGCTCGCCGTTGATGAAGTTGCCGATGCGGCCCAGAAAGAGCCCATGGGGGACCAGCGGCGCCAGGAAGTCCCCAACCTGGAAGAAGGTCAGCCCCAGACGGCGGCCGAACAGCCATATGGCCACCAAGACCCCGATCAGGCCGCCGTGGAAGGACATGCCGCCCTCCCAGACCTTGAACAGGTTCAAGGGGTTCGCGAGGATCTGGTCG
Source organism: uncultured Gammaproteobacteria bacterium (assembly GCA_963780725.1). Taxonomy (GTDB): domain Bacteria; phylum Pseudomonadota; class Gammaproteobacteria; order Chromatiales; family Chromatiaceae; genus Thiodictyon. The sequence goes on from CAWACV010000001.1 coordinate 465,381, forward strand.
AACCCGTAAAAGACCATATAGCCGAGCCGACCGCCGACCACCACGCCGATGACGCAGAAAAAGATCAGGTCATCCACCATCTCGGCGGTCCAGCCGGAGCCGGGCCGGGAGGCGCGCCAGCGCCCCAGCCCCCAGGAGACAGCGAATCCGAGCAGATACATGAGCCCGTACCAATGGACCTGAAGCGGTCCAATGGCCAGGGCGATCGGGTCGATATCTGGGTAGGTCAGCATGGGCGCGGATGGTATACCAGTTGAGTGGCGAGGGGCGAGTGGCGAGTGGCGAGGGGAAAGATTTCATTTTTTATACAAATCGATAGGCTTCGAGGGGCTGGCAGGCCAACTGCGTCCGAGTACAAAATGCAAACTTGGCCCTTGGCCCTTGGCCCTTGGCCCTTGGCCCTCGCCACTCGCCACTCTCCTTGACAGGACCCCGGCCGGTGCCCAGATTGCCGGGATCGAGCCCCCACCGCGACCGAGCACCCATGGAACGACTGGACGACATCGCCCGCACCTTCATCGCCGGCGCACCTGCCTGCGACTACTGGACCATTAGACTGGTGGAAGAGGAGTCCGAGCATCTGGAGGTCCGCCAGGGTGTGGTGGAGCCGAGCGCCCTGGGGTCCTCCCTGGGGGCCATGGTGACGGTGGTGTCTGGCGCTGGCGTCGGCTACGGGGCGACCGCGGACCTGAGCCCGGCTGGCCTGAAGTCAGCCGGGGTGCGCGCGCTGGAGTGGGCACAGACCCATGCCCGGCTGGGGCTGTTCGACGCGGCCATCTATCCTCGCAGCGATCTGCGGGCGGACTATCGGTCCCGGGTGACCGATCCCTGGGAGTCGCTGCCGCTTGCCGACAAGATCGCGCTGCTTCAGGAGGCCAACCGGGCGCTCGCCATCGACGAGCGGATCGTCGACTGGTCCGCCTGGCTCGCCTTCCGGCGCTCCAAGCAGCTACTGACGACCTCGGACGGCGGTCGAGTCTCGCAGATCCTGGCCTTCGTGAGCCCCGGGCTCGCGGCCATCGCTAACGAGGGCAGCCAGACCCAGCGCCGACACGGCGGGGGGGCCGACTGGGCTCAGCAGGGCGGGCTGGAGCGGATCGGTGCGGTCGGGCTCTTGGCCGAGGCCCCGCGGGTGGCCGAAGAGGCGATCGCGCTATTGGCAGCCCCGGAGTGCCCTGAGGACACCCGGGACCTGATCCTGCTGCCGAGCCAGATGGTCTTGCAGATCCACGAGAGCATCGGACACCCCCTGGAGCTGGATCGCATTCTGGGCGACGAGCGCAACTATGCGGGCACCAGCTTCGTCACTGCGCAGATGTTCGGCGCCTACAGATACGGCTCTGGCCTGCTCAACGTGACGTTCGATCCCACGGTCTCCGGGGAGCTGGTCTCCTGCGCGGCGGACGACGACGGTACCCCGGCAGAGCGCGAGTATCTGATCCGAAACGGCATTCTGGAGCGGCCATTGGGCGGGCGACTGTCGCAGGCGCGCTCCGGCCTGCCGGGGACCGCCAATGCCCGCGCCTGCGCCTGGGACCGCCCGCCGATCGACCGCATGGCCAACCTCAACCTGGAGCCTGGGCAGGACACCCTGGACGGCATGATCGCGCGGGTCGAGCGCGGGGTGCTGATGGACACCAACCGATCCTGGTCGATCGACGACAGTCGAAACAAGTTCCAGTTCGGCTGCGAGCTCGGCCGGCTGATCGAGGACGGGGAGCCCAAGGGCCTGGTACGCAACCCGGGCTACCGGGGGATCTCCGCGGAGTTCTGGCGCAGCCTGGCCGGGGTCGGCGGGCCCCAGACCCTGGAGGTGCGCGGGGTGCAGAACTGCGGCAAAGGCGAGCCCAACCAGGCGGTCTATGTGGGCCACGCGAGTCCGCCGTGCCTCTTCAGGTCCGTGGCGGTCTTCGGGGGTGGGGAATGAACCAGGAAGCCTTCTACCGGCTCGCCGATGCCCTTTGTGCCGGACTCTCCGGCGACGAAGCGCTGTTCTGCGGTCTGGGCGGGGAGTCGTCCGATTTCGTGCGGATCAATATGAGCCGTATCCGTCAGGCAGGGAGCCTGACCCGGGTGGGGCTCGGACTCACCCTGATCGACGGCGAGCGGCAGGCGGAGGCATCCTGCGACCTGTCCGGGGACTTCGCGCAGGATTTGTCCCGTGCCGTGCATCTACTCGGGCGCCTGCGTGAGCGGATCCCTCATGTCCCGCAGGACCCTTACCTCAGCTATTCCCGGGAGCCCTGGAGCAGCGAGCGCCGGGTCGGCGAGACCCCGCCGGACGCCCGCACCGCCGTGTCGGACCTGATCGCCGCCGCGGACGGCCTGGATCTGGTGGGGATCTGGGCCTCCGGGACGATCGCGGAGGGCCTTGCCAGCTCGCTGGGGCATCGGCACTGGCACGAGTCCGCGAGCTTCAACCTGGACTGGAGCGCCTATCTGGAGTCCGACAAGGCAGTCAAGGCGAGCTATGGCGGGCTCGTCTGGGAGACCCAGGTCCTGGCTTCGAAGCTCGCGCAGATGCGCCAGGGGCTTGCCGTCATGTCGCGCCCCGCGCGCACCCTGGGGCCCGGTCTCTACCGCGCCTACCTGGCCCCGGCGGCCGTCGGGGAGCTGATGGACATGCTAGCCTGGGGCGGATTCGACCTCAAGAGCCACCGCACCCGTCAGACCCCGCTGCTCAAGCTGGTCCGCGGCGAGCGCGCATTCGATCCGCGGGTGAGCGTCCGCGAGGAGCGCGAGCGTGGGCTCTGCCCTGGATTCACCGGCGAGGGGTTTCCGGTCCCCGATACGGTGACCCTGATCGACGCCGGGCGCTTCGGCCAGTGCCTGGTGGACGCCCGGGACGGCAAGGAATACGGGGAGCCGGTCAACGCCTCGGGCGGCTCGCCGGAGTCAGTGGCGCTGGCTGCCGGGGATATCCCCCGGGCGGAGGTCCTCGGGTGCCTGGACACCGGGCTCTACGTGGGCAACCTCTGGTATTGCAACTGGTCGGAGCCCAACGACTGCCGGGTCACGGGCATGACCCGCTTCGGCACCTGGTGGGTGGAGGGGGGGGAGATCGTCTCACCGGTCAAGGTCATGCGCTTCGACGACAGCCTCTATCGTCTCTTGGGCGATCGCCTGGAAGGACTGACAGCCGAGCGGGACCTGCTGCTCTCTCCCCAGACCTATGACGGGCGCAGCACCGAGAGCGCACTGTTGCCGGGCCTGCTGGTCTCCGGGATCGAGCTCGCGCTCTAGTCCGGTCCGATGACCGAGAGCATTGCGAGAAGGCGTTGCGGGTTCCGGCTTTGCTGACATTCACATGCAAGCTGCCGATTTTTTTAGGCTTTCCAAGCCTCTAAACCGGGTAAGCGCGCCCGTAGGATGGGTAGAGCGCAGCGAAACCCATCGTCTATGCTAAACCGGGTAAGCGCTGCCGTAGGATAGGTAGAGCGCAGCGAAACCCATCGTCTATGCTATGCCTCGATCAAGCATCGCTGCTGGGTTTCGCTGCGCTCTACCCAGCCTACGGATCGCACGCGAATCGGCGCGCAAAGCGGCCGAATGTCAACACGACCTAGACGCTCGCCGCTTCCCCATCCACCCGATTCACGTCCACAGCAACGGTCAGATCATGCCCTCCGCCGCCGTAGAAGATGCCGCGCATGGGCGTCACGTCCTGGAAGTCCCGGCCTACCGCGGTGACGATGTGCTGCTCGCCGGGGATTAGGTCGTTGGTCGGGTCGAAGTCGACCCAGCCCAGGTCCGGGACCAGGACCGAGAACCAGGCGTGGGAGGCATCGGAGCCCTGGAGCTTGACCTGGCCGGGGGGCGGCAGGGTTTCCAGGTAGCCGCTCACATAGCGGGCGGCGAGCCCCAGCCCGCGCAGTCCGGCGATGGCCACATGGGCGAAGTCCTGGCAGACCCCGCGGCGGTGACGCATGACCTCAGCCACCGGCGTGGAGACCGTGGTGAAGTGGGGGTCGTACTCGAATTCCCGGTAGATGCGGCCCATGAGGTCCGACGCCCCCTCCACGATCGACCGGCCGGGCGGGAACGAGACCGCTGCGAAGTCCACCGCTGCGGGCTCCAGTGGGGCCAGCGCGGAGGGGAGCGTAAAGATTCGGGCGCGGGCCAGTGCCGGCTCGCGGCGCTCGTGCAGGCGCCCCAGGGCGATCTCCCAGGGGAGTGTGTCGGATAGGATGGCGGGGTCTGGCGGGACCACATCCACCTCGCTGGTCGCGGTGACCTCCAGGGTGCTGTGAGCCTGCTGGACCGAGAAATAGCTCACCCGGTTGCCGAAGAAATCCTCGTGCTCGCGGTTGACCGCCGGCCAGGGATCGACCCGGATCTGGCTCGCCTGGCACTGTTGCCGCTGGCATTGGCGGGGGGGCTTCAGGTGCAGCAGGCTATGGCACAGCGAGACCGGCTCTGCGTAGTGGTAGCGGGTCAGATGGCTGACGCGGAATCTCATAAGAAGTGGCGAGTTGCTAGTGGCGAGGTAAGGTTGAAATTGGCGCTTCCCCTGGCCAACCGGCGAGGTGCCCCGATCGAGCCGGAAAGCCTCCAGATACGGGAACGACAGCGCGCCCCGGCCTTCGATCCCAGGGCCAAGGGGCGCTCTTCCTCGCCACTCGCCACTCGCCGCTAGCCACTTCTTCTCCCATCGGTCCCGAGCCGGCGCAGGAGGCTGTGCGGCTGCTCCTCGTGACGGAAATACTGCCCGGTGAGCGCGTCCGAGATGGCAGCCAGCTCCAGCTCCAGCGCGTTGAGCATCCGCTCCAGTGCGCGCCTGCGATGGGTCTTGGGATCGGGTTGGGCGAGCGCGTCGATCTCCGCCAGACGCACCGCGGTGAGACTCTTCAAGACCAGCTTTTCGGCCGGGGTGCGCCCAGGGGAGAGATCGCTCTTGGGCATTTCGCAGACCAACCCCTCAAGCTTGACCAACTGGTAGGCCAGCGCGCGCGGGTTGCCCTCGTCCTGGAAGACCAGATCGAGCAGTGCGCCGACTCGGGTCCCCGCACGATAGCGGCGGCGATAGGTGATGGTGCTGTCCGTGACCCCGAGCACCGCCTCGATCAGCGTGGTCTCGTCCGGCTCGGGGGCCACCGGGGTCAGGGTGGAGCGCAGCAGTGCGGCCAGCGCGGTGCCGCGCTCCAGCCGGCGTCCGGTCTCCAGAAAGTGCCAGCCCTCGTTGTGGGTCATATTCTCCTGAGTGAGCCCGGAGAAAGCGACCAGAGAGGTGACCAGCGGGTCCAGCTCGTCTAAGGCGTTGCCGACCTGATCGGGCGGATTGCGGGTCAGGTTGGCGAGCCGGCCCTCGATGTCGCTGACGATACGCCAGGTGTCTGCGGACAGTCGATCGCGTACCGAATAGGCCGCCAGCACCAGTGCCTGGAGTGTCTGGGGCAGGCCCCCCAGACGGGCCGGGTCTGCGGTCAGCGCAAGGATCTCCGGGACCGGGTTGCGCAGGCGCGCCTCGGCGCCTTCGCCGAGGAACCCGGGGAATGCCTGGGTCTGATGGGTCAGCGCCTCTAAAAGCGAGCGCATGAAGCTTGCCTGGGGCGCGGCGGTCAGGACCTCCGCGCGCTCGGACAGCTTGAAGATGGTCATGCGCAGGAGCCGCACCAAACCTTCCGCGCGCTCCGCATAGCGCCCGATCCAGAACAGGTTGTCCGCCACTCGGCTGGAGACCTCGCTCTCCTGGGTGACGGTCGGGGTCTGGGTCTCTCGGTTGATCAGCAGGCTCTCCTGGCGCTCCGGCTCGGACGCCAGCACCCAGGCGTCCTTGCCCAGTCCGCCCAAGAGGTTGCTGACGACCGATGCGTCTGCGGCCAGCGCCACCTGCCCCAGTCCCCCGGGCATCACCGCATAGCCTTCGTCCTCCGCGATCAGGAAGGTGCGCAGCACATTGGGCCGCGGCTCCAGACGCTGGCCGATCAGTGCCGGGGCGGTGGAGGGGATGACCCGCTCCTGGGCCACATAGTCGCTCGGATTGGCGCGCATCGCCTGGACCAGCGCGTCTTTTGCCGGCCCCGTCATGGTCGCCGGAGACAGGCAGCGCTCGCCGGCAGTCTGTCCGTCCGTCTTGACGACCAGACCGTCCAGATGCTCGAGCACGTAGGCCAGCGATTTGGGGTCGCCGCACCACCAGGTGGGGATGTCCGCGAGCAGCAGATCCTCCCCGAGCAAGTGCTGGCACAGTGCAGGCAGGAAGGCCACCAGTCCCGGGTGCTCCAGCATCCCGCTGCCCAGTGCATTGGCCACGACCACATTGCCGGCGCGCACCGCCTGCATCAGCCCGGGGACCCCGAGCACCGAGTCTTCGCGCAGCTCCAGCGGGTCGCACCACTCGCTGTTCACCCGCCGCAGCACCGCATCGATGCGCTCCAGCCGACCCAGGGTGCGCAGCCACACAGCCCCGTCGCGCACCGAGAGGTCGCCGCCCTGGACCAGGGTATAACCCAGATAATTCGCGAGATAGGCATGCTCGAAATAGGCCTCGCTCTCTGGGCCTGGGGTCAGCAGCACCACCCGGGTATGACCGTCGCGCCCGGGCGCCAGTCGGGTAAGGGTGCGGCGCATGGTGCGGAAGAACCCGGCCAGACGATGCACATGCGAGTCCCGGAACAGGCTCGGCATGACCCGAGACAGCACCACCCGGTTCTCCAGTGCATAGCCGGCACCGAGCGGGCTCTGGGTGCGGTCTCCGACCACCCGCCACCGTCCGTCCGGCATCCGGGTGAGGTCGGCCGCATAATGGATCAGCGGGCGCCGGCCGGCGCATTCGATGCCGTGGCAGGGCAGCAGATAGTCCGCGCAGCCGTCGATCAGCTCGGGCGGCAGCAGTCCGCGGTCGATCGACTCGCGGGGTCCGTAGAGGTCCTGCAGGATCAGGTTGAAGAGCTCGGCCCGCTGCATCAGGCCGCGCTCCAGCACCGCCCATTCTTCGCTGCGGATCAGGAGCGGCAGCAGATCCAGCTCCCAGGGGCGCGACATCCCCTGGGGGTCGCCGTTCAGGTTATAGGTGACGCCGTTGTCCCGGATCATCCGGGCCGCCTCGCGCCAGCGGTCCGCGATACCGGCGGGACCCAGGGTGCGCAGGGACTCCAGCACATAGCGCCAGTGCGGACGGACCTCCCCCTGGTCGGAGCGCATCTCGTCGTAGCAGCCGGGGATGGGCAGATAATCGTCCGCCAGCCCTGGGCGTGCGGGCGCTGGTGCGATCGTGGAAACGGACATGGGCTGGGACTCGTTGCGGACCTGAGGCCCCGATTAGACACGTCGGGGGCGGGGGAGACAAGGCGGTCTCGGTGCACCTGGGGCAGGGCGCACATGGCCTCAAGCCCCCGGCGACGGTCAATCCGGCACTATCGAAGGCTCGGGTGCGGGCGAAAACAGCGTCTTGGAGTCGGATTGTCCGGATGGCCCTTCGGCCTGCCCGGCCGCCGGGGGGCAGCCGCGGCTACCAGCATAGGTCCGTGGTGTCGTCGTCGGCATTGCTGCGCGCCCCCCGGGCAAGGTTGTTATCGATCCGGAAGCTTGAGCATAGTGTGTCCTTGGCCTGGTTGCCCTGGGGGACGGCATACAGGCTGAAGGTCTCCTGGGCCAGTGCCTCGAAACCGTCCGCGTTGCGGCTGGAGACGGCGTAATGGCCGTCGCGCGAGGTTGCGGAGAAGGTGGGCGCGTTCGCATTGGTCACCTGGGGACACTCTAGGCTGGCATAGCTGCGTTGGCGCGTGTAGCAGCGCTCGAGCTGCTGGGCAAACCAGGTCAGGGACTGTTTGGCATCCGTGCGCCTGACCTTGAGCACGTAAGCCTCGTAGGAGGGATACGCGATCATGGCCAGCACGCCGATCACGGAAACGACGATCAGGAGCTCGACGAGCGTGAACGCACGGTACTGTCTGGCTTTCATTGGCGGTCTCTGCGGGGTGTGCGCTCGGCATGGAGCGGGTATGGAATCCGGCTTGCCGTCCGCGGGTGAGCCGCGCGGACGGCAAGCCGATCGGTCCCTCCGGCGCCCGGTTAATGGAGCTGTAGCCAGGAGCGCCGTCCGGCTGGCTCGCCGCCCGGGCTTTCGGTAGTGACCTCGATCCGCGCCTCCCGGGCACCGCTTGCGAACTTAAACTCTTTGGCCCCGGCGGAGATGATCGCAGGCTCCTGGATGATACCGACCGTCGATTTCTTGCCCGTGGGGTTGACATGCGAAGTCTGTCCGTCGTCTCCCTGTACGGTCGCCATGTCGGCCAGGCTGAAGACACCGTCTCCGTTGAGATCGAACAATGGCTCGGCAATCGGTCTGCCGTCGAGCGCATTGAGCTCCATCAGCCAGCCCTCCCCGCCGAAATCGCAAACGACGGTCGACGGAATCATGGTGGTGAAGATGATACGACCGGCCCTTGCCTGGGGCTCGGTTACCTGGATCTCGCCCTTGCCCAGTCGAGTGGTGGGGTCGACCAGCTTCAGATACCAGCCCAGATGGGTCTGCGGGGGATTGCTTTCGGGCTTGGGGCTCTCGGGGTCGTCGTGCCAGACAATCGCGTTGGAGGATGTGAGGCGGATATCGAAGCTCCTTAAAGTCGTTTCCTGCTCGATCCGCTGCTCCAGCAGGTGCCAGTCTCGGATATTGCCGTTGTCCGACGCATCCAGACGGTCCCAAATCCCGTAGAAGGTGTTGATCCTGTCGGTACGGGGTGTGCGGTCGGCGGTCAGATAATAGGAGCCAGTGCCGAACAGGAGCATGATCCCGCCCTTGGGGTGGCGGATCGCCTCGGGGCGGACCGTGATGGGCTGCTGCTGGCCTTCAACCGTGGTCGGTGTTCCCGGTACGGTGGTTGTGGTGCGCACGGTCTTGCAACTGCATGTGTATATGTTCGAGCAGTTCTGGCCGGTGCAGGTGGGAACATTGTCGCAGGTCTCTACGCCGTTCGACTTCCTCTTTTTGCACCACTGTAGTTGGTCTTTGTAAACTGTTTGTGTCCCTGTCGTCGTGACGGGGTCTGTGCCGTCTTTGAATAGCGGCTGCCCATTAAAGGAGACCTTCCAGCCGGTCGCACCGTCAGGCTCGAAACGCCACATCCGCCCCTTCAGGTCGCCCGCATAGATATAATCCACCCGGGCGTCTCCATCGTAATCCACAGGCGCGACGCTGGAGAGCCCGTTGCCTGGGCCGGCATCCGCCACCACCGCCGCGAGCCGTTCGCCGGTGGTGACATCGACGATATATAAGACTGCCTTTCCGCTGGCGCTTTCATAGCCGTTTCCGAAGACCGCGGCCCAGGCACCATCGAGATTGCCGTCGGGCAGTCTCACGATGGCCGGTTTGCTGAATGTGAAGCCCAGATCCCCGAAACCCGCGTCCGCACCCGTGATGTCCCAGAGTACCCGGTTGCGTGCGGCGGACTCGGTTGACTGGAATGCAGTGGGGTCGGTCACGTCGAGTGCAAAGATGCCTGCCCCCCCGGCACCCAGACCACCCACCAGGACGGTGCGCCAGTCGCGGCCGTCGCTCAGCCAGGCGTCCGCCGCGGTGGGGCCTCCGTCTACATAAAACCCATGCGCACCCGTATAGCTGACCGCGGTGAGCGCGCTGAGCTTCGGGTAGAGCGCTCTTGGCACATAAGCAAAGAGCTCGTCCCCGGTGCTGGCCAGGAAGCTATGAAGCATCCCGTCGTTGCCGCCCACATAGAGCACGTGGGTACGGGCGGCGCGAGCGTTGGCGAAATCGCGATAGCTGTCCTCCGCGATGTCGTCCGGGTAATAAGACAGGGGCGGTCCAACCTCGGCCGGCTCCGAGTTGACCAGATCGCCGAGCACGGTCTCGCGGTTGCGCAACGCGCCCCCGTTCTTCATCTCGTCCTCGGCGCTGCCGCGCAGATAGGCGAGCCGGTCCTGGCCTACGGACTCCGCTTCCATTGCGCTGCTGGGCGAGAGTTTGCGCAGCGACTCCTTTTGCGAGGCTGCGATCCCGTCGTCGTTGTCGCTGGCCGCATCGCCCCATCGGAAGGGTACGCCATTCCCGGTGGCCTCGTTGGTGGTGAGTATACGGCGGGTGCCTGCAATCGCCTGGGCATCCAACTGGTCCTGCGCATGCCAGACCGCGGTACCGAGTGTCCCGTCCGCGTTGATGGGGAAGGCAACCAGGTCTCCGGTCCAGCTCGCGCTGTCGTAGCGTGCCTGGAAGATCCGCGTGGAGGTATTGAGCGTCAGCGAGTTGGCCGCCACCGCGGCAGAGGAGGATGTGGTGGCAATGACGTCCAGGAAGCGGGCAAGCGACGTGCCCAGCTCGGCCGGATTATTGGCGAAGAAATAGCCGTCCGGTACGCGGTCTCCATCCGCGTCCCACTCGGCGGGCAGATCCGGGTCGTTATCTTTATCGGAGTCGGTGAAGCTACCGTATTTCGCGGCATACCACAGCGGCTCCTGAAGCAGGCTGGCGGATGACGTTCCGATAGTGTACACATAGCTCGTCGGTTCATCGGCGACCTGACAATTGTTGCAGACGAGCGCACCAGTGGTATCCGTATACGTAAAGCCGTTGGCGCCGGAATGGACATGGAAGCCGTCTTTGGTGGTGCCGCTGATCACATAGCCAAAACCCATTCTGACGCCGTCCGCGGACTGTGCGTCTGTATCGCTGGTGATGGTGATCGTACCTCCAGAGATCGCATAGCTGATGGTGCCCTTCATATCCTGGTCGAAGTCGCCGCCCTGCTCTCCGTTCTCCCAGTTCACATAGACCTTGCCGGTCCCGCCCGCGATGTCCTGCTCGATAATCTTGAAGTCGACGATGGCGCAGCCACCCTCGGGAGGCGAGCTCGGCTTAAGATCCAGGTTGCGGCAGGCCGGGAGTATAGAGACAGTGCGGTCGCTACCCGGAACCGGTATCTTTAGATTGGGCACTCCGGGCAGCAGCGTGACTGCACGGGTGGTAATGGTCTGCTTTCCGGTCATGGCAGATCGCACGTCGTTGGTGTGTGCCCAGTGGGAGAGGCCGGTGAGCAGGTAGGTCCCTGAAAGACGCGGTGCGCCTGGGCAAGCGCCGCGAACTTCACCCAATGCATTCACGGTCTTGGCGGTGCAGAGCTGGTTATTGTCGGTGCCGTTCTCTCCGACGAAAAAATCGTGACCGGTGATGCCTTCTTTGGTGCCTACGGCGTTGGTGAGTGCCACGGGGTCCGGCGAGCCCGAGAGTCCGCCCGACGTCACGCCGTCGTCATAAGAGGAATCGCTTGCGTTGATCAGGATAACGTTGCAATGGGCGCACCAGTCCTGGGCGGTCAGTGGGTCGGTCCAGGTCGGACTTGTCAAACCGGCGATGTAGGTCGAGTCCTTTGCCGTGTCCGTTAACTTAAATGCATCGGTTGGCTGCTGGAGCCCGGCCATATAGCGCAGGGATTCCAGATACATCTCGCTCAAGGGGTTGCCCCAGTTGCTGCACTTTCCGTCCAGAAACGAGGCCAGGCGATAGTCGCACGTGTCCGCGGTCACATAGGTGCCGTCGCTGTAGTCGTAGTTGACGATGCGCATCAAGTTCAGTGTCTTGACGATGCCAGTGACGTCGGTCTTGAAGGTCCCGTTCGTGCTGTAGTTGACCTCGTCTTTGAAGGAGGAGACATTCTTGCGGAGCACGCCCCCCGACTTGTTCTTCGCGTAGGAGCGGGTCATCAGACCGAACAGTAGTTTGTCCTCTTCCCCATAGTTATGGAGCAGGCCTACCGGTTTGTAGTTACCGTCCGGGTAGCGTTTGCAATCCTCGCTGCCAAATTTTCCGGTCACGCAGACCTGCACCCGGACGTTGTATTCGCCCAGCCTGTCGCTGTTGGGGGCGTTATATTTTGGGTCGGCGGTTTTCGAGCCCGTGGCATTGCTGCCACTGCCGTTAGAGTCGCGCTCGGTGTCCCAGGTGCATTGCCAGCGCTCGTTGGCTGCCCAGTAACGGAAATCCCCTTTCGCAACGCGCATTTGCGGCGGATCTGTGATGTTTTGGGATTTTCCGGCCGCCGCATAGGTCGTGTTGCACAGTGTGATCGAGCTGTCAGTGAATTGCGTCAGCTTGGAGATGTCAGTGCCATTATAATACTTGGCAAAGCTGTGGGCATCGCTCGGGATATAGGCGCGCTCCAGCACGGTGGTCGTCGCATCGTCGGTAGAGCGGTAGCCTCCGTAGAGCACCTTGCGCAGGATGTCCATCCGAGACATGCTGGCCCAATTGAGAAAGTTGCCGCTCCAGGCCCCATCGACCGTGTCGCAGTAATGGGTTTCGGTCACGGCTTTAGGCTCGAAACGGCCGTCGGTGCTGTCATAGTCGTAGCACTTGGCCGGATCGAAGTACCCGTAATAATTAAACCCGTTGTTGTAGGTGGTCTCCGGTGCGCCGTTTCCGTCTAGGTCGTTCCAGTCTGTATAGGCCTTGTAATAGAGTGCGTGGTCGGTGGAGATCGTGAGCATCACGCGCGGGCGTACCGACTGGGTCACGGTCAGCGGGGTTTGGGCGATATCGCCGATCGCCGCCGAGGCGCTTGCCGTGAAGGCGCACGCGAGCAGCCCGATCGCGCTCTTGGTCACTCGATGGTTCATGTCTGCTCCTGGTGGCGCGGTGATGCCCTTATTGCCGTATGATCTGCCCCGGGGGACCGGATTGCGCTTGGGCTTGTTGGGGTGCCCGATCGCATCAGCGCCGGTAGGTTGTTTGCAATACCACGCGGGTGGTCGCCGAGCGGCCCAAGCCCAGTGCGGTGATGCGGAACGATGCGCGCCGCTCGCCGCCGTAATTGACCCCGACGACCAGGCTGTCGCCCTGCTCCACACCGGCCTCCATGAGCTCGATCATGTAGCGTGGCCGCTGACTCTCCGGGATGCCGTACAGGTCATTGGTGTAGAGACGGGCATTGTCCGCATCGAGCTCGAAGGGGGACGGACGGCTCTGGTCTGTAAACGAGTAGAGCCCGCTGGTTCCGTCGAAGGGCGGCAGGGTGGACTTGGGGTCGAGTACGGCTTCGCCGGCGCGCAGGCCAGACTCCGCTGCCTGGAAGGCGAGATAGCGGTCTTGCAGGTTGCCGGCCATGCGCTCGTCGGTCTTGATTCCCTTGAGCGAAATCAGGCTGACGACGCTCATTAAGAGCAGCAGGACCATGCCGACGATCAGGGTAGCCCCGCGGCTGCCGCGTGGGCCTCGACTGCAGCTCCAGACATGATCCAGCCGGCCCAAACGGGATGCCGGGGCTTCGGCCGGGCCGGGGCTCGAATAGGTCCGGCGCCCAGACCGTTCGGCCCCCCCTCCCCCAGCCCTCCCCCACAAGGGGGGAGGGGGCTAGAAAATCGGCGTCATGCCCTCGATGGTCTGGCAATGGATGGTGGGGTGACTGAACGGTTACCCGGCGCAGACCGTCCGCAGCCTCGGTCTGCGGTCTCGTTGCGATGTCGGCGCCGCGGCCGCCAGACGTGCGAGTGGGGCGCAGAAAGGTGCTCATGGCAGTTGGTTCCGCAGGGCGACGACGTTGCTGAAGACGCGACGCAGCCGGCTGTCCGACGGTGCAGTGACCGTGGCCCCGAGCATGTCGTAGGACTGGCTGACCGGCACTGTCCGCACGTGCTCTTCATGGGAGCGCATGAGTAAGGCAAAGCGCACGCTGACCACGGTCTTCCAGTTTGTTACCTGGTTGGCGGCGACATAGTCGTCGACCGAGCGCGCCGGGTCCGCGTTGGTGTTGCGCCCGTAGAGGACCTGAAGGTTTTCCACGTCGCGGATGAGCTCGTCGGTGACCAGGACCGCATGTCCGTCCGCGTGCGAGAGCCGCTTGCGCGCCAGTGTCGGGGGGTCGCTGGCCGTCACATAATAGGCGCTGACCGAGTAGCGACTCACCATCGACCCTTCCCGGAACGCGCCGTTCTCCGCCTGTCCGGGATTATTGCAATCGAAGCCGCCGAACAGGTTGTCGGTGCAGTTTCCGGGTCCCAGCTCGTCGGTGGTCTCATGGACCACAGAATCGAAGACCTGGGTCTCGGTCGGGTCCTCTTGATTGGCCAGGTCGGTGACCTGGAAGAGCGAGGTTTGGGTACAGGCGGGGTTGGAGATCACAAGGATTTCGCCGATCTCGAACCCGTGATTGAGCCCCAATCGCATGATCTCGGGGGAGGTCTGCTTCTCGATCAACGCGCGCTCCAATTCGATGGCCGCGCGCCGTACGATCAGGACGTCGGTGCCGGCTCGTACCAGACCGTTCAGCTCGGACGGCAGGTTGTCGACGCCGCCTTCGTAGCCTTCGACGCCTTCGGCGCGGTAGATCCAGCTGTCGCCGCCGTCGACGCTATTGCCCACGCGGGCGCTTGGCCCACCGCAGGAGAGATAGGCTGCCATGCGCAGGTCGTTGGCGAGGAAGTCCCCGGCGAAGCGTCCGTTTTCGTTGAGGCGTGCCGTGGTGTCGCTGGTGCGATAGGACTGCTTACTGCCGCTGTAGAGCTGGCCCATCGCCGCGACGATGACCAGACCCAGCACCAGCGAGACCATGAGCTCGACCATGCCGAATCCGCGCAGACGGCGGGGCACGGCGAGGGGCGCGTGGGCGATGGGGCTTTTCATAGCTGGGTCATCACACAGATTTCCTGCATCGCGACCGGCATCTCGCCGCCCAGGCAGGAGGCTTGGGCTTCGTCGGCGTCGGCGCCATTGCCCTCTGCTCGGGCGTCGTCCCATTGCACTGCGACCAGGAACCTGTCGCCAGTGCGTTGAATCCCAGCGTACCAGTGCGCGAGATCGGCGGATTCGAGCGCTTGCCACCACTGTTTCAGGTCCTGGGTCACGGCGTCGGTGTTGGTCAGGTCCGCGATTGCATCGAATTGGCAGATCCGGCTGTCGTACCGATTGCGGGCGTTTGCGTTGCAGAGCGTGGCGTTGTCGTAGCCGCCGCCCAGGGCCGAGAGCGCAAGCGTGCTCGTACCCCGGTTCAGGCGCAGTCGGTCGACGATGTCGTAGGCCAGCGCCGTGGCCTGGCTGCGCTCCTGCGTGCTGCTGGCTGCACGCAGCGACAGCACCTGCAGCGTCGCAAGCCCGGTGAATGCGACGATGGTCACGGCCGTCGTCACCAGCACCTCGACCAGGGTGAAACCGGTGTCGCGGCGCCAGCCCCGGCGAGAGGGGGCGCGCACTCGCGCGTTCATAGGCAGCCTGTCCCGCTGGACACCTGCTCCAGTCGGCCGATGTAGCTCAGGGCCAGCACGCGGGATTCGTCTGCGTCGCAATAGGTGTAGCTACCGGTCGCGTCGGGGAATCCGCTGCCGCTGAACAGAACGCCGCTGGCGATCGACGAGTCCGAGGTGATGGAGATGTTGCCGCTGGCTAAGCGCGCCGTATGGACGATCTCGTCCGTTCCGCTATCTATATTCCGGTCCTCGTCCGGATCGGTGAACACGATCCAGCCAGAGGCCCAGTTGGGCGAGTGGTCGCTGGAGCAGGCCGTCCCGTCGGTGTTCGGCGGGCAAACGGTCACCGAGACCCCGCGTCTGGCTGCCTCGCTGCGGGCCAGGCTGAAGGATGCGATCATCTCCATGCTTGCCTGGGTGCGCAGCATGCTGGCCTGGACGCCCGTGAAGGCAGGTACGCCCAGGCTCAGCGTCACAGCAGCGACGCTAACTGTGGTCATCAGCTCGACCAGGGTAATACCGCGATTCCGAGTCCGGGTTTTCATTGAGTGTCTCTTTCCGCTGCCGCATGGGACTGTTGGGCGGTCGCGCCCGGCCGTTGCGTTGGCCTGGCTGCATCGCCGCAGGGCTCTGTCTACAAAGATACCGTGTGCCGCGCGGGCCGCCGTGACTCGGGTCGCAAGTCGACTGCTGTGCGACCTTCCGGGCGGATGCCCGCTAGTCGGTCTGACCGTCCGGCGTAGTGCGGGGCATTCTGTCGGCCTTCCATGGGGCTTGTCCGAGGCCGTGCTCGACCCTCGGTAAGCCCGGAGCCCTGGTTTGGGGTTTCTTCAGATCGCGGGGTACCCGGACCGGGTCTTCGGGCGGATCGCAGCCCGCGCCTGTCGCGGGTGGGATTTTCCACGCTCGAGGGTGACGAAACAGTGTACCCGGTAGCAAATCCGTGTTTGCATACCGGGCCAAAGGGTCAGGATGTCTCTAGTTGGGCAGCGATGGCGACGGGCGCCGTTCGTGAACTTGCGGCCCCCTACGGGTAGACAGGGGAGGGGCGGCTGGCGCAACGGCCAGGGGGCTTGAGCCACTCAGACCGAGATCTCCAGGGTCGGCGAGGGGCGTTGCAGGAAATTGCCCTGCACGTAATCGACACCTGCGGTCCACAGCACAGTCAGCGCCCGGGCGTCTTCCACCCCGGTCACGACGCTCTTGACGTTGAACTCTCTGGCCAGATTGGCGAGTGACAGGAGCTGTTGCTGCTTGTTCTTGTCGTCCGCGAGCCCCTGGGCGTAATCGGGCAGTAGCAGGACGAAGTCCAGGGACAGTGCCTGGAGCAGCATCTGCGGGTGGTCGGTGCCCCCGAAGCGGTTGAGGGCCACCCGGCATTTGATCTTCCTCAAGCCATCGACCAGGCGATTGAGGCTCGCCAGGTTGCCGTCCACCAGCTCCTCCTGGAAGACGAAGGTCAGCCAGCTCCCGCGCACGTCGAACTCGCGCAGGCAGTCGCAGATCCAGATGATGACCCCGGGGTCGCGGAAGCTGTCCTCGGCCAGGTTGATGAAGAAGCTTAAGCTGTGGCCGCTGCGGCGGTGCTCGCCGAGCGTCTGGATGGCATGGCGGATGGCCCATTTGTCGACCTGCTCGATCAGTCCGCTGCGGATCGCAGGACCGATGAAATCCTGGGCCTCCAGGAGGTTCTCGTCCTCGTCGAGCATGCGCAAGAGTACGCTGTAGTTCTCCTGAGTGTCGCCCATCAGGCTCACCACCGGCTGGTAGACCAGCATGAAGCGGTCGTTGGCCAGTGCCTGCTCGATCTTGCCGGTCATGGAGCCGTCGCCGTCCTCGGCGGTCTGCTTGGTGCGCGCGGCAAGCGACGTTGGCCGGTTCAGATCGTTTGCCAAAGCTGCACCGCGCATCGTCCCGTGGCAGGCACGGAAGGCATCGTCCAACAGCGCGTCGGCCCGGGTGGGGCGTTCGCCGACCAGGACATGGCCCACGTCGCAGTCTGGCTCGTCCCGCCCTTTGGAATCGCGCCCCTGGGGCAGTCGGGCCTCGGAGCGGATGCGCCCGGCAAGGGCCGCGGCGGCGGGCTCGTCGAGCCCCTCGGCCAGCAATGCAAATCCGTCGTCGTTGATCCGGGCCAGCGTGCCCAGGTCCCCGCACACCTGGGCCAGGGCATCGCCCAGCGACCCGACCATGGCCAGTCCCCGCGACAGGCCCAGGTCGCGGATCAGACCGGCGCTGCCGCGCGCTCGGATGTAAAACAGGGCTAATGGCTGCTGGGTGCGACGTTGGGGGTCCAGGCGCTCGTCCAGCTCGGCGATCAGCGCGGCGAAGCCGGGCAGGCTGGCCCGGGGGGGGATCGGCAGCCCCATGGCCAACGGGAGCGCCGGCTCGGTCACGCGGACCATCAGGCGCAGGCAGGATTCCCCATCGAGCTCCGATTGGGCAACGAACAGGGTTCCGCGAAATCGGCTCGAGTCCGCCCTTATCGCATCCACCGGGATCTCGGCCAGACTTTGCTGCTCGGCGAGCTCGCGCTCGCGCTCGCGCAGGAAGTCGCGCACGCCCTTGCGCTGCTCGGAATCGATCAGGTCCAGGAAGGGCGTGGTATGAAGGTCGTCCAGGGTGGGGAAGCGGAACAGGGTCAGATAGGCCGGATTCGCGTGCACGTGCATCCCTTGCTGGACGAAGGCGACCGCCTCCCCGGTGGTCTCGACCAGCTCTTTGGCGCGCTGCTCGCATTGCTGAAGACGCCGGGTCAGGCGCCGGGCCAGGCGGCGCTGACGCAGGTCGGAGAGCTCGCGGCCCACCACAAGCTGCAAGTGCTCGGTGTCGTCGCGCTCGGTCACGTCGCGCGCCCCCGCGCGCAGTGCGGTGAGCATCGCCTGGGGGTCGCTGCGATGGTCGGCGACCACGATCAGCGGCACGTCCGCGTCCAGCTCCCGGTGGCGGGCAAGCACCGTTTCCAGGTCCACGTCCGGGTCGTAGCTACAGCAGACGATGAGATCGCAGGCGCGCCGCTCTATCAGCTCGTCGATGCGGTCAGAATGCGCCGTATACATCCCGCGCACCGGCAGGCCGCCGTTGCGCAGCGAGGTGATCAGGCGCTCCGCCTCGTTGGCCTGCGAGGTCAGCACCAGGAGGGTGACGGCTTGAGTAGGCGCGGGCATGCTTGAAAGGGGTCCGGCTGGTGGCGTACCTCTGCCATTATCGGCCTTGGCTGCCGGTTAGGGAAACGCAAGCGATCCGGTTTGCGGGCTGGTTCCTCGGTCAACGGAGACTGGGCAAGCATTCCCTTGGGATGGGCAGCGCGCAGCGAAACCATCGTCCGCGGCTTCGTCAGGCGCCGATTGACTTGCCCAGTCGCGGCCAGGGGGCCGCTCCTACGCCCGTAGGAGCGGCCCCCTGGCCGCGACGAATGCCGTCCGCCGGGTGGCCTGAATCGTGATCGAGGCCCAGTCTCTCACCCGCACGCTCCCGCACGGGGCAGCTCAGTGCCCGATCAGCTCGTCCACATGGGTGCTCACGCATCGCCCCAGTGCAGACATGGTGTAGCCGCCCTCCAGGCACGAGACCACCCGTCCTTGGGCGTGCTTGACGGCCAGGTTGTGGATCTCGCGGGTGATCCAGCCATAATCCGCCTCGCGCAGATTGAAGTGGGCCATGTCGTCCTCCGCGTGACCGTCGAATCCGGCGGAGACCATGATCAGCTCGGGCGCGAACGACTCCAGCCGGGGCAGCCAGGCGCGCTCCACGGCTTCGCGAAACTGGGCCCCGCCGGTGAGTCGCGGAAGCGGCAGGTTGACGATATTGGGCGCATCGGTGTCGGCCCCGCACCCCGGGTAAAACGGGTGTTGGAAGCTGGAGCAGAAGAGCACCCGATCGTCGCCGATAAAGATATCTTCGGTGCCGTTGCCGTGGTGCACGTCGAAGTCGACGATCGCCACGCGCTTGAGCCCGTGGTGCTCGAGCGCATGGGCGGCCCCCACCGCGACATTGTTGAAGAAGCAGAATCCGGCGGCGGAGCTGCGCCCGGCATGGTGTCCCGGCGGGCGCACGCAGCAGAAGACCGCACGGTGACGGCCGCTCATTGCCAGATCCACCCCCAGGATGGCCGCGCCAGCCGAGCGCAGCGCCGCGGGCCAGGTGCCGCTGTTCATGGCGGTGTCGCCGTCCACCCAGCTCAGCACGCCGACCTCCTTGGGGGCAGCGTCGCGGAGACGCTCGATATAGTCCAGGTCGTGGACTCGCGCCAACTGCTCCATGCTGGCCTCCGGGGCGTCATAATGGGTAAGCAGCATTTCCATGCCGGAGGCGATCAGTCGGTCCTGGATGGCGTGGAGCCGTTCGGGACACTCCGGGTGGTGTGCACCCATTTCGTGAGCCTTGCAGGCCTCGTGGGAGATGTAGGCGAGGTTCATGTACTTTAGTCCTCCGATGCTCGACCGCTGCGGGTGCCTCGTCCGGGCCTACGGCCGATTCTCGTGGTTTGTCGTTCGCTTCACCGTCGGGCCGACCCCGGGCCGGTATCCTTGAAGCTTAACCCCATTCGTGCCCAGGAGGGCAGACCCCCATGCGCTTGTCCGATGTAGACCAACTGTTCACCCCGTCCGCGGTCGCCGTTTTCGGCGCCAGCGAGCGCGATGGCTCGATCGGGGGACAGGTGTTCCGCAACCTCCTGGCGGGTGGGTTCAAGGGTCACGTCTATGCGATCAACCCCAAGTACCAGGAGGTGTCGGGCAATCCCTGCTACGCGAGTCTGGAGGCACTCGACAAGCATGTGGACCTGGCCCTGATCGCCACCCCCGCGGAGAGGGTGGCCGATATATTGGATTGCTGCGGCGCAGCCGGTGTGCGCGTGGCGGTGGTCTTCTCCGCCGGATTCGGGGAGCAGGGGGAGCGCGGTACCGCGCTCCAGGAGCGGTTGGTGGAAGCCGCAAGGCGCAACCGAATCCGGGTGTTGGGACCCAACTGCCTAGGGGTCATGCGCCCGCAGCACGGGCTTAACGCCAGCGTGGGCGTGGACATGCCAAGGCGCGGCAACGTGGCCCTGGTGTCGCAGTCCGGGGCCATCTGCACCGCCATGATCGACTGGTCCGAGCGGCGCAGCCTCGGGCTCTCCGCCGTGGTCTCGCTGGGGGCGGCGGCGGACGTGGACTTCGGGGACATCCTGGACTACCTCGCGCTCGACGGGCAGACCCAATGCATCCTGCTGTATGTGGAGGGCATCCGTAATGCCCGCCATTTCATGAGCGGGCTGCGCGCGGCGGCGCGACTCAAGCCCGTGGTTGTGGTCAAGGCCGGGCGGCATGCCGCCGGCACCCGGGCCATCAAGTCGCACACAGGGGCCTGGGTGGGCTCCTCGGATGTCTTCCGGGCGGTGACCGACCGGGCCGGCGTGGTGCAGGTCGCACACCTGGAGGAGCTGTTTGCCGCCGCCCAGGTCTTCGGGACCGGGCGCCGGCTTGCCGGGGAGCGCATCGCCATCATCACCAACGGCGGCGGACCCGGTGTGCTGGCCGCGGACCGCGCCCAGGACCTGGGGCTCGCGCTTGCGACACTCTCCGACGCAACCCGCCAGACCCTGGAGAAGGCACTGCCGGCCCATTGGTCCCACGGCAATCCGGTGGACATCATCGGCGACGCACCGCCGGAGCGTTACCGCGCGGCCCTGGATGCCTGTCTGGCAGATTCCGAGGTGGACGGGGTGCTGGTCATCCTGGCCCCGCTCGCCTCCGGCGACGCACTGGGCACGGCGGAGCAAGTCATCGAGGCGATCAGAAAGAGCAAGAAACCCGTGCTCGCCTGCTGGATGGGCGGCAACCGGGTCTCCGCCGCGCAGGCACTGCTGGCCGAGCACCATATACCGCAGTTCGACACCCCGGAGATCGCCATCGAGGCCTTCTCCTTCCTCGCCACCCATCTGCGCAACCAGCAGCTGCTGATGCAATCCCCGGGGCCGCTGGCCTACGAGGACGCACCGGACGTGGAGGGCGCCAGGCTCATCATCGAGGGGGTGATGGCCGAGGGGCGCAAGATGCTCGGCATCATCGAGGCCAAGGCCGTGCTCTGCGCCTTCCGCATCCCCACCATGCAGGCTGTGCTGGCGCGCACCCCCAACGAGGCGCTGATGGCGGCGGAGGCGGTGGGCTTTCCGGTGGTCCTCAAGATCAACTCACCGGACCTCCAGCACAAGTCGGACGTGGATGGCGTGTGTCTCAATATTTCGGACGCACAGACGGTGCGGCGCACCTTCACCGAGATCGTGGAGCGCGCCAAGCGACTGCGCCCGGACGCGCGCATCGAAGGCGTGTCGGTGGAGCATATGGTCGGCAAGCGCGCAGCCCGCGAGCTGATGGTCGGGGTGCACCGGGACCCGATCTTCGGCCCGGTGATCGGATTCGGCGCCGGCGGCACCGAGGTGGACATCTTGGAGGACCGGGCGCTCGGGCTCCCGCCGCTCAATGCATTCATCGTCCAGACCATGATCGACAGCACCCGGGTGGCCCGGCTCATGGGTGCATTCCACCAGATCCCGCCCATGAACCGGGTGGCCCTGGCGCGCATTCTACAGCGTGTCTCGGAGATGGTCTGCGAGCTCCCAGAGATCATCGGTATGGATATTAACCCATTGATTGGAAACGACAAAGAGGTCATTGCAGTGGATGCCCGCATCCAGGTGAACTATCGCCCGCCCCAGCAGGCGACCTACGGGCACATGGCCATCCATCCCTATCCCAGCCAGTTGATCGAGCGCGTCCAGCTCCCCGACGGAAAGGACTTGGTGATCCGCCCCATCCGCCCGGAGGACGCCAATCTGACCCAGGAGTTTGTCCGGGGGCTCTCCGAGCAGACCAAATATTTCCGCTATATGCAGGCGATCAAAGAGCTCACCCCCGAGATGCTGGTGCGCTTTACGCAGATCGACTACGACCGGGAGATGGCGCTCATCGGGGTCATCGAGCACGAAGGGAACGAGGTGGAGGTCGGCGTGGCCCGTTATATCGCCCGTCCGGGCGGAGAGGTGTGCGAGTTCGCCATCGTGGTATCCGACACCTGGCGGAACCTGGGGATCGGGGCGCGTCTCATGCGCTCGCTCATGCAGAACGCCCGTCTGCGAGGCTTCCGCATCATGGACGGAGAGGTGCTGAGCGCCAATACACGCATGTTGGCGCTGGTGAAATCGCTCGGGTTCCGGATCGACAGCGATCCGCAGGACCCGGCGATCAAGCTGGTGACCAAGATGTTGTGACGGGCGGGACGGGACGGGCACGGTGCGAGGCCGCGGTCGGTCGGCTGAATGTGGGTCAGTTGGTCGAGTGCCTGCGATGCAACGGGACGCGGATGCGGGTGTCGATCCGCACCGGGGGTCCGTTGAGACATGCTCTATTGGATCAATCCCTCTATCCAGCTTCCGATCTCGTCCGGTGTCCGGCGCAGGGCGCCTTCTCCGACCGCGCCGTTCACCAGCGCGTCTCCCCGGAACCCGAGCAGATAGCGCAACAACAGCAACCCGTCGGTCGAAGCATCCATCATCCCGTTTCCGTCCAGGTCGAGGTCCTGCGCACAGGCGTGCGAATCCAGCATGGCGGCGATTTCCGCCGCCGCGGTGCGCCGGGCCTCCGGACCCAGGACGCCCTGCGTCAGTCCGGTGCCGGTGCGCCCGGACAGATGGCGCAGCGCCAGCAGACCGTCGGTGAGTGCATCCAGATGCCCGTCGCCATCCAGATCCAGGGTGCAGCGCACCCCATAGACAGTCGCGGAGAGTTGGACCTGCCCGCCTAGCCCGACAGTCCGACGGTATTCGGCATACCAGATCCCGGGCAGCGGATTGCGCACCTCGCAGGACTCGAAGACCCCCGGCCGATCGGAGACACAATCGTCGTCCGCCGCACCTGGGGGCGAGCCCCTGCGCAGCCTCAGCGCATGGCCGTTGCCGCCGCCGTCGTCGCCGTTGCCGACGACCGTCAGGCGGGCCGCGTCCGCTGGCACCTCGATGGTCAAGGTCAGTGCAGGCGCGGTGCCGCCAAGCATGCTCTGGGCGATCGCCGCCTGCATGATCGACTCCCCGTCGGGGATCGGGGACAGTGGCTCGCTGGCCATCCCTGCAATGGACTCGCTGACCGGGGCGAGCGCGGTATCGAAGGCCAGGTCTTCCCAGTCGCAGCTGCCGTAGCCCCCTGAGGCCAGACCCGCCAGCACCGGACTGCCGCTGTCCCCCGCTACGATCAGCGGTGCGCCCGAGTCCCCCAGGCAGGTATTGGAACCCTCCATGCCCGGCGCCGACTCCCAGCAAACGAAATCGGCGTCGCTCAACTGCGGACCGCACGCCAGGGTCCGAACGTGCCCGGAGCGCTTAACCCCCAGTGCACTGACACCGCCCGAGTCGCTGCCGAAACCGACGATCTCGCCCGCGGTACCGGACGGCGGAATGCCTGTAGCCAACGGCAGCGGGGCGATACCGTCCACCTGCTCGCGCAGATCGAGCACTGCATAATCCTGGTCCGGGAAGCGGAAACCGGACGGCAGCGCGATATGCTCGATCTCCAGCAGACCGCCATTTTGCAGCAGCAGGCGTAGGCGATCCGGATCTGGGGCATCCCGTCGGCCGGGTTGACACAGGGATCCGGAGGAGTCGCAGACGCAATGGGCAGCGGTCAGCGCGGCCGAGGGACCGATCAGGGTCGCGGTGCAGCGCAGCAGCCAGGGCGCACCTGGGCTGGCTTGATCCAACAGGAGCCCGACCTGGGGCCAGTCGAAGGTGACGATGCCGTTGAAGACGAGCGGCGCAATCCCAAGGCCGCTGGCCGCTGGCGCGCGGGTCGTCGCCGGCAGCGGAGGCCCAGCCAAGGCGCCAGCCGAGCAACCAAGGGCAAGGACTATGCACAGGATCTGAGGGCAGGGTCGCCCCCGGCGAGCGCCGCCAGGACGCGATCCGGATTGCCCCATTGGCCTTAAGCGCAGCCGCGACAACGTCATCCCCCCAAATGCCTCGTGCGGATACCCGAGCGTCACGCTCCGTTGCGTGGGAGCGTCAATCGGGGTTGAATTCTGCCACCGAATGGGTCGCCCAACGCAAGACATCCGTTGCGTGCGAGCCCGCCGCCGCGCGCGCTCCGCTCGGTGGGCCCAGGGGCAATAACGAAGAGCGAGGGACAGATGCTCATGACTGCACAGTATCTCGTTTGGCTCAGGACTGGCTTGGCGGTCCTGATGCTTGCCGTTTCCGCGATAGTCCCGGCCGCGCCCCTGGACATCGACGGCGACGGCTCGGTCTCGCCCGCGACCGACGGCCAGTTGATCCTACGCCACCTGTTCGGCTTCTCCGGTACCTCCCTGGTTACCGGTGCAGTCGGGCCGGACGCCGTGCGCGATACTGCGACCATCGAGGACTACCTCGTCGGTCTCCACCAGTCTCTCGATGTGGACGGCGACGGCAAGTCCGACGCACTCACAGACGGCGTGCTGATCCTGCGCCATCTGCTCGGGCGCACCGGCAGCGAGCTGACCGCCGATGCAGTCTCGCCCGGCGCCACACTCGACGCCGCTGCCATCGCCGCCCGGATCGACGGAATCGCAACACCCCCGGGGCAGGCCCCGTCGCGGGTCTCGCTGGTGCAAGCCAACTCGCTCGCCGCCGACAGCATCCAGCTCGACTGGCTGCCCACCTTCGACAACGACACACCCGGTAGCCGGATCGTCTATGTCCTGCATGCCGCTGAGACAGCCAACTTCGTTCCGGATGCCAACACCGCCCGCGCCGAGACGATCGACAATGCCACGGGCATCATCGTGGGCCTCGTACCCGCGACGACCTATTTCGTGAAGGTCGAGGCCAGAGACGGCTTCGGCCACAGTAGCTGGAGCAACGAGCTGCGGGTCACCACCGCCGCGACGAATCCGCAGGCGACGGCTGCCCCGCGGCAAACTCTGGACGACAACAATGCGTCCGAGCAGAACGTCGAGCCGGACCGTATCGAGTACCGGCTGGGCCAGGGCGCCGCCCCGCCGGCGGTGGGCGATATCCTGGTCTCGGCCGAGGGCGGGGGTTTCCTGCGTCGGACCACGGCGGTGCAGCGAAACGGCGACCAGATCGGCGTCGACACCGAGCCCGCGGCCCTCAACGAGCTTTACGGGAGCCTCTCCCTTGCCACCGAGATCGCCCTCGTCGACCTACCCGACAGTTCGGGCGCCCAGTCACGCTCCGTGGGCCGCGGGGTGATCTTCCAGCGCAGTGCCGACACCGTCCGCGCGACTTGGCCAGACAGCGGACTCACCATCGTTCAGCAGCGCCCCGCCGCGCCGAGCCCAAGGGCGGCGCAGCCGACGCCCCAGGCGAGCGCCACCGCGACCGCGTGCGACGGGCTCATCGGCGAGCGAAAGAGCCGCTGGGACCACCCGCTCGAGGTCACCTACCCAGAACGCGCCTGTGTCGAGCCCGGCAGCACCCTGAACATCGACATTAGCGCTGAGATCGAATCCGGCAGCGAAGGTCAGTATCAAATTACGCAGCTGCTGTTCAAGGGTCTCAAGCACCCCCGATTTGGTATGGCCCCGGACAATTTCGGTGCCGAGTGGACCCCGCCCAACCCCGGTAGCGATACCCGTGGAAAGGGTACCCTGAGCTGGACCCCGAACAAGGGCCAGGTCGACGGTGCGTTGCGCCCCTTCACCGCGCAATTCGTCGCCATCGCCAAGGAGCGCGACGGACACTGCACCGGTGCGCTCGGCCTCTGGTGCCAAACCAAGACAATCGGCTTCGAGACGGACATCGCGGTCAGTTGGGGCGATTTCCCTGGGCCCAGCAAGCAAACGATCGCCGAAGCCAGCGGCGGTCTCGCCCTGAGCGGCACGACCTTGCTCGACTTCCAGCCGCGCATCCGCACCGAGGCCAAGATCGGAATGGGCGGGCTTGGCTATGCCCGAGCCTCCATCGAGGGACCGATCTCCTTCCAGACCGAGATCAATCTCGAGGCCTTCGGTGCAGC
Organism: uncultured Gammaproteobacteria bacterium; assembly: GCA_963780725.1. Taxonomy (GTDB): domain Bacteria; phylum Pseudomonadota; class Gammaproteobacteria; order Chromatiales; family Chromatiaceae; genus Thiodictyon. The sequence goes on from CAWACV010000001.1 coordinate 491,495, forward strand.
CTCGTTCGAGACGACCAGGCGGCTGATCGATAAGCGCTTCAGTAAGATCTATTGGGCCGGCACAGTGCCCATCGTGATCAATGGACGCTTCAAGCTCGACGTGCAATTCAAGGCCAATGCCGACGCGACCCTGGACCTGACCCAGACACTGGATATCGGCTATGGCATGGAGGCCGGCCTGGAATACAGCGCCGGCCGATGGCGCGTGTTGCAAGAGGCAGAGCCCTGGCATCGCTATGAGATTTCGGGGGAGGCCGACGGCCACGGCTATGTGGAGCTGCGCTTCGTGCCCGACCTGGAGCTCGCCTTCTATGACGCCATTACCGGTCGGCTAATCGTCGAGCCGTATCTCTACGGCGAGGCCGCGGTCGAGGGCCATTTCAGCGATCGGATCGATGCACAGATGTGCACCGATACCGACTACCGATTCACCAAGCTCGAATTTGGCGGCGGCCTGGACGGCAAGCTCCGCGCCGGTCTGGAGGTCTTCGACACGTCTATCGTTGGCTACCCGTCCAGTAACCCGAACGACTTGTACGAGTTTACCCTGATCGAGCGCAAGCCGATCGTCGGACTACCGAAGCTCATCCCGAAAGTCGTCGGCCAGAGCAGGACCGAGTTGAGTAACGAGACATGTTGTGGCGGAGGGGCCTGTTGTCAGTCTGCCGGTCCGTTCTGCAATTCAATCGCACTCACTGTCGACATAGAAGACGATCCTTTGAACCCCTTCGAGGAGGAGAGCGCCGTTTGGGATACGACCATGCGGTGCGAGGCGATCGATCCGGGATACGATGTCGGTTGCTGGTGGTATATTGGCGGCGAGATTACCCCTGGATGGTGTCAAACTGGAAGCTGGATGCCCAGGGGCGAGAGTCGGCGCGATGTCTGGTTCAGCGGCGGCCACTACACCGAGTACCGCGACGCCAGCCCCATCACCCGAGAATATACGCTGCGATTTAGCGGGCATAGCGCGCTCGGCAGCTTTATCCGTCAATACGAGGAGATCCAGATCCAGGCGCAGGACTGTGCGATTTCTGGCGATCCCAGTTGCGATCCACTAATGTCTGGCCCCACGCGCCCTGTCTGTCCGCTCAACCCGCTTCCTTAGCGACCATTGCCCGGCCATGGGGAAAGTTGGAATAGAAACATGAAGCTTGATCTGACGGCTCTAAGCGGGTTACTTGTCGGGGCCTCTGTATCGGTCGCGGGCGCGGCCGAGCAATTTATCGCGCCGACCCCGTTGGAGCGGGCCGCGGCTGCGAACGAGGCGGTCTCTGTGTCGGTCCTCTACAGCGCCGACTGCGCCGATCGGCTCACCGGGCTCGGATTGCGTATCCACTGGGACTCCAGCCAGTTGGTCTTGGATGACCTCGCGGGCGTGCTCCCGACTGCCCTGGTCGCCCAGGGTCCTCAGGAGACGGACGCCGCGGATTCGGATAACGACGCGACCACGGACAGGTCGGTCCTGGTCGCCTGGGCGGACATGGACGGCGAATGGCCAGGGGGCGGCTGTGAACCGGTCACCCTGTACACAGCAAATTTCCGCACCCTGGGCAGCTTTTCCGGCGCGACGCGCATCCGTTTCAGTGCCAGCTCCACGCCGGCCGGATATGTCTTGGCCGCGACTCCGGCACTGGTGGCGTCGGAGAGCGACGGCGATGGCATCCCCGACGATCGGGATAACTGCCCGACTGTCCGCAACGCCGATCAAGTCAATCATGACTCGGACCCGAACGGCGATGCCTGCGATCCAGACGACGATAACGACGGATTCGCCGACGCGATCGACCCCAATCCGCTGAACTCGTCCGTCGTGCCGGCGGCGCGGGTCGGCACCAGGACCGCGACCAGCAGCGCCTTCTCGCTGGACCTCGGCACCTCCACCCAGGTGACATCGTTCGGCGTGGCGAGCGACCTCCCCATCGTCGGAGACTGGGACGGAGACGGGCTGGACAACATCGGCGCCTATCGTCCTGTCGGCTCGGGCTTCTATCTGGATATGGACGGCAACGACGTCTGGAGCGCCCCGGACCGCCGGGCCTTCTTCGGCGTCAACGGGGATCTTCCGATCGCCGGGGATTGGGACGGCGACGGCATCGACGAGATCGGCGTCTTCCGCCCGAGCCTGCGGCGCTTCTATCTGGACATGGACAACAGCGGCACCTGGACCCCCGGCGACCGCTCCGCGGGACCGCTGGGCGCGGCCGGCGATCTGCCCGCCGTCGGCGACTGGGACGGCAACGGCATCGACGACCTGGGCGTCTACCGTCCGTCCAACTCCGGGTTCTATCTGGACATGGACGGCAACGGCATCTGGAGCGGCCCCGACCTGCGCGGGACCTTCGGCGCGCCCGGGGACAAGGGCCTCGTCGGCGACTGGAACGGCGACGGGTACGACGAGATCGGCGTCTATCGCCCGAACGTGCGGCGCTTCTATTTCGACGTGGATGCGAACCTGCGCTGGAACGGCGAGGCCGACCGGTCCCAGACCTTCGGGCCCAACGGGGCGCTGCCCTTTGCAGGGCGGTGGTGAGAGTCTGGCGCCGCTTCGGGGCAACCCCGTCGATGGGTTCGGTCCGTGATCGATCGGGCAGAAGCGGCCCCAACAAGGGTCCGGCGGGTCGATGCGCCTTCCGCAGCCCGATCGAAGGCTAATCCCATATTTTTGATATGGATCAATCCATGCTGCGTGGCGATCTGTTAGCCTGCCGCATACGGCTGATTTTATAACAATTTGTGTTCAACCGGGGTCCGTGCGTTTAGGGAGTTTCCATGGATTGCTGCGCGCCACCCCGTCCCTGGACCAGCCGCCTGCATCCCTTTGCCCCTCATAGGCCCTGCGCCAACGTCCCCTGCGGCCCGGCGTCCGCTGCCACTGCGCGTTCAGCGGGATGGGATATTTACCGCACCATGCTCCGGCCCGGATTCGCGGCGGCTGCCGCGTCAGCGGCAGAACCATTCGCGATTTGCCATTTATCGCTTAAGGAGGACTGACAAGGTGACCAGACGTTTTGTCGATAGTGCCGTCGCAACCCTCGCGATCGGCTCCGCCCTGGCATTGCCGGGCTACTCGTCCGCGGCCGGTTTTTCTACGACCTGCCAGATTCTGGACCCGGTTACTCAGGAAGTGCGCAGCACCTTCGTCCCGGGGGACCTGATGCTCGTGCGGCTCGGTATCGATGTACCGCCGGAAGCGGCGGACCGCCAAGTCAAGGTGAAGCTCAGCGCCCGCGCCGAGATCGCCGGGATCGCCATCCCTTTTACGCTGGACGAGATCGAGGCCAGCCTGCCGAACACCAATCCGGATCTCGGCCAGGGGGAATCGGATCTCCCCTGGTCGGGGACCCAATTCAAGACGAGCCTGGTGGAGATCCCCGAGGGCTTTCCGGTCGGCGCATACACTATCCGGGCGAAGGCGACCATCGAGGGGCTCGGTAAGCAGGCGTGCGAAGTCAAGGTCCAGGTCTTAGCGCCCGCCCCTTAGGCGCACGCCCCCTATCCGCACAGGCGCTCCGGGGCTCGGCGCGCCGGTACGCCGGGGCGTCCGTTTCGATCGAATGGTTTCGGGAAGGCTGAAGCTCGGCCACGGGAGGACTCGCATGTTCATGTCGGCTGCCATTCTTATACGCACGCGGCGCAGCCTCGGGTTGCTCGCGGTCTGGCTATTGATTCTCACCGGCCTGGCGGGCCCGAGCGCTGTGCTATCTGGGCCGCCATTGGACCTGGACGCGGCCGTATGGCCCGAGCTTGGTGTACTGACCGCGATCCGCGACTCGGATGCGCTTTTCGATGCCCAGGCGGCGGTCGCCGCCCCCGCGGGCAGCGATCTGTATGTCCTTGGCCAAGACACCCTAAGCCATTATCGGCGCGACACCGCAAGCGGCCTTCCGAGTCTGGCCGGTACCTATGCGGACGGCCAGGGTGGAATCTCGGGACTCTTCGACGGGCGGACCTTGGCCATGGCTCCGGACGGCGCCCAGGTCTATGCGGGAACCTCCCGCGGTCTGCTGGTCTTTGCGCGCAATACGGTGTCCGGTGCCTTAAGCTTTTCGGCGCTGCTGCCCAGGGGCGAGATCTCTGCCATCGCGGTCAGTTCAAATGGGGCTCAGGTCTACGCGGCGTCCTATTGGCGCGACTCGATCGCGGTGCTGTCGCGAAACGCGACGACCGGTGCACTGACCCAGCTCGAGGTGCAGACCAACGGCATCGCCGGTGCCAGCCATCTGGGTGGGCCGCGTGCCCTGGCGATCAGCCCAGACGGTCTCTGGCTCTATGCGGCCAGCGCATGGTCGGACGCCATCGCAGTCTTCTCCAGGAATTCGAGCACCGGCCGACTGACCTTTAGCCGACCCTATGTCCAAGGCATCGGGGAAGGCATCGGTCTCGTCGAGCCGCAGGCGATCGTTATAGGCGCCAACGGCGCTCAGGCTTATGTCGCCAGCCCTTGGTCCAGCGCCCTGACCGCCTGGCAGCGCAATACCGGCACTGGCGCTCTGAGCCTGCCGTCGCAGACGGTCAACGGCGATGCGGGGGTCGAGGGGCTGTACCGGGCCGGCGCGGTGGCGATCGCCCCGGATGGCGCTGCGCTCTATGTTAGGGGCGAGGGCTCGCTGGCGGCCTTTGCCCGGGATGTCTCCACCGGGGCACTGACCTTCGCGCATGGCTATCTGAACGGGGAAGACGGTATCGCCGGGCTGGCCGGGCGCGGATCAGTGCTTGCGGTCGGCTCCCAGGTCTATGCGGCGGGTGACCGGCGCGACACATTTACCGCATTGACCCCCTTGTCCGCAGACGGCGGCGGCATCGCCGGTCGCGTAACTGCATTGAACGGAGACCCGATCCCGCAGACCGGCGTCGCAGCCTATGCGCGTCAGTCCGGCACCGGCGATTGGCAGCGGGTGCGTACGGTCTGGACGGATGCCCTGGGCGACTACGCATTCGCCGGTCTGCCCGCGGCGACCTATCGGGTCTGCTTCGGCGGTGACCCGAGCGATCACTATCTGTCCGAGTGCTTCGATAACGCCCCCGATCTGGCCCACGCCGCCGATCTGGCGGTGACCGCGCATGCGACCCGCAGCGGCGTCAATGCCGTTCTGGCGGAGCGCCACCTCACGGGTCGTGTCACCGACACGGCGGGAACCCCACTGAACGGGGTCACTGTGACCCTGGGGCTCTGGCAGGACGACCCCGAGATCGTCGGCTATTGGGCCGAGAGCCAGACCGTCTCGACCGGCGCAGACGGCACCTATGACGTTGGCGGTCTCTCTAACGCAAGCTTTAGAGTCTGTTTCTCCAAGCCGAATTATGTCACCGACTGCCATGACGGGGTCTTGCGCGATACGGTTCTGAACGCCAGCCTGTCCGCGGCAGGCCACATCGCCGGCACCCTGACCCAGGTTGGCGGCGGGGCCTTGTCCGGGATCGGCGTCTGGGCCTGGATCTGGGACCCATTCCAGTCGTCCTGGCAGGAGGCAGCCTGGGAGACCACCGATGCCAACGGGCATTACGATCTGCGTGTCGGCACCGGGACCTATCGGGTCTGCTTCTACTCCAAGTATCACCGGCAGCAGTGTTATTCCAATGCTGCAAACATCGATTCGGCGACGGATGTGGCCGTGATCGCGGGTCAGACCAGGAGCCTGATCGACGGACAATTGACCCCCCTGGGTCGTGTGGCCGGGCGGGTGACCGATGCGCAGGGTGCGGGCGTGAGTGGCGTCTTCGCAAGCGTGTTCTCGCCAGTGATCCAGCAGCCGGGCATCGTGGGCTGGCGTCAGGTTGCCGGCGTAGAGACGGACTCCAACGGCGACTACGAGCTCGGCGGGCTTGCGGGTGGAGACTATGCGGTCTGTTTCTTTTCCGCTTGGGACGCAGCGACTGGCGGGCCACTCTATGCCTCGCAGTGCTACAGCGGAAGGCCCGACCTATCGTTCGGACAACCCGATACCGTCCACATTGTCGCCGGCCAGAGGACCACTGGTATCGACGCGATCGTGAAGCGCCCGGGAAGCATTTCCGGACGCGTGACGGGCAACGCCGGCGCTCCGCTCGCCAATATACAGGTCAGCGTCGGTCTCTGGGTCGATACCGGCAGCAGCGGATATTTTCGCGGTGCAAAGGGAGCGCAGACTGCGTCCGATGGCACCTACCGGGTCGGCGGTCTGTCCGAAGGGACCTATCAGGTCTGCTTTTATCCCTGGTCTAACAACGAGTACGTCGAAGAATGTTGGAGCGATCGGGCAACCAATACCCGCGGCAACGATGTCGTCGTCGTCTCGGGCCAGGATACTCCACACATCGATGCAGTCCTGTACCGCAGGGGTCCGGATGCCTATGAGCCGGACGATGCACAAGGCAGCGCCAGGCCGATCGTCTCCGGAGATGTCCAGTCCCGGACCTTCTATCGTGCGGGCCAAGCCGATCAGGATTGGGTGACCTTCACGCTTGGCCAGACCTCAGCGGTGCGGCTGGAGACCAGGGCATCCCAATACCATTACCTGACCGCTTGGCGCGGAGCGCAGTTTGTCTCCAATGCCGGTGCGGCTCGGGGTCGTTCTGGCGTATACACTGCGGCCTTGCGAGCCGAGCGGTGCAATGCCTCTCCATGGTCGGCCGGTATCTATGTCGTCTCGATCGATACCATTTACCCGAGCAATATGGACCCGCGCTACACGCTGAGCTACCGGAGCGCTCCCTGCTCCAATAGCGTGGATACCGATGCCGACGGTCGGGTCAATACCGCCGACAATTGCGTATTCGATGCGAATTCGACACAGGCGGATCTGGACGCCGATGGCTGGGGCGATGCCTGCGATCCGGACGACGACAACGACGGCATCTCGGACCCCGACGACAACTGCCCGCTGCTGGCCAATACCGACCAGGCGAACCACGAGGGGGACGCACTGGGAGACCTGTGCGACGCCGACGACGACAACGACGGGACGTCCGATGCGCAGGACGCCTTCCCGCTCGACCCGGCCGAGCAGACCGACACCGACGGAGACGGAATCGGCAACAAAGCGGATACCGACGACGACGGCGACGGTTATGCCGACTCGATCGACCCAGACCCGCTGGACCCGGGGAGTATCCCAGTGGCGCGGGTCGGCACCCGTAGCGCCACCAACGCAGCCTTCACCCTGGACCTCGGTACCTCCACCCAGGTGACCGTCTTCGGCGTCGCGAGCGACCTGCCCGTCGTCGGCGACTGGGACGGAGACGGACTGGACAACATCGGCATCTACCGACCGGTCGGCTCGGGCTTCTATCTGGACATGGACGGCAACGACGTCTGGAGCGCCCCGGACCGTAGGGCCTTCTTCGGCGTCAACGGGGATCTTCCGATCGCCGGGGATTGGGACGGCGACGGGATCGACGAGATCGGCGTTTTCCGCCCGAGCCTGCGGCGCTTCTATCTGGACATGGACAACAGCGGCACCTGGACCCCCGGCGACCGCTCCGCGGGACCGCTGGGCGCGGCCGGGGATCTGCCCGCCGTCGGCGACTGGGACGGCAACGGCATCGACGACCTGGGCGTCTACCGTCCGTCCAACTCCGGCTTCTATCTGGACATGGACGGCAACGGCATCTGGAGCGGCCCCGACCTGCGCGGGACCTTCGGCGCGCCCGGGGACAAGGGCCTCGTCGGCGACTGGAACGGCGACGGATACGACGAGGTCGGCGTCTACCGCCCGAGCGTGCGGCGCTTCTATTTCGACGTGGATGCGAACCTGCGCTGGAACGGCGAGGCCGACCGGTCCCAGACCTTCGGGCCCGCTGGGGCGCTGCCCTTCGCCGGGCGTTGGTGAGTGCCGGCGGGCGTGGCTTCCGTATCGGAGCCACGCCCGTCTGCAGCCGCGCGGAAGGCATGTCCCGGATGGACCCGAAAGCGCGGTACACGGTCGCCCCCGCGGCCCCGCGCACGACGCATTCGACCAACGCCCGCGGTCTTGCTGCAGATTCACGGGTCCGACCCCCAAAGCCGACCGAGCGAGACGCACGATGCACGGTTCTGCCGCAACCGCCGCTGCCCCGACTCGCCGCGCCCAGCGGCCCATTCCCGCCCCAGTGCAGAGCAACGCGGCGTATCGGCCGCCTATCGAATCGGCATCGGGTAGTGCCGCTGGCCGCGGCCGACGCAAGCGCCGTCTCCGGGGCATTGGAGTGCGCCTGCTGCTGGCGCTGACCCTTTTCTGCGTGGCGGGGCACCCGTTCGCCGCGGTGGATCTGGTTAAGGTCGGGCAGTGGGGGAGCGGACCCTACTCGGCCCTTGCCGTCGACGGGCACTACGCCTTTGCGGTAGCGCAATCGACCGGATTGGACATCGTCGATATCTCCAACCCCGCCGCACCGGTGCGGGTGGGGGGCTTCGACACCTCGGGGTCTGCCTTCGGCGTGGCGGTCGCGGGGGGCTATGCCTATGTCGCGGACGGCAACGCAGGGTTACAGGTCATCGATATCTCCAATCCCGCCGCCCCGGTGCGTGTCGGCGGCTGTGCGGGGTATGCCTTCGGCGTCGCGGTCGCGGGGGGCTATGCCTACGTTGCAGAGTTTCGGTGCAGGCATGCAAGTCATCGATATTTCCAACCCCGCCGCGCCGGTGCGGGTGGGAGGCTACGATACTTCGGGGTCTGCCCGCGGTGTCGCGGTCGCGGGGACTTATGCCTATGTCGCGGACGACGGCTCTGGATTGCAGGTTATCGACATCGGCAACCCCGCCGCGCCGGTCCGGGTGGGGGGCTACGACACCTCGGGACGGGCATTCGGCGTTGCGGTCGCGGGCGACTATGCCTATGTCGCGGACTCCGGCTCTGGGCTGCAGGTCATCGACATCGGCAACCCTGCCGCCCCGGTGCGCGCCGGGGGCTACGACACCTCGGGCTCTGCCTACGGCGTCGCTGTGGCTGGGGGCTACGCCTATCTCGCGGACTACGACTCGGGCCTGCAAATCATCGGTATCTCTAACCCCGCCCTTCCGGTCCGGGTAGGGGGGTACGACACCCCGGGTCGGGCCGAGGGCGTCGCGGTCGCGGGGGGCTATGCCTATATCGCCGATCGCTTATCTGGCCTGCAGTCGATCGCTGTGAGCAACCCCGCCGCACCCGTGCGGGTGGGCGGCTACGACACCCCGGACGAGGTCGCCGGGGTCGCGGTGTCGGGGGGCTATGCCTATGTTGCGGACTGGACCTCGGGTCTGCATGTCATCGACATCGGCAACCCTGCCGCGCCGGTGCGGGAGGGGGGCTACGAGACCTCGGGCGATGCCAACAGCGTCGCGGTCGCGGGGGGCTATGCCTATGTCGCGGACGGCGGCTCAGGGCTGCAAGTCATCGATATCTCCAACCCCGCCGCCCCGGTGCGGGTCGGGGGCTACGACACCTCGGGGTCTGCTGTCGGCGTCGCGGTCTCGGGTGGCTATGCCTATGTCGCGGACTACGGCTCGGGTCTGCATGTCATCGACATCTCTAACCCCGCAGCCCCGCTGCGGGTGGGGGGCTACGACACCTCGGGCGATGCCAACAGCGTCGCGGTTGCGGGGGGCTATGCCTATGTCGCGGACGGCGGCTCAGGGCTGCAAGTCATCGATATCTCCAACCCCGCAGCGCCGGTGCGGGTCGGGGGTTACCACACCGAGGACTGGGCCTTGGGCATCGCGGTCCTCGGAGGCTATGCCTATGTTGCGGACGGGTTGTCCGGCCTGCAGATCATCGATCTGAGCAACCCCGCTTCACCGGCACGGGTGGGGGGCTATTTCACCGCGGGCTCTGGCAAGGGCGTCGCGGTCGCGGGGGGCTATGCCTATCTCGCCGACGGCGGCACGGGCCTGAAGGCCATCGATGTGAGCAGCCCCGCCGCCCCGGCGCAGACGGGGGGCTACGACACCCTGGGCTCTGCCGTCGACGTCTCGGTCGCGGGGGGCTATGCCTATGTTGCCGACTATGACGGCGGACTCGCGATCCTGCGAATCCAGGGCGCGATTGCCGATACCGACGCCGACGGCATCCCGGACCCCGATGACAACTGTCCGGCCGTGGCGAACCCGCTGCAAGAGGATGCGTTCGTTGACGGGGAGGGCGACGCCTGCGACGCCGACGACGACAACGACGGGACCCCCGATACGGAAGACGCCTTCCCGCTCGACCCGGCCGAGCAAACGGACACCGACGGCGACGGCATCGGCAACGTCGCCGACACGGACGACGACGGCGACGGATTCCCGGACAGCATCGACCCCGATCCGCTGAGCCCGGCCGTGGTCCCGGCGGCCCGGGTCGGAACCCGCAGCGCAGCGACCGCCGCCTTCTCGCTGGACCTCGGCACCTCCACCCAGGTGACCGCCTTCGGCGTGGCGAGCGACCTCCCCATCGTCGGAGACTGGGACGGAGACGGGCTCGACAACATCGGCGCCTATCGTCCCGTAGGCTCGGGTTTCTATCTGGACATGGACGGCAACGACGTCTGGAGCGCCCCGGACCGCCGGGCCTTCTTCGGCGTCAACGGGGACCTGCCGATCGCTGGGGACTGGGACGGCGACGGCATGGACGAGATCGGCGTCTTCCGCCCGAGCCTGCGGCGCTTCTATCTGGACCTGGACAACAGCGGCACCTGGACCCCCGGCGACCGCTCCGCGGGACCGCTGGGCGCGGCCGGGGACCTGCCTGCCGTCGGCGACTGGGACGGCGACGGCATCGACGACCTGGGCGTCTACCGGCCCTCCAACTCGGGCTTCTATCTGGACATGGACGGCAACGGCATCTGGAGCGGCCCCGACCTGCGCGGGACCTTCGGCGCGCCCGGGGACAAGGGTCTCGTCGGAGACTGGAACGGCGACGGGTACGACGAGATCGGCGTCTACCGCCCGGGCGTGCGGCGCTTCTATTTCGATATGGACGCGAACCTGCGCTGGAACGCAGAGGCGGACCGGTCCCAGACATTCGGGCCCAACGGGGCGCTGCCCTTCGCCGGGCGCTGGTGAGTCCCGGCGGCATGGCTGCCGTATCGGAGCCATGCCCAACGGCAGCCGCGCTTGCCGCGCGGAAGACCTGACCTGGATCGATCCTAGAACGCGGTACGCGGTCGCCCCGCAATCGCGTGTACTGAAGCACCAACAACGCCCGCGGTCCTGCTGTCGATTTTCGGGCGCGAACGCCAAAGCCGAGCGAGAGGCATGATGCACGATTCCCCAGGAACAGCCGCTGCCCCGACCCGCCGTGTCCAACGGCCCATCTCTGCCGCCGATTCCGCCCCAGTGCGGCGCACCGCGGCATATCGGCCGCCTGCCGAATCGGCATCGGGCAGTGCCGCCGCCCGCGGCCGACGCCCGTTCTGCCTCCAAGTCATCGGGCGGCTGCTGGCGCTGACCCTATGCTGCGTGGCGGGGCCTCTGTTCGCCGCGGTCGATCTGGTTAAGGTGGGGCAGTGGGGCAGCGGGTTCTACTACGCCGTCGCCGTCGATGGGCACTATGCCTATGCGGTAGCGGGCATCACCGGGTTGGATATCATCGATATCTCAAACCCCGCCGCCCCGGTGCGGGTGGGCGGCTGCGACACCTCTGGGACAGCCCGGGGTGTGGCGGTCTCGGGCGGCTATGCCTATCTCGCGGACGAAGACGCAGGCTTGCAGATCGTCGATATCTCCAACCCCGCCGCACCGGTGCGGGTGGGTGGCTACGATACCTCGGGATCTGCCGTCGGCGTCGCGGTCGCGGGGGGCTATGCCTATGTCGCGGACGCCTACTCGGGCTTGCAGATCGTCGATATCTCCAACCCCGCCGCACCGGTGCGGGTGGGGGGCTACGACACCACGGCGTATGCCCGCGGCGTTGCCGTTGCGGGGGGCTATGCCTATGTCGCGGACGACTACTCGGGCTTGCAGATCGTCGATATTTCCAACCCCGCCGCGCCGGTCCGGGTGGGCGGCTACGACACGTGGGGGTCCGCCTACGGTGTCGCGGTCGCGGGGGAGTATGCCTATGTCGCGGATGGCGGCTTCGGGCTGCAAGTCGTCGATATCTCCAACCCCGCCTCCCCGGTGCGGGTGGGGGGCTACGAGACCTCGGGGAATGCCTGGGGTGTGGCCGTCGCGGGTGACTATGCCTATGTCGCGGATTACGACACAGGGTTACAAATCCTGAATATCTCCAATCCTGCCGCCCCCTTGCGGGTGGGGGGCTACGATACATCGGGTGCTGCAATCGGCGTCGCGGTCTCGGGGGACTATGCCTATGTCGCAGACGGTGGCTCGGGTTTGCAGGCGATCGACATCTCCAACCCCGCAGTCCCGGCACGGGTGGTCGGCGCCTGCGCAACCCCGGGGTCTGCCCAGGGTGTGGCTGTCGCGGGGGGCTATGCCTATGTTGCGGACTGGGCCTCGGGTCTGCAGGTCATCGACATCCGCAACCCGGCCGCGCCGGTGCTGGTCGGGGGCTACGGAACCTCGGGGTATGCCGGGGACTTGGCGGTTGCGGGCGGCTATGCCTATGTCGCGGCAGACGACGCAGGGCTGCAGGTGATCGATATCTCCAACCCAGCCGACCCGGTGCTGGTGGGGGGCTATGACACCTCGGGGTCTGCCCAGGGTGTGGCGGTTGCGGGGGACTATGTCTATGTCGCGGACTACGACGCAGGGTTGCAGGTCATCGATATCTCCAACCCCGCCGCCCCGGTGCGGGTAGGGGGCTACGAAACCGCAGGGTATACCAACGCCGTCGCGGTCGCGGGGGACTACGCCTATGTTGCGGAGGACGACGCAGGGCTGCAGGTAATCGATATCTCCAACCCCGCCGCCCCGGTGCGGGTGGGAGGCTATGGCACCACGGGGTATATCCAGAGTGTGGCGGTCGCGGGAAGCTATGCCTATGCCGTAGTCTGGGATTGGTCTGGCAACTCCCCTGCCTTTAGCCTGCAAATTATAGATATCGGTAACCCCGCGGCCCCGGTGCGGGTAGGGGGATACGAGACCTCGGGGTTTGCCCACGGCGTCGCGGTCGCCGGGAACTATGCCTATGTCGCTGCCGAAACCGCGGGGCTGCTGGCGATCGATATCTCCAACCCCGCCGCTCCCGTCAGGGCGGGGGGTCAGGACATCTCGGGGTACGCCAACGGCGTCGCGGTTGCTGGGGGCCATATCTATGTCGCTGGGGGCTATTCGGGTCTGCGGGTTATCGACGATATCGGCCACCCCGATGCCATCGTGCGGGCGGGGGGGTACGACGCCTCGGGGTATGCTGTCGGCGTCGCGGTCGCGGGGGACTATGCCTATGTCGCTGACGGCGATTCGGGCCTGCAGGCGATCGATATCGGGAACCCCTCCGCCCCGGTCCGGGTGGGGGGCTACGATACCCTGGGGTATGCCATGGGCGTCGCTGTCTCGGGTGACTATGCCTATGTGGCGGATGCCTACCAGGGTCTGCAGGTGATCGATGTGAGCAACCCCGCCGCCCCGGACAGGGTGGGGGGCTACATTACCGCCGGGCCTGCCTACGCAGTCGCGATCGCGGGGGACTATGCCTATGTCGCGGCCGGAGAGTCGGGCTTGCAGGTCATCGATATCTCTAACCCCGCCGCCCCGACATGGGTTGGCGCCTACGACACCTGGGGCAGTGCCAGCGGCGTCGCGGTTGCGGGAGGCTACGCCTATTTCGCCGAGAGCATTGATAAATATGGCGAAGAGGCGCGCCTCTTAGTGATCGACGTCCATAACCCGTCCGGCCAGCATGGTGGGGGAAGTCTCTGCGACTTCGACGTCGACTTCAACTGCGTCATCTGGGGCACGACCTACGGCGTCGCGGTCTCCGGAGACTATGCCTATGTGGCCGATGCCCGGAGCTTGGGGGTGATCGATGTGAGCAACCCCAACATTCCGGTTGGGGTAGGAAACTACGACATCTGGACGGGTTCCTTATCTCGGGGGACAGGGGTCGCGGTCGCGGGGGGCTATGCCTATGTCGCGGGCGGCGAATCGGGTTTGCTGATGATCGATGTCGGTAACCCTGCCGTCCCGGTACTGGCGGGAGGCTACGATACCTCGGGGAATGTCGTCGGTGTCGCGGTTGCGGGTGGCTATGCCTATGTTGCCGACTATGGCGGCAGACTCGCGATCCTGCGAATCCAGGGCGCGATTGCCGATACCGACGGCGACGGCATCCCTGACCCCGATGATAACTGCCCGGCCGTGGCGAACCCGCTGCAAGAGGATGCGTTCGTCGACGGGGAGGGCGACGCCTGCGACGCCGACGACGACAACGACGGGACCTTGGATTCAGAGGACGCCTTCCCGCTCGACCCGGCCGAGCAGACCGACACCGACGGCATCGGCAACGTCGCCGACACCGACGACGACGGCGACGGCTTCGCCGATTCGATCGACCCCGATCCGCTGAACCCGTCCGTCGTGCCGGCGGCGCGGGTCGGCACCAGGACCGCGACCAGCAGCGCCTTCTCTCTGGATCTCGGCACCTCCACCCAGGTGACCGCCTTCGGCGCGGCGAGCGACCTCCCCATCGTCGGAGACTGGGACGGAGACGGGCTCGACAACATCGGCGTCTACCGACCGGTGGGCTCGGGCTTCTATCTGGACATGGACGGCAACGACGTCTGGAGCGCCCCGGACCGCAGGGCCTTCTTCGGCGTCAACGGGGATCTGCCGATCGCCGGGGACTGGGACGGCGACGGGAGCGACGAGATCGGCGTCTTCCGCCCGAGCCTGCGGCGCTTCTATCTGGACATGGACAACAGCGGCACCTGGACCCCGGGCGACCGCTCCGCGGGACCGCTGGGCGCGGCCGGGGACCTGCCCGCGGTCGGCGACTGGGACGGCGACGGCATCGACGACCTGGGCGTCTACCGTCCGTCCAACTCGGGGTTCTATCTGGACATGGACGGCAACGGCATCTGGAGCGGTCCCGACCTGCGCGGGACCTTCGGCGCGCCGGGGGACAAGGGCCTCGTCGGCGACTGGAACGGCGACGGATACGACGAGATCGGCGTCTACCGCCCGGGCGTGCGGCGCTTCTATTTCGACTTCGATGCGAATCTGCGCTGGAACGCAGAGGCCGACCGGTCCCAGACCTTCGGGCCTAACGGGGCGCTGCCTTTCGCCGGGCGCTGGTGAGTCCCGGCGGCATGGCTGCCGTATCGGAGCCATGCCCGCCGGCAGCCGCGCGTGCCGCGCGGAAGACCTGTCTTGAGTCAATCCGCAAACGCGTTGCGCGGTGGCCGCCGGTGCGGTGTGCACTATCATCCGGGCAAGGCCCGGGGGCCTGACGGTCCCGCTGGCGGGCCGATCCCGATTCCCCAGCCTGGACCTCGAAGCCGAACAGGGAGATGCACGATGCGCCGTTCACTCGCGACCGCCGCCGCGACCGCCCGGTTCCGCGGCACCCCGCGGCCCATCCCCGCCCCGGTGCGGCGGACCGCGGCATATCGGCCGCCTACCGAGTTGGCATTGGATAGTGCCGCCGACCGCGGCCGACGCAAGCGCCGTCACCCGGGCATCGGGCTGCGCCTGCTGCTGGCGCTGATCCTATGCTCCTTGGCGGGGCCTCCGTTCGCCGCGGTGGATTTAGCGAGAGTAGGTCAGTGGGGGAGCGGACCCTACGGGGCCGTCGCAGTCGACGGGCATTATGTCTATGCCGCAGCGGGCGGCACCGGGTTGGACATCGTCGATATCTCCAATCCCGCCGCCCCGGTGCGGGTGGGGGACTACGACACCTTGGGGTCTGCCGAAGGCGTTGCGGTGGCGGGGGGCTATGCCTATGTCGCGGACTACGGCTCGGGTCTGCAAATCATCGACATCCGCAACCCCGCCGCGCCGGTGTGGGTGGGGGGCTACGACACCTCGGGGTATGCCTACGGCGTTGCGGTGGCGGGGGGCTATGCCTATGTCGCGGACTACGATTCGGGTCTGCAAATCATCGACATCCGCAACCCCGCCGCTCCGGTTCGGGTCGGGGGCTACAACACGTCGGGGTATGCCCACGGCGTTGCGGTCGCGGGGGGCTATGCCTATGTCGCGGGCTACGGCTCGGGTCTGCAAGTCATCGACATCCGCAACCCCGCCGCGCCGGTGCGGGTGGGGGGCTACGACACCTCGGGGGATGCCGCCGGCGTTGCGGTGGCGGGGGACTATGCCTATGTCGCGGGCGGCTATTCGGGCCTGCAGGTCGTCGACATCCGCAACCCCGCCGCCCCGGTGCGGGTGGGGGGCTACGACACGTCGGGGTATGCCTACGGCGTTGCGGTGGCGGGGGGCTATGCCTATGTCGCGGACGGCGATTGGGGCCTGCAGGTCATCGATATCCGCAACCCCGCCGCGCCGGTGCGGGTGGGGGGCGTCGACACTTCGGGGTCTGCCCGCGGCGTTACGGTGGCGGGGGGCTATGCCTATGTCGCGGACTACTTCTCGGGTCTGCAAGTCATCGATATCTCCAACCCCGCCGCCCCGGTGCGGGTCGGCGGCTACGACACCACCCCGGGGGGTGCCCTCGGCGTCGCGGTGGCGGGGGGCTATGCCTATGTCGCGGACGGCAATTCGGGTCTGCAGGTGATCGACATCCGCAACCCCGCCGCCCCGGTGCGGGTGGGGGGCTACGACACCTCGGGGGATGCCTACGGCGTTGCGGTGGCGGGGGACTATGCCTATGTCGCGGACGCCTACTCGGGCTTGCAGATCGTCGATATTTCCAACCCCGCCGCGCCGGTCCGGGTGGGGGGCTACGATACCTCGGGGTATGCCCTCGGCGTCGCGGTGGCGGGGGGCTATGCCTATGTCGCGGACGGCAATTCGGGTCTGCAGGTGATCGACATCCGCAACCCCGCCGCCCCGGTGCGGGTGGGGGGCTACGACACCTCGGGGGATGCCTACGGCGTTGCGGTCGCGGGGGACTATGCCTATGTCGCGGACTACGGCTCGGGTCTGCAAATCATCGACATCCGCAACCCCGCCGCGCCGGTGCGGGTGGGGGGCTACGACACCTCGGGGTATGCCTCCGGCGTTGCGGTCGCGGGGGGCTATGCCTATGTCGCGGACCACGATCCGGGTCTGCAAATCATCGACATCCGCAACCCCGCCGCGCCGGTTCGGGTGGGGCGCTACGACACCTCCGGGCCTGCCTACGGCGTTACGGTGGCGGGGGACTATGCCTATGTCGCGGACTACTTATCGGGTCTGCAAGTCATCGATATCTCCAACCCCGCCGCCCCGGTGCGGGTCGGGGGCTACGACACCTCGGGGGCGGCCATGGGCGTCGCGGTGGCGGAGGGCTATGCCTATGTCGCATGCTCCGGTTACGGGCTCCTGATCCTCCAAATCCGCGCCGAGGCGGCCCGGGTCGGAACCCGGACCGCGACCAGCAACGCCTTCTCCCTGGATCTCGGCACCTCCACCCAGGTGACCGCCTTCGGCGTGGCGAGCGACCTCCCAGTCGTCGGCGACTGGGACGGCGACGGGTTGGACAACATCGGCGTCTACCGACCGGTGGGCTCCGGCTTCTATCTGGACATGGACGGCAACGACGTCTGGAGCGCCGCGGACCGCCGGGTCTTTTTCGGCGTCAACGGGGATCTGCCGATCGCCGGGGACTGGGACGGAGACGGAATCGACGAGATCGGCGTCTTCCGCCCGAGCCTGCGGCGCTTCTATCTGGACATGGACAACAGCGGCACCTGGAGCGCGGGCGACCGCTCGGCGGGTCCGTTCGGCGTTGCCGGGGACCTGCCCGCGGTCGGCGACTGGGACGGCGACGGGATCGACGACCTGGGCGTCTACCGTCCCTCCTACTCGGGCTTCTACCTGGACATGGACGGGGACGGCATCTGGAGCGCGTCGGACCTGGGGGGGACCTTCGGTGCGCCCGGGGATAAACCCGTGGTGGGCGACTGGAACGGCGACGGGTACGACGAGATCGGCGTCTACCGCCCGGGCGCGCGGCGCTTCTATTTCGATATGGACGCGAACCTGCGCTGGAACGCAGAGGCCGACCGGTCCCAGACCTTCGGACCCGCCGGGGCCTTGCCCTTCGCCGGGCGCTGGTGAGTGCCGGCGGGCGCCGTTCCAGTGCGGCGCCCGAATTGTCCCGGCGCCGCGCGCGTTGCGCGGAAGACCTGTCTTGAGTCAATCCGCAAACGCGTTACGCGGTGGCCGCCGGTGCGGTGTGCACTATCATCCGGGCAAGGCCCGGGGGCCTGACGGTCCCGCTGGCGGGCCGATCCCGATTCCCCAGCCTGGACCCCGAAGCCGAACAGGGAGATGCACGATGCTCCGTTCACTCGCGACCGCCGCCGCGACCGCCCGGTTCCGCGGCACCCCGCGGCCCATCCCCGCCCCGGTGCGGCGGACCGCGGCATATCGGCCGCCTACCGAGTTGGCATTGGATAGTGCCGCCGACCGCGGCCGACGCAAGCGCCGTCACCCGGGCATCGGACTGCGCCTGCTGCTGGCGCTGATCCTATGCTCCTTGGCGGGACCTCCGTTCGCCGCGGTGGATTTAGCGAGAGTAGGTCAGTGGGGGGGCGGACCCTACCGAGCCGTCGCAGTCGACGGGCATTATGTCTATGCCGCAGCGACCATGACCGGGTTGGACATCGTCGATATCTCCAATCCCGCCGCGCCGGTGCGGGTGGGCGGCTACGACACTTCGGGATATGCCTACGGCGTTGCGGTGGCGGGGGGCTATGCCTATGTCGCGGACGGCAATTGGGGCCTGCAGGTCATCGATATCCGCAACCCCGCCGCGCCGGTGCGGGTGGGGGGCTACGACACCTCGGGGGATGCCTACGGCGTTGCGGTGGCGGGGGGCTATGCCTATGTCGCGGACCACCATTCGGGTCTGCAAATCATCGACATCCGCAACCCCGCCGCGCCGGTGCGGGTGGGGGGCTACGACACCTCGGGGTATGCCGAAGGCGTTGCGGTGGCGGGGGACTATGCCTATGTCGCGGACGGCGCCTCTGGGCTGCAGGTCATCGACATCCGCAACCCCGCCGCGCCGGTGCGGGTGGGGGGCTACGACACCTCGGGGTCTGCCTACGGCGTTGCGGTGGCGGGGGGCTATGCCTATGTCGCGGATAGCTATTCGGGTCTGCAGGCGATCGACATCCGCAACCCCGCCGCGCCGGTGCGGGTGGGGGGCTACGACACCTCGGGGTTTGCCTACGGCGTCGCGGTCGCGGGGGGCTATGCCTATGTCGCGGACGAGGGCTCGGGTCTGCACATCATCGATATCCGCGACCCCGCCGCGCCGGTGCGGGTGGGGGGCTACGACACTTCGCATGCCCTGGGTGTGGCGGTGGCGGGGGGCTATGCGTATGTCGCAGACTCCTTCTCGGATCTGCAACTCATCGATATCTCCAACCCCGCCGCGCCGGTGCGGGTGGGGGGCTACGACACCTCGGGGTTTGCCTACGGCGTCGCGGTCGCGGGGGGCTATGCCTATGTCGCGGACTACGGCTCGGCGCAAATCATCGACATCCGCAACCCCGCCGCGCCGGTGCGGGTGGGGGGCTACGACACCCCGGAGTATGCCCTCGGTGTCGCGGTGGCGGGGGGCTATGCCTATGTCGCGGACTACGCGGGTCTGCAGGCGATCGATATCTCCAACCCCGCCGCGCCGGTGCGGGTGGGGGGCTACGACACCTCGGGGTATGCCTACGGCGTTGCGGTGGCGGGGGACTATGCCTATGTCGCGGACGCCTACTCGGGCTTGCAGATCGTCGATATTTCCAACCCCGCCGCACCGGTATGGGTGGGGGGCTACGACACCTCGGGGGCGGCCATAGGCGTTACGGTGGCGGGCGGCTATGCCTATGTCGCGGACTACGATTCGGGTCTGCAAATCATCGACATCCGCAACCCCGCCGCTCCGGTTCGGGTCGGGGGCTACAACACGTCGGGGTATGCCTCCGGCGTTGCGGTGGCGGGGGGCTATGCCTATGTCGCGGACGGCGATTTGGGCCTGCAAATCATCGATATCCGCAACCCCGCCGCCCCGGTACGGGTGGGGGGCTACGATACCGCAGGGTATGCCACAGAGGTCGCGGTCGCGGGTGGCTATGCCTATGTCGCGGACGAGGGCTCAGGGCTGCAAGTCATCGATATCTCTAACCCCGCCGCCCCGGTGCGGGTGGGGGGCTACGACACCTCGGAGTCTGCCCGCGGCGTCGCGGTCGCGGGGGGCTATGCGTATGTCGCATGCTCCGGACAAGGGCTCCTGATCCTCCAAATCCGCGCCGATGCGGACGCCGACCCGGCGGCCCGGGTCGGAACCCGGACCGCGACCAGCAACGCCTTCTCCCTGGATCTCGGTACCTTCACCCAGGTGACCGCCTTCGGCGCGGCGAGCGACCTGCCCATCGTCGGCGACTGGGACGGAAACGGGCTGGACAATATCGGGGCCTACCGACCGGTGGGCTCGGGCTTCTATCTGGACATGGACGGCAACGACGTGTGGAGCGCCGCGGACCGCCGGGTCTTTTTCGGCGTCAACGGGGATCTGCCGATCGCCGGGGACTGGGACGGCGACGGCATCGACGAGATCGGCGTCTTCCGCCCGAGCCTGCGGCGCTTCTATCTGGACATGGACAACAGCGGCACCTGGAGCGCGGGCGACCGCTCGGCGGGTCCGTTCGGCGTTGCCGGGGACCTGCCCGCGGTCGGCGACTGGGACGGCGACGGGATCGACGACCTGGGCGTCTACCGTCCCTCCTACTCGGGCTTCTACCTGGACATGGACGGGGACGGCATCTGGAGCGCGTCGGACCTGGGGGGGACCTTCGGTGCGCCCGGGGATAAACCCGTGGTGGGCGACTGGAACGGCGACGGGTACGACGAGATCGGCGTCTACCGCCCGGGCGCGCGGCGCTTCTATTTCGATATGGACGCGAACCTGCGCTGGAACGCAGAGGCCGACCGGTCCCAGACCTTCGGACCCGCCGGGGCCTTGCCCTTCGCCGGGCGCTGGTGAGTGCCGGCGGGCGCCGTTCCAGTGCGGCGCCCGAATTGTCCCGGCGCCGCGCGCGTTGCGCGGAAGACCTGTCTTGAGTCAATCCGCAAACGCGTTACGCGGTGGCCGCCGGTGCGGTGTGCACTATCATCCGGGCAAGGCCCGGGGGCCTGACGGTCCCGCTGGCGGGCCGATCCCGATTCCCCAGCCTGGACCCCGAAGCCGAACAGGGAGATGCACGATGCGCCGTTCACTCGCGACCGCCGCCGCGACCGCCCGGTTCCGCGGCACCCCGCGGTCCATCCCCGCCCCGGTGCGGCGGACCGCGGCATATCGGCCGCCTACCGAGTTGGCATTGGATAGTGCCGCCGACCGCGGCCGACGCAAGCGCCGTCACCCGGGCATCGGACTGCGCCTGCTGCTGGCGCTGATCCTATGCTCCTTGGCGGGGCCTCCGTTCGCCGCGGTGGATTTAGCGAGAGTAGGTCAGTGGGGGAGCGGACCCTACGAAGCCGTCGCAGTCGACGGGCATTATGTCTATGCCGCAGCGGGCATGACCGGGTTGGACATCGTCGATATCTCCAACCCCGCCGCCCCGGTGCGGGTGGGGGGCTACGATACCTCGGGGTCTGCCTTAGGCGTCGCGGTGGCGGGGGGCTATGCCTATGTCGCGGACAGCGATTCGGGTCTGCAAATCATCGATATCTCCAACCCCGCCGCCCCGGTTCGGGTGGGGGGCTACGACACCTCGGGGTCTGCCCGCGGCGTTACGGTGGCGGGGGGCTATGCCTATGTCGCGGACGGCAATTCGGGTCTGCAGGCGATCGACATCCGCAACCCCGCCGCGCCGGTGCGGGTGGGGGGCTACGACACCTCGGAGTTTGCCCATGGCGTCGCGGTGGCGGGTGGCTATGCCTATGTCGCGGACTACGGCTCGGGTCTGCAAATCATCGATATCCGCAACCCCGCCGCGCCGGTGCGGGTGGGGGGCTACGGCACCTCGGAGTTTGCCCATGGCGTCGCGGTGGCGGGGGACTATGCCTATGTCGCGGACGGCGGCTCGGGTCTGCAAATCATCGACATCCGCAACCCCGCCGCCCCGGTGCGGGTGGGGGGCTACGACACCTCGGGGTATGCCTCCGGCGTTGCGATCGCGGGGGGCTATGCCTATGTCGCGAACTCCTTCTCGGGTCTGCAAGTCATCGATATCTCCAACCCCGCCGCTCCGGTTCGGGTGGGGGGCTACGACACCTCGGGGAATTCCAACGGCGTTGCGGTGGCGGGGGGCTATGCCTATGTCGCGGACTCCGTCTCGGGTCTGCAAATCATCGACATCCGCAACCCCGCCGCGCCGGTGCTGGTGGGGGGCTACGACACCTTGGGGTATGCCTACGGCGTTGCGGTCGCGGGGGGCTATGCCTATGTCGCGGGCTACGGCTCGGGTCTGCAAATCATCGACATCCGCAACCCCGCCGCGCCGGTGCGGGTGGGGGGCTACGACCCCTCGGGGAATTCCAACGGCGTTGCGGTGGCGGGGGGCTATGCCTATGTCGCTTACGACTATTCGGGTCTGCAGGTCATCGATATCTCCAACCCCGCAGCCCCGGTTCGGGTGGGGGGCTACGACACCTCGGGGATTGCCCGCGGTGTCGCGGTCGCGGGGGGCTATGCCTATGTCGCGGACAGCGGCTCAGGGCTGCAAGTCATCGATATCTCCAACCCCGCCGCGCCGGTGCGGGCGGGGGGCTACGATACCTCGGGGTATGCCCAGGGCGTCGCGGTGGCGGGGGACTATGCCTATGTCGCGGACACCTATTCGGGTCTGCAAATCATCGACATCCGCAACCCCGCCGCGCCGGTGCGGGTGGGGGGCTACGGCACCTCGGAGTCTGCCCATGGCGTCGCGGTGGCGGGTGGCTATGCCTATGTCGCGGACTACGGCTCGGGTCTGCAAATCATCGATATCCGCAACCCCGCCGCGCCGGTGCGGGTGGGGGGCTACGGCACCTCGGAGTTTGCCCATGGCGTCGCGGTGGCGGGGGACTATGCCTATGTCGCGGACTACGATTCGGGTCTGCAGGCGATCGACATCCGCAACCCCGCCGCCCCGGTGCGGGTGGGGGGCTACGGCACCTCGGAGTCTGCCCGCGGCGTCGCGGTGGCGGGGGGCTATGCGTATGTCGCATGCATCGGACAAGGGCTCCTGATCCTCCAAATCCGCGCCGATGCGGAGGCCCGGGTCGGCACCAGGACCGCGACCAGCAACGCCTTCTCCCTGGATCTCGGTACCTCCACCCAGGTGACCGCCTTCGGCGTGGCGAGCGACCTGCCCCTCATCGGCGACTGGGACGGAGACGGGCTGGACAATATCGGGGCCTACCGTCCGGCGGGCTCGGGGTTCTATCTGGACATGGACGGCAACGACGTGTGGAGCGCCGCGGACCGCCGGGTCTTTTTCGGCGTCAACGGGGATCTGCCGATCGCCGGGGACTGGGACGGCGACGGCATCGACGAGATCGGCGTCTTCCGCCCGAGCCTGCGGCGCTTCTATCTGGACATGGACAACAGCGCTACCTGGAGCGCGGGCGACCGCTCGGCGGGCCCGTTCGGCGTTGCCGGGGATCTGCCCGCGGTCGGCGACTGGGACGGCGACGGGATCGACGACCTGGGCGTCTATCGTCCCTCCTACTCGGGCTTCTACCTGGACATGGACGGGGACGGCATCTGGAGCGCGTCGGACCTGGGCGGGACCTTTGGCGCCCCCGGGGACAAACCCGTGGTGGGCGACTGGAACGGCGACGGGTACGACGAGATCGGCGTCTATCGCCCGAGCTGGAGGCGCTTCTATTTCGATATGGATGCGAACCTGCGCTGGAACGGCGAGGCCGACCGGTCCCAGACCTTCGGACCCGCCGGTGCGCTGCCCTTCGCCGGGTGGTGGTGAGTGCCGTCGGGCGCCGCCGCGGGGCGGCGCCCGGGAGACACAGGCGCTTGGCAGTGCCTCGGCCGGGCTGGGGATTAGGCGACCTCGGTGCCGAGCCGCGCCGCCTCCGCCTCCACCAGGGCGAATGCATCGGCGATCAGGGTGAGATCGCCGATGCGTGCAGACCGCTCCAGTGCCTCGACCGCCTCGTCGAGCGCGGGGACCCCGCAGTAGCGGGTGGCCCCGCGCATCTGGTGCGCGTGGTCCGCGAGCCCCGGCCAGTCGAGCTCCCCGATCGCTGCGCGCAGGTCTGCGAGCTCCCCTGGGAGTCCGTCGAGCAGGGCGGACAGCAGCTCCCGGGCCAGATCGGCGTCGCCCCCGGCGGCCGCCAGTGCGGCGGTTTCGTCGCGGGCAGGCAGTGGTGTAAGTCGACGCTTGGGGGTCGGCTCGCTCAAGGTGGATTCTCCGCCGTCGTGTTGGCCGCGACTCTATCGGTATCCCCTGACCTGCGTCCAGGGGACCCGAGCCTGCCGCTTGGTCGGCCGACCGCGCTGGTGCACAATCCCCCCTTCAGCGCAGGGTCCGCCCGGATCCCGATCCGCGCCTCGCTTAACCCCGGCCAGCACGTCAAGACCCAATGCATTACCAGACCATCGACGCCTGCGTCGGCAACACCCCCCTGGTGCGTCTTCAAAGACTCCCCGGGGAGACCGACAATCTGATCCTGGCCAAGCTGGAAGGGAGCAACCCAGCCGGATCGGTCAAGGACCGCCCGGCACTCAACATGATCCGGCGTGCCCAGGAGCGGGGAGCGATCCGCCCCGGGGATACCCTGATCGAGGCGACCAGCGGCAACACGGGGATTGCGCTGGCCATGGCCGCGGCCATCATGGGCTACCGGATGGTGCTGATCATGCCGGAGCATATGAGCGCCGAGCGCCGGGGGGCGATGCGCAGCTTCGGGGCGGAGATCGTGCTTACCCCCAAGGACGGCGGCATGGAGGCGGCCATCGATCTCGCCGATGCCATGGAGTCACGCGGCGAGGGGATCAGGCTCGATCAGTTCTCGAACCCGGACAATCCGGCCGCGCATTACGAGACCACCGGCCCCGAGATCTGGCGCGACACGGATGGCCGGGTCACCCACTTCGTCAGCTCCATGGGGACCACGGGGACCATCATGGGCGCCGGGCGGTTTCTGAAGGCGCAGAGTGCGGCGGTTGAGATCGTCGGGGTCCAACCGGAGGACGGCTCCAGCATCCCCGGCATCCGCCGCTGGCCAGCGGCCTATCTGCCGCGCATCTACGACCCCTCGGGGGTGGACCGGATTATCGATGTCTCCCAGGCGCTGGCCGAGCAGACCGCACGCGACCTGGCGGCCCGCGAGGGGATCTTTGCCGGGGTCTCTTCCGGCGGGGCTGTGGCGGCGGCGCTGAAGCTCTCGAGCGAGGTCAGGGGTGCGACAATCGTTGTCATCGTCTGCGACCGGGGCGACCGCTATCTCTCGACCGGGGTCTTTCCGGCCTAGTCTCGGCCGTCGTCACGGGGAAGTCAGTTGTCCAAGAAACGCAAACCGCTCCCGGAGTCCCCGGTCGAGGCGGAGATCGAGTCACTCACCCACGAGGCCCGGGGTCTTGCCCATGTCGACGGCAAGGCGGTGTTCGTCGATGGCGCACTCCCCGGGGAGCGGGTACGCTTTCGCTATACCCGGGTTCAGCGCCGCTATGACGAGGGTACTGTGGTCGAGGTCCTGCGCGCAGCACCGCAGCGCGTGGTGCCGCGCTGTCCTCACTTCGGGGTCTGCGGCGGGTGCAGTCTCCAGCACCTGGAGGCCGGGGCACAGATCCGCATGAAGCAGGAGACCCTGGCCGATGTCTTCGAGCGCATCGGCCGTGTCGCCCCCGAGACCTGGCTCCCGCCGCTCGCCGCCGGACACTGGGGCTACCGGCGCAAGGCACGGCTGGGGGTCCGCTATGTCGCCAAGAAGGGCCGCACCCTGGTTGGATTCAGGGAGCGGGGGTCCTCGTTTCTTGCCGATCTGTCGCGCTGCGAGGTCCTGCACCCGGCGGTGGGCGAGCGATTCGCGCAGATCGCCGCGGTCGTGGAGCGTCTGAGCATCCGCGACCAGGTGCCCCAGATCGAGGTGGCGGTGGGCGAGACCCCGGGCGGCGCCCCGGGTGCGGCGCCCGCCGTCCTGGTGATCCGGGTCATGGAGCCGCCGAGCGCGGTGGACTTGGGCGAGCTTCAGACCCTGTCGGACGACCTGGGATTCCATGTCTATCTCCAGCCCGGCGGACCCGAGACCATTTGCCCATTGCCCGGTCAGGGGGTGGACCTGCACTACGGGCTGCCCGCCCATGGGGTGACCATCGGATTCGAGCCGACCGATTTCACCCAGGTGAACCTGGAGCTCAACCGGCTCATGGTCGACCGCGCACTGGATCTGCTCGACCCCCAGCCGCACGAGCGGGTGCTGGACCTCTTCTGCGGTCTGGGCAACTTCAGCCTGCCGCTCGCCCGGCGCGCACTGGAGGTGACGGGTGTGGAGGGCGACGCGGGTCTGGTGGCGCGCGCGGCGGAGAATGCGGCGTCAAACGGGATCGCCAACGCGCGCTTCTACAGTGCCGATTTGTTCGGGGAGCTGGACGGTCAGTCCTGGATCAAGGAGCGCTTCGACAAGGCGTTGCTGGACCCGCCCCGCACGGGGGCGCTCGAGGTCCTGGACTGGCTTCCGCGATTGGGGGTGCGCAGGCTGGTCTATGTCTCCTGCTACCCGAGCACCCTGGCCCGGGATGCGGATCGGCTGGTCCATGGGCTCGGCTATCGGCTCACTGCCGCGGGGGTCATGGACATGTTTCCACACACCGCACATGTGGAATCCATGGCGGTCTTCGAGCGGGCTTAGGTCGAGCCCGTTGGCATCTTTCGGAAGAATAGGGCGGAGCGGGGTGCCAGTGCCCCTTCGAGGCGTATCCATGGGTATCGAGATCGAGCGCAAGTTTCTGGTGAAGGACGACTCCTGGCGCACCGCAGTGGAGGATGAGTCGCACATTCTTCAAGGCTATCTGGCGACCGCCGAGCGGTTGACGCTGCGGGTGCGCATCCGGGGAGACTGCGCCTACATGACCGTCAAGGGTCCGATGCAGGGCATCTCGCGGTCAGAGTACGAGTATCCCATCCCGATGGAGGACGCCCGGACCATGCTCGCGGAGCTCTCGGTGCTCCCGGCGATCGACAAGGTCCGTTACCGGGTGCGCTGGGGCTTGCATCTTTGGGATCTGGACCGGTTCGCCGGCGACAACGCGGGTCTGGTCCTGGCGGAGATCGAGCTCGGGCGCCCAGACGAGCCATTCGAGCTCCCTCCCTGGGCCGGCCTGGATGTCACCGGCGACCCACGCTACTCCAACGCCAACCTGGCCCGGAATCCGTTCGCACGATGGTCGGTCCACGCGTCCGGTTAGCCAAGGAGCGACTTCCCCGCGATGAGCGAGCAGCGGAAGATCCTCGTGGATGTCCGGACGCAGACCCTCTCGCTGCTGGAAGCGGGGCAGGCGCTTGCCCGCTACCCCGTCTCCACGGGGCTGCTGGGGGTGGGGGAGCTTAACGGGAGCGGCTGTACCCCCCGGGGGCTTCATCGGGTGAGGCTTCGCATCGGCGATGGCTGTCCGCTGGGAACGGTCTTCCGCGGCCGTCGTCCCACTGGGGAGATCTATGACGAGGCGCTGGCCGCGGCCTATCCGGGGCGCGACTGGATACTGACGCGCATCCTCTGGCTGACCGGTTGCGAGCCCGGGCGCAACCGCGGGGGGTGCGTCGATACCCTGCGCCGATTCATCTATATCCACGGCTGTCCGGATTGCGAGCCGATGGGCGAGCCCCGCTCGCACGGTTGTATCCGCATGCGCAATTGCGATCTCGTTGCACTCTTCGACGCGACCGCAGCCGGGGCCGCGGTGGAGATCCTTGCCGGGGACTGCGGGCCATGAGCGCAATCCTCTCCCGGCCTGCCGGCGTGCGCTGTCCATGAGCCTGCAAGGGGCGATCGGCACCGGTCCCGGTAGGGTCTGTCCCGCTGGATCGGATACGGCCTCGGTCTGCGTTTATATCCTGTTGGCGACCTATAACGGCGCCCGGTTTCTGGCCGAGCAGGTCGCCAGTATTCAGGCCCAAACCCACGCAAACTGGAGACTGCTGATCCGGGACGATCGCTCGACCGACGCCACTCCCCGGATACTGCACAGGCTGGCACAGGGGGACTCGCGCATCCGTATCCTGTCCGCGGCCGACCCTCTGCCGCTGGGTGTGCGCGGCAATTTCTCGGCCCTGATGGAGTCTGCGTTGGGGGAGTGCCCCGACTACGCGTGTTTTTGCGATCAGGACGACCGCTGGCACCCTGACAAGCTGGCCCGCGGGCTGGAGCTGATGGGGCGGATCGAGTCGCGGGAGGGCGCGGATGTCCCGGCCCTGGTCCATTCGGACCTGGCCGTGGTGGACGAGGACCTGAAACCGATCGCCGACTCGTTCTTCCGCTTTCAGGGTTATTGGCAATTTGGACGGTCGCCGACGCTTGCGACCCTGCTGACCCAGAACTCGGTGGTCGGCTGCACGGTCATGATGAACCGCGCATTGCTCGATCTGGCGACCCCGGTGCCCGAGACGGCCTATCTGCACGACTGGTGGGTGGCGCTGTGCGCCGCCGCCTGCGGGACCCTGGCGTGTCTGCCCGCACCGACGGTGGATTACCGGCAGCATCGCGGCAATCTGGTGGGGGTCGGAGGGGTGCGGCGGCTGCTGGATCCGATGGCCTGGGGACGCACCCGCGCCAAGCTCGACCGGATCATGGTGCATTCGCTCGCACAGGCCCGCGAGCTGGCGCTGCGGTGCGGTGCGCCCGGCCTGCGGCGGCCGGAATACGGACCGCTCGTGGCCGAGTGGGCATCCTTGCCCAGTCTGCCGTTCTTGAGCCGGGTCCGCATCCTGCTGGCGCGCCGTCCGCGCTCTGCCAGCCTGCCGCTAACCCTGGTGGTCTATGCCCAGGTGGCGCTCCTCGATCGGTTGCTCGCAAAGGTCGACGGGGATCTGGTGCGCGCGCTGCGCCAGGCGCCGGCGGTCTCAATAACGGCCGAGCGCGATCAATAGCCGCAGCACCGCGTCGTCGATCCGCCGGCTGCGGTGCACGCGCGGGGCCAGCGCATAGCCCAGACGGCGCCACGGGCGATCGCGGATCTCGGCGAGCTCGGCAACCAGCCTGCATTGCTCAGGGCTTAGCTCGGCCCGGTAGGTATCCAGGAAGGCCCGTGCCTGGCGCAGGGAGCGCAGCCCGGGGTTGCCCAGCGATCGGCGCGCGGCGAGCTCCCGGGCGCGGCCAGTGAGGCGAGCGATCTCGGTGCGCTCCCATCCGGAGACGTTGGTCCCGTGCTGGCGGTAGAGCACCGTCGGGCATGGGTCGAACATGACCTGTCCGAAGGCTGACGCTACCAGATAGGCCCACCAGTCGTGCATCAGCATGTCGTCCGCCCGGGCCTCGAGCATGCGCCGACGCAGTGCCGGTCCGAGCAGTGCGGTGCAGCCCACGACCCGGTTTTCCACCACTGCATTGGCCAGGTCCAGGTAGCGGGGCGGGGCGGATTCGCCGATCGGTCTCAGATCGGCATCGACATAGCGCACGGCGGAGCAGTAGAGGGCGCGCTCCGGATCGCCCGAGCGAGCGAGCGCGGCGACGGCCCGCTCAAGCTTTTCGGGTAACCAGACGTCGTCCTGATCGCAGAAGGCGAACCAGGTATCCGGCAGGGCGGGTTGTGCCAGCAGCGACAGGTAGCTCCCGACCACGCCCAGGTTAGGCCCGCGCGCGATGGCGATGTCTGTGCGGGGATGGGCCAGGCGGAAGCCATCGAGCCGCTCGGCCGTGCCGTCGGTGGATCCGTCGTCGCGGATCCGGATCTCCAACCTGGGATAGTCCTGATCCAGCAGGCTCAGCAGTTGGGCCTCCAGAAATCGCATCCCGTTATAGGTCGATAGCAGGATGCGGATGCGCGGCTGGAAGCGGCGCGTCATGGGGCCTCGAACGATCGGGGGGCAGCCTCGCGGATGGCCGCCAGGAGCTGTGCGCCGACGGCACGCGGCGAGATGCGCGCTCGCAGCTCCCGGCGGATCTCGTCGGGCATGTGGACGACCCCGGTGCCGGCCGCAGCGGCGCATAGACCGCCGATGGCCTGCGCGAGCGCAACCGGGTCGCCCGGCGGTACCAGCACCACCCCCGGACCCGGAGCGAGCAGCTCGCGGATGGCCGGCGAGTCGCGCGTCACCAGTGGGCGTCCCACCGCCAGCACCTGAAAGGCCTTGTTCGGGATGACCCGCGCAGCCTTTGCGGATGTCCCGAAGATGCCCAGACAGCAGCTCGCTCTGCGGATGCGCTCGGCGAGCTCCCCGTAGGGTACCCAGGGCTCCCAGCGCAGTCTGGGGAGCGGCAGCTCGGCGATCTGGGCGCGAATCCGCGCAGCCTCCTGGCCGTTGCCGATCAGCAGCCAGTCGATCGGCAGATGCCGGCAGAGGCGGGCCGCGTCGACGATGGTCTCGACCCCATGCAATGGAATGAACTGTCCGTAGAACAGGACCTGGAAGCGCGTGCCCCGGGTGCTCGCCGGTGGCGGGGGCTGCGCCGCCGGAAATCGGTCGGTTTCCGCTCCGACGAATACCCGGGAGATGCGTGCCCGCGGGACACCGAAACGTGCGGCGAAATAATCCCCATGTGCCTCGGTGTCGGTCAGGATGCGATCGCTGGCATGGCAGGCGAGCCATTCCCAGGCATAGAGCAGCCAGGCCAGCGGATTGCCGCGGCCGATCAGGCGTCGGTCCTCCACCACCGTGTCGTACAGGGAGAGGAATGCGTCCCATACCACTGGAACCCCCCGCAGCCGGGCGAATGGCCACAGGACCAGTACATCGAGCTGGCCCAGATAGCAGACCAGCACCGCATCGTGCGGGGACAGGCGCAGATAGCGCAGAATCAGGCCGGGGTAAGCGAGTGCCCAGCGTGCCAGGAATCCCAGACGCCTGAGAAAGCCCCGGATCTGACTCTTGTCCTCCACGCCCGACCAGAGATCCCGGTGACAGACGGTCAAACGTACCCCCTGCGCTTCGAGTCCCTGCTCCAGGATGCGCACCCGCGGCTTGCCCCGGTCGTAGGTCCCCCAGAGGACCACATGCAGGTTCGCGCCCGGGGGACTCGTGCGCGCATTGGCGCTCACCGGCTCACTGCCTGCTCGTCGACAGCCGTCGGCGCGGCGGGCCCGCCGGATTGGTAGTCGTGCAGATAGTGGTCCGGGTTCTCCGGATCCATGCGATCTCCGAGCTCGAAGCGCCGTACCCGCTCCAGGATCATCTCCAGCAGTTGGCGATTGAACGAGATCAGGTCTGCGACCAGCCCTGCGAGGTAGGACATGACCCCGATCATCAGCAGCACCGCGGCCAGCACCAGCGATTGAACATGCCCATCGCCTTCCCCCGTAAGATAATACAAAATAAAGCGTATCACCGGTATCAGGCCGAGCAGGACAAAAG
This sequence comes from uncultured Gammaproteobacteria bacterium, assembly GCA_963780725.1. GTDB lineage: Bacteria > Pseudomonadota > Gammaproteobacteria > Chromatiales > Chromatiaceae > Thiodictyon. The sequence goes on from CAWACV010000001.1 coordinate 522,920, forward strand.
CGGTTCCGATATAAAAGAAGACCTTGAGCGGCTGGTACATGGCATACATGCGTACCATGGTTCCAGCGGAGTTCTGCACGAACATCGGCAGGCTCTTGAAGAGGTGCGACTCCCTGGTCTTGGGATTAGTCGCGACGGCTACGGACTCGATGGCGAGCTGACGCTTGCCGGCCTGAATCACCGTCTCGATCGTATAGCTGAAGGTGGAGACGATATTGAGCCGGATGGCGGCCTCGCGGGAAAAGGCGCGAAACCCGCTGACCGTATCCGGTACCCAGATTCCAGCCAGCTTGCGCACCACGCCGCTGCCGAACCATTGCAGAAACTTCTTCATGCCGGAGAAGTGGGGGATGCACTGGGTCTGGCGGTCGCCGATGGCGATGTCCGCGCGTCCGGCCAGGATCGGCTCGATCAACCTGGGTATGTCGGCCCCGCAATACTGGTTATCGCCGTCGGTGTTCACGACGATGTCCGCGCCCAGCAGCAGAGACGCCTCCAGGCCCTTACGGAAGGTGCGCGCCAGGCCGATGTTGCGCTTATTGCGCAGCACATGGTCGGCCCCCAGCGCGCGCGCCACCGAGGCGGTGGAGTCCGTGCTTCCGTCGTCGATCACCAGGATCTCGACCCGGTCCACCCCTGCGATCTCGCGCGGGATATCGGCCAGGGTCTGGGGGAGCGTGCGCTCCTCGTTATAGCAGGGGATCTGGACGATCAGCTTCACCGCGACGGCTCCGTCAGTCGGTTGCTCGCAGGGCACACCCTGAGGCACCGGCCCTGCCCGGAGCCCGTGCTTGGCCGCTCGGATGCCCCGGTGCTGCGGCGGCCGGCAGCGACCGGCCGCCCGGTCCCGTCTACTCGCCGTAGCCCCCGCGGCGGGAGCCGCGGATGTCGCGGGCGAAGTAGCTCACCTGGCCGCTCGGCATCACGGTGACGCCCCCGGCGCTCACCGTGTAGCGCTGGCGGTCTATCTCCGGATCGTAGCCGATGGTGTCGCCCGCCTCGATGATATTGTGCCGGTCCACGATCACCCGGCGCAGGCGCGCCCCCCGGCAGACCCGCACATAGTCCATGATGATACAGTCCTCCAGCACCACGTCCTCCTCGATCACTGCCTCGCGGCGGATGATCGAGTTGGAGATACGCGACCCGTCGTGGATCACGGTGGCGGCGCCCAGCAGGCTGTTTTTGACCTCTCCGCCCAAGATGCGCGCCACCGGTCCCTGATAGCTGCTGGAATAGATCGGCCATTCCGGGTTAAAGACATCGAAGGTGGGCTCGGCGCCCAGCACGTCATGGTGTGCGTCGAAATAGGCGTCGATGGTGCCCAGATCGCGCCAATAGACCCTTTGCTCGTAGGGCTGGATGCCCGGGATGATATTGGTCGAGAAGTCGTAGGCGTAGAGCCGATGGGTGTTTAAGAGCCGCGGCAGGACATGGTGTCCGAAGTCGTTCTCGCCGGCCTCTTTGGTGTCGCGCAGTGCCTGGAGCAATACCTCGGTGTTGAAGACATAGTTGCCCATCGAGGCGAATGCCTGGGTGGGGTCCGAGGCCAGTGGCGTGGGGTTGGCCGGCTTCTCCTCGAAGGCGTGGATACGTCCCTCCGCATTGGCCGCGATGACGCCGAAACCGGTGGCATCCTTGAGCGGTACCGGGAGTGCGGCGATGGTCACGTCGGCATTGCGAGCCTTATGCAGATCCACCATCTGGCGGATATCCATGCGGTAGATATGGTCGGCACCGAAGACCACCACCAGGTCCGGGCGATGCTCCTCGATCAGATTGATATTCTGGTGGATCGCGTCCGCGGTCCCCTGGAACCAGTGCTCGCCCGAGCGCATCTGGGGCGGGACCACGGTCACGAATTGGTCTTTCACCAGCGGGGAGATGGTCCAGGCCTTGCGCACATGCTCGATCAGGGACTGGGACTTGTACTGGACCAGCAGATAGATGGTCTGCATCTGGGAGTTGACCAGATTGCTGAGCACGAAGTCGACGATCCGGTAGCGCGAGCCGAAGGGCACGGAGGGTTTGGAGCGCGCTGCGGTCAACGGTTGTAGCCGGGCCCCCTGACCCCCGGCCATGACGAAGGCGATGATTCGATCGGTCTGCATGATTCCTCCGCATGCCCGCGCGCGGGCCTGGCTCGTGGTTGGCGCCCTGCTCTTGGGCTTACGGCCGGGGTCTCCGGCCTGTCGCGATCCCTCTGGGTGCCCCCCTGGCTTCGCGCCCGCGGTGCACCGAATATATCCGGGACGCGCTCGCGCCCCGACAGGTTCCCCGTCGACGCCCGCCATGGCTGCGGACGGATGGCGGTGCCGTCGCTCGATCCGGGTCGGGGCCATCGATCGATTAGGATACGGCAGATCGGGCCGCGCCGCTGCCGGTCCAGACCGTTCGACTGACCGGCCTCAGGTTGTTGCCCCAATCCGCTTGCGCCCCCTTGTATGTCGGGGGCGAGGCCGGCTCGGGGCCTGTATCCACGCACGCCGGTGCGGCGTAACTTTAGAAGACACAGCACATCCCCGACCATCTAAACTATCCCGTCTTCCGGCTGGGTGCCCGGGCTCAGGGCGAGTCCCCTCTCCCCTATGCCGATCGCGAGACCCCGCCCTTAGGAGCTAAACCATGAGCGAATCCCTGAAAAAGGTGCCGCGCCGGCCGGTGATTCTGATCATCCTGGACGGTTTCGGCCTCAATCCCAGCAAGGCCAATAACGCCATCGCCATCGCCGAGACGCCCAAGCTCGACGACTATTTCTCCCGCTTTCCCCACGCAGCGCTCCTGTCCTCGGGGCTCGCGGTGGGGCTGCCCGACGGCCAGATGGGCAACTCCGAGGTCGGCCACATGTCGCTCGGGTCCGGCTGTGTCGTCAAACAGGACCTGGTCCTAATCGACACCGCCATCGCCAACCGCAGCTTCTTCGACAACCCGGTCCTGGTCGCCGCAGCCCGGGCCGCCGCCGCGGCGAATCGGCCCATCCATCTGATGGGGCTCTTCTCCGACGGCGGGGTGCACAGCCATGTCACGCATCTGGTCGCACTGATCGAGCTGTGCAAGCGCCAGGGCGCGCGACCCATGGTGCATCTGTTCACCGACGGGCGCGACACCCCCCCGCGCTCGGCCCGCGGATGGCTGCCCGACGTGGAGGCGGCACTGGAGTCGGCCGACGGGCGCGTCGGCACCGTCAGCGGCCGTTACTACGCCATGGACCGCGATAACCGCTGGGACCGCACCGAGCTCGCCTGGCGCGCCCTGGTGGACGGCGAGGGGCGGCATGCCGACAGTGCCCGCGCGGCCATCGAGGCCGCCTACGAGGCCGGCGAGGACGACGAGTTCATCCGTCCCACCATCGTCGACGGCGGCGAGCCGATCCGGGACGGCGACCAGGTCATCCATATCAACTTCCGCAAGGACCGCCCGCGTCAGATGGTCGAGGCCTTGACCAACGCGGACTTCGCACGCTTCGATCGGCGCGGCGTGACCGGGGTCAAGGTCACCTGCATGATGGAGTACGACGAGCGCTTCGGTCTGCCCTTCGCCTATGACCACGATATACCCAAGATCACCCTGGGCCAGGTCTTGAGCGATGCGGGCCTGACCCAGCTGCACTGTGCCGAGACCGAGAAGTTCGCCCATGTCACCTTCTTCTTCAACGGCGGGCGCGACGATGTGTTTCCCGGCGAGGAGCGTGCGTTGATCCCCTCGCCCAAGGTGGCCACCTATGACCTGAAGCCGGAGATGAGCGCGCCCGAGGTGGCCGATACGGTGGTCGATGCACTCAAGCGCCGCGCCTATGCCTTCATCGTAGTCAACTTCGCCAACGGAGACATGGTGGGCCATACTGCGGTGCGCGAGTCGGTCATCCAGGCGGTGCGGGTGCTCGATCGGGAGGCCGGGCGGGTGATGGACGAGGCCATGGCCCAGGGCTATTCGATCATACTCACCTCAGACCACGGCAACTGCGACGAGATGGTAGACCCGGCGACCGGCGAGCCGCACACCCAGCACACTATCTACCCGGTGCCCTGTCTGATCGCCGACGAGATCCAGTGGCGGCTCTCCACTAGCGGCGGACTGGACTCCATCGCACCGACCGTGCTCCAGCTCATGGGGTTGCCTGTCCCGCGTGCGATGGATGGGCGCTCGCTGCTCTTGGGGCCGGCGACCGCGGGTGGCGAATATAGCCAGTGACGAGTCGCGAGTAGCAAGTGGCGAGGGTCCGGTCCGTTGTGCGGATCGGACCTGATCCGTTTCAATTCTGGACCCCTATGCGTCAATACCTGGACCTGCTGCGCGACGTGATCGACAACGGCACCGACAAGCCCGACCGGACCGGGGTCGGTACCCGCTCGGTCTTCGGGCGTCAGGTGCGCTTCGATCTCGCCGCGGGCTTTCCCCTGCTTACCACCAAGCGCATCCATTGGAAGAGTGTGGCCCACGAGCTCTTGTGGTTCCTCTCGGGCTCCACGGACAACCAGGCGCTTAAAGCGCACGGGGTTAGCATCTGGGACGAATGGGCGGCGCCCTCCGGCGATCTGGGGCCTATCTACGGCGCCCAATGGCGCGCTTGGGCCTGCCCGGACGGGCGCACACTCGACCAGCTCGCGGAGCTGATCGAGACGTTACGTGCCCGGCCGGACTCCCGCCGTCTGGTGGTCTCCGCCTGGAACCCGGCGGACCTGCCTGACGAGACCCAAAGCCCGCAATCCAATGCCGCGGCGGGGCGCATGGCGCTCGCCCCCTGTCATTGTCTCTTTCAGCTCTATGTGGCCGAGGGACGGCTCTCCTGCCAGCTCTATCAGCGCAGTGCGGATCTGTTCCTGGGCGTTCCGTTCAACATCGCGAGCTATGCGCTCTTGACCCATATGATTGCCGAGCAGTGCGACCTGCGCGTCGGCGAATTCGTGCATAGCTTCGGCGACCTACACCTCTACCGGAACCACCTGACCCATGACATCGTGCTTGCCCAGCTCGCCCGGGAGCCCAGGCCACTGCCGCGGATCCGCTTTCGGTCGCGCCCCGCGTCGCTCTTCGACTACGGGTTCGACGACATCGAAATCCTGGACTATGACCCCTATCCGGCCATCCGCGCGCCCATTGCGGTCTGAGCCTGGACTGTCCGAGCCGACCTGGGCGCGCGCGCACGGGGGGTGCCCATGTTGATCGAGGGCTTGGTGGACTATGGGCTTTTCCTGCTCAAGACCCTCACTGTCCTCGCGGCGGGCGGGTTATTCGTGATCTTTGTGCTGCGCGTCCGCCGTGGGAGCGGGGGCACCGAGGACGACGACCGGCTGGAGATCCTCGACCTCAACGAGCGCTACAAGGACCTGGAGCGGGGGCTCAAAGCGGCATCGCTCTCCAAGAAGGACTTCCGGGCCTGGCATAAATCCGAGCGCCAGTGCGAAAAGGCCCGTGCCAAGACCGAGACCGAGCCACGCAAGCGTCTGTTCGTCGTCGATTTTAACGGGGACCTGAGGGCCACCGAGGTGGGCGCCCTGCGGGTGCTGGTGACCACGATCCTGCTCGACGCCCGGGATGGGGACGGGGTTTTGGTGCGGGTGGAGAACGCGGGCGGCACGGTCCACGAGCACGGGCTCGCCGCCTCCCAGCTCGCCCGGCTGCGAGCGCGGGGCATTCATCTCACGGTCGCGGTGGACAAGGTGGCTGCAAGCGGGGGCTATCTGATGGCCTGCGTGGCCGACCGCATCGTCGCCGCCCCCTTCGCCGTGCTGGGCTCCATCGGGGTGCTCGCCGAGCTACCCAACTTCCATCGTCTGCTGGAGCGCCATGGGGTGGACTTCGAGCTGCACACCGCCGGCCAGTACAAGCGCACCCTGACCCTCTTCGGCGAAAACACGGACGCCGGCCGCGACAAGCTCAAGGAGCAGTTGGAAGAAACCCATGCCCTATTCAAGGGATTCGTCGCCGAATATCGCCCGGCCCTGGACATGGATCTGGTCGCCACCGGCGAATACTGGCACGGCCGTCGGGCTGTGGAGCTGGGTCTGGTGGACGAGCTCAAGACCAGCGACGACCTGTTGCTGGCCGAAAGCGCCATCTGCGACCTGTTCCAGCTGAAATACAGCGCACATAAAAAGCCAATCGAACGTCTGCTCGCCAGCCTCCAGTCCGCCCTGGGCCGGCGTCTGGCAGGCTGGATGGTGCATTAGGCGAGTGGCGTATCTTCCGGTGGATCAAGCTGTGCGCGGCAGATCCTCAGAGCGCCCCCCGCCGTTCGCCGCCGATGTTCCGGCATCGAGGAAGTCCGCAACGGCGATCGTTCGCGGGATCAACCGCCCCGAGGGCCCGGCCGCCATCCGCACGACCTGCCGACTGTGCGCCGGTCCGAAGCTCGCATGGATGGGCAGGTCGGATCCGTAGACATAGAGCCGATCGAACGGGGTATTGGCTGCCACCCAGCGGGCGACCTCCAGCATGTCCTCGTCCTCGACGATGAAGTCCACCGCCGCACCCAAACGCGGGCACAGGGGCTTGCCCAATCGGTTGTGCTCGCAGGCGGCGTGTTGGTCGAGCTTGGGGTCGATGCGCCCGGGGATCTCCCGGGCAAGCTCCGGCGAGCAGAATCCATAGGTCAGTCGGACCATCCCGAACCACTCGATGACCGGGTCCAGAATCTGCTCGGCCAGGTCCTGGAGCGCATACCAGCTCTCGGGCTGGCGGGGCAGGTTGGGCAGGCCCGTGCGTCCTTGAGTCTCCCCGCATTCGATAAGCTGCCTGAAGGTCAGGAAGCGCCCGCAGGGGGCGTCCAGGTCCGGGGGTTCGCTCGGGCGCACCAACCGGAACCCCTCGATCTGCCAGTGCTGCCCTGCCAGTGCGCGCTCGAAGCGCTCCGGGTCCGGTCCATAGCCCGAGAGGTCGCATAGGGCCAGTCGGTCCAGGGTCTCCTCGAATTCCGACTGCTCCGGGTAGCGAGCAAATTCCTCGTTGATATAGCGGGACTTGCGGAACAGATAGGGTGCCTGGTAATCGGTACCCTCGCCGTAGAGAAAGAAGTCGATCTCCTGCTCCCGCAGCCGGATCTTGACCCGTTCCATGAGCCGGGGGAGGGGGCGCCCGGCGAAGTCGTCATAGCGCATCAGGCTCACCTTGCCGGAGCCGATATGGATCTTCACCAGGTCCGCGTTGCCCAGATCCCCGTAGATGGCCGCGGCAGCGCCCACATAGACCCGCAGCAGGGGCGGCAGCTGCTCCACCAGGCTCGCATGCAGCTGCAGGGACTCCCCGAGCTCCAGCCAGCCCAGGCCATGCTCCACCGCCTCCCGGCAGGCATCGGCGATCGCCTGGGTGTCGCGGATGGAGAAGAGCAGGTCTCGCGCCTGGGCCTGGGCCGTTGCGTCATCGCCGAAGAGCGCCCGGATGTCCCGTTGCAGTCCGGGCTCCAGGTGCTTGTAAGGACGGCGCCGGCCGAACAGCTCCAAGGCCAGATAGACCTTGAGGTCCGCCCGGCGCGCGGACTCGGCGCGGGCCAGAGACTCCGGGTCCTGGCGCTCGGCGAGGAATCTTAAGGCCCGGGACAGGCTGCCGAAGCCTTCCCTCAGCAGTGTCAGGTCCTCCGGCGCCGCGGCGGAGAGGTCTTCAGGCTCAGGCGGGCGGCCGAGTGCGAGCCACAGGTCCCACAGACGCTCCAGTGGCGCACGATGGGCCTCATAGCGCGCTGCCGCCCGGTCCGGACGGTGTCTGGGCTCGCCGCCGACTGTCCGCTCGGGCCGCGGTGCGCGGGACCTGGGTGGGCGCGCGGACCAATGCGCGGCCGACCGGGTGCGCCGGCTGCGGGTACGCTCCATCAGAAATCGCTGCTCGGCCTCCTTGTCCCGGAAGATATAGAGCACCCCCGGGGCCACCGGGATCGGCTCTTCGTCCAGCGCATGGGCGAGCCAGGCGCGGATCTCGGCCTGGGTGTAATAGCGCTGGAAGGTCCCGCGCCGCGTCATGACGCCGTCCCCGAAGTCTGTCCCCCCGCAGGTCCTTGGGCCGTTCTGGTTGGCGAGCATCACCGAGACCACCAACAGGGTCTGCGCGAGCGACCAGGCGTGGGTCAGCGCCTCCAAGCGCTCCTCGCGGTCCTCGATGACGTTGACGACGAAGCCCAGGTTGACGATGGGCGCCGGTTGGATGGGGTTGTCCGGGGCGTAGTAAGGGTCCCAGCCCGCGGCCTGGATGCCGTTCTCCCGAAGGCCGCGCACGTCGTCCCCGCGCCCGCAGCCGTAATCGAAGAGTCCCAGTCGTCCGTCCAGAAACCCGTGCCGCGCGAGCGACTGGATCGGCGCCGAGAGCCCGTAGCGTACCAGTGCCGTGCGCTGGCGTGCCGCCTGCCACGCACCGGACCCGGCAGGGCCATTGGCCGACGCTGACTGCATGTGCCCCGGATCGCAGCCGTTCGCCGAATCCCCGGCCCCACCGTCGTCGCTGTCCGAGTCCCGCTCGTCGTTGCCGATCGGAGCCAATGCATGACCCGCAATGCGATAACCGCGCTTCCGCACCAGATCGAGCCACTGGCGCCGAAAGCCGATCCGGGTGGGCTCGTCGAACAGCCCGATCGACGCGCACGCCTGGGTGAGCGCCGCGTACCTCTCCCGGTGCGGGTGGTCTGCGGGCAGCAGGAGCTCCTTGCGGTGCAGGATGGGCGGGTTTTGGGAGTCCGCATAGGTACGGTAGCTCACCGTGTCCGAGTCCAGGTCCACCAGCCAACTGGCCGCGAGGGCGGGGAAGGGGTCGTCGAAGAAGGCCGGGTAATGGAGCAGGGCGAGCCCGTCGCCCTGGGCGTCCAGCCGGACCACGTTAAAGCCCTGGCCGCGGGTCTGGCCGGCAAGCCCCTCGGCGCGCGCCACGCGCGCCCGAAGCTCGTCGGCCGCGCCGTCGAGGGCGCAGACATGCAGATAGAGGCGTGCGGCGACGCGTTTTCCCGGCGTATCGGTCATGGTTTCTGGACGCTCGATGGGTCAGTCGGGGCCTGGTGCCCGGACAGTATGTCCTGACCGATTCGGGCCTGCTGGCCTATGTGCGCTCGCATGTCGAAGGGCCAGACCGAAGCCAGGGCAAGCTGCACCCAGCCAGCGAATCGCCGGCGATACCGCCGCGACCTGCGCCTCGCCCGCCATCCCCCGCAGCCGGGGCAGCAACAGGATCCAATCGCGATGCATCGGCGAAGACGAAAGCCGGTCGGCGGACCAAGAGGGCCTTGATCGTAACTCCGGCAGCAGGTCGTCGCGGACCCGTCGCGGCCGGGGGCCGCTCCTACGCCCGTAGGAGCGGCCCCCGGCCGCGACGAATGTCATCCGCGGGGTGGCCGAAATTATGATCAAGGCCGACCCCGAAGGCCGCGAGCGCGAGTTTAGCGCTTGTGCTTGCGCCAATGATGTGACCGGTGCACGGCGGAAGAGAGCAGCGGTCTGGAGGCCGGCCTGCCCGACCTTCACTGTAATCCGGGCCAGTCTTGCAGACCCGCCGACCTCACGGCGAGGTCTTCGCCCAGGGGCACAAAATCTCCAGCCGCTTCTGGCCGATGCCTTTCACCCGCAATAGCTCGTCGATGGTTTTGTGGGGTTGGACCACACATTCAGCCGCTCTTTGGCGGCCAAGCCTATTCGAGGGTCTTCGATCTTGGCCGGCTGCCGGGCATCGCTTACCCGCCGCGGATGGCGGATGCGGCGCCGCTGGCCGGCCGCCATGCCGGACCCGCGGGGTCGTGCAGCGCGCTTATCCGCCCCCTACCATCTCCGCCATAGGGTGTAATCCGGCCCGTCGCTCAGCGCCAGTCCGATGCGGTGCTGCAATGCCAGCTCGTCGGCGTATCCGCCCGCGGTCTCGCCGGTGCCAACGTAATAGAGTCGCCAGGACCCGTCCGGCATGGGGACGACCCAGGGGGTGCCAACCGCATAGGCGTCCCAGCGCCCGGAGCCGGCCTGGGCGTGGGCGAAGACGGAGCCGTCCGTTTCCGGTCCGGGCTGCCGGACCCAGCCGATTGCGTCGTCGGAGGTCGCGAGTCCGATGGAGCGGGAGCTATGGCCGGCGGCGCCGACGCCCTCGTAGAACATCAGGTAACGGCCGTCCCGGTAGATGATATGCCGGGTGCCGATGCCGAGCGCGTCGAAGGCGCCTGGCTCGCCGGCTCCGAGTACCTCGCCTCGCTTGGACCAGACGAGGCCGTCCGCGGACTCGGCGAGCGAGACGACGAAGATCGACCGGATCGGGTCCAGGCTGTGGTAGTACAGGCGCCAGACCCCGTCGGCACAGCGAAGGACCTGGGGCCACCCGCAGAGCGCCATGTCGGGCTCGCCGGGCTCGCCGAGATCGAGCAGGGCGCCCCGATAAGGCCCTTCGACGCGCAGCCAATGCAGCCCGTCGCGCGAGATTGCGCAGCCCGGGCGCAGGTTGAGTCCCTTGACGTCGAACCGGCCGATCTGCTGGCGGCTGTGGTCGCCGCCGAAGTACCACATCCAATAGAGTCCGTCGCGCAGCTGCACGTCGCTCACGCCGACATGGCTGGAATCGAAGCGCGCCGGGTCCGGATGGGGCTCGAACACTGCGCCGCCCGTCAGCGGTCCTGTCGCGCGCTCCCACGACAGGCCGTCGGTGGAGGTTGCAAGCCCGCAGCGCCCCGACGGCAGGTTGATCTCGGGGTCGAATCGGGTGTCCCGGCCGTAATACCACATACGCCAGGCTCCATCCGGGCAATGCAGGACTCGGGGTCCGGAGACCCGCTCGTCGTCCCAGGAGCCCGCAGGCCCTGGTCCGAAGAGCAGCCCCGCAGGTCGATCAGAGTCCTTTATCATGGGTTTTCCTTGCAGATGGAACCATCGGAAAATGCAGCCGGGGCGATTCATCCGATCTGCCCGCCCGGCTGCCGGCTATGGGAGTGCCCTCTTGGCAGTCCGGACATCCCAGTCTCTTGCGCCTTCCCTGCCCTGAAGGACAGCTACAGGTAATCCGGCAGACACTTGCGGATAGTGGCTGGGTCCTGGGTCGCGAGGTTCTTGTCGATCTCCCCGGCGATCAGTTGGCGCAACGGGCTCGACTGGTGGCGCCGCAGCATCCCCAGGAAGCTCGGGGCAGCGACCACGTAGAGCTTGCGCAGCTCCCCGGCGGTGCGGGCGTTCTCCAGCTCGGCGCAGACCTGGGCGGCGAAGCGCTCTGCGTTGTCGTGCTTGTGGGAGTCCTCTCCGCTGACGCCATGGCTCGCGATGCCGGGGCTGCGATCGCGTCCGCCCTTGTCGGTGACCAGATCGCCTTCGTGGAGTCTGGCCTCGGGATAGGCCAGGGTGCGGATTTCGTTCATGGGGCCGGCGGATTTGTCGGCGACGAAGATGCGGGCGCGGCTGTTGTCTGCGACCAGAATCCAGGTGGGCATGGCGTGACCTCCTCCCGTGAATGCACTGGCTTTCGTGGGACCGGGACTCGGGTGCCGGGTGCCGGACGCGCGATCCGGTGCCCGAGTCCCTGTAACGGCCTGGGCCGTCTTTTGAGTGTAACAGTCCACTCGCCCGATGGCTCGCGGGGTTCTGGGGCGATGCGGCGCACCCTGGGCGCGCGCGGCGGCGCGGGCAATGTGTCGGCGGGTTGTGGATGTCCGGCCCGATGGGTCCTCCGTCCCCCGGGTCGGTGGCCTATACTCTCGCCCTTTACCAGATCCGGATTTCATTGTCAGTGTCTCCCCATTGGTCTCAGGCTCTGGCGCTCCTGGCCCTCGTCCTGGTGGCGAACGGGGCCCCGGCGCTGCTGGGCATCTGGCGGAGCGGCCGGGACCGCCCGCTGGACGGGGGGCGGGTGCTGAGTGACGGGCGCCCAGTGCTTGGCCCATCCAAGACCTGGCGCGGTCTGGTCGCGGCCCTGGCTGCGACCCCGCTTGCGGCCCTGATGCTGGGGCTCGACTGGCATCTGGGGCTGACGGTGGCTGTGGGTGCGATGGCGGGGGACCTGCTGGCGAGCTTCTCCAAGCGCCGGCTGGGACTCGTTTCCAGCGCCTCGGCACCGGTGCTGGATCAGTTGCCGGAATCCCTGATCCCGGCGCTCCTGGTCCACCGGACTCTGGGGCTGGGCTGGCTGGATCTGGCCGCGGTGGTCGGGGCCTTTACCGTGCTGGATCTGGCGCTGACGCCTGCGATCCGGCGGTTGGGCGCGCGGCGGCGGAGATGAGTCGCGGCCGGGGGCTGCTCCTACGCCTGTAGGAGCGGCCCCCCGGCCGCGACGGGTCGGGGTCGCGGTCGCGTAGGAGCGGCCCCCGGCCGCGACGGGTCCGCGACGACCTGCCGCCGGAGTCACGATCAAGGCCCATTAGGCCCTCGCCACTCACCCAACGATCAATTCGTGGAGCGCGATCTCCGGCAGGCAATTGAGTCTGGCAACGACGACCGAGCTGCCGCTGCCCACCGAGGTATAGCCGCTCATGCCCCGGTAGGACCAGGGACCGGCGGACAGCCGGCGCGGGCAGCGGGCGTCCCAGGTAATTGCAATGCCCCCGGGCAGACAGATCTGGCCGCCGTGGGTATGGCCGCAGAGCATGGCGCGGAATCCGGCATGTGCGGCGTGCCGGTAGGTCTCCGGGGTGTGGGAGAGTAGCAGCGAGACCTCGCCCGGGGGGATCTGGGCGGCGGCCTTGTGTAGGTTGTGGACCTGGTAATAGTGGGCGTCGTCGATGCCGGCCAGGTGCAGGACGGCCCCATCCCGCTCGAGTCGCACCGATTCGTTGAGCAGTACCCGTATACCCATGGACTCCAGCCCCGGCACCATTCGGATCGTGTCGTGATTGCCCAGGACCGCATAGAGCGGGCCGTCCAATTGGCCGCGGATGGTGCGCATGCCGTCTAAGGCGGCCTCGAATGGGCCATAGGTGCGGGCGCGGTAGTCCCCTGTGAGCACGCAGATGTCGTAGTCGACCTTGCGCACCCGCTCGGCGATGGCGTGGGTGATGCGTGGGTCCATATCCGCGTGCAGGTCGCTCAAGTGCAGCAGGCGCAGCCCCGCGAATGGGCGTGGGAGTCCGGGGACCGGGAGTCGGTGGCGGGTGAGCCGGATGGTGCGTGCATTGCGCTGGGCGCGCTCGTAGAGACCGGCCAGTCGCAGCGAGTGGCGGATGAGCCCGTGAACCGAGTACCAGTTCTCGGGATAGAAAAAGTGTGCGCCGGCCCGGGAGAAGCAGAAGACCTCGTGGTCCTCTTCCAGCCCCAGGCGCTGGTGCAGATGGGTGTGGCCGATGCGCTCCCCCAGTGCCGCGAGGTCCGCGGGGAGCCCGATTTGCTTGTCCATTTCTGGCGCCAAGATGCTCACCGCGCGGGCTCGGGATCTGGGGGCCCGGGGGCGGCGGACGCCCCCGGGTCGGTCCTTCGGTCGTGACCGCAGGCGCTCGCCCGCGCTCGGGCCGTCAGTCCTTGCGCTTGCGCCGGAATCCCTGGTCCGGACGCGGACCCCGGGGGGCGCCGTCGTCTCCGCCGAAGCGCGGGGGCCGGGGGCCCCGATCGTCGTCGCGCGGCGGGCGCGGCGGGCGGTCGTCGTCGCGACGCGGACCGCCGGGGCCGCGCGGCGGTGCATCCAGCACCGAGATCCGCAGTGCCTGTCCGCGCACGAAGACGCGCCTCAAGTGAGACATGACCTCATGCGGCATGCCGGCCGGCAGATCGACGATCGAATGGTCGTCCTGGATGTCGATCTGGCCGATGAAGCGCCCTTCGAGGCCGGACTCGTTGGCGATGGCGCCAACGATCTCGCGGGGGGTCACCCCGTCGCGATGACCGACCTCGATGCGATGCCGGACCAGGTCCGAGCCGCCGCGCCCGCCCTCCCGGCGGGGCGGCCGAGGACCGTCTCTGAAGCCCTCGCGCGGCGGGTCGATGCGGTCGCGGTAGCCGTCGCGGTCGCGGGCCGGGGGTGCGTCGTGAGCGGGGGCGGGGCGGGGATAGCTGTTGCCCCGGTCGTCCCGACGGGCGTCCCGGTCATAGCCGCGCGGGCGGTCCTGCCAGCTCTCGCCCTGGGGGCGGAAGGGGCGCTCGCCGCGGTCCCGGCCCTGATCGCGGGACTCGAATGGCGCGCGGTTGCCGTCGCGGTCCGGTCGGAAGGGCCGCTCGTTGCCCGGCTCGGGCCGGAATGGGCGTTCGTTGCCGGGCTCGGGGCGGAAGGGCCGGTCTCCGGCCGGGCGGGCATCCCGGTCCGGACGGAACGGCCGGTCTCCGCTCGAGCGGAAGGGTCGGTCGTCGCGATTGCCCTCGCGCGGGCGGTCGTAACCGCCCTCGCGCGGCGCGCGGGACTCGTATGGCCGTGCGGGGCCGGCCTGGTCGCGATCGCGGGGCGGGCGGTTGCCTTCGCGCTCGCCGCCGAAGCGGCGCTCGCCCCGGTCCTGCCCCCGATCCTGATAGCGACCGCCGCGGTCCTGACCGCGCGGGCGGTCGTCGCGGTACTCCCGGCGCTGCTCGCGCGGCGGGTCCTTGACCTCCAGAGGCCGCTCGCGTTGGATCAGGAAGCCCAGTGCGGCGGCGATATTCATCGGCTCCAGCTCCTGCTCCTTGCTGATCCGGGCCATGAGCCGGAAGAAGAAATCCAGGTCCTGCCCGGCCACGGTCTCGCGGATCTGCTCGATGAAGCGGTCGATGCGGGTGGCGCTCAACTGGGCCGCGGAGGGCGGGGCCATCTCGGGGATGGGGCGGCGAATGGTGCGCTCGATGGCGCGCAGCAGTCCGCGCTCCCGAGGCTCGACCAGCAGGATCGCCTTGCCCGCGCGACCGGCACGCCCGGTGCGCCCGATACGGTGCACATAGGCCGAGGGGTCCATGGGGATGTCGAAGTTCACCACATGGCTCACCCGCTCCACGTCGAGCCCGCGGGCGGCGACATCGGTGGCCACCAGGATGTCGAGCTGACCGCCCTTCAAGCGGTCGACGGTGCGCTCGCGCAGCTCCTGGCTCATGTCGCCGTTCAGTGCCTCCGCGGCGAAGCCCTGGGAGCGCAGCTTGTCGACCAGCTCGGTGGTGCCGCCCTTGGTGCGCACGAACACCAGCATGCCGTCGAACGGCTCCAGCTCCAGGATGCGGGTCAGCACGTCCACCTTGTGGAAGCGGGTGACCACACAGTGCTGCTGGTCGATGGTGTCCACCGTGGCGGTGGCGGACTCGATGCGGATCTCCACCGGGTCGATCAGATGGTCGCGGGCGACCCTTAAGATCTCGGCGGGCATGGTGGCGGAGAACAGCGCCACCTGGCGGTCCGCAGGGGTGTGCTCGAAGATCCAGTCGATGTCCTCGGCGAAGCCCATGTTGAGCATCTCGTCGGCCTCGTCCAGGACCAGGGTCTTGAGCCCCTCCAGCGACAGGGTGTTGCGGCGCATGTGGTCCATGATCCGGCCCGGGGTGCCGACGATCACCTGCGGCACCCGCTGGAGCTGGCGCACCTGAAGCCCGTAGCTCTGGCCGCCGTAGATCGGCAGCACATGGAAATCCTTGATGTTATGGGCGTAGCGCTGGAACGCCTCGGCCACCTGGAGTGCCAGCTCGCGGGTTGGGGTCAGCACCAGGACCTGCGGCTCCTTGGCCGTCGGGTCGATGCGCGACAGGAGCGGCAGCGCAAAGGCTGCGGTCTTGCCGGTGCCGGTCTGGGCCTGGCCCAACAGGTCGCGGCCTTCCAGCAAATGGGGGATACATTGGCGCTGGACCGGGGTCGGGGTCTCGTAACCCAGATCGGCGACGGCTTGCGCGACCTCGGGGGAGAGGCCAAGGGCGGCGAATCCGGGCTCGTCGGGCTCGGCGGCCGGCTCCGCCTCGTCGGCTAGGATCTCGGCGACCTGCTCGGACTCGTCGGGCTCGTCGTCCGTGGCGGTCTCGGCGACCTGATCCGCGCTCGCCTCGAGGTCCCCTTGCGGGGCGTCGCCGGCGACTTCCAGGTCCGGGCCGAGGCCGGATGTCTCCGGCATTGCCGGCAGGACGGCCGGCTCGTCGGTCTCGGGACCCAGATCCTGGGTGCTCTTGGGGGTGTCCATGGGGGACCTCGCAATGGTGATGTTATGCCCCGGGCCAGTCCGGTCGTTTGAGAATCCGGGGGCGCGGCGGGGGAATGCTTCCGGGTAGGCGTCCGAGGAGGGGTGCCGGCGGGGGGAAGCGCGGGAAACCGCGTATTATCGTCATCGCGGTGCGGCGGCGCAAGGAGGCGCGGCGGCGGGCGCGAGTATCCGATGCAACCGGTGCAGCCCTCTTTCGGAGAAGAACCCTCCTGGAGTTGGGGTCCGTCGGTCCCCGCACCCCCTTGGCCGGTTGGCGTCGGGCTTGCGGAGCGAATGTTATAGAATATCATTCGGCCCCGACTCGACTCAGACCCATCAGGTACGTCCTATGTCATCCCCAACCGGCCCCAGGCCACCCAGTTGGCTCCGCCCCTTCCGCACCTTGATCCGTTCCTTACCGTTGTGCGCGATTGCCCTGGCGGTTTCCGCAACGTCCCGGGCGGCTGGGTCGGGCGATCCCCCCCTGACCGTCTTTGCGACCGTGGTACCGATTGCGGCCTTCGTGGAGCGCATCGGCGGTGCCGGGGTCGAGGCACAAGCCTTGGTGCGTCCCGGCCAAAATCCGCATACCTACGAGCCCAGCCCGCGTCAGGTCGCGGCGCTGGCGAAGGCGGATCTCTATGTGCGGGTCGGGATGCCTTTGGAGGACGCCTGGCTGCCGCGCATCCGGGCGACCAATCCGCGGATGCGGATTCTGGATGCCCGGGACGGTCTCCCGTTGCGGCCGAGCGGTCCAGTGCTGGAGCTCGGCGGGCCGGCGGCGGGGGAGTCCGGCCATGACGACCACGACCACGACCCGCAGACCCAGGATATCCATGTCTGGACCAGTCCGCCGCTGGCGAAGTCCATAGGGGCGGCGATCCGCGATGCGCTGATCGAGATCGGGCCCGGCCAGGCGGCAACCTTCCGGGCCAACTACGATCGCTTCGCGGCGGACCTGGACGCACTGGATGCGGAGCTGCGTGCCCGCCTCGCCCCAGTCAAGGGTCGGCGATTCATGGTCTTTCACCCGGCCTGGGGCTATTTCGCGGACACCTATGAGCTCGCCCAGGTGGCGGTGGAGGTCCAGGGCAAGGAGCCCGGTGCCCGCGCCCTGGCCGGTCTGATCGACGCGGCGCGTGCGCAGGGCATCCAGTTGGTCCTGGTTCAGCCGCAGTTCAGCGCGCGCTCGGCCGGTCAGATCGCGGCGGCCATCGGGGGGCGGGTGGAGTCGGTGGATAATCTGTCCCCGGATTATGCCGGCACCTTGCTGCGCCTGGCGGACCTGATCGCGGGCGGCGAAGGTCGATAACGGCGAGCCGCGAATGAATAATCGCTTGCAGCAGGCAGACGATGCACCCGCCATCGCCATCGATGGACTGCGCTTCTCCTACGGGGACGCACCGGTGCTGGAGGATCTGTGCCTCACGGTGGCACCCCGTGAGTTCATCGGTCTGGTGGGACCCAATGCGGGCGGCAAGAGCACGCTGCTTAAGCTGATCCTGGGGCTGCTTTCCCCCCAGGAAGGGACTATCCGGGTCCTGGGCGCGTCGCCGCGCGAGTCGCGCCGGCGCCTGGGCTATGTGCCGCAGCACCCGACCTTTACCCGCGATTTTCCGATCTCGGTGGAGCAGGCGGTGCTGATGGGACGACTGGGATTGGGCCCGAGCTTGGGCTGGTACCGGGCGGCGGACCGGGAGGCTGCGCACCGGGCGCTCGCGGAGGTGGAGGCACTGGAGCTCAGATCCCGGCGTATCGGCACCCTGTCCGGCGGGCAGCTCCAGCGGGTGCTGCTCGCCCGCGCCCTGGCCGGTGCGCCGGAAATCCTGATCCTCGACGAGCCCACCGCGAATATCGACCAGCGCATGGAAGGGGATATCTTCGATCTGCTGGCGGCGCTCAAGTCGCGCCTGACCATCCTGGTGGTTTCCCACGATATCGCATTCATCTCGGGCTATGTGGACCGGGTGGCCTGTCTCAACCGCACCCTGGTTTGCCACACGACCGAGCCGGTGGACTCGGACCTGATCCATCGACTCTACCAGGGGGAGGTGCGCTCGGTGGCGCATCGGCACTGACCTTGAGCGGAGCCATTCGTTGAACGAGTTTCTGACTGCACTCGCCGACCAGTCGTTCCTGCGCACCGCGCTCCTGGCCGGGTTGCTCGCCAGCATCGGCTGCGGGGTGGTGGGGACCTATGTGGTAGTCAAGCGAATCGCCTTCCTGGCCGGGGGCATCTCGCATTCGGTGCTGGGAGGCATGGGTGCCGCACTCTATTACGGATTCGACCCGTTGCTCGGGGCGCTGATCGCCGCGGTGGTCTCGGCGCTCACGATCGGTGCGGTGCGACTCGGCTGGCAGGCCCAGGAGGACACCCTGATCGGGGCTATCTGGGCCATCGGTATGGCGGTGGGCATCCTCTATATCGCCAAGACCCCGGGTTACAGCGCGGACCTGATGAGCTATCTCTTCGGCAATATACTGCTCGTGCCGTCCCGGGATCTGTGGCTCATGGGCGCCCTGGATCTGGTCCTGATACTCGTCGTGCTCCTGTTCTATCGCCAGTTCCTGGCGGTGACCTTCGACGAGGAGTTTGCCCGTTTGCGCGGGGTGCCGGTCGCTTTCTTCTATCTCCTGCTCCTGACCCTGGTAGCGGTCACCGTGGTGCTGCTGATCCAGGTGGTTGGGCTGATCCTGGTGATCGCCCTACTGACCCTGCCGGCGGCCATTGCCGGGCACTATGTGCACTCGCTGGGGGGCATGATGGCGATCGCGATGCTGCTCGGGGCTGCATTTACCTCCGGTGGCTTGGCCCTGTCCTATGGTCCGGACCTGCCGGCCGGGCCGACCATGATCCTGCTTGCAGGCGCAGTCTATGTGGTCTCGGCCCTGGGGAGCGGTTTGCGTGCCCGGCTGCGCGCCCGGCGCGGCTCGTCGGCGCTCGCGCCGGTACCGCTTGGCGAGGGCGGCGCGCCGAGGCCAGCCCCATGAGCCCCCCCACGACCGATGTCTGCGGCGCTACCTGCGCGGTCCTCGACCGGGCCGAGACACTCTGCCGGGGCCGCGGGGTGCGGCTCACGGATCAGCGCCGCCGGGTGCTGGAGATCCTGTGCGGGGCGGGCCGGCCGATCGGCGCCTACGAGATCATGGACGCCATGCGCGAGGGCACCCGTGCTGTGGCCCCGCCCACAGTCTATCGGGCGCTCGATTTCCTCTTGGAGCAGGGTCTGATCCACAAGCTCGAGAGCCTGCATGCCTTCGTGGGCTGTGACCACCCCGGGCAGCCCCATTGCAGTCAGTTCCTGATCTGCGCCGAGTGTGGCAGGGTCACCGAGCTGGACGACGCGGGGGTAGCCTTAAGCCTCAAGAGCGTCGTCCGGGAGAGCGGGTTCGAGCCTCGGCGGCGGGTGGTGGAGTTGATCGGGACCTGTGCCGGCTGTGTCGGCAAGGAGCGTTGATTCCGGCGGGGTCGGTCGCCGCGCGTGCGGGGCGTCGCTCCCCCTGGCGAGGGTCTATCAGCGAGCGGCAGCCGGGCGCGGCGGTTGAGGCGCCCCGCCGCGTTGCGGCAGGGCGCCTTGATCCCTATCCTGGCACCCATGAACGCCAACCCGACCGATCTCTATCCGCCCATCCCGCCCACCGCGACCTACGAGCTTGCAGTGGGGGACGGCCATCGGCTCCATGTCGAGGAGTGCGGGCGGCCCGACGGCATCCCGGCAATCTTCCTGCACGGCGGGCCGGGCGCCGGATGCGAGGCTGCGCACCGCCGCTTCTTCGACCCTAAACGCTACCGGGCAGTGTTGTTCGACCAGCGCGGCTGCGGGCGCTCCACGCCCCACGCCTCGTTGGTGGCCAACACCACCTGGGATCTGGTCGCGGATATCGAGCGCATCCGCGAGCGTCTGCGCATCGAGCGCTGGCTGGTGTTCGGCGGATCCTGGGGCTCCACCCTGGCGCTCGCCTATGCAGAGACCCATCCCGAGCGGGTGCTGGCCCTGGTGGTGCGCGGGATCTTTCTGTGCCGCGATCCCGAGATCCGATGGTTCTACCAGGAGGGTGCGAGCTGGGCCTTCCCGGATTACTGGCAGGATTTCCTGGCGCCCATCCCGCCGGAGGAACGGCACGACCTGCTCTTCGCCTACCATCGCCGTCTGACCGGCGAGAACGATCTGGCGCGCATGGCGGCGGCCAAGGCCTGGTCGGTCTGGGAGGGGCGTACCGCCACCCTGCTCGCGAACCCGGACATCCAGGCGCATTTTTCCGATCCGCGTCTGGCCATGAGCCTGGCGCGCATCGAGTGCCATTATTTCGTCAACCGCGCCTTCCTGGGTCCCGATCAACTGCTGGCCGATGCCGGCCGCCTGGCCGGCATCCCCGGGGTGATCGTCCAGGGCCGCTACGATCTCATCTGCCCCATGCGCTCAGCCTGGGATCTGCACCGGGCTTGGCCCGAGGCCGAGCTTCAGGTGGTCCCGGATGCCGGACACTCGGCCTTCGAGCCGGGTATCCGCGCCGCGCTGGTGGAAGCGACTGACCGCTTCGCCCGGGAGCTTGCATGATCGGGCTTCTACAGCGCGTTTCCTCGGCCCGGGTGGAGGTGTCGGGCGAAACGGTCGGGGCCATCGGCCGGGGGCTCTTGGTGCTGGTGGCCGTTGAGCAGGGGGACTCGCAGGCGCGGGCCGAGCGGCTCCTGGAGCGGCTCCTGGGCTATCGCGTTTTCCCCGACGCCGACGACCGGATGAACCGATCGCTCCGCGACCTGGGGGGCGGGCTGCTGCTGGTCCCCCAGTTCACCCTGGCCGCGGACACCAAGAAGGGCACCCGCGCCTCGTTCGTCTCCGCGGCACCCCCGGCGGAGGGGGAGCGGCTCTTCGACTATCTGGTTCGTTGTGCACGCACGGCCCATGGGGCGGTGGCCACCGGACGCTTCGGGGCCGATATGCAGGTCAGCCTGACGAACGACGGTCCGGTCACGTTCTGGCTGGAGTCTTAAGGGCCGGGCGCACCCGTTCGGCGTCGCAGCGGGACGCAATAACCGCTATTTTGGCAAGGTATTCGACCGGCGGTTGCAAAGGCTCGCCCGGGGGCGCGACAGTCGGCAGGCCGTTGATTACACTCCAGCGAAGCGCGAGCGTTAGGAGTAGACCGGCAGGGAAGCTACGGGAGTGGAGGCTGGCGGGGTTCGCCAGCAGACGCGCAGAGTCCACGCAAGATCCACGCGGTGTACAGGATTGCTCGCGCTTGCCATGCAACGATCGGATCGGTTTCGTTCCTGGGCCGTGGCGGCCCTCGTCTTTCTCTCGGCTGCCCTGCTTGCCGGGCTCGCGATTTGGCGATCGGAGCTGACTCGGGTCCAACTCGAGCGCACCCGCGTCGCCGACTTGGCCTCGGTCAACGCCCATGCGATCGAACGCCAGATTCTGCATGCATTGTCCTCGGCTTATGCGCTGGCCGCCCTAATCCGCCAGGGCAACGGGACCATTGCAGACTTCGATGCCACAGCCCGCGAGCTCTTGCCGCTCTATGAAGGGGCAACGTCTCTGCGTCTCGCCCCCGGGGGGATAGTCCGCCAGATCTACCCGCTGTTCGGCAACGAGGGTGCGATCGGACTGGATTTGCTGCACGATCCGGAGCGCGCCCTGGAGGTCCGTCTCGCCCTGGACACGGGCCGGCTCACGATCGCCGGACCCTTCGATCTGGCCGGCGGCGGCTTTGGCGCGGTCGGGCGCCTACCCGTCTTCCTCGGCGAAGAGAGGGCCTTCTGGGGCTTCGTCATGGTTTCGCTACGCATGCCCGATGCGCTGAGTCCGGGCCGGCTGCCCGAGCTCGAGTCGCGGGGCTTAAGCTACCGGCTCTGGCGCATCCATCCCCTGACCGGCGAGCCCCAGATCATCGATGACGCATCTACGGCAGCACCGACAGATCCGGTCCACCAGGCCGTGGATCTGCCGAACGCGACCTGGACCCTGAGCGTCGCCCCATTGGCGGGCTGGAGCGATACCTGGGGGCTGGCCCTCAAATCCGCCTTGGGGCTCGTAATCGCCCTGCTGCTCGCGGGGTTCGGCAAGCTGCTGATCGAGGCGCGGGTGCAGCGGCGCAGTCTCGCCGCCCTGGTGGCCGAGCGCACCGCGCAGCTTGCGGCACGGGAGGCCGATCTGCATCGCGCCCAGGCCGTTGCTCGGGTGGGAAGCTGGGCGCTCGATCTGCACAGCGGCAGGCTCTCCTGGTCGGCCGAGGCCGGCCGCATACTGGGCCTGCCCGCGGGCGCCCGGGTCCGCTATCGGTCTTTGTTGGCGCGCGTCGACCCCCAGGATCGGGATGCGCTGGTCCAGGCCCGCAAGGGGGTGCTGCGGGGCGAGGGTCACGACATCGAGCTTCGGTTGCAGGTCATGGGGGATCGGCGCTGGGTGCGCGCGCGGGCCGAGCCGGTCCCCGCCGCGGATGGCAGGCCGGGGCGCTGTCTGGGCACCCTTCAGGACATCACAGAGCGCAAGCGGGCGGAGGAGGAGATCCGGCAGCTTGCCTTTTTTGACCCGCTGACCGGTCTGGGCAATCGCCGGATGTTGGTCGATCGTCTGGATGCGGCCTTGGCGAGGGTTGCGCTCCCTCGGCGGCTGGGGGCACTGCTGTTCATCGATCTGGACCGATTCAAATCGTTCAACGATCGATTCGGACACGACGCGGGCGACAGCCTGCTCCGACAGGTGGCCGGGCGGCTCGGCTCCTGCGTGCGCGATCAAGACCTGGTCG
The DNA here is from genome assembly GCA_963780725.1 of uncultured Gammaproteobacteria bacterium. Lineage (GTDB taxonomy): Bacteria > Pseudomonadota > Gammaproteobacteria > Chromatiales > Chromatiaceae > Thiodictyon. Next base: position 545,649 of record CAWACV010000001.1, read on the forward strand.
CCCGTTTGGGGGGCGACGAGTTCGTCGTCATGCTCGATGACCTGGACACGGACCCGGACGCTGCATTGGCGCGCGCGGCGCAGGCGTACGAACGGCTCATGGAGACGCTCGCCATCCCCTTCCAGTTGGCGGGGCAGCCCTGTCCGGTGGGTGCCAGCATCGGCATCGCACTGTTCGGCGATCGGCCGGAATCCGTGGAAGAGGTGCTGAAACGGGCCGACCGGGCGATGTACCGGGCCAAGCCCGGCGGCGGCAACGGATTGACCCCGCCCGCCGCAACCGCACGGGGTTGGGTCAAGCCCGTGCGGTCTTTGTGTCCGCGCGGCTCGCGCAAGCGCTTGCCGGAAAAGGTGCGCTCGCGAATCGGCGCGGCCCCGAGCCACGGCGATCAGCCGGGCCGCTCGGGAAGGCTGCGGAAAAAATCCAGATAGCCCAAGGCCGCAGGGATGAGCCGATAGGGCCGCGCGGCGCGCCTTAATGCATCCCGGTCCAGGGTCCCGGCGAGTGTGCGCTCCAGGGCCGCAGCGAGTGCGATCGCATCTCCCACCGGGACCAGGGCGCCCAATCGGCCGTCCTGCAGCAACTCCCTTACCCCATTGGTGCAATCCGTCGCTACCACCGGGGTGCCTAAGGCCATGGCCTCGACCAATGCGTTGGGCAGGCCCTCGCGCCGGGACGACAGCGCCAGCACGGCTGCCCGGGCCAGATAGGGGAATGGGTTGGGGACGAACCCGTGCAGGTCCAGGCGGTCGGCGATGCGCAGCCGCTCGGCCAGTCGTTCAAGCCGTTGCCGCTCTTTGCCCTCTCCCAAAATCAGGAGCTTGAGCCCCGGCCGCTCCAGGTGGGCGAAGGCCTGCAGCAGGGTGGGGAAGTCCTTGACCTGGCGCAGGCCGCCCAGTGCGATCACTGTCCGGACGCGACCGTCGCAATCCGACCCGTTCAGCCAGGGGTGGGTACAGGGGGCAGCGGCCAGTGCATCCAGGTCCTCCGGGACGATGGGGTTGTTGAGCACGGCCAGCGGCACATTCCCTAGACCAAAGGTCCGCACCAGGTCGTCGGCCACGTCTCGGGAGACGGCGGTGAGACCATCCAGTTGACGATAGGCGTCTCGGATCCGGCGGATCTCGCGCCGGGTCTTGAACGGGTTCCAGCGGTGGGCTGCAAAGCGCCCGGAGAGCGGGGTTCCGACCGCGGCCACCAGCCGGGTCGAGCCACCCGCGTCCCGGGCTAGGCCCGCCCTGGCCTCCAGTGCTGCAAAGTCGTCTTTGAGCTTGCCGGTGACCAACAGGTCCGGGCGCTCCCGGGCTAGGTAGTCCCGAAGGGCGGCGGTACGCCCGCCGCTGGCTGGGATCGGGAGGATGCGCACGGCGGGCGGAAGTCCGCGCAGGTAGGCATGCCCAGGGTCCCCCGCCAGGAACGATACCTCGACCCCCAGCCGGGCGAGACCCAGGGCCAGGCTTGAGAAATTGCGCTCGACCCCGCCGTCCTCGAAGTCGCTCGCCGCCAGGGCGATGCGTCTAACCTCCATGGGCGCCAATCCGCAAGTCGAGCCGCGGATCGCGCGAAGGCCATGCAGACTGGCGAGAGGCCATGGTTGTGCGCAATCTAGAGACGCCGATTCGACTTCGTTTGCGCAGACATGGCCGCTTGCGACCCCGCCCCCAGCATCAGCCTGAGGTACAGGTCCGCATTGCGCTGGGCATCGTAGCGCTCGCCCCCGGCCCGCAGGGTCTCCGGAGGAAGCGGGTCGGCCAGGGTGCGCTCCATGGCATCCGCCAGGGCCTCCGGATCGCGCGGAGGAATCAGGGGGCCGTAGCGTCCGCCGTCCAGGATCTCGCGGGGGCCGGCTCCGCATTCGGTGCTGACCACTGGGGTGCCCAGGGCCAGGGACTCGATCAGGACCGTCGGCAGTGCGTCCCAGACAGAGGACAGGACCACCAGGTCAGCGAGACGGAGATAGGGATAGGGGTTGACCACCCAGCCGGGCATGTCCACCCGATCCTCGAGATTCAGCGCCGCACGCTCGCGCTCGATCTCCGGGCGCAGTCGCCCGTCCCCCACGATCAGGAGCCGGCAGATCCGGTGCGCGCACAATCGGGCGAAGGCGCGCAGCAGTGTCGGCAGGTCCTTCTCCACCTCCAGCCGGCCGGCGAAGACCAACACCGGGATCGCCCGCCGCCCCTTGGGCTCGGCGAGCCAGGGGTGATCGGCGGGGGACTGGGCCTGGATCGACATCTCCCGGGTGACGATGGGGTTTGGGATGGCGGCGATCGGTGCATCCGGACCCAGAAGCCCGCGCAGATCCGCTGCGGTGTCCTCGGAGATGGCGACGATGCCCCGGTTTCGGCGATACCAATGCTGAAACTCGGCGCGCCTGCGCCGACCCTTGTTCCCTGGGATATGGTCCAGCTTGACGCTCATTCGCCCGTGCACGGTGACGAAGATCGGGGTACCGGTCCCCGCCAGACGCGCAGCCTTGAGGGCGAAGACGTTCTCCCGGATACGGTGGGTCAGCACCGCCCCTGGCCGGTTGCGGAGCAGATACAGCGCCATGGCCGGGACCCGGATCAGTGCCCCCATGGACCCCATGGACACAACCCGCACCCCGGGGTCCGTGGTCTCCGGGATGGGGCTCCGGGACGCGGTGACCAGCAGATCCGTGGGTATCCCCCGGGCTGCGAATCCGTTGGCTAGCCGGGCCGCGATCTTGGCCGTGCTGCCGCCGTCGAAGGGACCGCAATAGACCGAGAGTCGGGTACCTTCAGTGTTCGGCATGGCCTTCCGCGATTCGCTGGGACTCGATCTTAGCCTGCGCCAGGTAGAGACCGTAGACCAGTCCGAAGAACAGGATAAAAAAGAACCGCAGGTCCAGATTCACAATGCGAAAGTCATAGACGCAATAGACCAGCGTCATGAGCCCGCCCAGGGTCAGGAATGCGCGCAGATCGGGCGGGACAATCCGGTCCACCCGCGGGCCGCCCCAAAGGCCCCGGTAGGCGCGCAGCAGCACCGCGATCAGCAGTGCGGCGATCGCCAGTCCTGCCAGGCCAAAGCGCGTCAGGATCTCCAGGGGCACGCTGTGGAGGTGCGAGATGGCGGGGACATGGGCCAGGTGGTAATGGCTCATCGGGACTATGGACTTTGGAGCCAGATACTCGGTGGTGCTGGTCCCGGGGCCGAAGCCCAACAGCGGTCGCTCTGCGAAGGTCTTGAGTCCGACCTCCAGCAGATTGAGCCGGATGGCCACCGAGCCGCTGTAGCTCAGCTCCGCGTCGGCATCTGTAAGTGCCTGCCAATCCTCAAGCTGCCGTCCCTTGGTAGACCACAGCAGCAGTGCCGCCAGGACCAGGAGCAGTGCGCCGGAGGCGAGCGCGAGCCGCATCTGCCGGGGTGCGGGAGAGACCCCGCCCAAGTGTCCGCGGACCAGGCCCAGGGCGTAGAGCGCTCCCGCCGTGCCCAGCATCAGTGCAGCGCCCCGGGACTGGGTGGCGAGCAGGATGGCGATCGGGAAGGCAAGTCCCAGTATCCACAGTGCCCAGCCCAGCAGCGGACGGGGTCGCCCCCGGACCTGCAAACCGACGATGCGCACCCGCAGCAGCAGGAGCCCCACCAGCAGGACCGAGGTCAGGAAGGCGAGCCCGAGCGCCGCATAGCCGAAGTGATAGCGCATCCCCTCCAGGACCTCGGGGATCAGCGACCAGTCGGTCCTGCGCAGCACCCCGAGCGCCAGGCCCAGGGGGGCTGCGATCAGCAGGTCCCAGACCCGCTCCGGCTCCAGGCGTACCCACCAGGCGATGGGAAAAAACAGGAAGGGTGCGCCCCAGGCCCAGACCCCATGCCACTGATCCGACGCGGTGTCGGGGAAGAGCCAGGCGGCGCGCAGGGCGAGCAGGGCAGTGACCGCGAAGACCCCGGTCAGCAGCAGGAAGGCGGGCTCCCGACGCAGCTCCGGCCAGTGTTCCGGGATCTCCAGCAGAAACAGTGCGACCAGGAGCGCCAGCGCAAGGTTCGCCAGCCCAGTCAATGACCAGGCCGAGAAGGCGAAGGCGAGGAGCAGGACCCGGGCGATGGTTGGCCTGTGGGTCGCGATGGCGTCTAAGTGGCGCATGGGTCGGTGCTCGGTGCTTGGGCTTAACCTGAATTCGCCAGGGCGCGCGCCCAGCGGGACCAGGCGCGGGGCACCAGCGGCTCCAGACGCAACGCCCGAGCATGCCATGATAAGGCATCCGCCCGGCGGCCCTCCCGGGAGAACAGTAGACCCAGCTCGGAGCAACGGGCGGCGAGCTTGCGGCGCGCTGCGCGCCGGTACGGATCGAGCCCCGGGTCCGAGCCCCAGCGGGGGTGGCGTGCGATGCGCGCCAGTGCGCGCTCCTGTACCGCGATCCCCTCTTCCAGCATGGCGATCCGACCGCGCGACAGGTTTCCGCCGTGCCAGCAGTAGTCGATCAGGACCTCGGGCACCGCGGCGATCGGGTGTTCTTCGGCGATGCGCAGCCACAGGTCCCAGTCCCCGGCCAGGTGGAAGCTCGGATCGAAGGGGCCGGCGCGCTCGAGTGCGCTACGGCGCATGAGCACTGTGGACGCGGCCATGATGTTGACCCGCAGGAGCCGGCCCAGCCCGTCGGTCCAATCCCGCGGGACTTGCAGCGGGTTGTGTCGCTCCGGGATCTCCTGGCCGGCGGGGTCTATGCCTCGGGTATCCGTGTAACAGAGTCCGAGCCTGGGGTCGGATTCCAGACGCGCGATCTGGCGTGCCAGCTTGTCCGGCCGCCAGGCGTCGTCCTGGTCCAGGAGCCCCACCAGCTCGCTGTCGCTCTCCGCGATGGCGGAGCTGCGGGTCGCCTGGGTGTTGCCGTGACTCACCCGGATCAGGCGCACCGGCGGGCCGTAGGACTCGGCAATCTCGGCCGAGCGGTCGCTGCTCCCGTCGTCCGCCACGACCACATCCAGATCCCGGAAGGTCTGGGCGAGCACGCTGTCGATCGCGGTGCGGATGAAGCGCGCTCCGTTGTGGCATGGGATGACGGCGGTGACTCGGGGCATGGCGGTGGATATTCGATGGTCCGCAAATGAGCGCGAATAAGAAGCTCTGCTGGCGGTGCCGCTCAGGTCTGCTCGCGGCTACCAAGCGGCTCGGCATGGTAAGGCAGACCCATCGCATCCAGATAGGCGTCGGTGCTGGCCTCGATGGCATAGGGTCGGGCGGCCTCCTGAAGCCGCTCGCGGGGGAGTGGGCGGTCTAGCGTCGCGAGCATGGCATGCGCGAGCGCGGCGTCGTCGTCCACCGGGACCAGTGGGCCGTAGAGACCGTCTTGCAGGATCTCCCGGGGTCCGGACGGGCAGTCGGTGGAGACCGCCGGGGTGCCGACCGCGAGCGCCTCGATCAGCACGAAACCCAGTCCCTCCCAACGCGAGGTGAAGGCGAAAAGGTCCGCGTGGGCCATGTAGGCATAGGGCCCGGGGACGAAGCCCGGCAGGGCGAAGTCGGCGGCAACCTTAAGCTCCGACGCCAATGCCAGCAGCGACTCGCGCGCCCCGCCCCGGCCCAGGATCATGAGCCGGGCAGGGCGCACCGCCCGCACCCGGGCGAAGGCCCGCAGCAATGTGTCGAATCCCTTGCGTCCGCAGAGCTCGCCTGCGCTCAAGATCAGCGGTACCGCCTGGTCCCCGAGCCAGGGGTGATCGGGGCGGGGGAGCTTGGCCGCGAAGAGCGACTCGGGCACCACCGGCGAGGGCACGACCCGGATCGAACGGCGGGGCAGCCCCGTATAGTCGGCCATGTCGTCCGCCACCCCGGCGGCGGTCACGATCACCCGATCGGCGAACGGATATAGCCGGCCCATGGAGCTGCGCTGGACCCAACGCTCCAGGGGGCCGCGGGTGGCCAGGTCGATCGAGATCGTGGTCCCCGAGCTGAAGACCAGCCGGGTGGGCACCTCGGCGCCCAGTCTGGCCAGGGTGCGGGCGAAGAGGGCGGTGCGGTTCACTCGGTCTTTGTCCGAGAGCAGCACCATTGGGCGCTCCCGGCGGAGATACTGGACGATGGCCGGCAGACAGGCATAGGTGGTGCTGGCCTTCAGGTCGATGACCCGCACCCCGGGCGCCAGGTCGGGCAGCTCGGGTCCATGGCGGCGGACCTTGAGCAGATCCACCTCATAGCCGCGCCGCGCGAGCGACGGGATCAGATGCGCGGCGGCCCGGTCCACTCCGCTGTGGCCGGAGGTCGAGAAAAAACAGGCGATGCGCATGAAGAAGCTGCGAGTGGCGAGTTAAGGTTTTAGAAAGCGTGTATGAGGCGGCGGATGGCTCGTGTCGGCCCCCTCGCAACTCGCCACTCGCCACTTCTTTACAGCCATTCCATCGGGTCCTCGTCCGGACCGGGCTTTATTCCCGGCTGATCGATAAAGAGCCGATGCCAGATGGCGAATTGCATGAGCCCGAAGAGCTCCCGGCTGCCGCCGCGACCGCGCTGGCGGGCGGCCACCAGGTCTGGGATGGCGGATGGCTCGAACCAGTCGCGGATGCCGCGGTTGTGCACGAGTCGATCGCCCAGCCGCTGTGCGATAGCCCCGGTGAGCCAGTCGCCCACCGGGACATGGAAGCCGCGTTTTGGACGGTCCAGATGGCCTGGGGGCAGTCTGGGTTCGGCCCACTGCTTGAGCAGCCATTTTCCCTGATGTGCGCGCACCTTGAGCCGGTCCGGGAGGCTGAGTCCGAATTCTACGATGCGATGATCCAGGAAGGGCACACGGCCCTCGACCCCGAAGGCCATCAGCATGCGGTCGGTCTTGACCAACAGGTTATCCGGCAGGGCGGTGACCAGATCGGTGTATTGACGCCGCTGCATGGTCGACCAGCCGGGCGGGGTCTCGCCCCAGGCACGTAAGAACGGCGCCCGGTCCAAACCAGGTGCGCCGCGCAGTGCCGCACCGAACAGCCGCCTGGACCAGCGTCCGGCCCATTGGCCGCGGGTGCGGAAGCCACCGCTGCCGGGGTGGATCAGCGACTTGGCCCAGCGCTCGAAGACGTTCGGGCGGTAGCGCCGGTAGCCGGCGAATGTCTCGTCCCCGCCCTCCCCGGAAAAGACCACCTTGAGCTCAGTCCCCGCAGACTGGGCGAGGATGGAGGTGGGTAGGCTCGCGTAGTCGCGCATCAGCTCGTCCGCAGCCCAGACCGTTTGGGGGATGCGCCCGAAGACCTGGTCCAGGGTCAGCTCCAGTGGCCGGTGCTCCATCCCGAAATGGGCAGCCACCCGGGCCGCCGCGTCCAGCTCATGGGCCATGGCGGTGCCTCGGTAGCCCACCGAATAGGATCGGATACGCCCGGCGCCATGGGCCTGGAGCAGGGCGGCCAGGACCGCGGAGTCCATGCCGCCGGAGAGGAAGAGCCCGAAGGGTACGTCCGAGCGCATGTGCTCGGTCATGGCGGAGTCGAGCAGCCCGTCCAGCTCGGCGCAAGCCTCGTCCTGCGAGATGTCGCGCGGGGCCACATCCAGGGCGGACCAGTAGCGGTGCCGGGCGATCGTCAGGTCCCGATCGACGATCAGGACCTCCCCGGGCGGGACCCGGCGGATGCCTGCCACCAGGGTCTCCTCGCCCCCGGCGAACTGGTTCTGGAGAAACTGGCGCAATGCAGCCGGCTCGACCTCCGGCCGCCCCGGCAGCATCGGCAGCAGTGCCTTGATCTCGGAGGCGAATGCGATGCGGTCCGGGAGACGCACATAGAACAGCGGCTTGATGCCGAGTCGGTCGCGCCCTAGCAGCAGGCGCCGGTTGGCGGAGTCGTACAGTGCAAAGGCATACATCCCGCGCAGCAGGGTCAGGAACCCGAGACCGTGGACCGCATAGGCATGGAGGATGGTCTCGGAGTCCGAGTCGGTGAGCAGCGCTCGCCCGGCGGCGCGCAACTGTGCGTTGAGCTCGATGTAGTTGTAGATCTCTCCGTTGGCCGCCAGCGCCAGGGTGCCGTCCGCGGAGACCATGGGCTGGTGCCCGGTGGCGAGCCCGATGATGGAGAGTCGGGTCTGGGCGAGCCCTACCGCCCCCTTGAGATAGATCCCCCGGTCGTCCGGCCCCCGGTGCGCGAGCGCGTCGCCCATGCGGCGGAGCTCGGCGGGGTTTGGACGGCCGCCGTCGCGCAAGATCAATCCCGCGATGCCGCACATCAGGCGGGGACCTGTGAGAGAGCCGGGGGATGGGACATGGTGCGCCTGGGAGTCAAAGGGTTGCCATTGTGTCGCCTGGCGCGAGACGGTGGCAAGGCGCGCTAGAATTCCGCCACGTCCATTCACACCCGGCCCATGCATGCGCGCGACGGCGGTCTTTTTTCTCTATCTCGTTGCCTGTCTGGCGCTCGCAGCGGCACTGACCGATCCGCTGATGCAGACCGGCTGGATCGACTACCCGCCGCAGCGTGTCATGGGACGGCTGGCCCAGATCCTGGTCCTGCTCGGGATCTGGCCATTTCTCAAGGCGATCGGGCTCGCGGACCGTCGCACCCTGGGCTATGGCATCGCACGAGCGCGCTTCCTCGTCGCACTGGGTCTGGGCTGGGTCCTGGGTGTCCTGATCCTGTTGGCGCTCGCACTTGCGCTCTTCGGCCTGGAGATCCGGGTGCCGGATCCGGGACCCATCTCCGGGTGGCTCATGGCCGAGAAGGTGGCCGGGGCGCTGATCGGCGGGTTGCTGATCGGGGTGCTGGAGGAAACCTTTTTTCGCGGTGCGCTATTCGCCGCAGTCCGCCGCCGGGAGGGGCTCGCATCCGCCGTGGTCTGGAGCGCGCTTCTCTATGCGGTGCTCCATGTCACGAAGCCGGGGGCGCTGCCGTCCGGGGTCCCTTTCGACGCTTCGACGGCCTGGACCATGGTCGGCGGGGTCTTTCTGGATGTTTTCCAGTGGCGCAACGTCGATACCCTGGCCGCACTCTTTGCCGTCGGTGTCTTCCTCGCACTGGTGCGGGAGCGCACCGGGCACATCGGCTGGTGCATCGGACTGCATGCGGGCTGGGTGCTGGTGATCCAGGTTACCCGGGGCCTCACCGATGGCAATCCCGAGGCCACGCTCGCCTTCCTCGCCGGGGACTACGACGGCATGATCGGCTGGCTCTCCATGGTCTGGATCGGAGGCCTGGGTTGGGTCTACTGGCACTTAAGCGGGCCGCGGGCCGGGTCCGAGACGGCATGAACCCGCTGCCGACCGCTTGGGAAGCTTGCGGATGGCCGAAGCCCGGGAAAGCCTGCCACTGTCGTTGGCGATTAGCGCGATGCCGGTCCTCACCTGCGAGTGGCGAGGTTTATTGGCTGAAGCGGGCGGACCGTTACCGGTAAGCCGAAAAATCTCCAGTCTCTTGGGTTCGTTCAAAGGCGAGCCGGCCGATCGCTGGACGCCGATACTCGGCGCCGCTGGCGTCCAGGCAGGTTGAATTGCGTATCGAGGTCGAGCACGAGACTACCTACGAGTACAGCGAGCCGGTGCGGCTCGGCCCCCAGACCGTGCGTCTGCGACCGCGACCTGGCGGGCCATTGCGCGAGATCGGCTACCGGCTCGAGGTGGCCCCCGCCCCGTCCGTCCGGTTGGAGTGCCTGGATGTTGCAGGCAATCGGGTGGTGCGGTTGCAGTTTGCGGGCGAGACCCGGCACCTGCGCATCGGCGCCCGGCTGGAGGTGGATACCGGCGCGCCGTCGGACTATGTGCCGGTACTGGAGGCTCAGCACGCAAGGCTGCCTGCCATCTATGCGTCCGCGGAGGCTGCGGCGCTGGCTCCCTACCTGGCTGGACCCTCGCCCGAGCAGGCCGTGGCGGACCTGGCCGCGCGGCTCAGGGATCGCGCGGGGGGCGATCCGCTGTCCTTTCTGGAGGAAATAAACTATTGGATCTATGCGGGTATTGCCCGCGAGATCCGCCCCACCGGCGCCCCCCAATCCCCGGCCGAGACCCTGGCCCGCGGCAGCGGTGCCTGCCGCGATCAGACGGTGCTTTTCGTTGCACTATGCCGGGCAGAATGCCTGGCCGCCCGCTTCGTCAGCGGCTACCAGGACCGCTCTGCGATGGAGACGGACCGGCGCTATCTGCATGCCTGGCCGGAGGTCTATCTGCCGGGGGCGGGCTGGTACGGCTATGACCCGACTCGGGGGGTGGCGGCAGCGGATGGGCATGTCCCGCTCGCGGCGGCCCTGGATCCGGCCGGAACCCTGCCGGTGGAGGGGAGCTATTTCGGGGCGGCGCGCTCCGAGATGGGGTTTGCCCTGACGATTCGAGCCGAGGCGACCGCGCTGGCCGGTTGACCGATACGGCCTTGTTGGGTCGGGGTCCGCCGGCCGGCGGTCCCCGACCGTCGATCTCAGACCGTTCCGGCGCGCAGCCAGCGGCGGATGTCCGCCAGGTGACGGCGGCTCACCGGCAACCGCTCGGGACAGTCGCGCAGGCGTACCTCCGTGCCCCCGTCGGTGGTCTTCTCCAGTCCGGACAGTCGCGAGCGGGCCACCAGTGCATTGCGGTGGATGCGCAGGAAGAGGTCCGGGAACTCGTCCTCCAGCGACTTGAGCGATTCGTCCACCAGGAGCTCTCCCCCGGTGTGGCGAACCGTGACGTATTTGTGCTCGGCCTGCAGATAGACGATGTCCTCGATGGGCACCGTTTGCAGACCGCCCCGGTAATGGGCGCTGAGGGACAGCCGGCGCCCCGGGTGCGCCTCGTCCCGGGCGGCGAGCGCCGCGCGTTGGAGTCGTGTCGGGACCCTGGCGCGCTCCAGGGCCTCCTGTAGACGCTCTCGGCGCACTGGCTTGACCAGATAGTCCTCGACCTTGTGCTCGAAGGCGGCGAGTGCGTATTGCTCGTAGGCGGTTACCAGGATGACCGCAGGGGGGGGATCGAGACGCGCCAGCTCCCGGGCCGCGTCGAGCCCGTTGAGGCCCGGCATCTGTACGTCGAGCAGCACCAGGTCGACGGGCTTGGAACGGCACAGCTCCACCGCTTCGATACCGTCGCTTGCCTCCCCCGCCAGCTCGTAGTTGCCATGGATCTCGGAGAGCAGACGGATCAAGCGCTGCCGTGCCGGGGATTCGTCGTCAACAACCAGGATCTTCATTGTCTTTTCCATGGGTAGGGAAACACCAGGCGTACCTGATAATCCCCCTCGACACGGGAGATAATCACGCGCCCCTCGCCCTCGAACATCGCTGCCATGCGCTGTTTCACATTGTCGAGGGCCATCCGGTTTCCGCTCGTGTGTCGAGTTCCTGCCTCGTCGTCCCCCGGCAGGGTGTTGCGGACGCTTACGTGCACCTGGGCGCGCCGGTAGCATCCGCTGATTTGGATCAACCCCGGTCGGCGCGATGGGGCGATTCCATGATAGACCGCGTTTTCCACGAGCGGTTGAAGGATCAACGGCGGCAGCATGGCATCGCCTGGAGTGTCCTCCACGTCCCACAGGACCTGGAGCCGGTCGCCAAGCCGCTGTTTCTCGATATTGAGGTAGCGATAGGCCAGCTCCAGCTCTTTGGCCAGGGTCGAGGACTCGTTGGCGTTCGAGAGCGTGGCCCGAAACAGGTCGGCCAAGTCCTGGACCACCTCTTCGGCGACTTGAGGATTGGTCTGTGTCAGGTTGGCGATCGTGTTCATGCTGTTGAATAGAAAATGCGGCCGGATACGCGCCTGAAGCTTCTGGAACCGAGCCTCTGCCTCTGCCTCGACCTGCAAACGCCACATGTGGTGTAGATAAAGATAGCGCAGGAGCATGGCCCCAAGGATGGCACTGATGCCTAAGCTGCGCACCATCAATCCCGCGAGCCCTTCTTCGGGAAAGAGTCCAGTGTGCAGCGGCTCCGGGATCAGTGCGTGGGATGCCCAGGTTGCCAACCCGGCAGTGGTCACCAGTATCCCCCACGCGAGCACCGCCGCGGTCCGGTCCCCCATCCGCAACAGGAACGGGCGCAGACCGCACAATAGTGCGCTTGCCATCAGCGAAATGGCCAGAACGAGGAAGGCCATGGGTCCCAACCGCTCCCAGAAGTCGGAGAGCGAATTGTGGGAAGCCAGGGTGAGGGTGATGCCCAGGAGCTGGGCGGTCAACAGCACGCCCATGACCATGGGGACCCGGCAGAAGTTGGGCAGAAAGCTGGCGCGGGACTGCGGCGGGTCGGAGTCGAGGGGGGTGTCCATGCCTTAAGCATCCTACCCCTGATGGGGGTACGTGTAGAATCGTCGATTTACTATCGGTCGGACCCTGCAATGCACGATCAGAGCCCCCCTGCCGCCGCCCTGGCCGCCAAGCCCTGGGCGGGGCGCTTCAACGCCCCCACGGATGCCTTTGTGGAGGCATTCACCGCCTCGGTGGACTTCGACCGCCGACTTTACCGCTATGACATCCAGGGCTCCATCGCCCACGCGACTATGCTGGCCCGCCAGGGCATCCTGAGCCCGGAGGAATGCGAGCGGATCGTGGCGGGTCTGGAGTCGGTGCGCGCGCGGATCGACGCCGGAGATTTCGCCTGGTCGATCCCGTTGGAGGATGTCCACATGAATGTGGAGACCGCGCTGACCCAGGCGATCGGAGAAGCCGGCAAACGATTGCATACCGGGCGTTCCCGCAACGACCAAGTGGCTACCGACGTGCGGCTGTGGCTGCGCGATGAGATCGACACGATCCGAGACGGTATCGGCCGACTCCAGGCTGCGCTCCTGGACCTCGCCGAGCGGGAGGCGGACACCGTCATGCCCGGATTCACCCACCTTCAGGTTGCCCAGCCGATCGTCTTCGGTCACCACATGATGGCCTGGGTAGAGATGCTGGAGCGGGACCGCGAGCGCCTGGCCGACTGCCGCATGCGCGTCAATGTCATGCCGCTCGGGGCTGCGGCCCTGGCCGGTACGACTTATCCCATCGATCGCGCCTACGCCGCGGGGCTCCTGGGCTTCGACCGTCCAGCCGAAAACTCGCTGGACGCCGTTTCGGACCGCGACTTCGCGATCGAATTTGCGGCAGACGCGGCCATCCTGATGATGCACCTGTCCCGATTCTCGGAGGAGCTGATCCTCTGGTCATCCGCCCAGTTCGGGTTCGTCGAGCTCTCGGATGCCTTCTGCACCGGCTCTTCCATCATGCCTCAGAAAAAGAACCCCGACGTCCCGGAGCTGGTGCGTGGCAAGAGCGGGCGCATCTTCGGACACCTGATGGGACTTCTGACACTCATGAAGGGACAGCCCCTCGCCTACAATAAAGACAACCAGGAGGACAAGGAGCCGCTCTTCGACACGGTGGACAACCTCAAGGGCTGTCTCAAGGTCTACGCGGACATGATGGGGAACCTGACCTGTCGGCGCGAGAGCATGGCAGCCGCGGCCCGTCAGGGTTTCAGCACCGCCACGGACCTTGCGGACTATCTGGTCCGCCGCGGCATCCCCTTCCGGGACGCCCACGAGATCGTCGGCAAGGCAGTGGCGCTTGGCGTGCGCGAAGGCCGTGACCTATCCGAGCTGACACTCGAGGAGCTGCGGGGCTTCTCCGACCGGATCGAGTCCGACGTCTATGCGGTCTTGAGCCTCGAAGGGTCGGTCGCCGCCCGCAACCATCTGGGCGGCACAGCCCCGGCCCAGGTCCGCGCAGCCATCGCACGCGCCCGCGTGCGGCTTGCCGGGGAGTGACAGTGCATGGATAGCCTGGAAGACCTCAACGCCCGCCTGGTCCGTTTCGCCCAGGAACGGGATTGGGAGCAGTTCCACTCGCCCAAGAACCTGGCGATGGCCTTGGCCGGCGAGGTGGGCGAGCTCCTGGAGCACTTCCAATGGCTGACCCAAGCCCAGAGCATGGCCCTGGACCCGGAAAAGAAGCAGGAGGTCGCCCATGAGCTGGCCGACTGCCTCATCTATCTCGTCCGCATTGCCGAGCGGCTCGGGATCGACATCGTCTCGGCTGCCTACGAGAAGATCGCCATCAACGAGCGGCGCTACCCGGCGGACAAGGTCAGGGGGGATGCGCGCAGGGCGGGTGAGTACGAGGATTGAGCCGCATCGATTGCGGTGAGCGATGCGTTATAGACTCCGAGCAGGACATCATCGAATCCATGGCGCACCCCGGGGGTCATGGCGGGGCGACCCTATGTCGTGTCGAGAGACATCCGTCCTACCCCGACACCGACAGCCTCAAGGAGGTCGCCGGATCGGGTGTGCAGATCTCTCTGCTCGCCTCAAGTGGGCTTCCGCTTGATGAAGCTGACAAGCCAGATCAGCAGCACGGCCCCGAGCAGAGCGGTCACGACGCTGCCGACGAGCCACACGAAGTTGGCTAAGTCCCCGGCCATGCCGACCAGAATACCGCCAAGCGCACCGCCGACCATGCCGAGAACCACGTCCCCGATCATGCCGAAGGGCGGCTCCCCTCCGATCAGCTTGCGGGCGGCCACACCGGCGAACGCGCCGATCACGATCCAGATCAAGATGGTCCAAGAGAACATGGGACGATCCTCCGTAGGTCAATAAAACGTCCGATCCGGGACTCGCGCTTGCACTTTCAGAATAGTAGGGTACTTGACCTTCCATGCGTCCCGTTTATCCGGAAGGCATCGTCCGGTCGCGTCCGGGCGGGCCCCCGGTACAGGTTGGCCTCCGCCCGGTCGAGAACCCTCGTCTGTCGCGTCCGAATGCACGTCCCGAATGGCGAAGCGATCGCCACCGTCAGGGACTCAACCCATTAACCGGCTGCTTGTCTCCTTAGGCGCGGTCTTTCCACATCGCAATCGGTGCCCGCGCGTTGCGGCTTCCGAGGGGCGGTGCCGGCCTTGCCTGCTTCAGCGGGGGCTCGTTTGACCCGTGGGGTGGGGCATCCCGGCGGCCGCCGCGGCATCCGCCTCCGCCTTATCGCGCGCTTGCATGTTCGCTTCCGTGCGATTGGCATGGAACTTGGCATCCGCGGCGGTGGCCTCGTCCACCTTCTCGTGCTTGTACTGCTCGGCGGTACCGGCTGGCTGCCCCCTTGCCGTGTCGGCGGTCACGTTGGCCCGCTCTTGGGCCTCCGCGGCGGCGGTGGCCTTGTCCGAGGCGGTCTCCGCAAAGAGTGCGCCGGACAGGGCGACGGTCATGGCCGCGGCAGATGAAACGATCAGGTTCTGAAAGGACATTGGATGCTTCTCCAGGGTTGACGATGATGCAACGGTGCCTGTTGGACTGGGCGGTGGTTCGGGGGGCGCGCAGGCGCCACACGTAGAGCATCTTCGCGGCGACTTCTCGCCACCAGATCCAGTGCCATACCGGTCGTGCATGAATTCCCGAGCTCCGGTGTTGCATCTCGGCGTCGGCCCCCCGCCGCATCCCGCGCGGGCCGCGCCTTATGCGAGTCGGCGCCCGAGCGCCCGCCGAGCGGGTCATAGTGCCCGGTCGGTAGGCGCCGCCGTAGCCTATTTGGCCGCAGGGGCTTCGTCCTTGGGGGCGCCGTCGTCCTTGATGGTGCTCAAATCGAAGGCGCTATAGGCTGGGCAGAAACGGAGGTAAGCGGTGGCGAGCAGCACCGCGCCGATCAGCCCGCCCACCCAACTGCTGCTGCGCGCGGCGCCGATGATCAGGAGGACGCCGAGAATCGCGCGGATGATGCGATCCGTATTACCGACGTTTTTCTTGGTGAAGTCGAAGTCGAATTTCATGACGAGTGCTCCAGTTGATGACGAAAGACCTTTGCCGCCGTGTCGGATCGGCCCGCGGCGGCGAGCGGCGACAGGACCGGCCGGAACCGTCCTGCGGCTCCGGTATCTCCCGTCCGCGTCATTGCGGACGGGCAGCCTGAGATAACGCGCTGTATAAGCGCTGCGCGCGTCGCCCGCTCGTCTCCGAGGCAGGCGTGCGATGAAGCGACGGGTCAAGCGTCGCTCTTCTCCCACTCCTTCACCTGCTTTTCCGCTTCCTCTTGGGCCATTCCGTATTTCTCCTGGATATGGCCAACGAGAATGTCGCGTTTGCCGGCGATTCGGTCGAGATCGTCGTCGGTCAAGTCGCCCCATTTCTCCTTGACCTTACCCTTGAATTGCTTCCAGTTGCCTTCGACTTGATTCCAGTTCATCTTCTTAACCTCTCGGTTGGCGATAGTCGCTGGACTCCCCAGAGTCGCCCGGGCTCGTCGCATCGGTTCGCGGTGCCTCGCCTTGAATCGGCGATCCGAATGAACCCCGGAAACTCGGAGCTGCTTAAAAAACGGGGAGCCTGGGTTAACGCGGCGCATTCTACCACCGCTACCATTAGGTCTCCCCGCTTCATTGTTAGTCTAGAAGGTTCCGGGCCAGGCTTCCGTTCGCCAGCGTACAGAACGATGAGCGCTACGTTGGCGACTAAAGCGCTTCCCCCGACTGCGTCTGTACGCCATCGCACATTGAATCCCGTATAAAAAACGGCGATTCGCCTCGGGGCTCTCGGCCAAGGCTCGCGGGTGAACCGGCGGGCGGAGGGATTGCCTCGGCACCGCAACCATGGGGAGAGCATGCCGCACGCTGTCGAAGTCAATAAGTAGAAACCCCGTGTTCGCTCGTCGGACGGCATCTTGACAGATGCGCGCTCCGGCCGATCATGTCAGGACAATTGCTCGGCTGGTCTCTGTAGCCGCTCGAAATGCCCATCCCATCCACTCCCCCGAACCCACGAGAGAACCGCTTGCTCGCCGTCCTGCCCGAGGAGGTCGCCAAGCGCTTGTTCCACCACTTCGAGCGCGTCCCGCTCCCGCTTGGACAGACCCTATACGTCCCCGGGGGCCGGTTGGACCACCTCTACTTCCCCAGCACCGCGATCGTGTCCCTACTGCACATCATGGAGAACGGTGCGTCGGGCGAGATTGCGGTGGTCGGCAACGAGGGCGTCGTGGGCATCGCCCTGTTCCTGGGCGGCGAAACCATGCCGAATCGGGCCGTGGTACAGAGTGCTGGCCATGCCTATCGTGTAAACGGACAGGTGCTCAAGCAGGAGTTCAACCGCGCCGGGGCCTTGCAGCATCTGCTGTTGCGCTACATCTTGGCCCTGTTGAACCAGATGGCCCAGACCGCTGTCTGCAATCGGCACCATACAGTGGACCAACAGCTCTGTCGCTGGCTACTGCTGAGTCTCGATCGGTTACCTACCAACGAGCTATTCATGACGCAGGAGCTAATCGCCAATATGCTCGGGGTGCGGCGAGAAGGCGTGACCGAGGCCGCCGGCAGGTTGCAGAGCGCAGGTTTGATTCACTACCACCGAGGCCATATCAGCGTGCTGGACCGGCCCGGGCTGGAGGCGCGGGTCTGCGAGTGCTACGAGGTTGTCAGGAATGAGTTCGACCGCCTGCTCCCCCCCCCCCCCCCCCCCGAGGGCGATCACTAAGCGAAGCGAAGCGATGGCTGGGCCATTCGACAGGGGAGACTCGGGATTTGCCGGAACCCAACGAGATCGAGGCGATTACCCGCCCTTCAGACCATTGATGCGATAGCCTTTCCCACTGCCGGTGGGATTGCGGGCCCGTCTCAGGCCCTGGGTCGCCGTTTGGTCTATAGCGGGCGGGTGGGCCTTGATCGTAACTCCGGCGGCAGGTCGTCGCGGACCCGTCGCGGCCGGGGGGCCGCTCCTATGGGCGTAGGAGCGGGGACGCAGCAAGGTCGCACGAGCTTTACGCATTCCCAGTCCAGGAAATCGCGCGGCAGGCACTCCGAGTTGCCTGACCGAAAGCTAGGCGCCGCACCCTTGCTTCTTATTGCCGATTTCCGGATTTCCGGATTGCTGGAATATGGATATTGTGCTTGGCCAAGTCATTATCGAGCGCCTCTAGCGCGATGCGCTGATCTTCGCTCTGGGTCCGTTTATATGCCAGGGCTATCTTTCTGCGTTTGAGCACCAGATCGGCGACCTGCTCGGCGCGATGCGCCACGGATTCGGCAATCGGGCTCGTTGGCAGGAGATTTCCCCGCTCGATGGGTCGCTTCTGTGTTCCGGGGCGCATTGCCGTTCTCCGCTGTCTTGTTCCGCTAGGGGGCATTTGTTGCACGCTAGCGACCTGTAATACTTAACGGTGCGTATGGCTCAAGCCCGCTTGACATGGCTTCCAACGGCAACCGGCCTAGACCCTGGCTGTACCGACTGCCACCGGCCATGACGCTCAAGGTTTCCTGAGCGCCAGCCGGTCGCTCGGGGCTGATATGCCCCGAGCGCGGCTCGGTTATTTGGCATCCTTGACAGTGAGGCTGCTTTCCACCGATTTCACGTTGGCGACCCCCCTGGCAACCTCGGTCGCCCTGTCGATACTCTGTTGGGAATCGACGACACCGGCCAGATTCACCACGCCGTCGGTCGTGGTCACGCTGATCTGGAGCACCTTCAGATCCGGATCTCTCAGAATTGCGAGCTTGACCTTAGCGGTAATCGCCGAGTCATCCATGTACTCGCCGGCACTCTCGGCCTTTTCGCTTGCCGACTCCTTCATGTCCGCGACCGCATCTCCCGCCTTGTCGACGGTCCGGTCAATCTGTTGCCCTGCCTTTTCAGCGGCTCCCTCAGGCTGAGAAGCAGCCAGTCCGGAAAATGTGGCCAGGGCGGCGGCAAGGAACAACAACACGCCGGTCGAAACAGTCGTCCGGTTAACGACGCGGATGGCTTCCATAGGTCAATCCTCTGTTGGTTTGTTAAGAGATGCCGTGTCTAGATGCGGCCCAGCAAGAGCAGGACGATCAAGATCGCCAGCAGGAGCCCGACCACCCCGCTGGGTGCATAGCCCCAGCTTCGGCTATGGGGCCAGGTCGGAATGATTCCAACCAGGATCAGGATGAGTACGACGAGTAAGATTGTGCCGAGCGACATGGGAGTATCCTCGTTAGAGAAAACCGTTGAGCCTAGACCAAATCCCACGCGGGCGTGGCCTTTGCTCTGCGAGTCGCCCTCCGGCGATGTGGCGAGCGGGTGGATCGGCGAGCCTTTTGCCGGCAACCCCGATGTCTCTGTCCTCAGTAACGGTACCGATGCGGTCAGTAAAGCTACCGAGGCACTCCTTTAGCGAGAGAGCGGCTTCAATTGCAGATTAGCGGAGGGGGCGGTCACGGTCTGTGCGGTATCGTACCTAGAGAACGTCGCCCTTAGACCGGCGATCCGGGATCTCCGTGCGAACGCCATGGAGATAGGCAGCTTGGCCAGTTCGCCGCAGGCAGGACGCGTCAAAGTTACTAGGCTAATCAAAGACGTGCCAGAGTGCGCGCAGTCATATCCGGCCGAGCAACAGCAGGACGAGGAGGACGATTACCAACAGGCTAATCCCACCGCTGGGATATTAGCCCCAGTCTTTGCTGTGCGGCCAAAACGCACGGTGCAAGTGGGCCTATTCTACGGCAAGTTCCGGTAAATCAATTCTAACCCACTGAATCAGCGCTTGAGTTTGCGTTTCCGAGACGAGCTTGTGCCATATGTGCGTTGCCGTACCGAGGAGGCTGCCAATTTTAACTAGTATAGATAAGTGTGCGAAAGGAAGCATCCATTCATGCTCGAGTCATGGCCGACGCACTGGATGCAAGTAGGACCGATATAAGCCTGCGGCCCATGTGCTCCATGTGCTCTATGCTCGCCTGTTCGCTAGCGCACCGACCAAGCGGGTCCTTAAGCGTATTCTTGGCAGCATCGCAGCGGACCGTCTCGCCACTCCGGACGTTCCCAGTACGACCAGCAGCTCTAATACCGAGCCCCGCTTCCGATAGGCGCCTGCGGCACCCGTTGCTCAATTCACGGACTCCTCGTCAGGGGTGCCAACAAAAGGCTTTTTCCACTTTTTGCAAGAGATGGCATCATGAACTATCAGGCATTTTCTGTCGTATTCGTTGTGGCGCTCGGATTGAGTGCCTGCGCTGGACCTCAAGGCCCACCTGGGGCTCAGGGTCTCACCGGGCGGACCGGGCAGACCGGCGTCGATACGGTCGTCGTATCCCCAGCGCATCCAACGAGGACGACCACCGTTGATACCGTTATCGTGGCTCCAGCGCGTCCGACCAGAACCACCACGTGGTCCGATGACACGTATTACTACTCCCGCTGATAGGGCGAAATCGGCGACAGGCCGCGATGCGCGCAAGCTGTCATTGCGGCTCAATACCTAACGCGGATATAGCCTACCGAAATCTTGGTCAGGCGCGCCGCGTTAAGCGACAATCAGGGTTACGACAAGTCGGGTGTCGACCGCCGTCCCAGACGGTGTGCCGGAATCGGAAGGGAAATGGAGGCCGAGGCTTCGGCCGGCTGACGTCGCTCCTATTCGAGCCCATCCAGACTAAAGCCTCGACCTCCGCTTAGTGGCGGCCGGTTAGTAGCCGGTAGACGATCAACGATCCATGCCACAGATCGCAACCGAGCTCCCTTAGACGCACCACCAGGAACATTAATCAATGATCGTGCACACTATTTTACATCTCAAAATCCGTATCGCTTTGGATCCGAAGCAACCGATTACGACAAGCGCTGTGGGCCCCGCAGTCCTCAGAGATCGGCGATTGGCCCCACGACGGCTCGGCTATCCCGAGGGTGCTGCGCGTAACGATCTCGGGCGTAAAGTATCGATCGCCGACCGCGGCGCGAGCGCGCTCGTCGGGTGTCCCGCTCAGCTCTATCGCGGCGGGGCTTGATTGCGACCGTGCAAGCGCCGCTCGATGCCCTGCTCGCGGAGCTTTCCGGTTTGCCCTGGATCTGGGGCGTCGATGCCTTGGGCTTTGCGCTGCTGATCGGCTACAAGCTCTATTCGAGTCGGGTTTTTAGCCGCCATCCGGAGCGTACCCACGAGGGCCGATCCAACCGGCTGCGCCGGGCCTGGATCGAGACCGTGCGTGCCGGCGGCAAGGACACCCTGGCGATCCAGACCCTGCGCAATTGGGTGATGTCCGCCACCATGTTTGCATCGACGTGCATGCTCGTGAGCTTGGGCATCATGGGCGTGACCTTCGGGGGGCTCGATCTGGCCGATCTGTCGCAGGCGCTGAGCTGGGCGCCGAGCGCCTCCGATGTCGTACGCGTCAAGCTGCTCCTGCTGGCCGCCCTTTTCTTCTCCGGCTTCATGCACTTCGTGCTGTCGCTGCGGTACTACAACCAAGGCGGCTTCGTCATCAATCTGCCGGACGGATTCTTCAACGACTCCCCGGTCGACTCCGTCGCCGATACCCTCGATCGCGCTGGCCGCCACTACAACCAGGGCACCCGGGTCTTTATCCTGGCGGCACCCTTCGTACTCTGGCTGATCGGACCGGATTGGTTCCTGGCCGGTGTGCTGGTCGCACTGCTGTTGCTCTATCGCTTCGATTTTCACGACGAACGCGCATTGGGGCATGCGGCAGCCGCAGCTTCCGGCGGGGTCGGCGTTGGTGCACCGCACGCGCTCCCGGCCGAGGATGTCATGAAGGCCCTGAACAGTCGGCCCGAAGGTCTCTCCGCCGCCGAGGCGGCCAAGCGGCTGGCGGCGGTGGGTCCCAATCTGCTGCCGTCTGCGCCGCGGGACGGGCCGATCAAGCGTTTCT
Organism: uncultured Gammaproteobacteria bacterium; assembly: GCA_963780725.1. GTDB lineage: Bacteria > Pseudomonadota > Gammaproteobacteria > Chromatiales > Chromatiaceae > Thiodictyon. Next base: position 567,127 of record CAWACV010000001.1, read on the forward strand.
TCAAGCATTTCAACGATAGCCTCATCTATATCCTGCTCGCTGGCGCGGCGATGACGGCGCTGATGGGACACTGGGTCGATACCTGGGTGATCCTCTCGGTGACCGTCATCAATGCCGCGATCGGCTTCATCCAGGAGGGCAAGGCCGAGCAGGCGCTGGCGGGCATCCGCAAGATGCTCGCGTTGCGCGCCCAGTGCCGGCGCGACGGCCAGTGGGTGCAGATCGACTCGGCCGACCTGGTGCCGGGGGACATCGTGCGGCTGATCGCCGGCGCCCGGGTCCCTGCCGATCTGCGACTGCGCGAGGCGGCGAGTCTGCGCATCGACGAGTCCGCGCTGACCGGCGAGTCGGTGCCCGCCGACAAGGGCAGCGAGGCGGTGGACCAGTCGGCGGGGATCGGCGACCGGCGGGGTATGGCCTACTCGGGTACGCTGGTCGCCGCAGGCTCCGGGCAGGGGGTCGTCACGGGCACCGGGCCGACCACCGAGCTCGGGCGAATCGGCCGGATGATCGCGGAGGTGGAGACCCTCGCCACCCCGCTGACCCGACAGATGGCGGCCTTCGGGCGGGTGTTGTCGCTCGCGATCCTTGCCTTGGCGGCGGGGATGTTCCTGGTCGGCTGGCGGTTCCACGACTTCGCCCTGGGCGAGCTCGTCATGGCCGCGATCGGCTTTGCAGTCGCCGCCATCCCGGAGGGGCTGCCGGCCATCCTGACCATCACCCTGGCGCTGGGCGTGCAGCGGATGGCGCAGCGCAATGCCATCACCCGCCGCCTCCCGGCGGTGGAGACCCTGGGCTCGGTCACCGTCATCTGCACGGACAAGACCGGCACCCTCACCCGTAACGAGATGACGGCGCGGCATGTAGTCACCCGCGTCGGCCAGTACGATGTCACCGGGATCGGGTATGCCCCGGACGGTCAGGTCCGGCACGCCGGGAAGTCCGTTGCGCTCGCAGAGGCCCCGGACCTCCTGGCATTGGTCGAGGTCATGGCCCGTTGCAACGACGCCGGGATAGCCGAGGAGGACGGCCACTGGAAGGTCGTCGGCGAGCCGACCGAAGGTGCGCTGCGCACACTCGCGCGCAAGGCCCGTTTCGAGCCTGGCGAGGCCAGGCGCCTGGCGGTCATCCCGTTCGATTCGACCCGCAAGCTCATGGCAACGCTCCACCAGGTGCCGGGAGCAGGGGCGCGTATTCTCGTGAAGGGCGCACCCGGCCCGCTGCTGGGGCTCTGTGCCGTCCAGCGTGCGGCCGACGGCAGCCTCGAGCCGCTGGACACTGCATTCTGGGAGGCTCAGGTCGAGGCGCTCGGGGCCGAGGGGCTGCGGGTGCTGGCCGCCGCCGCGGGCGCCGCCGCGGACGGCAAGACCGATCTCCGGCCCGCGGACCTCGATGGGGGTCTGGCGTTCCTAGGTCTGGTGGGCATCCTCGACCCGCCGCGCCCGGAGGCGGTCGCGGCCATCGCCGCCTTCCGGCAGGCCGGCATTCGCGTCAAGATGATCACCGGCGACCATCGCGGAACCGCGATCGCCATCGCGCGGGAGATGGGGATCGAGGACGGTCGCGGTGCAGTGACCGGGGCCGAGTTGGAGGCCGCCGACGACGAGGCCCTGCGTCAGATCGTCCGAGACCATGACGTCTTTGCCCGCACCAGCCCGGAGCACAAGCTGCGTCTGGTGTTGGCCCTGCAGGCCAACGGCGAGGTAGTGGCCATGACGGGCGATGGGGTCAACGATGCCCCCGCGCTCAAGCGCGCGGACGTGGGCGTGGCCATGGGCATCAAGGGGACAGAGGCGACCAAAGAGGCGGCCGCCGTCGTGCTGGCCGACGACAACTTCGCCTCGATCGAGCACGCGGTAGAGCAGGGCCGCACCATCTACGACAACCTCCGTAAATCGATCCTGTTCCTGCTGCCGACCAACGGGGCTCAGGCTCTGGTCATTCTGGTTGCGGTCCTGTTCGGCTTTGCGCTGCCCCTCTCGCCGGTGCAGATCCTCTGGGTCAATCTGGTGGTCGCGGTGACCCTGTCCCTGGCGCTCGCCTTCGAGCCCTCGGAGCCAGGGCTGATGCAGCGCCCCCCGCGCCGGCCGAATGCGCCCATCCTCGGCGGCTGGCTCCTGTGGCGCATGAGCTTCGTCTCGCTGCTGATCGGCGCGGCGACCGTCGCAGTCTTTCTCTTCGAGCAGGGGCAGGGCTATCGGCTCGAGTCGGCGCAGACCATGGCCGTGAATACCCTGGTGCTGGGGCAGGTTTTCTTCCTGTTCAATTGCCGCTCACTGTACGAATCGAGCCTGAGGCCGCGTCTGTGGTTTACCAACCCGGTGGCCTGGATCGCGGTCGGGGCGCTCGCCCTGCTGCAATGCCTATTCGTCTATGCGCCCTTCATGAACCTCTGGTTTCACACTGCCCCCCTGGCCGCCCGCGACTGGCTCCTGCCGACCGGTATCGGACTGGGGATCTTCCTGCTGGTCGAGATCGAGAAGGCCGTGGGCGGGTGGATTAAGCCCAGTGCGAGCCCGCCTCTTTAACGGGTCGCGCCGGCAAGCGATCTGCTCTTTGCTCGGTTAGCGGTACATCGGTTTCGTTGGCCGATCGAAATATCCGACGGCGACTGTCCGACTGCGAACAGTTGAGGAAACATCAGAAAACCAATGGCACGGCGCGTCGATATCGGATGTTGGGGTAGCCTTCATTTAACGTATTCCGCGACCGCACATAAGCAACTCGAAACGCCTACGTCACAAAGGGACAGAGAGGTGACCGCTTATGTGCGACGCCGCACCGAGCCCGCTTGGGCTGGCATGTAATCTTGTCGCGTGGCGATGGGAATCGTTATCTCACGCTCGGGTCATGGCTAAACTGGTCATGGCTCAATGCCGGTACCGGGAGACCCTCATGAACAAAGAGCAAGTCAAAGGCCGCGTCGAAGAGGCGAAAGGCAAAGTCAAGGAGGTCGCTGGCCACGTGGTCGGCAACAAGGACCTTGAGCTCGAAGGGAATATTCAAAAGAACGTCGGCAAGGTTCGGGCAGGCGTCGGCGACGTCGAGGAGGAAATCAAGAAGGGCAGCTAATATGATCGCCGTCCAGCTGGGCAGCGGAGTCGAGCCACACTTGCTTGCCGGTCGGCCGCAGCCATGCGCCCCGGCCCCGGGTCGTGCCGCGGTGGATAGCCAGCCCTGAAAGGTGCCGCGGTCGCGGGCGGCCGATCCTGGCCAGTGCGCGAACGCGGCCGAATTTTTAAGAGGTCGACGATGATGCCTTGATCGTAACTCCGGCGGTAGGTCGTCGCGGACCCGTCGCGGCCGGGGGGCCGCTCCTACGGGCGTAGGAGCGGCCCCCCGGCCGCGACGAATGTCTGATCTCTTTGGTGTCTGCGATGTCCTTGGTGTTCCTAGCCTTTCTGGGCGCCGTTGCCGCGCATGCCGGCGGCGCGGGCGTCCTGTTGGGCGTGTGGCGGGTCACCTTCTGGGGTGCGCTCGCGATGGCGATCACCGCGGGTTGCAGGCGCCTTGTTCAGCGCGGCCATTTGACGCTCGGGCGTGGACCGCTGACGGGGGCACGCCCGCCCCGCCGCCGGGGGCCCCTCCGGGCCCCTCGCCCAGCGCACTGGCCCGTGCGCAGGATTATCAGGTTGCTATCGGTCACTGGACCTACTCCTGTGCCGAGCTGAGTGCCAGTGCGGTCACTTAAAATGCGCTTGGAAGGCCTTCGCAGAATCCTTCAATGCCTCCCAGACGTTCTCGGTGCCGGCCTTCAGGTGCTCCCACGAAGTTTCGGTGGCGGATTGCAGCTCCGCCAGCTTCTTCTCGCCTTCGTCGCGTTTGGCGCGCAGGACGACGAGCTGCTCCTGATACTTGACCCTCGCATCCTCCTTGATTTCATTCGCCTTCGCCTCCATGGCGTCGATCTCCGCGCTCCACTCGTCAAGGCGCTTCTTCGTTTCTGCGACGTATTCGTCTTTGGTCAACATGTGCGTTTGCTCCGATCGATTGTGTGTGGCCGACGGGATGCCGGTATTGCTGTTGCTTGCTCAAGACATGAGCCGGTGCTTGACCTTTTCATCCCCCTACGCGAAGTCCAGACAGGGAGCCAAGCACCCCGAAGGCACTCAATACGTAGAGGACTGCGACAAGGATCACGACTACGTTGAGGATCTTCTTGATGGTCGCGTTCATCGGTATGTAGGTATTGATCGCCCAGAGGATCACCCCGAGGACGACCAGCACGATCACGAGTTGGATCAGGGGCATCGTCATTCTCCTGTTATGTCGGTTAGCGTTAGCGTCGTCTTCACCTCGCGCCGTGCCGGGCGTCTGCCCGCCCGCACACGGACTACGGCTGCGATCAACCCTTCTGCATTGACTTTGCTAGTCAGACCCAGTCTTCCCGGGGTTGCGGGAGTTGTTGGGGATCCGAGATCGTTCATGGCATCCTTCTGTTCCTTGCGCCGCATGGGCGCTTTTTCGGCCTCCGGAGACACTGAGCCTAGCTGTTTTTGGGGACAAGCAGCAGGAGCGCGCCTGCCACGATTGCCGCCACGCCAGCCCAGACTGGGATGTTGACGGTCTGCTGGTCCTTCACCGTCAGCTCGAGCGGCCCTATCCTGGCTTCCTGTGTCTCCTTGGTATAGCTGAAGCTGCCGTACGCCAAGCCCAAGCCCCCGGCCACGATCAGCGCGATGGCTACCAATCTAAGTGCGTTCATCTAACTCTCCTCCAACGGGCGAAAGGTTGCTTGTCGTGCGGCTATCTCATACGCATCGCCGTCAGAGTGCCAAGACCCCGAAGGCGGCCAGCAGCCAGAGAACCACCGCAATCACCACGACGATGTTGAGGATTGTCTTGATGGTCCCCTCCATCGGTATGAAGTTGTTAATCAGCCATAGGCCGACTCCAACGACGACTAAGACGATAACTAATTGAATCAGAGGCATGGACGATCTCCTGGCTAATGCTATTCGCACTGATGCGAGTCTAGAACCTTCGCCGCAGGCTGTTGTTCGTTAGCGCACAGAGCAATGAAGGACAGGTCCAAGGATGCACCGGTTCGCCCCGCTCCGTCTGTACGCCATCGCACCGAGAGTGTCGCAAAGTGTGCTGCGAATGGCGACGGGGTATTGCGGGAAGATACGCAGTCTAAACCTGTGGGCATGTGGTCGCGGGCCTCGATCCTCGGTCCGGCCGCGATCGGGCCGATACCCGTAGGTTGCGCCGTGCGCACCTTCGGCAGGGACGATCTGGCATCGCGCTAGCCCTGGTGCGCACGGCGCACCCTACGCGCTCCCTGGCCGGGACGACGATCGAGGCCCATGACGGCGGCGATCGAGACCTCGATCACTGCCCCGCCGAGGACTTCCTCCACCCGTTTAGCGGCGTCCACCTCGGCGAGCCGTCCGCGTGCGTCGCGGGCATTGAGCAGGGCGCGCACAGGGGAGGCGACTTCACTTAGGACATCGCTCGCGGGCGGACCGGCGGGTCCGGGACCCAGCGGTTGGTCGCCACCGCGCCCCTGGCAAACGGGCGGGGCGGATGGCGTGTTACGGATCAGGATCAGGATAGGGTAGATCTGCTGGACCGGGAGTAGGCTAAGTAGATCCGAGGTTGTCGCTGCACCGGAATTCTCGAAGTAGCCGCCGTCGACGCCCCGGATCTTCTGCTCCCTGTTCTCGCCCAGGCCCTTCAGGCTCCCGGCTGGACTCAGGTAGGTGAACCGGGCGCTGGCCCCGGCCGCGGCGGAGAGCCGCGCCTGCTGGGTGGTGAATCCGGGGTCCAGCAGGTCCAGGGTGTCGGTGAAGCCCCCGAGCGCGATGTTGGAGAGGACTGCGCGCCGACCCGAGTCCACCACCGTCGTGTTGAGCAAGAGGCTGGGAGTCGAGTCTCGTAGCCGTTTGCATAGAGCCCGGTGAAGGACCGGCGTAGGGGGTTATCCTCGGGGCTCAGAGCGGCCTCGAAGCTGAGCTCCAGGAAGCGCTGGCGATCCGCTTCCGGAAAGGGGTAGGGGATAAAGCGCTGCACCAGGTCCGGAAACAGGAATCCGGCCACCACGGGGGAGAGGAAGTCCTGACCCAGGACGCGCCGGACCTTCTGGAGCGTCGCGGCTCCAGCGGCCGAACAGATCCTGGCCCTGATCGTTATAGAGGAAGAGGACGGCAACCCCGACCGAGGCGACCGTGGCATAGGCGCATAGCCACAGCACTCGGACAATGTTGCTCCAGAAGAAGTCCCAAAGCCGCAGCAGGATGCCGCGGGGCATGCCCCCTTTCGGTTGGGGCTCGGACGAAGGATCTGACACGGACTTGGACATGACTGACCTCCGCGCACTCGGTGGAGAGACGCCCTATTCCCTGTCGCTTTGGGCGATGGGGAGCAGGGCGCGAATGTCGCTGCTTCGCTGTGCGTGAATACTAGTCAAGGTCCGGGGGATTGAAACCTGCCCTCAGAGCGTCTGAGCGGCAAAGGTATCGCAGGCCGCCAGCCGGCCTTCCGCAAGCCCGCGCTTGAACCAGCGTACCCGCTGCTCCGAGCTGCCGTGGGTGAAGCTGTCCGGGGTCACATAGCCGCGGGTCTGGCGCTGGAGTCGGTCGTCTCCGATGGCGGAGGCGGCGTTGAGACCCTCCTCGATGTCGCCTTGCTCCAGGATCTGTCGGGCGCGGTGTGCGCGGTTGGCCCAGATGCCCGCAAAGCAGTCCGCCTGGAGCTCCAGGCGGACCAATAGCTGGTTGGACTCGGCCCGTCCCGCCCGGTGGCGCAGGTCCTCGACCTTGTCGGAGATCCCGAGCAAGTTCTGGATATGGTGGCCTACTTCGTGTGCGATCACATAGGCTTGGGCAAAGTCCCCAGGCGCGCCGAAGTCATGGCGCAGCTCGTCGTAGAATGCGAGATCGATATAGACCTTGCGGTCCTCCGGACAATAAAAGGGACCCATGGCCGCTTCGCCCATCCCGCAGGCGGACGGAGTCGCGCCGGAGAAGAGCACCAGGCGCGGCGGTGCGTAACGCTGGCCGCCCTCCTTGAAGACCGCGTTCCAGGTATCCTCAGTGTCGGCCAGGACCACTGAGACGAACTCCTTAAGCTCGTCCTCCGCCTCGGAGCCGGGTGTCTGGAAGGCGGGGCCGCCGCCGGCATCCAGGGGGGCCTGGATCGGCGGGGCCTGGCCGTTGCCCGTGAGCAGGAAGGAGGGGTCGACGCCCATCAGCATCAGCACCACCACCAGGATCAGTCCCCCGAGCCCGCCCCCGATGCCCACCCGGCGACCGACCCGCATGGGCTGGCGCCCGCCCAATGATCCGCCCGGGAATCCGCCCTCGCCGCGGCGGTCCTCGATGTTGTCGCTGCGTCTGCCGGTTCTCCAGCGCATGGAGTGGTCTCCCCAAGGGTTCGCGATGGCCGTTGGGGCCAGATCATAGCACCGGCGGGGTCTTGTCAAGATTCGATGCAGAACTGCCGGATCAGGTTGCGCAGGAGCGCCAGCGTCGGGGCGATGCGCGCCAGTGCCAGGTACTCGTCCGGCTGGTGTGCCTGGGCGATGTCGCCCGGGCCCAGGATCAGTGTCTGCATGCCCAACTGGTCGAAGAAGGGCGCCTCGGTACCGAAGCTCACCGACTCCGCCGCATGGCCGGTCAGCGACTCCCCGGCGCGTACGATGGCGCTGTCGGCCGGGGTCTCCACCGGCGGGATGGCGCCGAAGAGCGGGGCGACGGTCCAGGCGAGCCCGCGTCGGTCCGCCACCTCGGACACCCGCCGGGCCAGCTCCGCCCGCAGCTCGGCGGGGTCGAGTCCGGGCAGTACGCGCAGGTCAAGGTGCAGCTCGCACTCCCCGCAGATGCGGTTAGGATTGTCCCCGCCGTGGATGTGCCCCGGGTTGATGGTGGGGTAGGGGACCTTGAAGGCGGGATGGCGGTGGGTACGTTGCAGCTCCTCGCGCCAGGCCAGGATTGCGGTCAGCGCCTCGTGCATGCCCTCCAGTGCGTTGTTCCCGAGGCTCGGGTCGCTCGCGTGGCCGCTGCGCCCGACGAGCCGGACAGACTCGCCCATCACCCCCTTGTGCAGACGCACTGGCTTGAGACCCGTGGGCTCCCCGATGACCGCATAGCGTCCCAGCGGCCGGCCCGCCGCCACCAGTGCGCGGGCGCCCTGCATGCTCGACTCTTCGTCCGCGGTGGCCAGTATCGAGAGCGGGCGCTTAAGCGCGGCCGGGTCCAATCCCCGTGCGGCCTCGATGGCGAGCGCCAGGAAGGATTTCATGTCCGAGGTCCCGAGCCCGTAATAGCGTCCGTTGGCCTCGGTGAGCTTGAGCGGGTCATGCGACCACAATGGTGCGTCGAAGGGGACTGTATCGGTGTGGCCGGCGAGCACCAGCCCACCCGGTCCGCTGCCCAGGGTGGCCAGCAGGTTGGCCTTCTCCGGTGCACCCGGGATGTCCAGGACCTCCACCCGGAAGCCGGCCGACTCAAGCCATCCGGCCAGGAGCGCGATGATGGGCCGGTTGCTGTGATCGAAGGCGGGTGTGACGCTGCTCACCGAGAGGGTGCGGATCAGACCCTGGAGCATGGAGAGTAGCGGGGGTGCTTGGTGAGTCATGGTGTCTTTCGCCGGGTTCCGGTGTCTGTCGGGGTTTTCGGGCGGATGGTGGCCGGTGCGCCGGGCGGCGACAGATCCCCTGCCGTCGCGGTGGGCCTTGGTGTAGATTGCCCGGAGCTTAGCCCGCCAGCGAGCCCCGAGCCAGTGTCCACCAGACCCGCCCCCGAGCTCCCCGCAATCCCCACGGACGATCCCAAAGCCGATCCAGCCAGCGTTGCGGACGGCGGTCCATCGGGCGCGTCTGGGGGAGTGCCTGGGGCCGATCCCGCCCAGGCCATTGTCCATACCGGGCGCCAGCCGCCCCCGGCGAAAGCTGTCCCCGGCACGGGCACCCATGACACGCGCATCCGCGACGCGTCCCTGGCTGACCTGAGTCCCCTGCTTCAACTGGAGAGCTCAAGCTTCGAGACCGACCGGCTGACCCGCCGCCAGCTCCGCTACATGCTGACGCGCGCTCGCGCCCGCACCCTGGTGGCGGAGGACGCGGCGGGCAACCTGCTGGGCTACGCGATACTGCTCTTCAGCCGCGGGACCTCGGTGGCGCGCCTGTACTCGATCGCGGTGGGCAGGGAGGCCCGCGGGCAGGGGGTGGGCCGTGCCCTGGTGGCCGCGGCTGAGGCGGCCGTCTGGGAGACCGATCGGGCCTATATGCGACTGGAGATCCGGCGCGACAATCTGGCGTCCCAGGCACTCTTCGAGGGTGCAGGCTACCGCCGTTTCGGGGTCCTCTCGGATTATTACGAAGACCATATGGAGGCCCTGCGCTACGAGAAGACCCTGGCGCCGGACCTCAAGCCCGAGCTCCAGCGGGTCCCCTACTACGAGCAGACCCTGGACTTCACCTGCGGGTCATCCTCCCTGATGATGGCCATGCAGGCCCTGCGCGGGGACCTGGCCCTGGACCGCACGCTGGAGCTGCGCATCTGGCGGGAGGCGACCACCATCTTCATGACCTCCGGCCACGGGGGCTGCGGACCCTTCGGACTGGCACTGGCCGCAGACCGGCGCGGCTTCGCGGTGGAGGTCTTCATCAACGACCCGGGTGTGCCCCTGGTGGACTCGGTGCGCAGCCCCGAGAAAAAGGAGGTCATGCGTCTGGTCCACGAGGACATGCAGGAGGAGGTGCGCAGGCTCCAGATCCCTGTCCACTACCGCACCCTGGACTTGGACGGGCTCGCCGCGCGCTTCGAGGCAGGGGCCGTGCCCATCGTCCTGATCAGCTCCTATCGCATCTACCAGGAAAAGTTTCCGCACTGGGTGGTAGTGACCGGGTTCGATGCCCATTTTGTCTACGTTCATGACCCATTCGTCGACTACGAAAACGGAGAGACCCCCCTGGACTCCATCGACATGCCCATCCAACGGGACGAGTTCAGCCGCATGACCCGCTACGGCAGGGTCGGGCTTCAGGCCGTCGTCCTGATCGCATTGCCTGGCGGGAAAGCCAAAAATGGCTGAGTCGGAGCCGCCCGGGGCAACTGCCGGGAACGCGTGTCCGCCGAGGGCGCCGACGGCGGGGGCGGTGGCCCATGGCTGAGCACCTCCTCCTCGTGGAGCAGGAATCCGACTGGAAGCCGGGTTTCCCGCGCCTGCCCGTGGTCACCGCTCGCGACTATCTGGCGGGCGGCGAGCTGGCGGAAAAGAAGGACCTGCGGGTCATCAACCTGTGCCGGAGCTACCGCTACCTCTCGGTGGGCTACTATTGCTCCTTGTTGGCCGAGGCGCGCGGGCACAAGGCGATCCCGTCCGTGCGCACCATTCAGGAGCTCTCGAGCCGGGAGATCTACAGCCTGGAGACCGAGGAGCTGGATGCGCTCGCCCAGCGCGTGCTGGGCCGTCGCAAGGGCACGGCCCTCACCCCCACCGCCTACGAGCTCACCATCTGCTTCGGCCACTGCGACGTGCCGAGCCTGGAGACCCTGGCGCGGCAGATCTTCGAGACCTTCCGCTGCCCTATTCTTAAGGTCGAGTTTCGGCTCCACGGTACCTGGCGCATCGGAGGCATCAAGGCCCTGCCCTTGGGGGCCGTGTCGTCGAACGGGGACGGGACGGCCTTTTTCGCGTCCCTCGAGGAATACCTCTCGCAGCGCTGGCGGCGACCGCGGGCGCGCCTGGCGTACCGCTACGACCTCGCCATGCTGCACGATCCTGAGGAGGAGCTGCCGCCTTCGGACAAAAAGGCCCTGGCGAGCTTCGTGCGTGCCGGCAAGGCACTGGGCGTCAACGTGGAGCCCATCCAGCGCAAGGACTACAGCAAGCTCGCCGAGTACGACGCGCTCTTCATCCGCGAGACCACCCGCATCGGACACCACACCTTCCGCTTCGCCAAGAAGGCGGACAGCGAGGGTATGGTCGTCATCGACGACCCCGATTCCATCCTGCGCTGCACCAATAAGGTCTATCTCGCCGAGCTCCTTGCAGCCCACAGGGTCCCGCGTCCCAAGACCCTGATCCTGCGCAAGGAGAGCCTGGCCGACGCAGCCCTGGAGATCGGTTACCCGGTGGTCCTCAAGATCCCGGAGGGGTCGTTCTCCCGCGGAGTCTTCAAGGCAGATGACCGCCCAGAGCTGACCCGCATCGCCGCCCGGCTCTTTAAGGAGTCCGATCTGATCCTGGCCCAGGAATATCTCTACACGCCCTTCGACTGGCGCATCGGCGTTCTGGGCCGCCGCCCTTTCTATGCGTGCAAATACCTGATGAGCCGCGGCCACTGGCAGATCGTCAAGCACGAATCCGATGGCCGACACACCGAGGGCGATTTCGAGACCCTGGCGGTTTCCGAGGCACCCAAGGCCGTGGTCCGCGCCGCACTCAAGGCCGCCGACCTGATCGGCGACGGGCTCTATGGCGTCGATCTTAAAGAGACACCGGACGGACCTGTGGTCATCGAGGTCAACGACAACCCCAGCCTGGATGCAGGGGTGGAAGACCTGGTGCTTGGGGAGGAGCTGTATCGGCGGGTGATTGCGGAGTTTGTGGAGCGATTGGATCGGAGGAGGGCGGGGAGGAAATGAGCTGCAGCATCGATAGACTGACAACCTGTCGATGTTGCGGCTGCTATCCTTGCCGTGCGCTCTACGCGGCGTATGCGGCGGAACGACCGGACGCGCGATAGACCTAGTGCCTAGATCGATCGAGCGTCCAGCGCCGAGTCCAGACAATCAAAACCCGGGGGAATGCAATGGAAATCAATCTCTTCAATCTGCTTGAGAGAGAGCTCTCCGGCGACGTCGTAACCAAAATCGCGTCATTCTTGGGCGAAGGCTCGGCTTCCACGCGTGCCGCGGTCGACAATGCAGTCCCGGCGGTCATGTGTGCCCTGCACGAGAAGACATCGACGGCGGGCGGGTTGGCCGAGCTCCTCGGCATGCTGCGGCGCGGCGGGTTCGACGGCACTGCGCTCGCGACCCCGGCCAGCATGGCTGGCAGCGGCGGGCTTGCTGAGCTCGCCAAGGTGGGCGGGCCGCTCGTCGCATCGCTGTTCGGCACCCGCCTGACTCGCGTCGTCGACTGGCTTGCCAACGCCAGTGGTATCGGCAAGTCGGCGGCGTCCTCGCTGCTCGGTATCGTGGTGCCGTTTGTGCTCAACCTGCTTGGCGGGCAGGCGGGCAAGGCCGGTGCCTTGGACGCTGGATCGATCGGTAATCTGATCAAAGGTCAGGCGTCGCATCTGCGCAGTAAAGCGCCTAGCGGTCTTGCGCAGGCGCTTGGCGTCGGTCAGTGCGGAGAGACCGTGTCGGCCCGGGCCTATTCCACGCCAGCGCCGACTCCCTTCTCCGGGACTGACTCGGGTGGAGACAACGCGAAATTGCTGCTCCCGGTGCTCGGGGTGCTTCTGCTCAACCTTCTGTACTTCGGGTGGCGCGTCTATAACACCGACCAGGTCCAGAAGACTGCATCTCCAGTGGCCGCGACGGTCCCCGCGCCGGCACAGGTACCCGCCCCACCTGCACCCGTCGCCGCATCCGCACCTGCGCCAGTGCTCGTGAGGCAGGTCATCTGCGCGGGTCGAGAGATCGAGGTCGGCGAGAATGGCGTCGAGTCGAAGCTGATCGCGTTCCTCGACGATACGGCTTCCATCGCGGGCGGCGACCAGTGGTTCTCGTTCGATCGCATCGAGTTCGAGACCGACTCCGCGGTGCTCAAGCGCTCCTCCGTGGCGCAATTGAAGAACATCGCCGAGATCATGCAGTGCTACCCGACCGTGGAGCTGAAGATCGGCGGTTACACGGACAGCACGGCCGACGACGCCTACAACCTGAAGCTGTCCCAGGAGCGCGCCGACAACGCCAAGGCCGAGCTGGTCTCGCTCGGTGTCGCCGAGTCGCGGCTGGCGGCAGTCGGCTACGGCGAGCAGTACCCCGTGGCGAGCAACGACACGGAGGAGGGGCGTCAGCGCAATCGGCGCACCGACGTCACCGTCACCAAGAAATAGCCCCGGTCGGAACGACGATCGAGGCCGGCGAGCGCCCCGTCCGGCTGGAGCGGCCGCGGCGGGGCATTACACCTCGGAGAATGCGTCGATCTATGACGCTGGCGCTCTCTATAACCCAGTGCGATGGCTGTATATGGGTCTCCGGCAGCTTCGGGATCTCTGCCTCGGCAGGCTGGAGACGGGCGTCCCTCGTTTCGGCGCCGGTCGATCTGCGCTAAGCTGCCCGCCCCGCGGATTGTCGGCGCAACGCCTCCCCGCGCAGACTCGAGCCCGTCAGTCCACATGTCCGAACGCTCTCCCCGCGGCAGTGCCGCCTCGCTCCCGACCCCCGATGAAGTCGCCGACTCGCCGCTCGCACGTTACCGGGCCGTGCTGGACGACTGGAACGCCTTTGCCGCCGCACTATGCCGGCCGCTGGCCCCCTGCATCTGGGCCAATCCGGCCCGTATCGCGGCCGCTGAGCTGGCCTTGCTCCTGGCTGAGGATGGGATCGGGACCGAGACCATCCCCTGGCTCCCGGGTGCCTTGCGCCTGCCGGTAGATGCCCGGGCGGGCCAGAATTGGTGGTATTGCGCCGGGCTGGCCCACGGTCAGGAGGAGGTCTCCCAGCTCCCTGTCCGGCTCATGGGTCTCGAGCCCGGTCAGCGGGTGCTGGATATGTGCGCGGCGCCCGGGGGCAAGACCGCCCAGATCGCCTTTGCCCTGGGCAACCGCGGCACCCTGGTGGCGAACGATATCTCCAATGCCCGAATCAAGGCGCTCCAGGGCAACCTGGATCGGCTGGGGATCGTTAACGTCACCACAACCTGCTCGGACGCTGCCAACTGGCCGGCGGCCGGCGGGCGGTTCGACCGCATCCTGGTGGATGCCCCCTGCTCCAGCGAGGGGACGATCCGCCGCAACCCGTCCATGCTCGGGCGCTTGGATCCGGGGAGCCCGGCGCGTTTGGCGCCGCGCCAGCGGGCGCTGCTGCGCAAGGCGGTTCAGCGGCTAAAGCCCGGAGGGCGGATCGTCTATTCCACCTGCACCTTCGCCCCCGAGGAGAACGAGCTGGCGGTGGCGGATATTCTGGCCGAGTACCCGGGTCAGATCCGGCTGGTGCCGGTCGCGGTGCCTGGGCTCGTGTCCTCCCCGGGTCTCGCCGAGTGGGAGGGTCGGCGGCTCCCGGACGAGCTGGCACTATGCATCCGAATCTGGCCCCACCAGAACGACAGTGGGGGGTTCTTCATCGCGGTGCTGGAGAAGGACCCAGCGGCGGACGGGGAGTGCGCCCTGCCGGCGGAGCCCGAGCTGGCGGCCCTGGACCCGGCGGACGGGGCGGAGTGGCTGGCGGGTCTCTCCGCCAAGTACGGGTTCGCGGCGGACGCCTGGGCGGACTATCGCGCCCACCGCCAGACCCGCCGGGGCCTGCACCTGATGGCGGCGGATCACTGCCCTCCCGCCTGGCCCAAGTCCGAGGGCAGCGGACTCTTCTTCCACCGCACCAATGTGCGCCCGCCCAAACCGACCACCGCCGGTGCCATGCTCCTGGGCCGCCGTGCCACCCGCTTCTGTCTGGACCTGACCCGGGACCAACGGGACCGCTATCTGCGTCGGGAGACCTTCGACCCGACTCCGGACCAGCTCGCCGCCAATCCCCCGGGGCAGGTCCTGGCAGCCTATCGCGGCCATGTCCTGGGGGTCGCGGTGCTGCACCGCTCCGGCGTGATCGAGAGCCTCTTCCCGAGCCGCTGGAGCGGGTGTACCGGCGGGGTCTAAGGGCGCGAGGGCGGATGCCCGCAGGGCGATCCGCCACCGTGCGACTCACCAGGATCGGATGGCCGAACCGCTATCGCGTTCAGCCCGGAAGACGGTATCGATGCGGGCTCATCCGTCATAAGCGTTTTCTTATCCTGCTCTTGCCAATAGAGATAGTCGGACCAAGCATCCAGGACGAAGCAGATGGTGCGCACGGTCAGCCCGCGTCGGGGTCGACCCTTGACGTCTGCGTCGGGCGGACGCGCCTGCAAGGTGATCCGCCCTTGCGCTGCCACCCGCAGCCCGGCGTCGTTGCTTTCCGGTCGGGTTCGGCGGTTGGCATGCTTTGGCGGTAGACCGCGCTCGGATCCCCATCGAAATGGCGGAATCTCCTGTTGGAGCTTCGCCCTTGTACCTTGCCCGCGTGGGGGCTATGCCCGCCGCTGAATCGGCACCGGTAACGCCGTCCCCATCAGGCAGGCTTGGATATCCTCCGCCTCCAGGTCAGGGAAGTCGGACAGAATCACGTCGCCAGCCACGGAATGTTCGATCGCCGGATGGCGCCCGAGGGCTTGCCCCTGTCCGCTGCCTCGCGGTCTGACCCCTGAGTGCTGACCCCGGATATATCAAGCTCATGTCGGTTTTTCGATGATCGTCGGCGCTTGTAGGAGCGGCGCCTTCGCCGCGACGGGACGCGCACACGGGCAGGGTGCCAGTCGCGCCGAGGGCGGCGCTCCTACCCCGAAATACCCCCAATGACCGGCTTACAACGATTCGACATCGGTCGAGTCGCCATAGGTCTCGATGCCGAGCCGCTCGGCGACCTTTTGAGCCCGCGCGTCGATCATCGGCGAGATGGCGATCAGCCGGTTGGCGGTGCGTCCGTGGCGCTTCTCGTAGAAGCGCGCCTTGCGCTCGAAGATGTACATTCCGGCTTTGTCGATCGAGGACTTGAGCTCGCAGATCAGCAGGAGACCGTTCTTGACGATCACGTCGATCTCCACCTGGTCGGGGCGGCCGAACACCTCGCCGGTGTCGTCGAAGTCGGTGACGTTGACCACTTGCACGCCGAAATTCTCTTCGAGAATCCCGGCCAAGGCGTCGCGTAACGCCTTCTCCGACTGGGTTCCCCAGCGCGCGCCCAGGGCGCCGATGGAGCGGTCGTATGTCTTGGCCTGGGCCATGATCTCATAATGTAGCCGGAGCAGCTCCTGCTGATTCGCCTCCCACTTTTGGTTCTGCTCCTCCCACTTGCCCGCCTGCGCCTCCCGATCCCTTTGTAGCTCGGCCAGGATGGCATAAAAGCGGTCTTCCGTGTCCGCGCGCCGGGCATACTCGCCCCGGGTAAGATCCAGGATATAGGCCCGGAAGTCCGGGTCCTCCCGCAGCCATCCGGGCAGCTCGCGCTTGATGGCTTCTTTTAAGGACTCGGTCGTCATGGTCGTCGCACACCTCGGCGTTCTGTCAGATTCGTGGTTCCTCATACTCTAACGCGGAGACGAGCGGGAAACGTCAGAAGACGGGGAAGAGGAGCCAGTATCGCGTCGTCGGTTTCAGACGACGCGGTCATCCAAACGGACGCGCTGAACCGGGATGCAAAATCGACGATCGTTGCCCTCATGACCAGCCATCTCCAGGATGCGCCGCTGTTGCGTCTCACGGTCGATCCGTCCGATACCAATGGCCTGAAGGCCCGCTCGCAGGTTCAGGTCAATCGGCTACTCAGCCTGCCCTCCGAAAAGGTCGGTCAGCCGATCGGTCGGCGCTCGGATCGCGAGATCGTTGAGCGCAATCGGCTGCTGGCGGTGGTCATCGGCCTGGCCTGAGAGCGCCCCCGGAACGGGACCAGCCCGTGGTCTGGCGCATTGTCATGGCCACCGAGATCGGCTGCTCTATTCCCGCTGTCGTTCCGGCCGCATGCTGCATCAGACACGCCCATCGTGCTCGAGCGGTCGCCACTCGAACCCTTTGCCGCCGCCTCGTCGGTGGTCGCGAGGACGCTGCCACCGACGCGCGGACATCGACGGCATCTCCACCGGGCGAGCGTCCGCTGCCGGGCCGGCCATCGGTCGAAATCGAGGAAACCACTCGGTTTTGTGACCCGGATCACGGTCGCCGGCCCGACGGTTCGTCGATCAGAACTTGACGCCCGTCAGCATGGCCAGTTCGCCGGCTTGTCTTTATTCCTTGCCCAGCCTAGGGTTTGGCGCGTGGACTCGTTGCGGTGCGCGATGGAAGGCGCACCGCGCGATAAGACCAACGAAGACCAAGTTGCGGGGCAGGGACGTAACAACCAAGGCGCTCGGCGTGCGCTCAAGATCGCGTTCTGCATGGATGCACTTGTGACGACAGCCATTCTTTCGAGGAACGGGTGGCAAAGCGCATGTCCGGCTTCGGAAAACGCTTCTGGGGGGTGACTCTTTGCCTGGGCTTCCTGGCATTCGCCAATGGCCTTAGGGCCGACGTCATCGAGCACACCGGGCCGATTCTCTCGGACACCGTTTGGCGAAGTGCCGACGAGCATCTGATCGTCGGGGATGTCACCGTCTATCCCCAGGTCACCCTCACCATCGAAGCGGGCGCGACAGTCCGGGTCGCAGCGAAGAGCGACAGCACGGCCAGCGGGAGCGATACCCAGCGCTCGGAGCTGATTGTCAATGGCTCCCTGCTGGTCCAGGGCACGGTCGACCAGCCCGTCATCCTCACCTCAAACGCCACCACGCCCAAAGCCAACGACTGGGGTGGAATACGCTTCAACTCCCGATTCCCCTTTGTCCTACGCCACGCGGTGGTCGAATACGGCAGCGTCGGTGTGGACTACCGGGTGAGCGGGGCGGTGTCGGCGAGCGTCGCGATCGAGGACAGCACCATCCGCTACAGCGGCGGCAACGGCGTCTATCTGCAGGCGAGCAGCGGGGCGACGCTGGCGGCGACGGTGCGCAACAACACCGTCTACAGCCACAGCGGATCGGGCATCGCGCTGGCCAACGGCAGCAGCAACAGCACGCTGGCGGCGACGGTGACCGGCAACCTGGTCTATTCGACCACTGGGGTGAGCTTAAGCAACTCCGGGACCCTGTCCGGTACGCGTCTGGCCGACAACGAGATCCGCAACAACAGCGGCAACGGCCTCTACGTTTACAACTACACCCAGAGCAGCACGGCGACGACGGTGCGCTTGGAGGGCAACCCGGTGCGTTTCCACATACTCGCGTAGCACCGCATCGATACGTGTCTGCCAGCCGGGTCCGCTGGCCTTAAAGAAGGCCACCACCTTTGGGGAAGGGCGGATCGAAACCGCCTCCTTGGTGTGTGTCTTCTGCGGACCCACGTGTGGCGGCGCTCTTCCAAGGCGGCCTTGACTGCCGGATAGCCTCCTCCTGGGCAACAACAACGTCCTCCCAGTCCTCTGGCCTCGTCGGCGGGCTATCGGGATCGGGGACAGCCTTGTCAGGCGCGGCAGCGATGGCCGCCGCGATCTCCTCGGGCTACGGAACGGACAGCACGTCCGTATATACACGTCAGGCGCGGCAGCGATGGCCGCCGCGATCTCCTCAGGGCTCAAGTTGCATGAAGAAGTCTTGGGTCTCACGCTTGTCACCGTATCGCAAGGGGCGCGAGGGTAAGGTCTTGACTTGTGCCTTCGAGGTAGGTCGTAGCAGCTTGCGGCGGCGCCCGAAGGCACGTTCCAGGGCCGGCCACGGGTCCGGCGGGGACAGGAGGGCCTGGGCAAAGCGCTCCGAGTCGGCCGGGGACAGGCGGACGACCTCGCCCTGCTCGATGGCGCGCTCGGCGGCCTCCTGCACGGCGGACACCACGAAGTCGGTCAGCGTGCGGCCCTGAATCTCCGCGGCACGCTTGAGCATGGCGTGCAATTCGGTGCTGATGCGGGCTTCGAGCCGAGCGGTGGGAGCGGCTGATGGCATGGCTGTCCTCCTTCCGTTACTGTACGGCAGCTTGCCTGAGACATCCGGGGCGCCACCAGAGCGAGCGGCTCCCCTGGGGGACCTTGGGACTGCCAGTCATTGCCAAATGCATTCGACCGGATAGGAGCTGAATAGGGGGTCAGCGCTTAGGAGCGGACACCCCACCGCAATCGCTTGTGAAATCAGCAGCCGGTCGAACGGGCCGCGGTGATGGAATGGCAGGTCTTGTAGTCCTTGAAGTTTTCCAGGGGCGCATCGAAATCGGGGGCCATCCAAACCTGTCCCCGCGCGGACCCCGGCTGGCGCGGTCCCTTGACCACCTCGCTCTCTGGGTGATGTGCATGGCCGGATGGACGCTGCTTCTGTTCCAGAGACTCCACGAAGTCCAATACCTCTCCCACGGTAGACTCGGGCAGCTTTTTACGATGCTCGTAGACAAGCTCGGCGTTGGCCATGATTGATACTCCGGAGTTGTCGGTTTGTTTGCGTAGCGTGCTCCCGGCTGGTCAGAGCGGCCACAGCAAGCACCACCGAATACGACGGGGGTGTTAATTCCCCTCCCGATAGACCTGGCGCCGATGCCCGATGGTTACGACGAGGACCACCAGTTCGTTATCGCGTAGCTCGCACAGGATGCGATAGTCCCCGACCCGATAGCGCCATAGGCCCTTCTTGTCGCCGACCAGTGGCTTGCCGCGGCTGCGCGGGTCGTCGAGGATGGCAATGCGGTCTTCGAGGTAGTCAAGGATGGCTGCTTGCCACTGCCTGTCCAACTTGGCGAGTTGATGCTTGGCCGTGTCGTTGAAATCAACGTTCCAGGCCAAGTTCGCGCCTCACGTCCGCCAACTTGGTCCGTGGTTCGTCGCGCTCCAAGGCGGCGAGCGCCAGCAGGTAGTCGGCACGATCTTCCAGGTACGCGGCCAGGGCCTCCTTTACATAGAAGCTCTTGCTGCGCCCGGTTGCGGTGGCGAGTCGATCTAGCTCAGCTTCCATCTGCGGGTCGAGTCTTACGGCTAACATGGTGGTCGGCTCTGAGGGTCGGCATGTCTGACAAGTATAACAGCCGTCTTGGGCGATCAATCCATGTCTTCTGGGGGCCGCACCAAGGGCGCCACCCTCTTTTCCTACTGCCCCGCGAGTGGTCGCCATACCGCCGCGGTCAGCGTCAGGACCACCAGCGACAGTTCTTTGTCGAAGGAATCCGAAAGGTTTGGCCGGGAACCGTCTCACCATACGCGACGGCAATCTTGCGGCGTCAGGCCGCGTCCAACAATTTCTCTTCCAGGCGCCGCCCAGCCGTAGGTTGCGCTAAGGGTTTTCCATCCGCTTTCAATGTGTCGATCCACTCATTGAGGATCTGGCAGAGTCCGGCGTCGACCTGCGCCTCGTCTCCGCCATGGTAAGAGGGCCCGATGATGCCGGGGTATCGACCCACGAGGCACTGGCCCTCGTCCGACCACTCGACGAGCTTGCCGTAGCGGGCGCTGTCTGTCACCGTTTGGCCTCTTCGATGGTATTGCGGACCTCTCGCACCTGGTGGGACTTGGCGTCGTCGCCGGTGTCAACGCGCCAGGTTGGCCGACGGTGAGGCGGAACCCGGAGGGTCTGAGGCGTGTTGTGCGGTTCGCTCGCCGTGACCGGTTTGGTGCCCAACCCATGAGTCGCGGACGCTCAAGCCGGATAGAGCTCCGTCGCCAGGACCTGCTCGACCGCCCAAGGACAATCCTCAGGGAACGCCGCCAGCCCCGTGTCCGCGATGGCCTTGGTCACGGCATCCGCCCAGACCCCTTCAAGCCAGTTGGCGTTGGTCAGCGACGCCCGCAGGCTCGGGGTCTCGTTGAGGTGGGCCGCGATGGCGCGCTGCTGCTCCTTGGTGGTCCGCTTCCAACTGGTCCCGCGGCGTTCAGGCTGAAACTGCCACTTGAGGAAATGGGCCAGCAGCACCGCCATCCGGCTGGCCAGTTCGCGTTGTTCACTCTTGCCCATATCTTCGATCTCCGCGGCGATATGCTCCAGGTCGAGGGCGGCGAAGTCGCCGGCCCGCAGCAGGGCGGCCTGCTCCCGGGACCAGGCGACGACGTCTTTGGCATACTCGGTGTTCATAGTCTTGGCCTTTGAAGGTGCTCGGCGATGGCAGCGAGGCTAGGCCCCGCCCCCTGGGGTGTCAACGCCCTCGCCCCTGTGATCCAATCCTGCGGCACATCGCCACCCCGAGACCCCAGGCTGCTTGCGGAAACCGGGGACGTGCGGAAACCGGAGACGGTACCACCATTACGGCGCTGCCCCTGCGGCCAAGCACCGTCGGTCCCCAGGGTGGCCAAGTCGATTAACACAGCAATCATCGGGTGGACA
The DNA here is from genome assembly GCA_963780725.1 of uncultured Gammaproteobacteria bacterium. Lineage (GTDB taxonomy): Bacteria > Pseudomonadota > Gammaproteobacteria > Chromatiales > Chromatiaceae > Thiodictyon. The sequence continues at coordinate 588,157 of CAWACV010000001.1, forward strand.
AGCGCAGCGCAGTCCACCAGTGATCGCGCGGAATTCGGTGGACTACGCTACCGCTTGTTTAGCCTATGGCTGGGACGATGATCGACGCCGTCATAATCTCCCTCTCTCCCGGGGTTGCAGGCCGGGCACTGGTGATCCAAAAAGAGCGGTTCTCACGCCAAGGCGCAAGCTCTCCAAGGTATTTCGGTGCATTATCGGCGTTTGGCGATTCACCCGTCGGGTGGTCTGTTTCAGACCCCGCCCGCGATGCTTCAAGGACTGCCCGAGTGTCACCATTTTTTACATTTGCCCTCGGTGCCCCGGCGCCGCGACGCTCCGCCGCACTGCACGCGGGGTGAGATTTTTGCTTCGATAACATCTGGTTGTTGTGCATCTTCGTGGGAGTCGAGGAATCTTGGCGCGAATCGTGCGCGGCTTAGTAAGACAGTAGGAGATCGTGCCTGGAGGCTGCGCTGCTCGGCAGCTTCAACGAAGCCGATCGGCCGCAAGCGATCGACCCGGCGAAGCGCGCCGAGTCCTGGGGGCTCGATGTCGCCCTGTCCGATGCCAACCACAAACCCACGCGGAGGAGTCCCATGTCCAGAGTTTGCTGCAACACGATTGCCGGATTCTGCCTGGCGGCGCTTGCCGGCCCTGTCCTCGCAACGGTCGTCTGGAACGAAGCGATCAATGGCGATTTATCAAACAGTTGGGGGGGGCCGACAAGCCCTCCGCCAGGCTCTCCGACAAGCTTGTCGGTCAGCTTGGGCTCGAACCAAGTCTTCGGTTCCACCGGACGATCGACCACGGGTGTGATTGATCGGGACTATTTCACCATCACCGTTCCGGCTGATCGGTTTCTCGTCGCCATTGAGGTTCTGGACGGCACGCAGAGCGATACGAATGATGTTCCCGTGTCCTTCATCGGCCTCAGTGCTGGGCCTATCGGCGGCGATCCGACTATAACGCCGAACAGTGCTTTGGCTTTGACCCTCCTCGGCTATTACCTGTATGGCCCGGCGGATATAGGCAAGGACATTCTGGCCGGCATGGATGCCAACAGCCTCACGCCGCCCGCCGGGGGCTTTACGGCTCCGCTTCCGCTGGGTGCCGGAACCTATACGTTCTGGATTCAGGAAACCGTGGCGGGCAATTTTAATTACGGTTTCGACCTAAAGGTCGTGCCCGAGCCGGAAAGCCTGCCGTTGCTGGCCCTAGGCTTGGCGGGCCTGTTTTATTTCAGACGGAAGGACCTGGCCGCGGTGATGGAATAGACGCGGGCGAGAGACAGGTAAATCCCGCTGCCGGACGGGGATGCGCCCCGTCCAGCCTGTTTATTCCGTCGCTGCCGGCAAGAAACGATCGGTCGTCGGGCTACGCCGAATGTCGCAGGCTTGGCCGCCGAGATCGGCTCTTCGGCTCGCCTTCCTGAAGCGAAAGCGGTTTCAGTCGACGTGTGGACGCATGGCCCCGATGGGTGGACTCCGCGCCATCCCTGGTGTAGACAGACCCCTTTGCGCAACAGGGGCGAATGCGATGGCCTGGGTCTATCTGGTAGCCCGCGTAGATACCGTCTTCCTCGTCAAGGTTGGTGAATGGGTTGGGTCGATTGTCGGGTATGGGGATATCCTCCCGCCGGGTAGGCTACCTCGGGGACCGAGCCTGTCAAGGAGCTTCCCTCGTTCCTCGGGACTCCTCCTTGACAGGCTCGGTCCCCGAGGTATGGGTTCGGCAGGAGGAAAGCCCCAGTGTCCCAGTGCGACTGGGCAGTCGCCACGGGGGTGGGTCAGGCGTTCTGCGGCCGGTAGGGTTGCTGGTGTTTGAACACGCCGAAGGCGATCTGCACGAGCTTGCGCATGGCCGCGCCGGCGGCGCTCATTTTGGGTTTGCCGGCGGCGACGAGGCGTTCGTAGAGCGCACGAATGTCGGCGTTGTAGCGGGCGGCGGTCAGCGCGGGCAGGAACAGGCGGGCGCGCCAGCGCCCGTCGCCGTTCTTGGCCAGGCGGGGGCGCTTGAGGACGCTGGTGCCGGATTGGTACTCCACGGGGACCAGGCCAAGGAAGGCGGCGGCCTGTTTGGCGGTGCGGAAGTCCTTGAGCCGGAACAGGGCCAGGAACCAGGCGGACAGTTTGGGTCCAATGCCGGGGATGGTTTCCAGGAGTGCCCGTTGCGCCTTGAGGTCGGGATGCGCCTCGATGTGGTCGTCGATCTCGCGGTGCAGCTGCTCGATCTCCTGGCGCAGGGTCACCTGCATGCCCTGCAAGGAGGCGACGACACGCTCGGGGGCGCCCTCGATCTGGGCCTTCTCCAAGCGGTTGGCCTCGCGTTGGAGGTCCTCCTCCAGGGCCTCCAGGCGCCGCAGCAGGGCCCGCAGGTCGCGGACATGGGCCGGCGGCGGTTGCCAGGCGTGGGGTCGGCGCTCCTGGCCATAGAGCGCCAGCACCCGCCCATCGTGGTGGTCGTTCTTGGTGCGGATCCCGTGGCTCTCGGCGAAGCGCTTGATGTGCAGCGGGTTCGTCACCGCGACCTGGCAGCCGGCCCGATGCAGAAACAGCGCCACCGCCTCGTGGTAGACGCCCGTGGCCTCGAGCACAAAGCACAGCTCCCCGGGGGCCATACCACTGACCCGCTGCGCCCAGGCCAGCAGCAGGGCATGGCCCTCGGGGCTGTTGTCGCTTGCCTTGGTCTTGGTCAGACCCTGTTGCGGGTCACGCAACCAGGCGCTGTGCAGGCGCCTCTTGCTCACGTCGATACCGATGAACTGCATGAATCCTGGCTCCACAAACGCGGTGTTGGGGTGATCTTCTCAACCGTCTTGCCTTGTGCATGCAGGCTCACGGCCAGCGGCCGGGCCTCGGATACCGTCCAGACTCGGAGAAGGTCGGGAAGATGGAGTGGGGGCACTTTCTACGCGACGGACTCAAGGTCCCAGGGCGATCACGTGCTCTCCCGCTCCGGTGCGGGGGTAGCTAGCCCCCACGTCGGCAAGATACAAGGGCGGAACGCGTAGCGGTTCCGCCACCTGCATGCTACGCCCGCGGCCAGGGCATGAAGCACTACGTGGAAAAGGTCCAGGAGCGCGAACTCGCGGCCCGCGAGCGCGGCTACACCTTCGTCTCCCATCGGCAGGAGGTCGGCGCCGGTTGCTCCGACGAGGTCACCACCGCCATCCGGGGCGGCCACTCCTCGGTCACCGCACTGCATGGGTCGACGGAAGAGGCTCAGTTCCGATCCCCGCCCGATGTGCGCCGGCCATGGTCTGCGGACCGGTCGGCGCGGTAGTTCGGCCCGAACGCCGATCTCCCGAACCGGACGGGGCATGGGCCCCGTCCGGATCCCTCTATGCCATCCGCGCTGCCGTAACGGCCGGGTTTCCCAAGCGATCCCAAAAGGTTCGGGACGGCTCCGCAGATTCCGTCCTTCTGGAGCGGCGGACGCACCTAATGCAAATCCCCTTGTCGCGATCTCGCACGCCTTGCCATACTCGCCGCCATGCCGGCCGAGCGATTGCTGAGATTCCGGGAAGTCTACGACGACGGGGCGATCCTCGATGCGGTGCTCTGGCGCCTGCCGGAGCCAGTGCCTGGTTGCAGTCACAGCTTCAAGTACCGTCTGTTCTACGGCTATCCTGGAAGGCGGGTCCTGGGTTTCGACAACGAGCGCGGCAAGGGAGACCACTTGCACCTTGAGGGCACTGAATATCCCTATCGCTTCACCACCCCGGAGCGGCTGATCGACGACTTTTTTGCAGAGGTCAGGAGACAACGCCAATGAACCGAACCGCAGTGATTCGCGTGCAGCGGGAAACGGACGCGGTCCTGGCCGATCTGCGCGGACGCTTTCTGGCGGCCTGGAAGACTGGGGACTACCAGGGGGAGGTCTTTGTCTTCGAGTCCCCGGCCGCACTGTTTCGAGTGCTGACGCCCAATCGCTGGGAGCTGGTCGAGCATCTTCAATGCGCTGGTCCCCTGGATCTGCGTGCGTTGGCCTGTGCCTTAGGCCGGGATGTCAGTCGCGTCCAGGCGGATTGCCAGGCGCTATTGGAGATCGGGTTGATCGAGACCGACGCGGACGGTCGGCTGTGCGTCCCCTTCGCGGAGATCCGTGCCGACTTCGCATTACGCGGGGCGGCTTAGCGGGGGATGGGCAGAGGACGAGCGATGCCTGTCATTTCCCAAGTGTTTACGAAAAGGTGGGTCCCGGCGGTATCTCAAACGTTCGGGTTCTCGCCCGCGTAGATACAAGGGCGGAACGCGATCGCGGTTCCGCCACTTCGGTGGGCGGATGATGGCGGATCGCCCGAGCGGGACGGGGCATTCGCCCCGTCCAGCCTGTTTATTCCGTCGCTGCCGGCAAGAAACGATCGGTCGTCAGGCTACGCCGAATGTCGCAGGCTTGGCCGCCGAGATCGGCTCTTCGGCTCGCCTTCCTGAAGCGAAGGCGATTTCAGTCGACGTGTGGACGCATGGCCCCGATGGGTGGACTCCGGGCCATCCCTGGTGTAGACAGACGCCTTTCCACAACAGGGGGGCGCATGCCATGGCCTGGGTCTATCTGGTAGCGGCTGGGCTCTTCGAGTGGGGCTGGCCGGTCGGGCTCAAGCTCGGGATGACGGAGACCGAGTTGCGATGGGGTTGGATCGGGTTCGCCGGGGTCTGCATGGTCGCGAGCGGTGCCTTGCTCCTGATCGCCCAGCGGACCATCCCGATGGGGACGGCCTACGCGGTCTGGACCGGGATCGGGGCGGCGGGCACCTTCCTGCTCGGGATCGCCCTGTTCGGCGAGCCCGCGACCCTGGCGCGGTTTTTCTTTGTGGGCCTCATCCTGGTCGGTATCGTCGGCCTCAAGCTCGTGTCCGGCCAGTGAGCGTCCCCCGGAGCCTCCCTCTGTGAGCACCCTGGTCGTCGCCGAGAAGCCGAGCGTGGCTCGGGACATCGCCCGGGTCCTCGGGGCCACGCGCAAGCGCGAGGGCTACCTGGAGGGCAACGGCTACTGCGTCACCTGGGCGCTCGGGCACCTGGTGCATTTTGCGGAGCCGGACGACTATGGCCCGCCTTGGAAGGGGCGCTGGTCCGCGGCCCAGCTCCCGATGGTCCCGGACCGGTGGAGGCTCAAGACCGATCCCAAGACCCTCTCCCAGCTCAAGATCGTGGAGGGGCTACTCAAGGCCCCGGAGCACGCGCGTCTGGTGTGCGCCACGGACGCGGGTCGGGAGGGCGAGCACATATTCCGGCTCATCTACGAGCATGCCCATTGCCGCAAGCCCTTCGACCGGCTTTGGGTCTCCAGCCTGACGGACGATGCCATCCGCGCCGGCTTCGGCGCACTCAAGCCCGGCAGTGCCTACGACGACTTGGCCAGGGCGGCGCGCGCCCGCGCCCAGGCGGACTGGCTGGTGGGGATGAATCTGACCCGTGCCTATACGGTGCACAACAAGGTCCTGTGTACCATCGGGCGGGTCCAGACCCCGACCCTGGCGATGATCGTGGCGCGGGATGCGGAGATCGCGAGCTTCCAAAAGACCTTCTTCTACGAGCTGGTCGCGACCCTCGCCGAGGGGTTCGAGGCCCGTTACAGCCGGGACGGGGAGACCCGGATCGCCGAAAAGGCCGAGGCCGAGCGTCTGCACGCGGCGCTTTCTCCACACCGCACCGGGACCGTTAAGGAGCTGGAGCAGGAGGTCCGGGTCAACCGTCCGCCGCCTCTCTACGACCTGACCACGCTCCAGCGGGACGCCAACCGGCGCTTCGGGCTCACCGCCGCCCAGGTCCTGGAGCTGGCCCAGGCACTCTACGAGACCCACAAGCTGATCAGCTATCCGCGTACCGAGAGCCGCCACATCGGCGAGGACATGGTGGACAAGCTCCCGGGCATCCTCTCGGGGCTCGACCACCCCCAGGCACCCCAGGCCCTGGAGCGGCTCAAGTCCGGTCACACCCTGGGCCGTGCCTATGTGGACAAGACGAAGCTCACGGACCACCACGCCATCCTTCCCACGGGCAAGGCCGCGCCGGCCGGTCTGAGTCCGTCGCTTCGGCGAGTCTACGACCTGGTTCAGACCCGCTTCGTCTGCGTCTTTCTGCCGGACCAGCGGGTGGAGGAGACCCGGGTCCGGCTCGACATCGGCGGGGCCGATTTTGTCGCCCGGGGTGCCCGGGTCCTGGAGCCGGGCTGGACGGCGGCCCAGGGGGTAGGGCGGTCGGACGGGGCCCGGTCCCAGGGGTCAGGGTCGGTCAATTCCCCGGCTGGGTCTCGGAGCGACATCGGCCAAGACGGTCGGGACGTGGATCGACTTGGCGACGGGTCCGCCAATCCCGCCGCCGAGTCATCCGAGGAGCAGGCCCTGCCGCCTCTTGCGGTCGGTCAGACGGTGCACGTGGATGCGCTCCAGGTCCGGGAGCGGGAGACCAGTCCACCCAGGCCCTTCACGGATTCCAGCCTGCTCGCCGCCATGAAGAGCGCCGGGCGCAGCATCGAGGACCGGGCGCTGGCCCGGGCCATGAGCGCCTCCGGCCTGGGCACCCCCGCCACCCGCGCCGAGACCCTGGAGAAGCTGATCCGTACCGGCTACGTGGAGCGCCAGCGCAAGCAGCTGCGGGCCACGGTCAAGGGCCGATCGCTGATCGCCGGGGTCGCAATGTCGCTGAAGAGCCCGGAGCTGACCGCGCAGTGGGAGCGGCGGCTCAAAGAAGTGGAGGAGGGGACTCGCGCGGCGGAGGACTTCTACCAGGGGATCGTCGATCTGGTGCGAGACCTGATCCCCCGGGTCTGGGCAGGTCCCGCGTTCAGCCCGGAGCAGGCCGCTCAGGCTAGGTCCGAGGCTGGGTCCGGCGGTGCGGCAACCGGCCGGGTCAAAGGACGGGGCAAGGCCCGCGCTGCCCCGCGCCCGGCGGGTCTCGGGAACTGTCCGCTGTGCAAACAGGGCGAGCTGGTGGAGACCGCCCGCGCCTTCGGGTGCAGCCGCTACCGGGAGGGGTGCGGATTCACCGTCTGGAAGACAGTCGCCGGGGTGCTGCTTACCAAGGCCCAGGTGCGGGAGCTGCTGGGACAGGGTCGCACCGGACTCATCGATGGGTTCCAGTCCAAGTCCGGCCGGACCTTTGGCGCTGCGCTCAAGCTGGGTGCGCACGGCCGGGTGGAGATGGACTTCGACGGGCACCGGGTCCAGTCCGGGCCTGCGCCGAACGGCACGAGTCTGCGGGCTGAGCCGACCGCCAGGACAACAGCGCCCGAGTCGGGCGGAAGCCCCGTCGGCCTGATTTGTCCCAAGTGCGGCCAGGGGCGGATCATCCAGGGACACAGGGGCTTCGGATGCAATCGCTATCGGGCGGGGTGCGACTTCGCGGTGCTGCGGGATCTCTCTGGCAAATGCCTCACCGAGCGCCAGATCGCCGAGCTGATCCGCACCCGCCGCACCCGTGCGCTTCGCGGCTTCAGGGACCCCGATGGACGCTCCTTTGAGGCCCGGCTGGAGTTTGACGAAGCGTGCCGGGTGCAGATCCGGGAGACTGGCGGGTCTGGGGAGCCTGGCTAATCGTGCTCGACCGAGCGCGGAGCACGCGTTCGGCCGGCACGGTCAATCGCAGCGCAACGTGGCGGTCTTTTCCTCCCGCACCTGGATCGCGCGCCGGTCTCGGCCGCAGGAATAGTGGATCTTGGCCGCCTTGTCCGCGCCGCGGTCAGGGTCCCCACACCAGGCGTTGTTGGCGCGAAAGGCGAATTCCCGCTTTCCGTTGGCCTGTTCTGCCAGGCGTCGCGTGAAGTTGCAGGTGCGCCGCTCGGAGCCGTAGGTGGCCGACTCGATTCGCAGCCCGCGATGGTCCGCGAGGCCGGAGTCACCCCCCTCCATCATGCGGATCGCCTCCCGGAATCCGTCCCGGAAGCCTTGTTGGTACTGGGTGTTCTGACCGCGCAACGACTCCTCCGGGATGCGCGGCTGGGCGGCGTTCAGGGCGAGCGAGGTCAGGAGCAGAGCGAGCAGTAAGCCGATGCGCATGGTAGGTCCCCCGTAGATCGCCTTAATTCGGATCGGATTCTATGCCCCGCTGCCGGCTTGTGGAAGCGGGCAGGCCCGGCTAAAGCCTCGACCTCCGCTCGGACGCCTAATATGTGGGGGCTGCCGGGTCCGGGTTCTGCGCCGCGGCGAGTCGTGCCTCCAGCCGGTCGAGCTCGGCGCGCATGCCTGCGGACAAGGAATCCCCGGCCTGGCGCAACTGTGCCGCCATCTTCCGCGCAAGCTCCGGCTGGTTGCGGTCTGCGGCCTCCTGGGCCTGGCGTAGCAGTGCCTCGGCCCGCTGCCCTGCGACCTCGGCGACCTCGCGGCCCCGATCGCGGGCCTCGGCCCCGATGTCGCGTCCAGTCTCGGCCGCCCGGTCGACCGCTTCGCGACCGCGATCCATGGCCTCCCCGGCGGCGGTCCGGGCAGCCTCCGCCGCCTGGCTTGCCGTGGCGGCGGCTTTGCGCGCCTCCTGGGCCACTGCCTTGGCCTGCTCCGCGATGCTCGACCAGGATGGGGCCGGCTCGGTGGCCTGGGTCTGGGGCGTGGTCGCCGGGGACTGGACCGAGGCTGGCGGCTGGGTCGGGGCCGACGGCTGGGCGGGTGCCTTGGGTGCCTCGTTCTCGCCGCAGGCGGCGAGGGCCAGGGTGGCGGCGGCGCTCAGGATCAGCAGGATGCTCTTGTCCATAAGGATTGCTCCGTGGGGATCGGGCGAGCCTGGATACGCAGTTTAAACGCGGAGCGCATTGTACAATCGGGCACGCTCGACCCGCGGGACCCGGCGGCGAGGGCATCCGACCCATCCACCCGTCGTTCGCACCCCTAAGCCCCCTTAAATCCATGACCAACCTCACCGCGATCATGCTGTTACTCGGGCTTGGCTGGTTCTGGCTCGACAGCCTGCGTGCCCGCGAGATCGCGCTCGGGATCTGCAAGGCTGCCTGTGAGGGCCGGGACCTTCAGCTCTTGGATCAGGCGGTGGTCTTGCGTCGACTGGGCTTGAGCTGGCGCTCGGAGGGGGTGAGACTGCGTCGCGTCTATCGCTTCGATTTTAGCGAGGAGGGTGTGGGTCGGCGCAACGGCTATCTGGTGCTGCGCGGTTTGAATCTCGAGGATCTGAGCTTCGGTCTGCCCGAGGAGATCGGCGACACCTGAGCCCTACTTGACCACTTTCAGTGTCGGTCCGCCACGCCCCTTGCCTTTTCCCTTGTCGCCCGGGCGGGGCCGGACCGGGGGCTCTCCGGACTGGGACTCGGGGACCGCCGCGATCGCGGGTTGCATTGGGGTCTGGTCCGTGGCTTGCGGATATGCAGGCTCCGGGAAGACCATGCCCTGACGGCTCTCCCGGGTGACGATCCCGAGCACTGCCTCGGTGGGCATCAGGAGGTTCCGTACCGCCCCGCTGAATCGGGCGGTAAAGCTGGTCCAGTCATTGCCGATGACCAGCTCGCGGACAGCCCCGGGGGAGACATTGAGCACGATTTGCCCATCCTCGACGAACTCCCTGGGGACTTCGGTACCGGGGAAGTCGGCGTCCACGACCAGATGCGGGGTCATTCCATTGTCCAGGATCCACTCGTAGATGGCGCGGATCAGGTAGGGCTTGGTGGAGGTGGTGGTGGGGTCTTCGGCGCTCATCCGGGGGTCCGCCTTGGCAGGTTGGGGGTCCGCAGTCCGGGCAGGATTACAGGTCTGCGACCAGCTCCCGCTCGGCCTCGGTGAGGCTGGCGCGGAACGACTCCCAGGCAAAGATCCGCGTCATGTAGGTGCGCACGGCCTTGGCCTGGTCGGGGATCTGGACCCGCATCGCCGGCAGGCGCCACAACAGGGGCGCCACACAGCAGTCTACCAGCGAGAACTCGTCGCTCATGAAAAATGGGTGGGCGGCAAATATCGGTGCGGCCGCGATCAGGCTATCGCGCAGGGACTTGCGGGCGGCGGCGGCCTCGGATTCGCTGCCCAGGAAGATCTTGCCCATGAGCCCGTACCAGTCCTGCTCCACCCGATACATGAAGAGCCGCGCATTGGCGCGGGAGACCGGGTCTACTGGGAGCAGCGGGGGGTGGGGGAAACGCTCGTCCAGATACTCCATGATGATGCGCGACTCGTAGAGCCGCAGATCCCGATCCACCAGGGTGGGCACCGAGCCGTAGGGGTTGACGTCCATCACCTCGTCGGGCAGGTTCTTGGCATCCACGTCCACCACGTCCACGGCAATCCCCTTCTCGGCGAGGACCATGCGGACCCGGTGACAGTAGGGGCAGAGTGGATCGGAGAATAGGGTCATCGAAGCTCGTCTGTTCGCGGTCACCGCAATCCCTCCCTGTGAGCGCCGGGTCAGTGCCCGGAAACGACCGAATCTAGTCTGATTGCCGACCCGTCCGGATCGGCCACCGTGGCACCGTCAAAGTCCCGCCTAAGCCTGGGGCTGCGCACCTCGGGTCCGTGGCGACATGCCCGCGCAAGCGGTTGCCGGAGTCGTTCGAGTATACCCTCTAGCGATCGCCCCCGACGGCCAAATTGTAAATGCCAGAAACGCGACGGCCCCCAGTAAGCGGGGGCCGTCGCGGGAGGGCAGGGCCAGCGCCTTAGCCCTTAATGCACATCCTTCCAGAATTCCTTCTTCATCGCATAGGCCGCGACGAAGAAGAACCCTAAGAAGATCAGTACATAGACGCCCAGACGCTGACGCTCGAGCCGCATGGGCTCGCCGACATAGGTCAGGAAGTTGGTGATATCGCGCACCATGGCGTTGTATTGCTCTTCGTTCAGGTTGCCGGGCTTCACCAGCTTCACGCCCTCCACCACCGGGGTTGAGGCCCCCTTATGCGCGGCGAGCACCGGCTCCTGCACCCCTTGCAGGCTTGCCAGGACATGGGGCATGCCCACGTTCGGGAAGAGCACGTTGTTCACGCCCCAGGGACGCGTCGGATCCGTATAGAAGCTCTTCAGATAGGTATAGACCCAATCCGGGCTGCGCCAGCGCGTTACCAGGGTGAGGTCCGGGACCGCGACGCCGAACCAGGCGGTGCCGTCTTCCGGGCGCATGGGGTTGGTCATCAGGTCGCCAGGCTTCGCGTCGCCCAGGATCAGGGTCTCGCGCAGCGTCTTGTCGTCGATCCCCAGGTCCTCGGCCATGCGGTTGTAGCGCATGTACTTGAGCGAGTGACAGCCCATGCAATAGTTCATGAAGTATTTGGCACCGTTCTGCAACGACGCCTGGTCGTGCAGGTCGATGTCCGCGTCTTCCAGGTGCTGGGTCCCCGCAGCGAGCCCGAGCGCGGGCGCAAGCGACAGGATGCAGGCGGCTAACAGCTTTTTCATTCGGAAACCCTCTCCGGAACCGGCTTGGTCTTCTCCAGCTTGCTGTAGATCGGCATCAGGAGGAAGAACGCGAAATACAGGGCGGTGAAAATTTGCGACATCAGGGTGGCGATCGGCGATGCGGGCATCATGCCGAGATAGGCCAGCACGATGAAGGAGACCGCGAAGATGCCGATAGCCGTCTTGAAGATCGGCCCCTTGTAACGCACCGATTTCACCGGACTGCGGTCAAGCCAAGGCAGGAAGAAGAAAATCAGAATGGCCGCGAACATCACCAGCACGCCCGGGAACTGGGAATCGAACATGGGCGGGATGGCCCGCAGCATGGCGTAATAGGGCGTGAAGTACCAGACGGGTGCGATATGCACCGGGGTCTGTAACGGGTTAGCCGGCTGGAAGTTCGGCGCCTCCAGGAAAAGACCGAAGAAGGTCGGGGCAAAGAACAGGACGGCCGAGAATACGATCAGGAAGCCGGCCACGCCCACCATGTCCTTGACCGAGTAGTAGGGGTGGAAAGGAACGCCGTCGGCCGGGGCATCCGGACTCCAACGGTTGCCCTTGGGCCCGTACTTGATCTCGACCCCGTCGGGGTTGTTGGAGCCCACCTTATGCAGGGCCACTATATGGATGAAGACCAGTGCGGCGAGCAGGAACGGCACCAGGAAATGCAGCGCGTAGAAGCGGTTGAGGGTCGCATCGGAGACCACATAGTCGCCGCGCACCCAGACCCCGAGGTCCGGACCTATCCCCGGCACCGCGGAGAACAGATTCACGATGACCTGGGCGCCCCAGTAAGACATCTGGCCCCAGGGCAGCAGATAACCGAAGAAGGCCGTGGCCATCATCGCGATATAGATGATGACGCCGATGATCCACAAAAGCTCCCGGGGCTTGCGGTAGGAGCCGTACAGCAGACCGCGGAACATGTGCAGATAGATGACGATGAAGAATGCGGAGGCGCCCGTGGAATGGAGATAGCGGATCAGCCAGCCCCAGTTCACGTCGCGCATGATGTATTCGACGGAGGCGAAGGCCTCGGTCGCCGAGGGCTTGTAGCTCATCGCAAGCCACACCCCGGTCAGGATCTGCATCACCAGGACCAGCATCCCGAGTGAGCCGAAGAAATACCAGAAGTTGAAATTCTTCGGTGCGTAATACTGGGCCAGATGCTCGTTCCAGACCTTGGTGGCCGGGAAACGCTTGTCGATCCAGCCCATGAAGCCGGTCGTGGTCGTCTCTTCTGCACTCATTTAGGCGGCTCCTTGATCCTGACCCACCAGGATCGTGGTGTCGTTGAGATACATGTGGGGCGGGATCACCAGGTTCGTGGGAGCCGGCACGCCCTTGAAGACACGGGCCGCTAGGTCGAAGCGGGAGCCGTGGCAGGGGCAGAACCAGCCGCCCTTCCAGTCGGGGCCCAGGTCGTCCGGGGCCACCTCCGGGCGGTAGGTCGGGGAGCAGCCGAGATGGGTGCAGATACCGATCGCCACCAGATACTGCGGCTTGATGGAGCGCGTGGGGTTCTGGCAATAGGCCGGCTGCTGGGGCACCACGGAGCTGGGGTCGACCAGCTTGGGGTCCTGGGTGGGCAGGGCCGCGAGCATCTCCGGGGTGCGATGCACGATCCAGATGGGCTGGCCGCGCCATTTGACGCGCAGCAGGGCGCCCGGCTCCAACTGACTGACATCCGCCTCCACGGGTGCCCCGGCCGCACGCGCAGCAGCGCTCGGGTTCAGGGCCGAGATAAAGGGGACCGCCACGAAGCCCGCACCTGCGGCCCCGAGCAGGCTGGTTGTGGCGACGAGCACGCGTCGCCTATATCTATTCACGCCTTGTGCGCTCATATACGACTGAACCCTCGAGCTGGCAAAGGCGTCGCCCGCTCCCAGCAAGCTGCGCCATGCACGTTACGGTTGGAAGATCGGAATCAGAATATGCCAATTCACTGCAAAGCCGACCGGGCATTTTCCGCGATCGGCAGTTGTTCGGTCAAGGAGCAAGGACTTGCCAGCGGGCAAAAATCCGCGGGCTTTCCAAGCGGTCGCGCATCGTACCGGTCCCACTGGGGGTCCCACTGGGGCAGGTCCGGTCGGGTCGGTCAGGCGGGATTGTCGATTTCGATGTAGCGGTGCTCCAGTGAGAATCGTTCAGCCAGATGATCGCCCAGGGCGGCCACCCCGTAGCGCTCCGTGGCATGGTGGCCGGCAGCCAGGTAGCAGATCTTAAGCTCCCGGGCCACATGGGTGGTCTGCTCCGAGATCTCGCCGCTCAGGTAGGCATCGACACCCAAGGCCGCGGCGGCCTCGATGTGTCCCTGCCCGCCCCCGGTACACCAGGCCAGCCGTTCGATCGGGCGCTCCCCGCACTTGACCAGGGTGCCGGCCCGCCCGAGCAGTCTGCCGACCCGCTCGGCCCAGTCCTCGGGGGCCAGCGGACGGTCCAGGCGGCCGGTCCACAGTAGCCCGTTGCTGTCCTGCGCCGGTTGGGCGTCGCGGATCTCAAGGCGTGCGGCCAGGGTCGCGTTGTTGCCCAGGGTCGAGTGCGCGTCCAGAGGCAGGTGATACGCGATCAGACTGGCCCCGGAGTCCATCAGTAGCCGGGCGCGTCGGCCCTTGTAACCGACCAGGCAGGGGTTCTCGCCCTTCCAGAACCAGCCATGGTGGACCAGGATGGCGTCGGCCCCGGCGTCCACGGCGGCGGCGATCAGTGCCGCGCTGGCCGTGACCCCGCTCGCCAGCCGGGTCACCGGGCGCAGCCCCTCGACCTGAAGCCCGTTCGGTGCATAGTCGGCGAAGGCGCCGGCGCCGAGCAGGCAGTCACAATAATCCACAAGCGCGCGGGGCTCGATCATCGGTTCGCTCGGCCCTGATATACCCGTTAGTGGCGAGCTGCTAGTTGCGAGTGGCTAGGTTTCTTATCCGAAACAGGCAGATAGCTTTCATGAAACCGAAAATCTCGCATGTCTCGGGTATAGATTTGCCACGGTTAACACCGGCTGCGCGCGAGCGCGGCTCGCCCACCCTTATAAACGGGCCGGCGACCGACGGATCGGCAGGCGTCGGGCCTTGGGTATCGGGCGGTCCGCTTATGGGATAGTCGCGCAGCCGTGGTAGCTTAAGCGTCATGCATATCCCAGGTCCAACGGCAATCCTTGGGACCGCACTCGTTGCCGGGGCGGTGGGGGCCTTTGGCGCGCTGTGGGTGGTCCAGCCGGGGGTGGACGCCCCTTCGGAGACTCGGCAGACACCTGGCCAGGCGGCCGGCCCGGCCGGCTTGGCCTCCTTTGCCGACGCGGTGGCGCGGATGGCCCCGGCGGTGGTGAGCATTTATGCGCCGCGCGCCCCCGAGACACGGTCGGTCCCTGGAGACCCATTCGCCCAATACGGCTCTGCGCCCTCCAGACAGCCTGTAGGCGGTCGGGAGGCCGCGCTCGGATCGGGGGTCATCCTGAGCGGGGACGGGCTGATCCTGACCAACCGCCATGTGGTCAAGGACGCAGCCCGTATCCGCGCGGTTCTGGCGGACGGGCGGAGCCTGGAGGTCAGGATACTGGGGTTGGACCCGGATACCGACCTGGCCGTCCTCAAGGCCGATGCGATCGGGTTGCCAAGCGCCCCGGTCGGCGACCCGCGGGCCTTGCGGGTGGGAGACCTGGCACTCGCCATCGGCAATCCGTTCGGGATCGGTCAGACCGTGACCCAGGGGATCGTCAGCGCCACCGGGCGCGCCGGACTCGGACTCACGCTTATCGAGCGCTATATCCAGACCGACGCTGCCATCAACCCGGGGAGCTCCGGCGGGGCACTGGTCAACGTCCGCGGTGAGCTGGTAGGCATCAACACCGCGGGCTTTTCCGAGCCCGGCACCGCCGGTGGGATCGGGTTCTCGATCCCCTCGGACCTTGCGCTCGCGGTCGCCCGGGCCATCGTCGCACGGGGGCGGGTCGAGCGCGGCTGGCTGGGTTTGAGCGGACGACACGTCACCCCGGGGCTTGCGGAGACCTTCGGGCTGCGCGCCCCTGGTGGGGTGCTGGTGTCCTCCACGCTGCCCGACAGCCCGGCGGAGCGCGCCGGGCTGCGTCCGGGGGACGTGGTCACTCGGGTGGGCGACCGGGATGTGCGCACCCTCGACGAGCTGCTCGACGCGGTCGCCGTCGCCGGACCCCACCGGCCCTTGACCCTGGAGGTCTGGCGGGGCAGCGAGCGGCTCCAGGCCAGCGCGGTGACCCAGGCGCGGCCAGCGGTTGGGGATTAGCGCCCCCTGGCGTTTCCGGCCCCGGGGATGGCAAGATCGCGCAAGTCCAGGCCGATGCCGGGGTTCAGACCTCTGCCGCAGCGCGCCCGGACCCATGCGCGGGGTCGCACAGGCGGCCCCCGGCAGGCGATCACCACCGCCTAGGGGCAGACCGACACTATGAAAATACTTAAAAACATACTCGCACTCATCGGGCTTGCGACCGTGCTGGCCGTGGCCGCCGTGTCGCTCGGCTTCGGCAAGCGGCTGATGGACTTCGACCCCGGCTTTGCGGGCGTCTACGGGCAGCTCGGGGCACGACTCCTGGAAACCGGGGACCCGGGCGTGGCCATGATGTGGTCGGTCCCGGTCAACGAGGGCTTGAGCCCCGAGGAGGTGATCGACTCCATGAAGAGCCTGGCCGCCGCCAAGAGCTTTCTGTTCGTGGGCGAATCCCCCTTCTATAAGCAGGTGGAGGCGATCACCGGGGAGAAATACCGCTACGTCAACTTCCTGTCCTTCTGCGACGCACGGGTCGGCAAGGCGATGCTGGAGTACCGTGACCAGTACAGCGGGTTCATGCCCTGCCGGATCGCCTTGGTCGAAGACAAGGACGGTCGGCTGTGGCTGCACAGCATGAACCTGGACATGATGATCCACGGCGGCACCGAGCTACCCCCGGAGCTGAAGGCCTCGGCCATTCAGGTGCGCGACACCATCAAGGAGATCATGAACGGGGCTGCGGCCGGAGAGTTTTGACCGGCCTTGATCGTCGTTCCGGCCGCAGGAACACCGGAGGCCGAGGCTTTAGCCGGTCGACCTCGCATCTGCGCGGCCTTGGTCCGGCTAAAGCCTCGGCCTCCAGTGCGCGACGCCCCGGCACTGGCCGGAAGGTTGATCAAGGCCTTTTGACCCGGGTGCGGGCGGCCAGCATGCATGACGCCTCGGCGCTCGTCGCACGAGCCGGCCCGTCGGCTGCGGATCGAATAGCTTAAGCCCCCGGAGCGGCGATGGACGACTCTACGATCACTTACTACACGGACAACGCGGTGGCGTTTGTCGAAGACACTCTGCCGGTGGATATGGCGCCGCTCTATATGCGCTTTCTGCCGCGCGTTCCCCGCGGCGGGCACATCCTGGACGCCGGCTGCGGCTCCGGAAGAGACGCAAGTGCCTTTCTCGATCGCGGCTATTCAGTCACCGCCTGCGACGCCTCGGAGCGCTTGGTGGCCCTGGCCGCCGACTATCTGGGCCTGCCGGTTCAAGTGCTCCGCTTCCAGGACATGGAATGGATTCAAGCCTTCGACGGTGTCTGGGCCTGTGCCAGTCTGTTGCACGTTCCCTGCACCGAGCTGCCGGATGCCTTCCGCCGCCTGGCGAGGGCGCTGCGGCCCGGCGGTATCCTCTATGCCTCCTTCAAGTACGGCAGGGGCGAACGGGAGCACCATGGCCGCCGTTTTACCGACCTCGATGAAGCCGGCCTAGCGACCCTATTGGACCAGGTCGAGGGCCTGACCGAAATGGAAACCTGGACTACCGGCGACCAGCGCCCCGGCCGCGAGTCCGAGCGCTGGCTCAATACCCTGCTCGTCGCAACCGCTTAGCCATGCCTCAGTACCTGACCACCGGCGGCGCCCGCGATCCATTCCTTCCACGTCTACTGGCCGCGATCCGCCGTGGCAACCAGATCGACCTGGCGGTGGCCTTCATCAAGTCCAGCGGGTTGGCATTGCTCTTCAATGCACTGACCGATGCGGTCGAGACCCGCGGTGCGCGCCTGCGCGTCCTGACCAGCGACTATCTGGATGTTACCGACCCCCAGGCACTGCGCCGTCTGATGCTCCTGGCCGAGCGCGGCGCCGACATGCGGGTGTTCGAGACGGGCGGGCAGAGCTTCCACCTCAAGGCATATATCTGCGTCCACGGCGACGGGGAGCGCGAGGTCTGGGGGGCGGCCTTCGTCGGCTCCAGCAACATCAGCCGCAACGCACTGACCGACGGACTCGAGTGGAACTATCGGATCGACCAGGCCAGCGATCCCGCGGACCCGGCAACCGGCCGCTTCCGCGAGATCCGCGACGAGTTTCAATTCCTGTTCGATCACTCATCCGTCCGCCCCCTGGACCATGACTGGATCGAAGCCTACGAGCACCGCCGCCAAGTCCAACGGTTGCCGGTCGTGCCCGGCAGCGAGGACCCCGAGGAGCTCGCGCCCTGGCCCACGGAGGTCCAGCGCGAGGCGCTGTCGGCACTCGCAGCCTCACGGATAGCCGGCTACCGCCGCGGCCTGGTCGTCATGGCAACCGGGCTTGGCAAGACCTTTCTGGCCGCCTTCGACAGCGAGCAGATACAGGCCGGGCGGGTACTATTCGTCGCCCATCGCGAGGAGATTCTGCTCCAGGCCGAGGCCAGCTTTCAGCGCGTGCGGCCTCGCGCCCGGGTCGGACGCTATACCGGCTCACGCAAGGATGCGGGAGTCGACCTGCTCTTCGCCTCGATTCAGACATTGGGGCAGGGCTCTCATCTGAGCCTGTTCGACGCCGATATCCGCGAGGACTTGAGAGATCTGGATGGGATCGAACCCGGCAAGTGGCTTGCCTATTGGAGGGGGAACCCGATCAATGCCTGGACCGGCGGCAATCGGACCGCCGACGCCAAACGCTGGTTCGAGGTACGTGATGGCCGTTTCCAGCCAACATTCCGCGTAACCGATGACGAGCGCGATGCCTTTCAGGGGATGGTCCAGGAGCTGATCGACTACCGCCTGGCGGCCTATGAGCCGCGGCTCAAGAAGATCGAGCCCGCGGTCCCCACCGAGCCCGTCGAGCGCTCCGCCGAGGTCGTCGCCTTCCGCAAGCGTCCGGCCGCAACGGGTGAGTACGATGAGGTCCCATATTTCCCAGACCTGAAAATCGCCTGTGGCCATTTTCTCAGCGGTCGAGCTGAGACCGATGGGTCTTGTCGGGTGGGTCCGGGCTTAGGCCGACTGGATCCTGCCCGCCACTTCGTCGCCCGCGCCATCGGCAATTCCATGAACGGCGGTAAGCAGCCGGTAAAGGACGGCGACTACTTGCTTCTGGAATCGATCGACCCAACCAAGGCCGGCTCCATCACCGGCAGCACCCTGGTCATCGAGCGCCAAGGCGCTGGCGGCGAAGACCAGTATCTGCTCCGCGTCGTCCAAAAGAGTCCGGACGGGCGCTATATCCTCAAGGCAACCAACCCCGATTATCCGGACTATGAGGCGGATGATGGAATGCGGATCTTGGCGCGGCTCAGGGCTGTACTGGCGCCCGAAGACTTCACGGTCAAAACAAGCTAAGTCACAATGTGTGAGCAGGGCGACACACGCGATTCCAAAGCCGATCGAGCGCTTGGCTCGCGCCTTGTCGCGGCTTTCGATGCTGAATCCAGGGCAACCTGACTACGACGAATATGTCCTACACGAGGCCGTTAGCTCGCACAGCGGACCCTTCCGCTCGGGGGCTGAGCCCGAGTCCGGCGTCAATGCCAAGTGTGCCGCTTGTGCCTGGGCCAGGGCCGGTCTTGAGGACCTCGTTGGCGCTCAAGCCCGGCGAGGGGGCGGTCTGGACGCGGTAGCGCGTGAGGCGCTGCCGGCCGGAGAACGGTCGCTAACCGCCCAGCCGAGTCCCGATACGCTGCCCCAACCGCACCTTGGTGCCCGGCCGCAGGGCCGGGTCCCAATCCACCGCGCCGGCCGGGAGCAGCAGGACAATCGTCGAGCCCAGGTTGAACCGGCCCATTTCCTCCCCGCGCCCCAGGTGCACGCGGTTGCGCTCGTCACCGTAGTGCCAGTGCCGCCGGATGACCCCCGACTGGCCAGGGGCCACCTCGCCCTCCCAGACGGTCTCTATCCCGCCCACGAAGATCGCACCCACCAGCACCAGGGCCATGGGTCCGGCGTCGGTGCCGAACAGAGACACCACCCGCTCGTTGCGGGCAAAGAGCCCCGGGACCAGGGCGGCGGTGACCGTATTGACGCTGAAAAGCTGCCCGCCCAGATGGATCATCGTTTCCAGGTCCCCGGCGAGCGGCATATGCACCCGGTGATAGTCCTTGGGCGACAGATAGATGGTCGCGAAGCTGCCGCCGTCGAACAGACCGTTCATCTCTGCGCCGCCCAGAAGGTCCTGGACCGAATAGTCGTGCCCCTTGGCCTGGACGATGCGCCCGTCTGCGATGGGGCCGATCTGGCTGACGGTTCCGTCCACGGGGCAGAGCACCGCCAGCGGGTCCGGGTCCTGTGGCCGGGCGTCCGGCCTCAGTGGACGGGTAAAGAGCGCGGCTAGGCTCGCATAGTCGTCCCGATCCGGCTGCGCCGCCTCCGTCATGTCGATCCCGACCAGGCGTACAAAGGCGCGGATGGACAGCCAGCGCACCGGTGCCCACTCCACCCGGGCGAGCCGGTACATCAGGAGCGAGAGCAGGTGCTGGGGCAGGATATATTGAAACGCGACGAATAGACGCGCGGCCCAGGAAGGGCTCCGATCGGTCATGGCTCCTCCGGCAACAGCAGGTCGGCATGCTCGTAGAGCGCGACCAAATCGGACGCCAGGCCGGCACGGTCCTGGTCGTCTGTGAGCAGGGCGACCAGATAGCCGCCCGGGGCGAACACGAACAATGGCGAAGGTCCATCCCGGTCCGCGCCCAGTGCGGCGGCGAGCCGCTGCAGCTCGGTCTCGTCCCCGCCCAACACATAGAGCGCGGGGGAGAGCGCGGCGTAATCCCTTGCCAGATCGGCGTTGTCCGCAGCGGTCGCCAGGACGAGGCGCAGGTCCCGGTAGAGCCCCTCCCGATCCGAGACGCGATTGTAGAGGTCGATCAACCGCGCGACTGCAAGCTGACCGCTGGCCTGGGACGGGTCGCCGAAGGCGATCAGGGTCCAGCCGGCGGAGAGCGTGCGCTGGTCGAAGACCCGGCCCGCGGGGTCCTGGAGCCTGAAGCCCGGGATGACCGCCGGAGGCCGCATCAACACGCCGCCGATGACTGGGGGCTCGGTACGGACGCGCTGGACCTGGTTACCCCACAGATAGCTCAGGGCGAAGAGCGCCGCCGCCCCTGCCATGAACAGCAGTCGGACCCAGAGTCGATACCGATTGGCCAGAAACATGGCAGGGGATCTTAAGTGCCGTGGCTCGATGCGTCGAGGGCTAAGGAAGGGCCAAGGGCCAGCGGACCGAGACGGCCCACAGGGTGTCCCGCGGACTGAGGTGGCTGGACATCGCCGGGCGCTGGCCCCATGAGTGTGGGCCGAGGGCCGCTGGCGGCCCGGTCCGGCCCGAGCGAATCAATCGACGAGACTCCCATGAGCGAACAGACACCGAGCATCCAGACGATCGACAAGACCGAGTCCCAGTGGCGGGCGGAGCTGACCCCGGAGCAATATCGCGTGTGCCGGGAGAAAGGGACCGAGCCGGCATTCGCCGGGCGCTATTACGCGACCAAGGACGACGGGATCTACCGCTGCTCCTGCTGCGGTGCGGAGCTGTTCGACGCGGCTCAGAAGTACGACTCCGGGAGCGGCTGGCCAAGCTTCTGGCAGCCGGCGAGCCCGAACGCGGTCGGCGCAGAGGAAGACGGGAGCTACGGCATGCACCGAACCGAGGTTCACTGCAATCGCTGCGGGGCACACCTGGGCCACGTCTTCCCGGACGGACCCCGGCCTACCGGTCTGCGCTATTGCATCAACTCGGTATCCCTGGCGCTTGAGCCTCGGGGGCAGGGCCAGGACGGAGTCTAGGCCCGGGGCCGATCCCCGACTTGATCCCAGCCGCGCACGGTCGGATAGTGTCTTCCCCGATCATACGCCGTGCCGCAGCCCATGAGCGACGCCCCCGACACCGAGCCCCGAGAGCCGACCCAGGCCCTGGTCGACCGGCCCAAGCCCAGGCGCGGCGGCGGCCTGCGGCGCGCTTGGCGCAGGCGCAAACAGCCGGAGCCCATCGCACCGTCTCTGCCCCGGTTCAACCGGCCTCCGCCCGGGACGCAGGCGGGGATCGAGTACCATGAGCTGGTCCAGACACCCGGGTTCGAGTCCGCCCGGGTGGTCTGCACCGACTACTCCGCGGAGCGCTACCAGGTTCAGGAGGTGGCGGACATTGCCGGCTTCCTCTCCGTGCACCGCCCCGACTGGTGCCAGATCCGCTGGATCCATGTCCAGGGGCTTCAGGACCGTGCAGCCATCCGCTCGCTGGCGGAAAAATACCAGCTCCACCCGCTGGCCATCGAGGACGCACTGGACGGCACCCACCGTCCAAAGGCGGAGGACTACCCGGCGATCGGAGACCTCCCCGGGCGGCTGTTCGTGGTCGCCCGCCGGGTTCGGATGGAGGTGTCGGTCCCCCACGCCGAGCAGGTCAGCCTGTTCTTGGGCCGAAACACCTTGCTGAGCTTCGAGCAGACCCCCTGCGAGGCGATCGAGACGGTGCGCCAGCGTATCGGCAACCCGCGCTCGCGCCTGCGCGGAAACGACGCGAGCTTCCTGCTCTATAGCCTGCTCGATGCCATCGTAGACCGATTCTTCCCTATCCTGGACGAGGTCTCTGGCCGGCTGGAGGAGGCCGAGGAGCGGGTGCTCGACCGCCCGCACCCGGGGACGCTCCAGTCCATGCATCGGATCAAGCGCGATCTGGTCCTGATCCGCAGGGTCGCCTGGCCCATGCGCGAGCTGATCGCCCAGCTCCAGCGCGAGCGCCACGAGTGTCTCTCCGAGGTCACCCAGACCTATTTCCGCGACGTTTACGACCACTGCGTCCAGATCATCGATCTGATCGAGACCTACCGGGAGATCGCCAACTCGGTGGCCGAGACCTATGTCTCGTTGATCTCAAACCGCACCAACGAGATCATGAAGGTCCTGACCATTATCGGGACCATCTTCATCCCGCTGACCTTTCTGGCCGGGGTCTACGGTATGAACATGTACATCCCCGAGAACCATTGGCCCTATACCTATCCGATCTTCTGGGCGGTGTGCATCGTCGTCGCCGGATTCATGCTATGGCGCTTCCGGCGCGGGGGTTGGCTGTAGCGGATCGTTTCCATGAAACCGAAAATCTCTAATGTCTCGGGTATATATCGTCGGCCCATCCCATCAGGAGTGTCCTATGAATCTGTCCGTACTCAATCGTCCGAGCCGCCTCCGGACCTTGGCGGGGTTCGCCGCAGTCCTGTCCCTCGCCGCCTGCGTGGCGGGGGCCGAGGAGGTGGACGACCAGGTTTACGAGTGCAACCAGGGCGGCAAGATCACGTTCTCCGATCAGCCCTGCGCCGGCGAGGAGCGCAAGGTCGACATCCGATACAACGAGCCTAACCAGGCCCAGACCCTGGAGGCACAGTCCGCCGACCAGGCGGCCGAGGCCGGGGCCATCGCCGAGGCGGACCTGCTCGACACTCAGATTCTCAATACTCAGAAGGAGATCAGCAGACTCCAGACCGAGCGCTCCGCCCGCCTGGCGGAGATGAAGCAGCAGCGCGACATCGGCAGCGAGGAGCGCGACCAGGCCGCCTGGATCGCCAGCCAGAACGCACAGATCGAGTCGGTCTACCAGGATTACACCGCCCGGATCGTCACCGCCACCGCGCGGCTCGACGACCTGCAAGCGCGCCGGGCGGCGTTGAGTGGGCCGCTGGCTCCCGGTGCCGGGCCGCAATAGCGGAGCGCCCTGCTGCGGCCGTCGTCCTTACGATACGGGGCTCGGCACGCTGACCCAGGGTCTTCTCGGGTATAAGCCGGACGCGTCGGTGGGGTGAGTCTGTCCCAGTCCGTCCCGATGATAAGGTCGGCCGCCTTATCCCGCTCCGCCCTGTCTAAGCTGCTCGGTCAGCTTCTCGAATTCGCGGCGCATCTCCAGGTTCTCGAATGGCCGCAGGGCCGGGACCTGGCGGTTCATCAGGCCCTCCAGGAGCCGCTGGCTGGAGCGCACCAGGCCCACCAGCTCGCCGGAGACGCGCACCGTTTCGTAGGTGTTCCAGGCGGCGGCGATGTCTTTTTCCAGCTCTTTCTGGGCGCGTGCGACCTGTGCCGCCTGGTCCAGCAGGTATTGGCGGTAGACCCCGCCGGCCTCGATGGTGAGCCGTTGTGCCTCCAGGTTGGCCTCCAAGAGCTCGCGTTTGGCGGGGGCCGAGCGTTGCAGCTCACGGGTCTCGGCGGTGAGGCCCTGGGCGCGGGCGACGATGGAGTCGATCTGGGGGACATACTGCTCCCCAATGGCCTCGTGGATCTTCCAATGCATGCGGTTCAGTGCGCGCAGCAGGACCACATACATCCCGTAGTAGCGCCGGGCGCTCTGGAGGTCCTCGCCGCTCTCGGCGACCAGCTTTTCCAACTGTGCGGTGACTGCTTTGACGTTATCGAACAGGATGCCCAGATCCACCATATTGTCGCCGACCACGGTAGAGAGCAGAAACTCCACCTGCTCGTCGCTGAGCTCCACACCCAAGGCGCGCACCGCTGCCGCAAACTCCCGCTTGATGCCGGCGAGCCGCTCCTGTAGCCGGCCGATCTCGGACTCTTTCTCCGCAATCAGACGGTCATAGTCCGCCACGGTGCGCTTGACGTTGGACTCCGGGGGAGCGGAAACGCGTCGCTGGCGGTAGTCGGCGACCGCCGCCCGGGCCGAGTCGATCTCGGTCTGGACCGCGCGGATGCGCTCGCGGTAGCGCTGCACCGGGGAGGTGGAGAGGATGGTCACCGCATCGTCGAGCAGCGCATCGATCTCTTCTTGATTGGACGCCTTGTCCGGCCCGATCCAGGCGCTATCGGGCAGGCCCTCCCGGGCGTCCTCCAGGACCAGGGTCTCCTGGAGCTTGGGTACCACGCCTTCCCACACCTGGGGGAAGCCGGGCTCGGGCTCGGCGAGCATCCCGCCCGCGTCCCTCACCGCCTGCCCCGCCAGGTCGCGGGAGCGCTGCCACCAGTCCCCGGCGGTATCGCGGGTGCGCTGCCACAGGTCGGGTTCGCTCGGCTGGTCGGGCGAGCCGGGGGGCTGCGCGGAGATGTCCGCAGCGAGTGCGCCGGACCGATGGAGGGGGGGCGCCACGGCGAGCAGGACGCAGAGGGCGCCGAGACTCAGCATCCGGATCGGGGATAGTTCTTGGAGTCGGTGGGTCATGGAGGGTTGGTGAGGATACAAGCCAGGCGGCAACGCGGGTCGGCCAGTGTTTGGGACAGGTGCTTCCCTAGGGTAACGGACGGATCGGCGGAACGCGATTCGAGCCGGGCGCGGTCGCGTCGATTTTCCGGCAGCCGGGGGCGGCTGCGGTGCTCCTATATTCCGACGCGTGTCTTAAGTGCCGTTTTCAGCGAATCTACCTCCGGCGGAACGGCGGAATTCTCGAGCTGCCATTTTCCTACGGACTTTGCTAAGTCCACGTCAAGCTCTGCGCTCCGTGACTTCGAGCTCTCATGGATGCGGCTACGGATGCGCTTGTAGATCTCTTTGCCGGAGAATGTCCTTATCCAGTTTTCGCCGGCGAGGTCGGCGCAATATCGGCTGTAAGCCGATTGGAGCTCGCTCTCCAGATGCTTTGTGTTCAGAATCTGCGTTGTTCGGGATTGCAGGTCCCTAAACCAAAAACTGCCCGTGATATGAGCGACAGCGCCCTGCAAGTCGCTTAGCTTTTCCATGCCCGGTTTTGACGGAAAATCTTCGCCGTGCAGCTTCTGAATGTCCGACAGGCACTTGCGACAGGCGAGCCACCAAGGTTGCTTCTGTGCCTCGTCTCTTGCCCAGTCTTCGATTTCGTTGGCGGATCTCGGATTTTTCCGACGTTGTTGGTTCAAGTCGCATCCGGCCAGCGCGGTCCAATCGAGTAGAATATTCTCAAGCTCGTGGAAGCTCCACTGGAAAAGATAAGGTGGGTCCTGCGCGGTTAGCCAGCGTGCGACGTTAGATGCGCCGAAATCCCTGTCGACGAGCCCAAAGACATTGTGGTGGTCGTGTTTGCGAAGATCCTCGACAATACCTTTGACGACATCGTGTCCGCCGCAGGTCAGGATGTTGAAATACTGCTGGTCGGCGCCCCAGACTGCGTAAAGGCATTCCTTGGTTTCTTGATCTTCGACGATCAGGATGATCGGTTTCTGGGTTAGAAAGGGCGCAAGATCGCTGGTCCTACGCATTGCCCACTACCTTTTGATTTGTCAGTCGCAGCCGCGGGTCTGTCTCGCCGAGCAGCGTGAAACGCTCGTGGCTGTAGACCGCGTCGAGAATATGCTCAGAATGCGTGGCGCAAATCAATTGGGAGCTTGGCAGGGTCCGCCGCAGCACGCGGATCATCGTTCGATGCCAAGCCGGATGGAGATGAAGCTCGGGCTCGTCGACTAATACCAGGTCATAAGGCGAGCGTTGCAGGAGAAAGGCCCCGATCATGGAAAGCACTTCGATCTCCCCGGAGCTTAGCTCGTCGACTGCGATTCCCTGCGGACGATCTTTATCGATCAGGAACAAATCGAAGACGAGCTGATCGAGCGATTCGTCTTCGGTGCCGTTGGCATCGTCGGTGGATGCGTTTGCTCTTTGTTCGGTGGCGAGATCGATCTCGAAGCGACTCCCCCTTCCTGGATAGAATTCCCGCCAAATATCCAGGACACGATCCAACAGCTCGGGTGCCGGGATTATTTGCGTTTTCTGGAGGGAAGGAGTATCCCGCAGCGCTTGCAGATTGACCAAGTGTTGCTTCAACCGTCCAAGCGACTCCTGAGGAACGATAGGCGAGTGAAGCTTGCCCTTTCCTGTGGAAACCCGTACGCTGCCAATCAATCTCGGTGCGCGCCAGGATGGAAAGTAGAGTGCCTTCACATCGAGCCATTTCGGTAGTCCTTTTTTCGGAAAAGTCGTCCGTCCGCGATCTCTTGCCGTTACGATAACATGCGATTCGGGATTGCGGACGATACAATACTGCTGGTCTCGATAGTGAATATCCAACTTGATCGAATAATCTTGCTGGGGCAGTGCGCGGGGTACGAGCGTATCTTGATTGAACGCCCATAGGCACGCCTCCAGCACGCTGGTTTTTCCGCAACCGTTCGGACCGGCCAGCATCGTTAAATCGAGGGGGCGTTCGCCCCCAGCCGCGAGATCCAGCTCCAGCTTGTCGATTGCTCGCAAATTTGTAATCGCGATTCGAGTGATTTTCATAGTTCGTTCCGGATGATGCTGCGGCAGCCGTCGCTCGGATTCCCAGCCCGTCGATCATTGAGAGTAGCTTAAGGTAGGCGCAGTCGGCAACGGCAACGGCAACGGCAACGGCAACGGCAACGGCAACGGCAACGGCAACGGCAACGGCAGAGCTCGAGGGCATGCAAGCTTGTTGACGTTTGATCCGTGGCTGAGTCTGGTCGATGTGTCTTTTCGCTTGCGTGCCGCCCTTCTTGCGAAGTACGGCCTGTGACGCGGTCTCGCGGATGGGGCGAAAGCTGATCGTTTGTCTTGCCCGCGCCACTTTGCTACTCTTGCGCGGCGCGAGCGGCTGCGGTCCTGCCGCTCGCGATCAATGGTGGTCTGCGTCGGTCCCCTCGCGACGCGAAGCCGTGAACCCGGTCAGGCCCGGAAGGGAGCAGCCGAAGCGGTGGATGCGGGCGCCGGGGTGTGGCTGGCGTAGACTGCCACCCCCTCAGAGGCGACGAGTTGCTGGCGTCGGGTAGCGAGATATCCACGTTCGGTGCTTCCAGCTCCGAAGCGGGCGCTCGCGAGAGTCTCTAGCCCCAATCTCGTCGCGCTCTTGGTCCCATCGTGCAGGCCCGTGTCGCCCGCGGTCCGCCGCAACGGGCACTGATTCGGCCATCCGAGCCGGACCGACGGCCTGGACGATCGGTCAGCTCGCTCGAGCGGACCCTCTCGCCACTCGTCGCTGCTTCCCATCGGTTACACTTGCGCACCCTAGACCCTCGAACACTGCCCCGCGCCCGCCGTCCATGACCTATCAGGTGCTCGCCCGCAAGTGGCGCCCCAAGTCCTTTGCCGATATGGTCGGGCAGCAGCATGTGGTGCGCGCCCTGGGCAATGCCCTGGACCGGGACCAGCTTCACCACGCCTATCTCTTCACGGGCACCCGCGGGGTCGGCAAGACCACCCTGGCGCGTATCCTGGCCAAGGCGCTCAACTGCGACCGGGGTGTGAGCTCAACCCCTTGCGGTGTCTGCACCGCCTGCCGGGAGATCGATGGCGGGCGCTTCGTGGACCTGATCGAGGTGGACGCGGCCTCCCGCACCAAGGTCGATCAGACTCGGGAGCTCCTGGACAACGTCCCCTACGCCCCCGCCAGCGGGCGCTACAAGGTGTACCTCATCGACGAGGTGCACATGTTCTCCAACAACAGTTTCAACGCGCTCCTCAAGACCCTGGAGGAGCCGCCCCCCCATGTGAAGTTCCTGCTCGCCACCACAGACCCCCAGAAGGTCCCGGTGACTGTCCTGTCCCGCTGCCTCCAGCTCAACCTGCGCCGGCTGCTTCCGGAGGAGATCCGCGCCCGCCTTCAGCATGTCCTGGAGACCGAGGGTATCCCATACGAGGCCGCGTCTCTGGGACTCCTGGCCCGGGCGGCGGACGGGAGCATGCGCGACGGTCTGAGTCTGCTCGACCAGGCGATCGCCTACGGCGGCGGCCAGGTGGCGGAGTCGGAGGTGCGGGACATGCTCGGCACCGTGGCCGGGGACCTGACCTTCGATTTGCTTGACGCCCTGGCGGCGGGCGACGGGGCGCGGGTGCTCTCCGAGGTCGAGCGGATCGGTGCCATGGCCCCGGACTTCGCGGAGCTGCTCAAAGAGCTGCTCGCGCTCCTGCACCGCTTGGCGCTCTTCCAGCAGGTGCCGGAGACGGTCCCGGCGGACGACCCGGACCGCTCCCGCTTCGAGGACCTGGCTCGGCGGATCGCCCCCGAGGACCTCCAGCTCTTCTATCAGGTGGCACTCACCGGGCAGCCGGACCTGGCGCTGGCCCCGGACCCGCGCTCGGGCTTCGAGATGGTCCTGCTGCGAGGGCTCGCGTTTCGGCCCGCGGAGGCTAAAGGATCGGCGAGTGCCCAGGGGCGAGTGGCGAGCGGCGGGGATGCCGCCGTGCCGACGAGCGGGTCGCCGATCGCTTCCCGTTCGGGGGGCGGGCCGGGCGAGCCGGTGGCGGTGCGGCCCGTGCCGCCGTCGCTTGTGCCGGCCGCGCCTGCTCAAGGGGCTCCGGTCCTGGCGAGCACCGCGGACTGGCAGCGTCTGGTGGATCGGCTGGGGGTGGGTGGGATGGCGAGCGAGCTGGCCCACCACTGCGGTTTCATAAGCCTCGCCGAGGGCCGCCTGACCCTGAGCCTGGACCCGGCCGCGGAGCACCTGTGCTCGCGCGGGATCGAGGACAGCCTGCGCGCCGCCCTGGAGCGCGTCCTTGGTGCCCCATTAAGGCTCGAGATCCAGGTCTCCCGGCCCAATCAGGAGACTCCGGCCCAACGGCGCACCCGGGAGCAGGAAGAGCGCCGCCAGGCCGCCTTGGGCTCTATGGAGTCCGACCCTGTGGCCCAGCGACTGCGCGATCAGCTCGACGCCCAATGGGTGCCGGGCAGCATCGAGCCCACGGGTTGAACGGGGGCGGACGCCGCGGAGCCGATCTTGCTCCGGCCCGCCCGCGCCAGACCCATCGAACCTTATTCTTTAACCAGGCGACCGGCCCCGCAGGGGTTGGCGTCGTTGCGGAGGTAGCAGAGCGTGAAAGGCGGACTTGGCGATCTGATGAAGAAGGCCCAGCGGATGCAGGAGGACATGAAGGCAGCCCAGGAGCGCCTCGCCCTGGAAGAGGTGGTTGGGGAATCCGGCGGCGGCATGGTCAAGATCACCATGAACGGCCGGTACGAATTCAAGCGGGTGGAGATCGACCCATCCCTGCTGGGCGACGACAAGGAGATGCTCGAGGACCTGATCGTGGCCGCCGCTAACGCCGCGGGCGCGCGCGTGGGGGAAAAGATGAAGGAAAGCATGGAGTCGCTCACTGCCGGGCTGCCGTTGCCCCCGGGCTTCAAGCTCCCGTTCTAGACACTGCACCCCGGCGTGGCCGAGCGCTCGCTCCTCAACCAGTTGATCGACGCCCTGCGCTGCATGCCGGGGGTCGGTCCCAAGTCCGCCCAGCGTATCGCCTTCCATCTCCTGGAGCGCGACCGGGAAGGGGGCGCCCGTCTGGCGCGTATCATGGGCGAGGCGATGACGCGCATCGGGCGTTGTCGGCGCTGCCGGACATTGAGCGAGCATGATCTGTGCGGCCTGTGCGCCAGCCCCAACCGGGACCGGACTCTGCTGTGCGTGGTGGAGCAGCCATCCGAGATCGTCGCCATCGAGCAGGCGACCGACTACCGGGGGCTCTATTTCGTTCTGGGCGGGCGGCTGTCGCCCCTGGACGGGATCGGACCCGAGGATCTGGGGCTCGACATCCTGGAGCAGCGACTGCGCGCGGATGGGCTGGCCGAGGTCATCCTGGCCATCAGCCCCACCGTGGAGGGCAGCGTCACCGCCCAGTACATTGCAGAGTGCGCCCGCGAGGGCGGGGTCGCGATCACCCGCATCGCCCACGGCGTCCCCCTGGGCGGGGAGCTGGAATACGTGGACGGCGGGACACTGGCCCTGGCCTTTACCGGACGGAGAGGACTTTAAAGCAGTCGCGGGTAGCGAGGGCCGGTTCCCTTCTCCCTCGCCACTCGCCACTCGCCACTCGCCACTCGCTACTCATGTAGCGACTCATATTCCGGAGACCCATCCCAATGCCCGACACCATCTTCGGCAAGATCGCCCGGGGCGAGATCCCGGTGGAGCTGGTCTACGAGGATCAGGACATCGTCGCCTTTCGCGACGTCAATCCCCAGGCCCCGGTGCATATCCTGGTCATCCCGCGCAAGCCGATCCCGACCTTGAGTCATGTCGAGGAGGGGGACGCCGAGCTGATCGGACGGCTCTTCCTCGCGGCGGCTCGGGTGGCGCGAGAGGCTGGGATCGCCGAGAGCGGCTACCGTACGGTCATCAACACCAATGCCGCCGCCGGCCAGACGG
Organism: uncultured Gammaproteobacteria bacterium; assembly: GCA_963780725.1. GTDB lineage: Bacteria > Pseudomonadota > Gammaproteobacteria > Chromatiales > Chromatiaceae > Thiodictyon. The sequence continues at coordinate 618,726 of CAWACV010000001.1, forward strand.
TGTTTCACCTGCACCTGCATGTCTTGGGCGGCCGGCCGTTGCAGTGGCCGCCGGGTTGACGGCACCCCATGCACCGTGGCACCCGCCCGGGCACTATCCCTCGGCCCCTTCAAGGGTTAGCATTGGCGCCGCGCCGAGGGATTATGCGGTCGGCGGCGGGCCGAGCGAGTGCGGCGGCGACCCGCGCACACCGGCATGGCCCCAGCGGGCTGGGGGTGTGTGCGGCCATCCAGGGCGGGCGCTCCACTCCGGAGGCTCGACTCCAGCCAATCACCATAGGAGCCCGGGGTACTTCAGGTCTCCGAGTCGATAGCCATGGCAGCGAATCCCAGATCGTCCTCAGGCGAAACCTCCGTCTCCTTCGAGCTCAAGGCCGCGGGCTTTACTCTGCCTGTCATGCGGCTCTTGGACGGCAACATGGATGCGGTCGCCGAGCAGCTGGGCGCCAAGGTGGAGCAGGCCCCTGACTTCTTCCGCAACACCCCGGTGGTGATCGATCTGGGGGCATTCCCGGAGGGGGCAGGGGAGGTGGAGCTCCCGCTCCTGGTTGGCCTGCTGCGGGGCTACGGCATGATTCCCTTCGCCGTGCGCGGTGGCACCAGGTACCAGAACGCGGCGGCCGAGGGGATGGAGCTGGCGATCCTGGGGGATGCCAATGCCCGGGGCGGCCGGCCCTCGGGTGCCTCGACGAAGGCCGGGGGCGGGGTGTCCGACGCGCTGTCGGCCGTCCCCGGGGCGGCGGGCCAGGACCCGGGCCGGCGCTCCGCGCCCAGCTTTACCCTGATCACGCGCCCGGTGCGCTCCGGCCAGCGCGTCTATGCGGCTGGCGGGGATCTCTCCGTCGTCGCCCCGGTCAGCTCCGGGGCCGAGCTGATGGCGGACGGCAACATTCATGTCTACGGACCGCTACGCGGGCGCGCACATGCGGGTACACAGGGCAACACCGAGGCCCGGATCTTCTGTCAGGACCTCCAGGCAGAGCTGGTATCCGTGGCCGGACACTACCGGGTGAGCGAGAACATTCCGTCGGATCTGCGCGGCGTGCCGGTGCAGATCTATCTGGACCAGAAGATCCTGAGAATCGAGCGACTGTGATGGCGGGCGGCGGGCGGCGCTCCGCGGGTCCCGCGCACCATGGAACATACCCCTAGAGGAGGGTCGTAAGTTGGCGAGAATCATCGTAATCACGTCGGGCAAGGGCGGAGTGGGCAAGACCACTACCGCCGCCGCCCTGGCCATGGGCCTGGCCCAGCGCGGCAATCGGACCGCCGTCGTCGACTTCGACGTGGGGCTGCGCAATCTCGATCTCATCATGGGCTGCGAGCGCCGGGTGGTTTACGACTTCGTCAACGTCATCAACCAGGAGGCCAACCTCAATCAGGCCTTGATCCGCGACAAGCGCTGCGACAGTCTCTATGTGCTGCCGGCCTCCCAGACCCGGGACAAGGACGCGCTGACGAAGGACGGCGTGGGTCGGGTGCTGGAGGAGCTCTCCCAAGGGTTCGACTTCATCGTCTGCGACTCCCCCGCCGGGATCGAGCACGGGGCCACGATGGCCATGTACTACGCGGACGACGCGGTGGTGGTGACCAATCCGGAGGTCTCCTCGGTGCGCGACTCGGACCGTATGCTCGGCATACTCGCGAGCAAGTCCCGGCGCGCGGAGACCAATGCAGAGCCGATCCGGGAGCTGCTGCTGCTCACCCGGTACGATCCCGCACGGGTGGAAAAGGGCGAGATGTTGGGCGTGAAAGACGTCCAGGACATCCTGTCGCTGAGCCTGCTCGGGGTCATACCCGAGTCTAAGGCCGTGCTCAATGCATCGAATGCAGGGATCCCCGTGATCCTGGACCGCGAGAGCGATGCGGGCCAGGCTTATGTCGACGCGGTGGCCCGCTATGTGGGCGAAGAAATCCCGCACCGCTTTATCGACGTGGAGAAGAAAGGCTTTTTCAGCCGCCTGTTCGGAGCATAGTCCATGGGACTTCTCGACTACTTCCGCAGCACCCGGCCCAAGGGCACCGCCAGCGTGGCCAAGGAGCGCCTGCAGATCCTGGTCGCCCACGACCGCGCCGAGCGCCACCGCCCATCCTATCTGCCCAATCTCCAACAGGAGATCCTGGAGGTTATCCGCAAATACGTCGATGTGGACATGAGTGCGGTATCGGTCAACTACGAGCAAGAAGAGACCCATGAGGTCCTGGAGCTGAACATTATATTGCCGGAGGCTGCGCGCAATCGCGTTTGATGAAAAATAGCTGACTCGGCCTGAGTCGTCCCCGTCGTCTCCCGGGGTCAGATCCATGCAGATCGACGACCGCTCACGGCTGTCGGGCCTTTCGGCGTATTGACCTTGTCTTATTAAGTGTATCGTCGCTAGAATCGATGACTACACATAAGAATAGATGTCCCACCCATGATTACGGCTGCCCAGGTCCGCGCTGCGCGGGCCTTGCTCGGGCTTGACCAGCGCCGTCTTGCAGAGGCGGCCGGGCTGTCTCTGCCGACCATCCAGCGCATGGAGGCGAGCGATGGGCAGGTGCGGGGGAACGTGGATTCCCTGGTGAAGCTGGTGGATGCCCTGGAGCGGGCCGGGGTCGAGCTGATCGGAGAGGGGGCGACCAGTACCGGACAGGGACGCGGGGTGCGGCTCCGGCTTGCCTCCCAGGCGGCCTTGCAGTATTCGGCTTCTGGGCAGGAGGCATGACCATGAGCATCACGATGGACGCGGCCCTGGCCCTCGCGGGGCTCGCCGTGGCGCTGGCCTTGGGCTCGGCTGCGATGTCGCTGCTTGCCGGGCGGGTGCCTGCGGCGCTGCGGCTCGTAGCCACACCAATGCTCGGGCTCGCCGGGCTCGCGGCCTTGGCGGCGGGGCTTGTGGCCTTGGCCTCGGGTGGCTCGATCCAGACGACCCTGCCGCTCGGCTTGCCCTGGCTGCCCTGGCATATCCGTCTCGACGCACTCGCGGCGTTCTTTCTGACGGTGATCGGGGTCGTGACCTGCGCGGTCGGGCTCTATGCCCCGGCCTATGTCCGCGGTTTCGAGCACGGTAAAGACTCGTTGACCGCGCTCGGCGGGTTCAGCGGGCTGTTCCTGACCGGCATGCTGTTGGTCGTCCTTGCCGACGATGCATTCCTGTTCATGGTCGCCTGGGAGCTGATGTCGCTCTCGTCTTATTTCCTCGTCGCCTTCCACCACGAGCACTCCGCGAACCGGCGCGCAGCCTTCCTGTATCTGCTCATGGCCCATGTGGGGGGGCTCATGATCCTGCTCGGCTATGGGGTCCTTGCGGCCTTCGGCGGGGGATTCGCCTTCGATCAGCTGCGCGCGGCGGAGGTGCCCGGGATCTGGGCCGGAGTCGCGTTCGCACTTGCATTCATTGGATTCGGGATGAAGGCGGGCCTGGTACCGCTGCATGCCTGGCTGCCGGAGGCGCATCCTGTGGCGCCATCCCATATCTCGGCACTGATGTCCGGGGTGATGCTCAAGATCGCGGTCTACGGATTCGTGCGCGTGGTCTTCGATCTGCTCGGCCAATTCCACTGGCAAATGGGAGTGGCGGTGTTGTGTATCGGGAGCCTTTCGGCATTGATGGGTGTCCTCTATGCCCTGATGCAGACCGATCTCAAGCGTTTGCTCGCCTATTCGTCGGTGGAGAATCTCGGCATCGTATTTATCGGCCTGGGCCTGAGCCTGCTGTTTCTCAGCAGCGGCTTTCAGGCCCTGGGCGCCCTGGCCCTGGTGGCGGCACTGTATCACGTACTCAACCATGCCTTATTCAAGGGGCTCCTGTTCCTGGGTGCGGGCGCCATCCTGCATAGCACCCACGAGCGCGACCTGGACCAGATGGGCGGGCTCCTGCGCCGCAAACCCTGGACCGGGCTTTTCTTCCTGGTCGGGGTGCTGTCCATCTCGGCGCTTCCGCCCTTTAACGGTTTCGTCTCGGAGTGGCTGACCTTTCAGGCGGCGCTCCAGGCCTGGCAGCTCGAGAGCGGCGTTTTGCGCAGCCTGATCCCCATCGCCTCCGCAATCCTGGCATTGACCGGTGCACTGGTGGCGGTGACCTTCGTGAAGGTCTATGGCATCGCCTTCCTGGGCCAGGCGCGCTCGCGCCATGTGCGCCGCGCCCGCCCGGGACCCTGGGGGATGCAGGCGGGGCAGGGGCTGCTGGCCGCTCTGTGCCTACTGCTCGGGGTGTTGCCCACCTGGGCCATCGGTCTGATCGACGGGGTGCCGCTCCAGATCCTGGGCCAAGGGCTGCCTCAGGCCGCCGCCCGCGGCTGGCTCTGGTTGACCCCGGTCTCGCCGGAGACCGCGAGCTATAGCGGACCCTTTGTCGTACTGCTGCTTTTCGGGATCGGGCTGCTCGCATTCTACTCGCTGAACTGGCTGTGGACGCGGGGCGCGCCGGTGCGCTGGGTACGCCGGGGCGATGCCTGGGACTGTGGGTTCGCACCCCCCTCGGAGCGGATGCAATACACTGCGACGGCCTTCTCCCAGCCAATCCGGCGGGTCTTCGGATTGCTGTTCCATATAGACGAGTCGGTCGCTCCCCAGGAAGACGGCCAGCCCCGCCATCGACTGCGGATCGGCGATCGTACCTGGGGTCTATTCTATCTCCCGGTGGCCAACGCGGTGGAATCCGCGGCGCGACGGGTGGTGCGGCTGCAATCGGGCAATGTCCGAGTCTATCTCGGTTGGACGTTGGCGACCCTGGTGGGGCTCTTGTGGATCATTACTTGAGCCGATTTGCGCTTGAGGCGTGAATATCTTCCGAAAGTCCGGTACGGGAGAAGCGGTGTAGCAGTGGACGATATCAAAATGTTGACCGGTTGGGGTGTCGCATTCCTCCAGTCGCTACTCTATGCGGCTCTGGCGCCGCTCCTGGTGGGCTGGGTGCGCAAGGTCAAGGCGCGCCTTCAGAACCGACGCGGGCCTTCGCTGCTCCAGCCCTATCGGGACCTCTATAAGCTCCTGGCGAAGGAGGCGCGGGTGGCCCACACCGCCTCGCCGCTCTTTCGCGCGGCTCCCTATATCGTTTTCGTTGCCACCTGGGTGGCTGCGTCCACCGTGCCCCTTCTGGCGGTGGATCTGCCAGTGGCGGCTATCGCCGATATCATCGTGCTGGTGGGGCTCCTGGCGTTGGCTCGGGTCTTCCTCGCCCTGGCGGGCATGGATGTGGGTACCGCATTCGGCGGCATGGGGTCGTCGCGCGAGATGATGATCGGCGCGCTTGCAGAGCCGGCCATGCTGATGGCGGTCTTTACGCTGGCCATGACCGCTCATTCCACGAATCTCTCGAGCGTGATCGATCATCACCTGACCGACGGGTTCGTGCTGCGCCCATCTTATCTCTTCGCCCTTGGCGGGCTGACCCTGGTGGCGATCGCCGAGACCGGACGCATCCCGGTGGACAATCCCACCACGCATCTGGAGCTGACCATGATCCACGAGGCCATGATCCTCGAGTATTCCGGTCGGCATCTGGCTCTGATGGAGTGGGCGGCGCAGATTAAGCTCCTGCTCTACGGGACCCTGATCGTTAACGTCTTTCTACCCTGGGGTATCGGTCAGGGATTCGGGGCGGCGGCACTGGGGTTGGGCTTGGCCTCGGTCCTGGCGAAGCTCATGCTCTTAAGCGTAGCGCTCGCCGTCGGCGAGACTGTGCTGGCCAAGATGCGGCTGTTCCGCGTCCCGGCCTTCCTGAACCTGGCACTCCTGTTGTCGCTGCTGGGGCTCTTGAGCCATGTGATCCTGGAGGTGGGTGCATGAGCCTGACCCTGCTCCCGCTGCTCCAGCAATTGGTGCTGGTCCTGGCGGCCATTGTCCTGTTTATCTCATTCGTGCTGCTGGCCCAAACCCGGCTGCTCTCGGCCATCCATGCCTTCGCCTGGCAGGGTGCGCTGGTGGCGGCGGTGACCACGGTGGTGGCGGCCACCGGCCATTCTCATCACCTGTATTTCTCCGCCGCGCTTACCCTGGCGCTCAAGGCGCTCCTGATTCCCTGGATGCTCCATCGCCTTGCCCGCCGGCTGGAGCTGGATCGCCATACCGAGTCGCTGCAAAGCCCGGCTTTGGTAACCATGGCCGCAGTGGCATTGGTGATCTTCAGCTATTGGCTGGTCCTTCCTATGATCCAGCAGGAGCTGACCTTTACCCGCAATATCGTTGCCATCAGCCTGGCGGTGGTGCTGATCGGGCTCCTGATGATGGTCTTTCGCACCCAGGCGGTGGCCCAGGTGCTCGGGTTCATGTCCATGGAGAACGGGCTTTTTCTGGCCGCGGTCTCCGCGACCGGGGGCATGCCGCTGGTGGTGGAGCTGGGGGTCGCCTTCGACGTGCTGGTGGCCATGGTGCTGTTCGGGGTCTTCTTCCTCCAGATCCGCGAGAGCATCGACTCGCTCGACGTGGACCGGTTGAATCGGCTCAGCGAAACCGGGGGGGATGGCCAGTGAACGCACTCGTTGCGGTCCTGCTGATCCCGCTCCTGGGTGCGCTGGCCCTGCGCCTGCTGCGTCCGCCGCCGCTCGCCGGCTGGCTCAATCTGGTCGTCTCGATCATGACTCTGGCGGCGGCAGTCTGGCTCGGGGCCTTGGTCAATGTAGCCGGGGAGGTGTCCGGGGAGCTCGCCGGACCCATCGCCGGGCTGACCTTTCGCGTCGACGCGTTCAATGTCTATCTGGTGGTGCTCACCGCCTTTGTCGGCGTTACCACCAGCATCTTCTCCCGGCCCTATATGCGCCATGTCTGCGACACTGGCCGGATCGGTCCGCGGCGCCTGCGTACCTACCACTCCATGTACCAGCTCTTCATGTTCACCATGCTGCTGGCGCTCACCACGGACAATCTGGGTGTGATGTGGGTGGCAGTCGAGGGTGCGACCCTGGCGACCGTGCTCCTGGTGTCTCTCTATCGCACCCCGGAGGCGGTGGAGGCGGCCTGGAAATACTTTATTCTTTGCGGCGTGGGCATCGCGCTCGCCCTTTTCGGCACCGTGCTCACTTATTTTGCCGCCCAGCGGGTGATCGCAGACCCTGCGGCAGGGCTCACCTGGAGCATCCTGTATGACCATGCCGGGGGGTTGGAGCCCGCAGTGATGCGCCTGGCATTCGTCTTCCTGCTCGTGGGCTATGGGACCAAGGTCGGCCTGGTACCCATGCACCAATGGCTGCCGGATGCACATTCCGAAGGTCCGACGCCCATGTCCGCGGTACTCTCTGGGCTCTTGCTGAACGTCGCACTGTATGCCGTGGTGCGGCTCAAGATGCTGGTGGACGGATCGCTCGCGGCCACCGCCGCCCCGCACCTGGCGGGCTATCTGCTGATGGGGTTCGGACTGGTGTCGTTCACCGTCGCCGGACTCTTCCTACATCGCCAGCGCGACATCAAGCGGATGTTCAGCTATTCGTCGATCGAGCACATGGGGCTCATGACCTTCGCCTTTGGAATCGGCGGGCCGCTCGCCACCTTCGGCGCACTGCTGCATATGCTGGTCCATTCGCTGACCAAGTCGGCGATCTTCGTCACCGTGGGCCATGCCGCCCATATCGCCGGCACCCAGTCGATCGACCGTATCCGCGGGTTGATCCGCACCCAGCCTGCGGTGGGCTGGTCGCTCCTGATCGGGGTAGCGGCGATCGCCGGATTCCCGCCCTTCGGGGTCTTCATGAGCGAGTTTCTGCTGCTCACCGCGACCATGAAGGCGTATCCGTGGCTCGCGGTGGCGCTGCTGTCCGGGCTCGCGGTTGCCTTTGCCGGGCTCTTCCGGCACATCCATCCAATGGTCTACGGGGCCGCCCCCGAGGGTCAGCAGCCGGTGCAGGCGAATATGATCCCGGTCGTGGTTCACCTGGGTCTGGTCCTGTGGCTCGGGCTCGCTATCCCCGGGTTCCTGGCCGGTTGGCTGGACCGGGCCACCGGGCTGATTACAGGGAGTCATCTCCTATGAGCCGCTTCGATTGGCTCTCGGAATTCTTAGGCCGGCTTGAGGACGAGCATTTGCTCGCCCGCTCCGGCAGCGCCCATGTGCTGGCCCCTGCACACCGGCTTAAGCTGGATGCGGAGGACTGGCGTAGCGCGGCCAAGGTTGCGGCGGGGATGGGTCTGCGCCATGCGGGGGTCTGGGCCGATCCGCCCGATGCCCACGATGAGTCGGTCGAGTCGGACTCTGGGGAGAGCGAGGACGAGTCCGGCATTGCGGTGCGCGCCTGCCTGGAGCACGAGGGGGACTATCTGGTTCTGGAGGCCCGGGTGCCCCTGATGCGGCCGGTGCTGCCGTCCCAGACCCCCTGTTATCCGGGGCTCGACCGTCTGGAGCGTCACTGCCATGACTTGACCGGGGTGGTCTTCTCCGGTCATCCGGACGGGCGCCGCTGGTCTCGGCACCAGGCCTGGGGGGCCGACGAATTTCCGTTGCGTGCCGACTTTCCGGTCGTCGGTCGGATGATCCGTCACGCCCCCGCCGACGCCGATTACCCCTTCGCCAGGGTCCATGGGAGCGGGGTCTACGAGATCCCGGTGGGTCCGGTCCATGCCGGGATCATCGAGCCCGGACACTTCCGGTTCCAGGCCATGGGCGAAGATGTCCTGCGCCTGGAGGAGCGGTTGGGCTATGTGCATAAGGGGATCGAGAAGATCGCGGTGGGTCGCGATCCACTGGGGCTCGCGCGCCTCGCCGGGCGGGTCTCTGGGGACTCGACGGTTGCCTATGCCTGGGCCGCCTGCCAGGCCATGGAGCGCGCCTGCGGCTGCCAGGTTCCGCCTCGAGCACTCTGGCTGCGGGCGCTGATGGCCGAGCGCGAGCGCATCGCCAACCATCTGGGCGATATCGGCGCGGTCTGTAACGACGTGGCATTCAGCTTCGCCCATGTCCAGTGCGCCCGTCTGCGCGAGCGCTGGCAGCGCCAGAGTCTCGCGCTCTTCGGGCACCGATTGATGATGGACTCGGTGGTTCCAGGGGGCGTCGGCCGGGACCTGGCGGCGGGCTCCGTGGCAGGGCTCCGGGACGAGCACCTGGCTTTGTACAAGGCAGTCCTGCCGCTCTTCGATGTGATCGATGACCACCCGTCACTGGACGATCGTCTGGAGACGACCGGGCGGCTCGCCATGGCGGACGCCCGTGCGTTGGGCTGTACGGGCTTTGTGGGCAAGGCGAGCGGTCTGCACTTCGATGTGCGCAGGGATTGCCCCTATGCACCCTACGACACCCTGGATGTCCCGGCCTCCCAAGAGTCCGAGGGCGACGTGGCCGCCCGCGTGCGTGTGCGGATGACGGAGATCAAATCGAGCCTCAAGCTCATGGACCGCCTGCTCGCGACCCTGCCCGGTGGCGAGACGCTTATTTCGCTGCCGAACCCGGCCCCCGGTGCGGAGGGATTGGGGCTGGTGGACGGCTGGCGCGGCGAGATCCTGGTCTTCGTGCGATTCGGTGCGCAGGGACGCATCGCCCGCTTCTTCCCCCGGGACCCAAGCTGGTTCACCTGGCCGGCCCTGGAGCGGCTCATTATGGGCAATATCGTCCCGGATTTCCCGGTCTGCAATAAATCGGTTAATGGGTCCTATTCCGGAGCGGATCTCTGAGGCTAGACTCGGAAGCGTTAGACGCGGAGCACGCGCAAGTGATGCCTGAGATACCTCGGTGCCGGCGAGTATTCGTTTTTTCCGCGCGCTCCGCGGTTTATTTATACCCGTTAGTGACGAGCTGCTAGTTGCGAGCGGCTAGGTTTCTTATCCGAAACAGGCAGATCGTTTCCATGAAACCGAAAATCTCGAATCTCTCGGGTATACTCTTTCCAGCCTGAATGGTAGATCGCCATGTTCCGCATCCTGAAACAATCGTTGGGCACCGGGGTCGTCACCGAGCCGGCGCCGACACTCGCGGACGCAGAGCTGGAGCGGATCGGTGTGGAGGTGTTCCGGCACATCAAGGCGCGCTTCGGGCGCAGCCTCGCCATTCGCCAGGTGGACGCCGGCTCCTGCAATGGCTGCGAGCTGGAGATTCATGCGCTCAACAATCCCTATTACGACCTGGAGCGCTTCGGCCTGCATTTCGTCGCCTCGCCGCGCCATGCCGACGCGCTCCTGGTCACAGGTCCGGTCTCCCGTCATATGGAGACCGCGCTGCGGCGCACCTGGCGCGCCACCCCCAGCCCCAAGATCGTCATCGCCGCCGGCACCTGCGCCTGCGACGGCGGAGAGTTCGGCGAGTCCTATGCAAGCTGCGGTGCGGTAGAGAACGTCATCCCGGTGGACGCCAAGATCCCCGGCTGTCCGCCGGCACCCATCGATCTGCTGCGGGGGTTGCTGGCGGCCGTCGCCTCGGTACCCAAGGCGACTGCCGAATCCGAGGCTGGCTAGGACTTTAGGATGTGGCTCGTGTCTTGCCGCATCTAATCGCAGCCGCATGGCGGAAGCGACGAGCGACCCCTCTAGAGGCGCCCGCTGACTCAGGCACCCGGTCCTGTCACGTCGGCTATGCCGTCGTCCCCGCAGCCATCCGCAACGGCCGATACCCGTTCTCGTTCAAGCGCTCGTAGATGGCATCGAGGGCCATCTCCTCGGTCGCGAACAGGTTCTCCCGCCCCAGACGCTCCATGAGATGGGTGCGCTCCAGGATCTGGATGACCTGACGCTTCATGCCGCTTAAGACCACTGTGATTCCATTGGCGCCCAGTCGGTCGATCAGGTGCCCCAGGACCTCTTCGCCCGAGGCGTCTAGCTGGTTGATCCCGTCGGCCATCACCAGGATAAATTTGGCGCTCGGATGGTCCGCGACCGCGGCCAGTATGGTGTCCTCGAAATAGGAGACGTTGGCAAAATAGAGCTGGCCGTCGAAACGCATGACGATGATCCGCTCGTCCGTGGGCAGCGTGGGGTGGACCTGGAGATCGCGCAGGGTGCCGTCCGGGTAGCGTCCGAGCAGCGCCACCCGGGGGGTCATGGTGCGGTAGAGGAACAACCCCACCGCGAGTCCCGCGCCGACCAGGATGCCGTTATCGAGATGGGGGGCGAAGGCGAGTGTGGCGACGAAGGTAACGATAGCCGCGGCGCCGTCGTGGGGATGTGCCTCCCAGGCGTGGCGCATGGCCGTGAAATTGACGAGCCCCACCACCGCCATCATGATCACCGCCGCAAGCACGGATTGTGGCAAAAAATAGAGCAGCGGGGTCAGGAAGATCAGGGTGACCAGCACCGCGATCCCGGCGAACACCGAGGACATGCCGGAGCGCGCACCCGCGTTGAGATTCACCGCCGATCGGGAGAACGACCCGCTGACCGGATAGGACTGGGACAGGCTGCCCAAGACATTGGCGAGTCCCTGGCCGATCAGCTCCTGATTGGGATCGATACGGTCCTTGGTCTTGGCGGCCATCGCCTTAGCGATGGAGATCGCCTCCATGAATCCGACCAGCGAGATCACGATGGCGCTGGTCAGCAGGTCCATGACCATCTCGGGGTCCAGCGTGGGGAGTGCGAAGGATGGCAGTCCGGCGGGGATGTCCCCCACGACCTTGCCCCCGTGGCCGGCGAAATCGAGCAGCCAGCTTGCAGTCGTCGTGAGTGCCACAGCCACCAGCACCCCCGGGAGCCTCGGCGTGTAGCGGCGCATTCCCCACATGATCGCGAAGGCAACCACGCCCATGGCGAGCGTCGGCAGGTGGGTATGGCCGATCTCCTGGACCACAGCCCAGATGTCGGTCGCGAAATGCCCGCTGCGCTGCATTGGGACCCCGAAGATCTTATTGAGCTGAGACAGCCCGATGATGATGGCCGCGGCGTTGGTGAAGCCGACGATCACCGGGTGCGACAGAAAATTCACCACCACGCCCAACCGGAAGGCGCCCAGCGCAAGCTGGACCAGTCCGACCAGAAAGGCGAGCGCGATGGCCAGGACGACGAACTGGTCCGTGCCGGTCTGCGCGAAGGGGGCGAGCGCCGAGGCGGTCAGCAGCGAAACCACCGCCACCGGACCTGTGGCGAGCTGCTGGGATGAGCCCCATAGCGCGGCAATGATCCCGGGCAGGAAGGCGGCATAGAGTCCGTAGTAGGGCGGCAGTCCCGCGAGCTGCGCATAGGCCATGGACTGGGGAATCAGCACCAGGGCGACGGTGATGCCCGCGACGAGGTCTGTGCGCAGGCCCGCGGCGCTCATCGGAAACCACCGCAGAAAGGGAAACAGCTTGGCCATGGCGCCCATCGACGCGCGTCCTCCGGGACTGGATTCTTGGTTTGGGGCTCTGCCGACAGCGTTCGCCGCAGAGGCTTAGGGAGCGGCCGGCGGCGGTCGCGCTCCAGCCGGCCAGGGAGAATATTACCGCGTTCGCAATGGTTAATATACTGAAAAGCTAAGCTCTATGTCTGTTTTTCACTCGGACCGGGAGGCGCGCCGCAGACGGATGGCATGGAAGACCGTCGGCACGTCGGTCCGCCATTCGCGCAGGGCGAATGAGACGGCCAGTCCCTCGATATCGGAAACGATGCCCACATAGGCCGGGTCCGGTTGCGGCGTCAATTCGCAGCGTCCGGGCGTTGCGTCTGTCGTCCTGACTCGGCCTCGAGTCAGAGCGCAGAGCGGCGACCGCTGTCGCGCCCTCGCCGGCGATGGGCGAGAATAGACGGGGTGCGGGTCGAACGGCGCTGCGGTACAGTGCGCGTCGGTCATCCTGTACCGACCGCGCGCACAGGCACTCCCCAAGATCGCGATGTCTCCGCTACCCTACACTGCCGACACGCTGACCTTCCTTGAGGCACAGCGCCACGCCCAGGAGATTGTTTTCGGTCCCGTTACGTTCCAGGTCGCGCGGATCATGCGCAAGCTCGGGCTGTTGGCGATTCTGGCGGAGCGGTCGCGCAAGGATGGCGCTGGGCTGGACGAGATCTGCCTGTCTTTGGGGCGCCCCCGTTATCCGATTCAGGTGCTGCTGGAGGCTGGCTTGGGCGCAGGGATCCTCTACCGGATACCTGCTGCGGGCGAGGTCCCGGAACGTTACAGCCTGACCAAGACCGGCTCGATATTGCATGGGGACCGGATGACCGGGGTCTTGATCGACTTTATGCAGGACGTTTGCTACCAGGGCATGCTCGATCTGGAGCGTGCACTGGAGACCGGCGAGCCGGAAGGCCTGAAGCGGCTCGGGAGCTGGCCGACCCTGTACGAGGCATTGACCGAGCTGCCGCCCCGGATGCGCGAGAGCTGGCTGGCGTACGACCATTTTTTCTCGGATTCCACTTTCGCCCGCGCACTGGAGATCGTGCTCGCGTCCGCCCCGTGCACCCTGCTCGATATCGGCGGCAATACCGGCAGGTGGGCCTTGGCATGCACCGCTTTAGACCCGGCATTGCAAGTGACCGTCATCGACCTGCCTCGACAGATTGACCTGATGGAGCGGTCGATCAAGGGGCAGCCCGGCGCCGATCGCATCGTCGGGATCGGGGTCGATCTATTGGAAGCAGGCGCTGGCATTCCTGGCGGATTCGATGCGATCTGGATGAGTCAATTCCTCGATTGCTTCAGCGAAGACGACATCGTTCGGATACTCCGGCTGGCCGCGGGGTCCATGTCCTGCGATACGCCGCTTTATATTAACGAGATCTTCTGGGACCGGCAGCGCTTCGAGACCGCCTCTTACGTGCTTACCCAGTCCAGTCCCTATTTCACGGCGATGGCCAACGGTCGTTCGAAGTTCCTGTATTTCCCCGATCTCGTGCGCTGTATCGAGCTCGCCGGCCTCGCGGTGGATCTGTGCGTCGACGGACTCGGCTGGGGCCATACCCTGATCCGCTGCCGGAGATCGGGATGAGTCCAGGTGCCTGCCAGGTCGACGGGGCCCGGATGTGGATACCGCCGCGCGACTGTCGGTGCCCGGAATGTCCCTGACGGTCGCCTACGAGTCTGGCGATCCGGACAGTCGTGTCCTGCCCGATAGCCGGATCCTGGCAGAGATCGACTATGGCCCTCGCCACGGGCGCGGCCCCGACTCCCCCCGGCGTCTGACTGTGGGTCTTGAGCCGCTGTCCGCCCCGGGATGCCGGGAGGTCTGGCGGGTGCCTCGGGTACTGGATTCCGGCTGGGACGGGGGAATCGGTCGGGTGGAGTGCGAGGACTACCTCTTCGCACACCTCTTGGCGGAGGAAGACGGATCGGACTTGGCTCGGCTTACCTGCGACTGCTATCGAAGTCTGCTGGACCTGCTGCGCCGACGCGGCTTCCCCTTTCCGCTACGCATGTGGAGCTATCTTCCCGACATCCATCGGCAGGTCGGAGGCCTGGAGCGCTATCGGGGTTTCTGCGTCGGGCGCGAGCGAGCCTTCCGCGAGGCCGGACTGGACGAGCTGCGGTTCCCGGCGGCCACGGCGATCGGCTCTGACGCCCCCGGGTTGCTCGTCTTGCTGCTGGCCGGGCGCACACCCGGTCGCCCGGTGGAAAACCCCCGTCAAATCAGCGCCTATTGCTATCCGCCGCGCTATGGCCCCCGCCCCCCGTCCTTCGCCCGCGGGCTGCTGCTGCCGGACTCCGGAAGCCGGCTACTGATCTCCGGGACCGCAAGCGTGGTCGGGCATCGCTCCTGCCACTGCGGGGATGCACTGGCGCAGCTCCGGGAGACCTTGGCGAATCTGGAATCGCTGGCGGAGGCGGCGGGGTTGAGGAGCCGGTGGCAGGGGGACGACACCACCCCGCTACTTAAAGTATTTTTGCGCGAGCCGGACCATCTGGGGACGGTGGCGGCTGGGCTCGAGCAGTGGTCCAGGGGGCGGGCTCAAGTCCTCTATGTCAAGGGCGAGGTGTGCCGGGAGGATCTGGCGATCGAGATCGAGGGCGTGCTGTGAAGGCGGTAAGCGGGTCAGCCCCTTGCCGGGTTCCCATTTGCCGGGCCAGGTGCGCGCTCCCGCACCGGTCCGTCCGTCGCGGAGGTTATCGGGCGTGAAATTGCCATCTGCCGATCGCTCGGTTCCCCCCCATCCGGTCCTGACCGGCCACTATGCATCCGCGGACGAGCGAGTACGCTTTCTGCGTCCGCTGTTCGACGAGGCGGCCCCCAGCTACGACCGGATCAATGCCTGGATGAGCCTGCGCACCGGCGAGCGCTACCGCTACGAGGCCCTGGTGCGTGCCGGTCTGGGCGAGGGTCATGCAGTGCTGGACATCGCCTGCGGAACCGGGGTCATGGCGCGCCACGCCCAGGACCTGGTGGGTCCGGGAGGGTCTGTGCTGGCCATGGATCCCAGCCTGCCGATGCTCGAAGCGGCGGGCGGGCGCGGCGTGCGCCATCGAGTGGCCGCGATCGCGGAGGCTTTGCCGCTCCCCAAGCGCTCCGTGGATTTCGTCTCCATGGGCTATGCCCTGCGCCATGTCGCGGATTTGGCGGTCGCATTCCGCGAGCTGCACCGCGTGCTCAGGCCGGGCGGACGGGTCTTGATCCTGGAGATGGTCCCGCCGCGCTCCGCCTTTGGCTATGGTCTGACCAAGCTGTATCTTAAGTATCTGGTTCCGACTCTGACCGCGCTCGTGACCCGCAATGCACGGGCGCGACAGCTGATGGATTATTACTGGGATACCGTGGATCAGTGCGTGTCTCCCGAGGTGGTGCTGCGTACCCTGCAGGAGGCCGGATTCGAGTCGGCGCGACGCAGGGTCCAGCTTGGGATCATGACCGAATATACGGCGCTACGACCGGCGCAGGATCTCTGACTCCGGAGGAATCCGCGGACCATCGGTGTCGCTGCGCCCAGCCGATCCTGCGGGGCGGTCGGTTTCCGCCGCGGCCCGTCCGCCGGGCCGAGTTGCGCCTCGTCGCGGATGTCGGGATGATTGCGGTCCCCGGCTTACCGGTCCCGCGCGGCGACGCGGGCCGGGCGGCGGAATCGAATGCGAATGCGCCACGCGCAGCGTGCCGGCGCGTGATCGGGAGAATGTAGTGGACGACAACGCGATGCTGGACGAGGTCGCTCGGCTCATTATCGATGCCCTGCACCTGGAGGGCGTGTCGGCGGCGGATATCGATCCCGATGCCCCGCTCTTCGGCGAGGGACTTGGTCTGGATTCGATCGACGCACTGGAATTGGCTCTCGCCGTATCCCAGCGATACGGCGTGCAGCTCAGCTCCGAGGATCCGAACGTCCCCAAGGTGCTTAGCTCGTTGCGCAGCCTCTGCGATCATATCCGGGCGCACGCCGCCTGATGCGGTGGGCAGCCCGATGTCGTTAGTCGCAGTGCATCCCGCTCGTGCGCACCGGGCGAGATCCCTCGGGCTGCGGCCATGACCCCCGGCCCGACCACCTGCCCCGTCATGCCGGGTTTCAGTCCGGGCGGGGTCTGCATCCGGCGCCATGGGGAGCCCATATCCCACGCGCGCTTTCTCGGTCAGGTGCTGGCGCTCGCCCAACGTCTCCCGGACGCACCCTGGGCGATGAACCTGTGCGAGGATCGCTACCGCTTTCTAATTGCGCTGTGTGCCTGTCTGGTCCGCGGAATTCCGAGCCTGCTGCCCTCCGACCGTCTGGCTAACACCATCCTGGAGATCGCATCCGGGCATCCGGGCACGCTGTGTATCGGCGATTTGCCGGTCCCGGAGCTCCCGCTCCCGCTCTGGACCTTCGAGGTCCCGGATGCGGCCGATGCGGACCCCTCCCGGATACCGGAGGTCCCCGCGGACTGGGATTGTCTGGTGGCCTTCACCTCCGGGAGCACCGGACGTCCCCAGCCCCACCCCAAGCGCTGGGGCGACCTGATGTGCGCGGCCGCGCTTGCGGTCAGGCGCTTCGCCATCCGTCCGGAGTCGACCATCGTGGCCACGGTGCCCGCCCAGCATATGTATGGGCTGGAGCTATCGGTGCTGGTTCCGTTGGCGGCGGGTGCCGCGACCGAGTCCGGCCGGCCCTTTTTTCCCGAGGATGTGCGGCGGACCCTGGAGCAGGTCGCCGCGCCTCGCATCCTGGTGACCACACCGGTGCATCTCGCGGCCTGCGCTGGCTCGGCCATCGATTGGCCGGCGATCGACTTCGTCGTCTCCGCCGCTGCTCCATTGTCCCCGGATCTGGCGCGTCAGGCCGAATCGCGGATGCAGACCCGCGTCTTCGAGATTTACGGCTGTACCGAGGCCGGGTCCATGGCCAGCCGCCGGACCTCCGAGGGCCCCGCGTGGCGCTGGTACGATACGGTGCGTGCCTCTACCGATGCGGTCGGGACGACGATCGCGGCGGATTTCCTGCCCGCACCGGTCCCACTGGCGGATGTCCTGGAATTCGACTGCGACGGGGGCTTCAGGCTGCTCGGACGCAACCGCGATATGGTGAAGGTCGCCGGGAGGCGTGCCTCCCTGGCGGACCTGAATCTGAAGCTCAATAGTATTCCCGGTGTGCTCGATGGGGTATTCGTCGCACCCGACGACAACGGACCGGAAGTCGGCCGCCTGGCGGTGGTCGCGGTGGCCCCCGGGCTTGACCGCGAGACGCTGCTTCGGGAGCTCAAGCGTCTGATCGATCATGCCTTTCTCCCCCGTCACATCGTGCTGGCGGAGGCCCTGCCGCGCAACGAGGCCGGCAAGCTCCCGCGGCGATCGCTGCTGGATCTGCTCGGGTCCGGCCCGGGCTCTGGCGGGGCGCTATCCTGAACCGCTACCGTTTCTCGGTCCCGGCTGACCATCCGGCCCTCGCCGGTCACTTCCCCGGATGCCCCATCGTCCCCGGCTCCTTGATCCTGGACCATGTCTTGCGGGCCTGGGGCCGGCCGGGCGGGCATCTGCTGTCAGCCAAGCTTCATGCGCCCTTAAGACCCTGCGAGCAGGCGGTGGTGGAGCTTGCGCCCCACCCAGTGCCCGGGGCCGTCGGGTTCCGCTGCCTGCGCGGGGCCGACTTGATCTGCTCCGGTCGCCTCGCGGATCTCGAAACCCCGTGACCGCCGGTTGGGCGGAGCAGGCCGAGCGCGGCAACCGGTTTGCGCTGCGTCTCATCCTATGGATCGCGCTGAATCTGGGCCGGGCGGCGGCGCGCGCCGTGCTCTATCCCATAACGCTTTATTTCCTGGTCATGGCGAAACCCCAGCGCCAGGCCTCCCGGCGCTTCCTGACCCGCGTGCTGGGACGGCCGGCTGGGTTGCTTCAGGTTGCCCGCCATATCCACTGCTTCTCCGCCACCATCCTGGACCGGGTTTTCCTGCTCGCCGGGCGCCACGGGGCGCTTTCTGTGCAGGTGCACAACGCAGGTCTGGTGACCGGGCGGGTCGCCGCCGGTCAGGGATTTCTGCTCCTGGGCTCGCATCTGGGGAGCTTCGAGATCCTGCGGGCGCTCGCAGTCCTGGAGCAGCAGATCCCGCTCAAGGTTTTGATGGATCCTACCCATAACCGGCTCATTACCGGCATTCTGGATGCTTTGAACCCAATGGTCGCGCGTACCGTGCTGCCTCTGGGTACCCCCAATACCATGCTAGCGGTGAAGGAGGCCCTGGATGCGGGCGGGGTCGTGGGGCTTTTGGGGGATCGCGCCAGTCCGGGAGAGCAGACGGTGCTCTGTCCATTCCTCGATCGGCCGGCCCGTTTTCCGACCGGGCCTCTGACCCTGGCGGCCGTGACCCGGGTGCCGGTGGTCCTATTGTTCGGACTTTATCGGGGCGGCAATCGCTATGAAGTGTATTTCGAGGACCTGGCCGAGCGGGTGGAGCTGGATCCCCGCGACCGTCAGGGCTCGGTACGCGACTGGGTCCGGCGCTATGCGGAGCGCCTGGAGCATTACACCAGGCTCGCACCCTACAACTGGTTTAATTTCTACGACTTCTGGGGCGATGACGAGGACACCTGATCGGCCGTCCGAGTCGACGGCCGAACGGCCCATGGCCCTCGGCCCGCTCTTGCGCCGCCCTTGGCCCATCGCCCTTCTGTGCCTGCTCGCCCTGCCGGTGCTCGGCGAGGACCTTCTGGACATGGAGTCCCTGATGGCTGCCTTGGCTCAGGTACAGCACGTGGAGGCGCTTTACACGGAGACCCTGGTGTCCGACCTGCTCGCCACAGCCATATCAACCCGTGGGAAGCTCGTTTATACAGCCCCGGACCGTATCTTGAAGATCGGGGAGCAGGGCGAGTCGGTGGAGATACGCGGCGATCGTATCCTGGTGCGCCAGGGGGCGGAGGAGCGCGCGCTATCCATCGGCGACTACGCCCCTTTGGAGCGACTGGTGGCGGCCCTGCGGGCGACCTTCTCCGGAGACCTCGCGCGGCTGCGCCAGGATTACACACTGGACTTCCGGCCCCAGGCCGGACGTTGGACCCTGGCACTACGACCCCGCGAGCGTGCGGTGCCGGCATTCGTCGAGGCCATCGAGATCGCCGGCCAGGGCGTCGAGATCGACCGCATCGATATCCGCGAGTCCGGCGGGGATCGCCGGAGTCTACGCCTGACCATCCTGTCCCGCCGCCCCGCGGCGGTGCCCTGAGTGTCCCGCGCCGCGCGGCCTTGGGTCGTCCTGACCCTGTGGCTGGCCGCAATCGCCGCCCTGGCACTCTGGGCGGCAGCAACCGTGCGGTTGGAGTCCGACCTTTCCGGGTTTCTGCCCGATGCAGTGTCCCAGGACGAGCGGGTCATGCTGGCGCAGCTCCGCGAGGGGCCCGCGGCGCGCACCATCCTGGGTGCGATCTCGGGCGGAGCGAGCGGCGGGGAGCATGCAGAGGCGCTGGCGGCGGCGAGCCGCGCGCTGGCCCTAGGTCTGCGCTCGAGTCCGCGGCTCTCGCGGGTGGCCAACGGCGAGACCCCGCCCCTGGACGACGCGGCCCTGGAGCGGCTCTTCGACTATCGCTACCTGATCGGTCCGGCGGACGACTGCGCGGACGCACTCTCGCAGGACCGACTGCGGGCAGCCTTGCAGGCACGCATCAAGGAGCTGACCTCCGCGGTGCCAACACTGGACAGGGGGCGCATGGCCGCGGACCCGACCGCCTGTCTGCGCGGACTGCTACTCTCTTTGGCTCCCCGCCAGGGGCCGGCCCGGACCCTTGGAGTGTGGTTCTCCGCCGACCGTTCGCGGGCGCTCCTGGTCTTTCAGACGGCGGGAGACGCAACCGACCTACAGGCCCAGCGCCTGGCGATCGCCGAGATCCGCGGCGCATTCGATTCGCTGCCCCAGGCCAGGCAGCTGCGCCTGGAGCTGGCCGGTCCAGCCTATTTCGCGGTGGGCTCCGAGGAGACGATCCGCCGCGAGACCGTGCTGCTCGGCATCGCCGCCACCGCGGCGGTCGCGGCCATCCTGCTGATCGCCTTCCGGTCTGCGACCCTGGTCGCACTGGGTGCCTTGCCGGGGATCGCCGGGATGCTGGTGGGCCTGGTCCTGGTCCAGCAACTCTTCGGATTCGTTCATGGCATCGCACTGGCCCTGGGCACGACGCTTTTCGGGGTGGCGCTCGACTACCCGGCCCATGTCTTCTCCCATGTGACCCCGGGGGATGGGTCAGGGTCTCGGGACACCGGGATCTGGCCCACCCTGCTCCTCGCCGCGGCGGCTACGGTCATGGGCTACGGGGCACTGGCGCTGACCGATTTCCAGGGCTTGGCCCAGCTCGGTATCCTGGCCGCGGCGGGCCTGGCGACCGCCGCACTGTGCGCCCGTTTCCTGCTGCCGGACCTGATCCCGGCCGGGTACCGGCTGCCCCACTACCGTTGGCTGGAGCGGTCATGGTCTCTGGGGCCGCGGCTCGCCGGGGTTGCTCCCTGGCTGGGGCTTGGGTTGGCCGCTGCCGCGCTCGCCGCGACCTTGACGGTGCATCCAGAGCCCTGGGAGTCCGACCCGCGACGCCTGAGCACAGTGCCGGCCGCCGAGCTTGCCAGGGATACTCGGCTGCGTGCCGAGCTGGGTGCCCCGGATGTGACGCGCTTTCTCTATGCGATCGCCCCGGATACCCAGTCGCTGCTGCGGACCATCGAGTCTGCGGTCCCCGACCTGCGCCGGTTGGAGCGCGACGGTACCCTCGGTGGATTCGATGCCGCGCCGTTGTGGGTCCCCAGCGTCGCCGCACAGCGCGCACGCGCACTGGCACTGCCCGAGCGGGCGGAGCTGGACCGCCGGATCGCGCTTGCAAGCCAGGGCCTGCCCTTCCGCCCGGGGGCCTTCGACCCCTTCCTGGACGGGGTCGAGCGCTCCCGGGGGCTGAGCCCCCTGATGCCCGATGACCTGGCGGACACCCTGGCCGGGGCGCGGCTCGCACTCCTGATTCAGCCGATCGGCGAAGACTGGCTGGGACTGATCCCGCTGACCGGGGTGGCGGAGGGGGCGGAGACGCGGCTGCGCTCGCTCGCACAGCATCATGGCCTGTACTATCTGGACCTGCCGGCGGCCACCGCCGGGCTGCTCGGCAGGTTCCTCGCCGAGACCCGTGGTCGTACCCTGCTGCTTGGGCTCGCGATCTGTCTGGTGCTGGCCCTGGGCCTGCGCGACGGTCGCCGGCTGGTGCGGGTGCTGACCCCCATGGCCATCGCACTGACCCTGGACTTCAGTCTGATGGTCTGGGTCGAGGGGGCCGTGAACCTTTTCCATCTGGTCTCTTTGCTCTTGGTGCTTGGATTGGCGATCGATTACAGTCTGTTTTTCAACCGCCCGATCGCGAGCGGGCAGGAGCGGCAGCGTACCCTGCTGTCCTTGACGGTGTGTGCCGCCTCCACCTTCGCGACCTTCGGGCTGCTGGCGCTGTCCGGCATTCCGGTGCTCCATGCGATCGGTGCGACGGTGGCGGTCGGCAACCTGCTAGCCTTCCTGATGGCCGCCTTGCTGGCGCGCCCCCAAGACCGGTCCGGGACCCTGCCCCGGGCATCCTGGGCTGTTTAAGCCGCGGGCCGCGGAAGACCGGTTGGACGAAGGATCAGGATCCGGATGTCGCCATGCCGCTTGCACCTGTCGCGATTGCTGCCTACACGCTCACCAATGCCCTGGGGGCGGGCTGTGCCCGATCGGTCGCAGCCCTTCGGGACATGCGTCCGGGACTGCAACCCTGCGTCCTGCCGGACGTGCCGCTCGATACCTGGGTCGGGGTGGTCGAAGGTGTGGATCGGGAGCCGCTGCGGGGCGGGCTTGCCGACTTCGACTGCCGCAGCCATCGGCTCGCCGCGCTGGCCCTGGACCAGGACGGGTTCCGCGATCGGGTGGCGGATGCGGTCCGTCGCTACGGGGCGGGGCGGATCGGTCTCTTCGTGGGCACCAGCACCTCCGGGCTGCGGCACACGGAGGGCTGCTACCGGGCGTATTTTGCCCAAGGTGCCCATGGCTTTGACCCAGGCAGCACCCCGATCCTCGGGCCCGGGCTGCGTTTCCCCTACACCCATACCATCTCCTCCCCGGCGGCCTTCTGCAGGCGCTTGTTGGCGCTCCAGGGTCCGGCCTGTACGATCTCCACCGCCTGCTCCTCCAGTGCCAAGGTCTTCGCCGCTGCACAGCGGTATATCGCCTGCGGACTGTGCGATGCCGCGGTAGTCGGCGGGGTCGATACACTGTGCGCCTCCACCCTCTACGGGTTCCTGTCCCTGGGTCTGATCTCGACCCGCCCCTGTACCCCCTGGGGTCTCGGACGCGACGGGATCAGCATCGGCGAAGGGGCTGCATTCGCCCTGCTTGAGCGTTCCGACCCGTACCCCGAGCACGCTCCCCTGGCCCTGCTCGGTTACGGCGAGAGCAGCGATGCATACCATATTTCGGCACCGCACCCGCAGGGCGAAGGGGCGGTACTGGCCATCTCGGCGGCCCTGGCGAACGCTGCGGTCCGCCCCCAGGACATCGATTACATCAACCTGCACGGCACCGGGACTCCGGCCAACGACCAGGCGGAGGATCGGGCGGTGTCGCGTATCTTCGGGCCAGGCGCCACGGCCAGCTCCACCAAGGGTTGGACCGGTCATACCCTGGGCGCGGCCGGAGCCACCGAGGCGGTCATCTGTCTTGCCTGCCTGGACCGGGGTCTGCTCCCGGGGACCCTGAATACCCGGACCCCGGACCCGGACCTGTCTCTGCGGTTATTGCAGGGCTCGCGCCAGGCCGCCCCGCGGCGCATGTTGAGCAACTCGTTCGGCTTCGGAGGGAGCAATTGCTGCCTCGTCTTTGGCCGCGCCTGAGTCTGGAAAAATATTGGCCGCAAACGAGCGCAAGAGAACGCAAATGAATGCGAATAGACATCGGCGGTTACGCCTGGGCGCGTGGGGCGGATGGCCTGCCCCGAGGGTGTTTTCGGGGCTGGGTCTATCCGATGGCTTCGTTGCGCGTGCTCCGCGGTTACGCTTGCGGATCCCGGGATGAGCCCGCTTGCCTTGTTGGGAATCGGCGTGGTCGGCCCCGGACTGCCGGACTGGGTCCAGGCCCGGGAGATCCTGCTGGGTCTGAGGTCCTATGAGGACGGACCCGCGCCCACCCCGGCCCCGGTCTGCCTGCCGCCCAACGAGCGACGCCGAGCCACCCCGGCGACCCGGGTCGCGCTGGAGTCGGCGCGTCAGGCGATCGGGGGGCTTAGCCTGGATGTCTCGGGGCTGGCCAGCGTCTTCGCATCCTCCGACGGCGACATGGACCTGATCGACCGGCTCTGCACCGATATCTACTGCAATCGGGTTCCGGTCTCGCCGACGGTCTTTCACAATTCGGTGCACAACGCGGTTGCCGGTTACTGGTCCATCGGCCACGCCTGCCGGGAGCCATCGACCAGCCTTGCCGCATGGGACGGCTCTTTGGCCGCCGGTCTCCTGGAGTCTGCGGCCCAGATTGCCGGGGCCGGACGGCCCGTGCTGCTGGTCGCCTACGATGTCCCCACTGCCGGTGCCCTGGCTCGTCATCGGCCCTTTACGGCCCCCTTCGCCTGCGCCCTGGTGCTGGCCCCGGCCCCTGCCCCTGGGGCACTGGCGATACTGGACCTGCAATTGGCGGGGCAGGGGGAGGCGGACCGGCTGCCGCCGGAGCTGGCCCCGGGTCTGGAAGTATTAAGGACCGGCAACCCGGCCGCCCGGGTCCTGCCCCTGCTGCGGGTCGTCGCCCAAGGGGTCGGAGGACGCGTGCGCCTACCCTATCTGGACGACCTGGACCTGGTGGCGAGCGCGGTCTCACCATGAATCCGACTTCAGGACCCTGTGCCCGCATCCCGCATTCGGGTTCCATGTGTCTGCTTCACGAGCTGCTCGATTGGGATTGCGACGGCATCCGCTGTACCGCGCGCTCCCATCTGGACCCGAACAATCCGCTGCGCCTCGACGGCCATCTGGCCCCTATCCATGCGATCGAATACGCGAGCCAGGCATGCGCCCTGCACGCGGCATTGACGAGGGCGGATACTGGCGAGACGGCACCCCGATCCCTGCTGGCCGCGGTGACCCAGGTCGAGCTGGGACCCGACTATCTGGACTTGCTCCCCGCACCACTGGAGATCTCCGCCTGGAGAGCGCTGGGAACCGGCGCCGGGGCCATCTACCGGTTCTCGGTGTCGAGCGGCGGACGCATGGTCGCCCAGGGTCGGTTGACAGTCATGGCCGCAGGGGTGGTTTCGACATGAAGCGGGCGCTCGTCACCGGGGCCAGCGGCGATATCGGCTCGGCCATCGCACTGCGGCTCGCCGCGGAGGGGCTTCTGGTCTATTGCCATGCCCATCGGGGTCGCGAGCGCGCGCAAGCCTTGGTCGAGCGGATTTGCGCGGCCGGCGGTGCGGCGGAGACCGTGCTCTTCGATGTCTGCGATACGGAGGCTGCACGCGCCGCTCTATCGGGGCTGCTGGCCGCTGGCCCCATCCAGGTCCTGGTCAACAACGCGGGCATCCACGACGATGCGCCGCTGCCCGGCATGTCGCCCGAGCAATGGCGCTCGGTGATCGATGTCTCGCTCCTGGGCTTTTACAATTGTACCCAGCCGCTCCTTATGCCCATGATCCGCGAGCGCTGGGGGCGCATCGTCAGCGTGACATCGGTGGCGGCGGTCGCCGGCAATCGCGGCCAGACCAATTATGCGGCGGCCAAGGCAGGGCTGCATGGGGCCACGAAGTCGCTGGCCCTGGAGCTCGCCTCCCGCGGGATCACGGTCAATGCGGTTGCCCCCGGGATCATCGCGACCCGGATGACCGCCGATCTATTCGATCGGGCGACCGTCAAGCGCCTGGTGCCTATGGGGCGCGCGGGCCGTCCGGAAGAGGTGGCGGACCTGGTGGCCTATCTGGTGTGCGGAGACTCCGGATACTTGTCCGGGCAGATCATCAATCTGAATGGAGCAATGATATGAAAGGAACGGTGGTGGTAATGCCCGCATTCAACGAGGCCCGGACCGTTCGTGCCGTGGCCGAGGACGTGCTGGCCCAAGGGATCGAACGGCTGATCGTGGTGGACGACGGCTCCAGCGACCGGACCCGGCATGCGCTCGCAGGGCTTGCGGTCGAGGTGCTCGTACATCCGCGCAATCTGGGCAAGGGGTTCGCGCTGGCGACTGGGATGCGCCGCGCCCTGGAGTTGGGGGCAGAGCGGGTGGTCACTATCGATGCGGACGGACAGCATCGGGCCGCGGACATCCCGCGGGTGGAGTCGGCGGCCCTCGCCCATCCCCAGGCACTGGTCATTGCCGCCCGACTGCGCGGTCGCGAGCAGGCCCCGAGGCTGCGTCGCTTCGCCAACGAGGTCGCGGACTTCTGGATCTCCTGGGCCTGCGGCAGGCCGATCGCCGACACCCAGTCCGGGTACCGCCTCTATCCGGCGGCGGTCCTTGCCGGTCTCCCGACTCGGCCGCGCCCGGGGGAGGGGTTCGCCTTCGAGAGCGAGATCCTCATCGATGCCGCCGCCGCCGGGGCCGACCTGCGCACCGTGCCCATCGATACCTCCTATTGCGGGGCGGCGCGGGCCAGTCATTATCGGCCTTGGCCGGATACCTGGAGCATCGTGCGCATGGTGGGCGGGCGGCTGCTGCGCCGCGGTATGTATCCGATGGGGCTCCTGCGTGCACTGGGATGGTTGAGCGCGGTGCCGCGTCCGGCGGGCGTCTCGCCTCAGGTGCCGCGGTGAGCCGTTGAGATGGCAGCTTTGGGCCGCGACGCATTCTCGCCGCGGTCAGGATGGGACCCGCGAGATGCGGGTCTCGACGATGTCGGGGTCGAGACTAACCGTAGGAGCATCGAATGTCCGCTCGCAGCATGTCGTTTCAAACTATATCTATACGTTTCATTATGATAGCGCTGTTCGCGCTGACGCTGGCTGGCTGCCGGACCGCGCCGATTAAAGATGTCGACAACGCTCCGGTGCCGCCCGGGGCGACCGAGGAGCAGGTTCAGAAGGCGATCCTGGAGGCCGGGTCGAGCCTGGGTTGGAGCATGAAGGCTAAATACCCCGGGCTCATCGTCGGCTTCCTGGGTCTGCGCAACCATATGGCTGAGGTAGAGATCCCGTATACCAGAAGGTCATACAGCATCCGCTATAAGAGCAGCTCAAACCTGAAATACGATCCGGCCAACAAGACCATCCATTCCAACTACAACAGCTGGATCGAGAATCTGGACACCGCGATCCGCGCGCGCGTGGCGGTGCTCTAAATACCCCGCGAGGCCGGGGGCGTCCGAGCTTCGGGCGCCCCCCGAGATGGGCTCCGTTATCTTCGCCGCCTACGAAAAGACAGCCATGCCCCCGGTCCCGGCAGACCCCTCCCCGATCGATCGGGATGCGCTGTTCACCGTCTGCCTGACCCTGCTCGTGTCGCTGCTTACCCTTGGGGCAGCGAACCTCTGGGCGCTCTATCGGGTGGTCGCCGCGGCCCGGGCGCGGCCCGATCCGGGCATGGCCAGCACGCTGATCCTGGTCCCGGGAAAGCGCCTGGTCGAGGGGCGACCCGATGCGGACTTCGAGCGGCGCCTGCTCGGCGCGGCGGCACTGTCGGCCCTGGACCCCAGACACCTGATCCTGATCCTGGGCGGGGTCACGGGGGATGCGCGGGTCAGCGAGGCTGCGGCGGGGGCGCGCTTCCTGCGCGAGCTGCCCAACGGAGGCTCCCTGCGTATCGAGCTGGAGTCCGACTCCCGCGACACCCTGACCAACCTGCGTAACGTCCGCGAGCTGCTCGCCCGGCGCTCTGGCGGGACCCAGGCGACCCTGATCTCCAATCGCTATCACCTGGCGCGCATCGGGCTTATCGCCGAAAGCTTAAAGATCGGACACCGTCTCTGGCCCGCCGAGGAGCGCTTCGCGCCGGGCGCGGCCCTGTGGCCCGCGCTGCTACGCGAATCGTTCTTCTATCTCTGGTTCCTGGTGGGCAAAGGCTGGGCCACCCTCACCCGCAATGCGCGAATGCTGGGGCGGGTCACCTAGTACGCCATTCCAGCTAAATCTTACGGTGACCCGAGGCCCCGAAGGGGCGCGACATACCAGCCCAGGACCTCAAAAAGCAGGATATCTTCTGCCTTCCTTGAGCATTTATGGCGTAGGCCGGGCACCCAGGAGCTGCCCGGCCTGGATCCGGCGCATCGGCATTGACTCCCCGATCGCAATGCCGATGTGTACCAATCCGCGGGCCGTACCTGGCCCGCGGATCTCAGACCTGCTGGATACCGGCGATGAGCCAGTCGCCCTGGGGGCTATCCCAGACGTGCTGGACGTGCCAGACCTCCCGAAACTCCTCGGCCACACCCTGCGCGTCCTCTCGGATCAGGCCGGAGAACTGGATGCTCGCCACCGCCAGGTCCCCGTCGCGCTGGACAGTCGTCAACTCGGCCTGGACCCGCACCACCTCGGTGTGCTGGGGTCCTCCCAATGCCTCGCGCTCGCGCTGGATCTCGGCGAACATCTGGGGCGTGGTGTATTCGCGGATGTCCTGGAAATCCGCCTGGTCCCAAGCCGATTGGAGACGGATAAAGTGGCTCTTGGCACCTTCGATGAAGGCGGGGCCGTCGAACCAATGAGGGAACCGGTCGGTCCCGGCAGGCTGGGGTGCGGCAGCCCCCATGCCCGGCATGGCGAGACCGCCGCTACGCACGCCCTGGGGCGCCGCCGTGGACCCCAGGCCCGCACCCTGGCGCTGGTAGGCGCCAGCGCCGGCACTTGCGGGCACTGCCCCGCCGAAGGCTCCGGCCGGTCGCGGTGCGGTCCTGCCGCGGCGCAACATCCGAAACAGCAAGAAGCCGCCCGCGACAAGTGCCAAGATCATGAGAAAGTCCATGATCTGGAAGCCCGAGAATGCGTCGCCGAAGAAGAGCGAGGCCAGCAGCCCGCCAGCCGCAAGCCCGGCCAGGGGACCCAGCCAACGGCTGGCGCCGCTCGCCTGGGGCGCCCGCGCCCCGGTCGCAGCGGCCTGACCACCCTGGGCGGGGGTCTGGTTAGCCGCCTGGGTTGGCCGTGAGGGTTGGGCCTGGTGCGGGGTGTTGTACTGTTTGCCCACGTTGCCTCCGCCGCCGAAGCGCTTGGCCTCGGCAGGCTCGGGCATGGACAGGAGTCCGGCGACCGACAGGGTCAGCACGGCAGCGATCAGGGTCTTGAGCTTCATGTGTCGTCTGGTCCTCGTGAGTGGTTCGGCCCGCGGACGCGGGGCCGCAGTGGGCCTATGCTCGGGGTTTGCGGACGAAATACAACATGGCGGAAGGTGGGAGCCCTGGGAGGGCGGCATGCACCCGGGCAGGCGGCATGGGTGCCTGCAGGCACCCGTCCGCTTCGAGGACCCGGCGCTGGGACCAATGGCCGTCGGTCTCGATAAAGGAGCAAGCCCTGCCGCGGGCGCGACACACCCCGTGGTGCCTGGGGGGGCAGCCAGTCGCCCGGTCAAGCGCGAGCAACGCGGCCGGGTGCCGGGTATAGACGCGGACTGCGGAGAGGCCGGGATGGGATGTCCGACCGGCCGCTCCGGTCAAGGCCATACAAAGGTCAGCCTGGACCATCCCGGTGCTGCGCCCGCCCGGGGATATTCTCGTGTGCGCCTGCCCCCCCGGGAGCCGGCAGATCCGGGGGCTGTGGCTGCGGTGCGCTCAGGCCGCGCCGGCGAGGCGCTCGTACTTGCCCTGAAGCTCGTCGGCAGTCTCCTCATGGGCAGGATCTTTGATGATGCAGTCGACCGGGCAGACTTCCACGCACTGGGAAGTCTCGAAGTGACCGACGCACTCGGTGCACAGATCCGGGTTGATCACGTAGATCTCGTCGCCCTGAGAGATCGCGCCGTTCGGGCACTCGGGCTCGCACACGTCGCAGTTGATGCATTCGTCGGTAATCAGCAGTGCCATCGCAGGACTCCTCTAGTGTTTACAATCGTGAATCGGCCGCCAGGCGGCGGGACCCGGTGCCCGGTCTGCGGACAGGGTGCCGGGGGCTGTCGCGTCCGCCCTATACCTCGCCGCCAAAGGTCCGGGGGGACCGGACCGCACCTTAAGCTCAATCGTCTCCGCTCGGCAGGTTTCGGAGACCCCCCTGCCGCGATCTGCGGATGTTATCCAAACCGCCCCCGCAATGCAGCCTGCACGACGGGGGAGACGAATGGCGTCACATCTCCATGGAGCCGGGAAATCTCCCGCACCAGGGAGGACGAGATATAGGCGTAGGTCTCGGCCGGGGTGAGGAACAGGGTCTCGATGTCCGGGGCCATGCGCCGGTTCATTCCGGCCAGTTGGAACTCGAACTCGAAATCGGAGACCGCCCGCAGTCCGCGCATGATGACCCCGACGCCGAGCTCTTGTGCGAAGGTCACCAGGAGCCCGCTGAAGGAGACCACCTCGACCCCCGGTTGTTCCTTCAAGACCTCGCGCACCAGTGCGACCCGTTCCTCGACGCTGAAGGTCGGGGCCTTGTGTGTGTCCGCGGCGACCGCCACCACCACCCGGTCGAACAGCCTTGCGGCGCGCAGGATCAGGTCCGTGTGGCCGTTGGTGATGGGATCGAAGGTCCCGGGATAGACCACGCTACGCAATGATTCAGGCTCCGGACGGTTGAACTGGCACAGCCGCAGGGTGTCGGGCTGGCGAAGGGCGCGACGATAGCACAGGGGGCGGATGGGGGGCGAGGGCGGTTAAGAAGTGGCGAGTGGCGAGGATGTGTCTGGTCAGTCGTGTTGTGCCACGGCCAGTGCGAACCGTACTTGTCCGGCGGTGCGCTCGCGTAGTAGCTCCCAGCCCGGGGGTAGGGGCGGGAGGCCGGTGCGGGCGGCGGTCTCCAGATAGATGCGCGCACCCGGGGCGAGCCAGCCTGGCCGGGCGAGTCGCTCGCAGGCGGGCGCGAGCTGGCCGTCGGCGAAGGGCGGGTCCAGGAAGACGATGTGGAAGGGGCTGGGCTCGCCCTCGAGCCAGTCCAGTGCGTCCGCCCGGACCACCTGGACATGCTCTACCCCCAGGGTCAGGACATTGGACCGGAGCTGGCGGACCACGGGGTCGCTACGCTCGACCAGCACCACAGCCCCGGCGCCCCGGGAGGCGGCCTCCAGGCCGAGCGCACCGCTGCCGGCGAAGAGGTCCAGGCAGCGCGCCCCCGGGAGCACGGGGGCGAGCCAGTTAAACAGGGTCTCGCGTACCCGGTCCGGGGTGGGGCGCAGCCCGGGCTGGTCCGGGATCGGCAGCAGACGTCCGCGCATGCGACCCCCGACGATGCGAAGCCGGCCCGATCCGCCGCTCGACCGATGGGGGCCCGATCCTCGCCCGGGTTCCTGCTTCGGTGCGATCGGTGCCCCGCTGCCCCCGCGTCTAGCCCGGGCCATCGGTCGCCGCGGTCGTCTGGGCCTCGCCCCCATCGCCGCCAACGCTGACGATGGCGAGCCGCCCAGGGTGGACCCGCCGGGCGAATGCGTCGCGGATCTGCTCTGCGGCGATGGCCTCGATCCGGCTATTGAATCGGTCCAGATAGTCGAGCGGCAGGCCGTAGAACCCGATCACCGCCAAGTATTGGACGATGTCCGAGTTTTCTGCAATGCGTAGGGCAAACCCGCCGGTCAGATTCTTTTTGGCGGCGGTGAGCTCGGCCTCGGTAGGCCCCTGCGAGACGAAGCGGGCCAGCGTATCCACCATCACCTGTTGCGCTTGGTCCGCCTGGTCGTTCTTGGTCTGGAGCGCCATCAGGAAGGGTCCCGGCTGAGCCAGGGGCATGAAATAGCTATAGGTGCTGTAGGACAGACCGCGCTTCTCCCGCACCTCTTCCATCAGGAGCGAGACCAGCCCGCTCCCGCCCAGGATATGGTTGCCAAGATACAGGGCGAAATAATCCGGATCTCCCCGGCGCATCCCCGGCTGACCGGCCAGGACGGTGGTCTGGCTGGAAGGGAAGGCGATGCGCTCGACTGCCGCGGCGCTTAGGTCCGACACCGCCGGCAGCGGGGCCGGGCGCTCGCCCTTGGGTAGACCCCCGACCGCGCGCTCGGCCAGTGCCTGAGCGGCCGGACGATCGAGTGCGCCGACGATGGCGACGACTGCGTTGGCGGCGGTGTAATGACGGCGATGAAAGTCTTGCAGGTCCGCTCGGGTCAGTGCGCGCACGGACTCTTCGGTGCCCATGGGGTCCGAGGCATAGGGATGGGTGCCGAATATTTGCCTGAACAGTGCCTTCTGGGCCACGGTGCTCGGCTGCTCCTCGGCCTGGCGGATGGCGATGAGGGTGTTCTCCCGCTGCCGCTCGAGGTCAGCGGGGGCGAAGGCCGGCTCTGTCAGGACCCCGGCGAGGGTCTCCACGGCAGTGGAGAGCGCCGGCTCCCGGGTCAGGCTGCGGATGGCCACCGCGGTCATGTCCCGGTCCGCGGAAGCGCCGAGCTCCGCACCCACCCCCTCCAGGCGGTCGGCGATGGCGTCCGCACTCCAGCCGCGGGCGCCCTCGGTCAGCATGGCGGCGGCGAGTGCGGCGAGCCCGGGCCGGGCACCGTCCCTCGCGCTCCCGGCGTCGAAGACCACCCGCACGTCCACCATGGGCAGCTCCGGCGCGGCGACGAACAGGACCCGGGCGCCGTTCCCGGTCTGCCATGTCTGTATCTTAGGGTTGGCCTGGGCGACTCCGGCCAAGAGCAGGAGCCCCACGGCGAGCCAGATAGGGGTGCGGCGGGGGTGGGTCGGGTGGCGCATGGGTCGGATTCGTGCGGGGTCCAGGACAGTGTTCAAGGGATGCCTATCAACGGACATTGCCGTGACCTCCGAGCCCGGCCGAGCGAGCCGCGGGCTGCTTGCCGTCGAGCGGCTGGGGGTCCAGGATCGCAACTGTAAGTCCATCTGAAATCAGATATTTGCGCGCTACGGCCTGGATTTGCTCTGGGGTCGTCGCGGACAGCTTGTCCACATATTGGTCGGCCAGCGTCCAGCTTAAGCCCACCGCCTCCAACTGGCCGAGCTGCATGGCCTGGTAGAAGACGGAGTCCTGCTCGTAGACCTTGCTGGCAACCAGCTGGTTGCGGATACGGGCGAGCTCGGAGGGGTCCACCGGCGCTTGCTTTAAACGCTCGATCTGGGCGAGCACGGCTGACTCCAGCTCGGCCACGCTGTGCCCCTTGGCAGGGACCCCGTCCAGCATAAAGAGTCCGGGGAGCCGCGAGACGGCGCTGTAGGAGGCCCCGGCGGAGGCCGCCACCTGACTGCCGCGCACCAGCTCCCGGGAGAATCGGGCGCTGCTGCCGCCGTCGAGCACCGAGGCCAGGACCTCCAGTGCATAGGGTTCCCAGTCCTCCGGGGCATCCTTGAGCGAGGGTGCCTTGAAGCCCATCAGCAGATACGGCTCCTGGGCAGGGGCCTTGACCCGGATGCGCTGCTCGCCGAGCTGCGCTGGCTCGGCGCGGGTTTTCGGCGGGACCACGGTCTCGGCCTTGAGCGGACCGAAGTGCTTTGCCGCCAGTGCAAAGACCTGCTCGGGGTCCACGTCGCCGGCGACCACCAGGGTCGCGTTGTTCGGGGCGTACCACAGCCGGTACCAGTCCCGGAGATCCCCGACCTGAAGCTCTTCCAAGTCCCCTGGCCAGCCGATCACGGGGTTGCGGTAGGGGGAGGCGGCATAGGCGACCGCGTTGAATCGCTCGTAGGTCAGCGACTGAGGGTCGTCGTCGGTGCGCATGCGCCGCTCTTCTTTGACCACTTCAAGCTCCTTCTCGAAGGCTTGCGGGTCGAGCGCGAGGTTGCGCATTCGCTCGGCCTCCAACTCGAAGGAGATCGGCAGCCGGTCGCTCGCTAAATTCTGGTAATAGGCGGTGTAGTCGCTGCCGGTGAAGGCGTTCTCCTCCCCGCCGTTCTCCGCGATAATGCGGGAGAAGTCCCCGGGCTTCAGTCGCTCGGTGCCCTTGAACATCATGTGCTCGAGGACATGGGAGACTCCAGTGATCCCGCTGTGTTCGTAAGACGAGCCCACCCTATACCAGACCTGCGCGGTCAGGATCGGGGCGCGCCGGTCTGGCTTCACCAGCACCTTGAGTCCGTTGTCGAGCTGGCGCTCGAAGACCTTGGGTGCCTCGGGTGGCGACCCACTGGTTTGGGATAGCCCAAGCATCAGGGGGACTGCGAGCAGGGCTGGGGCGATCGATCGGGGGTGCATGGGGTCTCCGGTGGAAGGGCCAAGGCTTCGGGAAGATATGTGGGTCGTCTGGCGTCCCTGCCAGCGTCCGGTGGCGGTCGATCTGATAGGATTGCAGGCCCCGCGCCCAAATCCACCGTCCACGCACCCACCCCGGCGGCTCCCATGTTCGGTTTCGGAAGAAAGAAGCACAAGCAGTCTGCAGTCTCGGAAGTCGGCCAGCCGCCGGACGACGCTCTCCAGGAGCCGCCGGAGGATGGCGAAGATCAGGAGGCCCGGCCCGGGCTGCTCAAACGGCTGTTCGGGGCGCGCGAGGAGTGCGAGGCGGATCTCGGCTGGGTGCCAGGGATCGGGCCGCTTCCCGAGATCGCCCCGCCGGCGCCGCTCGCTGGGACGCCCGAGCCCGGGATCTCTCCCGAGGTCCCCGCGGCCCCGCCCCCGGTAGCCCGCCCGCCCGGGGCCTCGGTTGCGGCGATACCCTTACCGCCCTCGACCTCGGTGCAGCCAGCGTCGGAGTCGGCGGCCGGGCGTATCGTTGCGCCAGCGCTCACCCATCCGCCGGAGGCCGCCCCGGCTCTCGAGCCTGTCGAGACGCCTGAGCTCAAGCGGGGACTTCTCAAACGCATCTTCCGTCGGTCGGACGAGGCTGCTGCGCAGACTCTACCGGAGTCCGAGTCACCGGTCCCGGACGCTTGGCCTACGCCAGGCCCGGCCGCGGACACCAGGCACATCGAGATCCAAGACGTTCCGGTGGACTGGGAGTCTCCGGAGGTCCGGCGGGGACTCTTCAAGCGGCTGAGCGAGCGCCTCTCGCGCAGTCGCACCACATTAGGTTCCGGCCTCGGCAACCTGTTCCTGGGCCGCAAGAAGATCGACGACGAGCTGATGGAGGAGCTGGAGACCCTGCTGCTCACCGCCGACGTGGGGGTGGACGCCACCAGCCGGATCGTCTCGGACCTCGCCTTGCGGGTGAAGCGCAAGTCGCTGGCCGACCCCCAGGCGCTGCTCGGTGCACTGAAGGGCGAGCTGCGCGAGATCCTGGTGGCCGCCTCCGCCCCGGTGCGGGCAGCAGCCCCAGACCGGCCTCAGGTGCTCCTGATGGTGGGGGTCAACGGCGCCGGCAAGACCACCACCATCGGCAAGCTCGCCCGAGTGCTCCAGATGGAAGGCAACAGCGTCATGCTGGCCGCCGGAGACACCTTCCGCGCCGCCGCGGTGGAGCAGTTGGAGACCTGGGGCGAGCGCAACGGCGTGCCCGTCATCGCCCAGCACAGCGGGGCAGACTCGGCCTCGGTGATCTTCGATGCACTTCAGGCGGCCACCGCCCGGGGGGTGGATGTGCTGATCGCGGACACCGCAGGTCGGCTCCATACCAAGACCAACCTGATGGACGAGCTATCCAAGATCGCCCGGGTGCTGCGCAAGATCGACCCGGAGGCGCCACATGAGGTGATGCTGGTGGTGGACGCGACCACAGGCCAGAACGCGCTGAATCAAGCGGTCCAGTTCCACCAGGCGGTGGGGCTGACCGGGATTACGCTCACCAAGCTCGACGGCACCGCCAAGGGCGGCATCGTCTTCGCCATCGCAGAGCGGCTCAAGGTTCCGATTCGGTTCATCGGGGTGGGCGAGGCGATCGAAGACTTGCGCCCCTTCGACCCGGACGAGTTCCTGGACGCGCTGCTCGGGTAGCTCGTCGGTGATCCGTTTCGAGCGTGTCTGCAAGCGCTACCCCGAGCGCGGGGACGCCTTGAGCGATGTCAGTTTCGAGATGGAGGCCGGCGAGCTGGTCTTTCTTACCGGTCACTCCGGGGCCGGCAAGAGCACCCTACTGCGTCTGATCGGGCTACTGGAGCGTCCGAGTCGCGGTCAGGCGATCGTCAGCGGGCGCAACCTTGCCACCTTGCCGCGGCGTAAGATTCCATACCACCGCCGCCAGGTCGGCATGATCTTCCAGGACCATCGGCTGCTCCCGGATCGTAGCGTCTTCGAGAACGTGGCCTTGCCGCTCGTGGTGACCGGTTTGAGCCATAAGGAGATCGGCCGACGGGTGCGCGCAGCCCTTGACCAGGTGGGGCTCCTGAAGCGCGAGCGGGCACTTCCGGTG
Source organism: uncultured Gammaproteobacteria bacterium (assembly GCA_963780725.1). Taxonomy (GTDB): domain Bacteria; phylum Pseudomonadota; class Gammaproteobacteria; order Chromatiales; family Chromatiaceae; genus Thiodictyon. The sequence continues at coordinate 654,244 of CAWACV010000001.1, forward strand.
GCGCTCTCCGGGGGCGAGCAGCAGCGGGTCGGTATCGCCCGGGCAGTCGTTGCCCGCCCGCCGCTGGTCCTGGCCGACGAGCCGACCGGCAACCTGGACCCGGACCTGTCCCGGGAGATCTTCGATCTGTTCGAGCGCTTCCACCAGGTGGGCGTGACCCTGATGATCGCGACCCACGACCTGGGTCTGATCCAGTTGCGTCGGCATCGCACCTTCACGCTGCACGAGGGTCGTCTGGTGGACGACTCCGGGCGGGATTGAGCATGGCTAAGGCCGGGACCCATGCCCGCAGACGCTCGGCCCCCAGGCTTACGGAGCTCCCCCGGGTTTGGCTGGAGCATCATACGCGCAGTGCGCTCGGCACCCTGGGAAGGCTACTGCGCGCGCCACTGCCCACTGGGCTGACCGTGGCCGTAATCGGCATCGCGCTGGCGCTCCCTGCCGGGCTCTATGTGGTGACCGAGAACCTGCGCAATCTGGTGGGCGGATGGGACCAGGCGGCGGCGGTCTCGGTCTTTCTGCGCGAGGGCTTGAGCGATCGGGAGACCGCTTCGGTGGCCGCCAGCCTGCGGGAGTGGCCCGAGCTGGCGCGGGTCGATCTGATCGGTGCGGACGCGGCCTTCGAGGAGCTTCGCCACCAGGCCGGCTTCGGGGAGGCGCTGGCCCAGCTCGAAGAGAACCCCCTGCCGGCGGTACTGGCACTCTTTCCCAAGCCCGATTACAGCGCACCGGAGCAGATCGACGGACTCCAGCAGCGGCTCGGCCAGCTCCAGGAGGCCGACTTCGTGCGCGTGGATACCGAGTGGCTGATGCGCTTCCAGGCGATCCTGGATCTGGCACAGACCGCGGTGGGGCTGCTCGCCGGACTTCTGGCCCTGGGGGTACTCTTGATCGTCGGCAACACGATTCGTCTCGAGATCCAGAACCGTCGCGGCGAGATCGAGATCATGGAGCTGGTGGGGGCCACCGCGGCCTTTATCCGCCGCCCCTTCCTTTATGCCGGGGCCTGGTACGGGCTCTTGGGCGGGCTGTCCGCCTGGATATTGGTGACCGCCGCGGCCATCGCCCTGCAGGGGCCGGTCTCGCGCCTGGCGAGTCTCTACCGCAGCGATTTTCCGCTCGCCGCGCTCGGTCCGCTCCCGCTCCTGATCCTCATCGCAGGCAGCATGTCGCTCGGGCTCGTGGGTAGTTGGATTGCGGTCAATCGCCACCTGCGCGGCGTGGAGCCCGACTGACGGTCGTGCGATCTTCGCTGGTTTGCGGGAGCGGCTCCCCCAGTCGGATTTCGTGTTTTTCCCTATTGACCAGGGTTTGAACAGCCAGTTTTGGCGCCCAATCCGGGCCTTAGGGACCCTGTGACGAAACTTTAATCTACTGGCAAGGTGCCGGCTAAAGGTTTTATTAAGCTGATTTAATTAAAAAAATTTCTGCATCGCCGAAAGCGATAGCCCCGATCGGAAAATCCGATGTCTTTTTAGGGTTTTCAGCTCTTGTACAACCCAGCGACCTTGCCTAGAGTTGAGTTCAGCTTTTGAGGCGGTCGAGATCCCAAAACCCCGCCAAGAGTCCTGGTGAAAACCAGAGTATTATGCTAGGATTTTATCCCAAGATTTCAACTCAGGTATTTGGAACATGGCCAGAGAATTCGCACTGATGCCTACGGGCAACATCGATGCCTATATCAGCGCCGCCTACCAGATCCCGGTGCTGACCCCGGAGGAGGAGAAAGCGCTCGCAGTCCGGCTGCGCGATCACGGAGATATGGATGCGGCGCGACGGATGGTGATGTCCCATCTGCGGTTCGTGATCCGGATCGCCCGCGGCTATCTGGGTTACGGACTGCCGCTGCCGGACCTGATCCAGGAGGGCACCGTAGGTCTAATGAAGGCGGTCCGCCGGTTCGAGCCCGACATGGGGGTCCGACTGGTCTCCTTCGCGGTCCATTGGATCCGCGCCGAGATCCACGAGTACATCCTGCGCAACTGGCGCATCGTCAAAGTGGCAACCACCAAGGCCCAACGCAAGCTATTCTTTAACTTGCGAAGTGCCAAGAAGCGTCTCGGCTGGTTCACCAAGGAGGAGGTCGAGTCGGTTGCTGCCGAGTTGGGTGTCAAGCCCTCCACCGTACTGGAGATGGAGTCGCGGCTTTCCAACCAGGATCTGGCATTCGACGGCTACGAGGACGACGACGAGGACGCACCGTCCGCGCCGTCGACCTACATCCCGGATCTGCGCATGGAGCCTGCCCGGATGCTGGAGCGCGACGACACCGAGCGCGACGGAAAGGACCGGCTCTACGCCGCATTGCACGGCTTGGACGAGCGCAGCAAGGTGATCCTTAAGGAGCGCTGGCTGTCGGAGAAGAAGCAGACCCTGCACGAGCTCGCACAGCAGTTCGGGGTCTCGGCGGAGCGAATCCGACAGATCGAGAAGAACGCCATGAAGAAACTACGGCTTCAGCTCGAAATCTGATCGCTAGCCCCTCCGCGATCCCGGTCAGGCCCGCCTAGTGCGGGCCTGATCGTTTGTGGGGCCGGGGTCTCCCGGTGGGAGACCCCAACGGGTTCGTCCCTGCCCGCCGAGTCAACGCCACGGGACAGGGCCACCCATTGGACGAGCGCTGAAGGCCCGGGTAGGATGCGCTGAGGAACGAAGCGCATCGTTCGTGGGCATCCAACGGACTCGCCGCCTTGGTCGGCCCATTTTACGGCCCTAACCCTATGGTCTGGGAAACGCTGTCCACCGAACGGATATCGATACGCTGAGCTGGGAAGAAGTGTTCGACAGGAGCTATCGGCTCGACGATCGTTAGTCGACCCCGGTAAAGCCAACAGGCTCGAGTCTCTGTATCCATGGGCCTTCCGGGCCTTGACGACCCACTCCAGGGCCGACCAGACCGTCCGGCCCTGGGTTACGAAGATGTCCACATGCTCTCCCACCAGGCCGGGGCCGGCCAGCGCTCCGACCCCCCCGCCCTCGTCGGTGTAGAATTCCGCCTTTCGTGCCCCGGGCTATCGCCCGCGTTCGGGCTCGCGCGGGACTCCCGCGGCCCGGCTAGCCGCCCCTGTACCTGAGGACCCCCATGCTAGATCCACGCCTGCTGCGCACCGATCTCGCGCTGGTCGCAAAACAGCTCGCCCGCCGCGGACTCAAGCTCGATACCGCCCGCATCGAGTCGCTGGAGTCCGAGCGCAAGACCCTGCAAGTCGAGGTCCAGGAGCTCCAAAACACCCGCAACTCAAGCTCTCGGGCGATCGGAAAGGCCAAGGCGACCGGCGAGGATGTGGCCCCGCTGCTTGCCGCGGTGGCCGATCTGGGCGACCGCCTCAAGGCAGACGAGTCGCGGCTGGAGTCGATTCAGGCCGAGCTCTCGCAGATCGCGCTCGGGCTTCCCAACCTGCCGGACGCCAGCGTTCCTGACGGTCGCGACGAGACCGCCAACCGGGAGGAACGTCGCTGGGGCGAGCCGACCCGTTTCGACTTCGCTCCGAAAGACCATGCGGACTTGGGCGCAGCCCTGGGGCTCATGGACTTCGACGCAGCGGCCAAGCTCTCTGGCTCGCGCTTCGTGGTCTTGTCCGGGCCGCTTGCGCGCCTGCATCGGGCGCTGATCCAGCTCATGCTCGATATCCACACCCAAGAGCACGGCTACTGCGAGACCTATGTCCCTTATCTGGTCAACGCCGACAGCCTCTACGGTACCGGTCAGTTGCCCAAATTCGAAGCGGATCTGTTCAAGGTGCCGGGCGAGCGGGATCTCTATCTGATCCCTACCGCGGAGGTCCCGGTCACCAACCTGGTGCGGGATGTCATCGTGGAAGAGGCCGCCATGCCGCGCAAATGGGTCGCCCACACCCCCTGCTTCAGGAGCGAGGCCGGCTCCTACGGCAAGGACACTCACGGCATGATCCGGCAGCATCAGTTCGAGAAGGTGGAGCTGGTCCAGGCGGTGCGCCCTCAAGACTCCTTCCAGGCATTGGAAGCGCTGACCGGCCATGCGGAGACCATCCTGCAACGTCTGCGCCTGCCCTATCGGGTCGTGACGCTCTGCACCGGGGATCTCGGTTTTTCCTCGCGCAAGACCTACGATCTGGAGGTCTGGCTGCCCGGCCAGAATACCTACCGGGAGATCTCCTCGTGCAGCAACTTTGGGGACTTCCAGGCGCGCAGGCTCCAGGCCCGCTGGCGCAACCCGGAGACCGGCAAGCCTGAGCTATTGCATACCCTCAATGGCTCCGGACTTGCGGTCGGGCGTACCCTCGTGGCAGTGCTGGAGAACTACCAGCAGGCAGACGGGTCGATCGCAGTCCCGGAGGCGCTAAGGCCCTATCTGGGCGGCTTGGAGCGACTGGCATAGGACTTCGATGGGGTCTTTTCCCTACTTGGTCGTTCGGGTCGTCGATCCGGTGCCGGAGCGGCAGTTGCGGGTATGCTCGGACACCAGGTCCGGGGTCGGACCCCGAGACTCCTCGACCCGATTGCGTCCCAGCGACTTGGCGCGGTAGAGCGCCGCGTCGGCCCGGGCGATGGCCAAGTCGATGGCGGTCTCGTTGCCCTCGTGCGGCTCGACCCGGGCGACGCCGATACTGACCGTGTAGCCAATGGCCTCGCCGTCTGCGGGCAATGGGGTCGCGGCGACCGCGCTGCGGATACGTTCGGCGATCTTCATGGCTACCGCCCGCTCGGTCGCGGGCAGCATCAGCACGAATTCTTCCCCCCCGAATCGGCTCAAGAGGTCCCCGTGGCGGATCTGGCCGCGCACCACGGTCACGAAGTGCTGTAGCAGTCGGTCGCCCACCGCATGTCCGTGATGGTCGTTGATCTGCTTAAAGCTGTCCAAATCGATGGCGAGCAATGCGGCGGGCGCCCCCCCGCGGGTCGGCTCGTGCAGGTCGAGCGAGACAAAGCGGTAGAATCCGCGCCGGTTCTCGACCCCTGTCAGCGGGTCTTCCAGTGCCTGACGCTGGGTGCGGTGATAAAGCCGCTCGCCGATCATGAGGACCATGCCCAGGAAAAGCGCAGTCGAGAAGGCAGTGTGGTAAAGATACACGGCGGACGTCCCAGCACCCGCGTGCAGCAGGTCGCCCTTGGGTTGAATCGTCGCCACGGCCGTCACGCGGATCGCGAAGACCACGGCATTGAGACCCATGAGCCAGCCGACCAGACGGGTGGCGCGTTCCCCGCGATCCCCGTGACGGAGCAGGTCGTGGGTCATCAGGGCCGAGGCGACGCATAGAGAGATCGTGAGGATCAGGAGGCGCGCGGTGAGGCTGGGTACGGCCACCGAATACAGGAGCAGGCAGGCGGCGGCTGCCGTCGGCCAGATAACGACGATGGCGAGCGGCAGTCGGCGCACGCCCAGATAGTCCCGGAAGCCCTGGGTCAGGAAGATATAGGCCAGAATCAGTGCGGCGTGCGCGACGACCTCCGACACCGGGTCGGCGATCATGCCGCGACTGGCCAAGAGCAGTACGCCCAGCGCCCCGGTCAGCGCGCCCGACGACCACCAGCGCGGCCCCCGCATATCGACGAGCAATCGGTGGGCGCCGAACAGCGCCGCGGAGGCCACCAGTGCGGTGGCGCAGTGGGCGACGGCAAGCGTCGCGATGTCCAAGGCGAACATTGGCGGTCAAGCTCCATGACGAGCGCACACAGGCGGGTCTGCGCCGGGCGCGACCTCTATCTTCGCTCCTTAATCTCCACCCCCAGCGACCTTAGCTTGCGATACAGATGGGTACGCTCCATCCCGGCCTCCTTTGCCATCTTGCTCACGTTACCGGCGTGCTTCTCCAACTGGTAGTCGAGATAGGCTTTCTCGAACTGCTCGCGGGCCTGGCGTAGGGGTTGGTCGAATGAGACCAGGCCATCGAGCGGCTGGGATTGCATAGGAGTCTGGGCACCCAAGGTGCCTTCCACCTCTTTCTGCGAGATCTCGTCCCCGGCACCCAGGATCAGTAGCCGCTGGACCATGTTCTTGAGCTCCCGCACATTGCCCGGCCAGCCATAGTTGCGCAGGAAGTTCTGGGCGCCGACGCTGAAGCGCCGATAGGGGAGCTTTTCGTGGGTGGCAAAGTAGTCCAGATAGAAATTGAGCAGATCCGGCACGTCTTCGGCGTGGTCGCGCAACGGTGGGATGTTCAGCGGCACGACGTTCAGGTGGTAAAAGAGGTCTTCCCGAAAGCTCCCCGAGCGTACCTCGTCTTCCAGGTTGCGCTGGGTGACCGCGACGATGCGCACATCGATGGCCACCGGCTCGGAGCCGCCCACCCGCAGGAAGGTTCCGTTGTCCAGTGCGCCCAAGAGCTGCCCCTGAGCGTCCAGCTCCATGTCCGCCACCTCGTCCATCAGAAGTGTCCCGCCAGCCGCCTTCTCCAGGCTTCCGTAGTGTGTGACCCCTCCCTGCTCGGAGCCGAACAACTCGCGCGCTGCGTTGCCCCCGGCCAGTGCGGAGACGCTCAGGTCCACGAATGGGCGATCGCGTCGCGGGCTCTGCGAGTGGAGATAGCGGGCGAAGGTTTCGCGTCCGCTTCCGGACTCCCCGGTAATCAGGACCCAGGTGTCGTGCTGCGCGACCCGTTTCACCTGCTCGCGCAGGCGCTGGATAGCCGCGCTGCGCCCAACCGGCTCCTGGACCAGTGGGGTACGGCGGCGCAGTCCGATGTTCTCCTGGCGCAGCCGGTCCGCCTGGAGCGCGCGCTCCACGGTGAGCAGAAGCTTGGCCATCGACAGAGGTTTCTCGAGGAAGTCGTAGGCCCCGAGCCGGGTTGCCTCCACCGCGGTCTCCACCGTACCGTGGCCGGACATCATGATCACCGGGCAGGGCAGACCCTCGTCTTCCGACCATTCCTTGAGCAAGCTGATACCGTCCAAGTCCGGCATCCAGATGTCGAGCAGGATCAGGTCCGGGCGGCGCTCGCGCAGCGCCAGGCGTGCAGCGTTGCCGCTGTCCGCCCCGCTGACGCGGTAGCCCTCGTCTTCCAGAATCTCCTGGACCAAACCGCGGATGTCCGGCTCGTCGTCGACGACCAAGATATGGGTGGCGCTCATGGGTGTGCCTTATGTGGTCCGTCCTGTCCTGCATCCCGGGCGGCCGCCGTCGGCGGGCCGTCCTTCCAGACCGGCAGACGGATGCGGATGACCGCGCCCAGGCCGGTGTTTTCGGCGGTGATGATACCGCCGTGCTCCTCGATTATCTTCTTGACGATCGCGAGCCCAAGTCCGGTCCCCTTAGGTTTGGTGGTGACATAGGGCTCGAAGGCGCGGTCCTTGAGGTCCCCGTCGAAGCCGGGTCCGTTGTCGCGGACCGCAAGCTCCACTACGCCCCGGGCAGCGCCGTTCGCGTCCGCTGGCGCGGGTCTCTCGGCTGGTGGAGATCGCGTTGTGCTCACCTCGATGTGCGGGTCCGGCCGGCCTTCCAGCGCCTCTTGGGCGTTCTTAATTAAATTGTGTACCACTTGGCGCAGCCGCAGCGGATCCCCGCGGACCAGCGCGCCGGCGGCGCCCAGGCGGATGGCTAGCGCGCCGGTGCCGGCGCTGCTGTAGAGGTCGAGCACCTCCTGCACCAGGCGGTCCAGCTCCACGGGCTCGTTCTGGATGCGCGGGGATCGTGCATACTCCGAGAAGTCGTTGACCATGGATTTCATGGCCTCGACCTGTTGAATGATGGTGCGGGTGGCGCGGTCGACGATGCGTGCGTCCTCCTCGGCCGATTTGGCGAGCAGCTTGTGCCGCAGCCGCTCGGCGGAAAGCTGGATGGGTGTGAGCGGGTTCTTGATCTCGTGAGCCAGGCGTCTCGCGACCTCGCCCCAGGCGGCATCGCGCTGGGCGGCGAGCAGGGTGGTGATGTCGTCGAAGACGACGACATGGCCGCGCTCTTCCATCCCCGGGAGCGGCAAGGTGCTGCCCCGGCACATCAGGGACTGGCGCCCCTCGCTCCGATAGAGTGTGATCTCGGCGCGCCAGTCCTGCTCGGCCTCCAGGTGACGGCGGACCATCTCGGTCCAGGGGGCAAGCCAGGGGCGCTCGTGCTCGATCCGGGTCAGGTCAGGGTCCTCGCCCTCGTCGGCCGGGAGGTCGAGGATCTGGCGGGCGGCCGGGTTGGCGGTGCGCAGGCGCTGCAAGTCGTCGAAGGCGACCACCCCGGAGGACAGTCGCCCCAGCACCGTCTCCAGATAGTTGCGCTGGGTCTCCACCGCCTGTTGGCTGCGCGCTGCCGCATCCCGCGCCTGGGCGATGCGCCGGGTCATGGTGTTGAAGGATGCGACCAGGAAGGCCAGCTCGTCGTCCTGCTTGGGCAGCGGGAGCTGCTGCTCGTAGTCCCCCTCGGCGATGGCGCGGGTGCCCCGCGCGATGTCCGCCACCGGGGCGACCAGGCGCCGGGCGGTGTGGAAGGCGGCGATCAGGGCCGACATGAGTCCGAACAGGAGCACCAGGGAGAGCGTGAGCGAGAAGCTGAGCTTCAACGACTGGCGCAGATAGGCAAGCTCCGTGTAGCGGTTGTAGGCCGCCTCCAGCCGACCGGAGAGCTCGTCGATGCGACTCGACGTGGGAAAGATCGCCTGCATCTGCATGGGCCGTCCCCCGGGGTCGCGCACCAGCACCCGTACCACCAGCTCCTCCCCCGGCCCGCTTTCCAGGCCGACGTAGTTGTTGCCGGCCCGCACCCCCTGCTGGATCTCCCGCTCGGGCTGACTGGGGACGAGCTGGGCGGGGTCCTGGTTGGCCGTACCCAGTACCTGACCGCCGGGTCCGTAGACGGTCAGCTCCTCGGCGCCGGCGTGCCGGCGCAGGCTGCTCAAAGACAGCGCGATCGCGGTCGACGATCGGTCCTGGATGCCCGCCAGGAGCTGCTCGGTGTACTTGACGAGCACCCGCTGGTTCAAGTCGAGGGACGCCTGGTTGAGTGCCAAGGCGTCCTGCATGGCGCGGTCGATCTCCACGTCGAACCAACTGTCGATGCCGCGCAACAGGAAACCCAGCGAAAAGTAATAGACCACGCCCACCGGCAGGAGCGAAATCATCACGAACAGGACGACAATCCGCAATGTGAGCCGGGAGCCGGCAGCCTGGCGGCGATAGCGGCGCACCAGCTTGACCACGTTCACGGCGACCAGCACGGCGAGCGCCAGCAGTCCGGCGAGGACCATGAACAGCAGGGGCAGGAAGGCGCGGCTTAAGGCCTCGGAGTTTTCAACCGCGTCGCGCATCAGCACCAGCGCGACGAACAACCCCACCATCAGGGCCGCGATCGGCAGGGTGCCCAGGAGGCGCAGACCCTTCAGGGTGAAAGCGGCCATGTGGTCCAGGGGCTCCCGAGCTGCCAGGCGGGGCGCATGTAGGCCATGGGGCGCAGCGGCAAGGGCAGCTCTTCGATGTCCAGGGCCACCTTGATCTGGACCTCGTAGGGCTCCCCGGCCGTCAGGCGGTCCGCGTCAACCAGGTGTAGATTGCGGATTTCGCCCAAGGCGGCGATCGCCGCGTCCCGCCCCACGAAGCTGCGCCCCTCCTGACCCGGCAGCCGGTAGACCTCGTAGCGCTCGGACAGCGGTTTATAGCGGATTGCATAGCGCAACTGGACGTCCGTCAGACTGTCCTCCCAGATCCATGCGGCGGTGCGCCGCACCTGAATGTGCACCAGGATGGTCAGGGGGACGCCGTTGTCCAGGGCCTCCAGCGCCTGCTCCGAGAAGGCGTAGACCACATTCGCGTCGAGCAGATAGGCCCCGTCCTCCAGGCGGGTGCGCACGTCCTTGATCCGGATATCTCCGCTAAGGGTGGGTCCGGCGAGGAGGTACAGGAGCACAAGGGTAACCAGGGCCAAGGACCGACGGGGACCGGCGGTCGCCCGGTCGAGCACGCGCACGTTGCCCGTGACGCCGTGCCTCACGGACCGTCCTTGCCGAGCAGGGCGAAATAGAATCCGTCGCTGCCTCCGGGGGTGGGCAGGAGCTGGCGCCCGTGGGTGCACCCGAGGCCCCAGTGGGCCGCGATGGGCAGCTCCCGGGCGTCCGCGCGGCGGGCCAGGAAGGCGCCGATCCGGTCCTGGTTTTCGGCGGCCAAGAGCGAGCAGGTTACATAGAGCAGACGCCCGCCCGGTGCCAGCAGGGGCCAGACCGCATCGAGAATCCGTCCTTGCATCTCGCTTAAGCCCGGGATGTCTGCGGCGCGGCGCAGCCATTTGATGTCCGGGTGGCGGCGGATGACCCCGGTGGCGGAGCAGGGGACATCGAGCAGGATTCGGTCGAAGGCTGGACTCGCCCAGTCGCCTTGGGGCAGGGCCGCGTCGCCGCGCTCGATCCGGGCGGAGAGCCCCAGCCGAGCCAGGGTCTCGCGGACCGTCTCCAGACGTTTAGGCTCGCTGTCGATGGCGACCAGGTCCAAGTCGCCCCCGGCCCGCTCCAGCAGGTTGGCGGTTTTGCCCCCGGGCGCGGCGCAGGCGTCTAGCACTCTCTGCCCGGGCCGGGCGTCGAGGATCTGGGCGGCGAGCTGGGCGCCCCCGTCCTGGACCGAGACCAAACCCATGTCGAAGCCGGGCAGGGTCGCAGCGGGTACCGGGCGGTCCAGCATCAGACCCAGCTCGGTTTCCGGAATCGGGCGAGAGGCGATACCGGCCTCTGCCAGCAGGCTTGCATAGGCGCGCCGATCCGTGCGCAGGCGATTGACGCGCAGACTCATGGGCGGGCGTTCGTTGCTGGCGGCAACGATGGCCTCCCAGTGCTCGGGCCAATCCCGCCGCAAGGCCCCCAGCAGCCATTCCGGGAACAGCCAGCGGGCGCTCGGCAGGCGCTCGGCCTGGGCCAGGAGATCTTCGCGCTCGCGCAGGAAGCGCCGAAGCAGTGCGTTGACCAGGGCTGCCTTATCCGGTTTGCCGAGAAACCGGGTCGCCTCGACCGTGGCAGCCACCGCGGCATGCTCGGGGGTGTCCAGGACCGCGAGCTGGTAGAGGCCCACCAGGATCAGCGCCTCCAGGTCACGGTCACCGGGCTTCACCGGGTGATTGAGCAGGAAGCCCACCAGGGCCTCCAGCCGCGGTAGCACCCGCAGCGTACCGTAGATCAGCTCCTGGGTGAGCGCGCGGTCCGCTGGCGGGCGGGGCAGGGGGGACTGGCTCATGACCCGGGTCAGCGACTGGCCGCGGTCGCGCACCCGGTGCACCGCCAGCGCCGCGGCGGCCCGGGAGTCGGCCCCGGAGGGGCCGCGCGCGGCGTTTCCGCTCCAGGCACCCCAGGCAGAGTCGCGGGGTCCGCCGGTGCGGCGTCTGGGCGCGGAATCGGCACCATCTGGCCGTGGACGCCCTCGCCCTGGACCGCGCTGGCCCGCCGCTCCTGGGGCGCGAGCGGGGCCGTGCTCGGATTTGGGGCCGCCCGCCCAAGGGGAACGGGAATCGGAGCCGGGGCCGGTGCGCGGGCTCGCCTTCCGGTTGGGTTTGCGTCCGGGTTTAAGTCCGGCTCGGTCTCCGACGGGTGGAGGCGACTGGGCCGGGCCGCCCGGGTCGCCCGGCCGGTCGTTCCGGGGGCGGCGGGGAGGGCGATCGGCCGGGCGGCGGGGAGGGCGCTCAGCCAAGACGGATGCCGTCCAGACGGCGGGCGTTGCAGAAATCTGCGGCGGACATAGAGCGTTTGCCGGGGGGTTGGAGCTTCAAGATACGCAGGACTCCGTTGCCCGTGGCAACGACAATGCCGTCGCGGTCCGCGGCGAGCACGGTCCCAGGCTCGGCGCCCGCGGGACACTCCTGGGGCTCGGCCTGTGCGGACCAGATGCGCACCCAATCCGCCCCCAGCCGAGTCTGGGCCACGGGCCAGGGGTCGAAGGCGCGCACCAGGCGCTCGATGTCGGGGGCAGGGCGGGTCCAGTCGATGGCTGCTTCATCCTTGGCGATCTTGTGGGCGTAGGTGGCCAGGGCCGGATCCTGGGGTTGTGGCACCCGGGTGCCGTCGGCGATTCCGGGCAATGCCTCGAGCAAGGCCCGTGGGGCCAGGTCGGCGAGGGTGTCGTGTAGAGTGCCCCCGGTCTCCCGGGGTCCGATCGGCGTCTCCAGACGCAGGTAGACCGGACCCGTGTCAAGCCCCGGCTCCATACCCATTATACACACGCCGCTCTCGGTATCCCCGGCCTGGATGGCCCGCTGGATCGGGGCCGCTCCGCGCCAGCGCGGCAGAAGCGAGGTATGCACATTGATACAGCCCAGGCGCGGGGCCGCGAGTACCGTCTTGGGCAGGATCAGCCCGTAGGCGACCACCACCATCAGATCGGCCCTCAGTGCGGCCAGCTCGCGCACCGCCGGCGGGTTGCGCTTGAGGCTTTCGGGCTGGCGAACCGGCAGATCCAGGGTTTGGGCCAGGGTCTTGACCGGACTCTGCTGGAGCTTGCGACCGCGTCCCGCCGGACGGTCCGGTTGGGTATAGACCGCGGCGATCCGGTGGCCTGCCTCGCAGAGGGCGCGCAGGCACGGGACCGCGATCTCCGGGGTCCCGGCGAAGACCAGGCTTAGGCGGGTCATGAGCGCTCGAGTGGGTCGTCGGCGGCACCCGTCCGGGACCGCGGGCGGAGGTCGGACATCAGATTGCCTGCCGTTTAGGGGTCGTCGGCGTAGCGCCCTGTCGGCGCTCCTTCTCCAGCTTGTGACGGATGCGCAGGCGCTTGAGCGCTGAGATGTGGTCTACGAAGAGCTTGCCTTCCAGGTGGTCGAGCTCGTGCTGGATGCAGACCGCGAGCAAACCGTCCGCGTCCAGCTCGAAGGGCTCGCCTTGAAGATCCAGTGCGCGCACCTGGACCCGCTCGGCGCGGGTTACCGTCTCGGTGAAGCCGGGGACCGACAGGCACCCCTCGCCCATCTGCTCCTCTCCGGAGAGCGCCAGGATCTCCGGGTTGATCAGACACAGCGGAGCGTCTTTATCGTCGGAGACATCGATCACGACGATGCGTCGCGGGATGTTGACCTGGACCGCGGCCAGCCCGATACCGGGGGCCGCATACATGGTCTCCAGCATGTCGGATACGATGCGCTTGACTTCCGCGTCCACGCGCGCGACCGGTGCCGCCCGGGTACGCAGGCGCGGATCTGGAAATGTGAGGATATCGAGCTTGGCCATGGTCGGGATCGGAGTAGAGTGGTGCCTGTCGTGCGCTCGGCGCACCGTTTAGCGTCGGGCGCCGAGTGGGCCCGGTGTGCTGCGCGGCCGGCTTCCAAGGCCCGCCGCTGGCAGCCTGGTTGCGCCCTGCGCTACTATCCGAGCCATACTACACCCCGACATGGGGCCGGGTGAATCCCGAATCGACCGGCCCGGAGGACCCATGCGCGCCTTGCCCGACCGCTCGAAGACCCTGCCCCGGATACTCCCCGCTGCCGCCCGTGCCGCGTTGGCCGTGCTGATGGCTGGCGCCCTGGTCCTGTTTCCGGCGCATCAGGCCCGGGCAGCGGTAGTGCGGGCGGATGCCCCGGAGACCTATACCGTGCAGCCAGGCGACACTCTGTGGAGCATCGCCGGGCGCTTCCTGCAAGACCCCTGGAGCTGGCGGGAGGTATGGCAGTCCAACTCCTCTCTCTCCAACCCCGACCGCATCTACCCCGGGGATGTGCTGCGATTGTCCATGGATGGCGACAAGCCGAGCATTGGCGTGGACAGGGGGGGGGCGGAGGGCGGGGGCGACGGCGGTGGTGGTGGCGAGACTGTCGCCTACCGGGGCGGGATGCGGGTGGTCAGGCTATCGCCGCGGGTGCGGGCGAGCGCACTCAAGGAGCCGATTCCCACCATCCCTATCGCCAGCATCGCCCCGTTTCTGACCCAACCCTATGTCGCCGAATCGGACGACATCAACCGCGCACCCTATGTCGTGGGCTTCCCGGACGAGCACATCGTCGCCGGGGTGGGGGATTCGGTTTATGTGCGCCGGATCGATAGCGCAGCCATCCAGCGCTTCCAGGTCCTGCGCCCGGGCGCTGTGCTGCGCGACCCCAGGTCCAACGAGATCCTGGGTTACGAGGCTGCCTTCGTTGCCAATGTGGTCCTGGAGCGCACCGGCGACCCGGCCAAGCTTCAGGTAGTGCGCTCCGAGCGCGAGATCTCGATCGGCGATCGGGTGATCCCCGCGGCCGCGGAAGAGCCGCTGTCCAACTTCTATCCGCACCCTGCGCCCGCGGGGCTGCGCGGACAGATCCTTTCGGTGCTCAACGGCGTGACCCAGGTGGGTCAGTTCGATGTGGTGACGATCGACCTGGGTACCCGGGACCGGCTGGAGTCGGGCCATGTCTTCGAAGTCTACCAGGGGGGCACTAAGGAGCGGGATCAGGTCCGCCAGGGCATGTTCAACCACGACTGGCGGGAGCAGAGTCCGCTCTCCACCCAGTTCTGGCTCGGGGACGACACGAAGATCCGCCGCTGGCGCGCCAACGAGCCAGACCCCAATGCACCCTTTCCGCCCACCGTGGACATACGCAGGGAGCGCAGCACCTTCATCAAGCCATTCGAGCGCTCGGGTATCCTGATGGTGTTCCGCACCTTCGAGCGGGTGAGCTTCGCGATCGTTCTGGACGCCACCCGTCCCATGCATATCGAGGACCGGATCGCTCCGCCGCCCTCCTGAGGCCGATTGTCGGGTGAACCGATCGTCTGCCCAGTCCGCCGCTCCGCTGGACGCCTGGCTGGTCCTGGCCGCCGCTCCGGGGGTGGGTCCCAAGACCTGCGAACGGCTGATCGCGCGCTTCGGCGGCCCCCGGGAGGTCATCGATGCCCCCGGCGATGTGCTGAAGGACTGGGGTCTTAAGGCCGATGCAGTCGCCGCACTCAAGCGCCCGGACCGCGACCGGATCGACTCCGCGCTGGCCTGGGCCGAGCTGCCCGAGGCACATATCCTAACCTGGGACGACCCCCGCTACCCGCCCCTGCTGGCCGAGATTCCGGACCCCCCGACGCTGCTCTATGTCCGCGGCGACCCGTTGCTGCTCGTCGAGCCCCAGCTCGCCGTGGTGGGCAGCCGCAATCCCACCCCCGGCGGGCGGGAGATCACCCGGGATCTGGCACAGGCACTGGCCGGGTTCGGGCTGACGATCACCAGCGGGATGGCGGTGGGTGTGGATGCCGCCGCCCATGTCGCCGCACTGGGGTGCGGGCGCACCATTGCCGTGCTCGGCACGGGGCCGGACCGGGTTTACCCGGCTGCCCACCGCGACCTGGCCAGACGTATCGCCGAGACTGGCGCCCTGGTCACCGAGCTGGCCCCCGGCGAGGGTCCCCAGGCGCGCCATTTCCCGCGCCGCAACCGCATCATCTCGGGGCTGTCCCTCGGTACGCTGGTTACCGAGGCGGCGCTCAAGAGCGGCTCGTTGATCACCGCCCGACTGGCCGCCGAGCAGGGGAGGGAGGTCTTTGCGGTGCCGGGCTCCATCCGCAATCCGCTCGCCCGCGGCTGCCATGCACTGATCCGCGACGGCGCCCGGCTGGTGGAGGAGGCGGCGGAGATCCTGGCCGAGCTGGCCCCGCGGCTGCGCGGGGTACTCGCAGGGGCGGGGCCGATCCTGGCCGGTGCTGCGGATGACGCTCTTGGTGCGGACGCGGTGCAGGCCGCCGGGCTCGACCCCGACTATCGCAGCCTGCTCGACGCACTGGGCTTCGAGCCAGTCTCTCAGGACGAGCTGATTCGCCGTACCGGGCTACCCGCGGAGTCGGTGTCGTCCATGTTGTTGGTGTTGGAGTTGGGGGGTCATGTATCATCCGGCCCAGGAGGCCGATATTGCCGGACCCGGGCCTGATCGGCGTCTTCCCGTTGCGAGCTTGGATCTCGCGCCTTTAAGAGAGCCCGCGGGCCGATGTCCCCCAGAGAGGGTGGTCGATGTACGACAACATGGTCGATGTCCTAATCTACCTGTACGAGAACTACATGGATGGCGAGGACCAGCCCCCGGCAAGCCAGGGCGAGCTGGAGGACGAGCTCTCCAAAGCGGGTTTCAGCAACCGCGAGATCCACAAGGCGCTGCGTTGGCTCGACGAGCTGGCCGCGGGGGCCGAGACCCCGGCCTGTCACGGCCACGCGGTGGGCTCTATCCGTGTCTACACGCAGGACGAGAGCGCCAAGCTGGATCTCGAGGCCCGCGGATTTCTGCATTTCTTGGAGCAGAACGGCATCCTGGACCCGGCGAGCCGCGAGCTGGCGATCGACCGTGCGCTCGCCATCGACCATGGCAGCGTGGGGGTGGACGAGCTCAAATGGGTGGTGCTGCTAGTGCTCATGAACCGTCCGGGCCGGGAAGACGCCTTCACCCAGATGGAAGATCTGGTCTATAACGACGAGCCTGAATATTTGCACTAGGAAGTGGCGAGCTTCTAGTGGCGAGTGGCGAGGATCGGCTGGTCGGTCCGGTTGATCTCCAGGCCCGCCCTCCCAACATGACGGCGACTGGGGTCTGTCGGGGGTCGCCTCGCCCCGAGCCGCTTGCGGTCCTCGCCGTCCCAGTGCTCCCGCGATCCGATCGCCGACCGGCGAGCGCCTCGCTAATCCCCCTCGCCACTCGCCACTCGCCACGCTCTTATGAATCTCGTCATCGTCGAATCGCCCGCCAAGGCCAAGACCATCAAGAAGTATCTGGGGCCGGACTTCGATGTCATCGCCTCCTATGGGCATGTGCGCGATCTGGTGCCCAAAGAGGGTGCGGTGGACCCGGAGCATGGGTTCGAGATGAAGTACCAGATCATCGACCGCAACGAAAAGCATGTCGCGGCCATCGCCAAGAAGCTCAAAGACGCCGATGCGCTCTATCTGGCGACCGACCCGGACCGGGAAGGGGAGGCAATTTCCTGGCACCTCCTGGAGCTCCTAAAGGCACGCAGCCAGATCGGCAAGCGGCCGGTCTACCGCGTGGTCTTCAACGAGATCACCAAACGCGCGGTCCAGGACGCGGTGGCCAATCCCCGGGAGCTTTCCTACGATCTGGTCAACGCCCAGCAGGCGCGCCGGGCGCTCGATTATCTGGTGGGCTTTAACCTCTCTCCGCTACTGTGGAAGAAGATCCGTCGCGGGCTCTCCGCCGGACGTGTCCAGAGCCCCGCGCTGCGGCTTATCTGCGAGCGCGAGACCGAGATCGAGGCGTTCGTCCGCCAAGAATATTGGTCGATCGAGGCCGACTGCGCGAAAGAGACCCGAGGCTTCGTCGCCAAGCTTGTCGAATATCAGGGCGGCAAGGTCGAGCAGTTCAGCGTCGTCGACGGTACCCGGGCCGCCGAGGTCCGCGGCACCTTGGAGCGCGCCGCCAACGGCAAGCTCCGGGTCGAGCAGGTCGAGCGCAAGCAGCGCAAGCGCTACCCGGCCCCGCCCTTTATTACCTCCACGCTCCAGCAGGAGGCTGCGCGCAAGCTCGGCTTCACGGCGCAGCGCACCATGCGCGTCGCCCAGCAGCTCTACGAGGGCGTTGACGTGGGCGGCGGTGCGGTCGGTCTCATCACTTATATGCGAACCGATTCGGTGAACCTAGCCCAGGAGGCGATCGCGGAGCTGCGAGCATTCGTCGCCGAGCGCTATGGCGTCGGGCACCTGCCCGACCAGGCGCGGATCTACAAGACCAAGTCCAAGAATGCCCAGGAGGCCCACGAGGCGATCCGCCCCACTTCTGTTCTGCGCGAGCCCTCCGAGGTCAAGCCATTCCTGAGCGCCGAGCAGGCCAAGCTCTACGATCTGGTGTGGAAACGCACCCTGGCCTGCCAGATGGCCCATGCGCTCATCAACCAGGTCTCGGTGTCTTTGAGCGCCGGGGTCGGCAATCTTTTCCGGGCCACCGGCTCGACGGTGGCCGAGCCCGGATTCATGAGCGTCTATCTCGAAGGCCGGGACGACGCCAAGTCCGCGGACGACGACGAGGACACCATGCTTCCGCCTATGGAGGAGGGAGAGCCGATCGACCTCGCCGCCATCCGCTCCGAGCAGCACTTCACCGAGCCGCCCCCGCGCTACAGCGAGGCGACCCTGGTCAAGGCGCTGGAAGAATATGGCATCGGCCGTCCCTCGACCTATGCGTCGATTATCTCGACCCTTCAGGAGCGCGAATACGCGGTCCTCGACAAGAAGCGCTTCGTCCCCTCCGACGTGGGTCGGGTGGTCAACAAGTTCCTGACCGAGCACTTCAACACCTACGTCGATTACGATTTCACTGCCCGTCTGGAAGACGATCTGGACGCGGTCTCGCGCGGAGAAGGGGAATGGGTGCCGCTCCTGGAGCAATTCTGGCGGCCGTTCAAGGAGCGCGTGGACCACACCCAGGAGCATGTCAAACGCAGCGACGTGACCCAGGAGCGCATCGACGAGCGCTGCCCCACCTGCGGCGGTCAGCTCGCCATCCGCTTGGGCCGCAACGGTCGTTTCATCGGCTGCACCAACTATCCGGACTGCGACTACACGCGCGATTTGCACGCGGACGGCGCCGAGCCCGAGCCTCGGGAGATCGTGGAAGGTCGCACCTGCCCCAAATGCGGCTCCGAGCTTGAGATCAAGAACGGCCGCTACGGCAAGTTCATCGGTTGCAGCGCTTATCCTAAGTGCAAGCACATCGAGCCATTGGAGCGTCCCGAGGATACCGGGGTCGCCTGCCCGCAATGCGGCAAGGGCACGCTGCAAAAGAAGAAATCCCGCCGGGGCAAGATCTTCTATTCATGCTCTACCTACCCCAAGTGCGACTATGCGGTGTGGAACGAGCCGGTTGCCGAGCCTTGCCCTAAGTGCGGCTGGCCGGTGTTGACCCTAAAGACCACCCAGCGCAAGGGGGCCGAGAAAGTCTGCCCGCAAAAAGAATGTGGATATAGCGAGCCCTATGAGTCGGCCGAGCCGGCTGGGGCCGCGGAGTCTGCCGAGGGATGATCCAGCGGAAAGCGATTTGTCCGCAAACCGAGTCGAATGAACGCACAATAATAAGGAATCCGCAGCCGATCGCTTAAGCTTCGCTGGGACCCCCACCGGTGCGTCTTCCGCAGATGGTCAGGGTGCCGGCGGGCTCGGGGGTCGGCGGTTGAGGTGTAGCATGTAGGCGAGCAGTGCGTCCAGCTCTGGCGATTCGGCCTTGGCGAACAGTGTCTCCTGATTCTCGTGTATGCGCTGGCCGGTGCGGAAATCGATCATCTGCTTGATCAGATAAGCGGGCCATTGAGAGACCACCGGGGGGTTTTCGCTGTCTGCCTGACCCCGGCCGTCCTGACCGTGACACTCGGCGCAGCCCTTGGCGTAGAGCGACTCGCCTAGGGTTAGATCCCCAGAGATCTGCTCGGGGACACCGACCTCGGCCGGGCTCGGGATAGGTTGGCGCGAAAGATAGTCCGCGAGCGTCTCGATATCGTCCTGGGTCAAGCGCCCGCCCTTGAAGATAGGGATCATGGGCTTGTTGACGCGCTTGCGATCCCGGAACGACTCCAGTTGCCTGACGATGTAGGGGGCTGGGAGTCCGGCGAGCCGGGGGTATCTGCCCTTATGGCCGCCGTCGGCAGCGGCGCCATGGCAAGCGGTGCAGGCCCTCATGAAGATCGCGGCGGCACGGTCGTGCGGGCTGGTCTCGGCGGCGCCCCCCGAGACGACGCAGATCAGTGCGAGTGCCAGGCAGGGCCTACCCCTGGGTTGGCTGTGTCCGCCCAGTCTGTCGGGACCCCTTTCGAGACGCCGCGTCGATGCCATGGTCAAAGCCGATCTACCGTGGAGAGCAGCCCTATTCTACGTCTTTCCAGGGCTGAATCGCCCTTTGCCCGTTACGCGGGGCGTTGCGATTTAAGCGGGCGTATCGGGCTTATGGCGTCGATTCCTTCGATTCGATTAGAGCGGTCCATTGCGGTGGAGCAGCGACCGCTCCAGGTAGCGCGCTACCGACTCGTCCCGGTTGTTGCCGATGACCTCCATGAGCGGCAGGGACTCCTTGAGGCGCGGGTCCGCGTTCTCCATCAGCACGCCCTTACCGGCGCGCTTCAGCAGCTCCCGGTCGTTCAGTCCGTCCCCGAAGGCGATGGTGTCGACGAGCCCGATATCGAGCCGCTGCGCCACCCGTTCCAGGGCCGCTCCCTTGGATACGCCACGGGCCATGACCTCCAGCGTTACCGGCAGAGAGAACGTGGCGGTCACGCGCTGGCCGAAGCGCGCGAGGATGGTTTGCTCCAGCCTCCTCAGGCGAGCGTGCTCGCCGTAGAAAAAGACCTTGAGGACCTGGCTCGGGTCCATGGTCCGCAGGTCGGTCTCCCGGTAAGCGAAGCCCGAGTCCCGGTGGTACTGGAGCAAATAGGGCTCCGGGCGCGCAACCAGCCACTCCTCCGCGCGGTAGACGTTCGTGTGCACGTCCGCTGCCCCTGGTTCCGCGATCAGACCCGCGACGCACTCGGGGTCCAGGGGTTCGCAATGTACCAACTGGCCATCCCTGTCGTGTATCGCGGCGCCGTTCGACGAGATCAGGCAGCCCTGTCCCCCAAGCTGGGCGGAGAATGTGCGGATGTCCTGGAAGTGGCGGCCCGAGGCAAGGACAAGCGCGACGCTTCGCGCCTGCACCCGGCGGAGGACTGTCTGGGAATAATCCCCCAGCCGGTGCTCCGGGGTCAGTAGGGTGCCGTCGAGGTCGCAGACGACGAGCTTGTACATGGCGTACCTTCAGTCCCCTCGGGGACGCAAGAGCGGTGCAGAACCCGCGCTCTGGCAGCTGGATACCAAGCCGGATTGGGTCGGTCAGTCCCAACAGCGGGCTCTGTCGGCCTGTGAATGGCGGGCTAAGGCGCGGATTCCAGCACATTCGAGGCGAAGTCGATCACCGCTATCCACCCATAGCGCGGGTGTGGGGCAATGGCGACTCCCACCCACCGGAAGGCGGGGTTGAGGATGTTGCGCCGATGTCCCCGGGATGGAACCCCGTCGTCGATCAGCAGCCAGCCTACCACCTCCCGCCCGGATGCAGGGCCATAGGCGATCGCCTCGCCGACGCTGTGCTCCCACTGGCCGTAATGAGCGACGCGCGTGCCCGGTAGGGTCCCCCCGCGCCCCGTGTGACCGGTCTCGCCGGTGCCCGATTGGTCTAATGCATGCTCCTTGGCCGCCAGGGTCAGGGCTCGGGACACCTCCAGGGTGCCCATTGGCGGGGCTTGGCTCAGCGATCGGGCCGTTTCCTGGACGACTGCGGGTCCTTCCTTGGTCCTCAGTGCCATGCGCGCGGGGTTCAGCGGGTCTTCGTAGAAGTTTCCCTGGAAGAGCGGCAGGCGCGGCCGAATAAACAATTGTGCATAGCGCGACGGATTCGAGCGGGCCAAGTTAAGGTGCAGGACCAGATCCCGCTCGGCTGGGGTCAGGAGTGCGACGGATCCCCGGGGATCGACGTCCGGGAAGCTCCATGCGTTGCCGGGTGCATCGAGGAGGCCGGCCGGCCTGGCCGGGCCGTCTCCGCTGCCGGGGGGTATATCGGGTCCGCCGGGAGGCGACAGGGTCGACGGAGCGCACGCGACGACCATAAAGGATAGTAGCGCGGCCCAACACAGGCTGAAAATGCCTGCGCCCCAGTGCGACCGCCCCCGAGGCGGTGCCGGGGATCGGCCGGACCGGGCGCGGTTGGTGTGGTCGGCAGGCCACGCCGATTTGTGCAGCTGGGCGGCGACCAGGGCGCCCGGGCTGGCCGCCGCCAGCCGCATCCCGCCCGGCAGTCCTACCCCAAGAACGGTCTTGCCCATGCAATTGGGTCAAGGACTGGCGGACGGCCCGGCGCTGCGCTGTTGGACACGCTTGAGCTTTTTCTGCAATGCGCTGGATTTGGGGTTGGCCTTAATGCCCGCTTGCAGTACCTCAATGGCCTTTTCGGCGGCTCCCTGTGCCTCGTAGAGGTCGCTCAATCCAATGTAGGCGGGTGCGTACGACGGTTTGATGGCGAGCGCCTTGCGAAAGCTCTCTTCAGCCTCGTCCTGCCGATCGAGCAGCAGCTTCAACTCTCCGGTCTTGGTGTGCATCTCTGGAAACAGCTTACATTTCCCAGACCGGGAGTGATCGAAAACATACTTCATATCGTCAATCGCCGATCCATAGAGGTGGGCCAGCGGGTATTGGCTGTCGTAGCTTCGGAAGTAGCCGCGGTTAGCCCAGATCAGTGCCCAGCAGAAATGGTGGATTCCGCCGCAGCCGGAGCTCTGCAAATCGTAGATCTTGGCGCGCACTTGCGGTTCCTGGGAGCTTGTTGTACCGCTGCCGTCCTTGGTCATGATGCGCTTGCACCACTCGGGGATAAGCGCGATCTCGGCCTCGGTTGCTCGGGGGTCGTCGGCCAGTGCCGTCCAGGGTCCGCCCAGGCCCAGTGAGCCCGCAGCGACGATGACAAGAGCGCTGAACGGCTTAAGCATAGGTCGTCTCGATCGGTGGACTGGCCCCGGGGCTAAACAGGGTGCCTCGGGGCTCGAATAATAAAACGCGACAGGTCGGGTGGGGCACAACGCACCGGTATCGGCGCCCGGTCCGTTGGGGCTGGCCAACAGGACCGATAGTGCCAGCTGCCGACACTAAGGTTGCGGGTCGGTCGTGCCCCGGCCCGGTTGGAACGGTCGCACCCAAGAGCGCGCGCTCCGTTAACGGCCTGCGTCGGCGTGCGGGGTTGCGATTCGGCGCCAGCGTCGTCCGTCGCGGAGCAAGAGATCTTCCGCTGCCGCCGGACCCCAGGTGCCCGCGGCGTAATTGGGAAAATCCCGGGCCGGTAGGGCGCGCCAGACATCCATCACCGACTCCACGATCTCCCAGCCCTTCTCCACGGTGTCTGCGTGCTTGAAGAGCGTTGCATCCCCGTGCATGCAGTCGTAGATCAGGGTCTCGTAGCCGGTGGCCGGGGCATTGCCAAAATAGTCCGCATAGCAGAAATCCATATTGACCGTCGCGACACGCATGACCGGCCCGGGGACCTTGGCGCTGAAGCCGAGCTGGATGCCCTCGGCGGGCTGGATGCGCAGCACCATCATGTCCGGGCTCATATTCTCGGCCTCGGTATCCTTGAACATCATGGTGGGGGCCTTCTTGAACTGGATCGCGACCTCGGTGTATTGCGCGGGCAGGCGCTTGCCGGTGCGCAGATAGAATGGCACCCCGGCCCAGCGCCAATTGTCCATGCTGAGCTTGAGCGCGGCAAAGGTCTCGGTGTGGGAATGGGCGTCCACCCCCGCAGAGGCGCGGTAGGCCCCGACCCGTTCCCCGTCTGGCATGGTGCCTTCCCCGTATTGGCCGCGCACCGCATGGGTCAGAACCTCTTCCGGGGTCATGGGACGGACGGCGTCCAGGACCTTGTTCACCTCGTCGCGCACCGCGAGCGGCCCGAACGAGTTGGGCGGCTCCATGGCCAGGAACCCCAGGAGTACCAGGAGGTGGTTGGGGATCATGTCGCGCAGCGCCCCGGCCTCTTCGTAATAGGCACCGCGGTGCTCCACCCCCACCGACTCGGCCACAGTGATCTGCACATGGTCGATATGCTGGCGGTTCCACAGCGGCTCGACAAATCCGTTGGAGAAGCGGAAGACCATGATGTTCTGGACCGTCTCTTTGCCCAGATAGTGGTCGATCCGGTAGATCTGGCCCTCGTCCAGGGTCTCGTGGAGCATGGCGTTGAGCGCCTTGGCGGACTCCACGTCATGGCCGAAGGGCTTCTCGATGATCACCCGCCGCCAGTCGTTGGGGGTCTCCGCGGTCAGACCCACTGCACCCAGAAATCGCGTGATGTCTCCGAACAGGCTGGGTGGTACCGCGAGATAGAACAGATAGCAGCCGTCGGTCCCGCGCTCCGAGTCGATCCGCGAGAGCCGCTGGCAGAGCGCCAGGTAGCTCTCCTGCTCCAGGATATTGGCGCGCATATAGTGGATACGCTCGCGTAACCGATCCCAGGTCTCCTGGTTCCAGGCGCTGCCCACATAGTTCTTGACATGGGGGGTAAGCCGGTCGCGGAAGCCCTGATCGTCGAGCTCCAGCCGGTCTACCCCCAGCACTGCGAAGCTGTCCGGCAGGAGCCGCCCATGGCACAGATGGAATAGCGCCGGGATCAGCTTGCGTTGGGTCAGATCCCCCCCGGCCCCGAAGATGATCATCGCGTTGGGGGGCGCGGGCGGTGCGGTGTCTGCGGTGAGGCGTTGGTTGGACATAGGACAGCTCCGAGCGGCGAGGGTCTAGAGGGGGCGCCGCGAGTGGCGAGCGTCAAGGTCCGGAGGCTGGCGGTCAATCGCCGCCCGTCTCGCCCTTGGCCCTCGCTACTCGACACTCGACACTTATTTCTCGTGATGTCCGCCGAACCGATAGCGCATCGCCGAGAGGATCTGGTTGGCGAAATCCGCCTCGCCCCGCGAGCTGAAGCGCTCGAAGAGCGCTGCGGTGAGGATCGGCGCTGGGGTGCCGGTTTCGATGGCTGCCAGGCTGGTCCAGCGACCCTCGCCGGAGTCGGAGACCCGTCCGCCGAATGCCTTGAGCTCCGGGTCCGCCTGGAGCGCGGTGGCGGTCAGGTCCAGTAGCCAGGAAGCGACTACGCTGCCGCGCCGCCACAGCTCCGAGATCTCGGCCAGGTCGAAGCGATATTGGTAGTGCTCGGGGTTGGCCAAGGGGGCGGTCTCGGCGTTGGTCTCCCGCTCATGGAGCCCGGCCCCCGCGTGTCTGAGGAGGTTGAAGCCCTCGGCATAGGCGGCCATCAGCGCATATTCGATGCCGTTGTGCACCATCTTGACGAAGTGCCCGGCTCCGCTCGGCCCGCAGTGCAGGTAGCCTCGCTCGGAGCGTCCGGGCGGGCCGCTGCGCCCCGCGGTGCGCGCGATCTCCCCGACCCCCGGGGCAAGCGAGGCGAAGATCGGGTCGAGACGCTCCACCGCCTCAGACGCCCCTCCGATCATCAGGCAATAGCCCCGTTCCAGGCCCCAGACCCCGCCGCTGGTCCCGCAGTCGACGAAGTGGATGCCTGCCGGTGCGAGCCGGGCGGAGTGCGCCAGGTCGTTCCTGTAAT
Source organism: uncultured Gammaproteobacteria bacterium (assembly GCA_963780725.1). GTDB lineage: Bacteria > Pseudomonadota > Gammaproteobacteria > Chromatiales > Chromatiaceae > Thiodictyon. The sequence goes on from CAWACV010000001.1 coordinate 679,184, forward strand.
TGGAGTTACCCCCGTCCACGATGGCGTCCCCGGCGGCGAGATGGGGGAGCAGATCGTCGATCACCCGATCCACCGCGGCCGCCGGCACCATGATCCAGATGTTGCGGGGGGCGGCGAGTCGGCGGCAGAGGTCCTGGATATCGGTCGCGCCCTCTGCCCCCTCCTGGGTCAGGCAGCCCACCGCGGAGGCGTCCCGGTCATAGACGACGCACTGGTGTCCGGCGCGCAGGAGTCGCAGGACCATATTCGCACCCATCCGTCCGAGTCCGATCATTCCGAGCTGCATGGGGATTGTCCTCAGTTCTTGCCGTTGCGGGTTCGCGCTTTACGCGGTGCCGGTCAGGCGGGATGGGCCTCCAGCACGGCGATGCTGCGCCCGCCGACACGCAGCCGTCCGGGCCCCACAGTGGACTGGTGCCCTGGCTCGTAGACCCCGGACTCCGCGTTCGTATCCACCGCCAGGTACCAGAGCCGCCCGTCCAGGGGAGGAACGGCAAACTCCAGTGCATCGTCCCACATATTGAGCATCGCATGCAGGGGCGGCTCGTTCGCATCCACACCGGACAGCGTGAATGCCAGGGTGCGCCCGTTGGGGTCGGTCCAACCCGGGTCCTCCAGGCCCACCCCGTGCCAGACGATATCCGGCATGGTCTGCCCGGGCTCTGGCCGGCCGGTCAGGAAGCGATTGCGGGTGAGTGCCGGGTGTCGGCGGCGCAACGCGATCATGCCGCGCACGAAGTCCCTGATCGGTCCGTTGGTCTCCAGGCGCGCCCAGTCGAACCAGGACAGGTCGTTGTTCTGGCAATAGGTGTTGTTGTTGCCCTGCTTGGTGGAGAGCACCTCGTCCCCGGCGAGCAGCATGGGCACACCCTGGCTCAGCATCAGGATAGCGATGAAATTGCGTGCCTGGCGACGGCGCAGCGCCAGGATGCGCGGGTTACCGGTGGGCCCCTCCACGCCGCAGTTCCAGGAGTTGTTGTCGTTGCCGCCATCCAGATTGTCTTCGCCGTTGGCCTCGTTGTGTTTATGGTTATAGCTCACCAGGTCCCACAGGCTGAATCCGTCGTGGCAGGTGACGAAGTTCACCGAGTTGGTGGGCAGGCGCCCGCGGGGCTCGTAGAGGTCGCTGGAGCCCGCGATGCGGGTCGCCACCTCGGATACCAGTCCGGGGTCCCCACGCACGAATGCGCGGATCACGTCGCGGTAGCGTCCGTTCCACTCGGCCCAGCGAAAGCCCGGGAAGTCGCCCACCTGATAGAGTCCGGCCGCATCCCATGCCTCGGCGATGATATGGACGCCTTGCAGGGACGGCGAGAGCTCGGTGGCCCACAGCACCGGGGCGTGATACTGGGGGTTGCCGTCCTCCCCTCGGGCCAGCGCGCTCGCCAGATCGAAGCGGAACCCGTCCACATGCATCTCGCGCGTCCAATAGATCAGCGAGTCCACCAGGAAATGGCTGACCAGCGGGTGGTTGCAGTTCATCGTATTGCCGCAGCCAGTGTAATCCCGATAGAGTCTGCGGTCTGCGAAATCGAGGTGATAAAAGATCTCGTTGGCCAGTGCCTTGAAGTTGATGGTGGGCCCGCCGGCCCCGCCCTCGGCGGTGTGGTTGAAGACCACGTCCAGGATCACCCCGATGCCGGCCCGGTGCAGTGCCTTGACCATGTCGCGAAACTCGTCGCGGGCACGCGTCGGGTCGCGGGCAAAACGGGGATGGGGGGCGAAGAAGCTATGGGTGCTGTAGCCCCAGTAATTCTGGAGCCCCAGGCGTGCGGTCTTGGGGGGTACGTCCTGGGGGTCGAAGGCCATCACCGGCATCAGCTCCACATGGGTGATGCCCAGATCCTGGAGATAGGGAATCTTCTCGATCAGCGCACCGTAGGTCCCCGGGTGTGCGACGGCCGAGGAGGGGTGGCGGGTAAAGCCGGCCAGGTGCATCTCGTAGATCACCGCCTGGTGGAGCGGGACCTGGGTCCGGTCGTCGCCCTCCCAATCGTAGTCGTCGCGCACCACCTGAGCCCGCATCGCAGTGCCCAAGTTGTCCCCCGGCCGGCAGGCGCGCTCGCGGTCCCAGAGCTTATCGCTCACGGTGGTGGTCCAAGGGTCGAGCAGCGCCTTGCGTCCGTCCATGCGGCAGCCGCTCTCGCGGGTGTCGCAGCGACCGGCTGCCCGCCAGTTGTAATAGGTCCCGTCCGGCAGCCCCAGGACCAGGACATGCCAGAAGAAAAACGTGCGGTTGAGCCGAGGGTCCAGGACGACGGTCTGGAATGGCTCGGTGCTCTCCTCGTTCGCAAAGAGCAGGAGCTCCACGCGCTCGGCGTAGCGGCTGAAGACCGAGAAGTTCACCCCGCGGTCGGTGACGGTGGCGCCGCCCTGGTCCCAAAGGCCTGGCTCGACAGGGTACTGGGGGTGGGTCATCCGGTTTTCTCGCCTCCTGGGCGGGGGTTATTACGGGCTCGAATTCTAAGGGAGAATGCAGGTCTCGTGCGCGCGTGCGCAGAGATTGCGAGTTTGCGCGGGCCGCGTCGTCAGGCGGATCTTGCGGCGGGTCGGCCATATTTGTCCGCCGGCGCCCTGGTTGACCGCCGAAGCCTGACCCGCCTTGCAATTTGCCGCTCGCCCGATAACCTGCCAGCGTTCAGCCCGCCGCGCCCCGTGGCCACTCCCCGGATACTCTACATGACCCTTCTCAGCATCGACTCCGTCGCCCTGTCCTACGGCGCCCCACCGCTCCTGGACGGCTGCTCCTTCTCTATCGACCGGGGCGAGCGCATCTGTCTCATCGGACGCAACGGGGCCGGCAAATCCACCCTGCTGCGGATCATCGCCGGGGAGATTCAGGCGGATTCCGGAGAGGTTCGGGTGGGGCAGGGCACGCGCATCAGTCGGCTGCCCCAGGAGATTCCCCGCCACAAGGACGCCTCAGTGTTCGACCTGGTGGCGGAGGGGCTCGGGGACTTGGGCAGCCTGGTGCGGGACTATTTCCACCTCTCCCACCATCTGACCGCGGATTCCGGGGCGGATGAGCTGGAGCGCCTGGCCCGCATCCAGCACCAATTGGAGGACCGGGGCGGCTGGGAGATCGAGCAGCGCACCGAGCGGGTCATCTCCCGTCTGGGTCTGGATGCCGAGGCGCCCTATAACGCACTCTCCGGAGGTCTCCAACGCCGCGTCCTGCTCGCCCAGGCCCTGGTCCAGGAGCCTGACCTGCTGCTGCTGGACGAGCCGACCAACCACCTTGACATCGACTCCATCGACTGGCTAGAGGAGTTTCTCAAGGACTATCCGGGCTCGCTCCTCTTCGTCACCCATGACCGGCGATTCCTGCAACGGGTCGCCAACCGCATCCTGGAGCTGGACCGGGGCAAGATCACCGACTGGCCGGGAGACTATGGCAACTATCTGCGCCGCCGCGAGGAGCGCCGCCATGCCGAGGCGCAGGCCAATGCACACTTCGATCGCCGGTTGGCGGAGGAAGAGGTCTGGATTCGCCAGGGAATCAAGGCCAGGCGCACTAGGAACGAGGGCCGCGTGCGCGCCCTCGAGGCCATGCGGGCGGAGCGGATGGAGCGGCGCACTGCCCAGGGCACGGCGCGGTTGCGGGTCTCCGAGTCCGATCGTTCCGGGCGCCTGGTGGCGGAGGCCGAGTCGGTTACCTATGGCTGGGGTGACCGCCTGGTGGTGCGGGATCTCAATACGCTCATCCTGCGCGGGGACAAGGTGGGCATCATCGGTCCCAACGGGGTGGGCAAAAGCACCCTGCTCAAGCTTCTGCTCGGGGACTTGGAGCCCCAATCCGGCACCATCCGCCGGGGCACCAACCTCCAGGTCGCCTATTTCGACCAGTTGCGCGCCCAGCTCGATCCGGAGCGCACTGTCCAGGACAACGTGGCAGGGGGCAGCGATCAGGTGACCGTCGATAGCCAGAGCCGGCACGTGCTCTCCTATCTGCGTGACTTCCTGTTTAGCCCCGAGCGCGCCCGCCAGCCCGTCAAGGCGCTCTCGGGGGGCGAGCGAAACCGGCTCCTGCTCGCCAAGCTTTTCACCCGCCCGGCCAACCTGCTGGTCCTGGACGAGCCCACCAACGACCTGGATACCGAGACCCTGGAGCTTTTGGAAGAGCTGCTAGTCCAGTTCGCCGGGACCGTTCTCTTGGTCAGCCACGACCGGCAGCTCCTGGACAACGTGGTCACCAGCACCCTGGTCTTCGAGGGCGATGGGTCGGTGCGCGACTATGTGGGGGGCTACGAGGACTGGCTGCGCCAACGCGCGCCCCTGGCGGCCCCGGTGCCTGCCGAGACGGTCCAGGTCAAGGCGCTCAAACCCGAAACCCCGGAGCCTCGGCGCGCCGTCGCCCGGCTGAGCTTCAAAGAGACCCGGGAGCTGGCCGAGCTCCCGCTGCGCATCGAGACCCTGGAGCAGGAGCAGGAAGCGCTCCATGCGCGCCTCGCCGACCCCGGCCTCTACCAGGGAGACGGCGGCGCGGCAGCGACCGCCGTCAAGACCCGGCTCGCCGAGTTGGCCACCGAGCTCGCGAGCGCCTATGCCCGGTGGGAGGATCTGGAAGGGCGGCGCTAAGCCCTGGCGTCGATCGGCTGCGGCCCGCGTGTCCCTATCCCAACAACCGCTGCGTCCCCGGACTGTCGGCTTGCCGACAACAGGGCCGGGGCGCCATTTTAAAAATCCTTCTAAAACAATTTTCTAAGCAGAATCTTAGAATTCGGCACGGGCTTTGCTGTGTCGCTACCGAAAGCCATCTGAAACCGGCGGATCGCATGATCCGCCCTTTTCCGGAGTCGAGACGACATGCAGCTTAAGGTCCTGGGCCAAGAAGGGGGCGCGGCGAGTGCCGGCGGCTGTGCCGCGAGCGGGTGCGGGAGCAGCGGCGATGCCCTGTCCCACCTGCCGGAGCACATCCGCGCCAAGGTCCACAACCACCCGTGCTATTCGGAGGAGGCCCACCACCACTATGCGCGTATGCATGTGGCTGTGGCCCCTGCCTGCAACATCCAATGCCATTACTGCAACCGCAAATACGACTGCGCAAACGAGTCGCGCCCCGGTGTCGTTTCCGAGGTCTTGACCCCGGACCAGGCGGTCAAGAAGGTCATGGCGGTGGCGGCCAATATCCCGCAGATGACCGTGCTCGGCATCGCCGGCCCCGGCGATCCATTAGCGAACCCGGGGCGCACGCTGGAGACCTTCCGCCAGCTCACCGAGAAGGCACCGGACATCAAGCTGTGCGTCTCCACCAATGGGCTTGCGCTCCCGGAGGTGGTTGAGGATCTATGCAGACATAACATCGACCATGTGACCATCACCATTAACTGCGTGGACCCGGACGTGGGGGCCAAGATCTATCCCTGGATCTTCTGGAAGGGCCGTCGGATCAAGGGCCGCAAGGGGGTGGCGATCCTGATCGAGCAGCAGCAGAAGGGCTTGGAGATGCTGGTGGCTCGCGGGGTGCTGGTGAAGGTCAACTCGGTGATGATCCCCGGGGTGAACGACGAGCATCTGAAAGAGGTCAGCCGCGTCGTCAAGGCCAAGGGGGCCTTCCTGCATAACGTGATGCCGCTGATTGCGGAGCCGGAGCACGGGACCTTCTTCGGGGTCATGGGCCAGCGCGGCCCGACCCATGAGGAGCTCCAGACGCTTCAGGACGCCTGCGCCGGGGACATGGCTATGATGCGCCATTGCCGCCAATGCCGGGCCGACGCGGTGGGGATGCTCGGCGAGGACCGCGGTGCCGAGTTCACGCTTGACAAGATCGAGACGATGGAGATCGATTATGCGCAAGCGATGGAGCGTCGCCGCCAGGTCCATGCCACCATCGAGGCCAACCGGGCGGCCCAGCGCCAGAAGAGCGGCGAGACATTCGTATCGCTTGCCACGCTCAAGCGGACCAAGCAGGAGACCCGGCCGGTCCTGATGGCTGTCGCCACCAAGGGCAGTGGAGTGATCAACGAGCATTTCGGTCATGCCCGGGAATTCCTGATCTACGAGGCCAGCGCCCAGGACGTTCGCTTCATCGGTCACCGCAAGGTCGATCTCTATTGCTCCGGCGGCGATACCTGTGGGGATGCGGAGACCGCGCTCCAGAAGACCATCCGTATCCTTGCAGGCTGCGAGGCGGTGCTGTGCTCCAAGATCGGCTTCGAGCCCTGGGGCGCACTGGAGGCGGTCGGTATCGCGCCCAACGGAGAGCATGCGATGGAGCCCATCGAGGATGCGGTAGCCGCGGTCTATCGGGAAATGGCCGCAGACGGTCGACTGGACCGGTCGTTCGCCGAGCAGGTCCGTATGCGTGCCTGAATTCTTTGCTCGCGACTAAGCGAATAGACCGGGAATAATATTCCCGTAGGCTGGGTAGAGCGCAGCGAAACCCAGCCTAGGGATCGGACGCCGATCGGGTTGGCGTCGAATACTTACCCAGGCTCTAAGCTTGCTAACGAGGATATATAGCGTCGGCCCCCGGCTCGACTGAATTGGAGTAACGACCCATGGCGTTTCAGATCGTCGAAGGCTGTGTCAACTGTTTCGCCTGCGAGCCACTGTGCCCCAGCCAGGCCATCTATGCGGCCAAGCCCCATTTCCTGATCGACGCGAAGCAGTGTACCGAGTGCGAGGGTGCCCATGCGGACCCCCAATGCGCGAGCATCTGCCCGGTAGAAGGGGTCATTTTGGATAGCCGGGGGGTGCCATTGAACCCGCCCGGGTCCCTGACCGGCATCCCGCCCGAGCGCCTGGCCGCCGCCATGGCCGAGATCCAGGCACGCTAAAGGAGATGCCCGTGAGTCAGGTCCTGTTCTACGAGAAACCGGGTTGTCTCTCCAATACCCGGCAAAAGGCCCTGCTGGTCGGACTCGGGCATTTGCTGACAGTCCGCAACCTGCTGGCGGAGCCTTGGACCGCGGAGCGATTGCGGCCATTCTTTCGGGAACGGCCGGTCTGCGACTGGTTCAATCTCACGGCCCCGCGGGTGCGCAGCGGAGAGGTCCTGCCGGACGCACTGAGCGAGTCGGACGCATTGGCACTCATGGTGTCCGATCCGCTCTTGATCCGCCGCCCGCTGATCGAAGTCTCCCCGGAGCCGGACGGCCGGCAATCCATCCTGCGCGATTGCGGATTCGCTCCTGGCCCATTGCTGGATGCGCTGGGCGTACGGCTGCTGCCTGGGGAAGACCTGCAATCCTGCTCCAAAGGCGCAGAAGTCCCGGTCTGCCCGGATCCCGCGACAAGCCTCGAATCGCCACAGCGCGCGGGGCCGTCCGCGTGAGCGGCCCCGTCAAGGACCCGGCCCAGTCCGCCCGGGGGCTCGCACAGGGCAGTCCGGGCGCCATCCAGATCGCCCCCGGGGTGCACTGGATCGGCGCATTGGACCCGCAACTGCGCACCTTCGACATCATCCTGCGCACCGCCAACGGGACCACTTATAACTCGTTCCTGGTCCGCGGCGATCGGGGCGTGGCGGTGGTGGACACCGTGAAGCTGGAGTTCGCGGACGAGTTCTTCCGGCGCCTGGAGTCGGTAGCCGATTACGCCGAAATCCGTGCCATCGTGCTCAATCATCTGGAGCCGGATCACAGCGGAGCGCTGCCCGAGCTGATGCGCCGGGCGCCCCAGGCGCGGCTCTATATCTCCACCCGCGCCACATCCATGCTCAAGGCGGTCTTGAAACCCAAAGAGTCGGACCGCCCGTTCGAATACCAGACCGTGGGGACCGGCGACGAGGTATCGCTCGGCAGCCGCACCCTGCGCTTCCTGCACACCCCATTCCTGCACTGGCCGGATACCCAGTGCACCTATCTGGTGGAAGAGGCGGTGCTCTTTTCCGGGGACGTTTTCGGTTGCCATTATTGCGACGCGCGCCTCTTCAACGACCTTGTGGGCGACTTCCGGTTTTCTTTCGATTATTACTATGCCCACATCATGCGGCCATTCAAGGAGCATGTCGTAGAGGCGCTTAAGCTCATAGAGCCGCTCCCGCTCAAGATCGTCGCACCGACCCACGGGCCCATTCTGCGCGACCGCCCCCGCCGATACGTCACTCATTACCGGGAGCTGTCCACCTCCAGCCTGACCGAGCGCATCGGCAACGAGGCGCTCTCGCTCATCGTCTTCTATATGAGCGCCTACGGCAGCACCGCCCGGATGGCCGAGTGCATCGCCGCCGGGGCCGAGGAGACGCCCGGCGTGCGGGTTTCTCTCTATGACCTGGAGGGTGGCGAGACCGGACCCTTCGTCGATCTGATCGAGGAGGCGGACGCACTCGCATTCGGCTCCCCCACCATCAACGGGGATGCGGTCAAGCCGGTGTGGGACCTGCTGTCTTCGCTCGCGGTGGTCAATCTCAAGGGCAAGCTCGGCGCTGCCTTCGGCTCCTACGGCTGGAGTGGGGAGGCGGTGCGCATGATCGAGGATCGCATGCGGGGTTTGAAGATGCGTGTCCCGGTGGCCGGGCTGCGTCTCAAGCTCATCCCCACCGACGAGGAGCTGGCCGAATGCCGCGACTTCGGCCGCCGGCTCGCCACCGCCCTGGTGGGAGGCGAGCAGGGGCGGGTGATCGACTTCGCCGACCTCGGGTGAGCGCTCTGCTTAACCGTTTTCAGTATCGATTCGGCATCCGCCGATTATTCACCAGGCAATCAGGAGTCTGAACATGCCAAAAGCCAAAATCACCTTCGAAGACATCTCACAGACGGTCAATGTACCGGCCGGCTGTCGGGTGATCGAAATCTCCGAAAAGGTCGGGGCCGGGATCATCTACGGTTGCCGGGAGGGCGACTGCGGGACCTGCATGATGGAGGTCGTGGAGGGCTGGAACAACCTGAGCGAGCCCTCGGTGCTGGAAGAGAAGGTCCTGCGCGACAACATGGCCAAACGCCATAACCGGCTTGCCTGCCAGGCCCAGATCCTGGGCGACTGCAAGGTCAAGCCCGCTTAGTCGTCATCTGCTTCGGCCAATCCCTGTGGAGTCAATCTATGGCCCTCGTGACTTTTTCCAGTCCTGAATACAAGGACAAGACCGTTTATGCCGTGGCCGGAAGCCACACCGAGACCCTGCTCAAGCTTGCCAAGGAACACAAGGTCCCAGTCCACCACGACTGTCAGGACGGCGAGTGCGGCAATTGCGTGGTGCGCGTCACCAGCGTCGACAATAAGGGCCAGCGCATGGGCGGCCCGCTGACCGAGAAAGAGAAAGTGGTGCTGCGCCAGCTCGGTAAGCTGACCAAGGAAGACATCGAGCAGATGGAGGTCGACGACCTGCCGAGCGAATGGCGGCTCGCCTGCCAGCTGATCGTACGCGACGAAGACCTCCTCGTGGAGTACTGAGCGTGCCAGCCCCCGCCGCTACCTGGATCAGCGAGTCGGAACGGGTCTATGCCCGCCTCATGACCCGCGCGGTCGGGGCGGGGAACGACCAGGCGTTCGCGACCATGATCGCCAGCCAGGCGGCGGGGCAAGGCGCCCTGCCGCCCTGGCTGGGTCTGGGGCCGGCGGCCTATCGCTGCCTGCTCGAGTATCATTTTCCGGGGATTGGAATCGACCGGGTCGGACACCTCGACTCCAGCTTGGGCCGGGACTGTCCCGGCACCTTTGCCGGACTCGACCGGGTTGCCCTGTCGGGTCTCGCCCCCATCCTCCTCCAAGACCCGCGCGAGGACGAGCGCGAAGAGCTGGCACGGCTGCTCTTGATGGATAAGGCCGGAGAGTCGCCCTCGGAGGTCTGGATGGCCCATGTGGTGGCGGCCGGCTGCATGGGTAGCGACCACCTTTGGCAGGACCTGGGACTCACTCACCGCGCGGAGCTCAATGCGCTGATGCGACGCAACTTTCCGTCGCTCGCCGCGCGTAATCTCAAGGATATGAAGTGGAAGCGTTTTCTCTATAAACAGCTCTGCGAGGCAGAAGGGATCTACGCCTGCCGGGCGCCGTCGTGCGAGGTGTGCACCGACTATCATGTTTGTTTTGGACCTGACCAGTGAGCTGGCAGCCGTCTCGGTACCGGTCACCCGTCTCCAGAGCCATGCCGTAGGGGCCTATCTGGGTCTCGCCGTTGGGGACGCGCTGGGAGCGACCGTGGAGTTCATGACCCCCCGCGAGATCCAGGAGCGTCACCGGATTCATCGGGACATGATCGGCGGAGGCTGGCTGCGCCTGCGCCGCGGCCAGGTGACCGACGACACCGAGATGAGCCTGTCGCTCGGCAACGCCATCCTCTGCGCCGGGCGGGTGGAGGCCCAGTCGATCGCCGCCGCATTCAGCGATTGGATGCGCGGCAAGCCAGTCGACATCGGTCACACCGTGCGCCGCGGGATCTCTCAATATCGCCATACCGGCGCGACCGAGATGCCGGAGAACGACTACGACGCCGGCAACGGCGCCTGCATGCGCTCGCTTCCCATCGCGCTCTGCACCTTAGGCGCCGACGCAGAAACGGTCGCGCAGGCCAACCGAATCCAAGCGCACATCACACACCATAATCCGGTAGGTGACGCTGGCACCCTCACCGTTATCCGTATGGTGCAGTCGGCCTTGCTCGGGGGCAGTGTCGGAGACCTCAAGACGCTCGCCGAGTCGCTGGTGGACGCCCAGCCACAATACCGCTACGACCGTCGACGCATGGAAAACCCAGGAGGCTATCTGGTCGACACGCTCAAGGCTGTCTTCCAGGCATTGTTTTCCACCGATTCGTTCGAAGGCGCACTGGTCGATGTGGTCAATCGCGGCGGCGACGCCGACACCACCGGCGCGATCTTGGGCATGATCGTCGGCGCACTCTACGGACCCGAGGTCATACCCCAGCGCTGGCTCAAGACCCTGGAGCCCGGAATCTCAGCCGCCTGCCGCGCCCAGGCACAGGGGCTGCTGCGCCTCTCCCCCTATTGCCAAGGCGCCTGACTCGCAAACCGCCACACCCGCCTTCAGGCGGCCACACCCGGGTGGAATAGTTGACCAGTTTTTCTGGCTTTCTAACCGGAGGACGGCCGGCGCTCTGCCCGGAGGCGGACATGCCGGGCGAACCCCCGCGATCCGTTGTCCGAGAGACTGGGAGCGCGCCCGGGGTCCGGCCTCGGTCGGACCCTAATCCGGTTGCCCCAGGGGTCTATCCCCCCCGAAGTCCCGCTATGGCGCGGATGCGCACCATGGAACTGGCGTTCACATGGGCGGCGAGCGCGCTGTCCATGGTTGGTATGTGTACGGAGAGCCAGGCGGGGAGGTGCTCGGCGACATAGGCGCGGGCCAGGGCGATGCGTCCGCCGGCCAGTCGCTGGGCGAATGCGTCGAGCTCGCCTAAGACCCGGGCATGTTCTGCTTTGTGCTCGGCGGCGGCGGGAAAGCGGGTGTCCCGCATCAGGACTTCTTCGGAGGCGAAGTGGGCGTGGGTGTGGCTTACCAGGTCGGGAAAAAGATAGACAAAGCTCGCGTTGGAGCACTCCGTCATTCGGTTGACCAGATCGGCCATCTCGCGATGGCAGCGGTCCATGGCCGGGATGCCGAGTTGGAGCCTGGGATCGAAAATATTGACGACTGGCATGGGTCCTCCGCTTCCGTCCGCCCGTGCCACCGAGCCGCTTACTGGGCGTTCGGATGGATCGACTGGCGACGGAGCTCTCTCCGGGTTGTCGTTCCCCCGGCTTATACCGCCAGGGTCATGCGGACATCCGCTATCCCGCGGGTGCGCTGAACCCGCTCCTGCGACCGCCCCCATCCGCTGGGGGCACTACCCGGTGCAGGCCCAGTGCCCGCTTGAGGATCGCATCGGCCCAAGATCTAGGCCTCAGCAGCCAACCTCGTGATGCGCGGGGAGTAAGCGCCCGACCGTATCCGCCGATTCCTCCTTCCAGTCGACCCCGAGCCCCGACCCCGCAGCGGCGGCCGCGAGCAGGTCCGGGATGTCGGCCGGCAGGATTTCGATCCCCCGACTCTTGCAAAAACGCCGCTCCTTGTCGGTCGGGTCCGGGATCAGTGCCCAGCCTGGGGGCGAAGCTGCCCCATAGATCATATCCGACATGACCATCCGTTCGGTATCCCGTAGAAACCGCAATCCCAAAAAGACGTAGCGGCGGTTCAGGCGGTAACCCTTGAGGAAGGATGGGATGGCGAATCCACCCATCAGCTCTGTAATGTAGTCCACATAATCGGCATCGGATGCGATATAGGTGGCGTCCGGTCGGGGGCTGCCCATAGGTTTGAACAGCACGGGCAGGCCCGGCTCCACGGACTCCTGATCGACCTCCCGGTAGGTCTCCCCGTCGTAGCGGTGAATGCGGAAGCGGTAATCGGTGCCCCCGATGCGGGCCATGCCGCGGACCAGGATGTGGGGCACGTCGGCATAGGAGTCCTGAAGCTGGATGTCGCGATTGATATCGATGACGTAGGGGGGGCGGACTGACTTGAGCCAGTCGTGCAGTGGTGCGCGGCTCCAACTACGCTCCCCGTAGGTAGTGTCAAGGAATCGGTGGACGGCTTTGCGACCGCGCTTGAGCTCCACGTCCATGGCGGCCCGGGGGAACTCCCACATAAGTCGGGCGGACATGGGTCGGCCGTTGTTGAGCCCCAAGATCAGGCTGTCGCTGTCGGCGGGGATGGGTTCGCCGGTGGCTGTGTCGACGACCCCGGCGAGTGCCCCGGGGCCGAGAAAGGGGACAATTTCGCCGGTGGCGATACCAAGCACCAGCTCGCTCAGTGGATCTGACGACATGTTGGTCTCTGGGGGTGTGGGTCGGTTATCGATAAAGAACGCAATCTTGGTGCCAGAATAACTGGCGAGTGGCGAGTGGCGAGTGGCGAGTGGGGCGAGTCGTGGGCGATTGGGGGTTTAGCCCAGGATCAACTCGTAGGCGAGGCGTAGCAGGCCCAGCTCCAAGGGCGGCAGGCCGCGGGCCTGGGTCAGATCGATGAATGCCGCACCGGCCGCCTCGGCGGCGGCGAAGGGCGGGTCTGTCGCGGTGAAACGCGCGAGCAGGACTTCCGTCTCCGCCTGGTCGCAGCGCAGCCGCAAACGAAACTCTGGCTCCGGCTCCAGGCTGCCCAATCCCAGTCCCAAACGTTGCTGTGCCGCCCGTACCAATGGCGCCGGGTGCGAAACCAGGCTTCCCGGACCCTCCCCGGGCGGGATCAGCTCTGCCGACTCAGGCAGGGGGCCGAAGGCGCAGATCCCGCCGTAGGAGAGCCGCAGGAATCGGGTGCGGGCACTGGTGGACTGTTTGTGATACAGAATCAGCCTGGGTTCGTTCATGGGGTCGATCGTCTCTTCGGGATGGTTGGCACGGGCATGACGTTTGCGGTGCGGCTTGCGAGCATCGCCGCTCCGGTCGGCAAGCCGGAGTCCAGGTCCGGGAATGCAAGCTTTCAAACAGCGCAAACCCCGTGCCACGCCGCGAACGCACCCCCGGCAGCCCAGGCCCCCCGATTGCCGTCCATCCCGACCGGCGCCCGGGACCGATAACCAACGATTTGGCGTGGGATTGCCGACGCCTTGTCGCATTTCGGACAGATCTTATGACCGTCACCGGTGCCGCCCGCCAGCCCCAGCCCATGACCCCCCGCGATTACCACGAGCGGAGCAAGCACGCCCTGGGGCGCTACGCCCCCGGCCCCGCGAGCTTGGACTGGGACGCTCAGCCCGATCCCTATCGGACTTACCAGGGCTGCGAGCGTGTCCTGTTACCCACCGGCGACACGCAGCCGCAGGCCGATCAAGGTACCTCGCTCGTCGCGACCCCCAAGCCTCCCCCGCGGCCGATCCCCCTCGACACTTGCCGCTCGCCACTCGCGATTTCCTCAAGAATCGCCGCGCTCCTGCGTCTGGGCCTGGGGATCAGCGCCTGGAAGGAAATGGGAGATGTCCGCTGGGCGGTCCGCTGCAATCCATCCAGCGGCAACCTGCATCCGGTCGAGGCCTATGTCGCGGTCCCGCCACTGGAAGGGCTCCCCGCAGGCCTGCACCACTACGAGTCGCTGGATCATGCGCTGGAGCGTCGCTGTCTCTACGACGCCGATACCGCGGCACTGCTGGCGCGGCTCGCACCCCCCGGCACCCTGCTTCTGGGGCTCTCGCTGATTCCCTGGCGCGAGGCATGGAAATACGGGTACCGCGCCTGGCGCTACTGCCAGCTCGACTTAGGCCATGCCATCGCCGCACTGGACTATGCCGCCGCCTGTGTGGGCTGGCGTTTGACGCCGCTGCCGGGTTGGAGCGCAGATGACCTGGGCCGGCTACTTGGGCTTGACCGAAGGGGCGAATTCGAGCCGGACGAGCCGGAGCTTCCACAAGCGATCTTTCTGGTCTCGCCGTCGGACGGACCGGTGCCGTCCGAAGCCGGACCTGCGCCCCTCGCCGCCCGAGCTGCACTGCTCGGGCGGCTGCCGAGCCAGGTTTGGGAAGGTCGGGCCAACCGGCTGGATCCCCGGCACCTCTATCGCTGGCCCGCGGTGGAGGCCATGGGGCTTGGGTCCGGGCCGATCGAGCCGGAGTCCTGGTTAGGCGAGCCGATTGCAGGGTCTCGGGGGGGGCAGGGTGCGCGCGACGTATTCTATGGCCGGCTGGCCGATCTGTGTCCCGCGTCTGGCCTGCCATCGGACAGCGAGGCCGAGTCGGCCGCCCGGATCATCCTGCGCCGCCGCAGCGCCCGTGTCTTCGATCCGCGTCTGGCCATTTCAGCCGACGCGCTCTACCGTCTCCTGGACGCCTGCCTGCCCCGTCCGGGCGCCCCGCCCTGGGACGCACTGGGCTGGCCTGCCCGACTGCATCTATTGCTCTTCGTCCATCGCGTGGAGGGTCTTGACCCGGGCCTCTATCTCTTTGCCCGGGATCGGTCCGAAGTCCCCGGGCTCAAGGTCCGACTGCGCCCAGAGTTCGACTGGACCCGTCCCGCCGGCTGCCCCGAGCGGCTGGCCCTTCACACCCTGGTCCGCGCCAACGCCCGCGGCACCGCCGGGCGACTCGCCTGCCATCAGCAGATCGCTGCCGACTCCAGTTTGGCGCTGGCCATGCTCGCCGAGCTCCCAGCCGACTCGCCCCAGACCCGCTACGACGGACTCCTGCGCGAGGCCGGCGCCTTGGGCCAAGTCCTTTACCTGGAGTCCGAGTCGCTGGGACTCGGTGCAAGCGGTATCGGTTGTTTCTTCGACGAGCCTATCCACGAGATCCTGGGCGTGCCGGGCGGTGACCTTCAGACCTTCTATATGTTTACTCTGGGTCCGGCCATTCCCGATCCGCTGGCGAGCGATGCGCCGGCCTATCCGCACCGTGCGTAGCGCCCGAGCCGGGACCGCCGACATTCCTGTCGGCCAGCCGCCGTCAGGCGGCTTGTTCTATGTCGAGATGCTCTTGGTCCTCGTGCGACCGCGACCGGCGTCGGCGACGATGCGCCTCGCAACGGAATACAGAGCGGCCGTCGGTCGGGGTCCGTAAGGTCGCCGCGCTCAGGAACGGCTAGGGTTCGCGCCCTGCCGAACGAAGGCCCGTAAGCGCTCCATAGCCGCGGTCTCGCTGGCCTCCGGCCATGGGCCTTGGATGCGCGCCAGCACCTCGATCAGCAGACCGTCGTGTCGATGCTCGGTGGTCCCAGGCACCGCCAGCACATCCAGCAATGTCAGCAGCTCGCCTGGGAATCGCACGATGTAATCGAAGGTGCCTGGCGCCTGGTCTTGCGCTGCCTCTTGGCGGGTCAGCGGATCGAGGATCGGGAGCAGTGTCTTGACCCCGCCGAGGACTGGTTTATCGACTGTCAGCAGCCGCACGGCATCCGGGAACGACTCGCGCGTGCGAATCAGCATCGCCCCGAGCCGCTCGTTGACGGCAGCCGATTCGTCCACGGGGCGCAGCGGCCAATAGTCCAGGATTTTCGATGCGATTTGGTCTCGCCAGAGGCGAGCAGCCGACTCGCCGGCAGCGCGCAGCGCATCGGCGAATCCCCCGGCGATGGCCTCGAGCACCTTGGCATCGAGCCCATCGAGCAGGTCCAGCAAGCCCTGCGCGTCGGTCTCTTCGTCGAAGGAGCCGGGGCGCAGCCACTGAAAGGCGAACAAGAGCGCGAGTCGCTCTCGATCCTGCGGCAGCAGGCGCTCGCTCGCCCCGAGCGCCTGTAACAGTGCGGGCTTCATTGGGGGCCAGAGTTTGGCCGAGACCTTGGCGGGCTGGAGAAAGGCCCGCCATAAGGCCGGGGCCTCGCTGTGCGCCGACTCGACATCGCTGAGCCTCGCGATCAGGTGCCGCTCGCACCAGTCCGGGGCGATCCGGTGGAGCCAGACCAGGCGCGATGCCAGGATAGCGCGCGCGTAGCGCTGGGTGTGCGCGTCGCCAGCGACCAGGCCATCGAAACGCCCGCAGAGATCGGCCGGTAGCCCGGAATCCTCTTGTGCCCCCCGTTTCCACAGACGCTCGAGCAGGGCCAGAGAGAGCCGCCCGCCGGGTGCGTTCAGGGCCAGGGCGACGGTGTCCGCGTCGTCGGGGATCGGATCTTCCGGCAGGTCGAGCGCGGCGGACCAGACCCGATCCCAGATGCTCCAGAACGCGGACGCATGTTCCTGCTCGGGGGCCAATGCAGTCGCGGCAGCCTGGAGCCAGGCACAGTAACCCCAAAGTCCGTAACGTCCTTGGTGACGTTCGGCCAAGTCCAGCCAGGGGGCCAGACTCGGGCCGGTGACCAGGAATCGCCTTGGTCTTCGGGCATCGGCGATACCGCAGATCAACCATTGGAGCAGATGCGCTGCACACTCGGACTGCCGTTGCGACAGGATTGCGAAGGCCTTGAGCGCACGCACGGGTTTGAGACGTGCGTAAGCCTCGATCCACTTGCCGGCATCCTGCTCTGGGAGCCCCGCCAGGACGGCGGCGGCTTGCTCGGGGGACAGTGCGATCGGTGGCTGGGGGTCCGCGGAATAGACCCGGTGGAATGGGGTTCCCGGGACTGCGGGGACCGCGGTCCGTCCAGTGCCCTGAGCCCGCCAGGTATCGGACTGCCGTGGGTCGTGCGCCGCGCCCTCGGACCGCGCGGTCGCGTCGCCGGGCGCGAGCCAGGCCGATCGCTCGTCGGCCAGGAGCTCCCAATGGGGTCGCTGCCCGTCCGGCTGGCGGCTCCAATGGCCGGTCGGCGGGCCCTCGCGCAAGGCGCACTCCAGCGCCCGGATGTGCCGAGGGTGAACCCGTGCCCCGAGCGCTGCCAGGAAGGGTCGCAGCTCGCCAACGAAGACCGAGTCCCAGAGTGCGTCATGGGGGTTATCCAGGAGCAGCCCGAGCGCGAGCTCCGGCGGATAGGTCTCGCGGGTACAGGCATGCAGCGCCAGGCGGACGAATAGCGCACCCCAGGGCTCCCGGCCGTAACGGCACCAACGGCGCAGGAGCAGCTCGCCGGAGTCCCGATCCTGGTCCGTCAGTGCCCTTAATGCGTCGCGGCAGAGCTCGACCAGCGATGCCCAGTCTTCCCGCCCCAGGTCGTCTCCCCGCGTCTCGTGCAGGCTCGGCAACCGGACCTCGTGCATCCGCAGCGGGTCGGAATACTCGATCCATTGCGCGCAGCGCAGCACACGCACGAGACATTCCCCGAGATCGCCGGCCAGGTCCGCAAAGACCGTTGCCTGCCGCGGGGCGCGCAGCCAGTCGAGGACTTCCAGAACCGAGCGCCGATCCCCGTAGTCTTTAAGCCGGATGTCGGCGAGTGCGCACAGCCGATCGGGTGCCTCGTCGCTCGCGCAGGCTTTGGCCCCCGGAGCGAGCAATTCGGGCAGGGTCCGGGCGGGGCCAATGGCGATCCGCGGCCCGAGCGCGGCGAGCAGCCGCTCGCGCGTGTCCGACTCCAGTGTGCCGGAGGCAAGCCGTGCGACCATCCAGCGATCCCCGGCAGAGCCCCCGGGGTCCGCGATCTGCCGATCGTGGGCGCGCACGACGATACGCCAGAACCTGTCCAGGTCGCCGGGCAAGGGTGTGTCGCGCCCCTCCAGCTCCAGCACCAGCGCGTCGCGCAAGGCCCGCCCGATGCGTCCCCTGCGCTGCGCGACCAGCCGGGCCAGCTCGGGCTCGTGCAGATGTGCAAGTATCCAACGGGCCAGGTGCCAGGCGACCGGATGGAGCGGTTGGCGCTTCTCCCGGTGAAAGAGCGGGGTGTGGCGAATATGGGTGCCCAGCCGATCGGGCTCCGCAGGCGGTGCCAGCGGATCGCCCAGCCAGTAGCCGTCGACCGGAAAAGCGCCCAATGACTCGCGGTCGCCGTCGGCATCGCTGTGCGGGTCGATTGCGGCCCCCCGCTCGCGGCGTCGCTCGGTCATGCGCTCGCCCCAGTCCAGCAGGGCACCCAGCCAGGCGATACGCGGTGGCTGAGCGGAGTCCGGGTAGCCCTGGCCGTCCGCGATGGCCCGTGCGACCGAGCCGTCCGGAGCGCTCAAGGCCCAGACCAGGGTCTCGATCTCGTCCGGACCCTCCGCGCCGACCGAGACCGGCGTGCGGCCCATGATGCTGCATGCCTTGGCGAGACGGCACTCGAACCCGCCGCGGTGCAATGCAGCCCATTCGGCGATCGTCTCATGGAGCTCGCGATGACCGTCCGCCGTGGAGTAGAGGATCGGCTCCAGGCCCTTGCTGCGCCACTGGGACGTGGCCGTGTGGCGGTCTGCACCCTCGTCGAGACCCGCGAGCGCATAGGGCTGATGCAATGGCCGGCCGGATTCCCGGTCCAGGGCGATCGCGTCGACCAGATAGCTCAGGACCGGGTCCTTGACGTCGTAACCGACGAACAGGACAGTGAATTCCCGGAACAGTCCGACCGCGAAACGGGTCGCCCAGCCGTCTTGCAGATAGGCGCGACCGAAATCGGCGCTGGTGACGATCAGGTCGTCGGCGCTGCGGTCCGCGGATTCGCAGATGCGCCCGTGCAGGTAGGTCAACGAGCGCCAGTGCTCGGGGTGGGGCACGGCAATCCGGGGCGCCTCCGAGATCCCGGTCAGCCCGCCGCCGGCGGCGCGGCTGAAGCGGTCGTCGAAGGCGGTGGTGACCAATCGGTGTCCGCCGCTGGGTAGGGCTGCCAGATCGAGCAGGTCCCGGTGCAGTGCGCAGTTTGCGGCGTGATCGGGGGGCGGCGGCGAGAGTAGATCCAAGAGCTTGCGACGCATCTCGCCCCGCGGGACCTGTCGCTCCAGCAGGGCCAGTGCCCGGTCGAACCGGCCGTCCCAGAAGGCCAGATCCCAGGGCTGGCTGGGCTCTGCGGCCAGGGTCTCCAGGAGCTCGGTGCGACGGCGCGGCCAGACCGACAGCGGGACACCGCATGCGCGGAACAGATCGAGCGTGAGCGCCCTGGCATCCGGCAGTCCGGTATAGACCGAGATGCCCGTGCCGCAGAACAGCGCCAGTCGCCGGTCCTCCAGCGCTTGCCAAACGGCGTTCGGCAGTCGCACTTTGCTGCGCAGAAACTCCAGCACCCTGATGTCTCCCCTATACCGTGGCGGTCGGATCCGAGCCGCCCGCCGGCTGGCGAGCCGTCGGCTCGGTCGGGGGCGACCGTCGGTATCTTAAGCGGTCGGGTGCCCGGGCTTCCATGAGGTAGCCTATCCGGCCCGGGGCAAGGAATCGCTGGGGCTCGGCTTCGGCGGCAGGGGTTGGCGTGGGGGCGGTCAGGCAGCGCGCGGGTTGCAGGCGGATTCCCGCGGGGCGGCCGGCTCCTCGCCCATGCCATCCTTCATGTGGAAGAGCACCCGCAGCGCCCAGGCCGGCAACTGGGGGTGGATGCGGTAGCGCATCCAGACGCCGTCCCGAAGGGCCAGCACCAGCCCGGCCTCCCGCAGCACCGCCAGGTGCCGGGAGACCTTGGGTTGGGGGCGTCGAGTGCACCGTGCAGGTCGCAGACACAGCGCTCGTCCGCCTCCAGCAGCTTTGTTGGTGACGAAATCATGACCTGCCTCGCCAGTGCGACCGACTCGGCATAGAGCGACTTTCTCTGCAGAATCCACCTTGCGGTCGCAGGCGCGCGTGGGCTCGGGCTATTTGGGTTCGGTCGCCGTCGGGTTCCCGGGCTGCTCCGGCGCGCCGACCGAGATCAGCTCCACATCGAAGGTCAGCACCCGATGGGCCAGCGGACCCTCGTCTCCGTACCCGAGCTCGGGCGGGAGGAAGAGCTGGATCTTGCCGCCCTCCTTGACCAGCTGCAGCCCCTCGGTCCAGCCCTGGACGACGCCGTCGAGCGGGAAGCTGGCGGGCTCGCCCCGCGAATAGGAGCTGTCGAACTCCTCGCCGTCGATCAGGGTGCCCCGATAGTGCACGGTGACCTGGTCTGAAGGTCCCGGTGTTTTGCCCTTTCCCGGCTCGACGATCCGGTACTGAAGACCGCTTGCCGTGGTGATCACACCGGGCCGCTTGGCGTTTTCCTCCAGAAACTTCTTGCCCTCCCCGGTCAGCTTGAGCTGCTCCTCGGCGGCGAGCTTCTCTTCCTGGGCGACGATCCTGCGCTTGAGCTCGGTGAGGGCGCTCTGCATCTCCTCCGGGGTCATCGTCGGCTTAGCGCCCGAGACGGCGTCCGCGACGCCCTTCAAAAGCGCCTCTCCTTTTAGCTCGATGCCTTGGCGCCGAAAATCCTCGCCGATCGAATAGCCCAGGGCATAGCTCACGCGGTCCTTCTCGTCCTGGAGACCCGACGGGTCGGCGGCCCACAGCAGGCCGCATTGCGCGGCCAGCAGGGCGACTGCAAACGGAGCGGCAATCCTCATCTCTCGACCTCTTCGCGGGTAGCGATGTAGGGGATAAAGGCGCGCATGCTAGCTCAGGTCGTCGGGTGGGGTGTACCAATTCCGCAAGCGAGCAGGCGCCGACGGCCACTGCCGCGTCGAAGGCGTTGCCGCCTCGCTCGAGGATCGCCAGACCCGCCTCGGTGGCCGCCGGATGGGCGCTGGCGACGCGGCCTGGGGGGACCGACGGGCTCGGCGGCCGAGCCTGCCACCGGGATCAGGAGGAGCAGCAACAGGACGACCGGCGCCATCGGGGACCTCGTTTGGGCTCGGAGTCGGCCGGGCAGCTTCGTGCGGGACAAGGGGGCGAGCCTCGATTTCATGGATTTCCGGTCGATCGACCCAGCTCTCAACTCTTGGTCTCCCACCCTAGAGCGAGGCCCAGCCGCTATGACCGGCGCGAGAAGCTCTTTGCCTACCAGAGCATCCCCAGCCTGCTGGAAGACAAACCGGTGCCCAAGTCGCCGCGCGCCCCCGACGGTGACGGCTCGGATTGCCTGCCCGATGGCTGCACATCAGAGGCTTGAGGACGAGTCACTCGAGTCCGAATCGAGCTACGGGTTCGGGCGCACATCCGTTCGACGGGGCAACTGCTGCGCTGGCTGTTGGGTGCCGGGGATAAGGTCAAGGTGGTCACCCCGCCGACTTGCGCCGCTTGGTGGCGGTGCAGTCGGCGAAGGTGGCAGCGTTCTATGCCGACGCGGGCGGCGAGTCGGGCGGCGAGTCGGGCGTCGGGGCGTCATCCACCGTTCCGGCTACAAGCTGGCAAGGTGAATTTGTCGGCTGCGGCGAGCGTCCGCTTTCGCTTGGGCTGCTGCCGCTAAGATTCGCAGAGCGAATGGCCGTTCTGGATCTGACCTGCCACTACCCGACCTTCAACGGATGGCCCCTTGGCACCCGCTGGAATCCCCCCAGGATACGTCCTCGTCGTTCAGTACATCCCCGCGGACGCGGGTAACCCCGGCGCTCCCTCGGGACCGACCCCTCACCGTCGTTCCTCCATCAGCCCGCCCGTGTTATAGACCCACACAGACATACTTGGCCTCCAGATATTCGTCGATACCCTGCCGTGCCCCCTCGCGGCCGAACCCCGACTGTTTGATCCCGCCAAAGGGGGCGACCGCGGTCGAAATGAGCCCGGTATTGAGTCCCACCATCCCATATTCCAGGGCCTCCGCGACCCGGAAGGCGCGTCCCAGGTCGCGCGTATAGAAGTAGGCGGCCAGGCCGAATTCCGTCGCGTTGGCCAGCGCGATGGCCTCGGCCTCGGTTTCAAAACGAAAAACGGGCGCCAGCGGACCGAAGGTCTCCTCGCGGGCCACCCGCATCCCCGGCCGCCCCCCGACCATCACGGTCGGCTCGAAGAAGGTCCCACCCAGGGCGTGGCGATGCCCGCCGGTGAGTATCCGCGCACCGCCGGCTACTGCGTCGGCGATCTGGACCTCCACCTTGGCAAGGGCCGCCGCGTTGATCAGCGGACCCTGGACCACGCCAGTCTCTACCCCGGCGCCGACCTTGAGCCCGGCGACCTGCTCGACGAGGCGCGCGACGAAGGCGTCGTGGATACCGGACTGGACCAGCAGGCGGTTGGCGCAGACGCAGGTCTGACCGCTGTTGCGGTACTTGGACTCGATGGCGCCGGCGACCGCACCCTCCAGGTCCGCATCGTCGAAGACGATGAAGGGGGCATTGCCGCCCAGTTCCAGCGACAGCCGCTTGAGCGTATCGGCGCACTGGCGCATGAGCAGTTGCCCGACCTCGCTGGAGCCGGTAAAGCTTAGCTTCCGAACGGTCGGATTGGCGGTCAGTTCGGCGCCGATGACCGCGGGCGCCCCGGTGACCAGATTGAGCACGCCGGCCGGCAGCCCCGCGCGCTCTGCAAGTACCGCCAGCGCCAGGGCCGACAGCGGGGTGTCCTCCGCCGGTTTGATCACCAGGGTGCAACCGGCGGCGAGCGCCGCGGCGGCCTTGCGCGCGATCATGGCCGCCGGGAAGTTCCAAGGGGTGATGGCCGCGCAGACCCCGACCGGCTGTCGCATGACCAAGAGCCGCCGGTCGGCTTGGTGGGGCGGGATCAACTCGCCATAGACCCGCCGGCCTTCCTCCGCGAACCACTCGAAGTACGACGCCGCATAGGCGATCTCGCCGCGCGCCTCCGCGAGCGGCTTGCCCTGCTCGGCGGTCATGATCTGCGCCAAGTCCTCCTGGGCGGAGAGCATCAGGTCATGCCAACGCCGCAGAATCGCCGCGCGCTGCACCGCGGTCAGCGCCCGCCAGGCAGGCCAGGCCCGGTCCGCTGCGGCGATGGCGCGCCGGGTCTCGGATAGGCCCATGGCGGGGACCTGGCCGATGGTCACGCCGGTGGCGGGATCGGTCACAGGGAAGGTGCCGCCAGCGTCGGCCTGGGTCCAGATGCCGTCGATCAGGGTCCGGTTGCGGACCAACGTGGGGTCGTTCAACTGCATGGGATAGTGCTCGCGGCGTTGGATGTGCTGACAGTATGGGCCGGTCGTGGCGCCACGCCAGCTCAGGAGGGCGGGATAGCGCCTCTATCCCAGGCGGAGGACCTGGCCGGACGCATCGACATCAAGCGCCTCAAACTCGATCCGGCCGATCTTGGCGCGCTGGACACCGGGACCGGAGCCGCGGTTCTGGCCTTCGTCGATCCGCAATGCCCGCACTGCGCGGACCTCCTGGCCGATCTCCCGTCGCTTGCCGACCGGTACCGGTTCCGGTTGATCCCCCTGCCGATCGGCGCGGAGTCCCAAGCGGCCGTTCTGGCGCTGCACTGCCTGGCATCGACCGACTCCGCGGCAGCGCTCAAGGCGCTGTTCGAGCATACCGACCCGCCGCCCGCAGCGGCCGAGTGCGGCCAGGGGACCGCCCAACGCGCCCTGGTCACCGCGCAACTCCTCGGCGTGCGCGGCACCCCCTTTCTGATCGCACCGGACGGGCGTCTCCACCAGGGCCGCCCGGCGGACCTGGCCGGTTGGCTTGCAGGCACCGGGACCGCCGGGACCGGGGAGGGCAGCCAATGATCCGCCCATGCCAGTCTTGGCCAGGACCGTTCGCCCTGATCGCCTGCGCAGTGACGGCGCTCGCTGGCTGCGCGGGCGACAGCGCGCACTATGTCTGCGCCGGCTACCCGAGCAAGCCGATGTGCCTGCCGCCGTCCGCCATCTACGCACTCACCCAAGGCGCGGGTCCGGCCCCGACCGCGGAGCCGCGCCCGAGCACCTTGGGTGGCGCCGTCCGGACCGGCGACGACGCGCCATTGGTCACGGACAACGGTCGCGGCCCCACAAGAACAAGACCATGAAGTCAGTCTCCCGAAGCGTTCTGCTCGCCGTAGTCGGCACCGCCGCGCTGCTCGCGGGTTGCGCATCGCCCATCGGCCCCGGCAGCCCGTCCCCGCAACCAGCGGTCAGCGACCAGCGTCCCGCATCGCTCGCCCCCCGGCGCGCCCCATCCAAGACCATGGAGGTCTGGATCGCCGCCTGGGAGGACAGTCGCGGCGACCTGCACGCCCCGTCCACCGTCTATGTCGAGGTGGACCCGACCCGCTGGACCTACGGCGACGGGTCGGGGTCGCCGCGCACCACCGTGCTGCGCCCGCTCCAGGTCGAGGGAAGCTGGCGCGGATGCAGACCCTGCGGCTCGGCCAGGGGGACGAGCTGCTGCAGGAGGCGACCCAGCGGACGGTGGCGTTCCTGCGTGCGGGGACCGAGGCCCCATTGGGACCGGGCAGCGAGCTGCGCCTGCGCGATCTCCAGGTCATCGTCACCGTCAAGCTGCCGCTGGCCGATGCCCTGCCGAGCGAGCACGAACGGCGAGGCGGTCCTGCAACTGGCGGGCCGCGCCGGGCAGTTGATGGATCTGAATCTCTTCGACTCGGCCACCAACTACAACGCGGTGGTCGCCGCGTCCTCCGGCTCGGGCAAGTCGTTCCTCGCCAACGAGCTGATCGCCACCAACTTAAGCGTCGGCGGCCGGTGCTGGGTGATCGACGTGGGGCGCTCGTATCTCAATCTGTGCGAGGCCCTGGACGGGCAGTTCATCGCCTTCGCCCGCGACGCCCAACTCTCGATCAATCCCTTCGCGCTGATCGTCGATTGGGAAGAGGAGGCGGATGTCGTCGCCGCCCTGGTGACCGCCATGGCCGCCCCGACCGAGCCGCTGAGCGACTTCCAGACCGCGGGCTTGAAGCGGGTGCTCAAGACCCTGTGGGACGGACTGGGTCGGGCCATGAGCATCGACGCGATCGCCAAGGCGCTGGCCGCCTGCGACGACTTGCGCCTGAACGATGTCGGCCAGCAGCTTTATCCTTTCTCGTCCCAAGGCGAGTACGGCCGCTTCTTCCACGGCGAGAACACCATCGCCTTTAACGCCGACCTGGTCGTTCTGGAACTGGAGGAGCTGAAAGGCCGCAAACACCTGCAACAGGTCATCCTGTTGATCCTGATCTACCAGATCCAGCAGGCGATGTACCTGGGGGAGCGCGGCCAGCCGAAGCTGGTGTTCGTCGACGAGGCTTGGGACCTGCTGACCCAGGGCGACGTGGCCAAGTTCATCGAGGCCGGGTACCGGCGCTTCCGCAAGTATTTCGGCGCGGCGATCACGGTCACCCAAAGCCTCAACGACCTTTACAACAACCCCACCGGCCGGGCCATCGCCGACAACAGCGCCCATACCCTGCTGCTGGCCCAGCCGTCGCAAGCCATCGACCAACTGCGCGCCGAGAACCGGCTGCCGATGTCGCAGGCCGGCGCCGAGCTGCTGAAATCCGTTCATACCGTCCCCGGCGCCTATTCCGAGATCATGGTCTTGACCGACCGCGGCGCGGGCATCGGCCGGCTGGTGGTGGACCCGTTCCGGCGGCTGCTGTACAGCACGCGGCCGAACGATGTGGCGGCGATCCGCGCGCTGCGCGGGGAGGGGTTGACGGTGCGCGATGCCATCGATCGGCTGCTGCAACGGGGGGCGGGTCATGGGGCCTGACGCGATCCCGGAACCCCCGGCAGCGCCGGAGACTCCGCGCCAGCGCGGAATCGGGCTTGGCGGGCTGCTGCTGGGTCTATGCGTCTGCCTCTGCGCGCTGGGGAGCGGCTGCCTGGGCGCCTGGCTGTTGGTCCGCCCGCTCGCCGCCGAACTGGCGACCCGTCCGCCGGTCATCGTCCTCGACCCCCGCAATGCGCTGCACGGACTCCCCGCCGATCGGGTCGGTGCGGTCATCGCCCGGCAGCGGGCGCTCGCGCGGCGGCTGGCCGACCGCGGGGTGTTGGTGCTCGACAGCCAAGCGGTGGTCGAGGCCCCGGCGGGGCTCGTTGTCCGCACCGGACCGGACGCGCCCGGTCAGGACGGGCAGCCTTGACCGACCGAATGGCCTCGCGCTCCTTCATGGTCCGCGCCGGAGTGGCGCTTTTGGTGCTCGCGGGTCTCGGGTTGTACGTAGGTGCGCGTTTTCGCATCGGCATCGACAGCCAGGTGCACAAGTGCCTGCCGCCTTACAGCGTGTGGCTGATCGACCGGTACGACCGGCAACCGGAGCGCGGTGCGACCTTCAGCTTTTTCGCCGGGCCGGCCATGCAGCCCTTCTTCGCCCCTGGCCAGCTCGTGGTCAAGCGGATGATGGGGGTCCCCGGGGATCGGATCGTTGTGACGCCGGCGCTGACCACGGCGAACGGGACTCCGGTGGGTGAGGGGTTGGCGCTGGCTGCCGCCTTGGGGCAACGGCCTAAGGCATTCGTCCGCGAGCAAAGGGTCCCGGCGGATGCGGTCTGGATGATGGGCGGCACGCCCGACAGCTTCGACTCGCGCTATTGGGGGCCGCTGCGGATGGCCCAGATCCGGGGGCGGGCCTATGCGCTGTTCTGAGGCGCTGCTGCTGGGCGCGCTCGCCGCGGGTTTCGGTCCGACGCCGGTCTGCGCCGACGGCGACCCCGCTGGATTGCGTGCCCTGCGCGACCGTGCCCGGGCCATCGGGACTGCGGCCGAGTCGGCGCCGCGCCCGGCGTGGTTGGACCGGGCCCCGGGCACGGGTGCAACCGCCGCGGGGGAGGCATTGGGACGGGAGGCCCTGACCCGGATGCAGGAGAACCCGCCCGCGGTCTCCGCGTGCCGCGACCTGGGCCAACTGTGCGGTGCCGACGCGACCGCGCCAGACCGGGCGGCGCACCAGCCCCAAACGCCGGGAGTCGCCTACACCGTCTTCGTCACCCGCGCGCTCGGCACCGAGGCCCTGCGGGCGATCTTCCGCGAGGCCACTGGCGCCGATGTGCGTATCGTCTTCCGCGGGGTCGCCCCCGGCGAGCGCCTGACGGATGCCATCCGGGCGATCCATGCGCTCCTGGACGGGACCGACCCGCTGCCCAACGTCGAGCTCGATCCCACGCCATTCCGCGACCACGCGGTCGAGACCGCACCGGTCATCGTCGCCGCCGGTCCCGACGGGTTGCTGGCCCGGGTCGCCGGGCTGTCGGCCCCGGACTGGCTACGCGAGCGGATTCGCACCGGCGCCCGCGGCGACTTGGGGGTGCGCGGCCCCGTGGTCGCCGTCGGCGAGCCGGATCTGATCGAAGAATTGCAACGGCGGCTGGCCGCGCTCGACCTCGGCGCCCTGCGCGAGGCGGCAATCGGTCGCTTCTGGCAACGCGCCGCTTTCGAGACCCTCCCGCCAGCAACGCAAGCCCGCGAGCGCACCGTCGACCCCACAATCACGGCCGGCGCCGACCTAGCCCTGCCGGACGGTACCACGCTAATCCAGGCTGGCCAGACCGCGAACCCGCTGGCGCATCTCCTTCACGCAACGCCTGATCGTCTTCGATGCCGCCGACCCCGGCCAGGTCGCGACCGCGCACCGTCTGGGCGAGACCGCCGGGCCGCGTCCCCTGTATCTGGCCTCCGGGTTCGACCGTACCCAAGGCTGGGACGGCCTGCGCGCGGTCGAGGACCGCCTGGACGCCCCGGTCTATCTGCTCACGCCCGACGTGCGTGCCCGTTTCGCCCTGGAGCGGGTCCCGGCCAGGGTCGAGGCGCAGGGGCGGGTGTTCCTGGTGCGCGAGTTCCCGCCCGAGCGCGGGCCGGAGGTGCGCTGATGGTCGGCCACCGGGATGTGCCAGGTTCGGGCGGTCGGGGGCGATCGCTGCGGATCGCGTGCCTGGCGCTCTACCTGGTCGTCGCGTGCGCCACGGCGCGCGCCGCCGACCCCGGCTGCCCCGACGCCCAACTCTTCTCCGGCAAGCTGATCACCGATATCTGCCGGGCCTGCCTGTTCCCGGTTCGCATCGCCGGGATGCCGATCGGCGGCGGACAGGTGCCGACGGGGGCCTCCAACCAACCGCTGTGCGCCTGCCCGGACAACGCGGGCGTTCCGCACCCAGGGCTCACGGTCGGGATATGGGAGCCGGCCAGGATCGTGGAGCTGACCGCCGCCCCCGGCTGCGCCCCGTCGCTCGGGGGCATCCGCCTTCCGCTCGGCAGCCGGCGGCTGCTCGGGACCGAGGGCAAGGGCGCCTACCACACCGACGACATCGCCTTCCACCACTACCACTGGTACGCCTTCCCGTTGCTGATCCTGCTCGATCTGTTCTTCGAGGACCGCTGCAACGCCGACGCCTTGATGGACTTCGACATCCTCTACCTCTCCGAGCTGGACCCGACCTGGAACAGCTCGGAGCTGGCGTTCTTCGTCAACCCGGAAGCGGCTTGGTTGGCCAACCCGGTGGCGCTCGCCGCCTGTCTGGCGGACGGCGCCGCGGCGACCGCCGGGGCACCCATCGTCGCGTTGTTCTGGTGCGCGGGGACCTGGGGCCATCTCTACCCCTTCACCGGCGTGCAGCCCAGTCTGGGCTCCCTGCCGCGCGAGACCAGTCTCGACGCCGCCCGTTCGCTTGCGGCCCTGCACCGCCCGGGGTTGGCGCGCCGCACCATGGGGTCGGATGCTGTCTGCGATGCCCCCATCGATCCGTTTATAAAAAAGAGCCAGTACAAGCTCTCGATGTTCTATCCGCTGCCGGAGACCCAACGCGCCCACGCCATCGGCGAGAGCACCTTCCGCTGGGGCGAGTGGCGCAGCATCCCGGGTCCGGGCGAGCACCATCTGTATCTGCTGTGGCGCTGGAACGACTGCTGCGTCTCGGTCTTCTGAACGGGGCTGGGGGACCCGGGCCCTCGCCGGTGTCTTAAGCGTCGCCGTCGCTTGGGTGCCCTGGGCGCTGGTGTGGGGCGATGCCATGCAGGCGGCGGCGCAGGCTGGCCAGGCTGCCGGTACGCAGGCTCGTGCAACCTTCGCCGTCCCGACGGCGAGCGGTAGCACCCTGAGCCTGTTCCCCGGCGATCCCGGCGGAGACCTGTCGTTCGGCGCGCTGTTTCCCGGGGCGCAGAACGGCACCGCCGGCGATTTCGGCGCTTTCTTGGGCAACGACGCAGGGACCCTGATCCAGGGTCAGAATGCGCAAACGCGCCTCCCGAACGAGGATTCCGCGACCGGAGACGCCTACCGCGCGCTGCGTGCGACCGTCGACCGCTCCCGCCCGGATATGCGCCAGGATCCCCTGTGGTCCCAGACCGACGACACGCTTGCCAACTTCGCGGAGATCGCCCGGACCTTCGCCGATTGCTCGCTCGAGACGACCTTCAAGCACGGCGAACGGTCGGTCCATGTCCCCAAGTATCGGACCTGCGACCGCCTGGCGGACCGCGGCGGCTTCTGTTCGCTGTTCCACGACTACACCATCCTGTCCCTGGTCTCCGCCTGGGGCGGGGCGACGGTGCAGTCCTGCGGGAGCGGCTGTACCCAGGTGGTCTATGTCCACGCGGACACGCCGCACGAAAAGATGGGGAAGTACTATCCGGCCTATGCCGCGCCGCAGACCTTCGGCTTCACGGCGAGCGACAGCAGTCGGGTGACTGCCGCGTCGGTCTCCGTCGCGCCGGCCGGCACCCCCTCCTTCGGGTTTCGGATCGACCGCTATACCGAGCGTTATACCGTCGCGTTCGACGGCTATGCGTATGCGGATTCGAGCGCGGATTCGTTCGATTTCGTCGACCGTCCCGGGATCGACATGGACTGGACGGCCCAGCTGCGGGACGGCGCATCGTTCGCGGTCGGCAACGACTACGCCTTCCGCACCTCGGGTCCCAAGGACTGGTGGCGCGCCTCGCGCGCCTACACCGTGGTCGTCACGCTGCGGCACGCCCCCGTCGTGGAAGACCGAGGCTGGTCGGACAACCCCCAGTGCGTCGCGATGGCCAACGCCTTGGCGGCGAACGGGGGCTTCTGCCAGGGCAGCGTCACCTGCGGCGGTGCCCCGCCGCTCGACGCCAACGGCTGTTATGCGGGTGCAGGCGCACCGGTGTGTTCGGGGGAGCTTCAGCCGTCGCCGATCCCCGGCCAGAGCCCGTTCTGCACCCGGATCGACGTGTCCGCCGACTGCTCCGGCTTCAACCGCGGACAGATGGCGTGCTGGACCGATCCCCAGGGCAACGCGCAATGCCCGTTCAACGAGGGGAACAACCCGACCGCATCGTCAATTGTTGCAAGACCCCGGGCAACGCCTCGCTGGGGGACTATCTGACCCTGGTGTTCGCGACCATGAAGCTCGACAACGCGCTCATGGGACTCGACAGCGGCAGCGCCGTGCGCGGCGCCTGGGAGACCCTGCGCGGTCCCATTGCGGAGACCTACAGCGCGGTGACCCAGGCGTTTTCCTCGGCCGCCAACACGCTGATGGGAAAGACGACCGCCGCGCCACGGAGGCGGCGCTGAAGACCGGACTCGCGGAGGTCACCAAGCGTCTGATGATGCAGACCGCGGAGTGGACGGCGCAGGTCTTCGGCGAGGCCGCAGCCAACGCGCTGTTCGTCGCAGCGGACGGGGCGGGGGCCGCGGTGACCAACGGGGTGGCCGCCCAGGGGGGCGTGGCGTTCGCGCCCCTGATCGGGAGCCTGCTCAGCGTCGTCATGTGGGCCTACACGATCTATCAGGTCGCGATGATCCTGATCAAGCTGATCTGGACCTGCGAGCAGGAGGAATTCGAGCTGGGGGCCAAACGGGAGCTCAAGTCCTGCACCGCGGTCGGCGGTTACTGCCGCAGCAAGGTCTTGGGCATTTGCATCGAAAAGCGCGACGCCTATTGCTGCTTCAACACCCCGCTCGCCCGCATCCTGAACGAGCAGATCCGCCCGCAGCTGGGACGCGGGTGGGGGAGTCCCAAGGGCCCGGACTGCACCGGGATCGACGCGGCGGACTTCGGTCGGGTCGACTGGAGCCGGGTGAACCTCGACGAGTGGCTGGCGATTCTGGTGCAGACCGGGCATTTCCCCACCCTGGACACCCTGGGGATCGACGCACTGACCGGCGTCGGCAGCGACTTTGGGGTCGACGGGCAGCGGGCGAACGCGGCCCAGCGCAGCGTCGAGCGCTCGGATGGGTTGGACAGCGAACAGTTGCGGATGGATGCGGAGGGCGAGGCGTGGGGTGGGGTATTGCCGGCGCTGCCGTAGGCGGGGAAGCGACGCGAATCGTTCGGCGGGGCAGCGATAGGATTCCTCTCTGCCGACGGGTTCGGATGCCCGTCGCAAACACGGGGGTACGGCGGGCGAGCGGGAAGGCGCTCGACTAGGCTTCAGTGGCGGTTGCCGTGGCCGCCGAGTCTTGGCGCGAGGGGGCGATGACACGCATTGCAGGGTCTATTCTGCCGCTGACCGTGTGGCTCGCCATGTCCGGCTCAGTCGCCGCGCGGCCGGAGCCCGAATCGGGGCCGGCGTACCTGGTCCGCCCTATCGGCTGGGTGCGCAAGGCCGACGGCCGGACGACGATCGAGCTGGACGACCGCTACGGTCCGGGGCTGCTCGGGGTCGATGCCCTGGAGTCGATCTGGGTGCTGTACTGGTTCGACCGTAACGACACGCCGGAACGGCGCGCAATCTTGCAGGTGCATCCGCATGGCGATCCGGACAACCCGCTGCGCGGGGTGTTCGCGACTCGGGCGCCGGTGCGGCCGAACCCGATCGCGCTGAGCCGCTGCCGGGTGCTGTTGGTGCAGGGCTCCGTCATCGAGATCGACGACATCGACGCCTTTGCGGACACGCCGGTACTGGATATCAAGCCCTGAGGACCCGCGATCCGGCGGTGCAGGGTGTCGGTCGGTGCCTGTCGCCGTTTCTGCGCGCGCATGCGCACGAAGAACCGGTGATCAACGGCGAGCGCGTGACCCTCAAACGATTCTACGTCGAGGCGGACGGGATCCGGCTGCAGCCGGCCAATCCGGCCATGGCGCCGAGCTGCAGATCCTCGGAATCGTCTCCGGGTCGATTCGCTGCGGCGGGTGACCTGGATCAGGACTCGCGCAACGCCATGGTCACGGCCAGGGTTGCGGCGCGCAGTGCCGGAAAGAGCCCGCCGACGAAGCCGATGCCCAGCGCCCATTGCAGCCCCCGCAGCATGAGCTCCGGGGTCACCTGAAACTGGAACACGACCTGGCTGAAATTGGACCCCAGGGTCGAAACGGTAAAGCCGTTGAACAAGGCCCAGGCGATGCCAGCCCCCAAGACCCCGCCGACGAGGGCGAGGGTCATGGTTTCAAGCATCACCGCGACCACCACCGGCACCGCGGTGAATCCGAGCGCACGCAGAGTGGCAATCTCGCGTGCCCGATTGGCGACGGCCGCATACATGGTGTTGAGTGCGCCGAAAACGGCGCCCAAGGCCATGATGACGGCTACGCCGGTACCGATGCCGCGAATGACTTTGGTGAGGCGCTCCGACTGTTTGCTGTAGTATGAGCGCGTCGTCTCCACGTCCACCCGCAGACGTGGGTCGGCCGCGAGGGCGGCACGCAGCGGTCCGATGGACTCGGGCGCCGTTAAGCGCGCGGCGACAGATTGAAACCCATTGCGCCGGTACGCGGCCATCAGGGATTCGGCATCGCCCCACACCTCGGACTCGTGTGCATCGCCGGACGCAAAGACGCCGACGATCTGCCAATCCTGATTGTTCAGGTTCAGACGGCTGCCGAGCTCCAGTCCACGGAACTGACGCAAGGCGCCTTCTCCCACGATCAGCTCGCGCCGACCGGGGCTAAAGGACCGGCCGCTCGACAGACGGACCTGCGGGCGTAGTGCCCAGACGGCAGGGCCGACGCCGCGGACCTCCAGGTTGGCATCCGTACCCGTGGCGCGTTTCGGGACGTTGGCCACCACGATGATCTCGGCCGATGCGATGGGGACATCGCGCGCGTCGCGGGCGATCCCCGGCGCTTGGGCGATCAGCGCGGTCGCGGGTCGATCCAATGCCGAGGACAGCTCGGCATTGGCCCCGGCACGCAGGACCAGGACGGTGTCGTCGCGGCCGGCCGCGTCGAGTGTCGCTTCGAAACCCGCCGCCATCGCCTGGAGCGCCACCAGCACGCCCACGACCCCTGCGATGCCTACCACCACGACAGAGGTGGCGCCCAGCCGATCGGGAACCGTGGCGAGTCCGACCCAGGCGATCGCAAGCGATTGGCGCCCGCCTTGGGTCAGGAGCAGCCAAGCAACCAACAGCACCCACAATATTGCCATGACAAGCGGTTGCGCGATCCAGACGGCACCGCCAACCACGATGGCCAGCATCGGGAGCAGACGACGCGACAGACGCTTGAAGAGATTCATGGCGCGGCTGGGCCGAGACAGGGTGCTCGCAGGCTCGACCGGCTCAGCGACCGGCCAAGGCATCGACGATGCTCAGGCGCATCGCCTTGAGTGCCGGCGGCAACCCGACCGCGACCCCGATGGCGGCCATGAGCCCAAGACCGAGGACCCAGGTCTGCGTCTGCATGGTCAGATCGAACTGACCGGACGTGGCCGCGCGAATGGCCGGCAGGGATAGTCGCGCCATCCCCATGCCCAGCAGACCGCCGATCAGGAGCAGCAGGACGGCCTCCGCCAGCACCAGCAAGAGCACTGCCCGGTTCGCGAATCCGATGGTCTTGAGCACCGCCAGCTCCGGAATGCGCTCGCGGATCGACTGCGCCATGGTATTGCCGGTGAGCAGCACCAGGGTAAAGAAGACGGCCCCCATGATCGCCTTGACGATCAGCCCGATGTCGCCGATCTGCTTGGCGAAGGAGAGCTGGAACTCGCGCTCGCTCTGGGTCCGGGTCTCGGAGGCCGAGTTGGCGAATTGGCGATCGATCGCCTGGGCGACCCGGTCGGCGTGGGCGGGGTCGGTCACCCGCTCGATGTACCAGCCGACTGTGCCCTGACCCGCGGTACGTCCCTCGTCGAAATAATCGTGGTGAAACAGCATCTGCTTTTCGGAGGCCCGCAGCTCCGGCTCCGCCGCGTGAAAGATGCCGACAAGATCGAAGGTCCAGACCGCGCTACCGTCGCGATTGGGAAAGATCGTTGGCTTGAGCGGGATCTTGTCGCCGATCTTCCAGCCGAACCGGTCCGCAAGAGACCGACCGACGACGGCCCCGGTGCGGGTGCTCAGGAACGCCTGACGCTGCGCCCTGGGCAATACGAGCTCGGGGTGCATGTCGAGATAGCTTGCAGGCTCGACCGGGAAATTCGGAAAGAAGTTCTTGGGATCCTGGTAAATGCCTCCGAACCAGCTTGCATAAGTGACGGCCTTGACCCCGGGCACCGACTGGATACGGGTCAGATCCGCAAAGGGCAGGGGTTGGATCAGCGACAGGCGCGACGAGGTGATCAGGCGGTCGATGCCGACCATGCTCTGGGGCGAATCGAAGGCCACCCTGACGGCGTCCAGCATGCCGAACAAGGCAAAGGCGGCCGCCACGGAGAGCAGCGTCAGCAGAGTGCGCACCTTTTTGCGCAGGAGTGCGGCGAACAGCAGGGGCAGGTATTTCACTTATTCGTGCGACGCAGCCGCGTCAACCTGCTCGACCAAAGTTCCCTTATCCAAGTGGAGCGTGCGCCGCGCGAACTCCGCCGCTTTGGGGTCGTGGGTCACCATGATCATGGTCTTGCCGAACTCGCGGTTCAGCCGCTGCAGCAAAGTCAGCACCTCCTCGGCGGAGTGACGGTCGAGATCGCCGGTCGGCTCGTCGCAGACCAGGAGCGTCGGGTCCGAGACGATCGCGCGTGCGATGGCGACCCGCTGCTGCTGGCCGCCGGAGAGCTCGTTGGGCTTGTGGGTGGCGCGGTCGCTTAAGCCTACCAGCTCCAGCGCGATGGAGGCATGGCGGCGGCGTCGGGCGGCGGACAGCCGGGTCAGAAGCAAGGGCAATTCGACGTTTTTCTGGGCCGAGAGTGCCGGCAACAGGTTGTAGAACTGGAAGACGAAACCGACATTGGCCGCCCGCCAGCGGGCCAGCTCGGTGGCGGACAGGCGCTCGATTCGCCGGCCGGCCACACTCAGGGAGCCCTCGGTGGGCACGTCCAGGCCGGCGATCATATTGAGCAGGGTGCTCTTGCCGGAGCCGGACGGCCCCATCAACGCGAGGAAATCGCCCTTCGGGATGTCCAGGTCGACATGGTGCAGGACCTCGATCCGCTCCCGGCCCCGCTCGTAGACTTTGCTCACGCCGCGGATGGCGACCAGGGGCGCGGTTTGCGGCGCGTCCTGGATCGGTGCCGGTCCAGTCATTGGCTAGGCGCCCTCGCGCGCGACCACGCGCGCACCGTCCTTCAGGCCCGGCGGCGGGTCGCGCACCACTCGATCCCCTGCCGCCAGTCCTTTGGTGACCTGACGCCGATCGCCGATAACCTCGCCCAACACGATGCGGCGCTCGCGCACGCGGTCGCCATCCAGTACGAAGACCAGGCTGTCGTCATTGCGCTCGACGATCGCGCTCGTCGGCACCAGCACCCCCTCCCTGGCCAGAGCGGACCCGGTCGAGGCATCCTCCAGGAAGGACACCCGCACTCCCATCTCCGGAAGCAGGCGCGGATCCTTCTGCGCGATCGCGATGCGGACCTTGACGGTCGCCTTGCTCCGGTCCGCCGTTGGGATGATGGCGATCACCGAGGCCGGGATCTTCCAATCCGGATAGGCATCCAGCACCGCCTGTACCGGTTGATCCGGCTTGACCCGGTTGATGAATGACTCGTTCACGTCGACCTCGATCTCCAGCGAGTCCATGTCGACGATGGTTCCGATGCCGGTGCGGGTGAAGCCGCCGCCGGCGGACATGGGCGACACGATCTCGCCGAGCTGGGCCGCCTTCGCCACCACCACCCCCGTGAAGGGCGCGCGGACGATGGTGTTGTCATAGGCGACCTGGGCGACCTGCCGCTCGGCCTCTGCCACCCGCACCTGACTGCGCTGGGCCTCGAGCTGGGCGGACAGGCTTTCGACCTGGGTGCGCGCGTTCTCCAACGCCTCTTCGGAGGTGAGTTTCCTGGCGCCTAGTCCTTCCTGCCGCTTGAGGTCGCGCTGGGCCTGCTCCAGCTGGATCCGGATCTGGTCGAGCTGGGATCGGGCCGCCGACAGACGCGCCTGCACCAGATCGAGCTGTGCCTTGGCATCCGTGTCGTCCAGGCGCGCGAGCACCTGACCGGCGTCGACGCGAACGCCCTCCTCGATCAGGACTTCGGCGAGCTTGCCCGAGATCTTGCTCGACACTGTGGCTTGACGCCGGGCGATTACATAGCCGGTGGCATCCAGCACGGTGGTCGTCCCGGCGCCCGGTGCTTCGGCCAAGGCGGTCGCGACCGTCAGTGTCCGGCCGGACAGGGCCAAGTACCCGCCGACTCCGAGTCCGCCCAACGCGAGGGCCAACAGGAGCCAACGCGGCCAATGCCGCCCGCCGCCCTCTCGGGCCTCGCGGTCGAGGTGTAGCTCCTTCAGGAGGTCCTGTTCCGACATTGCAGCGATAGACCCTCGGCAACTTGTCGGGCCTGACGCCAACGCGTTTCAGCCCTTAGATGTCAAGACCCGGATTGCGCAGCGGTCGCGGCGTCCGGCCTCGGACTCTGAGACATCCAACTTAACCGTCCGAGAGGGGCGTGTCGACGCCGTTCGCTTCGGCGAGGATGACTGGCGACGGTTGGGGTCGTGCCTGGCGTCGAGGATTACCCGAGCAGCGACGGCGCCGCAGGAAAGGGCGGTCCACCGGTCGGCTCCTGGCGGTGGAGACCGGGTTTATGAAGCGATTAGATGCGCTCAGGCGGCTTTCGAGCGAGCATCACATCGGCTTGGTCATCGCGCGTAGGGCGCGCGAGGAGCTCGATACGCCCCAAGTCGCGTGGGCCGAGATCAGGCAAAGGTTTGCCGACGAGCTGGAGCCCCATTTCCAGCTTGAGGAGCGCGGCCTCTTGCCGGCGATGCAGGAGGCGGGCGAGGCGATGCTGGTCGAGCGCACCCTGGCCGAGCACCGCGCGCCATGCGCGCGCTGATCGATGCGGGCGGTCCCGAGAACCTGGCCGCTTTCGCTCGGTTGCTCGCCGATCATATCCGGTTCGAAGAAAGCGAGCTCTTCGAGACGGCCCAGCGTGTCCTTGGACAGCGTGCGCTTGAGGCCATTCAATCGCTCCATGACCTGGGCGGTGGCCTGTCGTGCCGAGCGCAGGGCGTGGCGGCGAAGTCGCGCGGCTGAAGCTCGACCGCTTGGTCGGCGTCGGCGAGAGGTTGGGGATTCCCCTGACGGACGGAGCGAGTCGGTCGCCTCTGGCCGACTCAGGCGATGTCGGCCCCGCGTTGCTCGAGCAGCTCGCGCAGGAGGGACCGATGGCAGCGCGCTTCGTCTTCGCAGTAGCAACCGACGGCGAAGTCGGTGCGATGCGACAACGCGGCCAGCAAGTCCAGCGTACGGCGCGCCGCCGGTGCCTTCATCTCCGCGAGGAAGCGTCGCCGGAAGGTCTTCCAGGACCGCTCGTCGTCCAGCGAGCTTTCTTTCAATAGGGCTTCGCTCGGCGCGAGGTTGGGAAACCACACGTCATAGATGTCGCGGCTGGCGTACTCGGCCTTCGGAACGCCGCGCGGAGGACGTCGGACCGTCCCAATCCGGAGACCTTCCCCGGGCTGGCGCGGACTGCCAAGTCGGACGATGTGGGCGGTCATGTCGTGTCCGTTGAAGAAAAACGTAAAGCAGTGGAAAGCCTGACGGGACACCGCGACCACCCAAGTCTGTCGGTGGTCGACAGGAACCATAGACTACGGCCGAGCGCTTGGCGGTCGTCGACCGGGCTCCTCGCGGGCCCGAAGGCTTGCGCACCCTGGTCGATGCCAGCCCCGGTCGTTGCCGGGCACCGCCGATGCGCGTGTTAGCCTTGCCCAGCCATTCCTTGTCGAACCCTACTGCCATGAGCATCGGGACCCCGCGCTGGATCATGCACCTGGACATGGACGCCTTCTACGCCGCCGTGGAGCAACGCGACGACCCCGCGCTGCGCGGCCGGCCCGTGGTGGTTGGCGCTCAGCCCGGCGGGCGCGGGGTGGTAGCCACCTGCTCCTACGAGGCACGGCGCTTCGGCATCCGCTCGGCCATGCCGATCGCCGAGGCCCACCGCCGTTGTCCGGATGCGGTCTATCTGCGCCCGCGCATGGCGCATTACCGCGAAGTCGCCCGCCGGATTCAGGCCGTCATGGCCGCCTATGCCCCGGTGGTGGAGCCGATCTCCATCGACGAGGCCTTTCTGGACGTCAGCGGGCTGGGACTCCTGATCGGCCCGCTGGAGACCGTCGGTCGGCGGATCAAAGACGCCATCCATGCCGCGGTCGGGCTGACCGCCTCGGTGGGCATCGGCCCGAACCGGCTGGTGGCCAAGATCGCCTCGGATTTCGGCAAGCCAGACGGCTTGGTCGTCGTCCCCCCGGAGGAGGTCCTGGACTTTCTTGGTCCCCAGCCGGTCGGCGTCCTGCGCGGCGTCGGCCCCCGAACCCTGCCCCGGCTGGAGCGGTTGGGACTGCGCACCGTGGCGGACCTGCGCCATTGGTCGCTGGCGCAGCTCCAGGCCCAGTTGGGGGCCCGCGTCGCCACCAGTCTGCACCAACAGGCGCGCGGGATCGCCTCCGACCGGGTCGGCGACCCACGTCCACGCAAGTCGCTCTCGAAGGAAACCACCTTCGCACAGGATGTCGCCGACCCCGCGGTGCTGCGCGGCACCTTGCGCGACCTGGCGGCCGAGGTCGCCGCCGCGGCCCGGCAGGAGGGGCTCGCCGGGCGGACCCTGACCCTGAAGATTCGCTTCGGCGGCTTCGAGACCCATACCCGTCAGCGGCGGCTCGACCGTCGCAGCGACGACGGCCGCACCCTCTTCGCCGCGGCCTGGTCGCTCTACGAGGCCGGTCGCTGGGAGGGGATGCCGGTGCGCCTGATCGGTCTGGGGATCGCGGATCTGGGTGCCCCGGACTCGGTCCAACCCGACTTGTTCGACTCCGGTGCCCAGCGCCCCGTCGACAACGCGCGCGAGCGGCGCCTCGCGGCGACGCTCGACCGGATCCGGGCGCGATTCGGCGCCGATGCCCTGCGGCGGGGGATGTCCGACGCGCGCGAAGTCCCGTCGGGCGATCCGTAGTGTCCGAGTGCGCCAGATTGACCTGCGGCTGATGGAGGCCATCCGGGATCGATCGCAAAGCGGTGTGGAACGGTTGCATCATCGGGCTTTGATGCCTATCGGCATCATTTGTAGAATGCCAGCGACACGAC
Source organism: uncultured Gammaproteobacteria bacterium (assembly GCA_963780725.1). Classification (GTDB taxonomy): domain Bacteria; phylum Pseudomonadota; class Gammaproteobacteria; order Chromatiales; family Chromatiaceae; genus Thiodictyon. The sequence goes on from CAWACV010000001.1 coordinate 718,498, forward strand.
CAGCGCAGGCGCCGAGACGGCGACGGGCCACGGAGGACAGCGATGATCCGATTCTTCCTGAAAGAGAGAATCTCCGATCTGGAGTTTCGGGAGAAACGGCGCGTTACCCTGGACGAGATCGCCAAGTCGACCGGAATCCACCGGACGACCTTGTCCAAGGTCTCCAACAGGACGGGCTATAACTGCACCACCGACAATCTGGACAAGCTCTGTGCATTCTTCGGCTGCCGGATCGAGGAGCTAGCGCAGCACATCGCCGCTGCCCCCGATAGGGAGCTTTGACCGCGCCATGGCCGACACAGAAGCACCGCCGCTCGATTCGCAGCCCCCGGAACGGCATGTCGTCGTGCCCCCTTCCGATCTGGACGGACTCTTGACGGCCCAGCTTGCCGTTGCCTGGGCTGGAGAAAAGGGCGATCCGCGGCGGCTGGGATGGTGGGACAGCGACCTGACCGGCGAGCTGGGGGGAGAAGACCTGTTCCAGCGCCTGCTGCCCGAGACCTGGGCCTGGGCCACGCTGCAGGCCGCCCGCGCTGCGGCGATCCGCTGTGACGCCGCCTTTCGCGCGAAAGACCGAGACCCGGACGCCGTCCTGACCCTATTCGCCCAAGGCTTTGCCATCGACGAGCGGGTCGAGGAGCGGCTGCGGGAGTGCAAGCGCACGGGGCTTGCCCCACGCGACGTGCTGCCCGGCCTGCGAGACGTGATCCACGATTCCTGGGACAGGGAACGCTTCGCCCTATGGCTCGAAGGCTTCGACGCGCCCGACACCGAGGGGATGCCGGTTGGCCGCCGGATCAAAGGTCCGCCCCCGGAGGGCCTGGATCGACGTGTCCGGCAGCTGCTCGGTGCGCTCAATCCGCTCGCCGAGCACTATCCCCTTCCGCACTATCGGAGACCGGCGTGACCGACCCCGCCCGGGAATGCGTCGCCCTGCACACCCGCCTCCTCAAGTGCACCCTGGAGGTCGAGCATTCGCGCGCCTACTGGCGCCGGATGTCCGAAAGCCCCGGCGCGGTCACCGCCCGGCTGGCGCACGAGCGTTTCTGGTTCGGCGCCCGCAGCCTGGAACGGACCGGCATCCTGCTCGCCAATTTCCGCGCGCGATTCGATGCGTTCCCCTTCGCACTCCAAGCCCTCGGCGCCTGGGGCGACATGGATCCCCGCGCGCGGCGACTGGTCTGCCACTGGCACCTGCAACTGTCCGACCCCCTGTACCGTCGCTTCACCGGCGACTACCTGGTGGAGCGCCGCCAGCGCCTGCCGGCCGAGGTCAGTCACGGGCCGGTGGTGACATGGGTGTCCGAGCAGGACGCCCGGCGCTGGAACATGTCCACCAAGGTCCAGTTCGCCAGCAAGCTCCTGTCCTCGGCATTAGCTGCGGGGCTGATCGGCGCGATTCGCGACCCCCGTCCCCTGGTCGTACCAAGGGTCGACGACCTCTCCCTGGTCTACCTGCTGTATCTGCTGCGCAGCGTCCGGATCGAGGGCACCTTGCTCGCCAACCCCTATCTGGCGTCCCTGGGGCTCGCCGGATCGGAGCTCGAGCAACGCCTGAAAACCCTCCCTGGCCTGCGCTTCCGCCGCCAGGGCGACCTGATCGACTTCGGCTGGGTCTATCCCGATCTCGCTGCCTGGTCCGAGGCCCAATTCGCGCCAGGCGCCGTGGCCAGCGGGGTCTCAACCGACGCCTCAGCCAGGGTCGCCGCTGGCGCTGGCGGCTCCCGATGACCCCGTCCCTCTTCGACCGAACGTCCCTTGAGGAGGCCTTCGTTGCGCTCCGGCAGGACCTGATCCACGAGGACGGCCCACGCATCAGCACCATGCGCAACTACCGCTTCGCGATTCTTCGCTATGCACCCAGCGACGAATTCAAGCTGCGCGGCGAGGTGCGCCGGCTCTCGACCGACCTGATCGCGAACGGCTGGGTGGTCTTGTCCATCAGTCTGCAGCGACTGCTCTTCGACCGCATCCGTGCCCAAGGCGGGGATTGGATCGAGCGCGTGATCGAGCGGGAACGGTCGACTGCGGCCCAAGGCCGCGAGCGGGGCCTCTCCTACCTGAAGACCAAGCTCGGTCCACTCATCGAAGGCCCGGCCGGCATCTCGGCCGATTGCAGCCGCATCGTCCGGGACTTCGCCCAGGCCAACCCGGACCGCATCGAGCGCACCCTGGCCCTGATCGGCCGCGCGGGCTCCCTCTATCCGTTCTTCCGCTCTTCCGCACTGCTTCGTCATCTGGACGGCAAGACCGGCAATGTGCCCGTGGTGCTGCTCTACCCCGGCAATCGCGTCGGGCCCACCGGGCTCTCGTTCATGGGCCAGCTCAACTCGGACAACGACTACCGGCCCAGGATTTACGCATGAAGGACTCGCCCCCGATCCGCGACCTGTTCGTCTCCGACGTCACCCGCGATATCCCGCCCGTCGTCTATTTCCACGAGCAAAGCCCCGAGAAGCTCGCCGCCGAGGTCGGCGAGTACATCGTCACCGGCGGCTGGCCGGAGACGCACCCCAACCACCGCCGTGTCCCCAACGGAATCCACGAGCAATACGTCCGCCTGCTCAAGGCCATCGCCGCCGAGCTGGACAGGCCCGGCGGACCCGACCTGCCCAACGTCTGGATCTCCGGCTTCTACGGCTCGGGCAAGTCCAGCTTCGCCAAGCTCCTCGGTCTCGCCCTGGACGGCGTGGCCCTCCCGGACGGCAGCTCGCTCGCCGAGGCCTGGCTGCGCCGCGACACCTCGCCGCGGGCCGCCGAGCTGCGCGAAGCCTGGGCGGCGCTTCGCCGCAAGATCGACCCCATCGCCGTGGTGTTCGACGTCGGCAGCGTGGCCCGCGACAACGAGCAGGTCCACTCGACCGTCATCCGCCAGCTCCAGCGGCGCCTGGGCTACTGCCCGACCGACCCGCTGGTGGCGGACTTCGAGCTGACCCTGGAACGGGACGGGGAATGGGCCCGCTTCGAGCGCGTCGCCCGGGAAACCCTCGGCGAGCCCTGGGAGACGGTCAAGGAACGGTCCTTCGCCGAGGAGGACTTCTCTCTGGTGATGTCCCGGCTGTTCCCCGAGCACTACACCGACCCCATGAGCTGGTTCGCGAGCCGCGCGGGCACCCATGCCCGCAGCGAGTCGCCGGAAGAAGCCGTCGCGCGCCATCGGCGACATGCTGCGCTTCCGCCGCCCCAACGCCACCCTGTTCCTGGTCGTCGACGAGGTGTCGCAGTACGTCCTCTCCAGCAAGGACCGGGTCGACCGGCTGCGCGCCTTCGCCACCGCGCTGGGGGCCTCGCTCAAGGGGCGCGTCTGGCTCCTGGCCCTCGGCCAGCAGAAGCTCGACGAGGAGGCCGACCAGTCGTTCCTGATCTGGGCCAAGGACCGCTTCCCGCCGAAGCTGCGGGTCCACCTGGCCGCCACCAACATCCGCGACGTCGTCCACAAGCGCCTGCTGCAGAAGACCCCCGAGGCCGACGCCGCGCTGCGCCGCCTGTTCGACGCCCATCGCGCCGACCTCAAGCTCTTCGCCTACGGCTGCGAGTCGGTCACCGTCGAGGAGCTGGTCGAGGTCTACCCGATGCTGCCGGGGCACATCGACCTGATCCTCCAGATCACCAGCGCCCTGCGCACGCCGGTCCCGCCGCGTGCAGGGCGACGACCAGGCCATCCGCGGCCTGCTCCAGCTGCTCGGCGAGCTGTTCCGCGACCAGCAGCTGGCGGAGCTGCCCCAGGGTCATCTGGTCACCCTCGACCAGATCTACGAGGTCCAGCACACCGCCCTCGACTCGGACGTCCAGGCCAGCATGGCGCGTCGTCCTGAGCCAATGCGCCGACGACGCCGAGGGCCTGTTGGTGCGGGCCGCCAAGGCCGTCGCCCTGCTGGAGCTGATCCAGGACGTCCAACCGACCGACGCCCGGCTGGTCGCCCAGTGCCTCTACGACCGGGTCGATCGGGGCAGCCAGGTCGCCGAGATCGCACAGGCGCTGGAGGACCCTGCGCCGTCGCAACCTGCTCGGGTACTCGGAGAAGAACGGCTACAAGATCCAGTCCACGGCCGGCGAAGAGTGGGAGCGGGAGCGTCGGGACATCCCTGTGCCTCGCGAGACCATCGGCACCGTCGTCAAGGACGCCCTGGAGCTGCTCCTGTCCACGCCGGACCGGCCGCGCCTCCAGGGGCGCCCCTTCCCGTGGGCAGGCATGTTCTCCGACAGCCGCACCTTCGCCGACTTCGCCTTCGGCGATCAGCGCTCTGACGCGGTGGTACAGGTGGACTTCCGCTTCCCCCCGGCAGAGGAGCGTGTCGAGAGCGCCTGGGTGAAACGCAGTGCCGAATCGGCGTCGGAGACGCGCATCCTCTGGATCTGCGGCGACGCCGAGGTCATGACCGACCAGGCACGGGAGCTGGCACGCTCGCGCGGCATGGTGAGCAAGTTCAAGCCCCGCAAGGAATCGCTCAACGCCGCCCGCAAGCTCCTGCTCCAACAGGAAGAGATCCGCGCCGAGGATCTGGAGAAGGAAGTCCAGACGCAGGTCGCGACCGCCTGGATGGCCGGTCGCATCTATTTCCGCGGCCGCGCTCTTGCCCCCGGCGACCTGGGCGGCGGTTTCGCCAGCGCCCTGGAGGCGGCCGGTACCCGTCTGCTGCCGGAGCTCTATCCGCACTTCGTCGTCACCGACCTGCTGCCCGGCGAGCTGATGCAGCTCCTGGAAACGGACCTGACCGGTCCCTCGCCCAAGCTCATGACCGGCGAGCTGGGTATCCTCGATCTGGACCACGGCCGCTACGAGCCGAGCTGCGGGGGTGTGGTCCCCAAGCGGGTGCAGGAGTACATCGAATCCGAGGGCGGACTCGGCGGCACCGCACTCCTTGGACACTTCGGCCAGCCGCCCTACGGCTACACCCCCAACGTCGTCAAGGCCTGCGTGGCCGGGCTGCTGCGCGCCAACAAGGTGCGCATCCAGCCCGAGGGCACCCCCGAGATCACCGCGGTGCGCGATGCCGGCGTGCGCGATCTCTTCGACAAGGAGCGCGGCTTCCGCCGTGCCAGCTTCTTTCCGGCCGGCGACGACGACATCGGCTACCAGTCCCGGGCGCGCATCTGCAAGTTCTTCGAGCGCCACCTGCGCCTGGAGGTCAACCGCCAGGACGACGCCATCGCGGACGCGGTGGCCAACCAGTTCCCGAGTCAGGCCCAGCGCCTGCGCGGCGTGCTCGCCCAGTTGAACCGGCTGCCGGGCGCCAAGGAGACCCCGGCGGCCCTGCAACGCCTTCAGGACGCCCTGGAGCAATGCACCCGCCTAGTACGCCAGACCCGTCCCACCGTGCAGCAGGTCAAGCGGCACCTGGACGCCTTAGGCGACGGCATCGAGCTGGTCAACCTCTTCGAGGCCGAGCTCACCGAGCAGGCGGTCGCCCAGGTCAACGCCGCCGCAAACCTCCGCGACCATCGGGCCGCCCAGCTGCGCGAGGTGGGCGCACTGGACTCCGCCCTTGAGGGCGCCAGCCAGCGGGTCGAGGCCCATCTGGCCGCCGAGCGCCCCTGGCGGGACATCGCCACGCTCGATCCGGACCTCGTAGCCATCCGCGACGCCTACACCGCCGAGCGCGAGCGTCGCCTCGCCTGGCAGGAGCAGCAGGCCGAGCAGGCCCGCGCCCGGGTCAGGGCCCGGGAGGGCTTCGCCACCCTCACCGCCGATCAGTCCCACACCGTGCTTCGCCCCATCGCAGAAGCCGTGACCAGCACCAGCGCAGAGGCGGTCGCCCCGACCCTGGCCGCGCTGGAGGGTCCCTTCCTGCTGGCCCTGCAGCAGGCCGAAGAGACAGCGAACGAGCATCTGGACGAGATCCTCAGCGAAGGCCGGCGCCACCTGGTCGTCAAGGTGGACCTGTCCCTGCGCAACCGCGAGGTCGCGACCGAGGCCGAGGTGGACAGCCTGCTCGTGGAGATCCGCAGGCGCCTCCTGGAGCAGATCGGGGCTGGGGCGCGGGTGCGTATCCTCTAACGCCGGACACACCCCTAAGCGATATACAATGTATATTCGGTGTCGCGTCCAGTCCGAAGCGAGGTGTCCCATGTCCAGGTCTCAGCCAACCGCTACAACCGCCGACACGGCCACCCGCGCGGTCAGCCTCCGGGTGCGGGAAGACATTCGCGACCTGATCGACCAAGCGGCCCGGAGTCAGGGCCGCTCGCGCTCCGATTTCATGATCGACGCGGCCCGGCGAGCGGCGGAGGAGGCCCTGCTCGACCAAACCCTGGTCAGGGTCGATCGGCAGACCTATGAGCATTTTCTGGCCGTTCTGGACCAGGCCCCCGAGGGCGAAGGCTTCGACCGCTTGATGCGGGCCCCGCGCCCATGGAGACCCTAGACCTCGAAGCCCCCGCACCGCTCTGCGCGGGGCACCGTGTCGAGGGCTTTTGCTGCGGCGTTGCCGCGCTGGACGAATGGTTGATCCGGCGCGCCTGGAACAATCAACAAAGCGGCGCCTCGCGCACCTATGCGGTCGCCCCGGTGGCGAGCTCGGCCGGGCCGGTGGTGGGCTATTACTGCCTGGCCTCGGGTGCGCTGGCCTTGGGCGAGGCGCCGGGCAGCGTTCGCCGCAACATGCCGGACCCGGTGCCGATGGCCATCCTGGGGCGGCTGGCTGTCGACCGGTCCTGGCAGGGGAGGGGGCTCGGCGTTGCCTTGCTGCGCGATGCGGTCGAACGTGCCCAGGCCGCCAGCGCCATTCTCGGCATCCGCGGGCTGCTGGTGCATGCGCTCACGCCCGCCGCCGCGGCCTTCTATGCGCATCATGGGTTCGTTGCGTCGCCGACCCATCCCTTGACCCTTGTGCTTTCATTGAAACGGAAATAGCCGGTGCAATGTCCGTCATGGCTAGTTTGAGCCGAATCGCTGTGGGGTCCGCTCGATGCCCATGACCCCCGAGGCCAAGTCGGCCCTGTCCGGCACCGTCCGCAAGCTGCGCGCCCGGCTCCTGGACGACCTGCACGGCTCCACCGAGGCGGCCTATCGGCTCTCGATCCGAGCGCGCGATGCGGGGCTGACCGAGGCGGCACGCGCGCGCCGGGCGCGGCTCGATGCCTGGGTGGACGAGCAGGTGCGTGCCGAGTCCGCTCGCGGCCGGCACGGGCGCGACCGGGACCGGTTCCGCCGCGAGACCGAGAAGCGCGCCGCCTACACCCTGCTCAATCGCCTGGTGCTCCTGCGCCTGATGGAGGGCATGGGGCTGCGCAAGGTCCCGGTGCTTGCCGGTGGCTGGGAGAGCGAGGGCTACCGGCACTTTCGCGAGATCGCCCCCGCCCTGGTGCGCGACGACGAGAGCGAGGGCTACGCCTTCCTGCTCCAGCTCGTCTTCGAGGAGCTGGCCCTGGACCTGCCCGGGCTCTACGGATCGGTGGACGTGGCGGACCTGATCCCCGTGGGCGCCGCTACCCTGCGCCATGTGGTCGAGTCCCTGGACGCGCCGGAGCTTGCCACCTGCTGGACCGACGACATGACCCTGGGCTGGGTCTACCAGTACTGGAACGACCCCGAGCGCGAGGCCCTGGACGCCAAGCTCCATGCCGGCGGCAAGGTCGAGCCGCACGAGATCGCCAGCAAGACCCAGATGTTCACCGAGCGCTACATGGTGGACTGGCTGCTCCAGAACAGCCTGGGTCCCTTGTGGCTCGCCATGTGCCGCAAGCATGGCTGGACCGCCGACTGCGAACGCCCACTCCCCGGCGATCCCGACCCGGAACCCCTAAAACCCGTAGGTTGGGCTGAGGAACGAAGCCCAACATCCCCCGAGGCCGATGCGGACCCCGTAGGGCGGATGCCCGCAGGGCGATCCGCCACTGCCACGCCTCATCAGGTGGCGGAACCGCCTCAGCCGGTGGCGGAACCGCCTAGCGGCGTTCCGCCCTACGTCGCTGAGGAACGAAGCCCAACATCCCCCGAAGCCGGCGCGGACCCCGGCGCCGCGGCAGCCCCCCGTTGGGCTTCGTACCTCAGCCCAACCTACAAGGCCTGCTCCGAGTCCTCGACGAGCGCCGCGCCGACTGGCGCGCCCGGCGCGAGCGCGGCGAGGTCTCGCTCACCGACCTGATGCCGCTCCACGACGAGGCCGAGCACCGCTGGGCCTACTACGTCCCCCAGCCGATCCCCGCGGACGCCATCGCCCAGGCCCCGGACTCGGTCCGGGACCTCAAGATCCTCGACCCCGCCGTCGGCTCCGGGCACTTCCTGGTGGTCGCCTTCGATCTCCTCTTTGCACTTTACCGGGAGGAGGCCCGTCACCGCGGCGAGGCCGGTCAAGATCGCTGGTCCGACCGCACGATCTGCGAGCGCATCCTCACCCACAATCTGCACGGCATCGACCTCGATCCCCGCGCCGTGCAGATCGCCGCCGCCGCACTCTGGCTCAAGGCCCGGCGGACCAGCCCGGAGGCACGTCCCGCCCGGCTCAACCTGGTGGCCTCCAACCTCCGCCTCGCCGGTCTGCCGGAGACCGACCCGGCCCTGGTGGAGCTCAGGCGCGAGGTGGAGCGCGAGACCGGCATCCCCGCCGGGCTCACCGACACCCTGATCCAGGCACTGGCCGGCGCCGACCATCTGGGCAGCCTGCTCAAGATCGACGCGGCGGTGGAGGAGGCCATCGCGCGTCACGAGGCCGAGGCGAGCCGCCAGCCCCCCGCCCAGCTCCACCTGGCGTTGGACGGAGACGCTCCGAACGAGTCCCAGGGCTCACCCGTCGGAGCGGCGCCCCGCCGCGACACGCCCGCGGACCGCGCGCCCGACCGGGACAAGGCCAAGGCCGACCTCCTGGAGCGCCTGGAGACCTTCCTCGCCCACCACACCCGGGGCGAAGACCTGGGCCTTCGCCTGCACGGCGAGCAGCTCGCCGCCGGGGTGCGCTTCGTGCGGATGCTGAAGGAGGGCCGCTATGACCTGGTGGTCGGCAACCCGCCCTATCAGGGTACGTCCAAGATGGCGGATGCCGAGTATGTCAAGCGGCACTATCCGCTGGGCAAGGCGGACCTCTATGCCGCCTTCCTGATCCGGGGGCTTCAGCTTGCGCGGGAAGGCGGGACCTCGGCCCTGCTGACCATGCGCAATTGGATGTTCATCAAGCAGTATGAGGATCTGCGGATCTGGCTGCTGGAACGATTCGATTTGCGGGCGCTGGGGGATTTCGATCGCGGCGCATTCGAGGAGGTGCCGGACGAGGTCGTGTCCGTGGTCGTCAGCGTCTTTCGGAAGCTTCCCCCGCGTCATGCGCAGAGCGTGGCTCTGCAACCGACTCCCTTGGATGACCGCTCGCGTGACAGCGAGCGGACTCGGCGGAAACGAGCGGCGGCACTCTGCCAAGTCGGGCGATTCGATTTTCAACCGCTAGCGCTCGAATGTCGTTCCTGAGTGGCCGCTGGTCTATTGGTGGAGCAGCTCGGAATTTCGTTTATACCAAACATTTGCTACGCTCGTAGCGTAGGCGGCGCACGGCGAAGGGATTAACTACAGGAGATAATGCTCGCTTTTGCCGCTTACCTGGGAAGTTCAAGTTGGGCTGCTTTTATCAAGGCAGCCAGTGAGACATATCACCGTGGCGTCTTCTTGGGTTCCGTATGTTAAGGGAGCAGAAGGTGACGTTGGATCGAACGCGTTGATCGTCCGTACGTTGGGGCATGGAGATACAGAGCGATAGACTATTCGGAATTTACAATTGGAGGTCTGATGGCGAAACCAGATCGCGATGGGTACTTTCAGCTAAGGGATTGCTTCTCCCCAATCGGCACATAGTTTCTCGGCGCGCGTCCATCGATTATGCCAGCATGTTCGGCGCATAGGGTCACCACTCTCTTGGGAGATCGACGCATCAGGCGCCTGCTGTTTCTTGAATTCCTGCAGTAGCTCATCACTTGCTGATCTTGTCTCAACCCAGGAATCCACTTCACTCAAGGGGACATTAACCGACTTCCAATGGTTTTCTCCGTCGGCTGCTCGGAAGTCACAGCGGTTATTGAAGCAAGCTTTTGAACATTCACGAATCCCACCGCGAGCCCTCCGTCGAATTCAAATGCCCCGGCCCCTCCCCGTGGCGCCACGCCCAAGCCTGGGCACAAACCGCCGTCGACCGCCCCGAGGGCGCCCCCCTGCCGCCCTACGAGCCAGAATACGACCCCGAGCCCCCCACCGATCACCTGAGCTTCGCCCTGGGGGTGGCCCTCGGCCGCTTCGGCGCGAAGGGTGAGGGAATTCTCGACCCAGCCGCCGCTGACCGCTCCTGTACTCCGAGCAACGGCGAGGGCGCCCTCGACCCCGCAACCACCACGACCCCAACCGCCCTCGCCGCAGGCATCCTGTTCCTTGGACGGCACCCTGGACGCCAACGACCGCCAAGACGGCCTCGGCCATCCCGCGGCCGAGCCCCTGCACGCCGCCTGGGCCGAGCACGGCGCGGCCGTCGACCCGAAGTCGGACCTGCGCACCTGGCTGCGACTCAAGTTCTTCAAAGACGTCCACCGGGGCATGTACGAGAACCGCCCCATCCACTGGCCCCTGTCCTCGGATCGGCGGACCTTCGTCGCCTGGATCAACATCCACCGCTGGGACGCCCAGACCCTGAGGGTGCTGCTGGCGGACCATCTGCACCCGGCCGCCAAGCGCATCGACGGCGAGCTTGCGGATCTGCGCGCCGCCCGTGACGGCGCCGACCGCCGCGCCGCTGGACGCGGCCGAAAAGCGCTACGACCGGGTCCTGCGCTCCCGCGACGAACTCGCCGACTTCATCGCCTTGGTGGAGCAGTGCGCCGAGCGCGGCGCCCCGCCCGCGGACCCGAAGTCCCAGCCCCGGGAATGCGACGCCCGCTATGTGCCGGACCTGGACGACGGCGTCATGATCAACAGCGCCGCACTCTGGCCCCTGCTGGAGCCCCAGTGGAAGGACCCCAAGAAGTGGTGGAAGGAGCTCAGCGAGGCGAAGGGCAAGAAGGACTACGACTGGTCCCATCTGGCCATGCGCTACTGGCCGACGCGCGTGGACGCCAAGTGCCGCCAGGACCCGTCCCTGGGCGTCGCCCACGGCTGCTTCTGGGCCTATCATCCGGCCCGCGCCTGGGCCTGGGAGCTGCGCCTCCAGGACGAGATCGCCCCCGATTTCCGCATCGAAGAGCCCCCGTACCGGGGTGATGGCGGCCACGAGAGCCACCGCGCGCGCCTACCTGGCCGACCACCCCGAGGAGGCCCTGGCCGCGATCGCCAAGGAGGCCCTGCGCCGCCGCCGCAAGCAGAAGGCCGCCCAGCCCGAGCTGCGCATCCTGGAGCCCGGCCTCTGGACCGACCACCCCGAGCAATCTGCTGGCAAACTGGAGCTCGATGTCATCGCCAAGCAAGGCGCCGACTTCCACCTGCGCGCCCCCGACGAGCCCGAGGCCCGCGCCGCCTTCGAGCAGGCCAACCCCAAGCTGGTCGCTGCACGCGAGGCCCTGTTGTACAGACTCATAGAGGATGGCGATCTGTTACGCCGTATCGAGAGTGCCGATGAATCGGAAGAGGGCCAGGACGAGCCGGACGGAACAGGGTCGGACGATGAACCTGAAGAGCAACCGGAGGACCTCTGATGCGCGACCGCTCACGGCAGCCTTTGCCGCCCCGCAACCGGGCCGCGATGAGCTCGACATTGGGGAGCCGCGCCGCCGCGCGACCCCAGGCGGTCGATCAGGCGGCTCTGCGTGCCCTCGAATCCTTCAAAGCACTCTTACAGGAGCGCTACGGCGATCGGTTGAGGGGCGTCTACTTGTTCGGGTCACGCGCGCGAGGAGATCACAGAGCGGACAGCGACGCCGATGTCGCCGTGTTCCTTGACCAGGTGACCGATCCGCTCGGCGAGCAACTGTCTCTTATCGAGCAGGGCTACGGGATTCTGCTGGAAACCGGTATCAACATACAGCCCTGGGTATTCGAATTCGCAAGCCTGGACGATCCCGGCCGGTATCGCGCGTCGCATCTCGTTCGCTCGATTCGCCAGGAGGGCCTGCGGCTGTGATTGGGCGGCTGCTGGAGAAAGCGCGGCAGGCCCTGCAGACGGCGCGTCGCGATCTCGACGATGAGGATACGGACGCTGCGGCCAATCGTTGCGAGTTCCCCGCAGAATCTTCTGAGCAGTCGGACGGCAGCGAATCCCAATAAGATCTGCGGGCATTTGGGCAGACGGCCCACTTGCCTATCTGAAAGATCCTTCATGACCTTCATGTCCTTCATGGTTAAATCGCCCGCGCACAAATCCGGCTACCAGCATGACCAAGACTGAGCTGCTCGAGCTGATCGCCAACGGCGAGAGCTCCGGCGTCGAATTTAAGCGCGACGATGTGCGCCCGGAGCAGCTCGCCAAAGAAGTCGTGGCGCTCGCCAATTTTCAGGGCGGCACTGATCCTGCTCGGAGTCGAGGACGACGGCACCATCACGGGCATCCAACGGCGAGAACCTGGAGGAGTGGGTGATGGACACGGTCTTCGGGCGCTATGTGCACCCGATGATCCTGCCCTTCTTCGAAACGGTGCAGGTCGATGCCGAGCGCCGCGTGGCGGTGATCTCAGTCACCCAGGGTACGGCCAAGCCTTATGTGGTGCGTCACCAGGGACGCGAGGAGATCTACGTGCGCGCCGGCAGCACCTCGCGCAAGGCATCGCGGGAGCAGCAGGCGCGGCTCTTTGCGCTCGGCGGCATGCTGCATGCCGAATTGCTGCCCGTCTCGGGTACCGCGCTGGCGGACCTGGACCTGGAGCGGCTGCACGACTACCTGGCACAGGTGTTGAGCGACCCGGATGTCCCCGCGGACGCGGATGCCTGGGTGAAGCGGTTGACCGGGCTCGGCTTCATGACCGGGCGCCCGGGCGGGGACCCGGTCTGCACCATTGCCGGCATCGTGCTCTTCGGCCGGCGCCCGCGCTGGGCGCTGCGTCAGGCGGGGGTGCGCTGGATGGCCTTCGATGGCGAGTCCATGGACTACGCCGCCGCCGACGATGCGGTGTTGGACGAGCCCCTGGTCGGGCTGTGGCGGACCAGAGACGGCAGTCGCGCGCTGGAGCGCGGCGGTCTGCTGGAGGCGCTGATGGAGCGTATGCGGCCCTTCGTCTCGGAGGAGGCGGCCGAGCTGTCCGACGGTGTCCGGCGGGAGCGCCGGTGGCACTATCCGGTGGCGGCCCTGCGGGAGGCGCTGGTGAATGCCCTGGCTCATCGGGATTGGACGCGCATCGAGGACGTCGAAGTCGTGCGCTACTCGGACCGGCTGGAGGTCAAGAGCCCGGGCGCGCTGCAGAACTCCATGACGGTCGAGAAGATGCTGGCGGGACAGCGCTCGCCGCGCAATCCGCTGATCGTCGACGTACTCCGCGACTATGGGTACGTCGATGCCCGCGGGATGGGGGTGCGCACCAAGATCGTCCCGCTCCTGGTCAAGCAGAACGGGGTGGCACCGGAGTTCGAGGCGACCGAGGACTACTCTGATCGTCCGCATGTACCGAGGGCCGGCGCCGCGGGGCAGTCGCCGCGTCCGACGCGGACGCCTGAGCGCGATGCGGCCCCCGAAGCGAGCCGGTCGAAGTCTCGTCCCTGAGCGATCGCCCGATGGGGCCGGTCTCCCGGCGCTGGAGGCCGAGCTGCGCGCCACTGTGCGCAAACACGGCATCGTGGTCTGGCTGGACCCGGACGATCACTACGCGGGCTTTGTCGATGGGTTGATTCGCCTGCGGACCGAAGGCGAGCTGCCTTATGCCGTCTGCGCCTACCGGGGCAGCTTTCTCGAGCTGCTGCTCGCCCTGGAGCCGGAGGCCAGCGGCTCGGAGAAGACACCCCTGCTGGTTCATCTGCCGGGGTTTAACACGGAATCCGTTCGCTCCACGCCGCTGCTGGAGCTGTACGAGGCCGGGATTCGTTTCCGCAAGGCGCTGGCCACCCTGGTCGCCGAGGCGGCCGTCGGCCGCGTTCCCCAGGAGCGGGTCGCGGCCTTTCTCGGCAACGACGCCAATACGCTTGGCCGGGGCCGATGCCTGGCTGGCCGCGAGTCTGGACGCCCGCTCCGGCGAGCTCGCGGGCATCCTGCGGAGCTTGAGCCTCACGGCGCTGGTGGACGACCTCTTCGCCGCTGGCGCCGTCGCCGACCGGCTGGACGATCCGGGCAACGAATCGGTGCTCTGGGAGCACATGCAGGCGGCCACCGGAATGCCCCCCGACTGGCCGGCCGTCTTCGCCCAGGTCGCCGGGGCCAAGGCCGCCGATATCGCCTTTGTCGTTGCCGGCTGGGCGCTCTGCGTCGAGTACGTGCACGACCTCAATCGGCCGCCTGTCGATCCGCGACTCGAACCGACGCTCGGCCTGCCAGCACCCCTGGTGGATGCCTGTCGGCAGCTTTGCGTCCACCTGCGCGCCCGCCACCCGGGGTTCTATCTCTGGCGATCTCGGACGATACCGCGGGCTGGCTTGCGGACGAGGCGGGCCAGGCCCGTGCCGAGGATTTGGGCCGCACCGACACCTTCCGCTTCGAGGAGGAGACGATCCTCTCGGCGGCCCTCGCCGCCCTGGCCGCGGATCGCTGGCAGGCGGTGCTCGACTGGGCGGAACCTCGGGTGGAAGGCGACAACTTCTGGCTCCAACGGGACCCGGCGCGGATCTCCGCCTGGAGGCTGGTGCAGGCCGCGGCACGCCTGGGCGAGGCGATCGAACGGGCCGGGCCGACGCTCAAGCCTGCCGAAGACCTGGCGGCAGCCGTCGAGCGCTATCGTCTCGCGGGTTTCGCGGTCGACCAGGCCCACCGGCACCTGGAGCAACGCCGCATCGCGCTCCTCTATCCGCAGATCCCCAACTTCGATGTCATTCGGGCGCGACTTGACCGGGTTGTCGGCCTGTGGCGCGACTGGGCGGATGTCTGGGCATTGGATTTCAATGCCCTGTGTCTGTCCGCGGGCTTCCTTCCAGAGCCGCGGCTGCAGCAGCGGACCCTGTTTCGGGAGGTCGTGGAGCCGCTGACGGCATCGGCCGGGACCACCGCCCTGTTCCTGATCGATGCGCTGCGCTACGAGATGGGCGAGGAGCTGTTTCGCCTGTTGCGCGAGACCCCGGCCACGCGCATCCGTCTCGATGCGCGCCTTGCCGAGCTACCGACGGTGACGGCGGTGGGAATGAATGCCCTGGCCCCGGTCGTCGCCCAGTCGCGGCTGAAGCCCGTGGTCGCGGATGGGACGATCCGCGGTTTCGTCTCCGGCGAGTTTGGCGTCTGCGACCCGGAGGACCGCAAGCGCGCCATGCAGGGACGGGTCGGCGGAGCGACCGCCCCCTGGCTCACGCTCGACGAGGTGCTGACCCGCAGCGAGTCCGGATTGAAGCAGACCGTCGCCCGGGCGCGACTGGTGGTGGTGTCGAGCGTCGAGATCGACGAGGCGGGCGAAAAGGGCGTCGGCCCGGCGTTCTTCGACCAGGCGATCCAGCGCCTGCGCGCGGCCTGGAAGCTGCTGCGGGATGCCGGCGTGCGGCGCTTCGCGATTACGGCCGATCACGGTTTCCTGCTGGTGGATGCGGCCACGGCGTCGGTTCAGAGCCACGGCCGCAAGATCGATCCGAGCCGCCGGCACGTGCTGTCCCCGCGTCGCCGCGGATCACCGCCACGAGGTCCGCGTGCCCCTGAGCGCCTTGGGCTACGAGGGCTCGGATCTGCACCTCATGATGCCGCAGAGCACCGCGCTGTTCGACACGGGACGGCGGCGGCGAGGCTTCGCCTACGGCGGGAACAGCCTGCAGGAACGGGTGATTCCGGTGCTGACCCTGGAGCACCGGGCCGCGGCCGGCGTCGACACCATGCAGTACGGGATCGCGGCGCGGGCGCTGGACGCCGTCGCTGGGATGCACTGCATCGAGGCGCAGGTGAGCCCGCTCGCGCAGGGTGCCCTGGATTTCGGCGGGACGACCGAGGTGGAGCTGGCCCTACGGGTGCCGGCGGCGGTCTCGGTTCAGGTGGATCTCTGCCAGGTTCGGGGTGGAGCGCGGCTGGCCGGCAGCTCGGTGATGGCCCCGGTGGGGCAGCGGTTCGAGCTGTTCTTCAGGCTGACCGGGGCGGACGATGCGCGGGTCCTGGTGGAGCTGGTCCATCCGACCGCGGAGGCGAACGTTACGCCCTGCACGGTCGAGGGGCGATTCGCTGTGGCGCCCGCCCGTTCGGCACCGGCAGTCGAGCCCACCGCTGGCAGCGATGTCCGAGGCCGACTGGCTCGACCGGTTCGCCGACGAGGCGATCCGGCGGGTGTTTGCCCATCTGGCGGCCCATGGTGCCCTGACCGAGCCCGAGGCGGCGGCCTTGCTCGGCGGACAGCGGGCATTACGGCGGTTTGCCCTGCACTTCGAAGAACATGCCCGTCACGCACCCTTCGATGTCCGCATCGACGTCGTCGCCGGGGTGAAACGCTATGTCAGGGACGGTAGGCGTTCGATTTAACCATGAAGAGCTCGGTTTAACCTTGAAAGGCCCGAATTAACCATGAAGGACATGAAGGGCATGAAGAAGGAGTTCCTTGTTTGGCTTAGCGATTACTATGGTCGCGTCCGGTCACAGCAAGCTTTGAGCGTCCGAGGCGGCGGTCGGGTTTGAGCTGTGCCGTCTTATCTTCATGTCCTTCATGTCCTTCATGGTTAATACCGGCACCCCTATCATGACGACCTTGACCCGGAACGATTTGGAGCACCTGTTCGAGGCCCTGCGCAAGGGACTTGTGCCGGAGCGAGGACTCGATGCCTTCGCGGTGGGGATCGAGAAGCAACGCCAGGAAATGGGCCGACAGCTCGATCTGGTGGAACATGGGGAGGGCACCGTCAAGCTCCTGCGCGGCGGTTACGGGTGCGGCAAGACCTTCATGGCCCGTCTGACGCTGGCCGATGCCCAGTCCCGGGGGTTCGCGACCAGCTTCGTGGTGGTTTCGGACAACGACCTGCGCTTCCAGCGCTTCGACGACGTGTATCGCAAGGTGGTCACCGAGCTGGGCACCAGCCGGTGCCCGCGCGGTGCCCTGGGGGACATCCTGGATCGATGGATCGCGCGTGTGGAGGAGGGGCTGATTGCCGCCGGGGAGGACGAGGACTCGCCCGATTTCGACAGCCGGGTCAGGCGCCGCCTGGACGACGATCTGGTCGCCATGACGGGCGGCCGGGCACCCCAGGACTTCGTGCGGGTGGTGCAGACCATCTTCGACCTGAAGCAGCGCGGCGAGGTCGGCGAGGCAGGCGCCCTGATCTCCTGGCTCTCGGGCAGCGGCAACGTGGCCGCATCCGCCAAGAAGGCGGCGAGCATCAAGGGCGACATCGAGAGCCGCAGCGCCATGGACTATCTGCGGGGTGTACTGGAGATCGTGAAGGCGGCGGGTTTTAAGGGCCTCGCGATCGTCATCGACGAGGCCGAGACCATCTTGCGGATGCGCAAGGACTCGCGCCACAAGTCGCTGAACGGTATCCGCCAGATTGTCGATGCCGCGGGGTCTTATCCGGGGCTGCTGTGGGTCTTCACGGGGACGCCCGAGCTCTTCGATTCCCGCCAGGGTGTCGCTGGGCTCGCGCCCCTGCACGAACGGATCCGTTTCATCAAGCAGGGACAGTTCGCCAGCCTCCGCCAGGCCCAGCTGGAGCTGACGCCTTTCTCGGCGGAGCGCCTGCGGGCGGTGGCAATCCGTTTGCGGGAGCTGTTTCCGGCCAGCGACCCGGAGCGCGTGGAGCGCTGTATCGACGACGCCTTTATCGACCGGCTGGTGGCCGAGGTCACCAAGGGCTTCAAGGGGGATGTGGGCGTGGTGCCCCGGCAGTTTCTGCGCGAGCTCATCACTCAGATGGACTCGGTCGACGAGAACCCGGACCATGATCCGTCGGCCGCGTACGGGTTCTCGCCGTCGGAGCTCAGCGACGAGGAGCGGTATCGCATCGCCGGGGGCCGGCCCGAGATCCCCGATGCCGACGACGACCTGGTCCCGAACGAGGACACCTGGTGAGCGTCTTCGCCCGGTTTCCGCCGCGCCTGCAACAGGCCATCGTGGCGAGACTGGGCTGGTCGAGCCTGAGGCCCGTTCAGGACGAGGCCGGGGCCGCGCTGCTCGACGGGTGGAATGCGGTCGTCCTGGCGCCGACAGCCGGCGGTAAGACGGAAGCGGCGCTCTTTCCCATCCTGGCAGGGCTGATCGAGGCCCCCGCGCCGGCCCTGGCGGCGATCTACGTCGCACCGATCAAGGCGCTGCTCAACAATCAGTCCCATCGCCTCGACCTCTACACGGAAATGGTCGGGCTGCGCCGTTTCGTCTGGCATGGCGACACGCCGGACCACGAGCGCCGCGCCTTCGTGCGCGACCCCTGCGAGCTTCTGATGACCACGCCGGAGTCCCTGGAGGTGATGTTGATGTCGCCTCGCGTGGACGCGGGATCGCTCTTCCGGGACCTCAAGTTCGTCGTGGTCGACGAGATCCATGCCCTGGCCGGTACCGACCGGGGGGCGCACCTGATGAGCGTCGTCGAGCGGCTCGCCCGGCTGTCGCGTCACGACCCGCAGCGCGTGGGATTGAGCGCGACGGTTGGCAATCCGGAGCGCATTCTCGAATGGCTTCGGGGGACGTCCGAGCGGCCCGGAAAGGTTGTCGATCCCCCGTCGACGCCGAGCCGGCGACAGCTCCATATCGTCTACCGACCGGATCTGCCGGCCCTGGCGGCCGGCGCTGCCAAGCTGGCGCAGGGCTCGAAGAGCCTGTTCTTCTGCCAGACTCGCTCCTTGACCGAGGCGGTCTCCGAGCAGATGCGTCGTCTGGGGACCACGGTGCACGTCCACCACAGCGCCATCTCGCGGGAAGAGCGCGATCTGGCGGAAGAGCAGTTTCAGAGCGGAACCGATGCCTGCATCGTCTGCACCTCGACGCTGGAGCTCGGAATCGATGTGGGCGACCTGGACCTGGTGCTTCAGGCCGATGCCCCGGCCACCGTGGGCTCTTTCCTGCAGCGGATGGGTCGAACCGGTCGCCGCCCAGGGCAGGTCGCAAACACGACCTTTCTCTGCGAGAGCACCGACGCCGTGGTTCAAGCCATTGCTCTGATCGAGCTGGCACGTTCCAGCTGGGTGGAGTCGATCGCCGTTAACGACCGCTGTTGGCCGGTGCTGATTCACCAATTGGTCGCCATGTCCTTGGCCAGCGAGGGCATTGGCCCCGAGGATGCCTGGTCGATGCTGTCGCGGGTACCCGACTTCGGCGGCATCGGCCGGGAGGAATTCGACCGGCTGGTCGCCTGGATGCAGCGGGAGCAGTCGCTGCGGCTCGTCGGCGGTCGCCTGGTGGTGGGGCCCAAGATCGAGCGGGAATTCGGGCGGCGCAATTTCCGCGACCTGTACTCTGTCTTCTCGAGCCCACAGAGCTATACGGTGCAGACGGCGGCGGCCCGACCCCTGGGGTCCCTCAATCAGGATTTCGTGGACCGGTTGGTGGACGGCGTGAGCTGCTTCCTGCTCAGCGGCCGCGCCTGGACGGTGCTGCGCGTCCAGCACGACGATCGGCGCGTGATCGTAGACGCCGCCCCGCGCGGCAAGCAGCCGACTTGGGGCGGCTTTCTTCCGCAGTTTCTCGGCCACACCCTTTGCCAACGCATGCTCGCGGTTGTCACCGGCGACGAGGACTATCCGTACCTGTCGCCGCCAGCCCGCGAGGTGCTCACCGCTAGGCGCGCGGAGACGAGAGGTGTCGTCGAGCCCGAGATTGGCGGCATCGAGCTGGATGGCGCGGAAATTCGCTGGTGGACCTACGCCGGCGGTGCTGTCAACTCCACCCTGCGGTACGCCCTGAGGTACCTGCAAGCCGATTGGACGATCACGACAGACAACGTCCTGGTCCGCCTGCGAGGCGACGACGTCGGGGGGCGTGCGTTCGGCGATGCGCTCGGTGCGCTCGGCCAGGAAGGGTTCTGGGACAACGAGAAGCTGTGGACAGAGATTGCCGAAACGCTCCCGAGCTACCGATTGAGCAAGTTCCAGACCTTGATGCCGCCCTGGATCGAACGCGAGACGCTGGCGCACTATTTACTCGATATCCCCGGCACCAAGGCATGGCTTGGTCGATCGAAGGGGCTCCTAAGGTGATTGAGAACGGCAGCAGCCAAACCCGCGATTGTCGGGTGCGCTCGCCGCTCGGTCCGCTCGGCTCGCCCCGGTCTTGCCCATCCGCCCGGACGGTGCGAATCCTTGGTCCGGATCATCCCTTCACACACACCACCTGCTTGAGCGTATGCACCACCTCGACCAGATCCGCCTGGTTCGCCATGACCTGGTCGATGTCCTTGTAGGCGCCCGGGATCTCGTCGAGCACGCCCTTGTCCTTGCGGCAGACGACCCCCGCGGTCTGGGCCGCCAGGTCGGCGACGGTGAACCGATGCTCGGCCGCGGTGCGGCTCATGCGCCGGCCCGCGCCGTGGGCGCAGGAGCAGAAACTCTCCGGGTTGCCCCGGCCGCGTACGATGTAGCTGCTCGCGCCCATGCTGCCGGGGATGATCCCCAGATCCCCCTCCCGCGCCCGGATGGCCCCCTTGCGGGTCACCCAGACGTTCTCGCCGTAGTGGTGCTCCCGTTCCACATAGTTGTGATGGCAGTTGACCACGGACATGGTCGGCTGGAAGGCCGTCAGGTGGCGGGCGAGGGCGGCCAGAACCAGGGTCATCATCCGGTCTCGGTTCTCCCGCGCATAGGACTGCGCCCAGGACACCGCCGCCACATAGTCGTCGAAATGTTCGCTCCCCTCCGGGAAATAGGCCAGGTCCCGGTCCGGCAGCTGGATGAACCAGCGCTCCATGTCGCGCCGGGCCAGATCGATGAAATAGGTGCCGATGGCATTGCCGATACCCCGGCTGCCCGAGTGCAGCATCACCCAGACCCGGTCCGATTCGTCCAGGCACACCTCGATGAAATGGTTGCCCCCGCCCAGGGTGCCCATCTGATTGACCCAGTTGGAGAAGCGCCCAAACGCCTTCAGCAGGTGCGGGTGCTTCTGCGTCATCGCCTTGAGCGGGGCGTCGAAGGGGAGGGCGGCCGCGGTCAGGGCGCGTTCGTCCTTGTGCTGGGCACGGCCCACCGGGACGTCGCGGCCGATCTGGTCGAAGACCTTCTTCAGCGAGCGCTCGTCGATGTCCTCGGCGGTCAGCGAGGTGCGCAACGCGGCCATCCCGCAGCCGATGTCTACCCCCACCGCGGCCGGGACTATGGCCTTATGGGTGGCGATCACGCTGCCGATGGTCGCGCCGATCCCGCCGTGCACGTCGGGCATCGCCGCCACATGGCGGTGGATGAAGGGCAGCTTGGAGACGTTCACCAACTGCGCCCGCGCAGAGGCGTCCAGCTCGTCGGTCCAGACCTTGACGGGCTTACCCCCCTCGGTGAGCACTTGTTTGATGGGCATGGGTGCCTCCCGTGGCCCCGGAGTGGTGAGTCGAGGCCTCTGCGATCAGGTGTCGGTTGTACCATGCTACCGACGGGGCGCGCATGCAGACGATCCGCGGGTCCAGCGACCAGCCGCCTTGAGATCCGCGCCGCGCTGCCGCGGCGCTCGTGCAGACCGTCGAGTCGGACTATCCGCTGCGGCTGTTGCTGGGCAAGATGGCGCTGGATACCGCCACCGCCAAGCTGGCGACGATGACGGCGCCGTTCCACGGCTGCGCGGAGGTCAGTATCGCCGCCGATTATCCGGAAACGGAACAACAACGCACGGACCAACCCGACCGGGAGCATCAACCATGAATTCGGAAGCGCTCTATCTCGATCTCGCCGAGGACCAGGTCATCACCATGGCATTGCTGGCAGTAAAGTGGACCCCGAAAACCGGACAATAATTTAAGCTTGCGCCAAACCGAAAGGGGCAGAGAAGAATGGGCGAAGCGAAGCGCAAGACATACACGGCGGCGTTCAAGGCGAAGGTCGGGCTGGAAGCGATCCGCGGGGTCAAGACGGTCAACGAGATCGGACAAGAGTACGGGGTGCACCCGGTCCAGGTCGGGCAGTGGAAGCGCGAGATCCAAGACCAGGCGGAGACGCTCTTCGCGAAGAAGCGCGGGCCGAAAAAGGAGGACGGCCCGGGGGATGCGGACCGGCTCTACAGCGAGATCGGACGGCTGAAGGTCGAGCTGGATTGGCTCAAAAAAAAGTCCGGGCTGAGCCTGTGAGCGTGCGGCGGGAGTGGATCGAGCGCCCGGCGGCGGCGGGGCCGGCGCCCTTGGCGGTGAGCCGGCAGTGTGCGCTGGCGGGAGTGACGCGCTCCTGGGCGTATGCGCCGCGCAACGAGGGCATCTTGGACGAGCTGGACTTGACGCTCTTGCGGTTGATCGACACCGAGTACACCCGTCGGCCATTTTTCGGCAGCCGGCGCATGGTTCTACACCTGGCAGAACAGGGGCATACGGTCAATCGCAAGCGGGTGCAGCGGCTCATGCGGGTCCTGGGCTTGGCCGGGATGGCGCCGGGACCCAACACCAGCGAGCCGCACCCGGCGCACAAGATCTACCCGTACCTGCTGCGCGGGGTGGCGGTGGTGCGGCCCAACCAAGTGTGGAGCACCGACATCACCTACATCCGCCTGGAGCACGGCTTTGCCTACCTCGTGGCCATGCTCGACTGGTACTCCCGTCGGGTGCTCTCCTGGCGGCTGTCCAACACCCTGGAGGCGGGGTTCTGCGTGGACTGTCTGGAAGAGGCCCTGCGCGTCCATGGCCGGCCCGAGATCGTCAACACCGACCAGGGCTCGCAGTTCACCGGCGACGCCTTCACGGGAGTCCTGCTGGAGGCCGGGATCGCCATCAGCATGGACGGACGGGGGCGCGCCTTGGACAACATCTTCGTCGAGCGCCTGTGGCGCAGCGTCAAGTACGAGGACGTTTACCTCAAGGGCTACGCCAGCCTGCCCGAGCTGCTGCTCGGGCTGACCGAGTATTTCGCCTTCTACAACGGCGAGCGACCGCACCAGGGATTGGGCTACCGCACGCCCGAGGCGGTGTACGGCTCGGGGGAAGGCGGCGGGGCCAGGATCGCGGACCGCTTCGGCTCGGCGGCGGGTCCGTCCACGGCTCCGCTACGCTCCGCCGTGGACGGACCCGCCGCCGAGCCGGGGCAGCGCCAAGGCGCTGCAATCGATGTAACCAGTGCAGCTTAAATTAGGGGAAAAACTGTCCTGGACATGGGGTCCACTTTACAGACAAGGTCCTCCCAGTCGATGTCTTCGCGGAAAAATACGCCGCCTTGATCCAGGAACATTACCAGGCGCGCGGCCAGGACCGCGACGATGAAGCGGCGTATCGAGAGGCCGAGGACTTGCACGCCTATCTGATAGGACTCTGACCCGATGGTCTCGGTCATAGCGTCACTGGCTTTGCGCCGCGATTCGAGAGATCGAACACCCGTTCCTCAGCCGCGGGGGTAGGCGATGGACTTAGACGCCTTTTCGAAGACTTGAGGAATCGGCGATGCAACAACGCAAACTCGGAACAAGCGATCTGGAAGTCTCGGCGATCGGGCTGGGTTGCATGGGCATGAGCTTTTCTTACGGTCCGCCCAAAGGCACGCAGGAGATGATTGCACTGCTGCGGGACGCCGTGGAACGTGGGATCGCGTTCTTCGACACCGCCGAGGTGTACGGCCCGTTCGTCAACGAAGCGCTCGTCGGCGAAGCCCTGGCTCCGTTCCGCAATCGAGTGGCGATCGCCACCAAATTCGGATTCGACCTCGCTCCGAGTTTCGATCCCCGCGGGATGACGGGTGCGCCGGGCCTCAACAGCCGCCCGGAGCACATCAAGCAGGCCGTCGAGGGCTCGCTCACGCGGCTTAAGATCCAGACCATCGACCTGCTCTATCAACATCGGGTTGACCCGGACGTGCCGATCGAAGCAGATGGACGAGAAAACGACCTTCGACAGCTCCGACTTCCGCAGCATCCTCCCGCGCTTCACGCCGGAGGCGCTGAAGGCGAATCGGGCCCTGATCGATCTGCTCGGCACGATCGGAAGGCGCAAGCAGGCGACCCCCGCACAGATCGCCCTGGCGTGGCTACTGGCCCAGAAGCCCTGGATCGTTCCGATCCCAGGCACCACGCAGCGGCATCGCCTGGACGAGAACCTCGGAGCGGTTGCCGTCGAGCTCACGCCCGACGATCTCCGCGAGATCGACAACACGGCCTCCAAGATCGCGGTGCAGGGTGCCCGGTATCCCGAAAATCTGGAGCAAATGACCGGTCGCTGATGTGGACTTGATCGAACGACTCGCCGAGCAACACATCCAGGCGGCCATCGAACGCGGCGAGCTCAGCGGCTTGCCTGGCGAGGGTCGGCCCCTGCCGCACGAAGACCTGTCGATGGTGCCCGAGCACCTGCGCGCTGGCTATCGGTTGCTGAAAAATGCGGGCTACCTGCCGCCCGAGCTCGTGGCCCTGCGCGAGATCAAGGACGCCGAGGCGCTCTTGGCGCGGATCCGGGACCCGGACCTGCGGGACCGCCAGCTCAGGCGCCTGCGTCTGCTGGAGTTGCGTCTTCAGGAGAGCCGCGGACACGGGCTCGGCCATGTCGTACAACAGCAGTACCAAGACCGACTCAACCGAGCTTTTGCACCGGACCAAGACTTAACGCCAGACCGATCGATCACGTAGCGCGGGCGGCCTGGAGCCAACTCCAGCCGAGCGGATGTCCATGAAGCCCTCGAAAGAACCTGTCACGCAAGCCGTTCGCGTCCTTCGCGCGGCCCGGATCCCCTTCGAAGGTCACCTGTACGACTATGTCGAGGGCGGCGGCACGGGTCACGTCGCACGTGCGCTCGGGGTGGACGAGCATTGTGTCGTCAAGACGCTCGTCATGGAGGACGACATAGGGATTCCGTTGATCGCGCTGATGCACGGGGATTGCCAGGTCTCCACACAGGGATTGGCGCGAGCGATCGGGGTCAAGCGCATCGCGCCCTGCGATCCCAAGGTGGCGGACAAGCACTCGGGCTATCGGGTCGGCGGCACCTCCCCGTTCGGGACGCGCCGCCGCATGCCCGTCTATTGCGAGCGAGGAGTCGCGGAGCTGCCGCGGATCTATATCAACGGCGGCAAGCGCGGCTACATCGTCTCGCTCGCGACCGCCGACGCATTGCGACTGCTCCAACCGACCCTGGTCCGCATAGCGGTGACTCCTGGATCGTCCGGGCTCGCCGGACACTGAGCTCCAGAGGGCCCGTTCGAGCCAGGCGGCCGCGCAAAAGAGGAGTCGAGGATCAAGGCGCAAGCCACAGTTGTTGCCAAAGATCTCCGGTTGGCAATGCCCGAAAGGCCGATGCGGGCGCTCAGGTTCTCGGCATCGAGCACCTCCTGTGCGCTGTCTGCTGCCGTGATCAAGGGCAGGTGACGACCCACTGCAGACGCCCAGGCTGCCGGGCCGGGTGGCAGGTCTAGTCACGTAAGCGGTCCCTGACGCTAATGGGTGGCCCTTTTCGGTTCAAAACAGCTGCTGACTTTTCTAAGAAGTTGCAGGAAATACCTATGTTTCAAATCAACTTGCGGCGTGGTATAGGTACAAGGTGCGGGAGACATGGCGAAATGCGGACGACCCGCGAAGATTGGCACGGAGCAGCACGACATTCTGCGAGTGATCGTTGCGGACCAGCCGACGGCGCCCCTCTCGGATATCGGTGCGGAGCTGAAGCGGCGAGTCGGGTCCGGCGCGTGCGTGGAGATGGATCGGGCCCACCGCGTCGAACGATCGGCACCCGAGGGCGACGGCTACAGCGAAGTCTATCGCCGCTGGAAGCCCGAGCAGCGCTACCCCAGTTGCCTGACCGATACCGATTGGGCGTTGGTCGAGGACCTGTTCGAGCGCGCGGGCGGGCAGGGGCAGGCCCGCGAAGGCGCGCCGCCGCGCCCTAGTGGACGCCTGCGGCTACGTCGTCCGCACGGGCTGCGCCTGGCGCAGGCTGCCCGCGAGCTTCCGCTCTGGCATAACGTATACAAGACTTTTCGGTGTTGGAGCGCCCCGGGACCTTCGAGCATATGCAATATCGGTTGCGCGAGCTTTTGGGTGCGCGAGAGACGGGAGGCGGCGCCCAGCGCCGCGGTCTCGACGCGCAATCTAGACGCAGCTCCCTGCAAGGCAGCCCGAGCGGGGCTACGCCCGGCACACACGTAGCCCATCCCCTACCGGCTGCTCAAGTTGGCGGAGGCTCGTTGGTAATCAGGTATTTTCTAATCCATCTTCTATATTTAGGTTTGCCTGGGCGTTGGACCGCCCAGTCAAACCCACCGCAGCACCCCTGACTTGGAGAGACTCGGCATGAAAGTCAGGAGCAAGGTCAAAGCTGGCGGTCGAGAGCTGAACCGCTTCGACACCGTCCGCGAGTAACCGGCGCTCGACGCCGCAGACACCGATCCTTACCTCCGGCGGGATCGGTTTTTTTGAAGCCGTGCCGGATGCCCCAGGCCACCGGAACCGGACGACGCCGCCCACGGAAAAGCACGATGGACAATATACGAGGCCGAGCCTCAGTTGCGTGCGGTCATCGCCGCGCTTGAATACCGGCCGGATGCGGGTGCCGAGCTCGCCTTCGCGCCCAACGACCTGGCCGCTGTCCTGACCGGGCATGGCCGTTGCGGACGGAAAACCCCTGGCGGCGTAACGGCGCGCACTGGAACTGTTCGGGCCAACAGGGCAAATGACAATGCCCCAGGCTCAACTCTCGCGGTCTAACCAAAGCGAATGGACATGACGCGATCCTAAGCCCTTATTCTCACGAGGCCCCTTCTTTCAACCTATCTCATGCCGGTTTCCTTCGAACGTACCTGGCGCGCCCTCGATGGCGATTCCCCCCGGGCCGCGGCCCTGGGCATCGGATTCGCCAGCTTGCTGCTAGGAGGCTGGCTGGCCTGGTTCGCGGGTGGACACATCAAGGTCTACGAAGTGTCCCGGAAGACCGGCCTGGAAGCCGCCTCCGCTGCCTACCCGGTCGCCACCCCGATCGAGGGCCGGGTCGTGGATGCGCGTCTGGAGCTCGGTCGGCGCGTCGCGGCCGGCGAGGTGCTGGTCGAGCTCGACGCGGAAGCCGAACGCCTCGCCCTTGCCCAGAGTGCCGCGCGCCTGGCGAGCCTGCATGTTCAAGTGGCCGATCTGCGTCCGGAGATCGAGGCCCGCGAGGCGGCGCTGGCAGCCTATCGCCGCGCCACGACGCTGTTGGTGAGGGAATCCCACGCCAATGCCGAGGAGGCCAAGGCCCAGACCCGGTTTGCCGAGTCCCAGGCCACCACCCGCCGCCGGCTGGCGGACCGCCAATTCGTGACCCGGGAGGTCGTGGACGAGGCCGCGGCCAAGGCCGAGGCCGGCCTCGCGTCGGTGCGCGCGCGTGAGACCAATACCAGTCGTCTGGCACAGGAAGCCGAGGTCGAAATCGCCGATCGCCGGGCGGCCATCGCCGAGCTGCAACGCAGGCTGGCCGAGCTTGAAGGCCTGGTGCAGGCCGAGGAAGCCCAAGGCGCCGGCATCCGGCAGCAGATCGCGCTCTGCACCATCCGCGCGCCCCTGGCGGGGCGTCTGGGCCGCGTGGAAACCTTGCGAACAGGTGCCGTGGTACAGGCGGGGCAGATCCTGGGCACCGTGGTGCCCGACGGCACAGTCCACGCGGTGGCCTGGTTCGGGAGCCCTGCCGTCGGCCGCATCCGGCCCGGTCAGCATGCCCGGCTGCGGCTCGACGGCTTTCCCTGGACCCAGTACGGCACGGTCTCCGCCAGGGTGGACTCGGTCGGCAATGACCCATTGGGGGATCAGGTGCGGGTCGAGCTGACCCTGGAGCCGGCGTCGGCCATTCCCCTGGGGCACGGACTCTCGGGTGTCACGGAGATCGAGGTGGAGCGGATCTCGCCGGGGCGCCTCGTGCTGCGGGCGGTGGGCCGCTGGTTGACCACCCGGCACCGCGCACCGGCCGGGAGCTCCGGCTATGCGACGGCAGGGTCCGGCGATCCATGAATCGATTTGCGGGAGCGGCGATTGGCATCGGCGCTGAGTGTCGTCCGGTCCGCCCGAGCCACCGGTCCAGTCCATGAAAACACCGCCGCGGCGTTTCCTCGCCGCCGAGGTCGTGCAGACCTCCGCCATGGACTGCGGCCCGGCCGCCCTCAAGTCCCTGCTGGAAGGGTTCGGCGTCTCGGTGAGCTACGGACGCCTGCGCGAGGCCTGCCAGACGGACGTCGACGGCACCTCCATCGACACCCTGGAGGAGATCGCCCGATCCCTGGGCCTGGATGCCGAGCAGGTCATGCTCCCGCCGGACCATCTACTGCTGCCCGAGGCCGCCGCCCTGCCCGCCGTGGTTGTGGTGCGCCTGGCCTCGGGGCTGACCCATTTCGTCGTGGTCTGGCGGCGGCACGGCGACTGGGTGCAATTGATGGACCCCGCCGCCGGCCGGCGCTGGGTGAGGCAGGAGCGTTTGCGGCGCGACCTGTTCATCCACCGGATGCCGGTGCCCGCCGCGGCTTGGCACGCCTGGGCGTGCACCGATGATTTCCGCGTTCCGCTGGGCCGCAGACTGCGCGACCTGGGGCTCGGGGAACAGGCCCCATCCTGGGTGGCCGAGGCGACGCAGGCGCCGGACTGGCAGGCCCTTGCCGTGCTGGACGCCGCGACCCGCCTGGCAACGGCGCTGGTGCGGGGCAAGGGACTCAAGCCCGGACGGGAGGCCGGGGCCCTGCTGGAGACCCTTTGGCGGCGCACGTCCGCCAGCCCGGATGACGCCCTGCGCTTCATCCCCGAACCCTATTGGTCGGTGCGTCCGGTGCCGGCCCGAGACGACACGGAGGAAACGGCGCTGCTCCTCGTCGGCGCGGTGCTGATCCGCGTGCGCGGGCGGCGGACTCGATCGACCGAAGAGATCGAACAAGACGCCTGCGCCCCGCTCGGCATCGAGCTGGCCGCCGCCCTCGCCGAGGCCCCAACGCGCCCGTTGCGCGAGCTGTGGGGACTGCTGCGCGGCGATGGCGTCTGGTCCTGGGCGACGCTGGGCGGCGGTCTGCTGCTGGCTTCCCTGGGCGTCATCCTGGAGGCCCTGCTGCTGCGCGGTGCGCTCGACTTGGGTCAGGGGCTGAGCCTGGTGCCGCAACGGCTCGCCGCGTCCGGGTATTTCCTGCTGTTCCTTCTGGCCCTGCTGTGGCTGGAGCTGGGCGTCGTCGGGACCTTGCTCCGGCTGGGTCGGCGCCTGGAAACCCGCCTGCGGCTCGCCGTGCTGGAGCGGATTCCACAGCTCCCCGACCAGTATTTCCGCAGCCGTCCGGTCTCCGACATGGCCGAGCGCAGCCATGCCGTCCATGCCCTCGGGCGCCTCCCGCCGCTCGGCGGACAATGGCTGCGCGCGTGTCTCACGCTCGTCGTCACCGCCGGGGCCATCGCCTGGATCGACCCCACCGGTGCGCCCATCGCCCTCTTGGCTGCGGCGTTGGGGGTCGGGTTGCCCCTGGCCTTCAATCCCGCCCTGCAGGAGCTGGACCTGCGCTCGCGCACCCACAACGGCGCGCTCATGCAGTGCTATCTGGACGCCCTGCTGGGCCTTACGGCCATTCGTGCCCACGGCGCGGAGGCGTCCCTGCGGCGCGCACAGGAAGACTTGATGGTCGCATGGGGCGACGCCCGGCGGCGGCTGTTCCGGGCGCAGTGGTGGCTGGAAGGCTTGCAGGCGGCGAGCGGCTTCGGACTGGCCGCCTGGCTGCTGTTCGATTACGCCGCCGGCACCCCAGACCCCGCCGGGGCCCTGCTCCTGGCCTATTGGGCGCTCAACCTCCCGGCCCTGGGCGAGGAGATCGCATTCCTGGCGCGGCAATACCCCGCCCATCGCAACTTAAGCCTGCGCCTGCTGGAGCCGCTGCGCGCGCCCGTCGCCTGGGACGCCGAGCCGCCGGACGCACCGCCGGCGGTCGCCGCGCGGGGCCTGGATATCGCACTGGAGGACGTCGCCGTGCAGGCCGGCGGCCATCCCCTGCTGCGCGCTATCGATCTCCAGGTGGCCGCGGGCGAGCACATCGCCATCGTTGGCCCCTCGGGCGCGGGTAAATCCAGCCTGGTGGGTCTCTTGCTGGGCTGGCACCGGGCGGCAACGGGCACGGTGCGGATCGACGGCGAACCCCTGGATAGCGCCCGGCTCGACCGTCTGCGGCGCGAGTTGGTGTGGATCGATCCCGCCGTGCGTCTCTGGAATCGATCGCTGCTCGACAACCTCGCGTATGGCGCCTCGGGGGACGCGGATTGGTCCTGGACACTGAACGCGGCGGAGCTGCTGGAGGTCGTAGAACGCCTGCCCGAGGGGCTGCAAACCCCTCTGGGCGAGGGCGGCGGGCGGCTATCCGGGGGCGAGGGACAGCGGGTGCGAGTGGGGCGAGGCCTGCGGCGCGCCAAGCCCCGCCTGGCGATCCTGGACGAGCCCTTCCGCGGCCTGGAGCGCCCGCTGCGCCGCGCCCTGCTGGAACGGGTCCGCGCGCACTGGCGCGACGCCACCCTGCTGTGCGTCACCCATGACCTCGATGAAACCCAGACCTTCGAACGGGTACTGGTGATGAACGGCGGACGCATCGTCGAGGATGCCGATCCGCGCGAGCTGGCGGCCGATCCGCGCTCGCTCTACCGCGCACTGCTCGATGCCGAGGGCCGGGTGCACGCTGAGGTCTGGGCCGATCTGCGCTGGCGGCGGGTGCGCATCGACGGGGGGAAGCCCTGGGAGGCGGATGCCGCGGACGCCGCAGGGCGCACGCCGCCTGACGGCTGACCGGCATGGATCGGCAAGCGGGTCGTCGGCAGCGGCGGGTTGCCTGGGATCTCACCGCTCAGACCCGGTGATTAAACCAAGTAAATCAGTCAATATTTAGCTGGTTATATTTGTTTTGTTTTGTCTTATATTTCCCCTTACATGAACGAGTCCCCGCTTAGGCAAACCTAACCGCAACCGCACTTTGTTCGGAGCAAGCCATGAAAGTCAAAAGCAAGGTCAAAGCCGGCAAGCTAGCCGCGAACCGTTGCGACACCGTCCGCCGCTAAACCGGCCGGATCTCAACCCGATCTCGCTTAACCCATCCCGGGGAACTGCCATGAACGTCAAGAGCAAGGTCAAAGCCGGTAAGCTAGCCACGAACCGTTGCGACACCGTCCGCCGCTAACCCGACGGATTCCGGCACACCGCCCTTCAGCCTCTCTGGAGCTCACCATGAAAATCAAAAGCAAGGTCAAATCGGGTGGTATCCGTGCAAACCGCTGCGACACCGTCCGCCGCTAACCCGACGGATTCCGGCACATCGCCCTTCAGCCTCCCTGGAGCGAACCATGAAAATCAAAAGCAAGGTCAAAGCCGGTGGTATCCGTACAAACCGCTGCGCAACGGTCCGCGAGTAACTGACGTCGCGCGCCGGGGAAACCGATCCCGCTTGCGGCGGGATCGGTTTTTTTCTGTGCTGGCGGCACGGAGGCTCGATCACGGGACCTGGACGCCGCCGTGCACGGAGAAAACACCATGCACGAGACCGAGCGCCAACTGCGCGAGCGCGTGGCCTCGCTTGAACCCCGACCGGACGCGGACGACGACCTGGCTGTCGCCCTAAACGACCTGGCGGATCTCCTGGCCGGGCAAGGCCGCTGCGATGGGGAACCCCTGGCCCTATACCGGCGCGCGCTGGAGCTGTTCGAGGCCGCCGGCGGTCCCGAGCAGCCCGACGTGGCGAACGTCCTCAATAATCTGGCCGCCGTCCATGACGAACGGGGCGACTACGGCGAGTCGGAGGCCTTGGCCGGGCGGGCCGCGGCCATCATGGACGGGCTGTTCGCCCAGGCGGCGCTCGTCGCCGAGACCGAGGCGGAGGCACTGGACCTGTGCCAGCGTATCCGCCGGCAGACCCTGAGCCGGCAGGGCGCCGCGCGCCGCGCCCAGGGCCGTTACGCCGAGGCCGAAACGCCGCTGCGGCGCGCCCTGGCGCTGATGGAAGGGCACTTCGGCCCGGACGGAGAGGACACCGCCGACAGCCTCAACGACTTGGGCGTGCTCTACAAATACTGGGGCCGCTACGAAGACGCCGAAACGCTCTACCGCCGGGCGCACGACATCTTGGAACGCAGCTACGGGCCGGACCACCCGGCACTGGCGGCCATCCTCTACAACCTGGCCGGACTGGATCACGCCCGCGGTCGCTACGTTGAAGCGGAACCTCGGTGCCGCCAGGCACTCGCCCTGCAAGAGACCCTCTATCCGGACGATCACCCGCAACTGGCAGTGACCCGTGCGACCCTGGCCGCCATCCTCGACGGTCAGGGCCGTTACGATGAGGCGGAGGCCCTGTACCGCCAGGCCCTCGCCATCCATGTCGCCCGCCACGGCACCGAGCACCCCGAGGTGGCGCTCGGCCTCAACAATCTCGCCGCCATCGCCGAGGCGCGGGGCCGGCTGGCGGAGGCCGAGGCGCTGTACCTGCGGGCACTCCAGATCCGCGAGCGCTGCCTCGGCCCGGAACATCCCCAGACCGCCGTCTGCCTTAACAACCTCGGTATGCTGGCTCCCGCCATCGGCAAGGGCGGCGAGGCCGAGCCCCTGTTCCGCCGGGCGCTGGATATCCTGGAGGCATCCGCCGGCCCCGACCATCCCCATACCCGGATCTGTCGCGCGCACTGGGAGGCGGCGCGCGCCGACGGGGGCGCGTGAGCCCGACCCCCGATCCGGCGGCGCTGGCCTGGCCAGCGGAACGCCTGGGCGAGGCCGTCGCGGCGCTGGGGCAGGCCCGCGGCTGGGCCGATCCGGCGCGCCGCACCCACCTGGCACCCGGCCGACCGGGCGACGCCGCGGAGGCCCAACTGTCGCGCTCGGCCGCCTACCTCGGTCTTGACACCGAGGCGGTGGAGACCGATTACGCGGGTGTCACGCGTCTGTTGGAACGCTGCGCCCCTGCCGTTCTGGCGCTGCCCGGTGGCTGGTTTTTCCCGGTCCTGGCGCGGCGCGGCAAGGGCCTGCTGATTCTCGACCCGCAACAGGCGCGGCGATCCCTGCCGCTGGAGACCGTCCGGCAGATGCTCTGCGCCACGTTGGAAAATGAGCTATCCGCCGACCT
The DNA here is from genome assembly GCA_963780725.1 of uncultured Gammaproteobacteria bacterium. GTDB lineage: Bacteria > Pseudomonadota > Gammaproteobacteria > Chromatiales > Chromatiaceae > Thiodictyon. The sequence continues at coordinate 751,595 of CAWACV010000001.1, forward strand.
CGACGCCCTGACCGATGGCATCGGTCTCGCGGGCCGTCGGGGGCTCTGTGCCCGCGCCGCTCTGCGGGACGGGCTGCTGGCCCACCGGCGCGTCCGGGTGGGCTGGCTGGTGCGCCCGGCGAGCGGCGCCCCGCTGGACTGGCAGGCCCACGACTTCCGGATCTCTGGACTCCTGACCACCTTGTTCGGCAGTCATGCCCTGGGCTTCCTGCTCTGGCTGGGTGCCTGGTGGGTGCTCGGACAGGGTGTCTTCTCCGGACATCTCGACACCGGTTGGCTACAGGCCTGGGTCCTGCTGCTCCTGACGTTGCTGCCCTTGCGGCTCCTGGTGTCGCGTGCCGGTGGTCTATTCGCGATCCGCGCCGGCGCCTTGCTGAAACGGCGACTCCTGGCCGGGGCCTTGCGCCTGGATCCCGACGAGATCCGCCATCTTGGACTCGGTCGCCTGTTGGGCTGCACGCTGGAGGCGGACCAGTTGGAGCAGATGGCCGTGTCCGGCGGCTTCCTGGGGCTGACCGCACTGGTGGAGCTGGGGCTGGCGGGGGCGATTCTCGCCCTGGCCCCGGTGTCTGGGCCGCTGCCTGCGCTGGCCGCCTGGTGCCTGATCGGGGTGGGTTTTGCCGCGCGTTACTTGCGCTGCCAGCGGCGCTGGACGGAGGCCCGCCTGGCCCTGACCGACACCCTGGTGGACACCATGGTGGGCCACCGGACCCGCGCGGTCCAGGAGCCCAGGGAACACTGGAACGGACGCGAGGACGAGGTCCTGGCGGACTATTACCGGGAGTGCCGGACCCGCGACCGCGCCGCGCTACTGCTCAAGACCGCCTTGCCGCGGGGTGGTCTTCTGGTCGGGATCGGCGCCCTGGCTCCAGCGTTCGTGGCCGGCACCGACGGAAGCCCCGCCTCCCTGGCGCTGGCGTTGGGCGGTGTACTGACGGCGTACCTGGCATTCCGCCATCTCGCCGACGGGCTGGAGCAGATGCTGGGCGCCTGGGTGGCCTTCGGTCGTATTCGCCCCTTCTGGCAGGCGGCCGATCGGCCAGAAGCCCTGGGGCATCCCCAGGCCCCTAGCGGTGCTGAGGCCGCTCCCGGGCAGCCCCGCATCGAGGCGCGCCATCTCGTCTATCGCCATTCCGGCCGCCCCGAGCCGGTGCTGCGCGGGGCGAGCCTGTCCCTGGGCGCGCGCGACCGGATGCTGCTGCAAGGCGCCTCGGGCAGCGGAAAATCGACCCTGGCGGCGGTTCTCGCCGGACAGCGTCAGCCGCAGGCCGGGCTTTGCCTGGTAGACGGTCTGGACCGCGCCAGCCTGGGCGAGCAACGCTGGCGGCGGCGCATCGCCCTCGTGCCGCAGTTCCACGAGAACCACATTCTGATGGGGACCCTGGCCTTCAACCTGCTGCTGGGGCGCGGCTGGCCGCCGTCCGCGACAGACCTGGAAGAGGCCGAGACCCTGTGCCTGATGCTGGGTCTGGGGCCGCTCCTGGAGCAGATGCCAGGCGGGGTGATGCAGCAGGTGGGTGAAACCGGCTGGCAGCTCAGCCACGGCGAGCGCGAGCGCATCTACATTGCCCGCGCCCTGCTGCAAGGGGCAGAGGTGCTCATCCTGGACGAGAGCGTCGCCTCCCTGGATCCCCACACCATGCGCGAGACGATGGCGGTCTTGTGGGAGCGGGCGCCGGCCCTGATTCTGATCGCCCACGTCTAGCGGAAGCGGGTAGCAAGTGGCGCCCGAGTCAATTTTTCTTGCAACTTCAACGGCAGACAAAAATGGAGGAACCGCGCTGTCGACCGCGCGCACGCTCCCGGACGACGGCTGGCCTAGGCGTCCCGCTCGAGCCGACATGGCTCCGTCGGTGCCCCGGAACCGGACGCAACCGGAACAATCGGGATGTGCCTCCACCCAGCATAGGCCAGGATACCTAAGCGATACAGGTTTTCGGATTCTTGTTTCCGATGATCTGGAAATTTTCGGCCAAAAGCGTTCGGAGTTGCGGTGCGAACGCATCCAATTCGGCAAAGAATTTCGTGCAGGCGTCTCGGAACTCGCCGAACGTTTCGTAGTAACGATTGTAAAGCACCTGGCGTTTAAAAAACTTCCAAAATCGCTCGATTAAATTGAGATTCGGAGAATACGGCGGAAGCGGCACCAGTTGTATCCGCGAGGTTGCGAGAAACTCGGCAACGGCCTTGGATTTGTAGTAGCGGGCGTTATCGCAAAAAACGACGATCGTGAGGGCGGTCGGATTGGCTTGCTCCAGCTGCCTCATTAAGGCGATAGTGGACACGGCATCGATGGTTTCGTCGAACCGGATCTCGGCGCTCAGGGCCTGCACATTGACCGCGCCATTGATGTTCAGCCGCTGCCGGCCCGTGTTGCTGTGGATCGGATGCTCCTTCCCGCGCTTGATCCAACCGCACCCGATGACTGGGTTGTGCTGCGGACGGGTCGCGTCCATAAAATAGATGACGTCGCCTTCGGCTATGTTTTTCTTGATGTTTTCATACTTCTCGACGAATGCCTCTTGAACCTCCGGGTCGGGATGCTTGCCGGGTTCGAGTTTGGCTTTCTTATACACGTAGCCCAACCGGTGGAGCACCGCGGTCATGCCGCTCGCGGTGTAGCGGACTCCCCAGCGCTGCTCGACCCAGCGGGCGACCGACTCGGCGGTGAGATGCAGGCGATCTTGCAGATGCGTGTCCAACTCTGCCAACTGCGTGGCATCGAGCAGGGCTTCGCTTCCCATATAGCTCATCCGCAACAACCCGTCGAGGCCACCCTTCGCGTAGCGCTTGAAGTAGTCGCGCGCGGTGTCGGGATCGATCAGCAGGGCATCGGCAACATCGCCGGGCGTGCGACCCTTGCCGAGCAAGATCACGGCATTGATCCGATAGGCCTCGCGCACGTCCCGCGCGGCGCGGTGGGCAGCGCGCAGTTCGGCAAGCTCTTGCGGGGCGAGTCGGTAGTCGAGCATGCCGGTAGTTTATCCAAAATCCCCGGCAGTTGCCCGACGGAGCTCAGCCGAAATCTCACATGAGACACGTATATGCCTGCCAACCTGAGCGCACCCCAACCCGGAGGGCAACCGGGGCGGTGCGCGAGCGTTCGGCTTAGATCAAGCGCTTGAGCTCTGGTCTATGCGTGTAGGTCGCAGGCGAGACCTCGCAACCGTCGATTCTTGAGGTTTCGGTCGGGAAGCGAGCCGGGCTGCGCTCACTTCCAGACTACCTGGGAGCGCATCCCCAGTCGGTTGCGCCAGTGCTCTCGGTTGACGATCTGCACAAACTCGCCGACTCCGAGCGCTTCGGCAACTGTCCCCGCAATGACTGACGGCGGGACCCGACACACTCGCCGCGGTATCCGTCCGTTCGACCATACCCCCAATGCCGCTCTACGCGGCCAGACCGACAGGCGACGCTTGGACTTCGCCGCCGTCGGCGCCGTCGCGCAAGGCCTCTGGCCCGAGCTCCTCGCCCGTTTGGATGTTGGCCCCAACCGCATGCACCCGCGGCATGTCACCGAGGCGAGCAACTCGATGGCGGGGATTCTTCTCGATCCAGACGCGGATGTGCTTCGCTGTCTGATCTGATAATAGCACTGCGGTCTACAACCTAGGTCAGCCGGCACGGAAGGGGTGCCGGCGGCGACCGCCAGCAGAGAAAGCAGGAGTGCGGCGATCCGAGCGGCTCGGCTTCGTGGGAGCTTGAGCAACCGCGACTTTGCATCCCGTGGTTGCTCAGTGGTTGCTCAAAAGAAAACGGCTTAGACGAAAATAGCCTAAGCCTTTGTTTTATTGGAGCCGGCGAGAGGATTCGAACCCCCGACCCGCTGATTACAAATCAGCCGCTCTGCCAACTGAGCTACGCCGGCGTGTGGGACTGGCCCGCGCCTGAGTCGGCGGGGGCGAGCGGGAGTTTACAGCGATCGAAGGCTCAGGCGAAGCCTGGGGGCAGATTTTGGGTGGTAGGGGGTGCCCAGGTTGCCGACGGGCCGACAGAACGTGGGCGTAGCCGCGCCGACAGGATGTCGGCGGTCCGGGTTGCCGAGACGATCTCTGCGGTCCTTGGGCGTTGATGTGCCCTGCGCCGCACCGCATGCTAGGGCTCTCGCCATGCCGCTCGTCCGAGGTGATCTCATGAGTCTGATCCAGCCCGCCAAGACCGATTTCCACGACCCCCTGTTGGTGGCCTCCCGGGCCGAGCTCAAGCGGGCGTTGCGCGGCTTCCTTCCAGCGGACTGCGTGCTGGAGCAGGAGGAGGAGGTCCGTCCTTACGAGTGCGACGGGCTCTCGGCCTATCGCCAGCTCCCGCTGCTGGTGGTGCTGCCCCGGACGGTGCCGGAGGTCCAGCGCATCCTGCGTCTGTGCCACGAGCGGCGGGTGCCTGTGGTGGCCCGGGGTGCGGGCACCGGGCTCTCGGGCGGTGCTTTGCCATTAGGCGACGGCCTGCTGCTCAGCCTTGCACGCTTCAATCGCATTCTGGACCTGGACCCCCTGGCCCGCACCGCCAGGGTGGAGCCGGGGGTACGGAATCTCGCGATCACGGAGGCTGCCGCCCCCCATGGGCTCTATTACGCACCTGACCCCTCCAGCCAAATCGCTTGCACCATCGGCGGCAATGTGGCGGAGAACTCGGGTGGCGTGCACTGCCTCAAGTACGGGCTCACGGTCCACAACGTGCTCGCTGTCAAGCTGGTGACGATGGAAGGGGAGCTGATCGAGATCGGCTCTGCGGCCCCGGACTCGCCAGGCTACGACCTGTTGGCGCTCTATATCGGCTCCGAGGGGATGCTCGGGGTCACGGTGGAGGCGACGGTGAAGCTACTCCCCGTCCCCGAGCGTGCCCAGGCACTGCTCGCGGCCTACGACGACGTGGAGCGGGCCGGCCAGGCGGTGGGGGACATCATCGCCGCGGGGGTGATACCGGCCGGGCTCGAGATGATGGACGGCCCGGCGATTCGGGCGGCGGAGGCATTCGTCCATGCGGGTTATCCGGTCGATGCGGCTGCCATCCTGATCTGCGAGCTGGACGGCACGGAAGGCGAGGTGGCCGAGCTCTCGGCCCGGGTCCGGGAGCTGCTGCTCGCCAGCGGTGCCACCGAGGTCCGCACGTCCCAGAGCGACGCGGAGCGGCTGCGCTTCTGGCAGGGCCGCAAGTCCGCATTCCCCGCGGTGGGGCGGATCTCCCCGGACTATTACTGCATGGACGGGACCATCCCCCGGCGGGCGCTTCCGGAGGTCCTGCGCCGCACGGCGGAGCTGTCGGCCGAGTATGGGCTGCAGGTCGCCAATGTCTTCCATGCCGGGGACGGCAATATGCACCCACTGATCCTGTTCGATGCCAACAAGCCCGGGGAGCTGGAGCGCACCGAGGAGCTGGGCGGGCGAATCCTGGAGCTGTGCGTGGAGGTGGGCGGCACCATCACCGGGGAGCACGGGGTGGGCATCGAGAAGATCAACCAGATGTGCGTGCAGTTCAGCCCGCAGGAGCTTGCTCGGTTTCATGCGGTCAAGCGCGCCTGGGACCCTGAGTCGCTCCTCAATCCCACCAAAGGGGTGCCCCAGCCCAAGCGGTGCTCGGAGTATCGGCAGCTTCCTGGGCGGTAGGAGGCGTGCAAGTCCCCCCGGATACGCCGAGCTCGCCCAGTCTCGCGGTGTCAGAAGGGTCCGATCTTGGGGGTGCCGGGCCAGGCCCAGGGGGGCTGGGGCAAGAGCGGCGGGATCGGGGACCAGGGAGGGAGCGGCTTAAGCTCGGTCGGGCGGAAGATCAGGATGGTGACGTTGCGGTCCCCCGGGCGCTGGGTCTTGGGGTCTGCGTTCTTCTCGCCGCAGCTATAGGCGCCCCAGGACCCGCGGCAACCTTCGGTATCGTCCATCTGCGGGATGGGGCTGCGCACCTTCCAGGCGACGTCCTTCATTTGCGCGCTCACCGCCGCCAGACGACGGTCGGTCAGCTCCAGGTTCTCGTCAGGCTCGCCCTCGTGCGAGGCGTTGGCGACCAACTGGGCGCCGGTGGAGAGATCTTTTTTCAGCAGGCCGATCGCCTGGTCCAGCTCCTCGCGCCCGCCGGCGAGCGAGTCTTCGAACGACTGGCCCTCCCGGGGCTGGCCTTGCTTGAAGAGCACCCGCAAGCGGTCCTCGAATGCATCGAAGATCAACGGCTGGGGCTGAGGGGGCGGGGTTGCGCCTTCGACGCAGTCCCAGTCGCCCGGCACCTTGGGCGGGAAGCAGCACTCGCCCGAGGGTGCCTTCTGTCCCGGGGTTAGGCAGAGCCCGCTGGGGTCGAAGGGCTTGGGCTTGGTGCAGCGGCCGTCCACCGCGTCTTCCCCAGGCGCGCAGCACCGGTTGTCCGCACTCGCCACGCGCTCGGGCGGACAGCAGAACCGCGCATCTTCGCGAGTCCCCTGGCAGCATAGGCCCTTGAGGTCGGAGGCGCCGGACTCGTGCCAGCCGGGCGGGCAGATCGGTATCTTTTTGTCCGATGTCTTACAGCCGAGTTTCTTGCAGACGAAGCTGCAACCTGGGATCGCCGGTACCTTCTCGCACGCCTTCTTGGCGTCCGAGCCGCAGACCTGGCCTTGGGGGGTGACGATGCACGGGTCTAGCTGGTCGAAGACCGGGATCGGTATCCAGGGCTTGTCCTTGGACTCCTGCCGCTGCACGACCGGCCCGGTCCGACCGGACTGCTGCACCGTGTGGACCAGCTCGTGGGCGAGCAGATGCCGCCCCGACTGCGAGCCTGAGTCGAGCCCCTCGGGTCCGAAGACGATGTGCGAGCCGAAGGTATAGGCACGGGCGCCGAAGTCCCGGGCGGAACGTGCGGCCTGCGAGCCGGTATGGATGCGTACGGTACCCAGGTCCGCCCCCAGTCGCGGCTCGAAATACTCCCGAAGCCCGGGACTCAAAGGCGCTCCGCCGCTCGCGATGGGGCTGGCCGGGTCGCCTGCGGAGTCGTGCGCCGGCTGGCCAGGCTCGGGCTTGCGCTGGACCTGGGCCGGGCCTTCGTCCTCCCGACGCTGCTCTTCCTCGCAGGCGGCGCAGCGGCGTTGGACCCCGGGGCAGGCCGAGACGGCTGGGCTGGCCTGCGCCGGCTCGCCGCGCACGATGGCGTCCGCGACCCGATCGGCCTCCAACTCCGCCGCGTCCCCCGGCCGCGAGACCGGCACCGCGGTGGCCAGCCGGCGCCAGGCTGGGGCAGGCTCTGCGGTGCGCTGGACCCGGCGGTCTGGGGAGAGGGTCGCCGGGGGTGCCTGGTAGCGGGCAGCCGGTCGGTGCTGGGGTGCGGCGAACATGGCGTCTACTCCCAGGTCGCAGGTGGAGTCGTCCGGGGCTTTGGGAAAGCATAGCCTCGTCTTAGGACTTCATCCGCCGGTCCGGGCGGACGACGCCCCTGCGCTCGTTGAGGCCCGGTGCCTGTGTCTCCATGCAAAATTCCTGGGATTGCCCCGGCGGCGCGATCTTCCAGCTACAAGATTAAGGGGCTTCGGGCCGATCCGGTCGCTGACGGGACTGTCGGGATAGGGATGGGGTCGCCCCCGAGCTGAAATATCAGGACCAACGACAGGTGCAGCTGACGATGTTTGCCGCGCTCCAACGCAGCCCTTGGCCGACCAACCCCGAGTCACGGCTCGGTACGGTGCGGCCGTACTCCGGACGGACCCCGGGGGACGAGCCGAATCGTCTCTGGCGACGACTCGCCACCCAAGTGCAGTCACCCAGGTTCCCGATGCCCGCCCACACCGGCGAAGACCCCAGTGCCTCGCCCGCCGAGGTGGCGGAGGCGGGCGTCCAGGGGCCGGGCGAGTCGCTTCCGCTGCGCGATCCGTTGGAGCGCAGCTTCGGGGTCGATCTTGAGCCGGTGCGCCTGCATGCAGGGCCACAGGCGCGGGCCGCCTGCGACCGACTGGGTGCGCAGGCGTATGCCCTGAATCGCCGTATTGCCGTGCGCGCAGCCCCGTCGCACTGGCTGCTGGCCCACGAGGTCGCCCACACGGTGCAGCAGAGCGGTCGCGGTCTTGCCGATGGATCGGCAGCCTTCAATCCCGAAGCGGATGCGGACCGGGCCGCCAGCGCCGCCGTCGCTGGCGAGCGTGCATCGGTGCGGGCCTCGGCGAGTCCGGGCAGCCCCCAGTACTTTCGTCTCTCTGCCGGGAGCCGGAAGGACTATCCCAAGATGACCGCCTATTTGCGCGACGAGATGCCCAAGGTCGTCAACGACGCCCGGCTGCTCAAGGCACTGACGGATGGGGCGCGCACCACGGAGGCCAAGGCCAGTGCCGGTCTTGCCTGGGACGCCGGACCCTTGGTCATCCCCAAGACGCTACGGGGGACTCGGGCCGGCGTCTTCCATACCCATCGGGGCTCCCAGGAGCTGGAGATTCATAAGGGCGAGCTGGACAAATGGGAGGCCGAGACCGACCCGGGCCTGATCGATGCCTATGAATTCTGGCTGGAGACCGTGGTGCTCCACGAATATGTTCATTATCTCGGGGACGACCGGGAGAAGGATAAAGACGAGGAATGGGGCAAGGACTTCGAGGAGAAGGCCTACGGCAATTGGATCGCGACCCGGGATTCCGCCTGGAACCGGGAGCAATTCCTGCGCGCGCGTTTCGGCGACGGCGATTATGCGATCAAGGTGTCCGGCAAGGAGGCGGCCTTTAATCAGCGGTTCCGGGTGGTCGGTGCCGATCAGGGTAACGGGACCTACGACGGCGTGCCCGGGACCGCCGCGACGGTCTCCAAGTCATTCGATATCAAGGGGCGGTGGGAGATCTTCGTCGACCACGACGACGGCAAGTCCGGATGGCAGCCGTCCAAGATCAGACGCGTCGTCGTATCCTTCGGAAGCGAATGGCTGATCCGCACCGAAGATCGGTCGGATCGGGACTTCAACGACCTGGAGATCTCGGTGAAGAAAACCGCCTCCGCTAAGCCCCCGTCGCAGAGCAAGCCTTAGCGCAGGCATCCGCTAAGGGGTCGGTTGCAGCGCTAATCCGGCCGCGGCTCGCCAGCGAGCCATCGAGCGGCCAGGTCCGAGAACGGATAGGGATCGGCCTCGCGCGCTGCGACCTCGAGCAGGCGCTTAGCCAGCGGCGCCAGCTCGGGCAGCGGGCCGCAAATGCTGGCGCAGTCGCGCAAGAGCAGGATATAGCCTGCGATGTCGCGGGTCCCCGCACCGGTATCGAGTGCCGCCCCCAAGGCCCGTATCAGGGTCGGGACCACCCGCTCGTCGCGGATGCCGTCGTCGTCCAAGAGCCGCACCAGCACCTCCCCGAGTGCGGTCGCCCCCGGGGCGAGCGGATCGGCGAGCAGTGCGCCGGCCACCGGCTCGAAGCACGCCTGACCCCGCTCGGTCAGCGCATGCAGGATGTGGTGCTCGGTCCAGCCGCGCGGGCGGACGGTCAGCAGGACATCGATCAGCTCCCCGGTGGGCGTCTGCGTCGCCAGGGTCTTGGCGAGCTGTGCCTGCGCGTGCGGCTCCAGCCCGGCGAGCCGCGCGGCGAGCGGACTCATGGCCGGTCCTCCAGCGGGATGATGTGGGCCTTGGCGGGGGCGTCGTCGATGCGCGCGTTGTCGGTGACCGCGGGGGCGCCTGGGGTGGCGATGTCGACGCCGATCGGCCCGCCGGTATCGCCGAACCAGGTCTTCGAGTCGATCTGATTGCTCGGATCCATGACGATGTCCTCCACCACGTCCAGATAGCGACCGACCGTATCGGAGCCCAGTTGGCTCCCGTAATTCCGGTCTCCGGTCCCGGCGGCGGCGATCCACCGGCCCAGGCATGGGCCGAATGGCGTCGGATCGCGCCCGGCCGCCGCCGACTGGAGGAACGCCACGTCGCAGCGCGCCCCGTTGCTGGGCACGATATTCGCCGTGTGCTTGTTGCGGTTGTCCTTCACCTGCACCGAGCCCGGTCTGAAATACGGGTGCCTTTTGTCGAAGCGATTGGGCGGTCTGGGGATCTCGCCGCGCGGCGTAGGTCCTGGGCAGCAGTCGGGCTTGCGCCGCTCGGGCTCCGGCGGCGGGGGAGGCGGGGGCGGGGGCCGGTCGTCGGGCTTCTTCTCGGGGTCCGGCTTCTCCTTCGGGTCGGCCTTATCCTTGGGTTTGGTCTTGTCCTCGGGCTTGGTTTCGGTGTCTGGATCCGGGTATTTTTTGGTATCGCGGAACAGATAAATAATCAACGCGATGATGGCCAGGACGATGACCGCAATAATAACCAGCAGCCAACCCACCGAGATACCCAAGGCGGCGGCGATCGCCACGAGCGCCCCCTCGATGGCGGCACCGATCCCGACCCCGGCCCCCGCGGCAGGCGGTGCGAGCAGCGGTATGGCGGCGGCGGCCGACGGCAGGGCAGCGTTGAAGCTGGAGATCTGCGTATTCAAAGACGCGATCTGCGAGGCGTCCGCGCGTACCCCGTCCGGACCCGCACTGTGCACTTTTTGGCGGGTGCCCTCGGTCTGGGAGATCAGGCTGGCCCGCAATCGCTCTGGGTCTTCCACTGTCTGGGCGGCTCCGGAAGCGGTGGCCGAGACCGATTTCGCCGCCTCGGCAACCCCGGTGCCGACCGTGCCCACCGTGGCGGCGACCGAGTCGTAGGCATCCCCGAGCGTCGATTTTGTGGCGTCCACCGCGTCGCCGACCGTGGACGCGGCCGACTCATAGGCGCCGCCGACCGCAGCCTTGGCATCGTCGAGCCAGTCGCGTTGAATACGCTGGGCCCCCGCGGACGCGATCGGACCGGGTAGCGATCCTGCCGCCGCCGTTGCTTGCGGGGCGGCGGCACCCTGCTGCACCACATGGGTCAGCTCGTGGGCCAGGAGCCGTCTGCCTGACGCGGTGCCGGGCGAGTACTCGCCCGCCCCGAATACGATGTCGCGCCCGATGGTGTAGGCCCGCGCCTGTATCGACTGTGCCCCGTGCGCGGCCTCGCGATCGGCATGCACGCGCACCTGGCCCAGGTCGTGCCCGAGCCGCGGCTCGAAATAGTCGCGCACCGGGCCGGGCAGGGCGGTACCCCCGCGGTTGGCCGCCTGCATCGCGGTCCCGGTATCCAAGTCCGCGCCGCTCTGTGCGCAAGGCTCGCCCTTGGTTTGGAGCCTGTCCTCTGGCGCGCTGGCGCAGGCCGCGCACTTGCGCTGGATCGCCGGAGGGGTCGGCGCGGCCATCCGCAGCACCCGGTCGGCCACCGAGTCCGCCTCCCGCTCGTAAGGGTCGCCCGGTGCGCCGATCGTCGGTTTTCTTTGAAGCCCCAAGGCGAGGCTTCTCCATACCGGATTGGGCGGGGGCGACGCTTGGGCTTTGTTCTGAGGTCTCTGCGCAGGCGCTGCCGGTTGCGATTGGGGCGATTGACTCTTGATGGCTAGCATGTCCGGCCTCCGGCAGGCGGGGATTCGACTCGCGCGCGCAAATGGTCTGGTGTTGGATGCTCCCGGTCTGCGGGCTCAACGCCTGCCCAGGGCTTCTCTTGTCAGATGGGAGCGCGCGATCACGCCCCGGCGTCCTGTAAACGGACCATTCGCGACCTGGACCCGAACATATTGGGGAAGGCTGTAAGCCCCGACGACCATCACACGGGTTGCCGCGGGCAAGACCGGGTCGCTGTTGGAGCAGAGCTGCTCGCCGCTAAGCACGGTGCCGCTGGCGGTGACGGTATGGATTTCGGGCACCGGGAGGTCTACCGTGTCGCGGCCGGAGTCTTGTTGTTTCACATCGTCGCTATCGACGATTCCTGTCCGCCCGGCGGTGCCGCCGACGATCTCCACCTGGAAAAAGGTGTGCCCGTTCAGCGTGCCGGTCGCTATATGCCGCATGCGCGTATTCTGCGGTACGCTAAAAGTAACCGCCGAGGTATTCGGGTCGAGGATTTCAGTGGGCTTAGCGGTGGCGACCAGCTCGATGTTCTCTTTGGAAGCGTTCCAGATATTCGCCGCGGTGAGCAAGTTCGCCGAGGGGACGCCTTCGGACTTCAAGGCGATCGGGATAGAGCTGAAGGCGCCCGCGCCGTCGCGCCGCCAACCCCAGGAGACCGAGCCAAGATAGGTTCCTGCCATGGACCCTTCCATGGCCAGGGCCGCCGTTTCGAACAACTGCTGGGAGTCGTTCGATCGGGTGGGGTCTTGCGGCGCGTCGTGAAGCGCCGCGGGCGAGGGCCCGACCCGGCTGCCGTTGGCGATATAGTTATAGCCGTAGACGGAGCCGCCACCGTAATCGATGCCGGAGACGGTGTTCCCCGCGACCGTCGTCACCGTCATCGCGGCGACACCCGGGGCCTCGTAAGAGGCGAGCTTGGCTGCATCCGCCCCGGTCTTCGGGTTGCCGCTGGCCGCATACATCGGGCTGGGGCGGTTTTCCGGCACGTCGATGTGATAGCCGAGGCCCGCGCCCGCCGTCGCCGAGCGCCGGGCAATCAAATCGTCGGTGCGACGCGTGCCGGCGATTACCGTATCGGCCGCCTGGGTCAACCCGATCTTGGTCGCGTCGACGCTATTGTTGGGGTGGAACTTCAGATAGAGCTGAACGCCGATCGGGGTCCCGGCGGGGACAATCTTTATCTCGTTGAATTTGAAATCCTCGAATTCGCCGTAATGGGTCGGAACCCGGGCGAGCTGCACTCGGGCCGCTGGGGCCGGGTGCAGCCCGATGCGGTCTCGCAGCGCCAGGCCCGCCCGATGCCCGCCCTCGTGGGCCATGAATGCGCGGGCGAGTCCGTCCGCCTGCCGCTCCTGCGGGCTGGTCTGCGCGTCGGGCGTCAGAGCGCCGGGCTGCGTCGCGGGTGGCGCGTCGCGCTGCTGGATGGTATGCGCGACCTCATGGGCGAATAGTGCTTTCTTCTCTTTAACGGATAGCGATTGAGCCATATCCCCCAAGTGTATATCTTGGCCGAAGGTCAGTGCGTATGCATTGTGAGACCCCGCGGCATGCCGCGACTCGGCATCGGAGAATACGCGCACCCGATCCAGCGGATGTTGAAAAAATCGCTCCAAGGGGTTGCGTATTCCGGCTTCCAGCGGTTGTCCCTCTTGCGCGGACGCACCGGGGGGCACTGCCGCTTGGATCTGCGCAGTGCGCCCGCCCGTCTGCCCGGGATGCTCTCCCGAGAGATTGCCGCCCAGCTCGGGGCGAGCGGCGACCTGCTGCGTCTCTCTGCCGACCGCGCGCTTGGTCTGGACTGCGAGCGCCATCCGCCCCCACACCGGATTGATCGGCACGGGCGCGGATCCGTGCGCCCGCCCGACCGGCGTCTGCGGTGTCGAGGTCGGGGCCTGTATCCTGGTCGCCAGCATGTTTGACCTCCGTAGTTGACCGCCACTCCCCGCTACCCCGGCTTCAACTCGAAAAAGCATAGCGCTACGCCAGGGTTTTTCTGACAGATGGGTGCAGCCCTGGGCTAAAGGATCAGCTCGATCCCTCGCCCCCCGGCCAGGGTCAGGAGTCCGGCCCGGGCGGCCGATTCAAGCGGGTTGCCGGAGATATCCAATCGGCAGAGCGCCCTGGAGCGCGGGGAGTCGAGCAGGATCTTGACGCTCCGAGCGGACAGGAACGCCTCCCGCAGCGCTAGCCAGCGAATGCCCTGGAGCCAGGGCGCCTGCGCGAGCACGTCCGCCCCTGCATCCCCGATCGGGTTGGCGGAGAGGTCCAGCAGATCGAGGCGGGCGAATGGGATGACCTGGCGCACCGGCCCCAGTCGCTCTGCGGTCAGGCCCACCCCTTCCAGGATCAGCGATTGCAGGGCGGGGAATGCAGCCGTTTGCAGCAGTTGGCGGGTGACATGCTCGCCCAGGGTGCAGCGTGCGATGGAAAGCTGGCGCAGACTGCCCAGATTGACCGAGCACAGCAATGCCTGCCAGGCCTGGCTGTCGAGCTCGCACCTAACGACATTCAGTGCGGTCAGCCGCTGCACATGGGGGGAGCCTGCGATGGCGATCGCCTCCCGGCTGCCTTCCCGATCCCGGCGATATAGCGCGATGGACCGGGCGAGCCGAGCCAGGTCCGCGAGCCCCTTCCCCCGATAGAGATAACCCTTGGCGGACGAGACGGTGCGCAGCGCCTCCGGCCAGCCCTCCAGCTGCACCAGAGCGGCTGACAGCGCAGGCCCCCGGTCCGCGTCCTCGGGCCAGGCCACGAAGAGCTCAAGGAGTGCGTTCCAGATCCGCTCGGAGGGCGGCTCTGCGAGCAGCTCCGACAGCAGCGCCGCGCGATCGCCGGGACTCATGGCGAGTAGAAACCCGCGCGGCCGGTAGTCCAGCAGGTGGTTGGGCTCGAAAGGCGCTACGGCGGGCATGGGGCGATTCTCGATGCGATCAGGGTCCGCCGGTCGGGGCAGGCGGGGTATGGCGGTCCAGGATCTCTTTCACCTGCTCGGCCTCGGCATCGCTCAGGTCGCCGCGCACTGCGCTGCCGCTGTCGTTCAGGAATCCGCCGCGTTGCAGCTCGGCCAACAGGTCGTTATAGGCGGCCGGGCTTAAGGTTGCGCGTAGCGCGTAAAGCCGCTCGGTGGCCTCCCGTTCGTGCGTCTGCTCCGGTAGCTCCGGGGCCTCCAGCACCACGTCGAACCGATCTGAGCTGTCGTAGCCATCCACCCGCGCGGACAGTGCCGCGTGGGCCTGGTCGGAGAACTGGTTCAGGGGCGCGATCGAGGTGTGGCGGCCGAAGATCCGCTGACGGTCCGGTCTCAGACCGTCGATTGCGACGGCGTATTTGGCGAGCGGCGGGGCCGGCAGGTTGGCGTCGACGTCGAACTTGTCCGGGTTGAAGCGGATCTGCTGCTTGGGCGGACCCTTATAGCCGGTGGCCAGACTGCCGATATAGTCGAGCTCCCCCACCGGACCGGACAGGTCGATGCCCGGATGGCGGGCGCGCTGCTGACCTACCCAGACCAGGATACGGGTCTTGGCAGGCGGCCAGAGCAGCGAGAGCACCCGGTTGACCTGGAGGATGGCCCGGCGCCAGGCGGCCCGCCAGAGCTCGGTCGCCTCCGCGTGGATGCGCTCGGTGAGCTCCTCCGGCGATTCGGAGCCTCCGGACTTGCCCAGATACCAGAGTGCGATCTTGCGGATGCAGGCCTCGATCTCCCGCTGGATCTCGCCCAATACCTGCTCCTCATAGCGGCGCTGCATGGCCGCCACATCGGTGTCCTTGAGGTTGCGGAACTCCTCTTTGAACTGCTTGGTGCGCTCCTTGAGCCGGTCGACCCATTCTGTGCGCAGTTGCTCCACGGAGCGGGTGGCATCGCATTGTCCGGCGAATTCCGCATACCAGTCCGGATGCTGGGTGCGGATATACAGGTTCCAACTGTCGAGCCGGTTGTACATCCGCCGGAAGCTCTCGAAGATGGGTGCGTCGTCCGGGCGGGGGGTGGCCTGGGGATCTGTGTCCGGGTTCAGCCCGATGTCCCGGCGGCGGTTGCCGAAGCGCCCGATCATCTCGTCTTCGAGCGGGATACAGATCACCCGCGGGATCAGGTCGCGGTCGCAGAGCTCCAGGAGCAGCTCCTCGGACATCCCCTCGACGACCACGATGGACGGTCCCATCCAGTCCGATGCGCTGGTGTCGCTCGGGTCGCAGCAGATGCATTCGAAGACGCTGATCGTCAGCGCCTGTCCGGTGGCCAGGTCGGTGGCCGTGCATTGCCAGATCATGCCGGGGGCTCCGGCGCAGCCGATCAGGCTGCCGGCGCGCCAGTCTTCTGCGATCGTACAATCGCGGAAGTCTGCGATGCCGTGGAGCGCGCCCCAGCCCTGGAGGAAGGTCTCGCGATCCGGGTTCCGGGTGTCGGGGCAGGCCGGGGCGTTTGGATAGTCGTCCCGGCAGGAGGTACCCCCGGGCTCCGGGCCTCCGGGTCCAGTGCCGCCGCCCCCGGAGACCGGGGTGGCGCTGTCGGCGAAATACATCTTGCTGTCGTAGGGCGGGAGTCCGCCGATCCAGGCGATACAGTTGCCCGCCAGATTATTGCAGGCGCACTCGATGTTGGCCGCCATATGCCAGGGCATGACGATAGCCCCGCCGCCGATCTCGCCATGGACATCGGCTGCCCAGTCGAAGGCTGCATCGTGCTCCCTGCAGCCGTCGTTCGAGTTGCAGTCCTGGAAGTTGGCGTATTCCCAGACATCCCCGGTGGCCGGGTCGGTATAGCGATAGGTCCCCTTGGGCTCGCAGGTGTCGCAGTTGGGGCCGCAGGCGCCGCGGCACTCGGAGCCGCTCGCGATGCCCGGGTCCTTCTGCCAGACATCCAGCGGACCATCCAGACGCGGACCGGGTCCATAGGGCCCGGACCAGCTCCAACTGCCGCCGTTCTCCTCTTGCGAAGGCAGCAGGCCCAGCTCCCGGAGCACCTCGCAGATCCGGTCCACCACCGGGCAGTCGTCGGAGAACCCATCCCGGCTCAGGGCGAGCGGGATCTGGTCGAAGGGTATTCGGTCCAGGGTCGGCGTGCCGATGGTTAGAATGCCAACGGTTGGGGACCCGGGCACGATGGTGAGTCCTAAGTCGATGCCCAGGGAGGCGCCGATATCGCCATGCCAATCGAAGGGCTGCCAATAGATGCGGCAGACGTTCGACCCCAGCAGCGAAAGCTGAGCGTAGGCACCCAGGAACAGGTCCCCGGCCAGCCCCAGATCGAG
Source organism: uncultured Gammaproteobacteria bacterium (assembly GCA_963780725.1). Taxonomy (GTDB): domain Bacteria; phylum Pseudomonadota; class Gammaproteobacteria; order Chromatiales; family Chromatiaceae; genus Thiodictyon. The sequence goes on from CAWACV010000001.1 coordinate 768,216, forward strand.
CTGCGTGGTCTGGCTCAGGCCGATGACGCCCCCGCCGATGGATAGACCCCCGCCCAGCGTCAGGGTGGTGGCGCCGATGCCCCGCACGAGCCCTGCCACACCCCCTTCCAGATCGAGGACCGGGATCTCGATCGGCACTGGGACCCCGCCGATGGGGATAATGCCGACCAGACTCAGGCTGCCTTGCAGACCGCCGCGCACCTCGGCCGCCAGGGAGGCCGCCGCGGTGGCGCTGACACTGCCGGCGATGCTGTAGGAGCCGGTCAGCGGGTTGATCAGTATGCGCACTCCGTTGAGACAGAATGGGCCGACCTGGGTCTCGACCAATGGCTTGAGATGTCCGACCAGCGAGACCGAGCCCATGATGACCACCGGCCCGATGGGGATGCCGCCGATCAGGATCGGATATTCCCAATCGCGGTTCTCCAGGTCGAAGCTCTGAGTCAGGGCCGGGATAGGGCAGAAGCGCGGGAGGGTGACGAGCAGCCCGGCGGGGGTGATGGACACCAACCCGCCCAGTGCGTCCGCCAGGCTTTGGGCGAGTGCGCCGGCCTCGGTGGCCAGCCAGTCGACGGCTCCGGAGGCGGCTTCGCCGACTGCCTCGCCAGCCTCGCCGATCGCCTCGCCGGCCGCCTCGGCGGCCTCGCCGATCGCTTCCCCGGCCTCCCCGATCGCCTCGCCGGCCGACTCTGCGGCCTCCCCGATGGCTTCGCCGGCCGACTCTGCGGCCTCCCCGATCGCTTCGCCGGCCGCCTCGGCGGTATCGACCAATGCCTCCCCGGCCCCCTCCAGCGCCTCGCCGGCGCCGCTTGCCGCATCCTCGAGCGTGCCGATCACATCGTCGGCCGAGGGCCAGCTCAGACGCTGTACCGACGGAACCGCCCCGGAAACCTGGCGGGCCAGCGGACTGCCCCCCTGCTGCACCGTGTGGGTCAGCTCGTGGGCCATCAGCCCCAGGTCGTCGTGGCGTTCCCCGGCGCCCAGGAAGATATGGTTGCGGTGGGTGAATGCCCGCGCCTGGATGGAGTCGGCCGCCTCCCGGGCGGCTGGATCGTCGTGCACCCGCACCCCGGCCAGATCCGCCCCCAGCACCGGCTCGACCCGGGCGCGCACCCCCGCGGACACCGGCGCCCCGGGTCCGGGTGCGGCGATGGCGCGGGCTGCCGCGGGGGCAGGCGAGGGGGTCGCTCCGGGGCTGGCCTTGAGGTGCAGGCGCTCGTCCTCCCGTCCGGCGCAGGCGGCACAGAGCGGTTGCACCTGGGGCGCCGGACCCAGGGTCGCGGGGGCGATCGGCCTCGGCTCTGCCCCGGGCCAGGGCATGCGCAAGACCTGCGCAGAGACCGCATCGGCCTCCCGCTCGAAGCGGTCGCCGGGCACCCCGATGTCGAGCTTGGTCTGAAGGTCGGGGCCCTCGTCCAACTCCTCCGCGCACTGGCTGCACAGGCGCTGGATGGGGGGGACCCCCTCGCCGCCGGCCGCGGCCATCGACGGGGGAGGGGCAAGGGTCGCCAGCCGATGCCAGGCCGCGTTGACCCCCGCGGCCTGGAGCGCTCCACCCGCGGCGAGGGGGGAGGGCGGTGCGGTCGCGGTCTTATGCGACTCGGACTTACCCCGGTCCGAGGCCTGCGCCCTGGCGGCTTGAATCATGCCCATGGCGAGCCGCTTTCCCGATGTCGCGCACCGCGTTGCAGTGGCATGGGACTCACCCCGCGTTCAGCTCGAAAAAGATCGCATCCTCGAAGCCATCCGGGTTCTGCCCGATGCGGATCAGCTCCTGGCGGTCATGGGCGTTGAGCGACTGGACGACCCGTCGGGTCGGGGTAGTCTGGTCCTTGCCCGCGACGATCAGTGCCTGATGCACCGCTGCGAGCCGGGTAGCGGCCCCGGCATCGGGTGCCGCCCGGGTGGTCGCCAGGGTCAGTCCGCGCACCGGCTGGTTGGCGGTCAGTGCCGCGACGAAGTTGGCCAGTGCATTGCCCTGGGGGACGTTGTTCCTGAACTGCACCGGGCTTGTGGGTGCGCCCTCCTGAAGGAAATGATTGGGTGAATCCCAGTTCCCGTAGACGAGCAAGGCGTTGCGATCGACGACAGTCCCGGCGAGCACGGTCACCGCCGGGCAGGCCGGCATGGGGGTCGGCGACTCGACGCCACCCGGGGTGCCGCTGCCGCCCAAGGCCGAGAGGATGGCCGCGGATTGAGGCGGATAGGTCGCCGACGCAGCGTCGCCCTTGACATGGAAGACGCGCGCAACCGATGCCTTGCCAAAGTCCGCCGGCCATTTGGCCTTGGCCGAGTCCAGGTCGGCAGCGACCGGGGTGTCCCCCGTGAAACCGATCTTGCCTAAGGGCACTACCACCCGAGGGGTCGCGAGCGCCTCGGCGAGCCGGCCGACCCGGGCCGCCTCCTCGATCTGCTTGAGATCGTTTTCCGTGGCCACCCCGAAGGCGTCCTGACAGCTCGCGGAGGCAGCTTTGAGTGTGGCGAGCACGATGACCCCGTCCTGGTGTGGCACATCGAAATAGTCCGGGATGCGCTCGATGGCCGCGAAGTCCGGCGGGTCCGCGGTGCCGAATTCGCCGGCCAGCAGGTCCACCAGGGCCGCCAGTCGCTCCTGCGCCAGCGACTTGCCTTCGGACACGACAAGACCTGTGCTGGCGATGGCTCCGCCGGCGATCGGTCCGGCGTCCTTGCCCACGTCCTGGCGCCAGGTCGCGCGGACCTGCGCCTCCGAGGTCAGCACGCTCTGCACCCCGGCGGCAAACTCCACCACCTGGAGAAAGTCTGGCTTGAGCCGCTCGATGAACGCCGTGTCGTTCGCGGACAGCGCCTTCTGCAACTGGTCGACCTGCTTGGCGCTCTCCACCGGGACCCGATAGAGGGCATAGGCGCGGGTCGCCACCGGGGCGGCCGGGATGTCCTCCTGGCAGGTCTTGACCCGGCGCCGATGGAAGAGCACCCAGTCCAGCGTGCCCAGGACCGTTAAACCCTCGGTCTGGGCCTTGGGCGCCGGGAACAGCGCCGCTGCCTTGAGGTCCGCGAAGCGGGTGCCGCCGAGCGCCGCTCCGATGGCCCGGATGGCCCGGATGGCCCGCTCGTGGGCCGGGTGTGCGGGTGCGGCGACCGCCGGGTTGACGGTCTGCCAGGCGCGGAAGAGCTGACGCTCCTGGATCTTGGCCGAGGCGAGCGCCTGGGCCAGATCCTTGGTCTCCGTCGTCTGGGGGATGCGGAAGTCCACGGTCGTCTTGACCTCAGCGGTGTCCGCGGAGGTCCAGTCCCGGACCGCCAGGAGCCCGGCCACCAGGGGTCCCAGCGACTCCGGGTTCTTGAGCTCGATGCGGTAGCCCGGCCCGAAAGTGCCGTGCGAGCGCAGGATGGAGACCGGCTCCGAGAGATGCATGCTGGCCAGCTCGGAGGCCCGGCCCGATTGGGCACTGGTCGTCACCTGGACATTGATCGAGAGCTCCCCGGCCAGCTCGCCGTCCACCTGGACTGTCTGCGAGCCGGCACCTGGGGTTGCAACCTTCTCCACCCGGAAGGCCCCAACGAAGTTGGCGCGGATCAATAGCCGGCTCACTCCGGTCGTCGCCGCCCGCTGGTTGGGGAGCTTGGTGGTCTCGGGTCGGACTACCAGGACATAGACCTCCCCGCTGGCTGGGGTCTGAGCGCCGCGGGCGAGCCCGGCGGGGTCCTCGGTCAATGCCAGAGAGACCCAGAGCGAGGAGCGCAGGTCCAGGACCCGCTCGACGGTGCCGATCCAATAGCGCTGGGGGTCGATGGCCGCATTCAGGCGGTAGGGGCTGCCGATCGATGGCTGGGTCGCGGAGTCGGTTGCGCTGGGCGCGGCCTGGGGTGCCGCGCCGATGGGCGTTGTCGATGGAGGAGTCGGTGCCGGAGTCGGTGCCGGCGCCGGAGTCGGCGCAGGGGCCGGTGTGGGCGTCGGCACTGGCTTGGGCGGCTCCAGCTCGAAGGCATCGGTGAGCCCGGCATAATGGAATGCGATGCCCCGGCCTGGGACCGACTCCCCGCGCGCCGCGCCCTGATAGCGGTACGTCTCCCCCTCCCGGTCGAAGACCCCGGCGGCGAGCCGGGCGGTCTCCTGGGCACCGGACTGGCTGCCGATCCGCTCCACGATCCGGTTGCCGGCCGAGTCCGCGGGCGCTGGCTGGGACCGCTCCAGCCGCTCCCCCAATGCGGCCGAGACCGCGAGCGGGGTGAAGTTGTCCGGGATCAGGTTGACGCGCATCTCGTAATAGCGCCCGGTCTGGTCGCGCCCGGGGGCGATTTGCCCGTCGGGGACCAGGATGTCCACCTGCGGCTTGTCCTGAGGCCGGTCCAGTCCTTGAAGGAGCGAGATCCGCTCCATGTGCTGGGCCTCTTCCAGCGCATGGGGCACGAAGTCCGGCCGCACGATGCAGAAACGCAGGTCCAGCCCCTCGCCCAGGAGTCTGCGCACCTGCTCGTTCACCGAGAGGGTGTCCCCGGGGACCACCGGCAAGTAGCCTGCGCTCGGCAGCTCCACGATCCCCCGGGCGATGAGCTGGCGGGCTTGGGGAGAGGCGGCGAAGGCGGCGCTCGCGAGCTTGATGCGGTCCTGGAAGCGGGTCACGTCCTTGATGGCCCCCGCGAGCCCTGGCCGGGCGGCGAAGATCCGCTGTCTGGCGTCGTCCGGGAGACCAGCGAGTCCCGCCGCCGTCTCTTTATAGAGCAGGGCCACGGTGTCGATATAGCCAGCGGCCTCCGCCACCATGGCGCGTGCCTGGTTGCAGGGGTCCCCGTCGCCGCCGTCTCCGGGCAATCCGGACAGTGCGTCGCGGAGCTGGCACTGGAACTGGAGTATCTGGGCCATGAAGACATCCCAGGGACGCATGGCCATGCGCCACTGCCAGTAGCGCTTGGGCGGGGTGTCCATGCGCTCGCGCCGGGCGGTCCACTGGTCCAGAAACAGTGTGACGCCGCCCTCCCGCACCAGGACCCCGAGCGGGACCTCGGAGCCGACTTGGGCCGCGGCCCCGGCGCACCAAACCGCGGAGGCCAATGCGGCGGCGGAGATGGGGGAGCCGAGCCCCCGTGCCTCGTCCGCGAAATAGGCGCTGGCGAGCCGCGAGCGCAGATGAAGGCCAGAGAGCGCGACCGCAGTGGAAGTCGGGAGCGGGACCGAGAGGTTGAGCCCCCGGGCGCGCAGGACCACGCCCTCCACCCGGTAGGGCCGATCGGTGGTGGTGACGCACGCCTGCTCGCAGAGCGATCCGTAGACCGACTCCTCCCCGCACAGCGCCTCCGCAAAACCGACGGTCACCAGATACCAGGAGCGCTCCGGGATGGCCGCGGTGCCGGTCCCGGCGGTCTGGGGGCAGGGGCCGAAGTCGGCCGGTCCTGTGGCGCTCGCCGCCGCAGCGGCGCTTAAGCCGCGGGACGCCTCGATCAGGGCAGAGACCGAGAATGTATGGTCCTGCGGCAGCAGCAGCGCGCGCCCCTGCGGGTCGATGGCGAGCCCAGGGGAGACCTGCATCAGGTCCCCCCCGGCGAGCTTCAGGTCGAATCCGTGCACCACCCCGGTGCCCCCGGCCTGGTTGCCGAGCTGGACCAGTTGGCGCAGATAGCGCTGCTCGGCGTCCAAGTCCTGTGCGCGCAGGAACTTGCCGTCGAAATAATTGAGCCGGGTGAGCGGTGTCGCGGCCGGGATCAGGCCGATCCCGTCGGCGCCCGTGACCAGGACCAGCGGTTGTGCGGAGGAGGCGTTGCTCGCGGCCATGGTCAGCTCCCCAGATGCATATAAACGAAGTCGCGCCCGGCGGGCGCCGGGGGATCGCCGGCGGCACCCGCCAGCGGCTTGAGGTCTGTGCCCAAGAGCGGGTGGGGACCGGTCCCCTGGGCGACCAGCCGCCAGGCCTCTCCGGCGAGCGGGTCCGCAAGCCCCAGTGTCACTGTCTTATCCGCGGGGTCGAAGGCAGCGCTCGCGATTGCGATGGACTGCCAGCCGGTCTCGGCGTCGAAGACCGAGACCGAGAATGCCTCGGGCGCGACGCTCGCCGGTTGCAGGTCCGAGTCGACCTGGAAGCTTAAGATCTGGTCCGCCAGCACGACGCTCGCCGGGTCTGCCCTGGGTCCGTCGGCGGCGGGCGCCGGGGGCGAGGGGCAGCAGAAAAAGGCCGCGGCGGCCAGCTCCTGGATGGTGCGGGTGGCGATGTGTGCTGGCCGCGGGGCGTAATCGACCGTCCCGGCAGTCAGGTGCAGTGCGCCATCGGCGCGGGTCAGGGTCAGTCCGTTCAGGTTCGCGAGCACCAGGCCGGCGTCGTCCGGTCCGGGGAACAGCAGCCAGTCTTCCCCGTCGGCGGTCCGCGGGGGTTTGAGCTCGGCGGTGTCCCTGGCTGCGCAGTCTCGCAGCAGACTCAAGGCCAGGGTCAGCCGCTCCTCCCGGGGTCTCGCCAGCAGCGCGTCCCGGGCCGCGAGGATGGCGGCATCCTCGGCGGCGGACGCCAAATCCTCGTCGCTCGGATCGGCTCCCGCGATGCGGGCCGGCTCGAGTCCCAGCATCAGTCGCACCCGGTGGTAGGGGGGTGCGGACGGGGTCGGGGCCAGGTCCGGCATCAGTCGGATCTCGACCGTCTCGAAGACCCTGGAATAGGCGGTATCCCGCCCGGTCCCCTCGCAGGGCTCCATCAGTGCCGGTACCTGGCGGGTCAGACAGGCGCGGTGACGGATCAAGATATGGGCGTCGAAGGCCTGGGTGCCGTCCTCGCCGCCCAGTCTCTGGCGCTCGGACTCCGGGAGCGCGGCGAGCCAGGCCGGGACGCTCACGCAGGCGTCCTCGTCCAGATGCAGCTCCCGACCGGCAGGGTCGAGGCCCAGTCCGCGGGTGACCCGGATCTCGTCGTGGGCGGTGTCGAGCGACACCGCAAACCCCCACACCACCCCCTCCCGGTGCAGCCAGGCATTGTGCAGCCTGGACTTGCCCCGGTGATAGCTCTGCTCGGTCTCGAAGTCGTCGACCCCGAGGAGCATGCCGAAGTGATAGTGCAAGGCATAGAAGGGGCTCGTCGGCAACAGTGCGTCGGCGGCGCAGCTTGCGAGATCGGTGGTGTCGGCCATAGGGACTCCTTCACTCGGGTTCGTGGCGATCGCTGCGCCTGGGTAGTCGATCGCGGTTTAGAACGTCTCAGCCCTAACCGTCTCCGCGCAGTGCGGCGAAGGCGATGCGCGAGGCCGCCCCGGCCTCGAAGGCCGCGGAGTCGTTGCGGGCGGCGAGCTCCGCCGTATAGAGATCCCGCGCGGTCCGCTCCCGCCCCAGGACGAGCAGCGCGGCGACCAGTGCGGACTCCTTGGCGGTCCGGTCGGTTGCCAGAGGCCCCGGGGGGTGGTCTGCCAGGTCGTGCAGGGTCGCGATGGCGTCTTCGTAGGCGCCCAGATCGGTCCAGGCCCAGTCGGGCGCCGCCGCCTCCCATTGACTGAGGAGCGTGCGCTCGGCGGCTGTATAGGCGAGCTCTGCCGCGTCCAGGGCGGATTGTCTGCTCGTTAAGGCGGTCTCTTTGGCGGCCAGGTCGTCCGGGAGTCCGGTGTCCCGCTTGACCCGCTCCAGGTCCCGTTCCTGCGCTGCCAGGTCCCGATCGCGCGTGGCCTCGTCCAGGTCAAGCTCGAGGTCGGCCGCGCCCGCCCGATCCGCGGCCAGGGCTGCATCGTTGAGCCGGGCGATCTGGGCGGGGGTGAAGACCGCCTTCTGTGCGGGGTCGGCGAGCCGGATCAGGGCTGCCTCCGCGCGCTCGAAGCGCATCCGGGCGCTGCCCACATAGCCCTCCAGCGCGGCGAGCGCGGTGTCATAGGCCATCCGGGGGGCGGCGAGCTTGTCGGCGGTGCTGCCGGTGGCGGCGGTCTGTGCTGCGATCAGTGCCGCGAATGCATCCCGGGATGCGGCGCTGTTCTCCATGCGCTCCAGGGCGATGGCGACCCGACTGCGCGCACGGGTCAGGAGCGCGGCCGGGAAGTCTTTTTCGGCAGCGGTCTTGGCGTCCGCGGCGGTTTGGGAGGCGAGCAGATCCGTGGCGTCCTGGACCAGGGTGTCCAGAGGCGGGGCGGTCAGTGCGGCGGCGAGTGCCGCGCCCCGGGTCTCCTGGATGCCCGCGTCCGTCGCCCCGGTCCGTGCCAGGCCGCGGCCCTGCTCCGCGGTGCGTGCGGCGAGCCCTGCGCGCACCAGCCGGGCGCGGGTCAGTGCCAGGTCCCGTTCGGCGGCGAGGATGGCCGACTCCGCCGCCCGCGCCGCGACGGTGGCCGCATCGAGCTGGGTCAGGAGCGGTCCGGCATCCGCGGTGGTGGGGATAGCGGCCAGTGCGGCGCGCACCCGCGCAGACTCGGCGTTGGCGCCGGCGAGTGCCTGGGTGGCATCGGACTGGTCGGCGAGCGCCTCGTCGACCGCGGTTTGGGCGGCGGCGGACTCGGCGCGGGCGGCGACGAGCCGCGACTCCCACAGCGCCAAGTCGGAGTCCGCAAGGGCCTTCAGTGTGGTTGGATCGGCCATGGTCAGGGCTCCTCGATCGCTCGGATACGGTGGTCAGAGGGTTAGTCCGAGGGGCAGGCCCGGGAAGGCCCGCCCCGCCTTTTCGTACTCGCGCCGCATGGCGCGCACCAGATGCTCGCGGCCGATCGGCGTCCGGTCGGCGGCGGCCAGGAAGGCCCCCGCCACCGCGGCGTTGCGGATCAGCCCGCCGACGACCGGGTACAGGGCCGCCAGCTCGTAGAGATTCACGTCCGGCGCCAGTGGGGCGGCGGGCGGGATATGGGCGCGCCAGATGGCCTCCCGGCTCTCCCGATCCGGCTCCTCTAGCTCAATGGCGAACTCCAGTCGGCGGGTGAACGCGGGGTCGATGTTTTGGCGCAGGTTGGTGGCAAGCACCGCGAGCCCGTCGAAGCGCTCCAGCCGTTGCAGCAGATAGGCGGTCTCCAGGTTGGCGTAGCGGTCGTGTGCGTCGGAGACCTCGGTGCGGCGGCCGAAGAGCGCGTCCGCCTCGTCGAAGAAGAGCACCGCCTGGGCACGCTCGGCGCTGTCGAAGACGGCCGATAGGTTCTTCTCGGTCTCCCCGATCCATTTCGACATGACCCGCGACAAATCCACGATCAAGAGATCGGTGCCGAGCGCGCTGGCCATGGCCTCGGCCGAGAGTGTCTTGCCGGTCCCCGGCGGACCCGAGAACAGCATGCGCACCCCGCGCACCCCGGCCCGACCGCGCAGGAAGCCCCAGTCGTCGAGCACGGTGGATTGGAGGCGCAGTCGCTCCACTGCCTCGCGGAGCTGGTCGCGGCGGTCGCGGGGCAGTACCAGATCGGACCAGGTGGCGGCCGGGCGGATCAGCTTGACCGCGCTGCTGAGCCTTAAGCCCGCCCGGGCGCGCAGGCTGGCAGACAGGTCCTCCGGAGTGGGCGGGCCGGCCCCGGAGTCGCGCAGTGCCTGGAGGTCACCGGCCACCTGGGCGGCCACCAGCGGCTCGACCGGGAATCGGGCGGCGAGCCGCGCGGCGTCCTCGGACATGGACGGCAGTGCCGACTGCCACATGGTCCGCCGGGCGGCCGGGCTTAGCGGCGGGACCTGGACCTGGATCAGCGGCAGGTCCGGACGCGCCGGTGCGGCTCCGGGCCGGGCGCACAGGACCAGGGTGTCGGGGAACCCCGGTAGCAGCGGGGCCGCCACCCCGGGCGCATCCGACTCCAGGAGCCGTACCGCCGGGACCGCACCGCGCACCAGTGCATGGGCGGCGGCGAGCCGCTGAAGCTCCGGGTCTGCGCCCGCGGGCAGGACCAGCCCGAATGGCTCGCGCCCGGCGGCCAGGATCAGTGCGCAGCCGCGCCAATGCAGGCTCTCGTCCCCGTCCCCGGAGATCAGGACGGTGCAGGGGGTGGCTGACCCGATGAGCGCGGCGGCGCGCCTGGTCTGGGGCTCCGCCAGCCACTCGGCCAGACAGCCCAGGTGCGCCGCCGGGCTCGGCTCGGCGGCGAAGCGCTCCAGTCTGGTCGGGGTCCCGTCCTGCCCCTGAAGGCTGGGCCAGAGACCCTCCGCGAGACAGACCGAGCGCTCGCTGAAGGGTCCGTCGCCCAGGAGTCGCAACACCCCCTGGCGCATCAGAGGTCCGCTCTCCAGCGCGGTGCGCAGACCGATCCGGTCCGCACCCCGTTGGAACAGGAGCTGGGCGGCCAACCCCGCCGGGAGCCAGGGCTCCCCGCGCGGGTGCAGTGCACGCAGTACCGAGGCATAGCCCTCGTGCTCCTCCGGAAGCCCGGCAAGCAGGACCAGATCCGCCTCCGGGTCCTTCAGACCTAACGCCAGTCCCAGCAGGTCGATGGGGTGCGGACCGTCCGCCGCCGGACGGGTTAGGGCCGAGCCCGGAAGCTCGGTGAGCCTCTGTCCGCCGGCCACCGACTCGAACGAGGCTTGCAGGAATGTGCGGCCGTCCGCCAGAGGTCCGGTGCCGGACCCGCCGTGACCCGACAGTGCGGCGTCAAGCAGTGCGGCCAGCCGCCCGGCCAGGATGCCGACCTCCCGGGAGATCCGTGCGGCGATGCTCGGGTTATTCATAAACCAGCCTCACCACCGCACCCAGCCAGGGGAGCCAGTCCGGATTCAGATCCAGCCCGGCCTGGCGCACCTGCGTGGACAGGGTGTCTAATGGAAAGCGCACCTCGATCCAGCCCGGATCTGCCAGGATCTCCGCGGGCTGCCGGCAGATCCGGGTCAGGACCGACTCCCGGGACTCGTCGCCGGCATTCAGGACTGCGTGCAGGTGCGCCGAGACCCGCGCCCGCAGATGGGCGATCGCTGCAATCTCGACTTCGCTGGCATCCGGCTCGCCCTGCGACGGTGGCCGGCTGCCGGGTGCGAGTCCGGCGAAGGCCAGTGCAGCCGGGTCGTCCGGGGACACCGGGACAAGGGACTGTGCCAATCGGTGCAGGGCCCAGCGCAGAGTGCGGCCGGGGGGCAGTGCGGCGTCCGGGTCCAGGACCCCGGCCGGCTCCAAGACGTTCAGCAGGAGCAGCAGGCCGCCCCAGTCGGTGCGGCCTTGTTTGCGCAGGCCGTAGGTCGGACCGGGATCCGGCGCCCGCTCTGACGTTAGGGACTCGGCCGCGAGCGAAGGGTCCGGGCTCGGCGCGGCGGAGCGGGTCGCGGGGGCCGGCCCCGTCCCTGTGGGAGGAGTCCCGGTGTCTGGGGTCCGGTCTGTCGGTCCGGGTGCCGGGTCCGCGGCGAGCGAGCGGGCCTGGGACCCGTCATCCAGGCGAGGCTCGCCGGTGGTGGACGCCGGTCGGTCTGGACTGTCGGCGACGGGCTCGGGCGCGGATCCCCGGGGGTCGGACGGTCCGGACCCTGAGGCCGTGTCCGCCGCGCTCGCTGGCCGTTCGGCACGCTCCGGCGACCGGGCGCTCCGGGGCCGCTGCGCCTCGGTCGGCGCCGGCCGGTCCGGCGTCTCCAAGAGCGACCGGACGAGACTCGCCACCTGGACATTGGCCTGTGCAAGCCCCTGCCGGCCCAGTGCCGGATCTGCGGCGAGCAGGATCAGGACCGCGATGGCTCGCGCGTTCTCCGGTGCGGCGACCTCCCGCAGTGCCAGCAGCGGGGACCCGGCGCCCGGCCGAGACGCAGCGGCCCCGGCGGTGGGCGCGACCTGGCCGTCGGCGCTCCAGTTCGGGTCCCGAGCCGCGGATTCGCCCGAGTCCGTCGTCGGTCGGTCGGATACGGACTCCGTGTCCCGAGCAAGCGCGGGCGTCGTCTCCAGGAGCCTCCGCGGCGCCTCATGGACATCCAGTGCCACCGCGGCCAGCAGGGTCCAGGACGCGCTATCCAACTGGCGGGCGAGCCCGGCCAGCGCACCCTGCTGCGCAAGCCCGACGAGCGCCGGCACCACCGCCTGCGGCGCGAACGCCAGCCCGCGCACCAGCTCCGCCGCGGCCCCCGCGGGCGAGAGCGCCCCGGAGCCCCGCCACAGACCCAACTGTCGCCAGGCCCAGGCGCGTCCCAGGTCGCCCCGGGCTACACCCAGGGCGCAGTCCGTCCAGGCGTGCATCCGCGAACCATAGCGCACCGCCTGGTCTCCGCCGTCGCGGCTTAGGGTCTGCGTCAAAGCGCTGGCGATCGCCGCCGCCCAGTCCGCCGCCAGCGCCGAGTCGCCGCGCACGCCGCGCAGACGTACCGGCACATGCAGCCTGCGGATACAGATCTCCTCCCCGTCGCGCGTCCCAGCCTGGTCCAGTGCCGCCTCCAGTGCGCCCTCGAGCAGCTCGGTCCGGACCGCGTCCAGCCGCGTCCGCAGCCCGTCCGCCCCCCGGGCCGGCAGCCGGTAGCGCGTGCGCATCCGCCCTATGGTGACGGTATCCATCAACCCACCCGCGTATCGAGCCCCAACCGGGCGCCGTCCGTGCGGATCCCGGGTCCGGGTCGGCCGAGCACTGCCCCGCGGCCGAGGGCCGAGCCACCGATCCGGATGGGCTCCCAACCGCTGCCGCGGCCGATCGCCGAGGACAGGCCGACATGGAGCCCCCGACCCACCCGACTGCCGGCAGCGACGGTGCAGAGGTCGAACAGCGTGTGCGCCGGGCGATGCTCCTCCAGGACATAGGCGGCCAGGTCCAGGGTCTGCTGGGAGAGCAGGGCCGGGAGCATGACTGTGAATCGATGTGCATGGGTCTCGAAGGCGTCCTCGATTGCTTCGGGTCCCAGCGGAGTCTCCCCGCCGGTGCCGACCTGGCCGCCCACCCGCATCCCGGCACCCAGGATGGACCGGGAGCCGCGGGCCACTGGCTCTCCGACGGTGGCCCCGCCGCGCATGCGGTAACGCTCGATGACGATCGGCGCGACCCCGGTGACGATGGCAAGGAAGCGCGAGAGCCCGCGAATGGTCCCGCGAAACCGGAAGAGCTCGATGAGCTCGGCGATCAATTGTCGGCGCACCGCTGCCGGCCAGCGCTCGTCCAGCGCGAGCCCCAGGAAGCCGGCGAGCCAGGGCAGCGACTCCTCCGGGGTGGAGCCCGGGTCCAGCAGCGCGTGACGCAGCCGGGCGCGGGCGTCCAGGTCGCCGACCAGTCCTGCCAGCGGTGCGAGGAAGCGGCCCAGGAAGCGCTCGGCCTCCGGCTCCCGAGACAGTATCCGGGGCAGCCGACCCAGCAGGTCGTGGGCCGGATGCTCGGCCCGCAGAGACCGCACCCTTGGGGTGTTGCGGCCGTTTCCGGCAAGCTCCAGGACCACCCAGAGATAGCGTCCGCGAGTGTCTGTGGCCGGGGTCTCGTAGGTGGCGAATGCATCGCCCGGGGGGCGCCGTACCCAGGGCAGCTCGATGCCCTCGGCCCGCCGGTGCAACCGGCCGGCCAGCGTTCCTGGGTCCGGGACCCAGACCGCGGGGGGCAGTGGCGGGGAGAGCGCGTCGTGAGGGATCGGCGGGCTCGGCTGGTTGACCGGGGACTGGCGCGGGAATGGCGGGATCTCCGGGGTCTCGTCCGCGGCGATGCAGTGCACCTTGACCTCGGTCTCCCGGGGGATGCAGGCGTCCACGAAGAGCCGGCCCCAGTGGGTCTGGAAGTCGCCGCTGTCGAGCCGGAAGGACACCACCCGGCCGGTACGGGGGTAGCGGTTGCGCCCGGCCACCGCATAGCGCAGTCCCTTGGGGGTCCAGAACCCGATGCGCCGGTCCGGGGTGGCGACGATTCCAAGCCCGTCGTAGCCGCGGGCCGAGAGCTCGGGGAGCCCCTCGAGCCCGGACGGGGTGAGGCGCAGTCTCAGGATCGTCTCGCCGGGCCGCCGCGCCACCGCGAGCACGGTTCCGTCGTCTTCAGGTCCAGGCAGTCCGGCCGGCGGGTTGTAGCAGGCGATATCCGTGGCCCATGGGACGGCTCGGCCGCGTCCGGGCGGGGTCAGCTCCACCAGACGGGCCTGTGCGGTCGCCGCGCCGGAGAGCAGGAATCGGGCTCCGTCCGGGGTGCAAGCGATACGGGCTGGGGTCGCGATCCCGGTGGGCAGCGGCACTGGCTTGGGCGTACCGCGGGCGCTCATGCGCCAGAGTCCGGCGGGGGACTCGGTGACGACCAGGACCTCGCGGTCCCCGGTGGCCGGGTCGGTCGCGAGATCCAGCGGGCGGCCGGGGAAGATAGCCCGGCGCAGGATGCGCCGGCTCCAGAGATCCAGGACCAGGACAGTGCGTGCGCCGTGCAGGGCCACGAACAGCCGGTCGTCGGCATCGACCGCGAGCCCCCGGGGCGTAGCCAGCGGCGCGGACGGATGGGCCGGGGCGAAGTCCCCGAAGGTCTCGGCGGGGGCGGCGAACAGCGGCGCGGGTACCGGTCCGGGTCGGGTCGGGGTCAGCGGGTCCTGGGCGGCCCAGAGCATCCGCTCCACCCCGCCCGAGTCGGGCAGGCTGCGATAGAGCCGGCAGTGACCGTCGAAGGCGAGACCGGCACCCCGGGCGGGCGGTGCCAGGGGCTGCGACTCGGATTCGGGCACGGTCTCCCAGGCGAGCTGGACCATCCCGGAAACCAGAGAAGCGTGCTCGAAGGATGCGCGCACCCACTGGTCCTGACCCCGGACCAGTGCAAATCCGGGGGCGTTGGCGCCGGGGGAGCCAACCGGTGTGTCCATCAGCAGATCTCCCGCTCGATGGGCACCGGCACCGGGACCGGGGGCACGTCCGGCTTGCCGGGCTCGGGGGTAGGCACCGGTGGGGTCAACGGGCTGCCGGGGGCCGGCAGCGGGATGTCCGAGACCACCGCGATCTCGGTGAGCCAGGGGACTTCGTAGGGCAAGAGCTCCAAGGTGGTCACCGCGCTCGCCCATTGCCCGGTCGCGACATCCCGCCCGGCCAGCGCCAGGCCCTCCAGAAACTCGACCCCTTCGACCTGGAGCGCGGCCGCCTCCAGCTCTGGTCCGTGGACGCGCCGGCCGAGCGGCCAGCCCTCGCCGGTCGGCCCAAAGGGCGGCAAGGGTGCGAGATATTGCCGGATCAAGAGCTCCACCCAGCGCCGCACCGCCTCCACACCGTAGCCGGGCTTGACCGCCACCGACACCGAGACCGCGACCTCGCGGTAGGTGGGCGGGACCACATAGAGCTCGGTGGTCACCAGCCGACGGGCGTCCAGCCACTCGCAGACCTGGCGCAGCAGATAGCGATCCGGGACCGGCGCGTCCGGGTGCTTGGGGTCCTCGGTCGGCCAGACGACCACAGTCACCACCCCGCCCCGATTCTGGGCGAGGGTCGGCGCATGGAAACGGGGCAGGCACTCGGCCCGGCCGACCCCTGCACCGGGGGTGGCCAGCGCCAGCTCTTTGAAATCCCCGGCGGTGACTGCACGGTCGCGGCGGCGCAGCTCGCCTGGGATGCGCTCCAGCGCACGCTCGATGGACTCGGGGTCCGCGCCCCCGGCGGTGCGCAATGGGTTTTCTGCCTTGATCCCGTCGAGCAGTACCTTGGCGATCGATTTGGGTGGCAGGTTGCCCGCGGTGCCGCCCCCGTAGCGGTATTCCAGTGCGCGGATACGCTCGCCGATCTGCGGCGGGCGGCCCTGCTCCCCGTTGCCGAAGCGGATCTCGCCGGTCTCTGGGTCGCAGCGGAAGTGGCGGTCGTCCGGGCCGCTTAAATGAAATCCGTCGACCTCGGTCCAGGGGGTCCAGCCCCCGGGCTCCTCGATCTCGATCCGGGCGCTGCCGGCCAGGACCGGGCGCTTGACCAGCGGATAGCGCTGTCCGGGCTGACCGGTGCCGGTCCCCAGAAACTCGGGCCGCGCTCGCATGCACTGACGGGCCTGGACCGCGTTGGCCACCAGGAGCGCGCAGCGGGGCAGGTCGCCCCCGTCCACCCGGAATGCGCGCAGCCAGCAGAAGAGCTTGGCCTGGGTCTCGTCGTCCAGGGTGGGCGGTCGGTCTCCGGTGCCGGAGCGGTCCGGGTCCGGGAGTGCCGGGGGTCCGACGGGATCTAGGTCCTTCGGCAGCCGCAGTCGCACCACGCCCTCCCGGGTCAGCCCGGAGCTGGTATCGCCCACCGCCTGGATGGGTCTGTATTGGGGTGCGTCCCCGGAGAGTGCCGCGAGCGAGATCTGCCACTCGATCCCGGGACCTCGGGGAGGCGGACCCTCCCCGGGGCAGGGGTCGACCGCGCTCATGTCCGGGTACTCGGTCTCCGGGACGAATGCCAGATTGAGCGCGCCGCCCCCCAGCTTGGAGAGATCGAATCCCTTCTCCTTGGTTAGTGCCACCCAGAGCGTGCTGTCCACCGTGTTGGGGAGGTCCGCCGTGACCCCGTCGGCCGCGGTGGGGACCAGCTCGTTCCTGTAATAGTCGGGCTCCGACCCCTCCGGCAGGTCGTCCAATGCCTGGACTGCGCGCACGGCCAGCTCGTAGACCTCGGGCTCCAGGTCCGGGTCCGGGGCCGGCGTGCGCACCCGGGCCACCCCGAGCGCTGCGATCGGCCAGACGACCGACTCGGTCAGGGTCTCGAACGGGAGGTCTCCGGCCCTGGTCTCGGTGCCGATGGGTGCCAGGACTCCCGCGGGGCGCTCGGTCGTGAAGCGCACCAGCCCCCGTGCAGGGAGCGCCGGGCGCAGCGGCACATCGAGCCTTCGCAGAAACTCGAGCTTAGTCGCCTCCGGGATCTGGTTGAACCGGTAGAGCAGGTTCTCCCCCAGGAATGCGAACAGCTCCAGCAGTGTGACCCCGGGGTCGCTCGCGTTGTGGTCGGTCCACTCGGGCGTGTAGACCGGGATGCGCCGGACCAGCTCGTCGCGAAGCTGCTGGTAGGAGCGGTCGTCCAGGATGGGGCTGGGTAACGGCATGGGCGCTACTCCAAATAGAACGGATAGACGAGCGAGTCGCGCCGCCCGTCCAGCAGATGGGCATAGGCGATATCCACCAGGACCAGCGAGGGGTCCCCCCCCGGGGTCACGGTCACCGACTCGACCCGGATGCGCGGCTCCCAGTCGGCGAGCGCCCGGCCCACCTCCTTTTGAATCAAGGTGCGGGTGGCGGTGGTGTTGGGCTTCATCAGGAACCGGCGCAGGCCGCAGCCGAATCCCGGGCGCATCAGCCGCTCCCCGGGCTCGGTCTCCAGCACGATCGCGATCGCCTGTCGGACCTTCTCGGGCCCGTCCGCGTAGCCGAGCCGGCCGGTACGGTCCGGGGCCAAGGGCATGGACCAGCCACGGCCCAGTAGTCTGCGGGTGTCGATCATGTGGGTTTCCCTTCTGGCTTGACCGGGGTCTCGAAGACCAGCTCGGCCTCGATGTTTCCGCGCACCGGCGGGTCCGAGGCCACGTCCTCGGGCAGGTCTTCGATCTCGAGCCCGACCTCGGCCAAGCCGGCCAGGGGTGCGTTGGAGTAGACCCCGAGCTTGCTCTCGGCCTCGTCTGGCGCGAATCCGTAAGCGTCGACATAGCCCTGCTTCAGCTCTGCGATCAGGGTGTCGTTGAGCCCCTCGGCGTCGAATCCGACATCGCCTAAGTCGGGCACGCTGGCGGTGAGCGAGAAGTCCGCGTCCAGCCCGACCCCGGCCTGACCGACCGCCTCCAGCCGGGCCTCCAGCCCCACATCGAAGGCGATCTGCGGCGGGATACAGAACTTGAAGGCCAGCAGGAACCAGAGCCCGAAGACGAGCACCACGATCGGCAGGAACAGACTGAAGACGAAATAGGCGACGATGGTGATTAAAGGAATCGAGATGAAACAGATGGCTGGCCCGCCCATGGTCCCGGACTCGCAGACCTGATCCGTCACCTTCGGGGCCAGGCTCTGTGGCTGGATCACCTTGACCGGAGAGAATTTGCCGATCGGCGTCTGCATCGCCTGGGCGGCCATCTCGGCCAGGTTAGGCAGTTGGATGGTGACCGGACGATTGGAGGTCCCCAGCACATCGAACGGGGGGGCGAGCCGGTAGCGCTCGGTGGCCAGGCTCCAGATCAGCTCGCCCTGACAGTCCGGTGCCTCGCCGCGTGGGCAATGGGGGTCGTGCCGACGCACGAAGCAGCGGATCTCGTAGGTGGTGCGGTCGTCGAAGCGGGCGCGCCCGAAGCTGTCGGTGTCGAAGCTTGCGGTGGGCAGCACGCCATAGAACAGGGTGCGGCCGGTGGCGTCGTGATCCGGATTCGCGGGGTCGGCGAAGAGCGGCCACATCGGCAGCCAGGACTCCACCAGGTCCTGTGGCTCGTCCTCCACCACCTGCCAGGCGCCGATCCGGTCCAGGTCGCCGGAGATCCAGCCCTCCAACACCCAATGTGCGCCCGAGGCGTCTTTCCAGGCGGCGAGCTGCGCCTTGAGCGCGCTCTGCTTCTCCTGAAGCTCGGTCAGGCTCGGGGTCGAGACCCGGAAGAGTGCACGCAGCCGCGCCGCGAGTGTCTTTCTGGACCCGCACCCGCAGTCCGCGCCCAGACGGGCTGCGATCGCCGACTCAACCGCGACCAGGTCCCGGACAATGGCTCGGGCCTGCGCCTTGGCCGACTCCGGATAAGAAAGGTGCCGGCGGCGCACGACGAGCCCCGCCTGACAGACCTCCCGGGCATCCGGGGAGGGGAATCCGGCCAGGTCGCAGTGCAGCTCGCACACTGCCAGATAGTGCCGGCTGTGGATGTCCAGATAGATCTTGCGCAGGCCGGTGGGACGCAGACTGACGAGCGAGGGGCCTGGTTTGCCGTCTTTGTCGTTGGGGAAGAGACTGGAGACCTTGCTCGACAGTGCCGCGGCCAGGGGTGCGGGTGCGGGGGCATACTCGATCTCCTGGACCTCGTCCACCCCGGGCTCGAAACGCAACGAATGCTGAGGGCTCGCCAGGAAGTCAAGGACATAGGTGTCCGAGGCGAACTTCTGGAACACCGGAGCCGTGAGCCTTCCGGAGCCGGGTACCCCGGGGCGGGGCCAGCGGTACCAGGGGGCGACCAGGACCCAGGGGTGCGCGCTCACCAGATGTTCCCCGCGCCGGGCGTGTAGGACGACGAGACGACCGAGGTGGCGATCAGCGTCGTGCATTTGACGGTGCCGTCGAAGACCGCCATGGGTGCATGGACGTTCATGACCGAGGCGGTGATGTCCACCGTGCTGTTGGCATTGATCTTCACCTGGCCCCCGGCGTTCATGACGATCTTGCAGCCGTTGCTGTGCTCCAGGCTGACCTCCTGGGGCGAGTCCTTGAGGATCAGCTTGTGTCCGCTTTGGGTGGAGAGGGTCACCTTGACCGCCCCGCCGGTGTCGTCGAATTCCAGGAGCGACCCCGAGCGGGTCTT
Source organism: uncultured Gammaproteobacteria bacterium (assembly GCA_963780725.1). GTDB lineage: Bacteria > Pseudomonadota > Gammaproteobacteria > Chromatiales > Chromatiaceae > Thiodictyon. The sequence continues at coordinate 787,437 of CAWACV010000001.1, forward strand.
GATGACGCGCTTGTTATTGGCCTTCTCGGGTGTTACCGGCAGCGATTCCTTGCCGTTCCAGGCTGAGCCCACGATGTAGGGCCGGCGCAGGCTCCCGGCCTCGAAGCCGACCACGACTTGGGTATCCACCTCCGGCAGGACCAGGAACCCCTGGTCGTCATCCGCATAGGGCGAGAGCAGGGTCGCCCAGGCCCGCACCTCATCCCCATCCGCACCCAGCCAGGGGAAACGCAGCTCGATGCGACCCAACGCATCCGGGTCCACCAGGTCGGTGACGATGGCCGGGTAGAGTCCGAAATAGCGGGGCGCATCCCCGTCCGGGCGGAAGCCTTGGGTCATGGCCGCGGCTCCGCGTTGCCGATGGTGGGTCGCTCCGCGGCGAAGCGGGTACGGAATCCGTCGGTCAGGTCATAGCCGTGGCAGACCTCGGTGACGTAATAGCCGTCGCCCTCGAAGGGTCCGCCCACCCGCTCCAGGCGCACAATCGTGCCCACCACCATGTCCGGACTGCCGTCGGTGACCCCGCGCACCCGCACGAACGCGCGGGCGCGCCTGAGCATCTCGGCGCGCGCCCAGTCGGTCGCCTCCCCGGAGACCAGCGGAACCTCCCGGACCCGGTAGGAGACCCGCTCGCCGAATGCCTCGGCCAGGATCTCAGGACCGGTGCGGCCGCCCGAGATCTCGGACTGGATGGCGTCGGCCCCGGACTCTTCCTCGATCCGGTCGCGGGCGGAGGCGTCATAGCCGCTGACCTTGACCTTGGTGCGTTGGTGGGCGAGATCCGCGCGTGCGTCCAGCGAGAGGAGCTGGTTGCCCCGCACCAGTGTGAGCCGGGTGCCGGTGCGCTTGTCGCGGGTCTTGAAGTGCAGTCTGTCGTCGCTGATCCAGACCTCGGCCCGGATGAGGCGGGCGCGCTCGCGCAGGAATGCAAGATCGCTCTGGTTCCATTGTTGGATACGGTCGTAGGTCGGACCTTCCGCATCGATCTCTGCCGCCAGTCCGTGCTCGTCGGCAATGGCCTGGGCGATGTCGGAGTCGCTCGCTTGCTCGTAGGTCTTCATCCGCCGGGTCATGCGCAGGTCCATGAGCCGGTCCTCGGCCAGGATCAGGACTTGCGGCTCCCGATCCTCCCGGAATGACGCCTCGATGGCGCTCACTGGGCCCTTGAAGACAGTGCGGTCGTCGGCGGCCTGACCGATCGAGATCTCGAGAGATTTGCCAAAGTCCAGGACCTTCCCGTCGAGATAGAGCAGACCCTCGTCCTCCGCTCCCGGGATTGGGCCCTGGGCGACGAATCGGGCGGAGCAGGTCTTGAGCCCGGCGGTGTCCTCCGAGATCTCCAGGCGCACCAGGTCCCGGGCCAGCTCGCCCTGGATCTCTCCGTCCACCTTGAAGATCGGGACCGTCGCGGTAAAGAGCGATTCAGTCATCGAACCCCTCCGCCGCGGTGCGCCATGCGTCTTCCATCAGCCGGGCGCGCTGCTCGCGCAGTCGCGCCAGGGTCTCCCAGTCCGACGGGGGACCGGCGGCCGGGACCGGACCGGGCTCGGGCTCTACCGCGACATCGCTGACCAGCTCGTCCACGTGGGTACCCATGGTCTGGCCTTTAGCGTCCGGTGGCGGGGCGTTTCCGCGACCTGGGCGGACAGACGCAACTGCAATCGGGCGCCTGGGCCGCGGCCGGGGCGGACCCCTTGCCCGGACGGGCGGCGGGCAGCTCCCGCCAGCGCGGTACCTGAGGATCGTCCGTGGTCGGGGGCAGACCGAGATCCCCCAGTGCGCGGCGGCGGGCCGATTCGCCGTAGGTGGGACGCAACGGCACCCCGAACCCGAAGCTCGTGGCCCTAGGGTCCGACCGGGGCGGCGGCGGGGCTGCGGCGGCCCGGCTTCTCGGGGCGGGGAGCCCAGTCCTGGCCAGTGGCGGGCGGGGCTGCTGGGGCATGCCCGGGCGCAGCGGGGCCGGGGCCGTCCCGGGCGCGGCCGGGGTTGCGGCGGAACCGGTCGCGGCAAGCGCGGTGGTGTTTCTGGCGGCGTTGGCCGTGGCCGACCGGGAGAGTGCGGACACCGGGTCAGCGAAGGCGGCCCTGGCGGCAGTCTGGCTGGCCTGGGCCTGGGCGCTCTTGACCGACTCGATGGCCGATCCCACTCCGCCCGCGGCTGACAGACGCATCCCGGCGGAGGATGGGCCACTGGCCCCGGCGCTGGGCGAGATCCCGCCCGAGCCCGACAGACCCGCTCCGAGCTGTGCCCCGATCTGGGCACCGAGCTGGCCTCCGGCCGAGAGACCCAGACCCAGATTCAGATCCGCCGCGAGCCCGAAGCTCGCCGAGACCGAGGCCGAGATCCCGGCCGAGACCCCCGCCGAGAGCCCTACACCGAGTCCGGCACCCAGCGATGCGCTAAAGCCGATCTCAAGCCCTGCCTCCAGCGACAGTGTGGCGTCCAGCCCGGCCGCGAGCCCCCGCCAGGCACCCGGGTCCAGCCCCATGCGGGCGGCAAAGTCCGCCGCGCTCTCCCCGGCCAGCGCGGTGCCGACGCGGTCGGTTCCGCTGCCGGAGGTCCCGGGCGCCCCGCCCGAATCGTCTCCCGGCGGGGGTGCGTCCGCAGTCTGGTTGGCCCCAGCCCCGGTCTTGCCGAGTGCGAAGCTCGCGTCCTGCTCCTTGATGGTGAGCGAGCACTTGGCCCTTAGCGGGGTTCCGTTCGGGGCGAAGTGATCGAAGTCGATGTTGACGCTTTCGACGATGCCCTCGACCATCAGCGAGCCCCATTCGAAGCGCGCCTTGGGCGGGGCCTGCTTGTTCTCGCCGATCTTGCGAGGCAGTGCGAAGCGCTCCACCATGCTGGTGCGCTCGCGCACCGAGCGGGGCTCCCCGTCCTCCCCTGCCTCGTCGGCGGTGTCGAACACCAGATCCATGGACAGGCTGCGCGAGCCAGAGCCCAGGTATTGGCGCTGGGGCTTCGTCTGCGACTTGCCGCCCTCCGCCTGGTTGGAGAGCGCAAGCTTCAGCGTGGTGGGGTTGAACTGTACATCCACCGGGTCCGAGAGGTCCTTGGGCCGTTGCGGGTCGGCGCCGATCTCGGTGAGCTTGGCTTTGACCAGCTCGGGCATATCAGGGACTCCCCAGGCGTAGGCCCTCGTGGGCGATGGTCAGCTCCTCGATGGCGATCTCGCCGGTGCGGGCATTGAGCTCCGGTCCGCGGATCTTGGCGGGGAGCCCCCGCTCGAAGGTCCAGACCGCCACGACCTCTTCGCCCACGCTCATCACCTCGATGGTCCCGTTGTATCGGCGCACCGGCAGCTCCCCGGAGATGGTCGATTGCAACCAGGACCAGAGCTCCCCATTGACCTGACCGTCGCCGTAGAACATCCCGCGCTTGAGCACGACGTTGGTGTATTTGCCCCGGCCCACCCGGCGGATGACACCGTCGTTGCGCCCGCCCTCCAGATACTCCTGCACGTCCATTTCCACCTCCAGACCGGTGCATTCCTGGAAGCCCCCGCCGCACAGCAGATCCCCGGCCGGGGTGCCCGCAGGCGGCGGCGACCCGGAGACCGCCTGAGGCGCCAGGCGCAGATGCACCTGGAAGCGGAAGGCGCGCAGCAGCGGGGCAGGGACGGGCTCGGCCATGGCTATTGCGCGATGGTCAGGGTGCCGTCGCCTTCCCGGGCGAGTCGCAGCACGATGAATTCCAGGGGCTCGGAGGGCGCGACGCCGATCTCGGCCACCAGTCGGCCCCGGTCCTGCTCGTAGGGTGGGTTAAGGCTTGCGTCGCAACGCACGAAATAGGCCTCCGATTCGGTCGCGCCCCTGAATGCACCGTGTCGATAGAGCTGGCGCAGATAGCCATCGAGCAGTAGCCGGACCTCCCGCCAGAGCACCGGACCGTTGTGCTCGAAGACCGCCCATTGCATCTGGGCCAGGAGCACACGGCGCAGCAGGATCATGAGCCTGCGCACGCTCAACTGGCGGTAGGCAGGGTCGGCGGATAAGGTGCGCGCCCCGGTGAGCCGGGTACCGTCGCGCTCTCGCACAAAGCAGTTGATTCCGGATTGGTGGAGCTCGTCGTGTAGCCCCGGCGACAGTGCGGCGAGCACCCGCACCGCCCCGGCGGCGAGCCGGTTGGCCGGGCCGTGGTGGATGCCGAATGCGAGCTCCCGGTTTGCCAGGATGCCTGCCGCAGCCGCGCAGGGTGGCAGGTCCACCAGCACGTCTCGGTCGTCGTCCCGGCAAACCACCTGGAGCCAGGGGTGATAGGCGGCGGCGAACGACGATCCGAGCCCGCCCCGCCAGCGGCGGATGCGCGTCGGATCGAGCCCTGGGGGCACGTCGATCAGGGCCACCAGATCGCCCACGGACTCCGCGAATGCGATCAGCCGCCCTTGCAGCGCGACGATCCGCTCCAGGTCCGCGATGGGGTCCAGGTACAGTCCGGGCAGATCGTTGGCCGGCTCCTGCTGCTCCGGCGTTGGCCCAAGCGTGACGCAAGGGGCGAAGGCCGGACCGGCAAGCGACACCGGCGAGACGATCGGCTGCGAGACCGCCAGCGGCTTGGGCGAATAGAGGTCCGGTGCCAGGACGCAGGCCGGCCGCAGCGGACCCAGACCCTCTGCATCCCGGTGCGAGACGAAGCAGCAGACGCCGCTCCCGGGCTCTCCGGACTCAGCGGTCCAATCGGCGTCGAAGAAGTCCTCCGGGACTATTGCGTCCCAGCGGTCGGTCAGATTGGGTGTGCGGTCGAAGGGTGCGATCGGGGGCGGGGAGAGCTCCGGGTCCTGGGGCGCTAACTGGCCCCGGGTCCAGTCCGGCTCGGGCCAGGCGAGCAGCGACTCGTCGCACAGGACCTGCGCCAGCCAACGCGGGTGCCCGAAGCGCAATCCCAGCCCGGTATGGCGCTCCAACCGCCCGGCCCCGTCGTCCAGGGTGAGGCTCGACTCCACCAGCTCGAAACGGGCGTTCCCGGCGGGGAGCGGCGGGTCGGTCAGCGCCAGGATCAGGGTGCGGTCCGGGCGGGTCTCGTCCGGGACCGCGAGCAGCTCCGAGACGAAATAAAGCCCCCGGGTACCGTCCCCAAAGGTGACCCGCAGCAGCGCCCCGGCGTCGAGCGAGGCACCGGGTCCGAGCCGCAATCCGCCGGGTACCCGGGTTAGATCGACCGGACGGGCGGAGAAGGTCAGCGCTGCGGTCATGGCCGCACCCCAGGTGCCTTCGCTCCTGGCGCGCAGTCCGATGGCAGGGTTGACCCCCTCGATGAGTGCGCTGGCGACCCCCTCGTCGTTTTTGGGTGCTTCGTTGGGGTCGTCGCGGCCGTAGTCGTGGACGATGCGGGCCACCAGTGCGCGCCGTCCGCCGTTCTCGAAGAATGCTGCCACCGCGTATGGGAGCCGGCCCGGACCCTCGAATCCGCCGAAGTGCCGCCGATACTCGTCGAAGCTCTCGACCGGGACCGCGACGGTGCGTAGGCGCGGACGCTCCGGCTCCACATAAGGCACATCCCCGCGCCAGAAGCGCCCGTTGGCCTCGTCCTCCGCCACCGGCACCCGCGCCGGCCCCCGGGGGGCGACCCCGGCGAATGCGCACAGGTCCAGCCGCACCCCGGTCAGGGTGCGCAACGCACCCTCCGGGTAGGGATAGATCCCGGGGGCACCCAGCGTCAGGCGGGCGACTGCGGTCATTACTGGTACTCGATCCCTTCGTGCACCAGGCTCAGCTCCTCCATGGCCACCTCGCCGCCGCCCTTGGCCGCCAGGGTGGGGCCGGTGTATTTCTTGGGTTGGGCATTGCGTAGGGTAAAGACCGCTACCTCCTGACGCGCCTCGTCGAGCAGTGTGATCGAGACCTGCCTGGGGTCTGCCGTGCCGTCGCGCACGCCCTTGATCCACTCGAACAGATCGGTGGAGCCGACGAGCCCGCGCTTGAGGGTCACGTCGTCGACCTTATGGGTGTTCGGGACCTTGCGCACGGTATTGAATTTCTCGTTGCCGTTGCGGTACTCCGAATAGGAGATATCGAATCCGAGACCGCTTGCGTCCGAGAATCCGCCGATAATGACGCCCGGGTCTCCGGACCCCTGGCTGCCCCCCAGGGAGACCAGGAAATTGAATGCCCCGTAGGGGTTATCGCGAAAGGTTGCCATAGTGGCCTCCCGTTAAACCTTGGAATCCGCGGTCCACTGCCCGACGCGGAAGATCACGAACTCCGCGGGTTTGACCGGGGCCATGCCGATCAGACAGATCATCCGGCCGTTGTCCAGGTCGTTCTGGGTCATGGTGGTCCGGTCGCAGCGCACGAAATAGGCGTCCTCCGGCTTGTCGCCCAGGAGTGCACCGTCGCGCCACAGCACCAGCAGGAAATCCTCCACCATGCGGCGGATATTGGCCCACAGACGCGGACCGTTGGGCTCGAAGACCGCCCATTGCGAGCCTTTATCGATGGAGTGCTCTACATAGATAAAGAGCCTGCGCACGTTGACATATTTCCATTCCGGGTCCGAGCTGATGGTGCGCGCCCCCCAGACCCGGTTGCCGCGGCCCTCGAAGAAGCGCAGCGCATTGATCCCCTCCGGGTTCAGCACGTCCTGGCGACCCTTGTTGATATTGATCTCGAATCGGGTGAGCCCCTGGACCACCTCGTTGGCGGGCGCCTTATGGACGCCCCGCTCGATGTCGCTACGGGCATAGATCCCAGCCACGAAGCCCGAGGGCGGGAGCAGAATGCGCCGTTGGGGTGCGCCCTGGGCGGCGCGCTCGTTGGGGTCCAGGATCTCGATCCAGGGGTGATAGAGCGCGGCGTATTTGCTGTCGATCTGGCCGCGGAACCGGCGGATCTCGGTCATGGAGGCGTTGCGCGGTCCGTCGAGCACGGCGATGCGGTAGCGCATCGCCTCGCAATGCTGGATGAGCCGCTGCGTCGCCACGAATCGCTCGCCGTCGTCCTCGCGGGCGGCCGCGTCGGGCATGGCGACGATGGCGATGTCGTCGATCTCGTCCAAGGCGAAGATCCCGGTCGCCTTGACCGCCACCTGATCGGGGTCGGCCTCGGCGCCTTCGAGACTATCGCGACCGCCCTCCACCGGGGGCAGTTGCCCGTCGTTGCCGCCGTCGAGCCGTGGGTTGGGGTTGGCCTGGAGCGCGACCGCGAGCCGGGCGGGCAGGAAGCTTTGGGGTGCCCGCAGCGCATCGTCCACCGCCTGCTCCATCTGCATATAAACCACCGCGTTCTCGTCTTCCGGGTCCTGGAAGTGGAGGATGCGGCCGATGTAACGCTTCTGGCGGGGGTCGGTGGCCAGCTCGTCATAGACATCGAAGCGGTCCGGGCTGACGCGCACCCGCACCTGGAGCTCGATCAGCGCGATGATGTCCCCGGCATTCACCGGAGCCTGGGCACCGTTGCGCAGGAAGGTCTGGCGTCCGTCCAGGTCGATTTCCACCACCGCGAGCCGGTCGATATCCAGCGGCGCGTTGCCCATCGGGATCGGGTTGACCCCGTTGGGGATGATCTCCACCACTGCACCGACCCGCACCCGGGTCGCCTGGATGCCCCAGGCGTTGCGGGGGTCTGTGGCCGGATAGACGATCGAATAGTCCACCAGCAGGTTCTTGCTGCGTCGGACTATTGTCTCGACATGGACATCTCCCATGGCGCCCGGCCAGCGGGCGGTCCAGGCGACGGTGAAGGCGGTCGCGGGGATGGCGACCGAGCGGGTGGAGATCCCGGTGTCGTCGTCCGCGTTCCTGCTAAAGACGCGCGAGATATAGACCCGTTTGCCCCCGTTGGCGAAGAAGGCGCGCACCGCGTGGGCCAGATAGCATTCCCGGTCGCGCTCGTCGGTGAGCTGGAGCGGCTCCAGTCCACCATAGATCCGCTCGAACTCGGTAAAGCTGGTAACCAGGCGCGGCTCGACCGCCAAGGGCCCGCTCTCGTAATAGGTCGGGCCGAAATGGGCCAGGCCGACCATGCCGGTCGTGCTGGTGGGCACGCCCTCGATCGACTTGGAGCGAAAGCTGACTTCCTCGACGTAAACGCCGGGAGAGAGATATTCAGGCATCGGTGGCCTCCATCGGTCGGTCTGCTGGGGTTCTCCCAGGGGTGTTTAGGGCGGTCTTCATAGGGTCAGGGTCAGGCCGCCGGCGAGCAGCCTGCCGTAGACCAGCGCGATACGGACCGGGGCCGCCCCGGGGCCCCAGCCCAGTGGCGGGAAGGCGCCTTCGGCGACCGGGTCCGGCGCGCCGGCGATGGACAGTGGCTCCACCGGCAGGTCCCAGAGTTGATCGGAGCTGCGGACAGACTGGGGCGGCAGTGGGGCGGGGGGCAGCGGTGCATAGGCCACCAAGTCCAGCTCGAAGGGGTGCTCCAGGGTGGTCATGGGTGCCGCGGCGGGGGCCAGCAGCAGCAGAAACTCCCCGCGGTCGTCGGCGTGGGCGCGGCCTACCGGAGGGTCCGCCGCCGCTGCACCGGGGCGGCGTGCCTCGACCCGCGCCCAGCGCACCGGCACCCCGGCCTGCACCACCCGTCCGCGCGCCCCGGTGACTGAATCGGTTACGTCATAGGCGGCCCCGGGGAAGAGCAAAGGGCGGCGCGCCCGCCGCTCGATGGGTAGGGCGTCTGCCAGCTCCGCGGTAGGGATCTCGAGGCGCAAACGGCGTGGGACCAGTCGGCGGCGATCCGTCTCGGCCCGGAAGCCCGGCGGGTCCGTCGGCTCCCCCACATCGCAGATCCGCAGCTCCAGTACCCCCGGGTCCTGGCACAGCACGAAGAGTCCGGAGAGATGCCGGATCAGTCGGGGACGGGGCAGCCCCGGCGAGGGTCGCTCCACCAGAATCTGGATCGGATGGGTCACCCGATTGCCGCGGGCCGCGTCCAGGGGCTCGATCCCTAGGGCCAGTCTGCGGACCTGCTCGTCGAACCGCCCGGGAAGATATAGATTGCTCATCGCGGGACCTCCGGGATCAGTCCCCTCACGGCGGTGCGCACCGGGGGCTCCGGGCGGGCCTCGCGCCCGTCCATCCTCAAGACCCGAGCGATGTAGGGCACCGAGAGCCGGTAGTCGGTGGGCAGCGAGTCGAAGGTACGCATCAGTGCCTCCGTGGGCACCTCTTCCATCACGAGCTGAAGACCCTCGCTGACCGCCCATCCCCCGCCGGGATCCAGCAATGGGCCGGACAGCACCGGTGTCTCCTCCAGGCACTGCATGGCCCGGCCCAGGATGCGGTGCTCGTGTTGGGCGTTGTCCGACCAGGGGGTGAGCAGATAATGAAGGTCCAGCGCCAGGTGCGAGCGCCCGTCCACCGACGCGGCGGCCGACCAGGCCGCGCGCATCGCCTTATTGAAGTCGACCCGAAACAGAAAGACCGAGAGTGCATTGGCGCCCATCACGGTCGGGACCTGGGATTCCTGGAAGTCGTTGGTGCGCACCAGCACCGCCTGGGTGCGGCGGCCCTCGATGGGCGGGTCGATCTCGAATGCGTGGTTCAGAACCCGCACGATGCTCTGGCCCGCCGCCGCGATGGATGCGAATCCGGCCATGGCCTTAGTCGGCTCCCGCGGAGCCGTCGCCGTCGCCCGGCTGCGAAGCGGTCTTGGACCCGGGTGCGTTCCCCAGGTGCAGCGAATAGAGTGTGTTGCCCGCGGGTCCTTGCCGGGACTCAACAAGCGACCGGGCAACCAGGAGGTCCAAGGCGGATTGGACGCGCAGGACCGAGTCCTCTAGACGCTGGCGCTTGATCCACCACCGGGCGATCCCCTCGGGCGTATCCGCGGCACGCCGATGGCCATGCAGATAGCGCAGGATCTCGTCGGCCAGTGCGTCGACCTCGATCTCGCAGCAGGTGCACATGTCTCCGCTGATGCCGCAGGGTTGCATGCGCAGTGAAACAGCATGCCCGATGCCAACCCAAATGCCTAGTGCAGCGCTTTGTTTTTCTGGGTATTTTTAGCCATCGGTCAGGGTCGGGTGGGTCCTGAGCGACCCGCCCGGGGCGATCGCCTGGCGGCTAATGGATTCAATCTACGAGGGTTCTTGTGGTGTGCCTGGAATACAGGGCGGGTCGGCGGCGACCCGGGGAGTGGCCGGCGTCGTTTGGCGAGCGCCCCGGGGTCAAGACGGGGTTATACCCGATAGATTCGAGATCTTCGGGGTCATGGAAACTATCTGCCCGTTTTGGATAAGAAACCTAGCTACTCGCAACTAGCAGCTCGCCACTCGCGGGTATAGATTTCCAGGGCCGCTTGTAGGGGCGTCCCGCGGCGGATCGTGGTAGAGGTCAGATGGGAGGCCGATAAGGCGTCTGTTGTCTCGGGTCGGAGCGGGCCTGGGCGGAGATCTCCCGGAATGACGCGACCAATGTCTCTACCCGCCGGTCCCAGGCGTTGGATCGGGCATAGTCGCGGATGGCGCAGCGGTCCCAGTCGCGGTCCAGGGCGGAGTCGATCGCCCGGGCCAGGGCCGGGGCGTCGCCGAAGGGAACCAGGGTGCCGAGTCCGGGGTGGCACACCACCTCCGGATTGCCGCCCACATCCGTGGTCACGACTGGGAGCCCGCAGGCCATCGCCTCCAGGAAGACGTTGGCCCAGCCCTCGTTGCGCGTGGCGAGCACGAAGATATCCGCTGCGGATAGTGGCTCGGCGAGCCCCTCGGGGGGCAGGTGACCCAGCAGGCGCACGCGCTCCCCCAGCCCCAGATCCGCCGCCCGATCGCGCAGCGCGACCGCATAATCCCCCTCGGGACCGGCACCCCCCACAATCAGCAACAGGAGCCGCGGGTGTTGCGCCAGCAATCCGGGGAGGACCTCGATCACCCGGTGGAAACCTTTGCGCTCCACCAGCCCGCCCACGGAGACCAGGACCTGTGCGTCCGCCGGGATCCGGAGCCGGGCGCGGCTCTCGGCACGGTCGAGGGGGCGGAAGCGCTCAAGATCCACCCCGTTGCCGACTACCTGGACGCGCCGCGGATCGGCCCCCAGCTCCACAGCCAGCCGAGCCAAGGACCCGGAAACCGCGAACAGCCGGGCGGCCCGCGCGAAGGCTCGGGCCATGTGCCGCCGCTTGAGCGGGTCCCGGCTGTGCGGGACCTCGGTCCCTCTCAGCGTGACGGTCACGGGCTTGCCCAGCCAGCGCCCCAGGAGCGTGGCGGCATAGCCGTCCGGGTAGGCGAAATGTGCGTCGAGGATGTCGAAGGAATGCCGCAGTCGCCACAGGAGCGGCAGGCAGCCCAGGGCCATCGCGCGCCCGTCCGCGCCCCGCAGGAGCCCGGGCAGGGATGGAAAGCGCGGGAAGCGGACCTGGAACCCCTGCTGGATCTCGGCGCGTGGTGCGGGGGGTCGATATTGGGGCCGCAGCCGCCGCACCATCGGGTCCGCCGGGGAGGCCGGCCTGGGCGAGACCACCGAGAGCGGGAGCACCTGCCCAACCCGGAACATTCGCTCGCGCACGAATAGCCCGGCGCCTGGCGCGCCCGAATGGGGGAAGAGCGAGCTGAAGACGAGCAATCGGGGGTCGGATTGGGACATTGGCTGGTTCCGGATGTCGGGATGGGCCGCGTTTAAGGCGCTCATGCCGATCGCCTCCCTAAGTCGGCCGCGACGCAAATAGACTGAGCCCCAATCGCTCGGACAGAAACCGGGCCGCGAGTTGGCCCTTGACGCTGTTGCCGGCCGCGTCTAAAGGCGGGGCGAAGGTCGCGATCGCACCCTTGCCCGGGGCAACCGCGATCAGTCCGCCGCTGACCCCGCTCTTGCCGGGTAGCCCGGTATCGTAGAGCCAGTCCCCCGAATGCTCGTAGAGCCCGGCCGTCACCATGACGGCCAGTACATGCTGGCAGTGGATGGCGTCGATCACCGACTCGCGGGTGACTGGGTTTACCCCGCCGTTTGCCAGGGTAGCGGCCATCGTCGCCAGGTCCCGGGCAGTCACCTTTAGGGCGCACTGGCGGGTATAGATGTCGGTGGCCTGGAGCGGGTCGAAATAGATCCGGTCATAGCTTTGCAGCAAATTGGCGACGCCCTTGTTGCGCTGATTGGCGGCGGCCTCCGACCGGTACACCGTCTCGTCCGGCAGGAGCGCCCGGCCGGCGAAGCGCGACAGTCCGTCCCGAACGAATTGCCATTTGGCCTCGGCGGTGTCGCCCGGTGCCAGGCTGGTGGTGGCGATGGCCCCCGCATTCACCATCGGGTTGGTGAGCCCGTCGCCGGAGCGCTCCACGGCAATCACCGAGTTGAACGGCAGGCCGGTGCTGTTCACCCCGAGGTGGCTGCGCGCCTCCTCCTCGCCGATCGCCTGGCAGATCAGGGCAAAGACGAATGGCTTGGAGATGCTCTGGATGGTGAACGGGTAGTCCGTATCTCCGGCCTCGTAGCGACCGCCGCCGGTGCCTGCCAGGCAGATGCCGAATAGGTGGCTCGGGACCGATGCCAGGGCCGGGATATAGTCGGCGTTGCTTCCGTCCGCATTCGGTGCGAAGCGCGTATGGGCCTCGTCTACAAACGACTGCACCCGGGCAGGGTCGGGCAGATGGCCGGTGGATATGCAGGTGTCGGTGGTCGGCATGTTGTAATCCTGTCCCATTTCCCGCGGTCTTTCGATCCGGCTCGATAGGATGACGCCCGATGCGCCCGGGCCATTGCTGCACTTAGTATCCGGTTTGCGCCTGTCCCGGCAGCTGCCCCGGCACCGGCTGCTGGACCTGGGTCCCCGGTTGCTCCCAGTCAAAACGGGGCAGCCCGGCAAATGCCTGCCTCAGCCCCCCCCGCCAACTGTCCGTAAGGGCCTCAAGCTCCGGGGAATCCGCCTCCAGCTTGATCCGCTGGGACAGTGCGAGCAGGTCCCGCGGGTAGGTCGCGACCTCGAAAGGCGGGGCGACGGTGAGGTTGGAGCGCGCGGTGCTTTCCAGCGAGATCAGACAGAGCCGCGCCCCGTCGTCCAGAGACAGCCCGGGGTGCGCGATCAGGTCCAGGGCGGGCTTGCCGAACTTGTGCTCGCCGATCTGAAGGTAGGGGGTCTCGGGGGAGGCGGCGATGGCGTTGCCTTGCGGATAGATCAGGAAGAGTCCGTGGGGCTGACCTGCAATCTGCCCGCCCAACAGGAAGGTTGCTTCCGGGCTCGCCCCCGACTGGCGCACTGCGGCCCCTTGATCGGTCAGAACCGCCAGACTCAACTGCCCGATATAAGTGGCGGCCTCAAAGAGATAGTTGACGCTACGCAGGGTGGGGCCGGGGGCCTGCTGGTAGGGGCTTGGATTGGGGTTCGCCGCCTGGTCGAGGTCCCGGCGGATACGGTCCAGGACCTCGCGGGTGGTCGCCAGATTGCCGGCCGCAAGCAGGATAAAGATCCGGTCGGGCGCCGGTTGAAAGAAGTGCATCTTGCTGTAAGAGGAGATGGCATCCACACCCGCGTTGGTTCGGGAGTCGGAGGCCATGACCAGACCCTGGTCCAGACAGAGTCCCACGCAGTAAGTCATGTCTTGCAAACCTCCAGGGGCAGATCCCGCTGCGTCGGGGCCGGCGGAAGGCCGGATGTGCGGCGCGCGGGCGCAATGTCCGAGCGATTGCGCAATCAAGGGTAGCACGCCGCGGGCACGGGGATCATCCGCAGAAAAGCGCTCCCGGGATTCGTACAGCCAGTGTAATCTGCATCTTTTTACGACCAAGGGTCGAGCCCCGCTTGCTTACGACAACGGCGTCGCGGCGTCAACCGTTCGTTTGGCCTTGTGCCCTTCGACTCCCGGCGCGGCGATCGGGGTGTACTGGCTTTATTCGAGAGAGGCATTTATGGAGCTGCAAGGCGGCATTCTGCACATCCAGTCGTTTCTGGCGGTCACCATCGGCATCATCGTACTGTTCGTCGGCAAGCGGCTCAACGACCAGTTCGGGTTTCTACGCGAGCTCAGTATTCCGGAGCCGGTCACGGGGGGCCTACTATTCTCCATCCTGTTCGGGCTGCTCTATGCCGCTTCAGGGGTCGCGGTGGATTTCGAGCTGCGGGCGCGCGATATCCTGCTGGTCTATTTCTTCACCACCATCGGAATCAACGCCAGCGCCAGGGACCTGCTGGCCGGCGGCAAACCGCTCTTGATCCTGCTGGCCATTACCATCTGTTTCATGTTTGCCCAGAACCTCACCGGGATCGGGGTGGCCGCGCTTTTCGGTCTACCCGCGGCGGTCGGCGTGCTCGGGGGTAGTGTGTCGCTCATCGGCGGCCACGGGACGACCATCGCCTGGGCGCCGTCCATCGCCGAATCGTACGGGATCGGCAATGCTATGGAGATCGGCATCGCCAGCGCGACTTTCGGCCTGATCCTGGCGAGCCTTATGGGGGGGCCGATCGCCAAGCTGCTCATCAACCGCTACCGGCTGACCCCGCTCGAGCAGGCGGTCGGGGAGGTCCAGGACGTGGGCTTCACCGAGGCTCAAAGGAAGACCGGCATCGGACATCTGGACTTCCTGGACGCGGTGCTCGCCATTCACATCTGTATTATCGTGGGCTATCTGCTCAACGGGATCGTCGCCGACCTGGGGCTTAAGCTCCCGCTCTTCGTCACCTGTCTCTTCGCCGGCATCCTGATCACCAACCTGGTGCCCAAGAGCCTGCCCACGCTTACCGGTACCCATTGGCCTTCGCGTACCCCGTCGATGGCCCTGATTGCGGACATCGCGCTTGGCACCTTCCTGGCCATGTCGCTCATGAGCATGCAGCTCTGGACCTTGATCGACCTCGCCGGCCCGATCCTGGCCATCCTCGCCGCCCAATTCGTCCTGGCCGTGGTCGTGGCGCTGTTCGTGCTCTTCCCGCTGATGGGCCGCAATTACGACGCAGCGGTGGTCGCTGCCGGGTTCGGCGGCGTGTCGCTGGGCTCCACCCCGACCGCTATGGCGAATATGGCCGCCGTGACCCAGCGCTTCGGGGCTTCCCATCGAGCGTTTATCATCGTGCCGCTGGTCTCCGCATTTTTCATCGACCTGGCGAATGCTATGTTGATACCGTATTTCCTCCGGACCTTTTAGTCGAACGAAGATATCCGCGAGAGATTCGGGATCTTGGCGAGGTGTAATTCAGACCGGTGGCGACGACACCGCTGCCGCCGGAGCCGACGGTCGCGCGGGGGCGCAGGCTTGCAGCGTGCTTCATGGGACGCCCGACGATGTTACCGCTGCGAGAGCAAGATGAGCCGATCCCCCCGCTGAACCCGCAGGCTGTAGAGACCGCGGTCTTGGCGTATGGCGGCGGAGAGCTCCCGCAGGGTGCCGATGCGCGAGCGGTTGACTCCAAGGATCAGGTCGCCCTCGCGCAGGCCTGAGGTCCAGGCCGGGCTGTCTTCGGAGACCCGGCCCACCCGCACGGCGGGGGTCTGGTCGTTCCCGTCGCCGAGCAGGGCGCCTGCCAGGGTCGGTGCGATCCGTTCGCCCCGGGCGAAGTCTTGGTAGGGGTCTGCGATGCGGCCGGTCAGGGCGAGCGTTTGGCCGGCCCGCATCACCTCCAGCTTGACCTTGGCGCCCACCCGCAGCAGGCCGAAGCGGGTTCGGATGTCCGACGCCCCGGAGACCGGAAGTCCGTCGATCTTCAGGATGGCATCTCCCTCCGCGACCCCGGCCTCGGCCGCGGCCGAGCCGGGCTCCACGGCGGTGACCACCGCCCCCTGGCGGGCCGAGATCCCCATGGCGCGTGCCAGGTCCGGGGTCAGGTCCTGGACCGCAACCCCGAAGAGCCCCCGGCTCACCGAGCCGTGGGCCAGGATCTGATCCATGATGGAGCGGGCCATGGCGATGGGTATGGCGAACCCGATGCCGATATTGCCCCCGCCAGGCGCCAGGATGGCGGTGTTAATTCCTACCAGCTCCCCGCGTAGGTTGACCAGCGGTCCCCCCGAGTTACCCGGGTTGATGGAGGCATCTGTCTGGATGAAGCTCTCGTAGCCCTCGATCCCCAGGCCGGAGCGCCCCAGGCCGCTCACGATGCCGGAGGTGACGGTTTGGCGCAGCCCGAAGGGGGTGCCGATGGCGACCACGAAGTCTCCCACCCGGAGTCGGTCGGAGTCCCCCAGGGGCAGTGCACTCAGGCCCTCCGTGGGCAGACGCAGCACCGCCACATCGGTTTCCGGGTCGGCACCCACCAGCTCGGCCTTGAGGGTCCGGCCGTCGTGCAGGGTCACCCGGATTTCGTCGGCCTGTGAGATCACATGGTGGTTGGTCAGCGCGAGTCCGCGGGCGGCGTCCACGATCACCCCCGATCCCAGGCTGGACTCCTCGCGTTTGCGGTGCTCCGGGATGTCGAAGAAGCGCCGGAAGTATGGGTCGCGCAGCAGCGGGTGATCCGCCTCTTCAATCTGAGCGACGGTGGAGATGTTGACCACAGCAGGTATGGTCCGCTCAAGCATGGGGGCGAGCGAAGGCAGCTGTTGGCCGTCGACTGCGGCGGGCAGGGGTGCCGCGTCGGCTGGTACTGTGCCGAACAGGGCAAGGGTCAGGGCTAAGCCGACGAGCGGGCGCAAGGGGGTCGAGTAGGTCTGCATCGGTGTGAGCTCGGCAATCTCCATGTATGCCATGTGGTGTCTGAGTCGGGCGCGGACAACGGGCGGGGCGATATCGAAACGGTTGCAATCGCCGACGGGATCCCAAACCTCGTTCCATCACAAGCTGGTCGGCGGGCGGCGACGCCCCTTTAGCGGAGTCTGCAATGAATCGAGAATGGCTAATCGCTTGGGAGTTTTATGCCTTCATGGCCTTGTCGGCCTGGCTCGTCTACACACAGTTCATAAAGCCCTGGCTGGGACGGGGCCGTGAGTCGGGCGAGGCCGACAAGCCGGGCGAGCACCCGGACGATCCGGCCGGCCCGGGGAGCCCCTAAGACGATGGGTCCGGACGCTCGGACCGCTACTGCGAGATCCGTGCTCCGGTCCCCGATTCCAGACTCAATCGCTTCCCAAGCCTGCCCGGGCCGATAACGCTTTATCTTCGTCAGTCAGGTCCTCCGACTCCTCGCCCAGGCTCGCGGGGTCTTGGTGGATTGTAATGTCGGAGCCTGGGTAGTGGGCGCGGATCGCCTTCTCGGTGTCGAGCGCGATATCGTGGGCCACTGCCAGGATCATCTGGTCGTCCAACTCCAGGTGCAGTTGGATGATCAGCGATTGTCCAGACTTGCGGGTGCGCAGTCCGTGGACCCCCTGGACCCCGGGAACGGCCCGCGCCAAGTCTGCAATGTGTTGGCGTTGCTCCTCCGGAAGCTCCTTATCCATCAATAGCTCGACGGCCTCACGACCGATCTTCACTGCGCTGTAAAACACATAGGCCCCAATACCCAAGCCGAACAGTGGGTCGAGCCCGGGCCAGCCTGCCCACGCCAGGGTGAGCGCCGCCAGCGTCGCGAGGTTGGTGGCGAGATCGGTGGCGTAGTGGAGCGCGTCCGCGCGGATCGCGGTCGAGCCGGTGAGTCGGATGACGTGACGCTGGTAGGCGAGCAGGGCCAGGGTTGCGACGATAGCGAGTGCGATCACCGCGAACCCGACCCCCAGGTCGGTGAGCGGCCGGGGATGCAGCACACGGTCCATCGCCTCGAGCGCCAGGAATCCGGCAGAGCCGGCGATGAAGGTCGCCTGGCCCAGGCCGGCTAACGCCTCCGCTTTGCCATGGCCGAAGCGATGATCCCGGTCGGGGGGCATCAAAGACCAGTGCACGGCGAGCAGGTTGACGAGCGATGCCCCGGCATCCATGGTGGAGTCCACCAGCGAGGCCAGCACGCTGACCGATCCGGTCATGAGCCATGCCACGAGCTTGGCCAGTATCAGTACCACGGCAGTGCCCACCGAGGCATAGGTGGCGCGACGCATCAGCAGTGCAGTCTCGGCGGAGGCACCCTGCGGGCCTCGCGCCGGGTTGGCCGTTGTGTGGGTTTTTTGGGCTCGGTCGCTGGACACTGGGGCCATACATCTCTCCTTCCGATCTGGTGGCCTGCCATGATGCACGCCGGGGTTGGGCTTGTCTTTGACGGATGACGGGGACTGGACCTGCCATCGTTCCCTGACTCTCCGGTCAAGCTCGTCGGGGATCAATCGTCGTCCTTCTCCTCGTCTTCCTCGTGCGAATGTCCGCCCCCGTCCTTCCCGCGAAGATAGTCCCCGGATCGGCCCTGGAGCTCGTCCAGAGTCGCCTCCCGCCCCGCGTGCTTGCCATCCTCGGCGTCCCCGCTGCGGTGGCACTCTACGCAGTTTTCGTATTGGGTAATGCCTTCCTCCAGATGCTCCTCGCGGATCCCGGAGCGAGAGTGCTCGTGGCAGCCGTAGCAGGTATAGCGGTTGTAGTCGTTATCCAGGTGGCACGTGTTGCAAGTTGCCTGGTGGTCCTGGTCCAGCAAGAATAAACGGTCGTGATCGAAAGTGGCCGGGGTCCAGCCCTGCTGGGTGTGGCATTGTCCGCAATTGCCCGAGATCTGGCGATGCAGGCTGTCCCCCGGGCCGCGGTGGCACCCGCCGCAGCGCTCGCCGACGCTGGCCTTGAGCAGGTCATGGGAGAAGCGTCCGATCGGGTGGAACGCCTGCACCCCCTTGTGATCGCTATGACAGGCGACGCAGTCCTTCTCCACAAGGTCCTGGTGGAAGGGGATGAGCTTTTGTTCGTTGCCGATCGCCACCCCCTTGGTGGTCTTGAGCCCGATATCCGCCGGCTTATGACATTGGATGCAGCGCTCCGGGCGACTGCCACGGAAGGGCGCGTGACAGGCGAAGCAGTCGGTCTCGAGTGCCCGGTGTGCCTGCATGAGCGGACCCGGGGCGATCATGTGCTGGGGCAGAAAGACGGTCAAAAGGATGAGCAGGACCAGGTTGGCGCCGACGACATAGAGGACCGTTTTATTTTTCATTTCCACTGCCAGTAGAGGAAGATACTGAGGATGTGCGCGAGCCCCAGCACGGCGAAGGCCATACTGATGGGGAAGTGTACAGTCCTCCATTGCTTCATCATGTCCAGGGTCACCGCATCCCAGAAGATCTCGCGGTCCACTGCCTCTCCGGCCAGCCCGCGCTCCGCGTAGGCGTCGCGGCGCGCTGCCACATGGCGGCGCGAGCGCTCCAAGAGATATTGGCCAACCATGCCGCTCGCCACGTTCACCAGCAATGCGATCAGCGCGAGCCAAGGCAGGATCGAATAGACATGGACCCCCGCGTGTACCAGGATCATCAGCGCACCGCTCCAGGTCATCGCCTCATGGAGCCGCAACAGCGACTTGGGCCGACCCACCTGGATCAGCTTGCGCTTGCGCATCGAATAAGCGAAGGACATCAGGATCAGGATGGTGCCGGGGATGCCCAGATAGCGCCCCACCCACACCAGATCGAGCAGGTGCAGGGCAAGATCGGCCAGCGCGGTTGCAGCGATCAATGAGCCGAAGAGCAAGAAGAGCGGCAGGATCTCTTTGCGCAGGAGCGAGACGTTCATTCGGGCATATCCCTCAGAGGTCCAGGGTCAGGTCGGTGGCGGGCCGGCCGATGCACAGCAGGCAATGGCCGGGGGCGATATCCGCATCCGGGGTCTGCATGTAATCGACCTCCCCGGACTGCACAGCGGTCTGACAGCAGCCACAGCTCCCGGCCCGGCAGCCAGACTCCACCGCGATTCCCTGGTCCTCTGCGAGCGCGAGTAGCGACCCCGCCTGGGGGTCCCAGGAGACGGTCTTGCCGGAACGGGCGAAGCGCACGGCGATGGCCCGGTCGGCGGCGATCGGTACGCCCATTGTCGCTGCTAAAGCCGGCGCGCGCTGCCGGGTCAGGGATGCGGGGCCGAAGGACTCATAGTGGATATGCTCGGGCGCCACGCCCTGGTCTTCCAGGGCCGGTACCAGGGACTCCATCATGGCCGGCGGCCCGCACAGATAAAACTCGTAGCGCCCGAAGGGCAGGGTCTCGCGCAGCAGCCGGATATCCAGGTAACCCGTGTGCAGATAGTCCCGGCCCAGCTCGTCGCCCGGCCGCGGCTGCGCATAGCAGACATGCAGATGCAGCTGGGGATGGCCCACACGCAGGGCATCCAGGTGATTCTTCATGATGTGCTCGGAGCCGTCGCGCACCCCGTAGAAGAGCCAGACCTCCCGCGGGTCCGACCAGTGTGCCAGGGTATTTAGGATCGCGAGCAGCGGGGTGATTCCGATGCCGCCCGCGATCAGCACGATAGGCAGCTCCCCCTCCTCGATCGCATGGAAATGGCCGGCAGGCGCCCGCACCGCGAGTCGTGTCCCCTCGCCGATATGATCGTGTAGATAGTTAGATACGGCCCCCGGGGGCAGGTCCGGCCGCCCGGGTGGGGCCGGAACGCGCTTGACCGAGATCCGGTAGACGTCCTGGCGCGGGCGGTCGGAGAGCGAGTAGCAGCGTACTAGGCTCCGTGGCGGACCGCCTGCCGGATCCGGGATCTCCAGATTAAAGGTCAGGTACTGGCCAGGTTTGTAGGCGGGTAGCGGTTGGCCGTCCGACGGGGTCAGATAAAACGAGCAGACTGACCCGGCCGAGTCCTCGACCACCCGGCGCAGGACCACGAAATCGCGATTTCCGGACCAGGCCGCAGGCGTCCGGGCGGCGGGAGTCGCCGCGGTTTCGGCCGTCGAATCGGCAGGTCCAGTGTCCGCGCGTCTTGGGCTTGCGGCCTTGGGCTCGGCGCCCAGACCCTTGCCACCCGGCGTCAGGAGCTGGGCCTGGCGACGATAGATTCCGAGAAACAGTGCGGCGCCGACCTGGGTCAGGATCAAGGCGCCGATCAGGAATGCGAGGGTGGCCGTGCTCATGCGGATGTTCCTTGTCTAACGGGTCTCGGGCGGGCAGTGGCGGGGACGGTCCCGGGTCGCTCGCGATCTGGAGTCAGGTTAAAGGAGGAGCGCTGAACGGACCCTGTGTGACACTGTCAGCGAATCGTCAGGAAGGTGCCGCAAGGCGGCCCGGTGGCGCGCGGGCGGTGCCCCGGTCCGCGTTTCGCAGGCTCGAACGGACCGCGCAAATGCGCGCGACATTAGCGAGCGCTCGGCCCGAGGGCCGAATCGGTATAGTGTGCGCGGTGGCGTGCCGGTCTCGGCGAATGTGCCTGACGCAATGCGGGAGTGGTTGAATGTACGGGCAGCTCGATCTTTGGCCGGGCTCCGGATTGAAAGTGAGGCCGGAGCGGGGCCGCGCGGAGCCGCGGTTGTGGGTACGCCGTCTCGCGATCTGGGCTGCGCCCGGGGTACCGGTGCGCGAGATCGCCCTGCGGCCGGGCCTCAATATCGTCTGGTCTCCCGACCCTGCCGACCGCGGTCAGACACCCCAGTCCGCGAGCGCACTGGGTCACGGCAGCGGTAAGACACTATTGTGCCGGTTATTGCGCTATGTATTGGGCGAGGAGCGATTCTCCCCCGACGAGCAGCGTTTCCGGATCGCCGCGGCATTCCCAGAAGGGACCGTCGGTGCCGAGGTCATGCTCGATGGCACCCCATGGGCGGTGCTCCGGCCGATCGGCAATACCCGCCAACACTATGCGATCCCCAACGCCGGGCTGGAGCAACTGCTCGCGGGCAAGTGCGAGGCGACCGGGATCGAGCCCTTTCTCAAGGCGATGGAGCAGCGGATTCTCTCCCGCCCGGTCGTGGCGTTGATGCCGGTCGAGCGACCCTTGCAGGCTTGGCCGGTGACGCTTGCCTGGCTGGCTCGGGACCAGGAATGCCGTTTCGACAAGCCGCTGGATTGGCGCTCCGTCGATTCGGATTCGGACTCGCTGGTGCGCGGTTGGTCGCTCCAGCAGCGTCAGGATGCAGTACGGGCCTTGATCGGCGCCATCGACCCCGAAGAATATCGGCTGCGCGGGGAGATCCCTGCACTCGATGCACGTCAGAAAGACGCCGAGCAGGAGTCCGCGCGTCAAGCCTGGGAGGCGGATCGGCTGCGCGCCCGCCTGATTGCGGAGCTTGGCCTGAATCCGGAATCGGTCGTTCCGGGCCGTCTAGGATTGGAGTCGTTGCGGCGCGCAGCCAAGGAAGGGCTTGCCCGATTGGCGATGGGCGAAGCCGAAGCGGACAAGACAGACATCGAGTCGCTGCGATCGCAGGCCAAACAGGCAGCGCAAACGGTCGAGGATCTGAAACAGTCGTTGACCCAGATCGAGACCCGTATCCCGATCATCGAAGCGCTCATACGGCGCATCGAGGGAACGCTGCCCAGCCTCTCGGTCGAGATCGATAAGCGCGAGGCGCCGCTCTGTCCGATCTGCGATGTGCCGATCGATCGGGCGCTGGCCGAGGGCTGCCAGCTATCTCACCGGCTACCGGATACGAAGACACTGACCGAGCGACTGGAAGAGACCCGTCGGGATCTGCAGGTACACAAGTCCAGCCTCGGATACGATCGGGAGGAGCGCACGCGACTCGCCAAGTCGCTGGAGGACGCCCGCTCGCGCGCCGACACATTGAGCCAGCGGGTCGCTCTGGCGGAGCGCCGCCGCGACGAGCGCTCGGACGCCTGGTTCGAGGCCAGGCGGGCGATCGACGATGCGGAGCGATTGGAAAGGCTACTACTGGACTGGGAGGAGACGCACGCCATTGCCAAGTCGCTGCTACGCGAGATCGAGCGGCGTCGCGAGCGCATCGGGGGCTTCCGCGATGCGCAATCGAGGGTCTTCGATCGATTGTCTGGCTTCTTCGACGCTATCGTCCGCGAGCTGGTCGGCCCGAGCGCCAACGGCCGGGTGACGCTGGACGGCAACGGACTTAATCTCTCGCTCCAACTCGGCGGGGAGCGCTCCACCGCTGCTATCGACTCGCTGAAGGTCATCGCCTTCGACCTGGCTGCATTGTGCATGAGCATCGCGGGGGACATCCGTGTGCCGGCCTTCCTGATCCACGATAGCCCGCGCGAGGCCGATCTGGGATTGAGCGTCTATCACCGGCTGTTCCAGATGGCGCTCGAGCTGGAGCAGGTCGGCGCTCGACCGTTGTTTCAATATATCGTCACGACCACCACGCCTCCGCCCCAGGAGTTGCAGCAAGCGCCCTGGCTGGGCGCGCTGTTGGGCGGGTCGCCGGCCGCCGAGCGGCTGATGCGGCGGGATCTATAGATCGACCCCGAAGAGATTATCCTGAAGAGAGTAATCGTGCGCAAATGAACGCAAAGAACGCAAATAAAATAGATTCTTAGCCTCAGCCCAGTTGTCCCCCACGAGGCGAGCGGGCGGCTTGGCCCAGGTTCCTGATTATTCGCGTTCATTTGCGGACACGGTGCTTTTTCTAGGATTATCCCCCGCACCATTGGGACTCGCAGGGAACGCCGTCGCGGTCCCCATCCATCTCAGTGCCTGGGCAATTGTTCAGATAAAAGCGTGCCTCCTCACAAGAGGTCATGTGCGAGCAATGGGTCTTACCCGCACACTGAAACCGCGGCGCCGCGACCGGTTGGGGCGCTGCCCGCATGGGTGGCGTATCCGGTGCCATGGTTCCACTGGATTGAAAGGTCCCATAGGCATAGACGCCTGCGGCGATAGCCAGAGGGAGCGCCAGGCCAGCGCCGAACCAGCCTCGGCGCCTACTGGGTGGCTGGGACCTGCCCCGCGACCCCGGTCGCTCCCGTCTGGCCAGCGGCACCGCCCGAGCTCGCGGCGCGGGCAATGGCTCAAGCCCGGCGATGCGTGCATGGACGGCTTGTTGTTTGCCGTCGCTTGCGGTGGCGGTTTGGAGCTCGACGGTGTCGCCGATCTGCGGTCGGCGCGGGATCGAGCCAAAGGCCGATATGTGAACGAAATACGGCCTATCGCTCGCCTTCGAGGCGATGAATCCATAGCCCTTGTCATCTTTCCAGGACGTGAGCTTTCCTGTAACTCTTAACACAATACGGTCTTCCGGTGAGTGGGCACGCGACAATCGATGACTCTTGCAGAGAGGTCCAGTCCTGGTAAAGTCGGCCGGTCAGGGACTCCGCGGCCCCGATCCGGATAGAGCCGCCGACTCCAGGGCGCGCAGCCCAAACAAGATCAGGATCAGCCCCACGAGCCAGCCCAGCCCTGGGGCGACCAAGGGAGTCTGGGTCGAGGCTGGGCGGTCAAAGGATATCAAGGTCTCCGGTATCCTGTTGGAGCTTGGCAAGATCGCCGCCAAGTCTAACCAGCGAATCCACATACGCGGAAGGACCAAGCCGCTAGGGTCGATCCAGGCGGGTGCGACCCAACCGGTTGATTCGGTTGCGGGATCTCGGCATCCTCGCCCGTGTAAGCCCCCGTCCTCTCATAGCAACCAAGCCCCCAACTAGAGAGTCACATGAGCAGCGAGCGTAAGGACCTCGACAGCGGCGACGTGAACGCCTTCCTGCGTCAGGTGGCGGCCACCCCCCGCCAGGGTCCGGCCGGGACCCGCGGCCGGCTGATCTTCGCCATGGACGCCACCGCGAGCCGCGAGCCTACCTGGGACCAGGCTGCACAGATCCAGTCGGCCATGTTCGCGGACACCAGTGCACTGGGGGGCATCGAGGTCCAGCTCTGCTATTACCGGGGTTTTCGCGAATTCGACGCCTCGGACTGGATCGGGGACTCGCCGACGCTTTTGAAGCGTATGAACCGGGTCTTCTGCGCTGCCGGGCTCACTCAGATCGGCCAGGTTTTAGAGCACGCCATCTCGGAGTCCGGGCGCGGCCGGGTCAATGCGCTGGTCTTCGTGGGCGACTGCATGGAGGAGGATCGGGAGCGGCTCGCCGATCTGGCCGGCAAGCTCGGACTGCTCGGGGTCCCCGCATTCGTCTTCCAGGAGGGCCGGGACCCGGCGGCGGAGCGGAGCTTCCGAGACATCGCCCGGCTCACCGGCGGTGCCTGGTGCCCCTTCGATTCCAGGAGTCCCGGCCTGCTGCGCGACCTGCTCGGCGCCGTTGCAGTCTATGCTGCCGGGGGTCGTCCGGCACTGACCCGCTACGGACAAGAGCGGGGCGGGGCGGTGCTCCAGTTAACCCACCAAATGGCCCAGCCGGGCAAAGGAGCCGGGCGGCCGTGATCCGAGTACTGCTGTTCTTCGCCGTCGTCGGTGCCGTCGTCGCATTCGTCTACTGGTTCAAGCGCACCCCGGCGCCCCAGGTCGCCCGTACTCTGCGCAAGGCAGCGCTCTGGGGTCTGATCGGAGGGCTCGTACTGGCCGCTGCCACGGGGCGGCTCAATCCCATCTTCGCACTCGTCGGTGCACTGATCCCCGCGGTCATGCGCCTGATCCAACTCGCCCAGCTCATCCCGACGATCCAGCGGGTTCTGCGATCCTTAGGGATCAACATCCCCGGCGGGGGCCTGGGCGGGCTCGGGGGGTTGGGTGGTCTGGGCGGCGGCGGCGCCTCCGCCGGGGGCGCGGGACCCCAGGTCTCGTCCATTCGCACCCGATTCCTCGCGATGCGCTTGGACCACGCCACCGGCACCATGGACGGGGAGGTCCTGACCGGACCCTTTGCCGACCGCAGGCTGCGCGACCTGGACCTGGACGCGCTGATGCGCATGCTGGAGCTCTATCGGGAGTCCGACGGCCAGTCCGCGAGTCTGCTGGAGACCTACCTGGATCGGGAGCGGGGCGCCGATTGGCGTCTCCGGGATCCTGGCGGTGCGGGTGCTCGGGGCCGCGATACCGGCGGCCCCATGAGCGAGCCCGAGGCCTGGTCAATCCTGGGCCTTCAGCCAGGGTCGGACTCGGGGGCCATCCGATCCGCCCACCGCAGGTTGATGCAAAAGCTCCACCCGGACCGGGGCGGGTCCGATTACCTGGCGGCCAAGATCAACGAGGCGAAGCGGGTGCTGCTCAAGGAGCGGGCCTGAATGCCGACGATACACAACGGCCAGGCGCTGCGCCCGCTATGCCGTCCCTTATACCCGCCCCGACATCGCCGGCTGCACGCTGGGCGAGCAAGCTGCTCGACCGTATCGACCGGCTAAGCTAAGAACCCAACGAAATCGTAATCCTTGCCACCCGCTATACGTGGACTTCAAGGGAACGCCGATCGGGTCGGCGTTCCCCAGTCGCGTCACTCCATGGTGACCGTGATACCGCTCACCGTCCCCAAATTCAGCTCCGCGCCCTTGATCCGGGACTCGAGCCGCATGATGACCCCGTTCTCGTTCTTGAGCCGCAGACCGCCGATCCCGCCGCCTAAGGCCATGCTCGCGTCCAGCTTGGTGTAGGTCCCCGGGAATTTGGCGACATCGATCAGGTCATAGACCTCGCCTGCTGCGCTCATTTTCGAGATGCCGACGCTGATGCCGACGCTCAGGCCCCTGAGTTTGAACGGATACTGCTTCCCCTGAAAGGTCAGTGTCCCGCTACCCTTACTGCCCCCAGCAATCAGCGCAAAGCTCTCCTCGCTGAGGCTGACGGAGCCGGACGGTACCTTAGCGTCCGCCGCCATGGCGAGCCCCACCGCCAGCATTGCTGCAACCAGTATCCCGATACCCGCCAACTTGCGCAGAATCGACATCGCAGTAGTCTCCCGATGGTTGTTTAACGCACACGGATGCTGGGAGACGCGCTCCCTGCGCGCGAGCATACAAGACCCGGTTGCGTCCTGCGAGTTGGTCTCGCGTAAGCGGTCGTTCTCCTGGGCTTTCCAGAGCTCGGCTATCGGTGTTCTTCCTGATCGAAGCGCGAGTAAAGCGCTTGCCCATAAGTCACCTTTCTGTGTCCTCTGCCTAATCCTCGGTGCCCCCGGTCTCAGGCATATCCCCCGACTGCGGCGGCTGCGCGGCATCCCGCAGGAAGCGGAAGAGCTTGCGCGGGGCCTCGGGCCGACCCCGCTCGCTGTCGCGCCGGGCGGCGCGCACCAGGGTGCGGAGTTGTTGGCGGTCGGCCCAGGGGTGCTCGTCCAGGAAGTCGCCTAAGGCCGGGTCGCCCTCGACGATGAGCCGTTCGCGCCAGCGTTCCAGGCGATGGTGGGCGGCTGCGGCGGCGCGCTCGCGCTCGTCGGCCTCGCCCATCAGGGCATGGACTGCGTGCATGTCCTCCCGCTCCAGGAGGTTGGCGATGCGTTTCCAATGCCGGGGGCGGGCGCGCAGGTCCTTGATGCGGGGGGTCTCGTCCAGGGCCGCCCAGGTGGCTGCGCTGAGATTCAGGCGCTCAAGCTCGGCCCGGGGCATGCCGGCCATGCGTTCGGCCAGGGCATGCAGTGCCTGCTTGTCCCGTTTCAGCTGGCTCTTGCTCGGGCCCTGGGGGAGCTCGCCCCAGCCTTCGTCGGACTCGGGAGACTCGGGCAGTGGGTCGAGGTCGTCGTCTAGGTCGTCGATTGGAGGTGCTCCAGGATCAGTTGGGGGGCTCGTTGGCCCAGATATTCGTTCACATCCAGCCGGTAGGCGAGCCGCACTTGTCCGTGGGCATCGCCTAAGCTGCTGCCCTGGTCGAATCCGATGGCGTCGATCAGGGGGGATCCCTGGCCGGCGCGCAGTCGCAGCTTCAGGTGCCTCTCGCCGACGAGGCGCGCCGAGCTCACCTGGAAGTCGCCGTCGAACAGCGGCTCCGGGAACCCTTTGCCCCAGGGTCCGCCCAGACGCAGTGCATCGGCGGTCTCCAGATTGAATAGCCCGGGCGGCAGCTCGCCGTCGGACTGGATCTCCCGCACCGGCGGGACATCGCCCAAGATCTCCCGCACCGCCTGGCGGTAGGCGAGGCGGAAGTCCGGCAGCGACTCGGGTTTGAGGGTCAGCCCGGCGGCCATGGCATGTCCGCCGAAGCGCTCGATCAGGCCCGGGTACCGACGGTCCACCAGATCGATCAGGTCGCGGATGTGCAGCCCGTCCACCGAGCGGGCGGAGCCCCGGAGCATCCCGTCGCCGCCGTCGGCAAAGGCGATCACCGGACGATGATAGCGCTCGCGCAGCCGCGCCGCGACGATCCCCGATACACCCTGGTGCCAGCGCTTGCCGTAGAGACAGAGCCCGGCGGGCAGCTCCTCGGCGCTCAGTGCCATGCGCTCCACCGCATGCTCGGCCTCGTCGCGCATGCCGGACTCGATCTCCCGGCGCTCGCGGTTGAGCTCATGGAGCCGGGTGGCCAGATCCAGTGCCTGGGAAGGATCGTCGGTGAGCAGGCACTCGACGCCGAGCGACATCTCGGCAAGTCGTCCGGCTGCATTGAGCCGTGGGGCGGCGAAGAATCCCAGGTCGGTGGCAGTGGCCCCCGCCGGATCCCGCCCCGCCACCTGGAGCAGTGCGCGCAATCCGGGGCGGCAGCGTCCGGCGCGGATGCGCCGCAGTCCCTGCTCCACCAGGATGCGGTTGTTGCGGTCGAGCGTCACCACGTCCGCCACCGTGCCCAGCGCGACCAGATCCAGGAGCTCCGCCAGGTTGGGCTCGCGCCGGACGGGGGTGAACCAGCCGGCCCGGCGCAACTCCGCCCGCAGGGCTGCAAGCACATAGAAGACCACGCCGACCCCGGCCAGGTGCTTGCTCGGGAACGGGCAGCCGGGCTGGTTGGGGTTCACGATAGCCGCCGCCTGAGGCAGCTCGTTCCCGGCCAAGTGATGGTCGGTGACCAGCACCGGGATACCGAGCCGGTTGGCGTGCTCCACCCCCGCCAGGCTCGCGATGCCGTTGTCCACCGTCATCAGCAGACCGGGGCTCAAGGCCGCCGCGGCGTCCACCACCGGGGGGCTTAAGCCATAGCCATAGGCGAAGCGGCTCGGCACCAGATAGGACACCGACACGGTGCCGAGCGAGCGCAATCCCAGGACCGCCAGCGCGCTGCCGGTCGCCCCGTCCGCGTCGTAGTCCCCGACCACCAGGATGGACCGACCGGCGCGCAGCGCGCTCGCGAGCAGGGCCACAGCAGGCTCCAGACCGGCCAAGGTGTCGTAGGGCAGCAGCCCGGCGAGACCCAGGTCCATTCCCAGCTCCGGCTCTCCCCGGTGTGCATAGACGAGTCGCAGCAGATCCGAGGGGCTGGCAGGGGGCGGCGCAGTCGGATCGCCCGCGATACGGCGGATGCGGGTCTGGGTCATCCCGCGGGGCCGCTCAAGAGTCCAGAGCGCGCCGCGGCCGCATCCGGCGGTCCGCACCGGCGAACGAGACCGGCGTCGGCGGTCGCAACAGGGCTGCGCCGGCAATCGAGTCGCGTCTGGTCGTCATGGGCGCTCCGGGCGTTGGGATGAATTCGGTGCATATAGGGGACTGCGATATCCACTTTCTGGAACGTGTCGAGGTCTGCGCGGATCGTTTCGGAGTAGCCAACCGCAAGTCAATGACTGCGTGCCGCGAGCGGACCGTCAACCTGACTCCTTATCGGAGAAATCCGGACGCTGGACCGGCCTGGGAGACAGCCGCAGTCAGGGCGCCAGACGCTCGATCGTCCAGCCCCCCGACCCGTCGAGCCGGTAACGGAAGCGGTCGTGCAGGCGACTGTCCCGGCCTTGCCAAAATTCGATTTCCTGCGGGACCACGCGATAGCCTCCCCAGAAATCGGGGAGCGGTATCTCGCCGTCGGCGAAGCGCTGCCTGATCTGCGCAACCTTCTGCTCCAAGAGCGAGCGAGAGGTGATGACCTGGCTCTGTGGAGAGGCCCAGGCCCCGATTTGGCTGCCTCGGGGACGGGTGGCAAAATATTTGAGGGACTCCGCCGACGGGATGCGCCGGGCACTACCCAGGATGTGCACCTGTCGGGCCAGTGCGACCCAGGGGAAGAGCAGTGCGACCCGGGGATTCCTCTCGATCTGTATGGATTTGCGGCTCTCGTAGTTGGTGAAAAAGACGAAGCCGTCGCGGTCATAGAGCTTGAGCAGCACGGTGCGCAGGGTCGGCTGGCCGTCGGTGCCCACGGTCGCCAGGCTCATGGCATTGGGCTCCGGGAGGTCCTGGACGATCGCATCCTCGAACCAGCGCTGGAACTGACCCAGCGGGTCCGGGTCAAGCCCCTCCAACGAGAGCCCGTGGGACATTGCGGCGGCGCGGAAGGCATAGGGGTTGGCGTTTGGGCTCGGGGTCGCGGTCATCTGGGCGTCCTGGTGGCGTTAGCGTCTGGGCAGCTCCGATCCGGGGGTACCGGGCGTGCCAGGGGGTGCGCATCAAGTTGGTGCAAACCCATGAAATCTGTTGTTGCATTGATGCTTGGCAATGCCAATAAAGAAAATTAGAAGAATTGCTTCGTCAAACGGTTGCGGCGCCGTTACCTTGCCGCGTTAAGACCGAGACAAACGGTCGGCAATTTACCGCGGGGCCGGTGCCGCAACCAATTGAAATTACTAGGCATGGGGGGAAAGCCTGGGGCACGGTAAGACAGCGGCTTTTTTTGAATCCAAACTGAGGTGAGCCACCATGACCCGCGACCAACAGATCAAGGCACTTGAGCAAGACTGGGCCGAAAACCCCCGTTGGACCGACGTGAAGCGCGGCTACACTGCCGCAGACGTGGTGCGTCTGCGCGGCTCCGTGCAGCCCGATCATACCCTAGCCCGACTGGGTGCAGAGAAGCTCTGGGGCCTGGTGCGAGGCGGCGCCAAGAAGGGCTACGTCAACTGTATGGGGGCCATCACCGGCGGTCAGGCCATGCAGCAGGCTAAGGCCGGGATCGAGGCCATCTATCTCTCGGGTTGGCAGGTGGCCGCGGACGGCAACACCTCCGAGACCATGTACCCCGACCAGTCGCTGTATGCCGTCGACTCTGTGCCCACCATGGTGCGGCGCATCAACAACGCCTTCAAGCGCGCCGACGAGATCCAGTGGGCGCGCGGCATCGGCCCCGGGGATGTGGGCTATACGGACTATTTCCTGCCGATCGTGGCGGATGCCGAGGCCGGCTTCGGCGGCGTGCTCAATGCCTTCGAGCTGATGAAGAACATGATCAATGCCGGCGCCGCCGGGGTGCACTACGAGGACCAGCTCGCCGCGGTCAAGAAGTGCGGGCATATGGGCGGCAAGGTCCTGGTGCCCACCCGCGAGGCGGTCGAGAAGCTGATCGCCGCGCGCTTAGCCGCCGACGTGATGGGCGTGCCCACCCTCCTCCTGGCCCGCACCGATGCCGAGGCGGCCAATCTGCTGACCAACGACGTCGATCCCAACGACCAGCCCTTCCTCACCGGCGAGCGCACCTCCGAGGGCTTCTACGTGGTCAAGAACGGACTGGATCAGGCGATCAGCCGCGGTGTGGCCTACGCCCCTTATGCGGATCTCGTCTGGTGCGAGACCGGCACCCCGGATCTGGGCTTCGCCCGCGAGTTCGCGACCGCCGTGTTGGAGAAGAACCCCAACAAGCTTCTGGCCTATAACTGCTCGCCGTCCTTCAACTGGAAGAAGAACCTGGACGATGTCACCATCGCCAAGTTCCAGGACGAGCTTTCGGACATGGGCTATAAGTACCAGTTCATTACCCTGGCCGGTATTCACAACATGTGGTACAACATGTTCGACCTGGCCTACGACTATGCCCGCGGCCAGGGCATGAAGCACTATGTCGAGAAGGTCCAGGAGCGCGAGTTCGCCGCCCGTGACCGCGGCTATACCTTCGTCTCCCACCAGCAGGAGGTCGGAGTCGGCTACTTCGACGACGTGACCACTACCATCCAGGGCGGACATTCCTCCGTCACGGCCCTGCATGGGTCGACAGAAGAGGCCCAGTTCTAAGGGCCGTTTCTCCTCGCCGGCCATGGACGGCCACTGGAACCGCCGACATCCTGTCGGCTAGACACTCTTCAGGCGTTAAATGCCTCCAACCCCGACAACCGCAGCCGATGGTCGTTTTCATTCCGCTGCCGCGGTGACTTGCCTGCCACAGCGCCGGCAATGGCGCGGATATGGGCGGGGGTGCTGCCGCAACAGCCGCCGACGATATTGACAAAGCCGGAGTCGGCCCATTCGCGGATATGGCTGGCCATCTGGTCCGGGGTCATGTCGTATTCGCCCATCTCGTTCGGGAGCCCCGCGTTCGGGTGAAATGAAGTATAGGTCTCGGCTACCCGAGCCATGTCCTCGACATGGGGCCGCAAGGCATCTGGGCCGAGTGCGCAATTGAGCCCCATGGAGAGGGGGCGGACATGGCGCAGGCTGTTGTAGAAGGCCTCCACGGTCTGACCGGACAGGGTACGGCCCGAGGCGTCCGTGATGGTTCCGGAGATCATCACCGGCAGGACCAGTCCGTCCTCCTCGAAGACCTGATCCACGGCGAAGGCAGCGGCCTTGGCGTTGAGGGTATCGAAGACGGTCTCGATCAGGATGGCATCCACCCCACCGGCGATCAGTGCGCGAGTCGCCTCCGCATAGATGGTTACCAGCTCGTCGAAGCTGGTGTTGCGAGCGCCCGGGTCGTTCACGTCCGGGGAGATGCTGGCGGTCTTGCCCGTGGGGCCTAAGACACCGGCGACGAAGCGGGGCTTGGCTGGGTCCTTGGCGGTGTAGCGGTCCGCGCAGTCCCGGGCGAGCCGCGCGGCGGCGGCGACGATCTCGGCGGCATAGTCTTCGAGGCCGTAATCGGCCTGGGAGAGCCGGTTGCCGTTGAAGGTGTTGGTCTCCAGGATGTCCGCACCGGCCTCCAGATATTGCTCGTGGATCTCCCGGATGACCTCCGGCTTGGTGAGGGCCAGCAGGTCGTTGTTGCCCTTGAGGTCGCTCGGCCAGTCCTTGAAGCGCTCGCCCCGGTAGTCGGCTTCGGCGAGCTTGTAGCGCTGGATCATGGTGCCCATGGCGCCGTCCAGGATCAGGATGCGCTCGGCGAGTAGCCGGGCGAGCGGCGAAGGGGTCTGAGCTGTCATCGGTCGGTCTGCCTGGTGTTCGGTAAGCGGCGCGCCGAAGGCGCGCCTGACGGACATCAGTATACCCGGCCGCCCCGCGGCGCCCCACTCGGGCGGTTGCCTTCAGTGCCGCGCCGATGCGACGCAACACCCCGTCGCGATCCAGGAACTGCTTGAAGAGCCGCGGCCTCGTGTTTGCTGCGAGCCACCGAGAGCAGCGCCGGATCGAAAGACGCGACCACCAGGTTGCGACGCCTCGTCGATCATCGCGAGATCGAACAGCGGCTTGCGCGGGACGAGTGCGGAGACGTTCTGTGGCGACAGGAGCCATACCGGCAACAGATCCAGGAGACCCTGCTCCCCGAAGCGGCGCACCAGGCCGCGCAGGGGCAGGATGTTGCGCTCAGGTCACTTGGCCGCCTCGCGCGCTCGGCCGCAACGCCAACGTATCGATCGCCAGCGACACCGTGCAAACCCCAGCGCGGATCGGCGTGCAGGAGTCGCTTTGCGGCGACCTGACGCGGCGGCTCATTTTCACTATCGAGCGATGACCTCCTGCCCCGATGCCGGGCCACGAGCACCTATGTGCCTTGAAATCGGTTGATTTTGCAACCGGGCGCACGCGTGGGCCAGGGGCGATAACGGGTAGACTAGCCGTGCCTGCGCGCCGAGTCGTCAAGCCACCGGGTACGGAAAATGGACGGATACACAACTGACTACATCAACCTCATCGCCGATAACCTGCGGGATCGGTACGACAACGGTTTCCCGATCCTCAAAGAGTTGATCCAGAACGCGGACGACGCGAAGGCGCGGAGCTTTGTCTTCGCTCATCACCCCGGTTTCCCGGATGACAAAGAGGCCCATCCGCTGCTGCGCGGGCCAGGGCTCTGGTTCTTCAACGACGGGGAGTTCAAGCCCAGCGACGCCCGGGCGCTGCGCTCTTTTAGCATCAACAGCAAGGCCGGGGACGCGTCGGCCATCGGCAAGTTCGGGCTGGGGATGAAGAGCGTTTTTCATCTCTGCGAGGCACTCTTCTACCTCGCCTGGGATGGTCAGGCGCTACACCGACAAGGGCTCAATCCGTGGAAGCAGGATGGTCTGGACCCCCATCCGGAATGGGATAAAGTTCAGGACGGAGACTGGGGACGGCTGAAGTCGCTAGCTAGCAGCCTGTCGGGCTTGGCCCTCGGCGAGGCCGTCGAGGTCCCCCGCAAGGCCGTTTGTTGCGCAAAAGAGACGCTGTTCGCGCGGTTTTCGGCATAAGACGAGGATTTCGGGGGTATTTTCCTTACTGCAGGCGCAATACGGCCATGCGCTTTAGATTCCAGGCCAGGCACACCAGCCGCCATTCGTTGCGGACGTTGTCCAGACCGCGGGTGAGAAACTGGCGAAACCCCATCGCGGATTTGATAATCCCGAAGACTGGCTCGACGGTTCGTTTACGCAAGGCGTAGACCGCGCGCCCGGCCGGACTCTTGAGCCGGTTGGCCATGCGCTCGACCGGGGTCGCGTCGGGCGCCGGGGCGGGCGGCTCTTCGAAGCGCTCGGACCAATGGGGGTGGTGGGCGTCGCGGGCGACGGCGATCGAGGGCTCGATCCCGGCGGCCTCGCACGCCTGCACATTGGCTGCGCTGAAGTAACCGGTATCGGCCAGCAACTGCTGCGGGCGCGCCAGATCCGCGGGCAGCGTCTGCACGTTCTCCAGCATCGGAACGATTTGGCACTTGTCGTTGGGCGCCTGCACGACGTCGGGCACGACCACGAGCAGGGTCTCGGTGTCGACGAGCGCTTGGGCGTTATAGCACTGCTCGAAGCCGCCGCCGGCCACCGGCATGATGCGGGAGTCTTCGTCGGTGAGATTGACCTGATCTTCCGGGCGCGGGCCGGGCACGGGCGGCAGGGGCGGTTTGCCCCCGGGTTTCTTGCCCGTGGCCGCCGCCTTGGCCGCGCGTGCGGCGAGCTTGGCTTCGTAGTCGGCGCTCTCGCGCGCGAAGCGCTCGGCGGCGCGCGCTTCGATCTTGGCCTTGGCCTCGGCGATGGCCGCCAGGCGGTCCTCGCGGCGCTTGAGCTCCTCGGGCACGCGCATGCCGTCGGGCACGTTCGCGCCGTCCGCCGCTTCGGCCAATGCCAGCAGCTCTTGGACTTCGGCCTTCAGCTGCGCCTCGATCGTCTCGGCATGGCCGTAGGAGAGCGCGCTGTGGCGGCTGGCGTTGGCGTGGAGCTTGGTGCCGTCGAGGCTCACGGTGCCGAAGCGGCTGAGCCGGTTCTCCCGCGCGACCTGCAGCACCTGCACGAACACCGCTTCGAACTGCGCGGCGAAGCGCCGCCGGAAGGTGGCCAGCGTGGTGTGGTCGGGGTGGCGGTTGCAGGCGATGTAGCGAAAGGCGAGCGAGTCGTAGGTGGCCCGTTCGATCTTGCGGCTGGAGAAGCAGCCCGTGGCGTAGCCGTAGATCAGCAGCGCCAGAAGGGTGGCGGGGTGGTAGGGATCGCTGCCCCGCCCGCCGTAGTCGCGCTCGAGCTCGCTCAAGTCCAGCCCTTCGACGACCTCGACGACGTAGCGCGCCAGGTGGCCCTCGGGCAGCCACTCCTGCACCGAGGGCGGCAGGAGAAAGTCGATGTCGCGGTCGATCGGTCGGAAGCGGGTCATCGCGTCAGGTCCTCGGGAGCGGTGACGCTATTCTACCGGGCGGCTGCGCCGCCCGGGGCTGGGAAAGCCCGACAGGCTGCTAGGCTTCTCGTGCGGGAGCCGGCCAAGCGTTGGTTCCTGCTGTGGGTACCCCTGCGACGCAGAGATCAGGTGCATAGCCCAGCGGGCGATGAAATCGCCATCATCAGCCGTTTCCCGGGAGACGACCCACGCCCCGATCTGGACTTCCTCGATTCCCCCGGTCTGTCGCTCGACCTTGCTGAGATCCTGCCACTGGTGAAACACCTGAAGCGGATCGAGCATCGCGGAAAGCGCAATGCCTTCGTGCTGTGGCTTGATGCGGACCGGCGCCTGTTGGGCGAGCGGCCGGCTGAACGCAGCAGCGGTCAGGTGGTGTTCGGTGACTCGGGTCAGTCGCTCCGCTTCGCGGGCCTGGGTGCTGAGGATCAGGACCCGGACGGGACCTTCGCACGACTCAAGGCCCACGGCAAATGGCCGCGCAGCCGGTATCGCGACGAACGCGGGCAAGAACAGCAAGCCCCGGACAAGACCCGCCCGGAGGCGGCAGTCCTCTTTTGCTCAGGTCCATCGTCCGATACCCGTTCGAATCTTCATTGGGCCGTCTTTCTACCGGTCGAGGAGGGCGGCGAGCGGCTCAAGATTGACGCGGGCACGCTCGGTCATTCCTTGATTCTGCATGGGCAGTTTTTCATTGACGCCGGGCGCAAAGAGCCCGATGGGCTTGAAGAACTGCACCTTGCCCCAGCATCTAACCGTGCTGAACCTATCGACGATTCGCTGCTGCGCCGAACCTGGAATCAACACCTGGCCCAGCGGGTCCTGTTACCCTTGGTCATCGATGCATGGGTTTAGCCGGGACCAATTGATGGAGAAGATCCAGGTCGCCGTCCGGGTGCCTTCGGGCGACTGCACCGAGGTCCCGAACCTGCTGGGCGATTGGATCAAAGTGCCCATCGCCCAGGAGGCCAAGAGCCTTCTAGTGGGAGGAATCCAATGGATGGGCGGCTATCGTGCCCTGCTGCAACTGCGCCGCGTCGATCCGGGCGCCCTGGGCGTAGCTCAATTAGGTCTGTTGCTCAGGGCGATGGCGGAGACCCTTTATGCCGGCCTATACAATCAGCCCCCGAGCGATTTTCAAGTTCTCTGGCAGGATCTGAGCCGCAGCGATCAGGTGCAGGTGCGGGTTGCGCTTCGCCTCATCCTCGATCATGCCCTCCTTTACTTACGGCAGTTCCCGACGGATCAATCGAACCTCAAGACTGCCCTGGATCGCTGCGACGACTGGCGCCACCGCGTCGCCGAGGTCGAGGACAAGGGCCGGGATGCGGGCCGGGAATGGCAGGGAAGGAACCCGTGGGCGGGTGTTGGAGCGGTTCCGGGCGCTGGCAGGGATTCTCTGCATTTTTGCGCGGGCGACGGGCTCGGCTTCGCCTGCACCGCCCCCTTCGACCTGGACGCGGGTCGGGCCCGACTGGCTGGGGACAGCCAGCACAACCTGGAGGTGGCCCAGCGGCTCGGGGCGGCGGCGGGGGAACTGCTTGGGATACTGTCCGACCGAGGCCGCTCGGACAGGCCTGGCCTGCGCCGGGACCTGGGGCTCGCCGCGGATCTGGAACCTCATGACCTCTGGCAGACTCTTTGGACCTGCCTCACCGAGCACTGGCGCAACCGCCAGGACGGGGCTGCGAGCCTGACCAATGCGCTTGCGTTGTCCCTGCTCAAGCGCTTGAGCGCTAGATCCAAGGCGGTCCCCAACGGACTCGCCGCGCCCCTGCGGGCGCTAGTCGACCTTTGCGAGGCTCGCTATCAGCTCGACAAGGCCCTGGCGAGCCCCAGGGCCATCGCCACCCTGAGTGTCTGGGAGCGCGCTTCGCGGCCCGGTACCCCCGGCAGCATTTGGTCTCGGAGGCGATTGGAAGGATCCTCCGCGAGGGGGACATGGCCAGACCGGCCAACCTCGGCCTCTCTGCCCTGGTGGCCCTGATCGACCCGGCGGAGGTGACGCCGGAGGACGCCTTGGCCCTGGGCGGCCTGCGCCTACTGACCGAAGACGACCGGGGCTGGCTTGACGACGATCTGAACCCGAATCGCCGATTGGCGGAAGACCGCCAGGGTCCACGAGGAGTCCAAGTACCGCCAGGGCCTCTTTCCCCCCCGGCGACCTGGATCTTGGTCTGGACGAGGAGGGTCGCATCCGCGACCGCTCGGCCTGGTTCACCCTGTTCGCCATCGCTACCTTTCAGGCCATCCCCCGGACCCAGGGTTGGCAGCACCTCGGTTTCATCCGCATGTGCAAAGAGACGTACTGCCAAGACGAGGGCTCGACCGGCGAGGCTTGGTGGCAGGTGTTCTCGGATCTGGACCCCAAGCAGTATCCGGGGAAATAGATGGGGATCATCGAGCAGTACGCCGAGGCCCAGCACGACGACGAGAAATGGACCCAATGGATCGGCCAGTTCCCCAAGCTCTATCGACTGCGGCGCAGGATGGACGCCTACGTGAATCTGTTTTTGTCCATCCACCGCTTCACCGAGCCTTTCACGCTCGACCTGCTCCTCGCGCCTAAGGACAACCCGCACTTTCAGGGCGGCGGGATCGAGCCCCCGCCCCTGACCCGCACCCTGCGGGTGGGCGGGCCCCTGGTCATCCGCGAGCTGCTGCAGCGTGGCGTCATCACCAATCCATTGGCGGTCCCCCACTCCTACGCTCCAATCCAGCGCATCCGGGACTGGTTTGCAGAGTTCGGCGAGGTCGTCGAGAGATCCAAGGGTATCCACGACCTGCTGTGCAAACACCTGGGCGAGGCAGCGACCTTTAACGGCGCCTACGACATTCCCCTGCGCTTGGTCACCGGAGATGAAGATCTACAACGGCATCTGTTCAGACCTTGAGTTGCGCAAGCGCAATGTCGACGGCGGCGGTCGGCCACCGGAGGGGGAAGGGCCGTGCAGCGCTGGTCCTGGAATCGTGCCCCGCGGGCCGCAGTTTGCCGTCCAGCCAAGTCCGACCGATACTTCGGCCCCACACCACCCACCGGACCCTGCCATGAAGGTTGCGACCGTCGCCAATGCCAAGTCCCACCTCTCATCCCTACTCGCCGATGTAGAAGCGGGAGAGGAAGTCGTCATTACCCGCCACGGGCGGCCAATCGCACGGCTGGTCCCGGAGCCAGGGACTGACTGCAATTGGGATGCGCTGGAGGCTTGGGTGGAGTCCGGCCCTCCGGCACCGGGTGCAACGGTCGCGGAGTTGCGTGAACAAGACCTCCTGTGATCTATCTCGATACCTCAGTGCTGGGTGCGATCTTTTTCCGCGAGCCCAGCGCGGCCTTGGTCTTCGGCCAAGTCAAGGCGGCGCGCGCTCGCGGACTGGTTATTTCGGCCTGGACGCTGACGGAGATGGCGAGCGTGGGGGCCATCAAAGAGCGCACGGGCGTGATCGATCACGCAACCCGGCAGCAAGCGTTATTGAAGTTCCACCGCTTCGCCTCGTCCAATTTGATCCTCGTCGAGATCGAGCCAGCCGATTTCAGGTCGGCGGCGGTACTGATCGAGGGGTCTGGCGGTCTGCGTGCCGGCGACGCATTGCATCTGGCACTGGCGAAACGTCTGTCCGCCGACCTCGCGACCTTGGACCGCCGGCTTGCGGATGCGGCCTCGGCCTGCGGTGTACACCTGCTCCCCGTCGGCTAATCGAGACAGGAGAGAGACAGCGTGTTTGAGAAAGATCAACAGGTCCAACACCCCGGTTTCGGCACTGGGTCTGTCATTCTGGATCAGGGCGAGACCGTCATCGTTCGCTTCGGCGACCGGATCGAGTCCTGCGAGACGGCGGCGCTCACCCGGCGCATCGCACTCGCCGAGGCGGTACGGCTGGGCCATTGGTCCCCGACACTGGATGTGACGCTCAAGACCCAGGCGGCGGCGATCCGCTCGCTCAACGATGCCTGGGGGGTGTTCTCGCGCTCACGTATCGATCTCTTGCCCCATCAACTCTGGGTCTGCCATCGTGCCTTGCAGCAATGGCCGATCCGGCTCTTGATCGCCGATGATGTGGGTCTGGGCAAGACCATTGAAGCGGGCCTGATCCTCTGGCCCTTGCTTTCCAGCGGCAAGGTCCGGCGACTCCTGATTCTCACCCCCGCCTCTCTGGTGGAGCAGTGGCAATACCGGCTGCGGACCCTGTTCGATATCCGGATGTCCATGTACCGGCCGGAGGTGGATACGCCCAAGGCCGACTTCTGGAGCACGCACAATCAGGTGGTCGCCTCACTGCCGACCTTGCGTGCCGACCGCAAGGGTCGTCATGAGCGGCTGTTGGACGCGCCGCGTTGGGACATGCTGATCGTCGATGAAGCCCATCACCTCAATGCAGATGAGGAGACCGGCAAGACACTGGGCTACCGATTTGTCGAACGGTTGGTGACCGAAGACCGGGTGGAGTCCTGTCTGTTCTTCACTGGGACCCCGCACCGCGGCAAGCCCTACGGCTTCTGGTCCCTGATGGCTTTGTTGCAGCCAGAGGTTTTCAGCCCACGACGCCCGGAGCCTGAGCAGTTGCTGTTGCTGCGTCCCTTCCTGATCCGCAACTTCAAGCAGAAGGTCACGGATATGGCGGGTAAGCGCCTGTTCCAGCCCGTCATCAATCATCCCGAGACCTACGCCTATAGCGAGGCGGAAGCGGACTTCTACCAACTCCTGACCCGCTTCATTATGGCCGGTAACGCCTATGCCTCCGGGCTGGATCAGAGCGGGCGCCGCCAGGTGACGTTGGTTCTGATTGCCATGCAGAAGATCGCCTCCAGCTCAGTGGCGGCTATCCGCGCGGCCCTGCGCAAGCGTCTCGGTAAACTTGATGCGGAGGTCACGAGGTTCAGGGAAGAACAGGCAAATGCACTACGCCCGGACGATGAGACGGACGAGGATGTCTTCGCCGCATTTGAGCGTTGGGAAAATGAGGCCAGGTTTCAGCTCATGGCCGACGAGTTGCCGCATCTGCGGTCGCTGATCGAGGCGGCTGAGCGGATTGAGGAGGAGAGTAAGATCCGACGTATTGGGGAGTTGATCGAGACCCGCTTTGGCGAGCGCTCGGTTCTGCTCTTCACCGAATACAAGGCGACCCAGGCCCTGGTCGTCTCGACCCTGATGGCACGTTGCGGCGAGGGCGCGGTTGGTTTCATCAACGGCGACGATCGACTCGTCGGGGTGCGTCTGCCCTCCGGTCTGGAGACGACGCTGACCGGGAACCGGGAGGCGACCGCGGAGGCGTTCAATCAGGGGCGCATTCGCTTCCTGGTCTCCACCGAGGCCGGCGGCGAGGGCATCGATC
Organism: uncultured Gammaproteobacteria bacterium; assembly: GCA_963780725.1. Lineage (GTDB taxonomy): Bacteria > Pseudomonadota > Gammaproteobacteria > Chromatiales > Chromatiaceae > Thiodictyon. Next base: position 828,085 of record CAWACV010000001.1, read on the forward strand.
TCCAAGCGCGCTGCCATACCCTGATCCACGTGGACCTGCCGTGGAACCCGATGCGCCTGCATCAGCGGGTGGGGCGGCTCAATCGCTACGGTCAGACCGAGCCGGTTGAGGTCGTGACCGTGCGCAACCCCAGCACGGTCGAGTCGCGGATCTGGGGCAAGCTGGAGGAAAAGCTTGGGCACATCATGCAGGCCCTGGGCCACGCCATGGACGAGCCGGAGGACCTGATGCAAATGGTGCTCGGCATGGCCGGGCCGGGCTTCTTCAACGAGTTGTTTGGGGAAGGGCAGGGCGTGCGCCCTGATCGACTGGACGATTGGTTCGATGCCAAGACCCGGAGCCTCGGCGGCCGCGCGGCCATTTCTACCGTGTTGGACCTGGTAGGTCATTGCCAGAGCTTCAACCTTTCCCAACTCGCCGATGTGCCACGTAAGGACTTACCGGATCTGATCCCGTTCTTTCACGGGATGCTGGTTCGCAATCGGCGGCGTCCTGAGCGCGAAGATGGCATATTCAGCTTCAAGACGCCGGAGGTCTGGCTAACCTCCCCGGGCATCCGCTCACGCTACGAGGGGCTGATCTTCCACCGCAATCCGAAAGACAACGAGGAAGCGAAGCGAATAGTCGGCGTGGGGCACCAGTTGTTCGATGGGGCACTGAGCCAGACGGACGCATGGGAATGTATGCTGGCACAGATGAAGGGGCTTCGGCATCCATTGGCGGTGTTCCGATTCATGGATGCGGTGACGAGCCAGAGCGGACAGGTCCGTCAGGTCGTTGCCGGCGTCACGGCCAACAACGCCGGTGACTTGTTGCTTATCCGCGACGAGGAGGTATTGGATCTTCTCAACCAGCGCAAAGGCGCGGCAATAGAGCCGGATGCTGACGTCGACTGCACGTCTCCGGAGGTGCTGAGTCGCTGGCTGGACCAGGCGCGGCAGCATGCCCTCGCGGCCGTCGATACTTTAAGACTACCTTTTCGTAAACCACTGATGATCGACTTGACCTTGTTCTGGCCTGAGAGGTCTGGCAGCGAGTCAATGTCCGGTGTCGGATCGATCAGCGACATTAGTGCGTCGGAATCCACGGGCCGCTCCGGGTCGATAGATGCCGATCAGCGTCCCTGCCGAGCGACCGTCACAAGAGGCTCCTTCCTTACCGCCGAATAGCAATGCCCGCGCCCTTCGCAGAAGCAGGGTTTCGGGGGTTACCGCTGGCGATCCGCTCGCGCAACGATTCGCTCGGCGGGCCGAGCTTGCGCTCGATCTGGCGTAGCAGGACTGCGGCTTGCCCCGCTCGATCCCCTGCTCGATGTAACGATCAGAAAAGTTTGCGAGATGGTGTCTCCCCTCGGGGTCTCGCTCAACAGCGTCCGGACCCTCATCCTCGTCCAGACGGGTGTTCGCCTGAACATGATAACGCAGGAGGGTAGACCGGGCCTGCGGGTCGGTCGCTGGATTGGCGGGACCGGCGTCCGCGCGGCTATCATCCCCGACCCATGACGGGTGCATGACCCCCGGCCGTACCCGGCCGCAGCCCCCCAGGTCTCGCCGCCGCCGCGGCAGGAGGAGCGCTTATGATGGCTGACCAACTGATGCTGCTGCCGAGCGCCACCCCGTCGCGCGTCCGGCTGATACGGGTGCCCCGGGATATGGCCCCCCTGGAGGCCTATCGGCTGGTGACCGGGGTGATCGCGGCCCTGGAGGCGCAGGGTCCGTCGGGCACTGGCGACGGGCCGCCGGGCCGCCAGATCCCGGTGGACGAGATCGTCGATGCCCTGGAGGACCAGGGGTTCGAGTGTCTGGACCTGCTACTTGGTCCGCCCCTGGACTGACGGCCGGGGACCGGGGCGCCGTTGCGTATCCATTTGATCTGTGTCGGTCGGCGTATGCCGGACTGGGTGGAAGCCGGCTACCTGGAGTATGCCAGACGCCTGCCGCCGGAGTGCGGTCTAGCCCTGGTCGAGGTCGATCCGCTGCACCGTGGTAAGTCCGGCGGCAAGTCGGGGGGCAAGGCCGGACCCCGATCCGCCGGGGCGGCGTTGGCCCGCGACGAGGAAGCCTTGCGGATCGCGCGCTGCATCCCAAAGGGTGCCGGTGTGGTCGCCTTGGACGGCCGCGGCCAGGCCTGGAGCACCGAGGATCTGGCCGGGCAGCTCGCCGCGTGGATGGGCGAGGGGCGCGATCGAGCGCTCCTGGTGGGCGGCCCGGACGGGCTTGCGGACTCGCTACTGGCCCGGGCCGATCAATGCTGGTCGCTGTCCCGGTTGACCTTTCCCCATCCATTGGTGCGGGTGATCCTGGCCGAGCAGATCTACCGCGCCTGGACCCTGCTCAAAGGACACCCCTACCACCGGGGTTGAGACTATGCGAACGATGACCGACCAGGACCCGCAGATCTATCTCGCCTCCCGCTCGCCGCGACGGCGCGAGCTGTTGGACCAGATCGGGGTGCGTTACCGGGTGTTAGAGACCCATGTGGACGAATCGCTGCACCCAGGCGAGCACGCGGAGGACTATGTGCTGCGGGTCGCACTCGACAAGGCGCGCCGGGCGCGCGCCGCACTGCCCGCCGACGACCCGCGGCCGGTGCTGGGTGCGGACACCGCGGTGGCGGTCGGGGAGCGCATACTGGGCAAGCCGCGCGGCCGGGAGGATGCACTCGAGATGCTCGGGCTACTGTCCGGGCGCACTCACCGGGTCTTTACGGCGGTCGCGCTGATCGCCCCGGACGGGGAGCGCACGGACCTCAGCGAGAGCCGGGTAACCTTCCGCACCCTGGACCGGGCCGAGGCCCTGCGCTACTGGGACACCGGGGAGCCCCGGGACAAGGCCGGTGCCTATGCCATCCAGGGCTTTGGGGCGCTCTTCGTCTCGGGCCTGATCGGCAGCTATTCCGGGGTTATGGGCCTGCCGCTCTACGAAACCGGCCGGCTCTTGGGCCAGGCCGGTCTCGCGCCCATCCCTCATTCGGCGACCCCCATCGAGACGACCTCCAAGGAGTCCAGACGGTGAGCGAAGAGATCCTAATCAACGTCACCCCGCCCGAGACCCGGGTTGCCGTGGTGGAAAGCGGGGTGGTCCACGAGATCATCATCGAGCGCGCCGAGCGCTGCGGTCTGGTCGGCAATGTCTATAGGGGCCGGGTGGTGCGGGTCCTGCCGGGCATGCAGGCGGCCTTTATCGACATCGGGTTGGAGCGTGCGGCCTTTCTGCACGCCTCGGACATCATCGGTGTAGAGGGGGAGGCGCGCGGCGAGCATATCCACGAGCTGGTGCACGAGGGTGACCATCTGGTCTGCCAGGTGGTTAAAGATCCCCTGGGTACCAAGGGGGCGCGCCTGACCACCAATATCTCGGTGGCGTCGCGCTATCTGGTGTGCATGCCGGCGCTGTCCAGCACCGGGGTCTCCCAGAAGATCGAGGACGAGGAGGAGCGCCGGAGACTGCGCGATATCCTGAGCCGCTATGTGGAGCACCACCCGGGCCACGGCGGATTCATCGCCCGCACCGCGGCTGAAGGGGTCAGCGAGGATGCGCTGGTCAAAGACATGGACTTCCTCGCCAAGCTGTGGCGCGGGATCAAGGAGCGTTGCGCCCAGGCGTCTGCGATCGGGCTCGTCCACGACGACCTGCCGCTCGCCCTGCGGGCACTGCGCGACCTGGTGACCCCCGAGGTGGAGCGGGTGCGCATCGACTCCCGCGCCATGGTCGAGAAGGCTTTGCCTTTCGCCGCCAAGTACATCCCGGAGATCAAGGACCGTATCGAGTATTACCAGGGGGAGCGCCCGTTGTTCGACCTCTACGGTGTGGAAGAGGAGATCAAAAAGGCATTGCAGCGCAAGGTGAGCCTCAAATCCGGCGGTCATTTGGTGATCGACCAGACCGAAGCCATGACGACGATCGACGTGAATACCGGTGCATTCGTCGGGCACCGCAATCTGGAAGAGACCATCTTCAAGACGAACCTGGAGGCGGCCCAGGCGATCTGCCGCCAGCTGCGCCTGCGCAACTTGGGCGGAATCATCATCATCGATTTCATCGATATGACCGACGACGAGCACAAGCGCCAGGTCCTGCGCGCATTGGAGAAGTGTCTCGCGCGCGACCACGCCAAGACCCATATCACCGAGGTGTCGTCTCTGGGGCTGGTGGAGATGACCCGCAAGCGCACCCGCGAGTCCCTGGAGCATGTGCTGTGCGAGCCCTGCCCCTGCTGCGGCGGGCGCGGGTCGGTCAAGACCGCCGAGACCACCTGCTACGAGATCTTCCGGGAGATCCTGCGCGAGTCCCGCCAGTTCGAGGTGGAGACCCTGCTGGTGCTCGCCTCCCAGGAGGTCGTCGACCGGCTGCTCGACGAGGAGTCCGCCCATCTCGCCGAGCTTGAGGAGTTCATCGGGCGGCCCATCCGACTTCAGGCCGAGGCGCTTTATACCCAGGAGCAGTACGACGTGGTGCTGATTTGAGGCGCAGGTGGCGAGTCGCGAGCGGCGAGCGCCGAGTGGGAGACACGCCGCGTCAGGTCTCCAACCTCGCCACCCGGCGCCCGGCACTCGGCACTGGCCGGTGGACGCTCGCTGCCGTCGGGGCGCTGATCCTGTTTGCGATCCTGGTCACCGCCCTACGTCTGGCGCTGCCCCTGGCGAACGGCTATCGGGACCTGGTGTCGGAGGTCCTCTCCGAGCGTCTGGGCTACCGCGTGGATCTGGGCGCCATGTCCTTGCGGCTCGCTGGCTTGACCCCCCGCCTGACCCTGGACGACGTGTCTCTGCTGGACCCAGAGACCGGAGTCAAGAAGCTGGGGCTGCGCGCACTTGAGCTGGACCTGGCGCCGCTCGACTCGCTGCGTCTGGGCTCACCCCAGTGGCGTGCATTGACCCTGGTTGGGGCGCGGCTTTCGGTACAGCGACTGGAAGACGGGCGTATTCAGGTGATGGGCCTCGGTGCACTGTTGACCGACGATCGGCGCTCTCTGGAGTTGTTCCTCTCACAAGGCCGCCTGAGCCTGGTCGAGAGCGAGGTCATCCTGCTGGGCGACCGCCCGGTCCGGCCCCTGCTGCGGTTAACCGACCTGAGCCTGAGCCTTGAGAATGCCGGGCACGAGCACCGACTCGCGCTCTCCGCCCGGCCGGAGTCGGCGGCCCAGTCCGCTGGAGGCTCAGCACCGGCACTGCTGCGCGTGCAGGCGCACCTGGCGGGCGATGCGGCGGACCTCTCGGGCTGGGGCGGGGACCTGTATGCGAGCCTGGAGGGCCAGGACCTGCCCAATTTGTTACCCGCGGCCCTGCTCCCGGCTGCATTTTCGGTCGCGTCCTCCGCAGGTGTGACGGACCGCTTGGAAACCTGGGTCCGGCTCCAGGACGGCGCACTGGTGGAGGCCCTGGGCCGCATCCGTACCCGCGGTCTGGTCTTGCGGCTGCCGACGGGCGCCGGTGCGGCGGGCGCTGACCGGGCACTCGGCGGTCCTGGGGCCGCTGTACCGGCCTCCGCCGAGTCCGCCGATCGGGATCGGGTCGATCCGGCCCACTTGGCCTCGGGCCTGACCCTGGACCGGCTCGCTGGTCTGGTGCGCCTGAGACCCGCGGGCACAGGCTGGCAGCTGGAGGTTGCGGACCTGGGCCTGGCGGTGGCAGGTGCCGACCTGGACGGGATCGGCCTGGACCTGGGCCTGACCCGGGCGGGACGTCTGGAGCGCCTGGAGCTTGCCGCGGCGGTGCTCGATCTTGCCGCTGCCGCCCGGCTTGCCCGTTGGGCGGGCCGCGCGGCCCCCGGGCCGCTCCCAGCCGGGCTCGACCGCCTCCTGGGGCTCGAGCCGAGCGGGCGGCTTCAGGACCTCGGCGTGAGGCTCGCGATCGACCCGGGGGTACCCCCGCGCTGGCAGGCGCGGGCCTATGGCCAGGGTCTGGGGCTGGCGCGCAACGGGCGTATCCCCGGCGTCGCCGGCCTGAGTCTGGCCCTGAGCGCCGACGGACAAGGGGGAGCGCTGCGGCTGGGCTCCGAGGGACTGACGCTGGACCTGAGCCCGATCTTCGACCGGCCCATCGTCTTGGAGCAGTTGAGCGGACTGCTTGCCTGGCGACGCGGGGCCGACGGGACGCTACGGCTCGTCGGACGCAACCTGGCGGTCGAGAACCCGGACCTGCGCGGGCGCGCGCGCTTTGCCCTGGACCTGCCCGCACCCCGGTCAGGATTGGGCCCCGACCCGGATCGCAGTCCATTCCTGGACATGCGCGCCAGCTTCACCGACGGCAATGGGGCCAATGTCCGACCCTATCTGCCCGTTGGGATCATGCATAAGGACCTGGTCGCCTGGCTCACGCGCGCCCTGGTGACCAGCCGAGTCACCCAGGCGGACCTGCTCCTGCGCGGGCCGCTGGGACTTTACCCCTTCCGTCGTCAGGAGGGGGTGTTCGAGCTGGTCCTGGACTTCGAGGACGCAGTGCTCGACTACCTGGCGGGCTGGCCCCGTATCCGAGAGTCCACGGGCACCCTGCGCTTCCACAACCAGGGGCTGGAGATACGGGTCGAGTCCGGCCGACTGTTGGACAGCGAGGTTAAAGAGGCCACCGCCACCATCCCGGACCTGTGGGGCGCGCGCCGCATGGCCATTCGCGGGGTGGCGGAGGGGCCGATGTCGGACGGGCTGCGCATCCTCGCGGAGACCCCCTTGAGTCGCCGCCTGGGTCCGATCGCCCGGGCACTGGACGTGCAAGGTCGCTCACGCCTGGAGCTCAGTATCGGACTGCCCCTGGCCCGGGGGGAGCCCCTGGGGGTGGATGGGCGGGTCACCTGGCCCGGGCCCGCCGGGGTCGCGCTCGTGGGCACCCCCATCGCGCTGGACCAGCTGGCTGGAGAGCTGCGGTTTAGCCTCGATTCGATCCGCGCCCAATCGATTCGCGGTCGGCTCTGGGGCCAGCCGTTGGATCTGGGCATCGCAACGCGCAATGCCGGCGACCCCCGGACTGCCGCCACACAAGTCCGCGCCCGCACCCGCTTGCCGGTCAAGGAGCTCGCCGCCCGCCTGCCCAGCCCAGCCTGGCGGCTCGCCTCTGGCAGCCTGGACCTGGAGCTGGGTGTGGACCTACGCAATGCGAATCTCGAGGATGCCAGTCTGCCCCTGGTCCTGAATCTGAGCTCGGACCTGCGCGGGCTGGCCCTGGACCTACCGGCACCCCTGGGCAAGCGTGCCAACCAGGCCGGTCGGCTCGATCTGAGTGCGGATCTGGTGCCGGGCCAGAGCCTGGGACTCGTGGGCGGGCTCGGCGTCCTGGCCCTGAATCTGGATCTGGTGCTGGACCAGCGGGGGCCGCGCCTGGACCGGGGGCGGGTGCGACTGGGCGGGGAGCCGGCCGCTAAGCCGGACGCCCTCGGGCTGGCGGTGGACGGCACCCTGGAGACCCTCGACCTGCCGGCCTGGTCCGACTGGTGGGGGCGGGTCCAGAAAGACATGAAGGATCTGGGCCCCACCGCCGCTGTCGGTGTCTCTGGGCTGCGGTCTTTGGACCTGCGCGTCGGGCGGCTGGATCTGGGCGGACCCGTCCTTGGCCAGGCCCGCATCCAGGCCGCACCGTTGGATCTCAGCGCCGAAGCCCGCCAAAACGGGGGAGGCCGGGCCGGCGGCTGGGTCCTGCGCGCGGAGTCCAGGGAGCTCGCGGGCCGCCTGACCCTGCCTCCGCCCGGGCGCGGACTGCCGTTGGACCTGGCCCTGCTGCGTCTGGACCTCAAGGCACTGACGTCCACCGCCCCCGGCGGGAGCGCTGAGCCAGGGTCGGCCAAGTCCGCCGCACGCCGAGTCCGCCGCATCCCGGCCCTGGACCTGCGGGTGGACGACCTGCGCTGGGGGGAGGGCAGTCTCGGCCGGCTGAGCCTAAGCGCCGCCCCGGACGAGCTGGGCACCCGGATTTCCGGGATCGATTTTCGGGGGAACGGGGATACGGCGATCGCCGGCGACGCCGCCTGGATCGACGGGGAGGACGGCGGGCGCGGGCGGGTAGCCCTCAAGCTCAGCTCCGCCGATCCTGGTCCGCTGCTGCGCGTCCTGGACTCGGCCAATGCAGTGAGCCAGGCGCCACTGGAGGGGAGCTTGAGTCTGCAATGGCCTGGGGGCCTGCAAGACTTTGCGCTGGCCGACGCCACCGGGCTCGTCGAGCTCGAGCTCGGGGCCGGACGGCTCCCGAAGTTGGAGCCAGGGGTCGGACGGGTGCTCGGATTCCTCAACTTAAGCGCACTCACCCGGCGACTCAGCCTGGACTTTCGCGATCTCTATCAGGAGGGCTTCTCCTTCGAGCGCATCGCCGGGCGGATTCGTCTGGGAGACGGGCGCGCTACCGTCCAAACTTTCGATATCGAAGGTCCGGCCAGCCGGATCGCCGTGAGCGGCTACAGCGACCTGCGCAAGCGCACCTTCGACCAGACCGTCACCGTAGAGCCCAGCATCGGCACCAGCGTCGCCATCGCCGGGGCCGTGGCCGGCGGCCCCGCGGTCGGCGCCGCGGTCTTCGTGCTTAACCGCCTTTCGGGCGGGGCCATCGACCGTTTCGGCAGCTTCCAATACCGGGTCACCGGCCCCTGGAGCGACCCAGTGCTGCAACCGATCGGCTGGGAGCCGTTTGCCCAGGGCCAGACCGTCGAGGGTCCCCCCGCCGGTCTTCGTGGGGAGCGGGCCGACGCGGCCGGCGGCTCGCCGAAGGTCCCGGCCGCGCCGAGTCGGAAACAGCCGGATAACCTGTTTCTGGATTGATGCGGTCGCACGCCTCGGGTGCGCCGAGCGCACCCGTGAGCCACGGTCCTAAAAGGTCCCCCCGTTCCACCCGAACATTCGTGCAGGCGGTGCGGCAAACTCGATGTACACACGGTCTGCCGTAATGCCCAAGGTTCCTGCGAGCAGATCGCACAGTGCGCGCGAATATTTGGCCGTCTGCACCTCCGGCAGACCCAGGCTCTTCAGCTCCAGATAGGCGGCGGGCGCCGGGCTGCCGGCGAAGATCAGGTCGCGCCCGTCTTCCAGGACCACCATGACATAGGATTCGGGCTTGTCGAGCAGCTCCGCCACAGTGCGGGAGGCTTGGGCGAGCAGCCCGGGGCGGTCCGCGGCCGGGACCGAGACATTGGTCAGGATGCGTAGCGTGGGCATGGGTGGGTCTCTGCGAGTTGGGCCGTGTGCGCGATGATAATCGACGCCTCTGTGCAAGTCCTGGTAGCGTCTTGCGCCCCGCAGTTATCCGGAATCCAGATCATGAAGCCATTCGATGTTCTTGCCTCCACCCGATCCGCGCGCCCGCTGTGGCTCGCACTGCTCGGTCTCGCACTGCTCGCCGGCTGCGCCAGTCTGACGCAGCCCTGGGAGGCCCCGGAGGTCTCTCTGACCGGGCTTCGGGTCAAGGAGCTCACCCTCGGCCGTCAGGTCTTTGTGGCGACGCTCGCGGTGCGCAACCCCAACGACCGGACCCTGCCCATCAAGGCCATGACCTACCGGCTCAAGCTGGACGGCAACGAGCTGGCGCAGGGCGGTGGCGCGCTGGACCGCCAGATCCCGGCCTTCGGGGAGTCCCAGGTGGACGTGGAGGTGGTCGGGAGCCTGCTCGGTGTGGCCATGCAGCTCCCGGCCCTGGCGCTCAAGGAGACCCCGGTGGACTGGACCGTCTCGGGCACCGCGACCACCGCCGACGGGCTGCTGACCTTGCCTTACCGGCACTCGGGCCAAGTGAACCCGCAGGAGCTGATGGCCCGCGCGACCGGGGCGACCGCCGCGCGCCCGCGCTAAGCGAGCGGGACCGTCGGTCCTCGCCAATCGCCGCTTGGCGGACCCGGAGCCCGCCGTCAGTAGGACCGCCTAACTTCCAACACATCCGGTATCTGAGCAAGTTTGGCCTTCACTCGATTCAGGTGCTCCATGTCGCGCACCGAGAGGGTGAAGCGCATGGCGGCGGTGTCGGTGGTGCGCTCGGAATGGCTGTTGACCGCGCCGACATCCACGTCTTCGTCCGCCAGCACGGAGGAAATGTCGCGCAGGAGTCCCTTGCGGTCGGCGGCGATGACCAGGATGTCCACCGGGTAGGTGGCGTCCGCCGGCTGGTCCGCCCAGCGCACCCGGATCAGCCGGCCGGCCTCCCCGGGGGGCAGATGGCGGACATTGGGGCAGTCGCGGCGGTGGACTGTGACGCCCCGGCCTCGGGTGATGAAGCCCAGGATGGCGTCGTAAGGGACCGGCTTGCAGCAGTGTGCGATCTGGGTCATCAGGTCGTCCACCCCCTCCACGACCACCTCGCTCGCCCCCGTCGCAGTCTTGGGCTTGGACGGGGCGCGGTGGCGCGGCTCAGGCTCCCGGGCCGGCGGCTCCGGGACCCGCGGCTCCCCGACCTGGCGGGCGACCACGCCCACCGCCAGGTCACCCCGCCCGATGGCTGCCAGCAGGTCCTCCCCGCGCTTGAAGTTGTAGCGGGGGGCCAGCGCCTCGGGGTGCGGCTTCTCGGCCACGCCCAACCGGGCGAGCTCCTTGTCCAGGGCCGCGCGTCCGGCGTGCAGATGCAGGTCGTGGTCCTGCTGCTTGAACCACTGGCGCACCCGGTTGCGGGCGCGGGCAGTGACCAGATAGCCCTGGTGGGGGGAGAGCCAGTCTCGGCTCGGGGTGGCACTCTTCTGGGTGAGGATCTCCACCGTCTCGCCGCTTTGAAGCTGGGTGTTGAGCGGCACGATGCGTCCGTTGACCCGCGCCCCGCGGCAGCGGTTGCCCACCTGTGAGTGGACCGCATAGGCGAAGTCCAGGGGCGTGGCCCCCTTGGGCAGCTCGATCACCTTGGCCTGGGGGGTGAGCACATAGATATGGACAGGCTCCAGCTCGGACTTGAATCTCTCCAGGATGTCGGTGGCGTCCTCTCCTTCGTTCTTGAGCTCTAGCCATTGGCGCATCCAGACCACCCGGCGCTGAAAATCCGCGTCGTGGCCCTTGGACTCCTTGTAGGCCCAGTGGGCGGCCACCCCCAGCTCCGCGTGGCGGTGCATCTCGTGGGTGCGTATCTGGACCTCCAGCGGCTTGTCCCCGGGACCGATCACGGCCGTGTGCAGCGACCGGTAGAGGTTTCCCTTGGGCGTCGCGATATAGTCGTCGAACTCCTTGGGGATGTGTCGCCATAGCCCATGGACCAGGCCGAGCGCCGCATAGCAGTCCGCCACCGTGTCTACCAGGACGCGCACCGCCCGCAGGTCGAAGATTTCCCCGATGTCCACGCCCTTGCGCTGCATCTTGCGCCAGATGCTGTAGATGTGCTTCGGCCTTCCGGCCAGGTCGGCCTTGATGCCGGCCTCCGCGAAGGTGCGGCGCAAGGTGTCGAGGACATCCGCGATATAGCGTTGCCGCTCCTCGCGCCGCTCGGCCAGCGCCCCGGCGATCCGCTGGTACTCCTCCGGCTCGAGGTAGCGGAGCGCCAGGTCCTCAAGCTCCCATTTGACCTGCCACATGCCGAGCCGGTTGGCCAATGGGGCATAGACCCGCTGGGTGTCGCGGCTGATCCTGGCCCGCCGCTCCGGCTCCAGGTCTTTGATGGCGCGCATGAGGTGCACGCGCTCGGCCAGCACCACCAGTACCACCCGCACGTCCTCGGCGATGCCGAGCAGCAGCCTGCGCAGGTTCTCCTCGTGCTGGTCCTGGTCCTTGGCGGCGATGATGGATTCCACGTTGGCAATCTGGCCGATCCGTGCCAGGTCCCCCACCATGCGGGCGATGCCGGGCCCGAAGCGCTGCGCCAGGCTTGCCTCGCTCAGGTCGTCGCCCAGGCCCAGACAGCCGTTCAAGAGCGCGGCGATCAGGGTCTCGTGGTCCATGCCCAGCTGGGCCAGGATGTCCGCGGTGGACAGCACATGGCGCACATGGGTCTCGCCGGTCTCGATGCGCCGGTTGCCGCGGCACTGGGTCAGGGCCACGCAGGCGGCGGCGAGCAGCTTGCGCTCCTCTATACTGTAGTCGGCGGCGAGGTTGTCCAGCCAATGCCGGATTGCCTCGTCGTCGCCGGATTCGTGGGCGGGGAGGTTGTAGGTGGGTTTGACCATCAAGAAGTCCGCGCGTGGCAAGTGGCGAGGCGGAGCTGTGAGAGCCACAGCCCTCGCTATTCGCCAACTCGCTACTCAATCGAGAACGTGACTGACCAGCCCATCTGCCAGCTTGGGCTCGAACCAGGTGGACTTGGGGGGCATGACTTCCCCGGAGTCGGCCACCGCCATCAAGTCCTCCATGCCAGTGGGGTGCAGCGAGAGGGCCACGGCCATTTCGCCCGAGTCCACCCGCTCGCTCAATGCGGTCAGGCCCCGGATGCCTCCCACGAAGTCGATGCGGTCGTCGCGCCTCGGGTCGACGATGCCGAGCAAGGGCTCTATCAGATTGGTTTGCAACAGGCTTACGTCGAGTCTGCCTACCGGATCGTCGTAGGGGATGCGGCTCGGATCCAGGGCGAGGCGGTACCAGTGTCCCGCCAAATAGAGTCCGAACTGGCCCGGATGCTCCGGGTGCACCGGCCCCAGGCTCCCTTCGACGGCAAATGGCACCTCCAGGCGGGCCAGCAGGTCTTCGGGGCTATGGCCGTGGAGGTCCCGCACCAGCCGGTTGTAGTCGAGGATCTGCATCTGGTCGTGTGGAAAGACGACCGACAGGAAATATTCGTAAGCCTCCTCGCCGTGTCGATTCGGATGGGCCGCGCGGCGCGCGGCGGCGACCCGGGAGGCTGCGGCCGACCGGTGGTGCCCGTCGGCGATATAGAGTGCGTCCAGGGCGTCGAAGGCGGCGGTCAGGGCATCGATGACGGCAGGCTCGGCGATGCTCCAGAGCTGGTGGCGTACCCCTTCGCCGGCCACGAAGTCCAGCTCCGGTGTCCCGGCGCTCGCCTGGGCCAGGAGCCCGTCGATCGTCGCGTTGGCGCGATAGACGAGGAAGGCCGGTCCGGTCTGGGCATTGGTGGCGTCGATCTGGCGTACCCGGTCGTCCTCCTTTACCGGGCGGGTAAACTCGTGCTTCTTGATTCGATCCGCGTCGTAGGCGGCGACCGAGGCGACGGCCACCAGCCCGGTCTGAACATGGGCGCCCATCGTGAGGCGATAGACGTAATAGCGCGGATACGGATCCCGGATCAGCACCCCCTCGCGGACCATCAGGTCCAGGTTTTCGCGCGCCTTGGCGTAGACCTCCGGGGCATAGGGATCGGTGTCCTCGGGCAGGTCTACCTCGGGCCGGGAGACGTGCAGGAAGCTCCAAGGCCGGCCAGCGACCATGGCGCGCGCCTCGGCGGCGTTCATCACGTCATAGGGCGGGGCGGCGACCTCGGACGCGCGTCCGGGAGCGGGGCGCAGTCCGGCGAATGGCTTGATCAGGGGCATTGGAGTCTCGTGAAGCAGTGTCTGGCAATGGGCGTTCGCTGGCATGCGAGCCGTGGCGGAGGTCTTCGCTCGCCGCGATCGGACGCCGCTGGGTCATCGATCATTGTCGGATCGGTCCCGGATCGACGTGGGCTTGTTCCCGTATCGAGATCGGCCCGGTCTCGGCGCGGTGTCGCAGCGGGGCGGCTGCGGCGCTCAGGCGCGGCGCCGCCGCTATGTTAGCAGTAAGGGATGTGCGCGGCGAAAGCGCGCGCCCGCCCGGGTTTGCCTGGGGCTGGACGGGTCCTGCACGGGTCGATTCGATCCGCCGCCGATCCGAGTCCCAGCCCGGACCTGTGTCCGGGAATGGCCGCAGTCCAACGGGTTGACGACTGCCGCTACTGCGTCTACTCCTAAAGCCTGTCCATGCTCGGCGGGCTGGACCTGCCGGGAGCCTGAGCCGCCGGGCTGCGTGCCGGCACCGAAAGCGACCGAGCAGTCCAGGCCGCACCTCGCGACATCCTTGGATAGGGAGACGGAGTGGGACCATGAGTCATTTTGCAGCACGCTTGAGCGGAATTGCACGCGCACTGATCCCGGTCGTTTTGGCCGCTGCGGCGGTCGCGCCGGTGCGGGCCGGTAGCTCGGACACCTTCGTTCATCTCTTCGAGTGGTCCTGGGCGGACATCGCCAAAGAGTGCAAGGATTTTCTGGGGCCGAAGGGCTACGCTGCGGTGCAGATCTCGCCGCCCAACGAGCATATCCAGGGCGATGCCTGGTGGACGCGCTACCAGCCGGTCTCCTACAAGATCGTGAGCCGCAGCGGGAACGAGGCAGCCTTTAAAGACATGGTGGACACCTGTCACGCAGCCGGTGTCAAAATCTATGCCGATGCGGTCATCAACCATACCGCGGATCAGATTCGAGGCGCCGGGGTGGGCGGCAGCGTCTATGCACGCAAGGACCACCCGGCTATCCCCTTCGGCCCGGCGGACTATCATCCAGACTGCACTATCGATGACTCCGACTACCGCAGCAACCCAGCAGATGTGTATGCTTGCGAGTTGGGCAAGCTACCCGATCTGAACACCGCAAAGCCCGAAGTCCAGGACCGGATCGCGGCCTATCTGCGCGACCTCACCGATCGCTTGAAGATCGACGGGCTGCGTATCGATGCAGCCAAGCACATGGCCCCCGCGGATCTCAAGGACATCATGGGCAAGGCCGGAAACCCCTGGGCCTTCCTGGAGGTGATCGGCACCCCGGGCGAGTCGGTGCAGCCCGGCCAGTATGTGGACATCGATCTGGTGAGCGATTTCAAATACGGGACCGACATCGCCGGCAAATTCCGCGGGGATTTCAACGGAAGCTTGAGCCAACTGCGCACCCTCGGAGATAGTTGGGGTCTGGTGCCTTCCAACCGTTCGGTCGTCTTTATCGACAATCATGACCGCGAGCGCGGTCACGGGGGCGGCGGCAATCTCACCTACAAAGACGGCGCCCGCTACGATCTGGCCACTGTCTTCATGCTGGCACACCCCCAGGGCTATCCCAGCGTCCTCTCCGGCTATCGCTTCACCAACACCGACGCCGGGCCCCCGGCGGGCGGCGGCTGCACCAACCCGGATTGGGTATGCCAGCACCGCCGGGACAGCACCGCCAATATGGTCGGCTACCGACGCTTCGTCGTCTCCTCCTGTCCCGGGCAAGGTCAGTCCCCGGTCGATCATTGGTGGACCAACGGGTCTAATCAGATCGCCTTTGGCTGTGCGGATAAGGGGTTCGTGGTCATTAATAACCAACCCGGGGCCTTAAGCGAGCGACTCAAGACCGGGCTGCCCGCCGGGCGCTACTGCAATGTCCTAAGCGCCGCGGACCCATGCGGTGGCGAGATCCTCACGGTGGACGCGCAGGGGTTTGCGGATTTCAATGTCGCGGGAATGAAGGCCGCGGCCATCCATGGCGGGGCGCGCCCGCAGACGCAGCCCCCGGACGGGTTCGCCCGGACCTTCCCGAGCTTAAGCTTCCGCGGCACGCCGAACAACTGGAGCGTCACCCCCATGGCATTGGTAGCAGACCATGTCTGGGAGCTTGGGGTCCGGTTCGACGGCCGGGACGGCCAGCGTTTCAAGTTTGACCGGAAAGGCGACTGGTCACTGAATTATGGCGACAACCAGGGCGACGGCACCTTAGATCCCACCGGTCGGGACATCTATACGGCTGTCTCCGGAGACTACCGGGTACGGGTCGACGACCGCAGCCTGCGTTACGAGCTGATCTCGGTCGCCCCCCCGCCGGACGAATTCGCCAGCAGCTTCGAGAGCCTCTATTTCCGCGGTACCCCCAATGGCTGGGGCAAGACGCCCATGAAGCTGGTTGCCGATCATGTGTGGGAGGCGGAAGTGACCTTCGACGGGCGCCCCAATCAGCGCTTCAAGCTGGATGTGAAGGGCGACTGGACCCACAACTACGGGGATAACGATGGCGACCGTCGACTTGACCGGACCGGCAAGGACATCCCGACCCCGGTCGTCGGCATATATCGGGTGCGCGCGAACGACCGGACCCTGGGTTACGAGCTGATCCAGGCGACCACCCCGGACCAGCCGGTGGGTAACCCGAAGGTGGACACTCTGGGGGCGCTCTATAATCCGGAGGGCACGACCTTCTCGCTCTGGTGTCCCGACCGCACCGATGTCAAGCTGGTGCTCGGCGGGGAGACCTACCCGATGCGCCGGGGGCCCGACTTCAAGGGCTATACGGATGTCTATCAAGTGACCGTGGCAGGGGACCAGCGGCTCAAGCCCTACCGGTTCTTAGTCGATGGCGTCGCGGTCCGCGACCCTTATGGGCGCATGGCCGAGCCCAACGGGGATAGCATCGTCATGGACATGTCCCGTACCGAACTGCCCGGCGGCTGGTCGGCACGCCCGCCGCTGCCCGAGCGCGAGGACGCGGTGATCTATGAGCTGCATGTGCGCGACTTCACCATCGACCCGAGCTCCGGGGTTCCGGCCGATCGGCGCGGCAAGTTCCTTGGCCTGGCGCAGCGGGGGACCACCCACAAGGGCAAGTCCACCGGGCTCGATCATCTGGTGGAGCTGGGGATCACCCATGCCCAGCTCCTACCGATTTACGACTTCGGCTCCTGTCCCAATGTGGCGGATACCCAGTGTTATAACTGGGGCTACGACCCGCGCAACTACAATGTCCCGGACGAGCGCTACTCGCTCACCCCCAGCGATTACGAGAACCGGGCGCGCGAATTCAAGCAGACGGTCGATGCGCTGCACCAGGCCGGTATCCGGGTGGTCATCGATGTGGTTTACAATCACACGTTCGATAAGTCGATGTTTGACCCCATCACCGGGCGCTATTACACGCCCACCGATCTCTCGGGCACCGGCAACTCGCTCGATGCCGACCAACCCATGGTGGGGCGCATGATCCGCGACTCGCTGGAATACTGGGTGCGCGAATACAATATCGACGGGTTCCGTTTCGATTTGATCGGGATCTTCGATTACGACGAGGTGGGCGAGTGGGGGCGCTACCTGAACACCACCTTCCCGGATCGCAATCTGTTGATCTACGGCGAGCCCTGGAACGGATTCGCCCCCGACCCCCGGGAGTCTCATCGGGTGCGCTTAGGCACCATCGCGCGGATCGCCGACGCCCATGTCGGGGTCTTTAATCCCAAATACCGGGAGGCGATCAAGGGCACCAACGACTCCGGCGGCTGTAACCCCGGCGATTGCTATGCATTCAATACCAATCCGGATACCTGGCGCATCCGGGTCGGCAGCCGCGGGTCCATCCGTACAGCCAACGACCCGACCGTGGTCATCGACACCTGGGACCCGATGTTCGCCACCGACCCCGAGCAGAGCATCAACTATGTCTCGGCGCACGACAACCTGACGCTCCGCGACAAGATCCTGCTGTGGGCCGACACCCATGGAAGGCCCCGCACCGACCCCTATCTGCGCCGAACCCAGGAGTTTGCCAACGGTATTATCCTCGTCAGCCAAGGCATCCCGTTCCTCCATTCCGGCGAGGAGCTGCTTCGCGATAAACAAGGCAACCACAATAGCTACGACGCCGGCGACGGGGTAAACGCCATCCGCTGGGACTGGAAGGTCGATAATGCGGATATCGTCAATTATTACAAACAGGCGATCGCGCTGCGCCGTGCCCATCCCGGTCTGCGTCTCAACACCTGGGACGAGATCGACCGCCTGGTGACCACCGAAACCCCCCGCCAGGGCGTGCTCATCAACCGCATCCGGGCCGGCGAAAACGGCGATGGCTGGTCCGAGATCCTGGTGGTCATGAACAGCGGCGCCGACTACAATTACACCCTCCCGTCAGGCACCTGGAGAGTTGCTATGGAGCGCTCCGACCCCGCTGCCGGTCAAGGTCGTCCCGTGACCGGGAGCGTGGTGGCACAGGGGACCGCGGTGACTGTGCTTTATCGGGATTGATGCGTGCGGGCTCGGGCGTCGTCCCGGGCCCCTTCGCTGGTGGCCGGAAACACGATCGACGCAATGCGAGAGAGTCCTGGCCGGAATGATAAGCTCGACAACGACAACGACAACGACCGCAACGCCAAATGCATCCCCTAATGGAGTTGTTTAGCTTATTAGTGAACCCTTCCTTAAGGTGGAACGGGGTGCTAGCTGTCCGCAATCTCCAGCCGCCGCTCGACCCGTTCGAGCCGGTCTCCAAAGCGGTCCAGGCGAATCGACTGTTCGGCCAGGAAGACGTGCAGACTGGCGATTTCGCTCTCCAAGCGCCCCAGCCGGTTTTTGATTTCGCGGACGTCTTCGCGGATCTCGCGCTGGGCGTCGAGAATCCGCTGAACCATCGTCATCAGTAGTTCCAAGCTTGCGTCCGGCATCTTTCTCTCGCGGATTTCATCGTGGTCGACTCTTGAGGATAGCCCCGGCGCGCCAGATTGCATGGCCCTCGCCGGGTCTGGTCCGCGCACCCATCACCCCGCCCGTCTTAGCGTCTGCAACGGCGGCCGGATCAAGAGCGGATAGGTCGCCAAGGTTCCGGCCAGCCCGATCAAGAGCCCGGACCCCAACACCCCCGCCAGCCACAACCACGGATTGAAGCTGAGCTCGAGCGCAAAGAACTGCTCGGCGAGCAGCCACCCGATCGATTGCGCAAAGATAGACGCCAAGAACCCGGCGAGCAGACCGGCGGCGGCGAACTCCACCGCGAGGCTCCCGAGCAGCGCCCGCCGGCCGGTCCCCAGGGTGCGCAGGATGCCGTGCTCGGCGCGTCGCTCCTCCAGACTCGCCTGGATGCCGGCGAACATCACCAGGACCCCGGCGGCCAGGGTGAACAGGAAGACATACTCCACCGCCAGCACCCCTCGGTCGACCACCTGGCGCACCTGTTTGAGCAGTGCCTGCACGTCGAGCAGAGTGACGCTGGGGAACCTGCGGACCAGCTCGGGGATCATGGACTCCCGGTCCGGGGGCAGGTGGAAGCTGGTAATGAAAGTGGCCGGCTCGGGCTCCAGGAGCGCCGGGGTGGAGACCACGAAGAAGTTGGCGTTGAAGCTGTCCCAGCGGACCTCCCGCAGGCTGGTCACGGGTGCGGCGACCTCATGGCCGGAGACGAAGAAGGTGAGACGGTCGCCGAGCTTAATGCCCAGTGTCTTGGCGATGCCTTCTTCGACCGAGAGCTGGGGCGCGGTCTCGCCGGGCGGCCACCATTGGCCGGAGACGATTCGGTTGTCGTCTTTCATTCGGTCCGCAAAGCTCAAGTTGAACTCCCGGGCGGCAAGCCGTTCGGCGCGGGGGTTCTGGTAGTCGGAGGGCTTGATCTCCCGCTCCCCGATCCGGATTAGCCGGCCGCGGATCATGGGATAGATGGCCGCCTGGGGTATTCCGTTCGCGACCAGGAAGTCACGCAGCGGCTTGACCTCCTGGGGCTGGATGTTGATCAGAAAATGATTGGGTGCGCCGGGCGGCAATGTCTCCTGCCACGCCTTGAGCAGGTCCACCCGCACCACCGCGAGCAGCAGTAGAGCCAGAATGCCGAGCCCGAAGCCGGAGATCTGGAGTACCGCGAAGGTCGGCCGTCGGGCCAGCGCCGCGAGCCCCAATCGCCACACCCCGCGGCTGCGCGACACCAGCATGCCGGCCACCCGCACCAGAGCCAGCACCGCCAGCACAAGGGTTAGCAGGGCGCCGGCGACCCCGGCCAGGATCTTCCAGGCCAGGTTGATGTCCCCTGCCTGCCACAGGATCAGGAGGGCCAAGGCCGCGGCCGCGCTCGCGACCGCCAGGGCGGCAGGCGCCCGGGGCGTCCCCAGCTCCCGGCGCAGCGCCCGCAACGGCGGCACCTGGGCGAGCTGCAATAGCGGCGGTACGGCGAAACCCAGCAGGGCCACCATGCCCGTGACGACACCCACGGCGACCGGTGTCAGCGAGGCGGGCGGCAGATCGGGCCCGAGCCAGTCCGCTAGGGCCGCCACCAGCCCGAGCTGGCCGATCCAGCCCACCAGACAGCCCACCAGGCTGGCCGCCAGCCCGAACAGTAGCAGCCGCAGGACGAAGACCCGCATCAGCAGGTGCCGCGGTGTGCCCAGGCAGCGCATGATGGCCACCGCGTCGATCTGGCGCTCCACCAGCCGGCGGCTGGCCAGCGCAATGGCGCTGCCGGCGACCAGCAGGGTCACCAGCGTGGCCAGGTGCATGAAGCGGGAAGCGCGGTCCAGGGCAGACTCGAATTCCGGCCGGGCCGTGCGCCCGTCCGCAAGCTCCAGATTGGGCGGCAGGCGGGCTTTGAGCCACCGGGAGAAGGCATCGACCTGGCCGATCTCGCCGGCCAATAGCAACCGATGCCGCACCCGGCTTGCCGGGGTAACCAGACCGGAGGCCGGGATGTCCGCCTGGCTCATCAGTACCCGAGGGGCCAGGTTGAACAGGTTTCCCCCGCGGTCCGGCTCGTAGCTCAGGATGGCGCCGATGCGCAGCCGAGTCTCGCCCAGGCCGACCGAGTCTCCGACCCGGGCGTCCAGAAGTCTTAGCAGACGGGGCTCGACCCAGACTTCCCCGGGCGGCGGACCCCGGTCGACCGCCCGCTCCGGCCCGCCGAACGAGTCCTGCACCTTGAGCCGTCCGCGCAGCGGATAGCCTGTCTCTGCCGCCTTGACCTGGACGAGCTGGGGCCCGGACTCGCCCATGACGACGCTCGGAAACTCCAGGGTGCGGGCACCGGCAAGCCCCAGCTCGGTCGCCCGCTCCAGGTAGGTCGCCGGGGGCGAGGCGGACCCGTCGATGGCCAGGTCCGCGGCGAGCAGCTCGCTGCCCTGGCGGGTCATGGCCGATTCGATGCGGTCGGTAAAGAATCCCACCGCGGAGATGGCCGAGACCGTCAGCACCAGGGCAGCGGCCAGCATGTAGAGCTCGCCGCTACGCCAATCCTGATGCAGCAGTCGGATGGCGATACGCCAGGCTGGGGGTCTCATGGTGCCGGCAGCCGCAGGCTGTATCCGTTTCGCCACCCCACTCCACACAAGGGTGGAGCGAGCGAGCGGATCGGCGATTTGCGTTGATTTGCCCTCATTTGCGGACACTCCCTCTTTACCGGGTTCATGCCATAGCCTCCAAAGCCCCGTCGTGCATCCGCAGGCGCCGGTCGCACCGTTGCGCCAGCCGCGCGTCGTGGGTTACCAGGACTAACGCTGCACCGGCCTCCTCGCGCAGATCCAGCAGCAGATCGATGATCTGCTCCCCGGTGGCTTGATCCAGGTTGCCGGTAGGCTCGTCCGCAAACAGGACCTGGGGCCGCGGGGCATAGGCGCGGGCGATCGCCACCCGCTGCTGCTCCCCGCCGGAGAGCTGGCGCGGGTAGTGCCCGGCCCGGGGCGAAAGTCCCACCCGACTAAGTGCCTCGTCCGCCCGGTTGGCGGCGTCTCGATTGCCGGTCAGCTCCAGGGGCAGGAGCACGTTCTCCCGGGCGGTGAGTGTGGGCAGGAGCTGGAAGCTCTGAAATACGAACCCCACTCGACCGGCCCGCAGCTCCGCGCGGCCGTCCTCGTCGAGCCGGGCGAGACTTTGACCGCATAGCCACAGGTCCCCGGCGGTGGGGTTGTCGAGACCCGCCAGGAGTCCGAGCAGGGTGGACTTGCCGGACCCGGAGGCACCCAGGATGGCCACCGCCTCCCCGGCGCGGATCTCCAGATCCAACCCTTCGAGGATGGTCAGACCTCCGCTCGGGCCGTTAACATGCTTGCCCAGTCCCTCGGCCTTGGCTACCACTTCGATCGGATTGCCTGACATGATTCGCCTGTTGTGGATTGTTGCAATGGTCATTGTCTCCCTGACCCCGTCGCTCCCGTCGAGCGCCCGCGCCGACGCGTCCGCGACCAGCGCCCCGCCGACCGTTCTGATCCTGGGCGACAGCCTGAGCGCAGCCTATGGGATCGGAATCGAGGAAGGCTGGGTGTCGCTGCTCAAGCAGCGGATTGCCGCGCGCGGGCTGAGCGACCAAGTGGTCAACGCCAGTATCTCCGGGGAGACCACCTCGGGGGGGTTGGCCCGGCTGCCGGCCCTGCTGACCCGTCATCGCCCGGCGGTGCTGGTGATACAGCTCGGTGCCAACGACGGGCTCCGGGGCTTGAGCCTCGCCGCCTTGCGCGAGAATCTGACCCGGCTGGTCCAGCAGGGCCGCGCCTCCGGCAGTCGGGTCCTGCTGGTCGGCATCCAGTTGCCGCCCAACTACGGTGCGGCTTTCAACCGTGGCTTTCAAGCTGTGTTTGATGCGGTCTCCGAGTCGGAGGGCGTACCGCTGGTGCCTACTTTGTTAGCCGGTGTGGCCGAAGACTGGAGCCTGATGCAACCTGACGGACTGCACCCGACCGCCCAGGCACAGCCGCGCATCCTGGAGAATGTCTGGCCAGGGCTTCTACCTTTGCTGGCCCAGGACAGGGTCGCCAGGCCGGATTAGCCTGCACCGCCGCGCCGGTCGAGCGGCTAGAATCCGAGGTCGCGTGGACAGATACAGCGGTTAGCGGCTCTTGGCTAGTTGCGAGGTTTCTTGTGTCTGTCCGTTTGGGGGTGGATATCTAGCCACTCGGCGCTAGCCGCGCGTTACCGACCGGTATCCCTAAGCTTTCTGGAGTATCCCATGCATCGCGTTACCATCGTCGGATCCGGATTCGGCGCCCTGGCTGCCATCACCGCGCTACGCGAGACTGGCCTGGGCGTCGACATCACGGTGGTCAGTCCACTCCCGGAGTTTATCTATTACCCCGGGCTCATCTGGGTGCCCTGCGGGCTGCGTACCGGCGAGGACCTGCGGATCAACCTCAAGAAGTTCTTCAAGCGCATGGGGGTCAACCATGTGGCCGCGGAGGCGACCGGACTTGCCCGCGGCGGGCGTACCCTGGAGACCAGCGCCCAACCCATCGATAACGACGGTCTGATCCTTGCCACCGGCGGACGTTTCATCAAGAAGCTCCCCGGGATCGAGCATGCCATAGTCCCGTGCGAGGGCATCGCCGCTGCCCTGGCCATCCGCGATCGGGTGCGCGATATGGACGGGGGCCACATCGCCATGGGCTTTGCCGGTAATCCCAACGAGCAGTCGTCCATGCGCGGCGGACCCGTCTTCGAGTTCTTATTCGGCATGGACAGCCAATTGCGCAAGGAGGGCCGGCGCGACCGCTTCACGCTGCATTTCTTCACCCCGGCGGAGCGTCCGGGTGCCAGGCTCGGG
This sequence comes from uncultured Gammaproteobacteria bacterium, assembly GCA_963780725.1. Classification (GTDB taxonomy): domain Bacteria; phylum Pseudomonadota; class Gammaproteobacteria; order Chromatiales; family Chromatiaceae; genus Thiodictyon. The sequence continues at coordinate 851,166 of CAWACV010000001.1, forward strand.
CCCAAGGCGGTGGACGGGATACTCAAAGAAATGAAAAAGCGCGGCATCGAGACCCATCTCGGACACAAGCTCAAGGGATTCTCCGACGCCCAGGTCATGACAGAGGGCGGAGACTTCCCCGCGGACCTGATCCTCTTTATGCCCGGAATGACCGGCAACGCCTGGTTCGACAACACCGACCTGCCGCGCTCCCCCGGCGGACTGCTCCAGGCCGATGCACAGTGCCGGGTGCCCGGATTCGAGCGCGTCTATGTGGCCGGCGATTCCGGCAGCTTTCCGGGCCCGGACTGGATGCCCAAGCAGGGCCATATGGCCGATCTCCAGGCACGTGCAGCCGCCCGCAACCTGGCCGCCGAGCTGGTCGGGCGCACACCCAGCGAAACCTTCCGGGTAGAGCTCCTCTGCATCGTCGATGCCAACGACCGCGGCATGCTGGTCGGGCGCACCGAGCGGCACAACATCGTGCTGCCGTCGCTGCGCTTGTTTCACTGGATGAAGCGGGGGTTCGAGTGGTGGTATTTGCGGCAATACCGCTGAGGACCCTCCGATCCAGGTCGGACATCCGATTGTTAACGACTCTAAATACGGAGACGCCTAGCGCAGACATCGCCAATCGCAGCTCTTAAGGAGATATCCATGTCACATAGAGCATTGGGTTTGTTGGTGTTAGTCGTATCCTGTTTGTTGTTGGCCGCCGGCGCTACCGATGCCGGCCAATTCACGGGGAGCGGACAGATCGTTCGCAAGACAATGCCGCAGCAGCCTTATGCCGGCTCCCAGGCCAGACGCTACGAAGTCTATATTCCCAAATCTTACGCCCCGGGCACTCCCGCTCCCATGCTGGTTGCGCTGCACGGCTGTGCCATGCAGGACGCCGCACCGGCCTCCGACGTGCTGGCAGAATGGAATCTCGATCTGATCGCCGATCGGGAAAACGTCATCGTGGTGGCCCCTTTCATTACCAGCTACGCGTTATATCCGCTGCGCGCCGAGAGCTGCTGGGGATACTGGATGGACGGCCATATCCATGCCGGGGCAGGCGAGGCCGAAGACATCCATCGGATTGCCCTTCAAGTGGAGCGAGATTATTCTATCGATCCAAGGCGGCGCTATATCGCCGGAATCTCGGCGGGCGGTGCGATGGCCATTATCCAGGCAACCGCCTATAGCACGTACTGGGCGGCTGCCGTGCCTATCGAGGCGCTCCCTTACGGCGATTGGGACAAGTCTGTAACCTCCGATCCGCCGCAATTCAAGCCACTGAATAATCTGGTCGCCGCGATGCAGAGCGAGCTGAAAAAAACCCGGGGCTACCGTGCGGTTCCCATGCTGGAGATTCACTCTACCAACGATCAGGTGGCAAACTTCGGCAGCGCCGGGCAGATTCGCGATGTCGCACTGACCGTCTTCGGTAGCTGCGTCTCTCAGCCTGCCGCGTCGACTGTCGATTGCACTTATGAAGGCATCGCCTGCATCCAACAGCGCTATCTCGACGCCGCCGGTAAAGTCATTATCGAGACCAGATTCTATCAGGGCGACGTTTCCGGAACCCAGTGCGGCAGTCTGGGCTGCGGGCATTACTGGGTGGGCGACGACGGATCGACCGACAATTGGTCCTACGACAAAGGGCCGATCAACTCCGAAGCGGCCTGGGCGTTCTTGAAAAATAAGCGCTATCCGGGCGAGCCGGCGACCCCGCCCTCGGTCCCGACCGAGTTGACCGCACGCGTTATCTCCTATAATGGCGTTACGCTGTCGTGGACCGCTTCCACCGATAACGCAGCGGTCGCGGGATACGAGATCCTGAAAGACAGCGTTCCGATCGGTACATCGACCGCCCCGTCCTACAAGGCGACGGGATTGCTTGGCTCGACAAAATACGCTTTCGCGGTCACGGCGTTCGATGACGAAGGGACGCCGAGTGCCCCGAGCGAGCCTTTGTCCGTCACCACTGCACCGCCGCCCGCGGATCCAGACCCGCCCAGCGTTCCGACGGGATTGCGCGCATCCGATATCCGCACAAACTCGCTCGTCCTGTCCTGGACTGCATCGACGGACGCGTTTGGCGTGGCCGGCTATGAGGTGCTCAAGTCGCTGGCCGCGGACAGCGGCTATTCCAGCATCGGGACCCTCCCCGGGACCGCGATGAACATATCCGGGCTGACTCCAGACACCGGGTATTACTTTAAGGTGAGGGCCTTCGATTCCAAGCCGAACTACAGCGAGCCATCGGCATCCACGCTGGTCAAGACCGCAAAGGAGTGGACCTGCAAGCACTACACCGGCTCCAATGTCGAGCATGTGCAAAAAGGTCGTGCGACCATGTGGCTCGGTGTCGTCTATGCCAGAGGCTCGGGTGCCAGACTGGGGTGGTTCACCATGTACCCAGCCAACATAACGGTTGCCGAGACCTCTGCCGGGTATTTTATCAAGGGCAATTGCCAGAATTAAGAGCCGGGCTGCCCCGATCGCCGTTCCGGCGGCCGACGCCCGCGGTGCAGGGCGCCGGCCACGGGTGCGGCGGCGCCGCGTGTCGGTGCGAGCGCTTGCGCTCCTATCCCCAACTGGACACCGCCGGGCTTGGGCCCAGGGTGCCGCCCTGTCGCGGACCCTTGGGTCCGTCGGCCGGGCCGGGTATGGGGGCGCTGCCGAGCGGGTCGCTGGCTCCCCCGCCGATGTCGGTAGCGACTGCATAATATCCACGTCGAGGACAAGCACACGGTCCTGCTGCGCGGCGAAGAGGTGCTGACTCAGGCCGAGGAGATGGGTCTCGTCGTCGAGACCACCGATCTCTATGCCTACCACTATCGCGACACCCCCGAGATCGTCGAGTGGCGCAATGTATCGAGCGAGCGGGAGGTCGGCATCATCGTCATTAGAGGACGTTCTCCGTGCCCCTGGAGGAATTGGATGGGAAGTCAAAGCCCGGGGGCAGATACCGGTTCGTCAGTCGCCGGCTAGCCGCGAAGCGATTACCGCTCCCATAATCTCCCTGTGGACCCCAGACTCGACGACTTCCTCTCCCGCTGTCTCCTGCTCGACCTGGAGACCGGCCCTCATGGCGAGCTTCACAAGATCGGCGCGCTGCGCGCAGAGTCGCCCTTTCTGCGCCAGGGGCGCTTCGACGAGCCAAAGGCACTGGCCGACCTGGAAGCCTTTGCCGCTGGTGCAGAGCTGGTGCTGGGCCATAACCTGCTGGGTCATGACCTGCATGCACTGCGCGCCCGTCAGCCGGCCCTGGCGCTCCTCAAGCGCCGGGCGGTGGACACGCTGTTCCTGTCCCCGCTGGCCTTCCCGGAGAATCCTTATCACCGGCTGGTAAAGGACTACAAGCTGGTATCGGCGACGGTCTCCGACCCGGTGTCGGACTGTCGGCTGGCGGAGCTGGTGTTTCGGGAGCAGTGGGCCGAATTCGACCGCCGTGCGCGCGCGGGCGAGGGGACGGACCGAGATCTGCTGGCGCTCTATCGGTTTTGCTTCCGTGGTGCGACCGGGTTGGAGTCCAACCCGACCGGGGGCAACGGGGTCTCGCTGGTCTTCGCGGCACTGGGGGCGGAGCTGCCGTCGGTGCCAGCGGTGCTGGCGATTCTGGACCGGCTGTGGGCGGGGCGCGCCTGCCGCACTGCCGCCCGGGGCCAGGCGCTCAAGCACCTGAGCGACCCGAGTCTGCGCCCGGCGCTCGCCTATGCCTGCGCCTGGCTCCAGGTTGCCGGCGCCCGCTCGGTGCTCCCGCCCTGGGTGCGTCACCGTTTCCCGGAGACTCTGGGTCTGCTCCATGCGCTGCGGGACATCCCCTGTGCTGACCCGCAGTGTACCTGGTGCAGTCTGGCCCATGACCCGGGCGCCCAGCTCAAACGCCAGTTTGGGTTGGAAGGCTTTCGCCCGGAGCCCAAGGACGGCTCCGGGGGCAGCCTTCAGGCCGCCATCGTTCGCCACGGGATGGGGGAGGGGAGCCATCTGGCCATACTCCCAACCGGTGGGGGCAAGTCACTGTGCTTTCAGCTCCCCGCCCTGGTGCGCTATCTGCGCCGCGGCCAGTTGACCCTGGTGGTTTCGCCGCTCCAGGCATTGATGAAGGACCAAGTAGACAACCTGATCCAGCGCACCGGCACCTTAGACGCCGCCGCCCTCTACGGTCTATTGACCCCGCCGGAGCGGGGGGACGTGCTGGAACGGGTGCGGCTTGGGGAGATCGGTTTGTTGTATGTCTCGCCCGAGCAGCTCCGCAATGTTTCCTTCCGCCGCGTCCTGGAGAGCCGGGAGATCGGCTGCTGGGTTTTCGACGAGGCCCATTGTCTGTCCAAGTGGGGTCACGACTTCCGCCCCGATTATCTCTATGCAGCCCGCTTTATCCGGGAGTTGGCCGAGCGTCAGGGGGCGCCTGTGCCCCCGGTCGCCTGCTTTACGGCCACCGCCAAGACCGATGTGATCGCCGAGATCCTCAGTCATTTCAAGTCCGAGCTGGGCCTGGAGCTCAAGCTCTTCGAGGGCGGGGTGGGGCGGGACAACCTGAGCTTCGAGGTTAGGCTCACCCGCCGTCAGGAGAAGGAGACTCGGCTCCACGAGGTGCTGGTGGAGCACCTGGGGGAGCCCCAGGCCGACGGCGCGCCAAAGCCAGGCGCGGCGGTGGTCTACGGCTCCACCCGCCGCCGGGTGGAGGAGCTGGCACAGTCCTTAGCCCGTCAGGGCTGGGCGGTGGGCGCATTCCACGCCGGTCTGCCGGCCCCGGAGAAGCGTCAGATCCAGGACGCCTTCGTGTCCGGGGGGCTGCGGGTCATCTGCGCCACCAACGCCTTCGGCATGGGGGTAGACAAGGAGGACGTGCGTCTGGTGGTCCATGTCGATATTCCGGGCTCGCTGGAGAACTATGTCCAGGAGGCCGGCCGGGCCGGGCGCGACCGGGCGCCGGCGCGCTGCGTGCTGCTCTACGACGAGCAGGACGTGGAGGACCAGTTCCGGCTCGCCGCCCGCGGCGAGCTGTCGCGGGCCGACATCGCCGAGATCCTGCGCGGCATCAAGCGCGCCCGTCAGGACCCGGACGGCCAGGTCGTGCTCACCACCGGAGACCTGCTGCGCGACGGCGAGCTGCGGGTAGGCTTCGACGCCACCGAGTCCGATGCCGACACCCGGGTGCGCACCGCCGTCGCCTGGTTGGAGCGGGCCGGGTTCGTGGAGCGCAACGAGAACCGTACCCGGGTCTTCCAGGGCCGTCCGACGGTGCGCGACCTGGACGAGGCGCGTCGGCGCATCGCGCCCCTGGATCTCTCGCAGGTCCGGCAGGAGCGCTGGCTGGCGGTCCTGGAGGCGCTGCTCCATTGCGACCCGGACGAGGGGATGAGCGCGGACGATCTGGCGATGCTCCACGTCTTTCGAGAGTCCGCTAACCCGAAGGAGGTGTGGGACCGTGGCGAGACCGCCGGCCAGCGCGTCCTGCGCACCCTCCACGACATGGCGCAGGCGGGACTGCTGCATCAAGGGCCGCAGCTCAGCGCATTCGTTCGCCATAAGGTGCGCAACCCATCGGGCAAGATCCTGGATCAGGTGTGCAGGGTGGAGCGTGCCATGCTCGCCGCGCTGCGTGAGGAGGCACCGGACGCGGAAGACGGGAATTGGTATCCGCTTTCTATCCGCCGACTCAATCAACGCCTGCGCGACGGCGGTACCGACAGCAACCCGGAGCTCCTGCGCGGTCTGCTCGGGAGCCTGGCGCGAGACGGACGGGGACTCGCGGCGAATCGCGGCAGCCTGGAGTTTCGCCAACTGGAGCGCGACCAATACCGGGTGCGATTGCATCGGAGCTGGGCCAAACTCGCGGAGACCGCCCAGCGTCGCCAATCGGTGGCGGGCGTCATCCTCAACGCCCTGACGTCTAAGATTCCGCCCGAGGCCCAGCCGAGCGCCGAGGTTCTGGTCGGCTTCGGGACCGATGAGCTGACCGCCGCGCTTCAAGTCGATCTGGAGCTGAAAAGCGGTCTCAACGACCATCTGGCCGCGATCGAGCGGGGGCTCCTCTTCCTGCACGAGCACGGGGTCATCGTGCTCCAGGGCGGCGTGGCGGTGTTCCGCCAGGCCATGACCATCCGGGTCCTGCCGGAGGCCAAGGGCCGGGGCTATTCCAAGGGCCATTTCGCACCGCTCGCCCAGCACTATGGGGAGCGGGTCTTCCAGATCCATGTGATGGATGCCTATGCCCGGCTCGGGCTCGAGAAGGTTGCCCAGGCGATCGGTCTGGTGGGTGCCTATTTCACCTTGGACCGCCAGGCCTTCGTGCGTCGCTATTTCCCGGACAAGCGCGAGGTCCTGGAGCGGGCGACCACGGCCGAGTCCTTCCGGCGGATCGTCGACTCGCTCGACAACCCCGAGCAGATCGCCATCGTGGCCGCGCAGCCGCAGGCCAACCGGTTGATCCTGGCCGGACCGGGCTCCGGCAAGACCCGGGTCATCGTCCATCGTTGCGCCTATCTGCTGCGGGTGCTGCGGGTCGACCCCAGATCCATCCTGATACTTTGCTACAACCGCGGGGCTGCACTGGAGCTGCGTCGAAGGCTCTTGGCCCTGGTGGACGCCGACGCCCGGGGCGTCACCATTCAGACCTACCACGGGTTCGCCATGCGACTTACCGGGGCCTCCTTCGCCGAGCGGGCTGCGCGTGGGGATACGGCCGACGGCCAGGCGGACTTCGATGGCTTGATCCAGTCGGCGCTCGATCTACTGGAAGGGCGAGCCGAATGGTCGGGCGTGGAGCCCGATACGCTGCGCGAGCGCCTGCTGGCCGGCTACCGACACATCCTGGTCGACGAGTACCAGGATATCGACGCGGCCCAGTACCGGATGGTGCGTGCCGTCGTCGGACTCGCCCAGGACCGCAAGCCGGGCACGGGGCGAGACCCGGATGCGGATTGCGACCCGGATCTGCAGGCCGATCCGAGCCGGCTCGCCCTGCTCGCGGTGGGCGACGACGACCAGAACATCTATGCCTTCCGGGATACGAGTGTCGCATTTATTCGCCAGTTCGAGACCGACTATCGGGCTCGCATCCATTACCTGATCGAGAACTACCGCTCGAGCGCACACATCTGCGCCTGCGCCAATGCGCTCATCGCCCACAACCGCGACCGCATGAAGACCGGCCAGCCAATTCGCGTGGACCGGCGGCGGCGCCACGACCCGCCGGGCGGTCGCTGGGAAGGATTGGACTCCCATGGGCGCGGTCGGGTGGAGGTTCTGGCGGTCCAAGGCCCGGGTTGCCAGGCCGCCGCGCTGGTGGATCGGATCAAGCGGTTGAAGAGCTTGGGGGCGGGGGACTGGTCCGATTTCGCGGTGCTTGCCGTCCAGCACAACACCCTGCTCCCGGTGCGCGCGCTCTGCGAGTCGCAGGGTATCCCGGTCGTTTGGCGCGGCAAGCCTCCACCCCTGCATCGGGTACGCGAGATCGCCGCCTTTCTGGACGCATTAGCGGGCTTAGGCCATGCCCCGGCGATTGCCGAGGAGTTGCACAAGCGTTTGCCCGCGCAGGAATCCCCGTGGCGGCGCTTGCTTGCCGACCTGATCGCGGCCTGGAAAGACGAGGCCGGGGATGGCCCGGTCGCCGCGTCCCGCTGCCTGGAGTTCTGCTACGAGTCGCTCGGGGAGCAGCGCCGGGACAGCACCTTGGGCCAGGGCGTGCTGCTCTCTACCCTGCACGGGGTCAAGGGGTTGGAGTTTCCGCATGTATCGATCGCCGACGGTCCCGCCGGCCGAGCTGACCCCGAAGAGCAGCGCAGGCTCTATTACGTCGGCATGACCCGGGCGCGCGAGACTCTGGCACTCGGGCGCATCCCTGGCGGCGGTAACCCCTCGCCCGCGCTCTTCGACGGGGACTGGCTGCTCTGTACCCGCCCCCATCTTCCCGCCCCGCCTGCCGAGATCCTGGCTCGCCGCTACGACCTACTCGCCCCGGCGGACATCGACTTAGGCTACGCCGGTCGCAGCTCGCCCGGGGACCCCATCCATAGGCGGATCGCCGCGCTCGCGACCGGTGACAGGCTCCAGGTCCGCGCGGACGGCGAGACGCTCGTGCTCTGCGACGGGCAGGGCGGGGCCGTAGCGCGGCTTTCCCGGCGCGCCGCCACGCTCTGGCTGCCCAGGGTCGGCGCCATCGAGGACGCCCGGGCGGTCGCCTGGCTGCGGCGTCGGCGCGACGATGGGGAGGGCGCGTATCGGGATTCCAGCCGGTCGGAGCTCTGGGAATATCCGCTGGTGGAGCTGGTGTGGCGAACGGACGGGGCGGGACGGGCGCAGTGCGTATCCTGAGTGTCCCCGGACCGGAACGACGATCGAGGCCGGTCTTGACGAGCCCCGGGCTATCGACCCTGCAAGCGTTCGCCGGTCTGGTCTCGCGCCTGCGGTTGGGCTATCGTCTCGCTGGCTCGCAACAACCGACCGAGGAGGAAACCGATGAAAAAAAACACAGATCGCCGCCGCCTTCGCCCTGGTTGCCCTGTCCGGCGCCATCATGGCCGCGGACATGGCGACCCCGGACGAGGCCAAGGCCCTGTTCCAGAAGGCCCAGGCCGCCGTCGACACGATGGGTAAGGATAAGGCGTTCGCCGCCTTCTCCGCTCCGGACGGCGGCTTCAAGAGTAAGGACCTCTATGTTTTCTGCATGGACATGGACGGGGTCATGATCTCCCACGCGCTCAAGCCCGAGCTGGTGGGCAAGAACCTGCTCGACTTCAATAAATATGGGGACGAGATGTTCAAGAACATGGTCGCTACCGCCAAGGCCTCCGGCGAGGGCTGGGTGGACTACAAGTGGCCCTATCCGGGGACCGAGGAGATCCGGGATAAGACCAGCTATGTGATGACCAACAAGGAAGGATTCTTCTGCGGGGTCGGCGCTTACAAGTAAGGACGCCGCATCGGTGCGCTGAAGTGGGGTGCAGGGAGGCACCCTGACGATGAATAGTTTGAGCTTCGTCCAGGATTGTTCACAACCTAGCGGAGCGGGGAAAAGGGTTGTACGGATTGGGACTTGGGTGCCCTGCTCTGTCCCCTCTGTCCGTAAGTCATTGTATTTTAGTCCACGCAATTGGCCAGGCAGCCCTGGAGTTGTGGAAAATTCTCGACAGTTCGGTCCTTTGCCGATCCTTGCGGGCTTTTCGCCCACAGACTTATCCACAGTTTTGACCACAGGGCTTGCGGCGCGGGCTTGCTGGCCGGCCGGGGCTATAATTGCGCCATCCTGGCACACCCCTGCGAGATCGCGAGCCCATGAGCCACGCATTGATCGATACGCCCTTAGGTCCCGTCGGCCTGACCTGGGAGTCCGGAACCCTGACCGGCGTGGACCTGGAGCCGGGGGCCGGCCCGGCGTCGGCGCAGGGCCTGACTCAGGACCTCCCGCCCGCCGCGATCGCCCGCCAACTCGCCGACTATTTCGCCGATGGCCGGCGCGGCTTCGATCTGCCGATAGCCCTCGGGGGGACCCCCTTCCAGCGTCGGGTCTGGTCCGCCATGCAGTCGATTCCGGCGGGCCAGACACGCACCTACGGGGACCTGGCCCGTGAGCTTGCGAGCGCGCCGCGGGCCGTGGGTCAGGCGTGCCGGGCTAATCCCTGTCCTATCGTGGTGCCCTGTCACCGGGTGGTGGGGGCCAAGGGGCTCGGGGGCTTTGCGGGCGATCGCTCCGGCCACAAGTTGGCAGTCAAGCGCTGGCTGTTGAGCCACGAGGGCGCCCTGGGGTCTGCCGATGGCGGCTGAGCGGCCTGCGGTCGCGCTGGCCGCGCAAGACCGTACGGCCATCGAGGGCTTTGCGGACATCCTCTGGATCGAGCGGGGTCTGGCTGCAAATACGCTCTCCGCTTACCAGTCCGATCTGCGCGCCTTCGCGGTCTGGATCGTGCGGGAGCGTAGGCGCGGTCTGATCGAGGCACAGCGATTGGACCTGCTCGATTACCTCGCGGCCATCTCGATCGAGGGTCGTAAGCCCAGATCCAGCGCCCGGCTGCTCTCCTGTCTGCGCCAGTTTTACCAGTACCTGCTGCGTCAGGGTCTGGTCCAAGAGGACCCGAGTGCCCGGGTGGACGCCCCCCGGCTCGGCCGTCCGCTCCCCAAGAGCCTGACGGAGGCGGAGGTGGAGGCCCTGCTCGGCGCCCCGGACATCGAGGACCCCCGCGGACATCGGGACCGCACGATGCTGGAAGTGCTGTATGCCAGCGGGTTGCGGGTCACCGAGCTCGTCACCCTGACCCCGAGCCAGGTCAGTCTGACCCAGGGGGTGGTCCGGGTCATGGGCAAGGGCAGCAAGGAGCGTCTGGTGCCCCTGGGGGAGGATGCAGTGAGCTGGGTGGGTGGCTATGTGGGTGGGGCGCGCCGGGCGCTGCTCGCCGGGCGCATCAGCGACTATCTTTTTCCCACTTGTCGCAGCGACTGCATGACGCGTCAGGCATTCTGGCAGCTGATCAAGCGCTATGCGTTACAGGCGGGGGTTGTGAAGCCGCTCTCGCCCCACACCTTAAGGCACGCATTCGCGACGCATCTGCTCAATCACGGCGCCGATCTGCGGGTCGTCCAGATGTTGCTGGGGCATAGCGATCTGTCGACGACCCAGATCTATACCCACGTCGCCCGGGAGCGGCTCAAGCAGCTCCATGCGCGGCATCATCCGCGGGGTTGATAGCGGACAGGCTTCCCTGGGCGCAGTCGCGCCGCGGGTGCTCCGTCTCGTTACCCGACGCTTCCGGGGCCGGCTACCGAGCCGTCGACGGATCCGGTGCCGATGCGTTAAGGCGGGCCGGTTTGGGTGGCGGCAAAGACCACCTTGATTTATCGTTCGGCGAGCGCGCCGGACCCAACCCAACGAAGAACCTTGCCTCGCCCCGGTCGCGGCGCTCCGGGAGAGGCGCGAGAGACGCAAACGCATGCCATCCTTCGATATCGTCTCCGAGACCGACTTACAGGAGGTCCGCAACGCGGTGGACCAGGCCAACCGGGAGATCGCTACCCGCTTCGACTTTAAAGGCGTCAAGGCAAGCTTCGAGCTGGCGGACGACAAGATTCTGATGGTCGGAGAGCAGGAGTTCCATCTCCAACAGATGATGGACATCCTGCGGCAGAAGCTGACCAAGCGTTCGGTCGATCTCAGCGCTCTGGATGCTAAGGACCCGATCGTCGCCTTGAGCTCGGCCCGGCAGGAGGTCGCACTCAAGCAAGGCGTCGATGCCGACACGGCCAGACGCATGGTCAAGCTGATCAAGTCCGGAAAGGTCAAGGTCCAGGCCCAGATTCAGGGGGATCAGGTCCGGGTGACCGGCAAGAAGCGCGACGACCTCCAGGAGACGATCGCCTTGCTGCGGGCGGAAGACTGGGGCCTGCCGCTCAAATACACCAACTTTCGGGATTGAGTCGGACGGATGGCCATGCCCCTGCGGGCCTTTCGCCGGTGTCCGCCGTCTCCGCCCAGTTATCGTTTCATGTATATTTAAGGTGTTGAAGAAAATGAAGATATCCCGTTTGTTCGCGGCTGCCGCACTGCTCTTTGCGGCCGGCAGCCTTTCCGCCGGTCCCGAGGAGGGCATTCGCGCGGCCCTGGCCCGGGCCGTCCCGAACATCAAGATCGACAGCATCCGGCCGGCGCCGGTCAAGGGTCTCTATGAGGTTCTCGTGGGTACTCAGTTGATGTATGTCACGGGAGACGGACGCTATTTCGTCGATGGCAGGATCGTCGATCTGACCACCCGCGAAGATCTGACCGAGCCGCGGCTCTCGGGGGCCAGAAAGAGTCTGGTGGACGGTCTGGGCGAGTCCGAGATGGTGATCTTCGAGCCCGCCGGAAAGGCCTCCCACACGGTGACCGTCTTCACCGACGTGGAGTGCGGCTACTGCCGCAAGCTTCACAGCCAGATCGCCGAGTACGGCAAGGAAGGTATCCGCGTGCGCTATCTTTTCTACCCGCGCGCAGGCAAGGGTAGCCCGGCCTATAACGATGCGGTCTCGGTGTGGTGCGCCGGAGACGCTGCCGCCCGGCGTACCGCCCTCACCGCGGTCAAGGCCGGTGAGACCATCGAGGAAAAGACCTGTGCCAATCCGGTGGAGCAGCATATGCAGGTCGGCGAGGAGCTGGGACTGCGAGGCACCCCTGCTATCGTCACCGAGACGGGCGAGATGATCCCCGGCTATGTGCCGCCCAAGCAGCTCGCCGCCCAGCTGGCCGGTAAGTCCTCCGATACCGCAGTCAGATAGTCGACCCGTGGACGCCGCAAGTCGGCGTTTAAGGCAGAGAGCCGCAGGAACCCAGTCTTAAGGAAGTTTGCGATGTGGGCCTACAAGTTGGAGTTTGCGTGGCGTACCGACCGGGGGCGAGTGCGCGCGCACAACGAGGATGCGGTGACCGTGCAGGCGGATCTGGGTCTGGTGGTGGTGGCCGACGGGGTAGGGGGGGCCAGTGCGGGGGAGGTTGCGAGCCAACTCGCCGCCGATACCATCCGCGAGCGCTTCAAGCGCCAGAGCCTGCCACGCACTGATCCGGACCGCGCGCGTCTGCTTGCGGAGGCGGCGGTGGAGGAGGCCAACCGGGCGGTCTGGCAGCTTTCGCAGACCAAGACCGATTGCGTTGGCATGGGGACCACCGTAGTGGTCGGTTTCGCCGGGGCCGAGTCGCTGGCCTTTGCCAACGTCGGGGATTCCCGGCTTTACCGCCTGCGCGACCAGGGACTGGAGCAGCTCTCGCATGACCATTCGTTCATCCAGGAGGTCGTGGACCAGGGGTTCTTCCGGACCCTGGAGGACGCGCGCCGCTATGGGATCGGCGACAACATCCTCACGCGCGCCCTGGGCTCTGGCCCGGAGGTGCGCGTCTACTCCGGGACGAGCGACCTGCGCACCGGGGACCTCTTTCTCTTCTGCTCGGACGGGCTCACCGGCATGGTCCCGGAGGACTGGCTGCGTCAGGTCCTGATTGCCGCCGCCGACAGCCCTTTGGGACCGGCGGCGGAGGCACTGATCCACCTTGCCAACGAGCGCGGCGGTACCGACAACATTACCCTTGCACTTATGCGCGTGTGCGAGCGGCCGATCGATGGGGTCCCGGACAGCACGCAGAGCGCTGTTGCGCAGCTTCCCGGGTCATCCGGGGTGTCGGCCGGGGGCCGGGTCGGCACGTCCCGGATCGCTGGAGCCAACGGCATACCAATCGAGCCGACGGGTGACGACCATCGCCAGGGCGAGCAGGCCGAAGAGGAGCAGGGAGCCCATGAGGAGCGCCGAGTCCTCGTTGACCAGGAGCCCGTAGAGCGCCCCGAAGAGTGCCCCTAACATCGCCGCGAAACCCAGGCCCCGTCCCACACTCCCCAGCACATGGCTGAGATAGAACCCCTGGAGCGCGATGCTGGCCCCGGTCGCGATCGCATAGGCCAGGCCGAAGGGAATATGCTCCGAGAGGCTTAAGAGCAGCAGGAAGAACAGCGCCAGGGCCAGCCCCACTAGCAGGTACTGGACCGGGTGAATCCGGAGCGACTTGAGCGCCTCGAACAGAAAGAACGCGGCGAAGCTCAGGGCCACGAACAGGAACCCGTACTTCAGTGCTCGGTCCGCCATGGAGTAGACATTGACCGGCTCCACGAACCGCACCCCGAAGGACTCCTGGCAGGCCCCCTCGCAGGCGCGGCCCTCGTTCGCCGCGGCCACGAAGGCTGCCGGGGCCTTGGTCGCCAGTGCCGTGATCTCCCAGCGGGCTTTAAAGCCCTCGGGCCCGATCTGCTGGTCCTTCGGCGTGGGCAGGAAGGCCCCGCTGAAGCTCGGGTGGGGCCAGGCGGAGGCGAGTGCGACCCGGGTCGTCTCCGCCAGCGGGATGAAGCTGGCGCACTCGGTCCCGCGCACGGAGTAGGTCAGGGCGAAGGGCAGGGAGAGGTCCGCCCCGGGCTTGAGGCTCGGGAGCTCGGCTCGGATACCGTCTGGCATAGCGACCAGGCCGCTGCCGTTACGAAAGCTCGGCGTCTGTCCGTCGAGGGTCAGCTTGGGGGCACTGGAGAGCCCCCGCGTATCGGCGATGAGGACGCTGACGAAGGGTGTCCCCCAGACGACCTTGTCCCCTTCCTTGTATCCCGGGAGGGATGGATTCGCCGGGACCTCGAAGCGCCCCGAGACCCGGACCGCCAGGTCGTAGACCAGCGCCTTAAAGAGACCGCGTCTCTTATAGTCCGTGCTGGCCTGCGCGTCCCAGTCCGAGAAGGTCGGCAGAACGGTCCAGCGTCCCTGGGTCCGGCTCTGGTATTCGCGCCGCACCTGTGCGGGTTTGACGGAAGCGGTACCGGGGACGCCCTCCAGGATCGCCTCCGTGCGCTCCAGGGTGTAGGGCAGGACCAGGACAGGCCCGGCGAGCGTCTGGGCCCCGGCATAGCTGGCGGACACCTCGTGGACCACGGCCGCCTGCCGGGACTGGCGCTCCCAGACGGTGCTGTGGATCGCATTGAGGGGGACGAGCAGCGCGAGTGCGAGGGCCGCGGTAATCAGGGCCTTGATGAGCAGCGACTTTTGCATGGTTGTCTCCTGTCGGTGAGTGACAGGGACAGCTTGGCAGCGGGATGTGAAAACCCGGTCGAGACTGGGTGAAAACGCGTGAAGATCGGCGAAGCCTCGGTGAAGCGCACATGAATATCAAGGGCAAGAGTGCGATCCATATCGCCTGGTCGTACGCCGAGGGCAAGCGCAACTTCGTGGGCCAGCATTGTTGGGCGCGGGGGTACTTTGTGAGAATTGTTCTCGCTGGAACCTCGGTCTAACCGCTTGGGCCGATCTCGGCCAGGCGGCAGATCTCGCGGGTCAGGCCCTTGAAGATCACTTGGTGTGCGGGCTCCATGGACAGCCAATAGAGTAGGCCCCAGACACCCGCCGGGTGCCAGTAGGCGGTCGCTGTGAGACGGGTGCGGTCGGGCGCGAGCGGGGAGACCTCGAGCTCGAGCACCCCTGCCCCCGGCGCACGCATCCCGAACGACAGCGTCAGCCTGCGCCCAGGCTCGACCCCGATCACGGTCCAGGAGTCGATCCGATCTCCCACCCGCACCTCGGTCGGATGACGCCGCCCCCGGGCCAGACCCCGCCCCCCGACCGCCCAGTCCATGACCTCGCGGATGGTCCAGAGCGAATTCAGGAAGTAATACCGGTTGTCTCCGCCGATGGCGGCGACCAGATCCCAGACGGCCGTCGCCGGTGCCCTGGCCTCCGCACTGCCGCCCGCGCGCTTGGCATAGTAGGCATAGTCCAGTCGTCTCTTGCGCATGTTGAAGGCCCCCTCGGTCCAGCGCGCCTGGACCTCTGCGTTGCGCTCCGCGGCGAAGGCCGCCTCCACCGACTCCCGAAAGCCTAGCAGGCGCTGCGGGACCAGGCGCCTCAGATCCTCCGGGTGAGCCTTGAAGTCATGCTTCAGACCCTCGATCAGTGCCCGCGCGACATTGGTCGGGACCGCCGTCACGAAACGCAGCCAATAGGACGAAAGGCGCGGCGTCAGCACCGGGACCGGGAGAACCCAGGGTGCACGCCGGCCCGCGGCCTCTGCGAGGATGCGCATCATCTGGGCATAGGTCAGCTCCTCGGGACCGGCGGCGTCCAGGACGCGGTTGGCCGTGGCCTCAAGGGCCGGGGCCAGCGCCAGGTACTCCAGCAGATTGGAGAGTGCGATCGGGGGCGACCTGGAGAGCACCCAGCGCGGCGTCACCATCACCGGCAGGTGATACACCAGGTCGCGCATGACCTCGAAGGCCGCGGAGCCCGGTCCCACGATGATCCCGGCGCGGATCTCGGTCACCGGTACCGATCCCTCCCGGAGCACGCGGCCCGTGTCGCGCCGCGAGACGATGTGCTCGCTCGCCGCGTCCTCCGGCACCAGCCCGCCCAGGTAGACGATCCGCTCGACGCCCGCCTGTGCCGCCGCGCGCGCGAAGTTGGCCGCCGCCTTCAGGTCCAGTTGCCCGAAGTCGCGACCCGCCCCCATGGAGTGCACCAGGTAGTAGGCGACGCCCACCCCAGCCAAGGCCGGTCCCAAGGTCGCCGGCTCCAACGCGTCGGCCCCAACGATCTCTACCCCCGGCCAGCCCCGGGCCGCCAGCACCTCCGGTTGGCGCGAGGCGACCCGCACCCGGGCGTTCGCGGCCAGGAGTCGCGGCACCAGATAGGTGCCGATATAGCCGCTGGCACCGAGGACGAGACGAAGTCGCGGGTCGTGGGAGAGTGGCATAGCGGTCGGCCTGGCGTTTGGCAGTCGTTCGCTGAGGTCACCGATCCGGCGACGCGCCCGGCGGCTCCCTGTGTCCACGATATAGAGGCGCCTCTCTCGGAACGGAACAACAGACCCCCAGTGCTTGAGGCGTCAAAGGGGCGGAGGTCGCTACGCCGCCTCCCGGTGCCCGGCCGACTGCCACTGCGGGCCGCAATCGGGGCCAAGAACAACCGGTCGGCAGGCCAAAGAGATCGGACGCGTGCCCGATCCGATACGCGCCTGGCTCGAAATGCCGGGTTTCGATCGAACCGTTCCTAGCGCCGCCGATCCTCGGCGCGCCAGGTCGTGTTCGGATCCATCAGCCCCGGAATCCGATCCAGCCGATCGCCCAGAACCGATGATCGCGGCAGTAGCAGTGCATCCCGGTGTCCCACCCGCATGCGCGACCGTCCGGCGGCGATCTGGGCGAGCCGCGCCTCGCGCCATTCCCCGATAGCCATTCTCCAACGGCGGACCAGCGTACCACCCGTCTCCGATGTCTGCTCCAGCGCGGCGGCGGCCCATCCGTCCATCATGGCCGCCTGGATCCCGGTCTCCTCGGGCTGAAGCTCCCAGTCGCTGTCATCGATTCGCACGTCGAAGCCCAGCCTGTCGGCCAGGCGCGCCAGGCGCAGCGGGGCGACGGGTCCCAGGGCCGGCCCCATCCCCTTGTCCCGCAGCTGGTGGGCATTGACCAGGCCGATCGCGACGCCGTCCAGGGGGTGTGGGGGCTCCAATGACACCCGGCCATCGTAGGTCAGGGTCAGGAGCATGGGTGCACCCGCCGCTGCGCAGGTCCGCAGCAGCCCGAGGAGCCAGTCCTCCGGGACCAGATCCAGCAGCGCGGAGGCGACCACCAGGGTCCCTCGGTCGATGGGCAGGGCATCTGTCCCTTGGGCCAAGTCGTAGCCCAGGGTGCGGATCCGCCAGTCGAGCCCGGGCCCCCGAATCTCCAGCCCCTCCCCATCCGCCGAAGGCGCTAGCCCCTGGCGCTCGGCCCAAGATCCGGTCTTGCGACACAGGGCGGCCAGCAGCGCGGGGTCCCGGTCGAGGCAGGTCCAGCGTTGGGGGCCGGTCAGGCTGGCAGCGAGCCTGGGCGCAAGATAGCGGAGGTTGGCGCCGGTGCCGCAGCCCAGGTCCAGCAGGGCCAGCGACCCGGCCGGTTCGCCGGCAGGACGGGGGGGCCCGGAAAGCCAGTCGACGAGCCGCTCGACCAACGCGATGGAGCGGGCGCGGGCGTCCGCGGGCTCCCGCAGATGAAGCCAGTCCGCGCTGAAGTCACCCATGGCGGGCCTCTGCGCAGACCGCCGCGAAGGCGGCAACCGCCTGCGGCCAGGTGGGCAGCCGCAGCCCGGCGGCGCGGGACCCGGCGGCGAGGCGTCGGCGCAGCCCCGCATCGTCGATCAGCCGGCGCAGCCCAGCGGCCAGGGCCTGGGGATCCTCGGCAGGCACCAGCAGCCCGGCCTCCGGCGGAACCGTCTCGGCCACGGCACCGGCCCGGGTCGCCAGGATGGGCAGGCCCCGCGCCATGGCCTCGGCGAAGACCATGCCGTAGCCCTCGAAACGCGTGGCGAGCACGAACAGGTCGGACTCCGCGTAGTGCCGCCCAAGCGCGGCATCGTCCAGGACCCCGGCAAAGGTGACCCGATCGTCGAGGCCCAACCTGTCCCGCAAGGCCAGAAGTCCCCGTGCCCAGTCCGGATCCCGGCCCTGGCTGCCGATGCAGGTCAGGCGCCAGGGTCGATCGCCGAGCGGCGCCAGGGCCCGCAGCAACAGGTCATGTCCCTTGCGGGGCACGAGGGCGGCGACGCACAGGAGCTGCAGGGTGCCATCCTGTGAACCGCGGGACGCGGGTGCCGGGTCTGTACCGGGCTCGACGACGCGGATGCGCTGCATCGGCACCCCATAGCCGCCGAGCAGCCCGGCGGTGGACGGGCTGGTGACCAGAACCAGCCGGGCCGCGGCAAGTGCCTGAGATTCCGCGCGGCGCAGCTCCGCGGCCCGCTCGGCGGCGAGCCCGATCTCCTCGGCCAGTGGATGATGCACCAGGGCCACCAGCCTCAGCCGCCCCCCCTCGAGCCTGGCCAGGCCAGGCAGGGCGCCGAAGGCGAGCCCGTCCACCACCACGGTCCCCCAGTCCGGGATGGACGCCAGGACCGACCGGGCCTGCTCGACCGCGTCGGGGCCCAGATCGGGGAAGCTGTCGGCAAGACGGCAGTGTTCCACCCGCCAGCACAGGGCCCGCAGGCCAGCCAGGATGCGCCGGTCGTAGCGATAGCCCCCTGTGGGGCTGTCTAGGTCGCCGGGGACCAAAAACCAGAGGCGCTGCCCCTCGCACACAGATGTATTCAGCGGGGCAGCTCCAGCTCGTAGGCAGCCCAGGCCAGGTGCGACTCGTGCAGCACGACCCGCAACGAGCGGATGCCCCGCGCCGCCTCGCCCAGGGCGCCAGCGCCGATGCGCGCGGCCATGTCGTCGCAGATCCGGCGGGCCATCAGCTCGGTCGTGGTGTTCTGGCCCTGAAGGTCCGGATGCTCGTCGAGGTTGCGGTAGTCGTAGACCGCAAGCGCCTCCCGCAGGACCTGGCGCGCCAGCCCGATGTCCACCACCAGGTTGTCCTGGTCCAGCTCCGGGCGGCGCAGCTCCAAGTCCACCACATAGGTGGCCCCATGGAGCCGCTGGGCCGGACCGAACACCTCGCCGCGAAAGCTGTGGGCAATCATGATGTGGTCGCGCACGCACAGGCTGTGCATCGGGGTCTCCCTCTAGTCGTAACGGATTCGGTGCATCAGGGTGTCGCCGGGGTCCCTCGCCAGGCGTGCCTGGACCGTCGGCAGGTCGTCGAAGGCGTCCTCGCCGGTAATCAGCCGATCAAGGACGGAATCGTCCAACAGGGACAGGGCGAGGGCCAGGCGCCGGCGATGGGTCCAGCGCGCCCGCTGGGCGGTGGCGACGCTGCCCACCTGGGAGGAGCGCAGATTGAGCCGGCGCCGGTGGAAGCCCTCACCCAGGGGCAGGGGGACCTCCCGGTCGCCGTACCACGACAGCTCCAGGACCGTTGCCTCGAAGCCCGCGATGCGCAGCCCCTCCGCCAGGCCGGCTGGGGAGCCGCTGGCATGGATCACCAGATCCGCATCCGCAGTGGTCTCCCCGGGGCCGGCGAACCCGACCCCGAGCGCCGCCGCGATCGCCGCTCGGCCAGGGTTGCGATCGATCAGCTCCACCCGACACCCGGGGATGCCCCCTGCCAGCCAGGCGCACAGGCAACCCAAGGTGCCGCCGCCGATCACCGCGATCCGGTCCCCGATCCGTGGGGCGGCGTCCCAGAGGCCATTGACCGCGGTCTCCAGGTTGGCGGCGAGCACGGCCCGACCCGGGGGGACCCCCTCCGGCAGGGGGTGGAGCGCTTCCGCCGGCACCCGATATCGGGTCTGGTGGGGATACAGACAGAATACCGCGCGCCCGAGCAGGTCTCGGGGCCCTTCCTCCACCAGGCCGACACTGCAGTAGCCGTATTTGACCGGTCCGGGGAAGTCGCCGGACTGGAAAGGCGCCCGCATGGTCCGATACTCGCTCGACGGCACCTCGCCGCGAAACACCAGAGACTCGGTACCGCGGCTGATGCCGCTATAGAGAGTACGAACTAGGGCATCGCGAGGGCTGGGCTCGGGCAAGGACTCAGCGCGGATCTCGCCGCGGCCTGGCTCCGCGATCCAGAAGGCGCGGGCGAGCTCGTCCGGTCCGGGCCTCGGGATCGGTCGAGCGGGATCGTGGTCGGTCATCGGTACTCCGAAGTCCGGGAGGATCAGGGGACTGATCGGTCGCCGGGGCGACCGGAATCGAAGGCGCGCAGCAGCATCCCCGTCAGGTCAGGCATGCTGCCCAGCGCTGGCCGACCTGGGCTGAGACCCGGCGCGAACCCCTCCGCCACCAAGGCATCGCGCAACGCGGCCCGCCCGGCGATCACATGGACCGGGACCTCCCAGCTTGCCCCCTCGCCGCTGACGGCGGCCGGGGGCTGGTGATCTCCAAGCACGACCAGCACCAGATCCAGGCTCGGGCGCCGGCGCAACCAGTCCGCCAGCATCCGAAACAGGTAGTCGAGCGACTCGGCATAAGGCTGGCCCAGATCCATCAGGTCCCTCGGGGCTTCGAGGGCCGCGGCGAGTGGAGCGGCATCGAAGGGCTCGGGTCCCAGCACGCGCGACCAGTCGGACTGATAGGGCGGCCTCGGCCGGAAGGGCAGATGCGAGCCGATGGTCGGAAAGACAACGAAGCGCGCCCGACCGTCGGACGCGGTCAGCTCGGCGCTGTCCAGCCGGGCCAGGGAGAATTGATCCGGGATGCGCCACCAGCCCATGGCAGGGCCGCGGTAATCCAGTGCGCTGGCATCCAGGAGGGTATCGAACCCGTAGAAGGCCCCCTCGGGCCAGGCCTTGCGCAGCCCCGGCATGACCGCGACAGTGCGGTAGCCGGCGCGGTCGAAGCGGTGGACCAGGGTCTCGCGACTCTGGGTAAGCAGCAGGGCGTAATCGGCCCCCTCGCGCACCTCTAAGCCGGAGAGCAGGCTGGCATGGGCGAGCCAGGAGTTGCCGCCGAAGGTCGGGGAGCGAACGAAGGCGGATACCGCCGTGCGCCCGGTCTCGGCCAAAGCCGCGGCCAGGTCGGCGCGGCTGGCGGCCAAGGCCCCGGTCAGGCGCGGCTGGTCGTAGGTCACGGCGCCATAAGACTCGGCGAACAGGATGACCACCTGCGCACCCCCCAACCGGCCCAGGTCCGATCGCATCGGCGGGCTCGGCGGCAACGTCCGCGGTCCCTGCCCCAGGGCGTCCAGCACGAAGGCGGCCTGGCGGGCATAGGTCCAGGTCACCGGCCGGGAGAACGCACGCTCCCAGCGAAGCGCTGGGCTCAGGCTCCCGATGAGATAGACGCTCGACAAGACACCCGTAAGCAGGGCCAGGACCCGGCGCGGCACGGGCTCGGCGACGGCCTTGCCCACTCGGGAAAGGGCCCAGTGAAGCAGTGCGAAGACCAGCCCGAGCGCCAGCAGCAGGGCAAGCAGGCCGGCCAGCACCAGGTGGACAGGGGCCGACTCCGCCAGCATCGCGGCCACCCCCGGCAGGTGGCGGGCATCCCAGAAGAGATTGATGGTGCGGCCATAGAGCGCGGGGGCGGTCACCTCCGCATAGCGACCCAAGGCCATCAGGGTCAGGAGCAGCGCGAGGACCGCCGTCAGGCGCTGGGAGGGCGGACCCCACCGCTTTGCGGCCACCGCGAGCAGCAGGACCAGGAGTGCGATCTCGACGGACAGCTCGGAACGCACCTCCACCCAGGGCGTGGGCCAGCGGTTGTAGAAGCTGAGTGCGGCGTTGAGCACGAAGAGCGCCGCCGCGAGACCCAACCAGCTCACCCAGGGCGTTGCGCGCCAGTGGGCAACCGCCGTTGCGTCGCCGGGCCCGGATCGGTTCGCCCGTGGCTGTCCTGCGTTCATCGGGGGCCTTGTCGGCGTCGGGCCGGACCGCCGTGGCGCGCAAGCCAAAGCGTATCGATGGCGAACGAGTAGCAGAGAATCCCGAGCCCGACGGCCGCCAGGGGCTCGCTCCAGATTGGAGGGAGGGCCGGTGCCAGCGCCAGGGTTAGCGTCAGGACCTGCACCACGCAGGCCGTCTGGCGCCGTCGGCTGGGGGGCAGCGGGCGGCTCAGCCAGGGCCAGAAGTACCCTGCTGCGACGAACAGATAGCGCAGCAGGCCAGCGGCGAGCACCCAGGGACCCGCCTTGCCCAGGGAGTAGGCAAGCAGGGCCAGCACCGCCACCAGCAGTGCGTCGGTCTCCATGTCGAAGCGTGCACCGAACGGGCTCGCCCAGCCCCAGCGACGGGCCAGGTATCCGTCTACCCCGTCCAGGACCTCGGCGGCCAAGGCCAGGGCCAGGGCCACCCAGGCGATTGACTGGGCCTCTCCCTCGCCCACCAGAGCGGCCAGCAGAGAGACCAGACCGACTCGCAACAGGGTGACCCGATTGGCCGGACCCAGGCGCGGATGCGGCCGATGGAGCGGCAGAAACCAGGCTGCGACCAACAGGGCTAGGGTATAGACGGCGAGCGCCCTGGGCAGGAAGGCACCGTTGAGCCCGAGGCTGCCATAGAGCACGAGCCCCAGCCCGGTCAGGAACGCGAGTCCGGCCAGCGCGTTCAGTGCCGCACTGCGGGCGAGGACGATGTCGGTCTCGGCGGCGCGGATCTCGGCTCGGATCATCGGGGTTGGCTCGTCGATCGCAGAAATCGGACCGCCTGCGCTGCAGGTCCCACCGACAGGACGGATCGGTCGGCGGGTCCCGTCACAGCACCCGGACGATCGCAGCCTCGCCGCCCGCTGGCTCGGGCTCCGCCCGAGGCCGCCCCGGCTGGCAGTCGAACAGGATGTCCCCGCCCATGCGGAAGATGCGGCAAGGAGGGCGCAGGCAATCGCCCAGGGATGCGGCGGGCGGGAGGCTCAGGCCGCGGCGCCCCTCGCCGATCAGGAGCGGGCTTAGGGTCAAATGCAGACGATCCAGGAGTCCGGCGTCCAGAAAGGCGGAGACCGTGACCCCGCCGCCCTCGACGAAGAGCCGGCGCAGTCCGAGCCCGCGGAGTCGTTCGACGAGGATGTCGAGCCTCAGCCTCCCGTTCGATGCCGGGATTCCGAGCGTCTCCGCCCGGCCGAGCGGTGCCGATCCCGCCAGCGCGTCGGCGCATACAAGCAGCGTCTGGGCCTCCCCGTCCTGGAAGACCCGCAGGTTCGCATCGAGCCGACGGCGGGGGTCGAGCACCACCCGCACCGGGTTGTCGCCGCAGACCAGGCGGGTGGTGAGCCGGGGATCGTCGGCGGCCACCGTCTCGGCCCCCACCAGGACGGCGTCGCACAGGGCGCGCAGGCGGTGCAGGTGGCGGATGTTCTCGGGACCGTTGACAAAGCAGGAGTCGCCGCGGCCGGTGGCAATCGAGCCGTCCAGGCTCTGTCCCAGGTGGCCGATGGCGAACGGTCCGTCCCGGTCTGTCGGCAAGAGCGGCCGATAGAGGTCGAGGACGTCGCGGGCCTCCGCCGGGCAACCGCTCGCGATCGCCCAGCCCTCGAGGGGACACCAGTCGAGCCAGGCGTTGGGCGCATGCGTGCCCAGGCTCCGCAGCCCGCTGGCCCGATCCGGGGCATAGGCGGTCGGCCGATCCGGCAGAGAGAACCGGCGCGCCAGACGTGAGGCGGCAAGGATCGTGGCCCAGACCGCCTCGTCGGCAGGGAGACACCCCAGACCTGTCGCGGGCTCGAGGCGCCTCGGCGCCGGCGTCATCGGCCTCATGGGACGGCGTCCCCAAACGCAGCGAGTAGCCACTCGACCTGAGGCCAAACAGCCGTGCTAGCATCCCACCCGGTCCGGGCGCATCGCCCGCTAATCGCCACGGGGGGACACGATGGAAACTGCACGCTACGCATTGGTGCAACGCCTGCTGCATTGGCTGATTGCGCTCTTGGTCCTGGCCCTGCTCGGGGTCGGCATGATCTTCGCCTTCATGGGTTTCGACGGTATCCAGCAGACCTTCGGCAAAGAGGGAACAAACGCCCTGTACACCTACCACAAGACGTTCGGCATCCTCGTCCTGGGCCTGATGGTCCTGCGCCTCGGGTTCAGGCTGATCTTGGGCGCCCCGCCATACAGGCCGCCCCTCACCGGGCTCGAGCTCGCGGCCAGCCGCACGGTCCACGGCCTTTTCTATGTGGCCCTCCTGGCCATGCCGGTCCTTGGCTGGCTCGCCACGGCAGCGTCCGACTACCCGGTACAGTTCTTCGATATGCGCCTGCCCGGGCTGATCGGCAAGGACAAAGCGCTCGGCGAGACGCTGTTTGCGCTCCACGGTCTGGTCGGCTGGCTGATCCTGGGCCTTATCGCCGTGCATATCGCCGGAGCGTTGCGGCACAAGCTGGTCAAGCACGACGGCGTGATGGCACGGATGAGCCTGTTCCGTTAGCCTGCTGTGCGATCCCGCCGTGCGGGTCAGGCGGTCGGGCGCGCGGCAACTGCGGCCTAGCGGTCGATGTCGGCGATGATGACGGCCAGCGCATTGCCGTCGCGCTGCGCCCGCCGCCATTGCTCGTCCAGCATCTCATCGAGCAGTCGCCGCTTGGCGATGCCGGTCAGGGTGTCGATGCGCAGCATCTGCTCCAGCTCCTGACTCGTCTCGATGGACACCGAAAGCTGCGCCCGGAGCTCCACGGAATCCCGAAAGAACCGCCATCGGAGACTCCACGAACCATGGGCTCGCCCTGGACGCTGGCGCTTGGCCGCAGCAGGGGCGTCCCCACCTATCGGTCAGTCCAAATCCAACATTGCACCGGCCTCCCTATGCATCCCAGGGTCTCAACCCCAGCGATCGCGGTCCTCATGCTGGCCGCCGCCCTACTGCTCAGCGCGATCCCAGCCATGGCCACAGAAGAAGCGCCTTATACCGTCGTCAAACAGTATCCCGGGTTCGAGCTGCGCCGTTATCCGCCCCTTCTGGTCGCCGAGACCCGGGTCAGCGGCGACTTCGACGGCGTCGGCAATCGGGCCTTTCGGACCCTCGCCGACTTCATCTTCGGCAAGAACCGCACTGGCGAATCCATCGCCATGACAGCGCCGGTCAACCAGCGCCCGGTCGTCCCCGCCGCGACCGGTCCGGACCCCAGCCCGAAGCCGAGCCCGGTGCAAGGCGACTACGTAGTGACCTTCGTCATGCCCAAGGGGTTCACGGCATCCACCCTGCCAGCACCGACAGACCCGCGCATCGAGATCCGCACTGAGCCCGCCCGGCTCATGGCCGCCCGGCGCTACTCGGGCCGCTGGACACTCGAGAACTACCGCGCAGAGGAATCCGCCTTGCTCGTCGCCGTCCGCGACGCGGCCCTGGTCGCCACAGCCCCGCCTGTCTACGCCCGCTACAACGCCCCCTTCGTCCCCTGGTTCATGCGCCGCAACGAGGTCTTGGTGGAGGTATCTGCCGTTGTTTCTAGCGGATCGCACAACCAATGCCTGGCCCCCCGGCCAGGGCGGTCGTCCGGCCGGGTCGCGGGTCTATAATCCGCTCTATCCCCGACTGCGGAGCTGCCCCATGTCCCTGCAACCCAAGCCGCAACTGACCTTCGAGGAATGGCTGGAAGGCGAGCGGGCGTCCCTGGAGGGGCGTAGCGAGTACGTCGGCGGCGAGGCGTTTGCGATGACCGGGGCGAGCGCCGAGCACAACGCCATCGTGGTCAACATCGCCAGCGAGCTGCGGGCCCAGATGAAGGGCCGCCCCTGCCAGGTCTACGCCAACGACATGAAGGTTCGCGTCCGCCCCGCCGACGCCGGCAAGTACCCGGACCTGATCGCCCTGTGCGGCGAGCGCCAATTTCAGGATGGCCGCCGCGACCTGCTGCTCAATCCAAGCCTGATCGTGGAGGTGCTTTCGGACTCCACGGAGGCCTACGACCGCGGCAAAAAGTTTGCCATCTACCGCCAGATCCCGAGTCTCAGGGAGTATCTCCTGGTCTCCCAGCACCAGATCCAGGTGGAGCTGTTCAGCCGGGGCGACGATGGCCGCTGGACCCTGTCGGACTTTTCCGCCCTGACCGACACCGTTGCCCTAACCAGCGTCGGTTGCACCCTGTCGCTGGCGGAGGTCTACGACAAGGTGGAGCTCCAGCCAGCCTGAATCCGCGCCGCGGGTGCCTGCCCGCCGCCTTTGCAGATTGCCGCCCGCCCAACACCCGGCCAGGCGGACCCCAGATGGGCGACAGCGCGACCCCGGACCCCTTCGCCCTTGATCGCGACTGGCTCCACGCCCGGGCACCGGCGGATGCGGTGCGCTCTGGGATTAGACGCCTTTACCCCGACCGAAGATGCGCTCGCCTCCCAGACCGCGGGCCGCATCCGTCCGATCGATCGGCGGCTGGCAGCGGGCCTGGACCTGGATCCGGCGCAAGTTTGCGGTGCAGGGCTTCCGCAGCATGGCACCCTGCGTCGGGGTGGTGATCCGGACCGGGCAGCTCAATAAAAACGTATTGCGGGCGTGTGTGGGCGCTCCTTATAATCCCGACAGAATTTATATGATATCGGAGATTCGAATGAAGACGATCGGCCTGGCGGTGTCGGTCCTGCTCGCGCTTTCCTTACCGGTCTTGGCCAGCGACGGCACACGCGAGGAGCGGGTGCATTTCCAGGCTGGTGCCGAAGGGGCCACTGTCAAGGGCCACATCAGGGGCCGGGAGGACGTCGACTATGTGCTCGGCGCCAAGGCCGGACAGCGCATGCGCGTGACGCTACGCACGGACAATACGGGAGCTTATTTCAACGTCCTGCCCCCGGGAAGCGAGGAGGCCCTGTTCGTCGGCAGCACCTCGGGAAACAGCTTCGACGGAACCCTGCCCGAAACCGGCGACTATCGCATCCGGGTCTACCTCATGCGCTCCGCTGCCCGACGCGACGAGCAGGCCCACTACAGCCTCGGCGTACACATCGGTGCCGGCCGCGAGGCCGAGGCCCCGGCCTATGCACCAGACTTCGCGGACGGGCTCGCCGGCGGCCCCGACTTCTGGCAGGTGACGGGCGTGCCCCCAGGCGACACCCTGAACCTCCGCGCCGGCCCCGCGCCCCAAGAGCGCGTCGTGGGCGAAATCTCGAACGGCTCGGTGCTGCGAAACCTCGGCTGCCGGATGACCGACGGCCAGCGCTGGTGTCAGGTCGCACGTCCGGACGACTCGGGTCCCAGGGGCTGGGTGGCAGGGCGCTACCTGCGCGAATCCTCTTATCAGCCCTAGCCCGCTGTCCGGACCGGTCCTGGCCAGCGGCCCATTACAGTTCCCAACTCGGAGTGAATCCACCATGTATAGGACCTACGCCATCCAAGTCCCCGCGCGCCTGATGCTGACCCTCGCGCTCGCCGTCCCCGGCGTGGCGCTCGCCTACGGCGAAAAGGACGCGATCCGCGACTGTGAGAGCCATATCCGCAGCGAATACAAGATCAGCGACCTGCGCGATGCCACCGCGGAGCGCCTCAACGATACGGCTCTGCATTTCAAGGTGCAGGGTCTGGCCAAGGTGGACGGGGATAAGCACCCCTGGACCTGCGAGGTCAAGAATCGCCACGTGACCGCCGCCGAGTACAGCGGTCCCAAGCCCAAGGGTATGAGCACCGCGCAGAAACTCGCCGTCGGCGCCGCCGCGGCGGTTGCCGGCGGGGTCGCCATCAACGAGATGAGCAAGCACGGTACCACAAGCCAGGCCAGCTCGGGGACCGGCGGAGCGAAGGAGCTTCAGGACCTGGTCGGAGCGAGGGCAGCCGGTGGCGAATCAGAGCTGCAAAGCCGCGGCTACACCTACGCGTCCGGCAGCAAAGGGGGCGACAGCTCCTATACGAATTGGAAAAAGGGCTCGCATTGCGTCACGGTGCGCACTACGAACGGGCATTACAAATCCATCGTCGACGTGACTATGCTCGACTGCAAGTAGCGCCGCTTCATGGGCCGGGGCGGTCAACTGCGCCCCGGTCGTCCTGCCGTCTCTGTAGCAGGATCTCGGGCTTTCATGTTGGGTATCGTCGCGCTCTACGCAGTCATTATTGGCTCGCCTGGGCCCTGTCGCTGACCTTTTTCGCCTGGAATCCCTGGCCGGTGGGGGTCCTCATGGCGATCCACGGTGCGGCCACCAATGGGCCCTGTATCCTGGTGCAACGCTACAATCGCGCCCGCCTGATCCGTCTCGTGCAGACTCAACTCGGCGACCGCACCGGGATCGAGCGGCCCTTCCAGCGCACGCTATTGCGCACCAGGGTGAGGTACAGCGAGCGAACGAAGATCGCGACAAAGCAAGTGAGCGATACCGGATAGGCCAATGCGGAGACGAGGCCGAAATTGCCGAGCCTGCGCAACAGCCACCAGATCTGGGCCGCATAGGCGGTATAGGCGATCAGGCCGGCGACGGACCAAGCGGTGAATCCGTGCGTCAGCCATCCCCGCGCCGCATTGATCGTTGCGGCACTGCCCGAGATCCAGGCCACGAGCATGAGCAGCAGCCAGGGATCGGTGCTCATGGCGCCGTGCGCGAAGTTCTTGGTCCAGCCGTCGGCGAGATCGCGTAGCCCTCCGGGGTACATGCGAAAGGAGATGGTCCCCTGACCGATAAAGTTATGGGTGGGGACTCCCCGCTGGCTCATCTGCCGCGCCAGTGCCACGTCGTCGACGATCTCCGCGCGGACCAGCCGATGACCGCCGGTGCGGAAGTAATCGTCGCGCGAGCACACCATGCAGGGACCGAAGCTCCCATTGGGTTTGACCGCATCGCCGGCCAGGGTGAAGGACCGGATGCTCCCCATCATGACGATGAAAAAGAAGGCGGAGAGCCGCTCGTATGCCTTGGCCATCCGATGATAGGGCTGGATCGACACCAGGCCGCCGTAGCGTGCATGGGTGGCGACGATTCGCCGCAGGCCGCTCGGCTCAAGCTCCGTATCGGCATCGAGAAACACCAGGAGATCGCCGCTGGCGCGCTGGGCCCCGATCCAGCAGGCGTGGGGCTTGCCGAGCCAGCCATCCGCCAGCTCGGTGAGGATCAAGGTGGTGGCGCCCGCCGCCCGGGCCAGGTCGGCCGTCCGGTCGTCGGAGTTGTCGTCGACCACGATGACCTCGAAGTCGGCGTAGTCCTGTACCTTCAGCGAGGCGAGCAAGGGCGGCAGGCGGGCCTGCTCGTTGCGCGCCGGAACGATGACCGACACCTTGACCCTGTCCATCCGATTCGGCAGCGGCGGACAGGCCCGCAAGCGGCCCAGGAAGCCAAACGCCAGACTCCAGGGCAGGAGCAACCACAGCAGCTCTGTCTGCATGATTCAGAAGACTCATCTCGCGGGGCGGGAATAGGGTAGCGCGCGCCTCGCCGATCCGGGCGGTGGCGGGCTGTGCCCGCCGAGCTCGCAGTATGCGGATGGCCCGAGGGGAAGGCAAACGCGCCGTCCGCTCTCGCGTGTCGGGCATGAGAGCGGTCCTCCGACCGATGACCCGAACGGATAACCGCGGTGGCTGGGCCGGCTCGCCGAGGTGCGACGGAATGCGCTGTCCGGGCTCGGTGGCCATGACGCTATGTACAGCATAGCGGGGCCGATCCCGCCGACCGGAGGTCGAGCGCATCGTCGACTCGGACGCGCAGAAGATCTATGTCACCTACGGAGCCGAGCAGGTCCCCGGCGTGCTGGCGTTGCTGGTGAGCCAGCCCAAGCCCTGGAAAGACCTGTCCGCGAAATGGTCCCGCACGCTCGCGGCGCCCAGGGAATACGAGGGGCGTCCGCTGCCGGGGCTCTTGCCCGGAAATGGCTGAGCGGGCGTCGAGCCAGCGGCTGGTCCAATAGTTTGGCGGCAAGCTAAGCTTGACATCGCGTATGCGCTGCGTTTGGCTTTGCCCATCGCCCGGGGCTTGAGTCGGCACAAGGCCCCGGCAGTCGCAATCCGATGAGGTACGCCGATGGAAGCCAAGAAGCTGGCAACGCTCGCCGACCTCCTTGTCTACCCGGAGGAGCGGGTCGAGCTGATCGACGGCGAGATTGTTCGTCGACCCATGGCGCGGGCCGAGCATGGGCTGGTGCAAAGCGCGACCGCAGTCGAGCTTGGCCCCTTCTTCCGCGGTGCCGGTCCGGGGGGCTGGTGGATTGCGACCGAGATTAGCGTGCTGTACGAGGTCCACCAGTGTCCGAGCCACGACCTCGCCGGTTGGCGCCGCGAGCGCCTGCCGGAGCGTCCCACCGGCGTCGTCGAGCTGGCGCCCGACTGGGTCTGCGAGATCGTCTCCCCCGGCCACGAGCGCAAGGACGCCCTGACCCTGTTGCTGCTCCTGCAACGCCACCGGGTTCCCCACTACTGGCTGATCTGGCCCGAGGAGCGCACCCTCGTGGCCTACGGATTGGATGGCGGCAGCTATCGAATTGTCGCCGACCTGACTGTAACCAGCGCCGACGCCGGCCGGGTCGCGATCCCGCCCTTCGAGGCTGTGCCGATCGATGTTGGATACATCCTCGGCGGCTGAGGGTGCTGGCAGGCGCCAGCGCCAGCAACCTGGTCTCTAGGAACGCCGGGGCCTGCGAACGCAAACAAGACGTTGGAACCGAAAATTCCGACTGGCCTTGAATCCAGACTTGTGTCCCGCATAGCCTGGTCAGATACCTAGTCATATGCGCCTTCGGCAGGGGAGACTCCATGCAAGCTTGGCCCGTTCAGGACGCCAAGGCCCGTTTCAGCGAGCTCTTGGATATCTGCACCGCTCAAGGTCCGCAAGTCGTCACCCGCCGAGGGGCGGAAACCGCCGTCTTGGTCCCGGTCGCCGAGTGGCGACGCCTGCAAGCCCTCGCGCGTCCCTCGCTCAAGATGCTGCTGCTGGCCGATACCGCCCGCACCGAAGCCCTTGTCCCCGAACGCGGCAAGGCCCGCCGCCGTCCGGCCGCCGACGATGTACCTGCTGGATACCAACGTGGTTTCGGAGCTCCGCAAACCGCGCCCGCACGGCGCCGTGGTCGCTTGGCTCGAGTCGGCAGACGACACCGGCCTTCACGTCTCCGCAGTCACGCTGGGCGAGATTCAGGCCGGTATCGAGCTGACTCGCGAGCAGGACCCGCGGAAGGCCTCGGAGATCGAGTCCTGGCTGGACTTGGTCGCCGACTCCTATCAAGTGCTCCCGATGGACGGGCCGGCCTTTCGCTGCTGGGCCAGGCTTATGCACCGGAAATCGGACACGCTGTACGAAGACGCCATGATCGCGGCAATCGCCAAGACGCGCGGCCTCACGGTCGTCACGCGCAACGTCGCGGATTTCGCCGCGCTCGGGGTCGAGGATGAATTCCGCTCCGTCCGCGATGAGTGTCGCCCCTGATGCTCTATGGATGCCAGCGCCGCCATCGAATGGTTCTTCCGGTCGGCGGTGGGCTTGAGTGTCAGTGGCAGGCGACGCCGCCGCGCTGCCGGCGTGCAATAGATCGGCTAGGATGAGGTTTATCCGTTTACCGACCGCGAGGGTGCAGCGAATGGAAGCCCGCAAGCGCCAGACCACCGCCGATCTGCTCGCCAGCCCCGAGGAGCGGGTCGAGCTGATCGACGGCGAGATCGTCCGGCGGCCCATGGCGCGCGCCGAGCACGGTGTCGTACAGGGGAACACGAGAGAAGAACTGGGCCCCTTCAACCGCAAGTCCGGCCCCGGCGGCTGGTGGATACTCACCGAGGTCAGCGTCGCATACGAGCTGCACCAGTGCCCCAGCCACGACCTTGCCGGTTGGCGCAAGGAGCGGATGCCGGAGCGTCCGAGCGGCGACATCGAGCTGGCTCCGGACTGGGTGTGCGAGATCGTCTCGCCCGGCCACGAGCGCAAAGACACCCTGACGCTGTTCCTGCTATTGCAGCGCCACCGCGTGCCCTTCTATTGGCTGATTTGGCCGGAGGATCGCACCCTGGTGGCCTACGGCCTGGACGGCGACCACTATCGGGTGATCGCTACCCTGTCCGAGCCCGCCCGGGTCAGGGTCCCGCCTTTCGAAGAGATCGAGATCGACCTCGCCTACATCCTCGGCGACTGAGGGCGCCTGTTGGCCGACGCGACTCGGGTGGATTCCATTTCGTGGGTCCGCTCGATCCGATCGCGGACGCTGACGGTCCCAGCCTGCTCCCTGAGAACAGGGTGTCAACGCAGCACCGCGTCCAGGGAGTCCACGGTCAGGATGCGCTCGGACCACAGGAGCAGGGTTTCTGCATCGGCCGCGGCGATGCGTGCGCGAACCGACTCGGTCGGCGGGCCGAACTTGCGCTCGATCTGGCGCAGCAGTATGGCGGCCTCGCCCTCTAGACGGCCCTCCTGACGACCTTCTTGGCGACCCAACTGCCAGCCCTGCTGGCGTCCCTGGTCGCGGTAACGTTCGGCTAGGGTCTGCATGGCGGTCTCTCCGATCGGGGTCTCGGTCAGCAGGGTCCGCAGCTCGCCCTCGTCGAGATGGGCGCTGGCGGACAGAAAATAGGTCAATAGGGTATAGAGAATCCGCGTCGCTTCGGATTGATCTTCGATCTCGGCGATCAGCGCGATCAGCTCCCGCAGCCGCGCGATCGGCTCGTCGCTCCAAATATGGCGCAGCGCGAGTAGCACCAGCCGGGTCAGCACCGCGCCTTTGACCTCCATCTTGCTGTGCGGCGAGACGTCATGCAGCGCGTAGCGGAACTGGGGGACGAAGGGTGCGAGGGTCGGCGGCAGTGGCTCCACCAGGTCATGAAAGCCCAACGGCGCACGCCAACGCCGGTGACCATGATAGAGCACCAGCGGGTAAATCGGCGGCAGGTGCTTTGCCTTCGGCTGCTGCTGGCGGTGCCGTTCCCCGGCCGCCACCACGTAGCGCAGCAACTGCAGCAGGGTCCAGTGCTCCGGGCGGCTCTTGTGCTCGAACAGCACATAGACCTCCAGCGTCCCCTCGTCGCGCCAGGCCAACCGATAGACCAGATCCGAGCACGACTCGCGGAGGTCCTCGGCGACGTGCGTCTCGCTCGACACCTCAAGGGTCTCCAGATCGACCAGCGCGAGCAAGTCCGCGGGCAGGTTGTGGCGCAGAAAATCCCGCGCCACCTCGACGCGGCCGAAGCTCTCGCGAAAGTAGCGGTCGTGTGCCGAGCCGATCTCGTCCATGCGGGGAAAGCTAACGGGTCCGGTGGCCGGGGGCAAGGTTGAGACGCTGCATGCGCTAGCGATAGGTCCGGGCCTTACCGGTTAGAGAAGCCGGACGCGACGTCCTTTATTACCGCTGGGAGCCGTCCTTCTGGAGGGCGGCAGCTATCGGATCGTCGCCGACCCGAGCGTGACCGGCTCGGACGCCGGCCGGGTTGCGGTCCCCCCCCTTTCGAGGCGGTGCCCATCGATCTCGGGTATATTTTCGGGGGTTGAAGGCGCTGCCAAGCCGCAAGGGAACGCCGACTGGGTCGCGCTTCCCTTGGACAGAACGCCAGTTCGTTTTCGGTCCCTGGTTTCACTGGGCCTTGTTGTCATTGCCGTCCCCTGGCAAGGCAGGCGACCACGGCCCTTTTCCAGCTTCTCCCGTAAAGTTTTGTTAAAAAACAATAGAATAGGGGGTTAACATGGGCGCAAATCCGAGAATGCGTCACCTTGCGGTGTCGGCTGCCGCTCTCGCTGCGGTCTTCAACACCGTTGTCCCTGCTCCGGCTCTAGCGGCTGGAGGCCGGGGACTGATTGATAACGATGCGGCGGTGAATAAATATAGACCCGCCCTCTCCATTGCCTTGCGAAAGGCTGGAAAAGATGACGACTGGGGATTAACCACCGGGTCTTTTGCGCTGAGTATGGAAGCGAAGCTGAAAGCGCCGCTGCCACGCCCGCAGCTGGTGTGATCGTCAGCGACATCTACCCTCCACTCTTTTGTCGTCGGCGGTGTGGTGCCGCCGGAGGAGCAGCTTGCCACGGGGAAAATCCCTGTCTGCGCCGAAACAGAGGGCAAAGCCATCTACAGAGGATATATCTCGCCCACTGGTGTAGTGACACAGGACAAGACGTCCTTCAGTGAACCCGCTACCAGCGGCAAAGGCCCCTGTCACTCGTGGCTGATGCAGGAAGGCAAGAAGATGCAGGCCCAGCAGGCGGCGACCCCTCCGCCCGTCCGCGGCCAAGGGCTGGCACCCAACCGCTGAGCTCAACGCATTTCCTACCGTTTTCGCAGCCCCGCCTTCTCCGGCGGGGCTGTTGCTCTAGCGAGGGAAAGGGGCCTGTGAGAAACGGAACCTGGTTCGAATGGTCTACTAAAGATCCGAGGAGCTCGGGTCGGGCGCGCCGTCCCGCAAGCCGCTAACCTGCGGCGACGTGTCAGCGGTCGGCGTTGGCCACCTGCGCCAGGAAGGCATCGAACGCCGTCAGCTCGGTGTCCAACCGGGGGGCAGATTCGGCGAGGACGCGACGCAGCTCCGCGAGTCTCGCCGGGTCCAATTCCACGGCGTAGGCATGGCGAAAGAAGTGGCGGAACGACAGGATCTGTCGAAGTCCGGCAACGGATTCGCGCGATTACACCGCCGGCCGGAGGCCATCGATCTCCAAGCCCATCGTGTGCAGAAGCGCCTGATGCCAATCCGGACCCATGGCCAGGTCGCCGTTGATCGCGCGTGCGATCCGCTCCATGATGCTTTCGACCGCACCATAGGCGTGGTGCAAGGCGACGGCTGCCTGGGCGCAGCTCGCGGCACCCGCGTCGGCTTCGAGTGCGACCGTTTCGAGCTCGTCGAGACGCTTCTGGAGCGCCTCACGGTCGAACTTGATCTCGGCACGAAGTCGCTGCAGCGCGGCGTTCACAGTCGCTCGCCTTCGGCATCGATGCGCTCGCGCAGACTCTCGGGGGTATCTTCTAGCTGGACCAGATCGACGGGGCCTGCGAAGACCTCCATCAGATCGGTAAGCGCCTCGAAATAGCGGTCCCCAGGGAGATCCGAGACCGCGAGGTCGACGTCGCTGTCGGCGTGGCAGGTTCCGTTAGCCAGCGAGCCGAATAGAACGACGTTCTCGGCCCCATGCCGCTCGCGCAGCAACGCGACGGCCGCGGGCAGTCGCGAACGAAGGTGCCGCGCGCGCTCGGCCCCCAAGGCTGCGGCAGAGGCCGCGCGCTGGCGCAGGTGTCGAGCGGTGTCGGCGGGGCTGACGGAGCTGTTCATGGATCGATTGTCGCAGCGCCCATCTCGCCGTTCGGAAGTGCGGGCCCGTCTGGCAACCTACCGCGCCCTGTCGAGCCGCCTATCAAAACTCGACGACTCGGTCGATCTTCAGCATCCAGCTCGCCTCGCCGGGGACGAGCTTGTACTGGATCTGGCGCATCTTTCCGGTGGGCTCAGTTTGCGTCTTGTCGTCGGGGTAGATCGGAAAGCGGCGGCCGAGGACGCCTTCGAGCACAGCGAATTCGTCGTGGCCGCGGTAGCCCTTGGCATTCTTGGCATCGTCTTCGAGCGCAGGGAGGAAGATCTGGCTGAGCGACTTTTTCTTGTTGGCGCTGAAGGCGATGAGCGACGCGCCTTTGTCGGCCCCTGGCTCGGCGACGTAGATGTAGATCTCGGGTGAGCCATCGGCGTCGATATCGGCCACCTCCGCGCCGGTGACCATGCCGCTGGTCTCGACCTCGACGGGGCTGTTGTCGATCGCGAGTCCGCTGGGGACGATGGTCACCCTGTTGGCCGTGGGCGTGTTGGGGCTGGAGACGGCGAAGGCGATACCGTGGAGCGTCTCGGTCGCCTCGAATGCTGCGGAGGCTTGAACGGATGGGAGCAGGAGGGAAGCGGCGAGTGCGGCGACGGTTGCTTTCACGATCGATCTCTCAAGTTAGGTCGGTTGGCGTCGAGCTGCTTGGCGAGAGCCTTGATTCTCCGCTTGCGGTGCACTCGCCGTCCATCTTCGACACCCGAATCGGAATCGGCCCCTTGGTATCGAAGTGCAGGTCCATCTGCGGGAAGGCGATGGCAAAGCCGGCCTCCGCGAAGCGCTCGGCGATACAGTGACGAAGCTCGGTGATCACAGCCCGGTGATCCGGCTGGGCGGCCAGGTCAACCCAGACATAGAGTCGGAAGACCAGTGCGCTGTCGCCGAAGTCCTCGAAGACCGCGACCGGGGCCGGCGTTGCCACCACCAGCGGGTTGGCGTGCGCGATCTCCAGCAGGAGTGCCTCGACCTGCCTAGTCGGGGAGCCGTAGGCGACGCCCACCTGGATCGCGACGCGCAGGCGCCGGTCGGAGAGCGTCAGGTTGGTGACCCGGTTCTCCAGG
The DNA here is from genome assembly GCA_963780725.1 of uncultured Gammaproteobacteria bacterium. GTDB lineage: Bacteria > Pseudomonadota > Gammaproteobacteria > Chromatiales > Chromatiaceae > Thiodictyon. The sequence continues at coordinate 887,200 of CAWACV010000001.1, forward strand.
AAATGGCTGTTGGGGATCAGTAGCTCCACGCCGTCGAGTCGGCGCACCTGGGTGGAGCGCTCGCCGATCCGTTGCACGATGCCGAGATTGCCCTCGATCTCGATGCGGTCGCCGGGACGAATGGTGCCCTCGCCGAGCAGGATGAACCCGCTGATGAAGTTGTTGAGAAGATTCTTGGCCCCGAATCCGATCCCAAGCGCGATGGCACCGCCCAGGAAGGCAAAGACGGTGAGCGGGATCTTGACCGTGACCAGGGCCAGGACCACGACCAAAGCGATCATGGCCACGCGCAGGATCTTCTGAATCAGCAGCCGGCGCTGCCAGCGCTGCGCGGAATAGGGCAGGACGATGCGGCTGATCGGCCGAGCCAGACCGGAGGCGGCGAGCAGGCCGATCGTCAGAATCAGGGCCGCCTCGATCGTCTTGCCGACCGTCACGGGGCGCTTTTCGACGATCTTCTCGCCGTTGACGGTCAGGGTGTCTTCGACCGCGAGGATCTCATAAGACCAGAACCCTTTGAGCCGGTCCAGCACGACGTCGCCCCAGGCCCGGGTCTGCTCCGCCGTGCCCTGGTCGCCGATCCGGACCTCGATCTCGCGCTTCCACAGGTCCAGGAATTCTTGGAGCTGGCGGGCGCCGCGCAGGGTGGGTCCAAGCTGGGCGCTGCGCTCCTTCATGGCCTCGACGAGCGCCGTCCGGGACTCGGCAAGCTCGGGCCGCTCGAATCGCTGCTCCACCTCGAAGCTGGCGGTCTCCTCTTGGTCGAGCTTGAGTGCCGAGATGCCCTGCGCGAAGGGTTTCAGCAGGGTCTCGATGTCTTTGAGCGCCTCCTTGGCCGTGACGACCTCCCAATTGCGATGCAGCGCAAGCCGTTCGCTCCACAGGCGACGCAGCGCCTGGAGGTAGCCGATCTGCAGATCGATGTCTTCCAGGGTGGCTCGGATCGACTCGATCTGCGCCTGCCGGAGCTCCAGCTCGAGTCCGGCGAGCGGCTCGACTTTCCCCTGCTGCTCTTGGGTGTCGATGCGCTCGTGCAGCTCCGCGAGCTGGTCGCTCGCGGCATCCTCGGCACGGGCGATCTTGGCGCGCGTCTTCCTGGCCGCTGCGAGCTCGCGATCGAGGATAGCCGTCCGCGTCTGGACGTCCTCGGGCGTCAGTCGAAGGTCCTTGAGCGCCTGCGCGAGCTGACTGCGCGAGCGCTCGGCTCGCAGCCGATGGAGCGCCAGACGCTCCTTGACCAACTGCTCCCCGGCGCGCAGGAAGGCGACACTCTCGCTGCTCAGGCTCAGGGCGAGCTCGCTCAGGGCATGGTCGCGCCGCGCGGCCTGCCGCGCCGCGTCGGTCTCCGCCCCCTCCAGGGTTTCGAGTGTCTGGCGGAATCGCTTCTCGTCGCTGTCCAACTCCGCGGACATCAGCGTCTTTCCATGCGTCGAGGCCGCGAGCCGCATCTCGTCCGTCTCGATGGCCGCCTTCTGGGACCTGAGCTTGCGCGCGAGCGACTCGACGAGATCGATCGGGTAGGGCGGTGGGCTCGGAAGGTCGGCTGAGGTGTCCAGTTGGCCCTGGAGCTGCCGACGCTCGTCGCGGATCGTCCCGGCTTCGTCGAGGGTCTCGAGGTATCTCCGGGCGACCAGCAGTCGGCTTTCCAGGAGCGCGATCCGCTGCTCCAAGGCCTGCCGCTCGTCGTCGCCTGCCGGCGCATTCGGACCCTGGAGCGTCTGTTGTGCCTCGGCGAGCTGCTTCTGGGATTCCTCGATATGGGATTCGACGCGCGCGCGCTCGGCGTCGATATCTTGCAGCGGATTCAGCGCTTCCGGTTTGGCCACGCTCGCCGGCTCGGGCAACGAGAGCGGCCCGACCGGCAGGGCGGTCTGGGCGAGCGAGGACTGGGCGAGCAGGAGGAAGACGAGCGTCAGGTCCGCAAGCGACCGGAGGCCCTTCGCGCCCATGGGCGGCACGCCGTTGAGGTGCCGGTTGGTCCATCCCCCATCGCTGCCCATGCCCTTAGCCAATGGCCTCGATCCGGTCTTCGAAGACGGTCGCCAGTCGATGATCCGTGCACAGTGCGGCGATGTCGCGCCAGTGGCGACGGATCGGTCTGTGAAGGTCGCGCATTTTCATGTTGCCGTAGCAGATGCACGAGGGCTACGGACGAGGCCCGTCAGACCTCGGCACCCTCGTAGGTCAAGCCGAAGACGGTATCGGTCAGCCACCGCCGGAAGGATGGGTTGTCTACGAATTGCTTGAACAGCTCCGTGTCGTCCTTGAGTAAGGCCGTCATCACGCGACCCAGGGCCTTGTCGTGCTCGATGCGGGCATTCTGCTTGTCCGAGCTCTTCTTGGCGTTTCGGTAGGCCCCGTCGGCCGCCACGCGGCTCGGGATGTCCTCGGTGATGAGCTTGTGGACGCGATCGGCATCGGTCCAGGGGGTGTTTCCGAACTGGTCGTTGAAGGTCTTGAGGATGTTCGAGAGCCGGTCCAACTCCGGCTCGGGCTTGCGGCCTCCCCCCGCGGTCGGCACCGGCTCGATCTCCGCGTCCGCATCGGGGAGCTGAATCTTCACCGCCGCCTGCTTCTCGACCCGGTAGCTGTCCATGTCGATGGCTTCGAGGATGCCCTTCGCCAGGTCCTCCTCGACGGGGGCGGGCAGCTTGGGCACGAGGAAGGTGAGGAAGATCGAGAGCTTCTCCCACGCAGCATTGGTGTAGGGCAGGATCGCGCCGAGGAAGCTGTAGGTGCGCAGGAACGCCTTGGCCTTGCCTTTGAAGTCGACCTGGCCGTCCTCGTCGAGCTGGCTCGTGTAGACGGCCACGCAGGCGTCGAGAATCGGATCGAGGGCATCGCGCTCGGCCCCGCCCAGATAGCGCTCCACGAGGTCGTCGATCTGCGCAGCCACGTAGACCTGGTAGCCGTCGAGCGCGCCCTTCAGGTCGTGGAGCTTGTCCGGGTCGGTCTCCTCGGCCAGGATCGTGGTGCGGTAGTAGTCGCCGAACGCCTGCGCGATGGTGTCCGAGTCGTTCATGAAGTCGAGCACGAAGACGTCATGCTTCTGCGGGTGCGCGCGGTTGAGGCGCGAGAGGGTCTGCACCGCCTTGATGCCGGAGAGCGGCTTGTCGACGTACATGGTGTGCAGCAGGGGCTCGTCGTAGCCGGTCTGGAGCTTGTCCGCGCAGACGAGGAAGCGGTACGGGTCCGCCTGGATCTTGTCGACGATCTCCTTCGACGGGAAGCCGTTGAGGGAGGCCTCGGTCACCTTGGCCCCGCCCCGCTCTTTATGCGAACAGGCGTGCTCGCCCGAGAAGGCGACGATGCCCCGGTACGGACTCTTGCGCTCCGCCAGGTAGTCGCGGATCGCGTGGTGGTATTGGATGGCCCGCTCGACGCCGCCGGTGACCACCATGGCCCGTGCCTGCCCGCCGATCTTCTTGAGCGCCAGGACCTGCTCGTGGAAGTGGTCGACCATGATCTCGGCCTTGAGCCGGATGGCGTGGTCGTGGCCCTCGACATAACGGCGGAGTTTCTTGTTCGCCTTCTTCCTGTCGAGCTCGGGGTCGCCCTCCACCTTCTTGATGAGCTTGTAATAGCTCTCGACCGGCGTGTAGTGCCGCAGCACGTCCAGGATGAAGCCCTCCTGGATCGCCTGTTTCATGGTGTAGCTGTGGAAGGGCCGGTGCTTGACCGTGCCGTCCGGCTGCGGCTCAGGCTCGCCGAAGATCTCCAGCGTCTTGTTTTTTGGCGTGGCGGTAAAGGCGAAGTAGCTGGCGTTGGGCAGCAGTTTCTTGCCCTCCATCAGGCGGTTGATCTTGTCCTCGGGGGTCTCGTCGTCCTCCTCGGCCTCATTCGCCGAGAGGGCTGTCGAGAGGGCGGCGGAGGTCTTTCCGCCCTGGCTGGAATGCGCCTCGTCGATGACGATGGCGAAGCGCCGCGTGCGGTGCCCGGGACCCCTACAGGTCCCGATCTCGTCCAGGATGAACGGGAACTTCTGCACCGTGGAGATGATGATCTTCTTGCCGCTCCCGATGAACCGGCGCAGGTCGCCGGAGTGCTGGGCGTGGCCCACGGTCGCGCCAACCTGGGCGAACTGCTTGATGGTGTCCCTAATCTGCTGATCGAGGATGCGTCGGTCGGTGACGACGATGATGGAGTCGAAGACCGGTGCGCTGTCCTGCTCCAGCCCGATGAGCTGATGGGCGAGCCAGGCGATGGAGTTGGACTTGCCGCTGCCGGCCGAATGCTGGATCAGGTAGCGCCGGCCCACGCCGTTCTGCGCCGCGTCCGCCAGGATTCTGCGCACGACATCGAGCTGGTGGAAGCGCGGCCAGATCTGAACCGCCTTCTTACGGCCGGTCTTCTCGTCCTTGATCTCGACCACCTGGGCGTAGTTCTCCAGGATGTCGGTGAGCCCCCCGCGGGTGAGGATGCGCTTCCAGAGGTAGTCGGTCTTGAGCCCCTGCGGGTTGGGCGGGTTTCCGGCGCCGTCGTTCCAACCCAGGTTGAAGGGCAGGAACCAGGAGGCCTTGCCCTTGAGCTGCGTACAGAAGCGCACCTCGCGATCGTCGACGGCGAAATGCACGACACATCGGCCAAGCTCGAAGAGCCTCTCGCGCGGGTCGCGGTCGAGCTTGTACTGCTGGACGGCGTCCTCGACGGTCTGCTTGGTCAAGCTGTTCTTCAGCTCGAAGGTGGCCACCGGCAGGCCGTTGATGAAGAGGCACAGGTCGAGGGCGAGCTGGGTCTGGTCGCGGCTGTAGCACAGTTGCCGGGTGACGCTGAAGCGGTTGGCGGCGTAGCGCTCCTGGGCCTTGGGGTTGCCCGGGGACGGTGTGCCGTAGAAGAGGTCGAGGTCGAGCGGACCGTGCTTGATCCCTCGCCGCAGCACGTCGATGGTGCCGCGCTTGGTGATCTCGCCTTGCAGGCGGGCGAGGAACTTGCGCCGGGTCGGACCGTCCTCTTCGAGATCCAGCGCCTCGGCGGCCCTCGGCTGAGTCTTCCGCAGGAAGGCGGCGAGCTGGACGAGATCGATGCAGTATTCGCGGTCATAGTCCTTCGCCGAGCCGCAGATCCAACCCACCCCATAGTCGGCGTGCGGCTCGTCCCGAGGTCCCGGGGGCGAGGCACCGGTCTCGCAGGCGGAGCCGGTGAGCGCGGCGCAGATCAGCCGTTCCAGGCCGTGCTCGGTGGTATCCGTGGTCATCGTGCCTCACCCGAACCCGTTGGCTTCAAGCACCCATCCATCGCGGTGCTCTCGGCTCAGGCCGCCGCTGCCAGGACTTCGGCAACCCGGTCGGGTTGCGACCACCGCGCCACGGTAGACAGCGGTTCGACCAAGCGGAAATCCTCGTCCGCCCAAACATCGGCGGTGTCGTCGAAAAGACTGACAAAGTGGAGCGCTTCGGGTCCAGCGGCCAGATAGTTGAGGTCGAACCAGGCGGCCAGCACTTGGGCGGCGACTGACCGGGCCGTGGAGCGACTGCCGGTGCTCAGCACATACACCAGCGAGCTGCGTTTCGGAGCCCGCACATGAAAGTCCACCGTCCAGGCCCGCCCGGACCGCCCCGCGTACTTGGGTCCTTGGTCGAAGCTGAGCTGTCGCTCGGACAGGAAGTCCGAGACCTCATCGGTGACCGACTCGACCGAACGGTTCCGGAACGTAAACCATAGGTCAGACACCCGCAGACACGCCTGGGCGACGCGCGTCGTGACCGCGGCCAGCGAGTCCCCGGGGCGGCACCGCGCCAGCAGCATGCCCTTGTAGAGCTCAACCCCATGGGTCACACAGGCGTCCTGGATCAGCGCATTCTGCTTGGGCGAGCGACGCGGCGAGAGCGTCTGGGAACGCAGCCAACGCAGCGACTCGCCAAGATCGGACACCGTCGTGACATCGCCCGCCGCCTTGAGGAAAAGGTCGATGCAATCCCCATCCGGGTATAGGAACGGGGTATGGATGCGCACGACGTCTCCCTGGGGTACGCAGGCGAACAACGCGCCCAAGGTGCGCTGCAGATCGGCACACGGGCTTGCGGCAATCATAAGAAGAGATCTCCCGTGTGCGGGGGTGGTGGAAGCAGTCGCCCCTGGTGCTCGATCCCCGCCTCGGCGCAAAACTGCCGCCAGACATCCAATGGCTGTGAGGCCGGAGCGGTAATGTCCTCGGGCACGTAGGCTTCTTTGTCGCGGAACCGTTCGGTCCACCGGTGCTTGTGGCGTTCGCCCACCTGCTGACATTGCGGATTATGATGGTCCTTACCCAGGTCGAGACCGTAGACCCGCCCCTCGCTCTTCAGTATCAGGTTGTACGACAGGGCTGGGATGAGGGGATTGAAGCTCCCCCGCACGAACAAGGGCCAGCCGGTGTCCGATCGGACCTCGGCCCGGAAATCGACACAGGGAGAGTGATCCTCGTCCGCCTGCCAGGCGATGTCGCCCTCGATGCGCTTGGTTGCATCACTGAGCAACGCCTCAAACTCTGCGTAGGTCAGGGCCATCCCGTCGTTCTCCGAGCGGATTGTTGTGCAGCCGCCCCTGTGCCGCTGGCTCTGCGAGTCTGGCTCATGACTCGACCTTTTCCGGACTGGTATCGAGATCTTCTCCCGCGGAATCCTCTACCTCGGCATCGACTTCGTCGAGGGGCTCGGTCTCTTCAGACTCGTCTGGCAGCCGTGCCGCCGCCTCGCGCACGTCGAGCTTGCCGGTGACTACGTCGGCGATCAGGCGGGCGCTGTATTCGCGGAGGAAGGTGATTTCGCGTTCAGCTCGTACCGCGGCACCTCGGATACCTTCGGTCGTATCCCTGAGGAGCGATGTTACAGCGCGCTGTTCCTCAACTGGCGGTATTAGGAAGATGAATGCTCGTAACGATGACAAAGGCAGGTTGTTCGCTAGTCCGTCCGCGCCGCTGATGGCTTGATCGACTTGGTGGCGGTAGTAGCGGCTATTCATCGCCTGTACCATGAAATCGGGATCGACGTCGTGAGCAAATTGCGGCCGGAATGTCTTGTCCGAAAGGATCAGCTTGTAGTTGAGCGACGGCACACGTCCAGTCGATCCGACCAGATGGGGAGACCCGCTTGCCCGTGACACGAGAACGTCCCCCACTGCGACCGCCAACCTCGCATCGAAGGCAAACCCCGGAGACAAACGCTTATGCTGGCTCTCTCTGAAAAGCCCATGATTCACACAACCTGCTTTCACTACGCCCCAAGCATCACCTTTCGCAAGAGCGTTCTCGGCCTGGGGGCTCACCCCTTGATCCACGCGTCGCACAAGTGACTTCAGGCGCCGAACCTCCCAATGCTCCGGCACATCCCCCAGCCACTCCACGCCGGAGGGCTTGAGGCGGACGTTGGGGTCGAGGCCGCTGGTGACGGCGCGGTGGATGATGGCCTGTTTCTGCTCCTCCAGCAGCTTGATCAGCTTCTGCTTGGCGCGGATGTACCGCCGAATCCGCCGGTCCGCGTGGTCGAGGAAGCGGGCGATGGCCGCTTGCTCCCGCAAAGGCGGCAGAGCCAACGACAACGACTTGAGCTGCGAGCCGTAGATGTGCATCACGGTGAAGCCGCGGCCCATGAGCGACTTCTGGGCGACAGACGACGGGCAGTCGCAGGCGTAACCCATGAACCGGGTGTCAACCGGTATCGCCGGCCGGAACCGCAGCACGTCGCCGCCGCAGACGGCGGGGACGGTCATTAGGTTGACCGCAGACTTCCCGATCTCCTCGATGGTCTCGCCCGAGGCTGCAAAGAGAACGTCGCCGCATCGGATCGGTGTATAGGCCGTGGCCCGCTCGGGGCTCACGCATGACCGACTGCGGTCGATGAAGAATCGATGCTGGGTGTAGAGGTCGCCATACCGGACGCACGGCATCCCTTCAGGCACTTCATCCTCCTTGCTTGCGCCGTTGCCCTTGGTGAGCAAGCCGAAGCGCCCCAGTTGCCGTACGTCCCAGTGCTGCGGCACCTCTCCCAGCCACGCTACGCCGGAGTCCTTGTACTCGGGATAGGGCTTGAGTCCGTCGATCATGGGATCAGCAGCAGTCCGGGCACGGCCTGGAAATGGGCGTCCCTGGTGTAGACCGGCAGGCCGTGGCGCTGGGCTACGGCGGCGATCCAGATATCGTTGGTGGGGATCGGCGTCCCGGCGCGTTTCAGGGCCAGGACGATCGCGGCATAGAAGTCCGCGGTCTCCTCGTCGACGGCCAGGAGACGAACCCGTGGGGAGTCCAGGAACCGGCCAAGCTCCTGTCGGTTCTTCGCCTCCCGATGACCGGCGCGGAACCCGGCGAGCAGCTCGCCGAGGCTCACGACGGAGAAGGCCAGGTCATCGAGCTGTTGCAGGCGATCCACCACATCCGACTCGCCGCGCATCGCGAGCGAGTAGATGTTGGTGTCGATCAGGGCGCGTCGCATGACCACAGCTCGGGGTCCAGGGGGCGTTGCGTCTCCACCGCACCTTGTATCCGTTGATACTCCTCTGCGCTCCAGGTGCCGAAAAGGCCGTCCAGGTCGTGGTGCCGGGTGCTGTGGCGCGCGGCCTTGGCCAGCCCGAAGCGCTCCCTCAGCATGTCGAGCACCAGTTGATTGACGCTCCTGGCCTCCCGGTCGGCAAGGGCCTTGAGGGCTTGGTCAAGCGGGTCGTCGATGCCGCGGATGGTGATGTTCTTCATGGACTACCTCGCTTGCCCCCCGACGATCTCGCCCAGAAGCCCCTCGGTCTCCCGCTCCAGCGCTAGGATGTCGGCGCGGATTTCCTCCAGCGTGCGCAGGGGCTTGGGTCTGTAGAAGTAGCGGGTGAAGCTGATCTCATAACCGATCTTGACGCTGTCCGGGACGTACCAGGCGTCCGGGGCATGGGGCAGGACCTCGCGGCGCAGGAAGGCGACGATGCCGCCGTCCTCCAGCAGCGGCACCTGCTCGGTGTCGCGCAGGTCGGGGTCGGGATCGTACTCGACCACGACGGGCTTGCCGCCGATGGTGGCGGCAAACAGACCGCGGAGAGGGTCCGCAACCGCGCCCTTCTTGTGGATCTTCTTGATGACCGGCGGCGCGTCCTCCGCCCGCTCGGCGGTCTCCTTCAGCGCCTTGATCTCCTTGGGGGTGTAGGCCCGGTCCGGGTCGATTCCCTTCAGGCGCAACGGGCGCTCGACCGCCACCTTCCAGTAGCCGAGGGCGGCATTGGGGAAGATCTTGGACTGCTCGGTCTCCTGGAAAGCGAGGAAGGTGTCGCAGATCCGCTGGATGTCCTCGTCGGACAGCTCGCAGTTCTTCTTGCCCAGGTTCTTGCGCAGCGGCCTATACCACTGGGTGGCGTCGATGAGCTGGACCCGACCCTTGCGGTGCTCTGGCTTGCGGTTGGTCAGCACCCAGACATAGGTCGCAATGCCGGTGTTGTAGAAGAGGTTGAGCGGCAGGGCGACGATGGCCTCCAGCCAGTCGTTCTCGACGATCCAGCGGCGGATGTTGCTCTCGCCCTGGCCGGCGTCGCCGGTGAACAGCGAGCTGCCGTTGTGGACCTCGGCGATGCGGCTGCCGAGCGGTGTCGCGCGCTTCATCTTGCTCAGCAGGTTGACCAGGAAGAGCATCTGGCCATCGCTGGAGCGGGTGATCAGGGAGTACTCCGGGTCGCCCGCGTGCTCGATGACGAAGCGCGGGTCCTTGATCCCCTGCTTGCCCCCCAGGCGCTCCAGGTCGCCCTTCCAGCTCTTGCCGTAGGGCGGATTGGAGAGCATGAAGTCGAACTCCCGCGACGGGAAGGCATCGTTGGCCAGCGTCGATCGCTCGGGTCCGCCGACCAGGTTGTCGGCCGCCTCGCCCTCGCCCTTGAGCAGGAAGTCGGCCTTGGCGATGGCGTAGGTCTCGGCGTTGATCTCCTGGCCGTAGAGGTGGGTGGCGACCTGCTTGCCGCGCGCCCGGGCGATCTGCCGGAGCGTGTCTTCGGCGACGGTGAGCATGCCGCCCGTTCCGCAGGCCCCGTCGTAAAGGAGGTAGGTGCCGTCGGCGATGCGGTCCGCGACGGGCAGGAAGATCAGCCGGGCCATGAGCTTGACCGCGTCGCGCGGGGTCCAGTGCTCGCCGGCCTCCTCGTTGTTCTCCTCGTTGAATCGCCGCACCAGCTCCTCGAAGACGGTACCCATGCCGTGGTTGTCGAGGCCCGGGTGCTTCACCGATCCGTCGCCGTTGAGAACCGGCTTGGGGCTCAGGTTGACGTCCGGGGACAGGAGCTTCTCGATCAGGGTGCCGAGGGCGTCGGCCTTGGACAACCGCGGGACCTGGTTGCGGAACTCGAAGTTGTCGAGGATCTCCTGGACGTTGGGCGAGAAGCCATCCAAGTAGGCCACGAAATCGGCCCGCAGCTGCTGCTGGCTGGCGCGCGAGCGCAGGTCGCGCAGGGTGAACCTGGAGGTGTTGTAGAAGGCTTGGGCCGAGGCTTGGCGCAGGGCCTGGTCCTGCTGGACGATACCGGCACCGTCGAGCGTCGCCTTCATATCGAGTACGGCCTGCTTGGTCGGCTCAAGCACCGCGTCCAGGCGGCGCAGTACGGTCATGGGAAGGATCACGTCCCGGTACTTGCCGCGGACATAGATGTCGCGGAGCACGTCGTCGGCGATGCCCCAGATAAAGTTGGCGATCCAGTTGAGTTGCGCTTGTTCCATTCGGTCTCCGGGTAGTCCCCAGTGTCGCCCAGTGTCGGTCGGACGCGCCGGGCATCGGTGCGCGACCGGCTGGATTTAGAAGATTGGAGCAGGGTTGGGGTTGGGTCAACCGTCTACCCGGCTGCGTCTCCACGCTCGGGTCCGTTTCCAGTCAGGCGCGCGGCAGCTCCAGGACCGCGACGGCTCCGCCCTCCGGATGGTTGGACAGGCTTGCGGTCCCACCGTGGAGTGCAGCGACTTCGCGCACCAGGCTCAGGCCCAGACCGGTGCTCTTGGCCGAGCCGTCCGGTCGCGGCAGCGAGAAGAAGCGTTCGAAGACGCGCCCCAGGGCATAGTCCGGTACGCCTGGGCCCCTGTCTCGTACCCGGATCCTGGCCAATCCCGGTGCGGCCTCCAGCGCAAGGTCGATTTGCCCGCCTTGGGGCGAGAAGGCGATGGCGTTCTCCAGCAGGTTTCCGATGGCTTGGCGGAGGAGGAATGGCTCCCCGGAGACCCTGAGGTTGGCGGGTCCATCGACCTCGATCCGGATGCCCCGGGCGCGGGCGGTGGCGGCCACCGACTCCGCGGCCTCGTCTGCCAGACGCACCAGATCCACCGGGACCGACTCCTGGAGTGCCTCCTGCTGCTCCACCCGGGCCAGATTCAGCATGCGCTCGGCCACCAGGCGCAGTCGCTCCTCCTGGCCCCGGATGTTGGCGAGGAAGCGCTGGCGCTCAGCCCCCGGCATGTCCTCTTCGGCCAGGAGCTCTGCCGCCCCGCGGATGGCGGCAAGGGGGGCCTTGAGCTCGTGGGTCAGGGTGTGGACATAGCGCTCCACATAGCGGCGGCCCTCCAGGCGCTCGCGCATGGCGGTCAGTGCGTCTGCCAGATCGGAGAGCTCCCGGGCGCTGGACCTGGGCGGGGGGCTGCGCCGGCCCTCCGCCACGTCCCGGGCATAGCGGCGCATGCGTCCGATGGCGCGGGTCAGGTGCCAGGTGAAGAGTGCCCCGATGAGCCCGGACGCCAGGAGCAGGAGCAGCCCCCAGTCCCGGATCTTGGCCTCGCTGCGGGCGATAAAGGGTGCCACGGTAGCGCTTGGCTTGCCCACGGAGATCACGCCGATGGTGCGGCCCTCCCAGACCACGGGGGCGGCCACGTACATCACGGAGGTGCTGTCGTTTTCCGGCAGGTCGCGGGTCGCCCGGGCCCCGTAGGCCCCGCGCAGGGTGCGGTAGACATCGTTCCAGCGGGAGAAGTCCTGCCCGACCAGGGCCGGGTCCGTCGCATAGACCACGCGCCCGGTGGCATCCGTCACATAGACCCGGTGGTCCAGGCTGCGCTTCTGGATGTTCCAGATGCCCGCCTGCACCCGGCGCTGGGTGTAGGCATCCAGGGCGGCGGCGATACGGTCGTTGGGGCGGGCTTGGTACCCGGCGGGGGCTCCGGTGGCGGCCGCAAGCTCGGGGGCCACCAGCTCGGCCACCAGGTTGGCGGTGTCCACCAGTGTGTCTTCCATGGCCTCCCGCACCCCGGGTCTGACCTCGGCGACGAAGATGTCCAGGACGAACCAGGCCGCCAGTCCGACGATCAGGAAGTATCCCAGTGCGACCTGGAGCGAGATCCTCAACGGGGTCCCCGCAGTCCGTAGCCCAGTCCGCGATGGGTGACGATGGGGTCGGCCTCGGGGTCCAGTGCCCGCAGCTTGGCCCTCAGTGTCTTGATGTGGGTGTCGACGGTGCGCTCCAGGCTGTGGTCCGGTGCGGTCCAGACCCTTTGCATCAGCTGGCCGCGGGAGAAGATCCGACGCGGGGACTCCAGCAGGGTCTTGAGCAGCAGGTACTCGTAGCGGGTCAGGGGCAGTGCCTGTCCCCGGTAGCGGATGCAGAGCGACTCGTCGTCGATCGCGAAGCCCAGGATCTCTGGGGCCGGGTCCTGGATCGTGCCCGGATGCGGGTCCGGAGTTGGGGCGGAAGGGCTATCGCGGTCGGGGGCCGGGAACGTCCGCACCCGACGCAGAATGGCGCGCACCCGGGTCGAGACCTCCCGAGGGCTGAATGGCTTCACGACATAGTCGTCGGCGCCGATCTCAAGGCCCACGATGCGATCGATCTCGTCGGATCGGGCGGTGAGGAAGATGACCGGGATCTCGCTCGTGCGCCGAAGCTCACGGCACAGGTCGAACCCGTTCATGTCCGGCAGGCCCACGTCCAGGATGGTCAGCGCGAACCCACCCCGGCCTAGGGCCGACAGGGCGTCGCGACCGAGCAGGCAGTGCTCGGTCGCGAATCCGTCGGTCCCCAGGGCATAGATCAGGGTGTCGGCGATTGCCTGCTCGTCCTCGACGATCAGGATGCGTTGGGGGCTCGACTCCGGCATGGGCGCCGCTCAAAGCCCGGCCAGTGCCTGAGTCAGGTCCGCGGCGAGATCGGCGCAGGTCTCCAGCCCCACTGACAGCCGCACCAGACCCTCGGAGATGCCGTGTTTGGCGCGCTCTTCCGGGGCATAGGTGGAGTGGGTCATGGAGGCCGGATGCTGGGCCAGTGTCTCGCAGTCACCCAGGCTCACCGCCCGGGTCACCAGGCGCAGGCGGTCCATGAATCGCACCCCGGCCTCGTAGCCGCCGCGCAGCTCCAGGGCGATCATCCCGCCGGGCTTCTGCATCTGCTGGCGGGCCAGGTCCTTTTGAGGGAAGGAGTCGAGTCCCGGGAACCAGACCCGCTCCACCGCGGGATGGCCCTCCAGCAGCTCCGCGAGCGTCTGGGCTGAGGCGCAGTGTCGATCCATGCGCAGCTCCAGGGTCTTGAGTCCTCGCAGGACCAGATAGGCGTCCAGGGCCGAGATGCAGGCGCCAGTCATCTCCTTGATGCCGAAAAAGCGGATCCGGTGGATCGTCTCCTGGGGTCCGATGACAGCCCCCGCCAGCAGATCCCCGTGTCCGCCCAGATACTTGGTGGCCGAGTGCACCACCAGGTCCGCCCCCAGCTCCAGCGGGCGCTGGAGATAGGGGGTGCAATAGGTGTTGTCGACGATGGTGAGTGCCCCGTGCCGGCGCGCCATGGCGCTGACCGCGGCGATGTCGATGAGGCGCATGTTGGGATTGGCGGGGGACTCGAAGAGGACGACGCGGGTCCTATCGTCCAACGCCGCGGCCAGCTCCTCGGGCCGGGTGAGGTCCGCGAAGCGCACGTCCACACCCAGCCGCGCCAGTCCGTGCTGGAGATAGGCGAAGGTGCAGCCGTACAAGGTTTGATCCGCGACCACCGCGTCCCCTGCCTTGACCAGGGTCCAGAGGGTCGCCGAGATGGCACCCATCCCAGAGGCGGTGGCGAGACCCGCCTCGCCGCCCTCCAGGCTTGCCAGGCGGGATTCCAGGACCGAGACCGTCGGGTTGCCGACCCGGGAATAGACGTAACCCGGCGACTCGCCGCGGAACCGCCGCTGGCCCTCGGCGATGTCGGGGAAGGCGAAGGTGGAGTTGAGATAAACGGGGGGATTGAGGGACCCCTCGTGCTCTAAGGGGTCGTAGCCCTGATGGATGGCGCGGGTGGCGAAGCCGAAGCCCGGATCGCTATTCTTCTCTTGTTGGTCTTTCATGGTGGCCGCGCCCTGATGGGTATGAGGTCCAGGGAGGCTAAACGTCGCAGCGGGGGCGCGCAACCGCAAGCCGCGGCGACCGCCTTTTCCGCTGTCCCCGGACTGCGCGAAACACTGCTCGGAGACTTGCCCGGCACGGTTCAGCTGACCGAGCCGAGACCGAGCGAGCCCATCCAGGCCGCGGGCCATCGACGCCTCGGCGTCCGTCAGCTCAACATTCCCCGCAGCCGATACAGCGCCTCCAACGCGGCCCGCGGCGTCATCCCATCCGGGTCGATTCCCCGGAGTGTCTCGCAGACCGGGTGCTCGGCCGTGTGGGCTGAGAGGGGCGCCGGCTCAGGCAGGAAGAGCGAGAGCTGCATGGCCCCTTGGTCGGCGTGCCGGCGGGCCGCGTCTTCCAGCTCCCGCAAACGCTCGCGGGCGCGGGCGATGACTCCTGGCGGGACCCCCGCCAGTGCGGCAACGGAGAGTCCGTAGCTCTGGTTGGCCGGTCCTTCGCGAAGGGCGTGCATGAAGACGATACTGGCGCCGTGCTCCACTGCATCCAGGTGAACATTGGCGATGCCCGGATACTCGTCGGGGAGCGTGGTCAGCTCGAAATAATGCGTGGCGAACAGCGCGAAGGCGCGGATGCGGGTAGCAAGCTCCACGCCGCAGGACCAGGCGAGCGAGAGTCCGTCGAAGGTGCTGGTGCCGCGGCCCACCTCGTCCATGAGGACCAGGCTGCGGTCGGTGGCGTTATTCAGGATATTGGCAGTCTCCTCCATCTCGACCATGAAAGTGGAGCGGCCCCCGGCCAGGTCGTCGGAGGCGCCGATGCGCGAGAAGATGCGGTCGATGGGTCCGATCAGCGCCCGGCGGGCAGGGACGAAGCTGCCGGAATAGGCGAGCAGGCAGATGAGGGCGCACTGGCGCATATAGGTCGACTTGCCGCCCATATTGGGGCCCGTGATCACCAGCATGCGGCGGCGGCGGTCGAGCATGAGCCCGTTGGGCACGAAGGGTCCGTCGATGGCACGCTCCACCACCGGGTGTCGGCCGTCCTCGATCTCGATGCGGCCCTCGTCGCCGAGCTCCGGCCGGCACCAGTCGAGTGCCTCGGCGCGCAGCGCCAGGTTGGTCAGACAGTCCAGCTCGGCGATGGCGGCTGCGGTGGTTTGAAGGGGGACCAGCGACTCGCCCAGGGTGGCGAGCAGAGACTCGTAGAGCGCCCTCTCTCTAGCCAATGCGCGCTCCCGGCTGCCCAGCACCTCGTCCTCGAAGCGCTTGAGCTCGGGGGTGATATAGCGCTCGGCGCCCTTGAGTGTCTGGCGGCGCACATAGTCCGCCGGCACCTGGTCCGCCCGCGCCCGGCCCAGCTCGATGTAATAGCCGTGGATGCGGTTGTAGCCGACCTTGAGTGTGGGGATGCCGGTGCGCTCCCGCTCCCGGGTCTCCAGGTCCAGCAGGAAACCGTCGGCGTTGGCCGAGAGATTGCGCAATTGATCCAACTCGGCGTCGTAGCCGGGGGCCAGGACCCCGCCGTCGCGGATCAGCACCGGGGGCTGCTCGATGACTGCGCGCCGCAGGAGGTCCAGGGTCTCCGGGTGCTCGCCGATCCGCTCGCTCAGTCCGGCCAGGAGCGGGTCCTCGACCGCACGATCGAGGCCCGCAAGACCCGCGGTCAGTCGGGGGCAGAGGTCGAGGGAGTCCCGCAGCACGGCCAGGTCCCTGGGCCGGGCCGTGGCGAGCGCGATGCGGGCCAGGATGCGCTCCAGGTCGCCGATGCCGGTCAGGACCTCCCGCAAGTCCGACCCCGCGCCGCGTTCGATGAGCGTGGCGATGGCCGCGTGCCGGGCGCGCACAGCCGACTGATCCCTCAGCGGCCGGGCCAGCCAGCGGCGCAGGAGTCGGCTGCCCATGGCCGTGGCGGTGCGGTCCAGGACCCCGGCCAGTGTGTGCTCGGGGCGCCCGGTGAGGCTGTCCAGGATCTCCAGGTTGCGGCGGGTTGCGGCATCTAAGATCACCGCGTCTTCGCGGCTCTCGGTGACGAGTCCGCGCAGATGCGGGAGCGCAGCCCGCTGGGTGTCGCGGACATACTGGAGCAGGCAGCCGGCGGCCCCGATGGCGAGGCGCATGCCGGCGCAGCCGAATCCGGTCAGGTCCCGGGTGCCGAGCTGGCTGCACAGCAGCCGGGCGCCGCTCTCCGGGTCGAAGTGCCAGGCCGGACGGCGGGCCACACCGCGATCCAGGCTCAAGTCATCCGGGAGCCGACTGTCCTCGTCCACCAGGATCTCGGCGGGGCGCAGCCGCTCCAGCTCGCTCGCCAGCCCCTCCCGGGTCTCGACCTCCAGGACCGAGAATCGTCCGCTGGAGAGCTCCAGGACCGCCAGTCCAAAGCCCCCGGTGCCGTCGAGGGCACCCTCGGCAACTGCGGCAAGCAGGTTCTCCCGCCGCTCTTCGAGCAGCGACTCGTCGGTGAGGGTCCCCGGGGTTACCACCCGCACCACCCGCCGCTCCACCGGTCCCTTAGACTTGGCCGGGTCCCCGATCTGCTCGCAGATGGCGACCGAGACCCCCTTGCGCACCAGCTTGGCGAGGTAACCTTCGGCGGCGTGATAGGGTACCCCGGCCATGGGGATGGGCCGCCCGGCGGAGGCACCGCGCTTGGTCAGCGTGATGTCCAGGAGTGCGGCGGCGCGCTCCGCGTCCTCGTAGAACAGCTCGTAAAAGTCCCCCATGCGATAGAAGAGCAGCATCCCCGGGTGCTCCGACTTGAGTCGGAGGTATTGCTGCATCACCGGGGTGTGCTGTGGCTGGTCCGTCGACATGGGGGGCGCGCCTGGTCCGAAAAGGCGCAGTCTAGGGGGGCGGGCAGGGGGCTGGCAAAGCGGACAGCAGGCCCAGTGGCGTGGCGCGGGGCGTGCGCGCCGGCCTCGGTCGCCCCCCGGACCTGGGCTCGCACGCTGGCGATCGCTAGTCCCTGGGCGGGGCATCCAGTGCGTGCATTTCCTCGTCGAGCTCGATGGCGCGCACGCCCTTGACCCGGTTCAGTGCCTCCAGGGACCCGGACGGGGCGCTTCCGGAGACGATCCCGACGGTCGGCAGGACGCTGGTTACCTGCAAGCCCGCGGCCTCCAGGTCGCGGGCGATTGCCTCGATCCCCGGGGCGTCCCGATCGTCGATCGTAACAATCAACTGTTGTAGCTTGGGCTCGCCCATGGGGCACCTTCCGGTTTCGTTGGGGATGTGAATCGAAGGCGACCGCTGCGGGGGTCGCCGAGCGAGTCTGCTAGGGCGGGCTTTGCACCAGGCCGGCACCCACCTTGTCGGTCGGGACGGGCAGGCGCAGCGCCCCCGAAACGAGCACTTGCCAGAGCCGCGAGCCCCGATTCGCAGCACTTGCCTGGGCCCAGAGTGCAGCGGCGCCCGCGACATGCGGGGTGGCCATGCTGGTCCCGTTCCAGGTGGCATAACGTTGGGGCATCTTGGTCGACGAGTAGACCGCGACCCCAGGCCCGGCAACGTCGACGTTGGCCCCGGAGGCCGATCCGGACGGGGACGAGAAGGAGGCGACCCGCAGCTGCGAGTCGACCGCGGCGACCGCCATGATCGAGGGGCTGTTGGCGGGCTGTCCGACGGTGCCTGGGCCATGGTTGCCGGCCGCCGCCACCACCAGGCACTTGTTGGTCAGCGCCCGCTGTCCCGCGGTCTCGTAGGCGGTGGAAGGGGTGGTCACGGTGTTGCCGAGCGACATCGAGATGACCTGGCAGCCGTTGACGATCGCCCATTCCATCCCGCCCAGGATACCGGCGGTCGAGCCGCTGCCGCTATTGCTCAAGACCTTGCCCGCATAGATCGTCGCCTTGTGGGCGATGCCATAGCGTCTGCCGCTGGCGTTTTTGAGTCCGCACGCGGTGCCGATGCAGTGAGTCCCGTGTCCGTGTCCGTCCTGCACCGTCTGCCCGCTCACAAAGGACCGGCTGACGATCCGGCGACCGGCGAAGTCCGGGTGCTGGAGGTCCATACCGGTATCGAGCACGGCGATCTTGATTCTGCTTCCGGTTCGTCTGGAGTTGATGGCCTTGCTGGCCTTCAGGCCCCAGGTCGATACGGCATCGTCGGCGAAGGCGGCCGCGGCGGCCAGCTCTTCCTCGGCGCCGGCCGCGGCGGCCTTCCGATACAGACTCTCTGCGGCGTCCCGGTAGCCCTCCAGATAATCGAGCGACAGGCCCGCGCCCTCGACCAGGGCATAGAAGATGCGTTCGGGCTCGATGGCGAGGATGGCCCCATCCTCTTCTTCGCCCATGGCCCTTGCCATGTTGCCGAAGGCATCGTCGTCGAGCTGGACCACTGCGATGCCGAGCGTGGGGAACACCGCCCCCCCGGCCGATTCCGCCTGATCCAGGTCCAGGGCCGATTCGGCGAAGTCCGCCGCGCTCGCCAATCCGCGGATGCCGGCCTGCTGCTCCAGCATGGCCAAGCCTCTGGCGGTACTGTCCTCTGCGAACGTGACAATGTAACGACCGGTCGTTTCGCCTTCGGCGGAGCCGGCGTATGCGAAGGTGGGTTGCTCGTTCATGGTTCGCTCCTCGTCGCTTGAATCCTCAAGCCCCGATCCGGGCGAGCCTGGAGGCGCGGGATTGCAACCAGGCTGAGTCCGCGATGCGCGATCGGGTGCACCTGCCTGGACGAACCTTCGGTCCAAGTCCCGATAGCATAGTTGTCCGGTCGGTTGCGGCAAGGGCAGAGAAAGTGCACCGCTCGGTAACGCCGGACTGGCTGGCTCCCGGCTGCGGCTGCACCGCCGAGCCCCGCGTCCGGGCCGCCCGGATACTCGCCAGCAATCGCTTCGGCTCTCCCCGCGGTATCGAAAGACCACCCAGCCACCGGCTGTTCCGCAAGCGATTTTAGGTGAGGCCAGCGATCCGGCGTGCGCGGGCGCCGGCCAAGCCCGACCGCTTTGCGAGCGGCTCCAGGGCTGTTAGTCTCCATGCGACCCCCATAGCGAGCTCGATCCAGCACCATGGTTAGCGCCCAAGCCAGTATCCTGATCGCCCGCCCGCCGGGCACCGTTTTCGACTTCGTGGCGGTGGACTTCTATAAGAACTACCGGCGCTGGTCGCCGGAGGTCGAGCGGCTGGATACGCTATCCCCGGGTCCGCTGCGGGTGGGCTCGCTGGCCCGCCAGGTGCGGGTCGATCACGGACGGCGCAGCGAAAGCACCTTCCGCGTCACCGCCCTGGAGCATCCCCGTCGGGTGGAGTTCGAGGAGACGGGAAAGCGCTTTCGTATCGGGTACCGGCTCGATCCGGCGGGCGACGCCACCCGACTCACACTCGATTTCGAGCTGACCCGTCTGGAGCTGCACCTGCGACCCTTAACCCCGATCATCCGCAAGGTGGTCCAGGACGGCTCGCGGCGGGCGGTGCAAAATATTAAGGGGCTGGTAGAAAAGGAGATCTCTTGCCGGGACTAGCGATCAGTTGTCGACCCCGACGATGACGCTGGAGGCGGGGAAGACCGCACAGGCTGTGTCCTGCTCCTCGAGCCCCAGGCGGTCCAGGAAATCGGCTGAGACGACCCCCCGGATCGTGACGCCGGAGTGCAGGGCGACGACGACCTCTGCCGGACCGTCCCCGCGGGTGATGCGCTGGACCGTGCCGCACAGCGCATTGGTGCCGGGAGGTCGCTCGGGGTCCGGCTCCCGGGCGATTCCGACCGCGACTGCCTTGATCAAGGTCCACACTTGGCGTCCCGGGCGCAGGCTCAGTGCCTCCACGCTCTCGTTGGTCACCCCCGCGGCGATGCGCTCGCCGCCCTGGATCTCGATCAGGACCTCTGCGTCGACCGTGCGGGCGGTGACCGCGACGATCCGTCCGATGAGCTGATTGCGGGCGCTGGTGCGCATGGCGAGCCGGCGCAGCAGGTCGAGTGCGGCGCTCGGGTCGCCCATGGCGGCGTTGATGCCGTCCAGGAAGCGTCGGTACTCGCCCGAGATGGTGCGATAGGCGGCGATCAGGCGTCGGCCCTCGTCGGTCAGGTGGGCGCCGCCGCCGCCCCGACCGCCGGTGGCGGTCTCCACGACCGGGGCGGGGGATACGTTGTTGATGGCGTCCACCGCGTCCCAGGCGGCCTTGTAGCTGACCCCCGCGGCCTTGGCCGCCTGTGTGATGGAGCCTCGCTCGGCGATCCGTTCCAGGAGCGCGATGCGCTCCTCGCCGAGGAACGCCACATCGGCGACGTTGAGCCAGAGCTCTCCGGCGACGTTGATCGGCTTGTGTGCGGAATTGGGCTTGCGCGGCATTAGGGCGTCTGGTGTATGGCGCTGGCGGGCGCACAGGATCGCAGATCCGGCGCCCTTTCTCCATCCGCGGGCAAGCGGTCGCATCGGTCGGTGCGCCCGTGTTCGGGAGAAGCTTGGCCTTGCCCTATACTCGGGTTTCGCCCAGGCGCGCCTCCCCGGCAACCGCAGCGGCGTTCATGACCGCACGGCTGCCGTGACGACCGTGATCGTGGATTGAAGACAAGACTCCATCCCAGTCGATTGCCGTCTCATGAATTCAACCGAGCTCCCCGCCGAGATCGACCTCCAGTCCCTGGTCGATGTCTATGACCAGCCCTTCGCCATCGTGGACCGCTCGTTCCGTGTGGTGGTTATCAACCGCGCCTTCGAGGAAACTTACGGGGTAGACCGCGCCGCGGCGGTGGGCAGCCTCTGCTACCGCTTCGTTCCCTCGGGTAACCGCCCTTGTCCCTGCGCCCGCCAGGGCGGGGACTGCCCCTTCCCGCGCACCTTCGAGGGCGACCGCACCCAGTCGGTTACCCACGCCTACCGGGACTCGGCGGGACGCCAGCATGTAGTGCGCATCCAGGCCTATCCGATCCGCACCCGCAGCGGCGAGACTTATCTCGGCGAGCTCGTTCAGCACGACTCGGTGCGCCAGCACCCGGTCGCCGGGGAGGGCCAAGACGGCTTGCCCATGGTCGGGACCTCCCCGGCCTTTCGGGAGGTTTTCGGGCATATCCTGGCGGCGGCCGGTACCGGTGCACCGGTGCTGCTTCAGGGGGGAGACCGGGACCGGCAAGGAGTTGGCGGCGGCCCATCTCCATAGGCTCTCCGACCGGTTTACCGGCCCCTTCCAGGTCCTCGACTGCACCACCTTGAGCGACGCGCTCTTCGAGAGCGAGGTATTCGGCCACGAGCGAGGTGCCTTCACCGGGAGCGTGGGGGAGCGCCAAGGGCTCTTCGAGCTGGCGGACGGGGGCACTCTTTTTGTCGACGAAATTGGGGAGATGCCCCTGGCCCAGCAGTCTAAGCTGCTGCGCGTTCTGGAGAACGGGGAGTTCCGGCGGGTCGGCGGGACGCGCGCCAGGCGTGCCGACGTGCGTCTGGTCTGCGCCACTAACCGGAATCTGCGCGCGGTGCCCTGGTTCCGCCAGGACCTCTATTACCGTATCGCTTGTATTGCCATCACGCTGCCAAGCTTGAGGGATCGGCGACCGGCCCCCGCGCTGCCCGTGCCGTTTGGGAGGCCGGCCACCTGGCGGTGGTGCTGCGTCGTCACCGCGGCAATCGGCGCGCCGTTGCCCAGGAGTTGGGGGTTAGCGAGCGCACCGTCTATCGTATGATCCGGCGGCACGGGTTGGCCTGAGCGCGTCCCTGGGGTTTGGCGCTCCGGCGAAGTTTCAACCGGTCCCAACCGCAGGCCGAGGCTTGAGCCGGGCCAGGCGCGCGGCGGCGGCTGCCATATGCCCGAACAGGGACCGATAGAGCGCGCAGTGGGGGTCCTTCTCGAATAGCGTGCCGTGCACCGAGAAGGCCCGTACCGGGCAGCCGCCGTGGCACAGGGCCAGATAATCGCAGGCGATGCAGTCGCGCGCCACCAGCGCCATCGGGCGTTGGTGGAAGCGCTCCAGCGCCCGACTCGCGGATAGCATTGCGCTCAGGCTCTCGCATTCGAAGATATTGCCGAACCTATAGTCCGGGTAGCTCGCGACCCAGCAATCGCACTGGGCCACATGGCCGCGGGCATCGATCGAGAGGATGTGGTTGGCGCAGTCGTCGGTCCAGATGCACGGGAGCACGGCGGGGGTGCCGCTGAAGTAGGCCAGCAGCTCGTCGAATGGGCCGACCCGCACCCCGCTGGGATAGCCGCGCTCCAACCAGACATCGGCCAGCTCGATGAAAAAGCGGGCAAGCGCTTCGCTCCCCAGCGGCAACAGGCTCTTGGCTGGGTTGGGCTCGCCTCCCGGGAAGGGGGTATTGACCTGGAAGCTGCGGATGTCGAGCGTATCGACAAAGTGGCTGTAGAAGCGCTCCGCGCCGATCTCCAGGGTGGCGGCGTTCGGCACTGCGATGACCTGAACCTCGATGCCGGCAGCGCGTGCCAGGGTCACGTTGCGGGTCCATACCGCGTTGTAGTCGGTGGCATCTTGACCCCGTCGCCTGCGGTAGAGGTTTGGATAATCCAGCGAGGTGCTGACCCGATTGACGAACATCTCGCGAATCACGCCGTTCCACTTTGGGCTATAGCCGATCATGTTGGTCTGCAGCCAGTGGGTCACCGTCAGCCCACGCGCCGCCGCAGCCTTGCCGATCAGACCGTCTGCCCGCGCGAACCAGGACGGCGGCAGGGTCATGACCTCGCCGCCCTGCCAGTGGATACTGAGCCCGCCGATGTTCTTTTCGACCAAATGATTCAAAACCTTGTCGATCAGGATCTGCAGGCGGTCCAGAGACAGCGAATCGTTGGTCTTGTCCTCGAAGCAGTAGTCGCAATCGGCATTGCATTTAAGCGTCGGGAGCAGGATCAATGAAAACGCCTGAGAACCCATGGATCGATCAACCCCGCGATGCGTGATAGGCGTCAAGACCCTGCCGCAGCTCGGCGGCAGCCAGGTGGATGTCGCTGAAAAGCTGCTTGACATCGGCGCAGGCATAGTCGATTCGGGGCCATTTGAAATAACCCCCGCAGATCGACAGCCACGCGCATCCGCGACACTCGGCCCCTGCAGCGACCAGTGCGTCGCGAAAGAGCGCTGTTGAGGTTGGCCCCTGGTCGGGCAATACCTGTCCCCGATCGTCGACGACGCGGAGCTCTGCCGGGTCTTGCTCGAAAAGCGACCAGAGAGCCGCCGGGGCATCGTGGAGGAATGCAAGCAGCACGCTGTGGAAGGGCTCCACCGGCTGGGAGACGGTGGGGTTGTGAAGGTAACCGTCGAGTGCCTGGCGAGCCTCCTCCACCGCTTCCGGTTCTGGCTGAAATCCCGTCAGGCGAACGGCAAAACCGAGCGAGACCGCCAGCTTCACGGCTCGGGCCAAACCTGGAAGGAACGGAATCGTCACCCGCACCGGGTGGCGGACCAACAGCCCAGTGCACCTGTAGAGCAACGGGAGCTCCGCCGCCGGGTCGGCCATGACCAAGTCCAAGGGCAGCCCCTCGCCCCAGTCCTCGAGCGGCGTCATGTCTCCCGTCAGGCCCATATGCTGCACGAACGCCACGCCCTCGGGCACGCCAGGCCCGAGCAGTGCCCGAGGCTCCGCGGGATCTGCGATTCTCAAGATTGCCGGACGCTCTGGGAAGGCGTGAAATAGGGCCGCGGGGATACTGAAGACGGTCATATCCGGGTTATCCTCGGGCGCGATCGGTGTCTGGCGCGACAAGCTGGCTTCGCTCCACGCGGCGCCATTGGGCTGCGTCGAGGGCCAGGGCTCGGTGGCCGGAGCCGCCGAGGCTGGCCCGATTGCGGCGGTCGTTCGCTCAGCGCCGGTTGATCCAACCGCCGCCACCGCCGCGGTTGTTGATCCAACCGCCGCCACCGCCGCCCCGGCCGTTGATCCAGCCCCCGCCCCCGCCGTTGATCCAGCCGCCGCCTCCGCCGCGGTTGTTGACCCAGGCGCCTGCCTGCGCATCCGACTCGTGGGCGGCGAGGCCGCCGAAAATCGCAGCGCCGATCGCGATCTTCGACCAGCGGCCCAGGCCGATCAGGAAGTCCCGGCGGCTCTGTCGCTCCTCGTCCGCTGTTGGGGAGACGAAGCCAGGATCGGTCACCGTTTTGTCGCTCATAGCGGTCCTCCCAAATAGCCTAAGGCGCGGTCGGATTGGAGAAGTGCATGGTCCGCAGCTTCCAGACCCCGTCCAGCTTCTGCAGCACCACCGACACGTTCAGCGCATAGGTGCGGTGCACGTCCTTGAGCGAATCCTGGTAGTTGCAGGTGGCGCTGAGCCAGCCGATGTCGCCGCTGACATCGCTGAGTACCCAGGGGCAGCTACGCTGGAGTGTGCCGGCGTCGAAGTCCGCAAAGAAATGCTGGTAGGCGTCCGCGATCTGTTCGCTGCCGACCCATTGCTCCCCGGGGCCGGTACCCAACACCACGGTCTTGCCCCCGGGGGCAAAAAGCGCCATCACGCCCTTCAAGTCGTGACCGTCGAGCGCCTTTTCATGGGCTGCAAACACCTCGCGCAAGTCGGCAACCGGCTCCTCTGCGGCGAGCGCGGGAACGCAGACCGCTGTCAGTGCGGCCGCGAGTAGCATTGGTCTCGAAGTCATGCCTTGTACCTCTGGTTGAGTGTGGCGGGTGTCCCTTGGGACCCCCGGGGAGAGATCGCTAGACCTTAGGTTTCGAGCACCCTCGGCGCCCGAGGGTCAGCGAGCAATGGGCGCTGGATCCACGCGATTGTACGCCTGCGATCCGAGCCCATCGACAGAATGTCGTAAAGCGAAACCCGGCGGTGCCAGGCAGGGCTCAACGGTCATCGACAGGTAGAAGAGCAGGCGCTCGCCCGCGCTGCGACGCGCTGTCTCGACAGACGGCGCGTCGATTGTTGGGTGGGACGCGACCGCGACGGTGCGGCTTCGCCCACGGCAGGTCACTGGGTGAAACCGTCGGAAAGCGTCATCATGAAGGCGACGATGGCCTCTTTCTGGGCCTCGGTTAAGTGCAGGTTGCCCAGCTCCTTGGCGTTAACGTTTTCGGGTACCTCTGGCGCGGGCCAGCAGCGATTGGCCAGCGCCACTGCTTCGGTGGCGTTGAAGAGACCGCGGCTTTCGCAGCTCGGCAATGCGTCCCGGGTATTATAGAAGTGCACGATGCCCTTCAGGCTCTTGAAGAAGCCGTTATGGCCGTACGCCTTGACCTTCTCGCCCAGTAGCGCGTCCCATTTGCCTACGTTGCGCAAGGTCGGCACCTTCATTTTTCCGAGGCTCGCCGCCGCGAATTGGCAATAGTCCGTCTGTTTGGCGAGGAAACCGCCCAAGCCCAAGTCGATCCAATCGGCGCCCTCCGGATTGATCTCAGGCTCGCTGTAGAAGGGGTTCTCCGGGTTCCTTGGTACACCCAAGTTGTCGTAGGTGAAATCCGTAAAGAGCGGGGGCTCGCCGTTCGGACCCGGGTCGAGTACATGGCAATTTGCGCACTTGCCCTTTGACTTGAACAGATGCAATCCGTCCTTTTCCTGTTTCGTCAGGTCCGCCGCACCTGTAAGGTAGGCATCGTACTTCGATGAGTAGGCATTCACCTCGGACGAGCCCTCGTAAGCGGCGACGGAGCGTCCGACGCAATCGTACGCCTCGCTCGCGTTGTCGGCGGCGCAGGCATCGTCGCCGCAGACTTGAACGAATAGATCTGCATAATCGCTGATGCAAATCTTGGCCACCACATCGGCAGTGCTCTCGAGTGCCTGCTCGAGTGGGTTGAGGAAAGGCCCTAATGCCTGTTCGGCCGCAGGGCTGCCGAGTCTCGTGCCGGTTGCCCTGCCGTCCCAGAAGTTGCCGCCGATGAACAGTGCCTCCCTCTTCTCAATCGCGAAATGAAGGATCGGACTCGGCGTTGCATAGGCCGATGACGGCGGCTTGCGGTTTCCGAACCTACCGGCGAGCGAGCCCTCGTATACCGCGCCGGCGGCATTGATCCCCGGATCGGGTCCGGTCCAGCCCGACTCCTGCGCATGGCAGGCCGCGCAGGATTGGTTGTGGTCGATGGAAAGGTTGTTGTCGAAAAAAATCGACTTACCCAGATCTTCCTCGGGTGTCAGAGCGAATGCACTGCCGCCCGCGACTGTCAAAAGCAATGACAAGGAAAGAATAGTTTGCCTTTTCATTGCATTACGCTCCTATCAGTATACGCTACGGCTCACGGTCGTCTCGAAGCTGAGCAGACGGCCCGGGCAAGGTCGGGGCTCCGCGCGCGCCCGTTTTGTCAGCGACCCTCCGCGGGAAGTGTCCGCGTGCGGCGACCTTTTTATAAAGTTAGGCGAGTGACAGCGATTGGGCGTTGACTTGGCGCAACAGTTCGTCACGCACCCGGGGCATTACGGCGGGCGCGCTTTCCTGGAAATTTCGTATGGATATCGGCCGGGCTGCAGCGCAACGTGCTCCGGACTCTTAGCGTATTTGCGTCGTCGCTCCGAGAACTATTGGAGGCTTATGCGGAGCTCGCGCGAAACAGAGCGACGACCGAGCGCATGACCTATGGGCAGGCGCTTGATCGCGGGGACCGAGGGTAGACGAAGGACCGTGTCCGGGCTATCCGGCGGGGCGGGGCGGGGCGGGGCGCGTGCGCTGCCCGTGGATGGCCTCGGGCCCCCGCGGGCGGGTCACGAAGAAGCTCGGTCGGCTGCGCCAGTCGGACTCGTGTCTGTAGGCGACGTGCTTTTGTCAGGTCAGGGGGCTCGGCGGGTGGTCGCCGGATCCGCGGATGGCTTCGATGGCAGGGCGGTGGACCCGGAGGGCAGCAGTGACTCGATGGCCGAAGCTTGCGCCGCGTCGTCCCAGTCGAGCGGTCCGAAACCCCGGTAACGCACTCTTCCTTGGGTATCCAGGAGATAGGAAGCGGGCAGCACGCTCGCGCCCCAGCGTCGGAAGACGCTGCCGTCCGTGTCTGCCAGGTTAGTGAAATCCAGATGAAGTAGGGTGGCGATGTGTCGGGCCCGCAGTGCGGGTTCCTCTACGTTGACGCCGACGATGGCAAAGGGTCTGCCGCGCAGTCGCTCCGCGAGCCGTGCCAGACCCGGCATCTCCTCAAGACAAGGCGAGCACCAGCTCGCCCAGAAGTTGACCAGCACCACTTGGCCCGCGAGCTTTTCGAGGTCCCAGGCTCGGCCGTCCAGGTCGGGGATCTGGAGCCCGGGCGGCGGTGCCGGCGGGACGGCCATCAGCTCGCCGGCGCCGGACTGCGCAAACCACAGGGTCAGCGCGGCGAGGACCGCGAGCAGGGTCGGTCGGGGCATGGGCTCCTCGGACGGCGCCCGGGGTTTCGGCCCCGGTGCCGGAATGAATGGGCGCATCCCTGCGCCATGGCCAGCGGCTATTTCCCGAAGCTCTTGCTCACGCTGTGGCACAGACCGCAGCCGACCGTCTGGCCTGCGGACACCGTTTTATTGCCGCCGGAGTTGAAGGTGCGGGTTACCGGGACGCGCGAGAGCACGGTGCCCAGGTGGTCCGCTCCATGACAGGCCCCGCAAGTGCCGCCGCCGGGCTTGGCGTTTTCCGTCTTGGCCATTTCCTTGTGGGCGGAGCTATAGAAACGGCTGTCGTTCACGAGGTGCATGCCGTGGGGTCCGCCCTGGGTGCTGGATGACAGGGCGCTTACGGTATGGCACGTCGAGCATTCGCTAATGGTGCCGGTGTGACCCTGGAGCTGTTTGGCGGTCATGTTGTCGTTGGCGTTAGGGTTGGCGTTCGGCCACTCCGCATGGGTTGCCCCGTGACAACCCTCGCACATGATGCCGCCGTGGCCCGAGCTCACCCGATATAGCTTGGGATTGCCCGCTCCCGGGTTGACGAATCCGTTGAAGGACGCGGGGACCGCCGGCTCCGCGAAGCGCTTGTTGGTCGGTACGATGGGGGTAGCCTTGGCGTCCCCGGTCTTGAACGCCTGGCGCAGCCGCAGGCCGTCCTTGTTGCCGAAGCTGTCTCTGGTATTGACCAGGACCCCGGAGAGGCTCGCCAGATTGCTCGCCGCATCGCCGGTGTGGCATGAGCCGCAGCCCGGCTCGTTGGCCCAGGGGACGCGCGGGGTGGCCGGGTTGGTATAGAAGTCCTTGGCCAGGATAAAGGCACCCGGGTTGCTCGGGGAGACGTTCTTGGAGAAGTCGTCGCCCACCTGCGCCATGCTGCCGTGGCAATCCGAGCACAGCATCCCGCCATTGAACATGGCACCGCGCAGGCACTTGGTATTCTTGCCCGGATGGCACTGGTAACAGCTCTCCTCCAGTGCCGCGAACCCGCTGTGCCTGGTTGGTAACGAGTCCGTTCGCGTCTTGGATCGGGGCCGGGATGGCGGGAAACAGGTTGCCCGCGAGCGATCCGTGGTGGTTATGCATCACCCGGGAGTTGCTCTGGTGGGCGAGCTGATTACGCCCGTTGGCCAGGGTCCCCGGGGGGCCGGCCAGTGGCCCGAGCTGGGCCAGGTCCAGGGCCGGCGTGTAGTGGCAGACCTGGCAAACTACCGGCTTGCCCTGGACCAGGGCCTTGTTGGTCAGACAGCTCGCGCTTCCGTTGGGATTGGCCTCGCCGATGGCGCATGGGTCGGCCGCTCCGGAGGTACTCACATAGTCCGGTCCGTGCTTGAGGTCATGCAGACGCAGCACATTGATGTCCGCTGCATACTCCACGCTTACCCGCGCCGGCATATCGGGGTCCGGATCGTCCAGACTGGTGGCCACCGGCAGCCCTGCATCGAGCAGTGCGTCGGTCGGCGCGGCGGTGCGGCTGTCCTGCACGTCCGAGGGATCTGAGTGACAATTGGTGCAGCTCGCCTCGCCGGAGATCGGCAGCACCGTATCGACAGTGGAGAGCACGGTCCCGGCCGCGTTCTTGGCCTGCACCCGCACCAGGGGATAGGCGTTCTCCCGGCCGAAGTCGTCGAAGGCGGCGAAGGGCACGCCCGCCCCCTCGTACCAGTCGACCTCCTGGGCCACATAGCCGAAGGGGAAGTTGACGAAGAACGGCTTGTCCAGATAACGCTCCTGGGCGCGCAGGGGGGTGTTGACCGCATAGGGGTCGGCGCTGCCGGGCATGGCATGGAGCACCGCGGAGAGGAATCCGTCGCTGCTGACGTCGGGGCGGTCCACCAACCCGTCCGGTCCGATATAGAGGTCTTCCACATTGGGGACCGGCAGACCGGTGTCGGCCGACACGTTGAAGGGCGGTCCGGCGAGCGGGGTCAGGGGGGCGCCGGTGAATGGGTTGGCGGCCGGGTAGAAGGGGTCGTAGGCACCCTGGGTCACGGTGTCCCAGAAGTTGGTCTTGTAGGTCGTGCCGTCGCCCTTGAGTCCGTCGAAGGCGGTGTCGGCCAGTGCCGGGTCGGCGGGATTGGCTACCGAGGAGTAATGCAGGCTCACCCCGGACGGGTTCAGGGTCGGTGTGCCGCCTTTCTGGATCACCTGGCCCAAGAGCACCTGGAAGGGCGGGAGGATGCTCGCGATGCGGGTGTCCAGATCGCCGCAGTGCATCCCCAGGTCGTTGATCGCCACGATGCTGTAGCTGGTGTTGAGCACCTGGCTCTGCTGGGGCACCGCGGCGGTCACCTCGCCCAAGGAGCTTTGGCTGGTGGAATTGATGGAGACGCCGGCCGCCGCGGTGGCGGCGCTGGCGATCGACGAGTAGCCGCTCAAGAGTCCGGTGGCGTCGGCGGCGCGCACGCGGTAGCGGTAAGTCGTGGCCGCGGTGCGGCCGGTGTCGCTGTAGCCCGGCGAGGCGGGGGTCGCTATCTGGACGAAATTCGTACAGGAGGCGCCGGTGCAGCGCTCTACCCGGTATCCGGTGACGCCCACATTGTCGGTCGATGCGGCCCACGTCAGGTCGATCTGGCTGGTCCCGGCAGCGGTCGCCGTCAGATTGCCGGGGACGGTCGGCGCCTGGGTGTCGGGTGCGGCGACCGTGACCGTGGTCGAGCAGTTGGCGGTCGTGCCGTTGCGGCTCAGGCGCAGGGTGGTGGAGAAGGTGCCCGCCGTGGCATAGGCCACAGAGCGGCTGGCGCTGGTGCTGGAGGACGGGTTGCCGCCCTGGAAGGTCCAGCTCCGGCTCGGGGTGCCGGAGAATCCGGTGGAGCTGTAGCTCCAGGTCACGCTCTGGCCAGTGTTGCGGGCCGGGTTCTGGGGCGAAATGGTGCAGCTCGCTGCCTGGCCCAGGCTGGGCCAGGCGACCACGAGGCCCAACAGCAAGGGTATTGGCTTTGGAACGATCGCTCTTCCACGGTTCATCTGATTTTGCTCGTCTCTCTCTGCCTTCTGGCATCTGGTGTCCGACCGATCTACCCGTCGGGCGCGGCAGCCGCGGATTCGGGTTCCACCGGCCGAGCATGCTGGCATGACCGGTGGAATCGGCCGTACTTCCCTGCGAGCAAGGCAGTTCCGCCGGACAAACCTGAGTCGGGGCGCCAATCCGACGCGTCCCGCCCGGTCCCGCCGACGGCTCGTTAGCCGCTCGCAGCACGGGCAAGAACGCAAGGTTAATACCAGATATTTTCCGTCTGAAAATATCGGGTACCCGACTAGCTATATAGGAAATAGCCGCCTTTTATTAAGGGAAATGCCTGACATGCTTGGCAGTCTGGGCATGACAACGCTGTCAGGTCGGGCGTCAGGGTTGGCAGGTTCGGCAGGAGTCCGGTTGCCGTCGGTCGCCTCCAGGCCGCCGAACGGCGGATCGGGTGCGCCTGGGTACCCTCATGGCATCCAGGGTGCGCGCCGCGGACGGTCGTCCGGCGCTCGGGTCGCGGGCGGGTAGCCGGGGGGTTGCGCCTGGCGCTCCAGGCGCTGACGCTCGCGCTCCCCCAAGGGCCGGAAGCGATAGGTCTCCAGCTCCTCGGATTCGACCGCGGCGGGAGATTCGGTGTCGATATCCGAAGACCAGCGGGGGACGGGGCGGTGTGCCGGCCGGGAGTCGGTTCCATGCGCCCAGGGCTCCGGCGGGGCAGCGACGGTTGGCTGGGGCGCAATCCGGACGGGCGGGGCATCCGGCTCCAGCCGCTCGGGCGGTGTGGGCGAGTCGGAGAGTGCCCACAGGGCCAGGGTGGCGACCAAGGCGCCGGTCAGTACGCCGAGCAGGTAGTCTCTCTTGTCCACGAGCGCACGTCCTCAAGTCCTTCGCGCCTGGGCCCTAATCCTGGACGTCGCGGGGCCTTGGGGCGCCCGCGCCCACCGGTGCGCGGGCCTTGGTCATCGCACCGGCAATCCCCGCCAGCGGCAGCGGCGCTGGCGGAAACCATGGCCAAGCCGAATGGGGCCCGGCGGGGAGAAATATCGAGATCGCCCCGGATCGGATGGCGATTCGGTTAGTGCAGTCGCTGCCCCGCACACCAAAGCGCGTAATACCGCTCCATGACCTCGCGGACCGGCTGGGGATAATGCGGGGCCTCGATCTGGCCCATGCACTCCCGGAAAAAGCTCGGGGCATCCTCCGGGAGCTGCTCGCACACCAGATCGAATGCCTCGACCATCAGGGCGGGGCGGTGGCTGCGGGTGGCGACGATGGCCCGATCCAGGAGCAGCACGCGCCAGGGCCGGGTGGGGTCGTCGCTGGCCGACTCCTGAATCAGCGCCTGGCTGAAGCCTTCCGCTACCTCGCGAATCAGGGCATAGAGCTCGGCCAGGTCGTCCGGGTTATGCAGCCCGCTGGCCAGTGCGGCGGCGGCATTGACCACCGGCCCCGGATGTTGGAGCTCGGCGCCGCGACGCAGCAGCCAGCAGGCGAGCGGCAGCGCAAGGGCCTCGACGGCTAGGGCGGTTTGGGGCAGGTGCAGACGCCCGGCCACCGCGGAGAGCCGGGAGAGGAGGTCGAGCCCATGGTCTAAGAGCGCGTCCGGGGCTTTGCCCGTGAGTGCCTGCAATGCTTGGGCGGAGGCATCCAGGGTGTCTCCCTCGGCGGCGCTCAAGGTGCCTAGCAGGGCGCCCAGTCCGGCGCGCAGGACCTCCGGGCGTGGCTCGATGGCCTGTGCGCGCTCCTCCTGCGCGCGCTCGATCTCCTCGGCGAGCCGGGCGAGCTCGGAGGCGATGTGTCCGATGTCTATAGGGGGCAGCATGGGGGCGATCATAGCAACGGCACTTCGTTAGTGGCGAGTGGCGAGTGGCGGGGCGAGCCCTTCGGGTTGCGCCTTGTGGGTGCCGCGCTCGCTGCGCGGGCGGGCGTCAAGGGGCGCTCCGCGCGTCCGGTCGGCAACGCTGGCGGCGGGCAGCTGGCGGCAGGGACGCGAGGCTAGGTGTCGGGGGGTCTTGGAGTTTTCGCTTGATTATCACGTATCTATATGTATCTAAATAAAAAATCTCCATTCGCCACTCGCCACTCGCCATGCGTCGGGTATAGAATGTCCGGATGGACAAGACCCCGGACCTCCATACTCATTCCACTGCCAGCGATGGCATATTGACCCCTGCCGCGCTCGTCGGGCGCGCGGTCGCGGCCGGGGTGCGCGTGCTCGCGCTCACCGACCATGACACCACCGAGGGTCTGGCAGAGGCGCAGGAGGCGGCTTGTCCCTTGGGTCTCGTGCTGATCCCGGGAGTCGAGATCTCGGTGACCTGGGGCGGGCGCACCATACATATCGTGGGACTGCGGGTGGATTCCGGCTGCCCGAACTTGCAGGCTGGCCTCGCGGGTCTGCGCGCGTTTCGCGACTGGCGGGCGCAGGAGATCGGCCGGCGCCTGGAGAAGAATGGGATCGCGGGGGCCTTCGAGGGTGCCCGCGCGCTCTCCGGCGGGAGCCTGATCGGGCGCACCCACTTCGCGAGATTCCTGGTCGGCCAGCGTCTGGCGAGCGACGAGCGTGCAGTCTTCAAGCGGTTTCTCGTGAACGGCAAACCCGGCCATGTGGCGGGGGACTGGGCCAGCCTCGAGTCCGCGGTGGGTTGGATTCGCGCAGCCGGCGGCCAGGCGGTCGTCGCACACCCGGCGCGCTATGGGCTTACCCGTACCCGGCTTTTGCGCCTGAGCGGCGAGTTTCGGGAGCTGGGCGGGGTTGGGATCGAAGTGGTCTCCGGCAACCATAACCGCGACGAGGCATTCAATTTCGCCCGCTTCGCCCGGGAGCAGGGACTCCTGGCCTCCGCGGGCTCCGATTTCCACGGACCCCAGTTGTCCCTGTCGGCGCACCCCTGGATCGATCTGGGCCGGCTCCCGGCCCTGCCCGAGGGTTGCACGCCCATCTGGAAGGATTGGCCAGCGGCGGGGTCGGACTGGGAAAGGACTGCGGTCGCCTGAGGGCGGCCCTGCACGGCAATCATGGCCCAATTCTTTCAAATTCACCCGGTCAATCCGCAGGTGCGCCTGGTACGTCGCGCGGTCGAGATCCTGCTCGAAGGGGGGGTAATCGTTTACCCCACGGACTCGTCCTATGCGCTGGGTTGCCAGCTCGGGGAGAAGTCCGCCCTGGAGCGCATTCGCCGCATCCGCCGAATCGACGACAAGCACCTCTTTTCGCTGGTATGCCGGGACCTCTCGGAGATCACCACCTATGCCAAGATCGACAACCAAGCCTTCAGGCTGCTCAAGTCGTTAACCCCAGGACCCTATACCTTCATCCACGAGGCCACCAAGCAGGTGCCGCGTCGGCTTCTGCACCCCAGGCGCAAGGCGATCGGCATCCGGGTGCCCGACAACGAGATCTGCCGTGCGCTCCTGGGCGAGCTCAACCAGCCGATCCTGAGCACGACCCTTGTCCTGCCGGGCGAGGCGCACCCCATGACCGACCCGGACGCCATGCGCGAGGCACTGGACAAGCAGGTCGATCTGATCGTCGACGGCGGATTCTGCGGGCTCGACCCGACGACCGTGGTGGACATGACCGCCGATCCGCCCCAAGTGGTGAGGGTGGGGAAGGGCGATGCGTCCCTGTTCGAGTCGTGAGTCTTTACCGTTCCACTGGAGTCCGTTCTTGCGCCCAGATTGCCGCCGATGAATGTCATTAACCATATCCAGCTCCTGGCCGTACTGGCCCTCCCGGTGGTGCTCGCCATCACTGTCCATGAGGCCGCCCACGGCTGGGTGGCCAATCGGCTGGGCGACCGCACCGCGCTTATGCTTGGGCGGGTTACATTCAACCCGTTGAAACATATCGATCCTATCGGAACGGTTCTGGTCCCGGCGGTGACCTTCCTGCTGGCCGGGTTCCTGTTCGGCTGGGCCAAGCCGGTGCCGGTGAACCCGCGCAACCTCCGCAGTCCGCGTCGTGACATGGCCCTGGTGGCGGTGGCCGGTCCATTGTCCAACCTTGCGATGGCCCTGGCCTGGGGTGCCCTGATTCAGACCGGACTGTTGCTCTGGGACATCAGCGAATGGGTATCCCTGCCCCTGATCTACATGGGCGCTGCCGGGGTTCTGATTAACGTCTTTCTGATGGTGCTCAATCTGGTACCTCTGCTGCCCCTGGACGGCGGGCGGGTCGTTAACGCACTGCTGCCGCCCCGCTGGTCCTATTATTTTTCCCGGCTCGAGCCCTTCGGGCTACTCATCCTGGTCGCGCTCCTGGTAAGCGGGGTATTAAGCTCGGTGCTGCTGCCCGTGGTGGTTGGTACCGTCGACCTGCTGCCCGGAGCCAACGTGGTGAAAGAGCTGTTCTTCTCCTGACCCGAGGTCCAAGCATTGACTTCCGTCTCCTCCCACCCCGCGCGCGTGCTCTCGGGCATGCGTCCCACAGGCCGGCTCCACCTGGGTCATTACCACGGAGTGCTCAAGAACTGGGTCGAGCTTCAGCACGAGCTGGAATGTTTCTTCTTCGTCGCCGACTGGCATGCGCTCACCACGCATTACGAGGACCCGACCCTGATCCCGGAGAGCACCCGGGAGATGGTGATCGACTGGTTGGCCGCGGGGATCAATCCGGGCTCCGCCACCCTGTTCGTCCAGTCCCGGGTACCGGAGCATGCGGAGCTGCATCTGCTACTTTCCATGATCACCCCGCTCGGTTGGCTGGAGCGCGTGCCGAGCTATAAGGACCAGCAGGAGCGACTCAAGGAAAAAGACCTGGCCACCTACGGATTCCTGGGCTACCCGCTGCTCCAGAGCGCCGATATCCTGATCTATAAGGCCGGCCGGGTCCCGGTCGGCGAGGATCAGGTGGCCCATGTGGAGCTGACCCGGGAGGTCGCCCGGCGCTTTAACCATATCTATGGTCGCGAGCCGGGCTTCGAGGAGAAGGCCGAGGAGGCCAAGAAGAAGATGGGTAAGAAGAATGCCCAACTCTTCGACAAGCTCAGGCGCGCCTATCGGGAGCAGGGCGACCAGGAGTCGTTGGGCGTCGCCCGCGCACTGCTGGACAGCCAGGGCAATATCACCATGGCGGATCGGGAGCGACTGTTCGGCTATCTGGAGGGGGGCGGCCGGGTCATCCTGCCTGAGCCCATGCCGCTCCTGACCAAGGCGTCCAAGATGCCCGGGCTCGACGGGCAGAAGATGTCCAAGTCCTACGGCAACACCATTGCACTGCGCGACGAGCCGGCCGACGTGGAAAAGGCGCTGCGTACCATGCCCACGGATCCGGCCCGGGTGCGCCGTACCGACCCCGGCGAGCCGGGGAAGTGTCCGGTTTGGCAGCTCCATCAGGTCTATTCCGGGGATGGCGTGCGGGACTGGGTCCAGCAGGGGTGCCGGTCCGCCGGGATCGGCTGCATCGAGTGCAAGCAGCCGGTCATCGAGGCGGTGCAGGCCGAGCTGGCCCCCATGCGCGAGCGCGCCCGGGAGTACGCCGCCCAGCCGGAGCTGGTGCGCAACGTCATTAACGAGGGTTGCGAGCGGGCGCGGGACGTGGCCCGGGAGACCATGGAAGAGGTTCGGCACGCCATGTCCCTGGTTCAGGTCTAGTAACGGTCTGGCCCCCGGATGCAGACCGGCGACCCGGAGATCGATCGTGCGGGTCGGGTCGCCTCTGACCCCGGCGCGCCTTCGCAAACCGCCGACGACCCCGCCGGCGGGCGCCAGCCCCGGGATGGCGCCCAGCAGGAAATGCCCTTCGCCATCGTCCAGGGCGCACCGCTACTCGCACTGCCTCTAGACCTCTATATCCCCCCGGATGCCCTGGAGGTCTTCCTGGACGCATTCGAGGGGCCGCTCGATCTACTGCTCTATCTCATCAAGCGCCAGAACCTGGATATCCTGGATATTCCCATCGCCTCCATTACCGACCAATACATGGAGTACGTGGAGCTGATGAAGGAGCTGAAGCTGGAGCTGGCGGCTGAGTATCTGGTGATGGCCGCCATGCTGGCTGAGATCAAGTCCCGGCTCCTGCTGCCGCGCCCGGAGTCGGCCGGGGAGGAGGAGGAAGACCCGCGCGCAGAGCTGATCCGCAGGCTTCAGGAGTACGAGCGCTTCAAGCAGGCGGCCCAGGACCTGGACGCACTGCCGCGGCTGGAGCGGGACGTCTTTGCGGTCCATGCCGAGATCCCCCCTGGACATCACAACCGAATCCCGCCCGCGGTGGACCTGCGGGAGGTGCTGTTGGCCCTGCGCGAGGTGCTGGCGCGGGCCGATCTCTTCGCCAGCCATCGGGTGGAGAAGGAGTCGCTGTCGCTGCGAGAGCGCATGTCTCTGGTGCTGGAGCGCCTGCGTGGGGGCGCCTTCGTGCGCTTCACCGAGCTTTTCGAGATATCGGAAGGTCGAGCCGGGGTGGTGGTGACCTTCCTGGCGCTCCTGGAGCTGATCAAGGCCGCGACCCTGGAGCTGGTCCAGACCGGGCCATTCGCCCCGCTCCATGTGCGGATGCGCGAGTCCGACGGGGGCGCCCTGGTCCTTGCTGGGGATACCGATGACTGGGATACAGATGACCCCGCCGAGCCTTAAGTCGATCGTCGAAGGCGCGCTGTTTGCCGCCGGCGGTCCTCTGACCCTGGAGCAGCTCCAGGCCATCTTCCCGGAGGACGAGCGCCCCGAACGCGCCGACCTGCTCGATGCCATCGCCCTGCTCGGCACGGACTACGGGGGTCGGGGGATCGAGATCGCCCAGGTCGCCGGGGGCTATCGGGTTCAGGTCCGGGCGGATGTGGCCCCCTGGGTGGTTCGTCTGTGGGACGAAAAGCCGGCCCGTTACTCCCGGGCGCTGTTGGAGACCCTGGCGCTCATCGCGTACCGCCAGCCCATCACCCGCGGCGAGATCGAGGACATCCGCGGGGTGGCCGTCACCACCCAGATCGTCAAGACACTGACCGAGCGCGAATGGATTCGCGTGGTTGGCCACCGCGACGTCCCGGGCCGGCCCGCACTCTATGCCACCACACGTAAATTCCTGGATTATTTCGGCCTGCGCTCCCTGAACGACCTGCCGACCCTTGCCGAGATCCGCGACCCCGCCTTCCTGGGGGATGAGCTGGATCTGAAAGAGCCGGAGGCCGCTGGGTCTGAAGCGCGCCCGACCTTTCGCGATTCGGGGCCGGATGCGCCTTAGGGCATTGGCCGTGCCGCGATTGTAGGAGCCAAGCCAATGCGATCTGTGCCGGCGTCGCGTTCTTCTGCGCGGCGACACGGGCGAGCAACTCGACCAAGGCGTGATTAGACTTACGCGCCTCCGGCGTAAAGCGCGGAACGATGTTGCGAAAGTCGTTCTTGTCGAAGGTCTGGGAACCTTCGGGTCGACGCGGCGCTGGTATTAGAGGTCGATGACGTCGGTCCGGCCTTAAGCCACACCATCCGGGGGCTGGAGTCGCGCCTTGGCGTGCGG
The DNA here is from genome assembly GCA_963780725.1 of uncultured Gammaproteobacteria bacterium. Classification (GTDB taxonomy): domain Bacteria; phylum Pseudomonadota; class Gammaproteobacteria; order Chromatiales; family Chromatiaceae; genus Thiodictyon. The sequence continues at coordinate 925,053 of CAWACV010000001.1, forward strand.
CTGCTGACCCGCACCACGCGCAGCGTCGCCCCCAGCGAGGCCGGCGAGCGTCTGCTGCGCACCCTGGGGCCGCGCTTCGAGGAGATCCAGGCCGAGCTGGCGGCGGTGCGCGACCTGCGGGACAAGCCAGCCGGCACCATGGTCTCAGGCACCGTAAGGCGCGGCATACCAGTCCCGCAGGACCTTGATGTCACGGGCCGGCAGATAGTCGTAGGCGCCCATCAGGTCCCCGTGGACCGCTTCCGCCAGCTTGTGGGAGACCTTGGGGTCGGTCAGCATGTGGAAGTACCAGGCGAAGGGGTAGCCCAGCACCCGGTCGAATCCGTGGATGCTGTTGGCGAGCTTGGCCCCGCGCGCCACCTCCCCGTCGGGTAGGGCTGGGACCTCGGAGACCGGGATCGGCACCGGCTTGGCGCTCACGCGGTCGTCGCCCTCGCGGTCGCGGTACTCGCGGATGGAGAGCACCCAGTGCTCGCAGAAGTGGGACTCGCTGGCGCTGCTGCGGTCCCAGTCGTCCATGAATCGGCGCAGGCGCGGCCCTGCGTCCTCCGAGGCCATCAGGTCCGGCACCCGCACCAGGCGACGGAAGACCAGCCGGGAGGATCCCACCGGCTCCGGCTCCAGGCGCGGGAAATCGAGCGGGTCGACGAATTCGGCGACGCTGTCGGGGTACCAGTCGGGATCGGTGAGGCAGCGGTCCAGGACCTCTTGGATCTGCTCGACCTCGATCTGGATGAAATCCTGCGCGGCGGGTCCGGTTTGGACCACCAGATAGTGGGTCTGGCCATTGATGCGGGTCGCGAAATAGCGCAGGTCCCGGACCTTGGCCATGAGCGTGTCGATGTCCCCGTCGGACTGCGCTTGCGCCCACTCGGCGAGATGGTCGGCGATGCGTCCGCCGTCCAAGTCCACCACGCCCCCCAGGCGGTGCCAGCCGCCCCGGGTCATGGCGGTCCTGACCTCCAGGCCGGGGAGCAGGGTCGCGATCGATGCCTCGATCGCGTCGGGTCCGGCGCCCTCGGGCAGCGTGCGGCAGAGCTCCGCCACGCGCAGGTCCAGGTCCGGGGTTTGGGTCGGTTCAGTGGGGCTCGATAGTGTTGCCATGTCTCTTGCGTTCATTTGCGGACAAATTCTTGGTCCGGAGCGAGCCGCCCTTGGGCCGCCGCGCGCACGTCGGGGTCGCTGTCCGCGAGCAGGGCACCCAGCCGCTCGGGCGGGAGCCGCTCTGCGAGTCTCAGGCGTACCCGCCAGTCCGGGTCGCGTATCAGCCCGTTGGCCTCGCTCGCGCGGATGCGCTCGGCCACCTTGAGTCGCACCTCGGGCTCCGGGTCGTCGCGCATCAGCCCCAGGCTCTCCGCCGGGAGCCGCTCGGCCACGGTCACCCGCACCTGGCGGTCCGGGTCGCGGATCATGCGGAACAGTCGCCCGGGGGGCAGGCGCCGGGCGACGTACTGGCGCACCAGGTAGTCCGGGTCCGCGGCCAGCCGCTCCAGTCGCTCTGCCGGAAGACGGTCGGCGACCGTGACCCGTACCTCCCGGTCCGGGTCGGCGATCAGCGGGTCCAATGCCTCGATGGGCAGGCGGTAGGCGAGCACCCGCCGCACCACCTCGTCCGGGTCCGAGATCAGGGGCAGCAGTTTCTGCTGGGAGAGATAACGCGCCGCGATGGCTCGGCGCTCCCAGAATGCGTCCCCCGCATAGTCGTCGGCGAGTCCCGGGTTGACGCGGAAGAAGCGTTCGATCTGGCGCCCGCTCATGGCGCGTACGCAGACATCCCCCGGGGTGCAGCGGCCTTGGGCGAGCAAGTCGCGTCGGTGGGGGCACTCGGCACAGTTGGCGATGGGAGTCTGCGACACGCTGAAGGCCCTCGGCGGCCGACGGGCTGCTCAGGCGTCCCGGGGCTGCCCCGCCTGGGGGGCAGACGCGTCGTCGGACTCCGGGTCCAGCTCGGCCAGGACCAGGCCGGTGGCGGACTCCAGGTCTCCGGTGAGTCGCATACAGTGGGAGCGCCCGTCTACCAGATAGATCTTGAAGCCGGACGACACCCGTACCGGTAGGGCTGAGTCCACCCCCTCGCCGATGTCGTCGTCCATGCAATAGGTGAAATGCAGGTCCGCGAAGGACTCGCGCAGTGCGCCCAGGGTCTGCTCCGAGAGACCCGCGCGCTCCACCACCAGTGCAATGCGCTCGATCAGCGCCGGAGCGATCACGCCCGCGACTCCTCGGGCTCCGGCTCCGGGAGCTCGAAGCGGATGCGCTCCTGCGGGCTCTTGCCCATGACCTTGGCGAGCCAGGGGGGCGGCTTGTCGGCCAGGATGCGCTGGAGCGCGGCCATCCGGTCCCGGGCGCTGCCGCCTGCGGCGTCTTTGATCGGGTGAATGTCGGCCTTGATAACCTTGGCCGCAGCCGGACCGCCGATGGACGCCACATAGAGGACCTGGCAATCGCGGATCAGGCCGGCGCGATAGGCGTTCTTGTCCTCTTGACCCAGATCCCGGACCCTGCGCACATCGATCAGGCGGCAGGCGTCTGCCGAGACCTGATAGACCAGGAATCGACGTGCAGCACCGAAGTGTCCGTCCAGGAGCTCGCCGTTATCCGAGGCGCAGGCGACCCGGATCGAGTCCGGGAGATCGCCGTCCTCATAGTTGTCCAAGGCCGGCAGTGGGTCCGGGTCGTCCAGGCCCTCGCCCTTGAGGATCGCGAGCGCGGCCTTGAGCGCGTCCTGGTCCTGGTCGGCCAGCTCGCCGTCCGCCGCGGACTTGAGGTCCTTCACCCTCAGTGCGGCGAGCTTCTCCGCGGTGGGCGGAAGCCCCACCGCATCCGCCAGCACCCGGATCATGCGCGCCGGGTCGGTGTCCGGCAGGGCGCGCGCGGCGAGCCCGATGCGCAGGGCGATGTCTTCCGAGATTGGGCTTGCCATGGTTATTTGTCCGCAAATGAAGGCAAATGAACGCAGACGATGGGTATCGCTTCGCTCTACCCATCCTACGGGATATTCGTCCAATCTCCGGGCGGTGCCGGCAGCGGGGTCAGGCCGCGATGATGCAGTCGTCTTCCATGCAGGCATTGACGCACTGTGGCATGTCGAACTCGCCCTCGCACTCGGTGCAGGTGTCGGGGTCGATCTTGTAGACGCCCTTCCAGGGGGTGATGGACTTGGTGGGGCAGACCGTTTGGCAGTCGCCGCAGGAGGTGCAGAGGGACTTGACGATTTGCATAGCCATGATGAGATCTCCGTCGATCAAAGGCCGGGCGCGTACCGCGACCCGGCAGTAGTTCATTCGGCGCGCTTGAAGCGCAGGGTCGTGGGGAAGACCGGGGGCGGGCTGATCGGGTCCACGTACCATTTGGATCCGTCGGTCAGCTCAACCTCGCCGCCCCAGCTCTCCGGGGTGTCGGTCTCCACGCGGCTGATCGTCTCTTCCATGTCCTTTTTGGCCACATAGAAGAGGAGCGCACCGCTGTCGCTCTTGCGGATCATGACGCTGGGCATTGGGTTACCTTGATGTGCTGCGAACCGTACTCGTCGGTTGGTTGGGTCGCATGGGCAGCCCGTCTCGGGCGTGTCGTAACCCGACGCTGGCGGAGACCAATGTCGGGTTACGCCTCGCTAACCCGACCTGCCGGGCCAGCGTCGGGTCAGGCTTCTACTCGCCCGACCTACCGGACCAGGTCGTAGTTATAGTCCGTGGTACCCATGAGCCGGGTCTCGTCGTCGAGCCGCTCCAGCACCGAGTTCACCAGGGTGGTGAGGATGTACATGGCACCCTCGTAGCCCAGGGTGGTCATGCGGTGCAGGTGGTGACGGTCGAAGATCGGGAACCCGATACGGATCAGCGGGACCTCGAACTCCTTGCCCTTATGCAGGGTGTCGCGCTGAATGAACTTGCCGTAGGAGTTGCCGATCATGAAGTCCGGCTTGTTGGTGAAGACCAGCGAGCGGAAGTGCCATAGATCCGCACCGGTGTGGACCACACCGCCCTTGCCGTAGGGCGAGCTGGCCAGCACCTTCTCCACCTCCTTCTTCCAGCGCTTGTTGGCATGGTGGCACAGGACATCGGTCGGCTCGGCGCCCAGCTCCAGCAGGAACTTGACCATGCCCAGCACGAAGTCGGCGTCGCCGTAGACCGCAAACTTTTTGCCGTGCAGCCAGGCGTGGCTGTCGGTCATCATGTCCACCAGACGGCCGCGCTCCTTGGCAAGCGAATCCGGAATCGGCTTGCCGGTGAGCTGCGAGACCTTCATCAGAAACTCGTCGGTCCACTCCAGTCCCATCGGGATCTCGACATGGGTGGCGGGCTGGCGCCAAGTGGTCTCGACCAGCTTCTTGGTCTTGGGGAGCTGCCAGGGCTGGAGCAGCAGGGTGTCGATGGCATTGGGCGCATCCTTCACCTCGGCCTGGGTGGTACCGCCCGCATACATCCGGAACTCGCCGTCGGCGGGGGTGTCGAGCACCTCGGCGGGGTCGCACAGCAGGCTGTACTCCACCCCCATCTCCTGCATCATGCGGTGCATGACCCGGTAGTTCCCCAGATAGGTCTCGAAGCCCGGCACGAGATTGATCTTGCCGTTGCTGCCAACCTGCTTGTCATCCATGAAGTTCAGGGTGAAATAGCGGGCGATGCCCTCGAACATATTGTCCCAGCCCGTGGTATGGGAGCCCACGAAGCTCGGGGTATGAGCGAAGGGGACCGGGAAGTCCTGCGCGATGTGACCTTCCTTCTTGGAGTTGGTGATGAAGGCATTGAGGTCGTCGCCGATGACCTCGGCCATGCAGGTAGTGGAGACCGCGATCATGTCCGGCTTATAGAGGGCCTTGGCGTTCTCCAGGCCATCGAACATGTTCTTCTGGCCGCCGAACACCGCCGCATCTTCCGTCATGGAGTCGGAGACGCAGGCGATCGGCTCCTTGAAATGACGGTTGAAATAGGAGCGGAAATAGGCCACGCAGCCCTGGGAGCCGTGCACATAGGGCAGGGTCTTCTCGAAGCCCAAGGCACAGAGCACCGCACCCAGTGGCTGACACGCCTTGGCCGGGTTGATGGTCAATGCCTCGCGCTTGAAGTTGAGCTCCTTGTACTCCTCGGTGGTCGTCCACTGGAAGACTTCCTGGATCTTCTCTTCCGGGTGGCGCTCCTCGCAGGTGTCGCGCTTCTGGGCGAGGTTGTCCTTGTACTCTCCCTGGCGGAACAGGGGATAGCTCGGCTTGATGTCTTCGACTGTCTGGCTCATTGCTGCTCTCCGGCCGCGCCGCTAATCTGCGGACGACGGCATGCTGGAATCTGGTAGGGTGCGCCGGGCGCACTCTCGCGGACCTTCATACGGGTGCGCGGGGCGCACCCGGGGACTGCATCAGGCGCTGGCCTGGGCCTGATGCTGCGACTGGACCTCATCGGAGTCCAGCCACGGCGCCTTCAACTTGCCCCAGCAGGGGTTGTTGCAGGTCATGTCCATATCGCGCGCAAAGATGGCGAAGCCGTCGTAGCCGTGATAAGGGCCGGAGTAGTCCCAGGAGTGCATCTGGCGGAAGGGGATGCCCATCTTCTGGAAGATGTACTTCTCCTTGATGCCGGAGCCGACCAGATCCGGCTTGATGCGCTTGATAAACTCTTCAAGCTCGTAGCCGGTCACGTCGTCATACAGCAGCGTGGAGTCGCCCATTTCTTTCATGGTGCGATCGTAGTCGTCGTTGTGGGCGAACTCGTAGCCCGTGCCGACCACCTCCATCCCCAGATCCTCGTAAGCCCCGATGACGTGGCGCGGACGCAGGCCGCCGACATAGAGCATCACCCGCTTGCCTTCCAGTCGCGGGCGGTACTTGGCGATAACCGCCTCGTATTCAGCCTGGTACTTGGCGATGACCTTCTCGGCGTTGGCCTGGATGGTCTCGTCGAAGAAGGCCGCGATCTTGCGGAGGCTTTCCGCGATCTTGGTGGGTCCGAAGAAGTTGTACTCCATCCATGGAATCCCGTACTTCTCTTCCATGAACCGGCTGATGTAGTTCATCGAGCGGTAGCAGTGGATGAGATTGAGCTTGACCTTGGGGGTCAGCTCCATCTCCGAGAGGGTGCCGTCGCCGGACCACTGTGCGACCACCCGCAGACCCATCTCTTCCAGCAGGATACGCGAGGCCCAGGCGTCGCCGCCGATATTGTAGTCGCCGATCACGGCCACGTCGTAGGGGGTGGTCTGGAAGGACTCGTCCCCGTCGCGGTTACCGATGACCCAGTCGCGGATGGCGTCGTTGGCGATGTGGTGGCCCAAGGACTGGGAGACGCCCCGGAAGCCCTCGCAACGCACTGGGACGATCGGCTTCTCGATCTCCTTGGCCTTTTTCTTGGAGACCGCCTCGATGTCGTCGCCGATCAGACCGATCGGGCACTCGGACTGGACGCTGATGCCCTTATTGAGCGGGAACAGGCCCTCGATCTCGTCGATCAGCTTGGCGAGCTTCTTGTCGCCGCCGAAGACGATGTCCTTCTCCTGGAAGTCCGAGGTGAAGTTCATGGTGCCGAAGGTGTTGACACCGGTGACGCCCACATAATAGTTACGGCGTCCGGCGCGGGAATACTGACCGCAGCCCACGGGGCCGTGGGAGATATGGATCATGTCCTTGATCGGGCCCCACACTACGCCCTTGGAGCCGGCATAGGCGCAGCCGCGTACCGTCATTACGCCGGGCTGGGACTTGCGGTTGGAGGTGATGCACTTCTTGGACTGCTCGACCGAGGGATCGTTGACAGCCAGGTGCTTGGCCCGGTCCTTCTTAGCCTTGTCGGGATAGACCTCCAGGACCTCCTGAATCAGGTCCATGGTCTCTTCGCGAGTCAATGTCGCCATAGTGGCTCTCCGAATAGGGCGCCGCGGCCAATCTGCCGACAAGGCGCTCGTTGGGATCTCATCCGATCCCCGTGCCCCTCGGGAGAGGGGTTGGGGCGAAGCAATCAGCGGGCTATCAGGCGCTTAAGCCTTTATGCCACAGCCTCTTCGGCGGCGCTCTTGCCGACGATGGACTCGTCTTCCTCGTCCATCAGACCGAACTCCATCAGCAGCTCTTCGAGCGCATCCATGGTGATCGGGGTCGGGATCACGAAGTTCTTGTTGTCGATGATCTTCTGCGCCAGGGTCCGGTACTCGTCGGCCTGCTTGGCCTTGGGGTCGTACTCGATGACCGTCATGCGGCGGATCTCGGCGCGCTGCACCACGTTATCGCGGGGCACGAAATGGATCATCTGGGTGCCGAGCTGACGGGCCAGCTCGATGATCAGCTCGTCCTCGCGGGCGGTGTTACGGCTGTTGCAGATCAGGCCGGCCAGACGCACGCCGCCGGAGTTGGCGTACTTCACGATGCCCTTGGAGATGTTGTTGGCCGCGTACATGGCCATCATCTCGCCGGAGCAGACGATGTAGATCTCCTGAGCCTTGTTCTCGCGGATGGGCATGGCGAATCCGCCGCACACCACGTCGCCCAGCACGTCGTAGAAGACGAAGTCCAGGTCCGCCTCGTAGGCGCCTTCCTCTTCAAGGAAGTTGATGGCGGTGATAACGCCGCGGCCGGCGCAGCCCACACCCGGCTCGGGGCCGCCGGACTCCACGCACTTGATGCCGCGGTAGCCGACCTTCAGCACATCCTCAAGCTCCAGGTCTTCCACGCTGCCGGCGTTCGCCGCCATCTCCATGATGGAGTTCTGGGCCTTGGCATGCAGGATCAGACGGGTGGAGTCCGCCTTGGGGTCGCAGCCGACGATCATCACCTTCTTGCCGGCCTCGGCCAGTCCCGCCACCAGATTCTGGGTGGTCGTGGACTTACCGATTCCGCCTTTGCCGTAGATGGCGCATTGACGCAGTGCCATGGGTAGGGTCTCCTGTGGGTCGCTGTGGCAGCGGTTGAACAAAAATCTCGCTCGACTGCCTATCAGCAAACCCCATGCCAGACCCGATTGCTCACTGAAAATGTTTAAAAAACAAAAGTATGGATGCTGTAAGTGTGCCGCGGGGACTTGGTAGCTTCCACGACAAGGCAGCGGCGGCTGTATGGATAATTACAGACGAGAAGAGTCGGGTTTCGATCCGGCCAACGACGAGCAACCCATCAGGGCGTCGGTGACCGTGCCCCGGAGCGCCCAGCTCACCATCAATCGTTGCAACCTGCCCGCCTGGATTCTGGGCAGCCTCGCATTCCAGCGGCATCCGGTGGCCCTGGAGATCGACGGGGTGCGGGATTTCCACGCGGACCTCTTCCGGCACCTGGATCCCATCGGCGACCACCGGGCCAGGGCACTGCGCTTCGTCGACTACATGACAGTGCGCTTCTGTCTGGAGGAGCTGGAAGAAGCCGGACTGACGCCAGGGCGGCGCAAGAAATACCGGGCCAACGCCAACTATCTGAGGCTGGTGCGGGGCTGGTCCTTCGACTCCGACGGTCGGGAGGGTGCAGTCCTCAAGCACTGGGCCGAGACCCGCTTCGGGCTCTTGGCCAGACACCATGGCGGAGCCTTGGACGGGCGCGGGAGCGACGCCTACCAGGCGTTCCAGGCCGAGGCCGCCCGCGGGCTCTATGCGACCAACGCATTGGAGCATCAGCTCGATTTGCTCTACACCTACTGCCAGTACGAGCTGGCGCGCCAGCACCCCGGGGTGACCCACCTGAGCGTCCACCGGGGCATCAACCGCATGGGCGAGCACGCGGTCTTGGGGCGCGAGCCGGACGGCACCCAATTAGTGCTGCTCAACAACCTCAATAGCTTCACCACAGAGCGCGAGCGTGCGGACGAGTTCGGCGACTATCTGCTAACCGCGCGGGTACCGCTGGCCAAGATCTTCTTCTGCAATAAACTGCTTCCTGGGATGCTCAAGGGGGAGGACGAGGTGGTGGTGATTGGAGGCGTGTATGGGGTGACGATCGCGACCCTGTGAGTGCCCGTCGTCCTTTCCCGAAGAGGGCCGCTGGGCTAACCTGAGGTGTCACCCGAGGAGGAGACAGCTTCGATGTCCACCGCAATTGCAGCCTCCATCGAGCCCGCGTCGAGATCGAGTCACTGCCGGGCGTTGCGCTCGATCTGCGCGGATTGTTCTGACTTGATCCGGGCGTTGAGGGTGGCGTTCTTTTCGCCGATTCAGGTCATATAGGTCAGCGCCTCTTCCCCCGGGTGCGGCAACCCGGCCACCCGCCATGCCTCCCGGCAGGAGCCGAACAGTCGGCGCACTGCGTTGCGGTCCAAGCCCTGGGAGCGGCAGACCTGGGAGACCGACGGGATGGCCCCGGAGGCCAGATGGCGCTCGCGCATATAGTAGACGATCGACCAATGCTCCGGGGTGAGTCGCAGGTCGTCCAAGCGGGCAATGGCCCGGGCCATGCCCGGACTCCAGAGCTCCGGGTCTACCACGAATCCGTCGGCGTCCAGGGGTAGGGGACGCGGGGTCTTGGGTGCGAGGGTCTGGGGGGTTGCGTTGGTCATGGTCCATCCACTCCGTCAGGCGGTTCTCGATTAGCGATAATTTCTACTGATACGGGCATCAAAAAATGCCCTGATCTTTCGACTATAGCCGAGAATCGGAGTAGGTCAAGACGGCGGACGCAGCCGCCGCCGCTGAGACCGCGCGGGCCGGACCAGACCGGTCGGCGAGGCCGGCCGGTCTGGTCTACCAGCCGTCGAGCTCGCCCGACTGGAGCCGGACCGGGCGGTGCTCCAGCGGATAGCCGCGGTCCCGGTAATAGCGGAAGCGCTCCCGTCCGGCGGCGCGCACCGCCGGGTCCTGGTCCACCGTCTCGCACACCCGCTCGAAGCGGCTGAAGAAGGACGGGACATCCTTGGCCAGGTTGATCAACACCTGATCCTCGCTGTCCGGGGTGCCGTCGGCGCCGATCAGGATGGGGGTGAGCCCCAGGTCCAGGTCCGTCTGGCCGACGATGCCGTGGGGCAGGAAGCTGTCCTGGCGGAAGGTCCAGAGTAGCCGGTCCAGGTGGCGTGCCTGCTCCCCGTCCGGGCAGTGGATCAGTACCCGCAGCCCGGCGGCTCGTGCCTTTTCCACCAGTCTGCAGACGAGCAGGAAGCGGTCGCCGGGACTGTCGGGCTCCAGGGTGTAGAAGTCGATTCGGGTCATTTGAAGAAGTGGCGAGTCGCGAGGGCCAAGTGGCGAGGGGGAGTGCTGTCGTTGCGGTCTCCGGCTGGGCACTAACCTAACCTACCCGGGGAGGCTGGTACCACCGCACGTTGCCGGGCGGGGACCTTGGCAGCGCGGGTCGCCTAGGGCTTAGACTCGCCACTCGCCACTCGCCACTCGCCACTCGCCACTCGCCACTCGCCACTCGCCACTTCATGTTAGACCGTCTCACCGAGTGCAAAGAATGCGGCCTGCTCCAGCGCAATCCGCCGTTGCCCCAAGGGGGGTCCTCGGAATGCGTGCGCTGCGGCTGCGTGCTGCATCGGGACCGGCCGGACAGTCTGAACCGGACTCTGGCCCTGACCCTGGCGGGGCTGGTGCTCTTCGCGGTGGCGAACGGGTTCCCATTTCTGTCGTTCGAGATGCAGGGGCAGCTCACCCAGACGACGCTCTTGACCGGCATCCAGAATCTCTATGCCCAGGGCAAGTGGGAGATCGCCGCGGTGGTCGGCTTCACCAGCGTGCTGGCCCCGGGGCTCCAGTTGGCCCTGCTGCTGGTGGTGCTGATCCCGCTGACCCTGGACCGGATGCCGCCCTGGCTGCCGACCCTGTTCCGCTTCGTGCGCACCCTGACCCCTTGGGGCATGATGGATGTCTTCATGCTCGGCATCCTGGTGTCGTCGGTCAAGCTCTCGGAGATGGCGGCCATCGTTCCAGGGACCTCGCTCTTCGCCTTTGCGGTGCTGATCTTGGTCCTGGCGGCGGCCCAGGCGTCCCTGGACCCGGATTTGGTGTGGTCGCGGGTTCCGGTCGCTGCGGACCTGGAGCGGCCCCTGGATAGCCACTTCGGCCCGGGCGAGGACCACATCGGCTGCGATGTCTGCGAGCTGGTCGTGCCCCGTAAGGCCGCGCTCGAGGATGGACGGCACCTGCGCTGCCCGCGCTGCACCCATGTGCTCTACCATCGCAAGCCCGAGAGTCTCCAGCGCACCTGGGCCTTGACACTGGCGGCGATCGTCTTCTATGTGCCGGCGAACGTCCTGCCCATCATGACGGTCACGTCGCTCGGGCGCAGCCAATCGGATACCATCCTGAGCGGCGTGGTGTTCCTGCTGACCCACGGCATGTGGCCGCTGGCGGCGATCGTCTTTGTGGCCAGTGTCTTCGTGCCTCTGCTGAAGATCCTGATCCTGGTCTATCTGCTGCTTTCGGTACATACCCGCTCGACCTGGCGACCGCGGGAGCGTACCCGGCTCTATCGCATCATCGAGACCATCGGGCGCTGGTCGATGGTGGATGTGTATGCGGTCACCATCCTGGTGGCCCTGGTGCGGCTCGGGAACCTGGCCAGTATCGAGGCGGAGGCGGGCGCGGTGTTCTTCTGCGCGGTGGTCGTCATTACCATGCTGGCCGCCATGTCGTTCGATTCCAGGCTGATCTGGGACGGACTGGAGACCGGTCGGGGGCACCGACCGCAACGAGATCCGCTACAGCACCATGTCACAGACGCACGAGCCCCCGGGCGAGCCGCTTGACGAGATCCCCCAGGCGATCGCGGTGCGGCGCAGCCGGGTCTCGATCATCTGGCTGATCCCTCTGGTGGCGCTCCTGATCGGCGGCTGGCTCGCCTACAAGACCTTCGCCGAGCAGGGTCCTGTGATCCGCATCGATTTCGACTCCGCCACCGGGCTTCAGGCCGGCAAGACCAAGGTCCGATTCAAGGATGTGGACGTGGGGGAGGTGACCGCCATCGATTTGAATCCGGACCTCAAGACGGTGCGGGTAACGGCCCGGCTCAAGTACGGCTCGGGCCGCTATCTCACCGAGAACACGCGCTTCTGGGTGGAGCGTCCGCGGGTCACGGCGAGCCGGGTCTCGGGCCTGGAGACGCTGCTCTCCGGGGCCTATATCGCCATCGATCCGGTCACCGAGGGGAAGTCGGCGCGTGGTTTCGTGGGCCTGGAGGAGCCGCCGCTCTTCACCACCTTGGAGGCCGGCAAGCGATTCGTGCTGCGCTCCGCGACGCTCGGGTCGCTGAACATCGGCTCGCCGGTCTATTACCGCCAGATCCAGGTGGGCCAGGTGGTCGGCTACCAGCTCGAGCCGGACGGCCGGGCGGTGGAAATCGAGATCTTCGTCTCAGCCCCCCACGACTCGGCGGTCCTCAAGCACACCCGGTTCTGGAACGCGAGCGGGTTGGATTTCTCCATCACAGCCAACGGGGTCCAGGTGGATACCGAGTCTCTGCTCGCGGTGCTGATTGGCGGGGTCTCGTTCGATACCCCAGACACCATCGACGCGGACCGTGCTCCAGCCGACCCGGACGAGGTCTTTCCGCTCTACCCGACCCGCGACCAGGCCCATGCCAAGACCTATGCCAAGAAGGAGCGTTACCTGCTGTATTTTCAAGGCTCGGTACGGGGCCTCGATGTCGGCGCCCCGGTGCTGCTGCGGGGGATCGCAGTGGGGCAGGTGCTGGACGTACAGCTCAAGTTCAGCGTGGAGGACTTCGAGTTCCACATCCCGGTATTGATCGAGATCGAGCCGGACCGGGTGGGTATTCGCGGAGACGGCCGCAAGCTCGCGGGGGTGGACGTGATCGAGCGCCTGGTCGCCATGGGTCTGCGGGGCCAGCTTAAGCCCGGTAGCCTGCTCACCGGCGAGCTTTATGTGGATCTGGATTTTCACAAGAATGTGCCCCCGGAGACAGTCACGCGCTCCGGGGATTATGAGGTCCTGCCGACGGTTCCGGCCGCCTTGGAGCTGGTCGCCACCCGGGTGACCAGTATCCTGGAGAAGGTGGACGGTCTGCCGATCGAACAAATCGGCAAGGACCTGGGGGAGACCCTGGCCCATGCTAATCGGGTGGTCGGCTCGCCGGAGCTTGCGGGGGCAATCTCCCAGGCCCAGTCGGCGCTGGCCGAGGTGCGTAAGACCGCAGACCGACTCAACGTCGCAGTCGCACCCGAGCTCAGCGCCACGCTGACCCAAGCGACCTCTACGCTCAAGAGCGCCGAGGATATCGTGGCCGAGAACTCCCCCCTCTATATCGAGATGCGCAAGATGTTCCAGGAGCTGTCCGCGGCTGCGCGCTCGGTGCGGGTGATGGCGGATTATCTGGAGCGACACCCCGAGGCACTGCTGAAGGGCAAGGGGGGCGGCCGATGAGGGTCCGCGCGGTCTTTGCGGGGCTAGCCGTCGCCGGATTGTGCCTGGCCGCCGGCTGCACCACCTCGCCCCCTGCGAGCTTCTTCACCCTCGCGCCGCTGCCGGCCGCGGCGGGCCAAGCCGCCCCGGCGGGGGGCGATTTGGGGATCGGCCTGGGCCCGGTCACCTTCCCGGCCTTTCTGGACCGGCCTCAGATCGTCTCGCGGGACTCCGGCAACCGGCTATCCCTGGACGAGTATCGGCGCTGGGGGGGCACCATTCAGGACGATTTCCTGCGGGTGTGGAGCGAGAACCTCTCTTATCTGGTCGGCACCAGCCGGATCGTGATCTTCCCGAGCGAGGTCCGCTATCCGCTGGACTTCCGCGTCACTGCCGACGTGCTGACCTTCGAGGGCACACCAGCGGGCGAGGCGGTGCTCAAGGTCCGGTGGGCGGTGCTCGATCCATTCCTGGAGCAGGCGCTTGCGGTCCACGAGACCGCTTATCGCCAGCCGCTTGCGGAGCCGCGCGACGGATCGGCCCTGATCTCCGCCATGAGTGCCGCACTCGGGGCCTTCAGCAAGGATGTGTCGGCGGCGATCCGGCGTCTCCCCAAGCCGGTGCAGGAGCCCAAGCCCGGGCCGCTCTACTGATGCACCGTGCCGGTGCGTCCGCGCGATGGCGGTGCGTGCCCAGCGGTCTCCCCGAGCGGATGTACTTATCCTCCGCCTGCCGTGCATCGGCGATTTACCCTGGATTCAGCATCGTTTGCGCAGTTGGATGCCCATCCGTGCATCCCGGACCGCCCTTTTGTTCTGGGCATGATTCCTGCTTCTGGCTGCACCGATTTTGTTCAAGAGGTCAACCAGATGGAATCAATCGAAACGCTTAGGGCGGGTACCGACGTACTCTTCATCCTGATCGGCGCCGTGATGGTGCTGGCCATGCACGCGGGCTTCGCCTTCCTGGAGGTGGGGACGGTCCGGGCCAAGAATCAGGTCAACGCCCTGGCGAAGATCATGAGCGACTTCGCCATCTCCACCATCGCCTATTTCTTCATCGGCTACGGTATCGCCTACGGGGTTCATTTCTTCTCCGACGCCGCCGCACTACAGATCGGCAACGGCTATGCGCTCGTCAAGTTCTTCTTCCTGCTGACCTTTGCCGCAGCCATCCCGGCCATCGTCTCGGGCGGGATCGCCGAGCGTGCGCGCTTCTATCCACAGCTGCTCGCCTCCTTTCTGATCGTCGGACTGCTCTATCCCTTCTTCGAGGGGATCGTGTGGAACGGCAATTTCGGGGTCCAGGAAGCGGTGAAGGGCATCTTCGGGGCGCCCTTCCACGACTTCGCCGGGTCCGTAGTGGTGCATGCGGTGGGCGGCTGGATCGCACTGGCGGCAGTGCTGCTGCTGGGGCCGCGTCAGGGCCGCTACCGCGCCGACGGGGGCGTGACCGCACATCCGCCGTCGTCCATCCCATTCCTGTCGCTGGGTGCCTGGACGCTCACCGTGGGTTGGTTCGGGTTCAACGTCATGTCTGCCCAGACGGTTCAGGCGGTGAGCGGGCTGGTGGCGGTGAACTCGCTGATGGCCATGGTCGGCGGAATCCTGGCGGCGATGGTGGTCGGCAAGAACGACCCAGGCTTCCTGCACAACGGACCCCTGGCCGGGCTGGTGGCAGTGTGCGCGGGCTCAGACCTCATGCACCCGATTGGGGCGTTGGTCACCGGGGCTGTGGCCGGCGCGCTCTTCGTCGTTGCTTTTACGCTCACCCAGAATCGCTGGCGGATCGACGACGTGCTGGGAGTCTGGCCGCTCCATGGGCTGTGCGGGGTATGGGGCGGGATCGCGGCCGGGATCTTCGGGCTCAAGGCGCTCGGCGGGGTCGGGGGGGTGACCTTCGGCGCCCAGCTAGCGGGCACCCTGGCCGGGGTCCTGATCGCCTTCGGCGGCGGGTTTGCGATCTACGGGGCGGTCAAGGCGATCATGGGGCTCAGACTGAGCCAGGAGGCCGAGTATCTCGGCGCCGACCTCAGCATCCATAAGATCACCGCTCAGCCGGATTACAACCGCGGGGAGGTATAGTGGGGAAGGGCCAAGGGCCAAGGGCTAAGTCTGGCCTTGATCGCCGAACGATCAAGGTCGACAGCCTTGGCCCTTGGCCCTTGGCCCTTAAACGCACCCCGTCGGCTTTGGCAACCCGCCCCACTTGCAAACGAGCTTCATGGGGCCTTTCTTGAAGATGTCGTAGAGGTCCTTGGTGGAGACCCCCTGCTTCTTCGCGAAGATGCGGATCGGGGGCACCACGCCGTCCTCCTCGTACATGGCGCGGGCCTGGCGGATGAGCCCCATGACCTGCTCGGTCATCTCGAACCCGTCCGCGTTGGACAGATCGACCGCGATCTCCTCGCTCCAGTCGTCCCGATCGATCAGAAAGCCATCACCGTCTACGCGTACCGTCACAGCGGCGCTTGTCATCGAAACGTCTCCTCAAGCCCAAGCGGAAAAGTCGGTTTCTCGTCATCTCAGAGTTGGAGTCAGGGCGAGGGGATTCAATGCCCTGCCGGGTGGTCTCGCTGTCCAAGCGCAGTAAAGGGCTCGGCAAGCGCTGTGCGCTCCCCAACTGCGACAGCCAGTGGATCACGCTATAACGACTCGGCCAGGGCCTGCAAGCCCGTCCAACTGGAGTCCGCGAGCCGATCGTTTTGTCCCCAATGAGTCACAGATTCTCCCTCGAACCTGGTGATAGTCTCTTTGCCGTTCGACGTAGCGGCCGGCAAGGCTCTCTACGGACGGGGGCCTGACGAAGCCCCTTGCGAGTGACGTAACGGCCGCAGCTCAACGGAGGCATGCGTGGGCCTGCCCTTGTCGTTTGGGCGTGCTTATGCGAATCGACCGTTCAGTCTGCGAACGAGCAAGCCAAGATCCGATGCACAGACGACAAGGAAATAACGATGCGACCGAACGACCTGGAATCAGGCTTTCTATCTGCGCCGACGCGCTGCTTACCGCTACGAAGCCAAAGTGGGTACCGACGGGAGGATCGGAAAAACAAGGAGCCCGCGAGCGAATCTACTCGATTGCGGCTAAGCGCTCTAATCGGTTGGGGCCAAAGTCTAAGGGCGACGATCCATCCCGTCCTCGTCTTGCTGCTGCTGTCCGGTGCCTTGGGCTGGACCTCCGAGGCACTGGCCACCGCGACCGTCAATAAGCAGTTTACGCCGGCAACGGTCGATCCTGGCGACATCAGTCGCTTTCGCATCACGGTAGGCAACAGCTCGCTGGTCCCGTTGACCGCCGCCGCGGTGACGGACAATCTCCCGGCGAACATCAAGATTGCGAATCCGATCAACGCCGCCAACACCTGCGGCTTCACCGGCGTGACGGCGATCCCGGGGACCTCCCAGATCGTCCTGACGGGAGGCACGGTTCCGGCCGCCTCCGGTACAGACGGTTTGTGTTATTTCGAGCTGGACGTGGTCTCGACCGCCGTCGGCAACTGGATCAACACCATCCCGAAAGATGGGCCCAGCAACGGCTTTACCCCAGGCGGGTCGGTTAGCGGTTTCCAAGCCCTGGAGGGCGGGGTAACCATCGCCAACACCACCAATGCGGTCGCGACCTTGTCGGTACGGGGTCTGAGTCCGCCGACCGGCGTCAAGACCTACACCCCGACCGCTGGTCTGGTTGGCCAGCCATTCACGATCAACATCGTTCTGACCAACCCCAATCCGAATAGCACACTGCCGCTGACCAGCTTTACGGACAATCTGCCCGCTGGAATGGTGGTAGCGACCACCCCTGACGCGACTGTCAATTGTACCGGCACCGGGGCCGCGAACGGTACCTTCGCACCCGCCGCAGGGGCGAGCGCCATGACCCTGACCGGGGGTAGGATCGGCGCCGGCGGCACCTGCACTCTGACCGCCAAGGCGGTGGTGAGCATGATCGCGGGCCTTTCCCAGAGCTTCAACAACCAGATCCCCGCCAACGCCATCGGCAACACGCGCGGGCTGACCAGCGCCGCCTTTAGCAGATCCATCGCCGTGAGCAGTCCGGTGACCGTGACCAAGTCGTTTAGTCCGACGACCTTGCGGGCGGGACAGACCGGTAGTCTGTCGATCGTCATCAACAACAGCGCAAGCGCAACGGTCGGGCTGCTAATCAATAAGTTTACGGACAACCTGCCCGCTGGCCTTCTGGTGGCCGCGGCCGGAACCAAGACGGTGACCTGCACGACCGGTACGGCGGGCACCCTGACCGCG
Organism: uncultured Gammaproteobacteria bacterium; assembly: GCA_963780725.1. Taxonomy (GTDB): domain Bacteria; phylum Pseudomonadota; class Gammaproteobacteria; order Chromatiales; family Chromatiaceae; genus Thiodictyon. Next base: position 942,571 of record CAWACV010000001.1, read on the forward strand.
GTTGCCGGGAGTAGCACCGTGACGCTCGTGGGCGCGGCCACCGGCGCGAGTAGCACCACTGCAGCGAATCGTCGCTGCACCATCGTTGTTCCGGTTACTGCGGTGGCAGCCGGGAGCTACCCGAACAGCACCGCGAATACTGGACCGGACACGGTTATCACCAATTCCCTGGTGTCGCCGAGTCCCCTGCCGGTGCCCGTCGCCAGCGCGACCTTGAAGGTCAATTCGCAGCTCACCGTGGATAAGATCGTCAGCGACAACACCGTGGCGCCGGGCGAGACGACGATCTTCACGGTGACCCTCCGCAACTGGTCGGCTGGGGTATTGGGGGGTGTCGCGTTCACCGATAACCTGCCCCTTGTGGCCGGCAATCAGATGAGGGTGACGGCCCCCGGCGCAACCCTCGGTGTCGGATGCAGCGGCGGCACCTTCTCCGGCGCGGCGGGGGTCGCGGCGGTGACCTGGACCGGCGGGACCGTGGCCGGCGGGAGCGGGGGCAATGCGGGGACCTGCACCATTAGCATCCCCGTCACACTGCCGGCCGCAGCCGCCAACGGCGCAGTCTTCACCAATGCGATCCCGGTGGGCGGTGTCGCCGGGAACGGCGGGATCTCCAACACCAATTCGGTCGCGGTCAATGTGACGGCGATCGGGGCGGTCTCTGTGTCCAAGGCATTCAGCCCCGCGTCCGTTGCCCAAGGCCAGCCGTCCACCCTGACGGTGACCCTGACCAACGGCACGGCATCGCCAATCGCAGGTGCCGCCCTGACCGACACCCTGCCCACCTCGCCCGGACCTGTGGTCGTGGCGCCGACCCCCAACCCAACCAACACCTGCGGTGGGGCGGTCACCGCAGTCCCTGGTAGTGGCAGCGTGAGCATTGCCGGTGCCACCATTCCTGGCAACGGTAGTTGCAGCTTCACGGTCAACGCGGTTGGCAACACCGTCGGCGCCCACACCAATATCATCCCGGCCGGGGCACTGACCAGCAATGGCGGGGCGACCAACCCGACCGAAGCTACGGCCAATCTGACCGTGACATCCGGACTCACCGGCACCAAGACCTTCTCGCCGACCGCAGTGGCGAAAGGAGGTGTCTCGCGCGTGACAATCCAGGTCAACAATCCCACACCGGCGGCCCTGACCAATGTGTCGATCGCGGACCCCCTGCCGACCGGGACGAGAACCCTGACCGTCGCCAACCCGGCCAACGCCACCACCACCTGCTCGGGCTCTCCGGTCATCGCAGCAGTCCCTGGCGCTGGCGTGGCCAGCTTGACCGGCGCCACCATACCCGCCGGCGGTAATTGCCGGTTCCTGTTCGATGTGGTGGCCGGCGGCAGCGCAACCACAGGCAACTGGACCAACACCATCCCGGTCGGAAACATCGCCAGCGCGGAAGGTACCCAAAACACCGCCAGCATCGCCGCGACCCTGACGCGGAATACAGCCACCCGCATCGGCATCAACAAGTCATTCGATCCGATCTTTGTCACCGGCGGCCAGCCCTCGGTGCTGCGCATCGATGTCACCAACCCGATCGGCTCGCCATCGAGTGCGAACAATTTGACCTTTACCGACAATTTGCCGACCGGGATCGAGGTCTATGCGGTGCCCAACACCAGCACCACTTGTGCCAACGGCGTGGTCACCGCCGCGCCGGGCGGGACCTCGGTGAGACTCTCCGGGGCGACGCTGCCCGCGAACTCAACCTGTTCGGTCTATGTGACCACAACATCGACCAAATTCCTCAATCTGGTTAACACGATACCGGCCTCGGCCATTACCACGACCCAGGGCTATACCAACAGCCTTGCGACCACGGCGACCCTTTCGACACTCCAAGGCTTGGGTGCTGCAAAGAGCTTCAGCCCCACCAACATCACAGTCGGGCAGACTGCACGGCTGGCGATTCGTCTCACGAGCACTTTGGACCCGCTCTCCACGACCCCGACGCTCACCGGCGTGAGCTTCACCGACTCGCTGCCGAGCGGACTGACCGTGGCGCCTACGCCCAATGCCAGCACCGACTGTACTAACGGTACATTGACCGCAGCGTCCGGCGCAGACTCGCTGACGCTATCCGGCGCAACCATCGGTGCGGGGTCTAGCTGTTTTGTGTATGTCGACGTGACGGCGTCCGCGCTTGGCGTCTATACCAACATCATCCCCAAGGACACGGCCACCTCCAACGAGGGCTTCAAGAATAGTTTCGATGGCATCGCATCGCTGAACGTGCTGGATCCGCCGGTCATCGCCAAGGCGTTTAGCCCGGCCGTGGTCAAGGCCGGCCAGGTATCCACCCTGACGGTGACCATCGCCAACGCGAACGCCCAGACCCTGAGCGGAGCGGTGCTGACCGACAACCTTCCGGCGGGTTTGACCGTTGCCGATCCGGCCAATGCATCGACCGACTGTGGCGGCGGCTCGGTGTCGGCCCCAGTGGCGGGCACCAGCATCGCCCTGACCAACGGGACCATCCCGGCCAGCGGCAGTTGCACCTTCCGGGCGGACGTGGTGACCAATACCCCCGGTGCTTACCCCAACGTCATTGCCGAAAACGCCTTGGTGACCACCGAAGGGGGCACCAACACGGCCCCGGCGACGCACACCCTCAGGGTCCTGCAACCGCCAACGCTGACCAAGGCGTTTGCCCCTAATACCGTCATCGTGGGCGAGTCCTCCATGTTGACCATTACGCTGGGTAACTCTAACGCCAGTGCCATCGCGCTCGAATCGAACCTGATCGACACCCTGCCCGGCGTGCTCAAGGTGGCCTCCCCGAATGGCCTGGCCGGGACCTGCAACCTGGGCAGCGTCACGGCGGTGTCCGGTACCAACACCATCGTCTATGCCAGCGGGGCCAGCATCCCGGCCGGAGGATGCACCATACAGGTTGCGGTCACCGGCGCCCAAGCCGGCAGCAACCAGAATCTGATCCCCGCCAGCGGTCTCGTCACCGACGCCGGACCTAACCAGACCCCGGCGACTGCGACCCTCGATGTCCAGGCAGTGGCGCTTGGCAATTTGGTGTGGATCGACGACGGCTCGGGCGGCGGGACGGCCAACGACGGCATCCGCAACGGCACCGAGCCGGGTGTGCCGGGTCTCGATGTCTTGCTCTATAACGGCAGCGACGTGCAGATCGGCAGCACCGCCACCGATGCCAACGGCCACTATTATTTCGACAACCTGGTCCCGGGCGACTACTACGTGGTGATCCCCGCCAGCGAGTTTGGGGTCGGTCAGCCATTGGCCGGGCGCATTAGCACGACCGGTGCGGGTGCGGACGAAACCAGCGACCAGGGCGTCGACGAGAACGGCATCGACGATCCGTCGGCTGCGACCAACGGCATTCGCTCCAACACCTTCACCCTGGTCCTGGGTGGGGAGCAGACGGGCGAGGACCAGACCGGCTATGCGGGTGTGCTACCCGATGCCAACGTCAACGCGACCAACGACTTCGGGTTCATCGACCCGGCGGCGGTCCTGGTGGCCATCGGCAACCGCGTCTGGTTGGACGACGGATTGGGTGGCGGCGTCGCCAATAACGGCAAGCTTGACGGCAGCGAGGCTGGACTCGTCGGGGTCAAGGTCGAGCTGTACGACAGCGGCAATAACCTGATCGACGACACCCTGACCGACGCCAACGGTCGCTACTGGTTCGACAACCTGGTTGCGGGCGACTACACCGTCCATATCCCGGCCAGCGAGCTCGGTAGCGGTAAACCGCTGGCGGGTCTGTTCAGCTCCACCGACAGCACGGCGAAGGACGAGGCTACGGACGAGGGCGCCGACGAGAACGGCATCGACGCACCCGCGCCGGCGACCAGCGGTATCGGCGCCAACACCCTCACCCTAACTGTGGGCGGGGAGACCACGGACGACGACGAGACCGGTTATACGGGTCTGCTGCCTGACGCCAACGTCAACGCCACCGTCGACTTCGGGTTCTACAACCCGCTGACGACCAACGTGGCCATCGGCAACCGCGTCTGGCTGGATAACGGCGCGGGCACCGCCAACGACGGCATCCTCAACGGAGGCGAGGTCGGTATCGACGGTGTAGCAGTGGAGCTGTACAACAGTGCCAACACCCTCATCGACAGCACCGTGACGGCGGACGGCGGTTACTATTATTTCGACGACCTGCCGCCCGGTCAGTACTACACGAAGCTGCCGGCGAGCGAGCTGGGCACCGGCAAGACGCTGGCGGGGCTGTTCTCCAGCACCGGTGCGGGCACGGACGAGACCACCGACCAGAGCGGGGACGAGAACGGCATCGACGATCCCAACCCGGCGCTGAACGGGATTCGCTCCAATACCTTCAACCTCCAGCCGGGGACCGAGCCGACGGGCGAGGACGATGACTTCTATCCGGGTGCTCTGCCTGACAACAGCGTCAATGCCACGGCGGACTTCGGGCTGGTGGTTCCGGCTGCCACACTGGTGGCCATCGGCAACCGCGTCTGGTTGGACGACGGTGCTGGCAGCGGGGACGCCAACGACGGCATCCTCTCCGGCAGCGAGGTCGGCATCGCGAACGTCGAAGTACAGCTTTACGACAGCGACAACCGCTTAATCGGCGCCACGGCGACCGACGCCAACGGGCGCTACTGGTTCGACAACCTGGCCGAGGGAGACTATTACGTCCTGATTCCGGCCACCGAGCTCGGGGTGGGCGAGCCGCTGGCTGGGCTTCTGAGCTCTACCGATAGCGCAGCGAAGGACGAGACAACCGATGAGGGCGGCGACGAGAACGGCATCGACGACGCCGACGCAGCGACCAACGGCATTCGCTCCAACCTCTTTACGCTGAGCGTGGGAGTGGAGGCCACGGCCGACGACGAGACCGACTACCCGGGCGTGCTGCCGGATGCCAACGTCAATGCCACCAACGACTTCGGGTTCTACAACCCGGTGACGACCAACGTGGCGATCGGCAATCGCGTTTGGCTGGATAACGGCGCCGGGACTGGGGATGCCAACGACGGCGTTCTGAGTGGCAGCGAGCTCGGCATCGACGGCGTCGCGGTGCAACTCTTCAACAGTGGCAATGCCCTGGTCAGGACGACCGTCACGGCCAACGGCGGCTATTACTACTTCGACGACCTGCCGCCCGGCCAGTACTACGCGAAGCTGCCGGCGGGCGAATTCCAGGGCGGCGGCTTGGCGGGGCTCTTCTCAAGCACGGGCGGCGGCGGGCAAGAGACCACCGACGATACCGGGGACGAAAACGGCATCGACGACGCCAGCCCTGCGGTGAACGGTATTCGCTCCAATACCTTCAACCTTCAGCCTGGGACCGAGCAGACGTTGGAAAACCAGGATTTCTACCCGGGCAACCTGCCGGACAACAGCGTCAACGCTACGGCGGACTTCGGTCTGATCGATCCGACGGCGACCCTGGTGGCCATCGGCAACCGGGTCTGGCTGGACAACGGCGCGGGCGGCGGCCTGGCAAACGACGGGATCGTCGACGGCGCTGAGGTCGGCATTGCCAACGTCACGGTCGAGCTTTACGACGGCAACGGCGCCTTTGTCTCCAACACGCTCACCGACGGGAACGGCCGTTACTACTTCGACTACTTGGCCGAGGGTAGTTACTACGTCCAGATTCCGTCCGGTGCGTTCGGGGCAAGCGGTCCGCTGGCGGGTCTACTGAGCACTGTCGATGCCGGCGCCGATCAGTCTGCCGACGACGACACCGACGAGAACGGCATCGACAGCCCCAACCCGGCCTCCAGCGGCGTGCGCTCTAACACCTTCTCCTTGACGGTCGGCGGGTCGCCGACGACCGACGACCAGACGGGCTACACGGGCGCGCTACCGAGCGACAGCGTAAACGCTACGGACGACTTCGGTTTCATCGTCCCGGCCCAGACCCTGGTAGCCATCGGCAATATCGTCTTCCGCGACGGCGACGGCGACGGACGCTTCGAGCCCGGCGCGACCGAGTACGGCATCGACGGGGTGACGGTCGAGCTGTTCTTCGAAGGGGAGAATCCGGAGACTGTCAACCCGTACCGCACGACCACGACCGGCGGCGGGGGCTTCTACCTGTTCGGTAATCTGCCCGAGGGCCGCTATTTCGTGCATATCCCGAAGGAAGAGCTCGCGACCGGCGGCGATCTGGCGGGGCTGAGCTCCTCCACCGGTGCGGGCGGCGACACGGCCATCGACGATAACGGCGACGAGAACGGCATCGACGGCGGTACTCCATCCAGCCAGGGCGTGAGTAGCGTCGTCTTTGACCTAGGGGTTGGCGGCGAGCCCGCGGGTGAGTCGGGTGCAGGTGTCTATACGGGCAATCTGCCGGATACCAACGTCAACCTGACGGCCGACTTTGGGTTTTACCAAGAGCCGCTGTCCTGCACCGTGATCTGCGACGTGGTTGCGCCCTTCGGCAAGACCGATCAGGCGGACATTCTGCAGATCAACCGGATGCGGGGAAGGAAGGTGACGCCCAACTCGGCCAATAGCGGCGACTGCACGGGCGACGGCGTCATTAGCGTCAACGATGCGCGGGCCTGTCAGGGCTACTACGGCACCTACGCGCCTTGAAGCCTGGGAGCCGCTAATCCTTGTCATCTCGGCCGCGGCGCATTGCCGAGATCGCCGCCAGCAGATCTACTGCGGTGGCGATGGGTCCGGGCAGATGGATGCGTCGCAGCCGCTCGCCCTGGGACACGAATGGCCGAGCGGCTGCGCGGGCTAGGCGTGGATCCGGATAGAACCCGATCTCGCGCCCGTTATAAGGATTCCAGGAATCGCAGGACGCGATCGCGCTCGCCTTGCGGGAGTGCGGCGAAGGCGTCCCGGCTGCCTTGGGCCTCGCCGCCGTGCCAGAGGATGGCCTCGACGAGTCCCCGCGCACGCCCGTCGTGCAGAAAGAGTCCGTGGTCGCTGACCGTCTGGGTCAGCCCGATTCCCCACAGGGGTGCCGTGCGCCATTCGCGTCCGCTCGCCTCCCCCTCGGGCAGCCGGTCGGCAAGCCCGTCGCCCAGGTCGTGGAGCAGTAGATCGGTGTAAGGCCAGATCCGCTGTCCGGACTGCTCCGGGTGTCTTGTATCCGCGCCTGTGACGAAGCTCGGGCGATGGCACCTGGCGCAGCCGATGCCGAGGAACAGCGCCTCGCCGGCCACGACCCGCGGGTCGTTCGGGGTGCGGCGCTTAGGGACCGCAAGGTTGCGCGTATGCAAGACCACTGCCGCCACTGCCGTCCCATCGGCCTCGAGCCCCTGGGCGTCGCCGCCGAAGCGGGCCTGCCGGCAAGCCGTCTGGGTGCCGGTGCAATCCCCGGTGCTCGCCGGGTGCAGCGGGACCGAAACCCCCAGATCCAGGCTGAATGCAGCCTGGATCTGGTCGTTCAGGGTCGCCTCGGACGCCTTCCAGCCGAACCGGCCGAGCCGATGCCGCCGATCCGGCTGGCTCCAGACCCGGTGCGGTCGACCGGAGATGCCGTCGCCGTCTGCATCCTGGGGGTCCGCGCGCGACAGGACATCGGACTCGTCGATCGACTCCAGTAGGCCGAGCCCGACCAGTGCCGGTGCGACCCGGGCAGCCAATTGGGTCTCCGGGTCCAGTGGGCCGTCAACCGGATCCCGGACGCTCAGGCTCGGTGCGCGCAGCCAGACCCGCGACCCGTCGCCCAGTGTCGCCGGCCGCTCCTGCCAGGCGACGATCGGCTGCCCCTCGCCGACCTGGCCGGCGATGGCCAGCGGTTGGATCTGGGCGCCGTAGGTGGGGTCCGGCACGACCTTGATCCGGCCCGAGGCGAGTGCGTGACGCTCGGCTTCAGTGCGAGGCGGGCGTGCGAGACGCACGACCATGGAGCGGGTACCGGCCCCCGTGGCGTCGATCGGATGGCCGCGACCGGCGTCGGTGTGACATTCGTCGCAGGAGCGTGCGTTGAACAGCGGTCCGAGCCCTTCGGCGGCGGTCGGCACCGAGGCCGGGGCGGCGACCCAGCGACGTTTGAACAGCCCCCTGCCGACCTCGAAGTCCGCACTGCGGTCTGCGTGCAGATTGGTCGCCGGGTGTGAATAGGCCTGCCGGTCGATCTCGCCCGTATAAGTGGTATCTCCGCCGGGGGAGCGGGTATCCGCTACGGCGGTCAAGGTCGGACCGGCTGCTGCCAGCCCCCGGACCCCTGCAATCAAGGCCATCGCCAACGATAGGCGCGCCCAGTGGGCGACGGACAGCTTCACGCGCAGGGTCTCCCGAATCTGGACAAGCGCGGGGACGATCGGTGGTGCCGGCGTCGGCGGCAGAGGGTTTGGTCCTCGCCTTGCCTGCCCCCGCCTGACAGATGATACCTTAACGCCCCTATCGAGCAGTCGCGCCCCAGGGTGCCCAAGAGGAAATGTCGATGTCTGAGCCGACCCCATGCCCGGGGCGTCGTCGGGGCACAGTCCGTTGCATCGCGGCACTCTGCGCGGCGCTGCTGCCGTTGCTGGCCCAGCCATCCCTTGGCGAGGAGACAGCCGTGCCCCCTACCGCAGCCGCGACCGGCGCTTCGGGCGCTGCCGCAACAGGCGCCGCGGCCGCCATCGCCCCCCTTCCGGGTGCGCTTCCAGACCCGCAGGCCAGGGCCCAGAGTCTGGCGATCGCACACCCAACCCTGCAACCCTTCGCCCGCGACGAGGGCACCGGTGCGCCCCTGCGCATCGAGGTCTTCGGCGTCTACCCTGCGCGCCCGACCGATGTGCCCCAAGGGGCTGTCTGCGCCGCCCCCGACTGCTGGCGCGTGGATATCTACGACTTTGCCCGCAACAACACCTATTCGGCCATCGTCGATACCGCCGCCGGATCGGTCGTGCGACTGATGCGCCAGCCCGGCGCCCAGGCCGAGCTGCCGGATCATCTCACCCGACGCGCGCTGAAGATCGCCACCGGGGACCCTCAGGTCATCGCGGCGTTGGGTTTCCGTCCCGCCGCGGCCGATGCCAAGATGGCCAACACCAAGACTGCCTTGAACGACTCGTCCTGCGAGCGCTCCCGCCACCTGTGCGTCGCCCCCACCTTCCTGCTGGAGGACGGTGCACTCTGGGCTCTGGTCGACCTGACCGAAGAGAAGCTGGTCGGGGTGCATTGGACCGAGCTGGGCGAGGTGCGCGGCGGGGCCGTCACCGAGGAGTCCATCAAGATCCAGGACGCCTTCGAGCGCTTCTGCAAGTCGCCCACCCGTTTGGAGCGCGACGGATGGACCCTGGACTACATACTCACCAGCTCAGACGGGCTCCAGATCTCCAATCTCACCTATCGCGGGCGCCCCGTGCTGCGCAGCGCCAAGCTGGTGGACTGGCATGTGAGCTATTCCAGCCGCAACGGCTTCGGTTACAGCGACGCGGTGGGCTGCCCGATGTTCAGCTCAGCCACCGTGCTCGCTTATGGGGGGCCGGAGATCCAGCCCATACACCAAGGCGGGACACCCACCGGCGAGGTCATCGGCTTCGCGCTGGTCCAGGACTTTCGACACCTGGCTTGGCCCATGCCCTGCAACTACCGCTACGAGCAGCGCTACGAGCTTTATCTGGACGGTCGCTTCCGCACGACGGTCGCCAACCTGGGGCGCGGCTGCGGCGTCGACGCCACCTATCGGCCCGTGCTGCGCATCGCGCTGGCCGGGGCGGGCGGGCAGACGCTGTCGCAGTGGGACGGCGGTGCCTGGCGCGACTGGGCCAAGGAAGGCTGGGTCCTGCAAGATGCCGCACTCGATGCTGCCCCGGGCGGATTTTCGCTGCGGGTCAAGGACAGCCAGGGTCAGGGGTACCTGATCGCCCCAGGTCAGGGTCGGTTCGGCGACGGTGGGCGAGGGGACCACGCCTATATCTTCGCCACCCGCTACCATCCGGACGAGGGCGACGCCGACATGGTCACCATCGGCCCCTGCTGTAACAGCTCCCACGAGCAAGGACCGGAGAAATACATCGGCCCTGACCCCGAGCCTATTGCCGGAGCCGATCTGGTCCTGTGGTACGTGCCCCAAATCAAGAACGACAATACCCTCGGCAAGGAATATTGCTGGGCCGCCAACGAGGTCCAGGACGGGGTCTATATTCCCCGCGCCTGGCCCTGCTACGCCGGGCCTATGTTCGTGCCACTGGATCGGCGGCCATGAAGAGCGGGCGATACCTGCGGTCGTTCGCGCCCCTGTGCCTGGCCCTGGTGGCGGCTGCTGTCCGTGCCGAGGACCTGCCGGCGCCGCCCGCGGCCGCGGCCGGCACCCCCGCGCTCCCGGTTGGCCCGGTGGATCTGTGCCAACGGCGCTCGCCATTCATTCAGGCTATGAAGCTCCCGGACAACGCTCGGCTCAGCACCGCGACCCCTGGAATCGTCGGCTTCAACATCCTCACCCTCGATACCAAGACTCGGCGCATCCGGCCACTGCTACACCCTACCTGGAAGTCCGCGGGCGAGCTCGGGCAATTTACCCAAGACGGGGCGGGCAACATCTATGTGGTCCCGGTGCCCCTGACCAGCCTGGATCTGAACCCGCCCGAGGCCCGCAACCGGGTTCAGATCATCGACGGCCAGACTGGCCGCATGCGCGTCTTCGTTGACCTCCCCGGTGCAGGGCCGGCCGATCCCGCCAACCCCTTCGGCGTCATCGGGCTGGCCTACGACTGCGAGACCGACAGCCTGTACGTCGCCTCGCTGGCCGGGTCCACGCCGAGCGAAGAGCGCGGCAGCGTCTTTCGCGTCGACGTCAAGACCGCCACCGTGGCTGCGCGCTACGATGGGATCGACGCACTCGGAGTGGGGATCTTCCGCGGCCAGGACGGCAAGCGGCTCTATCTCGGCAGTGCCCGGCGGAGCGAGGTGGTCTCGCTCGCCCTCGACGGGCGCGGCGACTTCGTCGGCGAGACTAGGCGCGAGCTGGCCCTCGGAGACCTCGGGCTACCCAGCACCTATCGCGCCCAGAAGCTGCGCTTCGACCGCCAGGCGCGCATGAGCCTCAAGGCAGTCCCCTTCGCATTCAGCCTGCGCATCATTTCCCCGAAAGAGATCCGCCATCTGGCCCTGAGCTACCTTCCAGGCGGGACCTGGGAGGCAGCGCCTGGGGCCGCCGAGACTGACATGGGCACTGACCTGCCGACCGAGATGAGCCTGGACTAGGGCTCGCCGGACCGACAGTGCGGGTCACGTACAGGCGCGTTGCCGCTGTGCGTCAATGGCTGACCCAAGCTGTCAGAAAATTTTACATTCAGGCCGCCGCGAACCGCCCCCCGTAAACCTGCGACGATGAACAACGATTTATAAAGCAATCCTATAAGAGTAAGCGAGTTAGCTGGCGTAAATATTGCTTTGCCGTCCCCCGGCGATCCGGTTTTGCTCCCTGTCAGTCAGACGCCGACAAGTCGTTGGTGAGCCCCGCAGGGTTTATCGAGCATCTTTCGGGATGGACTCCACACCGCGAACGCACAGGATACCAGTAACATCTCCGGCACAATTGGGCCGAAGAGAGCCAAACAACGATGTTAGATGCACAGCCATTGGGGATACCCATGACGAAGACGCCGGTAAACCGCGCTAGGACGCGATTCGCAGACGCTTTGGCCTGGTTTGCGAGGCCACGCGGCGGGGCCAACGGGCCGCACCCAACCCTGACCCGTCCGGCCGGCAGGTCCGGCGTGACCGCCCCGCGCGGGGGGATGGGGGACTTGGGTCGGGTGTTCTTGGGATTGCTCGGTGCGGGTGTGCTTGCACTGGGTCTCGGGCTCCCAGTGGCCGAGGCGGCCGTCGAGTTCAAGACTCAGGCCGTCAATCAGATCACGACCGGCAAGTCCCTCGTCGTCGCCGTGCCCGAGGGCACGGCAGCCGGGGATGTGCTCTTCGCGACCGTGGCCGTGCTCAACAACGGGACTCTGACGGCCACCGGTTGGACCGCAATCGACACCACCCTCAACGGTACCTTGAGGCTCGCGACCTACCGCCGCGTCGCCACGGCCTCCGAGTCGGCTTACACCTTCACCCTGGGCACCGGGGGTGTGGCCGCCGCGGCGGTCGTTCGTTATTCGGGCGTGGATACGACAAACCCGGTCGCGGGCTTTTCCTTCACAAATGGAACTACCGCTACAGTCACCGCGCCTTCGGTCGCGTCGATGGTGGCGGGCGACAAGGTCATTCGCGTCTTCGCCGCCAACAACGATGATTCATCGGCCAGCCCCGCGGCTGAGCGCATTCGCCTCAATGTCGCTGGTAGCAACCTGTCCTTTGGCGTCGCCGACGCCAATCTCGCAGCGAGCGGCCCTACCGGCCCTGCATCCTTCACTTTGAATTTAACCGCAACGACCCGGGCCGGCACCATCGTGCTCAAGGCCGCCGTAGCCTCTCCGCCGACCCCTGCCGCCGGTAAGGTCAGTGGTACCGTCTTCGCCGACTACAACGGTAACGGCGTGAAGAACTCGGGCGACACGGGGATCAATTCAGTTGTCGTGACCGCCTATGACAGCGCCGGAGCCTCCTGCCAAACCACTAGCGCTAACGGTGGGGCCTACAGCATCGACACACTCACCTGCAACGCCGGCTCGGCCCTGGCAGCCGGCCAGTACCGGGTTGAATTCACGCTGCCGTCCAGTTTGAGCTATCTCGCCCCGTCCGCGGTCGGTACCAACAACGCAACGACCGTGCGTTTCGTCAACGCGGGCGTGAACACACTCGATGTGGGCTTCCTGAATCCGGCCGACTATGTGCAGGCGGCCGGTGCCAATCTACTCGTGCCGCGTCACCTGAACGGCTCCGGCGTAGGTCAAACCACCGCTGCCCTTTACAGCTTCCCCTACAGCAGCGCCAGCGGGACTACGCCGACGCCCACCTCTGTCCTTCAGGTGCAGCAAGTCGGCTCACTGTGGGGTATCGCCTACCAGCGGGGTGCCAAGCGGGCCTACGCCAGCGCCTTCCTGAAGCGCCACATGGGATTCGGTCCGCTCGGCGCCGATGGCGTCTACGTGATCGACTACACCAGTCCAAGTAGTCCAGCCTTAATCTCGGGCAACGGCTTCAAGCTTCAAGGTGTCACGCCCAGCAATGGCGGTGCGCCGATCGACCTCGGTAGCGTGACCCGCACCAATGTCACCGGGGCCATCTCAACCGGCGCCGCTGGCGACAATCAGCTTTCCAGTACGCCGACCACGGCCAACCGCGACCTTGATGCCTACGCCAAGGTCGGAACCGTCAGCTACGGCGATATCGATCTGACGGAGGACGAGAACACCTTGTGGCTGGTCAATCTCAACCAGCGTGCCCTTATCGCCGTGGATGTCAGCACGCCCCTGACGTCAGGGACAGTCCCTACGGCCAAGGTCAAGCAGTATCCACTGAGCGGCTTCACCGGCCTGCCGACCGCCACCAGCGGGACCCTGCGTCCCTTCGGTCTGAAGTTCCACAAGGGACGGGGCTATCTCGGCGTCGTCGCCGATGCGGCCAGCTCCAGCACCGTCAGGCAGCCGACCGAGCTCGTCGGGTACGTGCTCTCGTTCGACCCGGAGAACCCGACCGCCTTCACCACCGAGGTGACCTGGGGTTTTAACCACAACCGCGAGCCTTCGTATAGGAATGACGATGGCACCGCGAATGCGGGCGTATGGCAGAAATGGATCTCAACCTACGTGGAAGGTACGAACATCAACACGGGGTTCAGCACCTTCGTGTCCGCGCCTCAGCCGATCGTCAGCGACATCGAGTTTAGGGAAGACGACTCTTTGATCGTCGGTGTTATGGATCGGTTCTCCCACCAGCAGGGTTGGGCCAACTACATTCCCACGAGCGGTAGCACCACCCTGAGGTCCGCACTGAGCACCGGTGACACGCTCATGGCGACCCTGGTAGCGGGAAGCTATGTCATCGAATCGGGTGAGACCGATGCCAAGGGCCTGCCGACCGGGGGCCTTGTAAACGACAGTCCCGGTAATCACGGGGAGTTCTTCTGGGCCGATGGGTACACCGGTTATGACGCGACTCACTGGGAGACGTCCGAGGGTAGCCTCGCGTACATGATGGGTTCCGGCGAGATCGCATCGACCAGTCTCGATCCCCAAGCGTTCAACTCCCAGGGGGTGCGGTTCTTTGATATAAAGAGCGGCTCGGCGACGCGGCCCTACCAGCTTTTTGCCAGCCCGGGGATCGCCGATTTCGGCAAGGGGGCTGGGCTTGGCGATATGGAGATCCTGGCCGATCCGGCCCCGATCCAGATCGGTAACCGCGTCTGGGCAGACACCGACGCCGACGGCATCCAGGACGCCGGAGAATCCGCGCTCGCTGGCGTGACCGTTACCCTGAAGAATGCCGGGGGCACCACCCTGGCGACGGCGACGACGGACAGCAACGGCAACTATTTCTTCTCCAATGGGCTCGGTATCACGACATCCAGCAGCATCTATGGCATTACCGGGCTGGCCACCGACACTGCTGGTTTCCAGGTCATTATTGCTACCAGCGATTCCGCCTTGGGGGGGCGCGTGGCGACCAAGGCCAATGCCGACGGCACTGCCAACGGCGACGATCGCGATAGCGATGGGATCATCAGCGGTTCCAGCGTCATCGCCACGGTAAACACAGGCGCGCCGGGCGAGAACAATCACACCTACGACTTCGGCTTCGTCCAGCCGGTGAGCCTGGGCAACTACGTGTGGCTGGACAGCAACCGCAACGGCATCCAGGACGGCGGCGAGAGCGGTCTGGCCGGCGCCACCGCGACCCTGTACGACGCCACGGGCACCAACCTGATCGCCACCGACGCCTTGGGCAACCCGATCGGCCCGATCGTCACCGACGCCAGCGGCGCCTACCTGTTCGGCAACCTGCTGCCGGGTCAATACACCGTGAAGTTCGCCGCCCCGGCGGGCTACCTGCCGACCCTGGTCAGCGCCGGCGGCAGCACGGCGGCCAACGACAGCAACGGGGCGAGCGCGCAGAGTGCGGTGCTCGCCAGCGGCCAGAGCGACCCGAGCCTCGACAGCGGGTTCTTCCTGCCGGTGAGCCTGGGCAACTACGTGTGGCTGGACAGCAACCGCAACGGCATCCAGGACGGCGGCGAGAGCGGTCTGGCCGGCGCCACCGCGACCCTGTACGACGCCACGGGCACCAACCTGATCGCCACCGACGCCTTGGGCAACCCGATCGGCCCGATCGTCACCGACGCCAGCGGCGCCTACCTGTTCGGCAACCTGCTGCCGGGTCAATACACCGTGAAGTTCGCCGCCCCGGCGGGCTACCTGCCGACCCTGGTCAGCGCCGGCGGCAGCACGGCGGCCAACGACAGCAACGGGGCGAGCGCGCAGAGTGCGGTGCTCGCCAGCGGCCAGAGCGACCCGAGCCTCGACAGCGGGTTCTTCCTGCCGGTGAGCCTGGGCAACTACGTGTGGCTGGACAGCAACCGCAACGGCATCCAGGACGGCGGCGAGAGCGGTCTGGCCGGCGCCACCGCGACCCTGTACGACGCCACGGGCACCAACCTGATCGCCACCGACGCCTTGGGCAACCCGATCGGCCCGATCGTCACCGACGCCAGCGGCGCCTACCTGTTCGGCAACCTGCTGCCGGGTCAATACACCGTGAAGTTCGCCGCCCCGGCGGGCTACCTGCCGACCCTGGTCAGCGCCGGCGGCAGCACGGCGGCCAACGACAGCAACGGGGCGAGCGCGCAGAGTGCGGTGCTCGCCAGCGGCCAGAGCGACCCGACGCTCGACAGCGGGTTCGTGCAGTCGAGCGGTACGGTCAGTCTTGGCTCTTATATCTGGCGCGACAGCAACAACGACGGTGTTCAGGATGACACCGAGAGTCCGATACAGGGCGCCACGGTCAGGCTGCTCGACAGCAGCGGTCAGCCGGCAAACGACAAGGACAGCAATCCGGTCGCCCCGCACGTAACCGGCGCCGACGGGCTGTACTACTTCGGCAACCTGGCCGCGGGCGGCTACATCGTCGAGGTCACCCCGCCCGACGGCTACACGCCGAGCGCGGTGCAGTCGAGCGGGCCGATCAACGGCTCGACCGGCACCAACGTCGCAGAGGGCGACAGCAACGTAGACAACAGCCCGAGCGCCGGTGACTACCGCAGCGGTCTCATCACCCTGACGTTGGGCGGCGAGCCCACGGAGACGGGCAGCGAGGCCGGCGACGGTCAGGACAACAGCGCGGACACCGATGGGAACATGACGGTGGACTTCGGGTTCGTGGCCTACGACCTGGCCCTGCGCAAGACCGTGGCCAGCCAGAGCGACACCCCGCTGATCCCGGGTCTGAGCACCGTGACCTTCGACATCCAGGTGTTCAACCAGGGTGACGTCGCGGCCAGCAACCTGGTCATCGTGGACTATGTCCAGACCGGCTTCACTTATGATGCTGCCGACAATACCCAGACTGAGATCCCGACCAATCCTAGCGACTGGAGTGCCGGTCAGAACCCGACCCTGACGATCCCCGGCCCGATCCCGGCGGGCGGCAGCGTGACGGTGAAGATCGTCCTCGGTGTCGATACCGCTACCTCGGGCCAGGCCCTGAACAACTACTCGGAGGTTACCGGGAGCGACGGCGGGACCTACATCGATCGCGATTCGACACCGGACGGCAACAACCTCAACGACGTTCTGGTGAACGACGCGATCGACAACAGCGGCGGTGACGAGGACGACCACGACATCGCCACGGTGCAGGTTGAGGTGTTCGACCTGGCGCTGCGCAAGACCTTCGCCAGCGTGAGCGATACCCCGGCGGTTCCGGGCACTAGCAAGGTGACCTTCAATATCGATGTCATCAACCAGGGCGACGTGCAGGCCGATGGCGTGAGGATCGTCGACTATGTGCCGACTGGCTTCACCTTCAATGCAGCGGACAACACCGCGGCGCAAACCGGCAATGCCACCGATTGGCACTTGGGGGCCAATGGACCCGAGTTGTTGGTGGCCACGGTCGGGGCGAGCAGCAGCGTCACGGTGAGCATCGTGCTGCGACTCGATGCCGGCACCGCGGGTCAGACCCTCAACAACTACGCCGAGATCGCCGAAGACGGCGAGCCCGCCGGTGCCGATGTGGACTCCACGCCGGACGACACCAATGGCAACGAGGCGGGGCCGGTGAAGGACGACGCGGTCGGCGAGGACGCCAAGGCCAATCCGGGCGAGGACGACGAGGACGACCACGACGTGGCACCCTTCACAGTCAGTGCCTTCGATCTAGCCTTGCGCAAGGTGGTCGGAGTACTGAGCGACAATCCGCTGATACCGGGGACGAGCACGGTGACCTTCACCATCGAGGTGATCAACCAGGGTCAGGTCGCGGCGACGGAAGTCGATGTCGTGGACTATGTCTACGCCGGCTTCGGCTTCGATCCGGCGAAAAATCCGGCCTGGACAAGCACGGCCGCGGGTCCGAAGACGACGATCGCCGGGCCGATCGCGCCCATGGGTTCCGCCACCGTGACCATCGTCCTCGACCTGGCTGCGGGCACCGCGGGCCAGACCCTGGTGAACTATGCGGAGATCAGTGACGACAACCAGCCGCCCGGCTCCGATGCGGACTCCACGCCGGACGATAGCGACGGCGAGACGCCCGTGAAGGACGACGTGGTCGACGAAGACGCCAGGCTGAACCCGGGTGTCGACGACGAGGACGACTACGACGTGGCCGAGGTTCCGGTGCCGGATCGTGTGGCGATCGGGAACCGGGTGTTCTTCGACCATAACGACAACGGCGCCTTCGAGCCGGCGTCGGGAGAGTTGGGCGTACCGTCGGGTGTGATCGTGGAGCTCTACCAGGCCGGCAAAGTGCCGGGGACCGATCCGGCCTACGCCAGCACGGCCACCATTGCCGGCGGCTATTACCAGTTCGACCTCTTGCCGCAGGGCCAGTACTTGGTGCACATTCCGGCCAGCGAGTTCCAGAGCGGCAAGCCGCTCTACCAGTACCGGTCATCCACTGGACAGGGCGCCGATAACGGCAACGACGACAGCGCGGACGAGAACGGCGGCGACGGCGGCAGTGCGGCGGCGAACGGGGTCGGCAGCAACGTCTTCAACCTCGAGGCCGGCAACGAGCCGATGGGAGATGACCAAGGCAGCTACACCGGCAGCTTGCCGAACCGGAACGTCGACTTTACGGCCGACTTCGGGTTCTACAAGGAGCCGCTGTCCTGCACCGTGATCTGCGACGTGGTTGCGCCCTTCGGCAAGACCGATCAGGCGGACATTCTGCAGATCAACCGGATGCGGGGAAGGAAGGTGACGCCCAGCTCGGCCAATAGCGGCGACTGCACGGGCGACGGTGTCATTAGCGTCAACGATGCGCGGGCCTGTCAGGGCTACTATGGCACCTACGTGCCTTGAAGCCTGGGAGCCGCTGATCCGTCGGCTTGGAGCGAAGGCCGTTGGCCAGAGAGTCGGGGCACAAGGATGTCCCCCGGACTCCGGGCCTGAGTCGAGCGCAGCGTCAAGCTGTCGGTTTCGGTATCCTAACGATTCGGTACCTGGAACGAGCGGTGCGGATATCGCGCCGGCCCTTTATCGTCAAGCCAATCCCCGGTGGGGCATTGGACCCGAGAGCCAGAGCGGCTGGAACAACCTATGACCCCATCCCATTTAAGAGCCAGCCTGGCGTGCAGCGCCGGGCTCTTCATGTCCACCCTGGTGGGTCCGGCGCTCGCCGTTCCGAGCATCGTCCTCGAGGCTCAGGGTCCGACCGAATTCGCAGTCGGCAGCGGGCCTGCGACCCTGACCGTCCAAGTCAATGTCACCGGTCTGACCTCGGAGGATCGGGTCATCTCGACCTACGATTTTGGCATCGGGTACGACCCGGAGCTGCTGTCGCTTCAGAGCTACGGCTTCGGTAGCGCCTTGGGGAATGCCCTGAGTGGAGAAGTCGTTAACCTCGGTCCTGACGACCCGGGGCTCTCTCCAGACCCCGGAAATAGGGACTGGAACTATCAAACCTACGTCCATCCGAGCTACACCCCGGGGACCTACGATTCCACTCATAATCCGGCGCCAGGTACCCCGACCCAGGGATCGAACTCGTATTACGAGGGGTCGTTGCGCTTCACCGCCCTGTCGTTCTTGAGCCGAGACGATCCCGCCACCTTCGGGGTCACGCTCAATCAGCTGCAGCATGGCGTCAACAACGAGATTACACTTCTGACTTTGAATTTTGCGGTCAGGACCTTGACCGTCGGGTCGACCCCGATCTTTGTCATCGACGACCGCAACTATGAGGGTTTTGACCTCTTGCCTGGCTCCAACGACGGACTGCTCGATTGGAAGAACGATGTCGATGGGTTCCCGATCACGATGTACTTGAAGAAGACCGACCTTTTAGTCAAGGTGCCGACTCCGGCCACGCTGCCGCTGCTGGCCTTCGGTCTGCTTGCCCTCCGTCGCGCTCGGCGCTGAGCAGTTGGGGCACATCCTGGTTGAGGATGAGCTTGCGGGCCGGATTGCCGGATTCCGGCGGCGGATTCCAGGCTCAGCCCAGGTGCATCGCCGAGATCGCCGTCAGCAGGTCCTCGGCGCCGAGGATGGGGCCGGGCAGACCGATGCGCTGCAGCCGCTCGCCGCGGGCGAGGTCGAGGCCCCAAGGATCGACCCCCGCGAGCCGTAAGGGCTGCGCCGGACCATGGGGCTCGGAGGCCCCGTCAGGCTCGCCGCCCGACAGGGCCGGCAGGGCGATCAGTGCCGCCAGGGTGCGGACCTCCCGATCCTCGTCGAATCCGCGGCGCATGACCCGCTCGTTGCCGAGCCAGCGTGCCGCTGCGAAGCCCCCGTTGAAGTGAAATCGCCTGGGCTTCAGCCGATAGAGCCGGAAGTTGAGCTGCTCGTAATAGACGCGGCTTGCTGGGTAATAGCGGAACCAACGGCCGTGGCTACCCTGATCGGCAGGGTCCACCGGCTCGCAGTCGGCGGGGCAGGAGAGCCGCATCGATTGCTGCACGTCCCCGTCCGTGGCCTCGCTCACCGAGAGCGCGCAACGGGGGTCGGCCAGCAGATTCTTGGTGTGCTGGGCCAGGTGGCTCAGCAGGAGCAGGGGGTTGCCGTCCGAGTCCAGGCAGTAAGGGACCGCGGAGGTGTGTGGATAGCCGGGCTCGGCCAGCGAGGCGGTAGCGAGCACCGCCTGGAAGCGCCCGGCCCAGAGCTCGCGCACGGCATCGAAGCGCGGGTCCCGATCGGAGATCATTGAGCGCGATCGCGTCGGGTCTCGATCGCATCCAGCACACCGTCCCAGAACCGGAGACGGGCGCAGATCGACTCCTCGGCCGCGGTTTCAGCTTCCTCGATGCGCACCGGATCGTCCCCGCATAGTGACTTGAGCAGCGCGAGCGAGAGGGGGCCGTGGAAGTCTTCGTCCAAGTGGATGTGGCGGTTGAGATAATAGTGGAAGGCCGGGGCCGCTTCCGGGCCCAGCTCCATGCGCCCCAGGAATTGGCGGAACATCCCAGGGATCACCCGCTCCCGGCCCACCGCGAGCGCGGCGGCCACCAGGTGCGGCTTA
Organism: uncultured Gammaproteobacteria bacterium; assembly: GCA_963780725.1. Taxonomy (GTDB): domain Bacteria; phylum Pseudomonadota; class Gammaproteobacteria; order Chromatiales; family Chromatiaceae; genus Thiodictyon. The sequence goes on from CAWACV010000001.1 coordinate 963,052, forward strand.
TCCTCGCGGATGAAGCAGAAGGTGGTCTCGGTGAAATAGCGGGCGGGCAGCGGTACCAGGTCCGAGTACAAGGCCGAGTCGATCCCTTGCTCCGCGACCAGGGCGAGAAAGCGCCGCGGCAGCTCCGAATCTGCGCCGACCTCCCGCATGGCCTCGCAGTAGAGCTCGAAGTGGCTGCTGTGTCCGGGGCTGCCGTCGGGGGCCGCCGGGGCGATGTCCGATTCCTCTTCCAGCACCAGTTGGTTGATGAAATACCTTAGGCTCGGGTCGCCGGTGGGCATCCAGGGGACCTGGACCGGGGCGATATGCCGCTGCAGGTATTTGATCAGCGACATGAAGTCCCAGACCGAGAAACAATGGTGGCCCATGAAGACCCGCAGATCGGGCAGCCCGCGGATAGCTCCGTAGATAGGGTGCGCGTTGAGCTGCGATTGCAGCGGACGGATGTGCTCCAGATTGAGCTCGGCCATGGAGGGCTCCCGGTGTGAACTGCGAATCGGTGGACCTGGGGGCAACACTATACCCGTCAGTGGCGAGTGGCGAGTGGCGAGTGGCGTTTTCGATCCGCAGGCGGCGCTACCTCAGGTCGAATCGGATCGGCACCCGCATGGGCCAGGAGCTGCGGCCGATGGCGCTGGGGATGGGCTTGAAGCGGCCCAGCCGGCTCAGGGCCGACATGGCAGCCTGGTCCAGTGCCGGGTCTCCGGACGACTTGGCGACCCGCACCTGGGCAATCCGCCCGTCTGCCTGCACTACGAATGCCAGGGTGGTCACCCCGGTCTTGCGCCGCTTGCGAGCCTCCTCCGGGAAGCGCTGCTGGCGTGCGATGGCACGCTGAAGCTCGGCCAGATAGGCGCGCTCCGCACTGGCCCGGGCGGCGGGCGAGGCGACTTCGGACCCGCCGGCGGATGCCTTGCTCCGGGACTCGGAGGCGGTGCCCGGCGTGCCATTGCCGCGGGGCTTGGGCGCCGACCCCTTGGGCTCGGTGGGTGCCCCAGTCTGGGGCAGACGCCGCGCGCTCGGGGGCTTGATGGGCTCCGTGCGCTCCTGGCGCGGCGGTGCGACCGGCTTGGGCTTCGGCTTTGGCTCGGGCCTCTTCTCCGGTTTGGGCTTGGGCTTTTTCTCTGGCTTTGGCTTCGCCTTCGGTTTGGGTTTCTCCTTGGTCGGCGGCTGGATCCGCGGCTTTGGCAATGGCTCCGGGACCGCCTGGGGCAGGGGGGGGCGTAGGGGCGGCGCCACCGGCTCGGGTAGCGGCTCTGGCTTGACGACGGGCTGCAGGGCCGGCTCCGAAGCCGGGTCTGGCTCCGGCTGGGACTTTGGCTCTGGCGGCTGGGCGGGCTCGGCTGGGGGAGGTGGCTCCACCGCTGCGCCCCCGTGGCCCGGCTCCGCGGGCGGGACGAACATGGCGAGACTCAGCGCGACAGTGCGCATCTGCGGCTCCGGTGCTGCGCGCGGCTCCATGCGCAGCACCAGGGCCGCAGCCAGCCCGTGGAACAAGGCCGAGACCAGTAGACCTACTGCAATGCAGCTCCGGCAGACCGCGATCACGGCCGGCGCGTGAGGATCGTCAGCCGGTCGAGTCCCCGGGCCTTGAGCCGGTCTACTACCCCGACGAATTGCTCGAAGCGCGCCTGGGAGTCCACCCGCAGTACGATGGCGGTCTCGGGGGCGAGCGCGTCGAGCTGCGTCCCCAGTGCCGCGAGCCCGTTCGGCCCGGCACCTAAGGCGTCGGTGCGAAAGAAGAGCCCGCCGTCCGCGTCGATGGCGATCTCCACGGGCTTGACCGGGGCCGCAGTCGGCTGCCCGTCCGCGACCGGCAGGCGGATCTGCAGGCGTCCCTCCGCGATGAAGGTGGCGGTGGTCAGGACGATGGCCAGCAGCACCAGCATGATGTCGATGAAAGGGATGACATTGATCTGATCGATACGCTTCATTGCCGTGGCCTCACGAGCGCGTCTGCCGGCCCCAGCGGGCCTTGAGCACGTCCACCCGCCGCAGCAGGGCGTTATAGAAGACGATGGACGGGATCGCGACCACCAGCCCGAGCGCGGTGGCCTTGAGCGCCAGGGCCAGTCCGAGCATGATGGCGGAGGTCTCGATGGCGCCCCCCCGGCCCATGTCGTGGAAGGCGATGAGGATGCCGAGCACGGTCCCGAGCAGCCCCACGTAGGGTGCATTGGCACCGACGCTGGCAATCACCGTCAGGTGCCGGGTGAGTGCGATCTCCAGATCGTCGGCGCGCTCGAAGGTCTTCAGATCGACCCTGGCGAAATAGATATAGCGTTCGATCGTGAAAGCGAGGGTCAGAAAGCTCATGAATCCGAGCAGCCCGACGACCCCAAGATCCAGGTTGGCCTTCAGAAGCTCCAAGGGACAAACTCCTTAACGGACGGTGTTATCGATGACCCGAGGAGGACCCACGCCGTCCCGGATCCGGGTATGGTCGCGATGACCGCGGCCTATCTGCTTGCATTCGGGGTCGGGCTACTCAGCGCCCTGCACTGCGCGGGCATGTGCGGCGGCATCGTCGGGGCCTTGAGCTTCTCCTTGCCCGCGGATCTGCGCGCCAGTCCGCGCCGGCTCCTCGCCTTTCTGCTTGCCTATAATCTGGGGCGAATCGCCTCCTACGCCGCAGCCGGGGCGCTCTTCGGCGGCATCGGGGCCGCGCTGGTCGCGGACGGCAGCCGGGTCTGGCTGTCCGACGCGCTGCGGGTCCTGGCCGCCTTGGCCATGGTCGGTATCGGGCTCTATATCGGCGGCTGGCTGCCCCGGCTTGTCTTCCTGGAACGCCTGGGCGCCCCACTGTGGCGACGTCTGGAGCCCCTGGGACGCCGACTGCTTCCGGTCCGGACCCTGGCCCGCGCCGCACTCTTCGGGGCTGTTTGGGGCTGGCTGCCCTGCGGTCTGGTCTACACCATGCTGATCGGCTCTCCGGCCCAGGGCGGGGCGGTGCAGGGCGCACTCTACATGGCGCTCTTCGGGGCCGGAACCCTGCCGGTGCTGCTCGCCGCCGGGCTGCTCGCCGGGCGGCTCTATCGGTTGGGCCGGGACCGCCGGTTCCAGGCGGCGGCTGGGCTGGTCGTCATCCTGGTGGGGCTCTCCACCTTGCATTTCCAAGGATACAATGGTTGAGTATTCCAATCGTCCCGCCAGCCCTACGGTGACCAAAGGCGCCTGGCGCGGGTGCGTCGCCACGGGTCGACACCCCATCGGAAAGCCCCAGGCCCCGATCTTCAGCGGGGCCATGACCGGAGTAGCGCTGCCATGAATCACCGAGCAAACGAGTCCCACGCGATCGTCGGCTCGTCCCCCGCCTTTCAACGGGTACGCAACGCCGCCCGCCTGGTGGCGGGGACGGATGTCGGCGTGCTGCTGCTCGGAGAGCCAGGCAGCGGCCGTTCGACCCTGGCGCGGGAGATCCATGCGCTGAGTCCCCGCGGTCGCGGACCCTTCGTCGCATTCCCCTGTGCAGGGGCACCGCCCGGTGCGCTGGCCGATTGCCTGACGGGGATCGCGGCGGTGGACGCGGTCGCTGCGGATGCCCGGCTGTCGGCCATTCTGGGGCTCGAGCGCGGTGCCGGAACGGGCGTTGACGCAGCGGCAGAATCGGGTCCGGCTGCAGGCACCCTGTACCTGGACGAGGTGGGGGAGCTTTCCTCGCCGGACCAGGCGCGGCTTTACCGCTCGATCGCCTGGACCGATCCGGGGACCGAGGCGCGCATGCCCAGAATCGTCGCCGCCAGCGCCCTGGACCTGGGGGCGGAGATCGCCGCTGGGCGCTTCCGCCAGGACCTCTATCTGCGTCTGTGCGTGGTCCCCCTGGAGGTACCGCCGCTTCGCGAGCGGGTGCTCGATATCCCAGCGCTCGCTGCCCATTTCTTCGCCGCCGCCGCCGCCCGCCACCGGGTCCAGGCCCCGCGGCTCAATGCCGGTGCGGAGCGGCTGTTGCGCCGCTACCGCTGGCCGGGCAACCTGCGCGAGCTGGGCAACCTCTGCGAGCGTCTGACCATCCTCTTTCCCGCCGGCCAGATCGGCCCCGAGAACCTTCCACGGGAGATGATCGCCGGGGCCTCGGGACCCGAGGGCGCAGCCGGGTTCCAACTCCCGCCTCAGGGGATAGATCTCAACGGGCTGGAGGCCGAGCTGATCCGCCAGGCACTGGCGCTGGCCGGCGGCAACAAGAGCCGCGCCGCGCGGCTCTTGGGGCTCACGCGCGACACCTTCCTGTACCGGATACAGAAGCACCTGATATCGGCCTGAGGCCAGCCCGGGGCTTTAACCAGCCGCTATTTGCGGGCCTGCTCCAGTGCCCGCTCGGTCATCTCAACTTCTGCCTCCGCGGCGCTTACCCGGTTGAAATAGGCCGCCGACAAGACACGCCGACCCTCCGATTTGGTTTCCCAGTCCTCCGGGCTTTGGATCTTCGCCTGCTCCAGGGCAGCCTTGGCTCGGATCATGGCCTGCTGGGCGGCGGCCACCGCCTTGACTCGGGCTTCCTGCCGCACTGCATCGTTCTGCGCCGGCTCCGGGGGCTCTTCCATGCCGTCGTGGATCTTGAGCTGCTGCACACGTTGGCCGTCGGCTACCGGAGGTTTGGCCGAATAGGTGACGCGGCCCTCTGAATCCACAATTTTATAGATGGCGCCGGCGCGCGCGGGCTGAGCCGCACCCATCGGCAGCGACAGGGAGAGCGCGATCAGCGCGCAGATCCTCCAGCGGGCAGTGTGCGCCCGGTCGGCGGGGCTGACCGCGCCAGCCTGGGCATCTGCCCGGGTCGGGTATTTCGTTTGGGCGGCAGTGCTGGCACGCTTGGGGGACTGTCTCAAACTCCGAGCTCCGTGGTTGCGTCGGTTCTGTTCTCGCGCTCGACGGCAACGATAGGACCATCGGCCCGGGCGACGCAACAACGGGTACTTTTCCCTGGCTCTAAGCGGTGTTCTCTCTATCGCCAGACTGGGTCGATCGCACCAGGATCGGCCTTCACGCCGGGCCGACCGGCGGCGGATCGCTCGGAAGCTTGAGCCCCTCGCTGCTGTGCTCCGCCACCCGACCCAGCAGCGAGCGGGCGATCTGTGCCCCCGCCCGCCGTCCGGAATGCAGCGCCCAGTGGATCGAGGGCGCCCCCCGGTGCTCGCCGCACACCCAGAGCCAGTCCGAGACGCGTTGGGGTAACCCGCCGGGATAAGACACAGGGGGGGCCTGCACCGGAAGTGCCTGTGGCAGGCGATAGACCGCGAGTCGCTCCCACTCCTTGACCTGGCCCCCGAGCCAGTCTTTGAGCTCCCTGCGCAGTGCGGTCTCCAATGCGTCCGGATTGTGTCCCGTTCCCAGGACATTGACCGCAATCAGGCTTCTGCCGGGCGGGGCATACTGCTTGGAGAGATTGGTCGGGCAGAGCAGGCTGTTGATCCGTCCCCGATCCTCCCCGTTGAGCACCAGGTAGGGACCCGCGAAGGGCGGCCGGTCCGCGGCGAAATAGACACAGGTGGTCCCGCGGGCCGCCCAAGTCCCCTGGCCGGTGCCGGCCGTCTCTGCCGGCTGCCCGAGCAGCCTGGCGGCCTCCTGCCCCTGGGTGGCGATCGCCAGTGCTCGGGCGCGCAGCCGATCTCCGGAGCGCAGCAGGACCTGCCGGTCCATGATCCGCTCCACCGGGCTAGCCAGCCGGATCTGGTCGCGCGGCAGGCGTGCGGCGAGCTGCGCCGGGATCTCCCCCATGCCGCGCGCCGGGAGTGCCGTGTCGCCGAGGGCGAAGGCGCGGAAGATAAACTCGAAGGTCCGGGACGAGACCGCCAGCTCCGGCTCGAAGAAGACGCCGCTGAAAAAGGGCTTGAAGAAGCGCCCGAGTATGCGTTCGGAAAATCCCAGCTCCCGGAGCCGGTCCAAGGCCAGGGTCTCTGGGCGCTCGTAGAGCCCCTCGAGCGTCCCGCGCAGACAGCGCCGGCGCAGACTCAACAGTCGCCATTTGTCCGCCAGGGTGCCGACGGGAGAGAGGAGCATCTCGGGCAGCCGGCCTGGCTTGCGCCAGACGTCGCTCACCCGATGGGTGCGGCCCCCAATGCGCACCAGGGCGCCGGGATAGAAGGGGCGCAGGTCGAGCCGTCCGTAGTCCAGGAACCGGCGCGCCTCCGGATACCATGTCTGCAAGACTTGGAAGCCGCGATCGAGCAGGAATCCCCGCCGATGGTCGGTGCGCACCCGCCCGCCTGGGGCGTCGTCGGACTCCACCAGCAAAGGCTCCAGGCCGTTCTCGCGCAGGGTCAGGGCGCAGGCGAGACCCGAGAGGCCGGCGCCGACCACGATGACATCCGCGTTCATGCTCAAGCTCCAAGGTCAGGACCCAAGTCTTGGAATAAGGTCAGGACCGGGGCACCGGAGTCAAGTGCGATACTACTTAGTGATACTGCTCGGTGGTGTAGTGCCCCGGTGCGCTACGCCTGTGCCGCACCAGTCCGCGGCCTTCCAGGATCGCCTTGGCATCCTTGATCATGGCCGAGTTGCCGCACAGCATCACATGGCTGTGCGCGCGATCGATGCGCTCGCCGACCCGCGACTCCAGCTCCCCGCGCTCGATGAGGTCGGTAACTCGCCCGTGCAGGGTGTCCGCGGCCAGCTCCCGGCTCACCGCCGGGACATAGACGAACCGCTCGCCGCGCTCGGCTGCGATGGCTGCGATGGTCTCTGCGTAGACCAGGTCGGCAGCAGCCCTGACCCCGTGGACCAGGACGACTCGCTCGAAGCGCTCCCAGGGCTCCGGGGTGCGCAGGATAGAGAGATAGACCCCGAGTGCGGTGCCGGTGGCGAGCATCCAAAGCGTGCGCGCGGACGGCACGGTCTCCAGGGTAAATATTCCGCCGGCCTGGGCAGACATCCACACCGGGTCCCCTGCGCTCAGGTCAGAGAGACGCGGGGTGAGGGGGCCCTCGGGCACTTCGTTGAACAGGATCTCCAGTGGCCGGTCCTGGGGTGCGTTAACCAGGGAATACGGGCGGCCCACCCGTTCGCCCCCGATATCGAGTGCCACTTTGATGTACTGGCCGGCCTTGTAGGCCGCTACTGGGGCATCGAACTGCATGCTGTAAAGGCCGTCCGCCCAGGTGTGCTTGCCGACTACCGTACCTTTCACCCACTCGCTCATAATTTTGACCGTGCCTCGTTGATCTTGTTTCGATCGGACTGGCGGCCGCGGGGACGGCCAACCCCTGTTCACATGAGATTGGTCCCGCGGGGCCGGATTCAAAGCCGGGGGCGGCGGTGACCGCAGGCCAGGCCGCCCGAGGCCGAAGGAGCGCCCTGGCGGACGGGGTGCGGGGGACGGACCGCGTTGCAATCGATAGCCGCGCCACCACCCTCGTGATGGTCAAAACCTGTTCAACCGGAGAGCACTTGTGAAGACTGCCTTGTTCGCACTCGGTCTGGCCGCCGTCAGCTCGGGCGCCGTTGCCGCCGATTCCGCCTGTCCGTCCCTGCTCGACATCAACATGCGCAAGCTCGCCGGGAACGAATCCGTGAACCTCTGCGAGGCCTATCGCGGCAAGGTGATCCTGGTGGTCAATACGGCGAGCAAATGCGGATTCACCCCACAGTACGAAGGTCTCGAGGCACTGTATCGCAAATACAAGGACCAGGGACTGGTGGTGCTGGGCTTTCCCTCCAACGACTTCATGAGCCAGGAGCCGGGCAACGAGGAGGAGATCCAGAAGTTCTGCCGTCTGACTTATTCGGTAGAATTCCCCATGTTCGAGAAAGTCAGCGTCAAGCGCGGCAGCGCCACACCGATCTTCGAGCGCCTGGCTGCCGCCGGCGCACCCTATCCCAAGTGGAACTTCTACAAATACCTGATCGACCGCAACGGCAACTACGTGGATTACTACTCCAGCATCACCACCCCGGACAGCGGCAAGGTGGTCCGCGCCATCGAGCGGCTGTTGAAAGATGCGCCCCCGGTGGCAGCAGCCGCCGGATCGGCGGGCTGAGCGCGGCCAGCGAGTAGAGCGGTGAGTCTGTCCGAGCGGGTGCGCAAGGCGCCGTCCGATATCCACGGGTGCGGGTGTTTCGCGCGGGTCCCATTCGCGGCCGGCGAGCGCATCGGGACCTTCGAGGGGCCAGAGGTCCAGGACGACGGACCCCATGTCCTCTGGGTCTACGACCCGGAGGGCGGGGCGGTGGCCAGGCGCGGCACCAACCTACTACGCTGGATGAATCACAGCGAGGACCCGAACGCCGAGCTCCATGTATTCGATCTTTACGCGCGCCGCCCGATCGCTGCCGACGAGGAGATCACCATCGACTACAGCGGCGTCTGACCCCGCCACTTCCCCGAGCGCACACCCATGCAAGACCGTCCGCAGATCCGCACCGCCATCCCTAAGCGCCGTTATCGGATTGGCCGTTATGTCGCGACCTTGCTCGGTGAAATCGAGAGCGCCGACCCCCGCACCTTTCGCTATATCCTCGCCTTCGTACTTCAGGGAAGCCCAGAGCCCGAGCTCTATGTCTGCGCAGAGGTGTCCCCGCCCGCGCAGCGGACCGAAGGGGGCTATCGGCTATTGGCGATCGGCGAGTCATTGTCCGAGGTCATCGACACCGACGACCGCTGGGGCGATCTGGAGACGTTTGCCGAGCAGGCGCTCAAGCTCGGCGCCCAAGCGCTGGGCCTCCAGCGCGAGCAGGCGACCCGACTGATGTAGGGACGCGCTCGGGCCGGGATGCCGGGGCCTGCGCCAGGTTCGACTCTCCACCAGCGACGGCCCCCAATTGCCGGCCGATCCTTCCGGCCCTTATACTGCGCCCCGTCTCTGGGGAGTAGCCTCCTTCCGAATCCGCGAGAAGGGCTTGCATCAACAGACTTGGCTTGTCCATGGGGGCGGCCATGGTGCAAGCGGTCCAGTGCCTGGCGAGACCTTTGACCGCGGCGCGCCTTTCGGGCTGGCGACGTTCCGTGGTCAATGGTGTCTCTTCGCCAGCCCTTGGAGTCCCTTTGGAAGCCTTCCTAGTCTCGACCGGAATCGTCGCGCTCGCCGAAATCGGCGATAAGACCCAGCTCCTCACGCTCTGCCTCGCCGCACGTTATCGAAAGCCCTGGCCGATCGTCCTGGGCATCCTGGTCGCCACCCTGGCGAACCACGCACTGGCGGCCGCCGTCGGCCAATGGGTCACGGCACTGGTCGGGCCCGATGCCATGCGCTGGATACTCGGACTCTCATTCATCGCCATGGCTTTTTGGATGCTGGTGCCGGACAAGCTCGACTCCGACGGGGCGCCGACGCGCCAGTATCTGGGGGTCTTCGGCGCCACCTTGATCGCATTCTTCCTGGCCGAGATGGGCGACAAGACCCAGATCGCCACCGTCGCACTGGCCGCGCAATTCGGCAGCTTTTATGCGGTCGTCATGGGCACGACCCTGGGGATGTTGCTCGCCAATGTGCCGGTGGCCTTTTTGGGCGATAGGCTTACCCGCAAGGTCCCGATCCGCATCGTGCACGGCGTTGCGGCGGGGACCTTCGTTGCGCTGGGTCTGCTGGCCCTGTCCGGCGTTGGGGGGTGATGGCGGCCGTGCAATCCGATATCCCGGATGCCTTGCCTTACGATCCGCCGGCACTTGCTGACCGGCTCTTGACACGAGACCGGCGGGTACTGCTTTGGGGTCAGTCCGGGTCCGGCAAGACCACCCTGGCGGCCGGGCTGGCTGGCGCGCTCGCGGGGCGCGGGCGCACTGTATCCTGCCTGGCGGCCGATCCCGGCTCCCCTGGCTTTGGTGTGCCGGGGGCGACGGCGCTCGGCGACTGGGTGGACGGTGCCTGGTCCCCGCGCTCCATCGAGGCACTGTGCACCCTCGATGCCGCGCGCTTCCGTCTGCCGCTGGCCGCCGCGGTCGCCGACCTGGCGCGGGATGCCGGGTCTGCGACCCTGCTGGTGGATGCGCCCGGGCTGGTGCGGGGCGTGGCCGGGGCAGAGCTGCTTGAGGCGCTGGTGCGGGCGGCCGGGATCGATCTGGTCCTGGTGCTGGCAGGTTCCGAAGGCCACGTGCCCCTGGCCGGGGAGCTGCGGTGTCTGGGGTTGGAGCTGGCACGGGTCGAGCCCTCGGGACAAGCCCGCGCGCTCAGCCAGGGCGCTCGCGCCCGGGCTCGCACCCGACTCTGGGATAGCCATCTCGCCGGGGCGGTGGAGTGTCGGGTCAGGATCGACGAGTCGACCCTGCTCGGCACGCCTCCGCGCAAGGCCCCGGATGCCTGGCTCGGCAAGCAGGTCGCCTTCCTGGATAAGGGACGAACCCGCGCCCTGGGCGAGGCAATCGGGTGCGAGGGCGGAACGCTGCGGCTGCTGCTGCCCCCGGGCCGGACGCCCACCGGGAAGCTTCTGGTGCGCGACGCTTGCCGGGGCCGCGATGGACTGCTCAACACCGGCAAGCCATTCGCCTTCGAGTCGGTCCACTACTGCCCGCCGCCGGATGTGCTCCCGGACGCGTCGGCGACCGCACCCACGGGTCCGCGCCCGCTGGTCCAGGCAGGGGTCGTTGTCGCCTGTCTGATTAACGGGGTTTTCGGGGACCCGCTCTTGCATCTGCGCCTGCGCCACCAGCGCCGAAGCCTGCTGCTCGACCTGGGCGAGGGGTCGCGCCTGCCCGCACGCATCGCGCACCAGGTCACCGACTGCTTCGTCACCCATGCCCATGCCGACCACATCGGCGGGCTACTATGGCTGATCCGCTCGCGCATCGGGGAAGGCGGGGTGTGCCGGCTCTACGGTCCGCCTGGACTCGCCCGTCATGTTCAGGGTTTCCTCGACGGCATCCTGTGGGACCGGATCGGCGACCGGGGACCGGTCTTCGAGGTCACGCAGCTGCACGATGCACTGCTTCGCCGCTTCCGGCTCCAGGCGGGCCTCGCTGGACCCAAGCCGATGGGCGAGCAGGCGGTACAGGACGGAGTCATACTGGATGAGCCCGGGTTTCGGGTACGCGCAGCGCTGCTCGACCACGGCACCCCGGTCCTGGCCTATGCCTTCGAGCCCGCGGTCCAGATCAATGTGCGTAAAGAGCGGCTCGCCGAGCGGGGCTTATTGCCCGGACCCTGGCTCACCGGGCTCAAGCGATCCATCCTCGCCGGAGACTTCGCCGCGCAGATCCAGCTCCCGGACGGCAACCGCCAGACCGTGGCGCAGCTGGCCGCGGACCTGACCCTCGAGACATCGGGCGCCAAGCTCTGCTATGCCACCGACTTCGCCGATACCCCGGAGAACCGCTGCCGCCTCGCGGACCTGGCCGGCGGTGCACACACGCTCTTCTGCGAGTCGAGCTTCTTGGAGAGGGACCGCGCCCAGGCCGAGCGCACCGGCCATCTGACCGCCCGCGCCTGCGGCGAGATCGCCACCGCTGCCGGGGTACGCTATCTGATCCCATTCCATTTCTCCCGCCGTTACGAGGACGATCCCTGGCAGGTCTACCGAGAGATCGCCGCCGCCTGTCCTCAAACAGTGGTGCCCAAGCGGACCCTGGAGCGTCGGCATCCTGTCGGAGAGTCGGCCGGAGCCCGCGCGTGTCCGCCCGAGCGCAGCGTCCCGGAGGTCTTGGCGAAATGCTGAGCTGAAATGCTTGACGCCCGTTCTCCTTGCGGTCCGCCGCTTGTGCGAGTTGTTAGTCGCCGCATGCGAGCGCTAGGCGCCATATACAATCTCGCCCTCTTTGTCATATAGCTTCAGACCGCACTTGACGGCTGTATTGACCAAATCGTCGACGACGGCTTCGTCGGTAATGTCCACCTTGACAACCAGCTCTTTGACAAGACCATATGAGGTGTCGCTATCCAGACCCTCTTCCCATAGGTTCCGATCGTCGTCTCCATCTAAATCTTCTTCCGATAAATCAGGATATTTTTCTGTTATTTCCTGGAAAAACGATGAGAATTTCGTGTTATTTAATGGCGGCTTTCCGCGTTCTTGCGAAACGAAACGCTGTGCCTCCTTCGCATTGGTAACGTCGGTAGCGTCTATTAAGTGCAGTATGAATGCCATTTTCATCGCCTCTGGTCGATGCGTTCATGAAAGCTAAGTGCCATTCTTCTCTGGCCTCGTAACTATCCCTTATCTCTCGAAGACGAGAAACGGCTGTGCAGATCAGCGTTTGCAGCCCCGCTTCAACGATCGTTCGCGAATGCGCTGAAGGTGCAAACGCATATCGCCGATGTGGACTCTGCGCATTGGGTCTTCTGGGTCTGCAAGCGATTCAAGTGCCTGCGCTACTTCGTCGCAGATTGCGAGCAAGCGCGGGTTGCCGACGAGCTCTGCGCACAACAACGGGCAACGATCCAAGTAATCGGTGAAGTAGGGCGAGGCACTGAGCGGCACGGTACAATAGACCGCGTCGTAGCCTTGCAGCGTTTCCAGAGGGCGCAGCAGGCGGGGCAGCTTTCGTGCAGCGGTCCGGCTCAATAGCGATATGACCGGTGCGATCTGGCGTTCGTCGGTGAACGGGATCCCTGCACCCCCGTTCGACAGGGCGTGCAGCGGCACCGGCCCGGCGCCAAGCCAATGCTGCAAGGTGAGATAGGTGGTGCTTCTGGGGGCACGCGATATATACGGTGTGTCGATGACCTGATCTTCGTACCAGGCCTGCGCAAGAACGAATAGCGAGCTCGATACATCCACCTTGACCCCATAGAATTCGGGGCGTCGATCAACTGCCGACAACACGATACGGTGCTGGCCCCAGGCCCCATTCTTCTCGAACGCACCGACCTCGTAGTCACTCCCGGAGAACGTGTTCCTATCCCGCTCGAAGCCCATTCTTTCGAGGATCGGCATGAATGCCGCCTCCAGACGTTGCAACAGCTCCCCCCTGCTTGGCAGCGCTGCGTCGGCCTCCCATGCACGGAAACGCGCATCTAGAACGCGTGCCAGCTTCTCGTAGTTTGACCAAGTGTTCTCAACCTTGAAATGCGCGTCTGGCTCATCTCCATCGATGGCGAAAACTCGTGCATAGTCGCTGAAATATTGCGATTCGTAATAGCCGCTGGTGAAAGCGTTCCCGCGTTCGTCCAAGTCGTCGGAAGTCAATTTGCCGTCGCATCGATCAAATAAAAGCTTGCACCCGTTCGACGTGCGCTGCCGAACCGCCTCGGCGTGAGCGCCGAGTGCTTGCGACGTCATTGCATTGTTTACCATCCAGGCCAAATAGAATCCAATGTGCGTTCCGCTGGTTTCGTCAGGGTTGGGTAGCGCGGTCTCAAAATTCAACAGATAGGTTTCGGTGTCGTCGTAAATCATGTTTGAGGTAGCAAGCTCGTGCGTATTGAGAAAGCCGACGCTAACGACCAAGGTAAACCGACCGGCGCGCCGCACAACGCTTGAGATCAACCGCCACGCCGGACACGTTAGGTCAACTTTAGCGACTTGTTAGCCAGTTGCTTTGAAAGCTTCGTGGAAAGTTACTGGGAGGTTACGGGTTAGCTACAACCGGTCTCGAGCCGGTCTCGATTGGTCGAATGGCAGTTTCGTCAGCCGGTCGACGTGCTTCAACGTCCTTTTGTTGATCTGGCGCAAGCTCCCGCGGGAAATGCGATCGACTGGGACTATTGGAATGCGGGCGGCGTCTTTGACCGAGCGATCCGCGTTGACCTTCAGGCCACCAGCCGAACCCGTACCAGCGCGCCTCCCAGCGCGCTGGCGTCGATGCCCAACTCTCCCCCATAGCCCAGACAGATCTCGCGCACCACCGCGAGCCCGATGCCGTGGCCGGGGGTGGCCAGATCCGCACGGGCACCGCGCTCTCCGATCTGACGGACGCGCTCCAGGGGGATGCCGGGGCCGTCGTCTTCCACGCATAGGACCAGTGCGCCGTCCTTCCGTCGGCCGCCGACGGCGATGCGGGTGCGGCACCATTTATAGGCGTTGTCGAGCAGGTTGCCCAGGATCTCCAGGAGGTCGCCCTCGGCACCGCGGAAGGCGAGCCCGGGCTCCAGGTCGACCGTGACTGAGACCGGGCGGGCGGCGTGGAGCTTGGCGAGCGTGGCGAGCAGTCGCTCCACTGCCTGCTCGACCGACAGCGGCGGGGCCAGGGCTGCGACCGGACGGGGACGGGCGCGCTCCAGCTGATAGGCGACGATCTCCTCCATCCGGGTCAACTGCTCGGCCATGCGCTCGGCCAGCGGGACCTGGGCCGGGGAGGGTGTTTCGGGGTGCGGGTCCGGCGCGGGCTCGATCTGGCCCTGGCGGTGCGCCTCCCCCAAGGCCCCGCGCATCACTGCCAGCGGGGTCTTGAGGCTGTGCGCCAGGTCCGCAAGCGCATTGCCGAGCCTGGTCTGACGGGCCGACTCGTGGGCAATCAGTGCGTTGAGATTGTCGGTGAGCGCGCGGATCTCCCGAGGATAGACGCCGTGCAGCCGGTCCTGGGTGCCCGACTCTACCGCGGACACCTCTTCCGCCGCCCGCCGCAAGGGGGCCAGGCCCCAGCGCAGCGCGGCCAGCAGCGCGGCGAGCAGGATCAGCGACAGTCCGCCCAGCCAGCCGGCGAGACTGGTGCGGAAGCGCGCCAGCTCCCGGCGGTAGTCGGTCAGGTCCTCGGCCACGCTGAAGGTGTAGCCCTGGGGGGCAGCGCCGATCGACCAGGTGACCCCGTAGCCGGCCACGAAATAGGCGTGGCCGGTCTTGTCGGTCGCCTCGCGGAAGCTCCGCTCCGCGGGGGCGAGCCGGGTGTCGAAGGGTGCGCCATGACCCAGTGCTGAGATGGAGCGCCAGATCGGTCGCCCCGTGGAATCGCTCACCTGACCGTAAAGCCCGGACCCGGGCAGTCCGAAGCGGGACTCGGAGAGATCGAGCGGCAGTGCCAGTGCGTCGGCCTGTCGACCCGAGCCGGGGGTGTCCGCGGCGGCCATCAGGATATAGATCTGGCCGAGCAGTCGCTCCTCCCGGGATGCCCGAGCGCTGGCCTGGAAGGCTTGCTCCAGGGCCAGGCTGGTCAAGGCCACGAAGCCCACCAGCACCAGTGCGGCGACCGCCGTGACCCGGGTCTGGAGCGACGGGCTTCTCAAGCGTTGCGGTCCCCCAGCGCGAATCGGTAGCCTCGTCCGCGCAGGGTCTCGATGGGGGCCAGGGTGCCGTCCGGATCCAGCTTGCGACGCAGGCGCCCGAGCAGGACCTCCAGCACATTGCTGTCGCGATCCTCGTCATGCGGGTAGAGATAATCCGCCAGCTCGCGCTTCGAGAGCACCCGGGGGGCCTCGGTCATGAGCCGCTCCAGGAGCCGGAGCTCGTAGCCGGTGAGCTCCACCGGAGCAGCGTGTACCCAGACCCGCTGACCGGCGCGGTCCAGGCGCACCGGGCCTAACTCCAGCAGTTGGTTGGCGCTTCCGGCCGCGCGCCGCAGCAGTGCGCGCAGGCGGGCCAGCAGCTCGTCCATCTCGAACGGCTTGGCCAGATAATCGTCGGCCCCGGCCTCCAGTCCCTCCACCTTGTCCTGCCAGCGACCGCGGGCGGTCAGCACAAGCACCGGCAGCCGGCTCCCGGCAGCGCGCAACCGGCGTAGGATCTCGAGCCCCGGGGTCCCGGGCAGACCCAGGTCCAACACCGCGGCATCGCAGGGATACTCGGTGGCGAAATAGAGCCCCTCGTCCCCGTCCCCGGTCTGGTCGACCCGGAATCCCTCTCGGGTCAGGCGGTCGGCCAACTGGGTCCGCAGCGACTGCTCGTCCTCGATCACCAGGATGCGCATGGGGTGCTTGATCTGGGCTTCGTCTTCACCCGGAGCCGGGGATGAAGACCATGCGGACCTCCCCGCTCGGGGTCAGGATCTTGACCTCGTAGCCCCTGCCGGACTGCCGCACGGAGAGCACCTGGCCGCCGGTCTGTCTGCGTGCCTGCTCCGCCGCTTCGGAGGCCGACGCTGCGCCAGCCAGGATGAGCCGGGCGGGCGGCACCGCCTCCCAAGCGCTTCCCGATCCAGGCGCCGCGCTCGCGCAGAGCGGGGTAACCGCGAGTGCGAGTGCAAGTACGCTGGTTGCAAGTGCGCTGGACTGCATCGTGACACCGCGGGTCTGGGGGGCAGGGCCGCCCGGGTGCGCACGAATCTACCATAGCCGCAGATCTGCCGGGGTATCCGCCGGCCAACCGCGGCCCTGCGGCACTCGTGCCACCCGAGACCTACCAGGAGCGTTGCAGGATCACCGAGATCCCGTTGCCCCACCCCTGGATTGGGCTCGGCGGAGGCGGTGGGGCATAGTGCCGCCGGTAGACCGGCCGCTCTACGACCACGACGTCCGGCCGGTGGTGGTGATCCGGCCGCTCTACGACCACGACGTCCGGCCGGTGGTGGTGATGCCGATGACCGCGCCCACGCTTTTCGCGGTAGGACTCCCGATAGTCCCGCTCGTGGTATCCGCCGCGCTCGTCTTGCCAGTCGCCGCGCCGCCCGCCGTCCCAGTCGCGGTCCCGATCGCGGTCCGCCGCGGCCAGAC
This sequence comes from uncultured Gammaproteobacteria bacterium, assembly GCA_963780725.1. Taxonomy (GTDB): domain Bacteria; phylum Pseudomonadota; class Gammaproteobacteria; order Chromatiales; family Chromatiaceae; genus Thiodictyon. Next base: position 979,497 of record CAWACV010000001.1, read on the forward strand.
CCGGCAGGGCAAGCGCCCCCGCCAGCAAGGTCGCCAGTGCAAGCCGGGTCCGGGTATGTTTCTGGAGCATGGTCGCTAACCTCGGAAGGTCGGCGGGGCCCAGTGCCCGCGCCGTTGGGAGAGATCCTAGTCCCTGCTGCCTGAACGCCGACTGAACCGTTCAGGGACGATCGCCTGTCGTCCCAGCGATTTCGCGGCGCCGTGCCCGGAAGTTAGAGAGCGCCCCGGGGACGCACTTGCCGGGCGGCCTCGCGGTCGCATATGCATGGTGTGAGGGGCCGGACAGTCACCGTCGGTCGCGGCGGGGAGCGCTCCGCGACTTGCCCGGTCGGCTCCCGCGCCCAGTCCCGGTCTGCTCGGCCCATTGGGCGGCCAACCCCCGGGGTCTCGCCGGAGGCGGTGACTTGCCCACGATCCACGACTTCGATGAGGAAGACGAGATGAAGCTCTATTACGCCCCAGGCGCCTGCTCGATGGCGGTGCATATCGTGCTGCGGGAGGCAGGTTACGGGTTCGATCTGGAGCGGGTGGATCTGCGTACTGGCCGGACCGCCGACGGCGAGCGCTATGCTCAAATCAATTCAAAGGGCTATGTTCCCGCCCTGGTACTCGACGACGGTCGGATCCTGACCGAGGCGGTCGCGATTCTGCAATATCTCGCAGACTCGAGGCCCGATACTGGACTGGTCCCGCCACCCGGGGACCCGGCCCGCTACCGGCTGCTGGAGTGGCTCAACTTCGTTGCAACGGAGCTTCACAAGACACTGGGCACGCTCTTCAATCCCAAGCTGCCGGAAGGGTGCAGAGAGGTCCCCTTAAACCTGTTCGCCTACCGTTGCGATTGGCTCGCCGACACACTGGGTGCGGGTCCATTCCTGATGGGCGAGCGCTTTAGCATTGCCGATCCCTATCTGTTCGTGGTGCTCAACTGGACCTCTGTGCTGGGCGTGGACATGAATCGTTGGCCGGCACTGAAGGAGTACATGGCCCGTGTCGCCGCCCGCCCGGCGGTGCAGCAGACGCTTGTGGCCGAGGGTCTGGCGGGCTGACGCAGCCCCGAGCGCTCGGCCAGGACATCAGTGCGCCCCAATCCCCAGCCACAGACTGCCAGCCGCGACCGCCAGGGTGCACAGCGTCACCGGGATGCCCACCCGCGCATGACTGCGCCAGTCGATATGGATGCCGCGTCTTAGGGCTGCCTGGACCACGATGATGTTGGCGATGCTGCCGACGATGAAGAGATTGCCGGCGAGCGTGCTGGAGAGCGCCAGCAGGGTGCCGCCCATGGGATGGGTGGCGACCGGCAGGAGCAACATGACTGCGGGCACGTTGGAGACTAGATTGCTCAACAGGAAGCTGGCTGCGAAGAGCGGCATCGGTGCGTGCAGGTCCAGCCCGAGTCCGGCAAGCGCCGCCACCGCCTGGGCCGGGACCCCGGTCTGCTGGAGCGCATGGTTGACCACGAACAGCCCCATGAAGAGCACCAGCAGCTCCCAGTCCACCAGCCCCAGCATCCGGCGCGAGTGCATCCGCCGGCTGGTGAGCAACACCCCGGCACCGGCCAGCGCCATCAGGTCCCGGGGCCAAGGGACCACCAGGAAGGCGGCGAGCAGCAGGCAGGCGACCAAGAGTCCCTTGGCGCTCTGCCAGCGGTCGAGCCGGCGGCCGGGCTCCGGTCGGGCCTCGGGGCTGCCGCTCTGGAGACGGGGCTCGACCGGGGCCGTGGACACGCCTTCCGGTAGATCCCAACGCCCGCGGGTCAGTAGCGCGATCAATCCCCAGGCGACGGCGAGCCCGAGCCCCACCGGCACTGCCGCCTGGGTCAGATAGCCCGCGAAGGACAGCCCCAGGGTCTCGCCGATCAGCATATTCTGAGGGTTGCCGATCAGGGTCGCGGCCGAGCCCAGGTTGGCCGAGCAGGCCAGTGCCAGCAGGAAGGGTACCGGGTCCAGCCGTCGTGCGAGACACAGCTCGGCCAGCACCGGGGCCATCGCCAGGCACACGATATCGTTGCTGAAGACCGCCGAGAGACCCGCCGAGACCGCCATCAGCGCGCCAAGCAGTGCCGGCGCCCGCAACGGCAGCGCCCCCAGCCGCCGCGTCGCCCAGTCGTAGAACCCGCCCATGCGCAGCTGGGCGGACACCACCATAAACGAAAACAATAGGGCTAGGGTCGGCAGATGGATCGCCGAGCGTGCCGACTCCTCGGTCACCGCCCCGCTGGCTACCAGTGCGATGGCCCCCAACAGCGCCACCCCGGTGCGATCGAGCTTGAGGAAAGGCAGCCCCCCTAAAATCATGCCGAGATAGACCAGTGCGAATACCGCGAGCACGAAGGGGGTCATGGCGGGGCAGTCGGGGGCGAAAAGGTGAGCGGTTGGCTAGGATGGGCAAGAGCCGATCGGGCGTGCCCATCCTAGCCCATCCTGCGGGAGTCTGGGGTCCAGTCGCGTAGCGGCGTTGCCGGTACGTTGGAGAACCCCAACCGACCGATCAGCTCGCGTAATTGCCAGCCACAAACGCCCAATTCACCTTGTCCCAGATCGCCTCCAGATATTTGGGCCGGGCATTGCGATAGTCGATGTAATAGGCGTGCTCCCAGACATCGACGGTCAGCAGTGCCTGCTTTGCGGAGGTGATGGGGGTGCCGGCGTTGGAGGTGTTGAAGATCTCGATCGATCCGTCGGCGTTCTTGACGAGCCAGGTCCAGCCGGAGCCGAAGTTGGTGGCGGCGGATTGGGCGAATTGCTTCTTGAATTCGTCGAAGGAGCCGAATTTGGCGTTAATGGCCTCGGCCAGTGCGCCCGTGGGTGCGCCTCCGCCGTTGGGGCTTAAGCAATTCCAGTAGAAGGTATGGTTCCAGACCTGGGCCGCGTTGTTGAAGATTCCGCCGGTGGCCTTTTTGACGATGTCTTCGAGCGACAGCGACTCGTACTCGGTCCCGGGGATGAGGTTATTGAGGTTGGTCACATAGGTTTGGTGGTGCTTGCCGTAGTGGAACTCGATGGTCTCGGCGGAGATAGTGGGCTCGAGTGCGTTCTTGTCGTAAGGGAGTGCGGGTAGCTCGTGTGCCATGGTCTTAAGGGCTCCAGTGAAGTGGGACGAGGATCGGCGCCGTGTAACATGGGACCCGGGCCGGGTATCTCAACCCGGGGCCGGAGACCCTGAGGGGCGTCGGACTGGCCCGGAAAGCTGAGGTCCGCGCCGCCCCTTTGCAACCGCGACCCCGCCTGTGTGACCATCCTGCCGACACGGCCGGGGCATCGGGAGCCCCACGGTCCGGCCACTAAGTCCTGTCCGGAGCGCCCCGCCCTTGGCCTTAAGCCCCATCGATCTCGGACTCTTCGCAAGCCTTTTGACCGCCGTGTGCGACGAGATGGGCTGCGGCTGCGCGATGCGGCCTTTTTGCCCAACATCCGCGATCGTCTGGACTATTCTTGCGCGGTCTTCGACGCCGACGGTCTGCTGTGCGCCCAGGCCGCCCATATCCCGGTTTATCTGGGGAGCATGGCCTTCGCGTCGCAATCTTTTGAACGGGCAGGAATTACCGGCCAAGACGACGGTCGATCTGCAGCCCGGCGACCGTCTGTGCATCGCAACCCCGGGAGGCGGCGGTTGGGGCTTCAGAGAAGAGTTGCACGCCGATGAGCGCAAATGAAGAGAATCCTAGAGCGGAATAACGCGGAGGACTGCGGCAGTCCGGCATGGCGGTGCCGGCTCCGCGAGATCGGCGGACGCTTTTCCCACATTTGCGTTTATTGGCGGACGATAAATAGTCCATTTGGGAGCGCAATCGAATGTGTGGCATCTGTGGCGAGCTGAGACTGGACGGTACCCCGGCGGATCTCGACGCCATCGGGCGGATGATGGATGAGCTCGCCCGGCGCGGACCGGACCATGGGGGGAGCTATAGCGACGGGGCGCTGGGCTTCGGCCACCGGCGGCTGGCGATCATCGACCTTTCGGTGCGCTCCAATCAGCCCATGGTGGATGCGGAGCTGGGGCTGGCCCTGGTCTTCAACGGGACGATTTACAACTACAAGTCACTGCGCCAGGAGCTGACAGGGCTGGGCTACCGCTTCTTCTCCGACGGCGACACCGAGGTCATCCTCAAGGCCTACCATGCCTGGGGCGAGCGCTGTCCGGAGCGCCTGCACGGCATGTTCGCTTTCGCGGTGTGGGACGCTCACAGTCGGGTGCTGTTTCTGGCACGGGACCGCTTCGGAATCAAGCCTTTATACTGGACCCTTGTAGATGGTGCGTTGCGCTTCGCCTCCAGTACCCAGGCACTGCTGGCAGCAGGGGAGGTAGACACCTCCATCGACCCGGTCGCTCTGCATCATCTGTTCACCCTGCATGCCGTGGTTCCCGCCCCCCGGACCATCCTGAACGGGGTGCGCAAGCTCGCCCCCGCCCACTGGATGCGCTTGGACGCCCGAGGGCAGCGGTCCGAGGGGCGCTACTGGCACCTGGATGCCTCCCGACCCGAGGTACCCCGCAGCGAAGCGGAGTGGCTCGAGGCCATCCATACCAGCCTACGTCAGGCCGTGAAGAAGCGCAGCGAGGTGGCTGACGTTCCGGTGGGGGTGCTGCTGTCCGGGGGGCTCGACTCCAGCCTGCTGGTGGCGCTGCTGGCCGAGGCGGGGGTCAAGGACCTGCGGACCTTCTCCGTGGGGTTCGAGGACACCCCGGAGGAGTCCGGGAGCGAGTTCGAGTATTCGGACCAGGTGGCGGAGCGCTACGCCACCCTTCATCGCAAGATCCGTATCCCTAACGATCAGGTCCTGTGGCGCCTGCCCGAGGCGATCGATGCGATGTCCGAGCCTATGTTCGGCCAGGACGCGGTGGCCTTTTATCTGCTCTCCGAGCAGGTCGCCCGGGAGGTCAAGGTGGTCCAGTCGGGCCAGGGCGCGGACGAGGTGCTTCGGCGGCTATTTCTGGTATCCGCGCATCGCGGCCGATCCGGACGGGACGCTCCTCGACCGCCTGGCCAGGCACTATTTCGACCGCGACCACGCGGAGTACCTGCGTTTGGTGGGCCCGCACTACGCGGGCGCGGATCACACATCGGCCCTGATCGGCGCGCTCCTGGACGAGCCGGGGGCGGACGAGCCCATGGACGCCATCCTGCGCCTGGACGCGACTACGCTGATCGTCGACGACCCGGTGAAACGGGTCGACAACATGACCATGGCCTGGGGGTTGGAGGCGCGGGTGCCCTTCCTGGACCATGAGCTCGTGGAGCTGGCCGCGCGCTGTCCGCCGGGACTCAAGCTGCGGGATGGAGGCAAATATCCACTCAAGGCGATGGCTCGAGGGCTACTGCCGGATTCGGTGATCGACCGCCCCAAGGGCTACTTTCCTATGCCGGCACTCAAGTATGTGCGCGGGGAGTTCCTGGATTTGATGCGCGATGTGCTGACCTCCCGCCGTGCGCGGGGGCGCGGACTCTACCGGAAGGAGTATCTGGATCGGCTTCTGGCCGCCCCGGATATGCACCACACCCGCATCCTGGGCAACAAGCTCTGGCACTTGGCCTTGCTGGAGCTGTGGCTTCAGAGAGTGGCGGGTATCTAGCGGCGGGTGGGGAGACGGACTCTTGCAGGTCCCGGTTGAAAAGGCGGGCTTTGGCCCGACACTTTCGCAGTGAATTAGCCAACCCCAACGAGGTCCGCGATGGATGTTTTGGAGCGTATCGACCAGCAGGTCAAGAGCAACGCGATCGTCATCTACATGAAAGGCACGCCCCAGTTCCCGCAATGCGGGTTCTCCATGAGGGCCTCGGCTGCGCTCCAGGAGTGCGGCGTCCCCTTCGCCTATGTGAACGTCCTGCAGGATTCGGAGATCTTCGAAAGCCTGCCGCGCTACGCGGATTGGCCCACCTTCCCCCAGATCTACATCGACGGCGAGTTGGTGGGCGGCTGCGATATCACCCTGGAGCTGCACGCCAACGGTCAGCTCAAGACCATGATGGAAGAGGCAGCGGCCAAGGCGCCCAAGGAAGCTTGATCCCCGCCGGGCGTTACCGGGCGCCCGGGTCCTCCCAAAACCGCACCGGGTCCAGCTCCCCCCAGCGGTTGACCATCGCGCAGAAGAGTCGGGCAGTCTGCTCTGCGTCGTAAAGGGCCGAGTGTGCCTCGCTATTCTGCCATCCCAGCCCGGCGGCCTGGGCCGCCTTGGCCAGCACCGTCTGGCCGAAGGCAAGTCCGCCTAAGGTCACGGTGTCGAAGACGCTGAAGGCATGGAAGGGGCTATGCTTGAATCCGGTGCGCTCCACTGCCGCCTTGAGGAATCCCAGGTCGAAATGGGCATTGTGGCCCACCAGGACGGCGCGGTTGCAGCCGGTGGACTTCACCGCCTTGCGGATGGGGTTAAGGATGCGCGCCAGTGCCTCGTGCTCGGGCACCGCGTCGCGGAATGGGTGGTCCGGGTCTATGCCGTTGAAGGCGAGTGCCCGCGGGTCGATCTCCGACCCCACGAAGGGCAGCACATGGCAGGCAAGCGGGGCGGCGGGCTCCAGGCGTCCGTCCGGGCGCATGCGGATGACCACCGCCGCGATCTCCAGCAGGGCGTGCCGCTGGGCGTCGAAACCTGCGGTCTCCACGTCCACCACCACCGGCAGGAAGCCGCGGAAGCGGCGTGCGATGCCCTGGGCGACGGGCTCTTCTTCGTTGTCGTTCATCCTGACAGCATACGGGGCCTGGGCGTCCTTGCCAAACCGGAGGCAGCTGGAGTCGCCGCCCCACACCCGCCGCGAGCTCCCCATGGGCGCTCAGGGCGGCTGCGGGCGAGGGCGATCGACTGGACTTGCCGCGGCGGTGCGCTGGAAGATGGCACTCGCTATGGTACGATCCTTACCCGTTTTGGGCGTGGGAGGATCAACGGGTAATGGGACTCAAGACCTCGGGAACAAGGACTCGCTGGCTGACTCGGTCTCGGCCGGGCGCGGTGCCCGCCGTGCTGGCGGCATTGCTTGCCTGCGGCTGCGCCTCCAACCCCAACCGCGATCCGCGCGATCCGCTGGAGCCATACAACCGGGCCATGTTCCGGTTCAACAGCGACTTCGACAAGGCATTTGTTCGCCCGCTCGCCAAGGGCTATAAGGCCATAGCGCCCGCGCCGGTAGACCGCGGGATCACTAATTTCTTCAATAACATCGACGATTTCACGTCGTTCGTGAACAACATTCTGCAGTTCAAAATGTCGCGGGCCGGCAGCGACCTTGGGCGCATGTTCATGAATTCCACCGTTGGCGTCCTGGGTTTTTTCGACGTGGCCACCAACGCCGGGCTGCCGAGCTACAAGGAGGATTTCGGCCAGACCCTGGGCTACTGGGGGATGGAGCCCGGGGCCTATTTCATTCTGCCCATCTTCGGGCCCAGTACCATGCGCGATAACATCGGGTTTGCCGGAGACATACTCACAGACCCATTCTTCAGCGTTCAGAAGGATAAGATCTACTGGGGTTTCGTGAGTTTACGCGTGGTTGACCGGCGCGCCGATCTGCTCGCCGCAGGCGACATTCTGGAGGACGCCGCAGTAGATCCTTATGTCTTCCTGCGCGACGCCTATCTCCAGCGTCGCCGCAACCTGGTCTACGATGGAAACCCGCCGGAGGAAGAAGGCCAGGCGGATATCTGGGCGGATGTGGACTTCGGCATCGGAAACAAGCCGGCGGATGCGCCGGGGACCGCACCGCCGGCCAAGGCCGCACCCTGACCCGGCTCGAATACTCCACGGCAGTCGCGATGCCGGCCGTCCGCCGCGCATCCTGAGGCATGCCCGGTCAGGGGCCCGGCGGTGCCGATTTGAGACTGACCGAGGTCAGGACCAGGTCGACCAAGGTCTTCGCGTTCATCTTCTCCATGATGCGCGCCCGATGGGACTCCACCGTGCGGATGCTGATGCCCAGATTGTAGGCGATGATCTTATTGGAATCCCCGGAGACGATGCGGTCGAAGATCTCCCGCTCCCGGGCTGTCAGTGTGGCCCAGCGGGCGGTGGCATCCGCTAGACTTACCGGGGTCTCGCGCGGCTCGGCGGTACGGCGGAGCACGTCCTGGATCAGGTCCAGGAGCGCCTGAGAGCTGAACGGCTTGGTGACGAAATCCACCGCCCCGAGCTTCATCGCCCGTACCGCCATCTCGATATCCCCGTGTCCGGTCATGATGACGATAGGGAGTCCGGGGTACTGCTGGCGCAGCCGCTCAAGCAGCGCCATGCCGCTCATGCCGGGCATGCGTACGTCGAGCAGGACGCAGGATGGACGCTCGGGCAAGCCCCCGGGGACGGTCAGAAGCTCGTCCGCATTGGCATAGGCACGCACGTCGATCGAGACCGACTTGAGCAGGAGCTGCAGCGCGGAGCGCAGCTCGGCATTATCGTCGACCACATGGACCAGCGGCGCCTGGCTCAAATACTTGCCTCCCTTGTGCGGCCCCGCACGACGGCCAACCGTACCCTTTGGCGCGTGCGTGCGTCGGCGGAAGCGTATGCCGAGCGGTGGGAAGCGTCAAGGTCGGCGCCGGTCAGCGCGATCCTGGGATCAGCCAGCCGCTTGAGGAGGCGAGACCCTCGCCCCCGTCGGTCCGAAGCTGGGCTATATGGGCGCCCCGGGAGACGAAACGCTGCCCCGGGGCCAGGCTCAATGACGGGTACAGGGCGGTGTCGGTGGCATTGTCCACCTGATGCTCGATACGTTCCAGGAAGTACTCCCGATTGAAGAAACCCCGGATGCCCTTGACCGCCTCCCCGGTCGCCTTAAGGGCAAATAGCGCATCGGCTTGCACCAGGATTGCGTCGGAGTCGGCAATCCGGTTGGCGCGCAGCCAGCCGAGCGAACGGGCCGCCAGGCGCCGCTGCTCTTCGGGCAGGGCGTATGGGTGTACAAAATAGACCCGCGGTCGCAGGTCTTCAGGGACCGCGCCGGGTGCGGTCCCGCGCAGGGTTGTAGACAAATAGACGCGGCGGGGGCCGGGACCCTCAGGGGTCAGAGCCGGCCAGATCCCGGCCGCGTCGGCGTCGTCGAGCCAGAGGATGGCCGTCCCGCCGTTGCTTCGATCGCGGACTGACCCCCAGAAGTCCTCCGAGAGCTCGGCCGGGTCGGAGATCGCCCGGTCGACGGCATGACGACCACGCGCCCCAAGCCCCTGGGCCAGGCGTCGGGCGGCCGTCTCTGCCCGGGGGTCGCCGGCCCGGTAGACCTGGACCAAAGGCGAGTCCGATAGCCCGGAGTCGGCAAGGTGTCGCAGCACAGTGTCTGCCTCCAGGGCCATGCCCCGGGAGAAATAGACCGAATAGAAGTCTTGCTGGGAGTCCACCGGCAGGTCCGTAACCGGGAAGATGCAGGGGATGCGGCGAGATTCGCAGAAGCGGTGGATCGGCTCCCAGTGTCCGGCGACCAGGCCGGACACGACTGCGAAGACCGGCTGGCGGTCGTAGAGTGCCTGGAGCTGCTCCGGCCAGCGGGTCTGGGGACCCTCGAGCCGCCAGGTGTGAAGCGTCCATTTGCGGTAAGGCTTCATGGTCCAGGCCTCGTGCCAGGGTGCATTGGCCGAGCGGGCGCCCTCGTGGCGGGTCTCCCGGTTGCGCTGCTCGACGAACCGCCCGAGGACATCCAGAAATCCCTTCTGCTGCCTCGGCTCCACTCCGTCGGAGACCACAGTGGCCAACTGCATCGACTCCCCGTCGACCCCGGGGGCCGGGTTGCTCGGGAGCTGCTCCAAGTAAGCGATCAGACTCTCCTGCTCGTCCCCGTTCAGGACGAACCGGGGCATCAGTGGACGCAGTGGTCGTCCGTCCGCACCGATCCCGGCGGAGATGGCCAGTTTCAGGGCCTCCTTCGTGTAGGCCGGCCGCAATTGGGGGGCCAGTGGCGGCTTGCTGGTGGGTAGCCGCCGGGGTACATAGAGCAGGTCCCCGGTGACCGGCGGTACGGCCTCTTGTCCTTCGGTGGAGCCGAGCCCGGAGCGTCGGTGACAGGCGACGCAGGCGGCCTGGGGTCCCGCGAGGGTCACATCCCCCAGGGCGATCCCCGTTAGCGGCCGACCGGAAGGCAGGACACCCTCCATATAGATCCGCCTCCCGACATCGGCACGCCGATCGGGGTCTGCTGCCTCCGGCTGCGCGGTCGCCGCGTGCCCCGGCCCAGGCACCGCCTGGACCGCCAAGGTCAGGGCGAGGGTCAGGATCGGCGCGGGCCAGCGGGGCAGGGGATGCTTCCGCACCTAGGGCTGCGCCTCCAGCCGCCGGTATTCTCCGAGCACGTCGCCCGCGCTCGCCAGCCCTGCCAGCCGTACCCAGGGCTGGCCCTCGGAGCGGTGGATCAGGATGGTGGGCTCGTGGCTCATCTTGTTGCCGCGGTAGACCCCGAATGCCTTGCGGACCCGGTCGATCTGGGCTGGATCGCCGGTGAGGAAGCGCCATTCCGGACCTGCCTTGAAGCGCCGGGCATAGTCGCGCAGGCGCTCGGGGGTGTCGTATTCCGGGTCGATGGAGATAGACACCAGGCGCACGTCCTCCCCGGCCTGGTCCAACCGGGTTTCAAGCTCCGCGAAGGTGCCGGAGAGGACCGGGCAGATCGTGGCACAAGTGGTGAAGATAAAGGTGACGATTACGGGCTTGTCCCCCGCGATCTCCGCCAGCAGGGTGGTCTCCTGGCCGTCCATGGCGACCAGGGGCGCGTCGTCCAGATGCAGCTCTTGCAGGGAGCGGTCATAGCCCTTGCGCTCCATCATTGCCCGGTGACCCTCGTGCCCGTCGCCACCGCAGCGCATGCCCTGGTCGGGGGCGGCCCCATCGCCGGATTCGGTGGCCAGCGCGGTCTGCCCGGGGGCGTCGGTTGCAGCGCGTGCGGCATCCTGGGCCGAGACGGGCAGGATCGTGCAGCCCATGGCCGACATCAATAAGGCACCGAGCGCCCAGCGGTTTGGCGGCAGTCCGATCGTCATGGCTCAAGCTCCTCTGTTGAGTAAAAAAAACCGATCTCGCCGCGGACTCGTTGGCGAACCCGGGGCCTAGCGCAGCCCACCCAGCATTGACCCCCAGAACGAGCCCCCGATGCGGTTGAGCGGGACCGAGACGGTCCCCTCCGGGCCATAGACCTCGAGGGTCAGGGGTCTGGCTCCAACCCGGTGTGTGAAATGTCTGACGGACAGCTCCCAGCGTCTCTTCCAGGGCTTCCATGCAAGCGATCGCTCGATGGTCCCCCCGCCTGCCAGACCCACCCGGATGTGCAGATCTGCCTCGGCCCCCCGGTCGCTAAACGCGAAAACGGTGAGCGCATCCCCGCGCCGTTGGTGGGTCGCCTTGGCGATCCGGATGCTCGAATCGACCCCGTTGCAGTCCTGATCGATTCCGTCGCGCGGGATCTCGAGGGCACCCGGATAGCTGGAGCCGTCGGAGTCGTTGCAGTCCCGGGGGGATGGGAAACCGTCTCCGTCGGTGTCCGTAGGGGTCGACGGCGCGCCAGTGTTGGCGACCGGGGGCGGATCGATGCCGTCGCAGTCCTGGTCGATGCTGTCGCCGGGCACCTCGGGGGCGCCAGGGTAGCGGTCGGGGTCTTCGTCGTCGCAGTCGAAGTCGGCGCTGTGTCCGTCCTCGTCGGCATCCGCAGGGGGCGGAAGGCCGTCGCTCAAGGCCAGGTAGGCCGCCGCGGCGTCCAGGTAGCCGGCGCCCGAGTCGTTGTCCGGTCCGGGGCTGCCGAGGTCCAATGCCGCGGTTTCCACCGCCCTCTCCAGATCCGCCATCCGGGCCTCCGGGAAGGCCTCCTTGAGCACCGCCAGTGTCCCGGCAACGTGGGGCGCCGCGAAGGAGGTGCCGGTGCGGTAGGCTGTCGCGTTGACGTTGACACCGTTGCCGGTGAGATCCGTGGTGTAGATGTCCTCTCCGGGGGCTGCCAGCCGGGGGTAGATATCCCCGCCGCAGGCGGAGGGTCCGCGGCTGCTCGTGCTCAGCACGTCCCCATAGAAATCCAGGGCGCCTACGGACAGGCTCCCGAATTCGTTGGCCGGTGCCACGCTGGTTCCTGGATCGGGACCGAAGTTGCCCGCGGAGAAGACCACCGCGATGTCGGCCGCGCGCAGTGCCGCGATGTCCGCCGCAAACTCGCCCGTGCACAGGCCCGGGTCAGGGAGTGCCCAGGAGTTGTTCACGATGTCCGGTGCATCGTCTGTGGCCGGGTTCCCGTCCGGGTCCAGCAGCCACTGGAATGCCTGGTGGATCTTGGCGAGCGTCGTGGCCCCCGAGTCGTCGAAGATCTTGGCCGCGATCCAGCGTGCCCCGGGGGCGGCCCCGATGTCGATCCCGAGCGAGCTGCCTCCCAGGAGCACGCCCATGACCCCGGTACCGTGGCCGTCCGCGTCGTAGGGGGCGGCATGCTCTCCGTTCGGGTCGTACCAGGAATTGTTACCCCCGCGCCAGCGGGTGCCCAGGTCCGCATGCAGGTTGTCTACCCCGGTGTCCAGGGTGGCGACCACCGCGCCCTCGCCGTCGTAGCCCAATGCCCAGAGGTCCGTGATCCGGGTCTCCGAGAGGTTCCAGAATGTGAATCCCGCGTGGCCAGCCCCCCCCGACGGGATCGGCGACCGGCTGTCTCGGGGCAGCTCGATGCGCTCGTTCAGATAGATACCGTCCACCCCGGGGTGCCGGGCCAGAGCCTCCAACCGGCCCACCCGGACCCGCAGTGCGATCCCGTTGGTCAGCCAGAGGTCTTGCTGGGATTCCCCCTGGACCTGGGCGACTCCCTTGGCCAGCAGGCGGCGGCAGAGTCCCCCCCGATCGTACAGGGTCTTTAGAAGGCCCGCCCGCCGGGCACGCCGGTCCCGTACGTCCAATTGGAGCGGCTCCGGCGCCGCGACCAGTTCGGGGCTGCAGCGCACGATGGTGTCCACCCGCTCCCGGGGGTCGAGCCCTGCGACCGCCGCGGCCAGTCGGGCATCGACGGTTCCCGATTGCGCATCGAGGGCGACCAGCGCGGTCAGGCAGGCGGCGACGGTTGACAGTAGGTTAGCGCGTCTCACGGGAGCAAATACCGGGTTATTCGAGCGTCAGATTGGGTAGGCGGAAGTCGCCGATCACCACGCTGACCCGGGCACCTGGTCCGAGAAACGCGTCCGGGTTGGCGAACAGCATGTAGTAGTCCTTGCCAGCCTGGATATTGCGGCCCCGGTCTGTCGTCCGCAAGGCACCCACCTTCTGACCCATGGGCACCGGCAGACGCACCCCCGACTCCTCGGCGAGCAGGTAGGGCTTGATCCGCGGATCGAACAAGGGTCGCGCCTTTTCGGCGTCGAGCACCCGGAAGCGGAAGTCGACCATGTAGCCCCGTGCGGTGCGCCGGACTCCCTTGGGCTCCATGCCCCAGCGCTCGGCCAGTGCCTGCATGGCCTGGGGGTCGTCCGCGCCGGGGCTCGGCCGCAGCAGCGCCTCGCGGCGCGCCTGTGCGTCCCGCTGGGCGATTCGGACCTGCTCGGGGGAGATGGCCGGCTTGCGGTGCGGTGCCGGATGGCCGGGCGCCGCCCCCGGTGCGGTGCCCGCCTTGTCCGCCGCCCCGCCGGGCCGCGTCGCCGGCGGTTGCGTCGACCCCGGCTGAGCGGGTCCCGCCGCACCCGTCTCGCTGGCCGGGGCCACCGCCGCGGCGGGCCCGCCCGCGACGGTCGGGCCGACCTGGACGAGACCGGCTGCCACCGCCAGGGCGGCGGCGAGCAGCCTGGTGCCGCTCGCGGACGGCTTGGTTAACTTGTCGGTCATGCGCGTGTCCTCTCGGGCATGGATATCGAGGTTTGCCGAGATGCCTGGTCCAGTCGCTTGGCTGGCCCGTCCAAGCGGACGGGCCACCCGGGCCATCCCCGGCCTAAGGCAGGACGTGGATGGCATCGATGTCCTGGCTGCCATTGGTGCTGAGTCCGATGGCGGTACCGTCCAGACGCCACGACCAGGTTGTCCCGCTGCGGGACACGATGTCCTCGTCCTGAACCGTTCCGAGTCCGGCGATATTCAGGCTATCGTCAAAGGACAGGTAGTAGGCGATGCCGCTGCCGCTGCCGATCACGGTCAGGCCGTCCACGTCCGCACCGCCGGGCAGGCCCACCGTGCTCGCATCCAGAACCCGGGCAAAGGCGGTCCCGTTCCAGCTGTAGACATCCGCGTCGTCGGCCGCACCGGCTCCTCCGGTCCCCGGCACCGCGCTGTTGTCGAGGGTCGAGAAATACAGCACGGACCCGTTCACGGAGATCGCGTCGATGTCCGCCGAGGCGGCCAAGCCGCGGGCCGATCCGTCGAAGTACAGGGTCCAGGATCCGGCGTCGTAGAGCACGATATCCTCGTCCGGGACGTTGCCCAGCCCGGGGAGGGCCACTGTGTCGGTGAAGGACAGGTAGAAGGTGTCCGCATCCACCACATGCAGGCCATCTACGTTAGCGCCGTTCGGCAAACCGGCCGCGGTGGCGTCCCAGGTGCGACCGGCGGAAACCCCATTCCAGTTGTAGATGTCCGCATCGTCCGTGTTGGCGAGGCTGCCGACCGCGCCGTTGCCGAAGGTGGAGAAGTAGAGCCAGATCGGCGGACAGCCGTTGGGGCCCACCGGGGTACCCGCCGGGGTGCCGGGGCACTGGTCGAGCGCATCGTTCACGCCGTCGTTGTCCGTGTCGAGCTGGCTCGGTGCGCAGCCGTTGGCATTGACGGTCTGGCCCGCCGGGGTGCCGGGGCACTGGTCGAGGGCATCGTTCACGGTGTCTCCGTCGCTGTCGAGCTGGCTCGGTGCGCAGCCGTTGGCATCGACGGACTCGCCCGCCGGGGTGCCGGGGCACTGGTCGAGCGCATCGCTCACGCCGTCGCCGTCCGCATCGAGCGGGCCCGTCGGGCAACCGGTGGCGTCCACGGGCACGCCGGCCGGGGTGTTGGGGCATAGGTCGGCAGTATCGGCCACCCCGTCGCCATCCGTGTCCGCGGTGAAGGCAAGAAACCGCAGCATGCCCCCCAGCTCGTCCCCTTCCGTGAAGTCGTTGGGGTCGCTCGGGTTGGTCATGTACCCGTTGCCGTCGTAAATGGCATAGGTCCCGGTGGCCGGTGCAACCAGGATGGCGTCTTTGGTCTTCAGCGCAGGCAGCTCGGCTGAATACTGTTCCCGGGGGCTGAATCCGCCGGTCCCCGCCCCGTTCTGCCAGGTATAGCGGAAACCGTCCTCGGCGTGGATTTTCATATAGAGACCCTGGAGGGTCGCCACGTGGGTCTCGCTCGCGGTGCTCGCCAGGCGCAGCAACGTATTGGTCCCTGCGGCCCCGGCGGGGATGGGTGCGGTCTCCCCCTGGACATAGGGTGCACCGTTCACCAGGAACCACTGTGCGCGATAGTCGATGGATGTGGTGTAGGGCTCGACCGTCTCGGTCCCGTTCCAGAGGCAGGTGGGCGTGCCCTGGACCTCGCACCAGATAGACTTGTTGAGTACCGGGTCAAGGTCGCTGTAGAAAAGCACGACCTCGTTCGCATAAGGCACGTCGGGGTAGACCAGGTTAGACCCATGGTCCCGGCTGCCCAGGCCGTAAAGCCCCATATAGACCTGGCGCTGGGGCCAGGTTCCGCTGTGGTAGAGGAAGGTGCCGGAGCGGGCCAGCGTCCAGGCGTAAGACTGCCGACCCCCGTTGGCCGGTGCCTCGGCACCGAAGGACCGGACCCGCTGGTTGGGGCCGGTGCGCGGTCCGCTGCTGCCATTGTCCCAGACCGGACCGCTGCCCGACGAGACGGGGCGGGCCTGTCCGGGGATCGTCACGGAGGTAGGCTCGGGCAGGCCGTTAGACAGATAGATGCGCAGGGTCGAATCGCCGGGGGGCACGGTCACCCGCGGCCCCGGAAGCGCTGGGTCGGTCGTCGTCAAGGCGGCCACGCAGGCGAGCCGCGCCGCGTCGCTTGCAGACTCCCAGCAATCCCCCTCGCCGTTGTCGTTGCCGTCCGGGTCGGCCACATAGACCCACAGGGGCACGGTGCTGGCGTCCGGCAGGGTCATGGTGACCGGCTTGGTCGCCAGATAGACATCGAGTGCCGCCGCGGGACCCGACGCCAGTGCCGCCAGGGCGGCGAGGGCAGTGAGCCGCAAGAGGCCGTTTTTGGGTGTCGATGCGTTCATTTTCCCCTCCACCCGCTCATTGAATGTCGACATAGGGCGGGAGCACGACCACCGCGCTCAGACTGCCGCCGGGGAAGATATTGAAGGTGGTCAGCTCTTTCTCGGCGTGGGAATGCCACATCAGGAAGTAGCCGCCGTAGGGGTTGAGTCCGCCCTCGCCTGGAGGCAGGTCGCCGGTGTCGCCCATGAAGGGGCTGCCGCTCCACCAGCCGCCGAAGGTCAGGTCGCCCACCCCGGGCAGGGTTACCGGGAAGGGCTTACCGTGGTCGGCGCAGTATTCGTGGTTGGTATCGTCGAACCCGTCGGCGTTGCCATCGATGCAGGCGTTATCGTGGCACATGACCCGTAGCGTCGGGTCGTTGGCCGCTGCCGCTGCCGCGTCGGAGGCATCGTCCGCCATGTTATTGGCGATCGAGCCTGGGACGCTGCCGTTGTCCGTGCATTCGGCCGCGGTCCGAACCGGCCCATAGATGTCCCAATTGAGCCCCTTGCCGGTCCAGGTCCAGATCCCGTCCAGGGTCGATTTGGGGGCCGAGTTGATCGTGAAGTCGGATCGTCCCAGGTCCGAGACCAAGCCATTGCTGGAGAGCAGCCGACCGTCGCGGGCGACGAGCCTTAAGTTCTGCCCGTGATAGTGGAACGGGTGGCTGTCCTGGCCCAGGTTGACGGTACGCACCAGGAGCCGGTCGCCCGGGTGTGCCTGCGCCAGCGACTCGTAGGGCTGATTGGGGAATAGCGGGTTATAGTCGCCCTGGACCAGATCCGGGAAGACCCGGCCATTGACGAACCAGACGCTCGCGAAGCGCTGGTGATAGGTAAAGTGGTTATAGTGGCCGCCCTCCATCTCCAGGTGTATCCGGGGGTCCACCTCGGTCAGGAGATAGAGAAACTCATGGTCGTAGTCGGTCCCGGTATTGGCCCCGTAGGCGCTCCAGGTGTTGGAGTTGTCTTCGTCGTAGCCTTGGGGACGGACGATGAGGGCACCGGCGAGGCCCATCTCCTGGTGCAGCCCCGGGTTCTGACCGTCCAGGCTATGGTAGATATAGGTTCCGGGCTTGGACGCGGTAAAGGTGTAAGTCACCGGCGCTCCGCCGTCGGTCGCCGCCCCGGTGACCAGGCCCGGGGTCCCGCCTGAGGCGGTGACCTGGTGCCCGGCGACTACGATGGAGACCGGGTCCGGCACGCCGTAATTGGCGAGCGTGATGCTAACGGTCTCACCCTCGTTGACGATCAGGGTCGGGGCCGGGTACTGGGGAAGGAAATAACCGTTGCCGTCCGGGTGGGTGGCGCTGGCGCCTGAGCCCATGTCCCCGAATCCCCACATATAGAGGCTGGTCCCCTCCGGTAGCGTCAGATGGAAGGGATAGGCATAGAGCTGGAAGCTGGGTCCGGCGATGCCGCGGATGTCGTGTGCATCGTGGGCGGCGCTGGCTTCCCGCCCGGCTAAGGCACAGGCCGCGCATAAGAGTAGGGCGCCCCACAGGCGTCCGACCGATGTGAGTGTCGTGGTCATGGCGTTGAATCTCCGGTGCGGCTTGGGGCTAATTCACGACGATCTCGGTGATCATCCCGCCGTCGCGCTGGGTGGCATTGCTCATCTGGTGGAGCTCGGCGGCGTGCAGGAAGTAGGTCCCGCTCGGAACCCCCGCGGTATCGATCAGCACATCCAGGGTCTCCCCGCCGCCGAAGTTGACCGATGCGGTCTCCAGATAGAGGTTCTTGCCGTCAGGGCCGCGCAGGTGGCGCGCCCCGGTGCCGACCACCTTCATGGTCAGACCCGGTGCGGTGAGGGTCCAGAAGCGGTCGAGCCCCACGTTGGAGAGCCGCAGCAGCAGGCGCTGGCCAGCGGTCACGCCGATGCCGGAGCCGATCCGCTGAGACTCGCGTCCGCCCCCGGAGGGCGGCGGCGGCATACCCAGATCGGGCTTTACGGTGTCCGGATAGCCGCGTCCGTTGAGCTGCGGGTAGTTGCCCTCCAGGTCGGAGAAGGGCAGGGGCTGGACGTTCAAGCTCGCATCGTGGAAGTCGGAGTCGAATCCGGCGAGCTGGATCGGTACCTCCACATCCCAGCCGGTGGTGCCGTCGTCGTCGTTATAGGCATAGCCCTGGGGCTGACCGGTTGTCGCTCCTCCTCCTGGGCCGCCCTTGCGTCCGGCGATCGCGCAGCCTGCGGTTGCGCACCCGGTCTCGTCCTGGCGGGGGTGCACATACAGGTTGGCGAGCATTCCCATCTCCATGTGCTCGGTTGCCTCCACGTGGCAGTGGTAGAGATAGGTCCCGGGCTCCACGATGTTGTAGTAATAGGTCAGGGTGGAGCCCATGTTAATGGACACCGAGACCTCCGGTACCCCGTCGAACACACTGGCTGCATTGGGAAAACCGTGGAAGTGGACGGTGTGGGGGTCGAACAGGTCCGGTCTGATGGTGGTGCCCACGTTAGTCAGGGAGAGATAGAACTCGTCCCCTTCGTCCAGCTCGATAGTCGGCCCTGGCCACTCGTTATTCAGGATGTGGTTGGCGATGACATCCGCGGGCGGCTCGCCGGTAGCCCCGGCGAATCCGAACGTATAGACCTCTTTGCCGTCGGACATGACCGAGAAACCATCTCCGGCGGTGAGATGCATGCACACGGCGTTGGGATGCAGTGGGTTGGGATTATCGATGTCCGCATCCCCGTCGGTGTCCCCTGGGCACTGCACATTCACCCCGGCATGGACCGTGCCGCCCCCGATCGACAATGCCAGATAGACTGCGGCTGCCAGGGTCAGCCGGTTGAGCCAGAGCGGTGCACTGCCTGGTGACTCGTCGGAGGACTGCGCCACAAGGTCGAAAAGGTACGCCGCGCCCCGTCCCCGGTCGGGGCTGTCCAGGCGGCAGGCAAGTGCCCGCGGCGCCAGCCGGGACTTTAGGGCGAGGGCCGACGGCTGACGATTGACGGCTGTCTGCGAAACGAAAAGCGTGCTCATGGGACCTGACCTCGCTTGATGCCATTGGGTATGCGCTGCTCCGGCCGGGTGTCCGCCTGCTTGCGAACACCCGGTGTCTGGAGACGCAGCCTGGCCTATTGCCGCTCGTCCGCGCCGATGTCGGCCGCGGCGCCTAAGGGTCTCGATTGGTTATCCATGTCGAAGTTGAGGCGACCGGTCCCGGCCGCCAAGGCGCCGCCCCGGTCGATCGCGAGCGACAGAGCGCGGATGTGATAATCCTGTCCGCTTAAGGTCAGGGGTCCATAGGTGACCTGGATGAAGTTGCCGCCCTCGTCGAAGGCCGCCGCAGTCTGGAGCGTGGTGAACTCCGGGATGTTCAGGTTGTCGCGCGGCCCGTTGAAATAAGGGCTGACGAACCTGGGGTCTCCGGCCACGTTGCTCGAGTGGTAGCCGCCGATATCGGTAAGCAGCGAGAAGCGGGCATCCAGCAATGGGTCGGCCAAACCCAGATCTGTGCCGGTTACCCGCTCTACCCCATTGAGCACCGCCAGATCCTCGGAATAGAAATCCGGGTCCTCCAGAGCAGGGTCGCAGCTGTCCGGGTAGCAGCTCGCGGGGAAGATCCCGGTCTGGGTGATGGTCCCCGGGGTGCCGTAGTTCAGCCAGAAGAAGGACCGGTTGTGGCGAACGATGTTGGCTCGCAGGACATCGGGGGCGGAATACTGGAGCCAGTTGCCGGTCGCCGGCACCTCGTTCATCAACAGGGCCAGATCCCCGCTGTGGACCCGCGATACGATCCCGGCCGGCTGGGGCAATGAGATGTTGGGGTCCGTGGACTTGGCGAGCGCCGTGGTAGCGGTGGAGTCGTTGTTGACGATGGTGTTGTGGCGGATCAGAACCGAGACTGCGTTCTCCAGGGAGATGCCGCCGCCGGCCAGTCCGGCCACGTTGTTGATGATACGGTTGTTGTACACAACGATATCGTCCCAGGGCCCGGTCGGATTGGTCGGGTTAGCCGGGTTGTTGATGTTATTGACCACGTCCTGGCCGTTGACGTTCTCGATCCGGATGCCGCCGCCGTCGCCCGCTCCTGCCAGGTTGCCCAGGATCAGGTTCGAGTCGATCGTGACGGTGCCGGTGCCGGGGGACACCAGGAGACCCGCGCCCGCGCCGCTCGGGATGGGCTGGAGACCGGGCTGGCCGCCGATATAGATCCCGCCGCCGGATTCGGGCCCCGCCTGGCTGAACGACTCGTTGAAGACGACGGTGTTGTCCTCGATGAGCCCGTTGTCGGAGAAGCCCAGGTGTCCGATCCCGGCCCCGCTGCCCTGGGCGAAGTTGCCGCATACCCAGTTGTTCTGGACCCTATAGCCGTTGGCGCCGGTAAAGAGCCCGATCCCGCCGCCCACCCCGTCGGCGATGGTCCCGCCGTTCTTGACGATGTGGTTGTGGTGAATGCGGATGTTGCCGTTTTGCGCATCGTCGTAGACGAGCAGGTTGGTCGTCGGATCCTCATGGCTTAAGTTCGGGTGACCCACCCGGATGCCGCCGCTATAGAAGCCCGCGTTGGCGGTCAGTCGGTTGTTGCCGATATTCATGAACGAGGCATAGCCGTTGACCACGATGGCCCCGCCCTGGGTCGCCCCTAGGATGGTGAATCCGTCGATGCGCGCACCCCGATTCCGGAGGGTCTGGAAGCTGTTGGTGCCAGCGGCCAATCCCGCCACGAAGATCCCGGCCCCCTCCTCGGTGGGGAACAGGGGTGCGCCCAGGGCCGGGAATCCGGTGGGTGCCAGCTCCTGTCCGGGCAGCAGGTCGATCGACCCGCCGTTAACCAGGCCCTCCACCTTGGTGCGCCAGGCGGCCAGCTTGTCGGTCGGGACCTGACGGGCGTTGAGGAAGACCGCGCCCGCGCCCCAGCCCTGGAGCTTGACCGGTTTCCACATCGCCACCAACTCGTCATAGGTGCCTGGTGCGACGAGGATCAGGTCGCCAGGCGCGGCGGCGTCGATGGCTGCCTGGATCTTCTGGCCCGCTGCGACCCGGCGTACCGCATAGTTGACGTTGTTGGGCCGCACGCCAGACTCGGCCCCGCCGCAGCGGCGGCCGGTGGAGACGATGCTGCATCGCCCGACCGTGAGCGTGACCCCCAGCGGAGACTCTACCGGTTGGGGTACCCCGGCGGTGCGGGTCACCACCACCTGGTAGTCCCCCGTGGCCTGGGCGGTCGGGACCTCCGCAACGATCCGGGTCCCGGTCCAGGTGACTACGTTGAGCGGCACGCGCAAGCCGGCCGCGTTCTCGATCTCCACGCGTCCCGCTGTGCCGCCGAAGTTGTAGTTGCGGGTAATGGTCTTGGGGGTATTGGTGGTCCCGTCCCAACCCGGGTTAGGCACCTGGACCGCGCCCCCCATGGACTTGATATCGATCCGTTGGGGCTGTGTCACGGTCCCGGCGGCTACCACGAATGGACCGTCGGCGGCATTGCTCGGGCTGCTGTTGGCCTGCCGCTCCACCGAGGCAATCATGGGCGTGGCATTCGCCCGGTCGCAATCCAGCGGGAAGGTCGGCGGGTTGGCGAACGCGGCGATCGACAGCACCGGGGTATCGAGGTAGGTCGCATCCCCCGGCATGTACTGGAAGGTGTAACAGAACTGGCTGTACGATGGATTGAAGAACGGATCGACGACACTCGACGGGGCATCCGGGTCGGTGTCGGGGTTCGGGATAGGCCCGGCGTCGTTCATGCAGGAGAGCAGCACGCTGGGCGAAACCCCGGAAGGCTGGGGCAGATTGACCGACCAGGTGGATGGAACCATCAGGTCGAAACGCCCGAACTCGTCCGCATAGACGCGGCTCACCGGCTTGCCGTTCCAGTCATAGAAAGCGACCGGCAGGTAGGGCGGGGCGTATTTCTCCCCGAAGGTGGGTGCGTTCGGATTGAACTCGTTGGCCAGGTCGTTGAGGATCATTCCGGAGACATTGGCCGCGATCGGCACGTCGGTCATCAGGAAGAAGTTGGTTGCCGCGTTCTGTCCGGCTGACAGCGGCACTGCCTTGCGGTCGCAGAGCGGCCGAATCAGACCGGCATAGGGTGCCGCAGCATCCGCCTCGGCCAGGCCCGGGACTATCTGCCCCGCCGCCCCGCTGCCGTCCTTGGTGGCGATGCTGAGCAGCGGCGGGATCGCGCGCCGCTCGCCCACGCAGGTCGCATCGACCGCCTGGGTGGAGGCAACCCACTCGTCCCCGAAGTCCACGTTCTTGTCTTCCTCTTTGACGAGCTTCATTCCCGGGGGCACCGACATCTGGACGATGTAATCGGCGGGCAGCAGCCAGCCGCCTTCCGGAAGCACCTGGGACAGGATGCCGAGCGGGGCGCTGGTGGGCGTGGGCTTCCAGGGCTTAGTGCCCACGGACGCATAGAAGCGTGTGAGCTTGTCGGCGATCGTAGTTGGCAGCCGGGTTAGGTCATAGTTAACCAGGGCATAGCCGCCGTCGAAGACGCCGGGGCGCACCTGATTGAAGCTGCGCAGACCGTCGTAGCAACGGTCCGGGGCTACGCCAGCCATCTGATTGTCGCCGCCGCACCCTGCGGGTAGGTTGTCGTCCCAGCTATCCGACCAAGAGACCTGGAGCGCATCGCCGAAGTCGAATTGGTTGTTGCTGTTGCGGTCGATGTCCTCCGGCCCCTTGGCACCGCCCTCGGCCCAGCCGAGCGGATAGTTGTCCACGTCGGCCAGGGTCACGGCACCGTCGTCGTCCACGTCGTCGATGATGCCGTCGTTGGCGTCGCGCAGCCCGTCGTTGTCCCAGTCGATGTCGCAGAGATCGGGGGTCGTCGTGAAGTTACCGAGCTTGGGACAGTCGATATCGCCATCGGCATAGAGTGCCACCTGAATCCGCGGGACGCCTGGCTCCCAGGTCTCGCCGACCGCGAACCGGGGGTCCTCCTCGGCACGCGTGATTGCGTAATGGACGATGCCGGTGATGCCGCCGTTCTCGCCCACATAGGTGATGGTGGGCGGCTGGGGCGGATTGAATTCGAAGACATCGGTGACGTATTCGGCCTTGCCGAACTGCATGACGTTGGTCTGGCCCAGGAATGCCTGGAATGCCTGGGTCAGCACCGGTCCGGTCTCGGTGCGGTAGGGCATGCCGTCCGCCTGGATTTGGGGATTGAGCTCCCCGAAGTCCGGGAAAGCGCCCGTCGTGCCTAACGGGCCGCCCGCATCGACGACGAAGGTCGCCCCGGTCGCCTTCTTGTTACCGAAGCCGACCTCGGCGACCAACCAGTGGAAGAACGGGAAGACCTCGTCGAAGGGCGCGAAACCCTCGGTGTCGGTGGGGAAGCTTTGGTAAACCGCCCCATTGCGCCAGCGCAGCGTGACAGGGCCGCCCTCGGGTCCCACCGGCAGCTCGCCCGCGTCCCAGAACCCGTTCTGATTGGTGTCGTTGAAGACAGAGGTATTGAGTCGCGCGAACCAGTTGAATACTGCCACCTCGCCCAGATCGCAGGCTGCGCCTCCGTTGCAGGTGGCCCCACCGGCATCGACGGTGACCGGCTGGGTGGCGATGACGACATCGAGGTTCTTGTCGAAAACGATGATCTGGTAGCTCCCGGGCGGGACCCCGGGGATGGAGAATCCGCTATTGCCGTCGCAGGGCTGCGCAAACCGGGCGCGCCCGGGGGCTACGCCGCCCTCGTTGAGTGCCACCCAGCAGCCTGGGAAGGGCCGGCCGCTATAGAAGGTGAATTCCGGTGGACGCGACATATGCATGTCGGTGACTGTCCCGCTGACCGTGACGCCGCCTGGAAGGTCGTTAAACGGCTGAACGAATCCGACGAAGACATGGGGCCCGGGAAGGCCGAGCTCGACGAAATAGGGGGGCTCGTTGGCCTTGACCCAGGCGTCGATAACGGGTGTGCCCTCGATGGTGGAGGTTTGCTGCCAGGCGGGCGAGGCGCTCGGCGGCTGTACGATGATCCCGTATTTGCCCGGGGGCAGGTGCTTGACGGTCAGATAGCCGTTGCCGTCGGGATGCAGGGTCCCGTCGGCGCAGGTCCCGTCCGCGCGTGCAGGGCAATTGTTGGCGCCGAGCCGGGGATTGGTGGTCCCGGGCTCGTAGTCGGTGCCGAGCGGATTGCCGAATGCGTCCTGGAGCATGGGTCCGCCGTTCTGTCCGTAGAGACCAGCCGGCTCTTCCAGGGTGATGCTGAACCGGGTCCAGTCGATGGGGCCGTGCCCGTCCGCACCGATCTCGCCAGGGATCGGATTCTCTTCCTCCGGCAGGTCAGGGGTGCCGTTTAAGGGGTAATTGTCCTCAAACAGGAACACGGTGATCTGGGCGGTCGGGATGGGGTGGCTCTGGACGACGACGGTCACAGTCCCATTCGCAGCCGCGTCGCCGATCCGCACCGGCGCCCCGCCCATGCCGTGGCCCGAGTAGGGCAGCACCGACACGAAATAGCGCTTCGGGTCGGCCGCGCTGCCGGCGACATTGGTCAGCGTCGCGCTGGCGCCCTCGCTGTTGCCGCTCAATGGCTGCCCGCTGGTGTTTAATGCGACCGGGTGGTTGCTGCGATGGAACCCGAACGACAGCATATCCGGGCGCACCGGCGGGGTATTGGGGTCTACATGATAGGTGGTGTCCTCCTGCACCAGATAGCGGAAACCGGACACTGGGCTGCCGTTGCCGTCCACTACGTTGATCTGCAATCCCGCGGCCTGGGCGGCCCAGGGCACACCCAGCGGGAGAGACAATGCGGCCAGCAGGCGTCCTGCCCGGAATGTCCGTCTGGCAAGTCGGTCCAGTACCTGCCATCGCCTGCTCTGGATCTTCATATTTCCACTCCTGACAAAATGGCCATGAAGCACCCACGAATGGTGCCCCTCGCCGGTGTGTCGGAATCGCGCCTCATGTCGCTCCCAGCCGGCTCGTGCGGCAGGTCGGAAGATGGACGCGTTCGTGGAGCAATGATTCAGGGTGCGGGCCTCGGGGGACATTGGTCGATTACCCAAGATACCCCACTCGAAACCCTTCCAGAGGACAGGCAAAAACCCTACCGCTTTCCATACAGGCCCCCCAAATCGATGGGCAAAAACCCGACTCCAATGGGAGCAAACGGTAGTGATCGGCCGACAGCGCGGCAAATCGCGCATCTGGTGCGGCAAATGACACAGCCCAAGTGTCGTACCGCGTTCGCCGACCCTCGGAGGGTGCGGACAGCCAGGTGAACGGCTGCCGTACCCGACCGCCGATTCCCGGTTCCCGGCAGGGGTGCACCGCACTCCTATTGAGTCATATCCCCTAAGCCCCCCTGACTCACGTCAGGAAATCCGGAAGTTTGCCGTCGGATCATGGTGGCCAGGGATAAAGTTCCAGCCCATGCCTATTCTGCAACAGGAGCTGTATGTCAAGACCCACTGCAGCAGCGAACGCGGTGCGTCATGCGCGACGCTATATCCGTCCGACACCACCTGTCTGAATGCTGGAGCATGAGAGCATGCAGCCTTGTCTCAAATCGCTTGGCACATTCCTTATCATCTACGCTGTGCAAGGCCATGCGGCGGATGATATCTCCACCTTGGGGGAAGTTCTCGTCACGGCCGGCGCGGGTTCTCCGCTGAATTCCGGCTCTACTACCCTGAGCCGCGACGACATTGCCCCCATGGGCGCCCGCACCAGCGACACCGCCAGCCTGCTGCTGGACATTCCCGGCGTGAGCGCCTATGGCGCGGGAGGCGTGTCCAGCCTGCCGGTCATCCGCGGCCTGGCGGACGATCGCCTGCGCACCAAGGTGGACGGCATGGACCTCGTCGCTTCCTGCCCCAACCACATGAATTCGCCGCTGTCCTATATCGACCCCACGGCAGTGGAAAGTGTGCAAGTTTATGCCGGTGTCACTCCAGTGAGCGTGGGGGGCGACAGCATCGGCGGCAGCATTGTGGTGCAGTCTGCCACGCTCGCCTTCGCAGAACCTGGCAAGCATCTCGCGAATGGGGACGCGGGCATCTTCTATCGCAGCAATGGCGATAGCTGGGGCGGAAATCTCTCCGGCACTGCCGCCACCGATAACTTGAGTCTCAATTACACTGGCGCCTACGCCCAGTCCGACAACTACAAAGCCGGCGACGATTTCAAGGATTACGCCTTCACGGGTCGGGCAGGTCACACCCTGCCTTTGGACGAAGTAGGCTCTACGGCCTATGAGGCCAGCAACCAATCCATCAAGCTCGCTTGGAAATACGATAACAATCTGGTGGATATCGCATACGGTCGCCAGCACATTCCCTATGAAAACTATCCGAATCAGCGGATGGACATGACGGACAACCTCAGCGATCGGCTTAACCTGGCCTATACCGTCAGGCAGGGCTGGGGCACCCTGAAGGCACGGGTCTATTACGAGCACACGCAACATGAAATGGATTTTGGGGACGACAAACGCTTTTGGTACGGCCCCGGGCAACCGCCGACTGGCTCCGGCGGGGATTCTGCCATCAATGGCATGCCCTGCTCGCCTATCTCCGGCACCAGAATGGTTAAGGGCATGATGGTCGGTTGTGCCGCCGGCATGCCGATGGATACCGACGGCAAGAACAAGGGGTTCTCTGTCAGCGCCGATGTTCCACTGGCAACGGGAGATCTGTTGCGCGTAGGCGGCGAGTACCAGGGCTATCGACTGGACGATTGGTGGTCGCCCTCCGGCGCGGGCATGTGGCCTTATACGTTCTGGAACATCAACGATGGGCAGCGCGACCGTTTTGCCCTCTTTGGCGAGTGGGAGATCCGTAAGGACCGCTGGACGCATATCGTTGGCGTACGTTTTGAAAACGTGGACATGAATGCTGGCCCGGTGCACGGCTATAACCTTGATACCTACCCGACCAGCGGTGTCGGCGGTATGGGAAATCAAACCCGGGATGCGGCGCTCTTCAACGCCCAGCCCCACGGCAAGACAGATCTTAACTGGGATCTGTCATGGATCGCGCGATTCATGCCGGACGCCAGGCAGACCTATGAGATCGGCCTGGCGCGAAAAACCCGCTCGCCCAATCTGTACGAGCGCTATACCTGGTCCACCTGGCAGATGGCGGCCTTCATGAATAACTTCGTCGGCGACGGCAACGGCTATGTGGGGAACCTTGACCTGCAGCCGGAGGTGGCCGGGACCTTAAGTCTCGCCGCCGACTGGCACGATGCCAGCGAAGATCGATGGGGCGTCAAAGTGACGCCATACTATACATATGTGCAGGACTACATCGACGCGGTGCAATGGGACTCGACAACGAACGCGCCCCGCACTGTGCCCATCGTCGACAACTTCACCGTGCTCAAGTATTTTAACCAATCCGCCCGGCTCTACGGCGTGGACATCTCGGCGCACTACCTGGCGGCAAGCGGCACCGGCTATGGGGATTTCTCGGTCCAGTGCGTCGCGAGCTACACCAAAGGCGAGAACGCGGATACCCACGAGAGCCTGTACAATATCATGCCGCTGAACGCCAAAGTGGCCCTCACGCAGAAGCTCGGCCCCTGGCGCAATACCCTGGAAGGCGAATTCGTAGCCTCCAAAGACGATGTCTCCCAAGTGCGCAACGAGATGCAAACCGCGGGCTACGGTCTCGCTAACCTGCGCAGCCGCTATGAAAAACGGACCTGGAGCGTGGAGCTCGGTATCGAGAATCTATTCGACCGTTTCTATGAGCATCCACTGGGTGGGGCCTATGTCGGGCAGGGCACGACCATGACCATTCCGCCCGCGACTAATCAACCGCAATGGGGAACCCCCGTCCCGGGTCCGGGTCGTTCGATTTATGCCGCTCTCAACTTAAATTTCTAACGCTTCGATAAGGCGTCGACTACGACTTGGTCCAGGTCGCCCGGTACCGGATGGAGCCGGTTGCGGTGCGGATGGTGTCGAGTGCGGCCCCGGAGAGTACCGCCCGCTCCCAGACAGCGGCGATTTGGGGTGCATAGGCGAGCGGCTCCGTCGCCCGGTCGGGCACCGGTCCCCGTCCCTGGTCGAGGTCCGCGGAGAGCTCCAGGCTGTCGCCGTGGGCGCCTAATGCGATGCGCAGCGATCCCGGGGCGGCATCGGCGCTGGGGGCCATCCGTTTGATAGTCTCCTGGAGGATGCGGAAGATGATGCCCTTGAGCGGGGCCGGGACATCATCCTCTTGTACCGAGAAGTCGGCGCTGACCCGCAATCCCGGGTCCCGAGTCTTCGCCTCCCGGCACAGCTCCCGTGCGGTCGCCAGGAGCCCGAAATCGTCCAGGGCAGAGGGCCGCAGGTCCATGGCGAGCGCCCGCACGTCCCCGATCGCCTGGGTGACCAGGGGAACGATATCCCGGGTGGGATCGGCGGTCACGTCGCCGGGGGCGCGTCCGTCGGTCCGGGTCATGGCCTCGGCCCTGACCTTGGCAGCACACAGTGTCTGGGCGATGTCCTCGTGCAGCTCTGTGGCGATGCGGCGGCGCTCGTTGTCCTCGGTCGCCAGCAGGCGCGCGGAGAGGACTTCCAGGGTATGGTTGCGCTCCAGAATAGTCTGGCGTTGGCGGGCGATGATCGACTCGGAACGTCGTACCACATAGAGCAGCGAGCCATAGAGTACGACCAGGATGGCCGCGATTCCCAGAATAATGACTAGCTCGTTGCGGGCCATGGCCGCGGCAACCGTGTCGATACTGGTGTAGATCTCTAGGACCCCGATGGGATTATGGGTGTCGCGATCCAGCACCGGGACATAGGTCTCGATGAGGTTCTCGTCCTCATCGCTGCGGGTGAAGAGGCTGAATGTGTCGCGGTAGTCGAGCCGCGACCCAACCTTGCCGCGCAGTGCCTCGCGGATCAGTGGGTTGGCGCCTTCGTCGGTCCCGATCTCGAACGGGCTGGACGAATACAGCACGATCCCGTCGCCATCGAAGAGCTTGATGCGCTCCACCGGGGTATCTTGGACCAGCGCGTGGACGAGCGTGGGCAGGTGCGGTGGGACCGCGTCGACCCCTTGGGTGCCTGCGGACGGGACCTCCCGTTGTAGCGACTCGACCAGCTCCGGGTACAAACCGTTGAGTACGGTGCGGGCCACCGCGACGTTGCTCTGCTCGCCGAATTCCGTGAGGACCCTGATCGAGAGCCCGCGGAAGAGCAGCGCGAGTGCGATGGCGGTGACCACCACTCCGATCAGGCTCGTCAGTGCATAGAGCCGGGTCAGGGCCAGGGGGGCTGCGGGATCGGTGGGGCGCTTCATGGGCAGGCCCATCCTCTGTCGGAAATCCGTGCGGCGAAGCAGGTGTCGGTGAACATGTCGCAATCCAAGTGCAGTCAATAGTGCCAGAGCGCCGGGATTCAAGGATCTGGGCGGCTGCGCGATGACCTGCGAGGGTCTCCGAAGCCCCAAACGGGGGCTTTTCCTACTGTACCGCTATGCTAACGGACACAAAACTCGACTGGCCAGAACGGTCTGCGGATCGCTGCGGACTCGGGTTCTGTCGTCGCCCGGATGCTGGAGCCCGCACTCTTTCTCGGTCAGATCGCTGACGGATGCCTGCGCCAGCTCCCGACCATGCTTACCCCCAAGCGGGGCTATGGTCTACACGACCCCCGTCATCGACGGGGACTCGGCCGCAGCCAAAAGCGCCTGCCCTTGGTCAAGACCGCGCGCGGCTGCAAGTCAAGCAGAGCGAATACGGCATCCAGTACTCGGTGGGCCCAGGGAGCCTGGCAAGCCCGGCGAGCGCTATACCGGCGGCTACAAGCCAGGACCACCACTCCGGCGGCGGATTCAAGCAGAGCTGGGAGCGCTTCGACGCGGATCTGGTTGGGTGCGCTAGTGGCGGCGCCGGATGG
This sequence comes from uncultured Gammaproteobacteria bacterium, assembly GCA_963780725.1. GTDB lineage: Bacteria > Pseudomonadota > Gammaproteobacteria > Chromatiales > Chromatiaceae > Thiodictyon. Next base: position 1,009,396 of record CAWACV010000001.1, read on the forward strand.
GGATATAAGACCGATCGCAAGGCGGGGCCAGGGAAGGCCCAATTTATTCCGTCGGTCGGCCGACCGCGTTAAGCACCCCGGGCTTTGACATCCGGGGATACCGGCCCCACTTTGTCCGAATAAATTGTCGGCGAGTGGCCGGGCAACGTAGCGCACGGCGGGGTGTCTGCGAACGATGAAGACGCGTATCCTGTTGGCAGAGGACCATGCGATCCTGCGCGAGGGGATACGCGCATTACTATGTGCAGTGCCGGGGTTGGAGATCGTCGGCGAAGCCGAGGATGGTCGGCAGGCGGTTCTACTGGCGAAGGAGCTTCAACCCGACTTGATGATCGTTGATCTGTCCATGCCGCTACTCAACGGAACCGAGGCGATCCGGCAGATCAAGCGCCGACATCCGCAAATACGGGCGATCGTCATGACGGTGCACAAATCCGACGAGTATGTGCGCGCCACCTTGGATGCGGGGGCGGACGGCTATCTGCTGAAAGACGACTCCCATCAAGAATTGCTCGCCGCGATCCGCAGCGTCAGCGCTGGGGGCACCTACCTGAGTCCAAAGATCTGCGGCCGGGTAGTCAGCGGGTTTCTCGGCCAGGGGACCTGCCAGGGATCGAACGTTGCCTGGGATGCGCTGACCGATCGCGAGCGCGAGGTCCTGAAGCTGGTGGCCGAGGGGTATAAGAACCGGGAGATCGCGGAGCGTCTTTACGTCAGCGTCAAGACGGTGGAGAAGCACCGCGCAAACGTGATGAAGAAACTGGACGTGCATGGTGCCGCGGGCTTGACCGCCTACGCCATCGAGAACGGATTGGTCGCACGTTGAGTCGCGAGAAGCGCAGTTTCGGTTCGGGACGCTCTCCACTCGCCGTTTCCTATGCCATTTTACGCACCGGCCAATGTGCGCAGATGCTTGTTCCCTGCCCTGGATACGAGCGGATAGTCAGGATGCCGCCCGTGGAGATGGCGCGCTCGCGCATGCTGCGTAGGCCGAAGCCCGCGCGCCGTCGCCGGGCCGCCCTGGGGTCGAACCCCACCCCGTTATCCGAAACCTGGAGTCGGATGCCCTCCGCATCGGTATCCAGACGCACGCAGAGCCGATCGGCGCAGGCGTGTTTGCAGGCGTTATTGCACGCCTCTTGGAGGATACGGAACAGGCCGACCTTGATCTCGGCCGGAATGGCGTCCTCGTCCGCACGCAGGTCGTTGACGACGGTCATGTCGGAATAGACCCGGTGCAGCTCGCCGCATAGCCAACGGACCGCATAGGTGACCCCGAAGTCGTCGAGTATCGGGGGCCGCAGATCCATGGCGATCCGCCGTGCTTCCTCGATTGTCTCGCCGACGCGCGTCACCAGGTCGTCCAAACGTCCGCGCTCGCTCTGACTGAGCCGACCGTCGAGTCCGCGAAGCACTCCTTCCAGACTGAACTTGATTGCGCTTAATTGCTGCCCGATGCCGTCGTGGAGGTCTGCGGCGATACGTTGGCGCTCGTCCTCATGGGCAGAGAGAAGGTCATGGGCCAGGCATGGATACCCGCCCCATTCGCCGCGATGGGACAGCTCGTCCGGGGCACGGGGACAACTGCGTGGAGTCATTGGAGTCGCTGCTGGCATCGCTCTTTCTCGTTGTTTTAAAGCCTGTTGTAGAGGGTGATCGTCACCTTAGGATTTGCTCGGTGCAAGGGCGCACCCCCGGCCTCTCCCTAAGCCCCCGAGCATGATACGCATACGGAAAGAAAGGCTAGCCCCGGCCTGTGAGCGCGGGAATCCGCGCTGCCCGCAACCTTACAGTAGATCTACTGCCCGGGCCGGAGAGGATTAACAAGGGATAACTTAAGGTGTTGTGGGTCTTGGCATCTGCAGACTCGATCCGCAGTGCGGACCGATTGTTGGCGCCACCGGTTTCGACCGATACGAGCAGAACGTATCGCGATGGGGCTTCCTAAGGGGCCCGCATTAAACGATTTGGGATCGAGCCGGTCGCTACCCAGTTACACCCGACAAGCGTACCCATTTCTCCGACTGGCGCCTTTACCCTCCTCCCTTATAAGGTGGCCCGGTGCAGTCGGCCCGGTGCCACGGCCTGTACTGCGCTCGGGGGCAGCTATTATTTACCCCAGCAAAGATAATGGGATGGGGAGGAGGGTTACCACACCCGATCCCGAGCCTGTTCGTTCCCCGGCCCCTGACCATTGGTGCGAACCGCATGAAGACAAGACTGCAAAGCGCTCGATCATCGGGTGGCCTTTCGATCTGTGCGCTCCTGGGGCTCTGCTGGACGGCCAGTGCCGCGGGGGGCACGTTGGTCGCGGTCGACGACCGCTTCGGGGTCCCTTACGGCGAGCCTTTGGAGGTCCAGAGCGGGGGGGTTCTGGATAACGACACCATGGACGGCAGACCGGCCCGAGACCAAGGGGTCGCGGTACGTCTCGCGAGCCCCCCCGCGAAGGGAGCTCTGGAATGTCCGGCCGATCCGACTCTAAGCCTGTGCGCGGACGGCTCGTTCGGCTATATCCCCGATCCCGACTTCGACGGACTCGACAGCTTCACCTATCTTGCCGAGACCGGGAACGAGACTGTGGCGGCTACGGTGACGCTGGAGGCCTGCACCGGAGGTCCCGATCGCTACGCGTGCTGGGCAGAATCGGCCTATCTCGCCAGGTTGGCAGCCCTCGGGGCCTCGCGGATACACGAAGGCTTCGAGGACGACGGGGTCTGGGGCAGCGCGCGCTCGAACGCCCAGATCGATCGGGTTGCGGGCGTGGTCAGCCAAGGGATCCGCTGGACCACGAACCATCCGGAGGTCAACGGGATCTCCACGACCTCCGGGGCCGCACGTACCGGACTCTGGGGCGTATACGATCCCAATCACGGCAGCGCCACGGGGGTTCCGTCACAATGCGATATCGATAACCCGCCGCTCCAGTGCCTTTACCGGGACGGCATCACCGGCACCTTGGAGGACGGCGCACCCCCGCTCTTAGGAGTCGGGGGATTTTTCCGGGGTATGTACGGAGCCAACCTCGCTGTCGTACTGGACGATTGGGCGTTGATCGGGCTCGGTCGTCTGACTGGCCCCGATTACCAGTTCTTCGGCGTTGTCGATCGGAGCGGTTTCCGTAAGCTCGAGATTCGCGAGCAGGACGGCAAGGTCGGTCAGGCGCTGCAGATATTCGCGGACGACTTGACGCTCGGCGGCGCGCCGCGGGCCGATCGCCCGGGTGTGCGCAGGGACGTCCGCTTCTTGCTCGACGCGGACGCAACCTCTGGGTGGAGCTCGGGCGACGCGGTCGCGAGCTTCGGCGTGGTGGGCGATTTCCCGGTTGCCGGAGACTGGGACGGAGACGGCCGGGACGAGATCGGGGTCTGGCGACCCTCGAATGGGCTGTTCTATCTGGACATCGATGGGGACCGCGCCTGGGATCGGGGAGACAGCGTCCGCTCCTTCGGGATCGGTACGGATCTGCCCCTGATCGGAGACTGGAATGGCGACGGGGTGGACGATATCGGTGTCTGGCGGCCTTCCAAACGGAGCTTCTATCTGGATGCGAACGGCAGCGGTGTCTGGGACGCCGGGGACGCGATCGTGCCTTTCGGGTTGAGCGGTGACATGCCGCTGGCGGGCGACTGGAACGGAGACGGGATTGACGAGGTCGGGGTCGGTCGGCCCGGCACGGGGCGGTTTTTCCTCGATTTTAACGGTAACGATCGCTGGGACATGGGGGATATGGCCTGCTCCTACGGCATTGCATCCGACATCCCCTTGGCAGGCGATTGGAATGCGGATGGTGCCGACGAGATTGGCGTATGGCGACCGTCCCAGCATCGTTTTCTGCTCGACAGCAACGGCGACTGTCGGTGGGACCCCGGCGATACCGGTGTAACCTTCGGCTACCGCACCGATACCCCGGCGACGGGCCGCTGGTAGGGCGCGCGCACTGGCCCCGCCGTTGGCGGGCCAACGCTTGCCCGATCCGCAGTCAGGCGGTACCCGGGTTCTCCGCGCCCACCAGCCGCCAGGCGATCGTCTCTCCCGCCCGCAGCGGAATCACCCGGCTCTGCCCCAAGGGATAGCCCTCAGGTACGCGCCATGGCTCCCGCCGCAGGGTGACGGTGCCCGGGTTGGTCGGCAGTCCGTAGAAGGCGGGCCCGTGGCGGCTTGCGAATCCCTCCAGCCGCTCCAGCGCGCCCGCCTGCTCGAAGACCTCCGCGTAGAGCTCCAAGGCTGCGTGGGCGCTGTACGATCCGGCACAGCCGCAGGCGCTCTCCTTGTCGCCCACCGGGTGGGGTGCGCTGTCGGTGCCCAGGAAGAATCGCGGGTGCCCGTCGGTGGCCGCCTCCACCAAGGTCAGGCGATGGCGCTCGCGCTTCAAGACAGGCAGACAATAGAGGTGCGGACGGATGCCGCCGGCGAGCATGGCGTTGCGGCTATAGAGCAGGTGTTGGGGGGTGATGGTGGCCCCCAGGGTGTCTGGCCCCGCGCGCACGAAATCCACCGCATCCGCCGTGGTCACATGCTCGAAGACCACCTTGAGTGCCGGGAAGCGCTCGCACAGTGGGCCTAGGCGCTCGTCGATGAAGCGCCGTTCCCGGTCGAAGATGTCCACCGCCGGGTCAGTGACCTCCCCGTGCACAAGGAGCGGGAGTCCTTGCTCGCGCATGGCCGCCAGCACCGGGTCTAGGCGGCGGATGTCGGTGACCCCGCTCTCCGAGTTGGTCGTGGCACCGGCCGGATAAAGCTTGCAGGCATAGATGTGGCCGCACGCGCGGGCGGCGGCGATCTCCGCAGGCGTCGTACGGTCGGTCAGATACAGGGTCATCAGCGGCTCGAAACGGCTTCCCGGCGGGCGCGCGGCCAAGAGCCGCTCCCGATAGTCCAGTGCCCGATCCACGGTGGCGACGGGGGGCCTGAGGTTCGGCATGACGATGGCCCGGGCGAACTGCCGGGCACTGTGGCCGATGACGCTCGCCATGGCTGCCCCGTCTCGCAGATGCAGGTGCCAGTCGTCCGGTTGGGTCAGGGTCAGCAGGTCAGGGTCCGACATCGGCTTCGCTCCAGTTTCAGCGTGGCTGGCGGTGTCGCCGCCTGACCGGGAGAGTTGGGGGACGCGGCGGCTAAGCATGCCTTAAACTAGCCCAGTCTATTGTAATCCCAGTTGAGGAGAGCCCAGCGATGACCAAGACCCATGACGGTGCCGTGCGCACGACCCATCGCCCGCTGTTGGCGTGGGTCGAGGAGATGGCGCGGCTTTGTAGCCCGGAGCGGGTCTATTGGTGCGACGGGTCCCAACAGGAGTACGACCGGCTGTGCGAGGAGATGGTGGAGAGCGGGGCCTTTATCCGGCTCGACCCGCAGAAGCGTCCCAACAGTTTCCTGGCGCGCTCCCACCCGAGCGACGTGGCGCGGGTGGAGGATCGCACCTTCATCTGCTCCCGGCGGGAGGAAGAGGCTGGCCCGACCAACAACTGGAAGGACCCCAAGGAGATGAAGTCCATCCTCAAAGGACTGTTCAAGGATTGTATGCGCGGGCGCACCCTCTATGTCATCCCGTTCAGCATGGGGCCCATCGGCTCGCCGATCGCTCACATCGGCGTGCAGATCACCGACTCCCCTTATGTCGTCGTCAACCAGCGCATCATGACCCGTATGGGCGGGGCGGTCCTGGATGCGCTCGGGGAGGATGGCGAGTTCGTGCCCTGCGTGCACTCGGTGGGCGCACCCTTGCAACCGGGGGAGGCGGATGTCCCCTGGCCTTGCGCCCCGACCATCGAGGACAAATATATCGCCCACTTCCCGGACACCCGGGAAATCTGGTCCTACGGGAGCGGCTATGGCGGCAACGCGCTGCTCGGAAAGAAGTGCCTGGCGCTGCGTATCGCCTCGGTGATGGCCCGCGACGAGGGGTGGCTCGCGGAGCACATGCTGATCCTGGGCGTCGAGTCCCCCGAGCATAAGAAGATGTATGTGGCCGCCGCCTTCCCGAGCGCCTGCGGCAAGACCAACTTCGCCATGCTGATCCCGCCCAAGGGGTTCGAGGGCTGGAAGGTGACCACGGTGGGCGACGACATCGCCTGGGTCAAGCCCAATCCGCAGGACGGCAAATTCTACGCCATCAACCCGGAGGCCGGATTCTTCGGGGTCGCCCCCGGGACCAACGTCGCCTCCAATCCCAACGCGGTGGCAACCCTCTACGCCAACTGCATCTTCACCAACTGCGCGCTCACCGACGACGGGGACGTGTGGTGGGAGGGGCTGACCAAGGAGCCCCCGGAGCATCTGATCGACTGGAAGGGTCACGACTGGACCCCGGCCGACGGCACCCCGGCGGCCCACCCCAACGCCCGCTTCACGGCTCCGGCCAGCCAGTGCCCGTCGATCGACCCCGAGTGGGAGAACCCCAAGGGCGTGCCCATCAGCGCATTCCTGTTCGGCGGCCGGGTGAGCAAGAACTTCCCGCTGATCTTCCAGAGCTATAACTGGGAGCATGGGGTCTATATGGCCGCCACCATGGGCTCCGAGGCGACCGCCGCCGCCATCGGACAGGCAGCCATGCGCCGCGACCCCATGGCCATGCTGCCGTTCTGCGGCTACAACATGGCGGATTACTGGCGCCACTGGCTGCGCATCGGCCGCAAGATGGTCGCCACCCCCCCGCGCATCTTCCGGGTCAACTGGTTCCGCAAGGACGAGCACGGGCACTTCGTGTGGCCAGGCTACGGGGAGAACATGCGGGTGTTGAAATGGGTGGTGGAGCGCTGCAACCACTGCGGTGCGGCCATCGAGAGCCCATTGGGCTGGGTCCCGAGCTTCGAGGCCATCCGTTGGGATGGGCTCGATTTCTCGCGCGAGTCATTCGCCGCCATTACCAACATCGACACCGAGCTGGCCCGCCAGGAGACCAACGACCAGGAGGAGCTGTTCACCCGATTCGGCGACCACCTGCCTCGGGAGATGGAGATCGAGCGCGAGCTCCAGCTTGCCCGGCTCTTCCACTCGCCGGACCTCTGGGACCTGTCCGCCGCGACGGGCGACTGAGCCCCTGGCCGCTCCGCCCCTCCGCTGGGTCGGTCCATGTCCCCTGGACAGGATCGACCGGCGGGGCTGGACGCCTGGCGACTGTTCTTTCGCCGCCCCCGCGGCGGGTGCTAATCTCTTACGGTATGACATCGGGTCCGATCGCCCATTGAGCCCTGTCGCCTGGATCCGGATCGCACCATTCCAAGGAGTCCAGAGGAGCGCATGATTGCTATCGTCGCCGCCCGGCGGCATGCCCTGGCAGGCTGCCTCGCCGTCCTGGCCCTGTCTCAGGCAACGCCCCTGTCCGCCGGACTCCTGACCACCGAGCGGACTGTGGCGAACTTCAGCTTCAAAGGCGGTGCGGTGGACTATCGTCCGGATCCCCGGGCCTACCTCCAGGCCGCGGGTAGCACCACGTCCCTGGCCGCTCGGCTGCCGGACTTCGGCGGGGAGTCCGGAAAGGCACTGGACCCTCTAAGCGGCGCACTGTTTCTGGACGCCAAACCAGACAACTTTGGGGACATCGAGGCCCGGGACTTCAATGTCTTCGGCAGCCTCCCCCCCGCCGATTCGCTCCCGGATTCGACGCTGCTCGACGGCCCGATTAAGGCGCTGGGAGAGGACAGCAAGGCGGCTGGCTTCTATCGGCTCATCGACCGCAAGCCCATCGTCGGCCACATGGCGAGCCAGTATCGGGGTGCGGGGATCTATATGCTGGTAGCGGGGTTGGACGAGACGACCTGGATTGCAGGCTACAAAGATGCCGCCTCGACCAACCAGCTCTTGAGTCTGGAGGACGCTGCGGCCAATGGTGCATCCCTTCAGGGTGCGCTCCCTGTCCCCCTGCCCGGAACCCCGATCCTGCTGGCTGCCGGTCTGCCCTTCCTGATGCGCCGGCACCGGCGGCGCGGATGCCCCGCGCCGCCGATGGACGCCTATTCCGTGGCCTTGGAGACCTGTTTTTCGGGCTTGGCGGCGGACGAGTCGCTCCGCTTGCCGATGGCCTTACAGTGCCCGGATATTTGTTTCCCATCCTTGCGGGTATAACCATTGACCCAGGTACAGTCGCCCTTGCCCTCGCAGATGGCCTGCTCGAGCCCCTTGCAGGCGGACTCGGCGAAGACCGGACCGGCGGAGACGGCGACCAGGGCGGCGGACAACAGCGCGACGTGCGACAAGCGAAGGCTAGGCGTTCTCATCAGTGATCTCCATGTACGTTGACGTAGCCATTGCGGCGCGTTTGTGTACGCCCCGCGACCACTGAGAGTAGAACAACTCAGAATGTCTTCAAGTAAAATCGTCCACCGGTCGTCGGATGATTCTCAACGCGGTTAGGTCCCCGCCGCCGCCCGCTTCGGCTCCCGAAACCGCCCATAGCTCCAATAGGCCGCGCAGGCGCCCTCCGAGGAGACCATGCAGGAGCCCATCGGGTTGTCCGGGGTGCACACGGTGCCGAAGAGCTTGCAGTCGGTGGGCTCTTTGATCCCGCGCAGGATGGACGGACACTCGCAGCCCTTGTTCTCGCGGCTGGCTTTGAGCTCCACCGGGAAGCGCAGCTCGGCATCGAGATCCGCATAGTCGTCTGCGAGCCGCAGTGCGCTGTCGGGCAGGAAGCCCAAGCCCCGCCATTCGAAGGTCTCGCGGGTGCTGAAGACCTCTGCCATCAGTGCCTGTGCCTTGCGGTTACCCTCCTCGGTCACGGCCCGGGTGTATTGGTTCTCCACGGCACTGCGGCCGGCGTTGATCTGGCGTACCAGCATCAGGGCGGACTGCATGACGTCCAGTGGCTCGAAGCCCGCGATGACCACCGGCTGGCCGAAGTCGGTTGGCACGAATGCATAGGCGCGGCTGCCGATGACGGTACTCACATGGGACGGCCCCAGGATGCCGTCCAGCCGCACCCCGTCCGGTCCCGCGGTGGACAGGATGGTGCGCAGGGCCGGCGGGGTGAGCACATGGTTGCAAAAGACCGAGAAGTTCTTCATTCCCTCGGCGCGGGCGGTCTTGACGGCCACCGCGGTGGGCGGGGTGGTGGTCTCGAATCCGATGGCGAAAAAGACCACCTGGCGGGCCGAGTCCTCCCGGGCGATGCGCAGCGCATCCTGGGTCGAGTAGACCATGCGGATATCTGCCCCCTCGGCCTTGGCCTTGAGCAGGCTCTTGCGCTCGCTCGCCGGGACCCGCATCAGGTCCCCGTAGGTGCAAAGCGTGACGCTGTGGCGTGTGGCCAGCGCGATCGCCTGGTCGATACGCGCCATGGGCAGCACGCACACCGGGCAGCCTGGGCCGTGTATGAAGCGCACATTGGGCGGCATCAGGTCAGCGACGCCGTAGCGGAAGATGGCGTGGGTGTGGCCGCCGCAAAACTCCATCAGCCGATACTCCCGGCCCGGGTCGGCCTCGGCGGCGATAGCCCGGGCGAGTCCCCGGGCCAGAGCCTCGTTGCGGAAGTCCTCGATGTATTTCATGCCGTGCCTCCCGCCGGGCTCTGGCTCTGGTCTTCCTGGGATAGGTGACCTGGCTCCTCGGCGAGCATGCCGGCCTCCGCCATCAGTGCCAGGGTCTGGGCTGCCTCCTCTTCGCTGAGGCGATTCAGGGCATAGCCGACATGGATGAGCACATAGTCCCCTACCGAGACGTCGTCTACCAGGGCAAGCGAGATCTCCTTGACGACCCCGCCTAAGGACACCCGGGCGGTTTGGCCTAAGTGGTCGATGGCGGCGATGCGGGCAGGAATGGCTAGGCACATGGCGGGGTCTCGTTGGGGTTGCGATTCAATTTCGGACATCGTTCGGGCCGGCAAGCTCCAAGTCGAAGTCCACGCAGGGGTCGACGGCCGCGACGAAGAGCCGGGCGAGCGGCAGCAGCTCCGCGGGGGCCGCCCGGGCGGCCAGGTCCGCGAGCCCAGCCGCCACCGCCCCCTGGGGGTGGAAGCTCCATTCCGTGGGGGCGAGGATGCGGTAGTCCGTCACCCGGCCGTCCGCGATCTGCAGCCGGTGGACCAGCAGTCCGCGCGCGGCTTGGACCTGAGACACGCCGATACCTGGGCCCAGGTCCGTGCTCAGACGCAGTGTGGCCGGCCAGGCCCCGTCCGAGCTTGCCCGATCCGGCTCGGCCGCCAGCCCTGCGAGCTCGACGAGCTGGGCGGCGAGCCGGGTCAGTAGCCCGTTGCCCAGGTGTCCGGCCAGGTCCGCGACCAGGCCCGCACCCAGGCGGCGGGTCAGTGGGCTCGTCTCCCGCGGTGCGCCGTCCCAGGTGGGACGGGCGACGAAGGCGTCCGCACCGGGCCCGGAGAGACAGGTATCCAGCTCGGCATCCCTGAGCCGGGGGAGGGGACCGACTGTCGAGCGGCCCAGGTCCCCCCGATCCCGATCGAGGACCCAGCGGACCAACCGGGCGGCCCCGGTCTCGGTGCGGGCCGACCAGTCTGCGAGCTCGGCGAGCCCGCCGACCCGGCCCAACCAGTCGGTCGGGGGCTCGCCCAGGACCAGCTCCGCGATCAGGGCGGCGAGTCCCGTCGCCGCCCGGTCGGCCGCCGAGCGTTCCGGCCGGGTCTCGGCCGCGCCGGGCGCCAGGGGGTCTCCGCCTGCCGACAGGGCCGACTTGAGCGCGCCGTGCAGCCCCATGGCTTGCGCCATGGCCGACGCGCTCGGGTCCTCGCCCTGCAGACGCGGCCAGTCGAGCAGGATGCGCCACAGGTGCTCGCGAAGCGTCTCGGCCGCGACCAACCGTCGACGCAGCTCGCCCGCTTGCGGGTCCGCCGCCAGGCCCGAGGCTTGCTCGATGGTCCCGGCGCAGGCCGCAGCCTGGGCTGTGGCGCAGACACTGAAAAGTGCCGGGAGCAGGCGCGCGGTTTCTTCCACCCCCCGACCGACGAAGAGCGCCGCCGCTCGCAACGGCCGGGTGGAGCGGATCAGGACATCGTTCGAACCGATACGGATGTGGAGCTTACCGGCGGGGTCGGTCATAGTCTGGCATGGAGCGGGCCAGGATGGCGAATGGGCTGGAGTCTCGAGCAGACCCGGAAAGGGGCTGAGTGTAGCCCAATCGCCCGCTAGAATACCCAGCCCCGCCTGCGCCAACCGCCCCGGAGTGCACCATGCTGACCAAGGACCATTTGGACCGACTGCGCCAGGACATCCGAGTGGAGGCGCAGCTGGGCGGGCGCACCCTGATGCTCGCGAGCACCTGGGGGCTCTTTTCCCCCAGGGAGATCGACGAGGGTACTCGACTCCTGCTTGACCGGATCGAGGTTGCACCCGATGCGGACTGCCTGGATCTGGGTTGCGGCTACGGGGCGATCGGTCTGGCGCTCGCCGCGCTGGCACCCCTGGGCCGCACGCTCTTGGTGGACAAAGATTTCGTAGCTGTCGACTACGCGAATCGCAATGCCCGCGACAACGGGTTGACCAATGCCGCTGCACTGCTCAGCAACGGGTTCGACCAGATCCCGCGCGACCGGCGATTCGACCTGATCGCAAGCAACATCCCCGCCAAAGTGGGCAAGGAGCTACTCTCCATCCTGCTCCACGACGCCCGCGACCGGCTCAAGCCCGGTGGGAGGCTCTATGTGGTGACCATTAACGGGTTGCGGGAATTTATGAAGCGTAACTTAAGCGAGGTCTTCGGCAGCTACGACAAGCTCAAGCAAGGTGCCCATTATACGGTTGGGATGGCCGAGCGGCTGCCCAAGTAACGGAGGCTGGGTCTCGGGGCATCTGCCGTGCCGCGCACGCTTGGCGGGTCGGGCGTCTCACCGCCACCCGACCCTGAGCCGTCCGATCCGCAGGAGCCGCTTGGTCGTCCCATATCCGCTCTGAGAGCGCCGCTCTCCGAGCTCCGTGGCAATCTCTTCCGCGACCCGCAGCGCGGTGGTGGTGGGATTGGCATGGGCCAGGCCCGGATAGGCCAGGCGAAACCCGACCAGGTCCGGTCTTAACGGCTCTTCGATCAGGGTGGGATCGGGCTTGGCGTCTGAGCAGGCCGTGTAGTCGATAGCGATGGGTCCAAGGTCCTCATAGGGAATCGGGCCGCGCTCGAGGATCAGGTCGAAGCCGCGCTTCCATTGATAAGCCTCGGTTTTGACCCGAGCGCCCTTGAGTAGGCTGGAGAGCCAGCCCACCAGTACCTTCGAGGCGTATTGCTCGGGGCTCCTGATCGGGTAATGCGCCATGAAGGTCTCCCGTGCGGCGCGCGTCGACACGGGTTTGCCGGTCTTTCCGTCAAGGAGGTCATGGTTTCCCATGGAGATCCGATACCGGCGATCGGCGAGCATGGCGCTCGGGACGGCAATCTTGTGGAATTGATAGGTTTCATGAGCCAGGCGGTGGCGTATCCGCTTGACCGGATTAGGCTCGCCGATGTCGTCACCGGCGGTGGGGACGTAGGTCCGCCAAGGGATCTTGACAGGTCGCGAGCGGTCCAGCCGGGCGATCTCGTCGGTGGGTGGTGCACAATTCGGGGCACCGAGCATCTCGTCCAGGTCAAGCGGTAGTATCCAGTCGGCGTGAAATGCGCGGGCAGCCTCTCCTGCATGGGCGTTGACGAATAGCGCCTGGTCGTAAGACAGCTCCTCGCGCAGACGCAGCTCGATCGGAAGCCCTTCGCGCTGGAGCGAGGCGACGATGTCGCGGGTGCGGTCCGTGCTCCGGTGGTCGATGAGGAGTATCCCCGCGACGAATTGTAGATGGTACCGAACGAATGCCTCCAGAATGTCGGCTTCGTTGCGCATGAGTGCGACCACTGCGAATTGACATGTCATGATGGTCTCGTTCGTTCCAATGTGCCGTATCGCGAGCCCGTCGTACTCGCTCGGAGCCGATGACCCACAATAGTCTCGCGATCCGTCCCCGGCTCGTTCAAACCCTGCTCGTTGCGCCGGATTCTAGCCGATTCGCACGCCATGGCACCGGCCTGACAGCCCCGGTCGCAGGGCCCATACTTGTCCGCTCGCGGCATGGGTGCCTCTGCCCGGACCCGCCGAACCGTCGCCCATTATCAGGAGTCTGCCCATGGTCCTTGCCCTCGACCAGCTCTGTGCCCGGCTCGGGCTCCCGGCCCCGGATTGCGCGGAGGAGCCCTTGGAGATCCGGGGCGTCAGCACCCTGGATCTGGCCCGGGAGACCGACCTGTGCTTTGCCGAGCGCCCCGACCAGGCCGACGCGGTGGAGGGAAGTCGCGCGGGGGCGGTGCTGGTGCCTCTGGACTTTCCAGCGCTGGCCGGTCCCCGCCTGATCCGGGTTCCGGAGCCCCGTGGCGCGTTCTTCCGGGTCGCCGAGGCATTCGTCCCGGCCAGCGAGGTGCGCGGTATCCACCCGACTGCGTCGATCGATCGGGGGGCGGTGCTCGGCGAGGACGTGGCGGTGGGTGCCCATGCGACGATCGCCGCCGGGGTGCGTATCGACGACCGCTGTGTTATCGGTCCCGGCTGCTACCTGGGACCCGGAGTGACCTTGGGAGCGGACTGTGTCATCGAGGCCAACGTGACCCTTCACCGGGACAGCACCTTAGGGGAGCGCTGTATCGTGCATTCCGGGACCGTGATCGGCGGCGACGGGTTCGGCTACCGGTGGGACGGCAAGGCACACCGCAAGGTGCCCCAGCTCGGGCGGGTGACGATCGAAGACGAGGTGGAGATCGGCTGCAACTGCTGCGTCGACCGGGCGACCCTGGGGGTGACCCGTATCCGCCGCGGCGCCAAGATCGACAACTTGGTTCAGATCGCCCATAACGCCGACATCGGCGCCCACGTCATCCTGGTCAGCCAGTGCGGGGTGGCGGGCAGCAGCACGGTGGGCGACGGGGCTGTGATCGCCGGCCAGGTGGCGGTTTCCGACCATGTGCGTGTGGGCGCGGGGGCGCGCATCGGCGGACAGTCCGGGGTGACCAAGGACGTGCCCCCGGGTGCAGCGGTTTTCGGCACCCCGGCCCGGCCCATGAAAAATACCCTGCGGGAGCTGGCGGCGCTTGCCCAGCTCCCTGGTCTGCTCAAGCAGCTCAAGGAGCAGCGCAAGGAGATGGACGACCTGCGGCGGCGGCTTAAGGCGCTGGAGAAGACCGTTTAGACTGTTGCAGAGAGACTTGCGACGCCGATCGGACGGTCCGAGCGGGCTTGCTCGGACTGGCTGGCCAGCGCCTATTTGGGTTGCGGGCTCGCGTCCTTGATACTGGCAAGCAGCCGCGCAGCCTCTTTTCCGATGGGGGTGTCGGCGCCCAGATCCCGGGAATGCTCCAATGCCTTCTTGGCCTGGGCCTGGTCGCCGCTGGCCATCGAGACAAACCCCAGGGTCAGCCAGATCCGCTGGAAACTCGGACCCGCATCGGCCCCCTGGCGCAGCACCGCGAGCGCCCCCGGGGTGTCCCCGGCATAGTGCAGTGCGAGACCCAGGTCGTTCTGGGTCTCGATGTCGTTGGGGGTTAGCTCCAGCACCCGCCGGTAGACGGGGAGGGCTTCCGCGAAGCGTCCCTCGCCTAAGAGCGTGTCGGCCTGCTGGCCGAGCAGCACCGGGTCGGTCTCGACAATCGTTGCGGGAATCGCGCTCGCGGCACCCAGGGCGGACGGCTGGGGTTGCCCCATGGCCGGCGCCGCGCCCGCGTGGGGGCTGCCGCCCGCTGCGACCGGGGGGCGGGCCGGGTGGCGGAGGTAATAGTCCCGAGTCACGGCGAAGACCGCGAATCCGAAGAAAAAGACGACGACGGCATGGATCAGCCACTGGAGTGGCGTGAGCTTGGGCATGGACAGGCGCTCGAATGTTGGGTCACGGGAGGGCGGGATGCTAGGAACCGCCCCGGGGGCTGTCAATGTCGCACCGCGCCGCGAGATTGGCCTATTATGCCGCAGCACTCGCCATCGGGCAGCCGATGCGCGCACCCCTTCCGCAAAGCCCCACCAGGAGACGATCCATGACCACCGCCTTAAAAGACCTCGAGGGCGCCACCGACGAGATCGTCGCCGCACTGGCCGAGCGGGGCATCAAGGACAACGAGCAGCTGGTGAAGGCTGCCTCTACCCAGGCCCAACGCAAGGAGCTGGCCCAATTCTGCGGCTGCGAGTCCGGGGATATCCTGCATCTGGCCAACCGGGCGGACCTTGCGCGTATCCGCGGGATCGCAGGGGTCTACTCCGACCTCCTGGAGATCGCAGGAGTGGATACCGTCAAGGAGCTGAGCGTCCGGCGCGCCGACCATCTGCACGCCAAGATCTCGGAGACCAACGACCGCGACAAGCTCACCACTAAGCCGCCCACCCTGGGAATGGTGCAGGACTGGGTCTCTCAGGCCAAGGCGCTCAAGTCCACCCTGACCTATTGACTGCGAGAGATGCATCGAGCGTCGTTATTGTCTCAATGCAGCGCGATGAAGGACCGCCGTCTTGGGCGGTTGACGGACGGGCCGAGGCTGCCTAAATTCCGCAGGCGTCTTGGAACCTCCCTTCCCCAACAACCCTACTTAACGGAGCGCGATCCGATGCTTCAGCCTGGCGACAAAGTCCCCGTGTTCACCTTACCCAATGCGGACATGGAGCCCGTCGACCTAGAGCAGCTTATCGGACGGCGCAATCTGGTGATCTATTTCTACCCCAAGGACGATACCCCGGGCTGCACCATGGAGGCATTGGAGCTCAGCGACCTGCAGGCGGAGTTCGAGGCGGCGGAAACGGACGTCTTAGGTGTCAGCCGGGATACCTGCGTGAGCCATGGGGCCTTTCGCGACAAGCATGGTCTTACCATCCAACTTCTGGCGGACACCGACGGGGAAGTGTGCGAAGCCTACGGGGTCTGGAGGGAGAAAGAGGCCCACGGGGAGAAGCGCATGGGCATAGCCCGCTCGACCTTCATCGTCGATCGCCAGGGCCTGGTGCGTCACGCCATCTACGACGTGAAGCCCAAGGGCCATGCAGCCCAGGTCCTGGAGCTGGTGCGCGCACTCTGATCGCCCGATCCCGCCTGCTCCCGCCCCGTCGCCGTCGCTCGGCGGGGCGACTTACCGCCAGCCACACCCGGCGCCAAGCCGCAATTGTGATACCCAGTCGCTGCTCGCCACTCGCCACTCGCCTCTGCACGCAAGCGTGAAGCTGCGAGCCTATATTCTGATCTTCCTGCTGGTCTTTGGGCTTACCCCGTTGCTGCTTGCAGTGGCGATCAATCTGCCGCTGGTCCTGGATCGCACGGCGCTCTTCTACCAGCGCGCCTATCTCCAAAACCTGCGCGCGGACTTCCGGGACTTGGACCAGCACCTGGCGAGCCGCCACGAGATGATCCGGCTCCTGTCCAAGCTGCCCGAGCCTGGGCTGATCCTGGGCGAGTCCGGGGACTCGGACCAGGCGGACCTGGCGCGCGCCCGCTACACGGAGTGGATCAACCAGATCCTGGCCGACCAGCGCGACATCATTCAGCTCTTGTTTGCGGACGAGGACGGGCAGGAGCGATTCTGGTTGGCCCGCGACCCCCGCACCCAGGAGTGGCGCCCTACCCGGGAGCCGCCCCAGACGACGAGCCGGGAGTTTCTGGCGGCCGGGCTGAAGCTGGACATCGGCGCAGTCATGGTCAGCCGCATCCGGGTCGATCCAGCGGCGGGGGCCAGCGACCCGCGTCGGCTCATGACCCTGAGCCTGGTGAGCCGGATCGGCGGGAGCGGCGGTGCCAAGCCCCAAGGTGCGGTGGTCATGGGGATCGATGTGGGGGGGCTCGCCCAGTTCTACCGGGATACGGTGTGGGTCAATCAGGACGGGAGCTATCTGCGTCCGGGCCAATCCGCCGGGGGCCAGCCGGATGCCTTCGCGGACTTTCCGGGCCTGGCCGAGATCTTTCAGCAAGGGACCCTAGCCCTGTGGAAAGGGCCGGGCGGAGGCCAGTTTCTGTGGGTACCCATGTTCGTCACCGAGGACGGGCGTCCGTTGTGGGTGGGCCGTGCGGTGGACCCTTCGCCCATCGATGCGTTCCGCAATGCGCTCATGCTGCGGGTGCTGTCCATCATTTTGGTGCTGGTCCTGGTGGTCCTGGCGCTGGCGCGCTGGATCGCTGCCCGGGCCGAGCGATTCGGCAAGGAGCTGACCGGGGGCGTGGGCCAGATCCTGCGCGACGGGCTGCCTCTGCGCTTTCGCTGGCGCGGACCCCGGGAGATCCGCGGGCTTGCCGACCAGCTCACGGCGCTCGCAGAGACCCACGCCGAGCACCTGCACAGTGCCCGCGAGCACACCCGCGCATTGGAGCGCTCCAACCGCTATAAGTCCGAGTTCCTGGCCAACGTGAGCCACGAGCTGCGCACCCCCTTAAGCTCCATCCTGCTGCTCTCCAAGATGCTTGCCGCCGAGGGTACCGGGCTTTCGGAGGCCCAGCGCCGCCAGGCTCAGGTGATCCACGAGGCCGGTGCGGACCTGCGTACGATGATCGACAATATCCTGGACATCTCCCGGATCGAGGCCGGACATGTGGCTGTGAGCCCCGAGTGGGTGGTGCTGCGCCCCATGCTGGAGGAGCTGATCGAGTTGGTGACCCCGCTCGCGGCGGACAAGCCGGTGGCCCTAAGGCTGCACATCGACGCCGCGGCCCCGGTGCGCGTTTACACGGATAGAGAAATGCTCCGCCAGATTCTCAAAAACTTTCTCGCCAATGCCATCAAGTTTACGGACCGGGGGACCGTCGATCTAGCCCTGGACGCCCGGCCCGATCCTGCCCGACCACTGGCCCTGAGCGTCGCCGACACCGGTATCGGCATCCCCCTCGACAAGCAGGAAATTATCTTCGAGGCATTCCAGCAGGCGGACGGCTCCACCCGCAGGCGCTACGGCGGGACCGGGCTCGGGCTTTCCATCAGCCGCGAGCTGGCCCGGCTTCTCGGTGCCCGGATCGAGGTCCGCAGCGCCCCGGGGGAGGGCGCCTGTTTCACCCTGCTCCTGCCGCTGTCCATCCAGGCAGGAACGGGCCGCGCGGAAGGGTTCTCTACCGGATACTGGTACCCCGCAGCACCCGTGTCTGCCGCCGGCCGCGAGCCGCAGGGGGACGATCCGATTCGAGGTGTGGATGCACCAGCACCGGCGTTCCAGCCCTCGGGCCAGTGGGCCTTGATCGTCGACCGGGACGTACCGAGCCTGGTCCATCTGGCTGCCCAGCTTAACCGTTGCGGACTCTCGGTGCAGACCGCGGCTGACCTCGACGAGGCGTTGGAGACGCTCCAGGAAGATCCCGAAGGCTGTCTGCTGGTCCTGTTGGCCGCCGGGTCGTCGGCATCGGAGACCTGTGATACGATCGCCGCCCTTCTGAAAGAGAACCAGGGAGGCAGTGCAGTCGTGGCGGTCCTGGGAAACGCGGCGACCGAGTCTTGGGGCGATGCCTGTCGGGCGGCTGGTGCGCTTGCTCTGCTGACTAAACCGGTGGAGCCGGAGCGGTTGCGCACTGTATTGCTCGGGCTTCCCGCGTTCGGCGGTACCTGCCGGCCGGCGGACTCGGAGGCGTCGGCTGCGGTGCCGGACAGCACCCTGGCCAAGCTCGACCGTCCACCGGAGGCTTGAGTCCGATCAAGATCCGGACGGTCGCGATACCTGCCGGAAATGGACAGGATGGCTCATGAATCGCTACGCCGGATTCAAGCTGCTGATCGTCGACGATCACGCGCACAACCGCTTCACATTGCGCACCCTGATCGCGGCGCATATGGACGTGACGGTGCTCGAGGCCACCTCCGGTCAGGCGGCCATCGACCTGACCCACAGCCATCCTGACATCGATCTGATCATCCTGGACGTGCAGATGCCGGAGATGGACGGCTTCGAGACCGCCTCCATGCTCAAGCTGCGCAAGCGCACCCGAGACATCCCTATCATTTTTCTGACTGCTGCCTTCAAGTCGGAGGAGTTCCAGCAGCGGGGCTACGCGGTCGGCGCGGTGGACTATCTCTTAAAGCCCATCGAGGACAACCTGCTGATCAACAAGATCGGCACCTATTTCAGGCTGATCGAGAAGGAGCGCGCGCTTAACCGTGTACTGGAGGAGCGCGTGGCCGCGCGCACCGCCGAGCTGGCCGAGGCGCGACGGTACCTGGCCAGCATCATCGACCATATGGGCGAGGCACTGTTGGTTCTGGACCCCGGCGGCGCCATCAAGATGACCAACCCCGCCGCCTGCCGCATGCTCGGCTATGCGGCGGAGGACCTGATCGGCATGTCGATCGGCGATGTCTTCGAGGAGGAGGGCGACGAGCAGGCCGGTGCCTTCTTCGGCACCTGGCTGGAGGCATTGATCCGCACTGGCGCGCTCAGCAAGATCGAGGCGCGTTTCATCGCGCGGGACGGGCGGCGGGTGCCGATCCTGTTCGCCCGCACCGCGGTCACAGACACCGCGGGGCGGATCGGCGATATCATCTGCATCGCCAAAGATATGACCGGCTATGTCCGGGTCGACCCGGACTCGGAATCACCAACGACCACGCCGCGGAATGCACGCGAAGTGCCTTAAGGAGCGTCCATGACCAGCGAGCCGACCGCTTCCGAGCTACCGGAGGACGAAAACACCGCCCTGACTGCCAATGCGCTGAAGGCCATGGCCCACCCGCTGCGCTGGAAGATCCTATGCTCGCTCGGCGAGAAGGAGCTCTCGGTGGGGGAGATCGTGGAGCGCACCGGGACCTCCCAGAGCAACATCTCCCAGCACTTGGAGCAGTTGCGCAACAAGAATATCGTGGTGGCCCGCAAAGAGGCCAACCGCATCTTCTACCGCATCCGTAACGGCCAGCTCCTGGAGCTCATCGGCATCATGCGCGAGGTCCTGTGCCCGGCTAACTTAGACGACCGCTTTCCCAAGTAGCGTCAGGCCCCGAGTCTCTGGCCCCGACTTGGCGCCGTTACCCCCGAAAACGGGCAAGCGCAGCCGCGCGCGCGACACCCGGCGCTTGTCCTCCCGTCGGGACCCTTATCATAATGCTGACCCCAATTTCCGAGTCCCGGGAGAGTGCCGTGCTCGAGCCTGCAGAATGGTTCACAGAGATCGTCGAGGACGAGGGCTCTGCCTTCTCGCTCAAGGTCAAGGCCAAGCTCCACGAGGAAGAAACGCCTTACCAGACGATCGAGATCTACGCCACGGAGGGTTTTGGCAATCTGATGGTCATCGACGGCTGCACGATGCTGACCAGCCGCGAGAACTTTTTTTACCACGAGATGATGGCCCACCCGGCGCTCTTCACCCACCAGGATCCCCGGCGGGTGTGCATCGTCGGCGGCGGGGACTGCGGAACCTTGAGAGAGGTCCTGAAACACCCCGGGGTTGAGTCCGCGGTCCAGATCGACATCGACGAGGCGGTGACCCGCTTGGCCGAGGTCTATTTCCCGGAGCTGACGGTCAGCAACCGCGATCCCCGCGCCCGACTGCGCTTCGAGGACGGCATCCGCTGGGTGAAGGAGGCCCCTCCCGGGGAGCTGGACCTGATCATCGTCGACAGCACGGATCCGGTGGGTCCCGCCATCGGGCTCTTCACCGAGGAGTTCCACGGGGACTGTCTGCGCGCACTGGCCCAAGGCGGTATCCTGATCCAGCAGAGCGAATCCCCCCTCTATCACCTGCATATTTTAAAGGACATGCATGCGGCCATGCGCGGGGCGGGCTTCAGCGATACCCGCACATTATTCTTTCCACAGGCCATTTATCCCTCCGGCTGGATGAGCGCCACCATGGCGCGCAAGGACGCGCCCATCGACGGATTCAGGGAGGAGGCAGTCCGTAACCGGCCGTTCGAGACCCAGTATTACAACCTCGAGATCCATCGGGCGGCGCTGGCGCAGCCGGAGTTTTTCCGGCGGGCCTTAGGGGTGGCGGACGGGAGAATCGCGCCGTGAGCGTTCAACCGAAGCGGACGATCGCACCGTAAAACGATCTCGCCTGGGAGCGTCGGCAGGAAACCCGCCACGAATATGTCGACGGCGAGATCTATGCCATGACCGGGGCGAGCCGGGAGCAGTCCCTACGCAGAATTCTCCGGCGCAGAAAAAAGGCCGAACCCCTGGGTCCGGCCTCCCTCATAAGCCCACTAGCCGGCTGGCTTGCGGTTACAGGATATACCCGCGCTCGTCGTGCAACGCCAAGTCGAGTCCTTCGGTCTCCTGCTCCTCGGTCACGCGCAGTCCGATGATGGCGTCGATGGCCTTCAGGATGACGAAGCTCATCACCGCCGTATAGACGATGGTCACCAGCACGCCTTTGGCCTGGATAAGGAACTGGCCGAGGATGCTCATGCCTTCCACCAGTCCTTTCCCGCCCAAGCTCGCGTCCGCGAAGATGCCGGTGAGCAATGCACCGACGATGCCGCCGACGGCGTGCACGCCGAAGACGTCGAGCGAGTCGTCGTAGCCCATGGCGCGCTTGAGCTTGGTGGATGTCAGGAAGCAGATGGAGCCGGCGGCGGCACCGATGGCCAGCGCACCCATAGGACCGGCGGTGCCGGAGGCGGGGGTGATGGCGACCAGACCGGCGACCGCACCGGTGGCGATACCCAGGACGCTGGGCTTGCCGTGGTGCATCCACTCCACGAACATCCACGCCAGTGCCGCAGTCGCGGTTGCGATCTGGGTGACCAGCATGGCCATGCCGGCATTCGCGTCCGCCGCCACCGCGCTACCCGCATTGAACCCGAACCAGCCGACCCACAGCATGGATGCGCCGACCACGGTATACCCCAAGTTGTTGGGCGGCATGGCGGTGGTCGGGAAGCCCTTGCGCTTGCCGAGCACCAGTGCCGCGACCAGTCCGGCCACGCCCGCGTTGATGTGCACCACGGTGCCGCCCGCGAAGTCGAGCACGCCCCAGTCCCACATGAGCCCGCCGTTGCCGCTCCAGACCATGTGCGCGATGGGGGCATAGACGATGGTAAACCAGATGCCCATGAACCACAGCATGGCCGAGAACTTCATGCGCTCGGCGAAGGCGCCGACGATCAGCGCCGGGGTGATGATGGCGAAGGTCATCTGAAAGGTGGCGAACACCGACTCGGGGATAGCGAGCGTCAGGCTATCCCGGGTCATGCCGGCGAAAAATGCCTTGTCGAGTCCGCCGATAAAGCTGCTGAAGTTGACCACCCCCTGCTCCATGCCGGTGGTGGAGAATGCCAGGCTGTAGCCGTAGACGGTCCATAGCACGGTGATCAGTGCGGTGATTGCAAAGCATTGCATGAGCACCGAGAGCACGTTCTTGGAGCGCACCAGGCCGCCGTAGAAGAGCGCAAGCCCAGGGATGGTCATGAACAGCACGAGCGCCGTGGAGGTGAGCATCCACGCCGTATCGCCGCTATTGAGGGTGGGGGTCGGGGCCTCGTCGGCCCCGGCGAGCAGGGGCAGCACTGCCAGTGCGCCCGCGAGGACCCCGGCGAGGGTCCGATGGGTCGTCTTTTTCATCGCTAATCCTCTCCGATAGGTCACAGTGCGTCCGAGCCGGTCTCGCCGGTGCGGATGCGGATCACTTGTTCCAGGTTGAACACGAAGATCTTGCCGTCGCCGATCTTGCCGGTGCGGGCGGCGTTGGTGATGGCCTCGATGACCTTGTCGACCAGTGCGTCGTCCACCGCGATCTCGACCTTGATCTTGGGCAGGAAGTCGACCACGTATTCGGCCCCGCGATAGAGCTCGGTGTGGCCCTTTTGACGGCCGAATCCCTTGACCTCGGTGACGGTGATGCCAGAGACGCCGATGTCTCCCAGTGCCTCGCGCACGTCGTCGAGCTTGAACGGCTTGATGATGGCAGATACCAGTTTCATGACTCAAAGCTCCGATATGTGGGTGGCAATGTCATCGCGTCGAAGCTTGTCTACGTTCGGGCGGCGGCGCAGAGAAAGCGTGTCTTGAGCGCTACCGCAATGTATGGCTTGCTTCGACGCGATGGCATTGAGCGGATGCGCCGGACCACTGCTCCGGCGCAGGTTCCGGGTAGCCCCTCAGAAGGACTTCGAGAGGGTAAATACCGCGGCATTGCCGCACTGGAAAGGAGGCGCACAGACGTCGGAGTCGGTGCGGTCCACCCAGGCTACAGTGCCCACGACGCCGGCATAGATCTCGCGCGACAGGCTCGCGCTATAGTCGTCGTAGCTTTCGGCGCCGCCGTTGTTCAGGCTGTGGTTGAAGCGGGTCATGCCGTAGTGGCCGACGAAGCTAAACTCGTAGGGAAGCGGCACCGTCACGGTCAGGTCGTAATACCAGGATCCGCCGAGGCCGTAGAAGTCTTCGCTGTAGTTGGCGGTCACCTTGGGCGTAAAATAGCCCATCACGTCGTAGCTGACGCCCAAGTGCCACTCGTTGGTGTTATTGACGTCGGTCTTGGTCATCGGATATTCGTAGCGGACATATCCGATGTCGAGGCCCAACTTGCCGAAGGTGGGCGCCCAGCCGGCCTTGAGATCCAGCTCCATGCTGGCCCCGTCGTAGCCGGGGCTCTCCAGCCAGACAAACTCGGCACCCTCGGTGTCGGGGCCGGCGACGACTTGGTCGCCGTTCGGTTGGGTGGTGACCCAGTAGCCGGTTCCGGAGGAGCTATCCACGTTCGAGCCCCAGACGCCGGCATAGAGCCCCAGCGGGGTGTAGGTGTAGTCGAAGCCGCCTTGGACGGCCGGGCCGTTGTTGGTCTGACTGACGCCGCGGAAGAAATAATTGCTGGTGAGTGCGACGTTGGCCTTGAGGGAGTGGGGGGAGTCCTCAGCCAGGGCGAGACCGGTGCCGCCGAGGCAGGCCAGCATCAGGGTGCCGCGTGCGCACAGCTCGGCGATTCGTGGTGCAGTCATCGGGATCGTACCTCTTATTGCTCGTACAGGATTCGTATGGGTGCCGCGCTGGCGCGGGACTTCGATGCCGGCTGGCCCGGTCGGACAGGTCGACTTGGTAACGACAATGCAACTCACGCGCCAAATACGTCTGTGCGTAAAACACAACGGCGGAAGTAGGCTCTGTCCCAACGGCACCACAGCCGGATGCACCGGATTGGGACCCGATTGGGCCATGACTCCTAGGGTTTTGCTCCAAAATGGTGCATTTCTTCGGGAAAGACGGGTTGGGTCCAGAACCCTATAATGTCGATCCAATCCAGCCCGGTGCCCGCGGGGCGGCTCGCGGTGCACGGTACACAGAGGTATCCGGATCATGTTGGACCCGAAGCAGCTCGACGATCTCGCCTCGCGCTTGGCGCGGGTCATCCCCAAAGGCATCCAGACCCTCCAAGAGGACCTGGGCCGAAATCTGCGCGCCTCGCTGGAATCGGGCCTGTCCCGGCTCGACCTGGTGACTCGCGAGGAGCTGGACGTACAGGCCGCGGTGCTTGCCCGCACCCGCGAGAAGCTCCGCCAGCTCGAGTTCAAGGTCGCCGAGCTGGAGCGCGCACTGGGAGACGATCCCTATCGGTCCGAGCCTCTGACCCAACAGGGCTGAGCCCCGGGGCCGCACACGAGCGTCCGCCGGCATTGGCACTCTGCGTCCTGCACAGCCGGGCCCGGGTGGGGATCTCGTCTCCGCCGGTGACGGTGGAGGTGCACCTTTCCGGCGGGCTGCCCGCCATGTCCATCGTCGGGCTCCCGGAGATGGCGGTGAAGGAGAGCAAGGACCGAGTGCGTGGCGCCTTGCTTAACGGGCGTTTCCAGTTTCCCATGGGGCGGGTGACCGTCAATCTGGCCCCGGCGGATCTACCCAAGGAGGGCGGACGTTTCGATCTGGCGATCGCACTGGGTATCCTGGGTGCGTCCGGTCAGATTCCCGCAAACGATTTGGGTGGCCTGGAGCTCTTGGGCGAGTTGGCGCTTTCAGGGGATCTGCGGCCAGTGTCCGGGGTGCTCCCGGCGGCGCTCGCCGTTCGCGCGGCGGGGCGCGAGCTGATCCTGCCCGCCGAGAATGCGCCGGAGGCGGCACTGGTCGGGGGACTCAAGCTCCGCGGGGCTCGCCATCTGTCGGAGGTCTGCGGGCATTTGGGGGGTACTAGCCCCTTACCTGTCTATGCTCCGGCAGAGCTGGCGGTGCGGGCGCCGGACTACCCGGACCTTTCGGAGGTGCGCGGTCAGGAGCACGCCAAGCGCGCGCTTGAGGTGGCGGCGGCAGGGGGCCATAGCCTGCTCCTGATCGGTCCACCCGGGACGGGGAAGTCCATGCTTGCCAACCGACTGCCCGGGCTCCTGCCTCCGCTGAGCGAGGCCGATGCCCTGGAGGTCGCGGCGCTCCGGTCGGTCGCGGACTGCGCGCCCTTCGACCCTCAAACTTGGCAGGTACGGCCTTTCCGCTCGCCGCACCATACTGCCTCCGGGGTTGCCCTGGTCGGTGGGGGCAGCAACCCGAGGCCCGGGGAGATCTCGCTGGCGCACCTGGGCGTGCTGTTTCTGGACGAGCTGCCGGAATTCGACCGACGCGTGCTGGAGGTCCTGCGCGAGCCCCTGGAGTCCGGGCGCATTCATATCTCCCGGGCCGCCCGTCAGGCCGAGTTTCCAGCCCGATTCCAGCTGGTGGCGGCCATGAATCCCTGCCCCTGCGGTTATCTGGGGGACGCCAGCGGGCGCTGCCGGTGCACGGCGGAGCAGGTGGCGCGTTATCGTGGGAGGATCTCCGGCCCCTTGATCGACCGCATCGACATGCATGTGGAGATGCCGCGCCTGGACCTGTCGCGGCTGGCCGCGCCGGATGAGGGTGCCCAGGGCCAGGACGCGGCGTCCGGCAGCGCCGCTGCCCGCGCCCGGGTGTGTGACGCGCGTGCGTGCCAGGAGGCGCGAGCGGGCCGGCTCAACAGTGCGTTACGCCCCCGGGAGATCGAGCGGGACTGCGTCCTGGGGGATTCCGGCCGGCGGCTGCTGGAGCAGGCGCTAACCCGGCTTGCACTCTCGGCCCGGGCCTACCACCGCATTCTGAAGGTGGCCCGCACGATCGCAGACCTGGCTGGCGCCGAGCGCATCGAGGTCCCGCACCTCAGCGAGGCAGTGGGTTATCGGCGCTTGGATCGCGGTAATCCTTAAAGACCCGTCTGCCAGGGGATCTTTGACATAGAGGACACAGATATACGCTGCGTACTTTATGGTTATATTCCCGCTTGCGAATCGTCAGACTGATTAGAAACCCCGGCGCATCATGCTGCAACTGAACGACTTATCGCTCCGGCGCGGGACTCGCCTGCTCCTGTCCGGGGCCTCGCTCACCGTCTATCCGGGCCAGAAGGTCGGGTTGGTGGGGGCCAACGGCTGCGGCAAATCGAGCCTTTTTGCGCTTCTGCGCGGTGAGCTACACGCGGACCTGGGCGACTGCACGCTGCCCTCCGGTTGGGTCCTGGCGCATGTCGCCCAGCAGACACCGGACAGCCAGGAGCCGGCCATCGAGCTCGTGCTCGACGGGGATGCGGAGCTGCGCCGGATCCAGCTTGACCTGGCGGCGGCGGACTCGGCGGGCGACGGGCTGCGTCACGGAGAGCTGGCCGGACGGCTGGAGTCAATCGACGGCTACGGGGCGGAGAGCCGGGCGGCCAGGCTGCTCCATGGGCTCGGCTTTGCCCCCGGGGAGGAGCGCCGGCCCGTCAACAGCTATTCCGGCGGCTGGCGGATGCGTCTGGCGCTGGCGCGTACCCTGATGTGCCGCTCGGACCTGCTCCTGCTCGACGAGCCCACCAACCACCTGGACCTGGATGCGGTGATCTGGCTGGAGGGCTGGCTCAAGGCCTACCGCGGCACCCTGATCCTGATCTCGCACGATCGCGATTTCCTGGACGCGGTGGTGGGTCATACCCTGCACCTGGAGCGGGAGCGCCTGACTCTCTACGCGGGTAATTATTCGGCCTTCGAGCGCCAGCGCGCCGAGCGGCTCGCCCAGCAGCAGTCGGCCTACGAGCGTCAACAGCGGGAGGTCGCCCATATCCACCGGTTCGTGGAGCGCTTCCGCGCCAAGGCGACCAAGGCACGCCAGGCGCAGAGCCGACTGAAGGCGCTGGAGCGCATGGAGCTGATCGCCCCCGCGCATGTGGATTCTCCGTTCCGCTTCGGCTTCCAGCCCGCGCTGCACCTGCCCAACCCCCTGCTGCGTTTGGAAGGCGTGGCCGCCGGCTATCCGGGCCGGCCTATCTTAAGCGGGGTGGGGCTGTGCCTGAATCCCGGGGACCGTATCGGGCTCTTGGGCCGCAACGGGGCCGGCAAGTCTACCCTGGTCAAGGTCCTGGCCGGGGAGCTTGCCCCGACCGCCGGCCGTCGGGAGACCGCCCAGGACCTGCGGGTGGGCTATTTCGCCCAGCACCAGCTCGACCAGCTCCGGCCGGAGGAGGGTCCGCTTAAACACTTGCAGCGTCTGGACTCCAAGGCCACCGAGCAGGCGCTGCGCGACTACCTGGGCGGCTTTGGGTTCGACGGGGAGCGGGCATTGGGGCCGGTGGCTCCGCTCTCGGGCGGCGAGAAGGCGAGACTTGTATTGGCACTGTTGATTTACCAAAGGCCCAATCTGCTGCTTCTGGACGAGCCTACCAATCATCTAGACCTCGAGATGCGACATGCACTCTCCGAGGCGCTCCAGGAGTTCGACGGGGCTATGGTGCTCGTCTCCCACGACCGCCACCTGTTGCGGGTGACCGCGGATGCACTGCTCTTGGTGGACGGGGGCTCTGTGGCACCCTTCGACGGTGACTTGGACGACTATCCTGCCTGGCTCGCCGCCCGCGACCCGGATGGGGCCAGCGAGCGCCCCGCCGAATTCCGGGACGGCGCCGATCGCAAACAGCAGCGCCGTCAGGCGGCGGACATCCGCAAGGCGCTGGCGCCACTGCGCAACCGGCTTCAGGCGCTGGAGCAGCGTCATGCCCGGCTGGAGGCGCGGCGCAGCGAGCTGGACACCGTATTGGCCGATCCCGGGCTCTATGCCCCCGACGCCAAGCCGCGTCTGCTCGCACTGCTCGATGAGCAGCGCCAGGTGACCGCCGACCTGGCCGCCGCCGAGTCCCAGTGGTTGGAGACGAGCGAGGAGCTGGAACAGCGTCAGGCGGACCTGGCATGAGTGGACTGCACATCCTGGAGCGACCTTTAAGACGCCCGCGGGGCCTCGCCAGGGTGCGGCGCGCCCGGCGCGGGCGGGTCCTGCCCGTGGCGGTCCTGGTCATCCTGCTGCTCGCCTATCTGGCATGGCCTTATGTCGACCTGTGGCGACTGGACCGGGCACTGGTCCGACACGACCGGGAGGCCCTGGCGGGGCTGGTGGATTTGGATGCGGTACGCGCGGAGATCGCCGCCAAACTCAATAAAGATCGCAAGAGTGCCCTGGGTCCGCCCTCCGATGCCTTCATCGACTGGCTGGAGCAGGGCATCCGGCGCAACGGCACAGCCACCCTGGAGCGTCAGGTGGACCTGGAGTGGGTGCGCGAGCGTCTGCTTTCCCGCTCGCCGCCGGGCCAGGGAATTTGGCCGGTGGTGACCCGCGCCTTTTTCGACGATCCCCGGCATTTTTCGGTTCGCTTGGGTGCGCTCGAGCGCTCGCCCTTGCTCATGGGCCTGTCCTTCCGTGGACTGGGTTGGCGCGTCACCGCTCTCTATTATTGACGGCGAGTGCCGGTGGCCGGTTGGCCAGGTGCGGACGGGCTCGGGGTGTAGCGCCTCGTGTTAACCCGGGGCCGCCCGCCGATCGATTCGGCCCGGGACGACCTTGCACCTTAGTCCGCGCTCAAAGCACTTCGCGCGGATGCAATAGTTACTTGTAGAATCGGCAAACCAAGCTTAGTCAGATGCCGGGCGCCGCTGCCCAGGTCATCGTTGTCCCCTTTGACCCCGAACCTAAGGAATGCCCAGCACCCCATGTCCCCCTTCAGCGATCTGATCCGCAGCCAACCGAACGAGCAGCTCTTCGAGCTTGCGCCCTTAGGGATGGACTCCGCCGGGATTGCCCAGGACTTCCAGCGTTATTACGCACACACGCTGGGGCGCGACCGGGATTGCCGCTCCGCCTATTACCCCTACCGGGCGCTCGCCAATGCCCTACGGGACCGTCTGATGGAGCGCTGGAAGCGCACCCGCGAGGCTCATGACGACGCCGACTGCAAGCGCACCTATTACCTGTCCCTGGAGTTCCTGATGGGTCGCACCCTGTGGAACGCCATGCTGAACCTAGGGGTCTGCGAAGCCACCGAGCAGGGGCTCCTGGATTTGGGTCTCGTGCTCGACGAGATCGCCGCGAGCGAGCCCGACGCGGGCCTGGGCAACGGCGGCCTGGGCCGGCTCGCCGCCTGCTTCCTGGACTCCTGCGCCA
Source organism: uncultured Gammaproteobacteria bacterium (assembly GCA_963780725.1). Classification (GTDB taxonomy): domain Bacteria; phylum Pseudomonadota; class Gammaproteobacteria; order Chromatiales; family Chromatiaceae; genus Thiodictyon. The sequence continues at coordinate 1,038,623 of CAWACV010000001.1, forward strand.
CGCTCCAGCTTCCGGTCAAGGGCTACGGCCTGCGCTACGAGTACGGCATGTTCCGCCAGCTCATCGAGAACGGGCGCCAGCTGGAGGAGCCGGACCACTGGATGCGCGACGGAAACCCCTGGGAGCTGGAGCGTCCGGAATACACCCAACGCATCCAATTTCATGGGCGTACCGAGGCCTACAAGGACCACAACGGCCGCGACGCGGTGCGCTGGGTCGATACCCACGACGTGCTGGCGGTCCCCTACGACATTCCGATCCCGGGCTACCGGAACGAGACTATCAACACGCTTCGCCTATGGAAGGCCGCCGCCACCGACGAGTTCGATCTGGACGAGTTCAATGCCGGGAGCTACCCGGAGTCGGTGGCCCAGAAGAACGCCGCCGAGCACATCACCATGGTGCTCTATCCTAACGACGCGAGCGAGAGCGGCAAGGAGCTGCGTTTGCGCCAGCAGTTCTTCCTGGCCAGCGCCAGCATCAAGGACGTGCTGCGCGAGTGGATCCGGCTCAAAGGGCGGGACTTCAGCGACTTCGCAGACAAGAACTGTTTCCAGTTGAACGACACCCACCCGGCCATCTCGGTAGCCGAGCTGATGCGCCAGCTGATCGACGAGCAGCATCTGGAGTGGGAGCAGGCATGGGTCATCACGACCCGCACCATGGCCTACACCAACCACACCCTGTTGCCCGAGGCACTGGAGCGCTGGCCGGTGCGGCTGTTCGAGCAGCTGCTGCCGCGAATCCTGGAGATCGTCTATGCGATCAACGCCCGCTTTCTCGCCGAGGTGGCCCGCCGCTGGCCTGGGGATAACGAGCGACTGCGCCGCATGTCCCTGATCGAGGAGGGCGACGTGCGCCAGGTGCGGATGGCCTACCTGGCCATCGTCGGCAGCTACTCCGTCAACGGGGTCGCGGCCCTGCACTCGAAGCTCCTGGTGGAAGGCCTGTTCAAGGACTTCTACGAGCTCTGGCCTCACAAGTTCAACAACAAGACCAACGGGGTCACCCCGCGGCGCTGGCTGGCCCAGTGCAACCCGGGTCTCAAGGATCTGCTCGACGAGCACATCGGCGACGACTGGGTGCGCAACCTGGGCGAGCTCGCCCGGATCGCACCCCTGGCGGACGACCCAGCCTTCCGCCAGCGCTGGCATGGCATCAAGCAGGACAACAAGGCCAGGCTTGCCGAGACCGTCGCCCGGCTCTGTCACGTCGAGTTCCCGGTGGACGCGCTGTTCGACGTTCAGGTCAAGCGCATCCATGAGTACAAGCGCCAGCTCCTGAACGTCTTGCACGTCATCCATCTCTATAACCGCATCAAGCGCGGAGACATCGGCGACTGGACCCCGCGCTGCGTCCTGATCGGGGGCAAGGCCGCCCCTGGCTATTACATGGCCAAGCAGATCATCAAGCTGGTCAACAACGTGGCCTCCGTGGTCAACCGCGATCCGGCCACCGAGGGGCTTCTGCGGGTCGCCTTCGTCCCCGACTATCGGGTCTCGCTCATGGAGATCATCGCCCCCGGCACGGATCTGTCCGAGCAGATCTCCACCGCGGGCAAAGAGGCATCCGGCACCGGCAACATGAAGTTCATGATGAACGGGGCTGTCACCATCGGTACCCTGGACGGGGCCAATATCGAGATCCGAGAGCAGGTGGGCGACGACAACTTTTTCCTGTTCGGGCTCACCGCCGCGGAGGTGGAGCAGCGCCGCTCTGGCTACGACCCCAATGGAATTATCGGCTCCGACCCTGCCCTGCGGGATGTGATGGGCCTGCTGGAGTCCGGTCACTTCAACCAGTTCGAAGGGGGCATCTTCGACGCAGTCATCCTCTCTATCCGCAACCCCCACGACCCCTGGATGACCGCCGCGGATTTCCGCGACTATGTCGAGGCCCAGCAGCGCGCAGCCGCCGCCTATCGGGACCGCGACCGTTGGGTGCGCATGAGCATCCTCAACTGCGCCCATAGCGGACACTTTTCGTCAGACCGCACCATCGCCGAGTACAACCGGGATATCTGGCATTTGGCGCCGGTCCCGCCGTCGCAGTAGCGAGTGGCGAGTGGCGAGGGGCGGGTTGGGATAGCGGTTGACCGACCCCATATGAACGATGGATTAGGGGCAGCTTGACTGTACCCCGATGCATGTCGCCGGTCATCCGGATCGAGATCAATCATGTCGGACCTTGAGCATCCGCCCTCGTTGCCGCCGCCGCAGGCGCCCGTGCCCCGAAGCTGGGGGCTACGCGTGCTTGGCATGGCACTACTCCTATGGAGCGTCGGTCTGGTGTCCTGCCAGGCCTTTTTTATCCTGTGAGGGTGCCATGACAGGTCGACCCGATTCGCGCCGGCCCTTAGCCCAGAATGACCCACTGTCGTGGCTAAGTCCCAGAGTCGGCTCTTTTTTTTGGACTCTCATGGGCTCCCGCATGGGCTCTTTGCCAGCCCTGAGTCCCGACTCGCCGGAGGACCGTCCGCCCCCGGGTCCGGGCCTTCAGGGGATTCTGCTTTATTTACTGCCGCTTCCGCTGCTGTTCGGCGCACTGGCCGGTCTGGGGGTCGGGCACCTGGATTCCTTCCTGGCGGACGGCTCGGGGTTTGCTCTGCTCATGGCCGGTGCCTGGCTTAACCGGCGCGGTATCCGCGCTGCCCGCGCCGAGCGACGGGTGCACTTCGCGCGGCTTCAACGCTGGCCGCTGCGGACCCTGGCCGGCGTCTTGACCGCCATTGGCGCCGGGGTTGTGGCCTATTGGGGCGTGGGTCACGCGCTCCCTGTCAGCCTGGCCTTCGCCGGGGTGGCGGGACTCGGGTTCCACTTGGCCTATGGGTTCGAGCCACTGACCGCTCCGCGGCCCTTCGACCTTGCGGACGCGCGCGCGCGGCAGGTGGCCGAGGCACTCGGCGAGGCGGAGGGTCGGCTCCTGGAGGTGGAGCGGGCGGCAGCGACCATCGGCAACTCGGAGCTGAAGATGCGCGTGCGGCGCATCGCTGCCCAGGGTCGCGGTATCCTCAACCAGATCGCGGAGCGACCCACTGATCTCTTCCGGGCGAGGAAGTTCCTGAACGTCTATCTGGAAGGTGTCCAGCAGGTCACCGAAGGCTATGCGCGTGCCCATCGACAGGCCGACTCCCGGGAGCTGGAGCAGAGCTTCCGCAATGTCTTGGTCACCGTGGAGCAGGTCTTCGAAGAGCAGCGTCGGAAGCTCCTGAAGACCGACTTGCTGGACCTGGATGTGCAAATCGAGGTCCTCAAGAAGCAGCTAGAGCGCGAGGGGATCGCTTGAGGCCCGCGGCCCCCTTTCATATCGTCCGCAATCGACACTCAGGGCAGGACTCCGGATAGACCATCGTGAACGATCGATCCAATAGCACAGACTCTAGACTCGATACTTTGGAGCGCGCCATGGCCCAGCGCATCCAGTCCAGCGCTGCCCCAGACCGGGCGCCGGCCCCGGGCCTGCCGGTCGCAGCCCAGGCCGCCGACCCCAGTCAGTCTCCGATGGCGGTCCAGGAGGCAGCCCCGAACGACTTGGAGCCCGAGGTCGCGGTCCTGCTGAAGGAGCTCGACCTCACCGATACCCAGTCCGTCCTGTTCTTCGGGGCCAAGGCCCAGGAGCGACTCACCGAGGTCTCGGATCAGATGCTCGAGGGGGTGCGGGCCAAGGACGTGGGCCCTGCCGGTGCGGCCTTGAGCGAGATGGTGGCCACACTGCGGGGCTTCGATATCGACGACCTGGATCCCAACCGCAAGCCCGGGATGCTGGACCGTCTGATGGGGAAGGGTCGTCCGGTGGCCCGGTTCCTCCAGGCCTACGAGCTGGTGCGCAACCAGATCGAGTCCATCGCCCGGGACTTAGACCGTCACAAGACCCGTTTGCTGACTGACGTCACAGCGCTCGATCGGCTCTACCAGGCCAACCTGGATTATTTCCGGGAGCTGGAGCGCTATATCCTGGCCGGCGAGGCTAGGCTCGCCGACTTGGACGGCAATGTACTCCCGGCCCTGGCCGCCCGCGCCCAAGGCACTAACGATATGGTGGAGGCCCAGAGCCTGCGCGACCTGCGCAGCGTCCGCGACGACCTGGAGCGTCGGGTCCATGACCTGAAGCTCACCCGCCAGGTGGCCATGCAGGCGCTGCCGAGCATCCGCCTGGTCCAGGAGAACGACAAAGGACTGATCAACAAGATTGGCTCAACCCTGGTCAACACCGTGCCGCTTTGGCGCCAGCAGCTCGCCCAGGCGGTGACCATCTACCGCTCCGGGGAGGCCGCCGAGACCATCCGCGCAGCCACCGACCTCACCAACGACCTGCTGCGCGCCAACGCGGATAATCTGAAGACCGCGAATGCCCAGGCGCGTCAGGAGATCGAGCGCGGGGTCTTCGATATCGAGGTCGTCCGCCACGCCAACCAGACCCTGATCGAGACCATCGAGGACAGCCTGCGCATCGCCGACGAAGGCAAGCGCGCCCGTGCCCAGGCGAGCGAGGAGCTGGTGCGTCTGGAGAGCGATCTGCGCCGCGCACTGACTGCCGCGAGCGCGCCGCGGCCAGCGCAGTCCCCGCAAGGATCGGTGACAGGCCCCGGAGGCCGCTGAAGTCGTCCATACAGGTCCGCGAAGAACGCGAAGTCAGTGCGCTTTCTTCGCGCTTCGCGAGACTGTCCGCCGCGTCGACTGCCACGTCCGATAACTTGCCGATAACCGATTGATCCGAGGTGCATTCATCGGCGGCTAGTGCCCTTTGCGGGCCGAGCGGGCGGTGGTCGCTGCCACGGCCCGCGGCCTTTGTGGTTTAATGCTGCCCCATGTTTCATCCTGTCCCGCTCTTCCTCGGCCTGCGCTACACCCGCGCCAAGCGCCGTAACCATTTCATCTCGTTTATCTCGCTGGTCTCCATGCTGGGCATCATGCTCGGCATCGTGGCGCTCATCGTGGTGCTCTCGGTCATGAACGGGTTCCACAAGGAGATCCGCGAGCGCATCCTCTCCATGGCCTCGCATGCCACCCTGGCCGACCCTTACGGGGGCGGCATGAAGGACTGGCGGGAGGTGCTGGAGAAGGTCCGCGCACTGCCGGAGGTGGTGGGCGCGGCCCCCTTCGTCGAGGTCCAGGCCATGCTGGTCGGTCCTTCCAATGTGAGCGGTGCACTGGTTCGCGGCATACTCCCTAAGGAAGAGGATCAGGTGGCGGAGCTGCGCCGCGACATGGACTCGGGCTCGGTGGACGACCTGGAGTCCGGTGCCTTCCGCATCGTACTGGGCCGGGACCTGGCCGCGTATCTGGGCGTCGGCCCGGGGGACAAGGTGACCGTGGTCACCCCCCAGGTGACTGCCACCCCGGTGGGCGTCATGCCCCGGCTCAAGCGCTTTACGGTGAGCGGGATCTTCTCCGTCGGCATGGCGGACTACGATCGCAACGCAGCCTTTATCGCCATGGGGGACGCGGCCAAGCTCATGACCCTGGGGGATGGGGTCACCGGGATTCGGCTCAAGGTCGCGGACCTCTGGGAGGCACCAAGACTGTCTCGCGAGATCGCCTACGCCCTGGGCGGGGTCTATCTGGTGCGCGACTGGACCCAGGTCCATGCCAACTTCTTTCGGGCCTTGGCCGTCGAGAAACGGATGATGAGCATCATCCTGTTCCTGATCGTGGCGGTGGCCGCCTTCAATATCGTGTCGGCCCTGGTCATGGTGGTGACGGACAAACAGTCCGACATCGCGGTGCTGCGCACCCTGGGTGCCTCTCCGGGCAACGTGATGGGGATCTTCGTGGTCCAGGGGACTGCCATCGGGTTCGTCGGCACCCTGATCGGGGTGGTGGCGGGGGTGCTCCTGGCGCTCAACCTGGAGCCCGTGGTGGGCGGCATCGAGTCGCTCTTCGGCGTGCGCTTCCTGGACCCGAGCATCTATTACATCAGCGACCTGCCCTCCGACGTGCATGTCGCCGACGTGGCGACCATTGCCATCTCGGCCTTCGTCATGTCGGTGCTCGCCACGCTCTATCCGGCATGGCGTGCCTCCACCACCCAGCCGGCGGAGGCACTGCGCTATGAATGAGGTCCAGGGAAGCGATGGGACTGCGGGCCAGGGCGAGGCGGTCCTGGAATCCGCCGCGCTTGCCAAGACCTTTCGCCAGGGTCCCCAGGAAGTGGAGGTCCTGCGTGGGGTGGATTTCCGTCTGGGCGCCGGGGAACGGGTGGCCATCGTCGGGGCCTCCGGCTCCGGCAAGAGCACGCTGCTCCATTGCCTTGGCGGGCTCGACCGGCCTACCGGGGGGCGGGTGAGCTGGCTGGGCCAGGACGTGGGTAAGCTCTCCGAGTCCAAGCGCGGGCGGCTGCGCAACCGTCACCTGGGGTTCGTCTACCAGTTCCATCATTTGCTGCCGGAGCTTTCGGCCATCGAGAACGTGGCCATGCCGCTCCTGATCGGCGGCGAGCCGGTGGCACAGGCGCGCGCCAAGTCGGTGGCCCTGTTGGAGCGGGTCGGGCTTGGTCACCGCGGAACCCATAAACCCTCCGAGCTCTCCGGCGGCGAGCGTCAGCGCGCCGCGGTGGCCCGCGCACTGGTGACCCGCCCGGCCTGTCTGCTGGCGGACGAGCCCACCGGTAATCTGGACCGGCGCACCGCTGCACAGGTCTTCGATTTGATGCTGGGCCTCAACGCGGACATCGGCACCAGCCTGGTCATCGTGACCCATGACATGACGATCGCCGCCCGGATGGATCGGATCTGGCGGCTGGACGATGGGGTGCTCGCCCCTGCCTTGCCCACCGACACGGAGCCCCCCGGCGCCCGATAGCGCGCCTCGCCCGACAGCGGCGTTGCGCCTGCGCCAGGCGCCAGCGCAGCCGCACCCCGAAGTACCCGGCAGAGCCACACGTCGCGCCGTGCACCGGCATGCCGAGCGCGCGCGTCCGCACTTTCTGTGTCAGGTCCTCGGATCTTTCGCTAGACTGTTTCGGACACCCTCGCGACGCCGGACCTGTCCCATGCGTTCTGCACCAGGCGCCGAGCCCCGGCGCGGCGAGCGTATCCAATGGGCCTCCTTGGGGCTCGCATTCTGCGCCGGGATCGGCGCCTATTTCATGCTGCCCCAGGCCCCGCCGCCCTGGGCCGGGATTGCCGTCCTGGCACCTGCTGCCGCTTTGCTCGGCGCCTGGCCGGTCTTGAGCGAAGGCCGTATCGCGCGTTCGGCGAGTCTTGCCGCCGCGTTCCTGCTCGGCGCACTGTGGGCCATGTTCCGCACGGGCGAGCTGCTCTGGGACCCCTTTCCAGACGGCCTGGCGCGTGCGCCTCTGACTGTCGAGGGCCGCATCGCCGCGATTCCCGCGGATCTGGGGGAGGCCCGTCGCTTTCTGCTCCGGGTTGAGCGCACACTGGCGGAGGAAGAGCCCATTGCATTCGCGGGGCTGGTGCGGCTCTCCTGGTACGGGGAGACCCCGGACCTGCGGGCGGGTGCGCGCTGGCGCCTGCCGGTGCGACTCAAGCCCCGCCACGGGTTCGCCAACCCGGGAGGCTTCGACTACGAGCGCTGGCTCTTCGAGCAGGGGGTCAAGGCCACCGGCAGCGTGCGCAAAGGGCCTGGACTGAAGCTCCTGGACCCGGGACCTGGTCCTTACTGGCTCGCACGCCTGCGCCAGTCGTTCAACGACCACCTGGCCCGGGTCCTGGGGGACGCCCGCTCGCTGCCATTGGTCCAGGCATTGGTGACCGGGGATCAGTCCGGGTTCGCCCGCACCGACTGGGAGGTCATGACCCGTACCGGCACCAGCCATCTGGTCGCCATCTCCGGGCTCAACCTGGCGCTGGTCGCCGGGGTCGCGTTCTTTCTGATCCGTGCGCTCTGGGCGCGCAGACCCGTCCTGGCGCTCGCCCTGGCAGCCCCCCGGGCTGCAGCGGTGGGCGCCTTTCTGGCTGCCTGGGCCTATGCGGCGCTCGCCGGGTTCTCGGTCTCCACGCAGCGGGCGCTTCTGATGGCCGCGGTGGTCTTCGCCGCGATCTTCTGGGAGCGCACCCCACGCCATTGGCACGGACTGACCCTGGCGCTGACGGGGGTGCTGCTGCTCGACCCGGCGGCGATCGTCTCCTACGGTTTCTGGCTCTCCTTCGCCGCGGTGGCAGTGCTTCTGTTCAATCTGGGCCAGCGCCTGCCCCAGAGGGACCTTTGGAGTCGCTGGGGCCGGGCACAGTGGGCGGTGGCCCTGGGGCTCTTGCCGCTCCTGTTTCTGCTCTTCGGCCGTGCCTCCGTTATCTCTCCCGCGGTCAACCTGGTGGCCGAGCCACTGTTCACCCTGATCCTGTTCCCGCTGGTCCTGGGTGCAAGCTTCCTGAGCCTGATCCCCGGCCTGGACCTGCCCCTGGTCTGGACCGCCCGGCTACTCGACTGGTGTCAGGATGCTCTGGCCTGGGTCGCCGCATTCCCCTGGGCCGCCGTTTATCTGCCCCAGGGTCCGCCCTGGGTCTGGCCTGCCGCCTGGCTCGGGGTGGCCTTGCTGCTCGCACCCCGAGGACTGCCCGGGCGCTGGCTGGGCCTGCCGCTACTCGCCCCGCTGGTGCTGGTGCGCCCGCCCGTACCTGGGCCAGGCGAGGCCTGGGTCACCCTGCTGGACGTGGGCCAGGGGCTCTCCGCGGTCGTGCGCACCCGGGACGGGACCCTGGTCTACGATGCCGGTCCGGCCTTCGAGGGCGGATTCGATACCGGTACGCTGGCGGTAGCCCCATTCCTCGCCGCCCAGGGACTCCGGCGCATCGAGGTGCTGATGTTGAGCCATGCGGACCGGGACCACAGCGGCGGGGCCGTCGGATTGCTGGAGCGACTCCCGGCGGGACGCATCCGCAGCGGAGAGCCCCTGAATCTCCCCGGTGTCGAGCCCTGCCTGGCCGGGCAGACCTGGGACTGGTCCGGGGTGCGGTTTGCCGTTCTGAGTCCGGCGCTTGGGGCAGGGGAGCGGCGCGTGCAGGGTAACGACGCATCCTGCGTCTTGCGGGTCGAGACCGGCGGCCGGTCGATCCTATTCCCCGGGGACATCGGCCAGGGGACCGAGCGACGCCTGGTGCAGTCATTGGGGTCGGCGTTGCGCAGCGATGTCCTGATCGCCGGACACCACGGCAGCGCCACCTCCACCGGTGCCGATTTCCTGGACGCGGTGTCGCCCAATCTGATCCTCTATGCCACCGGCTACGCCAACCGCTTCGGATTCCCCGCCCGCGAGGTCCGCGATCGGGTTGCGGTGCGCGGCATCCCGACCCTGGACACCGGCACCGCTGGCGCGATCGAGCTGAGGCTATTGCCCGACGGGACGGTCCGAGGGCCTTGGACCTGGCGCGAGCGGGCAGGGCGTTTGTGGACCCATCGGCCGACCGAATAGCATGGCCGGGGAATATCATGTAAAGCCTGCTTTACACTCGCAGAGTTGATTTATATGACTGATTATTAATAATAATGTCTGCATTATCGAGGCGCGATCCGAGGTCCGGACAGGCAGCGATCGGGTCCGAAGGGGCGTAAAGTCGCGCACATTGTCAGTTTTATTTACAGCTCCGTGCACGCCGCGATTCCTTGCGGCGTTCCTCGCGCTCCCGGGATTTCCTACAAGCCGCGCCATCCTTGGGGCCGACTGACGGCGAGCCCAAAACCGTGAATTTGGTGTGCCTTTTGCGTGCAAGATTGTCGGAATGTCCAGTCGCTCGTCGGCCGATGGTCGCGACCGAATAATACGAGACGATTCAGGAATATGGCTCCAGATCCATTCGTCTTATTTCGTTCATCCGCCGAACAGGACTGAATAGATACCCGAACAGGCCGACTACGCAGGGGGTTGCCATGAACGACGCGCAAGTGCGTACGGTTTCGAGGCCCCGTCGCAACAGAGCTATGGCAGGTCTCGCTGCCAGCAAGGCCCTCTACGGGCGGATTGCCATCTGGTCTTGCGCACTGCTTGCCAGCGCGGCCACGGCCGACATCGTGACCGTCGACGGCAGCGGCATCTTTACCGCAAGCGGCGCTAACCAGTTCGGCTCGGGGCCCGCGACCATCGTCGACGTAGGCTACGCCAACGATCCGCTGTTCCTCGGCTTCCAGTTCGACACCGGGCACTTCGGCTTCGACGGCATCGCCGATACCATCGTGGGCAGCTTCGGTGCCGCATTCGATGCGCGGTTCGCCGGCCGTGCCGGACTGGAGGTGGGCTACTACTTCGACAGCGGCTCGGTGGATGCCAGCTATCCATTCCAGTTCGGCTATCAGTATCTCGACACGGTCGGGATCGAGGAGCAGATCCAGGCCGATCCCGACTGGAACCGGCTCATCGACTTCGCCCCGAGCTTTCAGCAGGTCGGCGACACTTATCTGAGGACCGAATTTCCCGAGGTCGGGGCCTACGCGGACTTCGTCATCGACCTCGAGGCCTCCGCCCGGGTGGAGGGCTGCATCTTCGGCTGCGTGGGCTTCGACCTGATCCCGGGATTCCTGCGCGACGTGAGCGCGCGACAGGAGCTATTCTCCTTGAACCGTCCCGACCCCGAGACCGGCGAGCCGAATGGCCAAATCAGCATCTTCGGAACAGACTCGCTCAGCTTCGAGAAAGAGTGGGAGCTCGGCGGGCAGCCGTCCGTCGCGGGAAGCACCAACCAATCCGGAAAGGCCGGCGGCGGCGCCGGAATCGTGGTGGAGGTCTCCGACATCGGCTTCGGCCAGCCGATCTCGGTCTCCGCCGGCGTGGGCTACGGACCGATCAGCGCCACCACCGAGCTGGCCAACCTGACCCTGCGCATGCCGAGCGAGCTGGACTTGGAGGCAAACGTCGACACCAGCTCCCCTGTCACCAAGCTCAGCGCGAGCGCAAGCGACAGTATTGTCGACCTGCGCCTGGACGTGGACGGACTGGCCGCTGCCGTGCTCCCTTTCATCCCGCCCGGCGAGGTGAATCTGAACCTCGGGCCCGCGGGCCTCAGCCTCAACATCCTGGATTACGAGCTGGGGCCGCAGCTGGCGCTTTCCCAGTCCGTGAGCCTGGCCCCAGAGCCCACCCTGAGGCTCGAATTCGATCAGCAGATCAACGTGTTGGTCAACGGAGAGCGACGGCGCACCGACGTTGTCGACCTTCGCCTGGGTGAGGATGAGACGTTCGAGATCCAGTTCCCGAACCGTGAGCTGAACGTCACGCCCAGCTTCAGCCTCAATCCGAAGCTCACCAACGACCTTGACCTGAATCTCACACTCAGCCAAACCCTTCAGGCACTCGGAATCAGCGCATCCTTCGCGGGCGCCGAGGTCTTCAGCGCCGGCCCGCTGATCACCCGGGAGGACGAGTTGGCGCGTACCAAGCTGGCCGACCTGGTGGATACTCGCTTCGACTTGACCGGGGCGATCGAGGACGCGGTGAACGTCAATCTGCAGCCATTCACCCTGGGCGACGGCTGGCGGTTGTCCGGCGAGTCGGCGGACGTGCCGCGCTACGCCGCGTCAATCCTGCCCGATGGCGGGGGCGAGTACAGCTTCCGGTTCGACGGCACGGACCTTGCCGTGGGCGAAGAAACCGCCTACGTGAGCTACTTCGGGTCGCAGGGCGACACTTACCGCGAGCTCTTCGACCACACGTTCCAAGAGTGCGGCTTCTGGCTGTTCGGCTGCTGGTCGTGGAGCACGGTCAGCCAGACGCACACCACTGAGGCCACCTATGCGGCGCATGCGGGGGATCCGCCAAGCCCCTTCCCGGCGTCTTTCTCGGAAGGCGGGCGGACTTACAGCGTCGTCAACCCGCCGGGTAGCCTGGTCACCCTGCCGGATCGGACCGCGCTGCGAATCTCCGACGTCAACTCCGCCGCCCTGCTGCCCGACAGCTTGAAGGATGTGTACGCGAGCACCAACGGCTGGAGTTATTTCTTGGAAATGTTTCGCTACGCCGAAACCACCGACACCCGGTACTCAGACCTCGTCGATATCCTGCAGACCAAGCGTTATGACGGCTACGGCATGACCGACCCGGTTTACGTCGCGTTCCCACTGATCGAGACAGTGCGCGAGGGGGACGACTACGTCACCCGCTTTGCTCAGTCGATCGACTTCGACATCGCGGACTACGTAACGGGGGCCACCCAGTACAAGCTCGAGTCGCTGACGCTGCCCGGCGACCGCTTCCACGATCTGCTCGGTGCGCTGGGGGACGACGACGGCCTGCGGCTGGAGGTGCGGGACCAAACGGCAGGAGACTGGATCGCGCTGGCCGATTGGGTCCCGACGGTGAATCAGGACTTCCACTTTAACTTCTACGACGACTACCTGCGCGGTTTGCTCGGGCCCGACGCCGACCTGGTTGGCACCATGGGCACCTGGGCGGCGGACGGCGTCTCGGGCTTCCGGCTGAGCGGCCTCGACATCGATCTGGGGCTGGCCGGGCAGGATTGGGACGCGCTGCTCGACCGCTTCGGGCCCACCGGGACAGAGCCGCTGATCGCTGGAATCACGGTGACGGATCTGGTCAAGGCCGAAGGTATCCTCGGGGAGTGCGTCTGGGCTCGCTGCACCGAGAACGGGTCTAATCCCGACACGCTCCAAGGACCGCTTCCGGGCACCAGTCCTTCCCTCATTGGGCAATCCGGCCCCCACGGACTGTACTACGCCGGCACGAAGGAAACCGTGGGGGATCCGACGGCTGCCAACAGCCCCGGCCTCGACCTGACCGTGCGCCCCACGAGCACCCGGGAGCTTGCCCGGAGCTCCATTCCGGCCATACCGCAGCCCGAGACCGGTCTCGGCGAGCGATACGAGACGAGCGTGAATCCGGACGACGTCCCGCCCGAGGCCACCCCGGCCTGCACCGGCGCAGGCTGCGAGTCCACCCCCATCACCGACCCCGTCACCGGAGACACCATCGCCGTTGGCACCGGCATCGAGGAGCTCGAGGCGAAGGGCTATGCCAACCCCACCGGGGAGCCCAACACTGGCCAGCATCCCCCGCCGCCGCCGCAGACGGGAGATCCCGTTCCGCCTCCCGGCTCACTCCCGAAGCTGGCCTTGAGCCCGACCGGACGCATCGGGAACGACGTCTTCGTCTACGATTTCTCGCAAGTCGACTTCGGCGGCGAAGGTGTTTGGGGCGGCCCGCTCCCCCAAAGAGACCTCGTCTTCCATGGAGACGAATTGTTAAGCGACGGGACAACCCTCTGCGGAGAGGCAACGGCCAGCTTCGCCGACGGGCAAGTGGTGAGTCGCTCCGCGGCCGGCAGCGGTGCCGCCTTCGTTCGGTTCGACGCGCAAGGACGCAATGCGAGCGACTTCGCCGGCTGCTTCTCGATTTCCGACTCGATGGCTATTTTCGGACAGGAAGCGCCCGTTTACCTCGAGCTGCCTTTCGCCCCGACTTACGACTTCGCGGTGGACGGACCGCTATTCAGCTCGGTGCTGCTGCCGTATGCCGGCGACAACGCCCTGTTGTCCGGGTTGATCGATCTGATGCTCTTCGACATGGATCTGGACGACTTCGTACGGGTCGCCCGGCTCGGTCTCGGGGATCGGTATGTCTTTGACGGCGCGGGCGTAGACCGCTTCCGACTCGCCGGTCTGGAGCTGCCCTATTTTTGGCTCGATCACTCGCCGACGATCACGGACCCCAATCCGCTTCTCATCGTCGGCTTCACTTTGAGCGAGCCGGGAACCGTCATCACGGCCCGGGGCTCGGGATTCCCGGCCCAGACGCCCGAGCCCCCCTCCTGGGTGCTGATACTCGCCGGGGCGCTCCTGGGCCGCCGGATACGGCAGACGGGGCGCCGCATGGCGGATGGGGTGGGCCAAGTAAAGGCGCTCGCCGAATGATCGTTACAGCCTCTTAAACGTTCGCAACCCGTGACCCCATAAAAGAGTAGTTGTCCGCACATGAGCGCAAAAAGCGCAAATAAAATAGATTCTTAGCCTCAGCCCCGTTGTCGCCCGCGAGGTGGGCGGGCGGCTTGGCCCGGGTTCTTGATTATTCGCGTTCGTTTGCATTCATTCGCGGACACTTTGCTCTTTCTAGGATGACCTAGACCCTCTCCCCTTTGCGCGGACAGCGGAGACTAAGTGCCTGCGCAGCAGGAACGGATGACCTCCTCTTGGATCTGTGTTGCGCTGTAGAGTACGCGGCGTTTTCTGTTGTCGATTGAGTTGGCCCTGAACTGAACTGGATCACCCTTGAGATTTAAGTCTAGCATCATCCATGCTAGCGCAATCCATTCGTCGTGAGGCGGGGGCGACAGGGAGGGCAGTCGATCATTCGAGATTTCGCGTTGGATAGTGCACAGTGTTTCTTCCGGTATCTCGTAGTACTCACGCGGCGGCACGCAGCCGATCTCAAAGCCGTCGCTAATGCGCGAGAGCTCGCACTCGCAATCGTCGCATCCGCAACCGACAGGCAACGTTCGGACCGGTCGGGTTCGGCATTCGGCGTACCGGATGACAATGCACAGCACCACAAAGCTCTCGGATGCTGCTCGTTCGGGGTGCGCACTGACCAATTGCGCCAACATTTCCTGCGCCGCTTGAGTCAAGTCTGGCGTCACCGGTTCGGGGACGTAGATCTCATCGCCGCAGGGCCCCAGCGCATACCCAGGGCTGATGGTCAGGGAGAGCGGTGCGGGCCCCGGCCCGACCACGAGCCCAGACACCACACCCCAACCATGGAGAAAGCGGTTATGACGCCGCTGCTTCTCGCGAAAATAGTCCTGCTCCAGACGCATATCGTCCGCCGTGAGCAACTGGCGCGGGAAGTAGCGCAGGCGGTCGAGCCCGCATACCTGGATGTATCCGCCTTGGGTGGTGTCGATAGTTCCCATGTTCAGCTCCAGTGCGCAAGGTCAGCGGATGTTACGGGGCAAGAAATAGATGGACTGCATCAGGCTTTCCTTGGTCGTGCTGGAGAGTCTGCGCATTGCAGCCAACCCGCTTGCATCGATCTCGGGAGAGAGATGGAACCAACTCTCGAAGGTGCCGCCCGGTAAGCCGTTACCGGTGCTGACCTGATAGTGGTCATCGATCCTGGTGGTCTCTGCCTCGCGGAAATTGCCGTCGACTGGCTGACCGCTTAGGGTGCTCAGGTGGTCGCAGCACACTTGTACCCGGACCAATGCCTCCGATTGTTTGAGCTCGGTCATAATGAGCCAAGAAATATAGGGGAATTCCCCCGGCAATACGAATACTGCGGAGGAGACGACCGGCGTACCCCTGTCCTCGATGACAATGGCCTGAGCTGCCAAATGCCACGGAATGAGGCCCCCAGTCTTTGGTATCCGGTACTCCACGCTCACGCGCATCCAGCCGGCGCCATCGCCGGAGGGCACGACCTTCTCGCTGAATGTCACCGTCGGACCGCTTTCCTTTAGCCGCCAACCCGACATGTCGGCCAGCGTCAGCTTGTCGTCATGCGGCCAGTTAATGGACACGATCTTGGCAAGTTTGAGGTCAAGACCAGGGCCGGGCGGACCCGGAAGGCCGCGGCGCCCCTGGGGACCGGCCGGGCCTTGGGGACCAGGCGGACCTGCCGGGCCGCCTTGCAGGCACAGAAGCATCTCGAACAACAGCTCGTGGCTGCACACCAGACTGCGTGCCGTGACCGTATCGAGGTCGGCGATGCCCCCGTCGGCCCGAAGGGTCATGGTCGCGAGCACCACACAACCCTCCCCGTCCGGGCCGCCGCAAGATGGCGGTGTCGCGGACAGCAGCTCGCAGATACACCGGCGACGATCGGCATCGTTCGTGCCTTCGTTCAGCGCTTGGCTCAGCTCGGCTCCGACCGTATGTATGGCAGGCGGGGCCCCCTCGTGCACCGCCAGCGCAAAGCCCTCGGTGATGGTGGACGGTGCACAGGCGTCCGCGCCGTCGCAATCCGTGACCAACGCGGGTACCAGATCCGTTCCGTGCTCGCGATAGCACAGTACCAAATAAACTGCGTAGTCCTGCGCTGGGTCAAAGGAGGCCGATAGGTTGCCTTCGTCCCCCGCTCGCCAGGGATCGATGGAAGTGGCTTTCGGCACCACGATCTCCCGGCCGTGGCCGTCGATGGCTATTCCGGGTCCCACGGTCAGGGTCTTGCCGTCGCTGGTGACCTGCAACCCACACAGCACCCCGCTGCCGAGTGCCAGGCGATTGAGCGTGAAGCGCTTGCCGTTGAAATAGCGCTGCTCCATGGTCAGGTTCAGATCGTCGAGCAGCTTGCCGTAGAAGTAATGGTTGCGCCGCGGCGCCGCGAGTCCATCGGTCCGGGTGTGCGTCAGGGTGTCCATGGGGCCTCCGGGTTGCTGGGGTATGCCGGCCTCCGCGCGGGATCCGCTGGTACCGCATCGTCGACCAAAGGTTCGCAACCCGCTGCCAAGGGCGCGCTGGTGGAAGGTGGGTGCGTGCCGACGATGGCGTCGATGCCCAGTCGGGCCTGGAAGCCCAGACGCAGGCGCGGTTCCAAGAAACATAGGTGGTAGTCGGTGTGGGCCGGCTTCTCGGCGTCGATGGCCGCGCGCACGCGCTGCCGACGCTTCGTACCCTGTTGGCCGCCCGGCGGCACCAGTACGGTGAAGAGATGCGCCGTATCTGCAAATAGTCCTTGCCCGAAGTCGCCGGGCGCTTGCAGTGCGTCGGCACCCACCACCGCGCTGCCCACCTCGAAACCCGTGGCCCGGGTGCGCCCGGTATCGGCGCGCGGGTCGTTCAGGGCATACAGAGATTGCGCGGGCACCGACTCAAAGGGCTGGCTGCGGCTGGACCAGGACAGCGAGAGCGCGAGCGCGCGTGCGGTCGTGCGCACCTCCAGCCGCACCGGATACCAGCGCGGTTCTTCCATCAGCAGTGCGACATCGCGCGACACCGAGCGCATCGTCTGGGTACCGCCGCCCGGCAGGGCCGGGGCATCGGTCCAGAGATCGACGAGCGGCCGGCCGTCGATCCATAGGCGCACCCGCACGTCATCGGTCGCCTGGTCACCGGCGATCTGCAGCGACAGGGTGTAGCGCTCCGCGTAGCGCGGCTTGATCTGGCCTGTCCAGCGCAGCGTCGCCACTGCCTGGGGGCGATCCTGTGCATCCTTGGGGGCCAAGCTCAGCGGGCTTGCCTCGGTGAACGCGAGCCGAGGGTCGACCCGCGGCGTGCCGTTCGCCCAGTCGAAGGACGGGCCGCCGAAGGTCTCGCGCAGCAGACCGAGGAAATCGGGGTCGGTGAGCGGCTCGCCAGGGACGATCAGGCCGTCCGGAGACCCGGCCGCCAGCATGGTGTCGAAGCCGAGTAGCGAGGTATCGTCCAGTAGCCACACCCGGCAGGCCCTGTGCGCCTCGATGATCTTGGGCCGGATGCCGGAGTAGACCTCCACCCAGTCCGTGAGACCGGCTAGGGTGCCGCGCCGCGCGTACAGGTCAGGCAGGCGTTGGAGGAGGGTGCGCAGTTGCGTGCTGGTCAAGCCCGGCGGCGGATCGAAGCCCAGACACCGCGCCACCCAGGTGAGCCGGTCGGCGGGTGCCATCAGCGGGTCGAACAGGTGCGGCAGGGCGTCGAGCGCCTGTTCAAAGCCCTCCATGTCAGCACGGAAGAGTGCCAGCCAGCGCTCCAGGAAGCGCCTCGGCCGGTCGTCGCGGCGATAGATGGCCGGCAGGTCCGCGAGGTAGCCGCGGCCGGTGGTTTGGGCCTGGACCTGCTCCAGCACCGGGCTCCGGTCGCCGTCGCCCTCCAGACAAAGGCGCAGCCAGAGATAGCGGCGCGTGCCGGGTTGTGTGGGGGCCGGGCCTGGGGTGCGGTCCAACAGGATGTCGAGGCCCGGCTCGGGCTTGGCGGGCCAGTGCGGCGTCGCCTGTGCGTCTGCTGCGGTGAAGGTGTAGAGACGCAGGGCGCACCCGGAAGGGGTCAGCGCCTGCACGGCCACGCGCTCCCAGTCCGAGTCGATGCCGGCATCGAGCCGGCCGGAGTCGATGACGGCCGACCGGTTGCCTGCGACGAGTGTCAGAGCGCCGTCGTCGGTGAGGCGCACCGCGGGCGGCAGTGCGCAGCCCCAGGTCGGGCCATCGCGCATGATTGCGTAACGGGCGGGGGGGGCCATGGTCATTCGATGTAGAGGTTGCAGTGGATACGGCCGCCGCCATCGGCGACATGCAGCTCGATCACATACTCGGTGTCATCGGCAAATGAGACCCCAGCCAGGTAGTCGAGCCTGATCGGGCCGGTACCCTTGGCGGCAAGTGCATGCGTGGAATTCCCATTCCCGAGTTGGGTCCATGCGTCGTCTGGATGGGCCGCCTGGAGTTGGCCGAGGATGTTTTCGGTCTTGTCCATCTCCTCCGTCAGCGGGCGGTCGCTTGGGCCGATAAGCACATGCAGATTATTTACAAAAGTGAGAGCGCTGGCGGATTCCATAGGCCGTTGCGGGCTATTCTCCACTCCGGCATTGTCTATCACGGGCGTGTTCGTTATCGTTATAGATAACTCTGTATCTTTATCAGGCCACTTCTTGGTCGCAGTGGGAATCTTATGGCTATGATGCGACATGGACTTTATCGTTATTTTCGGCGTATCAAACGGCGTAACAGATATTGTGTTGCCAGTACCGGAAGGATCACAAATGTCGGAGCCGTGATGAACCGTCCACCAGTGCACACCTGGAGGTTTGGTTACGTAATTTACAGAAGTGAGACAGCGGTCATCCATTAAATAATAGAGTTGCTCATTATTGATTGTGAGACTTGAGGCAGTTTCTGTTTCGGGAGTTCCCGCGCTCACAGATTCGGAAAAGTTGGGCGATTCAATGGGTGTGATGTCATGGAAATGACTCGGGAAATTGATGTTGCCCACTATATTTCCTTTTGTCTCATGACTATGCCATCCCAGCTCCGTGTAATAGAGCGACGGAAATTCCTCCGCCCTCAAGTACAGCGTCACCGCATTGGGCTGCCGCCCGCGGATATGAAAGCGGATGATCCCCGGATTCTTTGAGTCGATGTCCCGCACCCCTTCCAGGGCATACTGGCGAACCTTGGAGTCTGGCGCATGACGGACGTATCGTCGACACGAGGTGTCGATGACATTGACCTCTTCGCAGTGTTCCGTCAGCGTGACCCTGGCCAAAGCGATCATATCGCTCTGCTCGTCCGGCGGGTCGGAGACCCATTCGAGCACCGGTTGCTCCAGCACGCGCGAAGGCCCGCCTTGCGCGGCCCTATCGCCAATCGGGGCGCTGGACGCGCAACAGGCATCCTGGTGCGCAAGCAATTGCTCGTTGTAGCGGATCGCCAGGTAGGCCCCTTGATCGAGGTCGCGCCGGACGTCCGTCTTGCAGGGCTCCAGGAGCAGCATCTCGCGGCCCTCGCTGTCGATTGCGAACCCCGGGGCCACGATCACCTTTGCCCCTCCCCCGGGAAAGACTTCCAACCCCCTCGCAATCCCCGGCGTATAGAGTGCGCGATTAAGCTCGCGCCGCATCCGCAGGTGGTAGTCCTGCTCCAATTGGAAGTCGCCGGCCTGCAGGCGCTGGCCATTGAAATAATTCAGGCGCTCTACTGGATTCTCTTTGCCCTCGCTCATCGTGGCTACTCCGGTAGGACGGTGAAGATGTGCGTCCCGGACCGCACCAGCCCGTGGGGACACAAGACGATGTTGCCGCACAGCTCCGGGGGTGCCATGCCGCACGGGCGCTCGAGCCCCTCGACCGCCACGACACCCGGCAGTGCGTCGAGCAGCGCCAGAACCTCGGTGCGGTAGATCGGGCGACCGAAGGGCCAGCCCCGGCCCTCGGGTCCGCCGGTGAGTGGATCGAAGAAGGCATCGAGACGCCGCACGGCCTCGGCCTTCAGTGCGGCCTCATCGACAGCGCCGCGCACGCGCAGCGTGGCGTTGAACGCAACCGCGGTCCAGACCGGACCCGTGACCTGCACGCGCGTGGCGACCGGCCGACGTGCATCGAGATACCGCTGCACCGCGCAGCACATCGCCAGGCTGGGGTCCGGTCGGTCGCGGACGCAGGGCGAGACCACCACCACAGTAACGCACCCGGCCGCGGTCAGGCGGGGGAGGCGCGGGTCGAGCTCGGCGACGGCACGGGCGCGCGCCACCGGCACCCCGGGGACCTGGAGCGCGGCCTGTTCGAGGTCCTCCAGCGTCACCAGGCAGCGGGACCGCGCGAGCGAGCGCACCGCTCGGCCCTTGGCGGCGCCCAGTGTCTCGGCCGCGGCGCCGCCCCATGCGACGCAGGGCTGCTGTACCTGGAGCGCGCGCTGGATGGCCGGCCAACCGGGCAGCGCTGCGGCACGGCCGGTGGCCGACAGTGCCGTCAATGACCGCGCAGTCAGGTTGCCGGACGGGCCGCTGCCGGTCTGCCGGCGTGCCGTCAGGGTGGCACCGGCCTCGGGGACGCGCCCGGCACGGCCGTCGCCGAATCGGACCTGACCGGATGCCGGGTCGATGACATAGTGAGGTGCCAGGGGGCCGCTGCGGTCGAGGTCCGGGCGCTCCAGCCAGGTCTCGCGGGTGCCGTCGGGCCGGGTCAGGGTAACCCGGGTGCTGCCGGGGACGATGGGCCCGTCCGCAAGGTCGAACGACTGGAGCGCCTGACCGTTGCTGAGGCCCAGGGTCCGCTCGGGATCGTCGGCCGCGTGCCGGGCGGGCACGCAGTTGAGCAGGAGCGCGGCGAGCTGCGGCGGGCAGTCATAATCGCCGTGCACCAGCCGGCAGCGGATGAACCAGCGGTCGGGGTAGTCGGCCAGGCCGCCGGGGCGCATGGCCCGCGGGGCGCGGAACCGCAGCGGGCCGGACAGCGAGAGTGCACGGGTGCAGTCGCGCAGGCCGGGGAGCGCCCGCCAGCCGGCACCGTCGAAATACTCCCAGGCGATCCGGGCGCCATAGTGCTCCCAGATGCCGTGGCGGCTGGACCGGGCACGGCGGCAGCCAGCGCTACGCAGACGCCGGGCACGTCCATGCTCTGCGTAGAGGGCGCGCCAGGTCTGCGTGTCGCCCGCCAGGTCCTCGCCCACAGCGAACAGGCGCACCCGCGCGTCGGCGGGGGCCAGGACCTTGTCGAACCCCAGATAGAAGGCGTCGCCCCGCGCGGGGGCGGGGCCGAGTGGCTGGAAGGCGAGGCCGGTGCTCTCGTGCCGCGTCGCACCCGACTCCGTGACAGTCAGCATCTCGACCAGGCGCGCGGCGACGACCTGGAAGGGGGTACTGGTCTGGAAGCGCGTCCGGCCGTCCGCGGTCGCAATCTGTACCCCTGCCGGGAGCCTGACCGCACCGCCCGCGTCGGTCGCCGTGAAGGCGATCAGGGTGCGTGCGGTCTGCGCCGGGCGCTGCGGGTAGCCCAGCAGACCTAGAAAGGCGCGCTCGCTGGCGGCGGGGAGGCGGTCCAGGCGATAGCTGTTGGCCTCGGTCAGCCAGGCGAAGAGCTCCAGCAAAGTGATGCCCGGGTCGTGGGCGTTGTAGTCCGTCCAGTTTGGGGCCGCATAGGGCAGCAGATCGCGCGCCTCGGCCAGGAGTTGGTCGTAACGCAGTGTATCGAGCCGCGGCAGTGGCAGGGTCATGCGCAGGCTCCCGGGGTCTTGAGGACCAGCTCATGAGGCCCCGGGCAGGGCAGTACGTCGAGTCCGGGCAAGGCATAGTCCCCGCACAGTGCACCGTCGGCCGCCAGGACCAGGTCCCGCGCATGTGACAGATCCGCCACGGAGCCCAGCACGGCGGCCAGCCTCGAACGCGGCACCGCCTGCCCGAACCCCCAGCCGTCGCCGTCGCTACCGCCCATCAGGGGGTGCAGGAAGCGGTTGACGGCGCTGCGCACCCGTTCCTCCACCAGTGCCGCCTCGCCGGCGACGAGCGGCACCAGCTCGGCCCGCACCGAGACGGCCAGGTAGCGCGGACCCATGACGCGGATGCGCGCCGTGGCCGCCGCATGGCGGGCCAGGTACTCGCGCACCTTGCGCGCCAGTTCTTCGGTGGGGCTGGGTCTGGTCTCGGTGCTGTAGGGTACGATCAGGACCCTGTAATAGCCGCGCTGCACCAGCCCGGCTGGACCATGCAGCGGCAGGCAGCGTGCGCGGGCGACCTCCGGCGAGGCCTCGCGGGCCAGCCACTCGATGTCCTGCGCGGATAGCGCACGCCCGCGGTGGCGCAGACCCTGAGGCCCGCGCACCAGTGCGCGCGCCAAGGGCTCGACATCGGCGCCCCCGGCGGCGGCGATGGGATTGGTCACGGCGACGATCAGCGGCTGCGCCATGCGCATCTGGGTGACGGTGCCCGCGGGCACGTTGCCGCCCAGCCCGCCGCCGGCGCGGTAGCTGGCGAGGACGCGCCGGCCGGCCGGGGGGGCATGGGCGCCAAAGCGCAGGGTGCCGGTGGCGCGCTCCAGGGTGTAGACGCGCTCGCCGGGGCCGGAGTCGTGCAGGTATGCGCGCTCGGACCAGCGCACCCAGGCGACCAGTGCCTCGCCGGTCACCGGGTCGCGCTCCAGGCGCAGGTCCGCGGGCGCGACCGCGGCCAGCGCAAGACTCCAGGTCTCGCCGCGGCCGGTCCATTCCTCCACCTCGACGCACTCGCCTTCTAGGACCGGGTTGCGGTTAAGGTTGAACCGCTGTCCGGGGTTGCCGTCGCCCCGGCCCAGGAGCTCGCGCTCCACGGTGCGCTGCTGCACGGCCCAGACGGCGTTCAGCCAGAGCCCGGCCACGGGGCGGGCGGCGAGCGACTCGCCGCGCTTGAGACGGGCGCGGATGCGATAGAGACGGCCATTGAGCCCGTCGGTGGCCACGGCATCGTGCGGACCGATGAACTGGATCATGCCGCTGCGCTGGAAGCCCGCGGTCTGATCGATCAGGCCCAGCTCGCGCCACCCCTGCGCCGTGCGGTACTCCCACTGCCAGGTCGAGGGCTCGGCGGTGTCGGCGCCCGCCGCCGGGCAGTGCGCATAGAGGCTGCCCAGCCCGTCGGGGAGGGGGCGGTCGAAGCCGAAGTGGATGGCGGGCGCCTGGTCTTGGACCGGTGTGAATGGCTTGAAGGTTCGGTCGGGCCACCGGGCGGCCTGGGTGACGTCGGTGAAGCAGAAGTCGTTGTGGGTGAGCGCGTGCTGCACCGGCTCGGGGTCGGTGAGGTACTCGAACCCAAGCGCGATGCGCTTGAGCACGGGGGGCTCGAAGGACTCGGCCGTGAAGGACAGCGTAGCAGGGTCGTAGACGGCGGCCTTGCCGAAATCGCCCTGCTCGATACGCGCGCGCAGCCAATGGTTGGAGACGCCGTTGACCTCCGCCTCCACCCAATCGGGCGGGCAGGTAAAACCGACCGTCGGGTAGATCGACGGCGATTCAGGGCCGGTTGACCCAGTGCCATTCGACTCGAAGGTGAATGGGTCCGGCGGATTCTCCCCGTTAGAAGATGACGCCTTCAGGTCCCGCCACCCATGTGCCCCCAGGTATTCCCAGGCGAGCTCAAGGTTGTTGCCTTTTCCCTCCTTGCTGACCTCGAAGACCATGCGCACCCTGGCGCCGGGGCGGGCGAAGACCTCCTTGCTCGCCAGATAGAGACAGGCGTGCTCGGCCGGGCGCTGGCCGAATGGGTGAAAATGCTTGGTCAGGTCCAGTACGAGCGCATCGGCGAAACCGGCCTCCGGCAGCAGCCCGTCCTTGCGGAAGCGCACGCGCACGCGCACGTCATTGACAATGGGTTGGACTGCCGCCATGCCGGCCACGAGCGGCGAGGCCAGTCGGGCGCGGATCCAGAAGCTCTCGTGCCCGGCGATGGCGGCCTTCTTGGCATTGGGGCCGCAGGAGCGCCGCAGGGTGACCTGGCCGCTGTCGGTGAGCCCGCCGGTGGTGTCTTCTTCGAGCGCGTAAGGCAAGGGGACCCAACCGCCATCGGTGAGGTACTCCCACAGCAGCTTGAGCGCCGTGGCAGCGCCTTGCCGGAGCGCGAAGCCGACGATCAGGGTGATGTCCGAGCCGCCCAGCGCGAACAGGGTGTCGTGCCCCAGATAGATCGCGCGCGGTGTGAGCTGCATGTCGGAGAACAGCTCGAAGCCGTCCGCGAGCTGCCCGCTGTGGTCGGCGTACCGGTCGGAGCCGGGGTCCAGGCTGACGAGGCTGACCAAGTGCCCGGGGGTGAGTGTGACGGTGCGCTCGGTGGCGAAGAGCGGCGGTTCCGCCGGTACGGCCGGGGCGGCCCCGGGCTCCAGCGAGGGCAGGGGCACGGGCTGGCTGGCCGCGACCTGGCTGCCCTGGGCGAGTGTGACATCGCGCGTGGCCTCGGGCGCGACCGCAAAGACCAGCGGCACCCGTGCTCCCTGTGCCCGCAGGAGCGCGGTGCCGAAGAGATCGAGCAGCGCCGCTTGATGACGCTCCGGGACCTGGTTGAGCCTTTGGTTGAGCAGGTCACGGAACCGGGCGTAGGCATGGAGCAATGCGCCGGCCGGTCCGCCCGCTTGCGGCGACCACTCGGGCGTATAGCCGGGCGTGGCGGCCGTCAGCGTCGCGACCAGGGCGGCAGCGTCGCGCGTATCGAGGACGGGCGGCGCCTTCATGCCGTGCCCTCCCGCAAATAGAACGGATACACCAAATTGTAGAAGCTGTTGGTCGCGCGCACCGCGTATTCGATGGCGATATCGAGCCGGCCAGCGGCGGCGTCCGGCGCGGTGACCTGTACCGACTGCACGCGGATGCGCGGCTCCCAGGTGACGAGCGACTCTTCCACCCGGTGCCGGATCAAGGCGAGCGTGCCGGTGTTGATGGGCTCGAAGAGGAATTCGTTCAGGCCGGCACCGAAGTCCGGCCGCATGACACGCTCGCCGCGCGCCGTCTCCAGGATGATGCGCACAGCCTGGCGGATGTCGTCCGCGTATTCGACCAGGGCGGCATCGCCCCCTGACTCATTGGGTGCCACCGGATAGGCCCAGCCGCGGCCGAGGAATGTATTGTCGTTCATGATCAGTTGATCTTGACCAGGCCGGCCTTGACCTCGCACAGGCCGCCGCCGGACAGGGTGGCCTTGGTCGAGGAGCCGAGCTCCAGCTTGGATTTGCCGTTCAGGATGACGCTTGGGGCCTCGATGTTGATGCTCTGGGATGCCTTGATCTCGATCTGCCCCCCGGTCCCCAGCGTGAACGACGCCTTGCCATCGCCGGCGGACACCTCGATGCGGTCGGGTGCCAGCGTGATGCGCTGCTTGGTGCTGGTCACCAGGCTGACCAGGTTCTGTTGGTCGTCGAACAGGAGCTCATGACCGGCGGGGGTGCGAATGGCGCGCAGGTTGGTTGGGTCGGTGGGGGCGGTCCTGGGCGGACGCCGGGCCGAGCTCCACAGACAGCCGATGATGTAGGCCTCGCTGATATCGGTCTGGTTGAAGGCGACCAGCACCTCGTCATCGCGCTGCGGGATGAAATAGGTGCCGGTGCCGGACCCCGCCATGGGTACCGCCACGCGCGCCCAGAGCGTCGCACCGGGGTTCCAGCGCAGCTTGATCTGCACCCGGCCCAGGTTCGCCTGGTCGATATTGGAGACGACCGTTGCCACCGAGATGCCCAAGGCGGCCGCGGGCGTGGACGCGCCGGGCTGCAAGGCCAGTTGGGTGAGCTCGCTCATGACTTCGTCTCCTCAAAGGTCTAAGCGCACCGGAACGGCACCTTGCTCGGGCATCGGGACGGCACCGAACCAGATGTCTTTGCGGCACTCGAACGAGGTCTTCCAACCGCCGCTGTCGAGTGTGTGATGGGCCGAGGTTACGCGATAGCGCCCCCCGAATTGCTCGCCCACCCCTTCGACCTGGAGCACGGTACCGGCGCGGATGCGCGGGTCGCCCAGGGTGCTGCCGCTGGCCGTTTGCCGCTTGTTCAGACGCGGCAGCAGCTCGCCCAGGATGGTGCGCGGGGCGTCTGCCAGGGTGACGGGTCTGTCGATCAGCAGCAGTTGCGGCCCGTCGATAGGGGCAGACGCTGCGGCCTCGGCCGGCATGATACTCAGTGACAGCGATTGCCGGTCCCAATCCCAGCCCACGCTGACGGCCAGTGCCGATTGCTGCGACTGCTGCCACACGAAGACCTGCACGCCGGCGACCTGGCCGACGGTGGAGATGCGCGGGCTGAAGTCCACCAGATCGCGCCCCCACTTCAGTTGTACCTCGCTCTCCAGGCGGTCGGCCGGCGAGCCGAATCGGATCAGCCGGCCGCCCAGGGGGCCGTCGTGGTCGATGCTCAGGTCCCAGCCGTTCTCGCGCGCCACCCGGGCCAGGAAATCGAGATCGCTCTCGCCAGCCTGCACGCGCATGGTCTTTTGTGCGGAGTCTGGGTCCGAGGGGTCCGAGGCCGATTGCGCTTTGGCGATGGCAACCTGCACGCCGCCCAGCAGAATCGCCATCGCGGCACCGATCGGGTCGGTGATTGGAATCAGGCCATAGGTGCCGGCAACGCCCGCGGCAACCACGGGGTCCAACACCGGCAGGTTGGCATAGGCGGGGACGGCGACTGCGAACCAGCGGGCACGATTGCCTTTCTGCATCCGCTGGCGGCGATCTTGAGCGACGACGGTGAGACGCGGCAGGCCGTCGGCCGGGAAGCTGGCGTTCGCGCCCACGATTTCCCCCACGAACATCTGGTGCAGCGGGTCGGGCGCGTAACCCATGAACAAGGACAACTCGCGGTCGATGCGAAACAGCGGATGGTCCAACCAGCGCCGACCCTCGTTCGCCAGTGCAAGCTCAACGCGGTCGGCCCCTTCCAGCCCGGTTTGAAGCGACACGCTGGCGATGCTGGCGCGCAGCGCATTGGGTACCGCGGTGCCATCGATGGCGAGGCGCAGCTCGGGTGCGAAGCACGGCAGTGCGCTCATTGGAACAGCTCCCCGCCGGCCGGATCGCAATAGGGCAGGCGCGGGATCAGCAGACGCTGCCCGGGTTCCAGTGCACGCGGATCGGCGACCCCGTTGTGCAGGGCGATGGCGCGCCAAAGGCGAGCCTCGCCATAAACCGCGGCGGCGATTGCGAACAGCCGCTCGCCCGGGCGGACGATATAGAGCTTGGAATAGTCGGCCGTCTCGCGCTTGACCTCTTTGGCCTCGAGCCCTGCGTTGTTGTACTGGCTGAAGGTCACCTGCACGCGCGCGCGAACCGGCGTGCCGTCGGGGAGGAACAGGATGAACTTCTGCGTGGCGCGGCTGAGTACGCAGGTGAAGACCAGCGAGCCCCAGGCGAACAGCAGCACCGGCGGGGCATGGGTGGTGGCTTCGATATTCATCAGGTCGGTGATCTTGCGTACGTGTTTGCGTACGTCTTCGCCGGCCCCCGCCACCTGGCGGCTACCCTCGCGATGGGTCTCGTAGGTGTCGAGCAGCAGCTCCATTTCCAGGCTTTGCTGGTTGCCGTGACTGAACTGGATGATGGGCGCCGCCAGTCCGGGCACGGCCACCTGTGCGAAGGTGTTCTCGCGGCTGAGCGAGTAATCCTCCGGGTTGAACATCACTGTGACGCGCTCGCCCGTCACGGTGTTGGTGATCGAGGCCTTTTCCAGCGCCACTAGACCCTCCCCCGACGCTCGCGCTCGGCGATGATGCGCCGATCGATGCTGCCGATCACCTGCTCGGCGATCCGTTCGATCTCGGGCGGGGACAATGTCGGTGCGGGCGCGGGGTGGGCCGTGCGCGGACTGGGCGCTGCAGCATCCGCGGTCGCGATGCCGACGGCGCCCGTAGCAAGGGCCGGGGCCTGCGGGCGTGAGCGCACCGTTGGCAGATCTTCCGGACTGCGCACCGGCCGCGCCCCGGCACCGGGTTTATCCGGACCCGTCGACAAACTTGACGCAATGCGTGCCGGGGCCGGTCGCCCGGAGACGACTGCCTGGCTCGAATCCGTGCCGGTTTGCCGGGGAGCGGCACCCTGGCCCGGTGTCGGCGAACCGGGTTCGGCCTCGGCGCGCGTGCCCCGTGCAATCAGGCGGCGGAGCGTGGCGGCGGCCGGCGGCGGCACGGGCTCGGCCGGCACTGCGGTCCGCCGCGCGGACGTCCTCGACTGGAGCCTCGGCGCGGGGGCCTCAGGCCCAAGCGACCCAGGCCCAGTCTCTTGACGCTGAAGACGAGAGTGCAGGGTGACTGCAAACCGGTTCACCCGGTTATCGGCATGGAGGTGTAAGGCGACCAGGTGTGGGCGCGCGCGCAGGACCGGGAGCAGGTCGAGCAGCGGTATCCGCGTCAGGCCCAGCCTGTAGCGCGCCAGCAGCGCCCGCGCAAACAGGACCGGACCGGATAGGCGCGCAACCGCGTCACCCCCCCATCTGCGGACCTGGGCTGTGTCGGCCGATCCGATAAACCTCATTGCTCGTTCATCCTGCGATTGATGGCTGCAATCTCCTGTACCCAGCGGCGGCGGTCGGCGTGCTCCAAGGCCAGAATCTCCGACTGCGGCCAATGAAAGTGATAGGCGACATAGGCTACCTCCTGGTGGAGCCGGTCCAGCGGGTAGCCTAGGATTCCCCCGATGTCGCGGGCTCCACGTCGAAATTGGCCTGACATTGCGGGCAGGTCACGCGCAGCGTCCGCCCGCCCACCTGGTTGATCCGGTTGTACAGGTCTTGCAGGTAGGCCAGATCGGCAGCGAAAAGCCCTTCGATCACCTTTGGGTTGATGTGCGCCACGGTGCCCAGCCGGACGATCACGCGCGACAAGAGAATGACGATCAGATAGGCCGCATTGGCCTGCACACGCGGGTCCCGCAGGGGCAGGATCTCATCCGCCGCCGTCGCCAGCCGCATTACGCCCTCGCGGTGCAGGCCGCCCTCGTCGGCATCCTGATAGCCGATCGGCAGAGTGAAGGGGTATTCGGTCTGGATCATCATGAGGCCCTTTCGACGCCTTCGTGGGCGATTTCCAGAGTCTCGATCGCGATCTCGCTCCCCTTGGCGCTGAAGCTCGGGCCTTCCATCTTGGTCGGCCAGGCATTGAAGAAATTCCAGCGCACCACCTCGGTCACCCCATCGGCGTCGAGCACGACGATGCTGCCGTTGCGCCGCTCGGTCTTGCCGGTAACCACCTTCCGGTACCAGTCGTAGAGCTCATGCGAATCGGTCAGTCCCCACTTCAGGCTGATGTTGGTGTACTTGGTCTGCCCGGGGAGCTTACGCGGTGTGCTGTTGTCACCGCCCTCGCGATACTCCACCGGCTCGGTGGTGGAGCCCAGTCCGGAGCAGTCGGTAAAACCCGCCTGGGTGATGCCGTCGATCTCGACCAGGAAGTTGCAATTCCGGTAGGGGTCTTTTCTTGCCATGGTGGTTCTCCGTCGATGGGCCGCCTCAGGATTCGCTGACGGTCGAACCGCCCTGCCAGATGCCGATCTTCACGACGATGAATTCGGCCGGGTAAGACGGCCTGATGCCGATCTCGATGGTCAGGCGCCCCAAGGCCCGCTCGCTCTCCGGGTTGAGCACCTCGTCGATGCGGACATAAAACGCCTCCTCGGGCTTGTTCCCGAAGAGCGCCCCATCGCGCCATTGCTGGGTGAGAAAGGCGCCGATGGTGCGCTTGAGCTTTTGCCATAATGAGGGGTTGTTGGGCTCGAAGACACTGCCGCGGATGCCCTGCTGGATCGACTCCTCCAGGAAGATGAACAGGCGGCGGATGTTGACGTATTGCCAGTTGGTGTTGGTCGTCGTCGTGCGCGCACCCCAGACCACCGGCACGCCGCCGTGCTGGAACACGCGGATGACGTTGATGCCTTTAGGGTTGATAACGCTTTGGTCAGAGTCGCTGAGGACCTGCTCCACCCCCAGCGCGCCGCTGATGGTGGCCTCGGTACCCGCGGGTGCCTTGTGCACACCGCGGTTATTATCGGTACGTGCGCAGATGCCGGCCACATGGCCGCTCGGCGGCACCGTGATACGCTTGCTGGTCTTCTGCGAAGCGACCTCGATCCAGGGGCAATACAGCGCAGCGAATCCCTTGTCGCTCTCGACCGACGCGCGTTGGGTTTCCATTGTGGAAAGCCCTGCGCCTTTGATGGAGTCAAGTATGGCAAAGCGATCGGCTAGACTTGCGCAGTGATCTACGAGGGTTTTCTGCACAGCAGTAACTGTGCAGTCCGGAATGGACACGATATTGACGTCCGCAATGCGGTCAAGAGCTGCCATTGCTTTCTCATAGTTTGGCAACGGATTCGAGCGTATCGCAACGACATCATGGTTGGCGCCGCCGGTTAAGGTCACAGGCTGCTGCGCCTTGGGGCGATTGGCGGGCCAAGTCGTGTGGTTCGGCGGGTCCACCGGTTCGGCAAACACACGACCCGCCGCGTCGTTGTTAATCACGTCGACGTAGTACCGTGGATGGTCGGGGTTCATGGACAGGTATTCGTAAACCTGATCCGGGTTCCCGACCGTCAGCTTGAACTCCTCTGACTGCAAGAATATCGGCTTGCCGGCCCTGTAGAGTGTGAAACCCTCGATGCCGTCATTGACCGTCACGCGGTAGGTGGTCAGGGCGTTGCTGATACGTTCGCTGGCGACCCGAGTGACGATGGTGGTCAGTGGGGTCGCGCCGTCTTGCGACAGCGTGATGATGCTTCCGGGCGGCAATTCCGCGACATTCTCGGCGCGAAAGCCGGTGCAGAAGCGTTCAAGCAAGAGCCGCAACTGTCCGCTGTTGTGAGTCCCTTCCAACTCGGCGGTGAAGAATACCGTGCTGCCGAAGACCTTGGCCACCGTGGCCACATCGCTCGTAGCGCCAGCCCCTAAGATCACCCGGTCGCCCGCGAGAAAGCTAGCCGCTTCCACGGCATCAGTGACATCGACGCTCCGCATGTCGGTGTTGGTCGCCTTAATGGTCGCCGATGGTTCGAACAACTTGGCGGGAGTTGCGGAGGTCGCGGATATCTTATGGGCGGCTTCCGCCTTGACCACGAGCGGCGGGCTGAGTTGGCCGCGCGCGCGTGCCGTGATCCTGATGGTATCTTGCGGGGTTGGTGCCTCGTCCTTGAGCACCACGGAGTCGGCCTGGGAATTGCTCACCGCCGTAACGAAACAGACCTTGCCGCCGTTTTGGAAGAAGCCGCGCACGGCATACCAGAGATAGTCGTCGTCCTCGGGGGTACCACCGTCGGTGAAGGTATCCACAAAGGCATCCCAACTCGTGAGCAGCACTGGCTCGTTTGGCACCACCTTGGCATTCACACCAACGAACGCGGCGGTCGAGGTGCCCGCGCCTTGAATCGGTGCGGCCGGTGTGAACTCGTCGATATAAACGCCCGGGTAGCTGACTTGAACGGCCATCTGCGTTTCTCCTGCGGTGGATTCAGAGGAATGTCAAATCGTAGTCGCCGCTGAGCGATGGCATTTCCAGGTCCGATCGCACCGCTTCACTGAAGCCCGGAGACCGCGCCCTCAGGGTATAACCAGTGCCGCGGACGACGCGCTCGAAGACAAACCAGCCGAGCGAGTCGCAAACGGCGGTTGCGCCGGACGGCTCCAGCCTTACCCATGCGTCGGCGACCGGCCGTTGGTTGCGGTCGCGCACCGTACCGCCGACGATGAGGCGCTCATCGCCGCTTGCCGGATCGCCCGCCTGGTAGCGGCTGGCAATGGTGGTGACGAGCGACTCCTCGACCGCTTGGTCGAGGTCCATAGCGATCGTCACCGTCAGGTTGAAATAGGGCCGCGGTGCAATCCCCAGCGCGTGCCAGAACTCACCGGCACTCTTGGCGCCGTCCATCTGAACCATCATCGCTGGGAGCGGAAACTCCTGATCGTCCAGGCCAGTACCCTTCAGATGATCCAGCGGTATCACCGGGAAACGGTTGAGCAAGTTGAAGGCTTCGCCCAGCAGCTGATGTTCGGTCTGTGTCTTCGGCGGCTTCTTTGCCCAAGCGGTGACGAGGTAGGAGCAGTCCACTCGCAGCGGCGGGCGGCGCCGAACGCCCGCCCCGCGGGCGCCGGCCTGCACGTCGATGCGCGGCAGCGCCTCGCGCAGCGAGAGGTTCTCCTTGACTTCGTAGAGAAAGAGATTGACAGCGAGGTCGGTTTGCGGTGCGAAGTTGCGGTCGGGCGTCTCGAAGCTGGTGTCCGCGTCGAAGAGTTTGCCGAGCGTGCGCTGAGTTGCCGGGTCGTCCAGCAGCGAGTTCAGGGCGGCGTCAAGGAGGTGGAACATAACGGGCTACGGTGCCTTATTCAGCTTCCCGAGTTTGGGGAGTTCGATCTCGTCGGACATCGCCAAGCCCAGCTCGGAGAGCTCGGACTCAATCATCATCATCAAAGAACCTTGTTGTGGACCAGGCACAGAAGAGCCGGCCACGGCTTCGCGCATGACCCGAAGCATCTCGCTCCCGGGGACACGATCTAGGCCAGAATTGCGCGCCTTGACGGAAAATGCCTTCCAAAGTCTGTCGAATGACTGGTGTACGTCGCGTGGCAGCAAAGTTGTGAACGCTTCACCGCGGCTGTAGTTGATGTTGATCTGCTTGCCATTGCGCCAGACGCGTTTGTTCAGCCAACTAGATGCCCCAGCGTGTGCCGACTGGAACTTCTTGCCAGGGAGCTTCTTGACTGCACGAACGTCGGAGGCGTGCTTGTGTGCGTGCGTCTCCAGATTCACTTCGCCGGGCTGGTCGCCCTTGACGAAGCCTCCGGCGTCCTTCATCGCCCCCTTAACGCCGCCTTTGTGCTTGGTGACTTCCTGGTTACCCAGGTCCTCGCCAAGCTCTTCCCACATCTTGTCGACATCGGCCGAGGTCTTGGGCGGCGGATTCTGTGGCGCGGGCTTCGGCGGCTCGGTCGGGCCGGCGCCTTTCTTCTTGGCCTTCGTGGTCGCCTGGGCCTGGTTGTCCAGCTGATTGGCCATGTTGACGCTCAACAGCGCGGACGCGCCGGGCCCTGCCAGGTCGACCGCCGCGGCGCCGCCTGCTGCCGCGACACGCCCGGTGGCGAACGCAAATTGCTGTGCCGGCGCGAGCGCCAGCTTAGGTGCCGCATTGGCCGCAGCACCGCCGACCATTAGCTGCAGCAGCACCGCCTCAATCTGGCCGGTCAGTTCGCCAATCATCAGCGTCTGACGCTCGGCGCTGACCACGGTGAACTTGGCCAGCCAGGCATCCCACACTATCCGGAGGTTGGCCGGCAGGTTCTTCAGGCCGTTGATGAAGGCATTGGCCTTGGCGTCGAAGCGATCACGCGCGGCGCTGTCGAAGAAGCCGGCCACGAACAGGATCAAAGTCTCCAGCACGCCCTCGAGCATGCTCAGTAGGCCCCACACCGCGTGCGCAATTCCGGACACCAGCCCAACGACGATGCCGATGATGGCCAGGCCGAGCGAGATCACGACATCGCAGCTGATCTCCACCTGCTCGATCAGCATCTGGGCCAGCGGCTGCAACGCGGCCGGAAGGCCCTGGGCGAGCTCGCGCAGCTCCGACAGGCCGCTACGCTTGAGGCTGCGAATGGCGTCGATCAAGCTGTCGTATGCGGCCACCTTTTTCTTGCCCCACCACTCGTCAGCGGTTTCCATCCAGCCTTGGTCGTCGGCCTCGCGCGCGACGGTGGCGCCAGCGCCGGCGCTGGGCGCCAGATGGGCCGCTTCGCCACGGCCGACCTGTTGCGCTGCACAATCGGCAGCGACCTCTGCGGCATCGCCGGGCTGGCTGACACGCCAGTTTGCCGTGCTGGAGTAAGCCGGCCCGGAGCGCCGCAGCACATGCGCGATCTCGTGCGCGAGCAGCCTCAATCCGCTCGGGCTGTCCGGTCGATACTGGTGCGGACCGAAGGCGATCGTGTTGCCCACTGTAAAGGCCTTCGCACCGATGCTACGGGCGGCGCTGGCGGCGGCCACATCGGTTTGTATGCGAACGCCCGAAAGATCCTCGCCGAAATGCATCTCAAGCGTGCCACGGATTTCGCCGCCAAGGGGCTGACCGACGAGTCGACTGGTGGCTTCGAGAGCACGCAGCACTTGCCGCTGATTCAGCATTGCTTGATTCCCGGCCGAGCGCTGGAAGCGCAGCGCGTTGTCGATTGAGGTGAGCGGCTTTCGGCTCGCATCTGGTATCACCGGCGAAGCCAACTTTGCCGTGGCGGGCGTCATGTGGTCGCGCAATCTCATACCGAGCGTGCCTGTCTAACCACGGGCTGCGCAGGCGCATGCGGATCGCCGAGGGGCCAGCGACGAGAGAGTTTTTCAAACTCTCTCTTCAACGCGCGGAGAACGTCCGTGCGCTGCAGGGGCTGATCTTTCTGCGTCGCGAAGCAGGCGGCGAGAGCGGCGCTCGCTATGTTTCCGCCAGAGAGCTTGAATTCACTAGCAAGCGCGTACAAGTCGAGATCCTCGCCCAGTTGAACTTCGGGTGGCCATACATGGCGCCAGATGTCGCACCGGGCGGCCACGTCGGGGAATGGAAAATGAATAGAAAACGCCAGCCGCCGCGTGAACGCATCGTCCAGGTTGTCGGCGAGGTTGCTCGCGAGAATGGCGACGCCCTCGTATTCCTCCATCCTCTGCAAGAGATAAGACACCTCGATATTGGCATAACGATCGTGCGCGTCCTTGACCTCGCTACGCTTGCCGAACAGTGCGTCCGCCTCGTCGAAGAACAGGATGGCGTTGGCGCCCTCCGCGGCGGCAAAGACGCGGTCGAGGTTCTTCTCGGTCTCGCCGATATATTTGTTCACCACGCGTGCGAGGTCGATCCGGTAGAGGTCGAGCCCCAGGGCGTTGGCGACGACCTCGGCGGCCATGGTCTTGCCGGTGCCGGAGCCGCCGGTGAAGAGTGCCGTGGTGCCGCGCCCACGCGAGAGCTTGCGGCGGAACCCCCAGTCGATGAACACGCGGTCGTGGTGTTCGACACGGTTGCAGATCTCGTGGAGTTGGGCGATCGCGTCGGCGGGCAGCACGAGGTCGTCCCAGGTGGCCTTGGCGTCGACCTTGTCCGCGACCCTGGCGAGTGCCTCGCCGGTCTGGGCGCGGGCGGCGGCTTGCATCGACTCGAAAGTGCCCGCCCCGTGCGACCTGAGGCATCCGTCGGACACCGCCGCCGCGATCTGTGCCGCCGTGAGCCGAAATCGCTTGGCCAGTGCGGCCGTTTCGGCCTCTTGAAGCTTGGCTCCGTGCTGCGCGAGGGCCGCGTGCCAACCGCGTTCGCGCTGGGTCGCATCGGGCAGGGGCAGGTCGATCGGCAGGGCAACGCCGAGAAGCTCGGTTGGCATGGCGCGCGCCGACCCGAGCAGGGTCGGACAGGTCGGCTCGCGCAGGAGCGCGGCGAGCCGGGCGGAGGCAAAGGGCTCGTCCAGCCAGATCTCGGTCTGGACAATGCAGAGCAGTGCGCCGCGAAATCGTGCCTCACGCAGCGCACGACGCAGTGTCGATTCGGCGTCTTGTGCCGGGACCCGCGTGGCGTCGAGGAGGATCAGCGGGACGCCGCCAGCTTCTGCAAGGGCGCGTCCGGCATCGACTGCACAGTCGCCGCCGGGGCTGTGAAGCCAGAGCGCCAGCGTGGTCGTCTTCGCGGCGATAGCGGCGGCGGCCCGCTCCAACTCGCAAAGGGTGTCGGGCGGGGCCAGCAACTCGTCCAATTCGCCGCTGGGGTCTTGCTCGACCATGCAACTGGCGGCCAGGCCGGAATGGAGGCCGCGCGTGCCGAGCAGGAACCACAGGACCTGCTCATCGGGGCTGACGAATTGCGCGAGCATTGGCGGGTGCAGGAAATTCGGGTCCGCCGCGAGACGGATCAGCCCGTGGCGCAGCAGCGGCGCGTCGGCGGCAAAGCGCGCACGCAGTGCAAGCCGCTCCCCGTCGTCGGGGCACAAGAGGCTCAAGATCAGGTCGACCGTGGGGCGCTTGCGCGTGACATCGTCCTGAAGATAGCCGAAGAGCCGCTCGTAGCGCAGGTCAAGCTCCGACGCCAGGGCCAGCAGCAGGGCATCGATATCGAATTGGTCCAGCCCAAACATCGATGCCAGCCGTTGCGCCGAGGTGCCTTCCTTGCATGGCCATATAGGGGCCACGCGTCCGGGCAGGGCGAACGCGGGCGTAGCCGGCTGTCGGCAGAGTAGATCGGCGCATTGGTCGGATGAAATGACGAGTCCGCGGAAGCGGTCGGCGACGGGTCCGCCGTGCGCGGCCTCAAAGGCTGAAACGGCTGCGGATAGGAGACAATCGAGGCGCCTGAGCGCCGCGCGAGCCTCGTCGATCGGCGGGGTCGGGCGAGCTGCCGGTGGCGCCGCTACGATAACCTGCGCCTTTTCAGATCTCGCTATGTGATCTCTCACGCCTCCCCCTTTAGAGAACATGGAGGTTTCTATCTACGCCAAGCGATCTAACCTACTGTTGAAAAATGTTAATATGTCATTACCTGGAAGTCGGAAGCGGCCAGCATGCGTGTCTTAACCCCAATCGGCACTGCGACAACAGACAATTCACACCTGCACAATGTCAATGCACAGTGACCGTCTTGAGCCAAGCACGGACATTTTGGGCGAGGTCAACCGCTGACCATTCCCCAGCGAGAAGACACGAAATATAAATGCTTTAAGGGTGGTTTATTTGAAAGTCTAGGACAGATCCGAGCCGTGTCAATGACCGGGTGTCCTGTGCAACCGGTCGAGATCCGGGTGGCCGCTGTAGAACCGGTGGCGATCGTCGCCGGGCTCCAGCCGCCGAATCTTGACGCTCATTAGGGGTCCGTGCGAGCGGGCTTCGGGCCCTCGCCGAACAGCTCGATCATGGCCCGATTGGGCGCTTTCCTAGACTCCAGCCGTTCCAGCAGCCGCTCGCCCGACGCGGACGTGACTACAAGGCGCCGGGTATGACGACCTCCTCGGGGATCTCGTCTTGGATCTCGCGGTGCAGGGCACCGTCGATGCCTCCGAGGATGTGCTCGGCGGCAGGGTATCCTGGAAGGCTCATATGCATACCTGCGTCGCCTCCGGCGCCGACACGACGGCGCCCCGGCGTCTTGATTCGGAGCCCCCTCATGGCTGCCTTCAATGCCCTGCACTGGCGCAACGGCGCCTCCTCGGCGATCTCCGCCGCGAGCTTAAGCAGACTCGAAGCCGACCTGTCGGACGTCCTGGGCTACGACACGGCCGCGGAGCTGCGCGCCGCGGGCGTCCCGTCCGCCGTGCTGACCGCCCGCACCCGCGGCGCCCTGGCGCTCGGGGACGGGGGGCATGGGCTGTGGCGGTGGGATGCGGCATCGACGGCTGCGGACAACTTGGGCACGGTGTTGCAGCCGCCGCACTACAGCGGACCGGGACGCTGGGTGCGGGTGTGGTCGGGGCCGGTCGAGGTGCCGTGGTTCGGCGGCCAGACCGGCGCGGCGGCCCAGGCGGCGATCGATGCGGTCGAGGCGGGCGGCGCGGCTGGATCGGTGTACTTCCCGTGGGGCGACAACGGTCTCTACGACCTGTCGGCTACCGGGCCGCTCTATGTGCGGCGGGCGTCGCTGATCGGCGACCCGCGCCGACCGATCCTGGCGAACTGGACCGACAGCACCGGGAGCGACGGCAAGGTGCTGTTTCCCGGTAATGCGCACCCCTATTACACCTCGCTCCTGACTACCTTCCCCTGCTCGATCGCGGCCGGCTCGCGCGTCGTGACGGTCGCGGACGGCGACTGGGCGGTGGGCGACCAGGTGGTGGTCCGCTCGGTGGGAGAGGCGATGGGCTCTTCCGGAGTCGCATACCCGGATTACGTGTGGCTGGCTGTCGTCGAGGCGGTCGACGGAGCCGATTTACGGTTGTCCGACGCGCCGGACCGGACGGTGCCGGCGCTGATCGGACGCTGCGCGTCCGTCGTCGCCCGGGACGGGGTAGCGCTGTTTTTCTATCACGGGGGTACGGTCAGAGATCTGCGAATCGTCTCCGCACGCAAGTGGGTATCCGACAGCGCCCAGCTCAATACGCGCTGGCATGGGGTGGAAGTCGATAGCGAGGTCGGCATCTACGGCAACCTGTTTCAGGGCGTGCAATGGAGAGATTCGCGGTGCGTCTTCTCAACGGCAGGCGGGGAGATCTCCCACCACTCGCTGCGCACGACGATCCGCAACTGCAAGCTCGTCGGGCGGGCAGTCGCTGGACGGGACCCCTATGCGGGCCTCGCTGTCGGCGAGCGCAGTCGGGAGATCTCGGTTGTCGGCTGCGAATGGGACTGCGGGGATGTCGCGGTGCCGAATTTGTGGGCGATGCGCACCACAGAGCGGGTCGTGTTCCAGGCATGCCGCGGGCGGATGCCCGACGCGCCGTCGGCGCAGATCCTGTATCTATCCGACTCCAGTCTCGACTCGGGCTGGCCGGGCGGCGGCGACAACGCGATATTGGACTGCGCGATCGACGCCGGAGCATGTACCCGGTCGTTGGTCATGACCAGCCCGCATGCCGGCAACCGGGTGGAGCGCGTGACGATGGCAGCGACGCCGTCGGCGGCCGACTCGCTCCTGCTGACGGGCGGGCCGAAGCGTGTGGTCGACTGTCAACTCCCAGGCCGCGTGAAGTTTGCCGCAGCACCCGCAGCGCCCGATATCCTGCTGCGCAACGAGCTATCCCTGGGATTCACGAACGAGAGCACGGCTACCGACTACAGGGTGCACCAGTTGCGGGGCAACCGCAGCGCCGACAGCGCGCTCAAGCTCGCATTGGGCACCTACGCCGCCGCCAGCGCCTATGTCGGCCCGGACGCTGCCGGCCCGCTGCTGATCCGTGCCATCGGCGCTGCGCTACGGGTCCGGGATACGTTGGGCTGGGAGCTTTGGGGCTATGCGGGCGGCACCATGGGCGCGCGCACCCTACGCGTCTATCTGGACGACGGCGCGGCAGGGATCACCCTCGCGACCGGGGCCATCGCTGCTGCTGACACTGGAGAGTGGCGGCTGTCCGGACATCTGCAAGTCCTGTCGGGCGGTACCGGGAAGGTCTATTCGGAGCTGACGAGCAAGGGCGGGATCGCGTCCGCCCGGGGATGCGCGGCCCTCGGCGTGTCGGTGATCTCTGCCGTCTACGCGCTGCGCGTGGACTGCGCCTGCGTTGGGGCCAATACCAGCCTGACTGCATGGGGCCGGGCGAGCGTCGCGAACCCCTGGTATCTGCCGTGAGAGCGCCACGGCAAAGAAAATGGGGCTAGGATTTCTCCTAGCCAATTGTCTTTACTGGTGCGCCCTGCGCGACTCGAACGCGCGACAACCTGATTAAGAATCTGATCGCCGGCCTTGCTCTCGGTTTCCATTGGTTGCTTTTCTTTATGCTGCAACAACACTTTGGGACATTGGCCCGTGCTATCGTTTACGCCCTGGTACCCCCTGATTCTCCCCACTGTGGTGACTCAGTGGTGACTCAAGAAGCGGCCCATGGACGCCCGCGGCGGCCGACACCGACTGATGGGTTCAATCAGACAGTCAGCACCGGCAATCCGCTGCACCGGAAAGGGAAAGCGCCCGGGAAGCCGACCCCCCGACACATTTACGCCCCTGTTTCCTGGTGACTCGGATGAAGCTGACCAAACGAGACATCGACGCGGCGCGGTACGAAGGCGAGGGCAACGCCCGGTGCGTCCTGTGGGATGACGAGGTGCCCGGGTTCGGCTGTCGGGTCTACCCCGGGGGCCGTAAAGCGTTCATCCTGTCCTATCGGGTCGGGGGCCGGAAGCGGCTGCTGACCATCGGGACCTATGGCGTCCTGACCCTGGCCCAAGGCCGGAAGGCGGCCCGCTCGGAGCTCGCGAAGGTCGAGACCGACGGCGCCGATCCGGTAGCGACTCGGGAACAGGAGCGCCAGGGCGAGACCATGCGGGACCTGTGCGCCGCCTACATGGACCGGCACGGCAACGCCAAGAAGTCAGGAAGCGAGGACCAACGGCGGATCGATGCCTACGTCCTGCCCAAATGGGCCAGCCTTAAGGCTCGGGCGGAGCTGCGGTTGCCCGACACCAAGGCTGGACGGGTCCACTCCATCCCCCTTAGTCCGCCCGCCGTAGCCCTGCTGCGGGATCTGCCCCGTGAGGATGACAACCCCTTCATCCTGCCCGGCAAGCTGTCCGGCGCCCACTTGGTCAACGTGGACAAGCCTTGGAACCGGGTGCGCGCGGCGGCCGGCGTTGAGGATGTGCGGCTTCGCGACCTGCGGCGCACCGTCGGCAGTTGGCTTGCCCAGTCGGGGAGCTCGCTGCACCTGATAGACCGCGTCCTGAATCACAGCAACCAGTCAACCACGGCAGACTATGCCCGGTTCGGAGATGACTCGGTACGGGCGGCCCTGGACCAACACGGCGCCCGGATCATGGGAGCGGCCGGGCTGACCACCACGGCAGAGGTTACCCGGCTTCCGACCCGCTGTCTGACCGCGGCGAAGTGACGAGAACCCTTTACACCCGGAGCCCCGCCTATGGCCACCTTCATTCTTGACACCCTGGCTTATTCCGACACCCTCAAAGCTGGCGGGTTCAGCGAGCAACAAGCCGCAACCCAGGCCCGCGCACTGGCCGAAATACTGGACCGGCAAATGACGACGAAGGCCGAAATAGCCGAGCACGAGAGCAACCTGCGGCGCGATCTTCGAGAAGTCGAATTGCGGTTGGATGCGCGTATCCGTGAAACGAAGCTGGAGCTTGAGGCGAAGATGTCAGAGACAAAAGCCGACCTAACCCGATGGGTTATCGGCGCGGGTGTCCTTCAGACCACCATCGTGGTGGGTGTCTTGCTGAAGGTCGCGAAGCTGGTTTAACGCGTTCGGCCGGGTCTAGGCTGATCCCCGAAAAGGCGGCACCTTCACTGCCCTGACCTGGGCTCCTTCTTCAAGGGATGCGCTAGAAGGTGCGCCGTAAAATGTCTTCATTGCCATTCTGGGAAACTCAGACTCGTCTGGCCGAGCTTACCGCCGAGCCTTCCGGAGTTTCGATCAATGCCTCCTGCTCGAACCGGTCCAGGTAGGGGGCGATAGCCTCCTTGTCTTGGACGTGCAGCAGGCGCTCCACCAGTCCACCATGTTCTCGTAGAGGCACCGCTCGCCCCAATGCTCGTTCGATGCCCTGATCATCGCCTGTTTGTCGCCATAGGCGAGCAGGCACTCGAGGATCAGGTCGCGGTCGGCCCATTCGTTTCGCGACAGGCAAACGGTGTCTACCGGTAGTACGCGGGCGGACGAATTTTCGATCCCTTCCTCGGTCGGGTGTTCCACAGTATCGTAAATCACAGCGCCATGATGATCGGCGGCATCGCTGATGCTGAGCCATGGAATATCGCCGCCCCAATGCTCGGGGTGCTTGCGGCTAGAGGTATGGCCGGATTCCTGCCTGGCGATGCGTTGCAGCGAAACCCAGCACCAACCCTCTGGCGCTGCTTGCTCGGGGATGTTTACCGACAACGCGGCAACACCTGGAATAACCCTATCGGTCGCCTCTTGCCCGCCGCGCGGCTGCGCGGGCGCTGGGGTTCTGGTGACCAGCTCCGCCGCGCTCCCAAGCCCTGATTGGGTCATGCGCCAATCTGCCGTCAGATCGCCCCGGAAGGCTGCGGCGAGGATGGCCTGTTTATATTGCTCGATCAGGCGGGGGATGCGGGCCAGATCCTCACGGACGCGGCGCGTGCGGGCGAAGAGTTTGTCTAGCTTGGCGGCGATGCGACGCTGCTCTTTTTCGGGCGGAAATAGGATAGGCAACGCATGCGCTTCTTGGCGGTTGAGCCCTGGGATCGCCGATGCCCGGTTCATCTCTCTCAAGCCAAGAGTCTTTAGCTGGTAAGCGAACTCGAATTCGGCAAAATCATTGACGCTCAGCGGGTGAGTCTTACCGAACGCGAGCATATTGGCCCGCAGGTCGTAGACCCACACCGACTTGGTCAGCCCGCTGTCGACGAATCCGCGCTCGAAGAACAGCACATTGGATTCGATGCCGTGCAGCATCAGGTTCATGAGACAAAGACGATGGGCGTCTGGAACCAGCTCGGCCCCGGTACAGGCATGTTTGCGTTGGAAGTCGGCTTGAGTCTCAGACAAGAGATAGAGGTCATCGGTCTGACGTTTGATATAACGGTCAGCTGCGACCAGAAAACCGCCGGTACCGGCGGCCGGGTCCTGAACCACTTCGCCGGGCCTAGGCTGCATCAGTCGCACGATGCAGTCGATCAGCGGGCGCGGGGTGAAGTATTGACCGGCGCCGGACTTTTTTTCGGCGGCGTTCTTTTCGAGCAGTCCCTCGTATAGGTCGCCGAGTCCCTCGTTGCGTGCCGAGTACCAGTCCAGCTTGTCGATGACCGCGGTCAGTGCCTTCAGGTTGGCAGGCTTGCGGAGCTTCGTGTTGGCATCGGCGAAGATGGCCAGGATGGCCGGGTCCCGCGTTTTCTTCGTATCGCCGAGGTCGAGCAGCAATCGGCGGTAATATTCGAGCTGGTCGAGCCCCTCGCGGCGGCGCTCTGGAGCTTCGTGCGCTCCCCGCGCAACGCCTCAAGCTCTGCCATGACGCACGCCGGGGCGTGTTCGGGCCGTGTGGGTGGCTGGAAGGGACCAGGTTTGAAGGCCGTGTCCGTCCCGAAGGTGCGATGAAACCAGATGCCCAGTTGCCGGGCGATCTTAAGGGCGGTCAGTGCCTCGCGGTGGTCGCCCAGATTGTCGTGCGTGGCGCGGTTACCGGAGATACGGATCTGGTGGAAGAGATCGAGCGCCTCGGCGGGAATGCCCGCATCGAAGCGCAGGCGGCGCAGTAGGTCGGATTGGGTCTCTGTAGGTACCTCGGCAAGCCCGGTGCGTGCAGCCGTTTGGCGGGCGAGCAGCTCGCCCTGCTGGCGCAGCTTGATGAGGCAGGTGACGGGATCGTCAGGGAAGTAACGCTCGGCCAGCGCGCCCAGACAGTCGAGCTGAGGCTCGTAGGGTCGCAGGAAGGTGAAATTCTGGGATGCGAGCGCGGCGGGCATGTTTCCTGTACCCCGTTCCGTTTGCTTAGCAGAGGGTGACCGATAGTGCGCGTGCGGGATCGGTTGTCTCAAGAATCGAGTCGAACAGGGCTACACAGAAAAATTTGTCATCCCTTATGTTACCCCGGGAGCGT
The DNA here is from genome assembly GCA_963780725.1 of uncultured Gammaproteobacteria bacterium. Classification (GTDB taxonomy): domain Bacteria; phylum Pseudomonadota; class Gammaproteobacteria; order Chromatiales; family Chromatiaceae; genus Thiodictyon. Next base: position 1,081,572 of record CAWACV010000001.1, read on the forward strand.
TCAGACAAAGAAAAAGGGGTCACGCTTTCACGTAACCCCTTGTCTTTATTGGTGCGCCCTGCGCGACTCGAACGCGCGACCACCTGATTAAAAGTCATCCACAAGCAGCAAATGGCAACAACTAACGGCAAATAGAACAGAGCCTTGCCAGTTCCCATGTGTTGCCGTTCCTTGTGGATAACCGCCGAAACTTGCCAGCGAGTGCGCCACCAGTGCGCCACAAGATAACCCCGGTTGGCCGAACGGTAGGGGCGCGGATCGCGACGGCCGCACGCTCCAGCTTCACCAGCTCCCCTGGTGCCGCTCCCGCCGGATGTCCGCCCCACTCCCGGTGCAGTGCGTCGCGCTCTCCCCGGGGTTGATCTCCACCCGAACCGGTCGGGCCAGCTCTTGCCCGCTTCTCATGGTCGGCGATCGACTCGCGCTCGCCAAGATGGGGCCGGGCCAGCTCCCCGAACTCCAGGTCGCGTGCCACTGTTGCCAGGGTGGAGACCGCGCCCGTGTCGGGGCGGGAAGATCCTGCCCAAGAGCAAACCTCAAACCAAGGATGCCGCCGAGCACTGCACCTTCGCCAACTCGTCCAGCAGCTTCCCCAGCGCGGGCGGGTCCGTCGCCACCCGATACTCCCAAGTCCCGAACCCGCCCGCCCGGTTCACGGCCTCCACCCAGCGCTGTGCGGCCTTGGCCTTCAGGTCGGCGTCGTCGCCATACTGTCCCTTGATCTCGATCAACAGGATCAGTCCGGACAGCAGCACCGCGATGAAGTCCGGCAGATAGCTCGCCGGCACCCCGTGCTTGCGGTAGGGGACGCGCAGACCCAGGTGCTCGTTCTTGACCCAGCGGACCACGGTGGAGTGGGTATCCAGGGCAAAGGCAGCGCTCTGCTCCCACTGCTTGGTGTCGGCCGCCATCGCATTCAGGTGGCACTTGTCGGCCGGATAGATGGGCTTGATGGTGTGGAAATCGACGAAGCGGGTGGAACCCCGCCCGGCCGATCCGTTGGGGATGCGCGGCAGCTCTGCCTGTTCTGTACGAGTCCCGCGGCGCAGGGCCTCGAACAGGTTGTCTACCGCGGCCTGGGCGTACTTGTTCACCAGCAACAGGTCCACCGGCTCGCTGCTTCCCTTGCAGACCAGCTTGGTGCGGTCGGTCAGGAAGCGGCGTGCTGCGCTCGCCACATGCGGAAAGAGCGTCTGCGCGGGCAAAGCGTGGTCGCTGGCGTCGCCGGGCGCCGATTGTTCGCCCTGCCATCGGCGCACGACCTCCCGGGCAAGTCGGAAAGCAACCTGTTGCACCCGGAACTGCCGCCGCCACTCTTTGAGCGTCATCAGCGGTTTCTCGCCCGGCCCGTAGGCGGACAGCGCCCACTCGGGGGCGGTCAGGGAATTGAGCTGAACCTGATCCGGAATCTCCAAGGGGTCGATCGTCAGGGTCGGGACCGCGGCCCAATCCAGGCGAAAGCTCACCGCGCCCGGGCTGAAATATCCTTCGACGATGGGAAACTCGATCTCGAATTCGGACTTCTCCGGCACGCTGAAGATGTGCGTCGGCAAGCGCGGCGACGGTCCTGGGTCTCTGCCCTTACGCTCTTTGAAGGGTACTAGCTCGAAGGGCACTCCCAAGACCCGGGCGGTCTCCTCCGCGAACAGACCAGTCTCCTCGTTCACCGCATAGCGCAACCGCCGCAACGCCCGCCCGATGACCTGCTCGCATAGCAATTGCGAACCGAACGGCCGCAGCCCCACGATGTGGGTCACGGTGTTGGCGTCCCAACCCTCCGCCAGCATGGACACCGAGACGATGCAGCGGATATCCCGCCCGGGCGGCACCCGCTCGTCGATCCACCGGAATGTCGCGCCGTTATCATCCTCGGCCGCCTTATCGTTATTCTTGCGGACCAGCTCCGACCACTCTTCCGGCACCTTGCCCCCGGGCCAAGTCTTCTTTCCCACGGTGTCCAGGATGAAGCGCAAGCGCCGGGTCTCGTCCTTGGTCCCGCCCGCTTCCATGTCCTCCACCACCCGGGAGTCGATGCGGACCGTCACCTCTTGTCCCGGCGCGTTGCGGAACCAGGCAGGGGCCTCCGCCGCACCCCGGCCGTCCGCCAGCCAATCGTAGACGGCGCCGGCCACCCGCGTATCCCGGCAGACCACGATGAACACCGGCGGCACCGGATGTGGCTCGCCTTTGGCGCCTTCCTGCCACTCCAGAAAACGCTTGTGCCAGTCTTGGGCCAACTGGTTGATCGGCGCGGTTGCGTAGGTCATGACCAGGGCCGGGGTCAGCTTGGTGCCGTGCCCGTCCTTTTCGGCGCGGTCCTGCACCCAGCGCCAGACGTTGAAATAGCTCGCCTCCTCGGCCCCGGTAATATCCCGGGTCGGCAACTGCGGGACCTTTACCAACCCTGACTCGATGGCATCCAGCAGCCCGAAGTCCGAGACGACCCAGGGCAATGGTTTACCCACCTCGTTGCCCGAGCCCTGGATATAGAAGGGCGTCGCCGACAGGTCCACGCACAGCCCAATGCCCTTGCCCACGAGCTTGCCCCCGCGGGCCAGCCTGTTGATGCGGTCCAGGCCCTCGATCCAGATGGTCGCCTCCTTGGCGTTCTTTTTCGCCAGCATCCCCCGGTCCTCGTCCTCGGTCGGGTCCAGCGACAGGGTGTCGGGCGCATCGCCGCGCCGATAGGCGTGGTGCGCCTCGTCGTTGAAGATCAGCCAATGCGGGCTGCGCCCGCGGCCCGAGCCCAATTCCTGGCGGATGCGCTTCATCCATGCCTTATCGGACTCGAAATAGCGGGTCTCGGTCGTCTCGTTGGGCTTGCCTGCGTTCTTAATCGCTTGCGCCGCCTCGCCGGTCTTCACTACCCGGGCCGAGTCGCCGTTGACCGCGTTGCTCTCTTTCTTCGCCAGCCGGTGCCAATTCGCGATCATCACCTCGCCCCGGCGTAGCTCCTCCATCCTCTGGGGCGGAACCAGTTGGCGGGTGCGATAGATGCTGAGATCCCCCAGGGCCGGGTCCAACTCCTTTAGCCGCTCGCGGATGGTCACGTTGGGGCAGACTGCCAGCACCGTATCGGAAAAACGGTCGTCGGTCGGTTGCGCCACGCGGTTTAGGATGGACCAGGCTGCAAGCATCCCCATGACCGTGGTCTTGCCGGTACCGGTCGCCATCTTGCAGGCCACGCGTCGGAAGGCGCTAAAGCCCGCCGCGCGGGCCTCCGCCCCCGGCTGGTCCAGCGGGATCGGCGGCATCCCCTTCTTGAAGGTCTCCGCCGCCTCCACCAGGAAGATGACCGTCTCCGCCGCTTCGATCTGGGCGAAAAACAGCCGTTGCGCCCGGCGGTCGATCCCGGCGCGCCACAGGTCCAACAGCTCCCGGGTGACCCCGCTCACGCCTGGATAACCCGCCGCGCGCCACTCCGCAAGGCGCCGTCGAATCCAGGTAACCCGGTATAGCTCCTCCTGTTGACCAAGGTCCAGCCCAGTCTCGAGGTGCCGGTCGCCCTTAAGGGACATTTGGGCCTGCGGCTTTCGCCCGCGGGTTGCGCTGTCCGGCACCCGGTAGAAATAACTCGCCGGCCGCCGGCCCTTTGCCTTCACCGGCGGCTTCCCCTTCTCGATCTGCCAGTGATAGCACGGCTCGGCGAAGGGCGAATTGATGATGGGGGTCTCGACCTCGTTAGGGGCCAAGGTCGGGTTAGTCACGGCAGCATCCTGTCGAAGCGCAATTCCCGGAGCGGACGAGTGCGAGCGATCGTCACGAAATCCTGGTCCAGGTGGAGCAGGGTCAACCCGTGATCGAGCGCCAATTGGGCGATGCAGCAGTCGATGGGACTGCGGACGGTCAATCCGCCCCGCCGCAGATCGAAATAGATCCGGGCGGCAGCGCTCCAGCAGTCGAGAGATGGCTCAAGGTAATGTTGATGTGCCAGATAGGTAGACAGCAGCCCCCACTCCCGCTCGTCTTTGGCCCCCTGCAAGAGCTCCAGTTGGCTGAAACGCGCCAGCGCCGGCACCCGATCCCCGAGCCACGCCTTGAAGAGCTCGGCCTCGCCGTTGCGATTGCGCAAGACGGCGATCCACACCGAGGTATCAATCAAGACCATGGCGCAGCTCCCGAAGCGCCTTATGGTCGAAGTCGTCCGCAAACTCCAACTGACCGGCCAAATCCAACAAGTCCTTTTGCTTGCGCCGTGCGACCAGCTCCCGCAGGGCCAATGTCAGAAGCTCGCGCTTGGTGCTGACACCGGTAAGGGATAGCGCCTCGTTGACCAAGGAATCGTCCAAGACGACGTTAGCTCTCATCGCATCGCTCCAAAATTGCATGGGATCGATCAAGCGTCCAGCGGCTTGACCACCATCAGCTCGTTGCCCCGCTCGTCGATGACCTTCACCGCGATCTGGCGATGGGCACCCGCCGCGAATGGCTGGCTTTCGGTGCCGGCCAGGTGCGCCCAGACGCCCTCCGCGAAGCGCCCGCGCAACGATTTTTCCAGGTTGTCCCAGGCGGATGTCTTGGGGAAAAAGACTTGTCGGGCCATGAACACCATACCGTTGTAGTCTGTGTCCAACATCCAGCACGGCAGCTCGTCGGCGGCGATTGCCTCGGTCGTAAGGCTCTGGGGGCGGAAGATGTCCAGGCCCAAGAGCTTCACCCGAAACAGCGGGTCGCCGGTGGGTGCCTTCTCCCCGGCCCGCTCCACCCGCAGATCCGGCAGGCCGGTGACCGAAAAGACCTCGGACGACTTGCTGGTCTTCAAGAGATCGGACATCGCCACGTCCGGGGTGACGCTGATATAGACGCAGGGCAGGCGCAGCTTCTTGCGGTCCGCCACCAGCTCGCGAGCCTTGGCCTGGATGCCGAAGCCGAACAGATAGAGCGCGTCGAATTTGAGGAAATACGCCTCCCGCGCCGCCTCGACGACCTGTTGGGAGTCGATGGCCCCGTCTTCCGGGCCGAAGACGACAGCGATCCGCTGACCGCCATCGGTCCGGTCGCCGCCCTGCTCCAGGGCCTCGGCGTGCAAATACTCGTGCTGCTCCCCGGACAGCGCGCGCACGTTGCCCAGGCTCAAGGACATATTGCCTGGCAGGCGAAGGGTGTGGCTCTGGCGCAGGACCTCGATCATGCGGTCCAGATAGCGGCGCGGGTTCTCGTAGATACCAGCCGCGTCGCGGATTCCGTACCCGCCGGGGGATTGGCCATCCGGGTCGGGCGGGTCTTCGACCGAGCGGGCCGCCTGCACCGTTGCCTCCACCGTAAAGCGCCCGCAGACCCGGGTGATCTTATTGTCGAGCTCAGGGCGATCCACCAGGGTAACGGTCTCCGGCTCCTCGTCGTTGGCGATGGATTTGAGCGTAATCCGCGGCACCAGTCCGCCGACCTCCTCGCCCTTCTTATTCTGCCGTCGTTTGTAGACGAATCCGCCGGCCGGGCCGCGACTTGGCTCTTTCAGTGCGTACCAGGGGAAGGCGGCGGTCAATAGCCGCTGGCGGGCGAGTGCGAGCGGGACCCGGGAGGTATCGCAGGTGATCCAGCGTCGGCCCCATTGCTCGGCCACATAGGCGGTGGTGCCGGAGCCGCAGGTGGGGTCGAAGATCAGGTCGCCGGGGTCGGTGGTCATCAGGATGCAGCGCTGGACGACTTTCAAAGACGTTTGTACGACGTACAGCTTATCGGCCATGAAGCTTGCGCCAACGTCCGACCAATTATTGTGCAAAGGATAGACGGGAAAGTCGTCAAAGTACCTCACGTATCCAAGCCTGTTGCTCGTTCCTTCTAATCTTCCAGCCGCCATCAAACCCTTCATTCCTGATTCGTTGGTCTTCCAGCGAGCTTGCATTGAAGGGCGATAGGTATTGCCAGCAAGCGTGACTGGGAACCAGCAAGCGGCGCCATCGCCTTTGTCCCGCCCCATGCTCTGGCTCGTTAAGTTGTCGAGACTGTAGACCCTACTGCCGGCCGGCAATCGGGTCGGATCAATCTTCTCTTCGCTGGTGAGATATCGCCTCCGGCCATCTGGAAGAAGTACGCGATTGTAGTTGGTGGCGCCAGCTTGGCCTATGACCTTCTGCTCATAAAGAAACGAGAACTTGGTTAGCGTCTTGCTCTTGCCGTACCAGAGAATGTAATCCGTCGTGGATGGCAGATAATTGACGGTTGCCGATGTTGTCTTCTGAAATGCGATAATTGAAATAAAGTTGCCGTCACCCAATACCTCATCCATGACTTCCCGCACATGATGCAGATTGTCGTCCGAAATCTGCACAAAGATACTCCCGCTCTCCGTCAACAGCTCCCTGGCAAGCAACAACCGATCCCGCAAATAGGTCAGATAAGAATGCAGCCCCAGCTCCCAGGTGTCGCGGTACGCCTTGACCATCTCCGGCTCGCGGATCATGTCCTCGTCCTGGCCGTGCTTCACGTCGCGCTTGCGCACGAAGGGCTGGAAGTTGGAGCCGAATTTCACCCCGTAGGGCGGGTCCATATAGACCATCTGGACCTGTCCGCCCAAGCCCTCGTATTCCAGCAGGCTGTTCATGACCTGTAATGAATCGCCCAGCACCAGGCGGTTGCTCCAGGGGCCGACGTGCTCGTAGGCGTCGAGCTGGTCGGACACGTCGAGCCGCGGGTCGCCGAACAGGTCCCCGATGGTCCCCATGGCCTTGTAGCTTTCGAGCGTGCTCAGGATCGCCTGGGTGGACAGCCGCTCGTGGACGAACAGCGGGATGGTCGGCACCCGGAGCCGCTGCCGGCTCCGCCTTGCCGGACCAGCTCAGAAAGGGCTTGGTCAGGCTCTTGAGCCGCGCCACGCACTCCGGAATCGACTGGAAGCGCTCGCCGGTGCCGGCCCAGGTCCGGGTCTGCGCGAACACCGCGGCATCGCCTTCCAGCGCGGCCCGCTCGATCAGGTCCAACAGCCATTCGGCGAATGCCCGCTCGGCGTTTTCGTCCCAACACAGCTCGGGCGCCAGTGACGAGTCATAGCGGTACTCCTTGGGCGGGCGCCGGTCAGGGAAGTCCTCTTGCACCCCTACCGCTGGCCGCTGGACCGCCGGCTCCGAATGCTCGTAGTCGCCGGACTGGTGCTGCTCCTTGGCTTCGACGCTGGACTGGTCGGGGCCTTGGTCGGGCGGGGCCGTGGGCTCTGTGGCCATGTGTGGGTCTCTCCGCGGTCCGGGGCTCGGGGGCGGTGGCACGCGACGCTTGCGCATCCAGTGCGTAACGCGAGAGAGAGTGCCACAGTCCGCGCGCAGTTGTCTTAGCCCGCGTGGCCGAAATGCGAATCGGACCGTGCGCTGCCCTGAGCGCCGGTCGCCTGGATGCCGCCGCGCGCGTGCCCCAGGGACCATCGCCAAGACCCAGCGGACGCGATCCGCCAAGGGGCCGCAAGCAGCCCACCAAGGCGCCGACCTCTGGCCCTACAGGAGCGCACCGGGCCAGGACCGCAGAAGCATGGCACCAGCCTCCGGGGCCTCTAGCACGACAGCAGGGACGCCGGGCAAGTCGGGCAGATCTGGGTAAGCCAGGGGACAGGCTCACGGGCGCGTGTGGTGGAGCGCAAGCTCGCGCCTGGCAAGCTTGGGAACCATGATTTGCAGGCCCTCAGCGCGGGCGCGCGCATGTCATGGGGTTTGGGTGAGCACGGTTTCCGGGAACCTTGCCCCTCCAAGCTTGGCGCGGCGGGTCCGCCAGCCGGCGAGCGACCGCTGACGGCGGGTCTCGGCATGTTCGGGTCCCGCGAGTGCAGCTTGCGCGAGTGCGAGGTTTCGACGGCTCCGCTCGCGGCCTTCGGGGGTCTTGGGTCCGGTGCTCATGCCGCCGTGAAACCGGCAGCGTCCGCCCCGCTTGAGCGGCTTGCACATGCAGGGGGTGCCCTTTCTGGTCATGGCTTGGCAGGTCTGTTTGGGCATCTTTATAGCCTCAATGGCGCGTGGTGTCGTCTGGCGCTCCAAGGGCGGCGGCAAGGTCCGCGACGGTCAACTCGCCCGCGTAGCGCTGTTGCTGCGCGTCCATCGCCAGCCGGAGATAGGCCAGCAAGACGGGTTCGGGATCGGTGTCGGACAGGCGGGTATAGAGCCCCATCCGGCGGCGGGCACCGGGCAGGGCGTAGAACACAAACACGCGCAGGGGGTAGCCGCCGCGGGTCGGCTCCGGCAGTCCAAGCGTGGCGCCTTCCCCCTGGACAGGATCGCGCACCCGAAGCACGCGCTGCGGGTGCTTCTCGAACCACCGGCGGTCGCCCTTGATGGCGCGGCGCTCGGCCCGTCCCTGGACTTGCAGGCGCGGGGCCTTGCCCCGGACATAGGCGAAGGTGCCGGGGGAATACTCGGCGTTGCTCATAGCGCGGTTTCCAGGTGGAGCTTGCAGTGGGGTGTCGAGCCGGGCCACAGACTGCCCGGCTCGCGGCTCGCCGGGGCATGGATCAGGCAGGCGCCAAACCCGGACCCGTCGCCTACCGTGTCGCGGCGCCAGTGAGTGCAGGTGCGGCAGGCGACGGCGGGCACTGGGGGCGCGACTGGCTCGCGAGTAGAGCTCAAGACCGCGACCTCGGGCGCCGGATCGGGCTCGGGCTCGACCTCCGCCCCTGGGTACCAGCCGCGGACCTCCGCCAGCGTCGCAGGCGGGCAGAACGCGTGCGACGCCTGCGAGCCGTCGGGATGGCGGATCGACCACAAGCGGCAGGGCTCGGGGGCTTGGGGTGCGGTTGCCGCCTCAAGGGCCTGTGCCGCCAGATCCGCCAGCGTTGCCGGGCGGGGCGTCATGCTTTCCCCCTGGCAAGGGCCTTGCCGATGGCCTGAGAGAACCGGGCCAGCACTCCCGGCGGGGCGGTCCCCGCGGTTAGGGCCGCCAGCTCGGCAACCGAAACCCGGGCGCGAGCGGCGCCGGGCGAAACCCCAAGGTCCGCGCACAGGTCCAGCAGCGTTGCCACGTCCCCCGGCCTTGCCGGGTTTGTCGCCAATGTCGCCATTGTCGCCGGGGCAGGCGTTCCGGGATTGCGTTCGGGATTCGGATTCATGGGTTACCCCTGGCGACGTTGGCGACATTGGCGACACCCAAGGACGGGTGAACCCGATAAACCGGCTTACGGGCGCCCGGCGGGCTTTCGCTGCGCAGGTGCCCATAGTCCGCCAGCAGGTCCAGGACGGCGGCGGCGGCCTTCGCGTTCGGGCGCGGGCGCGGTCCCTCTCGCTGCAAGTCCCTCCCGGTCACGGTCTCGCGCCGCTCGGTCGCCAGCCAGCGCAAGACCCGGCGGGCGGCCTCAAGGGCCGGGTCTTCGTCGGCCTGGCGTTGTACGCGCACGGCTTCGCTCAGAAACCATGAGCCGATCGCCTCGGCTGTCCGCCAGGTTTCCCCGTCGATCGTGCTCCCCGCGGCGTCCAAGACCTCGGGCCGGGCCGCCAAGTGCAGGACCAGGGCCAGCTTGCAGGTTTGGGTGACGGCCTTCGCGGCGATGTCGCGGCAGTCGAACAGGTCGCCGTCTTCGCCCAACATGCCTTCCACTGCGTTGTGATACAGGCGCCGGGCCTCGGTCGCCGCGGGGTTCAGGGTCGCCACGTGGGGCATAGGGCGGCCTTGCGCGTCCTCGGGCGGGTTGTGGTTCAGGAGGCGCCGGACCAGGGCGGCGTAAGGGTCCGTTGCCGCCCGATCCAGTCCGGTCTCCCCGGGCTCCTCGAACCGGCTCCCCACCATGCTCGGCAACCGGACGGGCCAGATGCGGGCCAGGGCGCCGGACGCTCGCAGGGCCGGATGGGTCGCGGCCTCAAGGTATTTGTCGGGTTGCACCAGGATGCACACGTTGAGGCAGGGGTCCCGGATGACGCGATCCTCGGGGCCGCCCTCGCCTCCGACGCGGTCGCGGGTGATGCTGTCGCCGCTGATCCCGGCCAAGTAGATCGCGTCTCCGGTGCGCCCGTCGCCCGAATACTTCCCCATGATGGCGTCGATTACCGGGCGCCCTTCGCCGGACAGGACCGCGAACGCCCCCCCGCGCTCGTGCATCATCTGGAACAGGCGTTGCTCGGTCGCGTCGGACGTTAGCAGCCGCGGATGCGGGGGCAGGTCTAGGCGGTCGGCCTCAAGCTGCTCGATGGCTTTGGCGGCGTCCTCCCAACCTTGTTTCTTGGCCTTGCTCTTGGCGTCGGCCAGCGCGGCGTCAATCGCCATGTTGCGGGCCGCAACCTTGCGCGCGGCCTCCTCCCAGACGGGGGCTTGGCTCTCGGCCCAATCTTCAAGGGGGGCGGTCATGGGCTTGTAGACCGCGCTCTTGCGCTCGCCGCTTGCCGCGATCCCAGCCAGGAACAGGGCCGGGTGATGGGCGAGTCCGGGCCGTTCCTCCACCTTGGCGCGCTTGCCGATGGCGGTTGCCAGCGTCGCCAGCCCAACCAGGGCGGGGGCGGCTTCCGGGGCCTGGACGAACCGGGCGACCTCCCGCGCGGCGGTGCGGATCGGCGCCGGCAGCAGGGCCAGCGGAAAGGGTGCGGCCTGTCCGCTCTCGCCGCGGGCCGGTAGCGGGGTCGAGTCCGGCCAGGGCGCGGCGGACTGGGCGCCCGTCCAGCCATGTTCGCGGGCCAAGGCGTAGACGCTCGACGTGGTAAGCGGTTGGGTCGCGCAATAGTCGGGGTCCGCGTCCAGGAACACGGCTAAGGATTGCCCCCCTGTGCGCTGGTCCCATTCGTGGCACAGGGCGGCGCCGACGGCCTCGTCTATCCCCGAGTCGCTGTGCCGGAGCGCTTGACCGATCAGCCGGGCGGCGGGGTGCTTGCTCTTGAGCTTCGCGGCCTTGGGGATGACGGCCAGGGCCGCGCGCACCGCGCGCGCCTCGTCGTCCAGCTCCAGGGCGTCGGGGCTCGGCGGCGGGTTCCCCGGTGCGACGGTCTTGATTGCGACCGCGGGCGATCCTTGGGGCGCACCCTGCGCCAACAGGGCCGCCGCGACGCTGGCCCCCTGGACTTGATCGCCCGCGGGCTTCGCGTGTGCCATGCCCAGCAGCTCGGCCGCGGTCTTGACCGCGGCGCGCCTGTCCCCGCCGTGGTCCAGGATGCAAAACAGATCGAAGGCGTCATGGGCGTACCCGTCGGCGAGCGGGTCCGATGCGTGGTGCGAATAGATCCGGCCCGACTCCAGCACAACAACACCCGCCAACTTAGACGACGAACCAGGGGCCTCGAAGCGTTTGCCGCGGGGCTTGTACCCGCGGGCTTTCAGGATGGTGCGCGCGTCATGTGCGGCGTTGAACTGGGCGATGACCGACAACCCGGCTTCCGGTCCCCGTCGCCGGGTTTTGGGCTCCACCGTCGGCGCCCATGGACACATCGCCTCAAGGTCCGGCTTCCAGGCGGGCCAGTTCCCCCACAGCTCCAGCAGCTCGGGCGGGGGTTCTGCGAGCCGTTCAAGATCCCATGGCGGGCGGACCCACACATAAGGCGCGCCGGTTTCGGGGTGGATCGTCGGCGGCAGCACGTCTTGCAGCGGTCCCGCGCGAAGCTCGAACACCGTTACCGGCTTGCCGTCCGGATGGTCTTTGGCCTTGGTTGGGTCGCGCGGCGGCCAGATCAGTTTGCAGAGCTTCAACGCCAGCCCGGCCGGGGCGCGGAACTCGGCCCGCAGCCGCGCGGGGTTGCCCCGGACCAGGGCTGCGCCGGTCAGCAGCGCGTCAAGGTCCAGACCCAGGGCGGCGAACAGGTCGCCCGACTCGGGCAGTGCGTCAAGGTCCAAGGACACCAGGCCAGACGCACCCAGAACGGCGCCCATGCCTTGCTCGGGGCGCATGCGCCACAGCTCGGCCGGCTCTGCGCGATCGGGCCAGCCCGCACCGTTGGGGCCTTTGCTTCCGGGCGGGATTGCGCACAGGGCGAACCCGAGCGACTGGTAGTAGAGTGCCCATTGCTCGCGGGTGGTCTCGGGTTCCGGTGCACTGCACGCAGGCACAGTAGACGCCAAGGTGCTACCTTCTTCGGGTCGGTCGGTGTCGCTCCCGTCTGTCGTGCTCTGCCCGCCATCGAAGCCCCGGCTTGCCCCCGGGGCTTCGTCACGTCTGGGGGCTGGATTCCGGGCAGGATCGCCCGGCCGGGGCTCGCCCGGCGCGTTGGTGTCCATGGGTCACTCCGTGCCCAGGGTCGCCACGGGGCGCGGCAAGGAATGCCGGCGGGGCGCGGCCTTCTGCCCGGCCTTGGGCTTCGGGGGGCTCAACGTCGGGTTGCTGCTCATCCACGCCAAGAACTTGTCAGGATCGATCAGCACGCGCCGGCCGACACGCACCACTGCGCCGGACTCCGCAAGCCCGTTGTTGTCTTCGTTGAAGATGGCCCAACGAATCCCGGCCACGGACAGAGCAGGTTGTTGCTCGGGCAGTTGCTTGACGGTCAGAAAGACGCGGGACGGGGCCGGCAGCGGGGCGGGATCGGGCTCTTTGCGGGCGGTGAAGGGTGTTGCCATCGTACGGCCTCCGATGTTGATCGCAGCGGGGTGTCGCGATCTGTCGGGGGCCATGTTGTCGGGCGAGTGTCAGGGAAGCATCCCGCCGCGGGATAGACGGGATGCGCGGGACGGGTCAGCGGCGCTTGGGCGGGGCGGGCGGCTCGGGCCTTGGGCGCGGGCGTTCGTAGTTCTTGAGCGCCGTTCCGATGTGGTCTTGCAGGGCAGTCGGTCCAAGGTCGGTCAGTCCGTTGTCCATGAGATACCCGGCAACTCCGGTGCGCTTCGTGCCTCCGCCCGGGAACGCCTTACCGTCCCTCGTGAGCTGCACCCTATCAGTGTGCGCCACTTCGGCCAGGGCTTGCGCCAGTGCGCCGATGATCCGATACAACGTGTCGTCGTCTCGGTATGCACCCCGCTTGCTGGGGGTAGTAGTTTTGACCTCGCCGCTCGCAGCAGGCACGGCGGCATCCAATTTTGGCGCGAATATCTCGGGGGCCGGGGAAATCTCAGGAATATTAATCGAAGCATCAGAAACAGGGATTGCGGGGATAGTGCAAACCACAACCGCCTTCTGATTGGACTGTGATTCACCAAACGACTTGAAATAGGCGTCATTGCTGCGTCCCTTCGGAACTGCGATCTCACCCTGAACTTTCTTGGCGATTTCGTCATAAAGACTCACGTTGCTAACCCCCGAAATACCGCGCGTTCATCCGCTCCACCACGGATGCCGTATGGGCTTCGCTCAGGTGGGCGTACCGCTTGACCATGCTCAGGGTCTTGTGTCCAAGGACCTCGGCAATCTCGGCCAGGCTCGCGCCGTTCATCGCCAGGTAGGACGCGGCGGTGTGGCGCAGGTCGTGCCAATGGAAATCGGCGATCTCCGCGCGCTTCAGGGCGGTCTCGAAGGGGGTGCGCAGGTCAACCGGCTTGCCCGGGCGGATGCGCCCGGGAAAGATCAGGTCGGTATCCAGGCGCCGGACCTTGGACCGCTCGCGTAGCAGGTCCAGGGCGGGGCCGGCCAGGGGCAACACGCGCCGCTCGCCGTTCTTGGTGTCGTGCAGGGTCGCGACGCGGCGGGCAAGGTCTACCTGGGGCCAGCGCAGCCCCATGATCTCCTGTTGTCGGGCGCCGGTGGACAGGGCCAGGATCACGGCGGGGTAAAGGTCCCGGTTGCTCGACTCCCGGCAGGCGGTCAGGAAGCGCTCGCGCTCGTCGTCGGACAGGAAGCGCACCCGGCCGCGGGGCTCTTTGGGCTTCGTGACCTTCAAGAGCGGGTTGCACTCGATCCAGCCCCATTCCTTCACGGCCACGGTGAAGGCGTGCGACAGGACCGCCAGGTAGCGGTTGACGGTCGCGGGCGAGCGGTGCCGCTCGGGTCCGGCCTTGGTCGGGTCCTTCGCCGTGCTCGGCACCGGCTCGCGGGCCAGGGCGTCGCGACACTCCGCGATCAGGGCCGGGGTCAGTCGGCCAGGGTCCGGTGCGCCGATCCGATCCTTCCACCATGCCAACTGTTGCGCCTGGGGGCCTTGGGTCTTGGCCTTCTTGGTCGGGCAGCACGTCGCGGGTGTAGCGGTCGATCAGGTCGGCCAGGGTGTGCCGCTTGGCTTCGACGGTGCCGAAGTGCCGCCCTTCGCGGATCGCGGCTCTCGGTCGCCTGTGCCCACTTCTTCGCGTCGGTCTTGCGGGCGAAGGTGGCGCGTTGCGCCGGGTAGCCTTTCAGGCGGACCTCAACGCGGTAGGACGTGGCGCCGGTGCTGTCGGTGCGTTCAGTGATGGTCGCCATGGGTCAGGCTCCCATGGTCGGACGGGTGCGGGCGGTATACTTGGCGGTAGCCATTGCCGGACCTCTCTACAGGTTGGGTGGTGGTTAGGGTCTCGGGTCGGTGCCAGCCGTCTCGGGGCCTGTTCGTCTCAAGGCAAAAGTCTACAACAAACCGCCGCAAATACCAACATATGATTCTTTATCATGTGCTGTTATGAACTCAAGTATCTATTCTAAAAGACATCTATAGCTGAGCCATGGGTCCGCGGCGCACCTAAGGCGCAGTCGCGAAAAAAACGGGTCTTCCCGGGGTCGGTTTTGCCGGTTGCGGGCGGGTGTCTCGGGTGCCGGCTAGGATCGCCGAACCCGGGGCCGGGCCGGTGCGTCTTGTGGTGGGGTGTTGTGGGCGAGTGCGCCGTGAGTGCGCCACGACAAAGAAAAAGGGGCTAGGCTTTCGCCTAACCCCTTGTTTTTATGGTGCGCCCTGCGCGACTCGAACGCGCGACCACCTGATTAAAAGTCAGATGCTCTACCGACTGAGCTAAGGGCGCTTGCAAGACCCGACAGTATAGGCCTGACGGCCGGAGATTTGAAGCCCGAACGTGGCGCTATCGGCGCTCCCGCCCCATGCGCTCCAGCCGGCTGCGGGCCAAGCGGGCCTCGGTGCTGTCGGGGTATTTGCTGACCACTTGCTTGAGTGCGGCGCGTGCCTGGTCGTAGGCCTCCTGCTCGTATTGGATGTACCCGATCTTGAGCATGGCCCCGGGGACCTTGGCGCTCGTGGGGCTCAACTGCACCAGGCGGTCGAACTCGGCCAGGGCGGCTGGGTAGTTGCGCTGGACATAGTAGGTCTCGGCCAGCCAGTAGCGGGCATTATCGGTGTATTGGCCCTGGGGAAAGCGGCGCAGCAGGTCGTTGAAGGCGTCTGCCGCCTGGGGATATTTGCGCTGCTTGAGGAGCTCGAAGGCGTCGCGGTAGCCGTCGCGCTCGTTGCCGGCGGTGGTCTCGGGGCTCGGCAGGGAGGGGATGCCGACCGCGCGGGGCGAGGAGGGCGTCGGTGCGGTGACCTGGGGCGGCGGCTCGTTGCCCGCTGGGGGCCGCAGATCCAGGCCGCGTGCGTCGATGGCCCCGGCCTCCGGTGCGGCGGGGGAGCCGGGCTGGGCGGCGACCCCTGGCTCTGCGCCGTTGCCCGCCGGTGCGCCGGATTCGCCGTCGCCGATACGTGCGTCGATGTCCATGAACTGGTCGCGCTGCTGGCGCTGGAGCTTCTGGAGCTGGAAACCCTGGGTCTCGACCAATCCGCGCAGCTCCTGCATCTCCTGCTGGAGCTGCTGCATCTGGAGCATGAGGTCGGAGGCGCTCTGATTCTCCAGGATGCGCTCGACACGTGCCACCCGGTCCTCGAGCAGCAGCGGACCTGCGGTCTGGCCGCTTCCGGGGAGCATGCCGGGGGCCGTTCCGGGGAATGCGGCCGGGCCGGCGGCGAGTATGGGCGCCGGGAGTGCGCAAAGGCCTGCAAGCAGGATCAGGATTGGGCGTGCGTCGGTCATGGTCTTTGTACCCGTCAGTGGCGAGCCGCTAGTTGCGAGTAGCCAGGTTTCTTGTCTGAAACAGTCGAATAGCGTCCGGGAAACCGAGAATTTCAAAGGTCTTGGGCATCGCTTGGATTCGGCAAGGCCTTAGTATTGGATGATCACGCGTCGGTTCTGAGCCCAGGCGGACTCCCCGTGACCCGGGTTGGCGGGGCGCTCCTCGCCGTAGCTCAAAGTCGCCATCTGGTCCGGGCTCACGCCCTCCGCGGCCATGAACTTACGCACCGCCTCGGCGCGCTGGTCGCCCAAGGCCAGGTTGTATTCGCGTGTGCCGCGCTCGTCGGTGTTGCCGTCGAGGGTGATCCGGGTGCTGGTGTTGGCTCCCAGATAGGCCGCGTGGTTGCGCATGACGCCGATGTAGTCGGGCTTGATCTCGGAGCTGTCGTAGTCGAAATAGACGGTCCGGTTATAGAGCGGGCTCGAGGGGTCTTCCCAGGGGCCGCGGTAGGTCGGACGTACCTCCACCGAAGGGCGAGTGGCCGTCTCGGGCAGTGGGCGCGTACCGGTCTGGGGCAGCGGCTGGGGCGGCGGGCCTTGCTCAGGCTCGGTGGCGCAGCCGGCGAGCGCTATCAGCGCCAGGGACAGTAGGGCGATGGCGCCGGGTGCGGGGGTGCGGGGGTTCGGGGTCACGGGGGCTCCTTATTTCGTCATCGGCGACCAGGCGGGCTCGCGTACCTCGCCCGAGTCCTGGGATAGCCGCTGGCTCCCGCCCCCTTCCACCGCGGCGGCGGCCAGGATGCCGCGGCCGTTGTACAGGGTGGCGTAGATGACCATGGCGCCATTGGGTGCGAAGCTCGGGGATTCGTCCAGGCCACCGTTGCTCAAGAGCCGCGTATAGCCGCGCGCCAAGTCCTGGACCGCAATTCGGAACTGGCCGTTGACCCGGGTCACCATGGCGAGATTTTTACCATCCGGAGAGTACGAAGCGCGGGCGTTATAGTCGCCCTCGAAGCTCACTCGGGTGGCGGGTCCGCCGCCGGCGGGCATGCTGTAGATTTGCGGGCTGCCGCCGCGGTCGGAGGTGAAGACAATGGTCGCGCCGTCCGGGGACCAGGATGGCTCAGTGTCGATTCCGTAGTGATCGGTGAGCTGGACGAGCTCCCTGGTCTGGAGATTCAGGACATAGATGTTGGGGCTGCCGTCCTTCGACAGGGTCATGGCGAGCCGCTGGCCGTCCGGGGAGAAGGCTGGCGCGCTGTTGATGCCCGGGTGGCTCGCGACCAGATCCCGCCGGCCGCTTGCCAGATCCTGTACATAGATCGCCGGGCGGCGGTTCTCGAAGGAGACATAGGCGAGCCGCTGCCCGTCCGGTGCCCAGGCCGGGGACATTAGCGGGTCGCCGGAGGAGACGATGGTCTGGGGGTTATAACCGTCCGCGTCCGAGACCCGCAACGCCACGGTCTGGCCCGCGCCGCGACCGCTTGCGGTGATATAGGCGATGCGGGTGGCGGCCACCCCGGGCTGACCGGTGAGCTTCTCGTAGATCAGGTCGGCGATGCGGTGGGCGGTAATGCGCAGCCCGCTGCCGGTGGTGGAAAGGCTGTCGGCGGCGATCTCGCTCCCGCGGAAGACATCGAAGAGCTTGAAGCTCACCCGATAGCCTGTGCCCTCCTGCTCCACCTGTCCGATGACCAGGCTATTCATGCCGAGCAGGCTCCAATCTCTGAAGTCTACCTCCTCTTGTTTGGCGGGCATGTCGAGCATGTCTCGGGTGGGCATGGGGCGGAACTTGCCGGTGCGTGCCAGGTCCGCTGCGATCACTGCGGCCACGTCTTCCTTGGGGATCAGACCCTCGGAGACCCCGAAGGGGACGATCGCGATGGGCTGGGCGGCCTCGATGCCGCCGGTGACCTCGATGGTGAGACGCGCCTGGGCGCTGCCGGTCCAGAGCGCAATCAGCATCGGCAGCAGCATCGATCGGGCGAGAAAGGTCAGGGTGCGCTTGTCTCTGCTCATGAAGAGGGTCCGGTGAAGGGGCCGGTGGCGGGTTAGGGCGTGAACTGGAGGTTGAATTCCCGGAAGCGCTCGAAGGGCGGTCCGGAGGGGACTGGGATCGGAGAGGCATTGTAAACGGCTGCGATCACCGATTGGTCGAATGCGGTGTTGCCGCTGCCCTCGACGATCCGCACGCTGTTGGGGACCACGTCGCCTCCCGGGATCAGGCGCAGGGACACCACGGTCAGCAGGTCCCGGCCCAGTGCCGGGGGGCGCACCCAGAACTGGCGGACCTTGTCTTTGATCGCCGGGATATAGCGGTCCGCCTCCCGCTGGATCTGCTCCGAGACCTGGGTGGATGCGATGTCGGACTCGCGGGTGCGCTGGGCGTCCAGGGCCGCTTGCTCGCGCCGCTCGTCGGCCTCCAGGAGTCGCGCCTCTTCATCGATGCGCCGTTGAGCCTCTTCTTCGGCCATCCGTTGTTCCTCTTCGGCGGCGAGCCGGTCGGCCTCGGCCTGGAGCTGGCGCGCCCGGGCGGCACGCTGGAGCTGGGCCTGGCGCTCCTGCTCGGCCTGGGCTGCCTGGCGGGCCATTTCTTGGCGGATACGCTCCCGCTCGGAGGTCATGCGCCGGGCCTCGGCCTCGGCCTTGGCCTGGGCGGCCGCTGCCGCCCGGGCGGCAGCGGCGGCACGCTCGGACTCCGCTGCCTGGCGCTTGACCAGATCGGCGGCCTGCCGACGGGCCTCGGCCTCGGCTGCGCGACGGGCAGCCTGCGCCTGGCGCCTGGATGCCTCGGCGGCCTGCCGCTCTGCGGCCTCCGCCGCTGCCTGCTCGGCTTGAGCCGTGCGCCGCGCCTCCTCGGCTGCCTGGCGCTCGGCCTCTGCCCGGGCTTCGGCCTCTTTCTGGGCCTGGGCTTCGGCTTCTGCCTGTGCCTCGGCCAAGGCGCGCCGCTCTGCATCGAGCGCTGCCTGGCGTTGGGCCTGCTCCGCGGCATCCCGGGCAGCCTTGGCCTGGGCCTGCGCTTGGCGCTGCGCCTCGGCCTCGCGCTGGGCCTTAAGCTCTGCCTGTCGCTTGGCCTGCGCGTCGGCCTTGGGTCCGGTCGCCGGGGCGCGTCCGGCCTCGGCACCGTCGGTCCTGGGCTTGCGGTCCGCGGCCTTGCGCGTTTCCTCCGACAGGATCTTGGACGTCATCTCCTCCAGGGCCCGATCCCCGACCAGGCTTGCCTGGACGACGCGCGGCTTGGTGCCGCCTTCCATCGGCTGGTCCAGGAAGCGCACGCTGACGAACAAGAGCACCCCGAACAGCAGATGCAGTGCCAGGGATCCGTAGAGGGCGCGCGAGTTGCGGCGCAGGGTCTCCCACATCGCAGGGACTCAGGGCTCCCGGCGCGGCGGCGGCACGGTCATGAGCCCCACGTTCTGCGCCCCGCCGCGCTGGGCGGCGGCCATGGCCAGGATGACCTGGGAGTAGGGGACCTCGCCGTCCGCGCGCACCAGAATGGGCGTATCGGGTTTGTAGTCCAGAATGACGCGGATGCGCTCGACGATCGCCTTGAGCTCTACCGGCAACTGCTTATCCTTGCCCGCGTCGATATAGTATTTTCCGAATTGATCCACCGTGATTATCACGGACTCGACCGTCGGGCTGGGGATGGCCCCGGTGCGCGCCTGGGGCAGGTTGACGTTCACGCCCTGGGTAATCAATGGCGCGGTGACCATGAAGATCACGAGCAAGACCAGCATCACGTCGATATAGGGCACCACGTTGATGTCGGACATGGGCCGACGGCGGGCGTGGCGGCGGGCGCGCCTGATCATGGTTGCGCTCCCTTAGGTCTCTCAGCCGCGGCCCTGACGCTGGAGCAGGGTGGAAAACTCCTCCATGAACTCCTCGTAGCGGTTGTTGAGCCGCTCGACCTGATTGGAATAGCGGTTATAGGCGATGACCGCGGGGATGGCGGCCAGGAGCCCGATGGCGGTCGCCACCAGCGCCTCGGAAATGCCGGGGGCGACCAGGGCCAGGGTCGCCTGGTCCACGTTCCCCAGTGCATGGAAGGCGTGCATGATCCCCCAGACTGTGCCGAACAGGCCCACATAGGGGCTGGTGGAGCCCACGGTGGCCAGGAAGGCCAAATGGGCGTCCAGCCGGTCCATCTCGCGGCTTAAGGCCACGCGCATCGAGCGCTCGGCCCCCTGGAGCACGTCCATCAGCTCGCTGCCCTCGATCTTGCGCAGCCGCACGTATTCTTTAAAGCCCGCTCGGAAAATGGACGCGAGCCCCGTGCTGCCCTGGTCGTCCGCGCTCAAGTCTTTGTACAAGGCGCTTAAATCTCCGCCGGACCAGAATCGCTCCTCGAATGCATTGGCGGTCTTGCGCGCCTGGCCGAGCACCCGGCCCCGGTCCAGGATCAGGGTCCAGGACATGATCGAGGCGATCACGAGGATCAGCAGTACGAGCTGCACCACAAGGCTTGCATGCAGCACCAGGTTCAGGAGCGATAGGTCGGAGCTCATCTCGATCTCTGTGGGGGGCGGTCCCTGTCTGGGGGCGCCGGGCTGGGCCTCGGGCTTGGGGCGGTAGACTGGTGTGGCTGGGGTCCGCGGCACGCTCGCCCAGATCCGCGGATGCCCAGACTATCGGTACCGCGGCCGGCCGATGGTCCGGGGGTTGCCACCGTCGTCGGTCATTGCCCAATGTAGCGTCGTGGTTGCGCTAGAGCAACAGTGTCGCTTTTCGCATGGGCCGGAGCGAGTGCGGACGGGCACCCGTGCCACGACCGACGTTGCCCCGATCGGGCTCGCGCCTCGGTGTCTTCAGTCGGACTTGGGTGCGGCTGTGCCAGGCGCTCTGCCGATCGCCCCGGGGGGACCCAGGGCCTCGGCCTAGAACGGGTATTGTGAGGCGCGGCGGGATCAGGCGCCAGTGTTGCGCAGGGCCAGGCGACGGGCGTTCGATGCGCTGCGTCTGTGCACGGGCGCCAGCATCCGGCGGCCGGTGCTCCAGGGATCGAACCTGCCGAGCAGCAGGTCATAGCCAGCCCGCTGCATCTCCAGGCCCACCTCCATGCCGGCCGCGAGCTTTTCGCTCCACATGCGCTGCCACTCGCCGACCGCTGCCTGACCGGTGGGGTTGGACCCCGGCATTGCACCGGACAGCCAGGAGGTCCGGTTCATGACGTTGTATGTGGATGTCATCCACATCTCCGAGACCATCCAGCCTAGCCGCCAGGCCTCGAAGGGGCTGCAGGTCTGGGGGATGGGAAAGCTCGCGACGATCTTGGGCATGTTGGTCTTGCGCCTCGGTGAATCTATGGATAATTTGGAATTCTGGCTCTTCTATTGCCGAGTCTATAGCCGCCACTCACTTCTCGCCATGGCCGAATAGATCCCCGATCGCACCGCCCGGGCGGGCGGGCGGACGCAGGCCCAGGTGCAGATAGGCCGCCTGCGTCGCCATGCGCCCGCGGGGGGTGCGCATGAGGTAGCCCTGCTGGATCAGGTAGGGCTCCAGAACGTCCTCGATCGTGCCGCGCTCCTCCCCGATGGCAGCGGCCAGGCTCTCCACCCCTACGGGTCCGCCGTCGAAACGCTCGACCACCGCGGCGAGCAGGCGCCGATCCATGTGGTCCAGACCGAGCGGATCCACCTGAAGCATGCGCAGTGCCTGGTCCGCGACCTCCGCGGTTACCCGTCCCTCCGCGCGCACCTGGGCGAAGTCCCGCACTCGGCGCAGGAGCCGGTTGGCGATGCGCGGGGTGCCCCGGGAGCGCCGGGCGATCTCTGACGCACCCTCAAGCTCCGTGGGGATGGCCAGGATCTGGGCGGAGCGCCGCACGATCGTGGTCAGATCCTCTGCAGAATAGTATTCCAGGCGCTGGACGATGCCGAATCGATCACGCAACGGCGAGGTCAGCAGCCCGGCCCTGGTGGTGGCCCCCACGAGGGTGAAGGGCGGCAAGTCGAGCTTGATGGAGCGGGCGGCAGGGCCCTCGCCGATCATGATGTCGAGCTGGTAATCCTCCATGGCCGGGTACAGGACCTCCTCCACCACCGGGCTCAAGCGATGGATTTCATCGATAAAGAGCACGTCCCCAGACTCCAGATTGGTCAGCAGGGCGGCCAAGTCCCCCGGTTTCTCCAGGACAGGCCCCGAGGTCTGGCGCAGGCTCACACCCATCTCGTGGGCCACGATATGGGCGAGCGTGGTCTTGCCGAGCCCGGGGGGGCCGAAGATCAGCACATGGTCGAGCGCCTCCCCGCGGGCGCGGGCGGCGCCGATGAAGATCTCCATCTGCTCGCGCACCGCTGGCTGGCCCACATAGTCCGCGAGCTTGCGCGGGCGGATGGCGCGGTCTAAGGCACTGTCATCGTCGTCGGCGGTTTCGGGGCCGATCAGTCGATCCGGGGTCGATCGCATGGGGCTTCAGTCTTGGGGTTCGCGCTCGGGCTGGGCTGCGACCCATGCTAGGGGGGCAGGTGCGCGCCTGCAAGGCGGCGCCACTGGGTGTGGGTTTCAAATTGCTTCGGACGACCGGCTTGGCGAGCCCGAGAGCACCCGGCAGCCATGCCCAATCCGGGGCTGACCGCAAGCGACACGACAGCGGGCCTTGTTCGTCATCGATAGGCGGTCGCCGCAACCCCGCGGGGTCTTAGTACCGCATAGCGGTTTGCGGTTTATCTGTCGATCGCGGGTACAGGCTGTCAACCCAGAGGGGTTGCCGCGAACGCCGGACGATCTCTTCTCGTCGGTTCCGACGCTATGTGCGATGGCGTACAGACCGGGCGCGCGGGATCGACGCAGCCTTTCGCTCATTTACCGAGCCAAGCCTCTCTGTGTGCCAGCGAACGGAAGCCTACTACAGAGCATTGTAGAATGCTTCTAGGTCCAATGCAACATGTAGGAGAAAGCCGATGCCCCTGATTGAATTAGTCATCACCTTGGTCGTTGTGGGTATAGGTCTCTGGCTGATTATCGGTAAGCTATTTGATAAGCGAAAGCCTGCTTTCGTTGCGACAGCGCAACATTTTGAAAAACAAGAAGAAGCGTGGCGCGCGGAATTCAAGTGACTTCTATGTCAAATGAACCATCGATAACAGCTATATACCGATGGACAGCACGATCAAGAAAATACTGAACGTGGTCGTCGTCATTGTCGTGATACTCTGGCTGCTATCCCTCTTCGGGCTTTTGAGCTCGCTGTCCGGATTGCGCGTGGGATAGCCGATCGATCGAAACGCCATTGTCCATGGGAGAAAATGCAATGACCGCACTGAGGGTCGTCGCTATTGCCCTAATCGTCGCTGGTGCGCTGGGCTTGTCGTACGGCAGCTTCAGCTATACCCAGGAGACCCAGGAAGTCAAGCTAGGTTCTGTCGAGCTGACGGTAAAGGACCGCGAAACCGTCAATATCCCGGTGTGGGCTGGAGTAGCGGCGATCGTGGCCGGTGCGCTTTTGCTGCTGGTACCGAAAAACCTCTAACCATCCGCACCTCTGCGATCAATTCCCTCCTGACCGAGGGAGCAGGAGAACGCCATGAACGATCTCTCGATCCCGAAAGGGCAAGATATTGCCGAACCGAAAAGACGCGGAATGACCGGTAAAGTGACCCGAGTCGTCAGCCTCTACGATCCCCGCACCTGGAAGGAAAAGGGCTTTTGGTGGACTGTCGGTTTGTTTCTGATTACCTATTTGGTCGTCGTTGTCGTCCTCGGTGCTTACTGGTCGCGCTCGCCCGGCATGTTCGACGTGGGCATGCAGGCACTCTCGGTGACTAAAGGCGATACCAGCAAGCTGGTTCCGGGTACTGCAACGACGGGCGCTGCCGTTCGCATTGCCGAGACTTTGCTCGATAAACCCGGCGGTTATCTGACCAACGACATCACATTGCCGGGCCTCGTTCTTGACAATATCCCCAACTGGGAGTTCGGTGCGCTCACCGAGCTGCGCGATCTGACCAATGCCCTGCGCAACGATTTCAGCCGCGCCCAGTCCCAGTCGGTCGAGAACAAGGACCTGGAGATCGCGCAACCCCAGTTCAATTACAATTCCGACTCTTGGATACTGCCCTCCAGCGAGTCGGAATATCGCAAAGGCCTGGAGGCGCTCTATCGCTACGGTGTCGGACTCTCCGACGAGAAGTCGACGAACGCCCAGTTCTTCGCCCGCGCCGATAACTTGACTACCTATCTGGAGGTGGTGGAAAAACGGCTGGGAAGCCTGGCGCAGCGTCTGAGCTATGCGGTCGGTCAGAACCGCCTCAATACGGATCTGGCCGGCGATCCCAGCGCGCGCCAGTCGACGCAGGTCCCGGCCCAGTCGCAGACCAAGACGCCTTGGCTCAAGGTCGACGATGTATTCTACGAGGCGCGCGGTTACACCTGGGCCTTGCTGCATACTCTCCAGGCGATCGAGATCGATTTCGGAGCCGTTCTCAAGGATAAGAACGCCCTGGTGTCCATGCAGCAGATCACGCGCGAGCTGAAGAGCACCCAGGACTCGGTCTGGAGTCCGATGATCCTGAACGGCACCGGCTTCGGGCCGATGAGCAATCATTCGCTGGTGATGGCCTCCTATATCTCCCAGGTCAATGCGGCGATTGGCGATCTGCGCAATTTGCTGCAGAAGGGCTGAGTCGGGAGTGCCCTATTTGTTGGCGAACGAACGCATGCGACGGGAGGAGCTCCGATCCGATGGGGTAAGGCGCTCTTCGTCGGATTGTTTGCCTGTCCATTGGGAGGTGCCGCGGCGGCAACCCACCGCACAGCCGGGAGAGATGCGGGCGACGCGTCTCTCGCGGAGTCCGATCAAGGAGTCCGGGGCGATATGAGTATTCGGGATAACGCGCTTCAATGGCGGGCGAGGCTCTTTGGCGGCGGCTTCACAAACGCGTATGTTGGCGACGAGCCGCCGCTGCGCGCCGAGCTATTCAGTGCCGTTCAGATGGAGCAGCACGGCAAGGCGCTCGCGGCCTCGCATAGTTTAGCTCGGAGACATGCACCGGACCGCCTTCTGGATCGGCTTACCGAAAATGAAAAGGTGCTGATCGGCGTGTGTCGGCTGCTCATGGTCGCAGTGACCGAGAACCGCCGAATTGCGCCAGCGGGGGAGTGGCTGCTGGACAATTTCTGGCTGATCGAGGAGCAGATCCGCACCGCCAAGCGGCATCTGCCGAAAGGGTACAGCCGGGAGCTGCCGAGGCTGCGCAACGGCCCATCGGTCGGGCTGCCCCGGGCCTACGATATCGCGCTCGAGATTATCGCCCATGGCGATGGCCGGGTGGATCCGGAGAATCTCGGTCGCTTCGTCGCTGCCTACCAGACGGTCTCCACCCTGAAGCTCGGCGAGCTGTGGGCCATCCCGATCATGTTGCGACTCGCGCTGATCGAGAATCTCCGTCGCGTCGCCGCCCGCGTCGCCGGTGGCAGAACCGAGCAAAGCCTGGCCGACGGATGGGCCGATCGGATGACTGCGATGGCCGAGAGCGACCCGAAGAATCTGATATTGACGATTGCCGATATGGCACGGTCGAACCCGCCGATGTCCAGTGCCTTTGTCGCAGAGCTGGCACGGCGACTCCAGGGCCAGAGTCCTGCCTTGGCTTTACCGCTGACCTGGATGGAGCAGCAGCTTGCGGAGACCGGCCTGACGATCGAGCAGATGGTTCAGGTGGAGAATCAACAACAGGCCGCAGACCAGGTGTCGATCGGCAATAGTATCGGGAGTCTTCGGTTCTTGGGGGCGATGAACTGGCGCGAGTTCGTGGAGACCATGAGCGAGGTCGAGCGTACCCTGCGCGACGATCCAGCCGGTGTCTACGGCAGGATGGATTTTGCCACCCGGGATCGGTATCGGCATGTTGTGGAGAAGGTGGCCAAGGAAAGCGTATTCTCGGAAGTGGAGGTGGCACAGCAGGCCATTGCGTTGGCGCAGGAGGGCGCGGCTCGGCCGGACGGCGGCGAGCGGATGGGGCACGTGGGGTTTTTCCTGATCGACGGTGGCCTGTTGGCGCTCGAGCGCCGGTCGCAGGCGCGCCTGTGCACCCTGCATGCTCTGCAACGGCGGGGGCGTGCGCTCACTTTGCCGCTGTATCTGGGCGCCATCGCGCTGCTCTGCGCACTGTTCGCCGGGAGCCTGCTGGCGATGGCGCAACACGATGGGTTCCCGGGTTGGCTGCTCGCGCTGCTGGCGGTCCCAGCGCTTCTGGGCACGAGTCATCAGGCCGTGGCGCTGGTGAATTGGGTTGCGACTCTGTTGGCGACGCCCTATCCGCTACCGCGCATGGACTTTTCCGAAGGTATTCCGCCGGAGGTGCGCACCCTGGTGGTGACGCCTACGATGTTGACCAGCCCGCAGGGTATCGAGGATCTGGTCGAGGCACTGGAGGTCCGGTTTCTGGCCAATCGGGACGACAGCCTGCACTTTGGCCTGCTGACCGATTTTCGCGATGCGGCGCAGGAGGCGCTACCGGGGGACGAGGCCCTGGTGCAATTGGCCGTGCTGCGGATCGCAGCGCTCAACGAAAGATATCGGCGCGACGAGGGCGACAGCTTCTTCCTGTTCCACCGCCCGCGCCGTTGGAACCCGCAAGAGCGGGTCTGGATGGGTTACGAGCGCAAGCGAGGCAAGCTGGCTGACTTGAACGCGCTGCTGCGCGGCGGCGGTCATGACCGCTTCTCGCGGATCGTCGGCGATATCGCAATCCTGGCGAACGTCCAATATGTCATTACTTTGGACACCGATACCCAGCTCCCGCGCGACGCCGCACAAGAGATGGTCGGCACGATGGCACACCCGCTCAATCGTGCGCGCTACGACGCGCGCCGGCAGCGCGTCTGCGAGGGCTACGGTATTCTCCAACCGCGCGTGGGAGTGAGCCTGCCGGGCGCTAACCGCTCCCACTATGTGCGACTGTACGGCAGCGATGCAGGTATCGATCCCTATACTCATGCCATCTCCGATGTCTACCAGGATTGGTTCCAGGAAGGCTCGTTCATCGGTAAGGGAATCTACGATGTCGATGTCTTCGAGCAGGCCCTCGCCGGGCGTATGCCGGAGAACCGAATCCTCAGTCACGACCTGCTGGAGGGATGCTACGCGCGCTCGGGGCTCATCAGCGACGTACAGTTATACGAGGAGCATCCGGCCTGCTACAGCGCCGACGTGAGCCGCCGCTATCGCTGGATACGCGGGGACTGGCAGATTGCCTGCTGGATCCTGCCGCGGGTGCCCGATCTGGAGGGACGGCGACGCAAGAATCCGCTCTCGGCCCTGTCGCGCTGGAAGCTCGCCGACAACCTGCGGCGCAGCCTGGTGCCCGCCGCCCTGACACTGCTGTTCGTGCTGGGCTGGATGCTGTTGTCGTCCGCTTGGGCCTGGACCCTGGCGGTGCTCGGCATCATCCTGATCCCGTCGTTTCTGACGGCGCTTCTGAGCCTGCTGCGCAAGGCGGGCGATGTGCGTTGGAGCCAGCATCTCGCCGCCGCCCTACGTGCCGCGGTCCAGCAATTGGCGCAGGCGGCATACGCGATCGTCTGTCTCCCCTACGAGGCGTTTTATAGCCTGGACGCGGCGGTCCGCACCCTCTGGCGGATGCATGTCGCACACCGGGGGCTCTTGGAATGGACCTCGTCGGGCGATCTGGAGCGCAGCCGTTGGGGGCTCGTCGCCTTCTACCGGATCATGTGGGTCGCCCCCGCGCTATCCGCGCTCACGGCCCTGGGTTTGGCGCTCGCCAGACCGCAAGCGTTGACCGCAGCGGGTCCGATCCTGCTGCTATGGCTCGCATCGCCGGTCATCGCGTGGTGGATGAGTCGCCCGCTGACGCGCCGCGCGAGCCGATTGACTGCGGACCAAACCCGCTTTCTGCGCACCCTGTCGCGCAAGACCTGGGCCTTCTTCGAGACCTTCGTCGGCCCTTACGACCATTGGCTGCCGCCAGACAATGTGCAGGAGCATCCCTTGGCCGCGGTCGCCCATCGCACCTCTCCGACCAACATGGGGCTTGCGCTGCTCGCGAATCTGGCTGCGCACGATTTCGGGTACATCCCGACGGGACGACTCCTCGAGCGCACGCGCGAGGCGTTGCACACCATGGGGGGCTTGGAGCGGCACCGGGGCCATTTCTATAACTGGTACGACACCCAGTCGCTGAAGCCACTGCAGCCGATGTATATCTCGTCGGTGGACAGCGGCAACCTCGCGGGCAGTCTGCTGACCTTGCAGCCGGGCCTGTTAGCGCTCGTCGACGAGCCGATCCTGGGGCCGCGCTGGCTGGATGGGATCGGCGATACCTTCGGTATCCTGGCGGATGCGTTGAAGGGCGTCTTGCCGGCTGCACTCGCGCCATTTCGCGAGACGCTGAGCCCAAGGTCCCCCGAGCGTCCAACCACCCTGGGAGCGGCGCGCCAGTGCCTCGACGACTGGGCGAGCGCCGCCGAGAGCGCCGCCCGCGGTCTGGATGCGAACACCCAGGGCGAAGCGCGCGGATGGGCGCAGACACTGGCCAGCCAATGCCGTATCGCCCTGGACGATCTGCTCTACCTCGCTCCCTGGCTCGCGGCCCCGCCCCTCGCTTCCGGGCCGCTCGACGACGCCCGCGGATACCCCCAGGAGCTGGACCGGCTCGACGCGGTCGCGACCCTGCGGCAGCTGGTCACGCTCGAATCGGAGCTCCTGCCGGTCATCGAGCGGCGGCTGGGCTCGGAGCCGTCTGCCGAGGGGCGCGATCGGCTCGGCGCACTGCAACCGCTGCTGAAGGAGGCCAGTCGCCGTGCCCGCGAGCGGATCGGCCTGATCGACGACCTGGCCCTGCAAGCCGGCCAGCTATCCGAGGTGGAATACGACTTCCTCTATGACGAGGCGCGTCATTTGCTGGCGATCGGTTACAACGTCGGCGAGCGGCGGCGCGACGACAGCTTCTACGATCTGCTTGCCTCGGAGGCCCGTTTGGGCTGTTTCGTGGCGATTGCACAGGGCCAACTGCCTCAGGAGAGCTGGTTTGCACTGGGACGGCTCCTGACCAATACCAGCGGGGAGCCGACGCTGCTGTCGTGGAGCGGATCGATGTTCGAGTACCTCATGCCCTTGCTGGTCATGCCGACCTACGAGGGCACACTGCTCGACCGCACCTATCAGGCGGCGGTGGCCAGGCAAATCGCCTATGGCAAGCTGCGCGGCGTACCCTGGGGGCTGTCCGAGTCAGGCTACAACACGGTCGACGCCCAGCTCAATTACCAGTATCGCGCCTTCGGCGTGCCTGGCCTGGGCCTCAAGCGCGGACTCGCCGAGGATCTGGTGGTTGCCCCCTATGCCTCCGCGCTTGCGCTGATGGTGGCGCCCGAGGCCGCGTGCGCGAACCTGCAGCGGCTTGAGGTCCTCGGGCTAGCGGGCCGCTTCGGATTCTACGAGGCGATCGACTATACGCCCTCACGGTTGCCGCGCGGGCAGTCGGGCGCGGTGGTGCGCTCTTATATGGCCCATCACCAGGGCATGAGCTTCCTGTCGCTGGCCTCGCTGTTGCTGGACCGCCCGATGCAAAGGCGCTTCGCGTCGGCACCCCTGTTTCAGGCGACCGCCCTGCTGCTTCAAGAGCGCGTCCCCAAGACCCCCGCGTTCTATTCCGAGGCCGCTGGAGAGCTGAGCGACTATCGCATGGCCTCGAGCGGTCAGGAGCCCCCGGTACGGGTATTCGGCACCCCCAATACGCCGGTACCTCAGGTTCAGTTGTTGTCGAACGGTCGATACCATGTGATGGTGACCAACGCGGGCGGCGGATATAGCCGTTGGAAGGACCTGGCGGTTACCCGCTGGCACGAAGACACCACCTGCGACCCCTGGGGCACTTTCTGTTACCTCCGGGACGTGGCGAGCGCCGATGTCTGGTCTACCGCCTACCAGCCGACGCGCCAACAACCGGACCGTTACGAGGCGATCTTCTCGAAGGGACGTGCGGAGTTTCGCCGCCATGATCGGGAGCTGGACTGCCATACCGAGATCGCCGTCTCGCCGGAAGACGACATCGAGGTGCGCCGGGTCTGCATTATCAACCGTGCCCGGACCCGCCGCGAGATCGAGGTCACGAGCTACGCGGAGGTCGTGCTCGCCCCGCCTGCCTCGGACGCGCTGCACCCGGCGTTCAGCAACCTCTTTGTGCAGACCGAGATCCTCCACCCGCAACCGGCCATCCTCTGTACCCGCCGGCCGCGCTCCCAGGGCGAGTCTTCGCCCTGGATGCTGCATCTGATGGCGGTCCGCGGGGCGGATTGCGGTGCGGTGTCTTATGAGACCGATCGCGCGCGCTTCATCGGGCGAGGGCGGACGGTTGCCGCGCCCCGGGCCATGGATGCGGGCGCGGTGCTCTCCGGGGCTGCGGGGTCGGTGCTCGATCCGATCGTCGCCATCCGTTATCGCATCGCTCTCGACCCCGATCAGACCGCCACCATCGACATGGTCTCAGGCATCGGAGAAACCCGCGAGATCGCCCTGGGCTTGGTCGCGAAGTATCAGGATCAACGGCTTGCCGATCGCGTCTTCGATCTCGCCTGGACCCACAGCCAGGTGCTGCTGCGCCAGCTCAATACCACTCAGGCCGAGGTGCAGCTCTATGGGCGTTTGGCCAGCGCCATCCTTTATTCCAGCGGTTCGCTGCGCGGCGAGCCCGGCGTGCTGGCCAGGAACCGCCGCGGGCAATCCGGACTATGGAGCCATGCGGTGTCAGGCGATGTGCCGATCGTATTGCTGCAGATCGGCGATCCGGCCAACGTCGAGCTGGCCCGCCAACTGGTGCAGGCCCACGCCTATTGGCGTCTGAAGGGACTGACCGTGGACCTGGTGATCTGGAACGAAGACCGAGGCGGTTATCGCAGGCAACTCCATGATCAGGTGATGGGTCTGATTGCGGCAGGTGTGGAGGCGCATGTCATGGATCGGCCCGGCGGCATCTTCGTGCGCACCGCGGATCAGATCTCGGACGAGGACCGCGTCCTGTTCCAAACGGTGGCACGCGCCGTTCTCAGCGATCGGTACGGCACCTTGGCGGAGCAGCTCGGCCGGCGCGATCCGATCAACAAACGGATTCCGCGTTTCAGGCCGACCCGCACGCGCTGGGCCGAGCCCCCGGCGGCGAGCCCGCCACGGAGCGATCTGCTGTTCTTCAACGGGATGGGGGGCTTTGCCCGGGATGGACGCGAATATGTGGTGACCACCGCACCCGGGGAGGCGACGCCTGCGCCCTGGGCGAATGTGCTCGCGAATCCGCACTTCGGGACTGTCGTCTCGGAGGCCGGCGGCGCCTACACCTGGAGCGAGAACGCCCATGAGCTCCGTCTCACGCCGTGGCAGAACGATCCGGTGAGCGATGGGAGCGGCGAGGCCCTGTATCTGCGGGACGAAGAAACCGGCGACTTCTGGTCGCCCACGCCGCTACCGGCCTGCGGTAGCACGCCATACCGCACGCGTCACGGCTTTGGCTATAGCGTCTTCGAGCACAGCGAGGACGGTATTCGCTCGGAGCTTTGGGTCTATGTCGCGGTGGACGCGCCGGTCAAGTTTTCGGTGTTGAAAGTGCGCAACGAGTCGGGCCAGACGCGCCGGTTGTCCGCCACGGGTTATGTGGAGTGGGTGCTCGGCGATCTGCGCCCGAAGACGACCTTGCATGTGGTCACCGAGATCGACCCGGCGAGCGGCGCGCTGCTGGCTCGCAATCCCTATAACGCCGAGCTGGGCGAGCGCGTGGCCTTTTTCGACGTGGACGATACCCTCTGCACCCGCAGCGGAGACCGCACCGAATTCATCGGGCGCAACGGGACCTTGCGAAATCCGGCAGCGCTCGCGCGGGCACGACTGTCCGGCAGGGTCGGGGCGGGGATGGATGCCTGCGCCGCGATCCAGGTAGGCTTCGAGCTGGCCCCGGGTCAGACCCATGAGGTCGTCTTCCGGCTTGGCGTGGCCGGCGGACCCGGCGAGGCGGACCCCGCGACCCTGATTCAGCGCTACCGCGGTGCCTCCGCGGCGCGGGCGGCACTGGACGCCGTACGCCGCCACTGGGCGCATACCCTGGGGGCCGTGCAGGTGGAAACCCCCGACCGCTCGCTCGATTTACTGGCGAATGGCTGGCTCCTGTACCAGACTCTGGCCTGCCGACTGTGGGCGCGTAGCGGCTACTACCAGTCCGGGGGCGCCTTCGGGTTCCGAGACCAGCTCCAGGACACCATGGCCCTGATCTACGCCGAGCCCGCGCTGGTGCGTGCGCACCTGCTGCTCTGCGCCAGCCGTCAGTTCCGGGAGGGCGATGTGCAGCACTGGTGGCATCCGCCCTCTGGCCGCGGGGTACGCACGCGCTGCTCGGACGACTATCTCTGGCTGCCCCTGGCAACCGCCCGCTATGTCCTGACCACCCGGGATACCGGCGTGCTGGATGAGCCGGTGGCCTTCCTGGAGGGCCGACTCGTCGGCGGGGAGGACGATTCCTATTACGATCTACCAGTCCGTTCCGATGAGTCGGCGAGTCTCTACCAGCACTGCGTGCGCGCTATCCTTCACGGTCTGAGGGTCGGCGAGCATGGCCTGCCGCTGATCGGCTCCGGGGATTGGAACGACGGCATGAATCTGGTGGGGATCAAGGGCCGGGGCGAGAGCGTCTGGCTCGGCTTTTTCCTCTACGATGTGCTGACGAGGTTTGCGGAGATTGCGCACTTGCAGGGCGACCTCCCCTTCGTCGAGCGCTGCCAGCGCGAGTCTGAGCAACTGCGTGCGAATATCGCGCAGTACGGATGGGACGGCGGCTGGTACCGGCGCGCCTATTTCGACGATGGGACACCGCTCGGATCTGCGACCAATGCCGAGTGTCAGATCGACTCTATCGCCCAAAGTTGGTCGGTGCTCTCCGGTGCCGGCGATAGAGAGCGCGCGCGCTTAGGGATGGATGCCTTGGATGCGCGACTGGTGCGCCGCGATCATGGGTTGATTCAATTGCTGGATCCGCCCTTCGATACCTCCGAGCTGAATCCCGGTTATATCAAGGGCTATGTCCCGGGCGTAAGAGAGAACGGCGGGCAATACACCCATGCCGCGATCTGGGCTGCCATGGCCTTCGCACAATTGGGCGACAGTCGGCGCGCCTGGGAGCTGTTTGCCATGATCAATCCCATCGGTCATGCGCAAACGCCTCAGGGGGTGGCCATTTACAAGGTCGAGCCCTATGTGGTCGCGGCCGACGTCTATGGGGTGGCGCCCCATATCGGCCGCGGCGGATGGAGCTGGTATACGGGTTCCGCAGGCTGGATGTATCGTTTGATCCTGGAATCTCTGCTGGGGCTGCGGTTGACCGGAGACCGTCTGGAGTTGGCGCCATGTATCCCGACGGATTGGGACGGGTTCAAGCTCAGCTACCGCTATCGCGAGACCATATACCGGATCGCGGTGACCAGAGCGCCCGCCGGGTCGGACGCGTCGCGCATTGCGGTCGATGGCGTCGAATGCGAGGGGTCGGCGATTGCCCTGCTCGACGATCGGCGGGAGCATGCGGTGGAGGTACGGTTGTTCGGTGGGCAGAGCGTTTAGCCCGTTGCGGTTAACGGCCGCGCCCGGTCTACAGCGACGCCTCCGCAATCCGCGCCTCCGCCTCCTTATCGCGCTCGATCAGCGCATAGGCGGAGTGGTTGTGGATGGACTCGAAGTTTTCCGATTCCACGATATAGGCCGCGATGCGCTCGTCGCGGTTCAGCCGTGTGGCTACGTCGCGTACCATGTCTTCCACGAACTTGGGGTTATCGTAGGCGCGCTCGGTGACATATTTCTCGTCCGGGCGCTTGAGCAGCCCGTAAAGCTCGGATGACGCCTCGCGCTCGACCATCTCGATCAGCTCTTCGATCCAGACGAAGCCCCGGGTGCGTACCTGCACCGTCACATGGGAGCGCTGGTTATGGGCGCCGTAGGCCGAGATCTCTTTGGAGCAGGGGCACAGGCTGGTCACCGGCACCACTACTTTGATGTCTAACGTGGCATGGCCATCGCGGATCTCTCCGATGAAGGTGACATCGTAGTCGAGCAGGCTCTCGACCCCGGTCACCGGGGCGCGTTTATTGATGAAGAACGGGAAGCGCATCTCGATATGCCCGGCCTCTGACTCCAGCCTGCCCGACATCTCGGCAAGCATCTCCTTGAACGAGCCCACGCTCAGCTCCCGCTCCTGGTGATTCAGGATCTGCACGAAGCGGGACATGTGGGTGCCCTTGAAGTTGTGGGGCAGGTACACGTACATGTTGAAGGTGGCCACGGTGTGCTGCTCCACGCCCGAGCGGTCGCGCACCCGCACCGGGTGACGGATGTCCTTGATCCCCACCTTGTCGATGGCGATGCGTCGGGTGTCCGCGCTGCCCTGGACATCGGCGATGCTGGGGGCTGCGGGACAGGTGAGTTCGAGCGCTTGCTCCATGGGATGGCTACCTCGGCGGGTCGTCGCGACCGGGCTTTTCCTGGGGATCTGTGAGGGAGGGTGCGGGGGACTTGAGTCGAATTTGGTGTCCCGGGGGCTTAAGACAACTGCGGGCGGACTGCGCCGCGGGGCGATCCGGGCTTGCAAGGCCGTTCGGCTCGGCACTTGCGCCAGGGTGGGGCGGTGTTAGCCCGTACGCCCGATCAGCGCCTCCACGATCCAGCGCAGGGGAGCGGCACGCGGAAAGACCGACACCGCCGAGAGTGCCTCTTCCAGCAGGTTGGCCGCCATCTCCTTGGCCTCGCTGAGCCCTACCACGGATGGGTAAGTGGATTTATGCAGATCCTGGTCGCGCCCGCCGGTCTTGCCGGTCTCGCCGGTGTTGCCCTCCACGTCGAGCACGTCGTCCTGGATCTGGAAGGCCAGTCCGACGCATTTGGCATAGCGGTCCAGTCGCTCGGCACGGTCGGCGTCCAGTGGACCGTCTGCCAGCATCGCCAGGCGGACCGCGGCGCGGATCAGTGCACCGGTCTTGTGGATATGGATGTGCTCCAGGCGCACCCGGTCCAGGTCCTGCCCCTCCGCCGCCAGGTCCAGTGCTTGGCCTCCGGCCATGCCGCGGGAGCCGCTGGCTTGGGCCAGGGTCTCGATCATGGCGACCCGCGCCTGAGGGGGGAGATCGGTGGCCTCGGCCAGGGTCTGGAAGGCCAGGGTCTGAAGCGCGTCGCCCGCGAGGATGGCGGTCGCCTCGTCGAATGCGCGGTGACAGGTAGGCCGGCCCCGACGCAGGTCGTCGTTGTCCATGGCCGGTAGGTCGTCGTGGATCAGCGAATAGGCGTGGATCATCTCCACCGCCGCCGCTGGCCGGTCCAGCAGGGCAGGGGAGACGCCAAGCGCCTCGCCGGCCGCATAGCACAGCAGTGGGCGGATGCGCTTGCCGCCTCCCAGCACCGCGTATCGCATGGCCTCGTGGAGCCGGGCGGGCTCGATCTGTGGCGCGGGCAGCAGTTGTTCGAGTGCGGCCTGAATGCGGGCCTGGCAGCGGGTCCGGAAGGCGTCCAGCTCTGTGTCGGTCATGGGCTTAACGGAATGTCTCGAAGGGTTCGGGGGCCGCGTCGACGCGGTTCTCGGCGAGGATGCGAACCCGTTGCTCCGCGGCGTCCAGGGTCTGCCGGCAGGTGCGGGCGAGTGTCACCCCGCGCTCGAAGGCTGCGAGGGATTCTTCGAGCGTCAGGTCGCCGCGCTCCAGTGCGTCGACGATGGTCTCAAGCGCGTGAAGCGACTGCTCGAAAGGAGGGGCTGCGGAGTCCGGTGCCTGGGTCATCGAGTTTGCATCAAGGTTTCGAGCTACGGTAGCGTACCGGGGTTTTGCGGTCAAACCGTGGGTCCTGGCTTCGGGACCTCCCCGCGGCCTGGTCAGCCGTGTCGGCGAGATACCGCCGGTCGCCATGCGGCGCCTTGATCGTCGAAGCGTAAAACGGACAGGATTCGCAGGATTGTCCATCCGCCGGATATTGACCCATCGTCCTGCGAGTCCTGAATAATCCCGTTCGATACCCAACATGCGGGCTCGATCGTCGAGTCCTGCCAGGCCGCTCGCGGC
Source organism: uncultured Gammaproteobacteria bacterium (assembly GCA_963780725.1). Lineage (GTDB taxonomy): Bacteria > Pseudomonadota > Gammaproteobacteria > Chromatiales > Chromatiaceae > Thiodictyon. Next base: position 1,117,323 of record CAWACV010000001.1, read on the forward strand.
CTCGATCCGTAAGGAAGATCCGATTCGTCCATGTCAGGAAATTACGACGCCTCAGCCATCGAGGTCTTAAGCGGCCTCGACCCGGTGCGCAAGCGCCCGGGCATGTATACCGACACCACCCGTCCCAACCACCTGGCCCAGGAGGTCATCGACAACGGCGTGGACGAGGCCCTGGCGGGCCATGCGCACGCCATCGAGGTGACACTCCATGCCGACGGCTCGCTGGAGGTGAGCGACGACGGTCGTGGCATGCCGGTGGATATCCACCCGGAGCAGGGTATCCCGGGGGTCGAGGTGATCCTCACCAAGCTCCATGCCGGGGGCAAATTCGGTGGCGGGAGCTATACGTTCTCCGGCGGACTGCACGGGGTGGGCGTCTCGGTGGTCAATGCGCTGTCCGCCCGACTGGAGGTCTGGGTGTGTCGGGGCGGGCGCGAGCACCATATGGCCTTCGCCCATGGGGACAAATCGAGCGCGCTCTCCGAGGTCGGCACGGTGGCGCGCTCGCGCACCGGCACCCGGCTGCGCTTCTGGCCCGACCCCAAGTATTTCGACACCCCAAAATTCGCACCTAAACCGCTGATCCACTTGCTTCAGGCCAAGGCGGTGCTGTGCCCGGGACTGGCCGTGCGTTACCGCGACGAGACCACGGGGGAGACCCTGGAGTGGTGCTACCAGGACGGGCTTAAGGATTATCTGATCCAGACCTTGGGCGAGCGCGAGACGGTCCCGGCCGAGCCCTTCGTGGGCGATATGGTGGGCAAGACCGAGGCCGCGAGCTGGGCGCTTGCCTGGCTCCCGGAGGGCGGAGACCCCGTGGCCGAGAGCTATGTGAACCTGATTCCCACGGTCCAGGGCGGTACCCACGTTAACGGGCTACGCAGCGGGCTCACCGAGGCGGTGCGGGAGTTTTGCGAGTTTCGCAACCTGCTTCCCCGGGGGGTCAAGCTGGCCCCGGAGGATGTTTGGGGACGACTCTCCTATATCCTCTCGGTGAAACTTATCGATCCCCAGTTCTCGGGCCAGACCAAGGAGCGGCTGTCGTCCAGGGAGTGCGCGGCCTTCGTCTCCGGGGTGGTCAAGGACGCCTTTAGTCTCTGGCTCAACCAGCACGTGGGGGAGGGCGAGCGGATCGCGGAGATCGCCATCGCCGCCGCCCAGGCGCGTCTGCGCGCCGGGCGCACCGTCACCCGCAAAAAGATCACCCAGGGTCCGGCCCTGCCCGGGAAGCTCGCGGATTGCACCTCCACGGATCCGGACCGCAGCGAGCTGTTTCTGGTGGAAGGGGACTCCGCCGGGGGCTCCGCCAAGCAGGCTCGGGACCGGGAGTTCCAGGCAATCCTGCCGCTGCGCGGCAAGATCCTGAACACCTGGGAGGTGGAGCACACCGAGGTCTTGAGCTCTCAGGAGGTTCACGACATCGCGGTCGCCATCGGGGTAGACCCGGGGAGCGACGATCTGGCGCGATTGCGCTTCGGCAAAGTCTGCATCCTGGCGGACGCGGACTCGGACGGGGCGCACATCGCGACGCTGCTCTGCGCGCTATTCCTGAAGCACTTCCGCCGGCTGGTGTCCGAGGGTCATGTCTATGCGGCCATGCCCCCGCTCTATCGCATCGACGTGGGCAAGCAGGTCTACTATGCGTTGGACGACGGGGAGAAGCAGGGCATCCTGGACCGGATTGCGGCGGAGCACATCAAGGGCAAGGTCAACGTCCAACGCTTTAAAGGCTTGGGCGAGATGAACCCGGCCCAACTGCGTGAGACCACCATCCATCCGGATACCCGCCGACTGGTCCAGCTGACGGTTGAGGCGGACGACGGCAGCAACAACCTGCTCGATATGCTGCTCGCCAAGAAGCGCGCCGCCGACCGGCGGGGCTGGCTCCAGGAGAAAGGCGACCTGGCCGACATCGCATGAGGTCGCCAGCACCAAGATAGCCACAGCAGCTAATCTATTTCTGACCGACAGCAGCGCCTATTCGCGGAGTACCCACGCATGACCCCCTTCCGCTTCGCACATGCCGACGGCGAGGACTGGCGCCAGATCGCCGACGCCTGTCTGACCCGGCTCGGACCGGTCCCGGCCGCGGCCAATCTGGGATTCCTCTATGTCACGGATTCCCTGGCTGACGACCTCGGGGCGCTGCTCGACCATGTGACCGCGGCGACCGGGGTGCGCGACTGGGTGGGTGCGGTCGGGATCGGGATCTGCGCCACCGGGACCGAGTATTACGAGGAGCCTGCGGCGGCCCTGATGCTGGCAGAGCTCCCGCCCGGGGGGTTCAAGGTCTTCCCCAGCGTGACCGAGGACCTGGACGCCTTCGACGCGCACACTGCGCACTGGATCCGCGAGCATCGGCCCATGCTCGGACTGGTCCACGGGGACCCGGCCAACCGCCGAATCGACGCGCTGATCCCCGAGATCGCCGGGCGTACCTCTTCGGGATTCCTGGTGGGCGGGCTCGCCAGCTCCCGCGGCACTGTCTATACCATCGCCAACGGTCTGACAACGGGCGGGGTCTCCGGAGTACTGTTCGCGCAGGAAGTCGGTCTGCTGACTCGCTTAAGCCAGGGGTGCTCGCCCATTGGTCCGCACCGCAACATCACACAGTGCCAGCGCAATATTCTGGTGACGCTGGACGATCGGCCGGCGCTGGATGTATTGAAAGAGGATATTGGGGAGCTTTTGTCGCGCGACCTGATGCGCATCGGCGGCACCGTCTTCGTCGGCCTGCCCATTGCCGGCTCCGACACCGGAGATTATCTGGTGCGCAACTTGGTGGGAATCGACCCCAACGAGGGTCTGGTGGCGGTCGGCGAGGTGCTGGAGCAGGGCCGCCAGCTGATGTTCTGTCGGCGCGATGCAGCCACCGCCCGGGACGACCTGGACCGCATGCTGCGCACGCTTAAGGGTCGGCTTGGCGCCCCGCCCAGAGGCGGCATCTATTGCTCCTGCCTGGGGCGCGGGGCCAACCTCTTCGGTCCGGATTCCGCGGAGCTTGTGCAGATCCGCGACACCCTGGGGGACTTCCCTTTGGTCGGGTTCTACGCCAACGGCGAGATCTCCCAGGACCGCCTTTACGGCTATACGGGCGTTCTGACGCTTTTCACCTGACGCACGATGCACTACTGGCCCAGTGGCACGAAGGACACCACCGGGTTTCGGGGGATGAGCAGTGCCTCCCCCTGGCCGCGGGGCGTCCGGTAGTGCACCCGCACCCGCTCCAGGGCCGGGAAACCCAGGAAGAGCGCCACGGCGGCGGACGACAATGCCTCAGGCTGCTCGCAGACGAATCGATAGCTCGCTCCCAGGTCCGCCGTCTGGCCCTTGGGTGCTTTCGGGTCCCCGTCCACCCGCGCGTCCTCCAGACGGCAGAATGCCTGGGTGTTGAAGCGTATCAGCCCGTCGCCGGTCTTGAGGTTCCCCACCGCGAGCGCCAGGGTCTCGCGCTGGTCCGGAGTCCGTGGCTTGCCTGCAAAGCCGATCAGTGTGGCCGCGGGGGCGATGAGCTCCACCTGCACCCCGTCGGGTCCGGCTGCGATGGTCAGGTCCGCGGTGCCGGCGGGCGGGGTCGCCGCCGAGGCGAGGGCAAAGATCCCAAGGCCGACGGCGGCGGCCAGGGTGCGCGGACAGACGGGGCTCGGGCAATGCACGGCGTCGCTCCTGGACCCGATCGTTTAAGGAAACAACGGGACCACATCGGCGGATTGGTCAAGTGCCGCGGGGGACTCCTCGCCGATCTGACCCACCGGCGGGGTACCGGGACCCACGGGCTCTGCCAACACCCAGTCCCTGTCCTGGTAGTGCACCACCCGGTCCCCCGGCTCAGGATCGAGCCCCAGTGCGAGCAAGGCATGGTTCGGCACCAGGATCAGGGCCGAGGGGACCTCCGGAAAGAGCAGGTGCGCCAGGGCTGCGAAGGCGACCGACTTGGTATCGCAGTCGCCCCGGTTCTCGGCCAACATCACCAGCGGCGGCAGAAGCCCCGGATCGTTGGCTCGGTTCTCCAGTGGATCGTAAGGGATGGTCTGGATGAAGCCGAGTGCCTGTGTCAGTGCACCGCGGGTGGGTAGCCCCTGCACCTGGGCGCCTATTGCCTTGGCCAAAGGGGCTAGACCCGGGAGCGAGCGCTCGGCGATGCGCCGGTAATCCGGCAAGAGCGCGCCGGTTTGGTCGACCTGATAGAGCCGCTCCCGGAAATAGGCCAGCTTGAATGTCCGCATGCGCTCCTCGATCGCCTTGAGCTCCGCCTGGATCTCCTGGCCGATCCGCCCGGCCCGTCGGTCGGTCTGCGTATTGGTCTCCTCGGCCAGGCGTGCCACTGCTTCGTTGGCGCGTGCCTGAGCGGCCCGGAGCCGTCGCCCGATCGCTGCCGCGTCGGCGTCGGAGCGCGCCTCGACCTGGAAAGACCCATGCCCGTCCCGGTCGATTCTGGCACCCGGGTAGTCCGCCGCGATCGCCGCCGACTCCCGGTCCATCTCCGCATCGAACAGTATACGCTGGTGTGCCTCGAAGTCCGCTGGCGGGGCGATTCTGGACCGTAGCGTCAGGTCATCGGTCAGCTCCAGCTCCAGTCCAGGATAGGCCCGCTCCAGGTCCGTCACCGCACGGGCCACCTGGCGCTCCAGCTCCGCATCCGCGGCCGCCTGAAGATCCGCCTGGCGATAGGCGCGGAATCCCCGGCGGGCGGCCTCGATGGCCGCCGTATCCAGCTGTACCATCAGCGTGTGGGCGCCGGACCGATCGACCCAGCCATAATCGAGCTGCAATCGCCTGCCGTCGGTCTGGGCACTGTAGCGAGTCTGGTCGGCCGAGACGTCTGCCGCCGCGCCGGCCAATGCCAGGATGCCGGCGAGCAGGGCGCAAGGGGACAGGATCGGACTGGGCATGTTAGTGGTCCTAAGGCCAGTAAGGCGTCGATTGAACAGGGTCTCTGCGTCTAAGGTACCGACTACCCCTGAGCCCGGCACTCCAGAAAAATCCGCTTATCGCACCCGGCACAGACCCGTCGGTCGAGTTTCTGGTAGATGCCGGTAATGGCCGCTTCCTTGGATTGGAATACATTGCGTGCGCCAGTGGCGTCCAGGCAGCCGCAACGCTCCATCGCGTCCCACAGGCCCTGCTTGACGTTGATCAGATACAAGTCTCCGCCGGCCGCGCGACGGCGCTCGGCCTCGTGCACCAGTGTCTGTCCGCCCTGGAGGTCCACGAAGTTGATGCCGTCGGCGATCAGTGCCAGGTGTTTCTGCTCCGGGAACCGGGCGCGTAGCTCGTCGAAGCCCTGCTCCACATGGGCGACCGATCCGAAGAAGAGCGACCCGTCGATACGCACCAGGCGCAGTTGGGGACACTGGACGACCTCCGGCTCGCAGGAGAATGCGCGGTTGGGCAGTCGCGGGTCCGGGGCCAGGGTGACCATGCGGGGCTTGGAGGTGCGGTCCAGATAGAGCACCAGGGAGAGCAGCACCCCGGAGAAAATGGCGAATTCAAGCTCCAGGAACAGCGCGGAGAGGAATGTCACCAGGAAGACCCCGGTCTCGCGCTTGGAGGCATGGACGATGTGGCGGATCTCCGTGAAGTCGATCAATCCCCAGGCGACCAGGAATAGCACCCCGGCCATGGCGGCCTTGGGCAGATAGCTCGCGAACGGTGCCACCAGGAGCACGATCAGCATCAGCAGCAGACCGGCGAAGACCGCGGCGAGCGGCGTGCGTGCGCCCGCGGCATAGTTGACCCCGCTGCGATTGAACGACCCGGTGGCCACATAGCCCGAGAAGAAGGCCCCGGCGACGTTGGACAGCCCCTGGCCGATAAACTCCTGGTTGCCGTCGATGCGGTAGCCGCCCCGGGCGGCGAGCGAGCGGCCGATGGAGACCGCCTCGGTGAGCGCAAAGAGCGTGACCGCCAGGGCCGAGGGTGCGAGCTGCTTGATATGGTCCAGGGTCAGGGACGGGGCCGAGAGCGGCGGGAGCGAGGCGGGCAACGCGCCCACGGTGGCGATGCCGGTGGCTGCCGCCCCGAAGGTCCAGTCGAGCCCGAGCGCGAGCAGGCTCCCCGCGATCATGGCGGCGATCATGTACGGGACCTTGGGCGCCCAGCGTTTCACCGCGATGCCGACCAGCAGCGTGACGGTCGCGACCGCCGTGGCGGCGGGGTTGATTTCCAGGACATGGTGTCCGAACTGGATCAGGATGTCGTGGAAGTGACCCCCGCTGTCCATGGTCAGACCGAAATAGTGCTTGAGCTGCTTGGCGGCGATCAGAAAGGCCGCGCCCGCCGTGAAGCCCACCACTACCGAATGCGAGATGAAGTTCACCAGCGCACCCAGCCGGGCGAACCCCAGGGCCAGCTCCAGCACCCCGACCATAAAGGTGAGCGTGAGCGCCAGGATTACATAGTCCGGGCTCCCCGGCACCGCCATGATCGACAGCGACGAGAACAGCACCACCGAGGCCGCGGTGGTCGGCCCCGAAACCAGATGCCGGGAGGAGCCCCAGAGCGCCGCAATCATGGCCGGGATCATGCCCGCATAGAGCCCGTACTCCGGGGGCATGCCGGCGATGGTGGCAAAGGCGACGCCTTGGGGCAGCACCACCACAGCCCCGGTGAGCGCGGCCACCAGATCGGCCCGCAGATCCGCCCGGCGCACGCCGGGGAGCCAGGACATGAAAGGGAAGAGCCAGGACCAGGCACGGGGGATCTGTACAGCCATGGGATGCGTGCGAGACGATCTGGGGGAGCCGGGTCCAGCGGGTGGGGCGGCAAGGATGCCGATGCTATCACAGGGTCTTCCGCGGACCCCTTAACCGAGGTCATTGCCGCCTTTCCCCGGTATGCCGATCTGCTGCACCAACACGGGGCGCTGGACCCAAAAGGGGTCGGCTCCGCAACAGCGCAGGCGCACGGCGGCTTGTCGCAAAGCCGACAGGGGCGGTCTGCCTGACCCCCGATCGCCCATGCATGCGGCACCATCCCGTTGAAACGGCACCGTTCCGGGCACCTGGCCCGGGGTTTGCTTTGTCTCCTGCCAAACTTCGGGGACGAGCCCAATGACCCATCCAAGCATGCATACCTGCCAAGTCGTCATCAACGACACCACGCTACGCGACGGCGAGCAGTCCGCCGGAGTCGCCTTCTCTTTGGCGGAGAAGCTCGCCATCGCTCGCGGACTCTCGGATCTGGGAGTGCCGGAGCTGGAGGTGGGCATCCCGGCCATGGGCGAAGAGGAGCGCGATTCCATCCGCGCATTGGTGGATCTCAAGCTCCCCGCCCGGCTCATGGTCTGGGCGCGCATGACCCCGGAGGACCTGGCACACTGCCGCGGACTGGGTGCGGACATGGTGGACCTGTCTATGCCGGTCTCGGACCAGCAGATCGCGCGCAAGCTGGGGCGCGACCGCACCTGGGTGCTGGAGCGCATCCGGCGCCTGGTCCCGGCTGCCCTGGACCTGGGGTTCGAGGTCTGCGTGGGTGCGGAGGACGCCTCCCGGGCCGAGCCTGAGTTCCTCTGGCGCGCCGCGCTCGTCGCCCAGGAGTCCGGCGCTACCCGCTTCCGGTTCGCCGATACGGTGGGTCTGATGGACCCCTTCGGCGTCTACGAGCGCATCCGGGATCTGCGCGCCATGGTGGACCTGGAGATCGAGATGCACGCCCATGACGACCTGGGACTCGCCTCCGCCAACACATTGGCCGCCGTGCGCGCCGGCGCGACCCATGTCAACACCACGGTGCACGGTCTGGGAGAGCGGGCCGGCAACGCGGCTTTGGAAGAGGTCGCCATGGGTCTCAAGCACACCCAGGGGATCGCCACCGGGGTTGACCTGTCGTGCTTCCATACCCTCTCAGCCCTGGTCGCCCGTGCCTCCGGCAAGCCCGTCGCCTGGCATAAGAGCCTGGTGGGGCAGGGCGCATTCACTCACGAGGCCGGTATCCATGTGGACGGGATGCTCAAAGACCCATTGAATTACCAGGGTATAGACCCGGCCGAGATGGGGCGTATGCATCGTCTGGTGCTCGGCAAGCACTCGGGCCGGCGCTCCGTGCTCAAGGTCTACGAGGAGATTCTGGGCCTGACGCTCGAGCCCGAGCACGCCGAGCGGGTGCTGCCCCTTGTTCGCCGCTTCGTCACCCGCACCAAGCGCTCCCCGGGCACCGCGGACCTGCGTCGGTTCCTGACCGAGATCGGGCACCCGGGCGCGGCGCTACAATGACCGAGGCCATCCTGACCGCGCCCGCCGTCCCCGCAGTCTGGTCCGTCATCGGCGAGGACGTCTCGAGCGTCTTTGCCCGCGACCCCGCTGCGCGCAATCGCTTCGAGGTCTATACCACCTATCCCGGGGTCCATGCGGTGATCCTCTATCGCCTGGCCCATCCGCTGTGGGTGCGTGGCTGGCGCTGGCTGCCGCGGTTCGTGAGCTATCTCGCACGGATCTGGACCAGCATCGATATCCATCCGGGGGCGCGTATCGGCCGGCGTTTTTTCATCGACCACGGGGCCGGAGTGGTGATCGGCGAGACCTCGGAGGTCGGAGACGACGTGACCCTCTATCACGGGGTGACCTTAGGCGGCACCTCTTGGCGCAAGGGCAAACGGCATCCCACCCTGGGCGACGGCTGCGTGGTGGGTGCGGGGGCCAAGATCCTGGGTCCCGTGGTCCTGGGAAGCCATGTCAAGGTAGGTGCCAACTCGGTGGTCATCGGCAATGTGCCGGACGGCAGCACCGTGGTCGGTATCCCTGCCAAGACGGTGCGCACCCGCCGCTCCCAGAACCCCAATCCACAGGGGATCGACCTGGAGCACCATTTGATTCCGGACCCTGTGGCCGGGGCCATCCAATGTCTGCTGGAGCGCATCCGGCACTTGGAGCACCAGGTGGGTATCCACGGCTGTCTCCCGGGCGGCACCGCCCCGGAAGACGAGTGCAGGGTCTGCGATGCCCTTCAGGTGTGCGAGCCCCCGGATCAACCCCCTTTGCACCCAACCCACCAGATGCAACAGTCGGCGGAGGCCTGACCCATGGACCTTCTGGAATTCGCGGGCGAGGACATGTATTTCGACGAGCCTCTGGCCCCGGAGGTGGAGTCGCTCCTTGCCCAGGCGGCGGAGCGCTATGGGAGTCCGTCCGCGGAGCACAGCCTGCTGCGTGCCTATTTCCTGGAGCCCGAGCATCTGACCGTGCTGGTGGCCCTGTACCGGTATTTCTATTATCGGCACTGCTATCGGGAGGCGCTGGCTGCCGCCGAGCGCGCCATCGCGGTGGCTGCCGCCCGGCTGGAGCTGCCCCGGCGCTGGCAGGACCTCTCTCCCTCGGACCTGGGGGGCTCGGTCCTGGTCTCCATGACCATGACCCGATTCCTGCTCCTGGCGCTCAAGGGTTCAGGTTATCTATTGATGCGCCTGGGCGAGCCGGCGGCGGCTCTGGCGCGCTTCGACAAGATCGCCGAGATCGACCTAAGCGATCGGCTTGGCATCAAGGAGCTGCGCAGCCTCGCCCAGTCGGCCGTCGCCCAGGCCGCGGTGGAGCAGGCCGGTGGGAACCTGAGCTTTATCCATCGCTGAAAGTGCGCGGCATCGGGACTCGGCCGATAGATCGCAATTTGATGTCGCGCCCTGTTAGGGCTTGGTTGCTCGCAACGTCGAGCGGAATGCCGTACTCGCTATCTCTTAAGGGGGATGTCCATGACCGACGACGACTTCGAATCAGATCTGGAGGAGCTCTCCAGCGCGGAAGACTTCCTGGACTATTTCCGGATCGACTACGACCCCAAGGTCGTGCAAGTCAGCCGACTGCATATCCTGCAGCGTTTCCACGACTACCTGGGGGAGGTGGACGAGATGCCGGACTCGGCCGCCGGACGCTATGCACTGCATGCCGAGCGGCTCGCCGCCGCCTACAGCGACTTTGTGACCTCGGATGCACTGACCGAGAAGGTCTTTCGGGTCTTCCACATGCACGAGCCGCCGACCGCGTCGGTGCCCTTGAGCGACCTTCTTGGTCAGATCCCCTGTGCGCCCGGTCTTTGATTATGGCGAGGAGGTGCGCGTCTTGCGCAACGTGCGCAACGACGGCACCTATCCGGGGCTGGCGACCGGCACGCTCCTGATCCGGCGGGGGTCCACCGGCTTCGTCCGCGACGTGGGGACTTTCCTCCAAGATCAGATCGTCTACTCGGTGCATTTTCTGAACGAGGATAAACTGGTCGGGTGCCGGGAAGAGGAGCTTCAGCTCGCCGCCGACCCCTGGGTTCCCAGCCGGTTCGAGTTTCGCGACCGGGTGACCGCGCGCATCCCGCTCGGCATTCAGGGCCGGGTGCTGGTAGAGCAGGGCGCGGTCGGCGAGGTCCTGAAGGTGATCCGAGACGCCCCAGGCGGGGTGTCCTATCACGTCTATTTCGACGGACGCAACCCGCTCCAGGTCCCGGAGTCGGCGTTGGACGGTCCCGATGCGGATGCGGGGTGATGCATCCAAGACAGGGGGTAGTCCGTAACCCAAAGCCCCGACTGGGCGCGACATACCGGGTTCTGCGGGCCAGCCCCGATCGGTCCTGAAGGGGCAGAACAGCACTAGCCACTGCAACTAGCCACTGGAGTAAAGAGCCTTGCCCGATCAGCCCGGCGAGCCCCGGCCCGAATTCCGATATCACCTGCTGCGCATCGCCGCCGAGCGCTTCAAGGCCGATCTTTCGGCCCTGGATGCGGCGCAGACGGCGGAGGCGCACCGGCAGGCGCAGCGCACCTTCGAGCTGGAGGAGCTGGTCCTCGCCTCCCCGGAGGCCGCTGGCGCGACCATCCCGCCCGAGCGCATCGGTGCCGCCGTGGCCGAGGTCCGGGGGCGCTATGCCGACTGCGCAGGATTCGAGTCGGACCTGGCGCGTAACGGGATGGACCTCGAGATCCTGGAGTCTGCACTGCGCCGGGAGCTAACCTTCGATGCGGTCATGCAGCGGGTCGGTGCACGCGGATCGGAGCCGACCGAGCTTGAGGAGCGACTCTTCTACGAGCTGAATCAGGATCGCTTTACGGTCCCGGAGCGGCGCGCCGCCCGCCATATCCTGATTACCGTCAACGATGCATTCCCGGAGAACCGCCGAGAGGCCGCACTGGCCCGCATCGAGCGCATCGCCGAGCGATTGCGCGAGTCCCGAGGCGGTCCGCGGAGCGGCCAGATCCAGCGTTTCGGCGCACTGGCCCGCAAGCACTCGGAGTGTCCCACCGCCCTGGAGGAGGGGCGGCTGGGGGATGCGGTGCGCGGCAAGCTCTATCCGGAGCTCGATGCGCTCCTGTTCCGGCTTCGGGAGGGTGAGGTCGGCGGTCCGGCAGAGAGCGAGATCGGGTTCCATCTGGTGCTCTGCGAGCGGATACGCCCCGCCCGCACAATGCCGTTCTCCAAGGCCCGGGAGCAGATCCGCGGGGTGCTCGTCGAGCGCGCCCAGCGCAACTGCCAGAAGGCATGGATCGCCACGCTTCGCGAGCGTGCGGGCGGCGGCACCAACGATTCCGCAGACGCGGTCGATACGGGGGTCGGGCGATGAGCGAGACGGTGCATACCTGTTCCTTTTGCGGCACGCCCCAGGGCACCGACACCCCCCTGATCGCCGGCATGGAGGGCCACATCTGCGAGGCTTGCGTCGCCCTGGCACATCAGGTGGTTGCGAGCTGGGGCCGGGCGCGGGCGCTCGCCGCGCCGCTCAAGACCCCGCCCAAGCCGTTGGAGATTAAGGAGCAGCTCGACCGTTATGTGATCGGTCAGGAGCTGGCCAAGGAGTGCCTCGCGGTGGCCGTCTACAACCACTACAAACGACTCTCCGCGGAGGCCAGGAACCCGCGCCGCGCCTTGGACGAGGAGCGGGTGGAGATCGACAAGTCCAATATCCTGATGCTCGGCCCTTCCGGCACCGGAAAGACCCTTCTCGCCAGTACCTTGGCTCGGATCGTTGGGGTGCCGTTCGTCATCGCCGATGCCACCACGCTGACCCAGGCCGGCTATGTCGGCGAGGACGTGGAGTCGATCCTGGCCCGGCTCTTGGACGTGGCGGGCGGAAACCGGGAGGCGGCCGAATGGGGCATCGTCTATATCGACGAGGTCGACAAGCTGGCCCGGGTAGGGGAGGGTAGCCACGGCACCCGGGATGTCTCGGGGGAAGGGGTCCAGCAGGCGTTGCTCAAGCTCGTAGAGGGCACTCAAGTTAAGATCCACCCCAAGGGCCGCAAGGAGAACGCCGAGGCCCCACTGATCGACACCCGCAATATCCTCTTCATGGTCGGTGGGGCCTTTGCAGGGCTGGAGCGGGTGCTGAAGCGCCGGCTGGAGCCGGGTCCGGCCGGGATCGGATTCCAGGCCGAGCTCCCCGATGCGCGCACCCCGGAAGACTCCGCCAGGCTCTACGAGGAAACCCATCCGGAGGACCTGCGCCGCTACGGGCTGATCCCGGAGTTTATCGGCCGTTTCCCGGTGGTGGTGGCCCTGCACGATCTGGACGAGGCGGCCTTGGTGCGGATACTCACCGAGCCGCGCAACGCACTGGTGCGCCAGTATCAGCAGTTGTTCGCTTTCGAAGGGGTTAAACTGGAATTCGACGCAGACGCCTTGATCGCCATTGCCCGCAAGGCGATCGCCCGCGGCACCGGGGCGCGGGGTTTGCGTAGCGTTCTTGAAGGGCTGCTGCAAAGACCCATGTTCGAGCTACCTTCCATGAGCGGTATCCTGGGATGCCAGGTGAACGCCGCCGCGGTCTTGGGGGAAGGTCCCATCCGCTGGGAGCGCACCGGCGAGGCCGAGGAGACCCGGGTCGAGGGAGGCGGCTAATCCGAAGACGCAGCAATAACAAACGGCAATCGACCGGATTGGAGGAACGACATGCTCAAGACCCTGCACCGCGATGGTCATCGCCAGATGCTTCCGATCGACCAGGCCATCATCGACGCCTGGGGGATCGACCCGCATACGCCCCTGAAGCTCACCGTCAGCGGCAAGAGCCTGATCGTCACGCCCGTGGATTTGGGCGTGCCCAAAGAGGGACTTGGCGAATCCCTAGCCCGGATGCGCCAGCGTTATCGGCAGACGCTAGAGAATCTGATCCGTTGAGTCGGCCTGGGTCGTCTCGCAAGCCATTGCCCAAACGCCGGGACGTCCTGAAGAAACGCCTCCTGGCCCTTTGAAGGGGCCGGGGGAGACGAATCCGTTCATTGATAGGCATGCGGAGCGGGGTTTGATCCGGCAGGCGACGAATAGTTGCCCAGTATCGAACCGGTGTCGCGTATGTCCCCTATCCGACGCGGTGTACCCCCGTGCTCCATGCCCTGACGCTAATCCTCTTTTGCCAGCTGATCGGGGAGGTCGCGGTGCTCGTCACCGGACTCCCTGTGCCCGGCCCGGTGCTCGGCATGCTTCTCCTGCTCGCCTGGCTGTTCGTCCGGGGCGGGATCTGCGAGGATGTCGGGCGCACCGCGGACACCCTGCTCGCCAACCTCTCGCTGTTGTTCGTCCCGGCCGGGGTCGGTGTCCTGGTTCACTGGGAGCGGGTGCGCGACCAATGGACGGCCATCGCGGCCGCACTGGTTCTGGGGACACTGATCGCGCTCGCGGTTACCGCGCTGACCATGGCCGGGGTGCAATGGCTGATGGCCCGGCGGGGTCGGGGCTGAGGTTGTGCGCTTGACGAAATGGATATCCGAGACGATTCCGGGGGCTCGACGATGAACGAGACACCGCTCGTAGCCATCTGGGTCTATCTCGCAGCCTCGCCGCTGCTATGGCTCACCGCAACCCTGGTGTGCTATTCGGTCGCGGTCTGGATCTACCGCCGGGGCGGGGAGAGCCCGCTGCTCAATCCGGTGGCCATCGCGGTGGCCCTGCTGATCGGGCTTCTGGTATGGACCGGGACGCCCTACCGGACTTATTTCGACGGTGCGCAATTCGTGCATTTTCTGCTTGGGCCGGCGACCGTCTCGCTGGCTATCCCGCTCTATCGCCAGCGCGCCCGGCTGCGTGAGCTGGCGCTGCCGATCGCCGTGGCGCTGGTCGTGGGGGTGCTCGCTGCGTCATTGAGCGCGGTGGGGCTCGGCCTGCTGCTGGGTGCAGACCAGCAGACCCTGATCTCGCTCGCGCCCAAGTCGGTCACGGCCCCTGTGGCCATGGGGATTAGCGAGAAGCTGGGCGGACTGCCTTCTCTCACCGCTGTGTTGGTGGTGAGCACCGGTATCGTGGGTGCGGTGCTCGGCACCGGACTCTTTCGGCTATTGGGCATCCGCGACGACGCGGTGAAGGGCTTCGCCATGGGTCTCACGTCCCATGGTATCGGCACCGCCCGAGCCTTTCAGGTGAGCCCCGCGATGGGGGCCTTCTCCGGGCTTGCCATGGCGCTCTCGGCGTTCGTCACCGCACTATTGCTTCCGCCGACGATGCGCTGGATCGGTTTAACGGGGTCAATCTCGGTGCCTTAGCATGAGACTACGATTGCAGGGTAGGCCACTGGTCGCCGGTACGGGATTTGACGTGCAGGGCATAGAGTACGTCTTCGTCCGAGATATGGTTGATGAGCCAGTCCTGGGTGATGTCAAGCGCGCGATTGGCCAGGCGCTCGTTGGGGCCGAAGTTGCGCAGGTCGTCTTCCAGGCCGGCCAGGGTGTCCATGAAGGCTGCATGCAGCCGAAGGTGCTCGGCCAATCCGTCGTATTCGTGCTTGCGCATGAATGCCTCTTCGGTGCGGAAGTGGCTATCCGCATAGTCGCGCATGAAGACGATGGCCTGCCCCACCGCGTCTTTGCCGCTGCGGTCCATGATTGCTTCGTAGAGTCCGTGGGAGGCGGCGAAGAATCCCTTATGCTGCTCGTCGATCTCGGCAATGCCAATACTGTAAACGTCGGACCAGTCTTTTAACATGGGGCACCTGATTGGGGGGACGTATCCGGGGGCGGCAATGTGCCGGCCCGCCGGACGCGGCGGTTGTTCGGGACTTGTGCGGGCGATCGGAATGGACGGCGGTTGCCGGGGCGGGGCGGGGCCTGAAAGATCGCTTCCGCTCGGTATGGGAGACATCCTTCTTAAGGATGCTACACGCCGTTCCGGCAAGCTTCAAGGCGACTGGGCCGCGGTCGCCTCGGGCAGGAAGTCGCTGGCCCCGGGGTGTCGCCGTGGCCAGCGAACCCCTGAAGCTCCCGGTGAATCGGGGGGCCACAACGAGTAACCTGCCGGTCGCGGCTGCTGCAGCAACCCAGACGCGCGCCAGACCCTTGGAACCAGCGACCCGTCCATGTCCCATCCACGCCCAACCAGTCCCGCCGCCGTCCCGGAGGACCGGTCCGCCTTCGTCGGGACGGACCCCGAGCTGCCCCCGGATGCGCTGTGGATCGAGGTGATCCGCAAGATGGACGAGACCTATGCGGATCTGGTCCGCTATCAGGTGGAGCTGGAGGCCAAGAACGGCGCGCTGGAGGATGCACACCAGTTCATCTCGAGCGTGCTTGCGTCCATGACCGACGTGCTGATCGTCTGCGGCATCGACGGCCGTATCCAGGAGGTGAATCAGGCACTGGTGGATCTGCTCGGACGTTCCGAGGAGTCCCTGATCGGCCGGCCATTCCAGTCTCTGCTGACCGCTGACTGTCTGCATCTGGCCCAGGGCTTCGCCGAGCGTATCCGCAAGGACGCAGTGCACGACTGCGCGGTGAGCCTGGCGGCGGCGTCCGAAGAGGTGCCGCTCGCCATGAACTGCACCGCCCGCTACGACCCGCGCGGTCGGCTGGTTGGGATGGTGCTGATCGGCCGGCCGGTGGGCGAGCTGCGCCGTGCCTACCAGGCGCTCAACCGCGCACATGCCGAGCTGAAAGACGCCCAGCGCCAGCTTGTGGCGGCGGAGAAAATGGCCTCCCTGGGCCGCCTGGTGGCCGGTGTGGCCCACGAGCTCAACAACCCCATCAGCTTCGTCTACGGCAATGTCCATGCCCTGGGGCGCTACCGGGACCGGCTGCTCGCTTACTGCCAGGCGGTCGATGCCAGCGACCCGCCCCAGTCGCTGAAGGATCTCAAGGCCGAGCTGCGCATCGAGCGTCTGCTCGACGACTTGGACCCGCTGATCCGCGGCACCCTGGAGGGGGCGGAGCGGGTGCGCGACGTGGTCAGCGATCTGCGCCGCTTCTCCTCCGGCCAGCAGGGCGAGCGGGCGGTCTTCGACCTGGTGCATGTGGTGCGCACCGCGGTGCACTGGGTCACGAAGTCCCAAGGCAGCGGGCTGACCCTGGATCTGGACCTGCCGCAGCGGCTGGAGATCAAGGGCCATGCGGGCCAGATCCATCAGGTGGTCATGAATCTGGTGCAAAACGCACTGGACGCAGTCGCCGGCCGGCCGGAGCCGAGGATTGCCGTTCGGCTGGAGGCGGGTCCGCCGGGGCGGGTGCGCCTGACCGTCGAAGACAACGGACCCGGCATCCCGGATGCACACCAGTCCCGGGTCTTCGACCCCTTCTTCACCACCAAGCCGGTGGGGCAGGGGACCGGGCTCGGGCTCTCCATCAGCTTCGGGATCGCCGCCGACCATGGCGGTGTTTTGAGTGCGGAGAGCGTCCCAGGGAGCGGCGCCCGGCTCGTCCTGGAGCTGCCGGAATGAGCGGCGGGCTCGGTGTGCTTTGGCTCCAGTCCGGCGGCTGCGGGGGCTGCACGCTCTCGCTCCTGTGCGCCGAGTCTCCGGACTTGCCGACCGTCTTGGAAGGGGCCGGGGTGCGGCTACTGTGGCACCCCAGCCTGAGCGAGGCCAGCGGGGCAGAGGCACTGGACCTGATCGGTCGGCTGGCAGATGGCTCGCGTCCGTTGGACGTGCTGTGCGTGGAGGGGTCGTTGCTGCTTGGACCCAACGGGACCGGCCGCTTCCATCTGTTCGGCGGGACCGACCGGGCGATGATCCACTGGGTGCGCGAGCTGGCCGCCCATGCCCGTTATGTCGTCGCAGTGGGGTCCTGCGCGGCCTTCGGGGGCATGACCGCCGCTGGTTGCAACCCGACCGATGCCTGCGGGCTCCAGTTCGACGGCGTACACCCGGGCGGGCTCTTGGGGGCGGATTTCCGCTCGGCCTCCGGGCTGCCGACGATCAATGTCGCCGGCTGTCCCACCCACCCCGGGTGGGTCCTGGAGACCCTGATGGCGCTGGCCGAGGGCTGCATCGGCGCGCAGGACTTGGACCCATTCCAGCGCCCGCGCCAGTTCGCCGACCAGTTGGTCCACCACGGCTGCCCGCGCAACGAATTCTACGAATACAAGGCGAGCGCGCGCGCCCATTCGCACCTGGGGTGTCTCATGGAGCATCTGGGCTGTCTGGGCACCCAGGCACACGGGGACTGTAACACCCGTCTCTGGAATGGCGCCGGCTCATGCACCCGCGGCGGCTATGCCTGTATCAATTGCACAGCACCCGAGCACGAGGAGCCGGGACACCCGTTCGCCGATACGCCGACCATCGCGGGCATCCCCGTAGGGCTGCCCGCGGACATGCCCAAGGCCTGGTTCGTGGCCCTGGCCTCGCTCTCCAAGGCGGCGACCCCGGAGCGGCTGCGGCGCAATGCGGCTTCGGACCATGTCCTGGTGCCGCCGACCTTGAGACCGGCGAGGCGGCGTTGAGATCTTGAGCAGCCTGGTTGTCGGACCCTTCAATCGCGTGGAAGGCGATCTGGAGGTCCGCCTGGAGATTGCGGATGCCCGGGTGTCGCAGGCGTGGGTGGTGGCGCCCATGTATCGGGGGTTCGAGCAGATACTCCGGGGCAAGGACCCCCGCGACGCACTGGTCATAGCCCCGCGCATCTGCGGAATCTGCTCGGTCTCCCAGTCCATGGCCGCGGCCTATGCCCTGGCGCAGGCGCAGCAGCTCGCCATGCCGGCGAACGGTGAGCTGGCCACCAACCTGATCCTCGCCTGCGAGAGCCTGGCGGACCATCTGACCCATTTCTATTGCTTCTTCATGCCGGACTTCGCCAGGCCTGTCTATGCGACCGAGCCCTGGTACCCGGCCATTGAGTCGCGTTTTCGGGCGCTCGCCGGGGAGGCGGTGCGGGAGGCTCTGCCAGCCCGCGCCCAATTCATGCACCTGATGGGCATCCTGGCCGGCAAATGGCCGCATAGCCTGAGTCTCCAGCCCGGCGGGTCCACGCGGCCTGTCCAGGCCCACGAGCGACTGCAGCTGGGCGCCATCCTGTCGGCATTCAGGCGCTTCCTGGAGCTTCGGCTCTTCGGCGACAGTCTGGAGTCGTTCGCAGCCATCTCGTCGGCCAATGCGCTGGCACAGTGGCGCGACCGCAGTCTCAAGGGGGACCTGCGCGCCTTCCTGCGGGTCGCGCAGGCATTGGGAATAGACCGGCTGGGACCCGGACCCGGACTCTACATGAGCTACGGGGCCTATCCGATCGCGGGCGAGCGGCTCTTCCGCGACGGGGTCTGGTCCGGCGTGGACTCCGGCGGCGGGCAGCATCCACTGGACCCGGGCGACATCCGCGAGGACCAGACCCACGCCTGGATGGCGGTCAACGGCGCACCTTTGCATCCGAGCGAGGGCGCCACGGTGCCCGATGCCGACCGGCCCGGGGCCTACACCTGGTGCAAGGCCCCGCGCCTGGACGGTCGCCCCGTGGAGGTGGGCGCGCTCGCCCGCCAGCTTGTCCAAGGCCATCCGCTGATCCGCGATCTGGCAGCGCAGGGCAGCGTCGGCGTTGTCGCCCGGGTGGTCGCCCGGCTCATGGAGCTGTCATTGGTGCTGCCGGCCATGGAGGACTGGACGCGTCGGCTCAAGCCCGGGGAGCCATTCTGCGTCCAGGGACCGGCGCCCAGAGAGGCGACCGGGGTCGGTCTGGTGGAGGCCGCCCGCGGCAGCCTGGGCCACTGGCTCGGCATCCGCCAGGGTCGCATCCGCGCTTATCAGATCGTCGCCCCGACCACCTGGAACTTCTCCCCACGCGACCGGGACGGCTGCCCGGGTCCCCTGGAGCAGGCGTTGGTCGGGGCCCCGGTAAGGCCGGGCGAGACCGCGCCGGTGGCTGTACAGCATATCGTGCGGTCGTTCGATCCGTGCATGGCTTGCACCGTGCATTGACGGCAATATGGTCGCGTGGCGCACTCTTAAGGGTAGGGATCGACGATTCGCCGACGCTGCGTTCGCCGGTGTCGCCCGCGCGGGAGGCACTGGCTGCGCAAGCCATCTCGCTTCGCCCTCTTTGCACCGTCTTTACCGGGTTGATGCATGCTGGAAGCCTAGACTTCAAATCAGGCAAGGGCGATCGCCCCAGGCCAAACACCCCGGACACCCCGGGCAGGGAGCGGGCTGCGACCCACCCCTACCGGGAGGCCCGCGCCGGATTCGGAGGTCTCTCATGTCCACTCGCAACAACCGCATCAATGTTCTCGGCCGGTCCGCGGCCATCGCACTCGGCATCGCCGCGTTGCTCGGTCTTTCGGGCCTAGCCTTGGCCCAGCCGCCTCAGGTTATGCCCGGCCCCCCGGCCTTCGCGGCCATCGACGGGGACGGGGACGGGCTGGTCACCGCCGACGAGTTTACGCAGTTTCGTGCGCAACGGATGGCGGACCGCGCAGCCCAAGGCCGGCCCATGCGCAACGCAGCCAATGCCCCGGCCTTCGAGACGCTGGACACCGACGGCGACGGATTGCTGACCCCGGCCGAGATGACCGCGCATCAGCAGGCGCGCTTCGCCGCTCGCGGACCCGGGCGCGGTAACGGTTACGGCGCTGGCTACGGTCCGGGCGCCGGGATGGGCGCCGGGATGGGCGGGCGGCCCTGCTGGCGCAATCAGTGACCGCATGGCTCGGCGCGACTGCACCTGGCAGCCGCGCCCCGCGTCTCCGCTGAACCTTCCGGGTTGACTGTCCGCATGCCGCTGGCGCAGGGTTGCGAGTTTTGCGACCCTCCGCCCAATGGACTCAAACCCGACCGAGCCTCTGGCGCTTCCCCGCGCACTGCCCGCACTGAGACTTGACCGATGGGGTCGGCGTCGGGTGGACTATCGGGCGGTCGCGGCGCTCGCCGCACCCCTGTTTCTCAACAGCGGGATACAAGCCGCCCTCAATCTCACCGATACCTGGTTCCTGGGTCGGATCTCCGCGGAAGCGACCGCCGCGGTGGGCGGGGTCTATTGGTTCGTTATCGTGCTGGTGCTGCTCTTGGGCGGGGTCGGCATCGCGGTACAGACTCTGGTCGCCCAGGCCGAGGGTGCCGGGGACCGGTTGCGGGCGGCGGAGTCGGTCTGGGGCGGGCTCTGGGCGGTGCTGCTCATGGCGCCGCTGTTCGTGCTGGCGGGGGTGTCCGGTCCCTGGCTACTGGCCCCGGCCGGGCTTGCGCCGGAGCTCGAGATCCTGGCCCTGGATTACTGGCTCCCGCGGGTCTGCGGGTCCGTGGCCGGGGTGGCGCTTTGGTGTCTCAGCAGCTTCTATAACGGGATCGGCCGAACCCGGGTCACGCTCGCGCTCATGATCGTCGTGGGTCTGGCGAACGCGGTCCTGAACCAGATTCTAGGTTTCGGATTCGGGCTCGGGGTGGCCGGGATCGCCTGGGCGACCACCGCCGCCCAGGCACTGGGGTTCCTGGTGGGGCTGTGGGTCTTCTTAAGTGCACGGATGCGCCGCGACTACGGCAGTCATTTGCGCTGGCGGCCCGACTCCATTGCCCTGCGTCGGACCCTGGCCCTGGGGCTCCCCATGGGGCTGCTGCCCGCGGTGGACCTGACCGGCACCGGGATTTTCCAGCTCATGCAGGTGGAGTTGGGCACGGTGGCAGGCGCCGCCTCCCAGGTGACCATGATGATGACCTCGGTCGCCTTTATGCCGGCCATCGGCATCGCCAGCGCCGGCACTACCCTGGTGGGCCAGGCGATCGGGGCGGGGGATCGGGATTGGGCGCGCCAGGTAGGCAACGCAGCAGTCAAGATCACCGTCGGCTATATGGGTCTGGTCAGCCTGGTGCTGGCCCTGGCCGGACCCTGGTCCATGCCGCTGTTCGTCAACCCGGCGGACCCCCATGCGCAGGCGGTGGTTCAGACCGCCGCACTCCTGATCTGGCTCGGGGCGGCCTACCAAGTCTTCGACGGGCTCAATATGGGCTGTGGATTTGCGCTGCGCGGGGCGGGGGATGTGCTGGTGCCGACGTTGCTGACGGTGCTCCTGTCCTGGCTCTGCTTTCTGCCGCTGGTCCATATGTTGAGCTTTGCCCCCGGGGAGGGCTGGGTGCACGGACTGCCCCAATTCGGTCTCGGCGCAGTGGGGGGCTGGATCGCGCTCCTGATCTATGTGGCTGCGCTCGGGAGTGCGATGGCCTGGCGGTGGCGGTCTGGGGCTTGGCGGCGGATCGAGCTTCGATGAGTGCCTAGATCTCAGTCAAGTGGATAATCGGGCTGCTATTGACGACGATCGTGGGCAGCTTGGGCGACGGCCAGATCGTGCTCCAGCTCGTCGGCGCCGATCTGTATGGAGGCGACGCCGAATCGGCTCAGCTCGGATAGAAACTGCACTTGGTGCAGACCGGCAATGCGGGCGGCCTGCGCCGAGGTCAGCTTACCGGTCTCGAATAGCTTGACGCCCATGGCCAATCGCGCCTCGTGCTCGAGCTCGGTGCGCGACATGTGCAGCGAGTCGGGCAACGCGGCCGGGTATTCGACGGTTAGCAAGTTGTTCATCGGATTGGCTCTCCGTTTGGAACGAGGTCGAATGGCGGTAATGGGGCCTTCGCAAATGCGGTGTCGCCTTTGCTATGCCTCGCCAGATTGTTGTCCTCGATATACCAGACATCGGCCTGCACATCCCATTCGATCCCAATGTTGTAGTGCATCGCGCGCCCCCGGGCTCGCAAACTATGACCACAGGCTAGACCCGTCCACCCAGGTCGCGCAAGCCTTGGGCTTGGGCGCACCCCGGTGCAAAGTCGGTCGCCCGGATTCGCGAATCCTCGGCGCCCCGGTCTCGAAGACCGTTGCGGTCAAGCAGGCGAGGGGCTGGCCGCCCTGTCGACTCATCCGTTGTCGCCGGGCTTCGGGCTGCGACTCGACCGACGCCGCGGTTGTCCGCGGCAGTGCGCGCTTCACTGGCGCGCTCCTTGTGTGCCCGACATGGGCATGTACTTGATTACCTGAGAGGAGGTAACCGCGAAGAGTGACGAGAAGCGTAGCGAAACCAGAGGAGGTTCAATGAGCGAAACGGTAGAACTGCCCCTGGGCGGGGTGGACAACGCTTGGGCGTGCGTGGACGCGCGCTCGGCGTGGCCGGGTGCCGGCGCGGCGCCTGGTTCATGGCGCGCCACATCGTCGTCAACCAAGCGCTGAAGACCGCCACCCTAGATCGCTGCGGGCTGACCCTACCGTGGACGCTCGCGGGCTAAGCCCGCTGGGCTCAACCGCCGGATGCGGAAAACCGCATGTCCGGTGGTGTGGGAGGGCTGACGGGCGCAATCCCGTCAGCCCGACCCGATCCAGACATCCGCCGCACCTGGCGTCCGCCTTACCAGGCGTCCGCCCCACCAAGTGTCCGCCAAGTGAAGGCCAACAACGGGGGCATGTCCGACTGTCGATGTCCGGGGCGATGAGCACTGTTCGGGTACAGGCGACGAACGGCGTATTTTCGGCTCCAGACGGGGTGCGACGCTGGGTTGACACGTCACGTCCGCTGCGATGTGATGTCACTCACAAAAAGAGGTTTTCGTTCCGTTGCCGGAAAAGCACCAAGGACCTTTATCGTGCCTTTAAAATACATGCTGTTAGGCGCAGTTCTTGGGCTCGGAGCACTCCAAGCCCCAGCCGCCTCCGCCACCTTCCTCGTCACCATCGACACTTCCGCACTGAGCGGCACATCCGCCCTGATTGCCTTCGATCTGGTCGACGGCGATGAATCCGTCAACAACGCCATTTTTATCTCCGGCTTCGCCAGCGACGGCGTCTACGTTCCTTCCGAAGCTGTGCTGGTGGGCGATGTCGCCGGCGACTTGGATACTGGCGTCGTGCTCGGCGATGACGGTGCATTCAACGAGCTGGCTCAACCTATTACGCTTGGCGACTCGATCTCGTTCCGGCTGGATTCGAGCAACCATTTCAGTGGCTCAGGCGTGTACGACCGCTTCACCCTATTCCTGCTCGATCCGATTACCTACCAAACCTTGTACGACACCGCTGACCCGACCGGGTCCAACGCCTTGATGGGCTTCGACCTCACCGGAGCCGCTCTCGCCCCGGATGTCTACGCGCCCACCTCCTCAAGCGGTGCAGTTCTGCAGATCGCTTCCTCGGTACCGGAGCCGCCGGTTTGGGCCCTGTGCCTGCTCGGGGCCTTGGCAGTCCGACAGTCCTTGAAGACGGTCCGGCGTCTCTGACCCTCTCTCGTCGTTTGCTTACCCGGTATTTCTCGACTCTCAACGTTTAGCCCCGGAAGGGCGGGACAGGACTATGCAGCCGCGCGGATCGAACCGTGGTGATTGGATGCGTCCACAGAGCTTCTGGAAGTCGACTGCCTGGCCTTTCGCGATAACCCTTGTCCTGCTGGCGCTCTGGGGCGCTAGCCCGGACAGCGCTCGGGCCGAGACGCAGGCGAATGTCAGCGACAAGATTGCCGTGTCCTTCACGGGGCTGACGCTGAATCGATCGACCAACACCTTCGACACCCTCGCCACCCTGACCAACAGCTCCGCGGTTCCTGTCTCGCAGCCGGTGGTGCTGGCCGTCACCGGGATCAGTCCCGGCACCGTCACCCTGGCGAACGCCGCCGGCCTGACGGCGGATGGCTATCACTACGTTCGGGTCCCCCTCGCCGATGGCCAATTCGATCCGGGCGAGCGGGTAACAAACGTCATTCTGAAATTCGCCAACCCCAGTCGGGCGAAGTTCAGCTTTACCCGTGCGGTCTACGGACTCCTGCCAAGCGTCAACAGTCCGCCGGTTGCCAATGCGGGTCTGGATCGCACGGTCTACGTCGGGGATAGCGTTGCGCTCGACGGCAGCGGCTCCCGCGACCAGGACGGCGACGCCTTGACCTACCTCTGGACCCTGACCGAAAAGCCGGTCGGCAGTGCCGCCACCCTGACGGGAGCCGGCGGACCAAGCCCAAGCTTCGCTGTCGATAAGTCCGGCAGTTATCGGGTCAAGCTGGTCGTCAACGACGGCAAGACCGAGAGCGCCCCGGCCTTTGTCGTCGTTTCCACGCTCAACAGCAGGCCGCGCGCGAACGCCGGCTCCGATCGGACCGCGGCCGTCGGCCAGACCGTCGTCCTGGACGGCAGCGCCTCCAGCGATGCAGACGGCGATTCTCTCGACTATCTGTGGTCTTTGACCCAGAGGCCCGGGGGAAGCGCGGCGATCCTGGTCAACCCGGATACCGACAGCCCGCGCCTGGCGGTGGATAAGCCAGGCCATTACGAAGCCAGCCTGGTCGTGAGCGACGGCACGGCGGACAGCGATCCGGATCTGGTGGCCGTCGATACCCGCAATTCGCTCCCCGTGGCAGACGCGGGTCCCGATCTGACAGGCCATGTCGGCGATGAAATCCTGCTGGACGGCAGAGCCTCGTCGGATGCGGACGGAGATCTCCTGACCTACGCCTGGTCCCTGTTGAGCAAACCCAACGGCAGCTCGGCCACGATTCTCGACGACACGGCACTCGTGGGGCGGCTGAAACCCGATGCGGCGGGCGACTACATCGCCCAATTGATCGTGCACGACGGGTCCGTCGCCGGCCAGGCGGACACGGCGAAGATTGTCGTGAGTCTCGCCCCGCCGCCGGTTAACCATGCGCCGGACATTTCGTCCACCCCCGTTGTCGTTGCAACGGTAGGGCAGGTCTATCGCTATGGCCTCGTTGCCACGGATCAAGACGGCGATGCCTTGAGCTTCTCGCTGACCCTTTCCCCGGCCGGAATGGCCGTCGATCCCCAATCCGGCGCGATCGACTGGACACCGGCTGCCGCGGGTAGCTTCCCGGTCGTCGTCCAGGTCTCCGACGGCAAGGGCGGGACGGCCAGCCAGAGCTTCGACATCCAGGCGAGCGCACCGCCGACCGTCCAGGTCCCGGATCTCGCCGGGTTGACCCGGGACACCGCGAGCGAGGCCCTCGCCGGGGCCGGGCTGGTCCTTGGGGACGTCACGGAGACCCGGAGCAGCACGGTCCCCGCGGGCCAGGTCGTCAGCCAGGTGCCGGGTGCCGGCTCGACCGTCGCGCCGGGCACGGCCGTCGCCATCGTCGTCTCGATGGGCGATGTCCCGCCCGATCCCGCCAGCGTTGCCCCGCCTATCGATCCCACCGTGACGACCACCATCGATGCGGCGAGCCAGTTCCTCTATAGCGGCAGCGACCCGATCCAGACCGGCGTCGCCCCGGGGACAATCGAGCCCAAGCGCGCGGCCGTGATCCGCGGGCGGGTGCTGGACAAGGCCAACGTGCCGCTACCGGGCGTAACGATCGCAATCAAGGATCATCCCGAGCTTGGCGAGACCCTGAGTCGGACGGACGGCTGGTTCGACATGGCCGTCAACGGCGGCGGCACCCTGACGCTCGACTACACGAAGCCTGGCTACTTGCCGGCCCAACGGCAAATCGAGACCCGCTGGCAGGACTACTCGCTCGCCGACGACCTGGTCCTGGTGGCCCAGGACAGCAAGCTCACCCGGATCGACCTGACCGACGCGAGCCAACCCTTCCAAGTCGCCCAAGGCAGTGTCGTCACCGATGCCGACGGCACCCGGCAGGCGACCCTCCTGATCCCGCAGGGCACCCAAGCGCAGATCTATAACGCGGACGGCACCACGCGACAGGTCGACACCCTCAGTCTGCGCCTCACCGAATACACCGTCGGCGCCAATGGCCCCCAGTCCATGCCGGCCGAGCTGCCGCCGAGCAGCGCCTACACCTATGCCTTCGAGATGAAGGCGGAGGAGGCCAGCCTGAAGCGCGACGGCAAGGACGTGCTGTTCGACCGTCCCGTGCCCTTCTACATCGATAACTTTCTCAATTTCCCCGTCGGGACCATTGTCCCGGTCGGTTACTACAACAAGGACAAGGCGACCTGGATTCCTTCCGAAAACGGGCGGGTCGTCAAGGTCCTGGCCGTCGCCAACGGCACCGCGGATCTGGATACGGATGGCGATGGCATCGCCGACGATGCTGCCAAGCTCGCGGCGCTCAATATCACTGTCGCCGAGCGCGAGCGGTTGGCCGCGCTGTATCCGGCGGGGAGTTCCCTGTGGCGGGTCCAGGTGACGCATCTCAGCACCTGGGACTGCAATTGGCCGTTCATGATGCCGCGTGACGCCGTGGCCCCGAAACAAAAGATCGAGAGCAAAGATAAGCAGAAGCTGTGCGGTACCTGCGGAGAGGCCGCAGCGCCGACGGTACTGCCAGCAAATTCGACCGTCGAGGCTGAAAACCAGACCCTACGCGAGTCCCTTGCCCTCACCGGTACTGGACTTAGCCTGAACTATGCGAGTGACCGGGTACCGGGAAAGACAGCCGCCAACCAGGTCGTCGTCCCGCTGAGCGGCGCCACCCTGCCCGCATCCCTGAAGCGCATCGACATGGTCGTGGAAGTGGCGGGGCGGAAATACGAGCAGAGCTTCGTCCCGGAGCGCAACAAGACCGTCGAATTCGATTGGGACGGTCAGGATGCCTATGGCCGCACCTTGAGCGGCGCCCAAACGGCGACCGTCAAGATCGCCTACGCCTACGACCCGGTCTATGCGACCCCAGCCGAGCTGTCGGCCGCCTTCGGGCGGTTCTCCGGTGTCCCGCTCGAAGGCAGCCGGGCGCGCAACGAGGTTCGAATCTGGCAGGAAGAGCAGGTGACGGTGTCCCGCTCAGTGCCCCAGAGTCAGGATGTCGGCGATTGGAGTCTGTCTGCCCATCATCGGTACGACCCATCCGAAAGGGTCCTTTACCTGGGCGACGGCAGTCGGCAGAGCGCAAGTGCCATAAGCGCGGGGGGCATAATCTCGATCATCGCAGGCAACGGGATCTGTTGCGACGCTGGCGACGGAGGCTCGGCCCTCGATGCCCGGCTTTCGGTTTCATACGGGCTAGCGGTCGGTCCGGACGGCAGCATCTTCCTTTCGGATCAACGGAGGATCAGAAAGATATCGCCAGACGGCATCATCCGCCCGTTTGCAGGCGCCGCAACCGAGGGATACAGCGGGGATGGCGGCCCCGCGACACAGGCGACCCTCTCGAACCCTTACGCCATTGCGCTTGGTCCGGACGGAAGTCTTTACATCGCGGATTGGGGAAACGCTCGGATTCGACGGGTCTATCCGAACGGCATCATTGAGACAATCGCAGGTACCGGTGTTTCTGGCCACAGCGGGGACGGACAGCCGGCCATCTCCGCGAGAATTCTGGCTACGTACATTGCCGTCGGCCCGGACGGCAGCGTTTATCTGAGCAGCCGCGGTTATGCACGGGTGCGAAAGATAACTCCTGATGGACTTATTAACACCATTGCAGGTACTGGTGTCAATGGATTCAGCGGCGATGGCGGACCGGCACTCAGCGCAAGACTTTCCACCTATCCCGGGGGACTCGCCCTAGGGCCCGACGGGAGTCTATATATTGCCGATACGGGAAATGCCCGTGTTCGACGAGTCTCGCCGGACGGAATCATTTCAACAGTGGCAGGAAATGGCGAGACGACACCCAGTGGGGATGGGGGGCTGGCCGTGCTGGCAGGGGTTGATCCGGATGTATTATCCGTCAACCAAGCAGGAGACCTTTTCATTTCGGATGTGTCGCACAGCCAAGTGCGTATTGTGGGCGAGGATGGCATGATCCGAACCCTCGCCGGAGGCGGAACGTTAGCGGACTACGACGCCAATGGAAGCCCAGGGACCGCGGTTCGGGTCGCAAGCCCCTACGCGATTGCTGCAGACCCTTCCGGCACATTAATTGTGAGCGGCGTAAACCATCTTCATCGGGTGTCATCCGCCTATACTGGCTTCACCGGAGCTGAATTGGCAATCCCATCGGCAGACGGCTCGGCCCTCTACCGCTTCGACGCCACGGGTCGCCACCTCTCCACCATCGACGCGATTACCGGCACGACCCTCCTGAGCTTCGCCTACGACACCGCGGGACGGCTCGCGAAGGTCACCGACGCGAACGGGCTCGAGACCGTCATCCAGCGGGACGCCCAAGGCCGCGCAACGGCGCTGCTTGCTCCCTTCGGGCAACAGACCGCCTTCGCCACCGGCGCCAATGGCGAGCTGACCGAGGTGCGCAACCCCGCGGGCGAGGCCTACCGCTTGGGTTACGGTGCCGGCGGTCTGCTGACGAGCTTCCGCGACCCGCGCGGCAACGCATCGACCTTCAGCTACGACGCCAACGGCTGGCTGGTCGCGGATCGCAATGCCGTCGGCGGTCAGCTGGGGCTGACGCGCACCGAGCTGGCCGATGGCCGCACCATTGAGATCTCGACCGCCATGGGCCGCACGAGCAGCCATACGCTGCGAGACCTGGCGACCGGGGAGCGCGAGCGCACCCATGTCTCCGCCGACGGCACGGCGACAACCACGCTGGAAACCCCAGCCGGTACGGTGACGACGACCCTGGCCGACGGCACCGTCTCCGCCGTCACCCAGGGACCGGACTCCCGCTTCGGCATGCTCGCGCCCATCGCGTCGAGCGCAACCCTGGCCTCGGGCGGCCTCACCGCCACCCTGAGCGCCACCCGCACCGCCACCCTGGCGACGCCGACCGATCCCTTGAGCCTGACCCAGCTCACCGACACCTCGACGGTGAACGGCCGCAGGTCGACCTCCGTCTACGACGCGGCAACCCGCACCCTCACCGCGACCAGCCCGGCCAACCGCCAGTCCATCGCGGTGCTCGACGCCCTCGGCCGGGTTACCCAGGCCCAGGTCACCGGCATCCTGCCGGTCAACGCCAGCTACGACGCCCAGGGCCGCTTGGCAACGGTCACCCAAGGCACCGGCGCGGACGCGCGCACCCTCGGCTATGCCTACGACGCGAACGGCCATCTGGCGAGCGTGACCGATCCGCTCGGCCGTTCGGTCCAGTTCCAGTACGACCTGGCCGGCCGCGTGACCACCCAGACCCTGCCCGACGAGCGAGCAGATCCTCTACGGCTACGATGCCAAGGGCAACCTGACCTCGTTGACGCCGCCCGGTCAGCCGGCGCACCGCTTCCGCTACACGGCCATCGACCAGACGGACGCCTATGTGCCGCCGGACGTGGGCGCCGGCACCAACGACACGGTCTACACCTACGACCTCGACAAGGCGCTGACCTCGGTCGCCCGACCCGATGGGCAGACCGTGGCGGTCAACTACGATGCCGCCGGTCGGGTCTCGTCCCTGGCCCTGCAGCCCGGCAACCAGACCCTGTCCAGCTACGCCTACGATGCCGCGACCGGCAAGCTGACCGACATCGCGGTCCCGGATGGCGGTCTGGCCTACAGCTACAACGGCGCCCTGCTGACCCAGACCCAGTGGACCGGCGAGGTTAGCGGCCGGGTCGGCTTCGGCTACGACAACGACTTCCGTGTGACCTCGGTC
The DNA here is from genome assembly GCA_963780725.1 of uncultured Gammaproteobacteria bacterium. GTDB lineage: Bacteria > Pseudomonadota > Gammaproteobacteria > Chromatiales > Chromatiaceae > Thiodictyon. The sequence goes on from CAWACV010000001.1 coordinate 1,146,848, forward strand.
AGCCTCAACGGCGACGATCCAGTGACCTATGTCTACGACAGGGACAGCCTGCTGACCAAGGCCGGCAACATGACCCTGACCCGCAACGGCCAGAACGGGCTCCTGACCGGGACGACCCTGGGTCAGGTGAAGGAGACCTACGCCTACAGCAGCTTCGGCGAATTGGCGGGGTATGAGGCCAAGTACGGCGCGAGCTCGCTCCTCAAGCTCGCCTACACCCGCGACAAGCTCGGCCGCATCGTCCAGAAGCAGGAGACCCGCGGCGGGGTGGTTCATACCTACAACTACGGCTATGACACCGCTGGGCGTTTGGTGGAGGTGAAGCTGGGCGACGTCGTCCAGTCGACCTACGTCTATGACGACAACGGCAACCGGCTGAGCCGCACCACGCCCGCGGGGACAGTTGCCGGCACCTACGACGACCAGGATCGGCTTCTGACCTATGGCGATGCGACCTACAGCTATACCGCCAATGGCGAGCTGGCGAGCAAGACCCAGGGCGGGGTGACCACCCAGTACGACTATGACGTGCTCGGGAATCTGAAGCAGGTCGTCTTGCCCAATGGGCCGAACGTCACCGTCATCGACTATCTCACCGACGGGCGTAATCGTCGGATTGGGAAGAAGGTCAATGGTGTCCTGACCCAGGGGTTCCTCTGGCAGGGGCAGCTCCAGCCGATTGCCGAGCTGGATGGAAACGGGAATGTGGTGAGCCGGTTCGTCTATGCGACCGGGGTTAATGTGCCGGATTACATGATCAAGGGCGGGGTGACGTATCGGATCGTCAAGGATCATCTTGGGAGCCCGCGGCTGGTCGTGGATGTGGCGACCGATACGGTGGCGCAGGAGATGGCGTATGACGAGTTTGGGAATGTGCTGGTGGATACCAATCCGGGGTTTCAGCCGTTTGGGTTTGCTGGGGGGTTGTATGATTCGCGAGACGGGGTTGGTGAGGTTTGGGGCGAGGGATTATGAGGCGGGGATTGGAAGATGGTTGGCTAAGGATCCGATGGGCCTAGCTGCTGGCTCTAACGTCTTCACCTACAGCGCTTCCCAACCAGTTAATTACCAGGATCCTGCCGGTCTTTATTTCGACGTGGACAAGAGTATTAGGCAAGAATTCTGGGGCGCGATTGCGGAACTTTGGAGGGATTATCCAGGGGCTAGAAGCTATATTGATCAGTTAATTAAAGCGCCAGAAGTAATAAAGGTATTACCAACTGAGGACGGCAATACGTTTGATTACGTAGCCAACAACAAAAAAGAAATAATATGCCGTAGCGTGAAATGGAATAAAGGTCGATATGACAGGGTGTTTTTTGATTGGTGGGGACCAGATGCATGGCTCATGGGCCCAAATAACGCTTTGCTACATGAGCTCGTACATGCGCGAAATTCTCTTATCGATAGCGAAGGTTTTTTGGATCGTGTGGCGAAAAAAATGCCCGCGTGGACCAATCTTGAGGAGCAGTACAATGCAATTCTTATGTACTTGATTACAGGTGATCTGAGAGCAAATCACAATGGTTGGTAACCCGTAACCCGTAACCCGTAACCCGTAACCCGTAAGGCGGAGCCCGCGGAGCCCGCGGAGCCCGCGTAGGGCGGAACGCGATAGCCCGCGTAGGGCGGAACGCGATAGCCCGCGTAGCCCGCGTAGGGCGGAACGCGATAGCGGTTCCGCCATTTGGGTGGTGGCGGAATGGCGGATCGCCCTGCGGGCATCCGCCCTACGAAACAACTGATCTGGGGCCATGCCGGACTATCGCCGCTACCGCGTTCCTGGCGGGACCTATTTCTTGACGGTCAATCTGCTGGAACGGCGGTCCGATTTGCTGTTGCGGTATATCGACGGCCTACGCGAGGCGGTGCGGCGCACGCGACGGGAGCGACTGTTTGCCGTCGATGGCCGGGCGGTGCTGCCCGACCAGGGAAATAGGCAGGGAAATAGCCCGCGTAGGGCGGAACTCCGATAGGAGGTTCCGCCACTTGCCGGGAGCCACGGACCCCGTTGGCTGCTCGGGCGTTTGCAGGGAGGCTTTGGGTATCCCGGTCGGCGGTGGAATGGCTACGCGGAAATCGGGTGACCTGCGGTTATGTCGGACTATCGCCGCTACCGCGTTCCGGGCGGTGCCTATTTCTTGACGGTCAATATGCTGACGCGGCGGTCGGATCATCTGGTGCGGCAGATTGATATCCAACCCGAAGCAGTACGGTGCACGCATCCAGGATGACGTGCGGGGGCAAAAAGTGGATTGATAACTTCCCGCCAAACGCACCCGTCGTGCAGGCGCGGCTGGATTTCCTATTCCGCGCTACTATGGCGACCCGGCGGACTTACCTGATGACCAAGTGGTATATTTTTGAGAATAGCAATAGCCCCGCCCTTACGGGGCATGCCTTTAACGACTAACTGCAATCCAGGAGAGCTATATGTGCAATCACGCTGGTCACAGTACGGCTTGTGCCTTAGCACAGAATTCCTTGTTCTTTCTATTAGCCATTTTTGGCATATCATCCGCGTTGGCTGTTGATCCAGATAGCTTTGATGTCTCCGGGATGCGTATCGGTCAGGGTATAGAAGAGATACGCGCTGAAATGAAAGCGTTTGATAAGAAGGTTGAAATCAGTCAAGCCATGTGGCGCGCTCAGCCGGGCGTTGAAGAGTCCGTTGCTATGTTGGATGGACATGTTGGCCCAGTTCGCTACGGCGCACGCTTTGGCTATCGCCTGAAAGCAGCATTTGGCCAGGTCACAAAAACTGCCTATCTTATAGTGCAGCAGGCAGGGATAGAGATTCCAAACGATGAAAAGACGACGTATGAAGTCCTAAAAGCTCGTATGATCGAAAAATTTGGTCCTCCTACACAAGAGCATACGAAAGGCTCCTCCTTTTTTGCATGGGTTTTCAGGGATAGCGGGCAACCTGATCCGAACGCAGGGTCCGATAATTGCTGGTCATCTCACCTACTGAGCGATCTGGACGATATCAATATTAGACCGACAGACGGCTGCGGTGTTTTAGTCGTGGTCAAGTACGCATCCGCTCATAACAACCCAGACTTAATCGATACCTACCAAGTCGCGATATTTGATCACCGAGAGGTTATAAGAAACATTAAAGAATCTACGCGGCTAAAAGATGAGGCAGAAAAAGCGAGGATCGGCAGAGAACTAGAAAACGTTGCGCCAAACAAGCCTCGAATTTAGCCCGCGTAGCCAATTTGGAGCCACCAAACACTGAAAGGGGAGCCAGCGTAGGGCGGAACGCGATAGCGGTTCCGCCATTCGGGTGGCGGTGGAATGGCGGATCGCCCTGCGGGCATCCGCCCGGTCTCGGAGGAAATCTTCGGGGGAACGCGGTAAGGCGGAACCGGCATGGCCTGCGTAGGTTCCGCCATTTCGGCCGGGCGGGGTGTTAGCCCGCGTAGGGCGGAACGCGATAGCGGTTCCGCCATTTCGGTGGTGGCGGAATGGCGGATCGCCCTGCGGGGGATCCTCTGAGGTCATGCCAGACTATCGCCGTTACCGCGTTGGCGCCCGCGGACCGTTTTATCGGGACCGTTCGTCCGCCTAATCCTCGTTGGGCGAAGTAGCAACGCCGCTTAATTTGCTACATCTTGAGAAACTTCGGAGCATTTTATGGAAAAGATTGTGGTACAGCCGATGCAATGGTCAACTACAAATGATATTCACGCGGTAGAGTGTCTTTCTGATAACGACTCAGAATGCCTGCGAGAACTTAGGGATGTATTATAGTTGCGAGCATTTGAAATTATAGAAGATTCAATACCAAAGTATTCTAAGGCACTGAACCGGAATACTCGCATCTGTTTTTCACCTATAAACTGATATGCACATGACTATAATCAAATACGGAGCGTTAGATCGGTTTGGCATATCTCTTCTTCATAGTCACTTTCCCATCGAGCCCGACGAATGTTTACTAGAAACAGTAGACGTTGAAAGTCGCTCATTAATGGTAAGACCAGTAAAAAAGCAAGATGTATCTGAAGCCGTTCAAACGCAATGGAGACTTCGTGACGGGGAACCCGTCCAAGTTTGTCATGGTTGGTGTCAATACTCAGGCGGAACACATAACCATGGGCACGACTGGCTTCCCAGTACGCCAAGCTGAAGCCCGCGTAGATACCGTCTTCCTCGTCAAGGTTGGTGAATGGGTTGGGTCGATTGTCGGGTATGGGGATTTCCTCCCGCCGGGTAGGCTACCTCGGGGACCGAGCCCATCAAGGAGCTTCCCTCGTTCCTCGGGACTCCTCCTTGACAGGCTCGGTCCCCGAGGTATGGGTTCGGCAGGAGGAAAGCCCCAGTGTCCCAGTGCGACTGGGCAGTCGCCACGGGGGTGGGTCAGGCGTTCTGCGGCCGGTAGGGTTGCTGGTGTTTGAACACGCCGAAGGCGATCTGCACGAGCTTGCGCATGGCCGCGCCGGCGGCGCTCATTTTGGGTTTGCCGGCGGCGACGAGGCGTTCGTAGAGCGCACGAATGTCGGCGTTGTAGCGGGCGGCGGTCAGCGCGGGCAGGAACAGGCGGGCGCGCCAGCGCCCGTCGCCGTTCTTGGCCAGGCGGGGGCGCTTGAGGACGCTGGTGCCGGATTGGTACTCCACGGGGACCAGGCCAAGGAAGGCGGCGGCCTGTTTGGCGGTGCGGAAGTCCTTGAGCCGGAACAGGGCCAGGAACCAGGCGGACAGTTTGGGTCCAATGCCGGGGATGGTTTCCAGGAGTGCCCGTTGCGCCTTGAGGTCGGGATGCGCCTCGATGTGGTCGTCGATCTCGCGGTGCAGCTGCTCGATCTCCTGGCGCAGGGTCACCTGCATGCCCTGCAAGGAGGCGACGACACGCTCGGGGGCGCCCTCGATCTGGGCCTTCTCCAAGCGGTTGGCCTCGCGTTGGAGGTCCTCCTCCAGGGCCTCCAGGCGCCGCAGCAGGGCCCGCAGGTCGCGGACATGGGCAGGCGGCGGTTGCCAGGCGTGGGGTCGGCGCTCCTGGCCATAGAGCGCCAGCACCCGCCCATCGTGGTGGTCGTTCTTGGTGCGGATCCCGTGGCTCTCGGCGAAGCGCTTGATGTGCAGCGGGTTCGTCACCGCGACCTGGCAGCCGGCCCGATGCAGAAACAGCGCCACCGCCTCGTGGTAGACGCCCGTGGCCTCGAGCACAAAGCACAGCTCCCCGGGGGCCATACCACTGACCCGCTGCGCCCAGGCCAGCAGCAGGGCATGGCCCTCGGGGCTGTTGTCGCTTGCCTTGGTCTTGGTCAGACCCTGTTGCGGGTCACGCAACCAGGCGCTGTGCAGGCGCCTCTTGCTCACGTCGATACCGATGAACTGCATGAATCCTGGCTCCACAAACGCGGTGTTGGGGTGATCTTCTCAACCGTCTTGCCTTGTGCATACAGGCTCACGGCCAGCGGCCGGGCCTCGGATACCGTCCAGACTCGGAGAAGGTCGGGAAGATGGAGTGGGGGCACTTTCTACGCGACGGACTCAAGGTCCCAGGGCGATCACGTGCTCTCCCGCTCCGGTGCGGGGGTAGCTAGCCCCCACGTCGGCAAGATACAAGGGCGGATCGCGATCGCGGTTCCGCCACTTCGGTGGGCGGATGATGGCGGATCGCCCGAGCTGGACGGGGCATTCGCCTGGCCGCCGAGATCGGCTCTTCGGCTCGCCTTCCTGAAGCGAAAGCGGTTTCAGTCGACGTGTGGACGCATGGCCCAGATGGGTGGACTCCGCGCCATCCCTGGTGTAGACAGACCCCTTTGCGCAACAGGGGCGAATGCGATGGCCTGGGTCTATCTGGTCGCGGCTGGGCTCTTCGAGTGGGGTTGGCCGGTCGGGCTCAAGCTCGGGATGACGGAGACCGGGTTGCGTTGGAGTTGGATCGGGTTCGCCGGGGTCTGTATGGTCGCGAGCGGCGCCCTGCTCCTGATCGCCCAGCGGACCATCCCGATGGGGACGGCCTACGCGGTCTGGACCGGGATCGGGGCGGCGGGCACCTTCCTGCTCGGGATCGCCCTGTTCGGCGAGCCCGCGACCCTGGCGCGGTTTTTCTTTGTGGGCCTCATCCTGGTCGGTATCGTCGGCCTCAAGCTCGTGTCCGGCCAGTGAGCGTCCCCCGGAGCCTCCCTCTGTGAGCACCCTGGTCGTCGCCGAGAAGCCGAGCGTGGCTCGGGACATCGCCCGGGTCCTCGGGGCCACGCGCAAGCGCGAGGGCTACCTGGAGGGCAACGGCTACTGCGTCACCTGGGCGCTCGGGCACCTGGTGCATTTTGCGGAGCCGGACGACTATGGCCCGCCTTGGAAGGGGCGCTGGTCCGCGGCCCAGCTCCCGATGGTCCCGGACCGGTGGAGGCTCAAGACCGATCCCAAGACCCTCTCCCAGCTCAAGATCGTGGAGGGGCTACTCAAGGCCCCGGAGCACGCGCGTCTGGTGTGCGCCACGGACGCGGGTCGGGAGGGCGAGCACATCTTCCGGCTCATCTACGAGCATGCCCATTGCCGCAAGCCCTTCGACCGGCTTTGGGTCTCCAGCCTGACGGACGATGCCATCCGCGCCGGCTTCGGCGCACTCAAGCCCGGCAGTGCCTACGACGACTTGGCCAGGGCGGCGCGCGCCCGCGCCCAGGCGGACTGGCTGGTGGGGATGAATCTGACCCGTGCCTATACGGTGCACAACAAGGTATTGTGCACCATCGGTCGGGTCCAGACCCCGACCCTAGCGATGATCGTGGCGCGGGATGCGGAGATCGCGAGCTTCCAGAAGACCTTCTTCTATGAGCTGGTCGCGAGCCTCGCCGAGGGGTTCGAGGCCCGTTACAGCCGGGACGGGGAGACCCGGATCGCCGAAAAGGCGGAAGCCGAGCGTCTGCACGCGGCGCTTTCTCCCCACCGCACCGGGACCGTTAAGGAGCTGGAGCAGGAGGTCCGGGTCAACCGCCCGCCGCCGCTCTACGACCTGACCAACCTCCAGCGGGACGCGAACCGGCGCTTCGGGCTCACCGCCGCCCAGGTCCTGGAGCTGGCCCAGGCCCTCTATGAGACCCACAAGCTCATCAGCTATCCGCGCACCGAGAGCCGCCATATCGGCGAGGACATGGTGGACAAGCTCCCGGGCATCCTCTCGGGGCTGGCCCATCCCCAGGCACCCCAGGCCCTGGAGCGGCTGAAGCCCGCGTAGGGCGGAACGCGATAGCGGTTCCGCCATCTCGGTGGTGGCGGAATGGCGGATCGCCCTATCGGGCATCCGCCCTACGAGACAGGCGATCTGGGGCCGTGTCGGACTATCGCCGTTACCGCGCTCCGGGCGGGACCTATATTCTTGACGGTGAATCTGCTGGTACGGCGGTCCGGCCTGCTGGTGCGGCAGATCGACATCCTGAGCGAGGCGGTGCGGCGCACGCGACGGGAGCGACTGTTTGCCGTCGATGCCCGGGCGGTGCTGCCCGAACAGGGAAATAGAGAGCGTACAACGGAATAGCGTGATGAGCTCGTCTTCGGTCGTTTCCAGATCCTGGCTGGCTGGGGAACAAAGCCATTGCAGCCGACCCCTTGCCTGGATGCGCCGCCTGCCTGTCTTCCGAAACTGCGGCGACCGCGTGTGCATGGCGGCGATCTTTGTGCAGGTCGGGGTCGCGTGCCAGTCAAGCCGTCGCGGCCGTTTGCGCTCGGCCTTGACGCGGGCATGCCGCGCCGGGAATCGCGGGACAACATTCGACGCTTGACCGCGGTGGCTACACAGGTCTAAATACAGGACCGAATTCAAGACGGAAAACAGACCTATGAAAGCCATGTCCATTGCCGACGATATCGTCCCAGTCGGCGAGTTTAAAGCGCAGATCTCCCGAATGCTCAAGCGCTTGGAGGACGGCGGCGGACCCCTGGTGATTACTCGGGATGGGCGTGCGGCCGGTGTCGTGCTGGCGCCTGCCGAGTACGACCGCTTGCGCTATCGGGAGCGGTTCCTGGAATCGGTCTTCGCCGGGTCGAGCGATGCTGACGCTGGCCGGACGATGGACTCGGACCTGCTGCGCGCCCGTCTGGCGGAGCGGCGGGTTGCCCGGGACCCTGTGTGAGGATCGTCTGGACTGACCAAGCGTATCTTCGGCTGGCAGAGATCGAAGACTTCGTTGCGCGCGATCGTCCCGACGCCGCGGAACGCCTTGTTGCGCGGCTAATCGACCGTGCCGATGTCCTCGCGCATCAGCCAAGCCTCGGGCGGGCGCTCCCGGAGTTGTCAAGTAGCGGGTTGCGCGAGCTGGTCGAGGGAAACTACCGGATCGTCTATCGGCTGCGGGAAGGCGAGGTAGAGATCCTGACGGTCTTTGAGGGACACCGGCGGTTGCCGGTCGGCGATCTGCCATAGACCGGGGTCGACAAGCGAGTTGTGGACGGGGTGCGGGTCGCACGCGGGCCGTTCAAGCCTATTCGCCGGCCGCAACTGCGGGTAGCGTCTTCTTCGAGGGTTGGTGCGTCAAGACAGGCGCTATGAGCTTCGGGCGGGCCAGGTGCCAAGGAGGTAGCGATTTCCGGGACCCGTTGACTCGTGCCGGCGAAATCTTCTGCCGAACGGCAACCTGCGGCTGAAACGTCTAGGAGGGAGCAGCTCATCCTCCCGTCCGGAGACCCTGCTAGACTGCCCGCAAAGTCGTCTCCGTCGAGCGTCCGCCATGTCCCAAGCCGCGCTGCGTCTCGCCACTTACGAGGATCTGCTGCAGGTCCCGCCGCATTTGGTCGCCGAGATCGTCAACGGGCGCCTGGTCACCCACCCCCGACCCGCGCCTCGGCACCTGCTGGCCAGCTCCATTCTAGGCAACAAGCTGGGGGCGCCCTTTCACGAAGGCGACGGCGGCCCCGGCGGTTGGTGGATCCTGGATGAGCCGGAGCTACATCTCGGCGCCCAAGTCCTGGTGCCGGATCTCGCCGGCTGGCGGCGAGAGCGCCTGCCCACATTGCCCGAGACCGCCTGGTTCGAGCTGGCCCCGGACTGGGTCTGCGAGGTATTGTCCCCGGGCACGGCCCGACTCGACAGGGTTGAAAAGCTCCCGACCTATGCCGCGGCCGGGGTAGCCCACGCCTGGCTGATCGATCCCATCCTGCGCACCCTAGAGACCTTTGCGCTGCATGAGGGCCGATGGCTGCTGTTGGGGGCACTGGCGGGCAATGACCGGGTTTGTTTGCCCCCATTCGACGCTATCGCCTTCGAGCTCGGATCCCTATGGGCAGACTGAGACGTTGAGATAGAGCGGCGCAGGCGGCTCTGCCATCCTGGCGATTCCCGATCGCGTAAGGCGGAACGCGATAGCGGTTCCGCCATTTGGGTGGTGGCGCAATGGCGGATCGCCCTATCGGGCATCCGCCCTAGTGTGCCCGACATGGGCATGTACTTGATTACCTGAGAGGAGGTAACCGCGAAGCGTGACGAGAAGCGTAGCGAAACCCAAGGCGGAAGCCGCGAGGCCAACCCGAAAGCAGGGCTACGCGGCGACACGACCGTAGGAACACGAACGGGCAGCGAGGCCGGGTGCGGGCGATGAGCGGGCTAGGGAGCGCGAAATCCGACAGGACGGCAAAGGGATCGCCGAGAGCGAGGAGCACCTGAGCACGCACTGGCCGACGGTCCTCGAGAAGCTCCTACGGGGCGACTACCGACCGACGGCGGTGCGGGCGGCGGACATTGCCAAGCCCGGCGGCGGGACGCGCCGGTTGGGCATTCCCACGGTGCAGGACCGGCCGATCCAGCAGGCCCTGCATCGGGTGTTGAGCGCAGCGTTCGACCAGGAGACGAGCGAGCGGAGCTGGGGCTTCCGCCGCGCTGTGTTTCTACGCGCGATTCGGCGTCCTGCCGCTGCAAGAGAGCAGCTTGAGGGTCAATCTGCCGATCGACGTCATCGCGCGCCTGGTTGAGTGCGATGCCCGATGGGGTGGCGTCTGGCTCGGTTGACTGGGTTTTGGCCCGGGGCTTGACCGATGCCGCGCTCTTACCCCGCAATACGAAAGTCCGGGCTCAAGACTGCTTCGCCCGGTCTGGCTCTCTGCCTGGGCGGGTCGCGGTCCGCCCTTTCATCGGTATCTTCAAGGTTACAAATCATGAGCGAGATCAGAGTCGCGGTCGCCGGTGCTGGCGGGCGCATGGGGCGTACCCTGGTGCAGGCGGTGTTCGAGACCCAGGGGCTGGCGCTGGGGGCGGCGAGCGAGCGGGAGGGCTCGAGCCTGCTCGGGGCGGACGCCGGGGAGCTGGCCGGGGTGGGTCGGCTCGGTGTGGCCCTGTCGCCGGACCTGGCCGAGTGCCTGGATGCATTCGATGTGTTGATCGACTTCACCGCACCGGCCGCGACCATGGTCCATCTGGAGCTGTGCCGCACAGAGGGTCGGCACATGGTCATCGGAACCACAGGACTCGACGGGATGCAGAGGGCGGCAGTGGCCGCGGCCGGGCAGGATATCGGGGTCGTCTTCGCGCCAAACATGAGCGTGGGGGTGAACCTCTGCTTCAAGCTTCTGGACATCGCAGCCCGGGTATTGGGGGACGAGGTGGATATCGAGATTATCGAGGCGCATCACCGGCACAAGGTCGATGCACCCTCGGGAACGGCGCTGCACATGGGCGAGGTGGTGGCTGCGGCCCTGGGCCGGGACCTGAACGAGGTGGCGGTTTACGGGCGTCAGGGCCATACCGGTGCGCGGGAGCGGCGCACCATCGGCTTCGAGACCATCCGTGCCGGGGATGTGGTCGGCGAGCACAGCGTCTGGTTCGTGGCCGACGGGGAGCGGGTGGAGATCGCCCACAAGGCGTCCAGCCGCATGAACTTCGCCCGCGGGGCGGCGCGGGCCGCGCGCTGGATCGGGGAGCGCGGGCAGGGGCTCTACGATATGCAGGATGTGCTGGGGCTGCGGGAGATCTGACGAGACTCAGTCCTCGCAGGAGTAGCCGTGGGCGATGAGTCCTTCTTCCAGATCGTCGGAGACCATGGGATGTGCGAGCAGGTAGGCCGCCGCGCGCACCGAGTGGTCGCCGATGGCGTCGTCTACCGCCTGCTCCCAGTCTGCGATGCCATAGTCTCCGCGTCCCAGCCACATCAGTGCGATCAGCTCGGCGCGCTGGCGCTGGCTCATCTCGGCGATGGAATCCTTAAACTCGGCCAGGGTGTAGTCGCCGCTGTGGTCCGCCAGGACCTGGAGCGCCCAGTCTTCGGCGGGGCCTCCCGGGGTGTCGGGGAGCACCACATCTTCCTTGGCCTGGAGCTCCCGAGCCTTGGCAATGATGTAGCAGATGACTTCCAGGGGGATATGCAGCATGGACTGGCCTCTCCTTCAGTGGCCCGGTCGGATCGGTTGGATGCGGCGGGGGACCCGTGTCGGCGCCTATCCAGGATTTTACTACGGCGTGCCCGGGAGCCGGCCCGAATCTGTGTCAAGCGATCGGCCGCCCGCGTACTGCGCCTGACCGCGTAAGGCGCCTGTTGCGGCCGACGCGACGGGGTTTACGGACACCGATTCCATCTATGATGATCAAGGACGATCGGGGAGAGCCGTCCTCGCCCCCTCGGCCCCGAGTCCTCGGCTCTCGGTCCTTCTGCAGGAGTAAACGACCATGTCCTTCGACGGATTGCGGCGCTATGCCACACGGCTTCCAACCGTCCTGGTCCTGTCCTCGGCCCTCTGCGGCTGCGCGACCGCACCGGAGACCGGGCGGACTCAATTGCTGATGGTGGGCTCGGCGGAAGAGGCCCAGATGGGCCTCAGCGCATTCAACCAGGTCAAGGCCCAGACCCCGATCTCCGGAAACCGCAAAGAGTCCGAGCGGCTGCAGCGGGTCGGCAAGCGGATTGCCCGGGTCGCCAAGCTCCCCAATGCACGATGGGAGTTCGTCCTGTTCGAGTCGGACCAGCCCAACGCCTTTGCGTTGCCAGGGGGCAAGGTCGGAATCTATACGGGAATCCTGCCCATTACCCAGGACGACGCGGGACTTGCCACCGTGGTTGCCCATGAAATCGCCCACGCATCCGCCCGGCACGGGGCGGAGCGGATGTCCCAGGGGATGGCCGTGCAGCTCGGCGGGGCGGTGCTCTCGGGCGTCCTTGGGGCCTATGGCGTGGGGGGCGCGAGCGGGGATCTGGCCATGCAGGCATACGGACTGGGGACTCAGTACGGCGTCATGCTGCCTTATTCGCGCACCCAGGAGATGGAGGCCGACCGCATTGGATTGCTCTATATGGCCAGGGCTGGCTTCGATCCCCGGGAGGCGATCGATTTCTGGCAGCGCTTCGCGGCGTATAACAGCCGCGAGGGCGGCGGTACGCCAGAGTTTATGAGCACCCATCCGATGGACGGGAACCGCATCGCGCAGCTCCGCAAATTCATGCCGCAGGCGGTCGCCGAGTACCAGCGCGCAGGGGGGCGCTCCTGATTCGAACCCGCCGTCGCAAACCCCTGCGTTGGCTATATGCGGCCCTGGCGGCTGCATTGCTCGTCGGCTGCGACTCCGGCGAGCTCAGTCCATCCGCAGCGCTGTCCAAGGCCGATCCGGGCATGGTCCCGGCCTCGCACCAGCGCTCGGGCGATCCGGCCAAGGGGTACGATGCGCTGGTCAACCGGGCGGCGATCGCCTGCGGACTGCCCGATAGTGCCTACCGCAAGGCCATGGGGTCCCGCCGGCCGGACCGGGATCTAGAGCTTCCGGGCCGCACTGGACGCAACGCGGGGCTGCCCTACACGCTCACCGCCTACAAGGCCCCATCCGGGGTGGATCTGGTGACGTCCAACTGTCTCGTCTGCCACGCCGCGCCGCTCGACGGTCGGCTGGCGATCGGACTCGGAAACGCCTTCCTCGACATGACCCGAGACCCGCTGGTCGGCGTGGAGCTCGGCGATGCCTATGTCTCTGGCAAAGTGCAGATTCAGGAATGGCGGCGCTGGGCGCACCGGATCGCGATCGTCTCCGGCTACATGACGACGGACACGGTCGGGGTGAATTCCGCCAAGAACCTGACCCTGGCCCTGATGGCCCACCGAGACCCCAAGACGCTGGCCTGGTCCGATAAGCCCGTACTGGAGCCGCCACCGCAGCGACCCCTGCCGGTGGCGGTCCCGCCCTGGTGGAATCTCGGAAAAAAGCACGCACTGTTCGCGAGCGGGGAGGGCCGCGGGGATCAGGTCCGCCATATGATGCTCGCCTGCGCCATCTGCATCGACTCGGTGGAGGAGGCGCGCGCCATCGACGCCTGGATGGTCGACGTTCGCGCCTATCTGGCGACGCTCAAGCCCCCCGAATACCCCCACCCCATTGACCGGGCGCTGGCCGAGCGCGGCTATCCGGTCTTCCAGGACCGCTGCAAGCGTTGTCACGGGACCTACGGGGACGAGCCCCGCTACCCCAATCGTGTCGTGGCCCTGGGCAAGGTCAAGACCGACCCGGAGCTGGCCAGGCTCGGATACGGGGATTCGGAGCGTTTCCGCGCCTGGTTGCGGCAGTCGTTTTACGGCGAGCTGTCCTGGACCGCTCCGGCGCTCGGCTATGTTGCCCCGCCCCTGGACGGGGTCTGGGCCACAGCCCCTTATCTGCACAACGACTCGGTACCGACCCTGGCAGACCTGCTCGAGAGTCCACGGCGCCCGGCCTATTGGCGGTTCGATCGGGCTGCGGACGGGAGCCCTGTCTACGATCGCGAGCGAGTCGGCTGGGCCTACGAGACCTTGGCTCGAGGCAAGTCCGCCGCCATGAGCTGGGACGAGCGCAACGGCATCTACGACACCGACGGCAAGGGCTACGGTAACGGCGGGCACACCTTTGGAGACGCACTCTCCGGGGATGAGCGGCGGGCATTGATCGAATACCTGAAATCTTTGTAGTGGATGCTGCCTACGAGGGTCTGTTGGTTGCCTGCAATGCCTGCCACAAGGCGGCCAACCGGCCCTATTTGCAGGTTCGTCGCCGCGCCGATAATCCCTATCTGCAAGACTTCGCCCCAGTGCCCTGACTGCGGGCCGGGAGGTCCATGAAACGCCGGGAATTCCTTAAGACCCTGTCCGCGGCCCCCGCCGCGGGTCTGACCGGCCCCGCCTTGGGCGGCTTGCCCACGGACACTGGGGTCCCTGAGCAGCGCGCGACCTTCACGGTCGAGCAATGGCGCAACCTGGCCGCGGTCCAGGACCATTTGCTGCCCGCGGAGCCGGACAACCCCAAGGCCCCAGGCGCTCGGGAGATCCAGGCGACTGCGTATCTGGACCGGGCGCTCGCCGTCCCCGGGTTCGATGCGCAGACCCGTGCCTTTCTGATCCAAGGCATCGGCTGGCTGGACGACCTGGCCCGGGAGCGCCGCCAGGCCCCCTTCCATGCACTGGAGCCCGGACCTCGGGAAGACCTGTTGCACGAGATCGCCGTTCGCCCCGCCGGGGAGCGCTGGCTCGCGAGCCTTATCGGCTACACACTGGAGGCGCTGCTCGCCGACCCGCTCTATGGCGGCAACCCTGGCGGCATCGGCTGGGCCTGGCTGGACCATGACCCCGGCCGGCCCAGACCCACCCCGGCCAACATCTACGGCAGACTGGGCCGCACGGGGCAGCCAGTATGAGCGAGACCGATTTCGATGTCTGCGTGATCGGCAGCGGCGCCGGCGGCGGCCCGGTGGCGCTGCGTCTGGCCGAAGCCGGGTATTCGGTCGTGGTCCTGGAAAAAGGTCCCTGGCTCGTCGAGGGCGATTTCGCCAAGGACGAGATCGCCTGCTGCCGGCGCAGCGTCTACACGCCCAACCTCGCGGACGAGCGCCATGTCATCGAGCAGCCGGACGGGGAGGGCGGATGGGAGGCGCAGTCGACGCTGGAGTCGGGCTGGGATTTCTGGAACGGCAACTGTGTGGGCGGTGCCACCAACTTCATGAGCGGGTTCTTTCACCGTCAGAAGCCCGCCGACTTCCGGCTATTGAGCGAGTTTGGCCCGGTCGACAAGGCCAACCTGGCCGACTGGCCCATCGGCTATGACGACCTGGAGCCCTATTACGACCTGGTGGAGCGGCGGGTGGGCGTCTCCGGTCGGGTCGTCGCCCACGCACACCAGGAGCCCCGCTCCAGCCCGGGCTTCCCCTTCCCGCCGACCGCCGAGCACCCGCTCTCGGCCATGATCGACCGGGCCTGTGTAGGTCTTGGCTATACCCCGCTCCCGGTCCCCCGTGCGGTGCTTCCGGTGGCCGCGCTCGGCCGCGGCGCCTGCGCATACACCAACTACTGCGGCAGCTACGGTTGCCACACCGGTGCCAAGGGCAGCTCGCGGGCAGCGCTGCTCGATCGGGCAGTGCGCACCGGGCGCTGCGAGATCCGCCCCCGCAGCCATGCCGCACGCCTGGCGAGCGGACCGGACGGACGGATCCAGTACCTGGAATACATCGGACCGGACGGCGGGCGCGAGCGACTCGCCGCGCGCGTCTATGCCGTCGCTTGTCAGGCGGTCGAGAGCGCCCGGCTGCTGCTACTCTCCGTTGGCCCCAATCACCCGGACGGGCTCGGCAACCGATACGGTCAGGTCGGGCGGAGTCTGCTGTTCTCGGCCGGCGGCTCCGGTACCGGCACCATCCCTTATGCCGGACTAGAGCCGGCGCAGATCGATGCGCTCAAGGTCCGAGGACTCTTCGTCAACCGGGCGCTCCAGGATTGGTATGTCCACCCGGACCCTGCCACCGGCCGACCGCGCAAGGGCGGCACCATTGAGTTGTTGTTGCGTCACGCCAACGCCATCGCCCGTGCCAGCTCGCGGAAATGGGACGATCGGGGCCGACTCGTCTGGGGCAAGCCCTTGAAAGACCGCATCCATGCCTATTTCACCCAGGGCCAGCACGTGCGCTTCGAGGTCTTCGCGGACTGGACCCCGGTCGACGACTGCCGGGTATGGCTCGACGACACCGAGCGGGACCGCTGGGGCCTTCCGGTCGCCCGGGTGCGCATCGGTTACCACCCTCGAGATCTGGATGTGGGCCGGTTCTTGAGCGAAAAGGGCGTGTCGCTGCTGAAGGCACTGGGCGCCGAGCGGATCGACTGGAGCGTGAGCGGCTCGCCTCCGCAAAACCTGGTGGCCGGCGGCTGCCGCTTCGGCACCGACCCGGCCTCCTCGGTCCTGGACCCGGACTGTCGAGTCCATGGCCTGGACAACCTGTTCGTGACAGACGGCAGCTTCATGCCCACCGGCGGCAGCGTCCCCTACACCTGGACCATCTATGCCAACGCCTTCCGGGTCGCCGAGCGCATTCTTGCCCAGCTGGGCGGCACGCGGAGCCCCGGCAACCCGCCGCAGGTCCCGGTATCCGGACGATCGGGTCCGGTCCCGGAGAAAAATGTCTAGCAGGGGTTGCGATCTTGGCCGCAGACCGCTACAGTAGGCGTTCCAGTTGCGGGGTGGAGCAGTCTGGCAGCTCGTCGGGCTCATAACCCGAAGGTCGTAGGTTCAAATCCTGCCCCCGCTACCATAGTTTTAAGGAAAGGGCTTACGGTTTATTACCTTAAGCCCTTTTTCTTTGCCTAGGCAGTTGCGCCGCCGGCCCTTCTTCGTTACAGTATTCGTTCAAGTTGCGGGGTGGAGCAGTCTGGCAGCTCGTCGGGCTCATAACCCGAAGGTCGTAGGTTCAAATCCTGCCCCCGCTACCACTATTGTCTATCAGGGCCGCCACTGCGCGGCCCTGATCTATTCTGGCCACCGGTCCACCGGTGGTGTCTACGATCTGCACATCCCCCAGGATCTCCGCGAGGCATTGCCGAGCCGCGGCCCGCTCCTGTTCCAATGCCGCTATCATTCGGCGGTGCATCGATCAGGGGCGCTTTCGGGCGCTGTGCGTCGGCCAATGCCTGCCGGGTACGCTCCACTCGTCTTCCGTTTTCCGCTGCCAATAGGGCCTCCCGGACCGCCGGGGCGATGACGCCCTTTTCGATCGCGCGCATCAGGCTCGCGCGGCGATGCTCGGCATCGGCGATCCTCTGTCTCATCGCCGCCAAGTTGGGCCGAATCTCCGATTGCGTCCGCTGACGCGCAGGACCGCAACGCCAACGGCTGCCATGCCGCGCAGCTCTATGTGCGAAGGCGTACAGATCCGTTAGGCACCGCGGCTTACCCTAGAAAAAATTATTTAAGACGCTGGCCTTTCCAGCTAGCGTGGAGAGGATGGCGCGTGCCGCATCGAACGACGGAAAGGAATCATGGGCTAACCGGATTTGGAATCGGTTTTCCGGCAGTCGCGGAGCGGTCCCCGCCGCGAAACGGAAGAAATCTTACGGTAAGTCCGGGCGAGCATCCGTCGCTCGGCCGTCCTCTCGCGAACGATGGTTTTCGAGTAGCTGCGCCCGGGATTCTCCGAGCAACGTCTACTTTACCGTGGAATTTCCCTGTCCTGGGAAATCCACGAACGCCAACCCACTTTGAGTCAAACGACGGAGATCGGAGATGAAGAACCTCACCCGGATGCTGGCCCTCGGCGTGTCGATCGCGGCAATTTGCGGTACCCAGCCCGCGCTGGCTCAGTCGGCGGATCCATCGGTCGGCGGCCCTCTGCCTTTTGTCGCCTATGACACGGACGGCAGCGGCAGCGTAACCGAGCAGGAATTCAGCGCAGTCCAGGCGCGACAGAAAGCGGAGCGTGCCGCCGCGGGTGCCCCGATGGGCGGGGCGGCCAATACGACACCCTTTGCGGTCTTCGACCGGAATGGCGACGGTAAGGTGTCGCCGGCCGAATTCGACACGGTTCAGCCGGCCCCTGTGACGGGAGGCCCCGGATCCATGGGGTCCGGTCCTCGCATGGGACTCAGCTCCGGCGTGGGGTCCGAAGGGGCAGGGGGCGTATCCAGCTTCGCCGATCTCGATGAGAACAAGGACGGAAGCATCAGCCCGTCGGAGTTCAACGACGCCCGCGCCAATCGCGCGGTCGAGAAGTCTCAGGAGGGTCAACCGCTAGGGAGCCTGCGCAATGCCCCGCCGTTCTCTGCGCTCGATTTCAATGGCGACGGACGGATCAGCCCAGAGGAATTCGCCTCCGCCCAGGCCGAGCATCGGCAGCCGGCGCCGCCGCGCATGCCTGCCCCGCGCTGAGTCCGGGAGCGCCGAGCACCAGCTCGGCGCGAATACCTCGGACCGGCACCGCAGCAGGGTTCCCCGCATCGCTTGAGCAGGTGGGGATGACGGATCCCGGGGTGCGACCATTAACGCCGACATAGCCGATCGCTTACCCCGTGCGAGAGGCGGCTGTGGATACGGGCTACTCGGGAAGGGAGACTGCGTAGGGAGGCAAAGGTGGCACAAATGGAAAAGAAAACGACGACTGACGCCACGACAGCACTAGTGCAAACCTTGCCACATGACGGAGATCGACAATGAGACAACACGCGCTTTCGCTGGCCTTGACCATAGCGCTCTCCAGCAGCACCCTGTCCGGGTCCCTGTTGGCCGCTGACCCGGCCACTCCAGCGCCCGGCACCGCACCCGGCATGGCTGTTGGCCCCGGTATGGGACCCGGGGCCGGTATGGGCATGGGCCGATGGGCTCCGGCCTTCGGCGATTTCGACCTCAACGGCGACGGCAGCCTGACCGAGGCCGAATTCAACGAGGCTCGAGCAAAACGCATGTCGGAGCGGGCGACACAGGGGTATCCGATGCGCAATGCGGGAAACGCCCCCACGTTCGGCAGCTTCGACACCGACGGCAACGGCACGGCGACCCCGGACGAATTCGCCGCCGGGCAGGCGCAGCACCGCCAGCAGATGATGACCACGCCCTAATGGCTCTGCCGGGAGACGACCCGTGGTGCGAGCCGGATCGAGACGGTGGCAGCGCGGTGGTCTGATGCTCGTTGACCAGTTCCGCCGGGTGTTCCTGGACATGGCGGTCAGCGACGCCCTGGCCGATCGGCCGCTCGGTGCCGGTCTGCGCAGCGGCGCGCAATTCAAGCAGGCGGTGGACGCTGCGGCCACCAGGCTGTTGAACGCGGATGTACTGATCTGGATGTTCAATAGCGTGATCAAAAGCGAGGCAAACCGCATTTTCCGGTCCACCCTGTGGGCTTGGCTCCTGATGGTAGTCGCGACTGTATTGGAGATCGCCGGATCGCGCCTGCTCGGTCTGCGGGGTCTGTCGCCACGCGAAGCCCCGTCGGCCTGACGACGACAGTCACCCGATCCGCTCTGTCGATTGCCCCCCTTGAGCGCCGTCGGCTCGGGTCGATCTCCTCGGGCGACATCAAAGTCCGCGCTGCCCGCCTCGCAGGCTAGCCGGCAGATGAGCCATCAAATAGTCGATCAGGCTCCGAACCGAGGGCAACATGCCGCGCGGACTGGGGTAGAGCAGATAGATCTGGGTCGACGCGGTCGTCCAGTCCGGCAGGACCTGCACCAGCAGTCCGGCCCGGATCGTTGCGGCGACGATCGGCTCCGGCAGCAGTGCGATGCCGATCCCCTGGCAGGAGGCTTCCAGCAATAGACGCAGGTCGTTGGCGACGACCCGGGGTCCGAGCCGGATCGTGACTGCGGCGCCCTCCGGTCCGATCAGCTCCCAGCGCATCTGGCCGTCGAAAAGCTCTTCGGGTCGGCCCAGGGTGTCGCAGGCCGACAACGCCTGCGGTTGTGGCGGGAGACCGGCACGCGCGAGATACCCGGGACTGGCGACCAGGATGCGGCGCCCGATGCTCAACGGCTGGGCAACCAGGCCGAGCGTCTCCTCGATCCGCCCGCCGGCGCGCACGGCGAGGTCGAAGCGCTCTTCGAGCAGATTCACCTCCCGATTGGTGGCGTCCAGGACGAGATTGACCTTCGGGTGGGCGGACAGGTACCCCGGCAGGATGGGCGCCAGAAAACTCTCCGCCATCACCTGAGGACAGGTCATCCGCACGGTCCCGGTGGGCTCGCGCCGCAGGTCGGCGACGCTCTCGTAGGCCGCCTCGGCACCTTCCACAGCGGCCAGGCAGTGAGCATAAAAGCGCTGACCGGCCTCGGTCAGTGCAATGCTCCGCGTCGAGCGCTGCAGCAGTCGCACCCCCAGACGCGCTTCCAGCGCCGCGATCCGGCGGCTTAAGCGTGTCTTTTCGACCCCGGTCGCGCGCGCCGCGGCAGAGAAACCCTGGTGTTTCACGACCGAGACGAAATAGACCAGATCGTTACAGTCGTTCACGGGCGATTGGTGCTCCAGCGCAACAGTCTTTGGCGATCTTGCCATCTTATCGCCAGACCGATGCAAAGATACCCTGGCTCACCCTCGGCCTTCGAACCAGTTAACCGCAGCAGGATATCCACCGATGTTGAGAGCTGGCGTGTTCTGCCTTGCCGGTGTCCTATCGCTTGCCGGATGCGAAGATCCCGCGATCTCCAGGGCCGGCCCAGCACCGCTGCCCTTCGTCAAGACGGTCGCGGTGGCTGAAGTGGCCGGCTCCCGCCTCGGACTGTCTGGAACAGTGCGCGCACGCGTCGAGTCCCCCCTGTCTTTTCAGGTGTCTGGGCGGATCGCGAGCCGGCAGGTGGATGCCGGTCAATCCGTGAAGGCGGGTCAGATCCTGTTCGAGCTGGACAAGCGCGACCTGGAGCAGTCGGTGACCTCGGCCGAGGCCGATCTGGCGGGTGCCGTGGCCGCAGTGGCGACCGCCGAGGCCGACCTGGCACGTCAGCGCCAGATGCGCGAGAAGCGCTTCACCAGTGCCCAGGACCTGGAGCGGGCCGAGCTTAACCGGCGCGAGGCCCAGACCCGCCGCGACGCCGCCGCGGCGCGAGTGGCCCAGGCGCGCAATGCGCTGGGGTACGCACGTCTCCAGGCGCCGGCCGCCGGCGTCCTCATCGATGTGACCGGCGAATCCGGACAGGTGGTCGCAGCGGGTCAGTCGGTGGCCGTGCTGGCGCAGGCCGGGCAGCGCGAGATCGAGGTCTGGTTCCCGGATGGAATCACCCCCCCAGAGCGGGGCGAGACCGTGCTGGCGGAAGGTACAGCGGTGCCTCTGAAACTGCGCGAGACCGCCGGTGCAGTCGATCCCCAGGGCCGGACCCGCCGCGCCCGCTATACCGTCCTGGAAGAACAGGATGCCTTGGTGCTCGGGACTGTGCAGCGTGCCCGTTTCGCGGGGCAGGACGGACTCGCGTCCGACTTCACGGTGCCCATCGGCGCCATCGACGAGCGTGCCCAAGGCCCGCGGGTCTGGCGTTTCCGGGACGGAAGCGTCGCGCCGGTCCCGGTGACGGTCCTGGCGGTGGATGTCGAGTCCGCACGCATCCGCGGCCCCCTGGCGGCCGGCGAGCGCATCGTCGCACTGGGCACCCACCTGCTCAACGAGGGCATGAAGGTGCGGGAGCTTAATCCGTGAGCTTTCCCAACCTGTCCGCGCTCGCCGTGCGCGAGCGCGCAGTGACCCTGTTCTTCCTGATCCTGGCCGTGCTCTTCGGACTCTATGCCTTCCTGGCGCTCGGACGGGCGGAAGACCCCGCGTTCTCGGTCAGGGTCATGGTCGTCACCGCGGCCTGGCCGGGCGCCACCCCGCAGGAGCTGCAGAGCCAAGTGGTGGACCGGCTGGAGAAGCGCATCCAGGAGGTCGAGCAGCTCTACCGGATCGAGACCACCGTCCGGCCCGGACTGGCCAACCTGCAGGTCGAGTTTCTGGACTCCGCCCCTCAGGCGCGGCTCCCCGATCTCTTCTACCAGGTGCGCAAGCGCATGCTGGACGAGTCGCGCAACCTGCCGGCGGGGGTCATCGGACCCATCGTCAACGACGATTTCTCGGACGTCTATTTCAGCCTGATCGCCCTCAGCCGCGCCGGGACTGCCGATGCGCGAGCTGACCCGCGATGCCGAGTCGATCCGCGACCGCCTCCAGCGCGTGCCCGGCGTGCGCAAGGCGCTGGTGCTCGGCGAGCGCACGGAGCGGGTCTATGTGGAGCTCGACACGGCGCGGCTCGTCAATCTGGGTATCTCGCCCCAGGCGATCTTCGATGCCATCGCCGCCAACAACCGCCTGCTGCCCGCCGGCCGCCTGGAGACCGAGGGTCCGCGGCTCTACATGCGCCTCGATACCGACCTGTCCGACCCGACTCAACTGGCCGGCGTGCCGATACGGATCGGCGACCGGGTGCTCAAGCTCTCGGACATCGCCAGCGTCCGGCGCGGTTACGAGGACCCGCCAAGCTATCTGGTGCGCGCGCACGGGGAGGACACCGTGCTGTTGGGGGTGGTCATGAATAAGGGCGAGAACGGACTGGAGCTGGGGCAGCGGCTGGCGGCCTTCCTGGACCGCGAGTGCGCGGCCCTGCCCCTCGGCATGTCGCTCGATGTCCTGACCAACCAGGCAGAGGCCATCGCCGGGGCCGTCAACCTCTTTCAGGTCAAGTTCCTGGTCGCGGTGTGCGTGGTGGTGGCGGTGAGCGTGCTGGCCATCGGGCTGCGTGCCGGACTCATCGTCGGCATTGCCGTGCCGCTGACCCTGGGCCTGACCTTTCTGGCGATGTTGCTGCTCGGCATTAACCTCGACCGCATCACCCTGGGTGCACTCATCATCGCCTTGGGACTGCTGGTGGACGACGCCATCATCGCCGTCGAGATGATGCTGGTGAAGATGGAGCAGGGCTGGAATCGCGTCACGGCAGCGGGCCATGCCTGGACGGTCACCGCCGCCCCCATGCTGTTCGGCACCCTGGTGACCGTCGCCGGTTTCTTTCCCATCGGCTTCGCACAATCCGGCGTCGGCGAATACGCCGGCAATATCTTCTGGGTGCTCGCCATCGCACTGCCGATGTCCTGGCTGGTGGCCGTGGTATTCGTGCCTTATCTCGGGGTCAAGCTGCTTCCCGAGATCGAACATGCTGCGGCGCACGACCATCGGGAGCTGTACCGAACGCCCGCCTACCGCCGTCTGCGCAGCCTGATCGCCTGGTGCGTCGCCTGGCGCAAGACGGTCGTTGCGGCCACGGTCGCACTGCTGATCCTCTCGATCGCGGGCATGGCGGTGCTGGTTAAGAAACAGTTCTTCCCGCGTTCGGACCGGCCGGAGGTCCTGGTCAGCGTCTATCTGCCGCAAGGGAGCAGCATCGGGGCCACCGACCGGACCATGCAGAAGATCGAGGCCATCCTGAAGCCAATGCCCGAGGTCAAGTCGCTCTCGGCCTATGTCGGGGCCGGGGCGCCGCGCTTCTTCATCTCCGCGAGCCCGGAGCCACCCAACCCGGCCTTCGCCCAGGCGATCGCCGTGGCCCGGGATGCGGATGCGCGCGACCGGGTCATTGCGACCCTCAAGCGACACATCGAGCAGGGCGACTTCCCCGAGGCGCGGGTGCGGGTGTACCGGCTGCTCTACGGTCCGCCGGTCCTCTGGCCAGTGAGCTTCCGCGTCGTCGGTCCGGATCCGGTGATCCTGCGCGAGATCGCGCACCAAGTCCGCAACGCGATGGCCGCGGACCCGCATGTCATCGACCCGCATCTGGAATGGGACGAGCGAGCCCCGACCCCGCATCTGACGATGGATATGGAGCGCCTGCGCCTCTTAGGTCTGACGCCCCAGGACGTCGCCGAGCAACTGCAATTTCAGGTCGAGGGCGCACTGGCGACCCAGGTGCGCCAGGACATCCGCACCGTCGATGTCGTCGCCCGCGGGGCGCGGGCCGACGGGCCATTCGATGCCGAGCGGCTGGGCGCCTTGGAGGTCCTGACCCGCGACGGGCGCAAGCTGCCGGTCAGCCAACTTGGCCGGGTCGAGGTCCGCTTCGAGGACCCGGTCGTCAAACGCTACAACCGCGAGCCATTCGTGGCGGTGCAGGGCGATGTACGGGGTGCCCAGCCCAACGACGTGACTGCCGCCCTGTGGGAGTCGCTCGGCGGGGTGCGCGCACGCTTGCCGCCGGGCTATCGCATCGACATCGGCGGTGCGGTGGAGGAATCGGGCAAGGCCGATGCCTCGATCCAGCGGCTGCAACCGGTCATGCTGGCCTTCATGCTCTGCTTCGTGATGCTTCAGATGCGCTCGTTCGCCGGCACCTTCATGGTGGTGGCGACCGCGCCCTTGGGGCTCATCGGTGCGGTGCTCGCGCTGATCCTTTTCAACCAACCCTTCGGCTTCGTGGCCCTGCTGGGCCTGACCGGACTTGCCGGCATCCTGATGCGCAACACACTGATCCTGACCCAGCAGGTGGCCGACAACTTCGCGGAGGGCATGGGTGCCTTCGAGGGGGTGGTGGAGGCGGCGGTCCAACGTGCCCGACCCGTGGTGCTGACCGCCGTCGCCGCCGTGTTGGCCTTCGTGCCGCTGACACACGATACCTTCTGGGGGCCGCTGGCCTATGTGCTGATTGGGGGCGTGGCGGTGGGGACGGCGATTACATTGCTGTTTGTGCCGGCGCTGTATGCGGTGTGGTTTCGGCTCCCGCGTGAAGCGCTTACGTTGACGTAGGTGTTTATTGTAGCTGCAGTAAGTCATGTTAATCGAGCTCGGTCCGCAAAAGGACGCGGCCAATCTGACCCGGCACGGGGTCTCGCTGGCGCTTTCCGGTCGGCTCGATTGGGATGCCGCGCTCGTTTTGAAGTCCGAATGCGAGAGCGAGGCACCGGGCATGGGCGGCCCGCCAGATTGTAACCTACACGCTGACAAGAACCCGGCTTACTCTCCAACCCCGTTCTCCTGAATCGGGGTCACTCAATCGTGGTCCGTCCCTGAGGTATTCCGTCTGCGCCTTCCGCTTCGAGGCGGATGCGCGGCGGTTCTATCGGGCGCTGCCGGCCTTGATCAAAATTTCGGCCACCCCGCGGATGACATTCGTCGCGGCCGGGGGCCGCTCCTACCCCCGTAGGAGCGGCCCCCGGCCGCGACGGGTCCGCGACGACCTGCCGCCGGAGTTACGATCAAGGCCGTGCTGCCCTAACGGCTGGAGAAATTCGGCCTGGCGCTGGCGCCCGAGAAGACGCAGGTTCTGCGTTTTAGCCGCTTCCATCCGAGCAAGCAACGGCGCGCAACCTTTCTGGGTTTCGAGCTGTTCTGGTTTACCGACCGGCAAGGCATTCCACGGGTGAGGCGTCGCACGGCCCGCAAGCGACTGCAAGGGGCGATCCGGCGCATGAAGGAATGGATCAAGCGCCACCGGCACCTGCCGGGCATGGAGTTTATCCAGGGACTCGATCGGCGGCTGGTAGGGCATTACAATGACTACGGTCTACGGGGCAACTCGGCGGACCTGTGGCGCTTCTACAATACGGCCGTCGCCTACGCGTTCAAGTGGCTGAACCGGCGCGGGGGAAAGCGGAAGAGCTTCACATGGGCGGCCTTCGGTCGCGCCATCGAAAAGCTCGGCATCGCCAAACCCCGCATCACCGAGTCGCGCTGCTTGCAACACGAGCTAGTGTTTGCATGAAACCTCGCGCTCGCTTGATGAGCGAGTACGACCGAGGAACCGGATGCGGGAATACTGCACGTCCGGGTCTGTGGCGGGGGCTCCGGGCAACCGGAGTCCCTACGCCGGAGCGCTCTTCATGCTGGGGATAGGACATTAAGTCTTTCGCCATACTTGTGCAGAACATCGTCGTCTTGATTATCAAGGGAGCGGGTACTGGAACCGACTAGCCAGGGAGCGGTCCATCGCACCCAACCGGTATCACATAGTCTATTCGTCCAAGACAAGTCGGGCCATAGTGCAAATATAACGTGTCCATGCCACTGCGCAGCATAAGCGGTTGTCCCTTCCCCGCGGACGATGCATTCTGATGGTGCATTTACCGACCAAAGCGCGAGGCCGGGCGACGAAATCCACCTCGCAGGCACGTCGATGACTTGGCCATTTTCCGTTCGTAGGCTGCAACCAACCAATAGTGGAAAAGAGTGTTCACTTTGAATGATGAGACCGAAAGACACGCTTCCATGGTATTGAAAAATATCGACCACCGTGATTTGCGAATTCAGGCATTCTGTTGAGTCAGCTTTCGGGTAATTGGGGGCGTCCGCTCGCTTCTTGGGAGCAAACTCGACATCTAAGAAAGGTGTCTTGATTAGGACGGACTTGATGTCCCACGGCCTTGATCATAAATCCGCCCCCCCCGTCACGCCGCTACCGGCGTCAGATAGGGCTGCTTGGCAGGGCGCGGTCGCCGCCGCCGCGCTGGCGGTGGCAGAGCGACCTGCGTCAGCACCTGATCGAACAGCACGGGGTGGGCACGCCCGAAAAAGCGTTCGGCGGCGGTGGTGCCGTCGGGGCGGCGAACATAATAGTTGTGTAGGGCGGTCAGGGCCGCAAGCTTACGATCACTGAGGCGGTGGCTGCCGTGATGATAGCGCGACAGATGGCCGTTGCGACCTTCCACGCACGAACTGCTGCGCTGGAACAGATCGGCGCAGCCGGCGGCGACCGCTTCGATCCGCTGGCGGGTCGCGGGCGCGAGGGCCTGCAGCGGATGGGTCGGCTGGCGCAAGGGTTCCAGCAACTGCGCGCTCAGCGCGTGCAGTCGGTGGCGGGCGTCGGCGCGGTTGCGGCGCCCCGCGACCCGCGCCAGGTAGAGGGCCGGGATCAACTGGGTCAGCACCGCCTGCGCCACGTCCGGAGCCAGGTCCAGGGCGTCGACCCGGGTCTGGACGCTGGCCCGGAAAAACGCCAGGCTGGCCAACCACGGCACGGTTAGGCGCTGCGCCTTGGCGAGGTGTTCGCGGGCGCGCGCGGGCAAGTCGGCCGCGTCGGCGAGATCCGCCAGACACGCCCAGACGTCGGCGAAGCGGGCGGCGACTCGCGCCACGGATTGCACCTGTCCGCTGGCGAGGTCGTAGGGGTGATACAGCAGGCCCAGTTCACGGATCTGCTCACGGGCTTGCGTTTGCCGGGCCAGGGCCTGGGCCTGTTCGGCTTCGGCGGCGACCAGTTCGGTCAGGGCCGCGTCGATCCGGGCCGCGAAGGCCGGTGGTCGGCCGCGCGGATGGGGGACCTGCGCGTCATACGCCCGCTGCGCGGCCCGCGCGGCATCCACCGGCACCTGGGCCGCCGCGACGGCGACGGTGGCCTGTCTGACCTGGCGGGCCAGGTGCAGACTGGTCGCTTGCAACACGTCATGCTGACCATGGAAGAGGTCTGCGGCATGCGGGGCGCCGAGGTCTTGCGCCTGGTGGTGGCGCAACGCCTTGGCTTCGTCACTGGTGCCTTGAATCACGGTCGCCGACAACCCCGCCAGCGCCGCCTCCAGGGCCTGCGTCCAAGTGGCCGCCGTGCGATCGGGCGCGTACTGTTCCAGCAAAATGAAATTCGACACCGGCTCAATGGCGACCAGGCAGATTTCCGGGTGAAAGGTCTCATCCTCACAGACCGTCAGCGCCCGCGGCGGCATGCCGACCGCGAGGGCGGCCCGCTGTTCGTGTGCCTGCTTGGCCACGGCCTCCTGCACCTGCACCGTCAGCGCATACTGGCTACCGTACGAGGCCCCGACGACGGCCGACAACCCGCTCAGTTCCAGGAACTCACACACCAGCCGCACCCCGGCGCCGGCCCGCAGGGTGATGATCAGATGTATCACCACCACCAACTGGTGCAGCCAGCGCGCCCCCGCCGGGGTCGCCAGGCACGCCGCCACCTCCGCCGGCAGCCCCGCCAATGGCGGCGCCGCGCGCCAACCGCGCAGCGTACTGCGTGCCACCCCCAGTTGCGTCGCCACCTGGCGCAGCGGTTGTCCCTGCGCCAACTTGCCGGCGGCGACCGCCAGTTGCTCCGCCCGCTCCAGGCGCGCCCGGTGCTTCACCGTGCACCGCCGCTCGCCGGCCAGGCACCGGCCGGTGGCGAACCCCTGGCATCTGGGCTAAAGTCTCTTGCGGCAGGATCTTCGGACATCTTTCACTACCCTGGGTTAGTTTGCACTTCCAAGAGTATGAAAGTTCGGAGATCCTGCCAACCTCTCCGACACCTATGACTGAGTTCCGCGCCTGGTCTTGGGCGGATTTATGATCAAGGCCATGTCCCACTTCTTCATTTACAGTGAGTCCATGCTCGATTGTGAACTGTGACGGTGCTTCATTGCAATATCTGAAAAAGATCAAGCCCAGGGGTTCCTGCGCTAACGGTAACCCTAAAGCGACCCGGACAGCGCGCCCGCCAACGCTTGCGAAACGCGCCGAGCTCGAACGCGCTGGCCAGGGTCGCTTTTGAGGGCGTGGTTAGGCATTTTGTTCTCTTCTGCTTGTTGGGCGGTTGCGGGGAATTAAGTAAACTGTCCGTACGCCGTAACAGGCTGATTAACTTGCGGGTTTGAGTCCCGCCAAAGGAGTTGCTCGTACACCTTTGTAGTGTCGCGGAGCGGCGTCCGGGCAACCGGGGGTCGTGAGTTCCGCCGAAACAAAACCGTAGGCCGCAGCGCAAGCGAACCTAGACGTAGCCTCGTGAACAAATCGAAGACGCCGACCCGGTTGACAGTCGGGGAAGGCCGCCGCCGATGGAGTCGGACAACGAGAGCGCTCCATCGGGTCTTCCGGGGTAGCAGGGGTGGCCTGCGGTGGAGGTTGATCGGTCCCAGTGCGGGAGACCCGCGGCGATGGCAGGCGAGAGCTGCCAACGGCGACGTATAAGGCCAGTCCGAAATCGTCGCCGGTCGCCGCGGGAGTCGGAGGGGTCCATAGTACCGTTCGAGGGCTTGGGACAACATAACCCGGCCCGAGGGAAGGGACCCTGCTTTGTGCACGCAACCGAAGCGCGGAGGGTCGGGAGATTGCGACCATGTCGCTAGTAACTCCGGAAACGATCGGGACGTTGCAGAGGAAGCTCTACGCCAAGGCCAAGCAAGAGCCGGCGTTTCGCTTCTATGCTTTGTACGATAAGGTCTGTCGGGCGGACATTCTCGGTCACGCCTATCGCCTTGTCCGTTCCAATCGGGGGGCGCCGGGAATCGATGGCGTGACCTTCGAGGACATCGAAGCTGGAATCGGAAAAGACGCCTACTTGGCACAACTGCAAGAGGAGCTGGAACGTAAGACGTATCGCACGGACGGAGTGCGTCGGGTCTGGATACCCAAACCGGATGGCAGCAAGCGCCCGCTGGGAATTCCCACGATTCGGGATCGGATCGTCCAAATGGCGCTCAAGCTCGTGGTGGAGCCGATCTTCGAGGCGGATTTCTGCCGTCATTCGTACGGCTTCCGTCCGAAGCGCTCGGCCCACGATGCGGTGAAGGCCGTCACCGACGGCCTGTTCGAAGGAAAGACCCAGATCATCGATGCAGACCTGTCGAAATACTTGGATACTGCGTCATAATGCCCCCCAATTCATGGTGCTGGGTCGAAGAGGTCGGGACCGGTGTCTATCGCCTTGATACACAAACCCTTGCGCCGTCCGCACCGGACATGGACGGCATCCAACTCGCCGCGCTTGACACGCTGCAACACCGTCTGTCGCGATACCCCGAGGCGTTTGGTGGTCTCCAGCATGGGCAGATAGCCCGGCGGGATGTCCGCGACAAAGCGGGCCTTCAGTTCCTCGGTGAGGCGGATGCGCCAGGGTGCGCCGGGGGTGTCCTGTTCGCCCGCGATAAAGCCGTCGTTGAGCCAGCGGTGCAGGGTCGAGGGGGCCACCTCCAGAATCTGCGCCGCGTCCTGGATGGTCAGCGCCGGCTCTGCGGGCGCGGTGGCGGGAGGTTGAAAGCGCGGGATTTTCCAGTAGCGGCGCAGGTTCCCCACCTGGCTGGCGGTGAAACGTTCGCCACGCACCGTGCGCCGGCCCTGGCGGTTGAGAACCCCGGCGACGATGGCGTCGGGATAGTGCACGGCCAGACGTCGCACCAGGTCGATGGTGTCCTCGTCGGTGCGCAGCGCCGGCGGATGGGAGCGCGGCAGCGGGATCTCGAGCGTCGTGATCGCCCCGCCGCGCCAACGCAGAGTCAAGCGGGCGCTGGCTTGTTCGCGGTTCACCGCGACGACGACCTCCTCCAGGAGGCTGCGCAGCAGCCCCTTGCGGTCCCGATCGGTGGTGGTCGGGGCATTCCAGACCTGCTCCAGGTCGGTACCGAGGGCCTCCAGGCGCTGTCGCTCCTGGGGGCTCAAAGTGCGCGGTTGCTGTGCGCTGCGATGCGCCAATTCCGCCTCGGCGGCGGCGAGTGCGCCCAGGCTGCGCTCCCATTCGGCCTCCAGCCCGCGGGCGACCAGGCGGTTCTCGGGATCGACCGCCCGGTAACGGCGCTCGGCGCACTGGGCCGCGTAGCGGGCGCGCTCCAGCGCGAGCCGCCATTGCCCCAGCGCCGCATCGCGATCGTTTTCAATCTGCTCGGCGGCCCGCACCATCGCCTGCACCGCCGCCGGAGCCAGCGCTTGGAGGAAGGCGCCGGCGACCGCCGCATCGATTTGTACCCCACCGACGCTCAAGCAATAGAGCCCGCGGCCGTTGACCACGGTCTTGCCCGCGCAATGGTAGCCGGGGGTGCCGTGGCGACCCCGGTAGTGGGTATGCAACCGACGCCCGCAGTGGCCGCAGACCGCCAGTCCCTGCAACAGCGCCGCGCCCTCTCTTGCCGCACCGCCAGCCGTGTGGGGCAAGGGGTGGGTATTGGTCGCCAGACGCTCTTGAATAGCCTCATAGGTCGCCCAGTCGATAAAGCCGGGGTGATGGTCCCGGATGAGCACCGCCCACTGTGCCCGCGGCAAACGGCGTACCCGCTTACGGATCTGGCCCGACGCATCGACATAGCGCTCGTGGCGACTGCGCCCGTAGGCATAGGCCCCCGCATACGCCGGGTGGGTCAGGATGTTGTGGATCGCCGTATAGGTCGGTTCGACCCAGCGGATCTCCGCCAAGGTATGGGATTGCAGCGGGAACGACAGCCCCTCGGAACGAAACCACAGCCACACCCGGCGCGCCGAGCCGAGCTCGGCAAAACGCTCGAATACGGCACGCACGGCGGCGCAGACGGCCGCATCGGAGTGGAAGCGCACCTCGCCGTCGGCCTCGCCCCAGACCAAGCCCACCGGCAGCGCCCGCCGCAGCTCGCCGCGGGCCGCCTTGTTACGGATGCCGCCGTCCAGCCGGGCACGGATGATGTGCAACTCCGCTTCGCTCATGGTCCCCTTGAGCCCGAGCAACAACCGGTCGTTGAACTGCGCCGGGTGATACAGTCCGTCGCTATCCCCGATCAGGGTATCGGTCATGGCGCACAGATCGAGCAAACGATACCAGTCGGCATTGTTGCGCGCCAAGCGCGACGCCTCCAGGCCCAGCACGATCCCGACCCGTCCCAGGGCCACCTCGGCGGCCAGCCGCGCGAAACCCGCGCGTTCGGCGCTGCCGGCCCCCGACAGCCCCAGATCTTCGTCGATGACCTGAATCCGCTCGGCACGCCAACCGAGCGCCCCGGCGCGCTCCACCAGGGCGTATTGGCGCTGAGTGGACTCGCGATTTTGCTCCAACTGATGGGGCGTGGACTGGCGGACATAGACATAGGCGGTGCGCTCCAGGTGACCGACCTGGATCTTCGTGCGGTCACTCATGGGGCGTCTCCGCCGGGGTGTCCCGGGCGCTGGCCTTGGCGATCAGTTGCGCCAGGACCGCAATCAGCGTGTCCCGCTGCGCGTCGCTCAGTTGCTCCCAGATGGCCTCCTCGTGCGGAAGCGGGATCTGGGGAAAGGGAAGGTTCAATTGCACCGGGACTCTCCTCGTCGGGCCGACGTTGGCGGTGCCCCGAAGGCCTGGGGCGGGCCAGCAGAGCGTCGAGGAAGGCGCGGGTCTGGAGCAATTGCTCCACGGTGGCGAGGGCGGAATCAACCGGTGCGGTTGGCTCAGGGGGCGGCGCTGGAGCGTTCCCTGGCGGCGGCGTCAGATTCGTCCACGCCGCCGGGATGCGCGAACGGCTGCCGTCGGGTAGGACCAAGAGCAGATGCAGGCGCTGTTGGCGCCGCGACCAACCGAGCAGCTCCAGCGTTTGCCCCACCAGCGGGTGGTGCGGGCGCGTGATGGTGACCGCCGCGGGAAAACCGTCGAGGTGGGTAGTGTGTCGTGGTGTCCTTCGACACCATCCCCCATGCCAACTTAATGACCGTGGTGGCCGAGCGCATGACCGACGGAGCCATCTTAGCGCTTCTGAAGCAGTGGCTGAAGGCACCCATCATCGGTGTGGATGATCAAGGGAAACGCAGGACGGTGGGCGGAGGAAAAGCCAACCGGGTTGGCACACCGCAAGGCGGTGTCATCACGCCTCCCACATTGTAGCCAAACTTCCGTTCGAGCTGTCGGTCCAACTTTCTCGACAGCAGCTGCGGCCGGCTTACGGGGCAGGATTCGAAGGGGCACCACTGGACTGTGGCTGCTCCATCCTGAACGCGAGTGCCAGCGGTGGACAAACAACGCCGACCTGTGTTGAAGGTGAACACGGTGTTTGAGCCGAGTCGCCGCGGTGAGCAGGCGTTGATCCGGGCCTATGCGCACGTGGTCCCGACCATCCGCCGGCCCATCGCGACGGCACTTCCGGCACGCGAGCCGGAAGCGACTCGGCTCCCACCCCATTGCGTGGGAGCGCGTTGCTCATGATTCCATCCCTCCCGATCGCTGCGGCGCTCTATGCGCGCGTGTCCTCGGACCGACAAGCCGCGGCGCAGACCATCGCCAGCCAAGCGAGCGCGTTGCAGGAGCGCAGCGCGGCGGACGGAAGCGCCGTGCCAGCTGAACGCACCTTCATCGACGACGGCTACAGTGGGGCCACACTGATGCGGCCGGCGTTGGAGCGGCTGCGCGATGCGATTGCCCTGGGGGCGGTCGAGCGCCTCTATGTCCACTCGCCCGATCGCCTGGCGCGCAAGTACGCCTATCAAGTGCTGCTGGTCGACGAGTTTCGCCGCGCCGGGGTCGAGGTCGTCTTCCTCAACCATGCCGTGGGGGACAATCCCGAGGAGGAGCTCTTGCTGCAAGTCCAGGGCATGATCGCCGAGTACGAGCGGGCCAAGATCCTCGAGCGCAGCCGTCGGGGCAAGCGCCATCGGGCGCAGAGCGGTTGCGTCAACGTGCTCGGCGGGGCGCCCTACGGCTACCGCTACATCGGCCGCTGGGAGGGCGGCGGCGAGGCGCGCTACGAGATCGTCCCCGAGCAGGCGCAGGTGGTGCAGCAGATCTTCGCCTGGGTAGGCGAGGAGCGCGCGAGCCTCGGCGAGGTCACACGGCGCCTGCGTGCGCGGCAGGTGCCGACCCGCACCGGCAAAGACTGGTGGGACCGCACCAGCGTGTGGGGCATCCTCAAGAACCCCGCGTACTGCGGCCGTGCGGCCTTTGGCAAGACGCATGCGGGCGCTCCCCGCCCGCGACTGCGTCCCCAACGGGGTAAGCCCGCCGAGCCGCGGCGCGCTCGAGGGGTTTACGACACTCCGCCATCGGAGTGGATCCACATCGCCGTGCCGGCCATCGTCAGCGACGCCCAGTTTGCCGCGGCGGCCGAGCAGTTGGCGGAGAACCGCCGTCGCGCGCGCACCCGCCAGCGTGGCGCGCGCTATCTGCTGCAGGGGCTGCTCAATTGCACCTGCTGCGGCCATGCTTTCTACGGTAAGGCCATCGGTCTGGGCGCCGCCAAGGGCAAACGCCGCGACTATGCCTATTATCGCTGCATCGGCACGGATGCCTATCGCTTCGGCGGAGAGCGGATCTGCCCCAACCGTCAGGTGCGTACCGACCGCTTGGAGACAGCGGTGTGGACCGAAGTGACAGCCTTGTTACAGAATCCCCAGCGGCTGCTGGCCGAGTACGAGCGGCGTCTCACGGCCGCGAGCACGGGTTCGGAGTGCGCGGCCAGCGCCGCCGTGGCCGCGCAAATCCAGCGGGTGCGCCAAGGCATCGGCCGGTTGCTGGATACCTATACTGACGGCTATGTCGAGAAGGCCGATTACGAGGCGCGCATCGTGCACCTGAAACAACGCTTAGCCGCACTGGAGGAGCAGGCCCGGCAACTGGAGGATGTCGCTCGGCAACGCGCTCAACTGCAACTGGTCGTCGGACGCCTAGAAGCCTTTGCCGCGCAGGTCGACGATGGCCTGGAGCACCTGGATTGGAGCGCGCGTCGGGAGCTCATCCGCACCCTCGTCAAGCGGGTCGACATCGGTCCCGAAGAGGTCAACGTGGTGTTCCGGGTCACCCCGTTACCCGACCCCGAGACCCCGGAAGAAGGGCGTTGTTTGCCACTTTGTGGGAGGCGTGATCTCCCCGCTGCTGGCGAACCTCTACCTGCATCTGTTGGACCGGATCTGGGAGCGACACGACCTGGAAAGGCGCCTGGGGGCGCGGCTGGTCCGCTATGCCGACGACGCGGTGATCCTGTGTCGCGGCGACCCCGGTCCCGCCATGGCGGTGCTCGAATCCGTGGTGCAACGCCTGGAGCTGACGCTCAACCGGGAGAAGACCCATGTGGTCGATGCCCGCGAGACAGCGTTCGATTTCCTCGGCTTCAGCATCAAATGGGCACGCAGCCGAAGGACCGGAAAGGGCTATCCCCACGTCGAGCCGCGGCGACGCGCCGAGGAACGGATTAAGGCGCGCGTCAAGGAGCTCACCGCACGGCGCCGCGCTCCGGTGCCGTTGCCCCGGCTGATCGCGGAGGTCAACGAAGTCCTGCGCGGCTGGTCGGGCTATTTCCACTACGGCAACTGCACGAAGGTATTCGGTCGTGTGCGCTGGTTCACCGAGGAGCGTGTCCGCGCCCAACTGCGCGAGCGGCACAAGGTCCGCACCCGCTGGAAAGGCTGGCAGCGTTTCACCCATGCGCACATCCACGACCGGTTAGGACTGTTCAAGCTTCCCTCGACCGCAGGCTGGCGCTCGGCGCATGCCTCGGCGTGAAGCGCATCGGAAAGCCGTGTGCGGGAAAACCGCTCGCACGGTTTGATGAGAGAGGGCAGGCTACTGTGACTACGATCCAGCTATTGAGGCACCGCCAGACGAAAGGGGCGGCAACAGATAGGCTGGATCTACCGGCGCAGGACGCCTGCTCTCTACTCTACCCGGAACTCGCCCGGGTAAACGGGGGGCGTGAGTTCCGCCGAGACAAAATCGCAGGCCGCAGCGCAAGCGAACCTGGACGTAGCCTCGTGAACAAAGCGAAGACGCCGACCCGGTGGACAGTCGGGGAGGTCGCCGCCGGTGGAGTCGGAAAACGAGAGCGCTCCATCGGGTCTTCCGGGGTAGCAGGGGTGGCCTGCGGTGGAGGTTGATCGGTCCCAGTGCGGGAGACCCGCTGCGATGGCAGGCGAGAGCTGCCAACGGCGACGTATAAGGCCAGTCCGAAATCGTCGCCGGTCGCCGCGGGAGTCGGAGGGGTCCATAGTACCGTTCGAGGGCTTGGGACAACATAACCCGGCCCGAGGGAAGGGACCCTGCTTTGTGCACGCAACCGAAGCGCGGAGGATCGGGAGATTGCGACCATGTCGCTAGTAACCCCGGAAACGATCGGGACGTTGCAGAGGAAGCTCTACGCCAAGGCCAAGAAAGAGCCGGCAAACAGTCTGGCGCTCGCCGCATGCCTTCGCGTGAAGCACATCGGAAAGCCGTGTGCGGGAAAACCGCATGCGGGGTTTGATGAAGGAGGGCTGGCATCTGGCCTACGATTCGGCTAGTGAGGCACCGCCACGCGAAAGCGGCGGCAACAGATAGGCCGTGTCTACCAGTCCGGATGCCTGCTCTCTACTCTACCCGGAACGAACGGCAATTGTCGAATTGTCCCCGGAATTCGAATTCGGTCTTCCGTCCCAGGAATTCGCACCCGTGCCGCCTCCATGAATCCGACCTAGCGAATATTCAACAGTGTAATGACAATCACGTGTAGACCTTTGTTGAGATCGATTGTGTCCTCGCCAGGAGCATTTACGACAGCGAACTGAAGCTGTGGACCGAGTGATAGGAGAAAGGGCATCAGTGACGCAACCGTTCCGACATTGCTTGCGAAAGTCAGCCGGCATCCCAGCGCGGCAATACGTTTCAGCTCGATATTCCTCATGAATTTATCAATGGGAGCGGATCGAAAACAGATGTCGCTCGCACAGTGGTCCGGAAGACTGCTCGTCAATGCCCGTCCTTTCACGGCGAAAGCCGGCATGTCTGGATCTTGCTTCGGATCGGGCACAAAGTTCTCGAATCCGAGATACTTAACTTCGTTTGTTCCGCCTATGCAGATCATTCTGCCAAATCGCTGGGGATTGATGGGTGTTCCAAGGTGAGATATTCTGCCCTTAAACTCATCGCTGTCGATGAAAGGAGAGCAAGGGCTGAGGTTGTGATCATGGCGAGAGCCGAAGGGGGTTAGCGAGATGAAGCCGGTCAAAGGCTCAGGAGCATCCTCAAAGTCTTTCATCTTCTTGTCGAGGGCCTTGATTGTCCCAATGCCCACGATATTGTCTGCGATTCTTTGCCCAGGCTGACGCAACGGTGGCGATTGAGCCTCCTTGAATGCTACGACGGCGGCCGCGGTTTTGGGCCCGTATTTCCCGTCGATCGCCAGGAAAACCTTGCTTAGCTGGTTGAGCGCAATCTGGATGAGCTTGACGTGGTCACCTACCGAGCCGGGTGGGATGTGGTCAGGATCCCTCAGCGCGCAACGCTCAAGTTTATCATTGGCTGGAACTGTGAACAATTTACAGGTCAATAAGCCCATGGCATCCTCCTCGGTTCAGCTGGCCGCTACTGCCGGGCGCGATGATTGTCCCGCTACCCGCTTATACGGAAGTGGCTGGCAAATCGGACAGAAATCGTCAGCTTTCCGGTACTGACCCGCTTTCGCGTTGTGAGTATCCTAGACTAGATTTCGACGGACGAACTACCCGTTAAATCGGGTGGTTTTCGAAAGTGCAGCAAAATTCGCGGCACAGTTCCGGTGACAGTTGACTTATTGCGCCAGGCAATGCCTGGGGGGAGGACGGACATAGCGGGATGGGAGTCGCGCTGAAACGTCCCAGAGCGACCCGCAAGCGAAAGTCCTGAGCCGGTAAGGATTAGCCATCCGCCGGGACCGAGTGTTGCGTGGTGCGGGGGCGACCCCGCTTGCGAAGCGTACATCTTTTGCTTAAGGGCCCTGTGCCTTGAAAGCCGATCTTGCGGAGCCGGGCGTTTGCGGGCTGCTCCAGGACAGCTCCAGCCCGGCCCCGTCCGCCATCGACCGCCTTGCCCTCTGCCCTAACCGGACCCAGAATTGGGGCCATATCCGGTCTCTGGTGACGGATGCCGTTCCCGGCGACCGGGCCAGTGCGGCCCAGCGGCGGTCGGGTACCGCGGACCATTCTGCATCCGATCCTTATTGGATTCGGGAGTGGCAAACCATGACAACAGTCAGGCAATCACTGGGCCCCATGCTGACCGGGCTTGCGCTTGCCGCTGCCGCTGTCCCGCTGCTCGCCCAACAAGCCCAACAAGCCCAGCAGACATTGGGCCAGCCGCCGCTGTGCGAGGCATCGGCTGCGGTCGTCCTTCCCTGTCCGGATTTGCCGGGCAGCTGCCTGGCGGTCGGCGACAACGAGGTGAAGACCAGGCTCTTCTACTTTCCGATTCGCAACGGCGCGGTCGTGACC
This sequence comes from uncultured Gammaproteobacteria bacterium, assembly GCA_963780725.1. Classification (GTDB taxonomy): domain Bacteria; phylum Pseudomonadota; class Gammaproteobacteria; order Chromatiales; family Chromatiaceae; genus Thiodictyon. The sequence goes on from CAWACV010000001.1 coordinate 1,184,320, forward strand.
AACGCGCAGGGCGTGCTCGAGATCCCAGGCGCAGACGGCAACGAGGTCGGGGATATCGAGGCCCTGGTCGCGCTGGGCGGCGATGAATTGCTGGTTTGGGGCTCCCATGGCCGCAATAGCGTCTGCGAGGCGAAAGACAAACGGCGACGCTTTGCGGTCCTGGGCCTCGCCGACGGCAAGCCCGATGCGGCGCGCATGGTTCAGTCCCCACCGATCGACTGCACGGCGCTTCTCGCACCCTTGACTGGCTCGGATCCCGTGGCGGCCGCGGTGTGCGCCACCATCGGCGAGGCCGAGCGGCAGGCGCGGCACTTGGCCGGGTCGGGGACCAAGGCCGAGTGCGAGAAGGCGAGCCCGTTCAATGCCGAGGGGGCGATGGCCGTGCCCGGATCGTCCGGAGCCAAGACCTGGATCGGCCTGCGCGCGCCGCTCCTCGCCGTGCATCCGAGCGACCCGGCGCGCCGCGGGCTCGCCATCCTGCTGCGTCTGAAGGACCTGAGCGCATTCGCCGCAGACCGCATCGCGTTGCTCGACCTCGATGGCCGCGGGGTGCGCGACTTGGCGTATGCCGAAGGCGAGATCTGGGTGATCGCCGGGCCCAGCGACGATCGGGAGGAACCCTTCCAACTGCGCCATTTCCCGGCCGCCGCACTGGCGGGAAGCGCCGTCATCGGCACCGAGCGGGCCGGGGACCTGCCGTCTTCCGCCGAGGGTCTGGCGATCCTGGGACACCGGGCATTCGTCGCGATCGACGGCATCGGTGGCTCGGACGGCCAGGGCCCTTGCCGGAAGCCGGCAGGGCTCGTGGTATTCGATCTCCCGTAGCCGCGCCAGCGGGAGGCGTTGTCGGCCTTACCGATGGCGTGTCCGTCAGCGAACGTAAAGCCGGCAAGCGCGAGTATCGCTAAGGTTCATACCGCAAGCGGAAATGTCGTCGCAACGGATCTTGCAGGCCGATCTCCCGTTCGTGCACCGACCCAACCAGGAGCAAACGATGGCCACTTTGTTCGAAGATCTCGTCGCCCGCTACAAGAGCATCGATATCGCGCATCCAAACCTGAAGACGGTGACAGTGGCCCAGTGGATGCTTGAATCCGGGCGCGGTACCTCGCGACTGGCGATGAACCATCTCAACTTCGCTGGCCTCAAGTGGCGCAACGCCATGCTCGGCTTCGCCACGCCGGTTTCGTACGACGCGCACGACGGCACCGACTTCTACTGCAAGTTCGCGACGCTCGGCGACTTCTGTCTCGGGTACTGGCGCTTTCTGGCCCGCCCCCCATACCGAGGCTGGGAAGATCATGCGCATGACCACGAGTCGTTTATAAAGTTCATCGGTCCTACCTACAACCCGTCCGGCAGCGCCTACGTGAACCAAGTGTTGTCGCTGGTCCCCGATGCCCAGTCGCTGCTGGCCGCGGCAACCGCCAATCCTGTCGTACCTCTGCCCGCGCGCCCGTCAGGACAGACGAAGATCGTCGTGATCGACCCAGGACACGGAGGCAGCACGGCGATCGGCGGGAGCAGTCCGAATAACGCGCGCTCGCCATCCGGAGAGCTCGAAAAGGACTGGACCCTGGACTTTGCCAGGCGTGTGCGCAACGCCGTCCATGCCGGGGCCACTACCCTGGGAAAAAGCGTCAAGGTCATTCTGACCCGAGACAGCGATGTGAACCTGGGGCTCAGTGCCCGCGCGAACGTGGCCCGGACAAACGGTGCGGAGCTATTCCTCAGCATTCATTTTAACGGTTTCAAAGAGTCGCCAGGCAGGCCGCGGGCACGCGGAGTCGAGACCCTGGTGTCTCGGAACAACGTCAACACCGCCGAGGACACCAAGCTCGCCCAGGCGGTGCAGGCCAGCGTGTTCAAGGCAATGCAGGCGCTCGACCCCACGACCAAGAACCGGGGGGTCAAGCAGCAGAGTCTCGGTGCCTTGAGCGACATCGCGCTCGGCAACACCACCGCACGCCATCCGTGCCGAGCCTGCATGATCGAGATCGAGTTCATGGACGAGCAGCCTGTCGAAAACCTGTTCCGCCTGAAGCCGCCGACATCGGCCGCCGCCGCCAAGACCGCGGCGAACCGACAGACAGTCGCCGATGCCATCGCAGAAGCGCTGCTGTCGATGGTCTGAAGGCGCACGCGCCGCCCACTGCCGGCACCCATGCCCGGGTGTCGGAGCGCACCCCAGGTATCCGGCAGGTCGCCCGATGAACAACCCTTTGCTTCCGCCACCCGACCGCAGTCGCCGCTGCCGACGCTGGATCATCGCAGTATTGGCGGCGAGCGCCATCGCGGCGGCCGGCGAGCCCGAGATTCATTGTGGCCAATTGTTATGGCCAACACAGCCTAGCGAGTATCTGCCGTTTCCCGAGGGGATGGCTTTGATATACTCGACAGCGCCGGTCATTGCTACCGCGATCGCTACCCGCTCCCCTTTAAGGGTCCGCCTGGTCTACGAGGACATGGTCGTGTCCCAGCGCGTCCTCCAGGACGCGGTTGCAACGATCGTTGCCGATGGGCGCAACCTGGTGTGTCTGCGCGCCGCGGTGCTCGATTCCGGGGGGACGGACGCCACTATCGAGCTCGCCCCTCTGGCCTTGGATGACCAACCCCTTGTCTTCTCCTGCCAGGACTGTACAGGGAAGCAGGGAGCAATCCCGTCGGCTCGGTAGCGACGCTGCATCCTGAGGTCCCGCAATGGGCATCGATCGTAACTCCGGGCCGCAGACCCTCGTGGCGACCCACGGTGGCCCCGACCCGGCAGGTCGCCGACAACTTCGAGTAGGGTGTGCCGGCCGGCCTCGCTGATGATCCCGGCCACCCGACTCCTTAAAGCGTCGGTCGCCCTGAGTGGCGACCGACGCCGGCCCGATGGCTTGCGGCGATTATCGAATGACAGCAGACAGTGAGGCATCATTGGAATGAAAGCTTCGTTTTGGCACGAACGTTGGGCGCGGGCCGAGATCGGATTCCATAAACAAGAGGTCGATGTTCATCTCGAACGATTCTGGAATCGTCTGGGACTGCGGGCCGGGCAGCGGGTATTCGTCCCGCTGTGCGGGAAGAGCCTCGATATGTTGTGGCTGGCGGGGGAGGGGCATCCGGTGACCGGGGTGGAGCTCAGTCCGCTGGCGGTCGAGGCCTTTTTCGATGAAAACCAACTGCGCCCCAAGCGTTTCCAGGAGGGACCGCTCGAAGTCTGGGAGGCCGACGAGATTCGTATTTTCCTCGGGGACTTTTTCGATCTGGCGCCGCACCATGTCGCCGATTGTGCCGGGGTCTACGACCGGGCCTCGCTGATTGCACTACCCCCGGCGATGCGTGCGGATTATGCCCGTCATCTCGGTTCCATTCTGCCACCCGGAATACGGGTGCTGCTGTTGACATACGAATACGATCAGACCAAGCGCACGGGTCCGCCTTTCTCGGTCAGCGAGTCGGAGGTACGCGCGCTATACGAAACCTCGTATGGGGTGGAGCTATTGTATTGCCACGATGCCCTGTCCCCAGACTCGCCCTGGCGCCAGCAGGGTCTGACATGGCTGGAGGAAAAGGTGTACAGGCTGTCGCATCGCTGACTGTGCCTTCGTGTTGTCGCCGGGGGAACCCGACGGGCCCCCACAAGTCATGCAGCGAGCGCATCGGCAAGAGCGCGAAGTAGCGTTGCCCCATCGCCAGTCCAAGCGCTGCCGTGCATGCACGCAAGTGTTGCTGGATTCGTCGAGGCCAGCTTCTCAAGTATCGCGCGTGCGTGCTTCGTATGCGAGAAGTAGTCCATCTCATGACGAAAAGCCTCGCTCGGACCAAGAATATCCGACTCCGTGACAGGGGGAAGATCGGCGCTGCCTTGAGTGAACAGGTCGCCACAAAACAACGTGGAGGTTCGTTCTTCCGTCAGAAACCCGCAATCCCATGCGTGCGGCAGATGCGGTGCGTCGAGCCAACGCACCGCGTGATTTCCTAGAGAGAGACGCTCTTCATCGGCTAGCCCGCGCGGAGGACGCTCAGCGAGATCGCCGATCGATACCATCGCGGCAATAGTGCCGCACAGCGGCACGGACTGCGGAGCGGCAGCCAGCCACTCGTTAAGGGAGCCGCACTCGTCGGCCTCCACATGGGAAAACGCGATGTAGCGAAGTGTCTCCACCGGCAAGACGGTTGCCACCGCTTCGCGCACCAATGCAAACATTCTTCGCGGACCCGTATGAAAGAGCAATGGCTCCTCGTCCGCGATGAGGTATTGGTTGAACGAGAACCCGCCCGCACCTACTATCGCGACCGGAGTGTTAATGCGATAGATCCCTTCGGCAACCTCGTGGACATTGGTCCCCGACTGGCTGTTCGTAATAATCATCGGATTTCTCCTTACCACGTTGCGGGTGGACGTAGCTTTCGGGGGCCGCCGCCCAACATCGGATTTCTCTGGGAGCACGGTCCGCACAATATGGAATCCCGGCAGCACCCGAACAGTGATTTCCGCTTTAAACCAACGGGTGGGTTCGCCGGCCTGGGGCGCCCTTAGTAGCATAGGCGACTAGGCGGCCGAGTAAGACGAGCCTGCTTGGGGTTTGGCCGCTCGCCTCTCGCGACTGCGCGGCGAGATCAGGTCGCGCGCCACCCTATCCGCCCTCTCATAGCGAATGCAAGCAGTAAAAAATTTCGATCGTCAATCGCTTAGGCCCACGCGAAAACCTGAGCCGATTCCGATAAGCTCATCTTATCGCGAAACGCCGACGGCCCTCGCGCGCAAGATCCTCGCGGGTCTGGACGGTGTTCGCGGACGGTCCGCCATGGGGTCGGCCGAACCTCTCGCATGGGATGTCCGCGGGGCGGCCGAAGCGACCGCAGGCGGCATCGGATCAGTTTCATTGGGCATGCGTCCCATGGGCCGTCCCGGGCGTCGCCTCATGACTACAGTGGGGTCTGCAAGCGACCCGAGGGCGGAACGGAGGTCGACGCCGGGGAAACACCGTGACTGCCCGTGTTTGCCGCGTTCTTAGCGCATCGCAACGCCCTCCCGCTCGGTGGTCGCGCGCGCGCTCAGGTGCCCGCGACCGCGTGTTGGTCGAACAGCCGCTCGGCCCGGAACGCCCGCCCGCGGGCCAGATGCCAGAGGGCCTTGGCGAGCCGGCGCATCAGCTCGACCACCTGTTTGCCCTTGACCGCGCCGGGGCGCTCGGTCTTGGTCTTGAACCAGCGGGCCACGGTGGGCTCGTTGGCGAGCAGGCGCAACGCGGCAAAGTAGAGATAGAAGCGCGCCACCGACGGGCCGCGCTTGGTAATCTTGAGCCGCCCTTTGTGCTTGCCGCTGCTGCGCTCTTTGAGGTTGAGCCCGAGCGCTTTGAGGTAGCTGGCCGTATCGGGGTAGCTCGCCGGATTGCCGACGGCGGCGACCAAGACCGCGCCGGTGACCGACCCGACCACCGGGGCCATGCGCTCGAGCAGCGCGTCCTCGCCCACCGCCTCCGCGACCAGCCGTTCGATGCGGCGCAGCTCCTCGCCGTTCGCGATCAAGCGCTTGGCCTCCCAACGCAGCCGTTTGCGCTCCTCGAGCACGCACGGCAGGCCCAGCGTGGTGCCGGCGCTCTTGAGCACCGCGGCGATCTTCTCCTCGGCCAACCCGGCGCGTCCGGTCGTGCGCATGAGCGCGCGTGCCTGTCGCTCCAGTGCGTGCACTTGGGCCGGTCCGCCGAAGTCGGCGATCAAGCGGTGCAGGGTCGCGCTGCCCAGCCCCAGAATCGCCAGCGCCTCCGGCCAATGGCGTGCCAGCAGCGCTTCCAAGCGGTTGATCTGCTGTTGGTAGAGCGCCTTGCATTGGTAGAGCATCTGCAACTGGGCGTTGAGTCCGCGCCGTTGGGCGTCCGGCTCCGACCACACTTGGGTGTGCCCCTGCGCATGCAGCTCCGCGATAATGTCGGTCGCCTTGGCGTCGTGCAGACTGGGCACGCCGTCGTAGACCTCCGCCGCATCGTGCACCCGCTTGGCGCTCGCGCGATAGATCTCGGCGCCCCGTTCGCGCAACTGCCAGCGCAACGCATCCCCGTAGGTGCCGCTCGATTCCATGACCGCCTCCACCCGCGCGACGGCCGCCAGACGCGCGATCCCGGCGAGCAACTCGCCGGTCTCCTCGGGATGGCGCCACTTCACCCGACCCAGGTGCGCGCCGTCGCGGATGTCCAACCGACCGACGAAGTCCTCCTTCGCCACGTCCACCGCCAACGCCACCACTCCGCCGGCCGCCTGGGCGGCCCACGCCTCCCAGTCCGCCTGCTTGACCTCGACCGTGCGATATCTACCCTTGCTCATGGGGACACCTCCGACTCTTCGGGTTACAACCCGCAAGTCAAGCACTCGCGGGGCCGAGCTACGAGGGTCCCCTCTTTTTTGCCCGTCCCGCCCAGCGCCGGTGCACCGGGCGCCACCTCCGCAGTGGGACACGCGGTGCGTCCTTGCCGCTTCTTATAACTGACTACCGCCCCCGCTGCCTGGCCTCCGGCTGGCTCTGCGCTTGACCGCCTTAGCGTTTGGTCTCGACATAGGGCAGCGGCTGAAATGGCCCCAGGTATTCGCGCGTCCACCAGACACCGCTCGCCGCCCGCTCCCTCGGTGACGCAAACCGATACCGATACGCCGAGACCCGCAGCTGACGTGGCGGCTGGTCGCCGAACGGCGGTTGGGCCAACAGCCCGGTGACCGGCGGCGAACCGGCGACCAGCCGATCGAGAAAGCGCTCGAGCCAGTCCAGAAAGACCGGACTCATGGGCACGAACCAGAGCATCCAATCGACCCGCGGCTGGTGCGGCACGACGAAGGTGGGGGCCTGGGCCGGATCGTCCGGGGCATAGCGGAAGTCGATCGGCACCCAGCGCTCGCCGTCGAGCGAGGCCTCCACCTGCACCGCAATGCGCTCGGTCTCGATGGTGGGAAAGACGTGATAGCGGTTGGCGATCCGAAACGGCTCGATCCGGTCGTTCAGGCGGCTGGCCACCCCGAGAGGACCCGCGACCATCTCGGCCGCCGAGACCAGACCGGCCGGAACGACCACCAGCGCCAGAACAAGCGTCGAGATCGCGACCGCTATCCGCGGACGCTCCGGTAGCGGGGAGGCGTCCGCGGCGCGGCGGGCGAGCCCGGCCGGCAAGACCCGAGCGACGGCGCGGTCGTCGAACAGGAACAGGCAGAGGACAATGGTCAGCAGATTGAAAAAGTTGTGATTGCTGGTGGCGACGATCAGCACCTGCCAGAGGATCGTCGCCCAGGCGGCGAAGAGCCGCCAGGGCCGCGGCAGGAAGATGAAGAAAGGCACGATCAGCTCGACGAACAGGGTTCCAGCGGTGCCGACGCGATGCAGCCACTCCGGCAGCCAGTGAGCGTACCAAGATCCGATGTGCGGCAGCGGCTGGGTCTCGAAGTACTGGTCCAGCGCCGTCAGACCGCGCCAGGCGAGGTCGCCGCTCAAGACCTTGGCAAGCCCGGACAGGAAGCGCAGCTTGAACAGCACCCAGCGGAACAGCCAGACAACGACGCGGGAGCCACCGGGCAGGAAGATGGCGACGAAGCCCGTCTCCAGCAGCAGATAATCCCACTGAAAGTTCAGAAAGACCTGGCCCGCCTGAAACAGGGACAGGTAGCAGACGTAGAGCAGGATCAGCACCGCCCGTTCGCGCCAGCCGATCAGCAGCAGCATCGAGAGGACGCAGCCGCCCCAGGCAACCAGGGCCAGCGCCCAATCCTGCGGCGCGAGCCAGAAGAGCGACGGATAGGCCACAAACCGCCAGCCGCCATAGAGCTGGGTTGCACGGTCGAGCTGCTCGCCGATGGGATAGATGCCGTCGGGACCGGCGAGCGCCGCGATCTGCACCGCGAGCGATGCGAAGGCGGCGAGATAGACCAGCGCCAGCAACCTCAGGAACAGCCAGGCGACCAGTCGGTAGTCGGAGGCTGGCGGCGACAGTCTGTCCGCCGCGAGCCACCGATTCGATAGCCTTCTATTCATCCCGGAAACGCGTTGCCGAAGCCCGCGCACTGGGGATGCGCGTCAGCGGTTGGCCGTGCCCAGCGCGGGGGCGGGCCTGGGCTCGTTCAAGGACGGTTTGAGGACGAGCAGGGCGACCGTGGTCAGCAGGGTGCCGACGACGATCGCCAGGGCGTACCAGCCCAGGGGGGTCACCGCGTTCGGAATGGCGAGCACGAAGACGCCGCCATGGGGGGCGCGCAGTCCGACCCCGAAGTACATGGACAGCGCACCGGCCGCGGCCGAGCCCAGGATGGCCGCCGGGATGACCCGGAGCGGGTCCTTTGCCGCGAAGGGGATGGCGCCCTCGGTGATAAAGGACAAACCCAGTACCCCCGCCGCCTTGCCAGCCTCGCGCTCGGCCTGCGTGAAACGGTTGCCGCCGATCAGGGTGGCGATACTGATGCCGAGCGGCGGGGTCATGCCCGCGGCCATGACCGCTGCCATGGGCATGAAGGTGTCGCTGGTCAGCAGCCCGACGGCGAAGGTGTAGGCGGCCTTGTTGACCGGACCACCCATGTCTACGGCCATCATGCCGCCGAGGATCAGACCGAGCGCGACCGCGTTGACCGAGCCCATACCCTGGAGGAAGGTCGTGAGGCTGTCCATGATGAACTTCACCGGGCCCCCGACCACGTAGATCATCAGGAGCCCGACCGCCAGGGTCGACAGCAGCGGGATGATCAGGACCGGTTTCAGACCCTCGAAGTGTTGGGGCACCTTGACCCCGTCGCGGATCCACAGTGCGATGTAGCCGGCGAGGAAACCGGAGACGATGCCGCCCAGGAAACCGGCCTCCAGGTTCATCGCCAGCATGCCGCCGATCAGACCCGGGGTGAGCCCAGGGCGGTCCGCAATGGAGTAGGCGATATAGCCCGACAGGATCGGGACCATGAGCTTGAAGGCCGCACCGCCGCCGATGGCCATCAAGGCCGCCGCCAAGGTGCCCTCCTGCTTGAACGCCTCGATGCCGAAAACGAAGGACAGGGCGATGCACAGGCCTCCGGCCACCACGATCGGCAGCATATAGGAGACACCCGTCAGCAGGTGCTTGTAGGGGCCTTCGAGCCGGCTGCGGGCCGTCGCTTTGGCGGCGGTCGCCGCGGGAGCAGTACCGCCGGCCATGGTCGCCTCCACCTTGGCCCGCGCGATCAGGTCTGCCGCGCCCTTGACCGCGGCCCCGACCGAGGTCGTATAGAGCGGCTTGCCCGCGAAGCGCGAGGGGTCCACGTGCGTATCGGCGGCGATGATGACCAGGTCCGCTGCAGCGATCTGCTCCGGGGTGAGCTGGTTCTTGGCGCCGACCGAGCCCTGGGTCTCGACGGCGATCTCGTCTCCTGCTGCCGCGGCCGCCTTCTTGAGCGCATCCGCGGCCATGAAGGTGTGAGCGATCCCGGTCGGGCAGGCGGTGATGGCGACGATGCGCCGTCCGGCAGGGGCGGGCGCCGCGCCGGCGGCCGGTGGCGAGGACTCCGCGGCTGCCGGCTGTTGCGCCGGCCCCTGAACCCATCCAGGCACCAGGGCCAGCACCTCGGAGAGCACGGCCTGGGGGTCGCGGATGGCGCGGCTGGTGGAGACGGTCAGTGTCGGTTTGCCGGCGAAGGGCTCCATCTCCACATGGATGTCGGCAGCGATCAGCAGGGCGTCGGCGGCGGCGATGGTCTCCGGAGACAGCGGATTGGTGGTGCCCTCGGCGCCATGGACCTCGACCTGGATGCTGTGGCCCATCAGGGCCGCGGTCTTCTTGAGCGCCTCTGCCGCCATCATGCTGTGGGCGATGCCTGTCGGGCAGGAGGTGACTGCAATGAGCGTTGCCATAGGGTTCTCCTGAATCAGCGCTGGCTGAGCGGGCGTATCTGGACGCGCGCGGCGAAGGCATCGATGACCGATGGGTCGGGCAGATTGGGACCGACCTCGCCCAATGTGCCCAGCGAGAAGGCGGTGGCGAGCCGGGCGCGTCCGGCCAGGTCTAGCCCGCGCAAGGTGCCGGCGACGATGCCGGCCACCATGGCATCGCCGGCGCCCACGGTGCTCTTGACCGCGATGGCCGGCGGGATGGCAAGCACGGCCGCATCGCGCTCGACGAACAGGGCGCCCTCGGCCCCCATGGAGACGGCCACCAGGCCGACGCCGCGCTCGACCAGGGTCCGGGCGGCGGCGAGCACGTCCTCCTGGGACCCCAGGGGCCGCCCCAGCAGCTCGCTCAGCTCGTCGATATTCGGCTTGACGATGGCCGGGCCCGAATCGACTGCCGCTGCGAAGGACTCCCCGCTGGCATCGAGCACCACCGTCTTGCCCAGCCCCTTGAGGCGACTGACCAGGTCCGCATAGATGCCGGTCGGGACCCCGGCAGGCAGGCTTCCGGAGAGGACGAACCAGTCGGTGTCTGGGCACAGGGCGTCGATGGCCCCCATGAGCCGATCCAGGTCCGCAGGCGCCGGGACCAGCCCCGGAAAGTTGATGTCGGTGACCTGGTCCAGGACTGCGTCGACGATTTTGACGTTGACCCGGGTCCGTCCGGGCAGGCGCACGCAGCGGTCCTCGATGCCCTTGCGAACGAACAGCTCGACGAAGGGCTCGGCATTGGCGCTGCCGAGCAAGCCGGTTGCGGCGACCGGCAGTCCTGCGTCCGCCAGGAAGGAGGCGACGTTGACCCCCTTGCCGCCGGCATCGGACTGCTCCCATTCGACCCGGTTGACGCGGCCGGCGGTGAAGTTGGGCACCCGGGCCGTCTGATCGATGGCCGGGTTCAGGCTCAGGGTGGCGATTCGTATGGTGCTGGTCATAAGGGTCTCCATCAGCGCAGACGCCGAACCGCGGCGGCGCTGTCGCAGGCCAGTGCGCGCATGGCTAGGCCGCGGGCCTGCTCGAGGCTGAAGCCCCGGATCTGGGCCTTGACCGCGGCGATGCTGGGGATACTGACCGACAGCTCTTTGACGCCCAGCCCGGCCAGGATGACGACCCCGCGCGGATCGCCCGCGATCCCCCCGCAGACCCCGACCCAGATGCCGGCCTTGTCTGCGGCGCGCACGGTGCGGTCGATCATGCGCAGCACCGCCGGGTGCAGCCCGTCCGCCTGGCGCGACAGGAGCGGGTGCATCCGGTCCACCGCCAGGCAGTATTGAGTCAGGTCGTTGGAGCCGACAGAGAAAAAGTCCACCTCCGCGGCCAGCTCCTCGGCCATCATCACGGCGGACGGGACCTCGATCATGATGCCGATCTCTACCGGGTCGGCGCTGAGCTCCAGGCGCACCTCCTCGGTCAGTGCCTTGGCGCGCTTGAGCTCCTCCAGGGTCGAGATCATGGGGTACATGATGCGCACCGGGCCCTTGGCCGCAGCGCGGAAGATGGCCCGCAGCTGGGTGCGGAAGAGCCCCGGCCGGTTCAGACACAGCCGGATGCCGCGCTCGCCCAGGAAGGGATTCTCCTCGGCCGGCATGGACAGATAGGGCACCGCCTTGTCGCCGCCGATGTCCAGGGTCCGAACGATGATGGGCAGGCCGTTCAGGGCACGGATCATCTCGCCGTAAGCCGCGGCCTGCTCGTCCTCGGTCGGGGCCTGGTCGCGCCCCAGGAACAGGAACTCGGTGCGCAGCAGGCCCACCCCCTCGCCGCCGGCCTCCACGGCCTTGGCCGCCTCTTCGGGTGCGGCGATGTTCGCGACGACTTCGACGCGGGTACCGTCGGTCGTGATGGCGGGCTGGTAGCAGGCACGCCGCTCCAGCTCCCGCTGGGCCGCCCGATCGGCCTGGGCCTGCCGCGCCTTGGCCTGATCGGCGGCCGTCGGCGCCACGACCAGGGTCCCGCTGTCGCCGTCGAGCACGCAGGCGGTGCCGTCCGCCAGGTCGAGCACCGAATCGCCGGCACCGACCACGGCCGGGATACCGAGGGACCGGGCGATGATGGCCGTGTGCGAGGTCGGCCCGCCCCCCGCGGTGCAGAGTCCGAGTGCCAGGGCCGGATCCAAACGCGCCGTGTCGGAGGGGCTCAGCTCGTCGGCGACCAGGATGACCGGGGTGGCCGGCGGCGCGGGGGCGTCCTCGATGCGCTCGGCCAATGTGCGGAGCACACGCCGGCCGACGTCGCGCAGATCCAGCGCGCGCGCGGCCAGCAGTGCGTCGGTCTGGGCCGCCAGGGACTTGGACTGTTGCCCGTAGCTTTGCTCCCAGGCATAGCCGGCGCTGCGGGCGTCTGTGCGGATCAGCTCCCGGGCCGTCTCGATCAGACCCTGGTCTTCCAGGAACTCGGCATGGGCCAGGAAGATGGCGGCCTTACCGGCACCGGCCCGGGTCTTGACCTCCTGGTAGAGCTCGGCCAGCTCGCGCTTGGCGGCCTCGATGGCCCGGTCGAGCCGGATCAGCTCTGCGGCCGGGTCCCTGGCGGTGGCCGCCACCACGATCTTGCCGCGCTGGTAGCGCCACACAGGCCCCAGGGCCAGTCCGGGGGACGCGGCAACGCCTTGGAGGCTGGGGCCCTCCCAGGCGATGGCCGGCAGCTCCAGCGGTGCGGCGCCGGGTGCCGGCTCTTCCTCCTCCCCCAGGCCCGATGCGATCGCCTCGCGCAAGGCTGCCAGGGCTGCGTCGGCGTCCGGGCCGGCGGCCATGACGCGGATGGTGGCGCCCGACTCGATCCCCAGATTCAAGAGGGCGATCAGGCTCTTGGCATCCCCGGCACGGTTGCCGTGACGCACCCGGATGGTCGCCTCGAAGCCCTTGGCGATGCCCACCAGAGTCGTGGCCGGACGCGCGTGAAGGCCGTGGGTGCCAGCGATGATCAGGTCGAAGTGGTTGGGGAGGTCCTCGGGCAGGTCTGCCTGCATCGGACGTTCGGCCGCGGCTGCACCGGAGGACAGGCGCCGCTCGATGTCGGTCGGATCCGTGGTCTGGGCCAGTCGCGCCGCCTCGTCCGCATCGCCCAGGACATCGGTCAAATTGGACAGGATCTGCAGATGCTCGTCGGACTTGGCCGCGATCCCTACCACCAGGTGCACGCGGTCGCCCGGGTTCCAATCTACCCCCGCCGGGACCTGGAGCACGGCCACGCCGGTCTTCTTGATGAGGTCCCGGTCCTTGGGCACACCGTGTGGGATGGCGATGCCGTTGCCGAGGAAGGTGTTAGCCACCTTCTCGCGCGCGAGCAGGCTATTCACGTAGCCGGGCTCGATGAACCCGGCATCGACCAGGATCTGGCCGACCTGGCGGATGGCGTCGGTCTTGTCCGCGGCGGTGGCGCCGAGGCGCACTGCATTGGGGTCTAGAGAGATCATGCCGTTCCTCCTCTTCTGGTGTTGCCGCGACCGGGCTACAGCGAGACGCCGAACTGCATCCCGATCACGGTCGCGTCTGGGATGTCCCCGGTGCCGCCGGGCCGATCGACGTATTGGATGTCGGGCTGGATATAGGCGAACTTGGTGAGCTGGATGCGATAGCCGAGCTCGAAGATCCATTCGTAGTCCGGTCGGCCGTTGCCCAGAGCCACCTGCTCGTCGGCATAGTCGTCGGAGAGATCGCCGTAGGTGGTGCCGAAGATCAGGCGGTCCTGATTGCGCCCGCCGATGGGTCCGACATACTGGGCGCCAAGGCTGACCTGGAAGGGGACCAGTGCCGGGGCCTGCTGGTCGGTATAGGCCAGGGTGCCGAAGAGGTAGAGTCCCTGGTCGGAGCCCACAGCCTCCGCGGTGACCTGTTGATCCGCCTGGGCGTAGTAGCGGAAGAAGGGGTTGGTCGTCGTATCGGCGTTGAAGTCGGGCATGGGGAAGGACACGGCATTGAGGCCCAGGTTGAAGTGCCCGGGCCGGCCGGCCGATTGCCAACTCCATTCGAGCTGGCCCATGACCGAGACCCCGTCGCTGGAGCGGAACGCAAAATCGGTGCCGTGGTAGTCCGGGTCCCACATGTTCTCGGTGAGCTGGTAGATGCCCAGCTTGGCGCGGAACCTGTCGTTCGGCGTGTACTGGAAGCGGGCGCCCCAGACCGCGAAGGGGTAAGAGGTCATGACGCCGTCGAACAGCACGGCGCGGATCTGGCCGTCGATGCTGTTATTGAGATAGAAGCCGTAGAGCGGCGATCCGGCGAAGTCGTCGGTGGCGGTGATACGGCCGAATTTGAAGGCATATTGGCCGTCGGCCCAGGTCTTTTCCAGACTGACGTTATAGAGGAAATAGGTCTGGCCGCCGACCAGCTGCATGACGCTGTAGATGCTGCCCACGTCGTCGTCGATACTCGCGCCGGAGCGGTCTATACCGCTCAGGTTGAATGTCCAGCCGTCCCAGCCGAAGGCCTTCTGAAGATCGATCGTCATGCCCGCGTAGAGGTCCCCGGCCAGGGCGGTTCCCTGCTCGTTACCCCCGCCGACATTGCTGGCGACGATGGCGTTGTAATAGGCGAAGAAGGTGTAGCCCTTGGCCGCGAGCTCGGTGCGCTTGCCGCCCCAATCGCCGGTCAGATAATCTCCGTTCAGCCAGCCGCCCCCCGAGGTCGAGGCGCTGCCCGCGGGCAGGGGGACCTCGTCCCCCACATTGCCGTCCTCGGCCAGTGCCCCGGTGACGGGGAGCATCGCAACGGCCAGGGCAACCAGGGTTCGGGCGGTGCGGGCGTTCTTCATCTTGGTCCTCGCGGTGTCGTGGTAGCTGGTCGATGTTTGCCGACGGGTCGACCCCTGGCTCTCGGTGTAGCCGGTCCGGTCGCGATCCCACCGGGCGTTGGACAGGCGATGCCCCGGTCGGCTAGGTTCGCCTCCTGTACGGCCGCGCCCGGTCGGCGGCTCCGGGTCAGCCCTGGGTCCGCCTCGGGAACCCATCACAATCCCCCCCGATGAACGGACGAAGAACCGACTCGCGGACCTGGACCCAGTACCGGGAGATCGCGGCCTTCTTCAGCGGTCGCCGGCTGCCCGACGGTACAACGCTGGCGGGGACCCTGGAGGCCTATGCCAGGGACGGGCAGCGCATCTGGTATCTATTCAGCCACGCGGCGGCCTACGCCAACCATCCGGACCATTCCGGAGCCATGTTCTTCGACCCGAACACCATGGTCCCGGCCATCGACAACCCCGGTTGGGTGCGAGCCTTGCGAGAATTCCTGGAGCTGCGCCGGTATGGCCCCGCCGATGCGAGCAGCCTGGACAGCGAGACCGTGCGCAGGCGCTTCGCGGCGGGTCAGGCGGCCATGGACATCGATTGGGCGGATACCGGCGTGCTGGCCGGGGCGGCCTGGTCCTATCTCGCCTGGTACGCCTCCCCGGAGCACAGCGCCCAGGACATGCTGGACGGCAGCTCCGGCATCAATCCCTACCGGACCTCGCACCTGGATGATCTGCGGCCTTGGCAGGCCCTGCTCGGTGAGCGCCAGGCCGAGGACTACCTGGGGGTCCTGCGCGCCAGTCTGGCGGCCCCCCAGGTGGCGCGCGACCTGCGCCTGCCCGGCTATCGCGCCTATATCGCGGCCCTGGAGGACCAGCTTGACCGGGTGATGGCGGGCAGCGCAACGCCAGAGGAGGGGTTAGGCGCGGCGGCTCGGGTCTGGGAGGCGCTCACCGACCGGCTCGGGCGCAACAGCCAACGGCGGCATTATCGGGAGTCGATGGGTCTGGAATGACGGGGAGGCGGACCGGCGAGGACAGGCGTGGGCGTGCGGGCTCGGGTCGGTTGGGTCTGAGATCCCCCGCCGATTGGAGGGCTAAGAATTCCCTCCGACCTGGAGGAATCCCCGATCCATCGCGGCAACGAAGGCGCTCGCCTGCTCCACCGCCCATTGTGCGTGCACGGGGTCTACCCGAGCACCTCGGTAATCCGCTGCCAAACGGATACCCTCGCGCCGTATGTTGTCGAGCAGTCGCGGGTTGACACATAGGTATCCGGATGTTGCCACTCGTCTTCCCAGATCGGCAGCGGCTGGACGCGTATGCCCGTCTCCAACAAGACCTCATAGGCGATGTCCGCCAATTCCAGTTTGGAATCGAGAAACGCTCCTGTCCGACCCGGCATCAAAATAGCAATGTCGGCGTCGCTGTCGGGTCGGAAGCTACCGCGGGCCCGGCTGCCAAACAGCCATGCGGCTTTGAAGGCAAAATCCGCTGCGGCTCTCAACAGAAAAAGCCTGACCGCCTTCTCGGTGTTGGGGTCGAGGTGGCGCGCGGTTCCGCTGTCGTTCATGGTAACCCGGTCAAGCCAGGAAGCGCTGGAGTGCGTGGTGAGGAACGCACCGTAAAGCGATGGATGTCGATGTGATGGCTCCCAATCGCCCGCTTTGACCTACCCGCGCTACGCGCCAGGCACCCACAAATCGCCCAGATCGATCGTGACCGCATCGAATGGCGCCACCGAAACCTGCTCTGACCCGGCAAAGCGCCCAATCTCGCGCCAGGTACCGGCAGCGAGTGTATAGGCATCGAGGGTGCGTGCGCGGGGATCGATCAACCAGGCGGAGGCGACGCCGAATCGCGCATAGATCGGCATCTTGACCTCGCGGTCGATGCTGGCGGTGGACGGCGATAGGATCTCGCACACCCAATTAGGGACCACAGTGCAGCGGTGCCCCTCCGGGAGGAGCGGCATCCGTTCGCGCCGCCATCCGGCCAAGTCCGGGACATCGACCTCGATATTGTGTATGAAATGGAGCTCCGGCTCGGCGATGATCCACCAACCGCCGGGGCCACCACGGCCCTTCTGAAAGGGGCCGACCAGCTCGTCGACTAACGACGAGGCGGCGAGCCCGTGCCTTAGGCTAGGCCGCGGGTGCGCGTAGAGCTGGCCGTCGATGATCTCCCCGGTCACGCCTTCGGGCAGGGCTTCGAGGTGCTCGTAGAGCGTGGGACGGGTGCGTGCATGCATGACGTCGGCTCCCGGCTGGGTATCGTTGTCGAGCCTCGGATAGGGTGAGTGTCGGCACGCGGTCGCGGGGCGTCAAGGCTTAGTCCGAGCTGGATGGCCCCGGCCGATGCCGTATCCTCTGCGTCACCCCACCTGCACCGAGTCTCTGCGGTCTTGAACGCCACTGCCAGCCCCGTGCACTCGGGAATCCAGGGCCGACTAACGTTCGCGGCCGGGCGCAGCGCCCACTCGCCAGCGCTTGCCCTTGTCGGCGACACCGGTTGCAACTCGCATTTGGTCAACCCTAACCAAACGGAAACCCGACCATGCCCGAGACGGTCGTGAACCTCTACCAGGCCAAGACAATGCTCTCCGAGCTCGTCGACCGTGCGGCGGCCGGGGAGGAGATCCTGATCGCCAAGGCCGGTCGCCCCCTCGCCAAGCTGGTGCCTTTAGGCGCTGCCCCGCGTCGGCGGGCGCCCGGCGGCTGGGAGGGCAAGGTGCGGGTTGCCGAGGATTTCGATGCACCCCTGCCAGAGGCGATCCTCGATGCATTCGAGGGCAAGGCGTGACCGTGACCCGCTTCCTTCTCGACACCCGTGTCTTCTTGTGGTGGAAGCTCGATGACCCGCGTCTGGCTGTTGCTCGCCCGACTCCGACGCTGTTGTTGGAATGCAGGTCGATTCCGCCGCACAGTTTCATCGTCGACTCCTCCCGCCGGGTCTCCGGCTCAGGTCTTTCCCTACCTGAACTGTAGGCCCGCGGGCGGAGTCGGCTAGATGATCTTCGGGCTCACCGCCTGCCTATTCGCTGCAAAGGGGCTCAATTCCTGAGGTGAGCAATTTAACTCACGGGGCTGTCTCCGAGCGGCGGTGCAACGCCCTACTAGACTGTATATCCATACAGCTTTCAGCCGGCGATCCTGCCGGATTCCACCATGGCCGTCGCCGCATCGGGCGTGTGCGCCATCCCCTAGACGGCCGCACCGCGCTGTCCCTCACCCCTCTGGAGCTCCTCGACCGGCTCGCCGCCCTGATCCCGCCGCCGCGCCGGCATCGCCACCGCGACCATGGGGTGCTGGCGCCCCATGCGCCGCTGCGTGCTGCGGTCGCCGCGTACGGGCGCGCGCACCGTCCGCTACCACTGGGCGATCCTGCTCGCGCGGCTGTTCGCCACCTTCCCGCTGCTCTGCCCCAGTGCGGCGCGGAACTGCGCCTGATCACCTTCGTCACCGCCGCCGAGCCCGTGCAGCGCATCCTGACGCACCTGGGGGAACCGTCCGAGCCACCGCGGATCGCCCCGGCCCGCGGACCGCCCGCCTGGGACGATCTCCTCGCACCGCTGCCGGACTGGGACGCGCTGGCGCCACCCGCACCGGAGCTCGAGTTCGATCAGCGCATCTCCTGGTAAGCGCTCTGCCTCGCCGACACCGCGGCTCGCGGCGCCGGACGACCCCGGTTGCGCCGCTCCACTGCGCTCCGCGGCCGATCGTCACGCGCCGCCCCGCCGCCGCTCTCGCCGGGCGTCTCAAGCCACCCCAAGCCGCCCGCTTGAGCGGCAAAGCCGCTTGCTCGGCGGCTTTAGCGCTCTAAGAGCGCGACCATACTTGCGCAAAGACGGTTGAATTTCCTATCCATTTCCCGAGCAACCTGTCACCGGCCCTTTTTCCCTGGGGCCGAGCTGCGCCGGAAGGTCCCCTGGGACGCTCCGGTATCCTTTCCGGTAACCCTTGATCGATCAAAAGATTATGCCGATCTCTCGAATCTTAGGACTCCTTCCCTTCGGCCTCGCCCTTGCTATCGCCACCAGCGCCTGGGCAGGAATCGACACCCGCCCCGCGGCTCAAACCCCGAGCGACTTCACCTTCGCCGCGGTCGTCCGCCGCGCTGAGGATCTGGCTGCCGGCGCCTATGTCCCGGACCGCCCCGACCTGCCCGAGTACCTGGCCAATCTGGACTACGACAAGTACCGGGATATTCGCTTCCAACGAACAGAGACCCTTTGGAAAAAAGAGGGACTGCCCTTCCAACTGCAGCTCTTCCTGCGGGGGTTTTTGTTTACGGATCGGGTCATCGTCAATGTCATCGAGGGCGTCAAGTCGACGCCGGTGGCCTTCCGCCACGATTTCTTCGATTACGGCAAGAATCAGGTTCCCAAAGAGATGCCGGCCGACCTGGGCTTTGCCGGGTTACGTTTGATGTACCCCATCAACAGCGACGTCGTCTTCGACGAAGTGGCCGTTTTCTTGGGGGCGAGCTACTTCCGCGCGGTCGGTCAGGGTCTGAACTACGGGATCACGGCCCGTGGGTTGGCCATCGATACGGGCCTGCCTAGCAGCCTGTCGGGCTTTCCCAGCCCCGGGCGGCGCAGCCGCCCGGTAGAATAGCGGCACCGCTCCCGAGGACCTGACGCGATGACCCGCTTCCGACCGATCGACCGCGACATCGACTTTCTCCTGCCGCCCTCGGTGCAGGAGTGGCTGCCCGAGGGCCACCTGGCGCGCTACGTCGTCGAGGTCGTCGAAGGGCTGGACTTGAGCGAGCTCGAGCGCGACTACGGCGGGCGGGGCAGCGATCCCTACCACCCCGCCACCCTTCTGGCGCTGCTGATCTACGGCTACGCCACGGGCTGCTTCTCCAGCCGCAAGATCGAACGGGCCACCTACGACTCGCTCGCCTTTCGCTACATCGCCTGCAACCGCCACCCCGACCACACCACGCTGGCCACCTTCCGGCGGCGCTTCGCCGCGCAGTTCGAAGCGGTGTTCGTGCAGGTGCTGCAGGTCGCGCGGGAGAACCGGCTCAGCCGCTTCGGCACCGTGAGCCTCGACGGCACCAAGCTCCACGCCAACGCCAGCCGCCACAGCGCGCTCTCCTACGGCCATGCCGAGACGATCGAGGCGCAGCTGAAGGCCGAAGTCCAAGAGCTGCTGGCATTGGCCGAAGCGGCGGACGGCGCGAACGTGCCCGACGGCATGCGCGTGCCCGAGGAGCTCAAGCGCCGCGAGGACCGCCTGGCGGCCATCGCCGAGGCCAAGGCCAAGATCGAAGCGCGCGCCGCCGAGCGCTTCGCGCGCGAGAGCGCCGACTACGAAGCCAAGCTCGCCGCACGCGCGGCCAAGGCGGCGGCCACGGGCAAGAAACCCGGGGGCAAACCGCCCCTGCCGCCCGTGCCCGGCCCGCGCCCGGAAGATCAGGTCAATCTCACCGACGAAGACTCCCGCATCATGCCGGTGGCCGGCGGCGGCTTCGAGCAGTGCTATAACGCCCAAGCGCTCGTCGACACCGAGACCCTGCTCGTGGTCGTGCCCGACGTCGTGCAGGCGCCCAACGACAAGTGCCAAATCGTTCCGATGCTGGAGAACGTGCAGACGCTGCCCGCGGATCTGGCGTGCCCGCAGCAGTTGCTGGCCGATACCGGTTACTTCAGCGCAGCCAATGTGCAGGCGTGCGAGGCCGCCGGGATCGAGCCCTCGATCGCCGTCGCCCGCGACGCCCACCACCCCCATTGGTCCGAGCGCTTCGACGAGCCGCCCGCCCCGGCGCCCGACGCGACCCCGGTCGAGCGCATGGCCAACCGGCTCAAGAGTCCGGCCGGGCGCGCGGTCTACGCCTTGCGTAAACGAACCGTCGAGCCAGTCTTCGGGATTATCAAATCCGCGATGGGGTTTCGCCAGTTTCTCACCCGCGGTCTGGACAACGTCCGCAACGAATGGCGGCTGGTGTGCCTGGCCTGGAATCTAAAGCGCATGGCCGTATTGCGCCTGCAGTAAGGAAAATACCTCCGAAATCCTCGTCTTATGCCGAAAACCGCGCGAACAGCGTCTCTTTTGCGCAACAAACGGCCTTGCGGGGGACCTCGACGGCCTCGCCGAGGGCCAAGCCCGACAGGCTGCTAGCCAGGAGGAGTTTCCGGTGTTCCGGGAATTCTGGGTCCGCAAGCCCGCCAAGGACGCGACCGAGATCGAGGTCTTCGCCCTGCTCGACAGCGAGAGCGTCGCCGGGGCCTATCGCTTCGTCGTCAAACCCGGCCGAGAGACCCTGTTCGACGTGAAGACGCATCTCTTTTTCCGCAAGGGCGTCCAGAAGCTCGGCCTCGCCCCCTTGACCAGTATGTTCTTCCACGGCGAAGACACCGATCGCTACATGGACGACTTCCGGCCCGAGGTCCACGACTCCGACGGTCTGTTGGTGCAGACTGGTTTGGGCGAGCGGATCTGGCGCCCCCTGGTTAATCCCGTCGGGCTGCGGGTGAGCAACTTCCAGGTCGATAACCCCAGGGCCTTTGGCCTATTCCAGCGCGATCGGGATTTTCGCAGCTACGAGGACCTGGAGGCGCACTACCAGAACCGCCCGAGTGCCCTGGTAGAGCCTGTGGGGGACTGGGGCAAAGGGGTCGTGGAGCTGGTGGAGATCCCGAGCGCGGCGGAGCGCTACGACAATATCGTCGCCTACTGGACGCCGGAGCGGCCCACCGACCATGGCCAGGAGCTGGAGCTGGCCTATCGCCTGCGTTTCGCTCGGGACCCCGAGGCAGGCATGCTCGGCGGGCGCGCAGTCTCCACGCGCATCGGTGCTGGCGGGACCGACGTGCTGGACCCTGCCGTGCGGAAGTTCGTGATCGACTTTGCTGGACAAACCCTCGCCGCGCTGGATCCCGAGACGCCGGTAGAGGCTGTGGTCGCGAGTACCACTGGCCAGCTGTCCAAACCGGTGGTTCAGGCTAACCCCGAGACCCGGGGCTGGCGTCTGCTTTTCGAGCTGACCCCCGACGGCAAGACCCCCGCCGACCTGCGCGCCTTTCTACGCCACGGGGACGATGTCCTGAGCGAGACTTGGAGCTTCCGATGGGTTCGGGAATAAGACGGCGGGCTTTGGCCCAGGCGGCGGTCGTCGCGGGGCGTACAGGCGTCCAGGGCCTAGCAGCCTGTCGGGCTTTCCCAGCCCCGGGCGGCGCAGCCGCCCGGTAGAATAGCGGCACCGCTCCCGAGGACCTGACGCGATGACCCGCTTCCGACCGATCGACCGCGACATCGACTTTCTCCTGCCGCCCTCGGTGCAGGAGTGGCTGCCCGAGGGCCACCTGGCGCGCTACGTCGTCGAGGTCGTCGAAGGGCTGGACTTGAGCGAGCTCGAGCGCGACTACGGCGGGCGGGGCAGCGATCCCTACCACCCCGCCACCCTTCTGGCGCTGCTGATCTACGGCTACGCCACGGGCTGCTTCTCCAGCCGCAAGATCGAACGGGCCACCTACGACTCGCTCGCCTTTCGCTACATCGCCTGCAACCGCCACCCCGACCACACCACGCTGGCCACCTTCCGGCGGCGCTTCGCCGCGCAGTTCGAAGCGGTGTTCGTGCAGGTGCTGCAGGTCGCGCGGGAGAACCGGCTCAGCCGCTTCGGCACCGTGAGCCTCGACGGCACCAAGCTCCACGCCAACGCCAGCCGCCACAGCGCGCTCTCCTACGGCCATGCCGAGACGATCGAGGCGCAGCTGAAGGCCGAAGTCCAAGAGCTGCTGGCATTGGCCGAAGCGGCGGACGGCGCGAACGTGCCCGACGGCATGCGCGTGCCCGAGGAGCTCAAGCGCCGCGAGGACCGCCTGGCGGCCATCGCCGAGGCCAAGGCCAAGATCGAAGCGCGCGCCGCCGAGCGCTTCGCGCGCGAGAGCGCCGACTACGAAGCCAAGCTCGCCGCACGCGCGGCCAAGGCGGCGGCCACGGGCAAGAAACCCGGGGGCAAACCGCCCCTGCCGCCCGTGCCCGGCCCGCGCCCGGAAGATCAGGTCAATCTCACCGACGAAGACTCCCGCATCATGCCGGTGGCCGGCGGCGGCTTCGAGCAGTGCTATAACGCCCAAGCGCTCGTCGACACCGAGACCCTGCTCGTGGTCGTGCCCGACGTCGTGCAGGCGCCCAACGACAAGTGCCAAATCGTTCCGATGCTGGAGAACGTGCAGACGCTGCCCGCGGATCTGGCGTGCCCGCAGCAGTTGCTGGCCGATACCGGTTACTTCAGCGCAGCCAATGTGCAGGCGTGCGAGGCCGCCGGGATCGAGCCCTCGATCGCCGTCGCCCGCGACGCCCACCACCCCCATTGGTCCGAGCGCTTCGACGAGCCGCCCGCCCCGGCGCCCGACGCGACCCCGGTCGAGCGCATGGCCAACCGGCTCAAGAGTCCGGCCGGGCGCGCGGTCTACGCCTTGCGTAAACGAACCGTCGAGCCAGTCTTCGGGATTATCAAATCCGCGATGGGGTTTCGCCAGTTTCTCACCCGCGGTCTGGACAACGTCCGCAACGAATGGCGGCTGGTGTGCCTGGCCTGGAATCTAAAGCGCATGGCCGTATTGCGCCTGCAGTAAGGAAAATACCTCCGAAATCCTCGTCTTATGCCGAAAACCGCGCGAACAGCGTCTCTTTTGCGCAACAAACGGCCTTGCGGGGGACCTCGACGGCCTCGCCGAGGGCCAAGCCCGACAGGCTGCTAGAGCCGGGCGACTGGCAGCGCGCGCTTCCCCGGGTGGTCGCCTACCTGTCCGCCATGGGTGTCACCGCGCCCTGGGAGGTGGAGCGCCTCTGCGAGCGGGTGCGCCTGCGCGCCGAGACCCGGGCCGCCGCCGCACCCCTCGAAGACCCGGTGGAGGCTGCCATCGAGGAGACTAGCGCCCTCCTCGACCGATGGCTGGCGACCGAGCTTGGCCTGGTGGGGGATGCCGACACCCTGTTTGCCGCTCGGGCCACGGTGCTGGGTGGGGTTGTCCCAGGCTGGAGCGCCCGCTGGGCGGGCATCTCCGGGGACTCCATCGCTGCCGCCGTCCGTGCGGCCATGGTCGTCCCCCTGCCCGAGTCCGCGCCTCTGCCCATGAGGGCCGCGACTATCGACTTGTTCGGCCACCGTCTGGGTCGCCGCATCGCCCGCTGGCTGCGACCTATCCTCCACCCGGTCGGCGGCGACCCGAATTCGACTGGAGGCGGCTCATGACCGGATCCAGGCGACTTTCCGGTTTGGCGCACCACTTTCACCGACCCCTTTATTTCTCCCTTGTGATTCTGACCACCCTGGGGGCCATGTCGCTGCTCTCCGCGGCGATCCAGGACGACGGCACCACGCCTTTGGAGCTGGTGCTGCTTATCCTCTATGCCATCCTGATTCTCTGGATCAGCGCCTCCTTCTGGACCGCGGTTATGGGGTTCGTTCGGCTCATGCGGCGTCATAGGACCGAGACCGAGATCGCGCCTGCGGCACCTGCGACCGAAAGGGAGTCCGGCGAGCCCTTCAAGACGGCGCTCGTGATGCCGGTATACAACGAGGATCCGGAGCGCGTGTTTGCGGGCCTGCGAGCCATTTACCGGTCCCTGGTGGAAACCGGCTGTCACAAGGGTTTCGAGATCTTCGTGCTGAGCGACACCCGCGATCCCGACACCTGGGTCAGCGAGGAGATGCACTGGCGCCGGTGGGCCGAAGAGCTGGGTCACCCGGCGCGGCTCTTCTATCGCAACCGCGTGGAGAACACCGCCCGCAAGAGCGGCAATCTTGAGGACTTTTGTCGGCGCTGGGGGGGGCGTTACCGCTACATGATCGTGCTCGACGCGGACAGCATCATGAGCGGTGCGACCCTGGTCGAGATGGTGCGGCGTATGGAGACCGACCGGCGATTGGCCCTTATCCAGGTACCGCCGGTCCCCGTCAACCGCACATCCCTTTTCGCTCGCATGCTGCAGTTCGCGGGCAGCCTCTACGGGCGCATGTTCGCTGCCGGCCTATCCTATTGGCAGCAGGATACGAGCAACTTCTGGGGCCACAATGCCATCATCCGGGTGCGGCCCTTTGCGGAGCATTGCGGTTTGCCCAAGCTCCCCGGGCGCGAGCCTTTCGGCGGGGACATCCTGAGCCACGACTTCGTGGAGGCCGCGCTCCTGGCGCGATCCGGCTGGAAGGTCCGGCTAGCGGACGACTTGGGGGGCAGCTACGAGGAGATCCCGCCCACCCTGATCGACTATGCCAAGCGCGATCGGCGCTGGTGCCAGGGTAACCTGCAGCACGCCCGGCTCGTGATGGCTCGGGGCTTCAAGTCACTAAGCCGCATCCATTTTGCGATGGGCGTGATGTCCTACCTGGCCTCCCCCTTATGGCTTATGTTTCTGGTTGCCACTGGGGTAGAGGCCTATCTGAGGAGTCTGCGGGTCCCCGTGTATTTCTTCGGCGACAGCTGGCTCCCGGTCTGGCCCGAGTCCTATACGGTGGAGATGGCCACCGTGCTATGGGTGACCCTCGCCATGCTGTTCCTGCCCAAGATCCTCGCCCTTATCCTGCTCGCACGCGATCGGGCCCTGGGTCGCCAATTCGGCGGATTGCTGCGGGCCTCCCTGAGCGTGCTGATCGAGAGCCTGTTCTCTGTCCTCCTCGCCCCCGTGCTCATGCTCTTTCAGAGCAAGTTCGTGGCGGCCATCCTGCTTCGAACCACCGTGGGTTGGCCGACCCAGCAACGGGGCGACCACCAGACCGGTCTGGCCCAAGCCTTGGGCGCGCATTGGGTGCACACCCTGATCGCCGTAGTGACCGGATGGCTGACCTATACCTATGTGCCGTCCTTCTTCTGGTGGTTCACCCCGGTGCTCGCAGGGCTTGCTCTCTCCATTCCGGTGTCCATGATCACCAGCCGGACCTCGCTAGGGCTATTGGCCCGTCGTGCAGGGCTCTTTCTCACCCCTGAGGAATTCGAGGAGCCGCGCGTGTTAAAGCTCCTGGATGAGAACCTGACCGACAGCCATTCGCCCTTGTGTGCGAGCGTCGGCGGGCGCGATCTTTGGGAGCGGGCTGTGGTGGACCCCTGCGCCTATGCCCTGCATGCCTCCTTGCTCCCGGACGAGACCCCGAGTCGGCGCCGCCGCCACTACCTGGAGGGCCTCATCTTCAAGCTTCAGGACGAGGGGCAGCGGACGCTGACCGGCGCCGAAAAACGGGCAATGCTCTCCCACCGCGACGGGCTCTACGAGCTGCATACCCTCAAGTGGGCGGGACCCGAGGCACCCGCGGAGGCGCCCATGCATGGGGGCGCTTCGGCCGCGCCATAGGGGGGGCGACAGGATTGCTTGCGCCCTGTGCACTCCACGCGATCGGGGTCCGATACCTCGCCGTCTACGGGGGGCGGGTCGTCGAATGCGGCCCCGTTTTCCTTGATGTATAGAGGCGGGTTGCCGTCCAACCGGGTCGTCTGCCGGTTGCCCAACCCCCAGCCGGACGGCCGCACCGCGCTGTCCCTCACCCCTCTGGAGCTCCTCGACCGGCTCGCCGTCCTGATCCCGCCGCCGCGCCGGCATCGCCACCGCTACCATGGGGTGCTGGCGCCCCATGCGCCGCTGCGTGCTGCGGTCGCCGCGTACGGGCGCGACGCGACCGACGCCGACGGCGATGTGCCGCTCGCCTATGCCTGGAGCTTCGGCAGCGCGGCCCCGGCCTCCAGCGTCCAGGACCCCGACGCGGTGCGTTTCACCACCGCCGGGACCTTCGCGGTCACGTTCCGGGCAACCGATAGCGCGGGTCTTGCCTGCGCCACCCCGGCGCGGGTCAAGATGACGGTGCGGACGCCATCCGGCGCGGCATCGTTCACGGCCCACGCCATCAACTCGAGCTATGTCGCCTCGGGCCACAAATCCGACTGGAAGAGCCGCCCGAGCTTCTGCCGCAACTGCCATGGGGCCAATCTGCAGCGCAGCTCAGCCTCCGCGACCTTCGCCGCCCGCGCCTGGCCATCGAAGATCCGCCAACCGGACGGGTCCAAGACCAAGCGCTATGCTACGGGAGCCATCGTCGGCTGTGTCGAGTGTCACGGAGCCCCCGATCTGGACGACGACGAGGAGCGCAGCGGGGACGACGACAGCGAGGGAGACCGCAACCGCGCCGATCGCGGCGAGGAAGACGAGAACGCATCAGACCGCAACCGCGCCGATCGCCGCAGCCACGACTGACCGGAGGCCCCGAGGCTGGACGCCTCGGGGCCTCCGGTGCGCGGGCAGACCGTTGCGCGCCCGGGCGCTCGCGGGTCCCGGCGACCCGCATGGCTCGCCCGCCTTTACAGATCCCGCCGTGGGTCGGGCGAGGCACGCGGCCGCCAGGCGCCACGGGTGCCGGGAGGTCCCAACCGCAATCTCAGTCCAGGGTGGCCACAATGAACGAAGGTGCAGACAGGGGCTCGGAATACGACACCGAATCGCTCGAAGCTCGCGGATGGCAGCTCCTTGACCGTAAGCAATACGCCGAAGCCATCGGCGTGTTCCGTCAAGTCTTCGCGCGCGAAGCCGAAAATCTGGCCGCCTACCAGGGCACCATCGCGGCGCTTCGCAAGAAACGCGATTTCACTGGGGCCGCTGCACTGCTGGACCAGGCACTCGCTGCTCATCCGACACACCCCGGGATCTTGAGCGAGCGCGCCTGGCTCTACCTGGAGCAAAAACAATATAGCGAGGCCATCGGCGCATTCGACGCGGTCATTGCGACCGGCCAATGCGACGAGGGTATCTATCTATGGAAGATCTCGCTGCTCAGGAGCCAACGCGAGTTTGAGAAGGCCAAGCAGTCCATCGCCGATGCCGAGCGTCGTTTTCCCGACAGTCCGCGCCTGCGCAACGAGTGCGCATGGCTGCACTTCTACCAAATGCAATACGACGAGGCGCTCGACGGTTTCGTTGCCATATTGCGCGAGAACCCGACCGACGCATCCGCGTTACAGGGGCGCATCGCATCGCTGCGCCTGCAAGGCAATTATAGCGAAGCCACCGAGCTCGCCAACCGGGCGCTCGACCTTCCGAGCAAGAGTCCCGGCATCTACAGCGAGCGCGGCTGGATCAGCTTCGAGCAGGGGCGCTACGAGGATGCCGAGGCCGACTTCAAGCGTGCATTGGCGCTGATACCGGACGACCCTCAAGCCCATATCCATCTCGCCTGGTCACTGGTGCGCCAGGGCACCGACGCCGATCTCGCGCGGGCGACCAAAGGCTGTCGGCAGGCGCTGAGCCTGGACCCGAATCTGGCGGAGGCGTTCGGCTGTCTCGGCAATATCGCATTCAAGCGCGGACGCATCCGCGAGGCCGAGGCGCACTTTCTGCGCTCGCTACAGGCCAACCCCAAGCGCGGGCACTATGCCGACCTGGGGGCGCTCTATATCCAGATGGGCCGCTACCCGGAGGCTAGAAAGCAGCTCAAGCGGGCATTAGCCATCAACCCCGACGACGCCTATGCCCATATGGAGATGGGAGACCTCTTCCTGCAAACCGAGAAGATCAAAGAGGCGATTCGGGAGTTTCGCGTCGCGACCGTCATCGAGCCCAAGAACCCGGAGGCCACCAAGGCACTGGCCATTGCGCTGATGGCAAGCGATAAACCCATCGATGCGGAGAAGGTGCTGCGCGGTGCGATCAGACTCATGGACGAGTCCCAACGTTGGGACCTTCATCTCACACTGTGTCGGCTGCTCGCGCGCATCGGCGACGACACCAACGATCTCCAGTTTTACGAAGAGGCACTCAAGGAGGTGAGCACCACGATACGCCTCAAGCCCAACCACCCGGCACCCCATTTCCATGCCGGTATCGTACGATTCAAGCTCGAAGACTACCGCGGCGCGCTCAAGAGCTTCGCGCGTTGTCTCGCCGAAGACCCGCATCACCTGGAAGCCGAATTGAATGCCAGGCGGCTGCGATCGCTAATCCGCAACGAAAAGGCGCGCTCGCGCGCCAGCCTGTGGGCGAGCGGCTTCCTGGCCTTTGTCTTCCTGATTCAATTGATCGCGATCTGGGTCCTGCGCTTCGCTACGGACCAGATCACCGACACCATGCTAACCCTGCTGGTGCCGATCCTGCTGGGCCTGATGGTGGTTGCAGTCCTGCTCCCCTGGCTAAGCCGCATCAAGATGACCGGTTTGGAGGCAGAGCTCAGCGAGCCGCCGCCCAAGGAGTCGCTCCCGGCAGGACCCAAGGGTCAAATCGGATTCGGTAACGCGTCGCCCAAGCCGATATAGAGATCTGCTATGAGCGGCACCGTAGAGACCTCGACCATGTCATCCCGCGGAAGCCGAGTAACAAGTCAGAAATAAGTTGAATACATACATATGCAGCGTGGGGAGGGAGCGGGCGTGGCTTCGGTGCGGTTCCGTTTTTTTTTTCCGCGGACGACAGGGATCAGGCGTCTTTGCCGGCGCACCCGGCGCAGGTGCCCATGACCTCGACCACCCGTCGTTGGGGTGCAAACCCGCTCCCGCTGGCGGCACGTTCCAGGATCCGATGGACCTCGGCATCCTCGATCTCGGTGACGCCCCCGCACTCCAGGCAGATCAGAAACTCGCTGGCATGAGGCTGACCCGGGTGATCACAGCCGACGAAGGCGTGCAGGCTCTCCAGTTTGTGGATCAGGCCCTGTTCCAGGAGGAAGTCCAGGGCGCGATAGACAGTGGGCGGGGCCACCCCCGGGCGCCGTCGCGCATGGCGTCCATGATCTCGTAGGCGCCGATGGGCCGGCCCGCCGCACACAGGATCTCCAGCACCCGGCGGCGCTGGTCGGTCAGGCACACGCCGCGCTCGCTATCCATGGTAGGGCGCCAGGGCCGCCAACACCGCCCCCGCCTCGTTGGCCAGGCGCTTGCGGTAGATCACCTGGTCCTCCTCGTCCAGTAAGGCCACTACACTGCTGTTGGAATGCAGGTCGATTCCGCCGTAAAGTTTCATCTCCGACTCCTCCCGCCGGGTCTCCGGCGTGGTGTTTTTGCGCACCTCCACTGTAGGCCCACGGGCGGGGTCGGCTAGGTGATTTTCAGTCTCTGATCGGTCGTTATCCAGAGGAGGAAACGATGGGGTAATGTTTCAGACCTTGTTATTACACCGGAACCCCAAATTCGTATCTGTTAATGAATAAGCCGATCACGATGTCATGCATCCTTTCCGATTTCGAGAAGCAGATGGTCTTCCTGGCTAACCG
The DNA here is from genome assembly GCA_963780725.1 of uncultured Gammaproteobacteria bacterium. GTDB lineage: Bacteria > Pseudomonadota > Gammaproteobacteria > Chromatiales > Chromatiaceae > Thiodictyon. The sequence continues at coordinate 1,214,114 of CAWACV010000001.1, forward strand.
CTTAATTCTCGTCCTCAGCGTCAAATGCTTGCGCTCGATTTTCTGGGTATTCCGCTTTCCGACGACATGCAGCTCAGCTGGCAAATGGCGCTCGTAGGCTCCCCAGTCGTCCGTCAGGAAACGGGTGATCCCGAAAGGCTTCAGGAGCTTTTTCAACTTCAAAAAGGCGGCATCCCCTCGATCACCAAATACATAAGCAAGGACGATTCCCGTCGCGTGATCGATCGCGTGCCAAAGCCACCGCTGGTTTTCCTTCTTGCCGACAAAACTCCACATTTCATCAATTTCAGAGGACGCGATTTTTCTAATTTCAACAACGACTTCGCCGGAATGTTCGCCGTCTAGGACGCTCCGGTTTATCGACTCAAGGCGCGACTCCTTTTTTTTAGCTCCCGAATGACCGTCGTTGGGCTAATTTCCAAGACCCTCGCGGTATCCCGGATTCCGCTGCCGTTAAGCGCCATATCGACGACTTTGGCCTTCACCTCGGGCAGCGCTCCGTTGTAGGAGTAGTCCAAGAGAAACGTCTTCTTCGGGCATTCGGAGTTGACGCACAAGTAACGCTGCTTGCCCTGCTCCGTAGTGCCGCGCTTCACAACATGATTCTTTCCGCATTGAGGGCAGGATACAGGTACAACAGCCATCTTCGATCTTGCGTCGCAATTTGTTTTAGGGTCGGATCTTGGTATTATATTTGTTTACGGAGAAAGCACAATATCCAGATCTATAGCACTACCCTCGTTTGCTTGGTTATTCCGACGCGCGATGGCCACTCGGTCCACTGGATCAATCAGTCCTGCAATCCAACGGAATCATGGGCCTAAGCCTTGCAGCACGTTTTCGCTCCACTCCGGTGCAGCCTTCGCCAGCCGATTGTCATTGGTCCAGAACGCGGTGCAGCCGCAACGCTTAGCCACCGCGACATGCAGCGCATCCGGCGTCTTTAGGCCGGCCACTCGCCAATCCAAGGCGGCATGTACGACCGCATTGTCGATCGGGAGCATGTCGCAGGTCTGCAGGAATGAGTCGAAGCGCTCCACAAGCTCATTGTCTTGCTCGCGTAGCGGTCGGGTCAGGCATTCGAGTCGAGTCAGGGTGGATACGCTGAATACCGCATCGCCGCAAGCGGCGATCCTGGCGCGCAGTGGCGCATAGAAACGCGGATGCCGCTCGACCAGATAGATGGCCAGGCAGGAATCCAAATAGATCGTCGCCATTGACTCAATCGCCCCAGGCGTCGCGGTTGGCCGCGATCTCGCGCTCCATTCGGGCCGGGTCGCCAGGGGGTGCCGCGGCGAAGGCGGGGCTGTCCAAGACCTTCAACAGGGCCGCGCCACGACCCTTGACCGGCACCGCTGTGTCGATGGGCGAGAGGATGGTCAAGATCGCCCGTCTGGTTTGCTGCACGTGCACGGGCTCCAGCAGGGTTACCCGGCCATCCGGGGTGATTTCGGCTTCGACCGCCTGCAACATGGTAGGCCTCCGTCTGTTGGCGTCGCTTACGCTGGGGTCCGGATAGGGTTTAAGCCGCAAGGTAACATGAAGTCTAAACCTCACGCGGCAACCCCGGAACCCGGGAAGGTTCGAGATCGTTGGGTCCGATAGGCGCCCCGGCTTGCTCCAACTGGAGTCGTATCTCCGCGTAAGCCCGATCGGCCCCGGTGTCCAGGGGCAGGACGGGCAACGAGGCCAGCAGGTCATCGACCTTGCCGGTCAGGGTCTTGGAGCCCAGCTTGCGGGCGCCGAAGCGCAGCTCGGCGGCGGCGACGATGCTGGTGCAGACCGTACCGAAGCCGCGACGGGCAAGCATCGCGGCCACCGGACCTTGCGGTTGGCGAATGCGCGCGGAGAGGATGTTGGTGTCGAGCAGGTAGCGCAGCTCTGCGATGTTCGTCATGAGGGTCAGAGCCGGATGTTGTCCAGAGGCAACAAGCCCTCGTCCACATCGGGAATAGCCTCGTCCAGCGGCTCCCATCTTGGCCGAGAGGCTGCGCTTGATCTCGACCGCCCAGGTGCCGTGCCGTCCTCCCATCTCCAGAAGCAGGTCGATATCGGCGCCGGCCGCCGTCCGGTAGAAGCTCGCCATAGTGCGATCCGGGGCGGTCGCGATCAGGTTCTCTATCGCGAAGCCCTCCCAGCTTGGGCCGGAGACCGGATGCCCGAGCAGGTCCTCATCGGTGGATATGCAAGGAAAAATGCCGGGAAGCGAGTGTCGGCGGGAGCCCGCCCTTGCGATCTCGGGCGCGGGTCGCTTCGAGTCCGGCCTTCATGCCCTCTTGCCGACCGATGGGTTGCATCCTGGAACCAGGCTCGCTGCGGTCCGCTTAACCCGCGTCGTCAGCCCTCGCTCGACCTTGGGCACAAGAACCCGCCCCGGTGCCGAAATCGCGGGCCAGCCGCAGGACTTGCTTCGCCACTCTTGAAGCCCGCTCGGGCGGCGGTTGCTATTTGTCGATGAGCGCTCGAGGGCGATCTGATTCCATGCGAGATTCGACATCGCTTTTGCGCGTCCGGCCCGATCCCCGACCTGCCGCGCCCATGGAGATCCTTCATGACCCCAGCATCCCTCACCCCCGCCGAGCCCGCCGCCGCTGCCCCAACCATCGTCATCGTCGGTGGGGTCGCCGGCGGCGCCTCCGCCGCCGCCCGCGCTCGTCGCGTCAACGAGCGGGCGCGGATCCTTGTGTTCGAGCGGGACGCTCATGTGTCCTTCGCCAACTGCGGCCTGCCCTATTTCATCGGCGGCGAGATCGAGGATCGTGCCAAGCTTCTGATCGCCACCCCGGAGCTCTTCCGCGATCGGTTCCGCATCGAGGTCCGGGTCCGCCAGGAGGTCCTGACCATCGACCGGGCGGCCAAGTCGGTGACGGTCAAGAATCTGGACACGGGCGAGACCTATACCCAGGGCTACGACAAGCTCGTCCTCTCGCCGGGCGCCTCGCCCATCGTTCCGTCGCTCCCCGGCGCAACCGCCCGGGGCGTTTTCACCCTGCGCAATCTCGACGACATGGATGCCATCGTGGACGCCGTGCCGGGGGCACGGCAGGCGGTGGTGGTCGGCGCCGGCTACATCGGGTTGGAGGTTGCCGAGCAGTTCGAGCGCCGGGGGCTCAAGGTCTCGGTCGTCGAGCTGAAGGAGCAGGTCATGCCCTTCTTCGACCCGGAGATGGCCGAGCCGCTCCACCGGGAGATCGAGCGCCACGGCGTGCGGCTGGAGCTGGGCCGCGGTATTGCGTCGATCGAGGAGGCAGAGGGCCAGGCGACGGCGGTGGTCCTGGCCGACGGCACCCGGCTGCCTGCCGACCTGGTCTTGCTCGGCATGGGGGTGCGCCCGAACACCGCGCTCGCCGAGGCCGCGGGTCTGACGATCGGGGCGAGCGGCGGCATCGCCACGGACGGGTTCATGCGGACCTCCGACCCCGACATCTATGCGGTGGGAGACGCCGCAGAGTATGCCTTCGGTCCGACCGGCGAGCGTCAGCGGGTGCCCCTGGCCGGTATCGCCAACCGCACCGGGCGGCTGGCCGGCCAGCATGCCGCCACCGGCGCGTCCCGACCGGCACCCGCGGCCTGGGGTACCTCGGTGGTGCGGGTCTTCGGCTATTCCGCCGGGATCGCCGGACTCTCGCTGCGTGCCGCGCGGCAGGCCAGGCTCGAGGCCCGCGCCGTGCACATCGTCTCCTATCACCATGCGAGCTATTACCCAGGGGCCGCGCCGCTCGCGGTCAAGCTGGTCTACGAGGCCGGCAGCGGCCGTGTCCTGGGCATCCAGGCGGTGGGTGCCGCCGGGGTGGACAAGCGGCTGGACGTGGTCGCGACCCTGCTGCACTTCCGCGGCACCGTGCATGACCTGGCCGAGCTGGATCTGGCCTATGCCCCGCCCTTCGGCTCCGCCAAGGACCCGCTGCATATGGCCGCGTTCGCCGCCCAGAACGAGCTGGACGGGCTCTCCCCCATCTTGCTGCCGGACACCGACCTCTCGGGCTACCAGGTGGTGGATGTCCGCGAGCCGGAGGAGATCGCGGCACTGTTGCTCGCCGGGGCACCCCAGGCCAAACGCATCCGCCTGAACGATCTGCGCGACCGCATCGGCGAGCTCGATCCCGGTCTGCCGACCGTCGTCTCCTGCCAGAGCGGGCTGCGCTCCTACATCGGGGTGCGCATCCTCGCCCAGCACGGGTTCAAGGAGGTCTACAACCTCACCGGCGCCGCGGCGATGCGGGACTTCGCGATCAACCGCCGCTGCGGCGCCGAGCCCGGGGTCCAGGTCGATCTGCCGCGCCCGGAGCACCTGGCGGACCCGGACTGAGGGATGCATCGGCCCCCGCCATGTTCGCCTGCGTGTCCCAGTCGCGATCGCCGCGAATCGCCACGTCGCCTCCGCAACCTCACCCGGCTTCCCGCTCTTTATGTCTTAGATTTAACCGTCCGTCAGGGATGCCAGATCGATGACGAAGCGATATTTGACATCGCTGCGCAGCATCCGCTCGTAGGCCTCGTCGATCTTCTGGATGGGGATGATCTCGATGTCGGAAACGATGCCGTGCTCGGCGCAGAAGTCGAGCATCTCCTGGGTTTCCCGGATGCCGCCGATCAGCGAGCCGGCCAGCCGGCGACGCTTGAAGATCAGGTTGAAGACGTTCGGCGCCGGATGCGGGTTCTCAGGGGCGCCCACCAGACACATGGTCCCGTCGCGCTTGAGCAGCTCCAGGAAGGCATCCAGGTTGTGCGGCGCGGCCACGGTGTTGAGGATGAAGTCGAAGCTGTTGATGTGCCGTTGCATCTCGTCGGGGTTTCTTCGAGATCACGACCTCGTCGGCACCCAGCCTGTGGGCGTCGGCCCGCTTGCCCGGCGAGGTCGTGAACATCACGACGTGGGCGCCGAGGGCATGGGCGAATTTCACGCCCATGTGACCCAGGCCGCCGAGACCGACGACCCCGACCTTTTGGCCCGGGCCGACCTTCCACTGCCGCAGCGGCGAGTAGGTGGTGATGCCGGCACACAGCAGCGGCGCGACCGCCGGCAGGTGCAGCGTGTCGGATACCCGCAGCACGAAGCCCTCGTCGACCACGATCCGGCTGGAATAGCCGCCATAGGTCATCTTGCCGGTATGGGGGTCGGGACTGTTATAGGTCAGCGTGAAGGTCGGGCAGTACTGTTCCAGACCCTCCTGGCAGTCCGGGCAGGTGCCGCAGGAATCGACCATGCAGCCGACGCCCGCCAGATCGCCTGGCTTGAAGCTCCGGACATCTCCGCCGACCTGGGTGACCCGGCCGACGATCTCGTGCCCGGGCACCACCGGATAGACCGTGTTGTGCCACTCGTTGCGGACGGTGTGCAGGTCCGAGTGGCAGACGCCGCAGTAGAGGATCTCGATCTGCACATCGCGCGGCCCGGGCTCCCGCCGCTCGAAGTGGAACAGATCCAGCGGCGTTGTCGCGCTTTGGGCTGCGTATCCAAGCGTTTTGGTCATGGCCTGCGGTCTCCTCTGGCAGTTGTCCGGGTCAGCTTCGTTTGGTTGGCTAATCGGCATGTCGTTGGGGCTGGCGCGTGCCCCCAGCGACCCTAGACACGGGTTGGCGTTGGAGGATATTCACGGTCGCGACGCCGGTACTCTGAAACGTCGCGGATTGCAGCTCAACCTCCGAAATGTCAGGGATTGCAGCTCATCTGTGGCAAACGATCCCTTGCGCTAGGGTTTGGCGCCCGAACCTTGGAGCAGCGCACGCACATGATCCACCGGGATTGCATAGGCGATGCCGCTCGGATCGGAGATGGCGACCTCCTTGCTGCCCTTGACGAAGACGCTGTTGAGGACTCCCACCACTCGGCCGGTGTCGACCTCGAACAGTGGGCTTCCGGAGTTGCCCGGGTAGGCAGTCGCGTCCAATTGGAAGATGTCGAAGGGCTTGCCCAGACGTTTCAGGACCTCGGGGGTGAGCTCGCGGCCGGAGCCAACCGGGATGACCACCGGAGCGATGGCGGCCACGATGCCCCGGTGGGTGGCAGGAAAGAGCCCCAGGGCGTTTAGGATCGGGTAGCCGGTGAAGGCGATCTCTTCGCCCTCGCGCACGTCCGCGCTATGTCCTAAGCGCACGGGGGGCAGGGGCGCGCCGCCGAAGCGCAGCAGGGCCAGGTCGTGGGCCACGTCGCGACGCACCAGCCGCGCCTCCCGCACCTCTGCCCGGCCAGGACTGGCGGGGAGGAAGATTGCGTAGCTTTCCCGGCGGTCCGCGTCGAGCGTCGGTCCCAAGACATGGGCATTGGTCACCGCCAGGTTGCCGGCCACTGCGAACCCGGTCCCTCGGGGTGCCTGCTGCTGGGCGCGGGCGGCCATGTAAGTCCCCACGGCGACCACGCTGCGCTTAAGCGCAGCGACGGTCTCCGGGAGTCCGGCTGCCGCAACCGCTGCCCCTTGCAGCAGCAGGACGATGCAGATCGTCCCCCGGTGCCAGTTACCGGTCCGCCGGGGTCTCGGCGAGAGGCAGCGCCGCAGGGGCGAGTGCACAGGCATGGGGGCTCCGAGGGTTTTCGAGGATACCGCGATAGTCTATCCGGCCGCTGCCCCCGGTGCCGGACGTCGGGGCCAGGCAGTCAGGATCGCCTGGACCAGGGTCGCGAGCGGGATGGCGAAGAATACCCCCCAGAACCCCCAGAGTCCGCCGAACACCAGGATTGCAACGATGATCGCGACCGGGTGTAGGTTGACCACCTCGGAGAAGAGCAGCGGTACCAGCACGTTGCCGTCCAATGCCTGGACCACGAGATAGGCGACGGAGAGCCAGAGCAGCTCGGGCGACCAGCCCCACTGGAACCAGGCGACCAGCACAACCGGAAAGGTGACGAGAGTGACCCCGACGTACGGGACTATCACCGAGAGTCCGACCAGGAGCGCGAGCAGCATGGAATAGTTCAGGCCAAAGACCAGAAAGGTCAAATAGGTCGCGGCCCAGACGATCAGGATCTCCCAGAATTTGCCGCGCACATAGTTGGAGATCTGGCGGTCTACGTCCTGCCAGACGGTGCCGGCGATCCGCCGGTGACTGGGCAGATGGCGGCGGAACCAGGCGAGGATCAGATCCTTGTCCTTCAGGAAAAAGAAGACCAGCAGGGGCATCAGCACCAGATAGACCGCAATGGTGATGACCCCAACCACTCCCGCCAATGACCAGGACAGGACGCGCTGCCCGAAGGCCAGGGTCTCGGCTTGGATGGCGGCGATGAGCCTGGCGATCTGGGGCTCGGTGACCAGCTCCGGATAGCGGCTCGGCAGGTCCATGAGCGCCTGGGTGCCCTGGGCGATCATATCGGGCAGCTTGAGCATCAGATCGGTTACCTGGCGCGACAACAGCGGCAGCACGCCGAGCAGAAGCAGGGTCACGAAGACCAGGAAGGACAGGTAGACCACGAGCACGCTGGCCAGTCTGGGCGTTCCCCAGCCCTCCAGGAGCTTCACTAGCCCTTCCAACAGGTAGGCGATGACGATGCTTGCAAGCACTGGGGTCAGCATATCTCCCATGGTCAAGACCACGGCGAACACCGCGAGCACGCTGAGCGTCAGGAAGACCAGCTGGGGGTCGGATAGATAGCGGCGAAACCAGTCGGCGACGATCTGCATAGAAATCCTAGACGCTGCGGTTCGGATCCTGCTCCGTCCCCGGCAGGTGGGCACGGAATTCCTCGTAATGGCGGGCGAACAACGCCTCCAGCGCGTCGATGGTCTGGGCCTTGCCATGACCCTGGAGCACATGGGCGGACATCATTGCCGAAGTCTCGTGGAGCATGGCGCCCCGATCGAGCATGGGATAGGTCTCGCTCAGACGCCGGATGGCGGCGATCACGGACTCGCCCGCGGGCCTGGGCCGGGAAAGGGGCTCCGGGACCGGCTCGGGGGCGCGCTCGTCCAAGGCAGTTGCCCGGCGGGCGGCGAGGAGCTCGGCAAAGGCGACGAGGAGCGCACGATCGTCCCCGTCGAGCTCCCGGTAGAGCGCCTTAAGGCGCTTGAGCTCCGCCGACTCTGGCCTGGCGGTCAGCACTGCGACCCTCCCGGGGGGCGACCGCTCCGCCGGCCCCGGTCTCTGCGGTAGGCGTTGACCGCCATGGGTTGCCTAAGGCTCGCCCTGGGTGCGGCAGTAGGAGCGGGCCAGCGTCAGCAGCTCCTCCATGACCCGAAGTCTGAACTTCTGCTTTTGGTGCACGAAGGAGAAGGGGCGGTCCAGGGGCGGATCCAGGTCTACCGCCACCAGGGTGCCCAGACGCAGCTCTTTCTGGATGGTGGTGCGCGAGACCACCGACACGCCCATGCCGGCCTCCACGGCACCTTTAACCGCCTCCGGGCTCCCCAGCTCCATGGCCACTTTGAGCGCTACGCAGCAGTCGGTCTGGCGCTCCAGGTGGTCGGCAATCACCTCGCGGGTGCCGGAGCCCTCTTCGCGACAGATGAATGGATATGCGAGCAGCGTGGAGAAGTCCACCCGCTCCCGGCCGGCCAGGGGATGTCCGGGTGGGACGATGGCGACCAGCCGGTCGAGCTTGCAGGTCTCCACCACCAGGTTTTTGTTGCTCACCGGGGCCTCCACGACGCCCAAGTCGATGGCGTTGTTCTCCACCATCGTGACGATGCCTTCGGTGTTGGCGACCTTGAGGTGGATGGCGACCTCCGGGAAACGCTCTTTGAAATCCCCGAGCAGGGGCGGGAGCATGTACTCGGCGATGGTGGTGCTGGCCCCGATGGTCAGCGCGCCGCGGATCTCCCCGGTGATTTCCCGCACCGAGCCTTCCATTTCCGCATAGAGCTCGAAGATGCGGTCCGCGTAGGCGAAGACCTGGCGACCGGCGTCGGTCAGATTAATGCGGTTGTGGGTACGGTCGAACAACCGGGTGTTGAAGTGCTCCTCCAACTGGCGGACCTGAAAGGTGACCGCCGGCTGAGTCATGTGCAAGGTCTCCGCAGCCTTGGTGAAGCTCAGGAGCCGGGCGACGGTATGGAAAACCTGGAGTCTGCGGTCTGCCATCCGGAGCGACCTCGATCAATGCCTAAATAAGCTGCGCTTATATCATAGAATCCCGATGCTGGGTCGAATTCTCCACAGTTTCAAATGGTTTTACCGATCGCGGTCAGCTCTTCGATGGATGGCTCTGTTGTTTCTTTTTTACAACTGACATATCGCTGCAACAAGATGCTGGAAAAAGGCATAAGCTTCGCCTACAGTGCGCCCCGGCTGTTGGCGCTCTCAAAGCCTCTAAACTCCGTTGGGAAACCGCGCTGTACAGTCGACTTGGCGGCGCCCCGGCCGGGCATGCAGCGGGGTCTGTGCCCTGTGGCGGGTGAGCAACCTAAGTCCGGTCCAGGCGTACCCCTTGACGGCCCTGCCCGGGCGCTGGCTCATGCACCTTACAACAGAAGGGAGGAAACCCAATGCACTCTAAGATCGCACGCGCGATCGCCGCTGCAATTGCTGCCGGCTCCCTCGGCGTCCTCGGTGTCCCGGGCAACGCTCGGGCCGCTGGATTCGCTCTGCCGGAAATCTCCGCCGCTGGGACCGCCACCGCCAATGCCATGGTCGCTAACCCCAAGGAGATCGGCGCGATTCCATACAACCCCGCGGCCATGGGTTTCCACGATTCCAGCGTTGCCCTGGGCGTGATTATGATCGGCCCCAGCTTCTCGGTAACCACCGCGAACGGCAAGCACGACAGCGAGGGGGCCGACTGGCTTGCGGGGCCGATGATCCAGGCGGCGATTAAGATCAACGAGCAGTGGCGGGTCGGTTTCGGTGTGAACGCGCCCTTCGGGCTGGAGACGCGATGGCCGTATGGGACCTATCCGGCTTTGAGTCAGAGCGTGACGACACGGTTTCCGGCCCCGATCGGCAGGGCGACCATTCCCACCGGAAATCATCCCACCGCGAGCAAGCTCAAGATCCTGGACATGGTGCCGACCCTTGCCTACCGGGTTACCGACAGCCTGAGTCTGGCCCTGGGTGCAAACGTCTATTGGGCCAAGTCCGCCCAATTGAACTCCAACCTGGGTCAGATGAGCGGCGACGGGACCGGCTTGGGATTCAATCTGGGCCTCATGTATCAATGGCAGGCATTGACCCTGGGTGCCAGCTATAGCTCCGCATCCACCATCGGCATCGACGGCAATTACGCACCGCTGAACAACAACCTGGTCCTGGCGGGGGCGCTAGCGCAGGGGCAGCCCGCAACCGTGGACCTGAACCTGCCCTGGCGTCTGCAGCTCGGCGCACGCTATGCGTTCACCAAAGAGCTGGCGGCGGAAGTGGACTGGACCTACACGGGCTGGAGCGAGTTCCAGCGCCTGGAGGTGGTCGGCGACCGAACTGGCGCGCTGATCTCGGCCGAGACCAACGATTGGAGCGACTCCAGCGCCTATCGCCTGGGCTTGACCTGGCAGGTGCGCCCGGCGACCCAGCTGCGCGCCGGCTATGCCTATGACGAGACCGGGCAGGGCGACGAGCATTTCAGCGCCCGGGTTCCGGACAACGACCGCCAGCTTTTCAGTCTGGGTGTGGCCCAGGACCTGGGGAACGGCTTTTCGGTCGAGGCGAGCTACATGTACGTTCTGGCCAATTCGCGCAACTACCGCAGTGCTGTACCCTACCGGCTTGGGGTCACCGAGGTTAACGGCAGCTCGGCCATCAACGGCGAATACGAGATGGATGCCAACCTGATCGCGATCGAGGTCGGCAAGACCTTCTGACCGCCGCAACGCTTGTGGGGTGCCTCGGTACCCCACGATAAAACGCCGCACATGGGGGCATCCCCGGGTGCGGCGTTTTAGTCTCCGACCGGAGACTGCGAGCGGTCAGATATAGAGACAGATATCGCTCTGGCCCGCAAATTCGAAGAAGGCGGCGGCGCCCGCGTATTCCACCCCGTCGATAAACTCGGACTGCTTCAGATCGAACAGATCCACCGTCATCTGACAGGCGATCATCTTGACCTCCGCCTCCTGGCACAGATCGCGCAGCTCCTCGATGCTGGCGACGCCCTTTTTCTTCATCTTGGCCTTCATCATGGCGGTCATGATGCTCTCCATGAAGGGCAGTGCGGTGACCATCACCGGCATGAACTTTTCCATCCCGCCCGGCATGGGCATACCCGGGTTGCCCAAGGGCGTCACCTTGAGGTCCAGCTTCTTTTTCAAGAGCTGCAGGCCGTAGAAGGTGAAGAATACCTGGACCTCGTAGCCGAGTGCGGAGGCGGTCGAGGCGAGGATGAAGGGGGGGTAAGCCCAGTCGAGCGAGCCCTTGGTGGCAATGATTGCAAGCTTCTTCTGTTCCATCTGGTCCTCCGGGGGGCTGATGCCCCAGTGTTACTACGGGTTTGGGGCGCCGGCCGGAGGCCTCATGACTTCTTGATCAGGAAGTGGAACTTGCCGCCTTCTTCCTTGGACTCGATCAGCTCGTTACCGGTCTGTTTGGCGAAGGCGTCGAAGTCCTTGACGGAACCCGGGTCGGTGGCGATGACATGGAGCACCTGGCCCGAGTCCATGGCGTTCAGCGTCTTCTTAGCGCGCAGGATCGGCAGGGGGCAGTTGAGTCCGCTGGCGTCGAGCTCTTGATCGAAACCCATGGGGGTACCTCCGCAATTGGTTCGTTTTTGGGCTGTTTAAGAATATGAGCGAAAACCGGAGCGGCTATTTTTAGGCCAATTCCGGGGAAAAAGCAAGGCAGCATGGGCGCTTCCGTGCCCGCGCGCCTGGCGCCGTCAGAAGCTAGACGATAGGAAATCCGTGCCGGGCCCAGGCGACGATCCCCCCGCGCAGGTTCATCGCACGTCCCCATCCCTGATCCAGCAGGTAAGCGCAGGCCTGGTAGGAGCGGGCGCCGCTGCGGCAATAGAGCACCAGGTCCCTGTCCTTGGGGAGCTCCGGGAGCCGTAGGGGGATCAGGTGCATCGGTAGCTCCAGCGCTCCAGGGATAGCGCCTTGCGCGACCTCCGCCGGAGTGCGGATGTCCACCAGCAACAGGTTGTGTGCGGCATCCAGCCGCGCCTTTAAGGACTCCGAATCGATCTCGGCGATCACGCTTGACTTACCCCAAACCTAAGTATTTAAGTATATTAAAGCCTTTCGATGCCCATCTCAACGACCGAGCCGTCGCAGTAGGCTACTCCTATGGACTTTCTACCAATATTTCAATCTGTTGTCGGTAGGCCCTGCCTGGTGGCAGGGGGCGGGCGGACCGCTCGGCGCAAGATCCAGAGTCTTCTGCGTGCCGGCGCGGCGGTGACCCTGGTCGCCCCCGCGATCGGCGACGGGCTGGCCCGACTGGCGGAGTCCGGCGAGATCCGCCACCTGGCCCGGCCATTCGTCCCCGAGGATGTGCTGGGCATGAAGCTCATCGTCGCCGCCACGAACGACCGGGCGGTCAACCGGGAGATCGCTCGCCTGGCGGGGGAGCAGGATATCCCGGTCAATGTAGTGGACGACCCGGACGCTTGCACCTTCCTTCTGCCTTCGGTGGTCGACCGCGACCCGGTGGTGGTGGCGATCTCCACAGGGCGCGCCTCTCCGGTGCTGGCGCGGCTCCTGCGTACCCGCCTGGAGTCGGTGATCCCAGCCGGCTACGGGCGCCTGGCCGAGCTCTGCGGGCGCTACCGGGAGCGCGTCAAGGCGCGTTTCGCCGACGAGCGGGACCGCCGCCGGCTTTGGGACCGGGTGCTTCAGGGGGCAGTGGCAGAGCGCGTCTTTGCTGGCCAACTGGAGGAGGCAGAGGTCGCCATGGAGCGGGAGCTTGCCCCCGGCGCCCAAGACAGCGACTTAGGCGAGGTCTACCTGGTCGGCGCCGGCCCCGGCGACCCGGATCTCATCACATTCCGCGCACTGCGGCTGATGCAGCAGGCAGACGTGGTGGTCTACGATCGCCTGGTGGCCGAGCCGATCCTGAGCCTCACTCGCCGGGATGCGCGTCGCATCTATGTAGGCAAGGAGCGCAATCACCATGTGATGCGCCAGGACGAGATTAATCGCCTGCTCGCGGACCTGGCCCGGGACGGACACCGGGTGCTGCGGCTTAAGGGCGGGGATCCATTCATTTTCGGGCGAGGCGGGGAGGAGATCGACACGCTCGCCGAGCAGGGCATCCCCTTCCAGGTGATCCCCGGCATCACCGCCGCATCCGGCTGCGCGGCCTATGCGGGCATCCCGCTGACCCACCGGGACTATGCCCAGTCGGTCACCTTCGTCACCGGGCACCTCAAGGACGGCAGCATCGACCTCAACTGGCCGCAGCTCGCCCAGCCCGGCCAGACCGTGGTTTTTTACATGGGACTGGTCGGCCTGCCGGTCATCGTGCGCGAGCTCATCGCCCACGGGGTCTCTCCGGACATGCCGGTGGCCCTGATCCAGCAGGGCACCACCCACATGCAGAGGGTCTACACCGCGACCCTCGGGACCATCCTTCTTCAGGTGGAGGCCGACCCGCCCGTGCCGCCGACCCTGGTCATCGTGGGCGAGGTGGTCCGGCTGCGGGATAAGCTGTCCTGGTTCCGCACCCCGGATCAGCCCTACCAGGGAGCGACGACGCCGGTGACGGGGGGGAGCTGATCCGCGTTTAACCGCGAGCGGGTACGGACGTGGATTGCTCTAGAGCGCCGCGCACTGCTCCACTCAACCCGTGGGCCGGCGCGCGAATGCCTCGTCGAAGATCGCCTCCAGCCGCTCGTGGGTCCCGCGGATCTGCCCGACGACCTCGGATGCCCAGTCGAAATAGGCCTGGCAGCGGGCCAGATCCCAGTCGACCGGCGGGTTGTCCGCCACGTCGCGCAGGTTGCAGATCTTGTCCGCGAGCTTGACCAGGCGGGCTGCGTGGCTGACCTGGCCGGCGTGCTCCACCTGGAGCCGCTTGCGCTCGGCCTTGGGCAGGCGTTTGTCGTCGGTCACCTCCAGGACCACGGCGCAGATATCGGGTCCGAAGCGCGCAGCGATCTCCTGAGGCGTGGTGCCGGTATCTTCCACCGTGTCGTGGAGCAGGGCGGAGCACAGGACCACGGGGTCGCGAATGCGCGCCTCCATGGACAGTACCCGCATGAGTGCGATGGGGTGGTTGATATAGGGCGAGGCGGCGGAGTCTTTGCGCCGCTGGCCGCTGTGACGCTCCGCGGCAAAGGTCAATGCCTCGATCACCAAGTCGAATGCGGCGTGCTCCATGGGGACCTCGGGTCTGTCAGGGTTGGACTTGGGACGGCTTAACGATGGCGAGCAGGACGGAGCGGGTCATGGCTGGCGCAGGCGCGGTCGCTCATTCGCCCACTCGCGCCGACGGGTCGAATAGGGTGCTGAAGATCCGTTGCTGCTCCTCCCGGAGAAAACCGGCGAAGACCGTGTCGAAGTCGTCCCGTGCCGCCTGCTGGCGCACGAGCAGGTTGCCGATCAGTGCGCCCATGGCGAGCAGGGTGTCGGTATCGGCCTGGCCCTCCTCGCGCATGCGCCCGGCCAGCTCGCGCAGGTGTGCGGCCTGGACGGACAGGTCCTGGAAGCCGCCCAGATTGTCGAGCAGAACCTTGAGCAGGCGTATCAGTCCGCGGATCTCTTCCTCCGGGTAGAGTCTCTGGAAAAACTCCATCAGGTAGCGCAGCTTCTTGCAGCGCTTGCGTAGCGCGTGAAGGTCGGTCGGGGGCGAGCTTGGCCGGATTGCCCGGCCCTCCCGGCGCACCCGCTTGACCAGGCGCCGGATGCGCTCGTCCACCACCGATTTGATCGGGCGCGCGGCATTGGCCCGCCCCGGGCGGTCCGGGAGCGGGCACTCCAGGAATGCCCGCCAGTCCGCCATCAGCCGGGCGAAGCGCTCGGAGTCGAGCGCCTCGGCGAGCCGGCGCTGCTCCTGCGCATAATGGGACAGGAGGAAGCTGCGCACGGGCTCCAGGTGGGGGCGCAGGGGGGCGGGTAGGCTCGCCTGGTGGGCGTCGAAGTCGAGCAGATAAACGTCCAGGTCCCGGACTGGACCTGTGACCTGCTGCAGCCACGCGAATCCGGCCTTGAAATGCGTGACCTCCGTACCCGGAAAGACCTTAACGATCTGCCCCAGGGCTGAGCGGGTGCGACGGGTCGCCACCCGAAGGTCGTGGAGGAACTCCGAGTCCAGGTTGGCCCGGGCTCCCGGGACATTGACCTCCAGGGTTGCGAGCAGTCCCAGCAGGACCTCGCGTGCGGCCCGGTCAGTCCGCATCTGCGGGTCCAGCCGGTAGTCGGGCTTGGGGCAATAGTCCGCGGGCCTCCGGCCGGCTGCGGCCAGGGCCTCCAGGAGCCGGGGGCGCTCCGCGGCGACCAGACCCAGCCCGTCGACCAGCGCCGCGAGCACCGCCAAGCGCTCCTCCTCGTGGCCCCGCACCGGGATCGCGCCTAGCCGGACAGACAGGTCGCCCTCGACCCCCGTGGCGGGGTCGCAAAAGCGCGACTCCTCGATGCCCAGCCGCACCACGGTCTTGCCGTCGCCGTTCTGCAGCCGCAGGGTCGTGAGGCGGGTCTGAAGGCCCATGACCGGGAGTAGCCTGCGGATACCGACGATTCCGGCGAGGTGCGCGCGCACTGCCCCCGGCGGCAGGTCCGCGGCGAAGGCGGGCTCCGCCGGGGCGGCCTGGAAGATGGGCTCGTGCGCGCCGGCCAGATCCTGCCACACCAGCATGGGCAGCGGCAGTCCGCCGCGCCGCTCGAGCATGCCCCCGGCCAGGTAGATGGCCCAGTCGAAAGTGTCGTAAAAGGTGCGTGCCAGGGATTCGGGGGGCTCCTCGGCCAGGTGCCAACGGCCGTCCGTCAGGGCTGCGATATCGGCCACCCGTGTCGGGTCCGGGACCAGGTACTCAAACGCTGCATCGTTCATATATTAAGGGTAGAGCGCGGGGCACTCGGTGATCGTTGGGAGGGCCTGCGGGCCCTGAGCCGATTATGGCGGTTGCGCCGGGCGGCAGGGAATCCGCGAGTGGAGCGCTGCAGGCGCTCTTTGCTCGGCCGGGCAGCGATCGCCGTCCGATCCGCGCTAGCGCTGGTCAGCGCCGCTGCCTTGTTGCTACTCTCAGTGCAGGGCGGTGCACGCGCACGGTGCGACAGGAGGCGGCAATCGGGCCTGAACCGTTTTCACGGAAAGCGTTCTAAATGCGCCGTAAGCGATGGCAATCCCTGGCGCCTTGTCTCAATATTGTCCCCGAGTGTAGAGTTCGGGATTGCACCGGTTTAGTGCGTGCACCAGGGCAGGGTCGGGAGATGCCGGACCCTTTCTGCGCATCAGCGGCTTTGTGCCCGGGTCGCCGCAAGGGGCGTGGCCCGCTCCTTGCAGCCTTTACGGGCTAGAGCGGTCTTCTTCGCCCTTTGTCCGAGTCCAGTGTTGCGAGCCGATTGTTCCGATTAAGTATCCATCCGCACCGCCGCATCCTTAGCGAGCGGCGGCGGGCGACAGCAGAATCCGAGCGAGGTGTGTCTATGTCGATCTTCGAGCGTTACCAGGCCCGCTACGAGGCTTCCCGCGAGGAGGTCTTGAGCCTGGACGAGTATCTGCAATTGTGCAAACGCGACCCCAGCGCCTACGCCGGGGCGCCCGAGCGTCTACTCATGGCGATCGGCCAGGCGCAGATGGTGGACACTCGCGATGACCCGCGACTCTGCCGCATCTTCCAGAACAAGGTGCTGCGGCGCTACCCCGCATTTTCCGAGTTTTACGGGATGGAGGAGTCCATCGAGCATCTGGTCTCCTACCTCAAGCACGCAGCCCAAGGGCTAGAAGAAAAGAAGCAAATTCTGTATCTGCTGGGCCCGGTAGGCGGCGGCAAGTCCTCGCTCGCCGAGAAGCTCAAGGAGCTGATGGAACAGGTCCCGTTCTATGCCATCCACGGCTCGCCGGTCTTCGAGTCCCCGCTGGGACTCTTCTCCGCGGAGGAGGACGGGCCCATCCTGGAAGAGGATTACGGCATCCCGTCGCGCTATCTGCGCACCATCATGTCCCCCTGGGCAGTCAAGCGCTTGCAGGAGTTCAAGGGCGACATCACCCAATTCAAGGTGGTCAAGCTCTATCCCTCCATCCTGGAGCAGGTGGCCATTGCCAAGACCGAGCCCGGGGACGAAAACAATCAGGACATTTCCTCCCTGGTAGGCAAGGTGGACATCCGCCAGTTGGAGCGGTTCGCCCAGAACGACGCGGACGCCTACAGCTTCTCCGGGGCACTGTGCCGAGCCAATCAGGGGATCATGGAGTTCGTGGAGATGTTCAAGGCACCCATCAAGGTGCTGCATCCGTTGTTGACGGCCACCCAGGAGGGCAATTACAACGGCACCGAGGGGCTCTCCGCGCTGCCGTTCCAGGGCATCATCCTGGCGCATTCCAACGAGTCGGAATGGCAGACCTTCCGTAACAACAAGAATAACGAGGCGTTCCTAGACCGCGTCTTCATCGTTAAGGTGCCCTATTGCCTGCGGGTGAGCGACGAGCTTCAGATCTACAAGAAGCTCCTGCGCAACAGCTCGCTCTCCGAGGCCCCCTGCGCCCCCGGTACCTTGGAGATGATGGCACAATTCTCCGCACTCACGCGCCTGAAGGAGCCAGAGAACTCCAGCATCTTCTCCAAGATGCGGGTTTACGACGGTGAAAACCTCAAGGACACGGACCCCAAGGCCAAGTCGGTTCAGGAGTACCGGGACTATGCCGGCGTGGACGAAGGTATGTCCGGGATCTCTACCCGATTCGCCTTCAAGATCCTGTCGCAGGTCTTCAACTTCGACCATACCGAGGTCGCCGCCAACCCAGTCCATCTGCTCTACGTCCTTGAAAAGCAGATCGCCCGGGAGCACTTCCCGCCGGAGACCCAGGAGCGCTATCTGAGCTATCTCAAGCAATACCTGGCCCCGCGCTATGCGGAGTTCATCGGTAAGGAGCTCCAGACCGCCTATCTGGAGTCCTATGCGGAGTACGGGCAGAACATTTTCGACCGCTACGTCACCTACGCGGACTACTGGATCCAGGACCAGGAATACCGGGATCCAGACACCGGCGAGATGATGAACCGCGGTGGCTTGAACGAGGAGCTGGAGAAGATCGAGAAGCCGGCTGGCATCTCCAACCCCAAGGATTTCCGCAACGAAATCGTGAACTTCGTGCTGCGCGCCCGCGCTCAGAACGCCGGGGCCAATCCGCGCTGGACATGCTACGAGAAGCTGCGGGTGGTGATCGAGAAGAAGATGTTCTCCAACACCGAGGAGCTGCTGCCGGTCATCTCCTTCAATGCCAAGGCATCGGTGGACGATCAGAAAAAGCACGATCAGTTCGTCGACCGCATGACGGACAAGGGCTACACCGCAAAGCAGGTGCGGCTGCTTTCCGAATGGTATCTGCGGGTGCGCAAGGCGCAGTGATGCGGTCGGGGCGGCGGGGCCGGGCGGCGAATCCCCGGACCGCCGCCGGGCGTTCGGCGAAAGGTCAGATTCGGTCACGCGTGCGGCAGAGCTTAACTGGAACGCCCCTATGTCTCATTTCATCGATCGGCGCCTGAACGGCAAGAACAAGAGCGCGGTGAACCGCCAGCGCTTCCTTAAGCGTTACAAGACCCAGCTCAAGCGCGCGGTGGCGGATGCGGTGAATAAGCGCAGCATCACCGATATCGACTCCGGCGAGCAGGTCGGCATCCCCTCCAAGGACATCTCGGAGCCTCAATTCCACCATGGCTCCGGGGGCAGCCGTGACATGGTGCACCCAGGGAACAAGGACTTCATGTCCGGCGACCGCATCCGCCGCCCAGAGGGCGGCGCGGGCGGGGGCGGCGGTCAGGGTAAGGCCGGGAAGGGCGGCAAGGGCGAGGACGAATTCATCTTCGAGCTGTCGCGCGAAGAGTTCATGGACCTGCTGTTCGACGACCTGGAGCTCCCTAATCTGGTACGCAACCAGTTGATGGGGACCACCGAGTTTAAGACGGTGCGGGCCGGCTACAAGACCGACGGGGCACCCTCGAACATCGATGTGGTGCGCTCGCTCAAGGGCGCCATCGCCCGGCGCACTGCCTTGGGCGGTCCCTATCGGGCACGGATCCGTGAGCTGGAGTCGGAGCTTGAGGTACTGATTGCCCAAGGGGCGGCGGACGACGACCCGCGGGTGCTTGCGTTGCGCGAGGAGATCGATCGGCACAAGACCCGCATCGCCGCGCTCCCATTCATCGATACCTTCGACCTGCGCTATCAGAGCTTCGTGCGCCTGCCGGAGCCCACCAGCAAGGCAGTGATGCTGTGCATCATGGATGTCTCCGGATCCATGGATCAGGTTCGCAAGAATCTCGCTAAGCGCTTTTTTATCCTGCTGTACCTGTTTCTTAAGCGCAATTACGACCGCATCGAGGTGGTCTTTATCCGCCACCATACCATCGCTCAGGAGGTGGACGAGCAGGAGTTCTTCTACTCCCGGGAGACCGGCGGGACCGTGGTCTCCAGCGCGCTGAATCTCGCCTACGATGTGCTGCGCGAGCGCTATGACTCCAGCGTCTGGAACATCTATTGTGCCCAGGCCTCCGACGGCGATAACTGGGATTCGGACTCCGTAGTGTGCAGGGATCTACTTGCGGACAAACTGCTCCCGATGATGCGTTATTACGCCTATGTGGAGATCACCCCGCGCCAGCATCAGAGCCTATGGTACGCGTATCAGGAGGTGGCCAATGCACACCGCCACTTCGCTATGCGGGAGATCGACGGGGCGGACGACATTTTTCCCGTCTTCAGGGATCTGTTCAAGAGGCAGGCTGCATGACCAGACGTATTATCTCGGACTCCTCGGAGTGGTCTTTCCCGCTATTGGAGCGGTTCGACCGCGAGATCGGCGACCTCGCGCATAACGTTTACGGGCTCGACACCTACGCCAACCAGATCGAGGTGATCGGCTCGGAGCAGATGATCGACGCCTATTCCTCGGTGGGGCTCCCCATCAGCTATCACCATTGGTCCTTCGGCAAGCAGTTCGTCGCTACCGAGCGGACCTACCGGCGCGGCCAAATGGGTTTGGCGTACGAGATCGTTATCAACTCCGATCCGTGCATCGCCTACCTGATGGAGGAGAACACGCTCCCCATGCAGGCATTGGTAATCGCGCATGCCTGCTATGGACACAACAGCTTTTTTAAGGGTAATTATCTCTTCCGCACCTGGACCAGCGCCGATGCGATCATCGACTATCTGGTCTTCGCCCGCAAGTATATCGCGAGCTGCGAGGAGCGCTATGGGGAAGGGGAAGTCGAGCAGCTGCTCGACTCCTGCCACGCCCTGATGAACCATGGGGTAGACCGCTACAAGAGGCCCTCGCCGCTCAGCATGGCGGAGGAACAGCGGCGCCAGGAGGAGCGGGCCAACTATCTCCAGTTCCAGGTCAACGATTTATGGCGTACCGTTCCCTCCCACGGGAGCGATCCCGAACAGCGCAAGGAGGCCCGCTGGCCGCCGGAGCCACAGGAGAACCTGCTCTATTTCATCGAGAAGAATGCGCCGCTTCTGGAGCCCTGGCAGCGCGAGGTGGTGCGGATCGTCCGCAAGGTCAGCCAGTATTTCTATCCCCAGCGCCAGACCCAGGTGATGAACGAGGGCTGGGCCACTTTTTGGCATTATACCCTTCTGAATCGCCTCTACGACGACGGGCGTGTGACCGACGGCTTCATGATGGAGGTCCTCCAGTCTCACACGGGGGTGGTCTTCCAGCCGCCCTTCGATGCACCCTATTATAATGGAATCAATCCCTATGCCCTGGGCTTCGCCATGATGCGCGATCTGCGCCGTATCTGCGAGTCTCCCACCGCGGAGGATCGGGAGTGGTTTCCGGACATCGCGGGCCAGGACTGGCTCAAGGTGCTGGATTTCGCCATGCGCAATTTCAAAGACGAGAGCTTCATCGCCCAATACCTGTCGCCCGCACTGATGCGCGACTTCCACCTCTTCGCCATTCGCGACGACGACCGGGAAGACGCCATCGAGGTTACTGCCATCCATGAGGAGCTGGGTTACCGGTCGCTGCGCCAGTCGCTCGCCGAGCAATATAATCTAGGCAGCCGCGAGCCCAATATCCAGGTCTTCAACGTGGACCGCCGGGGCGACCGGTCTCTGACGTTGCGCCACTACCGCCATAACCGGCGCCCGCTGGGAGACTCGGTGGACGAGATGCTCCGGCACATCCGCAGGCTCTGGGGGTTCACCGTGCGTCTGGAGGCGGTGGACGAGCAGGGTCGGGGGCAATTGGTCAGCGAGTGCTGATTGCGGTCGGCCGCCAGGCGCATTTGCGTGCTGCGTCGCTGCGACCGTCGGGGAAAATGGGTATAGAATCGCGCCGTTGCTGCGGGGTTAGTAATTTCCCTATGGCCTGCTCCGGGACGGCGGGCTCGGCGATTGGCTGGCCGAGTCCACCGAGTACGTCTCAGAGCTGACCGGCCCTCGGCTAGGGTACGTCCGGGGCGACACAGTCTGGGGTTGCCTGCCGTAGCCCTTACAGGTTCTTTGCTCTTTAGATTCAGGGGGTGCGAGGATGTGGTCCCGAGGCTTCGTCTGGCGCTGCTGGCTGTGGGTTGCCTTGTCTCCGATATTCCTGTCGCCGGCCATGGCGATGGCGGACGATCTGCTGCGCGTAACCCTGGCGTCGGTCCGCGATGCCGAGTCTCCGGCCTTTCGCCCGATGCCGAGCGAGCAGGTCCCACTGTGGTCCGGGGCGGTGTTGGCCGAGTTTTACTGGTCACGCGACCATAAGCCGGCCTGGACCCGTCAGGCGGACCTGGAGGCATTGCTGCAAGTCATCGAGGCGAGTCCGGCCGACGGCCTGGACCCCGCCGATTTCCATGTGCAAACCGTCAGGGCGCTGAGCAAACCGGGTTCGCTCGATCGTTTGGGTCGGGCCGACCGCCTGGCCGCGGATATTGCGCTCAGCGACGCACTGCTGCGCTATCTCCATCATATCCGGTATGGCCGGCTGGATCCGGCCCAGGTCAACCGCGGCTGGAACCACCGCCCGCCGATCCCGGCGGAGGGCCTGGTACGCGACATGGGTTCGGTTCTGGCTGCATCGGACCCGCGGGCGCGGCTCGCAGAGCTAGCGCCCAATCCGTTTTTTTACGCGCGTCTTAAGCGCGCCCTGCATGACCATCGCGGCGACGCCAAGCTCGCGGAGCGTCCGCCGATCCCGTCAGGCCGGCACCTGGCGCAGGGCGACCGGGACCCTCGGGTACCCGAGATCCGCGAGCGCCTGAGCCTCTTGGGGGACCACAAAGACCCGCCCCCCGCGGACCCGGAGCTCTTCGACGACGCACTGCGTGCGGCGCTGATCTCTTTCCAGGGACGCTTCGGCCTCACCGCCGACGGGGTGGCCGGACCTTCCACCGTCGCCGCGCTGAACCGACCCTACGATGCGAACAAGGTCGCGCAGATTCGCATGAACCTGGAGCGTATGCGCTGGTTCTACGCCGACCTGCCTGACGATTACGTATTGGTCGATGTGGCCGGGTTCATGGCCCATGTGGTGCGCGACGGCGAGGTCGACTATAGCACCCGGGTGGTGGTCGGAACCCCCAAGGATCAGACCCCAAGCTTCCGGGACGAAATGGAGCATGTCATCTTTAATCCCACCTGGACGGTTCCGCCCTCCATCCAGAAAAAGATGCGCGGGGCTGGCCGCTTCAAGATGGTCGACCGGCGCACCGGGCGCGCCGTGAGCGGCGGCAATGCCAGCGATTACCGGCGCTATTCCCTGATTCAAGCAGCCGGCCCCGGCAACGCCTTGGGTCGGGTCAAGTTCATCTTCCCCAACGGGCAGGCGGTCTATCTCCACGATACCCCCAGCAAGGGGCTGTTCAGCCATACTGTGCGTGCCTATAGCCACGGCTGCGTGCGCGTCCAGGACCCCCTGAAGCTCGCCGAGGTCATCCTCGACCGGCCAAAATGGGACCAGTCCCAGATCAAGCGGGTGGTCGCCGGCGGTCGCACCCGCACGGTCCCGTTGGAGGAGCACCTCCCGGTCATCCTCTATTACCTCACCGCGCTCGCCGACGACGACGGCCGGGTGAGCTTCCGGCGCGACATCTATGGGCGCGACCCGGGCGTCCTGCGCGCCTTTGCGGGGCAGCCGAGCAAGGCGCGGGTGGCATTCGCACCGCCGCAGCCGATCGCGGATGGGCCGGCGGCTTCTCCCGCATCTCCCCGGGCACCCGCATCTGCCGATGCCCCGCAAACCGTGCCGTTCGGTTCCCCGGCGCCGGCGACCCCGACCC
The DNA here is from genome assembly GCA_963780725.1 of uncultured Gammaproteobacteria bacterium. Taxonomy (GTDB): domain Bacteria; phylum Pseudomonadota; class Gammaproteobacteria; order Chromatiales; family Chromatiaceae; genus Thiodictyon. The sequence continues at coordinate 1,237,350 of CAWACV010000001.1, forward strand.
GATCCGCCCCGGTACTCCCCCCGACCGCCTCGCCGCTTCCCCGGATCGAGGCCGCCGCCCCCGTTGTCGCCAAGCCAGCCGCTACCCTGACCCAGGGCGCCGACCCGGCCCGCTCGACCACCCCCTCGGCGGCGCTGCCTGACCTCGCAGCCCCTGGCGCATACCGGGCATCGATGGAGCGGGAGGCGGCGAGCAGACTCTAGCCGCGTAACCCGGTAGATACGGTCTTTCGCGTCAAGGTCTGGTTCATTGGATTCTATCCGCCGATGCTAGAGCCGGTCGCTCAGGTCCCGAACCGAGAAGCCGCACCAGGGGCCGGAGACGGCCTTGGAGAGTCCCAAGACCTTGAAGCGCTCGCCCATGGCGCTGGGGAGCAAGAGCTGTTTGGCGCCCATCGCGAGGTCCATGTCCGGGGTGTCGGCCCCAGGGCCGGGGGCAAGGAGCCGGTCAATGCCGCAGCCGATGAGAAACTGAGCCTGGGGGGCGAATCCGGCCAACTCGAAGCCGGCCGCGAGCGCGGCCCTGGCGGCGGCGCTGAAGTCCACATGGGCTGTGATGTCCTGCAAGCCGATGTGCCGATAAGGGTCTGGGTGGGCCTGGTGGCGCAGGTGGCACATGAGTGTGCCCATGGAGCGGTCCGGCTGGTAATAGGCGGCGGCCGGATAGCCATAGTCGATCAGGAGCGCGAGCCCGGCGTCCAGCGACTTGCCTAAAGCCCGAAGCCAGGGACCCAGACGCAGGTTAACCTCCGACTCGTAGCCGGGTGCGAGCGCCAGACCGGCGGATTGGATGGCCGCGACCGCCTCCGCAAGTCCGGCGGAGCGGGGCGGGGTCGCGGTCTCGGCCAGACCTCCGTCGCGCTCGCAGACGCAAATCTCAAGGACCTCCCCGTTCGAGCCGATGCGGAAGCGGTGGACCGGCATAGCGTCCAGGACCTCGTTGGCCAGCACCGCACCGCGCAGCCCCTCGGGCAGCCGGTCGAGCCAAAGGCAAAGTCCCGCAAGCGCCGGCAGGCGCTCGGCGATCAGGCTGCGCTGGCGGTCCTGGAGATCCGGGCTGGGCTCCAGGATCAGATACCGGTCGGGCAGCGCGTCGGATCGCGCGAGGCCCTCCAGGATCTGGACTGCCAGCGCACCGCTCCCGGCCCCGAGCTCCAGGATGTCGCCTCCGCCGAGCCGCCCAAGCGTCTCCGCGCACTGTACCGCGAGACAGCGGCCGAAGAGTCCCGAGAGCTCGGGGGCGGTTGTAAAGTCCCCGTCAGCGCCGAGCTTGGGGGAGCCGGCCGCGTAATAGCCTAGGCGCGGGGCATAGAGTGCCAAGTCCATGAAGCGGTCGAAGGGGAGCTGCCCGCCCGCCGCGACAATCTCGGCGCGGATGCCCGCTATGAGCTGCCGCTCGATCTCCAGTGCGGCCGGGTTCCAGGCGTGGTCTTGGGGCATGGGTGTGCGGTCGATCCGGTCGTGAAGTCGGAAAGGGCATTCGCTGTCTAAGGTCCGAAGCAATGCCAGAGATCGGCGCGCGCCAAACGCTCCGGTAGGCGTCGCGGGTTGCGCCCGCCGGTCGGCAAGGGGTTCGATGCGGCTCGGGATTAACCGGAATGATAATAGAGATTGCGCACGCCCATGAAGCGGTGTGCAACCGCCAGCCGGACCCATCGGGCGCAGCGGGTCCATGTAGACTATCGGCAATGCGGGCGCGGACACCCGGCAGGGCCGCGTTCCCGAGCACAGCGTGGCTCGGCCCCGACACTGCGCGCACTGCCGGTACCGGCGCCCGCCCGCGAAGGCTCTCGAATGTGTCCGGGGTCGGCGGTCGGGACACGCGAAGTTAATCACATTCCAGTATCCAGCCCGCCGGATCGAGAAGGTTAACACGATGAGCGCCATCCCAAGCACCTATCGGGGGATCATCCAACCTCTGATCGACACCGCCCGCGGCATTATGGAGCGCGGCGAGACCCTGGTCCCATTCGCCTTCGTCGGAAACCTGACCGCCAAGGAGACCTATGCCGTCATGCTCGACACCGCGAGCGACGCCAAGAAGGACGACTCCGCCAAGCGCATTCGAGAGCTGGCCGACATCCATCAGGCCGATTTTGTTTTCGTCATCATGGACGCCTGGTCCCTGCCGCCTAGCAAGCTGGCCCAGCTCGACGAAATACTGGATCGCTATGGCTCCATCGGCGCCTCCCCCTTCCGGGTCGACGTGGTCGCCTTCTCCCTGGAGACCCGACACGGCATTTGGGTTGCCCAAGTCCCGGTCCAGGCCAAGGGCGGCCCCGAGAATGCGCGCACCTTCGGCATTCCCGGCTTTCAGCGCTTCGCCGAGGCCCAGGGTCGATTCGTCGACCTGCTGCCGGTGAAGGACGACAAGGATGGGCCGACCGGGACACTTCATTAGTCGCGTCCGATCATCGAGACGTTTTCGCGCAACAGATAATCGGTATATTCGTTGTTGGTGATGCGGTTACCCATGGCATACGTGTGGGTATCGTTCGATGCGTCAATGCATGCTATATATGTTGCTCAACGGGCGCTACGCGACCCTGATCGCCAACGATGGCGCATCCCAGGTCGGTAGACGAGCGCCCCTAATCTCGAGTTCCCGGGCGCCGGCCACCAGCCGGAGATCGCGTCGCAGCTTAAATAATCACAAGAGTTACGCGGAGGACATGGCGGTGGAGCTTTCGCTGAAAATCAACGGTAAGTCGGTCGATGCGGATGTCGATCCGCGTACGCTACTGGTCCAATTCATCCGCGAGCATTTGCAGCTCACGGGCACTCATGTCGGTTGCGACACAGGTCAATGCGGTGCCTGCACGGTTCATTTAAACGGGCGTGCAGTCAAGTCATGCAACCTGCTCGCGCTCCAGGCCCAGGGTGCCGAGGTGGTGACCATCGAGGGCATCACGCCGGCCAACGGGGAGCTGCACCCCATGCAGGCTGCCTTCAAGGAGAGCCATGCACTCCAGTGCGGCTTCTGCACGCCGGGCATGGTGATGAGCGCCATCGACCTGCTGAACCGCGACCCGCATCCATCCGAGGAGGCGGTGCGCCGGGGGCTCGACGGCAACCTCTGCCGCTGCACCGGCTACCAGAACATCGTGAAGGCGGTCCTGACCTGCGCTGCGGGGGAGGGGTCGAGCCATGTCTGAGGTTATCGAGAATTCGACCGGCATCGGCTGCTCGGTCAAACGCAAAGAGGACTACCGGTTCCTCGCCGGGGTCGGGACCTATACCGACGACCTGACCCTGCCCGGTCAGCTCTTCGCCTACTTTCTGCGCTCCCCGCATGCCCATGCCCGACTCGGGCGCATCGACACCGCAGCCGCCGCGGCGTCGCCAGGGGTCGTCGCCGTCTTCACCGGGGACGATATCGCCGCGGCCAAGGTCGGCGGACTGCCCTGCGGCTGGCTGATTACGGATGTCAGCGGCCAGCCCATGAAGGAGCCCCCGCACCCCGTGCTAGCCAAGGGCAAGGTGCGCTATGTGGGGGACCATGTGGCGGTAGTCATTGCCGAGACCTACTGGCAGGCCAAGGATGCCGCGGAGCTGATCGAGGTCGACTACGACGTGCTCCCCGCTGTCGTGCGTCCAGGGGATGCCAACCAGCCGGGCGCCCCGGCCGTGCACGACAGCGTCCCGGACAATGTCTGCTATGTCTGGGGCCACGGCGATAAGGCGGCGGTCGACCGCGCCTTTGCCGGGGCGGCCCATGTCACGACCCTGGAGTTTGCCAATAACCGCCTGATCCCCAACGCCATCGAGCCGCGTGCGGCGATCGGCCAGTATTCCCGGGCCGAGGACAGCTACACCCTCTATGTAGCGAACCAGAATCCGCACCTGGAGCGTCTGCTGCTGTCGGCCTTCGTGCTGGCGCTGCCCGAGCACAAGGTCCGTATCGTCGCCCCCGACGTGGGCGGCGGGTTCGGCTCCAAGATCTTCCTCTATGCGGAGGACGTGGTGGTCGTCTGGGCGGCCAAGCGGCTAAACCGGCCGGTGAAATGGACCGCGGAGCGCTCGGAGTCCTTCCTGTCCGATGCCCATGGCCGGGACCATGCCACCAAGGCGGAGCTGGCCATGGATTCGGAGGGCCACTTCCTGGCCATGCGGGTGAAGACAGCCGCCAACCTGGGGGCCTATCTCTCGACCTTCGCGTCCTCGGTGCCGACCATCCTCTATGCGACCCTGCTGGCCGGCCAGTACCGCACCCCGGCCATCTACGCGGAGGTCACCGGGGTCTTCACCCACACGGCGCCGGTGGATGCCTATCGCGGCGCCGGGCGGCCCGAGGCGACCTATGTGGTGGAGCGGCTGGTCTCGACAGCGGCCCTGGAGCTGGGGCTGGACCAGGCCGAGATCCGTCGCCGCAATTTCATTCGCGAGTTCCCCCATGCCACGCCCGTGGGTCTGACCTACGACACGGGCGACTACGAGGCGACCCTGGCGGCCGCAATGAAGCTCGCGGACGTGGAGGGTTTCGAGGCGCGCAGGGCGGAGGCCGCCACCCGCGGCAAGCGGCGGGGACTGGGCTATTCCTGCTATATTGAGGCGTGTGGACTGGCGCCCTCGAATGTCGCCGGGGCCCTGGGCGCCCGGGCCGGGCTCTTCGAGGCGGGCCAGATTCGTGTCCACCCCACCGGCTCTGTGACGGTCTTTACCGGCTCCCACAGCCACGGTCAGGGCCACGAGACCACCTTCGCCCAGCTGGTCTCCGATCGGCTCGGTATCCCCATCGAGAACATCGACGTGGTGCACGGGGACACCGGCCGCATCCCCTTCGGCATGGGGACCTACGGGTCGCGGTCATTGGCGGTCGGCGGCTCGGCCATCGTGAAGGCCCTGGACAAGATCGTCGACAAGGGACGCAAGATCGCAGCCCACCTGCTGGAGGCCGCGGACACAGACATCGAGCTGGAGAATGGGGTCTTTAAGGTGGCCGGTACCGACAAAGGGGTCCCTTTCGGCCAGGTCGCATTCTCCGCCTATGTCCCGCACAACTACCCGCTGGACAAGCTGGAGCCGGGACTTGAAGAGACCGCCTTCTACGACCCGACCAACTTCACCTACCCGGCCGGGAGCCATATCTGCGAGGTGGAGGTCGACCCGGAGACCGGGGTGGTCAAGATCGTCAATTTCGTCGCCTCGGACGACTTCGGCAATGTCATCAACCCGATGATCGTCGAGGGCCAGGTCCATGGGGGGCTGGCCCAGGGGATCGGTCAGGCACTGATCGAGCAGTGCGTCTACGACCCGGAGAGCGGCCAGCTCCTGAGCGGCACCCTGACCGATTACGCCCTGCCGCGCGCAGACGACCTGCCGAGCTTCGTCGTCGACACACAGGTCACCCCGTGCACCCACAACCCGCTCGGCGTCAAGGGCTGCGGCGAGGCCGGAGCCATCGGGTCGCCCCCGGCGGTGATCGGCGCCATCGTCGATGCGCTGAAAGATCTGGGCGTGAGGGACCTGCAGATGCCGGCGACGCCCCAGCGCGTGTGGCAGACCATCCGATCGGCCCAGGCCGCCTGAGAAGAGGAGGACAGAACCATGTACCCCTTCCAATACCACAGGCCCGGCACAGTCTCCGAAGCCGCAAAACTCCTCTCCCAGCTGGAAGACGGCCGGCCACTGGCCGGCGGCCAGACCCTGGTCGCCGCGATGAAGCTGCGCTTGGCCCAACCGTCCGACCTCGTTGATCTGAGCGCCATCGCCGAGCTGCGCGGCATTCGTGTTCAGGGCCAGGAGCTCTCTGTAGGTGCCATGACCACCCATGCCGAGGTCGCCGCATCCAGCGAGGTCGTACGCGCCATCCCGGCACTCGCCTGTCTGGCGGCCGGTATCGGCGACCGCCAGGTGCGCGCCGTCGGCACCCTGGGCGGCTCCATCGCCAACAACGACCCGGCGGCCGACTACCCGGCTGCGGTGCTCGGGCTGGGGGCTACCGTGGTCACCGACAGGCGCCGCATCCCGGCGGACCGGTTCTTCACCGCGCTCTACGAGACCACCCTGGAGCCGGGCGAGCTGATCCAGTCGGTGAGCTTCCCCATCCCCCGGCGAGCCGGATACATGAAGTTCCACAACCAGGCCTCGCGCTTCGCCCTGGTCGGGGTCATGGCTAGCCAAGCCGTCGACGGATCGGTGCGGGTCGCGGTGACCGGTGCCGGCCCCTGCGTCTTCCGGATCCCGGAGATGGAGCAGGCGCTGGTTGCCAGCTTCGCTCCCCAGGCGGTGGCGGGCATCCAGGTTCCCGCGCAGGGGCTGAACGAGGACATCCATGCCGGTCGCGAGTATCGCGCCCATTTGATTGGGGTGATGGCGAAGCGGGCCGTCGAGTCTGCACTGGCGGTCTGAGGATCGGGCGATTTCAAACCTGCCCGCCACCATCGACGAGACTGTCGATCTCCTGCGCTCGGCGGATTACATCGCCGGGCGCGGGCTCGCCACCGCGGTCTTCCTGGCCCTGCGCATGGAGCGTCCGCTGCTGCTCGAAGGGGAGGCGGGCACCGGCAAGACCGAGATCGCCAAGGTCCTGGCCCGCGCGCTCGGGCGTCCCCTGCTGCGGCTGCAATGCTACGAGGGGCTCGACATCGCCGCCGCGGTCTACGAGTGGAATTACCCGCGCCAGATGATCGAGATCCGGCTGGCGGAGGCGGCCGGCGATGCGACCCGCGAGCGGCTCGGGGCCGATATCTTCGACGAGCGCTTTCTCATTAAACGCCCGCTGCTTCAGGCGTTGGAAGGGGAGCCGGGTGCGGCTCCGGTCCTCCTGATCGACGAGCTGGACCGCACCGACGAGCCGTTCGAGGCATTTTTGCTGGAGGTCCTGTCCGATTTCCAGATCTCCATCCCAGAGCTGCGCACCATCAAGGCGAAAGCCGTGCCCATCGTGGTCCTGACCTCCAACCGCACCCGGGAGATCCACGACGCCGTGAAGCGCCGCTGTCTCTATCATTGGGTGGACTACCCGGAGGCGGCGCGGGAGCTGGAGATCGTCCGCCGCAAGGCACCCGGGGCCGCCGCCGCCCTGTCCCAGGAGATCGTCGGGTTCGTTCAGCGGCTGCGGGGTATGGACCTCTTCAAGCTGCCCGGTGTGGCCGAGACCATCGACTGGACCCGGGCGCTGATGGAGCTGGACCGGATTTGTCTCGACCCGGAGACGGTCAACGACACCCTGGGGGTGCTGCTCAAATATCAGGACGACATCGCCCGGATGCAGGGCAGCGAGGCCACGGCCATCCTGACCCAGGTCAAGGCCGATCTGGCCGAGCGGGCGGCCCTGGGTACATGAGACCCGTCGTCATTCCAGGTCCGGGTGGCGGCCGGCTGGCCGAGAACGTCCTGCACTTTGCCCGAGTCCTGCGCCATGCCGGCATGAACGTGGGCACCCACAAGGTGCTCGACGCACTGGACGCCCTGGCGCTGGCCGGGTTTGAGCGGCGCGAGGATTTCTACTGGACCCTGGCTGCCTGCTTTGTGGATCGGCGCGACCAGCGCGAGCTCTTCGACCAGGCGTTTCATATGTTCTGGCGCGATCCCGACCTGCTCGGGCGGATCCTTCATCTGATGCTCCCCAAGGTGGCGGGTCTTGCCCGGGACCCGGAGACCCAGCCGAGCCGGCGGCTCCAGGAGGCATTCGGGCGCGGTGCGCCTCGGCAGGAGCCGCTGGCCGAGCTTCAGCCCCAAGAGCTGGAGGTCGATGCCCGACTGACCTTTTCTTCGCGGGAGGTGCTCCAGCGGATGGACTTCGAGACCATGAGCGGGGACGAGCTGGCCCAGGCCAAGCAGCTGATCGCCCAGCTGCGCCTGCCGCTGCGGACGCTCAAGACCCGTCGACAGGTCCCGGACCCGAGCGGCAGACGGGTCGACCGTAGGACCAGCCTGCGCAACGGGCTGCGCTTCTATGGGGACCTGATTCCGCTGAGTTTGAGCTCGCTGGGGGAGCGTCTGCCCCCATTGGTGGTGCTCTGCGACATCTCCGGCTCCATGAGCGCCTATGCCCGCATGTTCCTGCACTTCGTCCATGCACTGGCCAACTCCGGCCGCCGGGTGGACGCACTGGTCTTCGGCACCCGGCTTACGCCCATCGGCCGGGAGCTCAAGGCGCGCGATCCGGATCTGGCCCTGGGCCGGGTCAGCGCACTGGTGCAGGACTGGGCCGGCGGCACCCGGATCGGCGCCTGCCTGCACGACTTCAATCGCAACTGGTCGCGTCGGCTGCTCGGCTGTAATGCCTCCGTGCTGCTGCTCACCGACGGACTCGACCGGGACGCGGGGGACGGACTTGCACTGGAGATGGAACGACTCCACAAGTCCTGCCGGCAGCTACTCTGGCTCAACCCGCTGCTGCGGTTCGACGGCTTCGAGCCGAAGGCGGCGGGGATCCGGGCCATGTTGCCCCATGTGGACTGTTTGATCCCGGCGCACAATGTCGAGTCGCTGAGGGACCTCTCGCGTGCGCTGGCCGAGCAAGCAGCCGCCCGGCGCATAGAGCCTCGGGCAAGGGCCGCCTGATTGTCTTCGTAGGATGGGTAGAGCGCAGCGAAACCCATCGTTTGCGCGCCGCGAGATGTCGATTGCTGGGTTTCGCTACGCTCTACCCAGCCTACAGAGCTTTGTGCTGCGTGCTCTGCGGTTGTATCGAATGAGAGGAAACTGAAATGGAGATGGCCGGCGAGCAGACGATCGCGACCGATCAGGCCGCGGTCTGGCGTGCGCTCAACGATCCGGAGGTGCTCAAGGCGTGCATCCCCGGCTGCGAGTCGATCAAGCAGACTGGCGATGGGGAGTACAGGGTTAAGCTCGCGGCCGTGATCGGCCCGCTGCGGGCCAAGTTCAGCGGCAAGATGACCCTGGCCGACCTGGACCCGCCGCGCGCCTACCGCATCCTGTTCGAGGGTCAGGGCGGACCCGCGGGTTTTGCCAAGGGCGAGGCCGCTGTGCAATTGCACGCCGAGGGTGCGGCAACCCGGATGGCCTACAGCGTCAAGGCGCAGGTGGGAGGGAAGCTGGCGCAGGTCGGCTCGCGCCTGATCGACGGGGTGGCCAGGAAGGTCGCCGACGAGTTCTTTACCGGCTTCAGCGCCCGGGTCGCGCCAGTGGCCGCGGCCGTGGCAGGGCCTGTCGAGGGGCCTCCGGCCAAGCCGGGCCTGTGGCCCTGGGTGGCGGTCGCGGTGGCTGCTGTCCTGGTCGCCATCGGTGCCTATCTCCTTTTCGCCGACTGAGGACCCGAAACCATGACCCCCGCCACGCTAAGCAGAGAGCCGGACGATCTCTTCGAGCGAATCGCCGACTGGCGGGAGGCGGGCAAGGGCGTGGCGCTTGCCACCGTGGTGCGTACCTGGGGCTCCTCGCCGCGCCCTGCTGGCAGCCACCTGGCGGTGGAGGAGGGCGGGGCCTTTGTCGGCTCGGTCTCGGGGGGCTGCATCGAGGGTGCTGTCGTCGCGCAGGCCCTGGAGACCATCGCGGACGGCAAGCCGCGGCTGCTGGAGTTCGGCGTCAGCGACGAGCGCGCCTGGGAGGTGGGTCTCGCCTGCGGCGGGCGCGTCCAGGTCTATGTGGAGCGGATCGGATGAGGACCGGACACTTCGATCGGCTGTTGGCTGCCCAGCGCGAGAAGCGGCCGGTGGCCCTGGTCACCCGCCTTGCCGACGGCGCCCAGGCGTTCGTCGAGGGCGATGCTTGCGACGGGGATCTTTCCCTGATGCCTGCGATCCTGGATGAGGTGCTCGGTCGAATCGCGGCCGACCGCTCCGGCCCACTGGATACGGACGACGGACTCTTCGCCCGGGTCTATGCCCCGCCGCCGCGCCTCCTCGTGGTTGGCGCCGTGCACATCGCGCAGGCCCTGGTTCCCATGGCCCGGCTCGCCGGATTTGCCGTGACCGTGATAGACCCGCGCCGGTCCTTCGCGAGCGCCGAGCGCTTCTCGGACATAGACCTGACCGACGACTGGCCGGACGAGGCCATGGCGCGGCTCGCGCCGGACGCCCGCACGGCCGTGGTCACACTGTCCCACGATCCCAAGCTGGACGATCCCGCCTTGATCGCTGCGCTGGAGAGCCCGGCCTTCTATATAGGTGCACTCGGCAGCCGTCGAACCCACGCCCAACGGTTGGAGCGACTGCGGGAAGCTGGGCTGGAGTCCCAGTCGAGCCGCATCCGGGCGCCAGTGGGACTCGATCTGGGTGGGCGGTCCCCGGCAGAGATCGCGGTGTCCATCCTGGCCGAGATCGTCCAGCACCGCTACAAGGGAGCGAGTCCTTGATCTTCGGCGAATTCCCGAGCGATCAGGCCGAGGGCCTCGCGCTCGCCCATACCCTGAAGCTCCCGGGTCGCACGCTGCGCAAGGGCCGGGTGCTGACCGCGGACGATGTGGCCGTCCTGTGTGCTGCCGGCATCGGGCAGGTCGCCGGGGCCAGACTCGCCGCGGGAGAGCTGTCGGAGGACGCTGCGGCGGCCGAGATCGCCAGCCTGATTGCCGGCGAGAATCTGGTCGTCCGCCCGCCCTACACCGGCCGCTGCAACCTCTATGCGTCAGCCCCCGGCCTCTTGCAGGTGGATCGCGACTGCATCGACCGCCTCAACGCCATCGGCGAGACGGTGACCCTCGGCACCCTGCCGCCCTTTACGCCTGTCATCAACGACCAACGGGTGGCGACGGTGAAGATCGTCCCCTTCGCGGTCCTGGCCGATGTCATGGATGCCTGGCGCCGGACAGCGGCCAGGCCGCCGCTACGCCTGGCGCCCTGGCGAGCGCATCGTGCGGCCCTGATCCTGAGCGAATCCGCCGCCACGCCCCCGAAGGTGCTGGCCGCGACCGCCGCCGCCACGCGCGCCCGGCTGGAGCCCCTCGGCAGCCGGCTGGAGCTGGAGCTGCACTGTTCCCATGAGTCCGCCGCGATCGGCCGCTGTCTGACCGAGTCCCTGGCGGCCGGCTGCGACCTGGTGCTGATCTCGGGCGCAACCATCAGCAAGGACCGGGGCGACGTGGTGCCGGCCGCCATCGAGTCTGTTGGCGGCGAGATCGTCCACTTCGGCATGCCGGTGGAGCCGGGGAACATGCTGCTTCTGGCGCGAGTTGGTGCGGTACCTGTGGTGAATCTACCCGGCTGCGCCCGCTCGCGCCGCACCAATGGGCTCGACTGGGTGCTCCAGCGTCTGTTGGCCGGACTCCCGGTGGATGGCGCGGCGCTGATGGGGATGGGGGTCGGCGGCCTGCTGCACAGCGCCGAGGACCTGGACAAGGAAGAGGCGGAGACGCAGCCAGCACCCGCGCAGGGTTCGGCGCCGCGTATCGCTGCCCTGGTCCTCGCCGCCGGCGCCTCATCGCGCATGGGCGGACAGAACAAGCTGCTGCGGATCGTCGACGGCCTGCCGCTGGTCCGACATGCCGTGGATGCCGCCTTGGCCTCGCGCTGTGCCCAGGTCCTGGTGGTGACCGGCTGCGAGGCCGAGTCGGTGGAGTCGACCCTCGATCGGGACCGGGTCTCCGTCGTCCGTAACCCCGATTACGCGAGCGGGATGTCGATGTCGTTGCGTTGCGGGCTGGGCGCACTGCCGGCGGATACCGCGGCGGTCCTGGTCTTGCTCGCCGATATGCCCAGGGTCTCCGCCGCCCATATCGACCGGATCGTCGGCGCCTTCGATCCCGGCCGTCCCGGCATCCTGGTCCCGACCTGCCAGGGCCGGCGCGGCAATCCGGTCCTCTGGCCCCGCCGTTTCTTCGCCGAGCTGTGCGGGATCGTCGGCGATACCGGCGCGCGCGGCCTGCTGGAGACCCATGCCGCGGAGGTCCAGCCGATCCCCATCGACTCGGATGCGATCCTGGCCGATGTGGACACCCCGGCCGACCTTGCGGACCTGTTGTCCCAATGACCTCCGATCCGGCAACCCTGCGCGAGGAGTTTCCGCTGTTCGCCGCTGTCGACGGACCGCTCCATTACCTCGATAGTGCCGCGACCAGCCAAATCCACCGTTCTGCACTCGACGCGACGGTCCGGCACGAGACGACCGCCCGCGCCAACGTCCTGCGCGGCAACTACCGGCTCGCGGAGTCCGCAACCGCGGCCTACGAGTCGGCCCGCCAGCAGGCCGCGCGGTTCCTCAATGCCGGCTCTCCCGACGAGATCGTTTTTACCTGCGGCGCCACGGCGGCGCTGAATCTTGTCGCCTGGTCCTTCGGCGAACGGCTCCGGCCCGGCGACGAGGTGCTGATCTCCCAGGCCGAGCACCACAGCAACCTGGTCCCCTGGCAGCGCCTGCGCGAGCGCGCCGGCATCGTCCTTAAGGCACTGCCACTGACGGCGGATGGCCGCATCGACACAGGCGAGCTCCCGCACCTAGTGGGCAGCCGTTGCCGGCTCATCGCCCTGACCCACTGCTCCAATGTCACCGGCGCGATCACCGACGTGCCGACCGTCGTCGCGGTCGCCCGCCGTGTCGGCGCCCGGGTACTTCTGGACGGCGCCCAGCAGGTCCAGCATGGACCGGTCGATGTCCAGTCCCTCGGCGTCGACTTTTATGCCTTTTCCGGTCACAAATGCTTCGGCCCGACCGGCGTGGGCGTGCTCTGGGGACTCGCCGAGATCCTGGAGGACCTGCCCCCCTTCCTCTGCGGCGGCGGTATGGTGGGCCGGGTCGACATGGACTCGGCGACCTTTGCCGAGCCCCCCCGGCGCTTCGAGGCCGGCACGCCCCCCATCGCCCAGGCGGTGGGATTGGGGGCTGCGCTAGAATGGATGACAGGGCTTCCCTGGGAACAGATCCGCAGCGGCGAGCTCAAGCTCGCGCACCAACTGTTGCGCGGGCTGCGGCGGTTGGATGGAATCAGGATCATAGGACCGACCGACCTCATAGCCCGCCAGCCGATCGTCTCGTTCGATCTGGACGGGCTGCACCCCCACGACATCTGCCAGGTCCTGGACGAGCGCGGTGTGGCCTTGCGCGGCGGACATCACTGCGCCCAGCCGCTGCTGCGCGCCTTGGGTGCGGACGGCGCCACCCGCGCCAGCATCGCCCTGTACAACACCGTCGAGGACATCGATGCACTGCTCGCAGGACTCGACGATGCGATGAGACTTCTGGCTTGAACGACGCTATCTACCACCAGGCAATCAAGGACCTGGCACACCGGGCACACGGCAGCGGCCGGCTTTCCGCCCCGGACCGCCGCGCCCGGCTCGATAACCCACTGTGCGGCGATCGCATCGACATCGAGGCGAGGCTCTCCGACGACGGCCTTGTCGTGGAATTGGCGCACCAGACCAAAGGCTGCCTGCTCTGCCGGGCCTGCGCCTCCATCCTCGCCCTGCACGCCCCGGGCCTTAGCCCCACGGAGATCGACGCCATCCGCGCCGCGCTGGCTGAAATGCTCGCCTGCGACGGCCCGCCGCCGACGGACTGGACCGAGCTTAAGCTCTTTCTTCCGGTCCGCCCCCACCCGAGCCGGCACGGCTGCGTGCTGCTGCCGTTTCGGGCACTGCAAATCGCGCTCGCCGATTCTTGAGCACTATCCTCATTTCCGTTCGAGGCCAGATATACCCGATAGATTCGAGATTTTCGGTTTCATGGAAACTAGCTGCCTGTTTCGGATAAGAAACCTAGCCACTCGCCACTAACGGGTCTTTCATCGAGACCCCGATCACTGCGCAGACGAGCGCCCGGAGCCTATTTTGACCAACGCCTGCCAAAGCGTCCGATCATGGTATCCCCAACAGCTTGTGCGTCTGAATGCTCAACCGCCACTGAGGATGCGCCTTGCAGTATGCGATGGCCCGGGCGGTGTTGGCCCTAAGCTCGGGTCCGTCCATGGGCTGCAAATAAAACCGCTCGAAGGCCAACGACTCGAAGCGCTCGGGAGGTGCCTCAGGCTGGGGATAGACAAGCTTGAGCTCGTGTCCGCGAATAAGCCTGAGCGGAGCTGCGGCCTTGGGGCTGACGCAGATCCAGTCGATGCCCGGCGAGGCCGGGCAGGTTCCGTTGGTCTCCACCGCGACCTCGAATCCGTGCCGGTGCAGTGCGTCGATCAGTGGGACGTCCAATTGGAGCAGCGGCTCGCCGCCGGTGCAAACCACAAAGGGCCGGGCTGCGGGTGCGCGGTCTGTGCTCCAGGCGGCGCGAATGCGCTTGGCTAGCGAGTCGGGGTCCGGGTAATGTCCGCCGCCTTCGCCGTCGATCCCGCGAAAGTCGGTGTCGCAGAAGGTGCAGACTGCGCGGGGGCGGTCCCGCTCTCGGCCGGACCAGAGGTTGCAGCCGGCGAAGCGGCAAAAGACCGCGGGCCGCCCGGTGTGGGCGCCTTCGCCTTGGAGCGTGTAGAAGATCTCTTTGACGCTATAGGCCATCTGCGAGTCGTTCGGGTGTCTTAAGTGCGTCAGGTGGGCAGCGCCGGGCCCAGATCGCCCCAGCACAGTACGGCACCGCATCCGGGGGTCTCGTAGAGGTCGATGCGGTCGAGCGCGGGCAGTGCGGCGGCGACGGACTCGCGCATCCACAGTGCCAGGCTCGCGGGGTCCGCATCGCGCAGGCCCGGTAGTGCGTTCAGCCGGTGATGGTCCAGCTGGCGGTAGATCGGGTCGAACAGTGCCTTGACGTCCCCGTAGTCTAAGGTCCAACCCATGACCTGATTCAAAGGGGCGGTGAGGTGCAGACGCAGTTGGTAGCTGTGTCCGTGCAGGCGTCGGCGAGGGTCGCCCTCGGGTGCGTGCCGGAGCTCCAACGCGCCCTCGAAGCGCTGCTCCTTCCAGATGCGGTAATGGGTGCCGTCGTGGTGGCAGCCGGCGGTGGCGGTCTCGTAGACTGTGATCCAGGAGAGGGCGGGGAGCGTCGGGAGCAGGCGCTGCCAGATCCAACTGGCGAGCCGCTCGCTGGTGGGGTTGTCGAGGCCCGGGATGTCGTTCAGGCAGGCGTAATGGAGCTCGGTATGGAGCGGCGCCCAGACTGCCCCGAGCTGGTCGAAGTCGACGCCCATGTCCTGGCCGGCCAGGTCCTGGTCCGCGTGCAGGATGACCTCGAACCCGTGTCCGTGCATGCGCCCGCACTGGTGTCCTTCCGGAACCCGAGGTAGGCGGTGTGCGGCCTCGAAGCGGAAGCGGCGCCAGACGTGGCAGTGGTCGGCACCGTCCAGGTCGGCGCCCTGGTGTCGGGTGCTGCGGATACCCACGGTCTCGATGCCCGGTACGTCCGGGGTCAGACGATCGCGCAACCAGCGGGCCAGGTTCTCGTCGGTGGGCACCGGCAGGCGGGCGTTAAGGTCGGAGTAGTCCAGGGCCGCGACCCGGTCGCTTAAGAGCCGAGCGAGCGCGGCGGTCTCTGCCCCGGGGAATCCGCCCCAGCCCGTGGGGAGGGCGGCGCGGATCCGGGCGATGTAGCTGTGCCCGTGCAGCTGTCGGGAGGGATGTCCGGCAGGCAGTATGGGGACCCGGCAGGCCGCTTCGAAGGGGGCCGCGGCCACATGGTAGATCCGCTCTGTCATCGGGCGATCCCGAAACGGGCGAGCAGTGGGTCCGGGATCCTGGCCTCAGCAAACCCCTTGGCACGGAGCTGACAGGAGTCGCACTCGCCGCAGGGTCGGCCGTCCTCGTCTGGGTCGTAGCAGCTACAAGTGAGGCCGTAGTCCACACCGAGCCTGGTTCCGCGGCGAATGATATCGGCCTTGCTGAGCCAGATAAGTGGCGTGTGGACCTTGAGCCGCTGGCGGCCCTCCACCCCGGCGGCGGTGGCGAGGTTCGCCATGCGCTCGTAGGCGGCGATGTACTCCGGGCGGCAGTCGGGGTAGCCGGAATAGTCCAGCGCATTGACCCCGATATAGATGTCCCCGCAGCCCAGGACCTCAGCCCAGGCGAGCGCAAAGGACAGGAAGACAGTGTTGCGGGCCGGGACATAGGTGATCGGGACGCCCTGGCTCATGGACTCCAGGCTGCGCGACTTGGGCACCTCGATGTCCGAGGTGAGCGCCGAGCCGCCGAAGCGGCGCAGGTCGATCTCGGCGACGACGTGCTCGATCGCGCCGAGTGCCGCTGCGACCCGGGCGGCGGACTCAAGCTCTACTTGATGGCGTTGACCGTACCGGAAGGACAAGGCATAGGGTGCGAAGTCCTCCGATTTGGCGATGGCCAGCGCGGTGGTGGAGTCCAGGCCGCCACTTAAGAGGATGACTGCCTTTTTCATTGGTTGGTCCTGTCCGGCCCTTGCGGGCGGCTCGTCGTTCGTTGATCTTAGAGGCTGGCCTTCGATCCGGAGCGACGCGCCGATGCATGTTGCAACGCGTCGCGCTCGCCCGAAGCGGCCATAAGACTGTCCTCGATCTCGGCCGCCGCGACGGCGGCCGAGCTACGCATGGAGTCGTCGAAATAAGGCTCGATTGCTGCATCCGCCTCCCGCTTGACCCGCTTGTAGAGACGCCACACCTTTAACCCATAAGCGATGAAACGCGTATAGGTGGACGCCGCCTCCCAGACCCGCCGAGGATAGAACACCCAGATGGACTCGATGGGAAATCCGGGCCGGCGCTCGGTGCGGATCTTGCGGCGCAGAAAGCCCCCTTGCAGCGGGTGAAGCCCCTCGAACTTGAAGCAGCCGTAAAACTCTAGCGCGATCTCCATGATCCGCTTGGGATTACGGTCAAAGGCCGCGGCCCTGCGCATCAGGGTCTCCAGGTGCTCGTCGCAGTAATAGAGATCCCATGCCTCCCGATAGATTCCCTGCCACTGATCCTTGGTCATGCGCGGGTGGGTGGTGCAGACATGCTCCAGATCATAGATGTTCATGTCCGGATCCAGCGGTGCACCGCGCGCGTGGAGCGACTGATGGTCCGCCGAGCCGGGCAAGGGTGTGAGACAGAAGAATTCCAAGATATCCAGGGGCAGCTCGCGCTTGATGGTCTCGATGTCCGTGCGGATACGCTCGGGGGTGTCTTCTGGAAATCCCAGGATATAGCCGCAATAGGTAGTCACCCGTTTGCGCTGCCAGGCGAGCAGCATGTCCCGGTAATTGGCGATCTTGTTCTGCTTCTTATTGGCGGCCTTGAGGTTGTCCGGGTTGACGTTTTCGAGCCCCAAGAAGACCCGGGAGACCCCTGCTGCACGCGCCTTGTCCACGAAATTCGGCAATGTGTGGCACATGGTGTCCACCTGGATGGTGAAGTTGAATTTCACCTTCAGCTCTTGCCGCAACGCGATGATGCGGTCGAAGATCGCCTCCCAGTTGCGGTTGCGGGCGAAGTTGTCGTCCGTAATGAAATAGTGACGGACGCCATGGGCCAGGTTGACGCGCAGCAGCCGCTCGACGTCGTCCGGATGCCGGAAGCGCGATTTTCGGCCTTGCACGTTGATGATGGTGCAGAAGCTACAGAGGAATGGACAGCCGCGGCCCGCATCGAAGGTCCCCGGCATGGGTGCATAGCGGCGGGCGACCTCCGGCGGCAGGTACGGCATGCCCTGGCGTGCGAGGTCCGGCAGGTCGTCCATGAAGTTGTAGAGCGGCTCCAGACGGCGCTCGTATGCGGCGCGCAGAAAGTCCGCGAAGCGTCCCTCGGACTCCCCGGCGAACAGGGTGATCCCGAGATCCAGTGCCTCCTGAAGGTCCGGCGGCAGGTTGGGCAGCATGGCCAGGCAGCCACTCACATGGAATCCCCCGATGGCTACCTGGATGCCGGCTTTCCGAAAGCGCCTGGCGAGGTCCATGGCGCGCGGGAATTGGTTGGATTGGACACCCACCAGGCAGACCAGCCCCTGGCCGCCGTCCTTGCGGATATGCCGGACGATCCGCTCCACCGGGACGACAGTGTTGGTCTCGTCGTAGGCGCGCACCCGGATCTCCACCTCTCTTCCAATGGCATGAGTTTCCTGGGCCTGACGGGTTAGCCCATAGAGGCTCGCCAGGGAGTTGGAGGGTATCCATGCCTTGACCCACTGAATCACATAGCCGTCGTCGTCGTAATGCGATGGCTTGATCAGCTCCACATGGAAGCGCGTGCGGACGCGGGCCTGGGGCGGGGCAGGGGGCATGGCGTGACTCCGGATGCGTGGGACGGCGCGGGCCTGCATGGCCGGGGCAGGATATCGGAAACGGCGAAAGAAACCAGTCCATTTCAGGAGCGGCCGACCCCAGCTCGGCAGCTTAACCGCTGAGTCGGAAACGAAAAGCCCGCCGGACGGCGGGCTTATTGGATGGCGGCGAGGCGCGGCCTCAGCCGAGCTCGTCGGCGCCGATCTGCTGCATGAGGCCGAAGCTTTTCACGAAGGGGCCGGCCATCCGCGGATCTTTGATCATGGCGGTGTAATCGCCGGCCTTGAACTTGAGCTTGCCGGTTGCGTAGGCGATGCCCAGGCCGGCCATGCCGATGCCCTTCTCGACCCATTTGAGCCAGTCTTTGCGGTCCGCGCGCATGTCCCAGTTGGCCTCGGGCTCGCTGGCGGACCAGGAACCGGCGCGCACGCACACGCCCTTCTCCACCAGGAAATAGCCGCGCGGCTCCTCTTCGTTCTTGAATCCGCAGCAGATCATCGAGTTGAAGCCGATGTCGGCGAGCTTGTCGCAGACCTCCGGCTCGTTGTTCCAGGCGTCTTTAAGCTCGTTCATCCAGGCGTCGGTGAAGAGTTGGGCCATGTTCGAAATCCTCCAGGGTTACGTCGAAGGGACCGGCCGCGCGAGCGCACCGGCGGCGAATGCCCGGCCGGTCCGAGTCCGCCGCAACCGGTCGCGAGGGCATTCGCGAATGCGGGAATTCTATCAGGACGGACCGAAAAGGATACCCGAGCGTCCGTCCATGCGGGGCGTTGAAGGGCCAACGCGAGCCGCATGGGGTACGGCACGCGCAACCCTTGCCCGGCCGCGCTTCACGGCGGATCCATTTTCGCCGGGATCGCCCCAGCGCCCCGAGCGCCCCCGGTGTGGCCGGTTGCCTCGGGCTCTGCAGTCGCCCCGGCCTGCGACGCGGTCTCCCCGCCTCCAGCCGGCTGCTGCTGCCGCTCGGCGCGGCCCGCGCAGTCCGAGAAGCAGTCGTCGTACTGTTGGTCGCAGATGCTCAAGTCCGCCCCCAGACAAGTATAAGGTGCCTTGCACCTGGCCGAGCCGCTCTTGATGCACAAATCGTAATCGGCCCTGGCGGTTGCGTAGATCGCCCCGCACTCGGTCTCGCGGGCCTCCTGGCGCTGTTGGCACTGGGTCTTGGGGAGCTCGCATCGTTGCAGACAGGCCTTGCCCTCGGGACTCGTGGGCGAGACCGGCTCCGGCTTGGCGGGCCCCAGGGTGCATCCTGCCGACCCGAGCAGGATCGCGAGCAGCAGGAGCGTCGCGGCGAGCGGCAGGGCGACGGCGTCGCGGGCGGCAGCGGTCTGGGGCATCGGGGTTTCTCCTTCAGTGTCGTCTGGCAAGGCGGACGCACGGCGGGCCAGCCCCGGTGCCGGGCGGGGCAAGCCTGGGGTTCGGAAGGGACCGTTGCGGTCTGCCGGATCGGTGCGGGGCCACAGCCCTGTAAAGACCCGTCGGCCACCATGTCAATCGTTGGCCGCGGACTTTACCATAGGCGCGGCCTTCCCCCCTGGATCGGACCACAAGAGGAGCAACCTCCGTGAAACCTGCCTGGCTTGCTTTGTCCTTGCTCATGTTCCCCATGGTCCTGCGGGCAGAGGCCGCGGGGGTTTTCAAGCTTTCGGCGCCGATGGAGGTCGGCGCGGCTTACGACCGGATCTACAAGGCCCTGGAGGCCGAGAAGTTCTGGGTGGTGCTCGAGGCGAACATGGGCGAGCAGATGGCCAATCAAGCGGCTAAATGGGGGGTGGATTACAACCGTAACCGCCTGGGGGCGATTAAGGGCATGGTCTTCTGCAACATCCGCTGGACCAACAACCTCGCCAACGCAGACCCGGATCTGCTTGCACTCTGTCCACTGCATCTGACGGTCTTCGAGCGCGACGGGACCACCTATGTGGTCTTCCCGCGGCTTTCGGTCATCGCCGAGGGCAGCCCGGGGGCGAGTCGCGCCACCGAGCTTGAGGCGATCGTCCGCGGGATACTGGAGCGGGCACTGAAGGACTAAGCCGACCAGTCCCCGGCCGGGCGCCGACGAAAAAGCCTGATCGAAACCAGAGGTTAACAATATAATCGGGCACCGAATACCTGCTCGCTTGCCGTCAGGACTTGAAAACCTGGCTGGAACCTAGGATATTGGCGTCGAGTCTACCGCGGGCCGGGAAAATCGGTCACCCTTGCCGGCCCAAGTGTTGAATCGGCCCTCGTAGGGGCGTATATAAAAACCAAGTGAAATACTGCGAAAACGGAGCCAGGTGCCGATGAGCCCAAGCCCAACCGTAGAAGCCGTCGTCAAGTCCGAGTACGAGCACGGGTTCGTGACCGATATCGAGTCCGACACCCTGCCCCCGGGCCTGGACGAGGACGTGGTACGCGCCATCTCGGCGCGCAAGGGCGAGCCGGACTTCATGCTGGAGTATCGGCTCAAGGCCTTGGCGCACTGGCGGACCATGGCGACCCCCACCTGGGCACATGTCCACTATCCGGAGATCGACTTCCAATCCATTTCCTATTTTTCGGCTCCCAAGACCAAGGACGGACCGAAAAGCTTGGACGAGATCGATCCCGCGCTGCGCGAGACCTACAACAAGCTCGGAATCCCGATCGAGGAGCAGATGGCGCTCTCCGGGATCGCGGTGGATGCGGTCTTCGACAGCGTCTCGGTGGCGACCACTTTTCGGGAGACGCTGGCCGAGGCCGGGGTGATCTTCTGCTCCATCTCGGAAGCCGTCCACGACTACCCGGAGCTGATCAAGCAATATCTGGGCTCGGTCGTCCCACACACGGATAATTTCTACGCCGCGCTCAACGCCGCGGTCTTCAGCGACGGGACCTTCGTCTATGTCCCCAAGGGCACCCGCTGCCCCATGGAGCTCAGCACCTATTTCCGCATCAACGCCCGCAACACCGGCCAGTTCGAGCGCACCCTGATCATCGCCGAGCCCGGGAGCTATGTGAGCTATCTGGAAGGCTGCACCGCTCCCCAGCGCGACGAGAACCAGCTCCATGCGGCAGTCGTCGAGCTGATCGCCATGGACGACGCGCAGATCAAATATTCTACCGTACAGAACTGGTACCCGGGGGACGCGGAAGGCCGCGGCGGTATCTATAACTTCGTGACCAAGCGCGGGGACTGCCGAGGCGCTCGCTCCAAGATTTCCTGGACACAGGTCGAGACGGGGTCTGCCATCACCTGGAAATATCCGAGCTGCTTGCTTCGCGGGGACGACTCGGTGGGCGAGTTTTATTCGGTGGCCGTGACCAAGGGCCGCCAGCAGGCGGACACCGGCACCAAGATGATCCACTTGGGTCGTAACACCCGCTCCACCATCGTTTCCAAGGGAATCTCGGCCGGGCACGGCCAGCAGACCTACCGCGGACTGGTGCGTATCGCCGCCAAGGCCGCGGGGGCGCGCAACCATACCCAGTGCGACTCGCTCTTGATCGGGAACCGCTGCGGCGCCCACACCTTCCCCTATATCGAGGTCAAGAACTCCACCGCCAGCATGGAGCATGAAGCGACCACCTCCAAGATCAGCGAGGACCAGCTCTTTTATTGCCGCTCGCGGGGCCTGACCGCAGAGGACGCGGTGTCTATGATCGTCAACGGATTCTGCAAGGAGGTCTTCAACGAGCTGCCCATGGAGTTCGCTGTGGAGGCCCAGAAACTGCTCTCGATCAGCCTCGAGGGTGCCGTGGGTTAACAGCGAGGAGATTTAGGTCCGCAAATGAACGCAAATATGAAACGCGAACGGATTCCAGCGCAACCCCAGCTCTTGCCGGCTACTTGTTGATTTGCGTTCACTAGCGTTCATTTGCGGACGAACGAATTTTCCGCGGCCCCTGCGGGCCGCACGCAGTTTCGGAGGTTCGATGTGTTAACGGTGAAGGGCCTCAGGGCCAACGTGGGCGGTAAGGAGATCCTTCAAGGGCTCGACCTTACGATCGGGTGCGGCGAGGTCCATGCCATCATGGGTCCTAATGGCTCCGGAAAGAGCACCTTCGCCCATGTTCTGGCGGGCCGGGAGGGCTACGAGGTCACGGGGGGGAGCGTCGACTTCGACGGTCTGGACCTGCTGGCGCTGGAGCCCGAGGAGCGCGCACATGCCGGACTCTTCCTCGCCTTCCAGTACCCGGTGGAGCTTCCGGGGGTCAACAACACCTATTTCCTCAAAGCCGCGCTCAATTCGATCAAGAAGGCGCGCGGCGAGCCGGAGCTGGATGCGGTGTCCTTCCTGCGCCTGATGAAGGAGCGGCTAAAGGTCCTGCATCTGGACGAATCGCTCCTGCGCCGTCCTGTGAACTTCGGGTTCTCCGGAGGCGAGAAGAAGCGTAACGAGATCTTCCAGATGGCGCTCCTGGAGCCGCGGCTCGCGATTTTGGACGAGACCGACTCCGGCCTCGACATCGATGCGCTGCGGGTCGTCGCCGACGGGGTCAATACGCTGCGCGGTCCAGAGCGCTCCATGATCGTGGTCACCCATTACCAGCGGCTCCTGGACTATATCGAGCCGGACTTCGTCCATGTATTGGCCAAAGGCCGGATCGTCCGCTCCGGCGGCAAAGACCTGGCCCTGGAGCTGGAAGAAAAGGGCTACGGCTGGATCGCCGGCGAGGAGGCTGCATGAGCGCATCGCGCGGCGGTCCCTTGGAGGGTTGGCTTCACGGCCCGGAGGGAGAGGGCAAGGTGCTGCCCGACTGGCTCTCGACCCGCCTGACCCGTGCGCGCGCACGGGTGCGCGATCAAGGGCTTCCCACCAGCAAGCAGGAGGCCTGGCGCTACACCAGCCTGACCCGGCTCCTGGAGCAGGACTTCGTCCCTGCCGGAGAGACCCCCACCACGGTCAGGCCGGAGGACTTGGCGCCACTCCTGATTCCCGGTCTCGATGCTCACCGGATCGTGCTGGTCAACGGTCGCTATGTGCCGGGCCTGTCTGAGCTGAAAGACCTGCCCCCGGGGGTTCGCATCGGCGGACTGCGCCAGATCCTGGAGTCCGATCCCGACGTATTGCGCGAGCGTCTGAACGGGGTCGCCGGGGACGATCAGCCACTGTTCGCCGCGCTTAACACCGCGGGTCTGGACGACGGCATGGTGGTGCTCCTGTCGCGCGGCGCGCGGCTCGCCCGACCGCTCGAAGTCATCCATCTCTCGCTGGGTCAGGATGCGCCCAGGGTCGCCCAGCCCCGCCATATCGTGGCTATGGAGGACGGTGCAGACGCCACCCTGATCGAGCGGTACTTAAGTGCGGGCGACGCACTTTACTGCACCAACTCGGTCTTGGAGCTGACCTTAGGACGCGATGCGAGTCTTAAGCATCAACGTATCCAGATCGAGAGCCCCAACGCATACCACATTACCGGGCTCTATCTCAGCCTGGGTGCCGCGAGCCGCTACCAGGGAGTCAGCTTAGGCCTGGGCGGCGCCTGGGCGCGCACCGAGCTGACCGTGCGCTTTGCCGGCGAGCATGCGGAGTGCGATCTTAAGGGACTGTTCATGGCCGGGGACCGTCAATTGATGGATTTCCACCTGGATGTAGAGCACCGGGTGCCCAGTTGCACCAGCCGGGAGAACTTCAAAGGCATCCTCTTCGGCAAGGGGCGGGCGGTCTTCGATGGCCGGGTGCATGTGGCCCGTGGCGCACAGAAGACCGATGCGGCCATGTCCAACAAGAACCTGGTCCTGTGCGAGGGGGCGGAGGTGGACACCAAGCCCCAGCTTCAGATCGACGCCGACGACGTTAAGTGCAGCCACGGCACCACGGTCGGCCAGATCGAGCCCGAAATGCTCTTTTATCTGCGCTCCCGCGGGATATCCGCGCCGCTCGCCCGACGCATGCTCTGCCTGGGGTTCGCCGGCGAGATCCTGGACGCACTGACGCCCGAGGCCCTGCGCGAGCAGGTGACAGAGCAGGTCGGTCGTCGGCTGGAGCAGTCGCCCCTCGACTGAGGCCAGAAACCGATGGTTTGCCCGAAAGACCGCCATCTGCATAGCAGTTTCGATGGGGTTTGAATATGCAAGTCGCTGAGAGGTCGCACATGAACCGTTTGGCTCGTTTCGCCGGTTTCGGCCAGCACGAGGCCTTGCCCGAGGATGTCGGGCACCATCACGATGCGGTCTTGGAGCGGATGGATCCGGAGGAGCTTCGAGAGCCCATCGTGGCCGCCCTGCGCCGGGTACATGACCCGGAAATCCCGGTCAACATCTACGATCTGGGGCTGATCTACAGGATCGATATCGCCGAGAACGGGGATGTGAGCATCGATATGACACTCACCGCCCCATCCTGCCCGGTGGCCGGGATGATGCCGCTGATGGTCAAGAATGCAGTGAGCGAGGTAGATGGCGTCGGGGCGATCAATGTCGATATGGTCTGGGACCCGCCCTGGAGTCAGGCCAATCTGAGCGATGAGGCCAGGCTCCAACTCGGCCTGATGTAATCCCCGGGCCACACGATCAGGCACGGGTCCAATGACACCCGTGTCGCGGATCCGGGCACTCGGCGCTGCCAGCAGTGCGCAAACCTCCGCCCCGTCTCGTGTTTCCAGACAACGCGGATCGAGCAGCCAGGCCCGTGCGCTTGGCTAGCCCGGAGGGCGCACCGCTGGTGACCCCTGTAGTCACTGGGTTTCCGCGGCAATCTTCCGCAAGACCGCTAACGCGGCTTCCAGCCCTTCCGATTCGCTCTCCAGCGGGTACACGACATAGCTGGGAAGGCGAAATCGTGGGCTATCCGGCACAGGGTGCAACTGGCCGGTCTGGAGATAGTTCGAGGCGATGCGCTCGGGCAGAAAGCAAGCCCCTCCATTCGACAATATTAACTGCAGTCCAAGCCATCCGATATTGGCGAGCAGCGCGGGGCGCTCCAGGTCCGGATAGCTGGCGTGGTGCTGGGCATAGAAGGTCGGGCCCCAGTCGATATAGACATAGGCATCGTCCGGCTTACGATACTGAGGGTCGCTGCTTAACAGAACCAGGGTTTCGTCGAACAGGTGCTCGACATGCAGGCCGGGACCGTGATGTGGCGTATACATCAAGGCCAGGTCCATCGTGCCCTCGACGAGACGCCGCATCAGATCGTCCTCGAAGCCGATTTCGCTCCGAATCGAGACATCCGGCGCCCGCTCGCGCATCTCCCCGGCCCAACGGGTCAGAAATCCATCCCATAATGCGATGCGCGCTCCGAGTGTGATGCTCGTGCGGAACCGGTCGGGCAATCCGACATCGTGTCTTGCTCGTTTAACCGTCAGGAGCAGGCTCTTCGCATGGCGCAGAAAGCGTCGGCCCGCGGGCGTCAGGACCGCCCCGGCGCGGTTGCGCACGAAGAGCCGCGCACCCAGGACAGCCTCCAAGTTTTGGATGCGCGCGCTCACCGTCGACTGGGTGACATGCACGCGATTGGCGGCCTCCAGGAAACTGCCATGGGCCACGACGGCAAGGAAAGTTCGAACCTGTTCGGTGTCCATAAAAACAGCGGGAGAATCGACGTCCAAACAGCATAGACCAATAAGGGGCGGCGCGCGCCTCTGGTCGCGCGACATTGGGACCGGGGCTCGCCCCGCGTAGCCAGCGACCACGCGAAACTGCAGGCACCCATCGACTATGACTATGAAGAACAAAGACGTGAGCGATGTAGCTGAAGACTGCTAATGTGACGAAGTCGAATTAAGAATCGCGGGTGAAGCAGCGCCAAGAGGAGAGTCGCCGATGGATGCCATGATTCATGCTACGGGAACGCATGCTGTCACCGATCTAGAGACGCTTGATCGGCTCTACGACAAGTCGCTCGAAGCCTCACTGGCCAAGGAGATCGACTACATCCATCCGGATTACCGGGCCTTCATAGAGGCCTCGCCATTCGTCGTTCTTGCTAGCAACGGACCGGAAGGACTCGACGCGTCGCCGCGCGGGGATGGACCAGGCTTCGTTGCAGTCGCGGACGACAGGACCCTCCTGGTGCCTGACAGGCGCGGCAACAATCGCATCGACACCATGCGAAACATCGTCCACGATCCGCGCGTGGGACTGCTGTTCCTGATCCCCGGGGTAAGCGAGACGATCCGCGTGAACGGGCGCGCGGCGATCAGCACCGCGCCGGAGTTGCTGGAGCGGTTCGCCGTCGACGGCAAGTCGCCGCGTACGGTACTCGTGGTGCATGTCGAGCGCGTGTATTTCCAGTGCGCGCGGGCCATCCTGCGCTCCGGGCTATGGGATCCAGCGCGGCACGCGGAGCGCAGAAGCCTGCCCAGCGTGGGCAAGATACTCGATGACCTCACCCGATCGAAGATCGACGGCGCGACCTATGACGCCTCCCTTGCCGCACGGCTGAAGTCGACGCTGTACTGACAGGCACCCTTGTGTGAACCCGAAAACAACTTGGGCGGGTTCCAGTCGCCGACAGATAGGAATTCAACCGCCCGAGATCGGATCCGCGATCGTAGCCGCGCGGAAGTATCGGACGCGGCTCGATGGCTGAGGGAGGTGGGCTGGTGGCGGATCGGAGCAGCCCGCAACGGCCGCGGCCGGGCTGGTAGGGTGAATTAGCGCCCCACCGGTTCGGCTGGCCCTGATCCGATCAGGGCGTTCTCGACCGGCGAGTATCGCCTGCATGCCTTGGGTTTCCATCGATTTCTCTAGGTTGAATACATGATCGAGCTGGTCTATTACATTCGGCGTAATCGAGCGTTCGGGTTGCTCTCGCGGCCGCGACTGACCGTGGCGAATTCGCTGTGCAATCTCCCGCTGGCCAGATCCGAGCCGATCGATGTCAACGACCTTCTTTTGTCGAAACCTATGGTATAACCCTGCACCTGACGCTTGGCCGAGTCAGCGTCCCCAAAACCCCAAAATGGAGGTCCTTCAGCCGTGATATCGAGCTTTCAAGATCTGCTGACCGTCGCCAAAACACAGGATCAGCCGCAACGCCTGCTGCTGCTCTTGGCCAAGGCGGATTCGAGCACGACCAAGCGGCCTGGCGTGCAAACGGGCACCATCACACCCATCGCCTGTGTCGATCGGTTGCCCGAGGAAATCGCGAGCTTCGACTCTTTCGTTGCAGAGGCGGACCAAGTGTCGGACAGCTGGGACATGGTATTCGTCGCGAGCCTCGGAGGCGCGCAAGGGACAGCACCCAGCAGCGAACAAGCGGAGCCGTACCTGAACAAGATGGCGAACGACTTGGCGACCGGCCAAGATCTGACCCGCTATCTCGTTCTCGATCGCGCGGCGAATGTGATTGCCCTGCAGCCGAGCAAAGGCTTCATCGCGATTTGAAGCCACTCGGACAGCGTGGCATCGAGCGGCAGTTCCCGAACGGATGGCGGTTTTATCCTCGATCGTCGGTACCGGGTTCTCGGGCGCAATGGAACAGAAAACCTAGGTAAGCCCCGGTCCCGGTCGCGGCCGACGCGCCGGAACCCTGGCTGGCCGCCTACTCCTCGGCAGGACTGCGCAGTGGCCGCAGCTCGCCGCGACGCACGGCGTCCGGTACCGCGAACGAGTAGCGCCCCAGCATGTTGATGTGCTCGTAGATCAGCGGCGACAGCCGCGCCACGTCGGCGTCTTGGACAGGATACCCTTCGCGGCGCAGTTGGGCAAGGGCGGCGTCCAGGTAGACGGTGTTCCACAGCACGACCGTGTTCAGCACCAGCCCGAGCGCGCCGAGCTGATCCTCCTGGCCCTTCCGGTAGCGCTGGCGCAGTTCGCCGCGCTTGCCGTGGAACATGGCCCGCGCGAGGCTGTGACGTCCTTCGCCACGGTTCAACTGCAACCGTGTGGCGCGCCGCCGGCTCTCGTCGTCGAGATAGGCGAGGGTATGCAGCGTCTTGTCGATCCGGCCGAGTTCAGCGAGCGCCTGGGCTAGGCGCGTCGGCCGGTCGCCGATCTGGAGGGTACGCATGATCCCGCTCGCTGGCACGCGCCCGAGCTTGCGAGAGCCGGCCAGGCGCAGCAGGTCGTCCCAGTGCCGGGCGATCGACTCCAGGTCGATCCGCTGACGCGCGAGCCCGTCGAAGGCGCCGTAGTCGGCCTAGGGATCAATGCGCCAGAAGCGCGTACCCCCGATATCCGCGAGGCGGGGGCTGAACCGGGAGCCGAGCAGCCGGAAGATGCCGAACACGACATCGCTGTAGGCCCCGTTGTCGGTCATGATCTGGGTCGGCTGCAGCTCGGTTTGCTGTTCGAGCACCACCCCCAGCAGCACCAGAGAGTCGCGCAGCGTCCCGGGCACCACGCTGGCGTTCACGTCGGTGAGCTGGTCGGAGAGCAGGTTGTACCAGGTCACCCCTTTCTGGTGACCGAAATACTTGGGGTTCGGTCCGGCGTTCAGGCGTCCGCCACCGGTTGACCGGCCGGACTGGCGCCGAAGCGGATCTCCTTGAGGAGGGTCGGCAGGAAGCGGCGCACCGTGGTGTAACGCTTCTCCAACTTACCATAGAACATGTCGTCGGGCGGTCGGGTCAACGCCTCGACGCTGGCCAGCGCCTGCGCCAGGGTGTCCGGGGGCACGCGCGCGAACGCCTGGGTACGCAGGTCGGCATCGACGACCGCCGGATCGAGCAGGACGCGACTGACCGCGGCCAGCAGGAGGGCCGCCCGATCCAGATCCTTGAGGGTGCGCAGGCGCGCCTGGCGGTCGGCCCGGGCGGCATCGGCGAATAGTCCGCGCAGCAGTTGTTCCAACACCTCCAGGGCGTCGCTCGACGGCACCGCTCAGCGGCTCGATCGGGCGGGCGATGCAGGCGAGAAGGTGGGAATCATCGTCGCATTGTAGACATCGTGTCCTACGTCATCCACGCTCGACCTCGACGCCAATTTGATCCTGATCCAACGAGGCCGATGCCCATGACTGCAGAGACCATCACCCCGTCCGCCCCGACCCGGATGCCGACCTGGTTCATCCCGCATGGTGCCGGGCCCTGTTTCTTCATGGACTGGAATCCGCCGACCGCCTGGGACCGCATGGCCGGGTTTCTCCGCGGCCTCGCCGCGACCTTGCCCGCCCGACCGCGCGCCATCGTCGTGGTCTCGGCGCACTGGCTGGCGCCCGTCTTCGGCGTGACCGCCAACGCCCGGCCCGACATGATCTACGACTACTCCGGCTTTCCTCCGCACACCTACGAGCTTCGCTACCCCGCTCCGGGCGAACCCGCCTTGGCCGATCGGGTCACCGCGCTCCTCGGTCGGGCCGGAATCGCCTCACGAGCGGATCCGCAGCGCGGCTTCGACCATGGCGTGTTCATTCCGCTGCTGCTGATCTTCCCGGACGCCGACATCCCGGTGATCCAACTCTCCCTGCTCGACACGCTCGACCCCGCGGCGCATCTCGACGCCGGTCGCGCGTTGGTGTCCTTGCGCGAAGAGGGCGTGCTGATCATCGGCAGCGGGATGAGCTTCCACAACATGCGCGGTTACGGCGATCCGCGCTACGCTCCGATCTCGGACGATTTCGACCGTTGGCTCACCGACGCGGTGGAGGCCGAGCCGACCCGCAGAGCGCAAGCGCTGGCCGGCTGGGTAGACGCACCCTCGGCACGTCTTTCCCATCCGCCGCGGGCCGAAGAGCATCTGCTGCCGCTGATGGTGGTTGCCGGTGCGGCGAGCGACGATCACGGCCGGCGGGTCTTTAGCGATCGGGTGCTTGAAACGCGCCTCTCGGCCTTTTGCTTCGGGTAAATCCAAGGAGCCAGCGACTCGCGGTGCTCGACCCTGTTGAGCTCGTTCAGGAGCGGGAGATTCGTTGGTAAGTCGCTTGTTGTAAGCAGACCACGATGGCGCTGCATGCCATCGTCGATGGCAGCACAGGCTGCTCCCGGTCGACGCCAGCGGTCAATTCAGGTAGCGCGGTGCTGGCGACTGCGCGGTGCCGCGCGCGGTCCGAGCAGACGAAGCTCCCGCGCTTCGTCGCATCTTCGCCGCGATACTCGGGCAACGCGGGATAGGCGCAGATCGGACGCTGCTGCGCGGACTGGCCGTCGCCGGCGGGCTTGCGCGCGACCAACATGGCGGGTGCCTTGCCGCCCTCGGTCCAGGCCACCAGCGTCATCAGTGCGTCGTTCTGCACGGCCGCCGGTACGTCGGATGTGAAGGGCTGGCCGAAATCGGTCACCCCGGGCCCGCCGAAACAATGCCCCATGCCCGGCACCAGGAACAGTCGCGCGAAAGCACTGGCCGCTGCGGCGTCGCCGCTGCTGGCGACCACCCGGTCGTAGTAGTTGACGACCTCGGCGAAGGGCACGGCCGGATCCGACAGGCCGGTGTAGATCATCAGCTTGCCGCCGCGCCGCGCAAAGATCGACAGGTCGGCGCTGTTGGCGTTGAGGGTGCTGGCGAGCTGCGCATCGACGCGGTCGAGATCGCGGTCGAAGTCGAATTGCGTCGCCGCGAACGCCGCCCCGAGCGTCCATCGGAACGGATAGAACTGCTGGTCTGGCCAGATCGCGGGGTCACCCTGCAGGGTCGGACCCAGCGGCTGGTCTTCGCTGCCCACGGTCAGGCCGGCAAAAATGCGCTCGCCGGTGCGCGGGTTCACCGGCCCGGCGTGAAGCCGGCGCACGGTGGCCAGCTGCGCCGCGGTGAGGCAATCGTCCGTCGCGGCACTGGCCTGACAGACGGGGAGCGTCGCCGGATCGAACTGGCAGCGGCGCGGATCGGTCAGGAAGCGATCGCCGGGCGCGCCGCCGTCCCGGCCGGCGCAGCTGGCCAGCACCGCGCGCGACACCATCGACCATTGACCTTGCGACAGCTTGGCGGCCGGCGAGGCGTTCAGCGCGGCATGGTTCCACAAGAAGTAGCTCGCGACATGGGTGCGGTTGTTCCCCGGGGCGCCTGCCAAGATGCCGTCGTAGTCGTTCGGGTACCGCTGCGCAGTGCTCAGCGCCTGTTGGCCGCCGGTGGAGCAACCCTCGACAGGAACGAGGGCAGGAAGGTGAAGAAGGTCGCCACACTCGCCCCGGCGATACCGGCCAGAACCAAGGAGTGCGGTCCGAACAGTTCCTTGGTCCAGCCGCCGACGAAGCCGACGAAGGCCACCGCCATGATCAGCGGTCCGGGCGTGGTCTCGCCCAAGGCCAGTCCGTCGATCATCTGCTGGCCGGTCAGCCAGCCGTGGATCTCTACCCCGCCCTGGTAGACATAAGGCAGCACCGCATAGGCCCCGCCGAAGGTGACGAGGGCCGCCTTGGTGAAGAACCAGCCCATCTGGGTCAGCGGTCCAGCCCAGCCGAAGCTCAGGTACAAGGCCCCTTCCACTAGGCCCCAAGTCCCCAAACCCACCAGGCAGTAGACCAGGGTGCGCGGCCAGGAGAGGCCGGCGTGGGCCGGCGTGGGCTGGCGGCGGGCTGTTGTCGTCGATCAGGGCCGGTCCATAGGTCCGGTTCGAGGCCCCATGACCGCCACCGGTCTTGAATTTCTCCGGGTCGATCCGCCCACCGACCGCACCGATCAGGCCAGCCGCCAACACGATGACGGGGAAGGGGATATTCAGCGCGAAGATCGCCAGGAAGGCCGCCGCCGCCAGGGTCCACAAGACCCCATTGCGCAGTGCCCGGGCGCCGATGCGCCAAGCGGCGAAGGCGACGATGGCAGTTACTGCCGGTTTGATCCCGTAGAGGATACCGGCCACCGCCGGCAGGTCACCGTCGACCAGATAGACCCAGGGTAGACATGGGTATCGATCTCGGCCTGCGATTGATCGAGCTGGCGCTGTCGGCGCCGCGCCCCGGCCTCATCAAGCCCGGGGAGCTCGTCGGCCAAGCCCGCCATCGCCCGGGGCAACGCGGCATAGTCCGCCGTCCGGTCGAACAACCCGGTCAGCGCCTGCTCCACCGCGCTCGCCTGCATCGGCAGTTCCAGGAGCCACGTCGTCCCGGAGTCGGCGGCGATCGCGGTGGCCAAACGCTCGAACGCGGTGCGGGCGGCGGCGGTCGCCGGCAACACGGCGACCCCGTCGCGCAGGCTGCCGGCCCCCAGGTCCTTTAGCGCCCGCCACAGCCGCACCCGACCGGTGCTGACGGCGCGGCCGGGGAGGCTGAAGGACAGCAGCAGCCACTGGCTCTGTGGGGGTAGGGTCATGCAACATAGATTACATCATGCAATCACAGTTATAAGAGCGCTGACGGAGGTCCCGGATATCGAGAACGCGCGCCGCCTCCTTCTCGGCGCCCCGCTTCCCGCCTTTGGACGCGTACCCGGCCGTCCGGTTGGACGGTTCGCGCGGTCCAACTCGGATGGCAAAGGTGTACCGTTGGATCGGCGACGGGCGGTCGGCGGGGTGGCTATAGGTAGCGGAAGTCCCGGGGCGGCCCTTACCTAGATTTTCTGTTCCATTGCGCCCGAGACCCGGTATCAGCGGAATAGCGAGGAATCCGGGTTGGGCCAGAGGTCGCCGCAGGTCAACCTCGGGCGGAGGTTTCAATCGACAGGATGGATCCCGATGGCGCCAGTCTCGTTCCAAGGCAAACCCTTCTCGCTGGCCAGCGAGGAGAACTGGGCGCTCTTTTTCGCGGTCACCGCATCCCCGTTCGCCGGGTTTTGGTCAATTAGCCAGACCATGGCTGGCCACGACCATGAACAACAGCATGGGCAGAGACAATACGGCGTTGATCCGAGCGAACCGGGCGACGGTCTGCTTCGACCTCGCGAGATCCGCGTCGCCTTTGGTCTGCGCTAGGCCGAGGATCTTTTTCTGGTGCGGCCAGATGACCAGCCAGACATTGATCAAGAGGACGGTGCCCAACCACGCGCCGATCCCCATGGCGAGACCATATCGAGCATCCCCTCCGCCAAGCAAGCCTAGGCTAAACGCGTTGAGCAGCTGGCCAGTCCCGACGAGATAACAAGCCCCAGCGCCCCAGGTCACAACCGACGCCCATCGGAACCAAATCAATGCCCGCGGGACGACGAATTTTGCGATCGCGGCTGGGCCGGGGCCGGATCGATCCGCAACGGCCGCGGCTACTGCGGGCATCTGCACAAAGTTAAAATAATACAAGAGCCCAACCCAGATAATTCCCGCGACGATATGTACCCAGCGCAGGACTGTGAGTGGGCCAAGATCGAATGCACCAGAACCGCTGACGAGACTGACGGGGATAACCAAGATCAACGACAGGATGACGCCAGCGATCCAGACGCCTTTAATCGAATTTAGCGGATTCATGACTCTTCTCCGAGCAGAATTCTGAAACAGGCATTAAGCGGCTGCCTGTCGCGGACGAACCCAAGGGCGGGGCCGGCGAGTTGGCGAGCCACCACTACCGCTATCGCCGGAGCTGCGGATACTCGGGTGCGATCGCGCAGGGATAGCCGCGCAGGGCGTTTGAGCCGCTGGCCGGGTCGAAGCGCTCGTCATCGATCAGCGCGTTATAGTTCGACTGCGCAATGCCGTATCCGGACAATCCGAGGGCTGGGCAGGGCTCCCACCATCCGTACTGTGCGCAGACCGCGTCGACCGCGATCGTATCGGTGACCCTGGCACGCGCGCGCATCCTGCCGATCATCGTCGTGATCACCACCCAATCGCCCTCTTCGATGCCGTTCAGTTTCGCCAGGGCCGAATGCAGCTCAACCAATGGCTCGGGCATTTTGCCCCGCAACAATGGCAGTGCGTGGTGTTGACTGTGGCAGAAATAGGGCGACTTCGCGGACGTCAGACGCAACGGATATCCGTCAACTGCGTCGTCTGGCCCAGGCACGTATTCCGGCACTGGCGAGAATCCTGCGTCAAGCAAGACTTCCGAATAGATCTCAATACACTGGGTCGGCGTCGCAAATCCGTCTTGCCGATATGACTGGTAGCGCGTATCGAGTGCCAGCGGTAGACCCTCGGGGTGACTTGCCAGGTCCTCCAGTCGTACCCCTGTCGGCGCGAGGACGTGGCGTAAACCGGCCTCTGGGTCGCCGCCGAAGAAGTGCCTGGCAAGCCCCAGCCGCTGCGCTAACTCGAAGACGATGGCGGTATCGGAACGGCTTTCGCCCAAGGGTGCCAGGACGGGCTTGCGTAGTTGCAGCCAGGCCGAGCCCCGCTCTCCAAGCTGAAAGCCGGGGGCTAAACCTCCCCGCTCCCAAGGCGACGCAACCGGTAAGACCAGGTCGGCATAGTGCGCGGTGGGGTTCAGGAACATGTCGGCGTGGATGTAAAAATCGATTGCGCAGAGGGCCGGCACCAGCTGCGGAGTGTGGGGCTTTGTGAGAAGCGGATTGGCCCCGAAGCTCACGAGACCCCGCACCGCATAGGGCACCGCGTCCACCACAGCGCGGGCCAGGTCGCGACTGTTGACCCAGCCCTTGCCCGGCGGTCCGAGGGGTCGCTGGTCCAGACCCAGGGTCTTCTCGATCTGACCGGGCGGCAACAGGTCGAATCCGAGCACGTCGTTCAGACGGGGGGACGCGAAACGCACGTTACCCCCTGGGCCGTCGAACGACCCTGTCAGGGCATAGAGCAAGCCGATGGCGCGGCCGGTTTGGGTTGCGTCAAACTGCTGGCAGATACCGGCCCAATGGAAGTAGCTCACTGGCCGGGACTCGTACAGAAGTCGCGCCGTCTCTCTGATCTGCGCCGCCGGTACGCCGGTCAGGGACGCGACGCGCTCCGGCCGATATTGGGCGCAGCGCTCGGCGAAGATTTCAAAAGCGGGGCGGCATCGGAGCTTCCGACCCTGCTTCTCCAGCTCGACATCGCCGAACAGCGCCGGACGCGGTGTTTCTCCCAGGTACTTGCCACTGACCGGATCGAAGCCGACGGGGCCGCTCCGCAACTCGTCCCATGCCACCAAGGCAGGGCGCGAGCCGCCCGGGACGGACGCCTCGACGGTCGCAAAGCGACCGTCATCCGCCCGAACCAGAAGCGGACCGTTGGACCACTGCGCGATGAAATCCGCATCGAACCAGCCGTTCTCCACCATGACCCCGGCGATGGACAACGCCAAGGCGCCATCTGTCCCCGGCCGGACCGGTAGCCATTGATCCGCTGTGGCCGCAAGCCCGGCACGGCGCGGGTCTACAATGATGAGCCGCGCACCCCGGCGACGGGCCTCCGTCGCCGCCTGGGCATAGGCCGGCCAAGACGTGGAGGGGTTGAAGCCCCAAAAGAGCATACATCCGGTGCGCTCGAAATCCGGAGTGCCGATCGGTGACCCGAAGGTCAGGGCAGTCGACCAATCCTTGTGCCAGTTGCAGTTTTCGGTCGCGAACAGGACATTGGGACTGCCGAATGCATGGGCCAAGCGATGGATCCAACCGAAAGCGTCGGCGACGGCCGTGCCGCTCGGCGTGGTGACTCCGAAGACCACCGACTCCGGACCATAGGCTTCGGCACTGTGCCGCAGGCGGTCCGCCGCAAAGTCCAGTGCTGTGTTCCAGGATACCCGCTGCCATCCGGGATCGGGGTCCCCCTTAGGTCGAGTGCGCATCAGCGGGTGGAGCAGACGACGGTCGCTGTGTACCAGTTCGGGGGCAGCCCGACCCTTGATACAGAAACTGCGGCCCGTCGGGTGGTCCGGGTCCGGTCGGACCTTCGTCAGCCGCCCCCCTTCGACGGTGGAAATCGACCCGCAGCGCGAGATGCAGAGCGGGCAATAGCCATGTAGATCTGTCATGATTCGGCACCTCGTCGGTGAGCCCCGTCGGCGAATCCCGGGGCGGCTCTAGGCCACATGAGAGGCCGTACCCACTCGGATCAGCGCCAGCGCCCCTCGCTTTACGCGCCGCAGCAGTCCGATAAAGGTCAGCAACCAGGCCGATAGCGCGATATAGACAGTCACTTCGGGAACCACCAACAGGGATTTCAGGTCGAGTGCATACGCCAGTTGATAGGTGCTTGCCGTGTACATCCCCAAGGGAAACACGGCGCCCCAGAAAAGCGGTGTGTAGGTCACCGGCACGCGCCTGATGACATGGGTCCAGACCCCCAGGCAGATTAGGAGGGGGATCCACCAGGTTCCCGCGGCCCAAAAAAACAGCGTGAAGCCTTTCAGGAAGGGAACCAGCTCCACAAGCAGAGCCGACTGGTCGCTGTGAAGAATCAGATTCGCTCCCGCCTGGGTCGCGATCGCGGTGGCCCCCATGTTCACCCAGTAGGGAGGAGTGAAGTTGGCGGGCTCGAGCGAGACGAACGTCAGGCGATAAAAGACCAGGGCGATGATATTGATATAGAGCATGCACCCCATGAAATAGAAGAACAGGCTCAGAAACAATATCCCCTGCTCGTGCTCGGGCCAGTGGGACGCGATCATGGTTCCCAGAGTCGCGATGGATTGGGTCGCCACCGAGGCAATCAACCATACCCCACTGAGGCCCTCCATGAGCGAAGGTTTCGCCGGATGCACGATAATCGCCGTGAAGAAGGCGTAGGTGATGACCAGCCAGAGCAAGCCCGCGAGGATCCAGAGGCCGATCGCCAAATCGATATGACCGGTAAGCCTCAAGACCTGAACCCCGAGCACACCGGCGGCGGCGACGACCGTGAAATAACCCGGGCCAAGCGAATGCATCCGAAGATCGCTGAGCAATCGCTTAGGATAAACGAGAATGCGCAGGATCGTCATCGCCCAGAGTATTGCGAAGGCAACGCAGTTGATCAAGAACAAGGTCTTCGCAACCGGACCCAATCCTAAGAGGTCGCTCGCGATGGATACGATCCCGGTTGCCATCACCAGCGAAAAATACGACGGGGGTAGATTCTCGATCCAATACTGCAAGATATCCACGATGCCTTGCGCGCGCGTTGAATTTTCCATTAACCCGTTTCCGCCGCTGATCGTTACTTGCCTGCATGTCGCCGCGGGACCCCCATCCGGAGGATCGGCAGAGCCGGAACGCTAGAGCCCCCGAGCGCCGGCAGTCGCTCGCACTGCCGGCGCTCCCCCGTTGGCATTCGCTCGACGGCTTAACGTGTGGCCACAGCATCCGAGGTTAGCCGGCGTGGCAGGACCTCATCCTCGAGGTAGGCAATGAGCGCCCAAATCCGTTCCGAACCCAGGTTCGGGTAGCTCGGCATGAGCCACTCGCCTTTGGCGCGCGGCATCCCCGCCGCGATGCGGTAGTAAAGCTGCGCCGCGCTCTGCCCACCTTTCAGGGGATCTGACCTCAAATTGTGTGGCCGCACGGTTCGACCGGCAGCGTCCGTCCGCAGACTCATCAGAACCCCGTCCCCGGCCCCGTTCTTGCCATGGCAGGTCGTGCAGTAATTCGCGTACAGGTCTTTGCCTTGCGCGATCAACGCGGGGGTTGTCGGCGGACGCGGCGGGACGGCGAGTGCCTCGCCCGGTGTGGGGCGATCCTTCCAGAGATCGCCCACCGTCTCGATCAGGGATTGGATCTGAGGCTCGGAGAGGGCGCCGAAACCCGGCATCCCCGATCCCTGCAATCCATTGACGATCGTGTGGCGCAGATCCGCATCGGAGGCGACCCCGTTCGTCGTCGAAATGAACTGAAAATGCCCCGAGGTGAGATCGCGCGGGACAGCCTTGAAGGTCGGCGACTTGGCCCCGGGGCCATCGCCTTTGCCGCTTAGGCCGTGACAGCGGGCACATTGGCTCACATAGAGCGGGTAGCCATCCAGGGTCGAGCGGCCGTTTCGAGTGCCTATTTCCTCCGCGGTCCCTTGGCCCCCTGCACGCGAAGCGGCCAGGGCATCGCTCGTGATGCCCTTGCCCGTGGGTCCGGGCAGGGTTGCCCCGATCAACACCAGGACCGCAACCACGCCGAGCGCGAGGTAGGTCATATAGGACTTGTCGGATACGAGGCCAAACTCCCACTTGTCGTGAAATTTGCGGGCCGCCGTACGCATGACCTGGTAAGGGCGCACGAAGTAGTTGACTGGCAGGGTCCAGGCATGAATCAGCTTGGTGAAGGGGAAGTACGCAGCGAAGGTGAACGCCAAGAACACATGCAGCTTGGTTATCGTGCTCGCGGAGGCCATGAGCTCCGGTTGCGGCGACATCCGCCAGAGACTGGCGAACCAGGGCGCTGCAGTATAGCTAACGCCCCAGATCCGGTCGATCACCGCCTGGTAGATGGCAATCCCCAGGATAGCAATCAAAAAGAGATGCACGATGTAGTCGTCCGGTTGACTCATCGCTCGCATCTCCGGGACCAAGGTGCGGCGCACCAGTGCGAGCACCGACCCGGCGATCGCCGCCAAGCCTCCCAGGGTGCCCATCCAGAAGAAGGCGCCAACCCAGCTACCCCAGCCGAGGATACCGCCGATCAAGCCAGCGAGATGGCCGAAGAAGACCAGAAAGATGCCCCAGTGGAGCAAGTGGGCCGCCAGCCCTAAGAGATCCCTTCCAAGAAAGATGCCGCTCGAGCGAGTCGTCAGCCCAAAGGGACGGTAGATCATCCGCAAGAACGGCACCACGAAGAAGAGCGTGATGGCGATATAGGGATAGACTCCCCACAGGACGTAGTTCAGTGACGAGAAGTCGTTCATTGGCGTGCCTACCCGCTCAGGGACATTTCATTGGGGACTGAGGTTCCCATGCGCACCGGGATCGTCCGTTTCACCTCGGGATCGAGCCAGACCGGGTCGTCCGCCAATCGTTCCAGGTCTTCGT
Organism: uncultured Gammaproteobacteria bacterium; assembly: GCA_963780725.1. Taxonomy (GTDB): domain Bacteria; phylum Pseudomonadota; class Gammaproteobacteria; order Chromatiales; family Chromatiaceae; genus Thiodictyon. The sequence goes on from CAWACV010000001.1 coordinate 1,275,926, forward strand.
TGACCGCGCACTCCAGTGCCTCGATCAATAGATCGTAAACACTCTCGTACTTCTGGAGCGCTTTACGCAAATGGGGCAAACCCGGCTGCAAGTAGGTCTCCACGAACCGGCGTCTCAATCCGATCCCATCCCGTTCCGGGTGCTCGCTGCTGACGGCGAGAAACTCCACCATCACCGGAACGAAGTCCGGCAGCTCGCCGTCAAGACGGAAGCCGAAGTGCTCGTAGACGGCCCCCAGCTCGATCATGTACTGATTGCGCCCGCAGGCCCCGGCACCCCGGCATGACGTAGGCTCGTCGTACATGTGCGCGCCCAGATACAACGGGCAGGGGGGCGTAAGCTCCAGAGTCGCGGTGTACTCATCCACATTGTGGGCAGCCGGGGAGGCCAAGAAGCGCTGCATCGTCTCCCCCATTGGGGTTCCAGCCACGGCGGCGAGCGCGGAGTGAATTCCCGCGGTCTCCCTAACCGCAGGATTGAGCATCAGCTCCGCTATGGCCCGGTACGCGGCAGGGAGGTCCCACCCCGCGGACCCCGCTGCTTGCAGTGTCACAGATTGCCGGTTCATGCTCAGCTCCCCACACCCATCTTGTTGCCGTGGAACTCCGTGCGCCGCTTGGGGCCCGATCCGGGGCTCAAGAGGTCGTAACCGGTGAAGCCGCGCTCGAGGTAGGGCGCATTCTTGGTGTCCTCGCTCCGCGCGGTTGCGATCACAAACCGTTCATGGAAGTGCGCGAGGGAGAGCAGACGGTGCATATGCCTGGCCTGCTCCACCGTCAATCCGACCTTCTTGAGGACGCTGTCATCGGTTTTTCCCTCAACCCGCTCCAACCGCCGGAACTCGCGCAGCGCAAGCTGCCGTACCAGGGCCTTTTCCACCTCCTGGATGTTCCCGGCCGCCAACAGCCGCGCAAGATATTCGATCGGTATCCGAAACTCCTTCAGATCCGGCAGCACGGTCCCGCCGTTCACCATGTCGAGGGTGTTGCGACCGTTAGGCTTGGCCGTTGCCACTGGGCTCTCCGGCGGTATGTAAAAGAGACTCGGCAGGGTTCGGAACTCGGGATGGAGCGGTAGCGCGATCTCCCATTCCTTGACCATCTTGTAGACGGGGGAGCGGCGGCAAGCCTCCAGCCAGTTGTCGGAGATCCCCTGCCGCTTGGCCTCGGCGATGATTTCTGGGTCGAAGGGGTTCAGGATGATGTCCCGGTGCCGAGCCACCAACTCTTTCTCGTCCGCCGTGTTGGCCACCTCGGCGACGCGATCCAGGTCGTAGAGCAAGGGACCCAGATAGCGAATACGGCCAACGCAGGCTTGGAAGCACATGGGTGGTTGCCCGGTCTCAAGTCGCGGGAAGCACAGGATGCACTTCTCGGACTTGCCGGTCCGCCAGTTGTAATAGGTCTTCTTGTAGGGGCAGCCCGAGACGCAATAGCGCCAGCCCCGGCACCGGTCCTGATCGATCAGGACCACACCGTCTTCCTCGCGCTTATAATTCGCGCCGGACGGGCAAGATCCCACGCAGGCGGGGTTCAGGCAGTGGTTGCAGATCCGCGGCAGGTACATCATGAAGGAGTCCTGGAACTTCAACAGCGCTTGCCGTGCCGCCGGCGACATGTCGCTGAAGTTGTAGTCCAGCTTGCCGGTCCCCTCCTCATGGGTGCCGGCACCGTTATCCTCCCAATTCACCCCATAGGTCAGCTCGATATCCTCCTCCCCTGTGATCTGGGACTTGGGCCGCGCGACGGGCTGGGAGAACTTGGTGGGCTGCTCCGAGTGCAGGTCCTCGTACGTGAAGGTGAAGGGACCCTTGCCGTAGTAATCACCCATCTGGGGAAGAACCGGGTTGTAGAAGAGGCTGATCATTTCCCAGAAGCGCGACGCCTGGTTCAGCTTCGGGACGTCTCCCTCCGGGTCCTGCTTCCAGCCACCCCGGTACTTGTCCTGGTTTTCCCATTCCTTGGGATAGCCAGCCCCTGGCTTGGTTTCCACATTGTTCCAGAACATGTACTCCGCACCTTCGCGGTTGGTCCAGACGTTCTTGCACGCAATCGTGCAGGTCTGACAACCCAGACACTTGTCCAGGTTAAACACGATACCCATCTGCTGCTTGATACGCATGACTATGCCCCGAGGTTGAGCTGTGACTCTTGGTAAATGACCTTCCGACCGCGAGTCTCCATCGGCTTCTTGCGGATGAGCACCACACAGTCGCGCTCCGATGGACTGGTGCCCTGATAGTTAAGCCAATAGGTCCAGTTGGCATACCCGCCGACCATGGTCGCCGGATTCATCATGATCCGAGTGGTCGCGTTGTTGTTGCCCCCCCGCAGGTCGCTCGCCCCGCGCTCTCTGGCGAGGGAAGAGAAGGGGACATTGACGTGGCGCTCGGTCTGGTGATAGACGATCGACATGTCGCGGGGCACCGTATGGCTCACGACCGCCCGCGCGACCTGAATGCCGTTCTCGTTGAAGATCTCCACCCAGTCGTTGTCCGCAACGCCGATATCCCGGGCGTCGTCGTCGTTGATCCACACCGTGGGACCGCCGCGGAACATGTTCTGCATCTGCCAGGAGTCGCCGAACATGCTGTGGATGCCCCACTTCTGATGGGGCGTGATGAAGCGGAACAGCTTCGCCCCTTTCATCTTGATGTCCTTGGCGGCCACGTCGCCGATAGACACCATATCCACTGGCGGTTTGTATACCGGCATGTCCTCTCCCAGATCGCGGAACATCCGGTGGTCGTAGTAGATCTCTTGGCGACCGGTCAGGGTGTGGAAGGGCTTCAGGGCCTCAATGTTCAGGGTCCAGGGGCAATAGGTGCGTCCTTTGGTTTCGATCGCCGACCAGTGCGGCGAGGTCAGACTTCGCCGCGGTTGGGAGATCAGGTCCGGGTAGTGGTACGCGATCTCCCGTTCGTGCTCCACCAGGTGCGCCAAGGGGACGCCGGTGCGCTCCTCCAGCTTCTTGAAGATCTGATACGACAACTCGCCGTCGCTCTCAGGCGACATGCGCAGTATCACTTCGCAGACCTTGGCCGCTGTCTCCATCGAGGGCCGCCCATCCTTCTCCCCGACCAGATAACTCTCTTTCATCTGCTCATAGGCTTCCGCCAGATCGCCCTTGATGCCCTTGGCACCATAGCCATTGGGCTTCGTGACCGCCGGACCGAGTGTCGTGTATTTGTCGTGGATTTTGGTGTAATCCCGAGTCACGACATTGACGTTGGGGAAGGTCTTGCCAGGAACGGGGTCGCTCTCGCCGGTCCACCAGTCGCGCAATTCCCCCATCGGCTGCGCCAATTCATCCGGAGTGTCAGTCGAGAGCGCGGTCATCACCACGTCCTCGATCGGCTCCGGGAGATGTGTCTTGGCCAGCTCACTGATCTTCTGGGCAATGATCCTGAAAGCCTCCCAATCGTGCTTCGACTCCCACGCCGGGTCATGAGCGGGGGTGAAGGGGTGCAGGAAGGAGTGCAGATCGGTGCAGGTGAGATCGAACTTCTCGTACCAGTGCGCTGTGGGAAGCACAATGTCGGAGTAGTTCGCGGAGGAGTCCATCCGCAGGTTGACGTTATAGATCAGGTCGAGCTTGCCTAAGGGCGCATCGGCACTCCAGTCGATCTCGTTGACCATGTCCTTCGCCCGCTCTTCGCCGCCTAGCACATTGTGGTGCGTCCCGAGCATGTGCTTGAGATTCAGCTCATGGCCGCGCATGCTGGTGCCGATAAGGTTGCCACGGTAGATCCAAAGCACCTTCGGGTGGTTAGCCGGTGCATCTACGTTCGGCAAGGCAAATTTCAGCTTGCGCTCCTTGAACTGGGCTGCGACCCAGGTTTTGACCTCGGCATCGGTCGTACAACCGGCTTGGCGTGCGGCCTTGATGACCTCTAACGGGTTGCGCTCGTCGAACTGAGGGAAGAAGGGCAGCCAGCCATTGCGGACGGCGACCGCGTTCATGTCGGCAGCGTGATTTGCCTTAGCGGGCATTTCCTTGGCGCGAGGCGCCCAAAGCGGGTCGAGACTCATGCCGTCGTAGCGCCACTGGTCGGTATGGAAGTAAAAATAGGAGGTAGAGTTCATTTGGCGCCCGACGTTGCCCCAGTCGACCGCGTTGCCCAGAGTGCCGATCGCGGCCATGTTGCGGATCTTCTCGGTGCCGACATAGTGGGCAAAGCCACCGCCCTGTTTTCCTTGGCAGCCCGTGAGAATGCCCATCACGGCCTCGGAGCGGTAGGTCAAGGAGCCGCCGTGGTACCAATGCAGGATGCCGGAACCGGTGATGAAGAGGCACTTGCCCTTGGTCTTTTCGGCGGTATCCGCCCACTCCCGGGCGACCCGGATCGCGAGATTGCGGTCGACGCCGGTTTCCTGCTCCTGCCAAGCTGGGGTGTAGGCCTGAGTGGCATCGTCATAGCCCTTGGGATTCCCCGAGCCGGAGAGGCCGCGATTGACGCCAAAGTGGGACAAGAGCAGGTCGTAGGCGGTCGCCACCCGCACCTTGGTTCCGTCCGCCTTGGTCAGAACGCGGCTCGGCACGCCGCGCAGACTCCGCTGGGCTTTTTCGCCCCTGAGCGCGGTGGTCCCGAACTCGACGTTGAAGGTGTGCGTGAAGTCCGCGAACTCGACGATCGCCTCCTCGTACTCGCCATCCATGAGACTCAGGAGTGGCTCGAAGGCATCCCCAGTCACGGCATCTTCCTTTTTCAGATTCCAGCGCCCGGTCCGGTTTTCCTCCCACCGGAATCCGACAGACCCCCCGGGGAGACGCAAGCCGCCCTGCTGATCGAAGACCGGGAGCTTCCACTCGCCGAGCTCTTCGTTCGCATAGTCCGCGAGGTCGCTGGCCCGCAGGAAGCGTCCGCTGGCGTAGTGATCGCCCTCCTGATCCAGCTCCACGATAAAGGGTAGATTGGTGTACTGGGCCACGTAGTCCTGGAAGTACTGCGCCCGGCGATTGACGTGAAACTCCTGCAGAATCACATGGATGCAGGACAGGATGAAGGCCGCATCCGTACCGGGCCGAACTGGGACCCAGAGGTCCGCAAACTTGGTGACGTCGGAGTAGTCCGGCGAGAGATTGACCAGTTTGCCGCCGTTGTATTTGTGCTCCGAGGCGAAGTGGGCGTCCGCCGTACGCGTCATCGGCAGGTTCGAGCCCATGACGATCCAATAGGCGCTCTGATACCAGTCGGCGGATTCGTGCACGTCGGTCTGATCACCCCAGATCATGGGCATGATGTGAGGCAGGTCGTGGTACCACTCGTAGAAGCTGAGCATGGTTCCGCCCAAGAGATTGGACAGGCGGTGGCCGGATAGGAAGCTCACCATGCTCATGGCTGGGATGGGCGAGAACGACGCCAAGTGGTCCGGGCCGAACTCCTTGATGGTGTACACTTTGGCCGCGGCGATGATCTCGGTTGCCTCATCCCAGGTGGTACGCCGCCAACCCGCCTTACCGCGGGCGTTTCGGTAAGCCTTCGATCGCTCCGGGTTCTCGACGATCGCTGCCCACGCGGCCACTGGGTCCTTTCCGGCCTCGCGCTCCGAGCGCCAGAAGTCGAGGAGCACGCCCCGGACATAGGGAAATTTCGGACGCACCGGGCTGTAGGGATACCAAGAGGCGGAGATCCCGCGCTGACAGCCCCGGGGCTCGTAGTTAGGCGTCTCGTCGTTGATCTGGGGCCAGTCGGTCTTCTGGAGCTCCCATGTGATCATGCCGTTCTTGACGAACACCTCCCAGGAACATGAGCCGGAGCAATTGACGCTGTGACTCGTGCGCACGGATTTGTCGTACTGCCAACGACGCCGGTAAAAGTCTTCCCATTTGCGCGGCTCGTCGAGCTCCCGAAACCAGCGGGATCCCTTGTCGCCGTTGCCGTTGCCATTACCCTTGCTCATTGGTCAGCTACCTCTTCGGTTGGGGGCACGTGCTGCCCACGAATTTCTTTGGCGTATGCCAGCCCGAATGCCTTTACGAACGGGCGAAAGTCACGAACCGTCCCGTAGATGGCGACGACGGCGGAACGCGACTCGTCAAAGACCAGGTTGACCGCCTCGGATCGGCCGATTGGGTGGGGGACGGCGTTGTTGCCATGGTCGACCCAGTCTTCTTTCATTGCCTGCATAGACACATAGAGAAGGTCGCCGCCGGGGTGGACCTGCCACCACACTCGGTAGTCCCAGTCCTCCATTCGGATCTCGTGCTGGCAGGTCATGGCCAAGGGGTCCTGGGGATCGATATCCCATTGCAGGACCTGCACCCCGGTTTCATACGAAAGGTCCTCCCGCGGACCGGCGAGGGGCTGTGGTCCGCCGGGCCCGTATCCCGCTACAGGTGCGACATCGAAGCGCCCGAGCGCGATGGCGAGTAGATCGGCCTCCGGAAGCTCCCCGTCTTCGAGAAACTCGGCCTGGAGCGGCGTCATGAGCCGGCTTCCGGCCTCCGTTCCGCTGCGGGCGGCAGTCCCGATATCGGTGGCAAGACCGGCGTCCCGGGAAAGGTCCGCGGCACTGCGTAACGGCACCTCGGTAACGAACGGCGCGACACGGCGGATCTGCACATCGGCGAAGCTCGACCGTTGCAGTACCGCACGAATAGCGTTCTCCATCGCGGCGATCTTTCCTTGGTCGCGCGTATCCGGCTTGAACTCGACCTCCACCATCGGGCCGATGGCGATGATGTTACCCACAAAACCCGCGGCAACGATGTCGCGCGAGAATCCGGGATACCCGACCTCGCGCAGTAGATCCCGCACTCGTTCCGATTCCACACTTACCATCGCGTAATTACCCCCGCAGTTTGTTCGCCACTTCCACCGCTCGTCAGCGCGGCGTCATATTCACCCTTGCTGCGACCATGTACGCATTCGGCTGTCGATAATTGAGCAAGGCACATGCCACGACGAAGTGGACGCCTACCGAATTTTGGCGAAGGGAACAGACCGAAGGCGTTGCGTCGCCGCCAAAAGTGCTGCTGTGCCAAGTGGCTCTTGGTGGGCAGGGCCAGAAGCGCCGATGCCGCGCCAGGGTTGCCGATGGGAGTTGAGTCGTTATGAGGCGCGGGGAGCGGGTTTGCGGTGAGCCTGCCGGTTCCCCGGAGGACTTGCGGAAGCGGGCCGTTGAGACAGGATGATCCGGGTGTCTTCCCGAGTTGGTCTATTCTGTCCATCCTTGCCCCAGGATCGATGTGGCGGTGGCAAATCTGTGGCGAGCGGTCCGCTTCGCGGGAGCGGCTCCGTGTGCGCCTGACGAACCGAAACGCAGGCGTCATCGGAGAATGCGCCTGATCGAGATGCGTGGATGCTCACTGGGTGGGCGCGGGCTACCGGCTTCCCTGCGGATATCGGCGGACGACTCACGGGCGATATGTGAGGCTAAAGCGCATACGCATCGAACGATGCGCCCGAGGGCAGGCGCGACCCGTTGCGTGTGGTGGCGCGACTGCCCGATGACGGGTCGCGAGGGCCTCAACCGGGTGTCGGCGGGAGGTCGCCATAGCGATAGACGAGCACCGGGATTGGGGAGTGCGTCAGGGTCCGCAGGGTCTCGCTGCCGAGGATCTTCGCCCTGATACCGGTTCGGCCATGGGAGGCCATGAAAATCAGATCGGCGCCCGACAGAGCGGCAGCGTCCACGATCGCCTCGTAGGGGCTATTGCTCGCTGTCGAGACGGTATCGCATGGCACACCCGCATTCCGACACAAGGTCTCGATGTAGCTCAGATTTTTTTGGACTTCTTTGTCGATCTGTTGGTTAAACTGGTCCAACGGTGTCGAAGCCGTCTTTGCTTCTTCGCCGTAGAAATAAGCAGCCGCCAGATCCGGCTTTGCATGGTATGCAGTGATGCGCGCATCGAGCTGCTTGGCAAACGCGACCGCTTGGCGAGCGGTTTCCTGGGAGAGCGGAGAGCCGTCGGTTGGGACGAGGATGTGCTTGAACATGATGATTCCTGCGCTTTGACGTTTAAGCCGAGGTTGATTGGCCGCTTTGGCAAAGGGTGAGGCTCAAGCCGCGATGACATTCCAGGGTGCGATGACCCGATCGACGGCGCGAGCCGTCATCTGCACCGGACGCGGCACACAAACTTTCGAAGAGACCGGGCCACTGGCATCGCCGCGTTTCCAAGCCCCACATCTCGGGTTGGCGACGATGCCAGGGGAGCGCTGTACCGACGCCTAGACCCGGGAGATCGATAGCGGCGAGCCGCTACGCTCGTAGAAATACCAGATCATGAAAAGCATGATGAAGTAGGCGCAGATGAAGATCATGAAACCCCCGATGACGCCCGCCATCGCGAAGACGCGGGGAATAATAAAGGCGCCGAGGGAGCCGATGGCACCGGCGATGCCGATACACCCGCCAGCCAGACGCCGGGCGCGCACCAGTTTCATCGGGTCGATCTTTCCGGTCTCCGGGTCCGTGGCAGACGCCCGGAAGACCGCTGGAATCATCCGGTAGGTCGTCCCGTTGCCAAAGCCAGCCGCAAAGAACAGCAGCAGAAAAAGTGCAAAGAACAAGGGGAAGGCCGGTTTATCCATGTTCAGAACCAGGATGACTCCGCCACAGCCGACGCACATGACGAGGAAGGCCAACATGGACATCCGGGCGCCGCCGAACTTGTCCGACATCAAGCCGCCCACCGGACGGATCAAGGCGCCGACGAGCGCGCCCAAAAAGACATAGTTACCGGTCACCTCGGGGAATTCGGAGCGCATCAGGGTTGCAAAGCTGTTCGCATAGCCGATGAACGATCCGAAGGTTCCGATATAGAGCCAGGCGATGATCCAAGTGTTCTTATCCGCCGCTGCGAGCAATAATGCCTTTGAGTCCGACTTGGACGCGCTCAGATTATCCATGAAGAGAAAGGCACCCAGCGCCGCAAGGATACATAGCGGGATGAACATGAGTCCGGCGCGATCCAAAGAGAGACCGGCAGCCGTGACGATAATGATCGGAATGGTGAACTGCACCCAGGCGGTGCCCAGGTTGCCGCCGGAGGCGTTGAGCCCCAAGGCCGCTCCCTTTGAGCGTTCGGGGTAGAAGTAGGAAATATTTACCATCGAGGAGGTGAAGTTGCCCGCCCCAAGCCCGGCCGTCGTTGCAATAAGGAGCATTAGCCAGAAGGGGGTTTCCGGGTTGGTGACCGCCCAGGCCAATCCAGCCCCTGGTATCATCAGCAATAGGGCGGAGGTGATGGTCCAGTTTCGTCCGCCCCATTTCGGCACCGTGAAGGTGTAGGTGAATCGCATCAGGGCACCGAACAGCCCTGGCATGGCGATCAGCCAAAAGCGCTCGTCCGCGTTGAAAGTAAAGCCGGCGTCGGGCAGACGCGGGACGACCATGCCCCATACGGCGAGCATGGCGAAGCCGAGGAACTCGGCGAACATGGACCACGCCAGATTACGACGGGCGATCTTCTTGCCAGTGGCCTCCCATTGGGAAACGTTCTCGGGGTTCCAGTGGTCGATCCAACGGCCGGGCCGAAATCCGAGCCGAGGGCCGTCATAGGCAGCGGTGATAGACATGGGGTTCTCCTGGTAAGCAAACGTGGCGGAGCGCGGTGGATAGCACGCACATGTGGGAACAGCGCGCTCAAAGGGGGTTGATGTCGGCTCATGGGTCCCGGCCGAGGTGGCAGCGAAGTTGACCCGGACCTCGGCGACGGGTCGCTGCACTCCCCCGAGCATCTGCACATAGGTCTGGCTTAAGCAACCCGGGCGCGCTCATTGGCTGGCGCTCGCGCTAGGCTGGCTGCCGGTCCCCGCGAGCGCCGAGCTTGGCAGTCCCTGGATTTCGGTCATAAGCTCGGCGATTAACCGCTCTGCCTGCGCGGACTGCTGCTTTATAGCCGCCAGCTCGCTCTGATATTTGTCCTCGCGTGTCGCTAGATCCGCCGTGGCAGTGGCGATGTCCTGCTTGAGCGCGACCGCAAGCGCTTTGGCGCGATCGATGGTCTGGACCAGTTGCTCGCCGCCCGCCCTGAGTGGCGGCAACGGCCGCCGGGATTCATGGAATCGCGCAACATAGGTCTTGCCGCTTTTCAGTGTTTGCGGTACCGCTTCGCGAAGGAGATACGTGTCGTAAAGCCAGTAAGCGCTCAGGAGGACAGCCATTGCCGTCCCTGCGATCAGCAACGCGAGGGATGGGTCGGCGTGGGAGGGATCGGGATTTGCAGCTAGGGTCGAAGGCGAGTTAGGCATCGTCAACTCCACAAATCAATGAGCGTTGAGGGTCGTAACGGGGGATGCCGGGACTGCTGCGGCACGCGTGCGGACCCTCGTGAAGGCTGGGTCAACCGCAATCCGGAGGGGGGCACCGTGTGATAAGCATAGAATGTGCCATGGCAACCGCATGCCGGATCCCTGCCTTAGCGACTCAGGGAACCAGGGAACCAGGGGCCCAGGGCCAGCGTGACCCGAAGAGGTCTGGGGGGCAGTCGACTCGGACGACGTCTGGAAAATTCGATGGCGGGTGGGGATGAAACCCCAACTAAAGCGATGAATGCTCAGTGGTCTCGGTTTCGAATGGTCCTGGGGCAGTCATCGACTGTCTCGGACAGTACCGGTTGGTCAGGTGTCCGGGCGTTCGGCGAGGACCTGGATGTCTAAGTCCGGATCGCATAGGCAGTGGGACAAATGGACCCGTTCGAAGTGGAAAGTACAGACACTTTGTCGCGTCTCGCTGCGGTGTCCGGAGCGGCGAGGCAGGTCCATGGACCCTTGGTAGCGAGTCTAGGCGGTAAGAGGGCACACCTGGGTTGTGGCGCGATGTTTGCAGCAGCTCGGAGTAACGGTGTCGTGGGCGCGTCACCCGCGAGTGCCTTGGGCGCCCGGCTTGATCGACGACCCACGGGTACCCGGCACTCCGCGGCCCCGTAGGGTCTCGGTCGATTCCTAAACAACGCAGCGCGGCGAACCGATCGCGGCGGGCCAACCCTAAATTAAGGGTCGCGTCCTGGGCACGATGGTCCCGAACGATCTACAGGGGGATGCGATGGCGCCAATGAAGCCTGAAGAAGTGAAAGACCTCTTGCGGCAGGTTCGATTGCCCGGTCGCCAACGCGATATCGTGGCACTGGGGTTCGTCAAGAGCATCGCCGTGCAGGGTACTTGCGTCGAAATCGAGCTCACGCCCGACACGATCAACGTCGCGAAGGTGACGGCCATGGAGGACGATGTTCGCGGCTTATTGCGCCAGGTGGAATTCGAGACGATCGAGATCCACTCGGAGCCGCCCTACGACGACGACTCCATGCTGCTTGGCGGCGCCTCGGTGAACCCGCTCCAGGTGGATCTGCGCGAGTATGGGCTCGATCCTACTCCCGACCCCGACGGGGGCGGTGCCCCTCACATCAAGGACCTGCTGGCCGGCGGTGGCGCTAAGGAACCCATCCCGACGGCACCGACGGAGGCCCCGGCGGCGATGGAGATGGCCGCACTCGAGGGACCCCAGGGTAACAGCGATCCGACCTACGACGGGCCATTACCCGTCTTTCAATGGCAGCTCGATCCGGATGCTCAGGACGCCGAAACCTACAAGACCAAGCTCAGCATCGGCAGTTGGAACTTCGTCGTGTGGTGGGTGGTTCATACCGGGGAAGACCTGGTCTATGCCTCGATCCACGCCAGGCATTGGATCTACTATGACGGCAAGGCCCGCCCGAATCCGGCGGGGCGCACAGAGGGCGTGAACTTGGTCTTCGATCGCCGGCGCGAGGGTGTCGTTGCCATCTACGGCACGGTCAAGGATTTCCGCCCCTTTGTGGATGCCTTTCACCGCGCCAACAATGGCGTGTCAGACGAACGCGTGGGTGCGCAATCCAGCGAAGAGGCGGTAGCGTGACCCTGAAACCCCGCCTGAGATGTTCCCGCTTGGGATAACAGTGCCATGGATGGATACGCCATCCGCTGCGCCGACGTTGCCTTGGGCCCCGCTCGCCTAAGGGTTGCCCAGCGCATCCCGGCGGGATCGATGGGCCAGCCGCTGGAGCCCGGGACCCCGCCCGCATCTTCACCGGGGCACCCACTCCCCCCGGGGCCGATGCGGTCGAGATCCAAGAGCGTTGCGAGCGGGATGGCGATTAGGTCCGGATTCCGGCCCGCGTGGCCCCCGGTCTCAACATTCGCCGCACGGGCGAGGACATCGGCTCGGGTGCCGAGGCGATCCCCCGCGGCACCCGTCTGCGTGCCCAACGCCTGGGTCTCGTTCCGGAGGAGCGCACCAGCGCCCGCGGCGACGCCGTCGATCGGCGGCTGGCGCGCCCCGAGACCCAGATCCAAGGTGCCGACGAGGTAGCCCTGTTCCCGCCCGTCACCGGCGGCTGAGGCCGACCGTCTACTCCGATCCTTCCCCATTGACAGCGGGATAGGACCCCCGCCTCGTTGCATGCGAGTCCACCCAGCGCGGCGGCCCGCGGCACGGACGCAATTTGAGCCCGTCCTGCTAGGGCGACACGACCTTAGGCGTGGCTGGACGTCACCATAAGCGCCATGGGTAACCGCGGTAAATCTTCGCTACGCTTCAGTCGCAGGACAACAACCTCCGCTTTCTCCGGCAGTGCCCCCCCCGTGGCTGCCCCGATCGAGCCGCTCGTACGGGTTGTCCAAACGCCGTGCAGCTGTCCAAATTACACGTTATGATCGTGTTGGTCGTTAGTATCGATGAAGTCGATATTAAAGGCCCAAAACTTTCGTTTGTCATGGCGCAAACGGAATCGCTATCCTAACCATTGAACGGACAGGAGACTTCAAACAAATCAATGACGTGATTAGCGTCGTTCGTCAGCGACAGTGCAACCGCTGGCGACCGATCTCTGGAGCTTGCCGAGGGACCGATGCCGTCGCGTCCCATCGTGCTTCCATCCGGTCAGAGCCCGGCGAGAGACGCTGGAACCCTGCGACCCAGATCGCAGCGCTGCACCCATAACGATAGCGACTACCACCGAAAGAGGAGCAACGCATGATTTCCCCAGCTCTTGGAGTCGGCAATGGCCCCGAAGACGACCAGGTTGCGTCCCCAGACGACGTTAGCGACGCACTTCTCGTCGTCGGGGGCGAGCCGGAGATGCGAAACTACCTGGCGCGCTCCCTTCGCCCGCATTTTGCCCGAATTGATTGCGCAGGCGACGTCGTTGAGGCGCGGGCAATCGCCCGGCGTTCCCGTATCGACTTCCTGATCGCCGACCTGGGTCTATCCGGTCCTGCCAGCGGGCCGACGCTGGCGCGCGAGCTGCGCGAACAAAGCAATGTGGACCTGGATGCCGTCTATATCAGCGGCCTTGCGGACCTGGATGCCGCGATCGACGGACTTCGCGACATCGCCGCGGATATCCTTAGAAAGCCCTTCCACATCGAGCAGTTAGTCGCCCACATCGAACGCGCAAAGGACCGCCGTCGCACCGCTCGCGAAAACTATCTGCTGCAGCGGGAGACCAATCCACGCCCTGCTTCGGAAAGTATCGTCGGCGAGAGCGAGCCTGTGAAGGAGATCTGGCGCACGATTAAGATGATCGCACCAAAGCCGTCCACGGTGCTGATCAAGGGCGAAACGGGTACGGGCAAGGAGTTGGTCGCCAGGGCGCTGCACGAGCTTAGCGGCCGTCGTGGATGCTATGTACCTGTCAACTGTGGAGCCATCTCTTCCGATCTGATCGAGGGTGAGCTGTTCGGCCATCTTAAGGGCGCATTCACGGGTGCCCATCAGGCGCGCACCGGGCTGTTCGGCCATGCCGATGGGGGCACCTTGTTTCTGGACGAGATCGGAGAGATGCCGCTTGCGATGCAGGCTAAGCTCCTGCGAGTGTTGGAGGAAAGGAGCTATCGGCCAGTCGGCGGCAATAAAGAGATCCCAGTCAATGCCCGAGTGATCGCCGCGACGAACCGCGAGCTGCCTGTCGAGGTGCTGGAGGGCCGGTTTCGCAAAGATCTCTATTACCGGATCAACGTGATCGATCTCCGGTTACCGCCCTTGCGTGAACGCCAAAGCGATATACCGCGCCTGGCACGCTATTTTCTCGAGATCCTATCCGCCGAGCTGGGGCTACCGAACCCAGGTCTCACCGCCTGGGACCGGGAGCAGCTGATCGCCTATGATTGGCCCGGAAACTGCCGGGAGCTTCGCAATGTCATCGAACGGTCGCTGCTCCTGGGGAAACCTGTGTCTCATTACCTGGCACTATCGGATACACAAGCGCCAAGCGTCTCGGCCGAGCGGCCGGCAAATCCGCACTCCCTGGAGCACGTTCAACGCTCTCATATCATGAGCGCCCTGGCTGCCGCCGACGGCAACAAGTCCGTGGCGGCGCGTACCTTGGGCCTATCGCGGAAAACAATCGAGCGCAAACTCAAGGAGTGGGGCGATCCGTGCCGCGCGGTCGTCGCGGATTGATTTTGGGCGACGCGCGGCCAGATACCGGCTCGGCGCTTGGCCCTGCTCGGTGCTTGGCAAGACGAGCAGGGGCGGGCCGATCCTGCTTCCGACCTGGACTTTAGGATTGCGGCGAACGCGTGAGCGCGATACGGATCGTGCGGCGGCGCCTGCCGCGCATCGCACCCAACCGACCCGCGCGTCCCCTCGGTCAGACGACTTATAGCCTGACCTAACCCCCAGTCATATTCATGTGGCGGAAGATCACCGGCTTGGCTTGCAGGTCGAAGTCGTGACCGCGGGGTTTGAGGTCCATGGCAGCAGCGATCGCTTGCTTCAGTCGACCGTCATCCGTTGGGTTACCGCGTAGGGTGCGCCGCAGATCCGCGGAGAATTCCTGACCGAGGCACAGCAACAGGCGGCCTTCTGCGGTGACCCGCACGCGGTTGCAGTCGCCGCAGAAGTTGTGGCTATGGGGGGAGATGAAGCCGACGCGCGTGTCTGTGCCAGAGACCCGGAAATATTTCGACGGTCCCCCAGTCGTCTCGATGGTCGGAAAGATCTCGAAGCGCTCGGAGATGTCGCGCCGGATCTCGTCGCTGGAATAGTAGGCCGATGCCCGGTCGTGATCGCCGATCGTGCCGAGGGGCATTTCCTCGATGAAGCTGATATCGATGCTCCGATCGATGGCGAAACGCACCAGATCGACGACCTCGTCATGATTGCGGTCTTTGAGTATCACGCTATTGATCTTAACCCGCCGGAATCCGGCAGCAAGGGCTGCATCCAACCCGGACAGTGTCTTCTCGATCTGCCCCACCCGCGTGATACTGCGAAATCGGTCTGGCCTCAAGGTGTCGAGGCTGACATTGATCCTTGTGACGCCTGCGTCCCTCAAGGCGAGGGCAAAGCGTCCCAACTGCGTGCCGTTGGTCGTGAGCGTCAGATCCTGGATGCCCGGAAGGGCGCCGAGCTTCTCGAATAGCCAGATGACGTTCGGACGCACCAGTGGCTCGCCCCCGGTCACCCGCAGTTTGGTAACCCCCAGCTCGCTGAAGCACTTTCCGACACGCGCCATCTCCTCGAGCGTAAGGACTTGATTGCGCGGCAGGAAGGTCATCCGCTCCGACATGCAATAGACGCAGCGCAAATCGCAGCGATCCGTCACCGACAATCGCACATAGTTGATGCGTCGTCCGAAGCGATCTATCAGGCCGGGTCTCCCGCCGGCCTCGTTCTGCCTGCTCTGCCGGTCGCGACCTGTTTCTTTGTTCACTCGGGCTCCCAATGAGTCTGGAACGAAGCGACGGTAAATTCGGATAGCCCGTGAGCATCGCTCGGGGCCTGCGCTAATCCTACCGAGACCAGAAATAAGCACAACTCATGCCAACAACGACCTTCATTGCGGACGTCGATTTACGCCCGGTTTGGGCCCGGTTCTCACGAGCGTACCCTAAGTCTTGGACAAAGTGTCCCGATTCACGTGGCCGGGCGGGTCGGTTTGTCGCAGGTCGCTCCTTTCGAAGCCGCTTCCGTTCGATAAACGGGGCCAACGGCGATGAAGTCTACTTCCGGCCAAGGTTCGCCCGGCGCTACGCCTGCTCGCGCATCTAACTGCCCGATGAACCCTGAGCTCTACACATGCATGGTCGGGCTGCGCTGGGTTGTCGGCCGGCGTATCGGACCGGGGTTCATGCCCTCCAAGCCCTTGGGGTGACTGCCATCTGTTTGCCGAGCGTCGTCTGGCATAGCGCGTGCTTTCCATTATTCGGTGGGACATGGATGGCGCGTACCAGTGACCGGTCGGGCCGGAATCCGGTTCGTCAACCCATTTCGCGACCATCCAGCTCGGGGATCGTAAGTTTGTCCATTCCGAAGACGACCTTAAGGAGCTAGATCGCCTTGATTGCCCATCTGGCCTATTCGCTGCCCCTGTTGGGTTTGGTGTCGGCTCTGATTGTGTCGGCCTCGGCCCGGCGCATCGGCGAGCGCATCTCGAGGGTGAGCATCGGGTTCAGCCTCGTGATTTTCGCCGTGGCGCTGGGTCTTTTCCTGCGACAGATGTCGCTCGACCAGGGTCAACTGGCGGCGATCGGGACTAGCCTATTCACAATCTACTTCGACTCGCTCACCGCATTGATGGCGCTCGCCGTGAGCGCGATCAGTCTGATGGTCCACCTGTATTCGGCGCGCTATATGCGGGACGATCCCTCCTATGTCCGCTTCTTCGTGCTGCTGGATGCGATAAACGCGGCGATCATGCTGATGGTGCTCGCCGGCGACCTCTTGACACTGCTGCTTGCCTGGCATTCCATCGGCGTTATTCTGTATTTTCTCCTCAACCACGATACCCGCCGCGAAGCCGCCAACCGGTACGCTTTCTGGACCCTCATCACGCATCGCGTCGGGGATCTGCCGTTGATGGCGGCCGCTGCCCTTCTGTACTATGCGTACGGCACTCTGAGCATTCCTCTCATCTTCGAGGGCATCGCCGCAGATCCCCACCGCTCCACGGTCTTCGGATTGCCAATCTCGGAGACCGTCGGCCTCCTGATTCTGCTCGCGGCCTTTGCAAAATCCGCCCAGTTCCCATTACACACGTGGCTGCCATATACCATGGAGGGTCCAACGCCGGTGTCGGCCCTGATGCATGCCGGGATCGTCAACTCCGGCGGCTTTCTGATCAACCGTTTTGCGCCGGTCTTCGCGCACACCGACTCGGTTCTGCAGGTCGCCCTTCTCGTCGGCTTGGTGACGACGATTATGGGGTCAGTGATGATGCTGATGCAGAGCGACATCAAAAAGGCGCTAGGCTATTCGACCATGGGCCAAATGGGCTATATGGTGATGGAATGCGGTCTTGGCGCCTTCTCCTTAGCGATTTTTCATCTGATCGCGCACGGCGTTTTCAAGGCGACGTTGTTCATGAGCTCCGGCAGTCCGATCTCCCGGGCGCGCAGGGATCCGAATATCCCGGAAGGCGAGATCTACAAGTTCATGGTGGAGCGCAAGCCGCCTAAGCCGCCCCTGTCCTGGGTGATCTTCGCGGCCATCACGATCACGGCTCCCCTGTTCATCGTGCTCGGCGCGCATCAAGTTGTCGACGAGGGTTTTCTCAGCCATCAAGGGGCGATCGTTCTGCTCCTGTTCGGGTGGATCACTGGCGTTCAGACCCTCTTTTTCGTCTACAAGATCGGGGGCGAGGAGCCGTTCAAGCTACTGGGATACGTGGTGCTATCCTTCGCAGTGGTGATCATAATCTACGTGCTGGCGGGGCATACGATCGACACCTTGCTCTATCCGGATCCCGCTTTTCGCGAGGCGCTGTATCGGGCCGCGTCGCTGCCAGGCCCAATTTTCACTGTCTTGATGCTCGTGTTGGTCACGCTGATCGCTGCGGGTTGGCTACTGGTTTTCTGGTCCACCGCGCAACCGGAGCCTCTCAGGCGACGCTACCGGGACACCTATATCTCGATATACGCTTTGATGTCGCGCGAATTCTATATCGCCGATCTTTACGGTCGGCTGGCCGGTGGGATGCTAACGCGCTCGCGCCGCCTCAATGCGCTCATGCGATGGGTCTGATATGAGCATCGCACTGTTTCTCGTCGCCGGGCTGTTCTTGCCTCTCTATCCTTTGAGCATCCTACCCAACACGCTCCTGCAAGGCCAATTGGGCGGCACGACCAGGCTCGGTTCGAAGCGGCTCCGGGGACCGGTGCTCAAGTCCGCGCTGGTCATGCTTTTCCCGGTTATGGGGATTGGTCTCGTGGCCTTGGGATCGACGACCCTGGCGGACGGAGATTCAAGGGTCCTGACCGTCTTTGGGGTCTGGGGCGGACTGACCTCGGTGCTCTACGCGTTTCGGCTGCTCAGCGCCAAGGATGGCGAGATCTGGATCTCGCATCTGTTCTCCTCCGCCGTTGCGTTGATCTGGGTGGGGATTCCCTACCGCGTGAACCCAATCCTACCCGCCATCGGGCTCTCGGTCTCGTTGATTCCGCTGGTGTTTATGTTAGACCAGCTAACCGGGCGATTCGGCATTGCGCGCAGCGGACTTTATCCGGGACTCTGCTTGTGCATGCCGCTGTTCGCGCATCTCTTCATTGCCGCCGTGCTTGCCGCGATCGCGGTGCCTTTTTCTCCTTCGTTCTTCGCCGTCGCGGCGCTCGCCTTCGGCGGAGTCGCGTCGGATGAGGTGGTGGTGCTGCTTCCTATCTGCCTGTCTTGGCTCCTGTGGACTTGGGCCGGAGTCAACCTCTTGACTGGGATCGTCTGGGGCGTTCCGCGGGATGACCTTTCTTATCGCGATCTGAGTCGACGGGGTGCGTTCGGCCTCGGCGGCAGTTTGATCGCGCTCGGATTCTTCGGCATTGTCTTAGTGGAGGTGGCCCTGTGACCGCATTTGAAGTAGACGTCAAATGGCCCGATGCCGACCCGGTCGCTGAAGGGTTAGGGACACAGAGCGATTCGAGGCTGGGGCACGACCTCAAGATCCGCTCCATGGTCGCCGTCGCCGGGGAGTTTCTGCCATTCGTGTGGCCCATGCGCAACTTCATCCATCACAACCCCTTGCATGGGCTCGAGCACCTTCCTTTCGAGAAGGCCATCGCCCGGGCGAGCGATCTCTTCCATGCCAGAGGCTATCTCCGTCGCACCGATTATCAGGGTTTGATGCACGAGGGAAAGATCGACCCGGACGCGATCGATGAGCTGGCGGGAGAGTTCCTGCGCGATCGGTTTCCCGATCGGGGTTTTACGACCGACTGGGACCAAGGTCTCGATCTGCGGCGGGTCCTCTTCACGCTCATGACGCAGATGGACCAGCCCAGTGCGGGAAACGCCTATCCGAGTACGGACGCCATCTTGTCGCAACTGCGGCCATTCCTGGATTAGCGATGAAGATGCTTGAAAAGGACGGGATCGGCGTCCAGTGGACGCTCTACGATCTCATCGATCGACTCTTTGGCAGCCGAATCGACTCGACGCTGAACGAGCTGCTGATCAAGGGATGCATGGACTTCCTCGACGAGGGGCAATCCGTTTGGCGGATGCCGGGGCGCCGGCAAGGCTTGTTCCGCGCATGGGCGGCGATCGCCAAACGCAATCATCGGTTGCGTCTGCACGGCCTCGATGTTGGTCACATCCTGGGCGCTGCGGATGGTCCCGAAGCGGCGATCGACTTGGTGATGAAGCGGCTCCAGGTCCCCGAGAGACTATGGACAGACTATTTCGCTGTCGAGCTCTCGAAGCTCCACGGGTGGGCCGGTTTCGTGCGCTGGCGATCTAACGCCAAGGAGTATTATTGGCAGCAACGGAATCCCGCGGATCTGGTCGACTTTATCGCTATCCGGTTGGTGCTGTCGCTGTCTTTGATCGAAGAGGCCCAGAAACGCTACCAGTGCCCCTTCGGATACGTGGCCTGGGTTCAGTACATCGAGCAGCGCCCGCACGAATGCATGTTGCGCCAGGAGCTCCATTCCGGAGCCATCCTTCCAGATTACGCCCATCGCGTCGAAGTTGCACTCGACAGCGGCGATCCAGCTCGTATCAAGGCATTGAGCCTCGAGTACCAAACGGAAAAAACGCGACGTGAGGCGACCACTCGTGCACGGAGGTTGCAGGAGCTTTGCGAGCGCGCGGGCATCCCCCGTGCAGTCTTAGCCAGACAGCCTTCACGGTCCCTTCGACAGATGATAGAGGCCGTCTATGCCTTCAGGTCGGTGGAAGGCTTCGTCTGGACGCAAGCCATTGAGAGAACCTATATCCGCGCCTTGCTCGCCAAGCTGGCCGAGCATCGCGGTTCGGCGGCACTTGGCAGCTCGGACTCTAGACCCACAGATAACCTGGGCGACGCCTCCCGGGTTCAGGCGATGTTCTGTATCGATGTCCGCTCGGAGCGCCTGCGCCGACAGCTCGAGCAGCTCGGGCCCTACGACACCTACGGCGTCGCTGGATTCTTCGGCATCGCGATCAACTACATCGCGTTCGGCAAGGGCCATGAAGTCGCGCTATGTCCGGCCATCGTCGCGCCGCGTCACGTCGTGTTGGAGATGCCGCATCAGCACGAGCAGCACCGAGATTCGCTCTTCCACGTGGCTACCGAAGTCGTTCACGATCTAAAGGCCACGGTGCTGTCACCCTATATCACCGTCGAAGCCGTTGGCCTGTTGTTCGGATGCGACATGTTAGGCAGGACCCTGGCGCCCGCTGCGTACAACACTTGGCGCAAGCAGCTCGAGAACGGTCGCAAGCCGACGCGCCTCATAGTCGACAAGATCGCTAAGCAAGACGCGATGGAGGTGATTGCCAATCTCCAGGACGAAATGGTGGTCAAGGCCGTGGACCGACATTTCGGGATCAAACGGGAGGCCATCACGACCGGGATGATCCTTGAGCTGCGGGAGATCGCTCTGGGTAACGCAGCATCTCCCAGCGCCTTCGCGCGACGCTTCGACATCGACCCCGCCGCGGAGGCCGTCTTCATGGCGCGGCTTCGCCTGGAGTACGGGTTGAGCCCCGACCGGACTCAGATCCAGCTCGAGCACATGGCACGGATCGGCTTTCGTATCGAGCATCAAACGTTGCTCGTTCGTCAGACGCTGACGACGATCGGCTTGCTTGACGGCTTTGCGAAGCTCGTCTTGATCGTCGGGCACGGCAGCACGTCCCAGAACAATCCCTACGAGTCGGCGTTGGACTGCGGTGCCTGCGGCGGGGAGCAAGGATTGGTGAACGCTCGCGTGTTCGCGGCCATGGCGAATCGGCGCGAGGTGCGCGAACGACTGTCCGAGGAGGGCATTCGGATCCCGGAGGATACTTGGTTCATCCCGGCGCTTCATAACACCGCAACCGACGAGATAGCGCTCTACGACCTTGATCGATTGCCAGCCGGCCCGCTAACCCAACTGACTCGAATCCAGGAAGATCTGGCAGCTGCCGGACGGCTCTGCGCACAAGAGCGTTGCTATGAGCTCGGGGAGCCCGCAGCGGATTCTCCCGAAGCGGCGTCGAGATGCGTCAAGCGCTATTCTATGGATTGGTCCCAGGTTCGACCGGAATGGGGTTTATCGAAGAACGCTTCTTTCATCGTGGCCAGCCGTTCCCTTACGCGAGGGCTCGATCTCGGCGGTCGCGCCTTCCTGCACTCTTATGATTATCGCCAGGATACGACGGGTAGCCTGCTCGAGGCGATCGTCTCCGGGCCGCTGATCGTCGCTCACTGGATCAACATGGAGCACTACTTTTCCGTAGTCGACAACGAGGTCTTCGGCAGCGGCAGCAAGATTTACCACAATGTCGTTGGCCGCTTCGGCGTCATGACGGGTAACGTCAGCGACTTGCGAACGGGCCTGCCGGCGCAGACCGTTTTTCAGGGCGCGCGGCCCTATCATGAACCCATGCGTCTGATCACCCTGATCGAGGCCCCACTTCCATTCGTCCAGTGCATTCTGGCCAGGGTCTGCAAGGTTCGGGATCTGGTGTACAACGGCTGGGTGCGATTCCTGGTGCTTGACCCGGAGACCGGGGCTGCACACCTCTTCGAGGGTGGCGCCTGGATTGCGCAGCATCAATACCCGAAATCGGATGTGGGGCGAGGAGCCGTCCGACCCAACGACCAGTCCGCTTCGAGGTCCCAGACAGATACTGCCGCAATGGAGAACCGGTTATGAGCGATTTCACGATCGGGGCCATGAAGAAGCTCGAGATCGTCGTTGAGGGCGAATATCAAGGGTTCGTTGTCGACCTTCTCAACCGAGCTGGCGTAAGCGGCTATACGATTTTCCACAACCTATCCGGAAAGGGAGCCCATGGGACGCATAAGAGCCATCTGATGTTCAACGACGATTCGGTGCTCGTAATGATTGTTAGTGCCGTGCCGCAGAACCTGGTCAGCCCGATTCTGGAGGGACTGGCACCCTTCTTCAACAAGCACATGGGGGTTGTCTTTACGTCGGATATCCAAGTGAGTCGTATGGCGAAATCGGAAACCTAGAAACAATACCGGTTGGAGCGGTGCTTCTGCGGGGCCCCGGCGCGATTGCGGAGCGATGCGCTTGCCAGCCATGCCGCGCGAATAGCGGAGTCGGGTGGCTCGCCTGGCTACAGCCTCGTCCGCCGGGAACGGCGAGGCAGCCCAGGGACGGCTCGCAGCTTATCCACCAAATGCAGGAGGGCGAGCCAGGGGTGGCGCAGAGACATGCGCGGGCCAGAATAGCGCATGACCTCCCGCACACCCTCGCGCATGGCCTGGCTGTAGCAGTGGATCTCGCATCGGTTGCACACCGGCTTCTCCTCCTGGAAGGGGCAGTTGGCGAGTCGGCGGTGGGCATAATCCCGAAGCCGGTCGCAGTCCGGGCAAAGCGCGCCGCGACCGCCATGTTGGTCCCGGCAGTAGATCTCCAGCATGGCGTCTATGGTGCGCTGTTCCTGGCGGATGCGGGGGCCTGGGGTGGTCATGGCGGATCGGGCTCTCCGACAGAGGTGGCGCGGGCCGGGGCCGGGGTCGGGCGCGTTCGGCCCCGGCTACCCGCCATTGGGCGTCGGTGGGGCTGGTACGCGCTTTGACCTCGATCAAAACGGTCTGCACTACGGCGAGTCGTTTTCGGACTCGGGATACATCGCGAGCAGCTGGATCAGGTCGAGATTCCTGATTGCTTGTACTGCGAGCTCCCAACGTCCCTCGCCGCACAGACCGCTCACGCCGGCCTGCTCATACGCGTCCAACGCGGCCTGCATGCAGGCCGATCTGACAAGTTCCGCTAAAGCGAGCCGGTCGATCATGGTCTGTACCCTTATCGTATCGGGCGTCCCCGGCAATGCGCGCTGTCCCGTTTGCAGTATGCCGAGGCCCCGGGGGAGCCGGCTGTGGGCCGACAACGTTGATAGCAAGCAAGAGGTCGCCGCGTTTGGCAAACCGCAGCAATGGGTTTCCGAGCCAATCCGAGCCGTTCGGTAACGAGCCTCGGAACCTCACATGGCAGCGAGATCTCGGCAAACCCCGCATCGGCCCATGCCAGCGGGTGCTGACGCCTTGATCGACATCAAAGCCGCCAGGGCATGCGCGCGGCATCGTCGCGGGCGGCATCCATGAACCATAGGCTAGCAAGGATGCTCCAGCGTTGCGTCTAAGTCCGTACCGTCTTACCCGAGGAGTCTGAAATGATTACCGTCAGTCTGCGCATGAAGCTCGATCAGACCCCGCTGAAGCGGGTTCCCGTTTCCCTGTGTCTGGATGCGGACGGACGCTGTACCCCGCCGGTGCATACCGACCGCGAGGGCCGCGCCCGCTTCGACATCCCCGAGGCCAGTGGCAAGGTCCTGGTCGACGGGGTGGAGCGCTACCACGGGCGCCTGGCGGGGGAGGTTCAAGTGGAGCTTTGGTCCATCACGCAAGCCCCCAACGACTCCCAGGGGCTGGCCGGTCATATGCCCATGGGCAGTAACGCCTATCCCAACATGCAGACTCGTACCCTGGAGGTCGACGGGCGTCCGGTGTTGACCGACGGCGAAGGTTATCTCGTGAATCCGGCGGACTGGTCCGAGTCTTTCGTGCGCGCCCTCGCGGCGGCGGAAGGGTTGAGCCTGACTGACGCCCACTGGGAGCTGGTCCGTTACCTGCGGGAGCATTTCGCCCGAGCCGGGACCCAGGCGACGGTGCGGGACATGGTCCGGCACTTCAGCAAGGTCTGGGGCCAGGAGGCGGGCAGCAGCGCCAGTCTGCATCGGCTATTTCCCCGCGGTGGCCCACAGAAGCAAGGCAACCGACTTGCCGGACTGCTTCGTACCAAAGGGGAGCATTAGAGGGCGGTTTGATTTGGGTCAAGGTAACTGGATAAACACGATGTCAATTTCGTCTGACAGTCTCCACCGGCCAAGAGTCCGAGCCATGCGTATCCTCTTCCTCCACCCGAACTATCACTCCGGCGGCGCGGAGATTGCCGGCAACTGGCCTCCCGCCTGGGTAGCCTATCTGAGCGGCGCACTCAAGAGTGCAGGCTTTAGCGACATCCGTTTCGTGGATGCCATGACCAATGACCTGTCGGAGGATCAGGTCCGGGCAATCATGCTCGCGGAGCAGCCGGACCTGATCGGCTGCACCGCCATCACCCCATCGATCTACAAGGCCCAGCGCCTGCTGGAGATCGCCCGGGAGACCTGCCCCCGAGCGGTGACCGTGCTCGGCGGCATCCATGCCACCTTCATGTACCAGCAGGTCCTGGGCGAGGCCCCCTGGATCGATGCCATCGTGCGCGGCGAGGGGGAGGAGATCATCGTCGACTTGGTGCGCACCGTGGCGGAGAGCCGCTGGCCGGCAGACCGGGCACAGGTGAAGGGCATCGCCTATGTCGAGGACGGCCAGATCGTCGCCACCCCGGCGGCGCCCACAGTGAAGGACCTGGACGGAATCAGCCCGGACTGGGGCGTGCTGGAGTGGGACAAGTACATTTATATCCCCATGAACAAGCGGGTGGCCATCCCCAACATGGCCCGCGGCTGTCCCTATACCTGCTCCTTTTGCTCCCAATGGAAGTTCTGGCGGGACTACCGCATCCGCGATCCCAAGAAGGTCGTCGACGAGATCGAGACCCTGGTGCGGGACCACAATGTGGGCTTCTTCATCCTGGCGGACGAGGAGCCGACCATCAATCGCAAGAAGTTCGTGGCTTTCTGCGAGGAGCTGATCGCCCGGGACCTCGGCATCCTCTGGGGCATCAACACCCGGGTGACCGACATCCTGCGCGACGAAGAGCTGCTGCCCCTCTACCGCAAGTCCGGCCTCATCCATGTCTCTCTGGGCACCGAGGCGGCGGCGCAATTGAAGCTCGACCGCTTCCACAAAGAGACCACCATCGCCGACAACAAGCGGGCTATCGACCTGCTGCGCAAGGCCGGCATCCTGACCGAGGCCCAGTTCATCGTCGGGCTGGAAAACGAGACCGCGGAGACCCTGGAGGAGACCTACCGGATGGCCCGGGACTGGAACCCGGACCTAGCCAACTGGGCCATGTATACCCCCTGGCCCTTCACCGAGCTGTTCCGGGAGCTGGGGGACAAGGTCGAGATATTCGACTACGAGAAGTACAACTTCGTCACGCCCATCATCAAGCCCGAGGCCATGGAGCGGGGCGAGCTCTTGGATCGGGTGATGCACAACTATCGCCGCTTCTATATCCGCAAGGCCCTGTTCTCCTATCCCTGGGCCGGCACAGGCGAGCGCCGGCGCTACCTGCTCGGCTGTCTCAAGGCATTCCTGAAGGCCGGATTCGAGCGCAAGTTCTACGACCTGGGCAAGGTTAATTACTGGGGACCCCAGTCCAAGAAGAAGGTGGATTTCCACTTCGACACCAACCGTACCCGAGTCGCCGAGGGCGGTACGGATTGGAAGGGCAAACACAGCCGCAAGATCAAGGGCGATGTCCAGGCCCAGATCATGGCCTGCGGCGGCAGCAAGGAGCAGCTCGACGACGAGGCTATCGAGGCCCTGACGGTCATGCCGCCGACGGTTCCGGCACCTGTGCCACGATCCTCGATGACACCATAGACGCCGCGGCAGCGAGGCTCCGCAGGATCGGGGCTCTGGCCAAGACCCTGGTCCAGATAGCAGCCTTGCTCGCGTCGTCTTGAATCCGATCGGTGGTCGCAATCAACCCCTTCCGAGAACCAGCCCATGGCCCAGACCTTTACCAAATCGATGGCGCGGAACATCTTCTACGGTGGCTCCGTGTTTTTCTTCTTGCTCTTCCTCGCCCTGACCTTCGACACCGCCAGGGCATTGCCAGATCGCGACCGCCGAGAGCTGCTGGACCCCAGCACCACACTAGGCCAACAGATTGCCCAGGGCAAACGGCTCTGGGAGGAAAACAATTGCGTGGGCTGTCACTCATTGCTCGGCGAGGGCGCCTATTTTGCTCCGGAGCTGGGGAATGTCTATGTCCGCTTCGGCAACAGCACAGAGGCCATCAAGGCCTTCATCCAGAGCCGTCCAGCCGGCGGCATCCCGGGTCGGCGCAGTATGCCCCAGTTCAATTTCGCCCCCGATGAGCTGGAAGCCATTGCCCAGTTCCTGAAATACGCCTCGCAGATCGACACCGCCGGCTGGCCGCCGAACAAGCAGGGCTGATCGCCGTCACTCCGGAGCCTCATCAATGAAATACCAATCCCAGGGCGTTGCCCGACTCTATTTTATCGGGGCCATTGCGCTCTTTCTGGCCCAGATCCTGTTTGGCCTCATTATGGGCCTGCAATATGTCGTGGGCGATTTCCTATTCCCGGAGATCCCCTTCAACGTGGCGCGAATGGTCCACACCAATACCCTGATCGTGTGGCTGCTGATGGGCTTCATGGGGGCCGCCTATTACCTGGTGCCGGAAGAGGCGGAACGGGAGCTGGTCGCCCCCTGGCTCGCCACCCTGATGTTCTGGATCTTCTTGATCGCCGCTGGGGCAACCGTGGCTGGCTATCTACTGGTACCCTACGCGGGCCTGGCCAAGCTGACCATGAACGAGCTGTTGCCGACCATGGGCCGGGAGTTCCTGGAGCAGCCGACTATCACCAAGATCGGCATCGTCATCGTCGCCCTGGCCTTTCTGTTCAATATTGGACTGACCATCCTCAAGGGCCGCAAGACGGTGGTCAATCTGGTGCTGCTGATTGGCCTCGTTGGGCTCGCCGTCTTCTTCCTCTTCTCCTTCTACAACCCGACCAACCTGGTGCTGGACAAATTTTACTGGTGGTGGGTCGTGCACCTGTGGGTGGAGGGCGTCTGGGAGCTGATTCTGGGCTCCATGCTGGCCTTCGTGTTGATCAAAACGACTGGCGTGGACCGCGAGGTGATCGAGAAGTGGCTCTATGTGATCATCGCCATGACGCTCATCACCGGTATCATCGGTACGGGTCACCACTTCTACTGGATCGGCACGCCCGAGTATTGGCAGTGGTGGGGGTCAATCTTCTCCGCGATGGAGCCCATCCCTTTCTTCATGATGACGGTCTTCGCATTCAATATGGTCAACAAGCGCCGGCGCAATCACCCCAACAAGGCCGCGGTGCTCTGGGCCCTGGGGACTGCTGTGATGGCCTTCCTGGGTGCGGGGGTCTGGGGCTTTCTGCACACCCTGTCCCCGATCAACTACTACACCCACGGCACCCAGATCACCGCCGCCCACGGCCATATGGCCTTCTACGGGGCCTATGTGTTGATCAACCTGACCATGATCTCCTATGCCATGCCCCTGATGAACGGCCGCATCGCCAACGGCATGCGCGCTCAGGTCCTGGAGATGTGGTCCTTCTGGCTGATGACCGTCTCCATGGTCTTCATCACACTGTTCCTCACGGCTGCGGGCATCCTGCAGATCTTTCTCCAGCGCTACAGTGACGCACCCCTGCAGTTCATGGTCGCCCAAGACAAGATCGCGCTCTTCTATTGGATGCGGGAGGGTGCCGGGCTGGTCTTCCTGGTCGGGTTGCTGGTGTACATCTGGAGCTTCGTCGTCGCCGCCCGGGAGCCCGGGATCACGGCGGCCGGGGCCGAGGTGCGAACGGATGCGGACACCGCGGGCCCTGCGGCAGCCCTGCCCACGGCCGGCTGATTGCATAACTCCAATACGGCCCAAGGATCAGGGATGATCAAGTTTTCAGGCCCCGCAGTCGCGGGGCCTTTTCTGAGTGATCTCGCCCGGAAGTCGGATTACGCTGCATTCACCCGATTTGCGAAGTGCCGGGTCTTGATCTCAATCAAAGGATCCCTGACGTCAGCCGCGTGGTTTATTCAACTTCAGCAATACCTTCGGAAGCATCCAATGACCGGCCTCGTGACCACCCCAGCGGTAATGGAAAGCGAGGGCCGCTATCCCCCAGGAGACCTGGCGATCTGGATCTTCATCCTGGCCGAGCTGTCGGTCTTCGCCATCTTCTTCGCCGCCTATGCCTTTACCCGTATGGGCAACTCCGAGCTATTCGATACCTATCAGGCGACCCTCGACCGCACCGCGGCACTCATCAATACCTTGGCACTGATCGCCAGCAGCTATTTCGTGGTGCGAGCTGTGGCCGCAATCCGCGTCAACAACAGCCGCGGCTGTATGGCCTGGCTGTTGGCCGCCATCGTCATGGGGCTGGTCTTTCTGGTGGTCAAGGGCATCGAATACTCCCATCATTTCGAAACCGGCATCACACTCAGCACTAACAGCTTCTATATGTTCTACCTGTCGCTGACCTTCTTCCATTTCATGCATGTGATGCTCGGCATGGTCATCCTGGCCGCGGTGGCCCTAAAGGCCCGAGCCGGAGGTTACAGCGCGGCGGAGCATACCGGCGTGGAGACCGGGGCCTCGTACTGGCACATGGTGGACCTGGTCTGGCTGATCCTGTTTCCCCTGGTCTATGTGATGCATTGAGGAGTCAGGCGCCATGCCATCCGCCCTTCGCCCTTGCACCCGGGTCTTCTTAATCCTCATCACCCTGACCGGTATCACCTATGCGGTGGGCGAGCTGGGGCTGGGCGGGCTCCCCGTGTCGTTGTCAGTCCTCGGTCTCGCCCTGCTCAAGGGGTCCCTGGTCGGCGACTACTTCATGGGGCTCAAGGGGCTGCGCGGTCCCTGGCGGTGGGTGATCGTGCTGTGGCTGCTGCTCCTCGGGGGACTCATCGCCCTGGCCTTCACCCTGACGTCGTGATGCGCCAGGCGGCGATTTGATTCAGGTTAAGGAGCGCAGGCCAGTAATGTCACACCATCGGGAGACTCGCTGGCGGGCACGACACCCGAGTCGCACCGAAGTCCCGCGGGCCAACTCAGCACGCCAAGACCTTCAGGGAGCTCTCATCATGCGCTACACCCCCATCCTGGCCTGCGCCCTGGCCCTTGCAACCGGTTTGGCCCAGGCATCGACACCAGCGGACGCCGGTGCCAACCTGGCCGCGGCTCGCACGGCGCTGCTTGCCATGCTCGATGAACCCGATGCCGCCAAGCAGGCCGGCTACGTGGAACGGATCAAGGCCGCGAGCGCGGCCCTGGATGCGAACCTGGCCGCCATTGCGGGCGGCACTGACGCGGCCAAGGCGGACGTCTTCAAGCCGGTCTGGGAGGCATTCAAGGCCACTCGGGAAGGCGAGATCGTCCCTGCCGTCAAGGTCGGTGACACGGCCAAGGCCAAGGGGCTTGCCACCGGCGTCCAGGTCGGGCGGATGAAGGACATGAAAGCGGCCATGGGCTGCAACTGATCGCCACGCGCCGCGGGGGCCGATCCGCCGCCGGGCGGGCCGGCCCCCGCCAATTCGGTAACTCAAGATGCATGTTGTCGCTACCGCCGTTACTGCGCCGCCCGCTTCGGACCCCAGGGTCCATTACCAGGCCCAGGGCAACGAGGTCCGGCTCTTCGAGCACGCCTATCGCAACCGCCTGTCCATCATGATCAAGGGGCCGACCGGCTGCGGCAAGACCCGCCTGGTCCGCTACATGGCCGAGCGTCTTGGCCGGCCACTCTACACCGTGGCCTGCCACGACGACCTGACGGCGGCGGACCTGGTGGGCCGCCACCTGATCGGCGACACGGGGACCTTCTGGTCCGACGGACCCCTAACCCGGGCGGTGCGGGAGGGGGCCATCTGCTACCTGGACGAGGTGGTTGAGGCGCGCAAGGACACCACGGTGGTCCTGCACCCGCTGTCCGACGACCGCCGAATGCTGATCCTGGAGCGCACCGGCGAGACCCTGGAGGCCCCGGGCGGCTTCATGCTGGTGGTCTCCTACAACCCGGGCTATCAGAATCTGCTCAAGGGGATGAAACCCAGCACCCGGCAGCGCTTCGTGGCCCTGACCCTGGGCTTCCCCCCGCCGGACCTGGAGGTCCGCATCCTGATGGCCGAGACCGGTATCGACCTGCCCCTGGCCCACCGGCTGGTGGGCTTGGCCGGTTCCTTGCGGGCCCTGAAGGACCACGACCTGGACGAGGGGGCATCCACCCGACTCCTGGTCTATGCCGCGACGCTGATCCAGAGCGGTCTGGCCCCCTTGGAAGCCTGTCACGCCGCCCTGGTGGAGCCCCTGACCGACGACGCCGAGACCATCGCCGCCCTGCGGGAGGTCATCGATGCCAGCCTCGGCTGAGGTGACCCTGCCCCCGACCGGCGAACCGGGCTCGCCCCCGGGCCAGGGGCTCGCGGTCCTGGCCGCGTCCCTGTACCTGGCCAACCTGCTGGTGATCCCCGTCCTGGGATTTCTAGCCCTGGCCTGGCTCTTCATCCGGTGCGACCGCAACACCCCCCTGCTCGCCCAGGCGCATGTCAACCAGGCCTTCTCCGCCAGCCTCTGGGCGGGGGTCCTGCTGGTGCTGGTGAACCTGCTCATCATCCTGTTCGGTGGCTATCGGGGGGTACACACCTGGGTCATCGTGATCCTCTATTTCACCTTTGTGCATTCGACCTTGGTCCTGCTCGGCATCGTCGCCCTGGCCAAGGCCATGGCCGGTCAGTGTTGGCGAATGCCCCTGATCGGCGGGCGCCTGGTCTGTACCTGCCAAACCCCGGGCCATTCGGGGTACCACCATGACTAGAACCATTCGGCAACGCCAGCGCGCGGTCACCCAGGCCGGCTTCTTCACCCTGTTCATCCTGGCCCCGGTGTTCGACCTCCTGCGCCTGGATCTCACCCGCGGTCACTTCATCCTCTTCGGCTGGGACTGGACCCTGGGCCTGGAGGGCTTCCTCGCCGGGCAGGAAGGCCCGGGTGTGGCCGCCCTGAACTTGCTGGTGCGCGGCTTTCTGCCCATCCTCCTGATCGGCGGCGGACTGCTGTGGACGGCTTGGCGCTTTGGCCGGCTCTATTGTGGCTGGCTCTGCCCCCATTTTTCGGTGCTCGAGCTCATCAACGGGCTCATGCAACGGGCCAGCGGCCGACCGAGCCTGTGGGAGCGCCACCCCCTGCCCACTCGCCAGCCGGACGGGACTGACCGCCGCTCGAACCCCTGGTACTGGGGTCCGGCCCTGCTTGCGGTGGTCGGTTTCGCCTTCCTCTGGGCGGTGGTATTCCTGACCTATCTGCTGCCGCCGGCGGAGGTCTACGGCAATCTCCTGCACGGCACGCCCACCCGCAACCAGGCGGTCTTCCTCACCGCCGCCACCCTGGCCCTGACGGTGGAATTCCTGCTCGCACGCCACCTGTTCTGCCGCTTCGGTTGCGCCGTCGGGCTCTTCCAGAGCCTGGTATGGATGGCCAACGATCGCGCCATGGTGGTGGGCTTCGACACCAGGCGGGCCGCCGCCTGCCAGGACTGCAACAATGCCTGCGACAACGCCTGCCCCATGCGGCTCAAGCCGCGGACCATCAAGCGCCGCATGTTCACCTGCACCGAGTGCGGGGAGTGTATCGCCGCGTGCAGCCAGGTCCAGGCAAGGGCGCCAGCCGGCATTGCCGGGAAGCCGGCCGCCGGCCTGCTGCGCTGGGTTCAGGGTGAGGCCGCGTTGCCGGTGGTCACGGGTCGACCGGCGGCAACTCCCCTTGCATCGGCGCCTGCCTCGGCGCCGGCAGCGGATTCGGCGGTCGCCTCCGGTCCGTTCCTTCCGGCCACCGGGTCGCCCTGATGGGAGGGTCCAGATGGAAGAGCAAGTCGGCGCACTCTGGCACCGCCTGATCACCCGGGTCGCCGAGCGGCGCTATCCGGCCGCCGCCGTGCACCTGGACCAGGTCGCCCGCACCCTGGGGATCTGCTTCCGCGCCCTGGGTGGTGACGGCGGCCTGGAGGTCCGCGCGGCCGATGCCTATACCCACGGCGCCCGGCGTGGCCTGCTGGCGCGCGTCGCCGGGCTCGGGGACAAGGTCGCCCTGGCCTGGCGGGACGAGCGCGCCCTGCTGCTGCCGCCGGTCATCGACCGGTTCCCGGACGCGGCGCTCAATCGGGACCTTTATCTGTGGCTGGCGGCCCTGGCCGTCGGCACCGCGGCGCCCGGGGACGACTGGTTCTCCGGCAATCAGCGCCTTTGCCGCCGGGCGCTCACCCGCTTTCCCGGACTCGCGCCCCGCTATCGGCGCCTGGTGGCGGCGCATTGCCTGGAGCGCCCGGACCCGGCGCGCCTGCCAGCTGCAGAGGCCGATGCCGAGCGGGCGGTCCGGCTGGCCCTCGCGTCGCCCGGTACCGTCGGGGCCCTGCCAAGTGCCAAACGCCCGCCGGCCCCGGTGCCCCTCTGGCTGCATCCGGACCCGCCCTTGCCCCTGGGCGAGCCGGCCCCATCGGATTCGGCCACCGAACCGGACCGCGGACCGGAGGACCGGGTCGCCGACCTGGGTCGGCGCCGCCGTCAGGGAGAGCGCGCCGAGCTGCCGGGGGAAGACCGGGGCCTGGTCACCGTCCGCATGGAGAACATCCTGACCTGGGGTGAATACGTGAAGGTGGACCGGGGCACCGATGAGGAGGACGACCTGGACCGGGCCAAGGCGGCCGCGGAGGACATGGAGCGCATCGCCGTGGCCCGGGACCGCCGGACCAACGGGGCGCGCTTGCGGTTCGACCTGGACCTGCCGGCCGCCAGCGAGGACGACCTGGTGCTGTCCGACGGCGAGCGTCTGCCCGAATGGGACTGGAAGGCGCGGCGCCTGCTGCCGGATCACTGCCGCATCCTCGAGATGCTCGCCGCCACCGCCCCGCCCTGCGACCTGCCCGACCACCTGCAGCGCACCGCCCGGCGCCTGCGCGACCAGTTCCAGGCCCTGGCCCCGGCGCGCACCTGGCTGCGCGCGCGGCCGGACGGGCAGGACATCGACCTGGATGCTTACCTGCGCTTCGCCGCCGACCGCCGGGCCGGGGTCCAGGGCGATGCGGGTCGACTCTACCGGGAGAACCGCGCCGGCGCCCGGGACCTTGCGTGCCTGCTGCTCGCCGACCTGTCCCTGTCCACGGATACCTGGATTCACCGGGGGATCGACGACCGCGGCCGGGTGATCGACGCTATCCGCGACAGTCTGTTCCTGTTCGGCGAGAGCCTGGCCGCCACCGGGGACCGCTTCGCCATGCTGGGCTTCAGCTCCCGCCGTCGGGACCCGGTGCGGGTCCATCGGCTCAAGGGATTCGACGAGCCCTACAGCCCCGCGGTGCGGGGGCGCATCAACGCCATCAAGCCTGGCTACTACACCCGGCTCGGGGCCGGCATTCGCCACGCCGCGGGCCGCCTGGAGCGTCAGCCCGCCGGCCGGCGCCTACTGCTGATCCTCTCGGACGGGAAGCCCAACGACCTGGATAAATACGAGGGCCGCTGGGGCATCGAGGATACCCGCCACGCGGTCCAGGAGGCCCGGGGTCGGGGTCTGGAGCCCTTTTGTGTCACCATCGACCCGGAGGGCAACGATTATCTGCCTCACCTCTTCGGCAGCGGAGGCTACGTGGTCATCC
This sequence comes from uncultured Gammaproteobacteria bacterium, assembly GCA_963780725.1. Lineage (GTDB taxonomy): Bacteria > Pseudomonadota > Gammaproteobacteria > Chromatiales > Chromatiaceae > Thiodictyon. The sequence goes on from CAWACV010000001.1 coordinate 1,309,678, forward strand.
GCCGCCCCGCCGAGCTACCCGCGCGCCTGCCGCTGTTGTATGCGCGGTTAACCGCCTAAACGTGCGCCGCGAGAATCGGTGACCGATCGCATCCTTTGCGTTTCGAGGCCCTTGTATACTTTGCCGCTTTCTTTGCCGGCCCCGCGTCGCCGCGAAGCCGGCTGCAACAAGGAGCTTCGATGGGCATTTATCGCTGCAACGGCTGCGGCTATCTCTCCGAGGCAGCAGGCGACACGGTCGGGACCAGCGTCGACTGTCCGAAGTGCGCTCGGACCAATACGGTCTATGACACAACATACTTTGTTCGCAAGCTGTTGAAGAAGTATTTCGCCTTGCGTACCGCGCATAAGCGGCTTCAGGCCGAGGTAGACAATCCCGAGACCGCGGAGCCTTCGGAGGCTCGAGAGTCCCCTGGAGCTGCACCCTTGGATACGAGGCTCGACGGCATCGACCTTTACAACACCAACTTGTTGTCCACGGGGGACCAGCACCGTCCTATCGAAGACTGGTTTGGGGCCAAGAAGATTGCCGTCAGCGCCAATCACAAGGCGATCGACACCAGCGGTTTCTATGACGAGGCGGCAATCGAGATCGGCCGGGGGCTCGATCTCTACAAACCCGTACTCGACCAGATCCGCTTTGCTCAGACACGGGGTTTCACCCAGCTTAACCTCCCGCTGGAGAAGCGCAGCCAGAAGGATGCGCAGGCAATTACTGCGTTCTGCCGCAAGCTTTACGAATATTCCTTTCTGGCCAAGTGCTTTCACCAGAAGACGGAGCGCAATCTGCGGCTGACGCTTCAAACCTCCCCGCAGATCAGGGACTTTTTCGCTGGGGAATGGCTGGAGTGGTTCGCCTTGATGGAGGTCTTGGAGCTGTGCCAAGAGCGACGCATCGTCTTTTCCTGTGCGCGCAATCTGTCTGTCACATTTCCGAACGAGGATCTGCATGAGCTGGACCTGTTTTGGCTCGTCAACGCCGACCGGCCGGTTTGTATCGAATGCAAGACCGGCGAGTTTCGGCCCCTAATCGTCAAGTACAGCGGCTTGCGCAAGCGACTCGGGCTCGCCAAGGAGCAGTTCGTGCTCTGCGTTGCAGGTTTGCCGGATGAGCAGGCGAGCGGCTTGACCAGCATGTACGACCTCACACTGGTGAGCGAGCGCGGTCTGAAGGCACATCTGGCATCCCTGATCTAGAGTCAGTCGAGTAGGCGATGGCTACGCTTCGCTTATGCCTGACGGTCTCCCGTTGAGATCACTGCGCCAACCGCTCCAGGGATACCGGGTAGACCGGCTCCGCGGCAAATGGCTCCGGGGCGCTTGGGTCTACCGTGATCCATACCCCGCCGACGATGGGCGACCCCGGGACTTCCACCCGCACAAGCCGCTCGAATGGGATGCCGCGGGCGGAGTCGATCAATGGCCGATCTCGGCGGAATCGATGGGTGTCTCCGTGGAGCACGAGCACAGGTCCCGGGAAGGTCTCCATCAACTCCACGAGCTGCCCCTTGAAGCCGCGGAACCCGGCGGGTCCCTGTCCGTTCTCGAACAACGGGTCCGCTTGGACGACGAGCACCAGTGCGCGCGCCCGCCGGCCTTTCGGGGATTGAAGGATCTGCTTGAGGAAACGCCGGTTCGTCCGGTCCCGACTCCGGAATTCGGCCATTGACGCCAAGTCCGAGGGGACGAGCCCGTTGTTGCTGCCGACCACATGCAGTACCGCCACCAACACCCCGCCGGGCATGAAGGCATAGATCTCCGGATAGCCCTTGCCTGCCCGGATGGGCTCCAGATCCGCAAGACGCAGGACTGCGGGGTCCTCGAAGAAGACCTCCCGTACCCGCTTGAGCCGCAACAACGGGTCCAGTCCGCCGGCGGCGCGTCGGCGGCAGTCGGTCCACTCGTTATCCCCGACCGAATACGCCACTGGCACCGGTTGGGCGCGGAACAGTGCGGCGATCTCGCGCAGATGCTCGTCCGTGCAGGGGGTGCTGCCGGCCTTGATGTCGCCCAAGTGGACCAGGAACGGCGAGCCGCCGGCCGCACCGGCGGCCATGAGGTCGCGCAGGGGCTCAAGCTACGACGGGCGATAGGGCAGGTCACCGAGTGCCAAGAAGCGCAGGGGCGTGCGGGCCTGCCCCGGCGCCCGCGGGTCTCCGTCGTCTGGAGGGGCAGCCCCGGCGGACAGGGCGCAGTGGAGCAGCAATACAGCGGCGGCAAGGCGGGGCATCGGGCCTCTCGGGACGGGTGGCAGGTTACGCGGCGGCCGGGATCATGTCCCTTAGCCCCTAAACGGATCAAACCGGGTGTCGGTGCGCGTAGAATCCCAATCATGAGCACCGCCAATCCCAAACCTTACGCAGACCTGAGCCCGGACCTGATCCTGGACTCGGTGGAGTCCATCGGGTTACCCACCGACGGACACCTACTGGCCCTCAACAGCTACGAAAACCGGGTCTACCAGGTGGGCCTGGACGAGGCCGAGCCGGTCATCGCCAAGTTCTATCGCCCCGGGCGCTGGAGCGACGAGGCCATCCTGGAGGAGCACGCATTCACCCTGGAGCTGGCTGACCGGGAGATCCCCGCGGTCGCCCCCTTCGAGACCCGGGGCCATACCTTGCATCGCCACCGGGGCTATCGGTTTTCGCTTACCCCCAGGCGCGGCGGGCGCACACCGGAGCTGGATGACCCCGAGGTCCTGGAGTGGATCGGTCGCTTCATCGGCCGCATCCACAGCCTGGGCGCGGTGGAGCCCTTCCGCCATCGTCCCACGCTGGATATCGCTTCGTTCGGCACGCACCCGCGGGACTTCCTGCTTGCCGGAGACTGGATCCCGAAGGACCTGCTGCCTGCCTATACCAGCGTCGCGGACCAGGCACTGATCGGGGTCGCCGCCTGCTTCGACCGCGCCGGGGACTTCGAGCCGATCCGGCTCCACGGCGATTGTCACCGCGGAAACCTGCTCTGGACCGATGTGGGGCCTCACTTCGTCGACTTCGACGACGCCCGCATGGGTCCGGCTGTCCAGGACCTCTGGATGCTGCTCTCCGGCGAGCGGGAAGAACAAGGCCGCCAGCTCGCAGACGTGCTGGCCGGCTACGAAGACTTCCGGGAATTCGACTACCGTGAGCTGCTTCTGATCGAAGCACTGCGGACGCTGCGGCAGATCCACTACGCCGCCTGGCTTGCCCGCCGCTGGGAAGACCCCGCGTTCCCCGCCGCATTCCCCTGGTTCGGCACGCCGCACTATTGGCAGGACCATATCCTTGCGTTGCGCGAGCAGATTGCGGCCATGGAAGAGGGGCCGCTCTGGCGGGCCTAGGTCATGGTTAGGCCATGGAGCGCCGACTTTCAGTCGGCCACGGCGCGCAGCGCCCAGAAGCGGCGCACCTCGCGGCGGGCGTCCAGTTCGGTCAGGGGTGACGCTTCCCGCCCAAACGGGTACAGTCTGCCCCCTTGCAGTCCGTTCCAGCCAGGCGCCGAGGTGCCCAAGCCATGTCCGATCTAGAGCCCCGTACCATCGTCGAGGAGATCGCCGTCCGCGGCAACGAGCTGGTGGATAAGGTTAAGGACTTGATCCAGCAGGGTAACGTGCGCCGACTGGTGGTGCGCCGTCCGAGCGGCGAGGCCCTGGTCGAGATCCCGCTCACTGCCGGGGTGGGCATCGCCGGGGTCCTGACCCTGATGACCCCGGTGCTCGCAGCCCTGGGGGCGATGGCGGCCCTGCTCGCGGACTTCCGTGTCCAGATCGAGCGCGACGGCGATGGCGGCGGCCCTGGCGAACGCGATTGATCCGCCTGCCGATCGCTGCGGACAAGCATCCTTAAGTCGCAGTCGAGTCCGTCGACCGCATCCAACCCCAACCCGAGAGAACACATGCAGCAGCTCAAGAAGACCGACGAGTACACCGTTTTCCAGAAAAAGTCCGGCCGCTATGCGGTGCAGGCCAAGAACAAGCAATGGCTTCACGGAGAGGACAAGGTGAAGGTCCTGGTCGGCGAGGAGCTGGTCAAGGTCCTCACGCCCAAGGCCCCGCCCGCCGCCGAGGCCCCGGCCGAGGCTTAAAGCGCCCGTCCCGAGCTTAAGCCCTGAGCCCTGCTGCGCCTTCCGGCGACCAGTCCGCCGGGCTTGGGCCGCCGCTGCCGGTCGATGCGGCACTGGGGCCACTGCGGGCCGCCCTGGCCCGGGGCTCTGCGGTCCTGGTCGCCCCGCCCGGCTCGGGCAAGACCACCCGTATCCCGCTACTACTGCGCGACGAGCCCTGGGCGCAGACCATCCTGATGCTGGAGCCGCGCCGCCCGGCGGCGCGGATGGCCGCCGCCCGTATGGCGGACCTGCTCGGGGAGCCCCTTGGGGAGCAGGTCGGCTATCAGGTGCGCTTCGAACGGCGTATCGGCCCGCGCACCCGCATCCAGGTCCTGACCGAGGGCATCCTCACCCGCAGGCTTCAGTCCGATCCGGGGCTCGATGGCGTCGGGCTCCTGATCTTCGACGAATTCCACGAGCGTAGCCTCCAGGCGGACCTGGGTCTGGCACTGGCACTGGATGCCCGGGATGCGTTGCGCCCGGACCTGCGCATCCTCGTCATGTCCGCCACCCTGGACGCGGAGTCGGTCGCCGCACTCTTAGGCGGTGCACCCGTGGTGCGTGCGGAGGGACGAAGCTATCCAGTGGATGTCCGCTATGCCGACCTCGCCCCCAAAGACCCCCTGGCCGCCATGGAGTCCGCCATCCGCCGGGCGCTCGCCGAGCATCCCGGCGATCTGCTCGCCTTCCTGCCCGGCGTGGGCGAGATCGAACGGGTGCGCCGCCGGTTGGAGCCCGACCTTGGTGCGGACCTGGACCTGTTGCCCCTGCATGGCACACTCCCGGTGGAGGCGCAGCAGCGTGCGCTGGTACCGGGTCGCGGCGATCGCCGCCGGGTCGTGCTTGCCACGGACATCGCGGAGACCAGCGTCACCATCGAGGGAGTGACCGCTGTGGTCGACTGCGGACTGGCCCGCAAGCCACGTCTGGACCCGGGCTCCGGACTCACCCGGCTTGCCACCGAGCCAATCCCGCTCGCCTCTGCGGATCAGCGCGCCGGGCGCGGCGGGCGCACCGCCCCCGGTATCTGCTATCGGCTCTGGACGCGCGCCCAGGAGGTCGGTCGTGCCCCTCACCGGCGCCCCGAGATCCTGGACGCGGATCTGGCTCCACTGGTCCTGGACCTGGCGCTCTGGGGCCTGCGCGACCGAGCCGACTTGCGCTGGCTGGACCCTCCGCCTGCGCCTAACTGGTCGCAGGCAGTCGCTCTGCTTCAGGATCTCGGTGCGCTGGACCCGGGTGGGGCCATCACGCAGGTGGGGCGGCGCATGGCCGAGCTGCCCCTGCACCCGCGACTGGGACGGATGTTGGCGCAGTCGCAAAGCCCGGGGGAGCGGCGCACCGCCGCGGACCTGGCCGCTCTGCTCTCCGAGCGGGACGGCTGGAGTGCTGCCCCCGGATTGCCGCGTCCGGCGGATCTGGGTCTGCGGCTCGCCGCACTGGATGCCTTTCGTGCCGGGCGCCAGTCCCCGGGGATCGGCCGCGCCCGGCTGGCCGCGGCGGACCGCTTGAGCCGCACGCTGGTCCCGGGGGAGCGGGTCGCAAGCGGGGTACTGGAGCCCGGCGCCCTGCTCGCCATAGCCTACCCGGACCGCATCGCCCAGCGCCGGGGCGCCCGGGACGGCCGTTATCTGCTCTCCGGCGGGACCGGCGCAGACCTGCCGCCGGACGATGCGCTGATCGTACATCCCTTCCTGGTGGCCGCGGAGCTGGACGCCCGGGGTCGCGATGCCCGTATCCAGCTGGCGCTCCCGGTCTCCGAGACTGCACTGCGAACCGTCCTGGCGGGGAGCATCGCGACCGCCGACCAGCTCGCCTGGGACCCGGAGCGGGAGTCGGTGACCGCGCGCCGGGAAACCCGGCTGGGCGCCCTGATCCTGGACTCCCAACCGCTCCCCACGGGCGACCCCGAGCGCACCCTGGGGCTGCTGCTGGCCCAGGTAGCCGAGCGCTTCGACCGCTGCCTGAGCTGGGACGGACCGGCCCGGCAGCTCCAGGCCCGGGTCGCCATGCTGCGTGCAGAGGACCCGGCGGGGGACTGGCCAGATCTTTCCGACGACCGACTGCGTCGGGACCTGAACGACTGGCTGGCACCCTGGCTCGGGGGCCTGCGGAGTCTCGCCGAGGTGCGTGCACTGCCGCTGAAGGAGATTCTGTCCGGGATGTTGGACCGGGGCCAGCGCGCCCGCCTGGACGAGCTGGTCCCGGAGACCTTGACCACCCCCGCGGGCAACCGGCGTCGTCTGGACTATGCGCCGGTATCCGGGGGCCTGCCCGAGCCGATTTTGCCGGTGCCGCTCCAGGAGATGTTCGGCGCGCGGGAGACCCCTAGCGTCTGCAGGGGCCGGGTACCCGTGACGTTGCACCTGCTGTCTCCTGCCGGTCGGCCGGTCCAGATTACCCGGGACCTGGCCGGATTCTGGGTGCGGGGCTACCCGGAGGTACGCAAGGAGCTGCGCGGACGCTATCCCAAGCACCCCTGGCCGGAGGACCCACTGACCGCCCAGCCGGTCACCCGCACCCTGCGCCCCCGCCGCTGACACCCGGACTCCCGGCCGTCCGTCGCTACCTTGCCAGGGGGCCGCGCCCGGGTTAATGTCCAGGCGCCCGGTTCAGCCGCTCTTGGCTCGGAGCCCGAGGGCTCTGCCCCGTATCGCTCGGGCAGACCCGGTCCCGGTGCGGCGTCCGGTCTCCGTCCTATAGCCCCGGGGGTTGGCCAAGCGCCCGCCCGGTCCTGCCTGCCGGTGACAGAATGACCATTGACCGCTTGAAAAATTTTTATTTTCTGTCGATGCTGCTGGCCTGCGCCACGGCCTGGGGCGGTCCGGCGGAGATCGAAGCGCTCGAGCGGAAGCTCGCCGCGGTCAAGGCACAAATCGAGGATGGCCAGGATCAGCTGCGGCGGGCCTTAAGCGGCTATGGAGGGGATCCGGGGGAGGAGGGCGCACAACTGCGCGCACTTAAGATTCAGCGTTCGCAAACCCAGGCGGAGCTCAACCGGGCGCTTGCCGACGAGCGGCAGCGCTCGGCGACGGATCGGGCCATGCCGTCCGCGGGCGCCATGTCCAATACCCGGCGTCAATTGGAACGGCGACAGAAGCCGCCGGTGGTGGAGAGCGCCCCAGTCGGGACTCCGCTACCAGCCCCGACGCTCTAGCCACCGGGCCGCCGAGTCGGCTCAACCGATCCAGACGGCGGCCAGACGGAGCACCCCCCAGGCCATGGCCCCGGCCACCAGATCGTCCAGCATGATGCCGACCCCCTCTGGTCTGGCGCACTCCGCAGCCCGGACCGGCCAGGGCTTCCAGATATCGAAGAGCCGGAAGGCTGCGAACCCACCCAGCACCCAGGGCCAGCCCGCGGGGGCCGCGGCCATGGTCAGCAGATAGCCGGCAAATTCGTCCCAGACGATGGCCGATGGGTCCTTCTCGCCCAGGTCCCTTGCGGTGCGTCCGCAGACCCAGACCCCGACGCCGCAGACGAGCCCCAGTACTGTCAGATAGGCGGCGATGGGCAGTGGCGCGAGCAGCAGATACAGCGGGATGGCTGCCAGGGTGCCCGCGGTGCCCGGGGCCCAGGGCGAGAGCCCGGAGCCGAATCCGAAGGCGATCCAGTGGCGCGGCCGACGGGGGTCGAATCCGGCGCGCACCTCAGGTCTCCCCCGGGGGGAAGTGGTCGAATCCGGTGTGGGCGAGGGCCAGGTCCGTGCCTTGCGGGGTGCGGCAGACGAGGCCCTGGCCGGTGCGGATGCGTCCGATCGCCGTCACCGGACACCCGGCGCGTCGGGCCAGCTCGGGGATCAGACCGGCCAGATCCGGGGGCAGGCAGAAGCACAGCTCGTAATCGTCGCCCGAGGCCAGGGGCAGTGCCCAGTCATCCGCGGCCGCGACCCGTTCCGCCACCCGTGGCGACAGGGGCAGGGCGCCCAGGTCCAGCTCGGCGCCGGCACCGCTCGCGGTCAGGATGTGCCCCAGGTCAGCCGCCAGCCCGTCCGAGACATCGATCATGGCCCTTGCATAGCCGCGCAGGGCCAGTCCCAGTGCGACCCGGGGCTCGGGCCGTTCAAGACGCGCGCGGAGACCCGGCTCCGGGGATTCGCCAGCCAGCAGTGCGCGAAGTGCAAGCCCCGCATCCCCCAGGGTTCCGCTGACGCAGACCAGGTCGCCGGGTCTGGCGCCCGCGCGCCGGATCGCTTCGCCCGGACGCACGAATCCGTGCACCTGGATGGCGATGGCCAGCGGTCCGCGGGTGGTGTCGCCGCCCACCAGTCGCACCCCATATTGTCGTGCGAGGCTGCCCAAACCTCGGGCGAAGGCCGGTATCCAGCCGGGGGACTCCCGGGGCAGATCGGGCGGCAGGGTCAGTGCCAGGGTGGCCCAGGCGGGCTCCGCACCCATGGCGGCCAGGTCGCTTAGGCCTACGGCGAGCGATTTGTGGCCCAGGGACTCAGGGTCGCAGTCCGGCAGGAAATGGACGCCGCTCGCCAGCGCGTCGATGCTGACTGCAAGCCGTCGGTCGGGCGGGACCGCGAGCAGTGCGCAGTCGTCCCCCACCCCCAGCTCGACATCGCCCCGCGGCGTGCCCAGGTCGGAGAAATATCGGCGGATCAGATCGAATTCGGACACTGACTCTGTGCGCTCCTGTTCTGCCGCCGCGTGCAGCGCGTCGAGTGGGCCTCGGCTGCTGCGCTATCGAGATTGTGAAAATATTCGCCGCGGGTTGGGCCGATGCAGGAGGCCCAACCTACAGGATCATGGTCTTCTTGGGTCCGGAGCGATTACCTGCTCGGTCTCGGAGCCTGGGAGCGAGCACAACAGACCCACAATCATTGCCGTCTCATGCGCCTTGCGCAAGCCACTTCCGCAACGCAGCCCCGGTGGGTAGCTCGCCCCCGTCCCGAGCAACCCGCTCGGGCGTCCCCGCGGCGACCAGCCGCCCACCGGCATCCCCGCCCTCGGGTCCCAGGTCGACGACCCAATCCGCCTCCGCGATCAGGCTGAGATCGTGCTCGATGGCAAGCACCGTGTGGCCGGCGTCGACCAGTCGGTGCAGGACCGCGACCAGTCGCTCCACGTCGGCCATGTGCAGGCCGACGGTGGGCTCGTCCAGGACATAGAGCGTCGGACGCGGGTGGATTCCGTCCAGGGTGGGGCGGGCCTTGGTCAGCTCGGTGACCAGCTTGATGCGCTGGGCCTCTCCGCCGGACAGGGTCGGGCTCGGCTGGCCCAGGGTCAGATAGCCGAGACCCACGTCCTGCAAGAGCTCCAGCGGGTGGCGGATGGCCGGGTGGGCGGCGAACAGCTCGACCGCCTGGTCCACCTCTGCGGCCAGCACCTCGCCGATGTCCAGGCCCAGGTAACGGACCTCTCGGGTCTCGCGCTCGAAGCGGCTGCCGCCGCACACCTCGCAGGGGATGCGCACGTCGGGCAGGAAGCTCATCTCCAGACGCTGTACGCCCTGGCCGTCGCAGGCCGGACAGCGCCCGCCGGGGGTGTTGAAAGAGAAGCGTGCGGGACCCCAGCCCAGGATCCGTGCCTCCGCGGTGGCGGCGAAGAGCTGGCGGATGCGGTCCCAGAATCCGACATAGGTGGCCGGGCAGGAGCGCGGGGTCTTGCCGATGGGGGTCTGGTCGACCTCCAGGACTCGGGTCAGGCCCCGCCAGCCGGTCAGGCCCGCGCAGCCCTGGAGAAGGGCCGAGGGCCGAGGGCCGGGGGCCGGAGATCCACCTCGGCCCTGGGCTTTGTCTTGGGCGAGTAGCCCATGGAGGCTCCGAACCAGCACATCGCGCACCAGGGTGGATTTGCCCGAGCCCGAGACCCCGGTGACGCAGATCAGCCTGCCCAGCGGCAGCCGGACCGCGATGTCTTTCAAGTTGTTGAGGTTGGCCCCGCGCACCACGAGCCAGTCCCCGGCATCCGCGGGGGCCGGGCGGACCGGGCGGGAGCGGACAGGTGCCCGCCCGAGATAGCGCCCGGTGACCGAATTCGGGTCTGCGATCAGCGCCTCCGCGGTCCCCTGGGCCACCAGTCGCCCGCCCCGAGTGCCTGCCCCGGGGCCCAAGTCGATGACATGGGACGCACAGCGGATGGTCTCCTCGTCGTGCTCGACCACCACGATGGTGTTGCCCTTGCGCTCCAGGCGGCCCAGGGTGTCGAGCAGCATCCGGTTGTCCCGGGGATGGAGCCCGATGCTGGGCTCGTCCAGGATATAGCAGACCCCTCGCAGGTTGGATCCCAACTGTGCAGCGAGCCGGATACGCTGGGCCTCCCCGCCGGAGAGCGTCGGCGCGCCCCGGTCCAGGGCCAGATATCCCAGTCCGACCTCCTTGAGGAAGGCGAGCCGCTCGCGCACCTCCGCGAGCAGGTCGCGGGCGATGGCGGTCTCGCGTGCGTCGAGCTTCAGCCCGTCGAGGAACCCGGCGGCCCGCTCGACATCGAGTGCGGCAAGCTCCGCGATGGTCTGTCCGCGGAAGCGCACCGAGAGTGCCTCCGGATTGAGCCGGGCGCCGGCGCAGCTCGTGCAGCTCGCGTGGCCTGAAGCCCCGGGCTCCAACCACAGGTCCTCTTCGCCGGACTGCTCGCCGTCGAAGCCGGGGATCGCTTGTCCGGTGCCGAAGCAGGTCGGGCACCAGCCGTGCTTGGAGTTGTAGCTGAAGAGCCGCGGGTCCGGCTCCGGGAAGGCGCGCCCGCAACCGGGGCAGGCGCGCGCGGTGGAGTAGGGGGTCTCGGCGCCCCAGGACCTGCGGAGCGTCCGCACCGCCCGCACCAGTCCCTTGCCCAGGTCCAGCGCCTGGTTCAGCAGAGATCTCAGCTCGGTCGCGGATTCGGGCGAGACCCGGATCTCCCCGACCGGCAGGTCGATGGAGTGCTCCCGGAATCGGTCCAGGGCTGGCCAGGTCCTGGTCTCGACCGGCTCGCCGTCCACCCGCAGCACGAGCCATCCCTTGCGGGCGGCCCAGGCTGCCAGCTCTTTATAGAGCCCTTTTCGGGCGACCACCAGCGGGGCCATGAGTGCGATCCGCTCTCCGCCATGGTCGTGCAGGATACGCTCGTGTATGGCCTCCCTGGTCATGGGTTCGATGGCGATGGCGCAGCCCGGGCAATACTGGATGCCGAGCTTGACATAGAGCAGGCGCAGGAAATGATGGATTTCAGTCAGGGTGCCGACGGTGCTCTTGGCCCCGCCCCGGCTCACCCGTTGCTCGATGGCCACGGTCGGCGGGATGCCGCGCACCGACTCCACGTCCGCCCTAGCTGCCGGCTGGACGAATTGTCTGGCATAGGCATTCAACGACTCCAGGTAGCGCCGCTGGCCCTCGGCGAACAGGATATCGAAGGCGAGCGTGCTCTTGCCGCTGCCGGAGACCCCGGTAATGACCGTGAAGCGGTCGCGGGGGATGGAGACCGACAGGTCCTGCAGGTTGTGCTCGCGGGCGTGGAGTATGTCGATGGAGGGCCGAGGGCCGAGGGCTAAGGGCCGAGGGGGAGATATCCTCGGGTCGCTCGGGCGATAGTCTGCCACGGCGCCATCCGCGACCATATTCGTCGCGGGGTTGACCGCCATTGGCCCTCGGCCCTTGGCACTCGGTCCTTCCTCCAAATAGCTCCGCAGCGCCCGCCCCGTATGGCTCTCCGCGCGTTGTGCAACCGACTCCGGCGTGCCCACGCAAACCAGTTCCCCACCCGCATCGCCCCCTTCGGGCCCCAAATCGATCAGCCAGTCGGCGGCTGCGATCAGGTCCAGGTTGTGCTCGATGACCAGCACCGAATGGCCCTGGTCGATCAGGCGCCGCAGCGCTCCCAGCAACACGGCGATGTCGGCAAAGTGCAGCCCGGTCGTGGGCTCGTCCATCAGGAACAACAGCCCCCCGGCCCCCGAAGCCGATCTTCCTCGGCCCTCGGCCCTCGCCACTCGGCCCTTCTTGGCCAAATGCCCCGCGAGCTTGAGCCGCTGGGCCTCCCCGCCCGACAGGGTCGGCACCGGCTGGCCGAGGCGCAGGTACCCCAGACCTACCGCGGTCAGGGGCTCCAGTGCACGTTCGAGCTCCGGGTCGTCGGCGAAGCGGGCCAGCGCCTCGGTGGCGGTCAGGTCGAGTGCGTCGGCGATGGAGATGCCTGGCGCGTTGCCGGCCCCATTATCGTCGTCCGCCGGATCCGGCAGTCGCACCTCCAGGATCTCGGTGCGGTAGCGGCGACCGTTGCAGTCGGGGCAGCGCAGATAGACATCGGAGAGAAACTGCATCTCCAGGTGCTCGAATCCGTTGCCCCCGCAGGTTGGGCAGCGGCCGTTGCCCGAGTTGAAGCTGAAGGTGCCGGCGGTGTAGCCCCGTTCTTTCGCCAGCGGCAGCCGCGCGAAGCGCTTGCGCAATAGATCGAATGCGCCGACGTAGCTCGCCGGGTTGGAGCGGGAGGTACGGCCGATGGACGATTGGTCGAGCAGCGAGACATCGGCGATCAGCCCCGCGCCCTCGATGCAGTCGTACTCGCCGGGCGTCTCCTCCGGATGGCCCTTGAGCTGGCAGATCGCGTTATAGAGTACATCCTGAATCAGGGTCGATTTGCCGGAGCCCGAGACCCCGGTCACCGCAACCAGCCGGCCCAACGGGATCTCCAGGTCGATACCCTTGAGGTTGTGGGCGCGCGCCCCGCGCAACCGGATCGTCGAAGTCTCGGGACCCGGTCGCTCCGGCTCCCGCGGCTCGGCCACCAGGCGGCGACCGGCCAGATAGTCGCCGGTCAGGTTGCCCGTGCAGTCCAGGATCTCGGCCGGGGTTCCGTCGAAGCAGATCCGGCCCCCGTGCTCCCCGGGTCCCGGGCCGATGTCGACGATGCGGTCCGCCGCCCGCATGACCTGAGGGTCGTGCTCCACCACCAGCAAGGTGTTGCCTTGGTCGCGCAGTCGGTGCAGGACTCCGGTGACCCGGTCCATGTCCCGGGGGTGAAGCCCGATGCTGGGCTCGTCCAGGACGAAGAGCGTATTGACCAGCGAGGTGCCGAGCGCGGTTGTCAGATTGATGCGCTGGACCTCCCCGCCCGAGAGGGTGCGGGACTGGCGGTCGAGCGTCAGATAGTCCAGACCCACTGCACCCAGATAGCGCAGTCGCGAGCGGACCTCCGCAAGCAACAGGTCGAGCGCCTGGTCGAGTGCACCGGGGAGCTTGAGCCCGTCGAAGAATGCGCGGGCGGGACCTAGGGGCAGGCACGTCAGATCATGGACGTTCAGCCCGGGCAGTGCACTCCAGGCGGCGTCGGACATCCCGACCCGCCCATGCCGGAAACGCGAGGGCCAAGGGCCAGGGGCCGAGAGCCGAATCCTGGCGCCCGGTCCTCGGCCCTCGGCCCTCGGCCCTTCCCACGAGCACAGCCGCCAATCCAACGCATCGTCCTTGAGTCGGGCGCCTTTGCAGTCCGGACAGACATCGTAGGACCGGTACCGGGAGAGCAGCACCCGCACATGCATCTTGTAGGCGCGCCCCTCCAGCCAGTCGAAGAATCGGCGGATGCCGTACCAGACCCCGGTGTCCCACTCGCCCTCGCCCTCCAGGACCCAATGCCGGTCGAGCTCCGGCAGATCCCGCCAGGGGACATCGGTGGGGAAGCCGCGGCGGTGGGCGAACCCCATCAGGTCCTCCTGGACCTCCGAGTAGGAATCCGACTGGATGGGCTTGATGGCCCCTTCGACGAGCGACTTGCCCGGGTCCGGGATGACCAGATCCCAGTCGACCCCAATGGTGCGCCCGAAGCCCCGGCAGGTCTCGCAGGCGCCCACCGGGGAGTTGAACGAAAAGAGATTGGGGAGCGGGTCCCGATAGTCGATGTCGCAGTCGGGGCAGTGCAGGTCGGCGGAGAATCGCCGGGGCTCGCCGGGCGCCCGGTCTTTCCCGAGCGGATAGACCAGTAGCCGACCGTGACCCCGGGCCAATGCAGTCTCCAGTGCCTCCAGTGCGCGACTGCGGTTGTCTTCGGTGAGTCGCAGTCGGTCCTGGACGACCTCGAGCACAGGTCCGTCCTCCCGGTGCAGCCTGGTATAACCCTGTTGTGCGAGCAGTTGGCGCACCTGCTCGGCGCCCAATGACTCAGGCACCGGCACCGGGAAACAGACCGACGCCAGCGGCGGATCGTCCGGCCGGTCCGCAGCGAGCTGCTCCCAGACCGACTCCGGGGTGTCCCGCCGGACCTCCCGCCCGCAGCCTCGGCAAAAGAGCCGTGCCGCACGGGCAAACAGGAGCTTCAGGTAGTCGTTCAGCTCGGTCATGGTCCCCACGGTGGAGCGCGAGGTCCGCACCGGGTTGGTCCGATCGATCGCGATGGCGGGCGGAATGCCCTCGATGCGATCCGCCGCCGGGCGGTCCATCCGGTCCAGGAACTGGCGGGCGTAAGGGGAGAAGGTTTCTACGTAGCGTCGCTGGCCCTCCGCATAGACTGTGTCGAAGGCCAGGGACGACTTGCCTGAGCCGGACACCCCGGTCAGCACGATCAGCTCGCCTAAGGGCAAGTCCAGATCCAGGTCTTTGAGGTTGTTCTGCCGCACGCCGCGCAGGCGGATGCGGTCTCGGCGGTCCGGGGAGTTCGGCATGGATTGAGGGCGCTGGCGGGGTGGGGGGGCTCATGGTGCCACGGCGTGCGACGGTCGGTCGATTCGGTGCAGCTTGCGTAGTCGCGGGAGCCCCCGGGGTGCGGGCTCTGCGGTAACATGCCGGGGTAACCGTTCCTAAGACACCTCTGACCCGATTAAGGAGATTCTCAATGAAGCTCGCCACACTCGCAGTACTCGCACTCTCCGCCCTGGCCCTGGCCGGCTGCGGGACCACCACCGCCTCGCGCACCGGTAGCAGTGCTGCGATCGGCGCCGCGACCGGCGCCGCCATCGGCTCCCTAAGCGGCAATGCGGGCAAAGGCGCGCTGATCGGCGCCGGCGCCGGCGCCGTCGGGGGCTTTATCTACGACCACGACCAGAAGAGCAGGGGTAACTGAGCGGGCGCTCCGGGGCGCGGCAGTCGCCGCGTCCCGGAGTCGTTTCTCACGAACGGATCAATCGAAACGCCGGAGTCGCCGCGATGAGCCGATACCGTCCGATCTTGCTTGGCCTCGCCCTGCTGTTGCCCGCCGTGGGTCTGGCCGAGGCCCCCGCGGGAGGCGCGTCGCCGGACGCCGGTCGGATGGACCGGCCCGGACGCGGGGCTCAGGCCGCTGGGCCAGCGAAGAGCACCGCCGCCTCCGGGAATGAATCGATCGAGGCCAAGCCATCGGTGTCCCTGCCAACGCCCAAGCCGGTTAAACCCGCCGACGCACAGGCCGCCGCGGACGCCGCCGCCGGTTATCTCCAGGCGCTCAAAGCCGGAGGCTTCGGGGCCGCCCCCGTCCATCTTCACCCACAGGCGCTGGAACGCTTCAAGACCCTGGTGATGCCCCGGCTCGACCAGGATCAGGCGCGCGGCACGCGTACGCTGCTCAATGCCACATTCGGCCGGGACGCAAGCTTTGCCACCGCCAAGGCGGCGGATCCTTCGGACTTCATGGCCCGCTTCGTGCGCGTGGTCAGCGCACGGGACCCGGAGGCTGCCCCGCGCTTCGGCACCCTGACCCCGCTTGGGGTGGTGGCCGAGGGGGATCGGCTGCATGTCCTGGTGCGCCTGAGCGGCGGCGGCGGGCCGCAGGGGGATGGACGCATCGAGGTGGTCTCGCTCCTGCAGGACGCCAAGTCCTGGAAGGTTCTGCTCGACAGCCGCCTGGAGGAGATGGCCCGCGCCCTGGGCGGTACCGTCCGGGCGGACGATCGCCGCAGTGCCTATCCCCGCATGGAGCCGATGCCCGAGGGCGTCGCCCCGCTCCCACTGGGCCCTCAGGGCCCGGCCGGGCTGCCCCCGCTCGATCTGTCGACGCCGGCCGCGCCCGCCCGACCGTCGCGCTAAGGCGCCGATCGGCGTGCGGCTCCAAGCGCCGGGATGACGCTATTGCGTTCCCCCTCGACTTCCGCGCGCTCTGCGGCTCATCTCTCGGATCTGGTCGGATCCGGGGTCGGCCGCAGGGCAAGCCCGTCCCGCCGTCCCTGTTTCATGCCAATTCATGTGCGAAGATTGGGGGCTTGTCAACCAAGATAGGATTCCAATGCCATGAGCCAGACCCCGTCGGTGCAACGTTACAACCCGCTCTCACAGCTCTTTCACTGGGCTGTGGTGGCGTTGATGATCGGACTCCTGGTCACCAACACGCTCCGCGGGGAGGCGCCCAAGGACTCCGACCTGCGCACCCTGTACCTCAATTTGCACGTCTCCTTCGGCATCCTGATCTTCTTCGTCGTGATCGCGCGTATCGTCTGGTCGCGCCTGGCTGGCGCGCCGGCCCCGGTGGACGCTCCGCGCTGGAGCCAGACCGCCGCCAAGGTGGCCCATGTCGCGCTCAACCTGGCCACACTCCTGGCCCCGATCGGCGGCTATCTGCGCCTCGCCTCCAAGGATCGGGTCGCAGACTTTTTCGGTATCGTCCAGATCCCGTCCCTGGTGGGGAACAATCCGGGGCTCAACGATGCGATGCACCTCTTTCACGGGGAGCCTATGGAGGTCTTCTTCTATGTCGTGATCGGCCTGCACGTCGCCGCCGCCATCTGGCACCAGTATGTCCGCCGCGACCATGCGCTGGAGCGCATGCTGCCCTGGGGGCGCGGGGTGGCTTAGGGTCCTTCCCTGGCAGACCCCAGGCTCGCGTCGCCTACCTGGCCTATTGGCTGCAGACCCGGTTGCCTGGTCCTAGCGGTCGATCAGCACCCCGTGGCGCAGCCCACGGTCACTGACGGTGAGCCGGTCTGCCCGAGCAGGTCCAGCATGGTTATTTTATCTCGACTTTGGCCATCTTTCCCGCCGCCGCATGACGTAACTAACCGAAAAACAATAAGGCCAGAAAATTTGGCAGGGTTCGGGCTAGGGAGGAAGCAGGGTCAAACCGCGCAGACGAACGTTTCTTTCAGGTAATTCAATATCCGCCACTCCAGCCAATAGACCGGCCGCCAGGGCCGGCTGCCCGTCACGAACCCCACATGCCCGCCGCGCCGGGCGAGCTCCAGGGTGACCCCCGGTCCCAGCTCATGCTCGAATGGGACTGTGGATGGAAACATGAAGGGGTCGTCCGAGGCATGGAGGATGAGTGTGGGGGTGTCGATGCGCGGCAGAAATTGCCGGCAGCTCGCACGGGCGTAGTAGTCGCGGACCCCGTCGAACCCGCAGAGCGGGGCTGTGATCTCGTCGTCGAAGCGGTTGAAGTCGCGGATGCTGTCCAAGTCGACCTTCAGCGGACAGGGGCGGTCCGCGAACTTGCGCCGGAAGCCGCGTTTGAGTTTGCCGATCAGATAGCGCCGGTAGATCCGGGAGGGGCCTAGGTCCAGCCTGAGCATGGCGTCGCGCAGCATGAAGGGGACCGATACGGCGATGGCGGCGCGCAGCAGGGGAGGGCCGTTTTGGGTACTGTCCGCGCCGCCGCGCTCGCCCAGATATTTGAGCAGCAGGTTGGCCCCCAGGGAGAACCCGATGGCAGCGACCGGGGGGCCTTGTGGGTCCGCGGCGAGCTGGACCAAGACCTCGTGGAGGTCCTCGCTGGCCCCGGAGTGATAGGACCGGTCGAGCCGGTTGGGCTTCCCGGAGCAGCCGCGCAGGTGCATGAAGACGGGCGAGTAGCCCCCGCGGGCCAGTGCGTCGACCAGGGTGCCGGCATAGTGGGAGCTTAAGTCCCCCTCCAGTCCGTGGATGACGAGGACGCGCGGGCCGGTGCCGGTGCCCAGTGCCAGGTCGATGAAGTCCCCGTCTGCCAGCTCCACCCGGCGGCGCTCGAGTGCCAGGCGCGGGCGGTGCCTGGCCAGGCTGGGCCACAGGGTCTGTAGATGCGGACCCGGCAGCCACCAGGCGGGGCGGAAGGCGCTTGCGACGATCTGGCCCATGATGCTTGCCCTGCTTGCTTAGACCTGCTGACGCCCGTAGAGGACGGCGTAGAGCCCGTCGCGCTCGATCAGCTCTTCATGGCGGCCCTGCTCCGCGACCTGACCGTCTTCGAGCACATAGACCCGGTCCGCCTGCCGCACGGCGGTCAGGCGGTGGGCGATGATGATGGTGGTTCGGCCCTTGAGGAATCCAGTCAGGGCGGCGTGGAGCCGACCCTCGGTCTCGCCGTCCAGGGCGGAGGTCGCCTCGTCCAGGATCACCACCTGGGGGTCGGTGAGGACCATGCGGGCGACGGCGAGACGCTGGCGCTGGCCGCCGGAGAGCCGAACCCCGTTGCGGCCGACCAGGGTCTCGAGCCCCTGCGCCTGATCCTCCACGACATCCCGAAGCTGGGCGACCTCCAGTGCCCGCCACAGGTCCGCGTCCGGAAGGTCGCGACCCAGGGTCAGGTTCATGCGCACCGTGTCGTTGAAGAGCGCCGGCTGTTGAAGGACAGTGGCGACATGGTCGCGTACCACGTCCATGCCGATCCGCTGGACGGGGACCCCGTCGAAGCGCACTTCACCCCCGGTCGGCGGGTAGAGCCCCAGGATGACCTGAACCAGCGTGGTCTTGCCCCCGCCGCTCGCACCGACGAATGCGACCTTCTCCCCGGCGGCAATGGAGAGCGATATCCCGTTGAGCACGAGCGGACCCTGGCCATAGGCGAAGCGGATATCGTTCAGCTCCACGGCCACCGTCGACTTGCCGGCGAAGGGATTGGAGACGTGGGGATAATCGGGCTCCAGGTCCATGGTCAGAAGCCGGTTGATCCGCTCCAGGGCCGCCTCCGCGCTGTGGTAGGCGTATTGGATGCCCAGCACCTCCTGGACCGGTCCCATCATGAACCAGAGATAGGCAAAGACCGCCAGCATCTCGCCGATGCTGAGCCCGGAGGAAAGCACCAGGACCATGGCCATGGCCCGGAAGATGTCGAACCCGAGCATCAGGATGTTGAAAGAGATCCGGTTGCCCAGATCGCTCTTCCAGGCGAAGGCGGTGGCGAAATCCCGGATGTCCCGCGCGTGCCCGATGGCCCGGGAGATGTAAAAGCGCTCCCGGTTGCCGGCGCGGATCTGCTGGATGGCGTCCAGGGTCTCCGAGAGCGATTCCTGAAAGGCCTGGTAGGCGGTGATCTCGCGCTTTTTCAGCGCCGAGACGCGGCGCCCGAAGACGGTGGTCGCATAGATCACCACCGGATTCAGGAGCACGATAAAGAGTCCGAGCTTCCAGTTCATCCAGAGCAGCACCACGGCCGTGCCCAGGATGCTCAAGATCGCCACCAGGAACCGGCTGGTGGCCCCACCGACGAAGTGGTCCACCGTGTCGAGGTCAGTCACCAGGTGGGAGGCGACGGCACCGCTTCCCAGGGTCTCGTACTCGGCCATGGAGATCCGTTGCAGGCGTGCGAGCAGGTCGCGGCGCATGCGATAGATGACGTCCTTGGAGACGCAGGTGAACTGGCGGGTCTGCCACACCCCCAGCCCCATGCCGATCAGGCGCAGGACCACGGTAAGGGCCAGGATGGCCACGATGTAATAGACCGGACCCTGCCAGGCGTCCGGGGAGATCCGGTCCACCCAGGCAGTCAGCGCCCCCGGCTTGTGGAGCAGCACCTCGTCCACCAGGAGCGGCATCAGGAGGGGCTGAGGGACGCCGACCAGCGTGGCCAGCACTGCCGCCAGGTTGGCGAGGACCAGCTCGCGGCGATGCTCGAGCACGATCCGGCCGAGCTCGCGCCAGTTGTAGGGGCGGCTGCGCAGGGTAGGGGGCGTGTCGTCGCGGTCGCAGGCCATGGTGGTGGCACTCGGGGGGGAGCAGGGTGCAAAGTGTACCCGATCGGTACCCGAGAGATCGCTCTCGGTCCCCCCGTCGGATTGAGCCCGTTCCCCCGGGTCGCCTATACTGCCGCCCTCGCGGGCCGCCCGATGCTGCGCCCGTCCGTCACAGGAAGCCTACAGATGCGGAAATCCCCCCTCAACCCGATCGCCGCCCTGTTGATCGTGCCTCTAACCCTGTGCGTCTCCCCGGTGCGCGCGGACGACCTGATCCAGATCTACGACCTGGCGGTGACCAGCGACCCCCTGATCCGCGAGGCGGAGCAGACGCTTTTTGCCGACCGGGAGGCGAAGCCCCAAGCGCGCGCCCTGCTGCTTCCCAACGTCGGTATCGAAGGGACCGGCAGCTATAACGACGTGAATGCCTGGGGCAGCACCGAGCGCGGCTCTTTTAGTCGCCGGGATAGCTTCCCCGAATACGGAGCGAGCGCAGTGGTCACTCAATCCGTCTACAACCGCGGCAACTGGATGACGCTGAAGCAGACTGACGACACCATTGCGCAGGCGGAGGCGCAGTACCGGGACGCGCAGATCGAGTTGATGGTGCGCACCACCGAGGCCTATTTCAAGGTGCTCCAGGCGGCCGATGCGGTGACGGTCCAGGAGGCCCTGGTGCGCGCGGACGAGCGTCAGCTGGAGCAGTCCAGGCAGCGTTTCGATGTGGGCCTGGTGGCCATCACCGACGTGAACGACAGCCAGGCCGCTTACGACAAGTCCAAGGCAAATCTGATCACGGCCAGGACGGTCCTGGACAACGCCTGGGAGGCGCTGCGGGTCATCGTGGGTCCGATTCACGTCCCTCTTGCGCGCCTGGGCGACAAGCTGCCCCTGTCCCCACCGGATCCGAATAACATCGATACCTGGGCGGATACCGCGCTACGCCGCAACTTCGGCATCATCGCGGCCGTTGAGAACGCGGCAGCCGCCAAGAAGCAGATCGAGATCGAGAAATCCGGCTGGTACCCGACCCTGGAGCTTCAGGCTGGCTACAACATGTCCCGCTCGGACCAGGATCTCAGCACCAACTCGGATTCTGCCTTTGCAGGCCTGATCCTGAACGTGCCGATCTATCAGGGCGGTGCCGTCGCCTCGCGCACGCGCCAGGCGGGCTATCGGTTTCGCGCCGCCCAGGACCAGCTCGACCAAACCCGCCGTAAGGTGGACCAGCAGGTGAAGGACGCCTTTCGGGGCATCCTCTTCGAGCATCGAGGACGTGAAGGCGCGTCAGGCGGCTATCGTCTCCGCCAGGTCTTCTCTGGAGTCCACTCAGGCGGGACTGGAGGTAGGTACCCGAACCCAGGTGGATGTGTTGAACGCTCAGCGGCAGTTGTTCCAGGCGGAGTTCGATTACTTAAGCTCCCGGTACACCTATATTATCAATGGCGTCAAGCTCCACCAGGCCACCAGCACCCTGACCCGGGACGTGCTGGCCAAGGGAAACGCCTGGCTCAACCCGGCGCAAACCGTGCCGCCGCCTGCTTATTAATAGAAGTGGCGAGTGGCGAGTAGCGAGGGCCGATCGATTCCCAGCGCTGTCTCCGCCTCGCCACCCGCCGCTCGCCACTCGCCACTCGCCACTCGCTACTCGCTACTCATATGTCAGGTAACAGCTTCGGCAGACTCTTCGTCGTCACCGGCTTCGGCGAGAGCCATGGGCCGGCCATCGGCGGAGTGGTGGACGGGTGCCCGCCCGGGTTAGCGCTGACGGAGGCCGATTTGCAGCGGGATCTGGACCGGCGCAAGCCGGGGCAGTCCAGACATACCACCCAGCGGCGAGAGCCGGATGAGGTGGAGATCCTCTCCGGGGTCTTCGAGGGCCGCACCACCGGGGCGCCGATCGGACTGCTGATACGCAACGTCGATCAGCGCTCGAAAGACTATTCGGAGATCGCCAACCGTTATCGGCCCGGCCACGCGGACTATACCTACGACCAGAAATACGGGGTTCGGGACTATCGGGGCGGCGGTCGCTCATCCGCCCGGGAGACCGCGGTACGGGTAGCGGCCGGCGCCATCGCCCGCAAATATCTGGCCGAGCGCTGCGGCGTGACCATTCGCGGTTTCCTCTCCCAACTCGGGCCTATCCGACCGCGCACATTCGACTGGGCGCAGGTGGATAAGAATCCATTCTTCTGGCCCTGCGCTCAGAGTGTCCCAGAGTTGGAGTCTTACATGGACTCGCTGCGCAAGGAGGGCAACTCCATCGGGGCCGCGGTGACCGTCGTGGCCAGCGGCATGCCCGTGGGTTTGGGCGAGCCGATCTTCGACCGTCTGGATGCGGATATCGCCCATGCGCTCATGTGCATCAATGCGGTTAAGGGGGTAGAGATCGGGGCCGGTTTCGGCTGCATCGAGCAGAAGGGCACCGAGCACCGCGACGAGATGACGCCCCAGGGGTTCCTCTCCAACCATGCGGGGGGCGTCCTGGGCGGGATCTCGTCGGGTCAGGATATCGTGGCCCGCATGGCGCTCAAGCCCACCTCCAGCCTGCGCCTTCCCGGCCACACCATCGGCTCCGACGGACTGGCCACGGAGGTCGTCACCACCGGGCGCCACGACCCTTGCGTGGGTATCCGCGCCACCCCCATCGCAGAGGCGATGCTTGCCTTGGTGCTCATGGACCATTGGCTGCGCCACCGAGGCCAGAACGCGGACGTCGTCCCGCCGACCCCGTCGATCCCGGGGCACGTCCCCAGCTGATGCCTGCCGAGCCCGACTCGAACCCGGGATTTGCACACGCCAAGGCGCCAGGGGCGCTCATTGGATCCGGTGCGACCGCCGCCCGGAAGGCTCAGCCTGCCGAGCGATCGGAGCGCACCGCTCGAATTAGTTCTTCTCGGCGTTTTGGCGCCTCGGCGTGAGATCCGCCTTTCTTCGGGCGATCGCCCGGCGTAGCGACGGGTTGCCCTATTGGCGGCTATCCGCCTATTACTTCTTCTATTTCGCCTCCCTGGGGGCGCTGGTGCCTTACTGGGGGCTCTATCTCCAGTCGCGCGGGTTCGACGCGCTCGCCATCGGCCAGCTCATGGCCATCCTGGCAGGGACCAAGATCGTCGCCCCCATGATCTGGGGCCATATCGCGGACCGCACCGGCCGGCGCATGCCGCTGGTGCGCTACGGCTCGCTTGCCGCAGCACTCGCCTTCGGAGGGGTCTTCGCCGCCGCAGGCTTCTGTGGCATGGCCGCCGCCATCGCCTGCTTCAGCTTTTTCTGGAACGCGGCGCTGCCTCAGATGGAGTCCGTGACCTTCAATCACCTGGGCGACCGTCCCTCCCGTTACGCCCAGGTGCGGGTGTGGGGCTCCGTGGGCTTCATCCTGGTCGCAGGGGCGCTTGGGGTCCAGCTTGGCTCGGCCCCGTTCGCGGTGGTGCCGATATGGATACTCGCGCTCCTGGCCGTCCTGTGGGTTGCGACCCTGGCGGTCCCGGACAGCCCCCCGGCCTTGGGGGACGGCACTGCACCGTCGCTGCGGCGGCTGCTGCGCCGGCCCGAGGTCCTGGCCTTCCTGGCCGCGTGTTTTTTCATGCAGGCGGGCCACGGGGTCTATTACGCCTTCTATTCGATCCATCTCAAGGCAGCCGGTTATTCCAGCCCCGAGGTGGGTGCGCTCTGGGTCCTGGGTGTGGTGGCCGAGGTGCTGGTGTTCCTGGTCATGCACCGGCTTCTGCTGCGGCTCGGCGCCCGCCGCGTCCTGCTCTGGAGCCTCGGCCTCGCCGCCCTGCGCTGGATACTGATCGGAGTTTTTGTGGACTGGTTCCCGGTCCAGGTCATCGCTCAGACGCTGCATGCCGCGACCTTCGGTACCTTCCATGCCTCAGCCATACATCTGGTCCATCATTACTTCCCCGGGCGCACCCAGGGACGCGGTCAGGCGCTCTACAACAGTCTGAGCTTCGGCGCCGGCGGTGCGGCCGGCAGCCTGGCCGGGGGGCTCCTGTGGTCCGGCTCCGGACCCATGGTCACCTTCGGGGCCGGGGCGCTGGCTGCACTGCTGGGGCTGGCTGCGGCATGGCGGTGGGTGGATCGGGACGGGCGGTACTGACTGCGAGCCGTCCTGCCGGCCTGCGATACCGTTGCCGGTCTACTTGCGCGCGGTTGACAGGCGCGTGGAACAGCGTTCGCCCAGCACGGGAGCATCCGCTACCCTTCGTTGTCCAGTAGCTTCGGCGCAGGTTCGAACCACCCGGCAATGCGCCGATGTGCGGATTCGTGCAGCGACAGCAGCGCCGGGGTGAAGATGAGCACCAGCACGGTCGCAAAGCCGATCCCAAAGGCGAGCGACACGGCCATGGGGATGAGGAATTGGGCCTGTAGGCTGGTCTCGAAGAGTAGCGGCCCGAGGCCCACCACCGTGGTGACCGAGGTGAGCAGCATGGCGCGCAGGCGCGAGCAGGCGGCCTCTTCCAGTGCCTTGTCCACCTCCATACCGGCGTGGCGGAGCTCCTGATACATGCTGACCAGGATGATGGCGTTGTTGACCACGATGCCGGAGAGCCCGAACAGCCCGAAGAGCGACAGCAGGGTCAGGTCGATCCCCATGATCCAATGACCGACCACGGCACCCACGAGCCCGAGCGGGATGGATGTCATGACCACCAGCGGCCAGCCCCAGCTCGAAAAGACCGCGGCCAGGATCAGAAACACGAGCCCAAGCCCCAGATACAGACCCATTTTCATGTCGCCCAAGGTCTCTCGCTGGTCCGCGGCGCGACCCTCGAAGCTATAGCCCACCCCGTATCGGGCTACCAGCGGCGGCAGCAGGTCACGCTCCAGTGTCTGACGCACCCCGTCCGGGGTGTTCTGGGCGCGGTTCACGTCGGCCGTGATCTCCACCGCGAGCCGTCCGTCCGCATGTCGCAGTGCCTCGAACCCGCGCCGGGTCTCCCAGTCGGCTACCGTGTCCAGGGGGACGAACTGTCCATCCGGCAGGCGAATGCGCAGCTGCTCCAGCGCGTCGAGCCGGGTGCGCTCGGCGCGCGGAAGCAGCACCCGCACCTCCAGCTCGTCCGAGCCCACCTGGACGAGCTGCGCCAGGTGCCCGTCGAACGCGGCTCTCAGCTGCCGGCCCAAGAGCTCGGTGGTCACGCCCAGCGACTGGCCCGCCGGTGAGACCCGGTAGATGAGCTGCTCCCGGCCGAACGGCATGTCGTCCACCATATCCGAGACTCCCGGTATTCCTTCGAGGCTCTGGGCAAGATCCAGGGCGGCGGACTTGAGCGCCTGGGAGTCGTCGTCGGTGAGCCGCACGTTGAGATCGCGTCCCGGGGGGCCCGACTTACGGGTGGAGATGGCCAGGCTCTCGATCCCTGCGGGCAGTGCGACGTTGCTCCGCCAGGCGGCCAGAAACTCCTCGTTGCGCACGGATCGTCGCTCGGAGGGGACAAGCTGGACCAGCACCGATGCGAGCTGGTCTCCGCGCGCCCCGGCCCCTACTTCCACCGCCACAGTGGCCCCGAGCCTGGCGACCGCTGCCTCGACCAGTCCTCCCCCCAGATCCCGGTCGGTCTGGCTCAGCGCGCGCTCAAGCTCGGCCAGAAAGGCTTGGGTGTGATCGCGCGGGGTACCGGCCACGAAGGTGGCGTTGGCGAAGACGATCTGAGCCTCCGGGGTTGGAAAGAAGACGAATGCGATGCGCCCGCCGGCCAGCAACCCCACGGTGAGAATCATGAGTGCAGCGACCAGGCTCACGGTGATGGCCCGATAGCGCAGCGAGCGGACCACCAGGGGCCGGTATAAGCGATCGCGGAAATAGTCGAAGCCCGAGTCCACCCGCTTGCGCCAGGCCGGGGTCGTCTGCTGGACCTGATGACTGAAGGCCGAGCGCAGGTGCGCCGGCATGATGAGGAAGACCTCGATCAGCGAGGCAATCAGCACCATGATGGCCACGAATGGGATGTCCCACAGGATATTACCCATGATCCCGCCCACCAGCATCAGGGGCAGGAAGGCTGCGACCGTGGTGAGTGCCGATGCGGTGACCGGCCAGAACATGCGCCGCGCGCCGGCGATGGCCGCCTCCGCCGGCGGCAGGCCCATGCGGAAGCGCGACTCCGCGTACTCTCCGATCACGATGGCGTCGTCGTCGATCACGCCCAGGGTGAGCAGGAGCGCGAACAGGCTCATCATGTTGATGGTGCCGCCGAACAGCCACAGGAGCGCCAGTGCGGCCAAATAGGCGGTGGGGATGCCCATGGCGACCCACAGGGCCACGCGACCGGGCAGGAAGACGAACAGGAACAGAAGCACCAGTGCGAATCCCTGGATGCCGTTGCCCAGCAAAAGATCGATACGGTCGCGAATGAGCTGCCACTGCTCGTCGAAGACCGCGATCTGTATCGTGGGGGGCAAGCTCGGACGGGTGTCGTCCAGCCATTGCTGGAAGAGCCGGGCGGCGCGCAGCGAATGTCCGGTCTCGGCGCGCTGCACCAGCAGCTCCACCGTGGCCGTTCCGTGGGAGCGGACGGTCTCGGTTTCGACCTCGGTCATCGCGAGAGACGCCGGGCGCGCCTCCCGGACGATGGTCGCCACGTCGCCCAGGCGCACCAATCCGCGGCCGTCGCTCACAATATTCAGGTCCTCGAAGGCGACCGGCTCGCGCCGCTGCTCCAGACCGCGGATCTCGCGCGCACCGTCGGCCTCCCCGGCCACACCGGAGGGCAGGTCCTGGGAGAGCCGACCCACCTGCTCGCCGATCCCGTCGAGCGATAGTCCCAGGGTCTCGAGGACTCGGCCCGGGACCTCGATGGCGATGCGCTCCTCGGGCAGGCCTGCGATGTCCACCCGGTCGATTCCGCGCGCCAGGAGCTCGCGCTCGAACTGGCGCACCCAGGGACGCAGATCTTGAAGGCTCGGACCCGAGACCAGGAGCCGCGCCACCGTGTCGTAGCGGGTGATCCGGCTGACCTGGGGAGTCTCGGCGTCCTTCGGAAGGTTGCGAAACTCGTCGACCCGCTGCCGTACCTGATCCAGGGCCAGCAGCGGATCCGTGCCCTCGGTCAGCTCCAGGGACAGGCTGGCGATGCCCTGGGTGGCCGTGGATGTCATCCGCTTCAGGCCATCGACGGTCTTCAGGCGCTCCTCGAATGGGATGACGATACCGTTCTCCACGTCCTCCGCCGAGGCCCCGCTCCACACCACGCGCACTGCGATCACGTCCAGGGCGAAATTGGGGAAAAACTGGATGTTCATCCGAGTGAGCGCCAGCCCGCCGACCGCGAAGATCAGAGCCATCAGCAGGTTGGCCAGCAGCTTATGGCGGGCGAAGACTGCGATCAGGCCCTTTTTCATCGGACGGTCTCCGGTTGGGAGGCGGCGCCCGGCCGAGCCTGCATCTGGGAGAGCCGGCTGACCCCGCCCAGGTCTTCTACCTTGAGTCCGTCCACCGCGTTGGGCAGATGGGTGACCATGACCCGCGCACCGGGCTTCAAGTCCGGTGCACGCACCAGCACCTCGCTGGCCCCGCCCTGCGAGACCTCGCCCACCCGCTCTACGGGAACCCCCTTAAGCCGTCCGTCGCTCACGGCAAAGACCCGGTCTCCGCCGTTGAGCGCGGCAAATGGGAGCGCAATGGTGTCGGGTGCCGCCGGGCGCTCCAGGAGCAGGTCCACGAAGGCGCCGATCGGGACATTGGGCGGACCGCCCGGACCCGGGTCGAGCTTCAGCAGTGCGTCAACTCCTCGTGCATCAGCCTCGCCGGCCAGTCGCTCCAGGGTTGCGGTCAATGGCTGGCCCGCATGGTTGGCCCGAGCGGTGAGGCGCTCCCCGGCAGCGAGCGCGGCACGCAGCTCCTCGCCGCGGTTGCCCGGAACCTTTGCCCGCAGATAGAGCCCGTCCACCGGATACAGGGTCAGAATGGTCTGATTGGGCTGGAGCTGATCCCCGGCCCCTGCCTCTACGGTGCCGATACGGGCGGCGAAGGGGGCCAAGATTGCACCCCGTGCGGCGTCTCGTTGCGCCTCCGCCAGCCGTGCCTCCAGGGCCGCGAGCCGGGCCGGGTGCTCGGCGATCGACTGCTCGCGCAGCGTCGCCGAGAGACGCGCCCGGGCAAGCTGCTCGCGTGCCTGGTCCACATCCGAGGCAGTGCCCAGCTTTTTCGATTGAACCTTGTCTGCCCGCCCGACGGCGGTCTCGGCCAGGGCCAGCAGTGCGCGCTCCTGATCCAGTGCCTCCCGGTCGTGGACGAGCCGGAGCCGCTCCTTGTCCAGCTCGGCCCGGGCCTGGGCCAGTCGCGGCTCCAGGTCCTGGGGATCGAGCCGGGCGAGCAGGGTGCCCGCATCCACCCGGTCGCCGTCGCGCACCAGCACCTCCAGAAGACGACCGGATACCGGGGCCGCCGCACGTATTCGGTCCGGCGCCTCCACGCGGGCGAACAGCGCAAGCACAGGACGGTGGTCCGCGGGGGATACCGCCCGGGTCTCCACCCGCCACACCCGTTCCTGTTGGGCCACCGCCGGGGGCTTGGGCCGAGTCGCCTTGAGTAGCATGAAGCCGCCGACGCCCAGGCCGAGGATGAGGATCGCGATCAGCAACGAGGCGATAGGTCGGGACATAGGCAGACTGCTTGGAGGGTTAATACAAGGCTGGGGTTAGCAACCCCTGCCCACCAGTTTGGGCCGCTCTGGTGGGAACACCAGGCGCCGATCGGTATCCGGTGCGAGCGGATCGCGATCGCGGCCAGGTTGGAATCAGCGGGACTGACTAGCCTCGGTCAGGATCATACGTTCCACGTCTGCGAGTCGGATCTCCCGCCCGTCCAGGGTGTGGATAACCCGCCCGTCGATGTCGCGGCGGCGTGCCTGGTACGGGACTATGGCGCCGGTGCTTGCGTTCACCACCTGGACTGTCAAGATGCGGCTCGCATACTCCCAGCCCCGCCATAAGTACCAGGCCGAGCCCAGGGCCATGATCGCGAGCACCGCCAGGGCCAGGATTTTGATCGGATGCCGGCCCGCCCCCCAGTCCAGTGTCGGCGGACGCCTGGCGCCGGCGGGCGCCGGGCCGTTCATGCGTGCCCTCAGCGTGAGATAAGCGGCGACGATCAGACCCGCCGTCAACAAGAATTTCCAGAACATGGGATTCGAAACTCTATAAGTGCCCTTTCAGTGCGTCGCGCAACGGTCGAGCTGGCCGGCTCACCGGGGCTGGCGGTGGCGGAAGATCCAGGGCGTCTGCTGCTCCCCCCGTTTGGACCAGATCCCGAGGCGAGCCTTGCGCGCCGCGAGCTGCGCGCGGGGGAAGCGCCCGTCCGTGCAATACCGCTCGTAGACCGCAGCCTGGCCCGCGCGCACCTGCTCCAGGTTGATGAGCCGACGGTGTTTTCCGGGGGCATAGACATTCCCCACGACTCGTCCGAAACGGTCCAGCTCCAGGGCCTCGAGCTCCACCTCCTGTGGCGCGATCTCCCGAAGATGGTGCCGAGACTGCTTACCCCAGGGGGATTGATCGCGCTCTGGGGCGTCGATGCAGTGCAAGCGTACTTCCCGAGTCTCTCCGCCGCAGTCGAGGCGCATCGAGTCCCCGTCCAGGACCAGATCGACCCGGCAGGTCTGCGCCTGGGGCTGCGCGACCCAGCCGGCGGCCCACAAACCGGCCGCACCAAGTGCCGCCAGGATCAGGGCGGCGGCCCGGCGGCGTCCGGACCCCAAGCGTCGGGTCACGGGTGGATTGCGACTCTGACGAGCCTCCCCGATGCGAGCGAGATCCGCTTAACCGAGCTCAGGCGCTCGGCAGTTGCGGGGGCCCGGGCGGTACAGCGGACGACGAGGTCCAGCAGGGCGGGGTCGCTGGCGGGGGCGGCCGGGGTCTTGGGCAACGCTGGTTCTCCAGAGAGTTGGTCCGTGGGCGACGGGCGACTCTGCAAGATAACCGCTGCAGCGATGCGCGCCAAGGACCCATGCACCGGGGCCTGAGTTTCCAGACACGGTGCGCACCGGTCCCTACCGGGCGTCTTTCGTCACCGGAGACCGGGGTTTCGCTCGGCATCCCGACGCGTCCACCGCAGTCTTAACTGCCTTGCGCTCGCCGCCGTCAAGGCGATTCGAGACGACAAGCGCCTGAACGCTCCGGTTTGCACGCCCGTATCTCTCCGATAGACAATCCGAAACTCGCCGCTCGCCACGCGTTCTCGGCACGCCCTGCCCACGCGCCAAACCGGAGCCCCGCAACCATGAGACGCGTCCGCACCCGACTCTCCATCGTCTGGCTTCTGACCCTGAGCGCGGCCGGTGCGGTCCACGGAGGCCCCCCGTTGGACGTGGCCCAGGAGCTGGAGCGTCTGAAGGCGCAGTACGGCTTCCAGATCGACGACGCGCATCTGGAAATCACGCGCGAGTCTAAGGGCCGTGCCGAAGGGGCGGATCTCCTGGGGCGCCTCAACGCCTTGCTCGATGGGTTCGACTACGTGATCGTGCAGGGCACCAAGGGCGTGGAGCGCGTGCTCATCCTGGGCTCGAAGGCGGGCTATGGGGGTCCGCCCGGAGGTACCGGCGCGGTCGCGCCCCCGGCCGACCAGGCCCCCGCGGAGCCGGCCTCGGGGGCGGAGATCGTGCTCGAAAGCCAGCGTAAGGGGACCTCCCATGCACTGACCCTGGCACTGGAAGGAGATAACGGCCAGAAGGTTCAGCGCGTCCTGCTGCTCGACACCGGGGCCGATTTCGTCGTGCTCCCCCTCTCGCTCATCGCACAGCTCGGTATACAGCCCGCGGCGCTGCGCACCCAACGGGTCCAGACGGCCAATGGCGCAGTGGACGCCAAGCTCGGCACCCTGGCTGGCGTATGGCTGGGCGGCCAGCGGGTCCCAGGGGTAGAGGCCGCCTTTATCGAAGACTCCAAGCTCGGCGGCAGCGCACTGCTTGGCATGAGCGTGCTCGGACGTTTCCGGGTCACCATCGACGACGCGCAGAACCGGGTGGTTCTATCGGGCAAATGAGGCCGAGGGGGGCGGCGTTATGGGGGCACTCCGCCCTGAAGCAAGGTACGTTCAAGGCGTGCCAAGAACAGTGCCCGGATACGGTCGCGGCGCGGGGAGCCTTGACCGAGCGTCGGGCCCTTTCGCTAACCGGGCTCAGCCGGGGCGGACCAGGGTGTCCGTGCGGGCCTAGTTCATTGCCCGGCGATGGTCATCCTGTCGATCAGCCAGGAGCCGGTGCGGGTGCTGCCGGGGAAGTCGCAGTCGTTGCCCACTGCCTGGAGACCCGCGAACATCTCCTTTAAGTTTCCGGCGATGGTGATCTCTTCCACCGGGAACTGGATCTCCCCGCGCTCCACCCAGAAGCCCGAGGCACCCCGAGAATAATCCCCGGTGACCGCGTTGACCCCGTGGCCCATCAGCTCGGTGACCAGAAGCCCGGTGTCGAGGGCGGCGATCATGCCCGCCCGGTCCAGCTCCCCCATGGCGATGCCCAAATTACGCACGCCCCCGGAGTTGCCGGTGGTCGGCATACCCAGACGGCAGCCTGAGTAGGCGTCGAGCAGATAGGTCCGCAGCACCCCTTCGTTCACCAGGTCCTTGGCCCAGGTGGCCACCCCATCGCCATCGAAGGGCGCGCTGGCCAGACCGCGCGGCAGGTGTGGCTCCTCGTAGATCCGCACGAAGTCGGGGAAGATCCGCTCGCCCAGGTGGTCGAGCAGGAAGCTCGAGCGCCGATACAGGCTGCTGCCGGAGATGGCCGAGACGAGGCTACGCAGCAGCCCGGCGGCTACCTCCGCGCGGAACAGCACCGGGGCCTGGCAGGTGCCGATCTGGCGCGCCCCGAGCCGGGCCACGGTGCGCTCGGCCGCCCGCGCCCCGACGTGCGCCGCGTCCTCCAGGTCGGCAGCCGCGCGGGCGCTGGTCCACCAGTAGTCCCGCTGCATGCCCTCCGCGTCCTCCCCTACCACCGCACAGCTCAGCCCGTGGCGGCTGGTGGGATAGCCGCCGACGAATCCGTGGCTGTTGCCGTAGACCGCGAGGCCCGTGTGCGTCGTGATGGACGCACCTTCGGAATTGACGATCCGGGGGTCGAATCCGCGGGCCGAGTCCTCGCAGGCGGTGGCGATGGCGATCGCCTCCTCGACCCCCAGCGCCCAAGGGTGGTAGAGGTCCAGATCCGGGGTCTCGCGGGCCATCAGGTCCGCGTCCGCGAGGTGCGCGCAGGGGTCGCCCTGGGTGTGGCGTGCGATGGCGCAAGCGGCCTGGACTGCGTCGCGGAGCGCACCTGGAGAAAGGTCTGTGGTGCTGGCGGAGCCCTTGCAGTGGCCGAAATAAACCGTTACCCCGAGCCCGTTGTCCCGGGTGTGCTCTACGGTTTCCACCTCGCACAGGCGTACGGCCACCTCCAGACCCGCGCTGGCCCCCACCGAGGCCTCGGCGGCGCTGGCGCCGCAACGCTTGGCCTCGGCAAGCAGATCTTCGATGGTCTGTTGGAGCCGCGCCAGGCGCTCGACTGTATCCTCTGTGGCGGTAATAGACATGGGGGCGCTCTTTTAAGATGGTGTCTAGTCGATCGGAAGGCGCGAGGGGCCTGGGATCCAGGCCCGGGGGCGGGGCGTCTGCGCGGTGCGGACGCTGGCGTCAGTCGTCGTCATGGGCGTTGGTCCCGCCCACCGTGAGTCCGTCTATCCGCAGCGTCGGCTGGCCGACGCCCACCGGGACGCTCTGGCCCTCCTTACCGCAGGTGCCCACGCCCGCATCCAGCATCAGGTCGTTGCCGATCATGCTGACCCGCGTCAGCACGTCCGGCCCGTTGCCGATCAGGGTCGCTCCCTTGACCGGCCGGCCGATGCGACCCTTCTCGATCAGATAGGCCTCGCTGGTGGAAAAGACGAACTTGCCCGAGGTGATGTCCACTTGGCCGCCGCCGAAGTTTACCGCATAGAGCCCCTTGTCCACGGAGGCGATGATCTCCTGGGGGTCCCGGGTGCCGGCCAGCATGTAGGTATTCGTCATGCGCGGCATGGGCAGATGGGCATAGGACTCGCGCCGGCCGTTGCCGGTGGAGGCCACGCCCATGAGTCGGGCGTTGAGCTTGTCCTGCATGTATCCGCGCAGAATGCCGTCCTCGATCAGCACGGTGCATTGGCTCTCGGTGCCCTCGTCGTCCATGTTGAGAGACCCGCGCCGGCCGGGTAGTGTCCCGTCGTCGACCACAGTGACCCCCGGGGCTGCCACCCGCTCGCCCAAGCGCCCGGAGAAGGCCGAGGTGCCCTTGCGGTTGAAGTCGCCCTCCAGTCCGTGACCGATCGCCTCGTGGAGCAGGACCCCGGGCCAACCGGCGCCCAGTACCACGGTCATGCCGCCCGCCGGGGCCGGCTCGGCCTCCAGGTTGACCAGCGCCAGTCGCACCGCTTCCCGGGCGAAGCCCAGTGCGCGGTC
This sequence comes from uncultured Gammaproteobacteria bacterium, assembly GCA_963780725.1. Taxonomy (GTDB): domain Bacteria; phylum Pseudomonadota; class Gammaproteobacteria; order Chromatiales; family Chromatiaceae; genus Thiodictyon. The sequence continues at coordinate 1,342,918 of CAWACV010000001.1, forward strand.
CTCGACCTGAAGCCAGCTCAAGCTCGCCCGGGCGCCGCCGCCGCTCCCGCCTTGCTCCCGGCGGCCGTTCTCCTCGGCGATCACGGTCACATTGAGCCGGATCAATGGGCGCACGTCTGCCGCCAGGGTCCCGTCGTCGGCCAGCACCAGGACCGTGTCCTGGACCGCGACCAGGCTCGCCATGACCTCCGTGACGCGTGGGTCAGTCTCTCGGGCAGCCGCGTCCACCCGCTTCAGAAGCTCCACCTTGTCCTCGTCCCGGAGACTCTCGATGGGGTTCATGGGCTCGTAGAGCCGGCGCCCGGCTGGCACCTCGCCCACCCGCACCTGTCCGTTGCGTCCGCCCTTGGCGATGGCTCGGGCCGCACCGGCGGCCTGGGCCAGGACTGGAAAGGCGAGCTCGTCCGAATAGGCAAATCCGGTCTTCTCCCCGCTGACCGCGCGCAGTCCCGCACCCTGCTCGATACTGAAGCTGCCGTCCTTGATGATGCCGTCCTCCAGCACCCAGGATTGCAGCCGGCTCGACTGGAAATAGATATCGGCCGCGTCCAGGTCCGGACCCGCAAGGAGCCCGATCAGCCGCTCCAGATCCCGCAGGGCGAGTCCGGCGGGGGTGAGGATGCTCTGACGGGCGATGGCGATGGGGTCGTTCATTAGGGTGCTTCGCTGGTAGGGACGATCGGCTGGGATACGTGAATCGATCCGCATCGAATCGGGGAAAATGCCTGGTGCCATTCAGTCATATCGGCCGAGCGCTCCAGGCTCGGCAGATCTTGCGGGCGCATCGGTCTCATTTCAAACGCCTGTGGTCGATGGTCGGGAAGTTGCGGCGCACCGAACGCTGGAGCTCCGGGTCCAGGGCTGCGCAGACGAAGCCAGCGCCGCGGGGCGCTTGGGCGAGCGGGGTCCCCCAGGGGTCCACAATCATGCTGTGTCCGTACGTCTCGCGCCCGTTACAGTGGACCCCGCCTTGGCCGGCGGCGACCGCATAAACGAGATTCTCGATCGCGCGGGCGCGTACCAGTATCTCCCAGTGGGCCTTGCCGGTCATGGCTGTGAACGCGGCGGGGATCGCCGCCAGCTCCATACCCAGATCCAGCATGCCGCGGAACAGCTCCGGGAAACGCAGGTCGTAGCAGACGGCCACCCCGAGCCGACCGAAGGGGGAATCCAGGACCAGCAGCTCCGAGCCGGGCTCTATGGTTGCGGACTCCTGAAAGCATTCCTCGCTCTCGGGCACGCAGACATCGAAGAGATGAATCTTGTCGTAGCGGGCCACCTGCCGTCCGCGGTCGTCGAAAACCAGGCAAGCGGCGCGAATCCGGCCAGGATCGGCGCTCGCCACGGGGATAGTGCCGCCGACCAGCCAGACCCGCTGCTGCGCTGCAACCCGCGACAGGAATGTTTGGAGCGGCCCCTGGCCCTCTGTCTCCCGCAGGGCAGCCTGATCCTCCCCGCGCTGGCCCATAAAGGCGAAGCTCTCGGGCAGGACCACGAGCCCCGCCCCTGCCTCCGCCGCCTCCCGGATCAGCCGCTCGGCCTCCAGCAGGTTGGCGTCCACGTTTGGACCGGTGACCATCTGCACCGCCCCGACCTTATTCGTTCTGCGCATGTCATTCACCGTCGCCGCGACCCGCTTCGCCCCTGGGGGTGCGTATCCCAAACCTTCAAGGCTCCAGGGCACGGACACGATACCACCGGCCCGGCACCTCGGTGCCGGTAAAAATAGAGGCGCGGGGCCAGTCCAAGCAAGCGATGCCGTTCCGTCATGGGGGCTCCGCGGTCCTGACCCGCGCCGGGCGGTCGGCTCGGGGACATCCGGGGCTGACGATGGAGCACCAGTGCGCTGCACTGGCTCGCTACAATGGCACACCCCAGCAGGCCCCGGTCCGTCTATGCCCATCCCCTATCGCTCCTTGCTGCTCGTCGGGCTACTCGGCACCGCCGCTGCGGCCTGGTGGTATCAGTCGCGGCCAGGGCCGGTCGAGGTGCGGGTGCGGGCGGCGGAGCTGGGCACGGTGGAGGAGACCGTCTCCAACACCCGGGCCGGGACGGTCAAGGCTTGCCGACGGGCAAAGCTGGCCCCTGGCATCGGGGGTCAGATTGCCGCGCTTAGGGTCCGTGAAGGCGATAGGGTCAAGGCCGGCCAGATCCTGCTGGAGCTGTGGAATCATGACCTGGAGGCCCAGCGGGCGCTGGCCGAGCGGGAATCGGAGGCGGGGGAGGCGCGTGCCCGTGCCGCTTGCCTCAACGCGGACAATGCCGCGCGGGAGGCCGATCGGCAGCGCAAGCTCCAGGAGCGGCGCATGGCTTCCGAGGAGCTGGTTGACCGGGCGGTCACCGGCGCCCAGGCGGGTCAGGCGGACTGCGAGGCTGCCCGGGCGACCGCCCGGGTCAGCACCGCACAGCTTGGGGTGGTCCGGGCGCAGCTGGAGCGTACCAGGCTCACCGCCCCCTTCGATGGGGTGATTGCAGAGGTCTCGGGGGAGGTTAACGAATACGTTACACCCTCTCCCCCGGGCATCCCCACCCCGCCCGCGGTGGACCTGATCGACGACAGCTGCTACTACATCTCGGCGCCGATCGACGAGGTGGACGCAGCCAAGGTGCGCCTGGGCCTGCCCGCCCGGGTCACCCTGGATGCCTTCGGGGATCGGACCTTCGCCGGGACCGTGCGTCGCATCGCCCCCTATGTGCTGGATTTGGAGAAGCAGGCGCGCACCGTGGAAGTGGAGGTGGAGATCGCCGATCCGCCCCGGGACAGCCCGCTGCTGGCCGGCTACAGCGCGGACGTGGAGATCGTGGCGGAGCGGCGGGAGGGGGTGCTGCGCATCCCGACCGCCGCGGTGCGGGCGGGGGAGCCCCCGAGCGTGCTGATGCTGGATACCGCCATGGGGCGGATCGAGGCCCGGGAGATCGCGGTGGGGGTCGCCAACTGGGAGCAGACCCAGGTCCTCTCCGGTCTGGCCGCGGGGGATCCGGTCATTCTGTCCCTGGATCGGGATGGCGTCGCGGCGGGTGCCCGGGCGGTGGCCGAAAGCCAAACCGTGGACGCTATGGCCAAGGCGGCCGGCCAGTGATCGCACTGCAGGGACTCGCGCGCACCTTCCAGGTCGGGGACCAGCCGGTCCATGCCCTGCGCGATGTGACGCTCCTCCTGGAGGATGGCGAGTATGTTGCGGTCATGGGTCCCTCGGGCTCGGGCAAGACGACCCTGCTCAACATCCTCGGACTGCTGGACCGCCCCGATGCAGGGACCTACCGGCTCGACGGGGTGGAGACCACTACCCTCGCGGAGGAGGGCAGGGCCCGGCTGCGCCGGGAGCGCATCGGGTTCGTCTTCCAGTCTTTCCATCTCGTACCAAGGCTCACCGCCTTCGAGAATGTCGAGCTGCCACTGGTCCTGGCCGGGATCGCACCGCGGGAGCGTCGGCCCAGAGTCGCGCGGATGCTCGACGCGGTGGGGCTCGCGCCGCGCGCCGAGCACCGCCCGGACCAGCTCTCGGGGGGGCAGCGCCAGCGGGTCGCCATCGCCCGGGCCACTGTCATGGAGCCCAGCCTGATCCTGGCGGACGAGCCCACAGGCAACCTGGATCGCGCCTCCGGAGAGGAGGTCATCCAGATCCTCGAGGGTCTCAACGCCAAAGGGCTCACCCTGGTGGTCGTCACCCACGATCCCGCCTTGGGCGCACGGGCGCGGCGGCGCATCCGCATGGCGGACGGGGCTGTGGTGGAGGATCTCTTGGCTGGCGCTGCGAACCGATCGACGCTCGCTCAAATGCCCGGCGTTTGAGCGAGCGTGGGGAAGCTCCGCAGCAGAATGCGTCTGGCGAGCTGGAACAGAAAGCTCCGCGGGTGGCCGCGTCCGAAGTCGTAGTGGCGAAAGAGCGATGCGCTCGCGGCATCCTCGCCCGCACCCCAGCCGTATTTGGGTCGGCGCATGCGGCTGGGGTAATACCAGAACATCCGGTACAGGCTTTGCAGAAAAAACCCGCCGTCCCAGAAATCGCCCTGGGTACCGAGCTCGCGTTGCAAGTCTCTGACCAATTGGTCGAAATGCCGGTCCGTCTCGTCGGTGCCGCGCAGATCCTCCAGCGTTCGTTTGAGCTCGAAATACACGGTGTCCAGGGGGATGCGGCGGTCCTCCAGGGTGTTTCCGATGATCTCGCGGGCCTCCTCCTCGCTCACGCCGCCGAAAGCGCGCTCCAGGAGCCCGAGCAGCAGACGCTCGTGGGTCTCGGCCTCGGGGGCAAAGCCGAACATGGCCCGCAGATTCAGCATAAAGATATAGGCGACATCGGCCTCGCTCAGGTCGTCCAGGAGCTGGGTGTGGGATGTCCAGTTGCGGACCTCTTTGATGATGGTGCCATAGGTTGCGATGGCGTCTCCGCGGTCCAGCAAATGAGCCACCTTGGCGCGCTTGTCCCATTCCTTGCCTAAGACATGCACGAAAATCCGATAGCGCTGCTTGCGCTCCTGAATGGACCCTGGGGGACGCAGCGGGAGCAGTACGCTCAAATTGGTGAGATAGTCGTGCAGATAGCCTGGGGTAGTCGGACCCGGGGGCCACTCCGGCTCCTCTTCGCGCTTGAAAAACCGGCAGAAGACGGTCTCTTCCTGGTCGTTGGAGCTTAAGCGCTGGGCGGCGGCGGCACATCCGAGCAGGATGCCGCGGCGCAGCACCGAATAGGCATCCAGGCCCTTCTCGGCGGTCCAGCCGGCCACATAGTCGTCGCGTTTGGTATAGATCCGCGGCGGGGTTAGCTTGGCGGCCTCGAAGGCGTGCGAGATGGAGGTGAGCTGGTCGCCGTGATTGGAGCAGAAGAGGATATGGCCCTTGGGAAATCCGGCCTCGATCAAAAGCTCCGTAAAGATGTGATAACCGGCCACCTTTTTCAGCTCGCTCGCCGCCGCGCTCCAGCCGGGACCCAGCGGCTGCTCCAGATCGCGAGGGTCCGCGAGGTATTGCCGCTCCTTGAGGAAGGTGTGAATTTCGGCGACCGACTCTGGGTCGTCCAGGTCATAGTCCTCGTAGGGCTTGAGATCGATATCGATCACCACGTAATCGACGGCGCTCAGGCGCTCCGGGTTGCGGACGAACCGCAATGCCTCGAAAAAGGTGGTCTTCAGGATTACCCCGCGCTCGCTCAGCCAGGGCTTGAGTGCGCGCAGCGAGGTCGGGCAGCCGGCCAGGCCGAACACTTGGTCGACGGTGGTGCGGACATCGCTCTCGAAATCTTCGATCCACAGGAAATGGCTCATGGGCGATGCTCCGTCAATAGATACGCGGGCAGGGTCAGCGAAAGCGAAAAAACGTTCCCGTCGCGCTCGGTCGAGGCGTTGCCGCCCAGCTTCTGGGTCAGCAGCCGCAGGAAATCGTGGCCGCGGCCGCTGCCCTTGACCATGGCGGCGGCGTTGGGCGTGGTAGGGTTGCTCAGCGCGAGCGAGGCCAGATCCTCGCCCATGGCCCAGGTCGCGCGACTCGCGGCGTTCTCGGTCGACGCATAGTATTTGAACATGTTTGTGAATGCCTCGGTGAGCAGGATGGTGAGGATCGAATCCGTGGTCCCGAAGGGTGCGAAGCGCACCCGGCACTCGGTGAATCCGGCGGTCTCGAACGGAAAGAACCGCTCGCCCATCCACTGGCACAATGCGGCCAGATCGGCGTCGGGCAACCGCTCCATTAGAGACTGCTCCCACTCCCGCCTCAGCCGCTCGGCGAGTCCCGCATACTCTTCGTACCAATCGCGCATACGGAGATTGTCCGGCACCAGTCCCTGGCGCCGGGCGAATGCCAGAAAGTGCTGCTGGATGCGCTCGCTGCCGCGCTGGGCGAGCAGTTGTCCCAGGGCCAATCCGATGGAGCGGGTGGCGACCTCGGCCACGGTGCCGCCGCCCATATGGTCAGCCAGCAGCTTGCGGCGCAGGAGCACCGTGTCGGTGGAGATCAGGCTGAATATATCCAGCAGGCCGCGCATGGTGCTCACCGCCTCGCGGTAGACCCTGGGGCTGTTCTCGTGGTCAATGTTGTAGATGATGCGGTCGAGCGAGCCACGGAATTTGTGGGCCACCAGGGCCATCACGTCTTCCTGCTCCCGGTTCTTGGAGCGGAGTATCTCCGCCTCGTAGATGAGCTGCTCGGCGAGCTTTTGCCTGTTGTACACCCGGCGCAGGAATTTCACCTGGAACAGATAGCCCCGGATATATTCCTCGAAGAGCAGGATCAGGATAAAGATCGGAAAGGTCACTAAGGCCGTCAGCTCCAGTGCGCGACCGCCGCCCACCGGCACCGTATCCGGCAGAAAGATAACGCGGATCAGGACCAGAATGGCGGCGGCGGTCAACAGATAAGCGAGCGGGGCGAGATAGCGCGGATGGCGATTGGTATACCCGATCGGGTCGGAGAATACCCGCACGGCAGGATAAAAGATCGCGAGCCGGTCGCTGCCAGGGGCGTCCTTGAGCGAGGATCGGTGAAACTGGGCGATGCGGCGATGGGCGCGCTTGCCGTAGACGGCGCCCACCAGGATGGTGGCCACGTAGAGCCAGAATACCGCCGGCCGGTCGATATAGGCCTCGCTTAAGGATGGCAGCTCGCCGGTAACCAGATGAGAGAGATAGGTCGCGAGCTCGAACAGGAAATAGCCGATCGCGAGCTTGGTGAAGGTGCTGGGCATGCGGTTCGTGGGGACTGCTGGGTGGACTGACGGTGTCGCCCGAGGTCCGGGACGCAGGTGCATGATCGGGGGCGCAAGGTCCCCGACGCAAGTCTCGGGGCACCGCGACGCCCTGCCAGTGCGTCTAGCCCGGCCGCTGGGCCACGAGATTAGTGGGGCCTGCTCGCCGGGGCGCAGTGCGGCTGCGATGATGGGGGCCGCCAGTCTCCGGCCCTGGAAGCGAGTCGGTTAGACCTCCAAGGCCCGCGAGGCGACCTCGAAGGAATCCTTGGACAAGGGCTCGGCGGCCAGGATGCGCTCCAGCTCGGTGCGCATCAGTGCTTGTCGGGCGGAGTCGAATCGGCGCCAGCGGATCAGTGCGCGCAGCAGCCGGGAGGCGATCTGGGGGTTCAACGGATCGAGCTCCAGCACGCGCTCGGAAAGGAAGCGGTAGCCACCCCCGTCGGCGGCGTGGAAGCGTACCGGGTTGCCGGTGCAGAAGGCGCCCACCAGGCTGCGCACCCGGTTCGGATTGCGCAGCGAAAAGTCCGGGTGTCCCATGAGTCCGATGACCCGGTAGAGGGTGTCCTCCCGGGCGCTGACGGCCTGTAGGCTGAACCATTTGTCGACCACCAGTGGCTCGTGCGCCCAGCGCGCGTGGAAGTCCGAGAGTGCCTGGTCGGCATCGTCCCCGCCGGCATCCACCAGGAGTCGCAGGGCCGCCATGGTGTCGGTCATATTATGAGCGGCAGCGAGCTGGTCGCGGCACAACCCGCGGGCGGTCGCGTCCCCTTGGGCCATCAGATAGCTTAAGGCAAGGTTCTTGAGGGCCCGCCGGCCAATCCATTCGGGCTCGAAGACATAGTGTCCGGTCTCGGCCAGGTCGGCATAGACGCCGAGCAGCTCCGCGCGCAGGGACTCGCCGATGCGTCGGCGCAGACCCTCTCGGGCACGGTGGATGCCGTCCACGTCCACCACCCCCATCTGGTCGGCCAGATAGGACTCTCCTGGCAGGGTCAGGACCTCCGCGCGCAGTGCAGCATCGCTCCCGGTGTCCAGCAGCGCGCGCCTGAAGGCCGCGAAGAAGCGCTCAGGGATGGGGAGGTCCGGTTCGGCCACCAGCGCCAGCAGCAGGCGCTCCATCAGCATCTGGGCGGCGTCCCAACGGGCGAAACCGTCCCCGTCCAGGGCCATGAGGAATTGCAGCTCGGCCTCCGTGTAGTCGAAACGGAGCTTGACTGGGGCCGAGAATCCGCGGAGCAACGAGGGTACCGGGTGCTCCTGGATGTCGACGAACCGGAAGCGCTCCTGGGCGGCACGCAGCTCCAGTACTCGGGTCCCGGGCGCGCCGGACACGTCCTCGCCGGAGAGCCGCAGCGGCAGCTCGAATCCTTGTCGGTCCAGAAGTGCGACTGCGAGCGGCAGATGTAGCGGGTCCTTGTGGGCCTGGCCGGGGGTGGGGGGCGTGTGTTGGCGCACCGTCAGGGTATAGGTGCGGGCCACCGGATCGTAGTCGCCGCGGACCTGGAGCTCCGGAGTCCCGGCCTGGGCATACCAGCGGCGGAATTGGGTGAGGTCTCGGCCGCTCGCGTCCTCCACGCAGGTGACGAAATCGTCGGTGGTGACCGCCTGGCCGTCGAAGCGCTCGAAGTAGAGGTCGGTGGCGCGTCGGAACAGATCGGGACCGAGTAGGGCGGCTTGCATCCGCACCAGCTCGGCCCCCTTGTCGTAGACGGTGGCAGTATAGAAGTTGTTGATCTCGATGTATGAGGCAGGTCGCACCGGATGGGCCATGGGGCCCGAGTCCTCGGGAAACTGCTGGGCGCGCAATTGGCGCACGTCCGCGATGCGCTTGACCCCGCGCGCGCCCACATCGGCGGAGAACTCCTGGTCCCGGTAGACGGTGAAGCCCTCCTTGAGGCTAAGCTGGAACCAGTCCCGGCAGGTGATGCGGTTGCCGGTCCAGTTATGGAAATACTCGTGCGCGATGACGCCCTCGATCCCCAGGAAGTCCTGGTCGGTCGCGGTGTCCGGTCGGGCCAGCACGAACTTGTCGTTGAAGACGTTGAGTCCCTTGTTTTCCATGGCCCCCATGTTGAAATGGCTGACCGCTACGATCATAAAGCGATCGAGGTCGTATTCCCGTCCAAAGCGCTCCTCGTCCCAGCGCATCGCTTTTTTCAGCGATCGCATGGCGTGGTCGCACTTGTTCAGGTTGTGGGGCTCGACGTAGATCGCCAGATCCACGCTGCGGCCGGACGCTGTGACGAATCGGTCCTCCACCGCGCATAAGTTTCCGGCAATCAGGGCGAAGAGATAGCTGGGCTTGGGGAATGGGTCCTCCCAGCGCACCAGATGGCGGCCATCCGGCAGGTCCTGCTCCGCGACCCGGTTTCCGTTGGAGAGCAGCACGGGGAAGCGCTGCCGGTCCGCCACCAGTGTGGCGCTGTAACGGGCCATCACGTCGGGCCGGTCCAAGAAGAAGGTGATGCGCCGGAACCCCTCTGCCTCGCACTGGGTGCACAACAGATCCCCGGACTGGTAGAGTCCCTCGAGCGCGGTGTTGAGTGCGGGACGGATGAGCACCCGGGTGGTCAGCCGGAAGCGGTCCGGTACCCGGTGTACCGTTAGGGACTCCGTATCCTCCCGGTACTCCGCGGGGGTCAGGCGGTGGCCGTCCAGGCTTAATTCCTCAAGGACGAGCTGCTCCCCGTGCAGCGTCAGGCACCCTTCTCCGCGCACGGCCGCCGGATTGCGCCGGATCGCAAGCTCCGTTTCCACTCGGGTCAGCTCCGGGTCAAGCTCGAAGCGCAGGTCCACCCGGTCGATCAGGAACTCGGGCGGGCGATAGTCTTCCAGGCGGGTGGGTCGGGGTGCGTCTCGATACATGAAGCTCTCCGGCTGGTCTCGTCCGCGGACGGCTTAGTGGGAAGTGAGGTGTGCGCGCGCCGCGCCGGACCTGGGTGTCTACTGTCCGTATTCCGGCCGCAGTCGCTGCTTTTCAAGGTCGCTCGGCGCTCGGAATGCGGGACACCGCCGGCGAGCGGTCCAACTCCAGAACAACGATACGTGAGTCTATGCCAGAAGTTGTGATGTACATGACCGCACATTGTCCCTATTGCACCCGAGCCCGGCATCTTCTTCTCGGCAAAGGCGTGGAGCCCACCGAGATTCCGGTGGACCGGGATCGCGCCCAGATGCAGGCCATGATGGAGCGCAGCCGCCGTCGTACGGTACCCCAGATCTTCATCGGGGACCTCCATGTGGGCGGCTACGACGATCTGGCCCGGCTCGATTCCCGCGGGGAGCTTGACCCCTTGCTCGGGCTATGACCGGCATGGACGCGGTTGCCGACGAGGTCCGCCTGGACAAGTGGCTGTGGGCTGCGCGCTTTTTCAAGACCCGCCGGTTGGCCGTGGAGGCCATCGAGGGCGGCAAGGTCCAGGTCGACGGCCAGCGCACCAAGCCTAGCCGTGCGGTTCGCCCGGGCATGGTCTTGACTATCCGCAAAGAGTCCCTGGAGTGGAAGGTCCAGGTCTTGGGCCTGAGTCGCCAGCGCCGCCCAGCCGCGGAGGCGGCCCTGCTCTATGCCGAGACCGAGGAGAGCCGCACCCGCCGGGAGGCCCTGGTGCAGAGCCGCCGGGCACTCGGCCAGGCGCCTGGCGCATCCGGGGAGCGCCCGACCAAGCGCGACCGGCGACAGATCCAGCGTTTCACGGGCGACGCGGGCGCAACGGATTGAGACGAGTGACCAACGATAGCATCCCCAGCCCGTCCCGGGATCTCGACGAGCGCCCCTGCGCCTACGAGCCATCCATCCTGACCAACAACGCAGCCTGTTCGGAGGCCCGCAAATACTGCATCGCAGAGCGCGAGGGGGTGCACTGCGCCTCCGAGCGCGCCCGATCGGACTGTATCGCACTCCTGGAGATCCTACGCCGACAGGCGCGGTTCGCCCTGCACGTCGCCGACGAGCATGCGGCACTGCCCCATGCCAAGGCGATGCGCGTCCAGATTGGCGGGCTGCGCGGCGTCCAGGCCGCCCTAGCCCCGGACGAGCCGATCCCGCGGCGCATCTCCGACATCCGGCGCACCGTCAAGGCCGCGCTTGCCCAGTTCGGCGACCTGAGCCGACTGCCCTTTCAGGAAATCGTCAAAGAGATCGCCGCCTACCAGGGGCGGCGCAGGCTGCGGGGGTGGGACTGACGCACCGGCGCGGCACGCGGTGCAGCAACCCGTTTAACCCTGGTCAGACCCCGGACCCGAGTAGATCCCTTACCGGCCGGAAGGTCCGCCGGTGCTCCGGGCAGGGTCCGAGCTGCCGCAGGGCTTCCCGATGGGCCGCAGTCGGGTAGCCCTTGTGCCCGGCAAACCCATAGCCCGGGTAGACCAGGTCCAGCTCGCACATCCGCCGATCCCGTGCCACTTTGGCCAGGATCGAGGCCGCCCCGATGGCCGGGATCGACCCGTCGCCGCCGACGATCGCCTGGGCCTCGCAGCCGAAGTCCGTGAGCCGATTCCCGTCCACCAGGATACGCACCGGCCTTGGCTCCAGGGCGGCCACCGCCCGGCGCATGGCGAGCAGACTCGCTTGCAAAATATTGAGCAGATCGATCTCCTGCGCGCTCGCGAAAGCCACGGCCCAGGCGAGCGAGCGTGCCTTGATCGCAAGCTCGAGTGCATCCCGGCGGGCCGGTGCGATCTGCTTCGAGTCTCCGAGACCGGGGATCGGCCGGTCCGGGTCCAGGATAGCAGCGGCGGCGAAGACCGGTCCCGCCAGGGGGCCGCGGCCGGCCTCGTCCACGCCGGCGATCAGGATTGCCTGGGTGTGCCGCCCACGAGGATTGTCTGCGCCACGGATCATCGAGTCTCCCGATCGATCGGCCGACACCGGGAAGGCGTCCTGTCCGAATCCCGCTACCGCTAAGGTCTCGTCGATGCTGCACGCCTGCACGCCTGCGCGACAGCGCGCAGGGGCTGGGCAAGGACTCGCCGCCGACCCTATTCGCGCCCGCTTCCGGCCAATGGCCGTTCCGGGTGGGATTCCGGGGTCTGGGCTTCGGACTCCGCTGCGGTGTCGGCCGCCGACTTGACCTCGGACTCGGCTTCCGTGGGCTGCGTCGCCTCGGTCTCGACCTCGGACACTGGCCCGGGGACCGGCTCGGCTTCGGACTGTAACGCCGTCTCGACGGGCGCAGAGGGTTCCGGGACGCCCGACACCGGCGCCTCGGCGATCGGCGCGGGCGGTGCGCCGCGGTCGTTCTCTGCCGCGCTTGCGATCTCCTCGGCGGCGGCTGGAGACTCCCACTGGGGTGCCGGCGCTGGCACGGGCGACGGCCGCTCCTCGACGGGTGCCGCAGTCTGCGTGTCCATGGCGACTGCCGTGGGCTCCTCGGACGGCGATTTGTGCGGCTCCCCGGTCGATGTTTCCATCGGATCCTGGGGCAATCCCAGATCCGGCGCTTCGGCCCCATCGTTGCGGGGCTCCCGGTCCGGCTCCTCGGTCTTCGTCGGCTGCGGCTCGAAGGCTGCCGGCTGGCTCGCGGCGGACTCGTCCCGGGGCGTATAGCCTTCCGGCGCATCGGTGGCGCTAGGGCTGTCCCACGGATCCCGCGCCTCGGGCGCATCCGGACGGTCCGAGGGCGCGGCTAAGTCTCCGCGGGCTCGTCCGTCGTCGGACTCTGCCAAGACATCGTCCACCGTCTCGGACACCGATTCGGGTCCGTCCTGACCGTCCGGACCCTGCCCCGGGGCAAGCCCCTCTGCGCCCTCGCGTGCGCCGCCTCCCCGGCGTCGACGGCTGCCGCCGCGGCGCCGACGGGAGCGCGGCCGATCGCCCGGTCTGGCGTCCCCGGCCTCGCCCTCGGACTCGGCGTCGCCCGGCTGCTCGTCGAAGGCTGCGCCCTCGTCCTCGGCGGTCTGGGTCTCCGGGTCCTCGGTGTCGTCTCCCCGATCCGGGCGCCGGGCGGAGGGCGCAACGCCCTGGACGCGGGCGTAGGAGTCCGGGCCATCGTCGTCGCCGTCCGGTCCGTCCTCGGCAAAGTCCAGATAGTCGGAGGCCGGGGCCTCGCCCTCGATCGGGGTCCGGATCTCGGGCCGGCTGCGGCCCGCGGTTTCGGTCTCCCGGGTGGCCGGAGTCTCGCCCTCGCTCGGTGCCCACATCCAGGGCGGCAGGGTCCGATCGGTCTCGGTCGACTCGGCGCGCTCGCCTGTGCCGCTGGCGCGTTGGGGCTCGGACCTGGGCTCCGGTTCGTGTGCCGGTGCGCCAGCCAGTGTGGCGACCGCGGGTGACTCGGCTAGATCGGGCCTGGGCTGCCTGACGCCGGTCGGCTCGGCCGGGGCCAGGTCGCCGGGTGCTCGGCCGAGCTCGGGCGGCGCCTGGCGCCGTTGCTCCGACCGCTCGGGCCGTTCTCCGCGCTGGCGATCCCCGCGCCCCGGTCCCTGGTCCGGTCGGGGCTCTCGGCCAGTTTCCGGGCGTGTGCCCACGGGGCTGCCCTCGTCGGGGCGAGCGACTTGCGGCCGACCGCCCTCGGTCCGCACTGGGTTGCCGGCGGTCTGGCCGTCCCGGCGCGCCTCGCGTCCGGTCGCCTGGGTCGTCTCCTCGCCGTTACCCGGCTCGCCGCGCCGGCCGCGACCGCGCCCGCCGCGCCGGGAGCGTCCCTCGCCGTCGCGCCGGCCACGGGCCGACTCGTCGCTCTCAGGGCGTGCGTCCGATCTCGACTCCGGGCGCGGCTCGGCCGCCCGGGCCTCCGGCCGATGGCCTGCGCGGGGGTCGTCCCGACCCTGGGCCGGGGTTCCGGACCCGCGTCGGTGATCGCGGGCCTCCGCGCGACCGTCCTGACGGATGGCTGGCCTTGAGTCGCGTCGCTCGTCCTCGCCCCGCGGGCGCTGGCCGGGCTCGGCCCGCTGGGTCTGGGCCGGCCGCTCGTCGCGTTCGCGGGACTCCTGAGGCGAGCGCACGCGCTCCGGGAGCTCGGAGGTCTCGCCGTAACGGGTGGCGAAGAGCCCGGTCCAGATGCGTTTGAGCAGGCTGTCGGGGGCCGGACGCTCCGGGGCGCGGGGGGCAGGGGTCTGGCTCGCCGGGCGTGCCCGCGGGGCCTCGGTTGGCCGGTCTCCCGATCGCTCGCTCGAGCGATCGTAGCGGGGCTCGTAGTGCGGCTCGGGCTCGCGGTCCGACTCCGGCGGGGGCTCCCGCGTCGGCATCGGGGAGGCGGGCGAGACCTGTTTGACCGCGGGCTCTTCGCTGCGCGCGCCCTCGGTCGAGCGGCTGTAGGGGGTCGCGACCGTCTGGTGCGAGGCCACCAGTTGGAAGCTCGCGCGCTCGTCGGGCTGCTTGGCCAGGTCTTGGCTGCGGATGCGCTCGATCTGGTAGTCCGGGGTCAGGATATGCTCGCTGGGGAGCAGTAGGACCTGGACCTCGTGGCGGTTCTCGATGTCCGTGATCGCCCGACGCTTTTCGTTGAGCAGGAAGGTGGCCACGCTCACCGGCAGGTGGGCGAGGATGCGTGCCGTGCTGTCCTTCATCGCCTCTTCCTCGACGATGCGCAGGATAGAGAGCGCCAGCGATTCCACCCCGCGGATCTTGCCCTGGCCATGGCAACGGGGGCACTCGCTGGTGGTGGAGTCCCCCAAGGACGGGCGCAGCCGCTGGCGCGACATTTCCAGGAGCCCGAAGCGGCTGATCCGCGCCACCTGGACCCGGGCGCGGTCGTGCTTCAATGCATCGCGCAGCCGATCCTCCACGGCTCGCTGGTTTTTGGGCGGGGTCATGTCGATGAAGTCGATGACGAAGAGTCCGCCTAAGTCGCGCAGACGCAGCTGGCGGGCGATTTCGTCGGCGGCCTCCAGGTTGGTGTTGAGCGCGGTCTCCTCGATGTCCGCGCCCTTGGTGGCGCGCGAGGAGTTGATATCGATGGCGGTGAGCGCCTCGCCGTGGTCGATCACGATGGAGCCGCCGGAGGGCAGCCGCACCTCGCGCTGGAAAGCGGACTCGATTTGGCTCTCGATCTGGTAGCGGGTGAAGAGCGGGACCTCGTCCTGATAGAGCCGCAGCTTCTTCAGGTTGCCCGGCATCACCTGGCGCATGAATGCCTCGGCGCGTGCGTAGACCCCGGGGTCGTCGATCACGATCTCGCCGATATCCACCCGCAGATAGTCGCGGATGGAGCGGATGATGACATCGCTCTCCTGGTAGATCAGGAAGGGCGCCTTACGCTCCCCCGCGGAGGTCTCGATCGCCTTCCAGAGCTGGAGCAGATAGTCCAGGTCCCACTGGAGCTCTTCGGTGTTCTTGCCCACGCCCGCGGTGCGCACGATGAGCCCCATGTCTTCGGGGATCTTGAGCTGGGACATGACATCGCGCAGCTCGCTCCTGTCCTGACCCTCGATGCGCCGCGATACCCCGCCGGCCCGTGGGTTGTTGGGCATCAGCACCAGATAGCGGCCGGCCAGCGAGACGAAGGTGGTGAGTGCGGCGCCCTTGTTGCCGCGCTCCTCCTTGTCGATCTGAACGACGACCTCGCGGCCCTCCTTCAACACATCCTTGATGTTGATGCGGGAGCCGGGCTTGGCTGTGTCGGGCTCGAAATAGGCCCGCGAGATCTCCTTTAAGGGCAGAAACCCGTGACGATCCGCCCCGTAGTCGACGAAGGCCGCCTCCAGGCTGGGCTCCACCCGTGTGATGGTGCCCTTATAGATGTTGGCCTTTTTCTGCTCGCGGCCGGGGGATTCGATGTCCAGGTTATAAAGGATTTGACCGTCGACGGTCGCCACTCGCAACTCTTCCGGCTGAGTCGCGTTAATCAGCATTCTTTTCATGTTGTTCCTTCTTGTCCTGGGCGCATGCATCGGCCTCGGCCACGCCCGGCGGGGCAGGCGGTGCTCCGCTCGCGGCTCCGGTGCGGCGCCGGTGCCGCATCCAGTGCGGCGGGGCGTCGCGTCCGATGGGACCGCCGCGCCTGGCGCGGCTCGGGCCGGACATGCACGTCCGATCGTTGGGTCAGGGCCACCCTTTGGGGGTTGGTCCTTGTCTGTTGGGGACCGCGCTACGAAGGGCAGTCTCCCGTTCTTTTGGAGCGGCGAAAAAGGCGCCGGTTGCGCTGGCCTTGCCGGGATCCGGGCCGATCCGAGACCTGATTCCTAATGCGCCGGCTCGGGCTCGGGCTTGGCCCGGGCTCGGCTGTCGCTCGACCCCGAGGTACCTCGGGGGGCGCACGGGACGGTCAGGGTGTAGAATCCGCGGTTGCTCTGGACCCTGGCTGCCGCCTGCTGGCCCCGGGCTCGACTCCTGGAAGACGGATCGACCTTTGGGAGCCGCTCGGATGCCCGCTGCCGGCTTTAAGTCTCGGGGCGGCCGATCGGAGCCTGGTCCGGGACGGTAGCGCCCGCGATGCGCTCGCCGCTCCGGAAATCGTTGATCGTTCCGGCCAGCGCAGACCCCGAATACTATCAGTGATCGATTATGTCAGCAATTGAGCCTCCGGCCAGGGTATGGCCTCCTCTGGGCGTGGCCCCGTCGAGCCGCGAAGACCGCGCGAAGCATTCGGCCGACCGTCCGCTCGCCGCCCCGGGAGAGACCGGGACCGCCCCGGCGGTCGTCACCGTCCAGGTGGACGATGGCTGCGAGGGTCAGCGGATCGATAACTTCCTGCTCGCCCGATTGAAGGGCGTACCCAAGAGCCACCTCTATCGGGTGCTGCGACGCGGTGAGGTGCGGGTGAACAAAGGCCGGGTCAAGGCCGATTACCGGCTCAAGGTTGGCGATCTGGTCCGCATACCGCCCGTGCGCACCGCCGCCCCCCGGGAGCCGGTCCGCACCCCGGACGGCCAGCTCGCGCGCCTGGCCCAGGCGGTGCTTTACGAGGACGACCGCCTCCTGGTGATCGACAAGCCCCCGGGGCTTGCGGTCCACGGCGGCAGCGGGCTCTCTTATGGGCTCATCGAGTCGCTGCGGCAACTGCGACCGGGGGCGGAGCTTGAGCTGGTGCATCGCCTGGACCGGGATACCTCAGGCTGCATCCTGGTCAGCAAGCGCCGCAGCACATTGCGCAACCTCCATGCGCTGATCCGGGAGGAGTCGGGGGAGGGGATGGAGAAGCGCTACCTGGCCCTGATCCTGGGCGATCTGAAGCGCGACGAGCTGACGGTGGACGCTCCATTGCTTAAGAACGTCTCCCAGGGCGGGGAGCGACTGGTACGGGTGGACCGGGCCGAGGGCAAGTCGGCCCGGACCCAGTTCCGTCGCGTGCGTCGGCTGCCTTTCGGGGAGGGCGTGGCGACCCTGGTGGAGGCGCGGCTCTTGACCGGGCGCACCCACCAGATCCGGGTCCATGCCGCCCATCTGGGAACCCCGCTCGCCGGGGACCCCAAATACGGGGATTTCGAGGCCAACCGGCGGCTCAAGTCCCTTGGGCTCGGGCGTTTGTTTTTGCACGCCTGGCGCTTAAGATTCCGCGCCGAGTATATGACAGGACCCTTGCAGGTCGAGTCCCCGCTGCCGGCGGACTTAGAGCAGGTCCTGGGTACCTTGGCGCAGGCCGGACCGACCGAGGAGTGACCCGACAGCGATGGAGCCGATGGATTTCGAGCTGATCGTCTTCGACTGGGACGGGACCCTGATGGATTCCCAGGCCCGCATCGTCGATTGTCTGCTCGCTGCCTTTGCGGATCTGGGTCTCGATCCGCCCAGCCGGGAGGCCGCGGCCGACATCATCGGTCTCGGGCTCGACGACGCGATGGCCCGCCTGTGGCCGGAGGCTGGCCCCGAGCTGCGCACCGCGCTTGGGCTTCGGTACCGACAACACTTCCTGGTGACCAACCGGACTCGCTCGGAGCTTTTCCCCGGCGCCTTGGAGACCCTGGCGACGCTTCGGGAGCGCGGCTATCTGCTCGCGGTGGCTACCGGAAAGAGCCGGGCGGGGCTCGACAAGTCCCTGGACGAAACCGGGCTTGGCGGTCACTTCCACGCCACCCGCTGTGCCGACGAGACCTTCTCCAAACCGCACCCCCAGATGCTCCTGGAGCTGATGGACGCGCTTGGGGTGCGCCCCGCCGCGACGCTGATGGTGGGGGACACCGAGTACGACCTGCAAATGGCCGCCAACGCCGGGGTGCGCTCGCTGGCGGTCTGTCACGGTGTGCACGATCCGGGGCGGCTACTCGCCTGCGGACCCCTGGCCTGTCTGGAATCGCTCCACGATATCCCGCGCTGGTTGGAGCGCCTGGCGGGCGGACCCTGGCTCCCCGACACCGATACCCCGCGATCGTAAAGCGGCGCTGCGCCGCGACCGCAGGGAGATAGACAGGATTGGCAAGATTCCTTCGGATTTTTAGGACAATCGATCGGGTTCGACGAAAACCTCGCCACTCGAAACTTGCGACTCGCCACCCAAGGGTAAAATACGATGACCTGGAAATTTTGGCACTTTTGGAAAGGTCGCGACGAGCCGCCCATGCCCTCCCCGGAAGACCCGGGGTGGGAGCGCGCACTCATCAATCGCGTGGCCCTGGAGCATCTGCGCGACCAGCGCCGCGGTCGGCGCTGGGGCAATCTCTTCAAGCTCCTGATCTTGCTCTATCTGCTCGGAATCCTGGCGGCCAGCCTGTCGCGGGGCCTGTGGGAGGCACTCAAGGCCGGAGAGGACCACTCGGCCCTGATCGAGGTCAAGGGCCTGATCTCAGCCGAAACTGACGCAAGTGCTGACCGTGTGATCTCCGCGCTGCGCGAGGCATTCGAGGCCGATCATGTCAAAGGTATCGTCCTGCGAATCAACAGCCCGGGCGGCAGCCCGGTCCAGTCCGGCTATATCAATGACGAGGTCCGTCGGCTCAAAGAGAAATACAAGAAAGACAAGGGCAAGGACCTTCCGGTTTATGCTGTCGCGGTGGACCTGTGCGCCTCCGGTGGCTACTACGTCGCGGTGGCCGCGGACAAGATTTATGCGGATAAGGCAAGCCTGGTGGGCTCGATCGGGGTGCGCATCGACGCCTTCGGCTTCGAGGATGCCATGCGCGAGCTGGGCGTCGAGCGGAGACTGCTCACCGCGGGCAAAAACAAGGGTATCCTGGACCCATTCTCCCCACTGCCCGAGGACCAGCGGCAGTTCGTCCAGGGGGTGCTCGACGATCTGCACAAACAGTTCATCGCCGCGGTCAAGACCGGTCGTGGCGATCGTCTCAAGGGTGGGGACGAGCTCTACAGCGGGCTCTTCTGGAGCGGCGACCAGGCGGTCGCGCTGGGCCTGGTGGACGGGCTCGGAAGCTCGAGCTACGTCGCCCGCGAGCTGATCGGCGCCGAGACCCTGGTGGACTATACAAAGCGGCGGGATCTCTTCGAGGGGTTGGCGCAGCGACTGGGGACCAGTCTGGCCAGCGGGTTGCTGGGGGTCCTTGGCGAGCTCGGCGGGGGTAGCCTGCGCTAACCGCACGGGCAATCGACGCTACCCTTAAGCAGCGCCCTTTCGGCGCCTATCGCCACTGAGGAGAGTCCGAAGATGATCAGCCAGCACATGACGATTGCCGCCGCCCTGTTTGCCCTTGCACTTGCCGCCTCGCCCGCACTGCGGGCCGAGACCCAATCCGAGAACGAGCTGGACGCCGCCGCCTTTGCCGCCTCGCAGTCCGAGACTCAGGTTCAAGAGGAGGAGGCGGTCGAGAAAAAGAGCGACATGGACGCCACCCATGGCAACGGGAGCGAGGCCACCAAG
Organism: uncultured Gammaproteobacteria bacterium; assembly: GCA_963780725.1. Taxonomy (GTDB): domain Bacteria; phylum Pseudomonadota; class Gammaproteobacteria; order Chromatiales; family Chromatiaceae; genus Thiodictyon. The sequence goes on from CAWACV010000001.1 coordinate 1,362,278, forward strand.
ACCCAGGACAAGGGGACCGAGGCGTCCAGCACCGCCGTTGCCCCCAAGTGAACGGCGCCGCCGAGGTCCCGACCGCCTATGTCTAGATCCCGCAAGAGCAGTAGGCCGGGTCCTGTCGACCTGCGCCATCCGGTCCTCACGCGCGAGGATCGGCCGACCCATGGCGTCTTTGCACGATGACGTGAAATGTCTACGACCGCTCGGGCGTTTGGTGTACTATCTTGTGCGCTCAGGGGCTCGGGAGCGGACTTGGAGCTTGGCTGTCCGACGATCCGCCGTCGCGGCTCGTCCTTTTTTCCGTTTCCCGCGATTCCGCCGCGTGGCGGGATCGCTGTCCCCGTCGAGGCCTGCAACGATCCCCGTCGCGGGTGGCCTCAAGACCCATCCTCAAACTGGAGACATAATCCATGTACCCGAAGCAAATCATCGCCGCATCCGCCGCTGCCCTCGCGATCGCACTTTCCGGGGTCGCCGGCGCAGAAACCGCCGCGGACAAGGCGGCGGCGGCCGCGCAGCAGGCTGAAGAGACCGCAGTCAGCCGCGCCGCAGCGGACCAGAAGGCGGCGGCCGCCGCCTTGCAGGAGAGGGACGAGAAGATGAAGGCGGCTGCGGAGGCCCGCGCCACGGCCGAGGCCCACCCGACGGAGGCCAACAAGCGCGCGGCCATGGCGGCGGACCAGGCGGCCGACGAGGCAGCGGTCAAGGCAGAGGCGCTCGAGGACCAGGCCGCCGCGCAGGAGGACAGGGCAGCGGTCGATCTCCAGAAGGCGGACAACGCCAAGACGGACGCGATACAGGAAGACGAGTCCAAGGAGATCGGCGGTCGCTGAGGCCGCCTGGGGCCCGAGGCACCGCTTGCGGTGTCTCGGAGCGCCCATGCCCCGTCGGGTCGGCCGAGCCAGCTAACGCTGGGGCTCGGCCCCAACCCCGCATCTCATCCCTGATCTTCGCCCGAGCCCATTGTCGATGGTTCCGCCAGCTCTGACGCCACCGATCCGGGGGCTATCCGGCTTGACCACGCCGCGCCGCTCGAGCGGCGAGCCGATCGCGTGCCCCGGTTGCGATCTGCTCCAGCGCCAACCCAGGCTCCCACCGGGCGCTCGGGCGCGCTGCCCGCGCTGCGGCGAGGTCCTCGCCACCGCGCCCGCCGACCCGATCGATCGGCCGCTCGCCCTCGCGATCACGGCCGCCATCGTCTTGATCGTCGCCAACACCATGCCGCTGATGGGGATCTCGGCGGTCGGGCGCTCCGCCGAGACGACCATCCTGGGTGGCGCCCTGACCATGTGGGGCCAGGGTCAGCCGCTCACCGGTGCACTGGTGGCCATTTGCGCCGCCGTCGCACCGGGCGTCTACATTCTGTTCATACTCGCGGTCCTGTTGGCGGCGCGGCGCCCGCCCGCACCGCCCTGGGTCGGCGCCTTGCTGCGACTCGCTGGACACCTGCAGCTCTGGGCCATGCCGGAGGTGATGCTGCTCGGCATCCTGGTGGCGCTGGTCAAGATCGCGGAGCTGGCAACGGTGACCGCCGGGGTCGGACTCTATGCCGCCGGAGCCCTGCCGGTGTTGCTCGCTGCCATCGCGGTCAGCTTCGATCCCGGCGCGATCTGGGAACGGGTCGTCTGGACCGACGGGGAGGCCCCGCCGCCGACGAGGCCCGAGACCGTCGCCGACCCCAAGGTCGGCGGAGCGCCGCGATGACGACCGCCAGTCCTACCGCCGCCTGCCAGGGCCTGGTGGGCTGCGCCACCTGCGGCCTGCTGGCGCGCCGCGCCAGCCGCTCCCGACCGGGCCACTGCCCGCGCTGCGGTGCCGTACTGCACCAGCGACACCCCGACTCCATCCAGCGCACCTGGGCACTCACGCTGGCCGCCGCCGTCTGCTTCATCCCCGCCAATGCCCTCCCGGTGATGGTTACCAACGCCCTGGGCGCCGCGACCCCAGACACCATCATGGGCGGGGTGGTGTTCCTCTTCGCCTCAGGCTCCTGGCCCCTGGGCCTGATCGTGCTGATCGCGAGCGTCATGATTCCGCTCGGCAAGCTGATGGCGCTCGTCTGGCTCCTGATCGCCGTGCAACGGCGCGCACTGGGAGGCGAGCGCGAACGGATGCGGTTGATCCGTTTGGTCCGGCTGATCGGCCGCTGGTCCATGCTCGACATCTTTGTCGATACCTTCACCGTCGCCCTGGTACAGCTCCAGCCCCTGATGTCGGTGCAACCCGGCCCCGGGGTGGTGTTCTTTGCGGCCGTAGTGGTCCTGACCATGCTGGCGGCGGAGTCCTTCGACCCCCGGCTGCTGTGGGATCGCGACCGGGTAGAATCCGCCCATGGCTGAACCCTTGGACATCGTCGATCTGCCTCAGGCAACCCTGGAACCCCCCCGGCGGCGGGTCGCGTTCGTCTGGATCGTCCCACTCCTGGCCGCCGCGGTGGCCATCGGCATCGCAGTCCAGCGCGTACTGACCGAGGGCCCCACCATCGCCATTCTGTTCCAGGAGGCCGGCGGCGTAGTCGCCGGCAAGACGGTGCTCAAGTACAAGGACGTCGACATCGGCCAGGTGACGGCGGTGCAATTGGCCCAGGGGCATTCCCAGGTCGAGGTGACCGTGAAGGTGGACCGCAGCGCCCGCGACCTCATGGTGGATGACGCCCGATTCTGGATCGTCAGGCCCCGGGTGACGTTGAGCGGGGTCTCCGGTCTCGGTACCCTACTCTCGGGGAACTACATCGGGATGCAGGTTGGCAAGTCCACCAAGGAGCAGCGGCGTTTCGTGGGGCTCGCGACGCCGCCCGCCATAACCGACCAACCGGGCCGGCGGTTCCTGCTTAAGGCACATGACCTGGGCTCTCTCGGCATCGGGGCGCCCATCTATTACCGCCGACTCACGGTGGGCGAGGTCGCCGCCTACGCCCTGGCGGCGGACGGCGACGGAATCGACATCACGGTCTTCATCAACACCCCCTACGAGCGCTTCGTCACGGCCGAGACGCGCTTCTGGGACGCGAGCGGCATCGACCTGTCGCTCAACGCCGAGGGACTGGAGCTGCGCACCCAGTCCCTGGTGTCGGTGCTGACCGGCGGCCTGGCCTTCGACACGCCGGCCTTCGCGACCGCGCGGGAGCCGGCCCCGGAGAATGCAGTCTTCACCCTCTACCGCTCCAGCACCATGGCCCTGCGGCAGCCAGACCCCATCGCCCGGCGCTATCTCCTCTACCCCGAGTCGGCCCAGGGACTCGCCGTGGGGGCACCGGTCAAGCTCCTGGGTCTGTCGGTGGGGGAGGTGGCGGAGGTCGGCGCCGCCCTGGACCCCAAGACTCAGAGGTTTCGCCCGCGGGTGGTCGTCACCTTCTTTCCCGAGCGCCTGATCGCGCGCATGACCCCGGACCAGGAGGCCGTGGGCAGGGCGCTGGCGGACGAGGACCCGGCGGCGCGCCTGAGCATGATCCGCCACCAGGTGCAGGACCTGGGGCTGCGCGCCCAGGTAGAGAGCGGGAACCTGTTGACGGGCGAGCGCTATGTGGCGCTCGATTATCGGCCCGAGGCGCCCAGGCCGACCATCGACTGGGACCGAGACCCACTGGAGCTTCCGGTAACGACCGGCGGACTCGGCGGTATCGAGGACCGGGTGGCCGGCGTCCTGGCCCAGCTCGACAGGATCCTGGTCAAGGTGGACAAGATGCCCCTGGACGCCATCGCCCAGAACCTCGACAAGACCATCAAGACCCTGGACCGGCTGCTCAAGACCGCGGACGCCAAGACCCTGCCCGGGGTGAGCCAGACCCTGGACCGCCTGGACGGTACCCTGGCCACGGCGAAGCGCATGCTCAAGGATACGAACGCGACTCTGCTGGGCCCGGACGCCCCGGGCCAACAGGAGCTGCGCGACGCCTTGCAGGAGGTCGCCCGTATGGCGCGGTCCGTGCGGGTCCTTGCCGACTATCTGGAGCGCCACCCCGAGGCACTGATCCGGGGCAAGGGCACGGAGAACCAATGACCCGTCCGTTCGTCGTCTTCGCCGGCCTGTGTCTCCTCATCGGGGGCTGCGCCTCGCCTCCGTCGCATTTCTACACCCTGAGCAGCACCCTCGGGTCCGCTCCCGGGGTCTCTCCGCGGTCCGGAGGGCCGACGGTGGCGGTCGGACCCGTGTCCATCCCGGCGGCGGTGGACCGCCCGGAGATCCTGGTGAGCCAGGGCGCAAACCGAGTGCGCCTGGAGGAGACCGAGCGCTGGGCCTCCCCGCTGGAGGACAACATCGCGCGCGTGGTGGCGGAGAACCTGGCCGCCCTGCTCGGCGCACCGCAGGTGACGCTGTTTCCCCAGGCGGCCGGCACAGATGCCGCCTACCGGGTGCTGATCGACGTACAGGGGTTCGAGTCGGCCCCCGGCGAGGCGGCGACCCTGGGGGCGGTGTGGACGGTGCGCCGGACCCTGGACGGGCGCAGCGAGGTCGGCCGCACCAGCCTGCGCGAACCGGTCGCGGGGGCAGGTTACGAGGCCCTCGCCGCCGCCCACAGCCGCGCGCTGGCGGCCTTGAGTCGCGATATCGCGGACGCGCTGCGGAGGCTGATCGGCACGGTCCTCGCGGGAGACGCCGGCTAAACCGAGTCGGCGACACCTGGCGCACCCTGACCTGCTGACCTCGTCCGAGGCCATCGCGACGGGCATCGACCGCCGACTGGGAATAACCGATGGAGACTGCCTGGTGAGCGAGAGCGGTACCGCAGGTCCAGTCGGCTGGCGGCCCTACCTGGCTGCGGCCCTGGTCGGCGCCCTTGCCGGACTCGTTGGGGCCGCCTTCCATGCACTGCTCGACCAGGCCGATCAGGGCCGGGACCTGTTGCGCACTGCCCTGGAGTCGGCGCCGGTGCCGGGCTGGCTGGTCCTGATGGGTCTGGGAGCACTGGTGCTGAGCGCTGCCCTGTGGCTGGTGCGCCGCTTCGCCCCGGAGACCGCCGGCAGCGGCGTGCAGGAGGTGGAGGCGATCCTCGCCGGTCAGCGCACCCTAAGCTGGCGGCGGGTACTGCCGGTCAAGTTCGGTGCCGGTGTCCTGGCGGTTGGCTCCGGGCTAGTGCTGGGGCGCGAGGGGCCGACCATCCACATGGGCGCGGCCCTTGGCCAGATGGCTGCGGATTGGATGCGCTCGGATGCCCGGGCTGGCCGTTCGCTGCTCGCGGCCGGCGCGGCGGCAGGGCTCGCCGCGGCATTCAACGCCCCGATCGCGGCCATCGTCTTCGTCACCGAGGAGCTTCGCGAGCACTTCGAGTACAGCTTCGCATCGATCCAGTCGGTCATCCTGGCCTGTTGCGCGGCAGTTGTGGTCAGCGGCTGGATCCTCGGGCAGGGGCCCGACCTGCCGATTGCGCCCCTCGGCATGCCCTCGCTGTCCGCGCTGCCCCTGTTCCTGGGGCTGGGGGTCCTGATCGGCACCCTGGGGGTCCTTTTCAACGCGCTGCTCCTGGGATCGGTGCGGCTCTTAAAGGCCCTGAGGGAGACCCATGCCTATCTCACCGCAAGCACCCTGGGGATGGCCCTGGGGGCCTTGGTCTGGCTCGCGCCCGATGCGGTGGGTGGCGGAGAGGGGCTTGTGGAATCGCTGCTCCACGATCAGCAGGGGGTGCAGCAGGGCACCCTGTTCCTGCTGACGCTCCTGGCAGTCCGCATCCTGACCACAGTGGGAAGCTATGGTGCAGGACTGCCCGGCGGGATCTTCGCCCCCATGCTCGCCATGGGCACCATCGCCGGGGCGGCCTTCGACCACCTGGTCGCGGGCCTGGCCCCGGGGCTTGGCCTGAGTCCCGGGGTCTTCGCGGTGGCGGCCATGGGCGCCCTGTTTGCCGCCACGGTGCGAGCGCCGCTGACCGGGATCATCCTGGCGATCGAGCTGACGGGCGCCCAAGACCTGGCCCTGCCGATCATCCTGACCTGCCTCAGCGCCACCTTCGCCGCCGAGGGTCTGGGCGGGCGGCCGATCTACAGTCTCCTGCTCGCCCAGGGGGATCTCCCCCCGCCGCAGCTGCGCGCACCGGCGCGACGGGTGCTGGCTGCCGGGCTCATCCTGGTTGCGCTGCTCGGGCTCGGTCGCCTGACGGGGCCGGAACCCGGGGCGACCCTGGAACCGCCCCCGGCGGAGACGGCGAGCACCGCGAGCGAGGCACCTCCTGCCACCGAGACCAAGCGCACTGCGTCTCCTGCCCGCACCGAGGGGCCGCCCGCCACTGGCGGCCGCGCTCCGGAACCGGCACCGCCCGGCGACGCGCCCCGCGGTCCCCAGGCCCCGGACGCGCAGCGCTTTGCCATCCAGCTCCTGACCGTGCCGAGCGAGGCAGGCCTCGCCGCCTTTGCGAAAGAGCACGGACTGGTCGGACAGGTGCGGACCCTGCACGGCAGCCATCGCGGCAAGACCTGGGTTGCCCTGCTGTTGGGCGACTACGCCACCCAGGCCGAGGCCGAGGCCGCCTTGGCCGCCCTCAAGCCCGAGCTGCGCCGCCTGGGGCCGCTGGTGCGCACCCTGGCGGCGGGCACGCGATTGTTGCCGGTCTCCTCGCCGCGCGAGGGCGCTATTGGCGAATAGCCTTTCGCGATGCGCAATCCCGCAACCTGGCGACGGAAAGTGTGGGTCGGACTTCAGTCCGACCCGAGCCCGGCGGGTGACCTCGGCATCGTTGTCGGGCTAAAGCCCGACCCACAGGGACTGCGAGGCCGGCCGGCGTTTAGCGCCGGGGCAGAAGGTCTTCGAGCTTGGCCCGCGCCTGGGAGGATTGGTCGGCGCAGACCTGGAGGCCGGCCTGCGCAAGGCGGTCCTGGATCTCGGCGCGGGCAGTCAAGGCATCCCGCTCGCCCACCTTGCGAGAGATCTCCATGAGCTCGTCGCACAGGTTGATCTGAACCTCCGCACCCGATCCGGCCGCACCGCGATCGGCAGCCGGCACGTCGAACACAGCCGCCAGGGACACGAGCAAGAGCCGGATCGGGGTCTTCATGAGGCCACCGGAAGTCGGGGTGTTGGATGGGCCGGGCCTCGCCCCCGGGTTCAAGTCGCGTGGTGGTTGTGGTTCCCATGGTTGTGGCCCGGATCCAGTGCCAGGATCTCCCCCGCCTCTTCGTCGAGATCGGCGAGCAGCCCCGCGTCGCTGAGGTCGAGGGGGTGGGAATGGCCCCAGTCGTGGTGAACGACCTCCTTGAGACGGCCGATCGCGTGTGGGTTGTCAAACTCGATTGCGAGCTCCCGTCGGCTGTCGAAGCTGCCGGGGGCGAGGTTGATGGAGCCGATGATGGCGCGCTCGCCGTCGGCCAGCATCATCTTGGCGTGCAGCCGGATGCCCTTGAGCTTGTGTACCTTCCCGCCGATGTCCTGGAGGATACGCAGCCCCTCGACGCCCTCGACGAGCTTTCCCTGTTTCAGGGCATGGGCCGGGCGTGCCAGGACATGGATCTTCACGCCCCGGCTCGCCGCCCGCACCAGGCGCTCGATGATGACCTCGTCCTGATAACGTTCGTTCTGGAGGAACAGGGTCTCCTGCGCCCGGTCGATAAACCGGGCGATGCGGTTGCGGCCGTTTAGGTTGCACCAGATGAGGTGGGCGTCCGCGCCGGGGTCGAAAGGCTGGCGGTCCCAGTCCGCATCGAAGCACGCGACGATCTCCTCCACCTCGTGCTTGTGGCCCGTGCTGACGGCGTAGTCGCGGGTCTCGGTGAGATTCTTGACCTGCCAATTGGCCGAGTGGACGAAGGCCCGCGCCTCGTCCACGACCAAAGACTTTTCGTGTGTGACATCGAAGGCGGGATTGCTGTCGATCACCGCGACCCCCGCCTGGGCGAGCTGCTCGCGGGAGGCCTCGTTCTCCGGCTCGCCGCTGCGTCGCGTCGGGTTGAGCATCACCCGCACGCCCACCCCCCGCTGGTGGGCGGCGATGACGGCGGCGAGTAGGGCCGGATCGGAGAAGACGAACATCTTGATGCGCAGCGACGTTTTGGCCCCCGCGATGGCATCGAGGATGGGCTGTGCGGTGTCGTCTGGCAGGACGATCAAAGAGCGGGACATAGGGGCTCCGAGCCAGGTGGGATCACAAATGGGATCAGGTGTGGAATCAGGGATCCGCCCCCGGTTGCGTCCCGGGGGGCTCGCCCTGGGCGCGATAGAGCTCGGCATAGACGCCCCCCTGGGCGAGCAGCCCCTCGTGGGTGCCTTGCTCCGCCACCAGGCCGTCCTTGAGCACCAGGATGGTGTCGGCCCGGCGAATGGTGCTCAGGCGGTGGGCGATGGTGATGACGGTGCGCCCTTTCATCAGCTCGCCCAGGGCGTCGATGACCAGCCGCTCCGACTCGGTGTCGAGCGCGGCGGTGGGCTCGTCGAGGATCAGGATGGGCGTGCGGCGCAGAATGGCCCGGGCGATACCGATGCGCTGGCGCTGGCCGCCCGACAGCGTAAGCCCGCGCTCGCCGACCAGCGTGTCGTAGCCGTGGGGCATCCGGGCAATGAACTCGTGGGCATTCGCTCGGGTGGCGGCCGCGACGATCTCTGCCTCGGTGGCTTCGGGGTTGCCGTAAGCGATATTCTCGCGCACCGTGCCGCGGAACAACACGGTGTCTTGCAGCACGAACCCGATCCCGCGGCGCAGCGCATCCAGCTTGTAGTCGCGCACGTCGACCCCGTCGATCCGCACGCTCCCTTCGCAGACATCGTAGAAGCGAGGGATCAGGCTGACGATGGTGGATTTGCCGCCCCCGGTGGTGCCCACGACCCCCACCGACTGCCCCGGGGCGATACAGAAGCTGACCCCTTTGAGCACTGGCGATTCGGCATCGTAGCCGAAGGCGACCTGGTCGAGCTCGATCTCCCCCCGCATGGCGTCGGGCGCGGGCGCATGCCCGTCCGGGCGCTCGGGGAGGGTTGCGTCGGTATCCAGGATCGTCTGGATACGTTCCACCGCCACCGCCGTCTGGGCCAGGGTGTTGCTCATCTTGGCCAGATCCTGGACCGGCTTGAAGAACTTGCTCAGATAGGCCAGGAACACGGTCAGCTCACCCAGGGTCATGCCGCCCGCCAAGACCAGGGCGGTGCCGCGATAGAGGACGAAGCCGGTACAGAGGGCGACGGTGACCGACACCGCCGGCGAGATCAGGGACTTGACCCGGCGGGCCGCCAGGGCCGCATCCACGGCGGCGCGGCTCACGTCCATCAGCCGCCCCTGCTCGATGTCCTGGGTCCCGAAGGCCTTCACGACCCGCTCCGACTCCAGTCCCTGCTGCACCACGGCCATGATGTCGCTCTGATGGCGGCGCACTTCGTGGGTCGCGCGCTTGACCGCCCCGTTGAAGCGCATGACGAACATCAGCAGGAAGGGCGTTACCGCCACCGCGATCAGGGCAAAGTCCCAGTTGAGCCAGAACATGATGCCGAGCATCCCGACGATGGTCAGCAGATCGACCAGGATGCCCAGGGTCCCCGAGGAGGCGAAGGCCTGGATGGTCTTTACGTCGTCGATGACGGTCGAGAGGATGGTGCCGAGCCGGTGGCTGTCGTAGTACGCCAGGGACAGGCGCTGGAGATGGGCGTAGAGGCGGTTGCGCAGATCGTAAGCCACCCACTGGGCCACGCTCTCCGTGTAGTAGTTCTCGATGTAGCTCGCCACCGCGCTGAAAACGGCGATCAGCAGGGTGCCGATGGCCGCGATCGCCGCCAGCTCGAGGGGGCTGCCGTGCAGGGCACCGATGTGCAGGGCGGCCAGCCACTCGGGGGGCTTGTGGGTCCCCACCACGTTGTCGAGGATGATCTTGAGCGGCCAGGGGGCGGCCAGGCTCATGGCCGTCTGCACCAGCATGGCGACCAGGATGATGACCAGCCAGCCGCGGTAGGGACGCAGGAGCTGGCGGATCAGGCGCCCCTTCGCGACAGCCGGCCGCGCGGGGTTCGGCGCCGACGCAGCGGTCGGCTCCGGGGCGAGGGACTCGCCCGACTGGTGGTCACTGGCCATGGGGATTGTGGACTCGCTTGGTTCGCAGCGCTGCCATGGTGTTTCCGAACGGTTACCGCGTCAAGGACCACACTGGACCGACACTGTGTGGCTCCCAGCCCAGCGTGGGTCGGACTTCTGTCCGACCAGGGCTTTTGCCGATAGGCTCGACGGCGCCGTCGGGCTGAAGCCCGACCCACAGCCGCCTTCGGTCAGAGGAAGTGTTCCCAGACCCTCTGGATGACGACGATCAGGAAAGCAGTCGAGCAGCCGAAGATCAGCAGGCCGCTGATCGCGATGATCGGCCCGATGAGGCGCCAGGGCGGGGGCAGGACCACATCGCCGTAGCCGAGTCCGGTGATGGAGGCCGCGGCGAAATAGACGGCCTCGGTCAGGGTCGCGGAGAACCGCTTATACCGAATGAAGAGGCCCCAGGCCGTCGCCTCCAGGCAATGGGCGACGAACAGGGCGAAGAAGGAGCCGACGATGATGGTTTGTCCCGCGATCGGATGGCTGAAGTGTGCGGTGAGCCAGGCGTCGATCCCCGGTATCCAGCGGGCCAGTTGGAAGATGATCAGGGTATGGAAATAGAAGAGGGCCGCGGCCAGCACAAAGGCGAGACCGAATCCGCGGCGCACGTGGCGTTCCGGGATATGCTGGGCGAGTCGGCGATCCATACGCCCTCCGGTGTCGAAGTCGGCCGCTCCCAAGCGAGTGGGCGGCATGATGTAGGAGCGGCGCCCTCGCCGCGACGAGGCCGGCAACATGGATCGGCGCCGATCGCGCCGGGGCGGCGCTCCTCCGGGTGGTGGTCGCGCCGGGGGCGCCGCTCCCGCGGCCTTTAGCGCCGTCCGCCGAAGCGCCCCCCGAATCCGCCGCCGCCGAAACGGCCACCGAATCCGCCGCCGCCAAATCCACCTCCGTCGAAGCCGCCCCCGCCGAAGCGGTCGCCAAAGCCGCCGCTGCCAAAGGCTCCGCCGCCGAAACCGTCGCCAAAGCCGCTGCCGAGTCGGTCATCCCCCTGGAAGCGTGCCTGCTGCTCCCGGTCTGCCCAGCCGCTGTCGCCGCCCACGTCCTGCCAGCCGCCGAAGCCGTGCTGCTGCCACCCGTCTCCGGTGTTGCGCCAGACGTTACCGTCCGCGCCCGCGTAGAGGTTGTCGCCGACGCGCGCGGTGGTGAGGGTCCGGTCCTCGCCGGTGCGGGGGTTATCGACGGTCGTCTGGTGGACGGCGGCCGAACCGCCCCAGGATCCCTCGGCTCGGGCGCTGTCGCGGGAGACGGAGCCGCCCTCGGGTCCGCTGGCACTCATACGCGAGCCGGACGACAGGATGCCGGTTGCGGGGTTGTAACGCTCGCCCCGGGCGACCGCGCCGTCGACCCCGCCGGCGGTGTCGAAGGTCCGTCCGTAGCCCCGCTGCGCCACCCCGGTGTAGGGGTTGTAGCTGCGTCCGGCGGCGAATTCGCCCGTGGTCCCGGTGCGCCAGTTGGCATAGTCCCCGCGGGTGGCGGTGCCCAGGGTGCCGTCGCCGCGATTGAACCAGGTGCGGGTGCCGGCGGCGACGGTGTCGCCCCAATGGCCGTAGACATTGGCGCCGGTGGCGGCGCAGCAGCCATAGCCCGCGTCGTAGGGCCGGTAGTAGGCACCGCCCCAGTAAGGCTCTGCCACGGCCGCGGTGACGAGACCCAGACCGAAGCCATAGGCATACCCCAGCACCGGGTTGTAGACCGGTTGGGCGGCCAGCCCGAAGGTCTCGGGGGCGGCATACCAGGTATCGCCGATCCAGGGCTGGTAGTCGTAGCCGGTGCCGTAGACCACCACCCCGTCGGCGGCGGCCACGGTGCCGAGATATCCGGGTGTATAGCCCTCGTAGACTACCTCGGGGGTGCTGTCGTAGACCCGCACATAGGTCGCATAGTGCAGCGGGGAGCTGGGCGGGATGCCGTAGATGGCGTCCGGCACCGAGGCGGCGACCGCCCAGGGGCCGTCCAACGACCCCGACTGGAACCAGACCCCGGCCTGTAAGGCGTAGTAGGTCTCGCCCTTCACCCGGATGATGGGTGTCTCGGTGTTGACCACGTACTCCAGGTCCGTGCCCGGGAGCAGACTCACGGTCGCCGGGCCGTCGAAGACCGGCTTGAAGGTCGGCCCGCCGTGGCGGGCGACGGTGGCGGTCTGGGGAATCGTATTGGCGATCAGCGCCTCCCGCGCCTGGGGGGTCCCGGCCACGGCGGCCAGCACCACGCCCGCCGGGCTGTCCGCGGGGATGCGCTTGAAGTCCGCCGGCAGGGCGGTGCTCGCGACGAATGCCCAGGCGCCCTGCAACGCCGGGGCGCGGTACCAGCGTCCGGCCATCAGGACGTAGTAGCTGTTGTCCGCCGTGTCCACGATGACGTCGGCGCTGGTGTTCTTGGCCCACAGGAGTCCGGTGCCGGCGATCGGCACCAGGTCCGGTTGACCCTTGAAGACGATGAGCTCGGCCGGGGTCTCGGTCACATAGATGTCCGGGATGCCAGCGGCCAGCAATTGCAGGGTCGGTGTGCTGGGACTGCCGTTGAGCAGGTCCGCCTGTCCTGCGGCGGCCAGCCGGCTGGCCACGTCATCCAGGCCCGCCGGGGTGATATAGGCATGGACCCAGGGGCCGGACAGGGTCGGGGCCGTCACCCAGCCGTCCAGGAGATGGAGGTAATAGGGCTGGCTCGGCCCCGTGGTGAGGATCACGGCCCTGGTATTGATGACCCGTTGGAGCTGGGTGTCCGGGACGGATTTAAGAACAGGATTGCCCTGGATCGGAACCAGGACGGCCGGCTTCTCGCTCACGATGACGCGCGGGACCGGGTTTTGCACCGCCAGGGTCCCCCCAGGGTTGGCACCGGCCGCCGCACCCAGTGCGGTCTCCAGGCGGTCCAGGGGGATGATCCGCATGGCCCCCGCGAATTGCTGGCTGACCTCCGCCGCCAGTGAGGTCGCGAACGCGGGGAGGGTGGGGAAATCCGCCTTGGTCATCTTGAAGTCCTGCAGCACCACCATGCGCTGCACCCGGTCCACCTGGGTACGGGCCTGGGCGCTGACCACGCCGAATGCCTCGTCCCCCTTGCCCGCCGGCTTCACCGCGACGGCCAGACGCAGGGCCAGGAGATTGCCGGTCCAGCTCACCACCTGGGGCTGATAGACCAGGAGGGTCCGGTCGGCCACCTGGACCTGACGCGGCCAGGGGTCTGCTGGCAGGTCGGGGGCCGGTGTTGCCGGCGCCGGGATCGGGCTCGGGTTCGGGGTCGAGCCGGCGGTGGGCTGGACACCCGAAGCGGGTGCCAGCAGGAGCCGCTGACCCACCCGGATCAGGTCCGAGCCCAGGCCATTCTGCTGCTCGATCTCGGCCACCGAAAGCCCGAATCGTGCAGCGATGGAGCTCAGGTCGTCGCCGATCGCCACGGTGTAAGCACCGGCGGCGGGGTCGAAGGGACCCTGGGCGTGGGGCTGGGGTCCGCCGTCTGCCGCCTTGACCTCGGCAAGGGCGAGACCGGACGCCAGGAGCAGGATCGACAGGGTCGTCTTCATGGGGATTGCCTCCTCGTGCCAGGATTGACTCGCGCGATGATACTGTCCCACTCGGCGGTTTCCCACAGTGTGGGTCGGACTTCAGTCCGACCGGCCCAGCGGCTACAGTTCCCCCATGCCATATTCGGAGCTCCGCAAGGGCCGCTATTCCGAACCCGGTCGCGAGTACCTGGTGACTGCCGCGGTCCAGGGGCGGGCACCGCTGTTTCTGGATTTCACCCTGGCCCGCGCCTGTATCCGGGAGCTCGCCAGAACCGAGCGCGAGACCGACGCTCGCTGGCTCGCCTGGGTACTGATGCCGGATCACTTCCATGGCCTAGTCGGCCTGGGCGATTCCACCGACCTGAGCGAGTTGATGCGGCGGTTCAAGGGTGCCAGTGCCAATGCGGTCAACCGGGCCAGGGCACGCACGGGGCGACTGTGGCAACCGGGGTTTCATGACCATGCCCTGCGGCGGGAGCAGAGCCGCATCGCCGTCGCGCGCTACATCGTCGCCAACCCACTGCGCGCCGGTCTGGTGACCCGCCTGGGCGACTATCCCCATTGGGACAGCGTCTGGCTGTAAGCCCCGTGCGGGTCGGACTTCAGTCCGACCAGGGCCTGGCAGGTGACCTCGGCACCGCCGTCGGGCTGAAGCCAGACCCACAAGTCCTTAACCCAAGCAACGGCGGATTGCTGCATAATTCGGCAACCTTCCGAAACACGCAGCCGGCGATCATGCACAACGGAGGCCCCCAGGCCGGATCCCGCCTCGCGTTTCCCGGGTACCCGCCGCGGGCCAGCCTTGAAGGGGAGCACCATGAGCACCGCGCCGCTGATCCACGTCGTCGATGACGACGACTCGCTACGCACCGCCCTGGTCCGACTGCTCGGGGCGGCGGGCTTCGATGCCCGCAGCTACGCCAGTGCCGGCGACTTCCTGCTGCACCCGCTGAGCGAGCGACCGGGCTGCCTGCTGCTCGACGTGCGCATGCCGGGTCCGTCCGGCCTGGACCTCCAGGAGGCCCTTCACACCCACGGGCTGCCGTTGCCGGTCGTCTTTCTGACCGGTAACGCGGACGTGACCTCGAGCGTGCGGGCGATGAAGGCTGGCGCCGTGGATTTTCTGGCGAAACCGGTGGAACGTGCCGCCCTGCTCGACGCCGTCGAGCGCGCCCTCGCACGCGACGCGGAGCAGCGCGCGGCCCGCGCCGAGGCCGCGCACCTGCGCACTCGGTTCGCCGGCCTGACGGCCCGCGAGCACGCGGTCTTCGATTGCATCGTCGCCGGCCGGCTCAACAAGCAGATCGCCGATGCGCTTGGCATCGGGGAGCGCACGGTCAAGCTGCAACGGGCGCGGCTCATGGCTAAGCTCGGCGTCCGCTCGGCAGCCGAGCTCGGCGCCCTGGCCGAGCGGCTGCGCAACCTCCCGGACTGATGTCACAGGAAATTGCCCGCCGGAATACCGAAACGCGCAGCGAGTGCCTTGATGTGACGGACGTTCAGGGTCCGCCGACCGGCCAGAATGGCGCTGACCACGCTTTGCTTGCCGAGCTCCGGTAGGTCGGTCTGCCGCAGACCATGGACGTCCATCAGGTGTCGGAGCATGGCAGCGCCATCGGCGGGCGGGGGCATCGGGTCTCGCCGCTCCCAATCGGCCACCGCCTCACCGAGCTGGTCAGCCAGGCCCGCTAGCGGGTGCGACTCATCCGCGCCCCCGGCATCCAGCACCGCGTCGAGGGCCGCAACCGCTTCCTGGTACTCGTCTTCCGTTGTCGGCGGGCGGAGCAGAGGCGCCACGTAAGGCCAGTGGACAATGGCGGATTCAATGCGATTCATGGCTTCCAACCCCCTTGGTCGTACTCGGAATGGGTCAAGACCGCACGTACGAAGACCTTTTGCCTGTTGAAGTGGACGGCGGCATCCACTTTGCCCTTTGGGGCAATCCGCATTGCCCCTTCGACCCGTGGCATCAGGCGCGTGCCGGCGCGAGGATACGCACGCGGGCGATCCGCACGAATCCCATGCGGCGCTCAGGCTCGCACCGACCCTGATCGCCGGTATCTTCCGCGCGCCGAGCGGCTCTGAACCGCGCTCCGCTCTCTCAGGTAGGTCGCCGCGAACGGCTCGGATCATCGCCACGGGCGCATGGTACGGGTGGGTCGGACTTCAGTCCGACCTGACCCCTCCGGCAACACCGGCAGGGCTGAAGCTCGACCCACAGGGAGCTCAAGAAATTGTCGACGATTCAATCCGCCTGCGCCCAAGGGACCGAGAAAATCCCCATGACGCAGATTCTCGCGTCATTGAAATACCTCGTCGCGATTGCCCTCCTGTTCCTCGCCGCGGGCTGCGCCAGCGATATGAAGGAAAAAGAGAACCTGGCCGTCGCCGCTGGCTTCAGAGCGATCGCCCCGACCAAGCCAGAACAGGCAGCACTGCTGACGACGCTCCCGGCGGATAAGGTCACCCCGGTGAACTACGAGGGCCGGACCTATTACGTCTTGCCTGACGCCAAGAACAACCAGGCCTTTGTCGGCGGACCCAAACAGTATCGATCCTACCGACAGCTCCGCCTGGCCAAACAAATCAATAACGAGAACCTGGAGGCCGCCGAGATGAACCAGGACGCGGCCATGAATTTAAGTGCCTGGAGCGGCTGGTCCGGATGGAACGGCTCTGGCTGGTATTGAGCGGATGCGCGCGATCCTGCGAGCTGGAGCCGAGCTGCCCGGCCGGATTGCGATCGCCCGCTATCACCCGGAGGCGGAGTCGGAGGCGGAGGCGGTGAAGCTCCTTGGCTGGGCGGGACGAGTCGAGGCCGGCGGCTTGCCCTGGCATTCGGCAGCGGCTTCCGCAACTCCGACCCCGAAAGGGTCGCCCGTACTCAGCCGCACAGGGAGCATATAGCCTTCGGCAACTCCACCGGCGACCGGCAGATTTCGCATTCGAAGCGGTTGAGGTTTCCCAAGTAACGTCCGCGCCATGCAAAACGTCGTTCTTCTCAGTACCTTTGCCGCTGCCCTGTTTGCCCCGCTGAGCCTGGTTTTCAATCACAACCGATGGAGAACGAGAATGAAGCGATTACCGATATTTCTGCTCGTTCTGACTGCTCTCGCCCTACCGGTGCCGCAGGCGTGGGCACAGGACTCCTCGCCTGAAGCGCTCCAAAAGAGCGTGGTCGAGCGCCGCGCCGTGGATGCAGTGATCTGGGGCCTGCCGCTCGTGGGCCAGGACGCCGTCAGGCAAGCCTATTTCCGCGATGGCAAGGCGAAGCTCAACGACATCGTCTGGTGGCCGAAGGGCGGCGGCTGGAAGAACCAGTCGCCCACGCCGAACGTAAACACGCGCTACATGTACTTCTTCATCAACACCAAGCAGGACGGACCGGTGGTCGTGGAGCTGCCCCCAGCCGTTCCCGGCGCCAGCTTCTACGGCACCATCGAGGACGCCTGGTATGTGCCGCTGACCGACATCGGCTTCGAGGGCAAGGGTGGCAGGTATCTCGTGCTGCCGCCGGACTACAAAGGCGACGTGCCGGCCGGCTACACCGCCGTACGTCCGGCGGCCTACAACACGATGACGCTGCTGCGCTCCATTCTGGCGTCCGACTCCGAAAGCGATGTGCGAGCGGGCGACGAGCTGGTGAAGCAGGTCAAGGTCTACCCGCTGTCGCAGGCGGCCAATCCGCCGGCACAGCGCCTACTCGACATGACCGACGTCATGTACAACGGCCTGGTCAAGTTCGACGAGAGCTTCTTTACCAGCCTGTCCCGCATGCTGAACGAGGAGACGGTGCAGCCGCGCGACCTGCAGATGATGGGCATGCTGCTGCCGCTTGGCATCGAGAGGGGCAAGGAGCTCCAGCCCCACGCCGCGACCGTGGCCGTGCTGAAAAAGGCGGCGGCGCAAGCGCAGGCCTGGCTAATGTACAAGGTCACAACCGACGTCACGCCCTGGTGGCCGGACAGTCAGTGGATCATCCCGAGCCCGCCGATCACGATGCCCACGGCGTTCAAGTGGGAAACGCCGAATTACTTTGGCGTGGACGCACGAGCCATTGCCTTTTACCAGTACTTCTGTCCAACGGCCAAGCTCGGCACCGGCAGCTTCTACTTCGCGAGTTTCCACGACAAGAGCGGTAAACCGCTGGAGGGCGGGACCACCTACCGCCTGCGCGTTCCGGCGAATGTTCCGGTGCGCGAGTTCTGGTCGTTCACCGTTTACAGCCTCAAGACCTCGAGCTTCTTCCTGAATTCGACGCACCTGACGCTCGGCTCGCTCGACAAAGACCTGCAGAAGAATGCCGACGGCTCGGTGGACATCTATATCGGCCCAAAGCCGCCCGCCGGCAAAGAGTCCAACTGGCTCTCTACCCCTGCTGGCCAGAAGTGGTTCCCGTGGTTCCGCGTGTATGGCCCGGAGAAGGCCATCCTCGACAAGAGCTGGCGGCTGCCGGACATCGAGCGGGTCAACTGACGTGACAACGTCGTGGTCCAGCAGGAGCGGGCGGCCATGAAGCCCAAGGCGGCACGATGGACGCTCGGACGCGCTGCTGCCGGCCTCGCGCTGTCAGTCTCGGTGCAGTCGTCAGCGTCCGCCTCGACCGAGCCGGCGACGAACGACGCGCAGCAGGCTCCCTCGGTCGAGGAGTTGGTCAAGCTCAAGCAGAATCCGGTGAGCGGCCTCAAGCAGATCCTGTTCGAAGCCAACGTCAACCCGAACTACCCCCGCACCGGCAAGACGCAGGGCATCTATTCGCTTCAGGTCGTCTGGCCGTTCTCGATCAGCGACGACTATCGTCTGGTCAGCTATGCGATTCTGCCTCAGTACAGCGTACCGGGCCCCCCGGGTGAGGGCAGCACCAACGGACTGGGCGACACGCTGATCAATCTGTTTCTGTCGCCGAAGAAGGCCGGCACCCTGGTCTGGGGCGCCGGCCCGACGATCTTGCTGCCGACCCGCACCGATCCGGCGCTGGGCAGCAACCGCGTGGCCCTCGGCCCGGCAGGCCTGATCTTCTACGAGCAGAAGGACTGGAGCGCCGGTCTGGTCGTGCAGAACGCGTGGTCGCTCGGCGCAGGCTCGGGCGTCAACAAGGTCAATGCCTTCGGTGCGCAATACCTCCTCAGCTACAACCTGCCGCAGGGATGGTCGCTCTACAGCAACGCGACCATCACATCGAACTGGACGAAGGAACACAGCGAGCGCTGGACCGTGCCGGTGGGCGGCGGGATCGGCAAGCTCTTCTTTGTCGGCAAGCTTCCGATCAGCGTGTCGCTGCAGGGGTTCTACAACGTCGTCACGCCTACCGGCGGGCCGGACTGGTCGATGAATTTCCAGCTTGCATTGCTGTTTGCCGCGCCCCAGTAGCGCCAGGAGCAAGGAGAGCGAAGGATGATTCGATTGCCTGCATCCACCCTATCCCTCGTACTCGGCGCGCTGCTGGCTCTAGCCACCTCAGCATTTGCGGCAGACGGCCGGGCCGCGTCCGCGGTGCAGCGGCCTTCGCCCCAAGATTTGGCGAATGCGGCGAATAATCCCAACGCGCCCATCGCGCAGCTCGAGCTTCGCAATGTGGCGGCCCCAAATGTCCCAGGTCTTGGGGGGACCGGCAATCTGCTCCAAGTCTTCGCGGTCTTGCCGTTCAAACCGTCCCGGATTCTTCCCTTTCCCACGATGATGAAGGTCACCGCACCGATCGTCACGATACCCGGCGCCGATGGGACTACGGCCTGGGGCGACATCCAGGTCTTCGACCAGGTCGTATTCAACGAGCCCTGGGGGAGTTGGGCCATCGGTTTGTCCGCGGTTTTTCCAAGCGCCACAGCCAAGGAGCTCGGGCAAGACACATGGCAGCTCGGGCCGGCGGCCGGAATCATGTTCACGGGCATCAGGAACCTGGTCGTCGGGGCCATCTTTCAGAATCCCGTTTCGCTCAACAGCTCGTCGCATCAACCCAAAGTCAATGCCCTCTCTATCGCCCCGACCCTGACCTACAACCTTCCCGACGGCTGGTTCGTTGGCTATAGCGATTTCAATTGGAGCTTCAATTGGGAAGCGGCCGGCGGCTCGACGATCCCACTGGGAATCCAGACGGGCAAGGTCATTCACATCGGTAGGCAGCCGTTCAGTCTGTCGCTGGAAGCCGGCTACAACGTCGTCCACCCACAGGATGACACCGGTACCCCGGAGTGGATGATCGGCATCGAGATGACCGCCCTCTTTCCAGAAATGTAACGGGAGAAACAGATGCTCGGATTCGACTTGGATCTGTGGGACTACTTGACCTTCCTGACGATCTTTCTATCGGTCGTATCCGGCGTACTGGTCTTTATCTGGCTCGCCGGGCTGCCGGGCCGCATTGCGATCGCCCGCAATCATCCGGAGGCCGAGGCGGTGAAACTGTTGGGCTGGGCGGGCCTGCTGCCGACCGTCTATCCCTGGGTCCAGGCCTTTATCTGGGCCTTTAAGCCCACCGAAAAGGTCGACATCCGGCGCTTCCCGCGCGCGGAGGCCATCGCCAACGCGGCCGAGATCGCGCGCCTCAGGGGCGAGCCCCCACCGCCGCCGGACGAGCACGATCGGGCCGCTACCGACCGGTCGGGCTCGCCCGAGACAGCGAGTCATAGCGGCTCCGCGGCCGAGGGCGAGCGGCCATGATCGCGGCACTGGTCATCCTATTCGGCTACGTCGCACTCATCTGGCTGGTCTTCTTCAAATTCCGCTGGCTCAAGTTCGGCATCGCCTGGGGCGTCGTCTCCGTCTTCGTCGGGCTGCATCTGCTGATCATTTTTATGATCGGCCTGCGCTTCGTCACGCCCTACGCGACCGAGGCCAGGGTCATTCAGCACACCATTCAACTGATCCCGCGCCTGCAGGGGCCGACGCTGGTCACGGCGGTGCTGGTGGAGCCGAATGTCCCGGTCAAGAAGGGACAGCCGCTGTTCCAGTTCGACCGCAGCACCTACGCGTCCAAGGTGCGGGCGCTCGAGGCCCAGCTCGCCGCCGACAAGCAGAATGTGCTCGTCATGCAGGCGGATGTCGATGCGGCCGTGCAGAACGTGGCCATGCTCGACAGCCAGCTGGAGTACGACCTATTCCAACAACGGATCACGGCCGACCTGGTCCGGAAAGGCGACGAGCGCAGCGAGAACCTGGAGAAGTGGGACACCCAGGTCGCCACGGCCAAGGCCGCCCTCGCCCAAGGCAAGGCCGACGCGCAGGTCGCGCGGCTGCGCTACCAGTCCGAGATCGACGGCGTCAACACGACCGTGGCCCAGACCCAGGCCCAGCTCGACGAGGCGCGCTACTACCTCGACAACACCCTGATGGTGGCGCCGGAGGACGGCTATATCGTCAACCTCCAGGTGCGGCCCGGTATGGTGGCGGGCGACTTCCGTCTCGGCGCCATCGCCACCTTCATCGCCGACGCGGACCGCTATCTGCTGGCCAACCTCTTCCAGGAGAACCTCAAGTACGTCAAGCCCGGCCAGCCGGTCGAGGCGGCGATCGACCTGTATCCGGGCCAGATCTTTCCGGGCAAGGTGCTGGCGATCTGGCGGGGCAGTGGTGCGGGGCAGATGCTGCCCAGCGGCACCCTCCCCGATTTCAAGCCGATGCCCACCGAGGTCCCCCAGGGCCAGTTCGCGGTGGCGATCCGGCTCGACGACCCGGATCAGTCGCGCTTCCCGATCGGCACCCAGGGCCGCGCGGCGATCTACACCAACCCGAGCAGCGGCTTCGCCGTCCTGCGGCGGATCGGGATTCGCTCATACACATGGTTCAACTGGCTCTATCCGTTCTCCGGCTGAGGCATTCCCTGGTATCCGCGTCCCTCGCGCCTTGCCCGCCAGCCGGTTTGGCCTTGGTCGACGCCCCGGCGGTCGAGGGTTCCATGCGCCTGGGAACCCTCCTGGGGATCCCCCTGGTCCTCGCCGAGCGCGGCGCTCACCTGGGCTCGAAGCGATCGCCTATGGACTCCACGAGCCGCTTAGGAACGGTTCACTAATAAGGTAAACACGTCCATTAGGGGATGCCTATAACAGCGTTGTCGTTGTCGTTGTCGTTGTCGAGGTTATCGTAGCGCCCCTGATCCTCTCGCACCTCGTGGCTTCGCTGTCCGAGCTTGGTGAACATCGCAACGATCCGGATCAACATCGTCTTACCTTGCGCAGTTTCAAACGCAGTCAGCACTTTGCAGGCTTCCAGGCAGTCCTGGATCGACCCGCATTCCAATGCAGAGCCGCGAGCGATTTCGAAAAAGCGGCGCCGATCAGCGTTGGTTCCCTTGCCGTTGCCTTCGGCGATGTTCAAAGGGATCGATTGTGACGCACGCAGCAGTTGGTCCCTCGCATGGCGGTCAATGCCTCTCAAACGCTTGGCGGTTTCGTACGCCCAAGCCACGTACTGGATCGAAACTCGGTAGACATCGAGTTGCTCATGACCAAATTGCATCGCTTCTCCGATTACGACAACGACAACGACAACGACAACGATTGTGTTCGTGTTTAACGTGTTCTTGATTCGTTACTTACCATGGATGACCGCAAGAATGTGTATATCCTGACCTTGGATCTCGTAAACCAGGCGATAGCTGTAGATGAATTGCTCGCGGACGTGTTTCTGCCGTAGCTCGGGAACAACGCGACCCATCATCGGCTGAGTCAGCAGCAGGTCGCTCAGCTGGAAGGCTTCCGAGACGAAGCGCCTAGCCTGCGTAACCGAGTCACGAGCGATGTACGCCGCAATGGCGTCAATGTCGTCAAGCGCCTCCAGTGACCAGATTACTTGGCCAGCCATCGGGCGAGTCGGACCTTAGCTTCTTCTTGGGTGCACGCCCATCCATCGGCAATGTCCTCACGGCCCTTGCGAATTTTTTCGAGCGCGTACAGGTGATATTGGATATCCTCCAGCGTGCTGTCATCCGGCAGGTTGCGCAGCACTTGCGCGGCCTCTTGCTTCGGGGTGTTCATGGTCTCCGGTCTCTTGGGAAAGGGTTAGTCGGATGGTGCGCTCGATGAAGTATAGGGTTGAAAGCTACTGCGGTGGGGGGCTTCGCCAAGCGTCTCAATCGCCCATCAGACCCCCGGCCAGCCTCGGGCCGTACCCCCCGGCGCGACCGAATTCCGTGCGGACTTTAGCATCGATTGTCAAGCGGGCCTCGGATCTGCTCGGGTCTGGGGCTTGTTTGAGGTGTCTGCGATGCCGGGCCCCGGCCCCGATTGCCCTTTGGGGCAATCGCGATTGCACCTTTGCCCAATGGCATTATCGCCCTGTTGAAGCCACTCTTAGTGACAGTTTATCCCCCGACGGAGTCGCCGGTGCCAAGACGCCCCGACACACTTCGAGCTGGCCTTGATCTTGGTTTTTGCTAGCCGACTCGGACTGTCGCCACCCCCTGCGGGTCGGGCTTCAGCCCGACCGGTGTTGCCGGAGGACCGCGTCGGACTGAAGTCCGACCCACAACGCGCAGGATGCGCAGAGCGGTGCCATGCCCATCCACGCGACTGCCCGCTCCCGCCAGTGGCGAGGGCTGCATTCCAATGCCGATGTGGAGTGCCATGCTTTCCAACCTGATCGGCGCCTGGCTTGTCCTGACGGTCCTGTCGATCGGACTGTCCGTTTCCGCCCGGGACCTGATCGGCGCGGCACGGCAGTACGGTCTGCTGCTGCGTGCCCTGGTGGCAAACGTCCTGCTGGTGCCGCTCCTGGCCGTCGGCATCTATCACGCGTTCGCTTTGCCCGTGGAGATCGGCACCGGCATGCTGATCTGCGCGGCGACCCCGGGCTCGCCCATCGGCATCAAATTGACCCAGATGGCCAGAGGCGATGTCCCTGCGGCCATCGGGCTGGGCGTGATGCTCATCGCCGTCTCCGTCGTCGCCACCCCCGCGGTCGCAAGCCTGATCCTGCCGGCGGGGGACCATGTCCGCCTGAGCTTCCTCGCCATCGTCCAACTGCTCCTGCCCCATGTGCTCCTGCCGCTCGCGGTCGCGGTCGGTTTCAAGAGCCTGAAACCGCGGTGGGCTGACCGGCTGCTGGTCCCCCTACAAGTCCTGTCGAACGGCTTGTTCGCCATTTTGGTGGTCCTGGTGCTGGTCCAGGATTTCGACACCCTGGCCGCGCTGGGATGGGCGACCGCCGGTGCCATGACGATCGTTGGACTGGGTAGCTGGCTGATCGGATATGCCCTTGGATACCGGCTCGGCGATGGGTCCAGCGGCGGGCTGGGCGGGACGAGTCGGGGCCGCCGGCTCGCCCTGGCGTTCGGTACGGGCTTCCGCAACTCCGCCCTGGCCCTGCTGATCGCGGCCTCGATGCACCAGCATGCCATCGTCACCGGTGCCGTCGCCTATGTCGTCCTGGCCCTGGTCGTCAATCTGCTCGCCGTCCTTTATATGCGACGGGGCGCATTGTGAGCGCTCATACGCGCGCCAAGTCGGTCGCTGTGGGTCGGACTTCAGTCCGACCGAGCCCGCCGGCAAGACTAGTCGGGCTACAAACCCCGGCCCACAGGGGCCGGGGCGGGTGCCGATTGGCTTCGGGTCAAGCCCAACCGGCCTACTGTATCGCGCGTTGCTTCCATTCATTTCATAGAGGAGACATTCGATGATTCAACACGCTCGCAACCCCATCGGGGGACTCCAGATCGGCTGTTCGGCGCTGGCCCTGGCGGCCTGTCTGGCCATCGGCAGCGCCCAGGCCGCAGACACCGGACCGCGCCCCCATGCCGAGGGCAAGTACGACAGCGTGACCGCGACCTACGTGGTCATGGAGGGCGACGACCTGTTCGCGATTAGCGAGCGCTTCGAGGTCCCGGTTGACGTATTGAAAGCGAACAACAAGCTGGCCACCAATGAGGTAAAGCCCGGCGAGAAGCTGGCCGTGAGCGCCGCCCACAAGACCGCGACGCATAAGGCCGCCGCCAAGAAACCGATCGCCAAGATGACCTGCGAAGACTTTGTGGGTCTCGACGAGAGCTTCCAGCCCAAGGCGGTCTACTGGGCCGTGGCCTATGGCAAGAATGGCCAGCCCGAGGCAGAGGCGGTGGATGTGGAAGGTGTGGAGAAGGTCGTCCCTGTCGTCGTGGAGGAATGCAAGAAGGCGCCCAAAGAGTCCTTCTGGCAAAAGGTCAAGGCCGAGATGAAAAAGATCGAGAGCAAGATGTAGGATACGAAATCCCGGGGCAGCGAGCCCCGTCTGCGCCAATGTTAGCCAAGGACCCGCCCCTGTTATGAGCGCGCTATAGAGCTCACCCAGAAGAACCGTGGCTGCATCGCCATATCCCAACTCCCGTTTGGAGACATCGGACATGAGACTCAAGAGAATTCGACTCCCGAATATTCCGCTGACTTATAGCCTCAAGGCCGCCTGCTCGGCCCTGGCACTGACGGCCTGTCTGACTGCCGTCAGTGCCCAGGCCGCGGACCAGGGCGCCCGCAAGCATGCCAAGGGCTCCTACGACACCGTCACCGCGACCTATATCGCGGTCGCCGGCGACGAGTTGGAAGTGATCGGCGAGCGCTTCGAGGTCCCGGTCGAGGACCTGAAGGCGCTGAACAAGCTGTCGTCCGACAACGTCAAGAAGGGCCAGAAGCTGGTCATCGGCACCGCCGCGGAGGCTGCTGCCCCCGTCGCCCGGCGTGCCGCGGCGGCGGGCGACGAGAAGCAGCCCAACATCCTCTTTATCATGGGCGACGACATCGGCATCATGAACGTCGGCGCCTATCACCGCGGGCTGATGGTCGGGGAGACGCCCAATATCGACCGCATCGGGCAGGAAGGCGCGCTCTTCCAGACCTACTACGCCGAGCAGAGCTGCACCGCCGGGCGCACGGCGTTCTTCACCGGCATGCACCCACTGCGGGCGGGCATGATCATGCCCCAACTGCCGGGCGCCACCAGTTCGTTGCTGCCGGGCACCCCGGCACTCGCCAAGTTCCTGCACGACCTCGGTTACAACACCGGCGAGTTCGGCAAAAATCACCTGGGCGACAAGACGGCTTCCTTGCCGACGGCTCATGGCTTCCAGGAGTTCTGGGGCTACCTGTATCACCTGGATGCGATGCAGGGGGTGAGCTTCCCGGACATCAACAAATCGCCCACAGAGCAGACGGTCGTGCCGCCCTGTAAGAACACCCCTGTCCCCGGGCTCTCGGACCCGCCCGGCGCGGTCGATCCGCAGACCACGCTCTGCATGACGCCGCCGCGGCCCATCATTGCCTGCAAGTCGTCCGATGGCACCGAGAAGAACCAGACCTGCAAGGACGAGGGGCCCTTGACCCTGGATCGCTCGAGGACCGTGGACGAGGAGATTTCGGCCAAGGTGATCGATTACCTGGATCGCAACGACCCCAAGAAGACCGGCAAGCCCTTCTTCGTCTGGTACAACCCGGCACGCATGCACATCACGACCATGCTCTCGCCGAAGTACGAGGCCATGCTGGGCGAGAAGGGCGGCAAGGACTGGGGCATCAACGAAGTCGGCATGAAGCAGCTCGACGACAATATCGGATATGTCCTCAAGAAGCTGGAGGACATGGGCGAGCTGGATAACACCATCGTCGTCTTCACCACCGACAACGGCGCCGAGGCCATCACCTACCCGGACGGCGGCGTCACGCCCTTCCGGGGCGGCAAGCTCACGACCTGGGAGGGCGGAATGCGCGCCCCGCTGGTGGTGCGTTGGCCCGGACACATCAAGCCGGGCACAGTGAACGACCAGATCGTCTCCGCTCTCGATTGGCTGCCCACCCTCGTCGACATCGCCGGCGGCCCCAAGGGCGACGACCTGAAGAAGCAGGTCGAGGCCGGTACCTACCCCGGTATCGTCAAGACGATGCTCGACGGCGTCGACCAGCGCGACTATCTCGAAGGAAAGGGAGACTCGGCACGGGACTACTTCTTCTATTACACCGGCGTGCATCCGTCCGCCGTGCGCTACAAGAACTGGAAGTTCTATTACACGATGGCACCCTCGTCGTCGACCGGCGGCCTCACGGGGGTCGTGACCTATCACTGGACCCAGGTCAACAACATCAAGCGCGACCCCTTCGAACAGGCCGTCGCCGAGGACCAGAAGACCCTATTGGGTTACGGCGGCGCCCTGGCAGCACCGAGCACGGCCTACATCTACGACTGGAACCTGCTTCCCATCGGACAGATGATGTGGATGAAAGAGCTTGAAACCTTCAGGGAATTTCCGCCGCTGCAGACCCCGGCAAGCTACAACCTGGATCAGGTGATCGCGGCGATGAAGGAAGCCAACCACATCAGCCACGCGGGGGAATAGTCGCGGGAAGTGCCTGGCACCTCAAGGGCGGGCGGCCCGAAAGGGTCGCCCTTTACGCATCGAGGGGAATGCACCAATGAACCCTAATCGCTTCCTATCCAACTTAGTCCGACTCCTGGTCCTGTCCGCCATGCTTGCGATCGGTGCGCCGGCGGGCGCTGCAACCGATCCCCTACCCTCCTGGAACGACGGCCCGGCCAAGCAAGCCATCGTCGCGTTCGTGGATGAGACGACCACTGAGGATGGTGCGAAGTTCGTCCCACCAGAGGAGCGTATCGCCACCTTCGACCAGGACGGCACCCTGTGGGTCTCGCACCCGATGTATTCGCAGGTGATGTATTGCCTGGACCAGGTTCCCAAGCTGGTGGAAAAGAAGCCCCATTTGAAGAATGTCGAGCCGTTTAAGACTGTCCTCTCGGGCAACCTGGAGGCGATCGGAAAACTCCCGATGAAGGAGCTCGAAGAGATCCTCGCCGCGACCCTCTCCGGTATGACGGTCGACGAATTCCAGGCGGAGGTCAAGCGATGGATCGCAGAAGCCAAGGACCACCGCTGGAAAAAGCCCTACACCGAGCTGACCTACCAGCCGATGCAGGAAGTGCTGCAGTACCTGCGCGCCAACGGCTATAAGACCTACATCGTCACCGGCGGCGGTCAGGACTTCGTGCGGGTTTATTCCAATGCGGTCTATGGCATCCCCCCGGAGCAGGTGGTCGGCACCGCGGGCGTGACCAAGTACGAATACGACAAAGACGGCAAGCCGTTCCTGATCAAGGAGCCCAAGCTCCTGCTCAACGACAACAACGCCGGCAAGCCAGAGGGCATCCATCTGATGATCGGCCAGCGGCCTCATGCCGCCTTCGGTAACTCCACTGGCGACCGGCAGATGCTTGAATACACCAAGGCGGGCGACGGGGCGCGGCTGTCGATGATCGTGTTGCACGACGACGCCGAGCGCGAATATGCCTATGGACCGGCGCAAGGGCTTCCCGACACCAAGGTCGGCACCTTCACCCAGGCGCTGTACGAGGAGGCGATCAAGGGCGGCTGGACCGTGATCAGCATGAAGAACGACTGGAAGCGGATCTTCGCCTTCGAGCCATAATCGTCGCTGTTCAGACCCCTCTCCCCCGGCCCCTCTCCCGCAAGCGGGAGAGGGGAGCCAGAGGGGAGGGGACTGAAGGGTGACCAAACATCAATCGAGGCGCGATATCCCTAAGACCCATGGAGACCCACATGAAACAGGCCCTAGCCCATTTGAAAACCATCGGCGCGATTGCCCTGCTGATCCTCGCCGCCGGCTGCGCCAGCGATCTGCATGAAAAAGAGAACCTGGCCGTCGCCGCCGGATTCAAGACCATCACGCCGACCAACGCCAATCAAGCGGCGTTGCTCACGGCGCTGCCGACGGACAAGGTGACCCGGATCACTCACGAGGGCAAGACCTACTACATCCTGCCTGACGCTAAAAACAACCAAGCCTTTGTCGGCGGACCCAAACAGTATCAGTCCTACCAACAGCTCCGCCTGGCCAAACAGATCAGCAACGAGAACCTGGAGGCCGCGCAGATGAATCAGGCAGCGGCCATGAACTGGGGTGCCTGGGGCGGATGGGGCGGTTGGGGCGGCTACGGCTGGTATTAAGCCGATCTCACCCTCTCCCCCGGCCCCTCTCCCGCAAGCGGGAGAGGGGAGTCAGGATTCGGTGCGACCGTATCTCATCGCGGCCCAAGCAAGCCGCTATCGAGGGATGAAACATGAAAGCGCCGCGCTATCTTAGCCCCTCTCCCGCTTGCGGGAGAGGGGTTGGGGAGAGGGAAACGCTCTTGAAGCGGGCGAAGGCGCTACGGACGGGCCGGACCGATGCGGAGGAGCGCCTCTGGTATTTCCTGCGTGCCGAGCGGTTCATGGGTCTCAAGCTCAAGCGCCAGAAGCCGATCGGTCTCTATATCGCCGACTTCGTCTGTTTAGAGCTTCATTAGGTCATCGAGGCCGATGGCGGTCAGCACGGGGACGAAGGGGATGCACGGCGGGATGCCTTTCTCAGGTCTCTTGGGTTTACAGTGCTGCGCCTTTGGAATAACGACATACTGGGTCAGACGGAGGCGGTACTGGAACGGATTCGCCAAGAGGTGCTTGCCCTCTCCCCCGACCCCTCTCCCGCAAGCGGGAGAGGGGAGTAGGAGGGGGTGGCGCCGGCGACATGCAGGGGGATTCGCAGCGTCCACTCACACACTCGCCGGAGAACGGAGAACCAGGTGATCCAACACCAACCGATCGATTTCGTCCGGGACCAACATCGCCATATCCGGCGGGTGGCGGTGGTCAGCGACAGCCCAGTGCTGGCGTTTCTCCCCCGGCTCGCCAGCCACTTCGTCGGGGCCGAGGTATGCCACTTCCCCTATGCGGAGCGGGCGGACGCCCTAGGCTGGCTACATGAGGCTTGATCGCTTTCCCCCAAGTGCTGTCGCCCTGACTCCCTGGTGTCGTTAGCCGATACCGCAATGGCAATCTGCAACTCGGGCCATCTCTGTGTGGGCGTCGTCGACGATGACGAGAGCGTTCGCCGCTCGCTCGCGCGACTCCTGCGCGCGGCCGGGATGCAGCCGACCACCTATGCCTCGGCCGAGGAATTCCGCGCGGATGTGCAGCACCCCCGGTTCGATTGCCTCGTACTCGACGTTCAGCTGCCCGGAATGTCCGGGGTCGAGCTGCGGAATCGGCTGGCGGCCGAAGGCGTCGCGACACCCGTGATCTTCGTCACTGGCCATGACGATCCCCGGGCGCACCGGGATGCGATGGCCGGCCCGTGCCTGGGATACTTCCTCAAGACGGACGCCGGAGGGGCCATCCTCAACACGATCCGAACGACGGCCGCACCGCCTGCGAACGGGTCCTGAGGCCGTGGCGGTTGCCGCGGCCCGGCCCCGGGCGCTCGGCGATCGGCCAGAAAGCGTATCGGGTCGCAACACGGGGGCGAAACCATCGGGACCATGCGATGAACTGGATTACCCTGACCTGGCCGATGGTCGCCGGGGCCTGTCTGACGCTCGGTTCGATCGAGCTGCGCATCGGCATCGCTCAACCCCCGCGCGCCGCCCGTCTCCTGTTTGCACTCAGCGCCTTCGCGGTCGCCGCCATCTCCGGTTCGGAGTTAGCGTTGATGCAATCGGATACGCTCGCCGACTGGTGGCGAGCGATGCGTTTACTCGACATCGCGGTCGGCGTCATGCTGCTGTCCCTGACCGCCTTCATCTGGGTCTATTTCGGCACCGGGCGCAAGTCGCTCGCGCTGGCGGTCCCGACCCTCTATCTCATGGGCTTGGCGTTCGATTATCTGCCCGGCGGGCCTCCCGGCTCGGGGATGACCTACCAGAGGCTCATCGGCTTCCAAACTGTCGAGACCTTTGGTGGGGTCAGTTACCAGATGGCCGAGGGTGTGCCAAATCCCTGGAATTTTCTCCCCTACTTGGCGGTTGCCGCGCTGATCGTCTTCATCGTCGATGCCTCCTTGAGGTTAAGGCGTCGCGGCGGACGCCAACGCACCGCGCGGGTTGGCGGCGCCATCGCGGTCTTCCTGGCGGTTGCGGGCCTGCAATCCGCCTTGGTGGAGATGGGGATTCTGAATACCCCTTATATGATCAGTTGGTTCTATCTCGTCGTCCTGATGGCGATGGCCGGCGAATTGAACGCGAATGTGCTGGCCGCCGCGCGGCTTGCCGGTCAGTTGCGGGACAGCGAGCGCCGCATGGAGCTGGCCAGTGCCGCGGCGAATCTGGGTATGTGGAGCTGGGACCTTGCGAACGACCGGATCTGGGCAACCAGCCGAGCCCGCGCCCTGTTTGGCTTTACGGAATCGGAGCCCATCGACTACGCGCGGTTTCTGGGGGTGCTGCATCCCGACGACCGCTCGCCGGTCGAACAGGCGGTCGCGCGCGCCCTGGCGACCGGCGAACCCTATGAATCGGAGCTCCGTCTGTCCTTGCCCACTGGCCAAACGTGCTGGATCGCCTCGCGCGGGCAGGTCGAGCGCGAGACCTCCGGCAAGCCGGTGCGCATGCGCGGGGTGGTGCTCGATATCTCCGCACGCCGCCGCATCGAGGGGGAATTGCAGGAGCTGCGCGCCGAGCTGGCCCATGCCAGCCGTGTCTCGATGCTGGGGCAGCTCGCATCGGCGATCGCGCACGAGTTGAGGCAGCCCTTGGGCGCCATCCAGTGCAACGCCGAGGCGGCCGAGATCTTCCTCGAGCACGACCCGCCAGACCGCGACGAGCTGCGGGCCATCCTGGGCGACATCCGTAGCGACAACCAGCGCGCCATCGGCGTGATCGAGCGGCTGCGCGCCCTGCTTCAGCGCCGCCTCCTGACCCCGCGCGCGATCTCGGTAGCCGACGACGTGTTGGAGCCGGTGCGCACGCTGGCACGGTTCGATGCCATGGCACACGAGGTGCGACTTGCAATCGAAGCGGCCCCCGCGCTGCCCATGGTGTCGGGCGACCCGGTGCATCTCCAACAGGTGCTGCTGAACCTGATGCTCAACGCCCTGGACGCCGTGGCGGACCAGCCTGCGGACCGACGCCAGGTGACGGTAAGTGCGCAACGCCTCGGCGAGCACGAGGTGGAGGTGGCCGTAAGCGACTTGGGGCCAGGTATCGACCCGGGACGGATCGGACACCTGTTCGAGCCCTTCTTTACCACCAAGCCCAACGGCATGGGGATCGGGCTGTCGATCTCGCGCACCATAGTCGAGGCCCACGGCGGACGCATTTGGGCCGAGAACAACGCCAACGACGGCGCGACCTTCCGATTCACGCTGCCGTTGGCCGGTGAGCCAGCAGCCATCCATCTGGACTGCAAACGTTCGTTACGAGTAACCCAACCGGAGAAATGATATGTCCACGGCACCAAATCAAGACCGCGCAGCCGCCACGCCCGACGGCGAAGGTTCCAACCGCAGCGTGGATCTGTGGCTCTTCATCCTCATGCTGGTGCTGGCCCTGGTGGGGGTCGGCATCACCCAGGCCGAGCATGCCGGCGGCAAGCTGTATTGGCTGTTGCTGATCCTGGTCTACGCCGGCATCAGCCTGGCGCGGGCCTGGCAAAGGGCCAACGAACGGCACGCGCCGGTCTGGCCCATGATCCGCGCCCAGGTCTTCCACTGGCTGGGGGCCTTGGTCGCCATCAATATCGTCCTCTACTTCGAGTCGGCCGAGATCGCCCCCCGGGGGACGGCGGCGGATTTCTCGCTCCTGATACTCGCCCTGTCCTGCTATCTGGCTGGGGTGCACTTCAATTGGTCGTATGCACTCCTGGGCGGGCTCCTGGCGGTCATGGCCGTGGGGCTGGGTTATCTCGACCAGCTCTCGCTCTTTGCCCTGACCATCCCTCTGGCGGTGCTGGCGGTCTGGGTCTTCGCCAGGGCGCGGCAACGTACCTGATGCCACCTGAGATCGACCGAGTATTGGGAGCATACGCATGACCGACCAGGCATTACCGCCCGCGGCAACCGCCGACCCAGACCTCGAGCAGGCGCCCATCGGTGAGGTGTTGGCCCAGCTCGGCGCCGACGCGGACCAGGGCCTGACCGCTGCCGGCGGCGACCCTGGTCCCGGGGGATACGGTCAAGATCCGGCGTCGGAGGTTGGCGAGCGATTAGAATGCCTTTGGGAGACCCGCCTGCTTGAGGACGGCATTGGCCGTGTGGCGGGAGCGTATCTTCTGATCGACGGTGAAACGACGCTCGGTCATCGGACTGTACCAGATCTCGTGATCGCCTTTGCCCGGACGCTCGTACGAGCAACCTGCGCCCAGCAGAAGCCGCTTGAGATCCGTCGCGAAGCCCTCGCCCATCAGGCGGCCACACGGTTGGCGGTGTCGAAGCGCCGGACCAGGATTTCGAAGGGAACCGCGTCGGAGGCAGTGACCCCGTTAAGTTCCAATAGCTCAGGTATCATGAGCTTAAGCTTGACCACGAGCGCTTCCACAGTCTCGGACTCGGTCGCAAGGCCTGGGATATCGTCGCTGTCTGCGACCCAGACCTCGGCCACATCGTCCCAGTCGACGCGAACGAGATAGGGCTTCTGCATCTCGAATACCTTAGCTAAGCCAGGTTGGGGTCGTGGGGCAGATCGGGCACCCCCCCGATGGTCCCAAGCTTACCCGAGTGCTGTCCCAGAGAGTAAGGTGGCACCCGGGGCAGCCGACCGCATTCGCGATCTCATTCGGTCGCTCGGTCCCGCTTGGGGAAGGTTGGATGTCGGATCGCCCTGCGGGCATCCGCACCACAAGAGCGGCTTCGCGCTTGCCGCGTCCGGCGTCGTCGATGCCCGCGCCGGGCGCATCTGGGCCGGGAACAACGCCCGGGAAGGCGCGACCTTCGGTTCACTCTGCCGCTGGCCTGGGAGCCAACCGATTCATCAGCGCCGGAGGATTCGGGTAGAAGTGTACGGCGTCGATTGCGATCGATGCGGTTCATCGCGTCGCCGCTTCCAACGGCCTTGGTCTTCCCAAGGATCTGCCGAATCCCGGCGACGACCTCGCTCGAAGGACAGAACCAGAGGTTTACCCAGGGCGGGGGCGGCCCGCTCCAGTTGCCTCAGGGACGGGGAATGGTGTGGGTCCTCAAGCCGCTTGGCCGCCGGCCAGGAGGTGTCCAGTGCGCGGGCCAGGTCGGCGAAAGGTCGATCCGCCCGCGCCCGGCGCACCAACAAGGCCGCCTGGACCTTCGCGCTAGGGGCGATCAGGTGGGCGCCGGAACGTCCACCTTGTCCTGGCCCGGCTTCCGCGTAGACTACCCGGGCATCCCAACCCTTCCAAAGAAATCGGAGAATCGACATGCAGAAGAGAAAGACCCTACTCATCGGTTTCGCGGCCCTGGCGATCACGGCCTCGGGCGTCGGTTATTCCGCCGATGCGGCGAAGGTGGAGGCCAAAGATGCGCAGGAAGAGGCCGTCGGGGCCCAGCAGTTTGCCAACGAGAAGGAGGCGGAGGCGCAGGCCGCGGTGAAGGCACATTCTAAGGACGCTGGCGCCAAGCTCGACGAGGCGGCCGCGGCGGAGGATATCGCGGCCAAGCGTCAGGAAGAGGCAGCGAAGGCCGGAGCGGCGATCCCGAAATAAGCCGGCGCTCTGCGATCGCCCGGTTCAGCCCGCCGTGCCGACCGCAGCTAGCCCGCTCGGACGCCGCCCAAGGGCGGCGTCCCTGTTTGTGGCCCCGAAACGCGCCTCCAGCGCACAGGGCAACGGCCCGAGCATCCCAACTCTTGGAGAGAGACCGTGCTACGAAACAAGCCCTTTAGGTACGGCATCGGAGTCATCGCCGCCTCGGCGGCGCTGGTGTGCGCCTTGGCACCGGCGCAGGCGGCGGACACCAAACCCAATATCCTGGTTATCTGGGGCGACGATATCGGCCAGTTTAACGTCAGCGCCTATAACAACGGCATGATGGGCTACCGGACGCCGAACATCGACAGCATTGCCCAACAGGGCGCCCTATTTACCGACTGGTACGGCCAGCAGAGCTGTACCGCCGGCCGCGCCGCCTTCATCACCGGGCAGTCGCCCATCCGTACCGGGTTGACCAAGGTCGGACTGCCCGGCGCCCCCGAGGGCATGAAGAAGGAAGACCCGACCATCGCCACCCTGCTCAAGGCCCAGGGCTACATGACCGGTCAGTTTGGCAAGAACCATTTGGGGGACCGCGATGACATGCTCCCCACCCAGCACGGGATGGACGAGTTTTACGGCAACCTCTATCACCTGAACGCGGAGGAGGAGCCGGAAAACGCCGATTATCCGCAAGACCCCGAGTTCAAGAAACGCTTCGGTCCGCGCGGCGTTATCCATTCCACCGCGGATGGCAAGATCGAGGACACGGGTCCGCTGACCAAAAAGCGCATGGAGACCATCGACCAGGAGGTCACGGACCGGGCGATCGCCTTCATGGAGAGCGCCAAGCAGGCGGGCAAGCCCTTCTTCATCTGGTGGAATTCCACCCGCATGCACATCTTCACCCATCTAAGCCCGCAATGGGAGGGCAAGACCGGCTTCGGCATTTATGCGGACGGCATGGCCGAGCATGACGCCATGGTCGGCCAGCTGCTTGCAAAGCTCAAGGAGCTGGGGATCGAAGACAACACCATCGTCATGTATTCCACGGACAATGGATCGGAGTCTTTCTCCTGGCCCGACGGCGGCACCACCATGTTCCGCGGCGAAAAGGCGACCAATTGGGAGGGCGGCTACCGCGTACCGACCCTGATTCGCTGGCCAGGCGTCATCAAGCCCGGGACCGTCATCAACGACATCGCGGCACACGAGGACATGCTGCCGACCCTGCTGGCCGCGGTGGGCGACACCGCCGTCAAAGAAGATCTGCTGAAAGGCGAGACCATCGGCGACCGGACCTACAAGGTGCACCTCGACGGTTATAATCTGCTGCCCGCACTCACCGGCGCCAGCCCCTGGCCGCGCAAGGAGTTTCTCTATTGGACCGACGACGGCAGCGTGGCGGCGCTGCGCTATGGTCCGTGGAAGGTCACCTTCCTGCGGCAGGACGCCCATGGGATGAAGGTCTGGCAGGAGCCTTTTGTCGAGCTGCGCGCACCCATGCTGACCAATCTGCGTATGGATCCGTTCGAGCTCGCCCCCGACATCGGCATGGACTACGACCGCTGGTTTGCCGAGCACATGTTTATGATCGCGCCTGCGGCGGGCTATGTCGGGCAATGGCTACAGAGCTTCCGCGAGTTTCCGCCGCGCCAGAAGCCCGGCAGCTTCAACCTGGACCGGGTCATGGAGGCGGTGACGAGCGGCAATGCCGGGGCCCAATAAAGGGCCCAAGCGAGGCTGAGAGCGACGGGCCACTTCCGCCCAAACCGCGTCGGACTAAAGTCCGACCCACACTGTGGGTCGGGCTTCAGCCCGACCACTGAGATCCCCAGATTGCACCCGTTCCCAAGCACCGGGATTGGGATCGAGTCCCAACAAGCCAACACATGCATCAACACAGGAGTACATCATGTCCGCAAGCAACGAGACGACTTTAACGACCATCCAGGCTGCCTTTTCCGCCGATCTGAAAAAGAACTGGGGCTGGCTGCTGGCCCTGGGCCTGGTATCCGTCGTCCTGGGAACCTTCGGGCTCTATATGAGCTTCGCGCTCACCCTGGCGAGCGTCCTGTTCTTCGGGGTCCTGATCCTGGTGGCGGGCGTCTTCCAGCTCGTCCATGCCTTCACCTGCACGGGCTGGAAATCCGTGCTTTGGCATGTACTGATCGCACTGCTCTATATCGCGGCCGGGGTCGACATCATGCTCAATCCGGCCCGCGCATCCCTGATCCTCACCTTGGTGCTGGCCGGCATCCTGATCGCGGTGGGTGTGCTGCGCGGCATCATGGCCTTCCAACTGCGGCCGGCGTCGGGCTGGTTCTGGCCGCTGATCTCGGGCCTCATCTCCATCGCGCTCGGCGGCATGATCGTCGCCCAATGGCCGGACTCGGGTCTGTGGGTGATCGGCCTGTTCGTGGCCATCGAGCTGATCTTCAACGGTTGGTCCTATGTCCTCATCGCGCTGGCCGCACGCAAGGCGGCACAGGCTTAACCGCCGTCCGCGTCACCCTTGGCCCCGTCGTTGTGGCGGGGGCAATCCCGTCCTTCGAGCGGATGGCGGAGCGACGGTAGGGCGGAACCAGGGATGGGTTCCGCCATTCCGTTGATGGCTAACGGCGGATCGCCCCGGCGGGCACCCACCCCACCCGCTTGCAGGCTAGGCCGACTGCGACTATTGTCTAGTCAGCCTGACTAGATTGGAGGCCAGCCATGAGTCCTCGCCAAACCCGGGAAGCATCCACCCCCAACGACTCGAACCAGTGGCAGCTTCAGGACGCCAAGGCGCGCTTCAGTGAAGTGGTTCGTCGGGCCGCCGAGTGCGGACCCCAGCATGTCACTGTCAACGGCCAGGACCGGGCCGTGGTCCTCTCGGCAGAGGAATACCGACGACTGCGGGGAGCGCCGACGGGCCGCGATCTGGTCGAGCTCCTGGCGCATTCCCCGCTTGCGGACCTCGTTCTGGAGCATCCGAAAATCAAGGGGCCGGTTCGGGACGTGGAGCTGTGAACGGTTGGCTGCTCGACACCAACGTCATTTCGGAGCTGCGGCGACCGAGACCGGCACCCGCGGTGGTCGCACTCGTCAGCGCGCAGCCCCTGGAGCGCCTCTACGTCAGCGATGTGACTTTCGCGGAGATTCGCTTCGGCATCGAGTCGGTCGCCGAGCCCCACCGGCGCGCCGAGCTCCGGCAATGGTTGGAGCATCGGCTGCGGCCGATGTTCGAGCACCGGGTGCTGCCGATCTCCGAAGACATCCTGCTGCAATGGCGACTCATCATCGAGGCCGGACGCAAGTCCGGGCATACCTTCAGCCATCCGGACGTGCTCATCGCGGCCACGGCGGCCTACCATGGACTGACGGTGGTGACGCGAGACACCGCCGATTTTGTTGCGGCCGGCGTACCGACGCTCGATCCCTGGAATCCCGCCGGCACCGGAACACCGTAAGGCGGAACCACGGATGGGTTCCGCCTTACGCAGACGAATGGCGGATCGCCTTGAAGGGCATCCGCCCTACGAGCATGGCCGGGGGCGGGTCCCCGCCTCCGACCGGCCGGCGCGTTCGGGTATGTAGACCGGCCGCGGATTCTTTTCTTCACATGAAGACGAGGTGGGTGCCCGAGAGGCTGCGATGAATTCGGTCACCTCGCTCTGGTCCATGGTGATTGCAGCCAGCCTGACCATGGCGGCGCTTTATGGGCTGGCCTGGCCGCGGCGCCAGGAGGCTGCGGTCAATCTGTCGTTCGCGCTGCTGGCGCTGGTCACGGCGGGCTTCGCCGCGGTGGAGCTGTGGATGATGAAGGCCGAGTCGCCAGCGGACTATGCCCTGGCTCTGCGCTGGTTCCAGGTGCTGGTCTGGCTCGGCGTGTTGGCGATTGCGGCCTTTGCGCATTGTTATCTGCGCACCGGACGGGTCTGGCTGGGCGTGGCGGCCTGTGCGCTGCGGACCCTGACGCTGGTACCCAACTTCGTCGGTGCCGCGAACTTGAATTACTTGCAGGTGCAGCGGATCGAGCCCGTGACCTTCCTCGGGGAGCAGGTTGCGGTGGCCTATGGCACACCGAATCCGTGGATGCTCGTGGGCCAACTGAGCCTCGCGCTACTGGTCGTCTTTCTCGTCGATGCCTCCCATAACGCCTGGCGCCGCGGCGAGCGTCGGCGGGCGCTGGTCGTCGGCGTCGGGCTGGCCAGCTTTGTCCTGGCGGGATTCGTGGAGGCGATCCTGGTCTTTTGGCACCTGGTCGCCATGCCGATGGCCACCAGCCCGTTCTTTCTGGTCGTGGTCACGGCCATGGGCTTCGAGCTGCGCCGCGACCTGGTGGGCGCCGCGCGCCTCGCCCGCGCGCTGCAAGCGAAGGATGCGGAGCTGCGCGAGAGCCAGGAGCGCCTGAGTCTGGCCGTCGAGGCGGTGGACGCGGGCCTGTGGAGCATCGACACCGCCAGCGGCCGACTCTGGGCTACCGACAAGGGGCGCGCGTTGTTCCACCTCGACCCGGTGCGCGACCTCACCCTGGACGATGTGCTGGCGCGCATTCACCCCCAGGACCGGCCCCAGGTCCAGGAAGAGATCGCCAGGGCGCTCGCGACCGGCGATCAGGCTCGCGTCGAATACCGGGCCCTGGCCCCGGACGGAAGCCAGCGCTGGCTGATCTCCTGGGGCCGACTCTGCGCCGGGCCGCACGGTCAGGCGCGCATCCTCACCGGGGTTACGCTGGACCTTACCGCGCGCAAGGCACTCGAGGACGAGAACCGCCGCCAGCGCATCGAGCTAGCGCACCTCGCGCGCGCCGCGACCTTGAGCGAGCTTTCCGGGGCGCTGGCGCACGAGCTGAACCAGCCCCTGACCAGCATTCTGAGCAATGCCGAGGCCGGGCTCTGCCTGCTCGCTCGGGCCACGCCGGAGGGCGCGGCGCTGGGTCCCGAACTGGGACCGGAGCTGGTCGCGGAGCTGGGCGCGATCCTGCGCGACATCGCCACCGAGGACCAGCGTGCCGCGGAGGTGATCCGCCGCCTGCGCGCCCTGTTGCGCCGCGGCGAGCCGGAGCCCCAGAGGCTGGCTTGCAACGATGTGGTGCAAGGGGTGTTGACCCTCCTGCGGGGCGATCTCGTCGACCGCGGCCTGACCGTCGAGCTGCACCTGCACCCGGGGCTGCCCGCGGTGCAGGCCGATCGGGTGCTGCTGGAGCAGGTCATGCTGAACCTGATCGCCAACGCCTGCGACGCGCTGGCCGCGACCCCGCCGGCCGAACGGCAGCTGACCATCGCGACCGACGCCGCCGACGACGGGGTTCTCTTAAGCGTCTGCGATAACGGCCAAGGCCTGCCCACCGGCGCCGTCGACATCTTTGCGCCCTTTGTCACCACCAAACCCCAGGGGCTCGGGATGGGGCTCGCCATTGCGCGCTCGGTGGCCAGCGCCCACCACGGACGCCTGTGGGCCGAGCCCGGCCCGGCCGGCGGGGCCTGTCTGTACCTGCACCTGCCCGCCGCCCCGGAGTCGCCATGAGCGATCGCCCGCTGGTCTACCTGCTGGACGACGAGCCGGCCGTGCTCCGGGCATTGACCCGGCTGCTGGATGCCCAGGGTTTCCGGGTGCAGGCATTTGCCAGCGCGTCAGCGCTGTTTGCCGGGATCGATTCCGACACGCCCGCCTGCCTGGTGCTGGACCTGGCGATGCCGGAGCAGGACGGACTGGCTGTGCAGCAGCGGTTGCTCCGCGAGGCCGGCGGCATCGGCATCGTGTTCCTCACCGGTCATGGCGATCTTCCTCAGGGCGTGCGGGCGATCAAGGCCGGTGCCGAGGACTTCCTCAGCAAACCGATCAACGCCGCCCAGCTGATCCCCGCCATCCGCGCGGCCCTGGCCCGGTCCACCGAGCATCATGCGCAACTGGCCGAGCAGACGGCGGCGCGCGCGCGGCTCGCCCAACTCACCCCGCGCGAGCGCGAGGTCCTGGGGCACGTCATCGCCGGCCATCCCAACAAGCGCATCGCCGCCACACTCGGCACCGGCGAGCAGACCATCAAGGTGCATCGCGGCCGGGTTATGACTAAGCTCGGAGTCGACTCGGTGGCTGCACTCGTGCGTCTGGCGGAACGGTCTGGGAATAGCGCCCGAGGAGTGATACGCAGTGCATCTGCCGTGGCCTCGCGTCACAGTTTGTTGAGAAATGACAAATCCGCTGTCCGGGCCCTGGTCATAATCTGGCGCGTCCTGGACGCGTATCAGGTCCGGCACTAAGATCGCATGGGCGCGTTGACTACCCGCCGACGGGCGCGCGAATCGACGCGCGCTCGAGTTCATGGACCCAGGCGATCCATTGCTCTGCCACGGTATTCGCTCCGTTCCGTGCATCGGCGACTCCAATTGGCGGCAACAGAGGTACGAAGACGATATGAATCAGTATCTTGCAACCCGAATGATGAAGCGTCTCGCGACTACGACGCTGCCTTTGTTGCTCGGTCTCGGGCTGGACGTCGCCGCGGCGACGGCAGGATCGGCCGCGGCGCACGGGTACAAGATGACGACGGCTATTGCGCCGGGCGTCGCCACCCCCGACACGCTCGAAACCTCGATCGGCACGCTGCACTTGAGGGACGGCTTTCCGAAGCCCGAAACCGTCAAGAAGATCTACGACAACCTGGATCGATCCCGCGCCCTGCAGGCCTACCTGCTGGCCATCCCGATCGTCAACCAGGCCGGTATGCGCGACTCCATGCGTCAATTCGGGCCGGACAACCAGACCGATGTCATTTGGGAGAACTTGGTCGACTCCAAGACCGTGGAGCTGACGGCGAACGACAACACCATCTATAACTTCATCTGGATCGATACGCACAAGGGGCCGGTGGTGTTGGAGGTTCCGCCGATGTCCCTGGGTGCCGTCGACGATTTCTGGTATCGCTGGGTCATCGATGTCGGTATTACAGGCCCCGACCAGGGCAAGGGCGGCAAGTACCTGATCATGCCTCCCGGGTACAAGGGCGAGGTTCCGGAAGGCTACTTCGTCGTACGCCCGAGCACCTACGGTAACTGGGTACCCTTCCGAACCTTTCTTGTGGATGGGTCGCCCAAGCCCGGCGTCGAATCGGTCAAGCAGCACCTGAAGATCTACCCGCTGGCGGATGCAGCCAATCCCGCCCCCGTGAAGTTCGCCGATGCCTCAGGTATTCCGGCGAATTTCGTCGCACCGGGCGATTATTCCTTTTGGGAGCTGCTCGACAAGGTGATTCAGGAGGAGCCGAGCGAAGGCTCCGATGCGACCACCTTGGGCCTATTTGCCTCGATCGGCATCCAGAAGGGCAAGCCCTTCAATCCCGATGCACGGATGAAGAAGATCCTGACGGACGCCGCCAACATCGGCGCCGTCACAGCGCGCACTCTGGCCTTCGAGATCCGCGAGAAGGATGCATTCTTCTATCCGAACAGCGCTTGGCGCCTGCCGTTCTTCGGCGGCTACAAATTCGAGGTCTCGCCGGGGGTCGCCAACCTCGACGGCGCGGCCTTCTTCTATTACTTCGCCACCGGCGTGACGCCGGCAATGGAAGAGAAGATGGTCGGCAAAGGGTCGCAGTACCCCTGGACCGCTCTGGACGCGAACGGCAATCCGTTCGATGGCGCCAAGACCTATAGGCTACACCTGCCGCCGAATATCCCTGTCAAAGACTTCTGGTCGGTCATCGTTTACGACAACCAGACCCGCTCGATGCTGCAAACCGACCAGCAGGCCCCGAGCGTCAGTAGCCAAAATAAGGCATTGAAGGTCAACGACGACGGCTCCGTGGATGTCTGGTTCGGCCCGAAAGCGCCAACCGGCATGGAGAACAACCGGGTACAGACCATCCCGGGCAAGGGGTGGTTCATGATCCTGCGGCTCTACGGCCCGCTGGAGCCCTGGTTCGACAAGACCTGGCGGCCCGGCGAGATCGAGCTTCAGCACTGAAGCGGTCCTAGGGCTTGTGCGCGCCCTGCGTTGCGTCATGGCCTTTCAATTGCGGCCGGCGCCGGTTGGCTCCGGCCGCCCGCGCTGGCTTGGCCCGGGCGCCCTGGTGCAGTCGAAGCTCGGGCTTGATCGCCTGTCATTGCTCGATTACTGTTGAGCCCATGTTCGCTATCAAGCAAGCCATGACTGACAAAATCCGCATTGGCGACCTCCCCGACTTCGATCCGGCCGAGCATCTGAAGGACGACGAGGACATGGCCGATTACCTGACCTTGGTGATTGAGGAGGGTGATCCGGCCGAGCTGGCGCACGCCTTGGGGATCGTTGCCCGCGCGCGCGGAATGACCGAGATCGCGAAGGCCTCCGGCCTTACGCGCGAGGCGCTATACAAGGCGTTGCGTCCGAATGCGCAGCCGCGCTTCGAGACCGTGAGCCGCGTATGCCAGGCCCTAGGGGTATGGCTGGTGGCACAACCGCTGGTTCGCGACGACCTGCATCAGGGCTGACCGGCGAGCGCCGGGCCAGTCCGAGATTCGGGGTCTTGCTTGACCCCATGTCCTGTCTACGAGTTGAATTGAGTAACAGGAGACTCGCGTCAGACATCGGCGAGCCGATCACCACCCTGAATCAGAGCCCAAGCCGGAGCCCCAATGAGTCCCGCTCCACGCCCCCCCGTCGCCACCAAGGCCGAACTCATGCGGCTGCTTGCGGCCAACGAGCCGACGCTGCGCAAGCTAGGCGTCCAGCGCCTGGGCCTGTTCGGCTCGTTTCGCCGCGACGAGCCAACGCCCTACAGCGACGTGGATCTTTACGTCGAGCTCGCACCCGGAGAGGCGATCTTCGATCGGTTCATGGACCTCGGTTTCTTCTGCGAAGACCTCTGCGGACGGCGAGTCGAGATTGTCACCCCGAACAGCCTGAGTCCCCATCTCGGTCCCCATATCCTGAGAGATGTCGAGTATGTCCTTGGATGAGGTAGCCTATGTCAAGCACATGCTGGACGAGGCGCGCTATTTGGAGGGTGCCGCGGCGACCTTGGAGCGAGCGGCCTTTCTCAGCGATCCAACCCTGCAACGGGCCTTCGTGCGCAGCTTCGAGATCATCGGCGAAGCCGCCAAGCACGTTTCCGAGCCGTTTCGCGCACGCTACCCCGACATTCCCTGGCGTGCCATGGCCGGGATGCGCGACCGCATGATTCACAACTACCTCGGGGTGGATTACGAGATCGTCTGGGATGCGGTCAAGAACAAAGCACCGGAGCTGCGGATCGACTTGGAGCGGATTGTCGGGTTGGAGTCGCTCCGGGGGTCGGCGGATACCTGACGGAAACGGCGGGCGCTGCGTCTATCGGTTCGGCAAGAGATCCCATCCGACTGATTCGTCAACGAATCCCACGGGCCTAGACGTCATCCGGGCCTATGCTGCCGCTTGTACCTCGACGGCCAAGCGCCGACCCACGGCAGCCAAGGCCCGCTCCAGCGCGGCGGCCTTGCTCCCGTGGCGCGGGTCGAGCAGGCGTCGTGCCTCCTTCTCATTTACCCCTAAGCGCCGTGCCAGCTCGCTTGTACCGATGCCCGCCTCTCGCACTGCCAGGTATAGCGCCGCTTTGAGCGCGGTGGCGATAGGCACCGGCACCGTCGCCTCGTCAGCCCTTGGAGACGACGGCAACGGAATCTCCGCCCGGTCGTCGATGCGCGCGGCAACGGCCTCTTCCAGACAATCGGCCGCCTCCTCCAGCGCTTGGTCGCGGGTCTCGCCCTGGGTGATGGCTTCCGGCCAATCGCGAAAGGTCACCACAAACCCGCCATCGGGGTCCGGGGTCAAGGTCACTGGATATACGAAATTCATCGGGGCGTCTCTCTAGAGATCGGTCAGCGTCAGGCCAAGCTGCTTGAGCATCGCATGCAGGGTTCCGGTCTTCAGCTCGTCCTTCGGATTGCGCACGATGGTGAGGGTCGTCCCCAGGTAAAGGGTGACATGACTGCCCTTGCCGCGTTTGCGGTCCACGCGGCAAGCCAAGCCGTGCGCCTTGGCGTAGCGTTGCACGCGATGGATAAACTCGGAACCGGTCATGCACCGCAGTATCGGACAATTCTGTCCGGGCGCCAAGCCTCTCGGAATTCCGGGTGCATTGCGAGCAGGCCAGGGCGCCGTGCCCGGTCTCGGGGAAGACGACCGACTGGCCGCGGGTCAGGTTGGCGCGCCGTCTCCGCGACCCAGCTCGCGGCGGTCTGGGTGTCGAGCCGACCGGAGAAGACGAGCGTCGGGATGTCCGCGGTCACCGGGTCATGGAAGCCAGGCCGGTAGTGCTTTTCGAACAGGTCGCAAGTGGCGTAAAGGTCGTCGAGGGTGGCTTCGATGGGCTTGGTGGCCTCCGCCGGCCAGAGATACTCCTTCTGAAGGCGCGCGCTCATGGCCGCGGCCCCGGCCGGGGAGTTGATATCCATTGAACCGCGTTGCACTAAGGTGTAATGGTCCCCCATCCCTGCCTTGTTTATGCTCGCCCGGTAGCCGGGAGGCGCGGGATGCCCAACCTCGATCCCGCACACCTCGCCCGCCCTTCGCCCGCTTTGTCACGAGGAGCTTTCCGCATGACATCCCGGCACCGGTCCGTTCCCTGGCCGGCGGAGCGAGCACCCGTTTCAC
Source organism: uncultured Gammaproteobacteria bacterium (assembly GCA_963780725.1). Lineage (GTDB taxonomy): Bacteria > Pseudomonadota > Gammaproteobacteria > Chromatiales > Chromatiaceae > Thiodictyon. Next base: position 1,406,759 of record CAWACV010000001.1, read on the forward strand.
CTGTAGTCCTTCGCATTCGAGCCGCGATCGCATCGCGGCTCGGTTTCAACGATCGTCAGGAGCGAACAAAAATGAACAACTTCAAGAAGACGCACCCGCTCGCAATGGCGATTGCCGTGGCGTTGGCGGCATTCCCGGTCGCGGCGCCCTTCGCGGCGCACGAGAAAATGCCGAGTGCATCGCCGGAGCAGGTGGAGGCGATCGAGACCTGGTCCCACACGCTGGCCGTGCAGGCGGCCACCTTCGCGGCGCCGCTGGTTGCGATGTACAACCTGCGCTCCACCGTGGCCGTCGGCCCTGACCCCAAGGCGGCGCCAAACACCATCTGGCGGATGGAGGACATCTCCACGCCGAAGCTGGCCGCAGAATCTGGCTACGTGTCGCCGAACCTCGACGTGATCTATGGCTTCGGCTTCGCGGATCTAGGCGCCGAGCCGGTCATCCTGACCGCGCCGGACTCCGACGGTCGCTACTACATGATCGAGATCGTCGACATGTACACCAACGCCTTCGCCTACCCGGCCGGCGGACCCTCCGGCTACAAGGGCGGCAAGTTCGCGCTGGTTGGGCCGGGCTGGAAGGGCGAGCTGCCGGCCGACGTGCAACGCATCGACGCCCCGACGCGCTGGATCGAGCTGCAGCCGCGGGTGAACGTCAAGGGCGAGGCCGACCTGCCCGCGGCGAAGAAGGTCATGCAGGGCATCGTGCTGCAAACGCTCTCGCAATACACGGGTGGCGCCGCGCCCAAACCGGTTGCCTACGACTACGAAGTCCCGAAGATGAAGCCGGGCGTGGCGACCAGCCACATGCAGTTCGACGACCCGCTCCAATTCTGGTCCATCTTCTCGGCGGCCATGAACGAGAACCCGCCGCCGGCGAGCCAGATCGAAGCGGTGCTGCCGTCGTTCAAGTACCTCGGCATCGAGCTCGGCAAGCAATGGAAGCCCAGCGACGTGAACCCGCTCATCCTGGCGCAGATGAAGAAGGCCGCCCAGCACATCGGCCCGATGGCGCTCGGCACCATGCCGCTGGCTGGGACGCTGAAGAATGGCTGGGTCATCCCCCCGGCCAACACGGGCTTCGGTGGCGCGGACTACCTGTCGCGCCTGGACGTGGCAGTGTTCGGGCTGACGGCGAACACGGCCACTCAGGCGATCTATTATTCCGGCGTTCTGGACGGCAACAACCACCCAATGACCGGCGCCAAGAAGTACACGCTGACGCTGACCCCGCCGATGGCCTACGCCAAGCCGGTGCCCCCGGGCTTCTGGTCGGTGACGATGTACGACAAGCTCACCAGCTACACGGCGCCCAACCCGATCAACCGCTACCACCTGGCCGACTACGACACGCTGAAGAAGAACCCCGACGGCTCGATCACCATCTACATGCAGACCACGAGCCCGGGTGCGGACAAGGAATCGAACTGGCTGCCGACGCCGAAGGGGCCCTTCTATCTGATCTTCCGCAACTATGCGCCGGATGCCTCGGTCTCCGAGGGGCTGAAGGATCGCGCGACCTTCCAGGGGCCTCCGGGGGTCATGCCGGTCGAAGAGAAGTAGGAGCACCGGCGAGACCGAGTGGCGATTCATCTTGTCTGGGCGGCAGGGGCCTCGTTTGCACTGGGAAACCAGGCGAACGGGGCCCCATTGGATTGGCCTGTAGCGACTCGGGATTCACCATGAGCTGGCTTTGGCGTTATCGGTTGCGCCTGTTCCTGAAGGGCACCCTGTGGATTTCACCCGTTGTCAGCATGCTCCTGGCGATCATGGTCGCGCCCTTGTTGCGCGAGCTCGACGAGCGGACGCGATGGTCGCTGCTCGGCTATGGGCTTGAGGGCGCCCGAGGGATCGCCGGTGCGATCGCTGCCTCCACATTCTCCCTGACCGTGCTGATCTTCTCGATCATCCTGGTGGCCGTGCAGCTTTCCAGCTCGCAGCTCTCCCCGCGCGCAATCGCCTCTTCCGTCCTCAAGGACCGCCAGGCCCAATTCTCCCTGGGACTCTTCGTCTTCACCTACGTCCTGTCCGTCATGGTGTTGGGCAGGATCGAGACCCGGGTCCCGGAGCTACCCCTGCTGGTCGCGATGGTCTTCAGCGTGCTCAGCATCGCCGCCTTTTTGTACCTCATCGACTATGTGGCCAAGGCCCTGCGCCCGGTCAGCGTCTGCGGACGCATCGCCAGGGCGGGCTTCCAGGTCATCGATGCGATCTACCCTAACCCGGTCGCCGAATCCGGCGCCCCGTCGAGCTTGGATGCGGACATCCAAAGCCGCAAGCCGGAACGCACCGTCCGGCTCGATGCCGATGCCGACTCGGGCGTGCTGCTCGCTTTCGACATCGAGGGGCTGGCCGCCGCGGCACGGCGGGTCGAGGGTCTCATTGTGCTGGTCCCCCAGGTAGGCGACTTCGTCGCGATCGGGGAGCCGGTGTTCCACCTGTTCGGGGGTGCAACGTCCCTCAAGGACCGACACCTGCTGAGATCGGTTGCCTTGGGCCCCGAGCGCACTATGGCGCAGGACCCCGCATTCGCGCTGCGCATCCTGGTGGATATCGCCAATAAGGCCCTGTCGCCCGGGATCAACGACCCGACCACGGCGGTCCAGGCGATCGACTATACGCATTGGCTGCTGCGGCAGGTCGGGGCCAGGCGTCTGGCCAATGGCCGCGTCCGCGACGAGTCGGGGCAGCTGCGGCTGTTCTTCCGCACCCCGGATTGGGATGACTTCGTCGCGATGGCCGTCAGCGAGACCCGCCTCTATGGCGCGGGGAGCCTCCAGGTGGCGCGCCGACTGCGGTCCATGCTCCAAGACCTGATCGAGACCCTGCCCGAGCACCGTCACCCGCCGCTCTTGGAGCAATTGGACCTGTTACGCCGTTCGGTGGAGCGCACCTTCGTAGACCCCGAGGACTGGGCCTGCGCCGGCGAGGGAGACCGCCAGGGTCAGGGCAGCGCCCCGCAGATGAATGCAGTCAAGGTCCCTTCGTCCAGCGGCTCGGATGCCCAGCCGGCGCGATGACTCGTCGCCTTGACCCAACCGTTACCCGGAAGTTAATTCAGGACGCGAGGTAGCCCATGCGTAAGACATCGACATTTCTGACAGCTGCTGTCTCCAGTCTCCTGCTGGGTGGACCCGCCCTCGCGGCCGAGCATCTGAAGGGCGAGGTCCTTGGCGGGGGTGCACCCATCGCCGATTCCACCGTGACCCTGTGGGCCGCGAGCCAGGCGGCCCCGAAAGAGCTGGGACGGACGCGGACCGACGCCGAGGGTCGCTTCTCGCTGACCGTGCCTCACATGCACGCAGGTGAGGAATCCATCTATCTGGTCGCGCAAGGCGGGCGACCCACAGCGAACCCGGATGCGGGCCCCGGTGCGACTAGGGCGAATAACCCCGCCATCGCCCTGATGACGGTGTTGGGCGCCAAGCCGCCGAACAAGGTCGCGATCAACGAGATGACGACCGTCGCGTCCGTGTGGACGCACAACCAACTCATCGAGGGCACCGCGATCAAGGGCGAGCCGCTGCAACTGAAGATCGCCGCCGGCAACGTGCCGAGCTTCGTGGATCTGGCGACCGGCGGGTGGGGTACGACCATCCAGGACCCGCTCAACAGCAGCCAAACGCCGACCATGGCCAACTTCGCCACCCTGGCCGATGCGCTGGCCGGGTGCGTGACGCAGGTGAAGGCGGATGCGTGCACGGAGCTCTTCGCCGCGGCAACCGGTCCGGATGCCAAGGCGCCGACCGACACGCTGACGGCGGCGCAGGCGATCGCCCGCGCACCCTGGTACCAGCCCGAACGCGTCTTTGCGCTGCTCGAAGCCTTCTATCCGGTGCCGCAGGGCAAGACGATGCGCGCGGTGCCCTACATGCCGTATCTGCAATGGGCGCCCAGCGCCTGGGTACTGCCGCTGAAGGTGACGGGCGGCGGCTATCGCGCGGGCGGCAAGTCGATGTTCGATAGCGAGGGCAACCTCTGGGTCGGCAACAACTTCACCGTGGGCTGGCAGGGGCAGGACAGCCTGTGGCAGGGTAACGCCACCAAGTTCGACCCCAACGGCAAGCCGCTGTCGCCCATGACCACGGGCTTTGCAGGTGGCGGTATGCAGGGCGGGACCTTCGGCGCGGCCATCGACGCCAAGGACAACGCCTGGCTCACCAGCTACGGCGGCAAGACCATCACCGTCTTCGATAAGCACGGCAAGCCGCTGACACCGCCCGAGGGCATCAACTTCGGCGGCAAGCTCGGCCTCATGCAGGGCGTGATCGTCACCCCGAGCGGCGATGTCTGGGTACTGGGCGTCGAGAAGGACCAGCTCGTCTTCTTCCCGAAGGGGGATATCGCCAAGGGCCGGATACTCTGCGAAGGCAAGAGCGCCGAGCCGTGCGCGTCGTTCAAGATGCCGTTTCACCTGGGGATCGATCAGCAGGACCGGATTTGGGTCACCAACGGTGCCGGCGACGAGGTCGTGCGCTTTCCGGCCAGCGATCCGACCAAGGTCGAGAAGCTCAAGTCGGGTTACAGCGGCAGCGGACTGGGCATCGATAGGCAGGGGAACGTCTGGGTGACTAACCGCTTCGGCAACGGGCTGCACGGCCTCGAGAGGATGGCGAAGGTCGGCATCGTCCTGTTGATGGGCGGCGATGTGGACCGGACGCTGGCTTACTCGATGTTCGAGCAGAAAGGCGGGCCGGACGGCGGCAGCGTTTCGCTGTTCCGGCCCGACGGCACACAGTTTCCCGGCTCGCCCTTCACGGGCGGGGGCCTGCCCGGCCCCTGGGCGGCGACCATCGCCGGCGACGACACGGTCTGGATCTCGAACTTCGCCGGCGCCGTCGGGCCGTATCGCGCACCTGTGCGGCGCCAGGACCGAGAGCTGCCCGCCCGGCTTCAAGACCGGCGACCAGATCTCGCCGCCGGGAGGCTACGTGGGCGGCGGCCTGCAGATGCAGACCGATCTTGCAATCGGCCCGACGGGCGACGTCTGGGTGATCGATAACTGGCAGGATATCAATAGCTGCTATGGCGACCCCGAAGAGGCGCTCTCGACCCGCTGCGGCGGCCAGGGCGTGACGATCTTCTACGGCATGGCCAAGCCGGTGCGCGCGCCGCAGATCGGGCCGGCGCGGGGGTACTGATCGGCCACGGCCTGACGGCGGCGCCTCGACATGAATCAACTGTGTCACGAGCCCCGTCGTTCACCAGCCGGCCTGGCGCTGGTGGGAGAAGGAAGCTGCCGCATGGCTGCCTTGCTCCCCCTGCCCGGGCTGTTACGGGAGCTCGGCCAGGATCCTGACCGCCTGATCGGCGAGGCGGGGGTGGACCTCGCGCTCTTCCAGGACCCGGAGAACACCATTCCCTTCGTGGCCATGGGCCGCCTGCTGACCCATTGCGCCGCGGCGACTCGGTGTCCCCACCTGGGTCTCGAGCTTGGGCGGCGGTCTGGACTGGAGACCCTGGGCCTGTTAGGGAAGCTGGCCGCTGCCGCCCCGGACCTGGGCAGTGCACTGCGCGCAATCATCCTGTATTCGCATCTGCACGATCGCGGGGCCGTCCCTCTGCTGTGGGAGCGGGCGGATCAGGCGCGGCTGGGCTATGTCATCCACTGGCCGGACGTGCCGGGCACCCACCAGATCTACGACGGCGTCCTGGCGATCCTCTTCAACATCCTGAAGACCCTGGGAGGTCCAGACTGGAAGACCACCGAGGTCGCGCTGCACCCCGTGCCGAATTGGGCGCCGGAGCGGGATCTGGCCCCCTACCGGGCGCTCTTCCGAACGGGATTGCGGGTCGGGGCCCAGCACGCGGCCGTGGCCTTCCCCGCCACCTGCCTGACCCGGCCGTTGGCGGGGGCGGACGCGGTCGCCTACGTGCGCATCCTGCGGGAGATCGAGGCCCTGGAGTCCTTACGCGGCCTCGGCCTTCGCGATCGGGTTAGACGCGTGCTGCGCCGGCTGCTCATCGCCGGCGACCCGGCGAGCGGGACCAGCCTGGAGCGGATGGCGGCGCTCTTCGGGCTGCACCCGCGCACCCTCAATCGTCGCCTCCAGGCCGAGGGTACGAGCCTCAGGGTCTTGTTGGAGGAGACCCGCTATCGGATCGCGTGTCAGCTCCTGCGCGATACCCTGCTCCCCGCCCAGGAGCTGGCGGTGGCGCTTGGCTATGCCGATGCCAGCGCCTTCAGCCGGTCCTTCCGCCGCTGGTCCGGGACCTCTCCCACCCGCTGGCGCGCCAGCCAGCCCAAAGGTTGATCGGACCGACGCGCCAACGATGGCCGGAGTCCGCTCGGGCCAGCCTCCGACCTGAAGCGCGCACTGTCGAGAAATGTCAAACCAGGGGTTCGGGATCTCGCCATAATCGCGTTGCGCGCCCGAACGGACCGGTCCGGCCATGTTCCGTAAGCGAGGGCAGTTCCATCCTCTGTGCTCGTCAATGCACCGAAAGGAGAACCCGATGAAAGCAGCCACGCCCGTCATGCGGTCGGTACTCTGGGGGGCCGCGTTTGCATGCGCGGCCGCCGTCTGCCCCGCGACGGAAATACAAACCACCGGCGTCCTAGGCTCGGCGAGTGCCACGACAACGATCAGCGGAAAACAGCTTCCGCCGCCCGATCCGAAGTTCGGCGGCGTGATCAAGGAAAGGGCTACGGAATCGAAGGCCTGGTGGCCGCCACGCGTGGTGCCGCCGAAGCGCGCGCCCAACGTGCTGCTGATCATGACCGACGACGACGGCTTCGGCGCGCCGAGCACCTTCGGCGGCGTCATCCCGACCCCGGCGTTGGACCGCATCGCGAACAACGGGCTGCGCTACACGAATTTCCATTCGACATCGCTGTGCTCGCCGACGCGCGCGGCGATCATCACCGGGCGCAACCATCACTCGGTGGGCTTCGGCGTGGTCGGCGAGATCGCCACCGGCTTTCCGGGCTACGACTCGATCATCCCGATCGAGAAGGGCACCATCGGCACCATCCTGAGGGACAACGGCTACGCGACCTCCTGGTTCGGCAAGGACCACAACACGCCCTTCTTCGCCGACAGCCAGGCCGGACCCTTCGAACAGTGGCCGAACGGCATGGGCTTCGAATACTTTTACGGCTTCGTCGGCGGCGACGCCAGCCAGTGGCAGCCGAACCTGTTTCGCAACACCACGCCGATCTACCCCTTCCAGGACAACCCAGGCTGGAATCTGACCACGGCGATGGCCGACGAGGCCATCCAATACATGCGGCAGTTGAAGGCCTTGGCGCCGGAGAAGCCCTTCTTCGTCTACTACGTGCCGGGCGGCACCCATGCCCCGCACCATCCGACGCCGGAGTGGATCGATAAGATCAGCGCCATGCACCTCTTCGACGACGGCTGGGAGAAGCTGCGCGAGACCATCTTCGCCAACCAGAAGCGGCTGGGCATCATGCCCGAGAACGCAGAGCTGACGCCCTGGCCGGACGGGCAGGAGATCTACGGTGGCGCCAAGCTGCCGCGCTGGGACTCGCTCGACTGGGAGCAGAAGAAGCTCTTCATCAAGCAGGCCGATGTCTATGCGGCCTATCAGGCCTACACCGACCACGAGATCGGTCGCGTCATCCAGGCCGTGGAGGACTTAGGCCAACTCGACAACACCCTGATCATCTACATCAGCGGCGACAACGGCGCCAGCGCCGAAGGCATGGTCAACGGCACGCCCAACGAGTTCACCACCTTCAACGGCATCGAGGTGCCGGTCAAAGACCAGTTCCTCTGGTACGAGTTTTGGGGCTCCGAGCGCACCTTCCCGCACTTCTCCGCGGCCTGGGCCTGGGCGATGGATACGCCGTTCAAGTGGATGAAACAGGTGCCGTCGCATTTCGGGGGCACGGCCCAAGGCATGGCGATCTCCTGGCCGGGCCACATCGAGGACGCGGGCGGCATCCGCCGCCAGTTCCACCACGTCATCGACATCGTGCCGACCATCCTCGAGGCGACCGGGATCCCGGCGCCCCACACGATCAATGGCATCAAGCAGTTGCCGATCGAAGGCACGAGCCTGGCCTACACCTGGGACAAGGCCAACGCCAATGCGCCGACCCGGCACAAGACGCAGTACTTCGAGATGCTCGGTAACCGCGCCCTCTATCACGACGGCTGGGTGGCGGCGACCACCCCGGTGACGATGCCCTGGGAGCTCTCCACCAAGCCGCCGCCGGACGTGATCGACGGATACAAGTGGGAGCTCTACAACGTGATGGACGACCCCACCCAGAACAACGACCTGGCCGCCAAGATGCCGGAGAAGCTCAATCAGTTAAAGAACCTGTTCTACATCGAGGCGGCGAAGTACAACGTGCTGCCGCTGGACAACACGACGCTGGCGCGCTGGAACGCGCCGAAACCGAGCCTGACGGCGGGGCGAACGGCGTTCACCTATTCCGGCACCTTGGCCAGCGTGCCGGGCAGCACGGCGCCCCACATCCTGAACCGGTCGTACACCATCACCGCCGAGGTCACGATCCCCGAAGGCGGTGCAGAAGGGATGATCGTCACCCAGGGCGGGCGCTTCGGCGGCTATGGGCTCTTCCTCAGCAAGGGCGAGTTGGGCCTCGGCCGGGGCAAGGTGGTGTTCCTCTACAACCTGCTCGACCTCAAGCGCACGATCTGGGAGGGACCCGAGCTGAGCCCGGGCAAGCACACCATCGTCTTCGACTACAAGTCCGACGGCCCAGGTCTGGGCAAGGGCGGCACGGGCGTGCTCTCAGTGGACGGCCAGGAGGTGGCGAGAAATACCATGGAACATGGAACCCCGATCACCTTCCCGGAGGACGAGACCTTCGACGTCGGCCTGGACACGCGCACCGGCGTGGCCATGATCGAGTATCGCTACGACTCGCCGTTTAACTTCACCGGCACGATCGACAAGCTGACCTTCAATCTCGAGCCCTTGCCGCCGGAGCGGAGCGCGGCGGCGGGGGCGGCCGAAGGTCCAGGGTCGGGCTCGGCCCATCGGCGGTAGGAGCGGCCAACCATGCGGACAACCGGTAGCGGCCTTCGCTCAACCGAACCGAGTCGCGTGCGCGAGAGACGGGGCTGCGTCGAGGCGACGCCATGAAATGGGTGCCGATCTTCGCCGCAGTCGGGGAGGCCGTGACGGGCTTGGCGTTGCTGATGGTTCCATCGCTCGTTGGCCGGTTGTTGTTGGGCGAGGAGCTGACCGGCATCGCCATACCCGTTGCGGGCGTTGCCGGCATCGCCTTGATCGCCCTAGGGATCGCCTGCTGGCCAGGCCCACCGCGGGTCGGCATGTTGGCCTACAGCGCGGCCGTCGCGCTGTATCTCGCCTATGTCGGCGTCGCGCACGGATTGAATGGCCCCTTGCTCTGGCCGGCGGTCGTCCTGCACGCGATCCTGACGGGTTTGCTGGCCTGGGCTTGGTTCCGCGATCGCCCCAGTGCGCGTTGATTCTCACCAGGGCCGACTGGGGAACCCCTTCCCGCCCGGCCACAACCAAAGACCCTGTAGGAGAACCCTATGACCACTCGCCGCGACCTGATTGCTGGTGCCGCCCTGCTCGCACCCCTGGCGCTGACCCTGAAGACCGCCCAGGCCACGGAGCACAAGCCCAAGGAGGGCGAGGCACACGCAAAGCCCCATTTTCTCTTCGTGCAAAGTGCCGAGGGCGTGACCTACGCGGACGGACGCCTCACCCTCAAGGGCATCAGCCCCGTCACCATCCTCTTTTCGGATCGCCCCGATCGGCTCGCCGGCCATATGGCCACCGCGAGCTTCGTCCCCTTCTGGGGCGAGGGCGCGGACAGCTTCAAGTCCGATCCGCCCAACGGGACCCTCTCCGTGGTGGAGGGTGAGACAATGGACAACGTCGTCATGACCCTGAGCGATCCGCAGCTCGCCGGCCGGGACCTGAGCTACGCGGTTCAGGTGCTCGAAGGCACACCGCCGTCGAGCGCGGGCGCGGCTTCCCTCTTCATCGATATCATCGGCATGCCGCTCACCCCGGTCTCCTTCGCCGGTGCCGGGCGGCGCTGTTGGCGCCGGTCTTTCTACCGATAACCCGCGGACGGACCGCCGGCCGCGATGGCCAGGGCGTGACGAGTCGGACCGGTGCCCGCTCAAACGATGGCCGCCGCCAGCCGGGCGGCAAATCTGATAGGTAATGGATAAGGATCGACAGATGACGAATCGAAGCAATGCAAGATGGGCAAAGTGGCTGACCGGCGGTGCCTGCGGGACCGCGCTGCTAGCGTCCGCGCCAGCAATGGCCGAGATGAGCGCCGAGGACCTCGCCAAACTCGCCCAAAACCCGGTCGGCAACTTGATCAGTCTACCGTTCCAGAACAACACCAATCTCCATTTCGGGCCGGAGCGGGGCACCCAGAACATCCTCAATATCCAGCCGGTGATCCCCATCTCGATCAATAAGGACTGGAATATCATCACCCGGACCATAGTCCCGGTCATTTCGATGCCAGACCTCGGACCCGATATCGAGAGCACAACGGGCATCGGCGACACCGTCTTCACGGCCTTCCTGTCGCCGGCCAACCCCGGCAAATGGATCTGGGGTGCGGGTCCGGTCGTGCAGTTGCCCACCAACACGGAAGAGGAGCTGGGAAACGGGAACTGGGGGCTGGGTCCCTCGTTCGTGGTGTTGCATCTGGATCACGGCAGTCCCTGGGTCTATGGCGCACTGGTCAACAATATCTGGTCCCTGACCAACGACAAGCACGGGGGCTACTACAATAACGGTCTGATCCAGCCCTTTCTCAATTACAACTTCGAGGGCGGGCTCTACCTGACGTCGGCGCCCATCCTCACCGTCGATTGGACCGCGGACAGCGACGATCGCTGGACCATTCCGGTCGGCGGCGGCGTGGGCAAGATCTTCCATTTTGGCAAGCTGCCGGTGAATACCCAGCTCTCCGGTTATTACAATGTGGCGACGCCAGAGGACGGCGCCGACTGGCAGATCCGCGCCCAGATCCAATTGATGTTTCCGAAGTGAGTAATACGCCATGCAGGAATCCAGCATTCTCAGTACCTTTGCGGCGACGCTGTTCGCGCTGCTGAATCCCCTGGGGATGCTGCCGGTGTTTATCGGCTATACCAGCGGCTCCAGCCTCGGGGTCCAGCGTTGGCTGGCGTTGTTCGTCTCGCTGACCGTTCTGGGCCTCATGCTCCTGTTCCTGTTTACGGGGCATGCGATCCTCGGTTTCTTTGGGATTACGCTGGATTCCTTTCGTCTGGCGGGGGGCATCCTGCTGTTGCTGATCGGCATTCAGATCGTCATGGGCGATCCGGCGAAGGCCGCGCGGGACCTGGTCGTTCAGGCGACGGAGAGCACGCTGAGCGAGGCCAAGTCGGTCTACCGCCAGATTGTGGTCCCCTTCGCGATGCCCCTGCTGGTGGGACCGGGCGTCATCGCCAATCTGATCCTCTACGCCAGCGAGGCGCGGACCGCGAAGAGCGATACCCTGGCGTTGGGGCTGGTGGGGGTGACTATCGGCATCTCCGTGCTCACCTTCGTGATCCTGCTCTCTGGCCGCTACCTGCGAAACCTGTTGGGCGACGTGGGCTTGAGTATCCTGACCCGAATCCTCGGTCTGCTGGTCGCGTCGATCGGTATGCAGTTCATCGTCACCGGCCTATCGAATGTGGTGATCCATACTGTCGTCCCCGAGGCGATCAAGCTCTACCCATCCAGCTAAGCATCCGAGACTAGCCGCGGGCATCCTGGTGTCGGCCCGCACCGTGCGCTTCGCAACCCTTTTTCGTAATCGGCCACCGGGCTCTAGCAGTGCGGTGGCGGCATCGCCCAATTAGGAAAAGATGAAATGAAAGACATGAGACAGATGAAAACGGCGCTGGCGGCACTGACTCAGGCGACGGTCTTGTTCGCCGGATCGATGGCGGCGGCCGCCCCTGCCGCAGCGGTCGATCCATTCGATGGCAATTGGCACTTCAGCGTCACCCCCTATATCTGGCTGCCGAACGTCAACGCCGATCTGGATTATGACTTGCCGCCCCGTGCGGCGAGCTTTCTTCAATCCGAAGTCCGCCGCCTCAGCACCGAGATCGGACCCAACGACTATCTCTCCAACCTGCAATTCGCCGTGATGCTTGCCGGCGAGGCGCGCAAGGGCCCCTGGTCGGCCTTCACGGATATCATCTACCTGGATATGGGCAACCAGAATTCCGATATTCACACCTTCCGCGGTCCCCGTGGGGAGGCATTGGCCAGCCTTGCCCACCAGGCCGAGACCAGCCTGAGCGGCACGGTCTGGACCCTGGGCGCCGGCTACACCCTGTCGCACGGCGCTTGGGGCAACGTCGATCTCCTCGCGGGTTTCCGATACCTCGGTCTGGACACCGAGCTGAAGTGGCAGATTGCGGGGAGTCGCGGTCTACTGGACCAGGCCGGCAAGGTGTCCACGGAGAGGGATGAGTGGGATGGCATCGTGGGCGTCAAGGGGCAGGCTCGGTTCGGCGACACCCCCTGGTTCATGCCCTACTACCTGGATGTGGGTACCGGCTCGTCCAACTGGACCTGGCAGGCGCTGGTGGGGGTCGGGTACCGCTTCGGCTGGGGCGAGACCACCCTGGCGATCCGCTCGCTCTCCTATGACTTCGACGAGCATGACGCCAACATCCGTTTCACCGGCCCGGCGATCGGCGTGACCTTCCGCTGGTGAAGCGGCACCGGGCTGCCAGGTCCGGTCTGGTCCTGGCCCCACCGGTCCAATTCCAATCACTCGATTCGGGGACGACGATGACTACGATCGGCATGCCCCTGACCGCGCTGTCGTTCGCCGGCGCCGGTCGCCGCGTCTACCGCCGGGCAGTTATCTAATAAGCGGCCACTGTGGCGATCGATGCCCTTGTCGGGGGTCAACGGGCCGCGCTGTAGCTGCCGGACTGCCCAAATCGCGGTGCGCCGGGCGCAGTTGCAGTGCCGAGGTTGGCAGGTCAGCGCAATCCTCAGGGAATGTACCCGGGTGCGTTTGGCCCCATGTTCCGCTCGTCGTCGATGGCGGCCTCGTGAAGGTCTGCCTCCATATCCGGCTCGCCCTCGTTGCTGGTGCCGTCGCCCAAGTCCTCGACCTGGGCTGCCTGCCCGGAGACTGGCTTGCCGGTTTGGACATCGACCCCCTCGACCACCATTTGGTCCCCGCAGGCGGCGAGCCCCAGGGTCAGCAACAGGACGGCCATGGTGCCGGGTATAAAACGCATCTGTGTCACTTGTCGCCTCGCAGGTTAGTCCGATCGGATCGGAGATCGGGAATTTGTCGCACGCGCATGGTTGCGGCGCAGCCAGACAGGTCTTTGGGGCGCGTAAGCTTACTCGAAGGCCCGTGGCAGGGCGACTCGGGGAGGGACATCTCGAGTACCCGGGCGACTTCATAGGCTCGGGCAAGTCCGAATCGCTCGCCAGCGGCGACCCGGTGGCCCTTGGCCTAAGCCCGTGCGCGGATATCGAATGCGGGAAAGGCGCTCGCTGCGCCCGGCTGGCGAATGTATAGAGACGCGGCGACGAAGGAGCGAAATGACCTGCGCCTTTCGGGCGGTCGATCAACCGCCTTCCCGGCGATGGAGTGTCAGGCGCTCGATGCGCCGCTCGATCCGGTCTGCGATCGCACGGTAGGCTGGGCTCTTGGTATCCCGGTAGTCGACGGCAAACGCGTGCTTGCCGATGCCCTCGGGCAGCCCGTCGATGGGGGGCATGATGTCGTCCTCGGCCAGTCCCTGTTGTGCAAACCCCTGGACCGCCAGCGCACCGGCCCGGTTGCCGGTGGCCAGATGCGCAAAGCGGGTGCCGGCCCGGTCCGCGGCCAGGTCCGCGAAGCTGAATCCGCTGCCCCCGTCGGAGTCCCTGATCTCTTTGAAGAGTCCGAGCAGGTCGGAGAGTGCGTCGCCCCCCTGGGCGGCCAGCGCAGCGGAGGTCATGAAATGCTGGGCAAGGTCCGTACGCCCGCGCAGCGCCACGGCCCGGAACGGGATGGTGCGTGTCTTGGAGCCCAGGTCGGCCGGGTCGCGGACGGTGCGCCGGTTCGTATAGGCGGCGAGTGCCAGGATGGCCGCCCGGTTCTCCGCCACCGGGTTTGCCTGGCCGTCCGGGGCCCGATTGCCGGCCTCGAGCAGCAGTTGGGAGAGCAGATCCGCGAGCGGGATCGGCTGGCCCCTGGGACGGCCCTCGCCATCGCGAGCCAGGATGCCCTGGTAGCGAATCATGCGCGCGCGCTCCTCGGGGGAGACCAGTCCGCTGCCCACATGCTCCAGCGCATGGGGGTGCCATTCGTAGGTCAGCAGGGCCAGATCGGGCTTCAGCACCACCCCCTGCAGGACCTGAGACTGGTCCAGCGCACGGATCAACCGGTCCGCCAGGGTCTGGAGCAGACCCCCTGGGAGCGGCACCCCGGCAAGCCGGGCGCCCTCGATCTTTGGCAAGGGCTCGGACCCGGTCACTGCAAGCTCCAGATTGACGAAGCTGCCCTTGGGGTCCCAGGGCAGGCCCAGCGAGGCGGCCAGCCGCGCCCGGTTGTCGTCCAGGCGCACTGCAATCCGGCCCTCGCCGAGCTTGTCGATCAGGTAGGCGCCCAGGACGTTGGCCTCCGACTCGGACAGGGTCAGGGTCATGCGCTCCCCCTCTTTCATCCCCCGCGGTCTGACGGCGTGCAGCCACTCTCTGGCCCAGGCGCGCTCGTCGGCGCTCAGCGTGCGGTCCTTGGGCACCAGGGGGCGGCTGTCCAGAAACACCAGGACTGCCAAGGCCGCCACTGCCAGGACGGCGAGTGTCAGTAGCCAGATCAGGGTCTTGAGGATGAAGCGCATGGGGGGCGGCTCTGTGGACTCGGGGAGTAATGGTACAGGTCTCGGCAAGGCCGCCCCTAGCGTGCGCCCATGTCTCCCGCGACGGCGCATAGCATGCGCATGGGGCCCAGACGCAGGATCGAGTCGAGCTGGCCCTGGTCCTTGACGAACAGCGACCCGGCGAATCCCAGGGCGTTGACCGAGACCGACCCCACGGATTCGGCTATGCGCGGCACGGCGAGCATCCAGCGCCGGGTGACCAGCAGGTTATAAGGCGCCGACTGGTAGTGTGCACCGTCCCGCGGCGCAGCCCCGATGCCGACGCGCTGGAGCAGTGCCAGATAGACACTGTGCAATGACTCGGGTTCGAGTCCCAGCACGTCGACCGGGGCAAAGGCATGGGTAAAGGGCGGCGGGGACAGGTCCTCCCTCTCCGCGGGCAGGAGCAGCGGCTCCATGGGCAGTGCCGGCCCCGCGCTCCCCAGGGGCAAGGGGACGAGCTGCAAGTGCTTGTGGGGTTGACTGGCCCCCGCGCTGGCCCCGCCGTTATAGAACCCGAGTCCCTCGATCTCCCGCAGACACAGGGCCAGCGCGGCCAGGTCCGCGGGGCCGAGCAGAGTTTCCTGGGGCTCGAAGCGGCGAGTGACCAGGAGCAAATGAGTCGGCAGGACGTTGAACTTGTTGAGGACCGCGACATGGGTGTCCGAGACGATGCCGACCGTGAGCCGAGGATCCGGGGGCAGGAAGGGATCGGCAGGGCTGCCCGCGGCCGTGGTCTGGGCGCGCCGCCGCTCTGACTCCTTGCGCGCCAGGCTATCCACCATGCGCACCAGAAAACGCACTCCGCCGTCCTTGACGATGCTCCGACGGGTGGCGATGGGCTGCAAGGCCCCGCAGGCGAGCGCCTGCGAGACGGTCAGTGCGAGCCGCTCCGGAAGTGTGCCTGGCGCGAGTCTGAGATCCGGATCGGTCATCGTAAGACGGGTATCGGGCTAGACAACGAGCGCATCCAGATCGATGCGGGCGCCAAGCGGACCGGGACGGCGGGGACGCCCAAGCGCGCAAACCCGGCCCGCCGACGCAAGGCCAATCCGGCTATCCTTGGCCGGTGCCGCTGCCCCGGCGTCGCCGCGCCCCTTACAATGAGTATCCGATATGCCAATCGGTCCCCCACGCGCTGGCCGTGCCTGCCTGTCGCTGGGTCCGCGCGCGGCGCTTGCGCTCTCCGGTTTCGGTAAGGCCCGGTCGGTGTGTGTCACCGTCGATCGCTGCGCCCACGCGGAATAGTGACAGAATCAACCGGAGTAAACACATATGTCCAGAAGACACCCCATCGTCGCCGTGACCGGATCGTCCGGGGCCGGTACCAGCACCGTCAAGAACGCGCTGGAGCACATCTTTCAGCGGGTCGGGGCGCGCGCGGCCTTCGTGGGAGGCGACAGCTTTCACCGATTCAACCGCAAAGAGATGAAGGAAGAGCTGGCCTTGGCAAAGGCCGAGGGTAGAAACCTAAGCCACTTCGGCCCCGAGGGCAACCTGTTCGACCGCCAGCTCGCGCTCTTTCAGAGCTACGGCCGTAACGGGACCGGCGAGCGTCGGCACTATATCCACGACGAGTCCGAGGCTGCCTACTACGGCCAGGAGCCCGGGACCTTCACCCCTTGGGAGCCGCTCCCGGAGGACTCGGACCTGCTGTTCTACGAGGGCCTGCACGGCGGGGTGGTGGCGGGCGATATCGATATGTCCAAGGAAGTCGACCTGCTGATCGGGGTCTGCCCCACCATCAATCTGGAGTGGGTGCAGAAGATACAGCGCGACACCCGCGAGCGCGGCTATAGCCAGGAAGACGTGAAATACACCATCTACCGGCGCATGTACGATTACATGCACTATATCCTGCCGCAGTTTGCGGTCACCAACATCAACTTCCAGCGCATTCCGCTGACCGACACATCCAACCCATTCTGCGTCAATAATATCCCGACGCTCGACCAAAGCCTGGTCATGATCCATTTCCTGGAGCCCAAGCCCAGCGTGGAATACAAGCTGAACCTCAAGGGCCTGATCGACGGGACCATGATCACCGGTTTCAACACACTGGTGGTACCCGGGGGCAAAATGATGTATGCGATGGAGCTGATCCTGACCGAGCGTATCCTGACCTTGATCAAGCAGCGCAGACAGGGGATGGATATGGGCGGTTGAGGCGAGGCCCGTGTCCGAGGCGGCGTAGAAGCGCCATCCTGGCGTTTCTGCGGCTGCTGCAGACCTTGTATACCCGAAGCGCTTCGGCTGTTCGCTACCCTTGCGAGTATCCGCTTGTATCGAAAACGGAACCTCGCGACTCGCGACTCGCAACCGGCAGCTCGCCACCAACGGGTATACTTGCCGCTATCCCACCAGACCCATGAGGTATGCGATGGACACCGGAGGCTATAGACACCTGCTGTTGGCCGTGGACTTCGATCCCGCCAGCGATCCTGTGGTGGAGCGCGCGCGGCGCCTGCGCGACCTGTTCGGCGCCCGACTCAGCCTGCTGCATGTGGTGGAGTTGGTGACCCCGGTCGCCGAGTACATGCCGCTGGGCTTTTCCGGAGAGCTCTCGGCTCCGGACGACCTGTCGCTGGAGCAGGAGCTGACCGAGGTCGCGCGCCGCCGGTTGGACGAGCTGGGCGACCGGCTGGGGGTGGCCGGGACGGATCGCGTGATCCGCGTGGGTCCGGTTGGGCCCACCATCGACGAGACCGCGGAGGAGATCGGCGCCGATCTGGCGGTGATCGGGAGCCGCGGCAGCCATGGGTTCCTCGGGCTCTTCGGGTCCACCGCCAAGTCGGTGCTGCGCAGCCTCAAGTGCGATGTGCTGTGCGTGAAGCTCGCCGATTAGCCTGAAAGCCGCTCGACCCGGTGCGGCCGAGCTCCGAGGCGAGGTCCCGGAGCGACAGCCGCTAGACCTTGGCCAGGCTGAGGTCCCGCATGGGGGGCGTGGCGACGCGGCGCGCAAGGGGAGGGCTACCCAAGCCGGCGCGGTCCGCCCCGCGGGGGTGCGAGGGGCGGACCGTGCCAGGGCATCCCCGTCGACGTTTTGCGGCACATTGCGCCACCGTCGCGGGGCCTTCCAAATACCGTAAGGCGTCTGTCTCTTTTGTTTTCGGCCAAGTGCCTCTGTTAGTCTGCACGGCCTGCCTGCCGGCCAGCACGCCGGTCGGGACTCCCCATCCGTTGTATCCGCAAGAGGCCCGTATGAGACGGCACCTGTCCGCCTTGTTCGCAACCGTACTCGCCGCGTTGTGCATGGCTGCGCCCTGGGGAAGCGCCGACGCCGCGTCTGCGGGCGCAGCGCGCGGTGTCCGCGCCCATCCGCGCATCGGTCTGGTGCTGAGCGGGGGCGGGGCCCGGGGCGCTGCCCATATCGGGGTGCTCAAGGTCCTGGAGGAGATGCGTATCCCCATCGATGCAGTGGCGGGGACCAGTATGGGCTCCCTGGTGGGCGGGAGCTATGCGGCAGGATTGACGCCCAAGGAGCTTGAGCGTCGGGTCACCCAGGTCGACTGGGACAACCTCTTCAACGACAGCCCCCCGCGCAAGCAGTGGCCCGCCCGGCGCAAGCAGCAGTCCGTCAACCCGACCTGGGACTTTACCGTCGGGGTGCGCGACGGCCAGTTCAAGCTGCCGAAAGGGGCCATCTCTGGCCAGAAGGTTCAGTTGTTTTTCAACGACCTGGTTCAGGGTGCGGAGACCGCGTCCAACTTCGACGAGCTGCCGATCCCCTTCCGCGCGGTGGCGACCGATCTTGAAAACGGCGAGATGAAAGTCTTCGACCGGGGTCCGCTGCCGGTGGCCATGCGCGCCAGCATGTCTGTGCCTGGACTCTTCGCGCCCATGGAATGGGATGATCATCTATACGTGGACGGCGGCCTGGTCCGCAACCTGCCTATCGACGTGGCGCGCACGATGGGCGTGGACGTTATCGTCGCGGTCAACTTGGGCTCGGGGTATCTGCCCCGCGACCAGCTCGGCACCATCCTGGGGGTCACCGGGCAGATGATCGCCATTCTGACCGAGCAGAACGTCCAGGTCTCGCTCAAACAGCTCGAGCCGGGCGACGTGCTGATCGTCCCGGACCTGGGCAATATCACGTCCAGCGACTTCAAGCGGGCCGCCGAGGCGATCGCCACCGGTGTGGCGGCCGCCCGCAGGTCGGCCCCCCAGCTCGCCCGCTTCAGCCTGACCGAAGAGGAATATGCCGCGTGGCAGCGCGAGCGCTTCGGCCCGGGTCGGCCGGTGCGACAGGTGGGGGAGGTACGGATCGCGGGCCTGGATCGGGTCAACCTGGGGGTCTTCGAGGGACTGGTGGAGGACCACGAGCACAAGCCGCTGGATCGTGCCAAGCTTGAAGACGACATCCAGGAAGTTTACGGCCGCGGCGATTTCGAGCGGATCAGCTATCGCTTCCAGCCCCAGCAGGACGGCAGCGACCTGCTCATCGTCGACGCGGTCGAAAAGGCCTGGGGACCGGGCTATCTGGGTTTCGGACTGGGACTGTCCAGCGACAACAAGGGCGACAGCCGATTCGGTCTGCGCGCCACCTACGACCAGACCTGGGTCAATCGGCTGGGTGCCGAGTGGGGTAGCGAGCTGACCCTGGGTAACGCCCCGAGCATTTACACCGAGCTCTACCAGCCATTCAATCTGGACCGGGCTGCATTCGTCGCCCCCTATCTCGGACTTGGATTGAGTCCGGACAGCGTCTTTCTGGATGGCCAGCGGGTGGCCCGCTATGACGTGACGCGGGGTCGGATCGGCGCGGATCTGGGAACCACACTGCGTGGCGTGGAGTTAAGGGCCGGGGCCTATTACGGACAGACTGAGGTTGCGCTCGACACCGGCTCCCCCCAGCTCCAGGAGGAGCGGCTCGTCGACACCGGGCTGCACGGGCGCATCGTCTACGACACCCTGGATAGCGCCGGTGCGCCGCGCTCCGGGTCGCGGGTCTACATCGACGCGCTCAGCCCGATGCAATCCATGGGGGCGGACGTCCAGTATACGCGCGCAATGTTTTCCGGCGTCTCGGCCTACAGCGTGGGTCCGCACACCGTCTCCGTCGTCTTGCAGGGCGGGAGCAGCTTCGGCGATAACATGCCCTATTACGACCAATTCCCCCTGGGCGGCTTCCTCAAGCTCTCCGGCTATGCCAACGAAGAGTTCCGAGGTAACGATATGGCCTTCGGGGCGCTTGCCTATTACCGCCAGATTGCATCCCTGCCGCCGCCCATCGGGCGCGGGCTCTACCTGGGTGCATCGCTGGAGGCCGGTTGGCTCTCCGACGGCGTGGTCCCCAACCCGGTCACTGGCCAGGACATCGTCTTGAGCAAAGCGGCCACCCGCTACGGGGGGAGCGTCTTTTTCGGATCGGACACCTGGATCGGCCCGGCCTACCTGGGCTACGGCCTGTCCGGCACTGGGGAGAGCACGATCTATGTCTTGATCGGGAGGCATTGAGCCCGATCGGGACGAGCGATTTCAGTCAGCGATCGGCCTTGTCCGGCTCGTTGCATTCGGCAAGCTCGCCGGCAGCGCAGTAGATCGCTTCGGCCCAGACTCAGGTGTAGAAATATCGCACCACATGGAAGAATACCGGGGCGGCAAAGCACAGCGAGTCGATCCGGTCCATCACCCCGCCGTGACCCTCGATAAGCGTGCCGAAGTCCTTGATCCCGCGGTCGCGTTTGATGGCGGACATGACGAGGCCCCCAGCAAACCCCACCAGGCACAGCAGGAGCGCTATGGCGAACGACTCCCAGGGCGTAAAGGGCGTAATCCACCAGAGTAGGGCGCCGACCAGCGATGCGCTGGCGATGCCGCCCAAGGTGCCTTCCCAGGTCTTGTTGGGGCTCACCTTGGGCACGATGGGGCTTTTGCCCAGTGTCTTGCCGAAGACATACTGGAGCACGTCGGAGAGCTGCACCACCACGATCAGATAAAGCAGGAGCTTGGCCTGCTGGCCCTCGTGTCCGGGGATCTGGAGCATGAGCAGCGCCGGGGCATGGCTCACGCAATAGACCGCAACCATGAGCCCCCACTGGATCTTGGCGGTACGCGCCAGAAAGTCCTCCGTATCGCCGGCCAGCGCGCTGCGCATGGGCACGAATAAGAAGGCATAGACCGGGATGAAGATGGCGAAGAGCCCGTACCACTGGATACCCACCAGGACATATTGGACCGGGGCGAACACGAAGAAGGCCCAAAACAGCGTGCGGTGGTCGCCGCGGCGGGTAGGGGTCAGCGTGACGAACTCCCGCAGCGCGACGAACGAGGTCAGGGCAAACAGGATCACAGACCCGATCCCGCCGGTGGCCAAGGCCGCCACGAAGACCGCGGTCATGACCCACCAGGAGCGGATGCGGGCGTTGAGGTTGTCGACCACCAGCCGGGCCGGCTCGGAGCGTACCCGCCGGGCCAGCACCAGCCCGATCAGGCTGCTCAGCGTCAGGAGCCCGGCGATGGCGCCGAGCAGGATGACCATCTCCCGATCCCATACCAGACTCATGAGGGCTCTCCGAGCGACATCAGGGCGGCGCGCGCCCGGCTGAGAAACGACTCGCGGTCCTCCCCCGGCGTCAGCCGGATCGGCGCGCCGAAGGTGGCGCTGCCCAGGATGGGCACCGGCAGGACCTCGCCCTTGGGGAGTATGCGGCTCAAGTCCTGGAGATGGACCGGGATCAGCTCTGCGTCCGGGCACTGCCGGGCGACGAAATAGATCCCGGGTCTGAGCTCCCCGACTGTGCTGCCGTCGCCTCGGGTCCCCTCCGGAAACAGGATCAGCGAGTCCCGCGCCTCCAGGGCTGCGGCCAGTTGGCGCAGGGACTCCCGGCTGCCGCAGCCCCCCGAGCGGTCTACCAGGAGTGCGTT
The DNA here is from genome assembly GCA_963780725.1 of uncultured Gammaproteobacteria bacterium. Classification (GTDB taxonomy): domain Bacteria; phylum Pseudomonadota; class Gammaproteobacteria; order Chromatiales; family Chromatiaceae; genus Thiodictyon. Next base: position 1,428,465 of record CAWACV010000001.1, read on the forward strand.
CAGCACCCGGGTCGCCAGCCAGCGGCGCAGCCCCGGCCTGTCCCAATAGTCCGCCGCGGCTACCGGGCGGGTGCGGGCGCGGATCGGCTTAGGCAGGGACGCCCAGATCACCAAGGTGTCCAGGTGGCTCGTATGATTGGCGAAATAGACCCGCGGGGTATCGGTGGGCGGGCAGCAGATCCAGCGGGCGCGCACCCCGGTGACGAGTCGGGTCAGCCCCGCGAGCGCCGCGGCGGCGAGCGGTGCTGCGTTCATCGCGACTCCAGTGCGGTCAGGATCGCCCGGGTGCGGCGCATGGCGGTGTAGGCAGCGCCCAAGGCCACGACCAGCAGAGCGGCGATCAGCACAATGCCGGACAGCCCCAGAGGCACCGCCAGCGCGGCGGCCAGTAGCCCTGCCGTCATGGTCGCCATCCGGTGCGGTTTGGCCATGGGACCCTGGAACCCCTGGGGCAGCCCGCTCGCCCCGCCCAACATGCGGATATAGGCGGTTAACAGGGCCAGGAGCCCCGCGGTCCAGGCCAGCTCCGGTCCCCAGTCCAGGCCGCTCGCATAGCCTGCCGGGACGATCAGCAACGGATCGGCGAGTCGGTCCGGCAGGTCGTTATAGACCTCGCCGGAGCGGGAGCCGAGCCCCCCCTCGACCGCGACCATGCCGTCCAGCAGGTTGCACAGCAGCCGCAGCTGAATGCAGCCGGCAGCCAGCACCAGGAGTGCGGCCTGAGCGGTCGGACCGACCGCGGGGACCGCCAGCATGGCGAGCGCCCCGCAGCCGGCGAACAGTAGACTCGCGAGCGAGATACGATTGGGCGGCACCCGTCGTTCCGCGAGCCAACGGGCCAGGGCACGCGCCCAATCGGCGTCGCGGGTCTTCAAGGGGCGGCGGGCGCTGGGTTTGGTTGGCATGTGGCAAGTCTACTTTGCGCGGGGTCAGCGAAACGATGGCCTATTATCCGTCGGTTCATCGCATCCCGCGAGGTCGGCGGCCAGAACGACGCGCCCCTTCCCTTGGCGCTTGGCCTCGTACATGGCCCTGTCCGCCGCGGCTTGCAGGCTATCTGCGGTCTGGCCATCGTCCGGAAAACGCGCGATGCCGACGCTCGCCGAGATCCCGTAGCTGTTGTCTCGGATCAGGATGGGCTCGGCGATGTGTCCGAGCAGACGCCCGACGAGCGCTAATAGCTCGGCCGTGGTGCCGGGCTGCGGCAGCCAGATCAGGAATTCGTCGCCCCCCCAGCGGCAGACGGTGTCGGATTCGCGCAATGCTCGACGCATGCGTTGGCCTACGACCTTCAAGACCTCGTCCCCGACCTCGTGCCCATCGTTGTCGTTGATCGATTTGAAATCGTCCAGATCCAGATAGAGCAAGGCGCAGGACAGATCGTTGTGCGCGGCACTCAATAGGGAGGTCTTTAGCCGTGTCATGAAGAGGGTTCGGGTCGGCAGGGCCGTGAGCGAATCGAACAAGGCGATGTCGCGCACCCGCAAGTAAGTGCCGTGCAAGTCGCGGTGGGCGGTCGCGAGCCGCTCGCGGGCACACAGGAGCGCGTCGGCCAGGGCGATCAAGGTCAGCAAGAGCAGGATGACGACGGTGGCGACCGGCCACAGCCAGCCGATCCGGGCGGCGACGCGCCGGTCGACGTCGTCTGCGGAGAACCCCACGGTCAAGACCAGGGGCAGGTCTTTAAGTTTGCGATAAGTGTATAAGCGTCGCACGCCATCCACCCCGCTCGCCGCCTCGTAGGTCCCGTCGGGCGACTGCTCCAGGGCGGCCCACAGAGGGGTCTCGATGGGCTGTGCCCACTTCTCGGGACTGGGCTCCGGGGTGCGCGCCCTCAGCTTGCGGTCCCGGGTGCCGAGCAGTGCGGCCGAGCTTTGGATGCCGATTTGCAACTCGCTGAAATAGGATGCGAATGCTCGCGGGTTGATGGACGCCAGCACCACTCCGCCGAACGCGCCGTCCGGAGTGTTGACACGACGACTGATGCGAAAATAGTGATCGCCTGTCACGCGGCCCTTCTCGACGACCGAGATGAATGGCACATCGGCGGGATTGGCAATGTGGTACTGGACATACTCACGGTCGGAAACGTCGCGGTTGAGCGCCGACGGGGAATGGGCAATCTGGATGGTGGCCTGTGGACCGATGAAGTAGAGGTTTCCGATGGCAAACCGATCGAATCCCAGTCCGTCCACATAACGCTCGGTCTCGTCGAGCGAGCCGGTCCGTAGATACACCCAACGCATCCCGTGAAGCAGGGCATCGGCGTCGTTGAGCAACTGACTGGTGTGTTTGGCAAAGGCGTCGACTGCCAGGCGTGCCTCGCCGCGTGCCGCCGCCGTCTCCGCGAGATAGGTCGCATGTGCAACATAGGCGACGCTGACAGGAATGGCCAGGCTGACCAGCGCCGCCACCGACCAGAGCAACCCTCGCCAGAGCTTGGCCGCAAAGAGCGGCTTGGCGGCCAGGTCAACGGCTGCTTGATGGAAATCGACATCCTCCGGTGTTTCGGGCTCTGCCGGTCGATCGACAATGTGTTTGGAGTGGCGCATAACTGGTCATGTCAATACCGCCGAGCGGCGAGCGGCGAACGGAAGCCGAATCGAAGGAGAAGCTAACGCTTTTTAACCTATTGGTCGAGGGAATCGGAGCAAGCGATGCCGAGAAAGGCCGCTACAGCGGGTCTCCGGTCCTGCGGCGATCGACTGGCACGTCCAGGTGCGGGCTGTGGAAGGTCGACAACCCATGGGGTTGCCATCGCCGCCGGCACGCGGCAGCGTCGTGGAGGCGGCTTAGCACACCGAGGGTCAGGAGCTGTTTTATGTCGAGCACCGGGGTCGCCGTCGCGCTCGCCATTAGCGCCGGTTATTAGGCGATGTCCGGTTGTTGGCATTATTCGGCGAATCTCCGGAGTTACCTATGCCGTCTCCGGAGCTTCGGATTTCCGCCCGGCGTCTAAGTTAATCGCCCTTCGTCAAAGCGTCGATGATTGCCAAGATCGCTTTGCTCGCGAGACCGCCGCCGTCAAGAATAAGACCGACCGGATCTCGGAGTCCGGAGCTAGCAGGGGGTGGCCGCTCCTGTGTTTCCCGGTATCGTTGCTGGAGACTCGCAATTAGCTCGGAATCGGTTCGGTGACTGCCTAAAATCTCTCTCAAGCTGGCGGCAAAGACCGGTACTTGCGCCGCGAAGTCCGCGATCCATGATGGACGGGGTCGAGCGCAGCGCCCGAAGAATCTTGATATCGGTAAACTCGCCGATCGGTTTTGGAGTCCAGAAAAACATAATTAAAAATAATGTGCGTTGTAATCCGCTTGCCGCGCTCCAGCTTAGGAACGCCGGTTGCTTAAGGACTCCGGCCGACCTCTGCGCCCAAGCCGACAAGGGCGATTCGGCCTCGATCATGACTCAGGCCACCCAGCGGATCACATTCGTCGCGGCCAGGGGGCCGCGCTACGAGCGTAGGAGCGGCCCCCTGGCCGCGACGGCCCGCGGCCGGATTATGATCAAGGCCGGCGCTTCAGACACCTCGCAAGAGACGCCGCGCTTTGCTCGGCGCGATAACGACCGGCCTAAAGCGGCCCCGCTGGCACAGCGTTGCAGAATGAGCACCGCACCGTCTGCGGGTCCGCTCCTTAACCGCTTGTTAGGCGAGAATTGCGTGAGTACAGGATCTGACGCAAAACTCCCACGCTCGGGAATCACATGGAATGGAAGCCAATCATATTACCTTCGGTATCATGAGCAAGGACGATAAAGCCGTGCTCGCCAATGGACATCTTCTCCTTGAAAATACTGCCGCCATTCTCGGCAACGCGGGCGGCTTCAATAGCGCAGTCCTCGCAAGCAAAATAAACCAGTGTTCCACCGCCGCCAGAGGGTGCGCCTTCCATCTTGACCAGCATGCCGCATGCGCCATAGGTGGTCTTCGCGGTGTCGCTATCTGCAGGAAAGCTCCACATTTCCATATTCATCTCTGCTGTCGGGGCCGGCATCCTTTCCAGTTTCACTGCGAGCACAGCTTCATAGAACGCTTTGGCGCGCTCCATGTCTTGTACGTAAATTTCAAACCAGACGACTGGATTGCTTTTCATGGCATTTCTCCTGTAACGGATCGGTTGTAAAGCCTAAAATTAAGGCCAAAACGGTGCGCGTCCGCACGACGAAAAGGGGCCACCCTTTAGCCGATCCCGCCCGCGAGCCTACGGTTCAGGTAGGGAAAGACCTAAGCCGGAGACCCGGCGGGAGGAGTCGGCGATGAAACTGTACGGCGGAATCGACCTACATTCCAACAACAGCGTCGTGGCCCTGTCGGACGAAGAGGACCATGTCGTCTACCGCAAGCGCCGGCCCAACGAGGCGGCGGGCGTCCTAGAAGCCTTGGAGCCCTACCGCGAGGCCGTCGAGGGCCTGGTGGTGGAGTCCACCTACAACTGGTACTGGCTCGTCGATGCCCTCATGGAGCCAGGCTACCGGGTGCACCTGGCCAACACGGCGGCCATCGTGCAATACAGCGGGCTCAAGTACAGCGACGACGACTCCGACGCCCGTTGGCTGGCGAAGCTCCTGCGTCTGGGACTGCTGCCCGAGGGCTACATCTACCCCAAGGCGGAGCGGGCCGTGCGCGACCCGCTGCGGCGTCGGTTGCGGTTGGTTCAGCAGCACACGGCCAACCTGGCGGCGGTGCACGAAAAGGAGCGGTACACGAAAACGGTGAAGGCTCAATTTCTGCTATACTTATCGTATGCTTCGCCGCTGCCGCGTCCATCTCGATGGTGTTCCGTTGCACATTGTGCAGCGGGGCCATAATCGTGAGCCGTGCTTTTCCGACGAACAGGACTACCATGCCTACCTGCAGTGGCTCGGCGAGGCGCTGGCACATGAGCACTGCGCGCTGCACGCCTACGTACTGATGACCAACCACGTCCACTTGCTGATCACGCCCGTCAGCGCCGGATCGATTCCGCGTGTCGTTATCGCGGTGGGGCGCCGCTACGTGCAATACATCAACCACAGCTACAGGCGCACGGGTACCCTATGGGACAGCAGGTACAAATCCTCCCTGGTGCAGGCCGAGACTTATCTTTTGCTCTGCAAGCGCTACATCGAACTGGCCTTGATCGTCGGTCCGGCCGCGATCGGGCCGTTACACGTAGGGTGCGCCGTGCGCACCTTCGGCAGGGACGATCTGGCATCGCGCTAGCCTTGGTACGCACGGCGCACCCTACGCGCTCCCTGGCCGGGACGACGATCGAGGCCATCGAACTGAACCCGGTTCGGGCTGCCATGGCCGCCGACCCGGCGGAGTATCGCTGGTCGAGCTACCGGCATCACGCCCTTGGCGAGCCAAGCAGCATCCGTAACTGTTCAGGTACGACATATAGGCCCGAAACTGGGCCGCAGCGCTACATGTTGTGCGGGCGGTCACGTTGCGAGCGCGAAGAGCGGCGGGTTCCGAGATGCCTGTAGCTCTGCCAACGCATAACCCTTTGTTTTAGCTAACGCCCGCCGCGAGGCAGGGACCTGAACAGTTACCAGCATCCTTTCGCCGCATGATTCGTACACCGGGCTGGTCAATAGCGCCGCGGCGCGGCAACAGGCTTATCGAGAATTGTTTATCACCGGGCTCGACGATGAATCGATCAGCGAGCTCCGAATGGCATAGAATCAGAATCAGCCCATTGGGAATCAACGGTTCTACGCCGAGATCGAAGCCGCGACCGGCCAGCGGCGCGAACTCAAGAAGCGCGGGCGCCCGTGGCGGGGAAGAGACGAGGCATCACCCCCCGAAGGCGAACAGGGCGAACTGCCGCTCTGAGTTAATTGAGCCCCTTTTACCCTTGCGGATTTGTGGACGAGTCCTGCGGACCGGCCCGAGCCCTGCGGGACGTGTGGACAACCCATGGACCGCGCCGAAAGCTTATTATTGCGTCGGTTAGCGCAGAGCGGGCGCGGCCCACATGTTGCCCACACTCTCGGGCCTCTCGCCCACAACTCCACAGGCACAGCAACAGGTTTGGCGAACTGAGCAATCAGATAGGTGCGGCCGGGGCGAGGGAAAGCCACCGCTACCCACACCAAACGTCACAGAGGCACTATTGGCGACTACTCTACGCTGCCCGCGAATCCCGGTGCCCGACAGCATATCGGTACAGCGTTGCCGGGGAGATGTCGACGGCTCCGGCGCAAAACTCCAGGCAACCCCAGTCAGGGTCGATCCTTGCTGAAGCAAGGTGTTCTTCTGAGACATATGCACCGATGAGGGGTTGCAGGTCGACCCGGGCGCTTTCGCCGTTGGCGAACCTCAGCGAGAAAATAAAGCCTTCATTTTTAAAGCCCTGAAGCTTCATCAGTTACTCCAAAGGATCAACCTGGTGGAAATTTTGCGTATCCCACATTTCCATGAGTTCTTTTTGGTGGATCTCGGCCCATTCCCGAACGAGTTGCCGGCACCTTTTCGGCAATCTACCTTCGACGATGTTGAGATTCTCGAGTTCCATTACTGCCATGTACTCGCCGTATTTGATGTGGATGTGCCGCGGTGGATGCTCGCGGTCGATAAGGAACATCCGAATGATGATCCCGTAAAAGCGGCAGATCTCAGGCATATCGCTACTTCGGCGGAGAAATGCGGAGAAATGGGGGAGAAATGGGGACAGACAAAGTTTTCCCGGTCATAGCGGTCATAGCGGTCATAAAAGCAATGGAGGGTAATGTTTCAGACCTGGTTATTACACCGGAACCCCAAATTCGTATCTGTTAATGAATAAGCCGATCACGATGTCATGCATCCTTTCCGATTTCGAGAAGCAGATGGTCTTCCTGGCTAACCGCTTAATTCTCGTCCTCAGCGTCAAATGCTTGCGCTCGATTTTCTGGGTATTCCGCTTTCCGACGACATGCAGCTCAGCTGGCAAATGGCGCTCATAGGCTCCCCAGTCGTCCGTCAGGAAACGGGTGATCCCGAAAGGCTTCAGTAGCTTTTTCAACTTCAAAAAGGCGGCATCCCCTCGATCTCCAAATACATAAGCAAGGACGATTCCCGTCGCGTGATCGATCGCGTGCCAAAGCCACCGCTGGTTTTCCTTCTTGCCGACAAAACTCCACATTTCATCAATTTCAGAGGACGCGATTTTTCTAATTTCAACAACGACTTCGCCGGAATGTTCGGCTCTCTGGGATTTCCCGTGGAGCATTAAAATAATATAATCAACAAGATACGGTGCGGCGTGGAAATGTTGTGGCTCCTGCCATGATCGGCATGGATCACCGTAATGCATTGATCTTTCATGCATACAGCTTGTATCCGACAAGGTCCAAATGTATGCGCTGAAAGAGATGCTCAGGGTTAAGAATGCCGTAACAACGCCTCTTGATGACTTTGATCTTATTGTTTAATCCTTCCACAAACCCACTGTTATGTCGCCCGACAAAATAATTGGTAATTTCATCTTTGCGTGCCATCAGGGTCTTGATAAATCCATCGAAACAACGAATGTCGCTGCGTGTGGCACGGCCCATCCAGGCATTCAGTAAGTGCTTCGCTTGGGCACGGGTTACCTGCCGATCGAAAATCGCTGTTAGTTGATCACGATACAAATAGGCTTTCTTCAAACGCGGCGAATATTGAAACAATTGCTCAAGAGCAGCCCTGTCATCCTCTGTTAAGTCCTCCTCCTTTTTACGTAACGACCACATCACCCCTTTGAATTTCTTGTACGTGGCAGCCGGCAGTTCGCGCTTGAGTCGGCGCAGCTCTTTCTTGCGTAGATCTTCGAGTCCCTCACGATACAATTTGGCGACATGGAAGCGGTCTGCAACGATACGGACTGTTCTCCCGAAAACTTCCTTGGCAGCATTGATGAAGCCGTCGTACATATCCGAACAGACATAGCGTACCGTGCGACGTAAGCGCTTGGGAATGCTTCGGAAAAACTTTATGATCGTTTCCTTCTTGCGGTTTTCGAGGACACCCAGGATTTGGGTTTCATCCCGCCGCCGCGCGGTCACAATCCCGACAAAATCCTGATGCCCCTTTTTGAGCGAGATTTCATCAATACCGATCACTTCGAAAGGTTCCATTGTCGACCAATCCACAGATGTCCCGATATTTCGATCATGCACGCCTCGGATTGCGTCGTAGGCCACATCCTCCTTGACGGAGACATCGGCAAAGGTGGTGTTGACACAAGCCAGCAAGAGATGCGCCTCGTAGGCTTTTGTGAACGGGCTGCGACGCGCAAACCAGCTGACCTGCTGCGTCGTGGTGGGTTGGCCGTCGCAATCACACTGGTAACGGGGTAACCTAATGCGTAAATACACGGGCCTATCAAGAATGGCGATATGACGTAACGTCACCCATTCACCGTAACCATTCGACTTATCAATTCGCTTATGGCATTTATGACAGGTCGTGCCCCGCTCTGTACTGACCAGCGTGACGATGTAACTTCCGGTGCGATCTTGGTGTGCTGCCTGCACTTGAGTATTGGGGAAGTCGAGCAATAGCTCCAGCGCTTGCCTGAGCGGCTCGTTGTTGGACTCCATGATGACCTTAAGAACTAGGCAAGATGTTGAAATCTAAGAATATCATAACCTACTGAGATCCCAAAGAGCCGAATGTTCTCCGTCTAGGACGCTCCGGTTTATCGACTCAAGGCGCGACTCCTTTTTTTTAGCTCCCGAATGACCGTCGTTGGGCTAATTTCCAAGACCCTCGCGGTATCCCGGATTCCGCTGCCGTTAAGCGCCATATCGACGACTTTGGCCTTCACCTCGGGCAGCGCTCCGTTGTAGGAGTAGTCCAAGAGAAACGTCTTCTTCGGGCATTCGGAGTTGACGCACAAGTAACGCTGCTTGCCCTGCTCCGTAGTGCCGCGCTTCACAACATGATTCTTTCCGCATTGAGGGCAGGATACAGGTACAACAGCCATCTTCGATCTTGCGTCGCAATTTGTTTTAGGGTCGGATCTTGGTATTATATTTGTTTACGGAGAAAGCACAATATCCAGATCTATAGCACTACCCCCGCGGGTAAAGAAACTGTTTTTTTATACAGCTAGCGACTAAGCATTTATCCGGCGTGCGCGCCGCACTGAGCCGCGGTCGCGGTACGGCGCCGCGCGCGCACGGCGGATAAATGAGTGTTGAACTAATCGGATCCCGGCACGGCGCCCGCTGCCCGCAGGGTCCCACTCTTAGATAGGGGATTGTATTGCCGCGACCGGGGTCCTGGGCCACCGCGCGGGGGCGGGTCAGGGCAGCGACGGCGGTCGGTGCGGCGTAATCCGGGCATTGGCGAGGCTCCGCCGGGGTGGCGAAGGGGCGATTGAGCGCGAAGTGTAGGCCATTTTCCGCGTTTTGGGCGAGCGCCGCCGCGGGCCGCGGGCGGCCTGTCGGCGCGGGTTCTTTTTGCCCGTGCGGGTGCTGTCGCGGCTGTTCCGGCGGCTCTTTCTGGAGCAGCTCGGCGCCGCCCATCGCGAGGGACGCCTGTGCTTCTTCGGCGAGCGCCAAATGCTGGAGGACCCGCAGGCGTTCGCCGATTTTCTGCAACCGCTGCGGCGCATCGACTGGGTCGTCTATGCCAAGCGTCCCTTCGCCGGCCCACAGGCCGTCCTCGCCTATCTGTCGCGCTATACCCACCGCGTGGCCATCGCCAATAGCCGCTTGATCGCGCTGGACGACCGCGCGGTCACCTTCAAGTGGAAAGACTACCGCGCCAAGGGGCGCTGCCGTTACAAGCGCATGACCCTCGCGGTCGAGGAGTTTATGCGCCGCTTCCTGCTCCACGTCTTGCCGCAGGGGTTCCATCGCATCCGCCATTACGGATTGCTCGCCAACGCCGCGCGCGTGCAGAACCTGGCGCGCGCCCGCGCGCTGCTGGCCGCACCGGCGCATCCGCTGCTCGCGCTCCCGGTCGCGATGGCCGACGATCCGCCCCCGCGCGCACCGAACGTTCGCCCCTGTCCCTGCTGTGGCGGCCCCATGACCGTGGTCGAGACCTTCGCGCGCGGCCAGGCCCCGCGCACGCCGCCCTCGCCCCGGGGCGCCTCGCCATAAGTCCGCCCCGGATCCCCGGTTCGCTCGCCCCGCGCGCGATTCGCCGGCCTGTCGCCGGCGACGGCTTCGCTGTGCCCGCTTCGGCTGCCGCAGGGCTTAATCCAGTCCGACCGGACCCGAGAGCGGCGCGCGCAACGACCAACACCGCCCTGTCTGGCGCTGTCGCGTCCACACCCGCCCGGCTGGCGGCCAGTCCCGACCTGCCGCCGACCCCTCCCGGCCGACCCGACCCCAGCCCGCGCCGATCGAATCCCCATAGGACTGCGCCAACCCGACGCCCTTACCCAACCCCCCGCGGTTTCCTCCGCCGAGGCTTATCGGACGCCTACCGCCGATCGCGCTTCGCCGCATAGCCCCCGGCCGCCCACCAACGCCTTGCCGCCGCCAACCGCCTCCGCTCGGCGGCAGGCATCCGATAACCCTTAACAACAGCAGCCAGTGCGGCGGCACCGGATACACCAGCGACACGACCGTTGACACTGGTGGTAAATCGGGCAAGTCGTGGAATTGCGAACGATGCGGTGCGTGCCTCAACGCATCCTACGGCCAGAATTGCGTGCCTTGCGACCCGGCGGCCGTCGAGCATGTCGTTGGTGTGCGGCTGCGCACAGGCCTTTTGGTGGGTGCCAGGCAAACAAAAAGGCCGCCCCGAATGGTCTTGGGGGCGGCCTGTATTAAGGAGGAGTGGATGGTTCCGGGACGGAAGGCTACCAGCCGACCCGGTATCGGACTTTGAGAATCCGCAATCCCCCGAAAAATCGCCAGGCTTTACCTTAGGGAAACGCTGATTAAATCGGGTATTCCGCCGCGACGCATCCGAAGCGCGCGATTTTTTAGCGAAGCCGAAACGTTAAGCGGTTTTTCGTGCGAATGTCCCTCTTAGCCGGTGGCGGTTGCCCTATTAGCCGTTTCTCTTCGAGCTCCGAGCGCACCTTGGGCGCATCAAGCCAGCAGCACGCGCTTAGCGCGCACCAGATTGGCCAAGGCGAACAGGGTATGCAGTTGGGCGAGATTCTTCGCCAATCCTTTGTAACGGACCTTGCGATAGCCGAACAGGTTCTTGAGCGTGTGGAACGGGTGCTCGACGCGCGCACGCACGTGCGCCTTGAGCCGCTCGATGCGTGCGGTCAGCTCTTTCAGGGGACCCTCGGCCATGGCCTTGAGCTTGCCGCGCTTCATGGCGATATGCCATTTGACCCGCCGCTCCTTGAGATCCTCGCGCTTCTCGGCTCCGGTGTAGCCGGCATCGGCGAAGACGACCGTTTCCTCCCCATGCAGCAGTTCCCCAACCTGGGCGATATCGGCCACGTTGGCCGCGGTCCCCGTCACGGTATGCACAAATCCCGAGTCGGCATCCGCGCCGATATGCGCCTTCATCCCGAAGTACCATTGGTTGCCCTTGCGGGTCTGGTGCATGTCCGGGTCGCGCGCTTTGTCCTTGTTTTTCGTCGAGGACGGCGCATTCAAGATGGTCGCGTCGACCGCGGTGCCCCGGTTCGGCATCAGCCCGCGCTCGCGCAGCCCGGCATTGACGGTGTCGAGGATCGTCTCGGTCAGCCCGTTCTTTTCCAGCCAGCGCCGGAACTTCAACAGCGTCGTCGCGTCCGGCACCGACTCGCGGCCCGGGTCGATGCCGACGAAACGGCACAATGCCCGGCTGTCGTAGAGGGCATCTTCCGTCGCCTCGTCCGCCAGCCCGTACCACTGCTGCACGAAGTACATCCGCAGCATCCGCTCCAGCCCGACCGGCGGCCGCCCGCGCCGCCCTGCCGCACCGGGAAAGTAGTACGGCGCCAACGCCGCCAGCAGCGCAGCCCACGGCACGACCTGTTCCATCTCGGCCAGAAACCGCTCACGGCGGGTCGTCTTCTTCTTGGCGGCAAAATCGCCGGGGGCACAGGGGGGTGGCGTCATCGTTCGGCTCGGGGGCAGGGAGCCGAATATCTTACCATTCAGACACCATCGTTTTGGCGGAATAAATCAGCATCTCCTTAGGTAGAAAGCCCCAGATCCGCCCACAGCCTCAGCGTTGGCGCGGATTGGTTCATGGTATAGAAGTGCAGCCCCGGGGCGCCGCCTGCGAGCAGGTTGCGGCAAAGCCGCAGGACCACGGCATGTCCAAGCTCGCGGATCGACTCCAGGTCGTCCCCGAAGCCCTCCAGTCGGCGGCGTACCCAGCGCGGGATTTCCGCCCCGCAGGCGTCCGAGAAGCGCGCCAGCTGGGTATAGTTGGTGATGGGCATGATGCCCGGGACTATGGGGCACTCGACACCTGAAGCGCGGGCCGCATCGACGAAGGCGAAGTAGGCATCCGCGTTATAGAAATACTGGGTGATGGCGCCGTTGGCCCCGGCCGCGACCTTGCGGCGGAAGTGCTCCAGGTCTTTGGCTGGGCTGGGTGCCTGCGGGTGGTACTCGGGATAGGCGGCGACCTCGATGTGGAAGTACCCGCCGTGCTCCGCCCGAATGAAGTCAACCAGCTCGTTGGCATAGCGGAATGCGCCGGACGCACCCACGCCCATGCCGGATGGCAGGTCCCCGCGCAGTGCAACGATGCGCCGGATGCCCTGTCCCCGATAGCCGTCCAGGATAGAGCTAACCTCTTCCCGCTCTGACCCGATGCAGGCCAGGTGGGGGGCGGTGTCGATGCCTTGGGCGATCAGCCAGGCGACGGTCTCGAAGGTGCGCTCCCGGGTGGAGCCCCCGGCGCCGTAGGTGACCGAGAAATACTCGGGACCCGCGGTATTGAGCTCGGCGATCGCGGTCTTGAGCTTCTCCATGCCCTCGGCGGTCTTGGGCGGGAAGAGCTCGAAGCTGAAGGTGGGTCGGTTCGAATTGGTGGCGTTCATCCTGTTCCCGTCTGGCAGTGCGGTCGCTAGGCACTCGGATCGACCGCAGGACGCAGCGTCCGAAACCATGGTATCGAGTCCTCACGCTCTAAGGATTTGGCAAGCGCTGACGATGGGTTTCGCTGCGCTCTACCCATCCTACGGGAATACCTGCTCAAACTTCTCAGCGTGGGAATGCCGGGCGGACGATCGGCGTCCGAACGGAATCGGCGGACGCCAGATCGCCCTTCTTGCTTCCAGGCTGGCGCTCGGGAGCAAGACACGGACCGCGAGATCCCAAAGGCGCGGGACGGGGCGCAAACCCCGTCCCGCAAGTCGATCCTCAAGTCTTGGCCCTTGGCCCTCGGCCCTCGGCCCTCAATACCGATAATGGTGAGGCTTATAAGGCCCTTCCACCGGCACGCCGATATAGTCCGCCTGGTCCTTGCTCAGGGTGGTGAGACGGGCGCCGATCTTCCCGAGGTGCAGGCGCGCCACCTCTTCGTCGAGCTTCTTGGGCAGGATATAGACGCCCACGGGGTAATTCTCGGTGTGGGCATAGAGCTCGATCTGGGCCAGCACCTGGTTGGTGAAGCTGTTGGACATCACGAAGCTCGGGTGCCCGGTGGCGCAGCCTAGGTTCACCAGACGGCCCTTGGCGAGCAGGATGATGCGCTTGCCGTCCGGGAAGATGACATGATCGACCTGGGGCTTGATCTCTTCCCACTCGTACTTGGCAAGTCCGGCCACATCGATCTCGTTGTCGAAATGGCCGATGTTACAGACGATCGCCTGGTCCTTCATGGCCGCCATGTGATCGTGGGTGATGATCCCCAGATTGCCGGTGGCGGTGACGAAGATATCCGCGAGCGGTGCGGCATCCTCCATGGTCACGACACGGAAGCCTTCCATCGCCGCCTGCAGTGCGCAGATCGGGTCGATCTCGGAGACCCAGACGGTCGCGCCAAGGCCGCGCAGCGATTGGGCGCAGCCCTTGCCCACGTCGCCGTAGCCGCAGACCATGGCGATCTTGCCGGCGATCATCACGTCGGTGGCGCGCTTGATGCCGTCGACCAGCGACTCGCGGCAGCCGTAGAGGTTGTCGAACTTGGACTTGGTGACCGAGTCGTTGACGTTCATGCCGGGGAAGAGCAGGGTCCCGGACTTGGCCATCTCGTAGAGACGGTGCACGCCGGTGGTGGTCTCCTCGGTGACGCCCTTGATCCCCTCGGCGGTCAGGTGCCAGTGGCGCGGGTCGCGCTCGAATTGACGGGCGAGCACGCCCAGGATGGCGGTCCATTCCTCGTTGTCGTCCGCGGTGGGGGAGGGGACCTTGCCGGCCTTCTCGTATTCCACGCCCTTGTGGACCAGGAGCGTGGCGTCGCCGCCGTCGTCCAGGATCATGTTGGGGCCGCGACCGTCCGGCCAGTTGAGCACCTTCTCGGTGCACCACCAGTATTCTTCCAGGGTCTCGCCCTTCCAGGCATAGACCGGGATCCCGGCGGCGGCGATGGCCGCGGCGGCATGGTCCTGGGTCGAGAAGATGTTGCAGGAGGCCCAGCGGACTTGTGCGCCAAGCTCGACCAGGGTCTCGATCAGCACTGCGGTCTGGATCGTCATGTGCAGGCTGCCGGTGACCCGCGCGCCGGTCAGCGGTTTGGACTGCCCGTATTTCTTGCGCAGGGCCATCAGCCCCGGCATCTCGGTCTCGGCGATGCGGATCTCCTTGCGGCCCCAATCGGCCAGGGACATGTCCGCAACCTTGTAATCGGTAAACTCACTCATGGGTTTAAGCTCCGGATGTTAAACGCGAGTGAGCGCCGTTGTGCAGGTCGACCCGGCTACCGAGCCTGGCCGGGCCCCCGCGGGTCCCCGGTCGCAGCGCTCCTCGGCGGCTAGGTTGTTAGAAGATTATTGTCCGCAAATGAACGCAAATAAACGCAAATCAAGAATGGGATGGGTTTGCCGCGGGCTCTTTTGGATCGGCCTTGCGAATTGTGCCCACTCGACTCCCCGTCGCCCGCATGGCGCGAAGGGGATCGGAGCGCCCAGCACACGGATAGGGCGGCACGCTAAATCGCGGTGGGCTAAATAGCCCCTCCCTATTTGCGTTTATTTGCGTTCATTTGCGTTCATTTGCGGACCCTTAAGTCCTCTCGCTTAGATCCCGGCGGCGTCGCGCAGTGCGGCGGCCTTGTCGGTGCGCTCCCAGGTGAAGCCGGCCTCGGGGCGGCCGAAATGGCCGTAGGCGGCCGTGTCCTGGTACTTGATCAACTCCCGGTTGCCGAGATCCAGCATGCGGATGATGGCGAAGGGACGCAGGTCGAAGAATTCGCGCACCAGTGCGACGATGCGCTGGTCGGAGATCTTGCCGGTGCCGAAGGTGTCCACCGAGACCGAGGTGGGCTGGGCCACGCCGATGGCGTAGGAGACCTGGATCTCGCACTTGTCCGCCAGACCGGCTGCGACGATGTTCTTGGCCACATAGCGCCCGGCGTAGGCGGCCGAGCGGTCCACCTTGGACGGGTCCTTGCCGGAGAAGGCCCCGCCGCCGTGACGGGCCATGCCGCCGTAGGTGTCGACGATGATCTTGCGCCCGGTGAGCCCGCAGTCTCCCACGGGTCCGCCGATAACGAACTTGCCGGTGGGGTTGATGTGGTATTGGGTGTCCGCGTTCAGCCAGCCCGTGGGCGCCAGGACCGGCTTGACGATCTCTTCCATGACGCCTTCCTGGAGGTCGCTCAGGGTCACGCTGTCGGCGTGCTGGGTGGACAGCACCACCGCATCGATGGCCACCGGCTTGCCGTCCAGGTACCGGAAGGTCACCTGGGACTTGGCGTCCGGGCGCAGCCAGGACAAGGTGCCCGCCTTACGCACCTCTGCCTGGCGCTTGACCAGCCGGTGTGCGTAATCGATAGGGGCGGGCATCAGCTGGTCGGTCTCGTTGGTCGCGTAGCCGAACATCAGGCCCTGGTCGCCCGCGCCCTGGGCCTCCTCGGTCTCCCGGTCGACGCCCTGATTGATGTCCTTGGACTGCTCGCCGAGCGCGATCAGCACCCCGCAGGTGTGCCCGTCGAAGCCCACCTCCGAGTTGTTGTACCCGATCTCGTTGACCACCCGCCGCACGACCTTCTCATAGTCGATCTTGAGGTCCGCGTCGGTCAGGGTGATCTCGCCTGCCAGCATCACGAAGCCGGTCTTGACCAGGGTCTCGCAGGCCACCCGCGCCTTGGTGTGGTTGGGGTCGCGGCGGTAGATCTCGTCGAGCACCGCGTCTGAGATCTGGTCGGCCATCTTGTCGGGGTGGCCCTCGGAAACGGACTCGGAGGTAAAGATGTAATCTTTGGTCATGGCCTTGGGATCGCGGTTGGCGGGAGGTGATCGGAAGAACGAAGCCGCCAAGGATAGCGGCTCCGCGCCCCAAAAACGAGTGCCTGGAGTCTCAAGTGGGCTGAGCGCGCTTGGAATACTGGCGGTAATCCTGCTTGGCATCCGGTCGGGATTGGTTACCATGACGCACAATCCCGACCCTCGACCCACTCCGGAGGACCGTCATGGCTTCGCTCGAAACCCCAGTCTGCGACTTTGGCGCGCCTGCACCGGACTTTGCGCTCGCCGGCGTGGACGGCCGGATCTGGACCCGCGACGCCTGCCGGGGCGAGCGGGGCCTGCTCGTCATGTTCATCTGCAACCACTGCCCCTACGTCAAGGCGGTGCGCGAGCGGATCGTCCGCGACACCCGGGAGCTTCAGGCGCTCGGCATCGGCTGCGTGGGCATCATGTCCAACGATCCTGCGGACTACCCGGAGGACTCCTTCAATAACATGCGACGAGTCGCCGCCGAGTTTGCCTTCCCCTTCCCCTATCTGTTCGACGAGACCCAGGACGTGGCGCGTGCCTACGGGGCGGTCTGTACCCCGGATTTCTTCGGCTACGATGCGGGCTTAGGCCTCCAGTATCGGGGCCGGCTGGATGCGAGCCGCAAGGACACCGCCACCGAGGGGGTGCGCCGGGACTTGTTCGAGGCCATGCGCGAGGTCGCACAGACCGGTCGCGGCCCGGCGGACCAGGTCCCGAGCATGGGCTGCTCGATCAAATGGAAATAGGAAGAAGGGCCGAGGGCCGAGGGCCAAGGGCCGAGGAAGAGCGTCTCGTCCTCTGCGGCCCTCGGCCCTCGGACCTTCTTCAGTCATTAATGTTGCTAATCCTGAATATTCGCAACTGATAAAATAGCTGATAGAAGTCATAAGTTTGTTTTGATGTCCCCGTGAGGACCTTTCGGCCACAATAGGCGCCTTTTGGTGAGCCCGCGCTCGGGCGCCGCCGCTCCCCGGGTCCTGCCCCGGCCCGGGTTCCCGGGCACACCGCAGACCGAGGTTCCAGCGCCGCAGCCGACAGCCCCGCCACCTCTCCCCGGCGTTCGATGGCCGGCAGCCGTTTTCCCGCGCCCCGCCACACAAGCCCGACGGCGGCGGGCCGCGCAATACCTTCCGCGACAACAAAGACTTCAGGAGGGGCTATGTCCTCACGCAGAGAGCTCGCTAATGCCATCCGTGCACTCAGCATGGATGCGGTTCAGAAAGCCAACTCGGGCCATCCAGGCGCACCCATGGGCATGGCGGATATCGCCGAAGTCCTGTGGAACGACTTCATGAAGCACAATCCCGCCAACCCCCAGTGGGTTGACCGGGACCGCTTCGTGCTGTCCAACGGACATGGCTCCATGCTGCTCTACTCGCTGCTGCATCTGACCGGCTACGATCTGGGCATCGACGACCTGATGCAGTTCCGCCAGCTGCACTCCCGCACCCCGGGACACCCCGAGTACGGCTATGCCCCAGGCGTGGAGACCACCACCGGCCCATTGGGCCAGGGCATCACCAATGCAGTGGGTATGGCGCTCGCGGAGAAGGTCCTGGCGGCGCAGTTCAACCGTCCCGGCCATGAGATCGTCGACCACTACACCTACGTCTTCCTGGGCGACGGCTGTCTGATGGAAGGCATCTCTCACGAGGCCTGCTCGCTTGCCGGGGCGCTGGGCCTGGGCAAGCTGATCGCCTTCTACGACGACAACAACATCTCCATCGACGGCGAGGTGCGCGGCCACGGCAGCACTCCCGGCTGGTTCCTGGACAATACGCCCAAGCGTTTCGAGGCCTACGGCTGGCATGTCATCCCCAAGGTGGACGGCCACAACGCAGAGGCCGTCAATGCGGCGATCGAGGAGGCGCGCGCGCTCGTAGACCGGCCGACGCTCATCTGCTGCCAGACCATCATCGGTTTCGGCTCTCCCAATAAGCAGGGCAAAGAGGAGTGCCACGGAGCCGCTTTAGGCGCCGACGAGGTGGCCCTGACCCGCGAGGCCCTGGACTGGCCCCATCCACCCTTCGAGATCCCGGCGGACATCTATGCCGGCTGGTCCGCCAAGGACCGCGGCGCCAAGGCGGAGTCCGACTGGGAGAAGCGGCTCGCCGCCTACGCTTCCGCGTATCCCGCGGAGGCATCGGAGCTCAAGCGCCGCATGGCCGGGGAGCTCCCGTCCGACTGGTCTGTCCAGGCTGACGCATTCATCGCCTCCGTGGTGGAAAAGGCCGAGACTATCGCCTCCCGCAAGGCGTCCCAGAATGCACTCAACGGATTCGGGCCACTGCTGCCCGAGCTGTTGGGCGGCTCCGCCGACCTGGCGGGCTCCAACCTGACGATCTGGAAGGGCTGTAAGGGCGTGGGCAAGGGCGACGCCGCTGGCGGCAACTATATCTATTACGGCGTGCGCGAGTTTGGCATGTCGGCCATCATGAACGGCATCGCCTTGCACGGGGGCTTCGTCCCCTACGGCGCCACCTTCCTGATGTTCTCCGAGTATGCCCGCAACGCACTGCGCATGGCTGCACTGATGAAGATCCCGACGATCTTCGTCTACACTCACGACTCAGTCGGATTAGGCGAGGACGGCCCGACGCACCAGCCGGTGGAGCAGATCCCGACCCTGCGCATGATTCCGAACATGGGCGTCTGGCGCCCCTGCGACGCGGTCGAGTCCGCGGTCGCCTGGCGGCTGGCCATCGAGCGCAAGACCGGACCGTCCTGCCTCATCTTCTCGCGCCAGAATTTGGCTCACATGGCCCGCACCCCGGCGCAGATTGCGGACATCGCCCGCGGCGGCTATGTGCTGCGCGACTGCGCCGGCACCCCGGACGCCATTCTGATCGCCACCGGCTCCGAGGTGGAGCTGGCGGTCAAGGCCGCGGACGCCATGACCGACAAGGCGGTGCGGGTGGTTTCCATGCCCTCCACGGATGCCTTCGACGCGCAGGATGCAGACTACCGGGAGTCGGTGCTGCCCAAGTCGGTTACCGCCCGGGTGGCCGTCGAGGCTGCCGTCACAGCCGGCTGGTGGAAGTATGTGGGCAGCCAGGGTGCCGTGGTCGGCATCGACCGCTTCGGCGAGTCTGCCCCAGCCGGCGCGCTCTTCAAGGAATTCGGCTTTACCGTAGACAATGTGGTCGCCGCGGTGCGGGGCGTCCTCTAAAGGCCACTCCAATCGTCCGGGCGGGGGGAGACAAAACTCGGCGGGGGAGCCGAGTTGTCTCTTCGGAGTCTCGGACACTATCCAACATTTTACCCACCGACAGGAGCACTAAGCATGTCCATCAAAGTTGGCATCAATGGTTTCGGACGCATCGGGCGCATGGTCTTCCGGGCCATCGCTAAGGACTTCCCCAGCATCGAGGTCGTCGCCATCAACGACCTGCTCGACCCCGATTACCTGGCCTACATGCTGAAGTACGACTCGGTCCACGGTAACTTCCCGGGCGAAATCTCCGTCGACGGGCACACCATGATCGTCGACGGCAAGGCCATCCGACTGACTGCCGAGCGCGACCCCGCCAACCTCAAGTGGGGCGAGGTCGGTGCCGATATCGTCATCGAGAGCACCGGCTTCTTCCTGACCGAAGAGACCTGCCAGAAGCACATCGATGCCGGCGCCAAGAAGGTGGTGCAGTCCGCCCCTTCCAAGGACAGCACCCCGATGTTCGTCTATGGCGTCAACCACAAGACCTATGCTGGCCAGGCCATCGTCTCCGGCGCCTCCTGTACCACCAACTGTCTGGCCCCGGTCGCGAAGGTGCTGAACGACAATTGGGGCATCAAGCGCGGCCTGATGACCACGGTGCATGCGGCCACCGCCACCCAGAAGACGGTCGACGGACCCTCCAGCAAGGACTGGCGCGGCGGTCGCGGTATCCTGGAGAACATCATCCCGTCCTCCACCGGTGCCGCCAAGGCGGTGGGCAAGGTCCTGCCGGACCTCAACGGCAAGCTCACCGGCATGGCCTTCCGCATCCCCACCTCCGACGTCTCGGTGGTGGATCTGACCGTCGAGCTCAACAAAGGCGCCTCCTATGCGGACATCTGCGCCGCCATGAAGGCCGCCTCGGAGTCCGGCGACCTGAAGGGCGTGCTGGGCTACACCACGGATAAGGTGGTCTCCACCGATTTCCGCGGCTGCAAGACCCCCTCCGTCTTCGATGCCGAGGCCGGCATCGCACTGGACTCCACCTTCGTCAAGGTCGTCTCCTGGTACGACAACGAGTACGGCTATACCGCTAACATGTTGCGGCTGGTGGAGCATATCGCTAAGTAAGCTGAGTAGGGCGGAGCGCCGCAGGCGGTTCCGCCATTGGCCGCAGGCGGTTCGCCGTTTTGCCGGGATGCAGAACGGCGGATCGCCCTATCGGGCATCCGCCCTACGGCCCTAAGTAGAAGGGCCGAGGACCGAGGGCCAAGGGCCGAGGGGGAACGATCTTCCTTGGCCCTCGGCCCTTCCCCCCTTGGCCCTTCTTTAAGAACCAATAACGCGAGAGGATTGCCACCGATGTCTTTTATCAAGCTCGCCGACCTCGACCTTGCCGGCAAACGTGTCCTGATCCGCTCGGACCTCAACGTCCCGGTCAAGGGCGGCAAGGTCACCTCGGATGCCCGGATCACCGCCTCTATGCCGACCTTCGAGCATTGCATCAAGGCCGGTGCCAAGGTCATGGTCATGTCGCACCTGGGCCGGCCGGAGGAGGGTGTCTTCTCGGAGGAGGACTCCCTGAAGCCGGTGGCCGACGCGATGGCCGAGAAGCTCGGGCGGCCGGTGCGCCTGATCCGCGACTATCTCGAGACTGCCCCGACGGTCGCCGACGGCGAGCTGGTCCTGCTCGATAACGTTCGCTTCAACAAGGGCGAGGGCAAGGACAACGAGGCGCTGGCCAAGCAATACGCGGCCCTGTGCGACGTCTTCGTGATGGACGCCTTCGGCACTGCACACCGCGCCCAGGCATCCACTCACGGGGTCGGCAAGTTTGCCCCGGTCGCCTGTGCCGGACTGCTGTTGGCCGCCGAGCTGGATGCGCTCAAGAAGGCGCTGGCCGACCCGGCCCGGCCCATGGTCGCCATCGTCGGCGGCTCCAAGGTCTCCACCAAGCTTACGGTGCTGGAGGCCCTGGCCGAGAAGGTGGATCAGCTGGTGGTGGGCGGCGGTATCGCCAACACCTTCCTCAAGGCTGCCGGGTTCAATATCGGAAAATCGCTGTGCGAGGACGACCTGGTCCCCACCGCCCGCGCACTGATGCAGACCATGGCTGCGCGCGGTGCGGGAATTCCCATCGCGCTCGATGTGGTCTGCGGCAAGCGCTTCGACGAGAACGAGCCGGCAGTCCTCAAGGCCGCCCATGAGGTCGCCGACGACGACATGATCTTCGACATCGGGCCCAAGTCTGCCGCCCAGCTCGCCGAGATCATCGCCAAGGCCGGGACCATTGTCTGGAACGGGCCGGTCGGGGTCTTCGAATTCGACCAGTTCGGCGCGGGCACCAAGACTGTCGCCATGGCCATCGCCAACGCCCCCGGATTCAGTCTGGCTGGCGGCGGCGATACCATCGCTGCCATTCAGAAGTACGATATCTATGACAAGGTGTCCTACATCTCTACCGCGGGTGGGGCCTTCCTGGAGTATCTGGAAGGCAAGACGCTGCCTGCCGTTGCGATGCTGGAGGCAAGAGGGAAGTAGCGAGTGGCGAGTAGCGGGGGCCAAGGAAGAAGTGGCGAGGGCCGAGCGGTCGCGTCCCTGTGCCTTCGCTACTCGTGACTTGTCCTGCGCTACTGAAATCCATCGATTTGCATTACCCTGAACGGCGCATCTCCCCTCGCAACTCGCCACTTCCCATGCCAAGACGCACCAAGATCATTGCCACATTAGGCCCGGCCACCGATGACCCGCAGGTCCTGAGAGACCTGGTCAGGGCGGGGGTCGACGTGGTCCGGCTCAACCTCTCTCACGACCGCCACGACCGACATCGCGAGCGCGCCGTGCGCGTTCGCGAGACTGCCCACGCACTGGGGCGCGACGTGGGGGTGCTCATCGACCTCCAGGGCCCCAAGATCCGCATCGGCCGCTTCCGCAACGGCCCGGTCGACCTGAACCCCGGCGACCCCTTCGGCATCGACTCCGATCTGCCGCTGGACGCTGGCGACCGCACCCAGGTCGGGACGACCTACACCGACCTGCCGACGGACCTGAGTCCGGGCGACACCCTGCTGCTCGACGACGGGGCTATCGAGCTGTTGGTCGAGCAGGTCGCGGGCACCCGCATCGACTGCCGGGTCGCGGTCGGCGGACCCCTGTCCAACAACAAGGGCATCAACAAAAAGGGCGGCGGGCTCTCGGCCGCGGCGCTCACGGACAAGGACAAGGAAGACATCCGTTTCGCCGCCGAGATCGACGCCGATTATCTGGCAGTCTCATTCGTGCGCAACGCGGACGACGTGCACCTGGCGCGGGCGCTGTTCCAGGAGGCCGGCGGCCGGGGCGGCATCGTCGCCAAGGTGGAGCGTGCCGAGGCGTTGAAGTCGGTGGACGAGATCATCCATGCCTCGGACGCCATCATGGTCGCCCGCGGCGATCTGGGGGTGGAGATCGGGGATGCTGAGCTTCCGGCGGTGCAAAAGCATCTGATCAAGCGCACCCGCGCACTCAACGGGGTGGTCATCACCGCTACCCAGATGATGCAGTCCATGATCGCAAGCCCCATCCCGACCCGGGCCGAGGTCTTCGACGTCGCCAACGCGGTGCTCGACGGCACCGACGCGGTCATGCTTTCCGCCGAATCCTCTGTCGGGAAATACCCGGTCAAGACGGTCGAGGCACTGGACCGGATCTGCCAGGAGGCGGAGAAGAGCGTCACCCGCTCCGGACACCGCATCGACTCGGAGTTCGCCCGGGTGGACGAGGCGATCGCCATGGCCGCCATGTATACCGCCAACCATTTGCGTGTCAGGGTCATCGGGGCGCTCACCGAGAGCGGCTCCACGGTCAAATGGATGTCCCGTATCAGCTCCGGAATCCCGATCCACGCCATGACCCGGTTCGAGGCAACGCGCCGCAAAGTGACCCTTTACCGTGGCGTCTATCCGGTCAGCTTCGATGTCGCGAGCACCGACGTGAACGTGATCAACCGCGAAATGGTGGAAGAGCTCAAACGCCGCGGTGCAGTCCAGGACGGGGACTTGGTCATCGTCACCAAGGGCGACCGCCATGGCGTGGAGGGCCAGACCAACATCATGAAGATCATGCGCGTTGGGGAGCATGAGCAACCGGACCACGATTGAGCCGGGGCGGTCGCCGCGGTCCCCGACCGGTCCCGTATCCCGCAACCACACCACCAAACGCTACTAGCATTTCAGACAACACCTCAGGAGAACCCAGATGGCCTTGATTACCATGCGTCAACTGCTGGACCACGCCGCCGAGCACGGCTACGGCGTCCCGGCCTTCAACGTCAATAACATGGAGCAGATGCGCGCCATCATGGAGGCGGCCCACGAGACCGACTCCCCGGTGATCGTCCAGGCCTCCGCGGGCGCTCGCAAGTACGCCGGCGCGCCCTTCCTGCGCCACCTCATCCTGGCCGCCATCGAGGAGTTCCCGCACATCCCCGTGTGCATGCACCAGGACCACGGCACCTCCATGCCCGTGTGCCAACGCTCGATCCAGCTCGGATTCAGCTCGGTCATGATGGACGGGTCCCTGGGCGAAGACGGCAAGACCCCGACGTCCTACGAGTACAACGTGGACATCACCAGGACCGTGGTCGCCATCTCCCACGCCTGCGGCGTCTCCGTGGAAGGCGAGCTGGGCTGCCTGGGCTCCCTTGAGACCGGCACCGCCGGCGAAGAGGACGGCATCGGTGCAGAGGGCGTCCTGGACCACAGCCAGCTCCTCACCGACCCCGAGGAGGCCGCGGACTTCGTCGCCAAGACCAAGGTCGATGCGCTGGCCATCGCCATCGGCACCTCCCACGGCGCCTATAAGTTCACCCGTCCGCCCACCGGCGACATCCTGGCCATCCAGCGCATCAAGGAAATCAACGCCCGCATCCCCAACACCCATCTGGTGATGCACGGGTCTTCGTCCGTTCCCCAGGAATGGCTGGCCATCATCAACCAGTTCGGCGGCGACATGGGCGAGACCTACGGCGTGCCGGTCTCCGAGATCGTCGAGGGCATCAAGCACGGCGTGCGCAAGGTCAACATCGACACCGACCTGCGCATGGCCTCCACCGGCGCCATCCGCAAGTTCTTTGCCGAGAACCGCAAAGAGTTCGACCCCCGCAAGTTCCTGGCGGTCGCCACCAAGGCCATGAAGGGCATCTGCAAGGACCGCTACGAGGCTTTCGGCACCGCGGGCAACGCGAGCAAGATCACGGCACTGTCGCTGGAGGCCATGACCGCGCGTTATCTCAAGGGCGAGCTGGATCCCAAGATCAACTGATCCTAACCGTATTGGCCGGTCCCTGGGTCGGCCGAATCGAAGGGGCGCCTAGGCGCCCCTTTTTGTTGCTTGATGTGGCGACAACCGGTGCGCCGGGCTATCCGCCACGCGCAACGCGGGCGCCAAGGCTCCGCTTCGGAAGCGACGAAAGCCATCCGCGGGGTATCCGCAATTGCGATCAAGGCACACCCCTGCGCCGGTCGTCGGCTACCGGACTGTCTTCCCGCCGAGCGTCGTCAGATAGACCTTCAAGAGCCCCGGACGCACCTCCGTGAGGGCCTTGCGCAAAGCGATGGCGTCCTCGCCTCTCGCCATTCGATGCAGCAGCCCATAGGCGCTCCCGGCGGCGTCGGACGGGGCCAGGTCCGGAGGCACCGCGGCAGCCATGCCGGGGTCTGCGAGCAGTAGCCAGGCGGGGAAGTCATTCGTCTCCAGGTCCAGGTCCATATCGCCGAACTGGTTCCAGAGCCGATGCAACCGGGTGTCCGCCAGATCTTTGGCCCCCAGTGCGCGCTCCGCATCCAGTGGGTGCCGCCAGCACAGCATGGCCCAATCCTGACGGGCGGCAGCCGGGTCGGCCGTGCGCCGACACGCGTCCGCATGCGCGATCAGAATGGCGGGCAGGCGCTGCCAGTCGGGCTGCGACTCCAGCGCCCGCCGTGCCTCCACAAAGCGTCCGGCCCGGGCCCAGGCATAGCCCGCGTGGAGCCGCGGGGACCCCGGATCGAAGGGGTCGCCGGCCAGGCACTCCGCCAGTGCCGCCCACAGTGGCGCCAGCAGATCCCGGGCGCGGTGTCCGAGCAGATCCCGTGACTCCGACTCCATGGACTCCAGCTCCCGCAATCGCTCCGCGACCCCGAGGCCAGGCAAGTCCTCGACCGTCTGCATGAGGCGCAGGTACCGGCGTAGCCTCGGGTGTCGTCGGTCCAGGGCCATCAGCCGTGTAAGCGCGGCATGGGCGTCGTCGATTCGGCGTTCGGTCAGCGCCGTACGCACCGAGTCCTCCAAGAGCTTATCCCGGCTGTCCTGGAACAGATCCAGCTGCATCCGGTCGGCCGCGGGCGCGAATGCGCGGGCGCAGGCCCCCGACAGCCCGGCATGGGCACCGATGCGAATGACCCGCTCGGACGCACCCCAGGCGCGATGCTCCAAGGGCTCCGCCACCAAGCGCTGGGCGCCCGCATAGAGCCCCGCCCTGACCAGCACCGCCGCCGCCTCGTCCGACGGCACATGCAGCATCCGCTCCAGGTCCGGTATTTTCCCGAGCCGCCATGACTCGTAGTCCGCGTAGCTCAGGAAATCGCATGCCATCAACAGCTCTAGCGGATCCAGCCGGCCCTGCTCCAGGATCAGCCGGTCCACCAGCGCGTCAAGGGCCTGCTTTGGAAAGCGTTCGCTCATCGAATCGGTATCCGAAGCTGCTGCATGCCCAGGTGCCCGGCGACCCCAGCTCAGGGCACGAGCGGGTGAGCATAATCGTTGCCCACCCGGAGGCCGCCCCATTGGTCTGGTCGCATCTCAGGGAGCACACAGTATAGCGCAGTGACCAGATTGCATCGGAGGCCGCTGGCCGTCCCTTCCATGAATAGTGCGCCGCGGCTTTGTGCGCGCGGCTACTCGCGCGTGCCGATCGTTTGACATTTCACGGCTTCCATACCGAAGTGCCCTCGCATTTTCCGTGTATTTCGAAGGTTGCGCACGCGGTCTCCGCCTCCTATAGTCATAGTGCGGCTCCGTCGGCATCGGCCGATTCCGCAGGATTGGCTTGTAGTCAATAAACGACCGGCTCCAGGATCATGCCATGACTCACTATCTCGTTACGGGTCCCACCGGGTTTCTCGGCTACCATGTAATAAAGCTGCTCAATAGCCGGGGTATCCGGCCACGCGTCCTGCTTCCCACCACCGTTGCCACCACTTCGCCGGACTTCAAGAGCCTGCAGACCCAGGATGTCGAAGTCGTTCCGGGGGATGTCGACGACCCGATCATCTTGCTGGAGGCCTGCAAAGATATCGATACGGTGCTGCACCTGCGCTTTACGATTGCGCTGGGCGGTGGCCCGCGGGTGGAGCAGTCTCTCTTTCAAGGTAACGTCGTCGGTACGCGCAATGTGCTGGACGCGGCCGAGCGCGCCGGCGTCGCGCGGGTCGTGGTTAGCAGCAGCTCCCTCGCGGTGGGTTTGAATCGCAAGCCTCTGCCCATCGATGAAGAGGCCGATTGGACCCTTCACGCATTTACGCTTCCCTATGCCTTATCGCGCCGTCAGGCCGAGCAGGAGGCGCTGTCCCGTTCCTCGGCCGCGCATCCGGCGGTCGTCGCAGTGAATCCCTCTTTTACCCTGGGCCCGGAGGACTATGTCGGAGCGCCTGCGAATGGGCTGGTGATGAAGATGAGCAAGCCGGGATTCAGGATCACCGCACCTATCGGCTTCGGGATTCTGGACGTCCGGGACTATGCGGATGGGGTGATCCGTGCAGCGGAGCGCGGCACACCGGGTCGCCGCTACATACTCAGCGGCCCCAATATAACCCCCGATCAGCTGGCGCGGGAGGTGGCTGGAGTCGCCGGCATAGCCCCGCCAGGGTGGATGTTTCCATTGCGTGCCTGGATGCTTTACCCCATCGTCCATCTATTACAGATCTGGAGCCAGCTTACCGGAAAGCCGATTAAGGTGAGTCCTCGGCTGCTGGAGCTTTGGGGCCGCTACGCCTGGTACGACACCAGCCGTGCGCGCGCCGAGCTCGGCTGGCAGCCCGAATCGCTGCGGAAAACCCTGGAAGACACCGTTCGATGGATGCGCGAGTCGCGCCCCAGCTGAGGGACGCCGCGACCATGGGTCCGGCGCCCGGCATCTATCCCCGCAATAGCCCGAGGAGCAACGCCCATGAAGAGGTCGACCGTCGTCGCGGGAGTATTCTTGTTCGTCGTTGTCTGGTGGCTCGCCGAGACGCCCCGGGACGAGATCCGCTGTTGTATCCCGGGCTCCATGCTCATCGATCCAGCAACGGCTCGGGCCACGGACGCAGTCGACCGGTCGGCAGAATTCGCGGCCGGTTTGGAGGTGCTTCCATCGAGTCTCCCGGCCTATGACGATGCCGTATTTCTGGACGGCGGCAAGACGGCGCTGGTCACCGGTCATGACGGTCGGATCTGGCGGGTGGACATCGCCGCCAACAGTGTCGCGCCGATCGCCGATGTACCCTTGATGGCTTGGGGTATTCATGAAGTCCCCGGAGATGCGCATCGGGTCTATGTCTGCGCCGCTGCGACCTACCAGGGCGAGCCGACCGGGGAAGTCCCCGGGCTATACCGGCTCGACATCGATCAAGGCACGGCGGAGCCCCTGGCGCTCAAGGTCCCGGATACCGCGATCGATCCGCGTAGCTCGGTGGTGTATAGCGACGAGGACCCCAGGGCCCCCGAGCTTAAAGCCGATGGGAGCGGCTGGGCGGGCCGCCCAATCGCGGTCTGCGACAACCTGGAGGTGAGCCAGGACGGGCGGCGCATCTATTTTTCAGAGCCGTTCTCCTATACAAACGCAACCCTGGGCGATGCGCTCGACGAGGCGATCGCCCTAGCCCCCAACGGCCGCCTGTGGCGCTACGACCTCGATAGCGGCACCACCCGGCTGATTGCACAGGGGTTCCACTTCATTAACGGCGTGGTCTACGATCTACACCCCGGCAAGGCCCGCGAGGATTCCGTCCTGGTCACCCAGACCTCACTCTTTCGGGTGAGCCGGTTCTATGTCGGCGGACCTAAGGCAGGCACTGCCGAAGTGGCGATCGACGGGCTCCCCGGGACCCCGGACGGGATCGATCGGGATGCCGAGGGCCGGCTCTGGCTCGCCATGTTCGCGGAGCGCGGCCGACTGTTGACCTGGGTTCATGCGCACGCTCGGATTAAGCCTCTGATCATGCGATTGCCCACTCGCCTGCTGCTCTCGCAGGCCCAGAGCACCGGCGTTGTCGTGCTCAGTCCGGATGGCAGCACGCCGCTCTACTCGGCCTTTTATCAAGGTCCAATGCTCTTCTCGATCGCCTCGGCGGTGCCGGCACCCAGCGGGATCTATCTCGCCAATGTGGCCTTCGGCAAACCCGAGGGGGTGCAGCAATCGGGTATTCAGCGTCTTCGCTGGCCCGTCCAATTTCAGGCGACCGATTCCCCGGCGCGTTAATCGATCTCAGGAGGCGCCAATCTCGACCGAAAAGTGGACCGGGAACGGGGTGCCTTCGGTGTCGATACGCCCGGCCGCACCCTCGGCACGCCGCACCGGGCCCTGGGCCAACAGGGGCCGCAGCAGGACAGGGATGACCGCCCGGTTGATGTGCGCGCCAAAGCAGGTGTGGAGCCCGTAACCCCAGAGGATGTAATGCTCCCAGGGGCGGTCGGTCCGGAATGACTTAGGGTCTTCCAACCGCCAGGGGTCGAACATCGCCGACAGATTGGCCGCGAATACCAGGCTGTCCTTCGGGATACGCCTTGACCTCAGGGTCCGCGCAGCGATCCAGGTATCCGCCAGTGCGCGGCGGTAGATCACCGGATTGACCGGGTTGAAACGCAATGCCTCGAACAGGGAGCGACCGAGCGCCGCATCATCGTCGCGGCGGGCTGCCGCTTGAGCCTCTGCCAAGGCGGCTGGGCGCTGCAGCAATTGGTCGAGCGCGTGGACCGCCGCCTTGGAGATGGTCGGTATCGCGCCGATGATCAGACCGATAAGGTTATTCCGGATTGCCAGGTCGTCGAGCGCCAGCATTCCAGCCCGCTGCAGATCCAGGCAGCGGCTGAGCACGTCCTCCCGATCCGAGTGCGATGCCTTTCGGGCGGCGATGGTCTGGTCCAAATAGTCGCGGCAAGCGGCGGCCGCGGCCATCGCCTTCCGCTCGACGGCGGGATCGGCACCCAGATCGACGAAAAGGTACCAGAACATGATCGTGGTCCAGTCGATCATCTCCCGCTCGCTGGGTCCCGGTGTCCCGAAATAGCGCCCCACCATCTGGGCGATGGTGGGAAGCGCAAGCTCCGCGGGCACGTCGATGCGGCTACCTATTCTGGCGACCGTCTCTGACGCCCGCTGTGCCACAAAGGGCACGACGATCCGCTCCACATCCTCTCGGCGCGCGGCCAATCGCATCGCCGAGACATCGTGCTGGTAGGCCGGCGAGTCCTGCATGCCGAGAAAGAAATTCTCCCCGGCCGTGATCTTGCGCATACGCGGCTCGTAGACCACCGCGAAGTCGGCCTCGCGATCGAGCACCTCACGGACATCGGCGAAGCGGGTGACGAGCACGGTCCCTGAATTCGGATAAGCCTTCACCAGGACTTTGCGAATGACCAGATTGGCCCAGAACACCCGCAGTACACCGAGCGCCAGCCGCTGGCCATCTGGCGAGGCGAGACGCCCCGCCAGACGGGACTTGAGCGTGCCGCCCTTCTCGGTCAGCGCCGGCCAGACCAGCCGAAGCAATGCAAAGAGATCGGCGAAGCCGCCGACGAGCACCAAGAGATAGCGCAGGGGTAGCATGATCAGATTGGCGAAGAAGGACATGGGCTAACCCTCGATTGAATGCGATTGACTCGGGCTCCGTCGCGTCTCGTCAAGACCTGGCCGATCAAGTCGGGTCCACCGAACCCTCTGCGATCATTCGCAGCCCATTCAACCCCGGGAGAAAGAAATAGTCTCCCCCGCGAGTCGTCACGAGCTGAGGCAGGTTGGCACAGATGAAGGGTGGCTTGTCGCCCTGCGGGTCGGCCGCGATCACGAATTTCGTATCCCTGTCGTGCAGGCCGATCACCGGACAGGTGTCGTTGCCGACATTGAAATCCAGCCCGTATTGGACCCACTGCTGCTGCACGAACTCGAACTGTCTGCTCAAGCTCGCGCACACTGCCATGAAGATGACTCCGTGCTCGCCGTCGTCTGTGGGATTGGCTGGGTCGCTGTTGCCATAGGGCAGGCCGCGACGGAGGATGTGGCGGCGCTTGTTGAGGGCAGAGCCCGTGCGCATGGACGGGTCGGGCGAATCGAGCAGCGGGTCGAGCATATCGCGCGTATTCATTCGCCGCAGGTGTGCCCCATAGGGGCAGCGGATGCCGCCCTTGTCGTCGCCGTATTTGAAATCGCTCAGCATCTGCCGGTAGGCGCCGAGGCGCTCCTTCTGTGCCGAGGCGAGGCCGTCGCGCATGGCCTCCAGCTCCGGAATGTCGGACCATTCGGCGCGTACCGCCTCCCATTCCTCGTAGGTCGCGGCCAGGATCAGCGGGATACCGTCGCGCCATCGCCCCACCATCTTGGCCATTAGGGTTTCGCGGGCTGCCTCGTTCGACAAGCCCATGATGGCGGCAAAGGTCCGCGCCTGCTCGTCGATGTAGCGAGCGAAGCTACCCACATTCTCGTGCAGCTTCCGGTAGACCATGAAGGAGCTGTTGCGTGTCAGCTCCCAGGGCGGGGCCACCGGGGGAAGCTCTTGGGATTCGTCCGCCTGGCCAAGCAGAAACTCGCCGGCGGCGATCGGCTTCCAGGTCTGATCCGGCATCAGCTTGCCGCGCCCCTTGACAAGCTGAGCCTCGATCTCGGGCTCGTAACGGCCCTCGAATACGGGGTCGCCAATGCCGTCGGTGAAGCCGAAATGCTCTTTGCTCGTGAAGTGCGGCCTTCCGTCTGGACCGAGCATGGTCAAGGCCCCGGCATCCTGATAGTCGGCCCCGGCCGGGGCGTGCCCGTCGAGCAGGACTACGCCTGTGGAGTGTGCGGCGATACAGCTGCGCAGCCAGCGGTCGGCCTCGTCCATATGGGTTGCCGTACGGGCATGAAACGCGAGCCAGATATGCACGCGCCGGTCCTTGTCCTCGGTGGACCTCCGCCAAATCGGATCCCAGTATTCAGGGGAGTTTGGTCCGTCGTCGCCCAGGATATAGTGCCGTTTGGCCATACCGTCGATAAACTCCGCCGGCATCCGAGCCAGTGTGAGGGTGGGCAGCTCCAACGCCACGAGGCCAAAAAAGGTGAACCCAAGGTTCAATGTGGTGTCCGGCGGGGGCACCGCATCGGGGGCACCCGCATCGGGGCCGCTCTGCCAGCGCACCGCGCTGGTCACACGGGGACGGATGCGGTCGACGAATGCTCGGCCTGTCACCGCCTGGCCACCCTTGACATGCAAAAAATAATGGCGCGCCAAGGGGAAGCCGAAACGCCCGTACGCGCGGACGATGTTGCCCTGGATATCTGCCAGATCGAGAAAATTGCTCATGACGTCAACCCCTTGGCTGCCGATGACACCACGCCAGGCGGTTGCGTTGGGTCATCGAGGTCATCCGGCCTGTGCGCCGCGATGAAGGCGCCGAAGTTTCGATGAAGCGTCCCCGCATCGACACCCTGGTTGGCAATCGCGAACTCGGTGAAGCGCTGTTGAAGATAAAGTCCCTTGAGCACTGACGGCAGATCGGAGTTGGGCGCGGTCGGAAAGGGCTGCTGACCTTTGGCGACCAGATACCGATAGCCGCCCACCCCAAGTACAACGGCGATCCCTAACCCCCACAAACCGAGCTCACCCCAGGGTCGGTCACCAACCCCCAGCATATGCAGCATGAAGGCAAGCAGGGTTGCGCCGGCAACAGCACCTAGGGTGCCGAGCATGGCCTTGAACGGAATGGCTTTCGCCGGCAGGGGATCGATCCAGTAGTCGTTGAACGGCATCGTGGTCTCGAGCTGACAGCGCTTGACGTAGCGGAAAAATCCCTCCGAGTCATGCACCGTATCGAAACCCAGACAGTGCTGGAGCACCTCGACCAGCTCGGCGTGCATGGTTGACCAGAGTGTGTCGGTATAGGCGCGCAGCGCCCCGTCGCCCGCTTCTGCCGCGTCGATGTCCGCGGAAAATAGCAGGTAGGAGCAGAGCAGCCGATCCATCGGCTGGCCGATAATGGGGTTGATGCCGCGCACCTGGTCGATCAGCGTATTGCCGGACAACCGGCCATTGAAGACCACATCGTCGATCACGACGAAACGCGCAAGGTGATTGAGCCGGTTGCGTGCGAACGGGCTGTTCAGCGGGGCATTGCGGGTGACCACGTTCTGTCTGGCCGTCGGCAGCCGCGTCAGAGTCTCGCGTAACAAATCCACATGGGAACGATAGCTGCGCTCGCCGATCGACACAGGATCGGTCCTGATTGGCGCAAGCATCGTCAGGAAATAGTGACCGCCATCGTAATTGGGCATGGCAAGGACTCCTGGTTGCTCGCTCGGCAAAAAATCATCGGCCCCAACGTGCCTCGACGAACGGATGCAGATTGCACTCGCTCTGCGCCGTCGCATTGCTCGCCACCGGCGCGAGGCCGGGGGTGCTCAGACTGTTTTGAACCTGAAGCAAACCCTTACGATACGCGGTCTCAAACTGCTCTGGAGACATGGTCCCGTGCTGTGCGGCCAGGGTGCGCAGTGCCCGCATCACCCGAAGCGCCCCTTTGATGTCGCGCTGTGCCGATCCCGGCGTCGCGTTGTAGTAATACTGCGTATCTATCTGATTGTGGACGATATAGCTCTTGAAGCTCGAGATCGGAATCGAATGGGGATATTTGGTGCTTGAGTACCAGAACAGATCCAGCCCGCGGGGTATGCCGTCGGAAAAGGCGTCGATATATTGATCCCAGGTGCCGTTGAAGTTGCTGCAGAAGAGCATGTAGTCGTTCTTCAGGTGCTCTCGGCCCTGGCCCAGATCCGGCCACTGATCGCGTTTGATGACGACCCACCGAGCAAAATGGATCAGCGACAGACCAAGCAGCCCCGCCAGGGTCTCCGGGGTTACCCTGGCGACCATGAAGATCAAGCGATTGATCCAGGTACGCCGTGGCGGCATTGGGGTCAGCACATTCATGGCATAGGCCTTACCTGCCAGATTCGACATCGGAATGCCTCCTGATGGATGAAAGCGCGCAGCAATCGATCTCGGCACTACAGGCAACCGGTCGCGATTCGGGGAGCTAAGGAATCAGGTCGTGGGGGCCGAGGGAAGACGCAGCCTGAGCGCCGCCAATCGTCCTACGGGCAGACCGGGCTATCCCGCCGTAACGCGACCACAGCACGAGCATAGCAGCCACTACGTGAATATAAGACTGCTGTTTGTGGCGAATATCGTCACTCGCTGCCGACAAGTAGCAGCATGGCATTGACCGCCCGTCGGAGGCGTCAGCGTATCCGTAGTAATCCGGATACGCAGGCATCGGTTGAGCATCCCTTGCCCATTAACCGGTGAATCGTCGTGGCTAACTGTTCGGGTCAGCCGGTGAAGCTGCGCGAGGCGCGGCATGGGCAGGTTGCCCTGGAAGGTCATGGCAACGCGCAATAGGAATCGATGGACTCCTCGCGGAGAGTGGAGAGGTGGGAGCGGACGGTCGGGAACGCCTGCGCGCCCTGCGCGCAGCGAAAGCCGCCATAGACCTTCTGCTTAAGCTTGGGCATGCGGATGTCGAGCTCGGCCCGGTTGTTGTCGAACGGGACGCCGAGATCTGTGAGGAAGCGGAAGACCGCGTCGCGGTGCTCGCGCAGTCGGGCGATCGGGTTGTAGTCGGGGGTCCGTTTGACGCGTCCGCGACGACCTGGGGGCCCGGTCGGCAGGGGTGGTGGCGCAACGCCCTCGGCGAGAAGGGCCGCGTAGCGAGCGAAGAAGTCTTCGATCAGTGGGTCGGGCATGGCTTTGAGGCCGCGGCGAATGCGCCGCGGAAGGTCCTTAACGTTTTGCGGCTGAGAGGTTTCCCCAGCAGCGCTTCAATGAGGCCGCGGCGAATTCGCCGCGGAAGGAAACCTAGCAGTTATTCAGCTAATGGCGGCCGCAGAGCTTCAATGAGGCCGCGGCGAATTCGCCGCGGAAGGGCCCCGATCTTCGCCATCCTGGTGGCCTTCGTAGGCAGCTTCAATGAGGCCGCGGCGAATTCGCCGCGGAAGGCTCGCTCCAGGACCACTATCTCCGCTCCGCCGACCCGGCTTCAATGAGGCCGCGGCGAATTCGCCGCGGAAGGGCCGGCGGACCTGCCCCGGCGCCTCCCCGTGTCGGCCGCTTCAATGAGGCCGCAGCGAATTCGCCGCGGAAGGCCCGTGGCATCCAGATCGCTCTTCGTACCTACGCGGCTGCTTCAATGAGGCCGCGGCGAATTCGCCGCGGAAGGCGAGCGCTTTACAAAGCTCGATAAAGCGCTGTGTCCGGCTTCAATGAGGCCGCGGCGAATTCGCCGCGGAAGGGTCAACGCGCTCCATCGCAACGGCGTCGAGCCCAAGCTTCAATGAGGCCGCGGCGAATTCGCCGCGGAAGGACGAACGGCTGGATCGACCGGCGAGCCGCGCGACCGCTTCAATGAGGCCGCGGCGAATTCGCTGCGGAAGGCGAGCGCTTTACAAAGCTCGATAAAGCGCTGTGTCCGGCTTCAATGAGGCCGCGGCGAATTCGCCGCGGAAGGGTTCAAGACCGCCAGTGGTATGTTCTGCCCTATGCAGCTTCAATGAGGCCGCGGCGAATTCGCCGCGGAAGGGCGAGCGGGGGCAGCTACGCCGCGGCCCAAGTCCAGCTTCAATGAGGCCGCGGCGAATTCGCCGCGGAAGGCTGAACAGTGCGACCAATCACCTGTACGACGGAGAGCTTCAATGAGGCCGCGGCGAATTCGCCGCGGAAGGCTATTTTGACCCGGACAACGGGCGGGTTTGTGACGGGCTTCAATGAGGCCGCGGCGAATTCGCCGCGGAAGGCGGACGGCTTGGCGCTCGCGGTCGTTTACAACGACGGCTTCAATGAGGCCGCGGCGAATTCGCCGCGGAAGGTTCACCGTGCGGAGATCACCATCATGAGCAGGCCAGGCTTCAATGAGGCCGCGGCGAATTCGCCGCGGAAGGTCCGGGCTTCCGACACACTTCAAGCTAGACCTAGCGCTTCAATGAGGCCGCGGCGAATTCGCCGCGGAAGGCTGAACTGGTCGAGCTCGCCGAAGTCGGCGAACCAGCTTCAATGAGGCCGCGGCGAATTCGCCGCGGAAGGGCGAATTCCTCGCGATGTCCCTGATCGACATCATGGGGCTTCAATGAGGCCGCGGCGAATTCGCCGCGGAAGGGAGACGTGCCGATCCATTGGGTAAACACTCTGTTACTGCTTCAATGAGGCCGCGGCGAATTCGCCGCGGAAGGCAGCCGACCGCGAATTCCGACGATGAATGGCTCGCGCTTCAATGAGGCCGCGGCGAATTCGCCGCGGAAGGCTAATGACGGCATGGGGATGCTTCACCGTCGTGCCGGCTTCAATGAGGCCGCGGCGAATTCGCCGCGGAAGGACGCTCGCCGAGACCTTGGAGCGGTCCGGGCAGCTAGCTTCAATGAGGCCGCGGCGAATTCGCCGCGGAAGGCAGCATCATGGCAAAGAACCTGATCTTCGATTTCGAGCTTCAATGAGGCCGCGGCGAATTCGCCGCGGAAGGCTCTCGAAAGCCGAGAGCGGCACCAAGAGCGACGGGCTTCAATGAGGCCGCGGCGAATTCGCCGCGGAAGGCGCGGTGGACCGCATCCCGGCGGTCACGCAGCGTTTGCTTCAATGAGGCCGCGGCGAATTCGCCGCGGAAGGGACTTCGAGGCGCAGACCGGGTTCGCCCTGCCCCAGCTTCAATGAGGCCGCGGCGAATTCGCCGCGGAAGGCCCACACATCGCCAACACGGAATCGGTCCGCGTCGGGGGCTTCAATGAGGCCGCGGCGAATTCGCCGCGGAAGGCGGCTCGCCCTCGCCGCCTTCGAGCTCGGCGAGCCGCTTCAATGAGGCCGCGGCGAATTCGCCGCGGAAGGAAGGCGTCCATGTCGCCCACGGATACCCCGCGGTTGCCGCTTCAATGAGGCCGCGGCGAATTCGCCGCGGAAGGTGCGCCGACCAACAAGGCGGTGCGCGTGCTCAAGCAGCTTCAATGAGGCCGCGGCGAATTCGCCGCGGAAGGTCCTTACCTCTATCCCATCTGCTACACCTATCCTGCTTCAATGAGGCCGCGGCGAATTCGCCGCGGAAGGCCTTCTTGCCGTTGCGAACGGCCGTGACCTTCTTGTGCTTCAATGAGGCCGCGGCGAATTCGCCGCGGAAGGCGACTGAGCCCCTCAAATAGCCCATCATCCCCCCAGCTTCAATGAGGCCGCGGCGAATTCGCCGCGGAAGGGGGGGGATAATCGGGGGCAGACGAGGGTAACTTGACGGCTTCAATGAGGCCGCGGCGAATTCGCCGCGGAAGGTGGTGGCGCAATAGTGGTAAAGCTGCCACTGGATACTGCTTCAATGAGGCCGCGGCGAATTCGCCGCGGAAGGGAGCAGGCCAACACTCTACTGACGGCGGCTCAGGAGCTTCAATGAGGCCGCGGCGAATTCGCCGCGGAAGGCTTCGGCGGCCAGGTTTCAGACGCACTGGCCATCTAGCTTCAATGAGGCCGCGGCGAATTCGCCGCGGAAGGGTGGTCGCCCAAGACCATGCTCACCGCCATCGCCCGGGCTTCAATGAGGCCGCGGCGAATTCGCCGCGGAAGGGAGTGCGGCTGACCCGATCGATCTACAGGTCGCACTGCTTCAATGAGGCCGCGGCGAATTCGCCGCGGAAGGGCAATCCGTGACCGAAACCTCGCGGCTGTACTCTCCGCTTCAATGAGGCCGCGGCGAATTCGCCGCGGAAGGACCAGAGCGATAGGCGCTACCTAATGGCGGCCCCGGTGCTTCAATGAGGCCGCGGCGAATTCGCCGCGGAAGGCGGTGCACCGGCATTGCTCGCACGCGACTCCACGCCAGCTTCAATGAGGCCGCGGCGAATTCGCCGCGGAAGGCACGTTTTGCTCTCACGCGTGCGCTACGGAGAGCAGGCTTCAATGAGGCCGCGGCGAATTCGCCGCGGAAGGGCGTCCTCGCGCACCGCGTAAGTGTCGGCAGAGGCCGCTTCAATGAGGCCGCGGCGAATTCGCCGCGGAAGGGCCCGGAGCGCTTCCAGTAGAGTCAAATCAACATTGCTTCAATGAGGCCGCGGCGAATTCGCCGCGGAAGGGACGAGGTGCTGCACCGCCATCCGCGATGCGTCGATGCTTCAATGAGGCCGCGGCGAATTCGCCGCGGAAGGACTGTGGCGAGCGGCTCGACAGCGATCACTGCGCCCGGCTTCAATGAGGCCGCGGCGAATTCGCCGCGGAAGGCACTACACTGTTCAGCATCTTGCCCTAATCAACCTGCTTCAATGAGGCCGCGGCGAATTCGCCGCGGAAGGGTGGAGGAACTGTATATCAGTCCACGGGCACAGTCTCGCTTCAATGAGGCCGCGGCGAATTCGCCGCGGAAGGCCGACGAAGTCGTCGAACGCGAGGCGCCACTGGTCGCTTCAATGAGGCCGCGGCGAATTCGCCGCGGAAGGGCCGCTAGTGGAGACGTATCGAGCTGGCTGGAATAGCTTCAATGAGGCCGCGGCGAATTCGCCGCGGAAGGCACCGAGCCCGAGTCCAAGAATGTCCAAGTCCACCTTGGCTTCAATGAGGCCGCGGCGAATTCGCCGCGGAAGGCGACATTTGAAGGCGAGCGCGGACAGCGAGTATTTGCTTCAATGAGGCCGCGGCGAATTCGCCGCGGAAGGGGCCTAAGACGGGTGAGTGTATCCACTTCGGCAGAGCTTCAATGAGGCCGCGGCGAATTCGCCGCGGAAGGGATGACACTATCTTCCGCTGGCGAACTATCCGACTCGCTTCAATGAGGCCGCGGCGAATTCGCCGCGGAAGGTCATCCGAGACGAACTGACGCGACGGGTCGGACCTGGCTTCAATGAGGCCGCGGCGAATTCGCCGCGGAAGGTCGATACCCTTGAGCGCCGGGTCCCATGCGACTGCGCTTCAATGAGGCCGCGGCGAATTCGCCGCGGAAGGCATAGGCGCTGGCCGCGTTGTGGCTCATGATCGCCAGGCTTCAATGAGGCCGCGGCGAATTCGCCGCGGAAGGCGGCCTTGCTCTGATGCCGCATCGCCCGCCTGGTCAAGCTTCAATGAGGCCGCGGCGAATTCGCCGCGGAAGGGCGACGCGGCCGAGACGGTGGACGCTCGAAGGGGTGCTTCAATGAGGCCGCGGCGAATTCGCCGCGGAAGGCGACCCATCGGGAGCCCGCACGGGGCGCGGGTTGCGGGGCGTTTTGCGAGCGCTCCCCCCGGCTGGGCGGTCCCGAGACTGGTACTTGAAATCAGCGGACAAGAGTTTACTCCAATTTTCTAATTTTTAAAGAGCGGCCTGCCGCGAGCGCTCCCCGGGGTTTCGGGCACGACAAGAGCGCTCGCGGACGGGCGGCGGGCTCAGACGATCACGGCCTGGTGCTCGATGGCGTGGAACTCGGACTTGCCCAGGCTGACCACTCGCGGGATGACATTATCAGCCACGCCGAGATCCATCAAGACGATGTGGTCCTGATCGTGCTGGATGATGGCGTCGAGCAGCGAGATCAGCTCGGCGTGCTGGCGGGGAGTGAGTCGGCACTGGAATACGGAGAGCTGGACCCATTCGCCGTAGCCTTTCATGAGGCGGAAGACTCGGCGCCAGCGCTTTTGGTCCGAGATGTCGTAGGCGACGATGTAGAGTCGTTGGTCCATGGGCGGGCTCCACTAGGTTAGCGGTCGGTGAAGGCGGCTTCCTGGTGCCGTGCGCTCGCGTGCGGTGGACGCGGGAGCGGGTTGGGGCGTCTAGCGCACGGTGAAATTAGGATAGTGGTCGAGCTCGCCTAAAAGGTGTCTGGCGAGCAGCCGGGCCTGAAGCTCCAGTAGTCTGCGGTAAGAGACTCGGTAGCCGAATAGGGGGTGGGTGACTTCCAGGCTCATGCGCCGTTCGAAGGTGCCGATGAATCGCTTGCGCCCGTCTGGGGTGAGGTTGACGCTGCCGGCTGCGCACACGAAGTCGGTTGGCCTGACCTCGCCGTTGTTGATCGCCTGGATGACGGTGGAGTCTGCGATCAGTGGTCTGAACGGCTCCATGAGGTCCAGGCCCAGGGCCGGGCGGCCGTAGCGGGGCTGGTGGTAGAAGCCTAAGTAGGGGTCGAAGCCGACCGCGGAGAGTGTGACGTGCCAGGTGCGCGAGAGCAGGGTGTAGGCATAGGAGAGCATGGCGTTGACTGGGTCTGTGGGCGGGCGGCGGTTGCGGTTGGCGAAGTCGAAGGCGAAATTTTCCGCGGGTCCGGTGTTTTTGATCAGGTTGGCAAAGGCGCCGAAGTAGCGGGCGGCGGCGGTGCCCTCGACGCCGAGGAGCTCTTGCAGGTCGTGGGCGCGCGTCAGGCGGGTAAGGTCGCCGTTGAGGTCTTCGAGCAGTGCGCCCGGGGCCTCGCCGCTCTTCCAGTTGCGCCGCAGCAGGGTGCGGGCGTTGCGGATCTTGGCGTCGACCAAGCCCTTGGCCAAGCGCAGGCAGAAGCTCTGGTCGTCGGCGGCGCGGAACTGGGCGCGCCGCAGCTCGACATTCTTATGGCCCGTGCCGACCGTGTGGCCCATGAACCAGCCGCCATAGCTATGCCAGCTCACTGGGATGCCGCGGGTCATGAGCTCCTGGAGCGCCGGAGAGGTGACATAGACATTGCCGAAGAGTGCAAGCTGCGAGCAGTCGATGAGGCGCACGGTTTGGGTCTTGACGTCGTCGATGGAGATTTCCAGGCATTCGCCGACCTTGGCGACCTTGGCATGGTATGCCTGGACATAGACGGGCATGGCGGTGCCCGCCCCGACGACGAGCGGGCGGGGCGCGATGTCGGCCCCGCGGAAGAAGCTGATCTCGTCAGGGAGACAGATGCCGACCAGCGAGCAGCGGGGACATTTTGGGCTGTCTTGCAGTGGGCCGGGGATGCGTCCGCCGGTGGCAACGAAGCGCAATCCGTCGATGGCGGAGCGGGTAAGCGCGCGCAGCTCTTCGGTGAATTCGACCCGTACCCGCTCTCGGCTGCCTGCGAAGTACAGGACGCCTTCTTCGCATTGGTAGCCGTGCTCGGCGAGCAGCATGCCCTGGATGCACAGTTGTACCCGTTCCGGGTCATAGGCGCCGTGCGGAACATGGGGGCGCTTGCCCCGCTTGTAGTCCACCGGGGTAACGCGGTTGCCCTGGCCTTCGATGAGGTCGAGCTTGGCGATGATGCCGACCTTATTCGATGAGAGTGTGATGGAGCGGGCGTGGATCTTCTCGAAGGTCTCGCCTTCGGATTCGGCTGCTTGGGTGTCGGTCTTGGGGGGTGGAAGCTTGCCGCCTGGCTTATCGACCCGGCGGTGGACGTGGCGGCCCTCCACGGTGTCCTGAGAGTCGTCCCATTCGCCCTGTACCCACATCAGGTAGGCGAGCCGTGGGCAGTAGCAGTATTCGTTGATCATGCGCGCGGGCAGCAAGGGCACGTCGCGCGCCAGCTCCGGAAAGGGCAGGGCCAGGGCGAGCTGCTCGGGGTGCTCGGGCTGGGATTGGTCCTGCCGGGGTTGTTTCAGTCGGGCTCGCTCCTGCTGGGGTTGCCCTTGCTGGGCTTGCTCCTGTGGGGGTTGCTCTTGTTGGACTGGCGCCGGTTGGGATTGCTCGTTTGTGTCCATGTCGCTCTCTTTCGGTCATGATCGTTTGCGTCAAGCGTGCCTCCGGCCCGCCTGTCGCTCGCACCGAGATCTACGACATCCTGTTATTCGAAGCGTCGACTTCCTGTCGGTCGGAACCGCGACTCGATATCGGTCGAAGCCGCGAATTCATATCGGCCGGAGTCCCGAGATACTGTAGACAGCGGCTGCCGAAGGCGGCGAGACCCAATCGCCGGAATCCTCACATTCCCCGATCGTTCGGGCCGGGTCGAGCGCCCGGCGACCCGAGGGGACTTCTGTAGTTGCAGGGATGATCGAGGCCCGAGCCGCCTTGGCCGCCGCCCCGGCCCGCGGTTAGGATGCTCGGGCGGTCGCTGTGCCCCAGCGGGACCGATATCCTCAAGGCAACCCGATAGGCCGCACCGGGCGTGTCGTTCTCGTGCCCCGCGTACTGCGCGAGACGCCAACCCTTCAGGAGGTTCCGCATGTCCACGCCCGCTAACGCCAAGCAGCGAGACCGCTTCACCTGGGCCGACTACCGCTCCTGGCCGGACGACGAGCGTTGGGAGCTTATCGACGGGGTGGCCTATGCCATGTCGGCGGCGCTCTCGATCAAACACCAGGATGTGACGCTTCGGTTGTCCATTCGGCTCGAGCAGCAGCTCAGGGGAACACCCTGTCGGCCCTTCGTCGCCCCCACCGACGTCAAGCTCTCCGAGACCGACGTGGTCCAGCCGGACATCCTGGTGGTGTGCGATCCCGGCAAGCTCATCCTCAGCCATATCGAGGGTGCCCCTGACCTGATCGTGGAGGTCCTTTCCCCCGGGACCTCCGTTAGAGATCTGCGCGACAAGAAGGCACTGTACGAGCGCACCGGGGTTCGCGAATACTTGGTCGTCGACCCGCTGGAGCAGTACGCGATCCGTTTTCTATTGGGCGCGGACGGCTACGACAAGGGCACCGTGATCGCGGCCGACGAGCCGGTGCGATTCGCCACGCTGGAGTCGGTCGAGATCCCGCTGTGGGAGGTCTTTGAGCTGGCGGGACCGGCACCGGCCGAGGCCGAGGGCTTGTGCTAGGCTGCGCCAACGCCATACGAAGCGGGATGCTTGCGTCCTGGCTCAGCCCCGTCGCAGCCGCCGACGACTGTGCCTGTTCCCGGCACTCTGCGACCCGAGCCCCACCGGTCGGACCGGCGAATGCGTTGCAGATCGTCACCGCTCGCCAGTATCCGAGATATCCCAACCCCGGTCCTCGTCCGAGCCAACCGCCCGGAACAGCCCTAACCCAAAATGACAGCCGAATCCCAGGGCCAACGGGCCGGTAACCGGTTGCGCAAACACCAACCGAACCAGCTGCCCGTGCCGATCGGGTTGATCCAGTCCGCGCTTGTTGCGGAACCGATGGAAATCGAGCGGTCGCGGTTGGGCGTGGGGTAGCGGCTCGACGGCTTTGAGCTCCGGTAAGCCCCGCAGACCGCACTCGCGGACGATCTGATCGGGAACCTCAAAGCCTCGCTTTCTGTGCCATGGATGCAGATAGGGGGTCATCGATTCCCAGCAGTTGGCCCTGCGTACTAGCGAGCTGCTTCCTGCAAAATCGGCCGGCTTGCCCAGTCCTTCAAGTAGAACCCGCCACTCAACGCCCTCTCGGGTCTTGATGACCGCAAGCTCGGCAATGGCCGCCTGGCACTGGGTATCGAGGCCATCTGGCGCATGGACCAGCAAGTGGTCGATGCGACCTCCTCGGTTTCCTTCGGGCAGGAAAAAGGCGTGACCGTGGCGGTTATCCGATGGCAGGTCATGACCTGAGAGTGTGGCAGGG
Organism: uncultured Gammaproteobacteria bacterium; assembly: GCA_963780725.1. GTDB lineage: Bacteria > Pseudomonadota > Gammaproteobacteria > Chromatiales > Chromatiaceae > Thiodictyon. Next base: position 1,471,538 of record CAWACV010000001.1, read on the forward strand.
ATGTCATCCCCGAAAAGTCGCCGGGCGCGGCCCATGAGCGCGATGCGCAACATCTCCCCGACCCGAACGGCATCTGTAATCCGCGGCAGCGGTTTGGCGTAGAGCGCCAGGCGGGCGGTGGTGACCGGGATATTGGAGTGGCGAGCCCTTGCAGGGGGTGGGCTGGCGGCCATGAAGCGCAGTGCGTCCTTTCGCCGCAGATAGTAGATCTGGCGGGCCGCCGGGGGTGCGCTCCAACCGGCCGTCTGTAGGTCGCCGGTATCCAGCGAGATAGCGTCCAGCCAGTCCGCTGGCAGAGTCGCCTGGATCTCGGTTGGGACCTTGGCCTTCTTCGGGTCGGGGAGGGTCTTCTTGCCCTCGGTGATCGCAGCGGCGCGCTTTTCGTGCAGATCGGCCTGAGACCGCGCGAGGGCGGCCTCGAGCTGGCTTGTGCGCACCGCCGCGTAGCGTTCGGGAGACTGTGGCAGCCACATGGGGATCAGGTCCCCGCGAACCTCTCCAGTCTCCGGGTCGATCGCTTCCTCCGAGGGATAGCAGTCGCATTCTCCTGACCAGTCGTCGACGCGGGCGGCCGAGACCCAGGACTCGGCGCGTCCCAGGTAACCGATGGCCGTGAGCAGTGAGTCCAGGATCTCGGTCTGGGCCGGACTCAGGTCGATCCCGGGCCAGTGAACGATCAGTCGGGCCTCGCGGCCAACTTGGGCGAAGGCGTCGAAGATGAGGCTCGGCTTGTCCCGGACCGGCATGTAGTGCCGGGTGTGGAAGTGCACCGCCTCGGGCACGGCGTATCTGGGAGGCTCTGCGGCCAGGGCCGCGAGCAACTCCGCCAACCGCTCACGCGGGAACCGCTCAGGATCGAGCTTGCGGTGCCAGGTGGCGATGAAGGCGCGAGTCAGTCGCCAGGCGTCCGGCGGCCAACCGACATCGGCTTCGTTGACGTGGCGGCCCCATGGCGTGCCGTGGTAGCGGCCGGCGGGGAAGGTGAGGGCGAGGGTGAGCATGGCGTCTCCCCAGTCCAGCCTAACCCGGGTAGCGAACGGTGGTGACGCCCGCGAAGTTGCTCGCGGCGGCGCGGATCAAGCCGGGCAGCATGTCTTCCAGCTCGGCCAGCTCGGGCAGCGTCCAACCGTCGGGACGAGTGACCTTGATCGCTTGCGCCTCCAGATCGCACGCGGTACGCAGGCGCAGCCCGTCGCGTAAGAAGCGGCGGATCTTGAATAGCGCCAGGATAATCAACAGGTCCGTAATGGTCTCGGGAAGACCGAATCCGCGCAGTTGGGCAAGGTCCAGATTAAAGAATGCGGCGATACGCGGGGCAGTGTATTCCGTTCGGGCGAACGGGACATTGCCAAAGCCCTTGCCGGTATCCCCGGAGGGGTTGACACTGTCGTTTTTGACGCCGCCGCTCTGGGCGACGCGAATGTCTTCCGCCTCGATGAAGCCGGACAATGCGCGCGGCAGGCGCAGACGGCCGCTGGCCAAGTCTTTCTTGGCGAGAAATAGCCCATGGAGCAGGGCGTTGATATCGAGCCGAGCCACGACCGCGGCCAGGCGCCGGATATTGACCATGCCTTGCTTGGTATCCGGAAGTTCGGCCTTGAGCATATCCAAGACTGTTGTATCCTTGCCCTCCAGGATGTAGGGCGAGTTGAGCCGATGGGCTTCAAGAACGGAATTGGTCAGCGGTTGGCCGCTCTTGTCTGTGACCTTGACACAGGGCAGACCGCGTAGAGGCATCACCCAGTCGTCGGCCACTTTATCCCAGCAGACTTCTTCCAGACGGTTGGCGACGCTCTGGGCGGATTCCACCAGCAGCATGCGCCGACCGTCCGGTCCGTCGAATTCGGCGGCCCCGAGGTCGGGAAACCCGGTCGCTTGAAATCGCGTTCCTTGAACAGGTTGCAGGGTGGCTTCGATCAATAAACGGGGATGATTCTTGAGGACGTCGAGATTCATGGCGGTTTCCTTCGGTTTGATCGCTGGCGGGTTGGTCGTCGTCCACTCGGAGCGCTTGGGTCAAGCCGCGCTGACCCGAGCTTGGGTTTCTTTGTCTTCCACGCGCGGTAGGATGCGTGTTAAATCGGCGGGCTGGATGGGGATAGACAGGGCAGCCAATAGACGAGCCCCATCGGTGTCGGATGATTCCGGACAGGTTCCCGCGGGCCAACCCAGGCCCGCGATGCGGGAACGCCGCCACGAGATCGCCAATGCCTTCTGAACCTGGCCAGCGGCCAGTAAGTGCGGAATCTCCTGCGGTAAAGTCCAGCGCACGTCCGCTGGCAGTCGGTCGAGATGACGCAGCAGCGATGCGGACGCAAAAAGCGGCTTTATGATGCTATAGGCGATAGGCAGGGGGGCGGCACCGCTCTCAGTCACAGACTCTGCTCCGTGCTCCAGACGGGGCAGCGCTTCTGGCAAGCGTAGCCAGACTAAACCTTGCAGCAAAGACGCAATGTGGGAGTCGTCGGTTCTGTCGGCCAGAAAGGCATGGATGTCGATTCGCCTGGCGCCCAAGGCCGCATGGCTCCCGAAGGGCTCTGGCGCATCGTCCCGGCGCTGCGCTTCGATCATTCTCCGTTCTGCGATGCGTACCAGATTCCGAACGAGTTGGCCTTTGCCCCAGACATTGAGTCGAGTCTCCGCATGCCAGTGCCAGCGGTGGCTGACATTGCTCCAATCGACCGGCGCGAGATGGGCGGTCATGCGGGGCAGGCTTGCTAGGGCGAGGGCCACCCGAAACTCGGCGGTATCGTCGTTGGCTTGCAGCACCCACGCGGGCGAAAGGCTCGGCAGTGCGGCTATCGCGTCTCGGCCCTTGCGGCTTAACGCTAACGCCCGCATCGCCTCGCCTAGCAGGATCAAGGCCCGCTGTATCGCCGGGCGTCCGGCCCCCGGTTTCGTCATGGCGAATAGGGCGTTCTCCAGTTGGGAGACGGCGCGCTTGAGGCTGGCAGGGGCCTCCTTGTCGCGCGCCTCGCGGCGTAGGGAGTCTAGGAAGCGACCGCGCTCCAAATCATTGATGAGATCTGCGCCGGGGACGCGCCGGGATTCGACCCGCGCCAGCGGGGTCGCCAGGTAGGCGAGCCCGTTACGCACCATGAATCCGTACCGCTGGAAGGCATCCACCCCACGGTCGGTGCCCAGACGGCTCACTGCACGCGCGAAGTCGAGGCCGTCGCGCGCTACCCGTCGTCCTACCGTGGCGCGGCCCTCTGCCAGCAGGGCGCGGATTTCGGCCAGGTGCGCGGGTCTTGCCCAGAGCGGCATCCAGATCTCCCCGCGCGAGCTGCCAGCGCCCGCATCCGCCGCAGCCATGCTCCCGCTGCCCCCACTGTTGGCGTAGACCGTGAACGGATAGGCGAGCATGGCCTGTTGGTTGGACTCCAGACGTCGAGTCGTAGCCGTGACGAACAGCAGCGCGCCCTCCAGCATCAGGACGAAGTCCCAGGGATTAATACGGGAGTCGGTCGAGAAACCGGAGGTGGCGTTTGGTCCTCCGACTTGGCCCGGTGCAAACTGGCCGATCGACTTTTGGGCAAGTTTCGGGGTGGTTTCGCCAAAGAGCGCGTTGGCTAACCACTGCTTCGCCAAGCCGGTGGCAGCCCCGGTGGCTGGGTCGAAGAGCTCCACCAGTCGCTGCAAGAAGTTGTTTGTGAAATCCAAGCGTCCATCGTTGCCGCCCGTGCCGAGCAATGGGGGGTACGCGGGGTCGCCTCCGGATAAGACCACTGCGGCGTCTAACCAAGTCAAAAACTCCTCGGTCGCACCGGCGCGTAATGCCATGAGTAGCCGAGGCTTGGTGTCGGGGTTCGGTTTCTCGGATAAGTTGAGCTGCGCAAGCACCTGGAATGCCATGCGAATGGCGGCACTGATCGGCTGGAAGCGAGCGGCGTTGGACTTTAATAAGGGGCCGAAGCCGTCTTTGTTGTCGTTAGGATAAAAGCCGCTTCCGCCATTCCAAGGGGCCAAGATCGGCGTGGGCCGATATTCATCCAGGAAGAACCTCGCGAGCGCATCGGGCTCCATATCCGTTTGCATAACGAGCTGCTCTGCGCGCCAGCACGCTTTGACCGCGTCGCATGTCTGCTCCGACACCAGTCGAAAGACGCCCAGAGCCTTGAGGTAGCTCGATAAAGGAGTCGGGTTACAGCCGGCCAGGATAATCTCATTCATCGTTCGCTCCCGCTTGGGCGTCGCCATTAGCCGAGGGCTGTTGTTCCTGCCGAGTCGCGCGCCAGTCGGCAATCCGCACCAGCGATTCCAGCCACGCAAGTCGGAATGGTCCATGCTCGCCGAGCAGGGCTTGGGTGCGGGCGGTCCAGCTCGGGCCTTGCTCGCCCTCTCCGAGCTCCATAAGCGCCAGGCGTAGGGTGGTCTCCGGGATCTCGTCGCCGCCGAAGGTCAGGGCGGGAAGCCGTTCGCCTTCCCAGACACCGCGCGCATAGCGCCGACCGTCCGGGGCCTCCGGCTCGTCGGGCATGGCGCGCAGGCTCAGGCGTACCTTGCCGTGGTGGGCGGCAATGAGATAGGCGATCAGGTCTGCGTCGGCCTCGCCGTCATGGGCTTCCAGCCAGGCCAGGGCGGAGGCCAATTCGTGGCGGAAATACTCGCGTTTGTAGCGGCCGCATTGGCAGCGGGATTTGGCCCACAGGCGCCCGTCGCCCTGGGGCATGTCCGGGCAGGCCGTCATCGTGGCTTGAAAGACCTCGTGGGCCTTGCCTACGTCGTGCCAGAGCGCGGCTCGAACGACAGGCGCGCTGTTCTCCGCGAGTCCTTCGCAGAGTGACTGTGCCGCCCGGGCGACGTTGATCAGGTGGTCCGGCAACTCGATTGGCTGGGGCTGATTGGACCGGCAGTCTTTTTTGTAAGCCTCGTCCGTCGTCGAACCAGTGGGGGCTAACGATATAACCGGGGTGCGGCTGTCGGCGACGAATCCCAGTGCGGGCTCGTAGCCGCCGTCCTTGGCGCGCAGCATGAGGGTCATGCCGGGCCGCGGCGAGCCATCGAGCTTGATCCAACCGCGGCCCAGGCTGTCCCAGCGCCACACATCGCGCTTCTTGAGCTTGGCAGCCTGGCTGATCGAGATGGGGCATAGCTCCTGATGATCGGGCGGGGGCTGCTCGCCGGGCTGGTCTGCGAAGTCGCGCCAGAACACCGCCAGCGGCGGCTTGTCGGCATCGCGGATGTAGTCGGAGACATCGACATCGAAGCCGGAGAGATCCGGGTCGGTATTGAATAGGTCCAGGAAATCGCGTCGGCGCAGGACGGGCCATAAAGGTGCGGGCTCGTCGGTGCGCGGCAGGTCTGCCGGGGATGCGCTGACGAGATCGGCGAGCTTGGCGCGAGCGGCGGCCAGCGAATCCGACGCGTAGGGTGGGGCGGCCTTGTCGTCGGAGATGTCGATCCAGCGGATATCGGCCCCGCCTGTGTCTTCCTTGTGCTCCCCATAGCGGTTGCAGCGTCCGAAGCGTTGGACCAGGGATGACCAGGGTGCGATCTCGGTGAACAGGGTGCGGCTGGTCATATCGACTCCGGCCTCGATCGCCTGCGTGGCGATGACGATGCGGCCCTGGGGCGGTGGCTCCTTGATTTGGCGCTCGATGGTTTGCCGCTCTGCCCGGCGGAACCGGGCATGGATCAGTAGCAACGACGGTGCCTGTTTGTCTTTGGAGATCTCGCGATAGAGCGTCTGGGCACGGTCCACTTGGTTGACGATGACCAGGGTGGTGGTCTCGGGCTGGTGCGCCTTGAGGATTTCTTTGGCGAGGGTGGCCGGATAGTCCTTGGCATTGTCCGGGGTCAGTGCGGTGTCCGCGGGCGCGATCGTCTTAACCGCGTCGATTCGGTCGGTGACGGCGGCCAGCTTGCGCTCGTCGTCGCTGAGTGCCGCGCGGCGCAGTCCGTCCAGATGCGGGCGGAAATCCACAGTGGCGAGCCAGTCGCGGTTGAGAGTCGCGGAGACCCATAGGGTTCGGCTGCCGCGGGCCAGGGGAAACTCGTGCTTGCGGCGGAAGGCTTCGAGCTGGGCGGTGGTGGGCAGTCCGGCGCCCATGAGCTGCACCTCGTCCAAGACCCAGAATGCGTCGTTGTGCAGGAAGGCGAAATGGACGGGCCACTGGTAGCGGCTCATACCGTAACCGCGCATCAGTGCGCGCGAGAGCAGCATGTCCTGGGTGCCGATGAGGATCATGTCCTCCTCGGGGTGCTCGGCCCAGGTCTTCAGGTCGTCGGCCCCGCCCATGAGCAGGTGCACCGAGACCTTGCCGTCGCCGGGCTCTCCTGCCAGGTCGAGGTTCTGTAGCCAATGGCAGACCTCGCGCTGGGTCTGCTCGACTAAGACACGCATGGGCAGACACCAGATCAGCCGCCGCGGTGTGTCGGGGTCCGCCAGCATGCGCCGCTTGTACAGCCAGGCGAGGGTGACCCCGGCGGTCTTGCCCATGCCGGTGGGGGCGTCTAGCAGGTCTGGCCAGGGCTCTTCGGCCAGGCGCGCCTGGTATGGGAAGGGTCCCTGTTTCTCGGGCAGTTTGGTCGCTTGTTTGAAGAAGGCGTCGTATGTCATTCCTGGCCCCTGACGTGGGTTTTCCGGTGTCGTGCCATGGAGGCTCGTAAGACTGACTGGGAGCGTCTGCGCTCCTTGACCGACGAGGACATCGACACTTCCGATATCCCCGAGCCGACCCCCGAGCAGTTTGCCCGGGCAGTGGTACGCAAGGGGCTGAAGCCCGTCCTTCCGAAACAGCACGTAACGCTGCGGCTGGACGCTGAGGTTTTGGTCTGGCTCCGCGCCCAAGGCGGGGGATACCAGACCTGCATCAACCAGCTGCTGCGGGCGTACATGGAGGCCCATCGCGACTCGCCGCCATGAGCTTGCGGCGGACACATACGGTTGGCCGGGCTGGAGATTGCCCGGGGGCAGTCCGGGTGGGCTCGAGCGGGGGTTGATGCGGGAGGGCGGGGGATGTGCGCGTGGCGCGCCCCAGGGTCCGGCAGGCACTCGCAATGGCCAGTGCGGTCGCGCTGGCGAAGGGGCAGCGGACCGCGCTTGCGTGCCTGGGCGGGGCCGTCGGCGGGCCGGGGGTCAGTGCGGTACGTCCGGGGCTCGGGTTCCATATGCCTGTGCTTCCGCTTCGGTTGGGCCCGGTTGAGGGGCCTTCGGTCTTGTATCCGGGGTTGTGGCACTGCTGCCCCGGTTTCCAATCATACCGTGTGCCGACGCTGTGCGTTCTGTAACGGCGGTCACAGATCGGTCGGGTCGGGCTGACTCCGCTTCGGGCGCTCGTGCCGACGGGTGGCTGGGGGGCTCTGGATGGGGAGTACGGGACGGTCGCCTTATCAGGGGTCGATCGGGTGGCACGCGGGGGCGGTTTTTTCTTGGGCTCCGGACTGCCAGGCCGGTCAGTGGGCGGGTGCTACTCGCCATCCGATGGTGCGGGTCCGTGCCAGCAGAGAGCTTGCCCTCCCTGTGCTGGATTCGGGTTGCCCAGCAGGTATGGCGGTGCAGAACTGGTTGGAACCGGGTAGTGGGTGTTCGGTGCGCTTCGTTTCCGACACGGGGGGCGAATCCTCGAACGCCGGGGATCGCGAACGATGCGGTTCGTGTCTGACACTGGCGGCGAATCCCCGCGCCGGACTGGGCGCTCGGATTCCCGCAGCGGCGAGAGGATGGGTTTCGCTGCGCTTTACCCATCCTGAAAATCCGAGAGAGAAGATGGGTTTCGCTGCGCTCTACCCATCCTACTGAAAATCTAAGAGTAATGCGCCAGGCGGAGGCGTTCTAGGATGCGGTGAGCGTAGCGAACCGTATCGCTCGGGACTTGTCGGCGCCCGGTCTCAGCCGCGCTGAAGCGCGTCGAAACGGGCCTTGAATGCCTCCTGGCGCAGACGCGCGGCCTCGGGCTCGGTGGCGAGGAGCGGGGAGTCCTGCCACTGGCCGCTGCCGTGGTCGAAGACCGAGAAACGATAGCCCTTGCCGACCTTGAAGACCGGGGTGATGTCGTTGCCGGCCTGCTCCATGGCCTTGAGCTTGGAGAGCCCGCCGGGGGCCGCGGCGGGGCGCGCGGGGATGGGCGCCAGGGCGGCGGGCGGCGGCGCGGCCAGGTCGAAGCGGGTGTTCTGGATCTCGCCCTGGATGTCCATCTCGACGGACTCGACCCCAGGCAACCGCGCCAGGATGTAGCCGGCCATGAGCCGGCCCAAGCGCTCGTTGTCGTTCTCGAGTGCGGTGAGCAGCTTGTCGGCGACGATCTGGCAGCGCTGGAGTCGGTCCGGGGCGGGTACCCAGTCGCGGCTCATTTGCCAGCCCCGGTCCATGTCCCGGTCCAGTCCGTCGAAGAACGGCGCGGCCTGGGCGAGCAGGTCGTCGGGAACGTTGAGCGCGTATACGCGATCGTCGACGATGGCCTTCAGGATCATCGGGCACCTCCGCAGGGGGTTGGCACAGACGCGGATTCTAGCGCCTAATTCGCACACCGGGCCGGCCGGGCCGTTTCAGTCGTTCCCGACCTGTGTCGCGAAATGTTTACCCTACAGCTGACTGTTCCCGGGGTGCCATGGAGCGGGCCATGAGCCCTGTCCCCAGTCCTGTCTTTCACCCTCGGCCCTCGGCCCTTGGCCCTTCCCACTCGCCACTCGCCATTCGGAGTTTCCCGATGACCCTCCCGCGCCTCGAATCACTGTCCGGCGTGGTGGCCGTGGGCGGCGGCACCGGTCTCGGGCGCACCCTGCGGGCCTTGAGCTTTCTGGGGGAGCGGCTGACGGGGGTCGTGGCGACGACGGACAACGGGGGCTCGACCGGCTGGATCCGCGAGCAGGCCGGGGGGATCGCCTGGGGGGATATCCGCAACTGCCTGAATCAGGTGGTGGATCGGCCGACCCTGGGGAGTCTGCTGTTCGAGTACCGATTTGTGGACTCTGGGGCGCTCACGGGCCATAGCCTGGGCAATCTGATCCTGCTGGCCCTGGATCGGCTCTCTCCGCGCCCCCTGCATGCCATCGACCTGATCCGGGAGCTTTTGGGGGTGGAGCTGCGGCTCGTGCCCATGAGCGAAGGGGAGTCGCATCTGGCATCCCGCTACGCGGACGGGCGCCCGGTGCTCGGCGAGGTCCATCTGGATGCGATGACCGAGGTGCCCCAGGCGGTCTGGCTCGACCCCCCGGTGCCGGCGACGCCGGAGGCGCTGCGGGCGGTTGCGGAGGCGGACCTGATCCTGTTCGGCCCCGGCAGCTTCATGACCAGCATCCTCCCGGCCTTGTTGCTTGCGGACTTCCGCGACGCGGTGGCCAGCTCCCGGGCGGTGCGGGTCCTGATCGGCAATCTGCATGCGGAGCGCGGCCCGGTGGGTCTGCTGGACCCCTTGGAGCTGTTGCGCTGGACCGACCGGGTGCTGGGGCAGCGGCTGTTCGACCGGGTGCTATGGCCGGCCAATCGCCCGCTGCCGGATCTGAAGGGGGTGTCTCTGGTGGTGGCCGATGTGGCAGCGCCCGCGGATTTCCAGCGTCACGACCCCGGCCTTCTGGCTCGGGCGATCGAGCGGTGTCTGGACGGGTCGGCGAGGGTTGGTGCGCGATGTCTGTGACTTGGCGCACGGTTTCTTCGCGCGTTTATCGCCGCATTACCCTACTCCGTCGTGGTCTATCTGGTGTTGCGTTCGCAAATCGATACCGTAATGGCATGGGGCCGGTTCAGCCTTGGCTACCCTAAGGCTGAGCCGGATATGACGGGCGGGGTGCGATCCCCGGCCCGGAAGCGACCGAGTCCTTACATCATGAGCGACCTGAACGTTGCCTTTCCGGATTTCCCTGCGTCTGCGGCCCCCGTCACCGGGGCCATGGCGGGGCTGCTCGCATGGGTCGAGCGCTTGCCCTCGCTGACGATCCAGCGCGCGGTCTCCGAGCTGATCCTGAAGCTGGACCAGCTGCTCGGCGCTTCGCTGGATACCGAGACCCGGTATCGAATGCTGCGCACCCTCAAGGGTGCAGTCCTGAAAACCGCGTCGATCCTGCCCAAGCGCGTGCGTGCGGTCTCCGGATTAACGCTCGAGCAGCGGCTTTACGACGGCATGGTGCGCAACTGCAAGCGTTTGCTCCAGGACCTGGACCGGGAGCGGTTCGCCAATCCGGCTGGGCAGGACCATTGCCGCTACTGGGCGGTGCGTAACAGCTTCCGCTTTCTCGGCCGGCAGATCCTGCATGCGGTGCGCAGCGGACGGCCCTGGCCCGAGGGCGTGTGGCAGGACCTGCATGACCTCTATGTCTATCTGGTGGTTCGCGGCGTCTACGGGGAGACCCGAATTCAGGACGACGGGCGTGGCTTCGACCCGGCCCAGGCCTATAAGCGCCTCCTGCTGGTAGGTCTGGTGGCGGATCTGATTGACCGCCAGGGCATGGATCGCGAGACCATGGCGAAGATTGCCAGCATCGCGGACGCCTCCTGCCTGGTGGAGCCGGCGGCGCATATCGGGCAGTACGGTCTGACCCTGGTGGAAGTGAGCTGCGACCGGCCGCCCCGCCTCAAGCCGGACCGCCTGCAGGATGCCTTCCGCGGCTGGGTGCTGCGTGCACCGGCCGATCTCGAGGTCCTGCTTCTCAATTTGGATCCCTTCCAGCAGCAGATGGACGCGGCCGAGGCCGCCTGACCGGCACCGCAATGACCCGACATTCCGTCGCCGGAGACGCGCGGCGGATGCTCGGGGTCCGCATCCTTTCAATCCAATCCGCCACCGCGTACGCGTGGTTGGGTATACCTGCCAGTGGCGAGTGGCGAGGTTCCGCTTTCGGTACAAGCGGATACGCGCGGGGAGAGCGGAGAGCCGAAGCGCTTCGGGTATCGCGTCGGCCGGGGTCCTCAAGGCATCCGTCGGTCTCGATTGCACATGGTGACCCTTGTGTCTCGAATGGGCAGCCGGTTGGCGTGTCCTGCCCCTGCGCCTGACCGGCGCGCGGCGCGATTGCGTTAAACTATCGCCCGATCCGGCGATTCCGCCCAGGCGACCGTACCAAGGTACCCCCGATGCGTCTACAGCCCGTCATCCTCTCCGGGGGCTCCGGCACCCGGCTCTGGCCGCTTTCCCGGGAGGCCTACCCCAAGCAGTTCCTGCCCCTGACCAGTCAGCACACCATGCTGCAGGAAACGGCACGCCGCTTGGATGGGCTGGATCGGGAGCACCCGCGGCGCGCGATCGGGCTGATCCCGCCGATCGTGGTCTGCAACGACGCGCACCGCTTTCTGGTCGCCGAGCAGTTTCGGGTCATGGCCCGGCGACCCGCCGGGATTATCCTCGAGCCCAAGGGCCGCAACACGGCCCCGGCCCTGACCCTGGCCGCCCTGGCCGCGACCCGCGGCGGGGAGGATCCGGTGCTGATCGCGATGCCGGCGGACCATACCATCCGCAACGAGGCCGGCTTCCGGACAGCAGTCGCCGACGGCTGCGCGCTGGCCGCGCAGGGCGCGGTGGTCACCTTCGGGATCGTGCCCAGCAAGCCAGAGGTGGGTTACGGCTACATTCGCCAGGGCGAGCCCTGGGTCGCGGAGGGGATCGAGGGCAGCGCGTTTCGGCTCGATGCATTTGTCGAGAAGCCCGATCTGGAGACGGCCCAGCGCTACCTGGCAAGCGGGGCCTACCTGTGGAACAGCGGCATCTTTGCACTCCAGGCTTCCCGCTGGCTCGAGCTCATCGAGCGTTTCCGCCCGGACATCGCCGAGGCGGTTGCCCGCGCCTTCGCCCAGGGCAGCGACGACGGTCAGTTCCTGCGACTCGATCCCGATGCGTTCGCAGCCTGTCCGAGCGATTCCATCGACTATGCGGTCATGGAGCGGCTGGCCGGTGAGCCGGACACGCCCGCGGGGGTCGTGGTCCCGCTGGACGTCGGTTGGTCGGATGTGGGCGCCTGGTCCGCGCTTTGGGAGGTGCGCGCCCAAGACGAGTCGGGCAATGTGCTGGACGGAGACGCCTTCGTCCACGATGCCAAGAACAATCTTCTGATCGCTCATCACCGCATGGTGGCCGCGGTGGGGGTGAACGATCTGATCGTGGTAGAGACCCCGGACGCGGTGCTGGTCGTTCGCAAAGACCGTGCCCAGGATGTGAAAGCGGTCACTCAGTTCCTCCAGCGCGAGGAGCGCAACGAGCTGCGCCACCACCAGAGGGTGCACCGCCCCTGGGGGACCTTCGAATCGATCGGACACGGGCCCCGCTATCAGGTGAAGCGGCTGATCGTGAAACCCGGAGAGTCCCTGTCGCTCCAGATGCACCACCACCGGGCCGAGCACTGGGTCGTGGTCTCGGGTACCGCGCGGGTGACTGCCGACGACAAGAGCTTTCTGCTCTCCGAGAACCAGTCCACCTATATCCCCATCGGCACCCGGCACCGGCTGGAGAACCCCGGGACCATCCCTTTGGAGATTATCGAGGTCCAGTCCGGTAGCTATCTGGGCGAGGACGACATCGTGCGCTTCGAGGACGTCTATAACCGGGGGAGCAAAGAAGGTTGAGTCTGGACAAAGGGTTTTGCGGCAAATAGTCGCAATTCGATGTGGCGCGTTGCGGATGTCTCTCGTTGCATTGGCGCGCGAGCGCGCATTCGCCTCGTATCGGGCAGCCGGCGTTGCCCTGCGCTGTGTAACCGGCGGCCCTTATTCGGCTCCGGCCCGGCGTAACAGATCTGCGACCTCGCCATGCTCCATGCGGGACGCGAGGCTCAAGGCGGTCGCACCGTTGTTGGACGTGGCATTGACCAAGGCGCCCTTGTCGAGCAGTGCTTCCACTAAGTCCCGGTGGCCGCGCTGAGCGGCGGCCATTAAGGCGGTCCGTCCCGCCTGATCCTTGACATTGGGGTCGGCGCCCCGGTCGAGCAGGGTTTTCACGATTTCTCGGTGGTCGCCCTGCGATGCGGCGATCAACGCGGTTGTGCCGTCTGGCTTCTTGGTATCGACCGGCGTCCCGGACGCGATGAGCTGCTTGACCAGACCCAGGTCGCCGTCCCCCGCTGCATTGACGAAGTCGTCGGTCCGGTCGCCGCTGCACGCGGTCAGACACAGTAGCGCCACCATGGACAGAATCCACAGAAAGAAGGGCAGGCTCGGACGAGCGCGTGTCTCGATGACCATGGTTGTCTTTCCGTCAGTCGTTGCGATCGTTGGGTCGAAGGCGCCAATTCATGCGCTGGGGTAGCCAGTCGGCAGGCGCTTTATACCCCGAGCCGGCCAGGTCTTGAAGCCCTGCGCGCGTATCGAGCCTTCGGTTCCGATCGGCGAGCCGGGCGATGCGTGCAACCGGTGCCCACGCGGGGCGCGGTCCCCCGGAGCTCGGGGTGGCGCGCCTGCACGATGGTTCGGCCCCGGCGAGCCAGCCGGCCTGCACCGATGCCGTGCTGCGACTCGCCGCCGCGCCGGCCGCTGCTGTACCATGACAAACTTTTCGCCCGGTACCTCTCCATGGGATTCAAATGCGGGATCGTGGGCCTGCCCAACGTAGGCAAGTCCACGCTATTTAATGCCTTGACCAAGGCCGCCATCGCGGCCGAGAACTACCCCTTCTGCACCATCGACCCGAACGTGGGCGTGGTGCCCTTGCCCGACCCGCGGCTCGACGAGATCGCCGCCATCGCCAAGCCTCAGGCGATCCTGCCGACCACCATGCAGTTCGTCGACATCGCAGGTCTGGTGGCCGGGGCCTCCAAAGGGGAGGGTCTGGGCAACAAATTCCTGGCCAATATCCGCGAGACCGAGGCGATCGCCCATGTGGTGCGCTGCTTCGAGAACGACGACGTGATCCATGTCTCGGGGGGCGTGGACCCTTTGCGCGACATCGAGATCATCGACACCGAGCTTGCGCTCGCCGACATGGAGAGCGTGGAGAAGGCACTGGACCGCGCGACCCGAGCGGCGAAGGTGGGGGACAAGAAGGCACTGGCGCGCCAGGGATTGCTGGAGCGGGTGCGCGACCAGCTCAACCAGGCGAAGCCGGTGCGGGCGCTGGCCTTGAGCGAGGACGAGCGTTCGGAGCTGCGGGATCTGTTTCTGCTCACAGCCAAGCCCACGATGTATATCGCCAACGTGGCCGAGGACGGGTTCGCGAACAACCCCCTGCTGGATGCGGTGCGTGCGCACGCGGCCGAGGAGGGTGCACTGGTGGTGCCGGTCTGTGCCGCGATCGAAGCCGAGATCGTGGCCCTTCCCGAATCCGAGCGGGGAGAGTTCCTGGCCGATCTGGGGCTCGATGAGCCGGGTCTGAACAGGGTGGTACGGGCCGGCTACCAGCTCTTGGGGCTGGAGAGCCTATTTCACCGCGGGGCCTAAGGAGGTGCGCGCCTGGACCATCCCGGCGCGCGCGCGCGCGCCCCAGGCGGCCGGAGTCATCCACTCCGACTTCGAGCGCGGGTTCATCCGTGCGGAGGTGATCGGGTTCGACGACTTCATCGCGTGCAAGGGAGAGCAGGGGGCCAAGGAGGCCGGCCGGCTCCGCTCCGAGGGCAAGGACTATGTGGTCCGCGACGGGGACATCATCCATTTTCGGTTTAACGTCTAAGCCGAGTGGTGGCTTTCTGCGGAACCATGCGGACGCAACAAGCATAGTTTTTGCACGAAGAATCTCGCCTTTAGCGTCCTCAGTGTTCCGTGGCGCTCCGTTGAAAACGGGTATAGAAGAGGGTAAAAAAGGGGGTACGGAGTCCGGACCCGGCGAGAAAAAAGCGGGTACGGCGAAAGACCCCAGAAGCGGCGAAAGCCCGGCGCGACGGAGGGACCTTTACCCTTGCCGAAGCTCGGGACGAGCGCGCCAAGGCCCGGGGGCTGGTCAAGCAGGGGATCAACCCCGCGGCGCAACCCAGCACAAGCCCCGCTCCAATTGCCCCGAGCCGTCACGCAACTCGCAACGGATGCTGAACGACGCCAGGCTCCCGGTGGAGTTTGCGCCCTTGCCCTATGCGCTCTACCGCGTCGAGCGCGCTTAACGGAGGTTCCGATGTCCGCTGTCACGAACGAAGACGAAACTGCCGTGCTGCAACGGATGGTCGATACGATCGTCCGTGAAGTCGACCCGGAGACTATCATCCTGTTCGGCTCGCGGGCCAGGGGGGACGCGCGCCCGGATTCCGACATCGACTTGCTGGTGGTGGAGCGCGAGCCATTTTCGCGCGAGCGCAGCCGTATGGCCGAGGCCAATCGGCTCTATATGGCGCTGCGTAACCTGCCGGTATCGAAGGATCTGCTGCTGTATAGCCGGAACGAGTTCGAGCAATGGAAGGGCTCGTTAAACCATGTGGTCGGTCGCGCTTATCGCGAGGGACGGGTGCTGCATGGACGACTTTGAGCATGCCCGCTCGTTGGTGCGGCTCGCCCGCCGGGACTTGAATGCGCTGATTGGGATGCAGGACTCGCCGCTGTTCGCCGACGAGATTGTCGGGTTTCATGTGCAGCAGGCGATCGAGAAGGCGTTGAAAGCTTGGCTCAGCGCGCGTGGCCGCGAGTATCCGTTGACCCACGATTTGCCCCGCCTGTTTTCGCTATTGGAGAGCGATGGGGCCGAGGTCGAGCCATTTTGGCCACTGGCGCGGTTCGCGCCCTACGCAGTGCAGGCGCGTTACGCGGAAGGGCTGCCCGAGGCGGACGAAGCGCGAGATCGGCCCGCGCTGATTGCCGAGGTTACGGCCCTGCTGGAGCACATCGCCGCTTTGCTCGGCGATACGGAGACCAAAGACTTTCGGTTTAACGTCTGAGCCCCCGCCCAAATCCGCCTCACCGGGGTGAAAGGATCGCAGATAGAAGCGTTAGGGCTCGGCCGCCGGCACGACCTCGATCGTCCTAGAAAGAGCAGTGTTGCCGCAGATGAACGCAAAAAGAACGCAAAGCTCCCGACACCGGTGGCGAACCCGGGCGTCGGCCTAGGCGCTCGGCTTCCCGCAGCGGCGAGAGGATGGGTTTCGCTGCGCTCTACCCATCCTACTGAAAATTTTAGAGTAATGCGCCAGGCGGAGGCGTTAGGGTGCGGCGAGCGTAGCGAACCGCATCGCTCGGGACGCGAGATCCGAGGCAATTCGCCTTCAGTGTCCGTTCCTGACACTGGCGGCGAATTCTCCAAACCGCCGAATCGCGAACGATGCGGTCCGGGCTCGGGGGCTCGCGATGGTTGACGGGTAGCCTCGCCATCCGTAAAATGCACGGTCTTTCCTGGCTACGTAGCTCAGCTGGTTAGAGCACCGCACTCATAATGCGGGAGTCGGTAGTTCAAATCTACCCGTAGCCACCAAACATCGATGCGTTCTCCAAGAGCCGGCCCCGTGCCGGCTTTTTCGCATGTGCCTCTTACGGGTCCCAAAGCTATGACAGACAGGCTCTCCCGCAAGCCGATCCCGCCCGCCGAGCGGCTGATCTTCGCGCTCGATGTCCCGGATGCGGCGACCGCCCGGTCGCTGGTCGAGGAGCTGGACGATTCGGTCCGGTTCTATAAGATCGGGCTTGAGCTCTTCATGTCCGGCGGCTATTTCGAGCTGCTGGAATGGCTCAAGGGGCGCGATAAGCGGGTCTTCTGCGATTTGAAGCTGTTCGACGTACCCGAGACCGTGGCGCGCGCGGTGCGCCGGCTTAAAGAGACCGGTGCCGATTTTGCGACGATCCATGGCAACGACGGGATGCTGGATGCGGCGGTGCGCGAGAAGGGCGCGCTCAAGATCCTGGCGGTGACTGTGCTGACCAGCCTGGACCGCGGCGATCTCAACGACCTGGGGTTCCAATGCGACCCGCAGGCTCTGGTCTTGTCGCGGGCACGCCGGGCATTGCAGCTCGGGTGCGACGGGGTGGTCTCATCGGGACTGGAGGTGCCGGCCTTGCGCGACGAGGTCGGCGAGTCGCTGATCGTCGTGGTGCCCGGTATCCGTCCGGTTGAGAACCGCCCCGATGACGATCAGAAGCGGATCGTCACCGTCGCTCAGGCATTTCTCAACGGGGCGGACTATATCGTCGTCGGCCGCCCGATCCGCGGTGCGGCAAACAGGCGCGCGGCGGCGCAGTCGATCGCGCAAGAGATTGCCGCCCTGTTTGCTGCTTGATCGGTCGGCGCTTCAGGGCGGGAGTCGCGCGCGCATCGGACTTACCGCCTCGGTCTGGCTAGGCGCCTCCATACATTCTTCGATCAGGCGCGCATCGAGCCCCGGGAGGATCGGCATGGCCTCGAAGTGTGGGTCTCGGGTCGCTATCGGGCTTCAGATTAGCACAGCCTTGCCTCGGGCCAATCCCGCCGCCAAGTCGTCGATCAGATCCCCCGGGTCTTCGATCCCGACCGAGAGCCGCAGTAGGGTATCGGCGATTCCCAGACGCAGGCGCTCTTCGGGCGCCAGACTGGCATGGGTCTGGACCGCGGGCACGGTGATGAGGCTCTCCACCCCGCCGAAGCTCTCGGCATAGGCGATCAGAGACAGCCGTTCGATCAGGTGCCCGACCGATTGCACGTCTTCCAGCTCGAACGACAGCACTGCTCCATAGCCGCCAGCAAGGCGCGCGAGCGCCCCGTGGCCCGGGTCGTCCGCAAGCCCTGGGTAATAGACCCGCGTCACCTGAGGTTGCCGTTGCAGCCAGCGGGCGATGGTCAGGGCGTTGCCTTGCTGCCGCTCCAGGCGCAGAGCCAGGGTCTTGAGACCGCGCAGCGCAAGCCAGGCGTCCTGTGGACCCAGCACCGCACCCATGGCGTTTTGCAGAAATCCGAGCCGCTCGGCCAGCGCCGCATCCCGCACGCTCAGGATGCCGGCGATGGTGTCGTTGTGCCCGGCCAGGAACTTCGACGCCGAATGCAGCACCAGGTCGGCACCTTGCTCCAGCGGGCGCAGCCAATAGGGGGTGAGCATGGTGTTGTCCACCGCGAGCAGCACACCCGCCTCGCGGGCGATCCCGGCGAGCGACTGAAGGTCAGGGACCTGGAGACAGGGGTTGGAGATGGATTCCGCCAGGATGGCCCGGGTCTGCGGTCTCAGGGCTGCGCGGAAGCCGGCCGGATCGGTCGCGGGCACATAGGTCGCCGCGATGCCCAAGCGGCCCATGACCCGATCGAGGAGCCGGTTAGTTCCGCCGTAACACCCTTCGGACACCACCAGATGGTCGCCCTGGTTGAATAGACACAGCAGTGTGGTGAGCGCGGCCAGCCCGCTGGCAAAGGCGAAGGCCCCGGCTCCACCGTCCAGGGTGGCCATGGCGTCTTCCAGTGCCTTGCGGGTGGGGTTGATGCTGCGGCTGTAGTCGAACCCGGTGCTCTGCCCCAGCCCGGGGTGGGCGTAGGTGGAGGTCTGGTAGATGGGCGCGCTGATGGCGCCGGTACGCGGGTCGGTCCCGCGTCCGGCCTGGGCCAGGACTGTGTCGATGTGAGGCATGTATCGCTGGAGCGGATCTGTAATTGGAGGATCGATGCGAGCCGGCCGCGAGAGGCATTGGGTTTCCAGCCTAGATCGTCCAATTGAAGGACGCGTAAATCAGGTCGCTGAGGTCTTGCTCCACGCTGCGCGACGGCTTGTCCGGCGTCGCGGTTCGCACGACCTTGGCGGGCACGCCGGCGACCGTGGAGTTTGCCGGTACTTCTCGCAGCACCACCGAGCCGGCTGCCACCCGGGCGTTCTCGCCCACCTCGATGTTGCCGAGAATTTTGGCCCCGGCGCCGATCATGGCCCCTCGCCGCACCTTCGGATGGCGGTCGCCCGCCTCCTTGCCGGTGCCGCCCAGTGTCACGTTTTGAAGCAGCGATACGTCGTCCTCGATCACCGCAGTCTCTCCCACCACCAAGCCGGTCGCGTGGTCCAGGAAGATGCCTTTCCCGATCTGCGCGGCCGGGTGGATGTCGGTCTGGAACACCTCGGAGGATCGGCTCTGCAGATAGAGTGCGAAATCCCGCTCTTGGTTATGCCACAGCCAGTGGTTCAGGCGGTGCGCCTGGAGGGCATGGAACCCCTTAAAATAAAGAAACGGCTCGATCAGCCGCTCGCAGGCCGGGTCGCGCTCGAACACGGCGGAGATGTCGGCCTTCAGCGCCTCGCCGATTGCCGGGTCTGCGGCTTGCGCACGGTGGAAGGCCCGCACGATCAGCGGGAGCGAGATGACGTCGTTTTTCAGGCGAGCGGCGACGCGGTGGCACACCGCCGCCTCGAAGCTCGGCTGGTTGAGGATCGAATCGAAGAACAGCGGCGCCAGCATCGGCGATGCGATGTACGCATCCTGGGCCTCGCGCCGCAGCCGGCTCCACAGTGCGTCGGCAAACTCCTCGGGGCGATCCAGCGGAACGAGCGTCAAACGGGCCAACCTTGAATGTGCCACGACTTGCGAAACCTCTTGTCGGCGAAATCGCCTGTTTTGAACATTCGATGCCCCTGACTGGGCGGGGGCGATCGGGTCCCTGGCGATCCCTGTCACCCGGCTCCTCTCCCGCAAGCGGGAGAGGGGCAGAGGTGGTCAGGGGGCGTCTTTGCCCTCCAGGGCCAAGACCCCCGGCCGGGAGGCGCTGGCCCCTTCCGCTTGGCTGACGCCGCCGTCACGCCAGTCGGCATCCGGGCGGGCGCCCACGGGGCTGGTCCAATCCCCGAATAGCCGGCGCTCCGGGATCTCCTGTACCCGTTCGGGTCCCGGTGTGGCCAGGGTCCGCCGGCCCTTGGCCAGCCGCTGGAGCGCCCGGGACAGGGTGTCGAGCTCGTCCGCCGTGTTGTAAAAAGCAAGGGAGGGCCGCACCGTCGCCTCGTGCCCGAAGTGGCGCACGATCGGCTGGGCGCAGTGGTGACCGGCGCGCACCGCGATCCCTTCGCGGTTGAGCTCGTCGCCCACCTCCGCCGGGCTGTAGCCGTCCAGCACGAAGGCGAGCACGCTCGCCTTCTCTGGCGCGGTACCGATCAGGTGCAGCCCCGGCACCGCCTGCAGGAGCTGGGTGCCGTACTGCAGCAGCTCGTGCTCGTAGCGCGCGATGTTGGCCAGTCCCAGCCGCTCCACATATCGCAGGGCCTCGGCCAGCCCGACCGCATCGGCAATGTTGGGCGTCCCGGCCTCGAAGCGGGCCGGCGGCCGCTGGTAGAGGGTGCGCTCGAAGGTCACGTCCGCGATCATGTTGCCGCCGCCTTGCCAGGGCTCCATCGACTCGAGGATCTCCGGCTTGCCGTAGAGTGCACCGATGCCGGTCGGGCCGAAGATCTTGTGACCGGAGAAGACGAAGAAGTCCGCGTCCAGGGCCCGCACGTCCACCGCGAGGTGGGCGACCGACTGGGCACCGTCGACCAGGACCCGCGCCCCGACCCGATGGGCCAGCTCGATGACCTCGTGCACCGGGGTGATGGTCCCGAGCGCATTGGAGACCTGGCTGATGGCGACTAGTTTGGTACGGTCGTTCAGCAGCTTCTGGTACTCGTCGAGCCGGATCTGCCCGCTGGAGTCCACCGGGATGACCCGCAGCCGGGCCCCGACCTGGGCGGCCAACTGCTGCCAGGGGACTATGTTGGCGTGGTGCTCCAGAAGCGAGACGACGATCTCGTCCCCCGGACCGACGTGGCGGGGTCCCCAGGCCTTGGCGACCAGGTTGATCGCCTCGGTCGTACCGCGCAGGAAGACGATCTCGTCGTCCGACGAGGCCCCCAGGAAGCGCGCCACCGTCCGGCGGGCGTCCTCGTAGGCCTCGGTCGCCCGTGCCGCCAGCTCGTGCGCGGCGCGGTGGATGTTGGAGTTCTCGTGCCGGTAAAACTCGGCCAGGCGCTCGATGACCGCGTTGGGCTTTTGGGTCGTGGCGGCATTGTCGAACCAGATCAGCGGCCGGCCGTGGACCCGCTCGCCCAGGATGGGGAAGTCGCGGCGGACCGCCCGCACGTCGAACCCGGGATGCGTCTCGCCGACGAGGGTCCCCAGGGCGCGCTCGTCCGGGGCTGCGGCGTGAGGGTCCACGAAGTAGAAGAGCGCGGGCTCCTGCCGTCCGGGCGGTCCCCCCGGCGACCGCGAGGGCGTCTTCCCGATCCCTGCCAGCCGCTCCTTTAGTTCATCCTCCTCCGGCAGCCCGTAGGTGCGCGGGGTCAGGAGGCCGGGGAGGGCGCCCGACTGACCGGCCCGATCGCTACCCGGAGCCTGGGCCGTGAATGCCCCTGGGGCCAATTCGTAAGGAGAATCCGGGACGAAGGCGGAGGGCAGATCGGCGGGCGCGGGCGGTATGCCGAGGGCGGCGGCCAGGGTCCCGGCCGCCGCGGTGGCGCTGGCCGTGCCCGGTACCGGGACGGCCTCGAACCCTGGGAACCCGATCCCGCCCCCCGTGGGAATCGCCGGCTGGGGCGCGGCCGTTGGCCCGCCCGGGACTTGGGCGGGGAGCGCGAACGGTGCCTCGGCGGCGACGCCCAGGCCACTCAATGCCTCGGCGGCCAGGCGGTCGAGCCAGCCTTCATCCAGACTTGGGGGCGGCAGGGCGCCCGGGGCGAGCCCCGTCAGCCCGGCCACCGGATCACTTGTAGGTGTGTGCGTAGTCATGGAACTTGTTCACCTCCACGCCGTCGAGCACCGCCAGGGCGTCCTCGGTGAGGACCGCGAGCGAGAAGTACAGGGAGACCAGATAGGAGGCGATGGCGTTGCGGTTGATCCCCATGAAGCGCACCGACAGCCCGAGCCCCTGCTCGCCGACCAGGCCGGGCTGGAAGAGCCCGACCACGCCCTGCCGGGCCTCGCCCACGCGCAGGGCCAGGATCTGCGTCTTTCCGTCGACCACGGGGAGCTTGTCCGAGGGGATCAGCGGGACCCCGCGCCAGGTGATGAACTGGGAGCCGAACAGGCTGACCGTCGGCGGCGGCACCCCGCGGCGGGTCGCCTCGCGGCCGAAGGCGGCGATCGCCAGCGGGTGGGCGAGGAAAAAGGCGGGCTCCTTCCACAGCTTGACCAGGAGGTTGTCCAGATCGTCGGGGGTGGGGGCGCCGGCCAGGGTCGCGATCTTCTGCGCGGGATCGACGCTGGCGAGCAGGCCGTAGTCGGGGTTGTTGATCAGCTCGTGCTCCTGGTGCTCCTTGACGGTCTCGATGGTCAGGCGCAGCTGCTCCTTGATCTGCTCGTGCGGGCTGCGGTAGAGGTCGGAGACACGTGTGTGGATGTCGACGACCGTGGTCAGGGCATTGAGGAAGTACTCGCGTGGATTCTCTTCGAAATCGACGAAGGTCTCCGGCAGCTCGGCCTCGTCGCGGTGGGAGAGCGCGACCTGGACCTGCTCGGGGTTCTTGACCTTGTTGAGGCGTAGGATGCCCGCCTCCAGGGGGACCCAGGGCAGCAGGTGGAGCAGCCAGCGCGGGGTGATCGTGAGGAGTTGCGGGACCGTCTTGGTGGCGTTGGCCAGTTGTCTGGCGGCGACGTCGCCGAGTGTGTGGTGGATACTCTGGTTATTTGCCATAAACGACCTCTCGGTAGGTTTGTGCGGCGGGACGAGCTGCCGCCAATAAGCTTCAACTAAAACAAATCTAAGACGAGCGGCTATCGCCAATTCCGCCACTCTGGGCGATAGCGGAATATGGCTCTTCCTGGGTGTGGGCTTGAGTGATATTGCTCCCGGGCGGGGCGCTACGGGTCAGCCAGACATTTCCCCCGATGGATGAGCCCCGTCCGATGGCGACGCGGCCCAGTATCGTTGCCCCCGCATAGATGACCACGTTGTTCTCGACGACCGGATGGCGCGGCAGGCCCTTTCGCAGGTCGCCCTTCTCGTCGAGTGGGAAGCGCTTCGCCCCTAATGTGACCGCCTGGTAGATGCTGACATTGTCCCCGATGATGGCTGTCTCCCCGATCACCACGCCGCAGCCGTGGTCGATGAAGAAGCCTTTGCCAATTCGCGCCCCGGGATGGATATCGATCCCGGTTCCCGAATGGGCGTTCTCGGAGACGATGCGCGCAAGCAACCGCAGCCCCATCCCGTACAGGCGATGGGCAAGCCGGTAATGAATCATGGCCAGGATGCCCGGATAGCAGAGCAGCACCTCGTCGACGCTGCTGGCCGCCGGATCCCCCCGGTAGGCGGCATCCACGTCGGTGTCGAGCAGGGTGCGGATCTCTGGCAGGGTCGCGGCGAAATCCCGGAGCCAGATTCCATCGACCCGCGCCGGTCTCCGGGAGCCCCGCGGAGAGACCCGCAGATATTGCGGTCGCAGGGTCGGTGACCGGCTCGGGCGCGTTCATAGGGCGAGCCCAATGTCGTCGAAGATCCCTTCGAAGAGGACGGAGCTGAGATACCGTTCGCCAGAGTCCGGCAGGACGGTCACGATGGTCTTGCCCGCGTTCTCCGGCCGCTGGGCCAGGCGCGCAGCCACCGCGACCGCCGCCCCGCAGGAGATGCCGGAGAGGATGCCCTCCTCCCGCGCGAGCCGCCGGGCATAGAGGACCGCGTCCTCGTTGGTGACGGTCTCGATGGCGTCCACCAGGGAGAGGTCCAGCACCTCGGGCACGAAGCCCGCGCCGATGCCCTGAATCTTGTGGGGGCCGGGTTTCAATGGCTCGCCCGCGCGAGTCTGGGTGAGGATTGGGCTGGCAGCGGGCTCGACGGCTACGGAGACGATTGCCTTGCCGCGGGTTCCTTTGATATAGCGAGAGACGCCGGTGATGGTCCCGCCGGTGCCCACGCCGGAGACGAAGATGTCGATCTGGCCGTCCGTGTCCTCCCAGATTTCGGGGCCGGTGGTCTGCTCGTGGATCAGAGGATTGGCCGGGTTGCGGAACTGCTGGAGCAGTACGTAGCGCTCGGGGTCCGAGGCGGCGATCTCTTCGGCCCTGGCGATGGCCCCGCTCATGCCCTTGGGACCCTCGGTCAGGACCAGCTTGGCCCCAAAGGCAACCAGGAGCTTGCGCCGCTCGATGCTCATGGTCTCGGGCATGGTCAGCGTCAGCGGAATGCCCCGCGCCGCGGCGACGAAGGCCAGTGCGATCCCGGTATTGCCGCTGGTGGGCTCCACCAGCTCCTTGCCGGGTCCGAGCAGCCCGCGTTGCTCCGCGTCCCAAATCATGGATGCGCCGATTCGGCACTTCACCGAATAGGCCGGATTGCGGCCCTCTATCTTGGCAAGCAAGGTCGCCGGGGCGCCGTCCAGGACGCGATTGAGCCGAATGAGCGGGGTGCGGCCGATGGATTTTGAGTTATCGGGAAACCAATGGGACATGGGGGTCTCCTGCCGGTAGGCTGGACGGGATCGATCAAGAAAGCGCACTTGCGCGGGTAAGTCGTGGTGGGCGAAATAAACAGTCAGGCTTGCCAGAGGATATGAGCGCGACCGGCGATGGGGGACTGGCCAGCCGGTGTTTCGTATCCATTTATTGCCCTTTATACCTTTGCAGCTCCAGCTACCCGATCGACGATTACGCCAGTTGCCCCGGGGGGTTGATTGAGCTCAAAGAGACTGGTCGATCTCTCTGCCAAGCTAGGTTACCGGGGCAGTTGTCGACCCAGAACGAAGAAAAGCTGCAAAGTAATGCACGGATTCTTTCAACGGCCCCGGGAGCTGAGGACAACGGCACGAATCGTCCCGACCGACCGGCAGCCTGGGGGCGCTTGCAGGGCGTGCAGCAGCTCGAGTCCCTCCGGCCAGGGTCCGTAGCCGGACTCCGTGTTGATATGTCCGGCATTTCCGACGTCAACGAGTTGGCCGCCCCACAGATGCGCCCAGCGCCGCACACGGGGCAGGGCCATCCAAGGGTCGTCGCGACTGGCGACTACCAGGCTCGGAAACCCGAGCGCGGCCTTGGGGATATAGGGGGTGAGGGTGATTGCGGGTGGGGCGACCGGGCTTGCGCTCTCGACCTCCGCGCTCAAGCCGGTTGGCGAGAAGCGGTCCGGATCGGCTGGAGCCACCAACAGGGCGCCGGCTACGAGGTCCGCCCTGTCCGTACCGGCGAGGACTGCCGCCAGGCAGCCGAAACTGTGGGCGACCAGCCAGACCGGCGGGGGCGCCCGGTCGATCTCCCGGCGCAACGCAGCGGCCCAGGCGGCGAGGGCCGGGGTGTCCCAGTCGATCCCGGAGACCCGGCGGGCGTTGGTAACCTGGCCCTCAATCCATGTCTGCCAGTGCCCGGGGCCGCTGCCGCGGTAGCCGGGGACGACTAGCACGGTGCCGCGCGGGCGGGGTTTGGACGTCGCGGCGTGTGAATCGGCCGTGCGGCTCATGACGCCTCCACCGCCGGTCGGGCGGCAAATGCGGCGGGCGCGGTCCGGGGAGCCGGGTCCCACAGGGCACCCTCGATCAGGTCGGCGTCCAGGGGCATCTCGGCGCACTCCCTTTGGTCAATGCTGGAAATAAGTATGTTTGGCTTCCAGCCTAAGTCGGGAGGTTAAGCAGGGCAACGAACGAATGCCGATATGCTTATAGATATTGGTTATTCGATCGCGACTCGGGGAAACACCGCCTCCATTACCCGAGCCGGGGTTAATGCAGGGGCGCAGCACTCGATGAAGCGCAGGGCGTAGCCACGCAGGTAATGGCCGCGTTTGAGGGCGATGCGGGTCGTGTTGATGGCAAAAAGTCCAGGGCCGTCCAGGAGCCGCAAGCCCAGATCCCGCGCCGGGTTGAAGGCCATGGCAGCGATGATGCCGATGCCCAGGCCTAGCTCTACGTAGGTCTTGATCACATCCGCATCGAGGGCGGACATGACGATGTCCGGGGCGAGCCCCGAATTGGCGAAGGCGCTATCGATTCGGGCGCGGCCAGTGTATTCCTCGTGATAGGTGACAATGGGGTAATCCGCCACCGCCTCCAGGGTCAGGGGCTGGACCGTTGTTAGGGGATGGCCGTCGGGCACCACAATGGCGTGCTGCCATTGATAGAAGGGGAAGCTCACCAGGTCCTCTTCCTCGCCCAGGGCCTCCGTGGCGAGCCCGATGTCCACGTCGCCCGCGCGCAGCAGGGCCACGATCTCCTTGGGGCTGCACTGGCGCAGCTCCAGGTGCACCCCAGGGAACTCCTTCTTGAATTGACCGATCACGGGCGGTAACCGATAGCGCGCCTGGGTATGGGTAGCGGCAATCGCAAGACGCCCCTTGTCCTTCTGGGCAAACTGCTCCGCCAGGCGCTTGACGTTCTGTACATCGAGCAGGATGCGCTCGACGATGGGTAGCAGCTCTTTTCCCGGCTCGGTGAGACCCAGGAATCGCTTGCCGTGTCGGACGAAGAGCTCCATGCCGAGCTCGTCTTCCAGGTCCCGGATGTGCTTGGATACCCCGGACTGGGCAGTGAAGAGCGCATTCGCCGCATCGGTCAGGTTGAAGCGATGGCGCACCGTCTCGCGGACGATGCGCAGCTGCTGAAGGTTCATCTCAGGCGGCCTTGTCGCGGAAGACCCGCAGTTGGGTCGGGACCAAGCGGACCCGCTGCCCGTCGGCCAGGGGGATCGCCCGCTCCCGCGGGACCACGGCTTCGTAATGGAGGGGCTCCCCGCGGGCGGCGGCCCCTTCCAGGCTGTCCAGCTCCACCCGCACGCTTGCCCCGAACGAGTGGATGCGGCTCACCACGGCGTCCACACCGTTGGGTACGGAGAGATCCGCGACCACATGGATCTCGTGCGGCCGAGCGAAGCCCACCACCTCCGCCCCCTGGTCCGCCGCGCCCCCGTCGTGGGGTAGCCGAGCCTCGCCAACCCGCACATGGGCGCCCTCCACCCGTCCCCGGAAGACATTGACGGCGCCCAGGAAGCCGTAGACGAACGGGGTGGCAGGGTGCTCGTAGACCTCCGCCGGCGTACCCAGCTGCTCCACCCGGCCATGATTCATCAGCACCACCCGGCCGGCCACCTCCAGTGCCTCCTCCTGGTCGTGGGTGACGAAGACGGAGGTCACGTGCAGCTCGTCGTGGAGTCGCCGCAGCCAGCGCCGCAGCTCCTTGCGCACCTGGGCGTCCAGGGCGCCGAAGGGCTCGTCGAGAAGCAGCACCCGCGGGTCTACCGCCAGCGCCCGGGCCAGCGCAACGCGCTGGCGCTGTCCGCCCGACAACTGGGCAGGAAAGCGGTCCGCCATGAAATCGAGCTGGACCAGATCGAGCAGGCGGTGAACGCGTCGCCGAATCTCCGCCTCCGCTGGACGGGTGCGGCGCGGCCTCACCCGCAGCCCGAATGCCACGTTCTCGAAGACCGTCATGTGTCGGAATAGTGCATAGTGTTGAAAGACGAAACCGACCTGGCGCTCCCGTACATGGGTGTCCGAGGCGTCCTCGCCGTCCAGAATGACGCGGCCCGAGTCCGCGGTTTCCAGTCCGGCGATGACGCGCAGGAGCGTGGTCTTGCCGCAGCCCGACGGGCCGAGCAGCGCGACCAACTCGCCGGTGGGGAAGTCGAGCGAGATACCGTTCAGCGCGACAAAGGTGCCGAACGATTTCGAGATGTCTTGGACCTGAATGCTCATAGGCTCACTCTCTAGCCGTTCTCAGTGGATACCTGACCGGCCTTCCATTCGACGAAGGTCTTCAGGGCCAGGGTGACGAGCGCCAGCAGGGCCAGCAGGGAGGCCACCGCGAAGGCTGCGGCGAAGTTGTATTCATTGTAAAGAATTTCCACCTGAAGCGGCATCGTATTAGTCTCGCCCCGGATATGGCCGGAGACGACGCTAACGGCCCCGAATTCGCCCATTGCACGGGCGTTACAGAGGATCACGCCATAGATCAGGCCCCACTTGATGCTGGGCAGGGTCACCCGCCGGAAGGTCTGGAAGCCGGATGCACCGAGGACAGTGGCCGCCTCCTCTTCTTCGCGCCCCTGCGCCTCCATCAGCGGGATCAGCTCCCGTGCCACGAAGGGGAAGGTGACGAAGACTGTCGCGAGCACGATGCCCGGCACCGCGAACACGATCTTGATGTCGTGCTCGAACAGCCAGGGGCCGATCCATCCCTGAGCGCCGAAGAGCAGGACGAAGATCAGCCCTGCGACCACCGGAGAGACCGAGAACGGCAAGTCGATCAGCGTGGTTAGGAGCCGCTTGCCGCGGAACTCGAACTTGGCGATGGACCAGGCTGCGATCACGCCGAACACCATATTGAGCGGCACCGAGATGCCGGCGACAAATAGAGTGAGCCGGATGGCCGCAAGCGCGTCCGGATCCGTCAGCGCGGCAAGATAGACCTGCCATCCCTTGCGGAATGCTTCCGCGAATACTTCCAATAGGGGTAGGACCAGAAAGAGCGCAAAGAATGTCAGGGCCACTCCAAGCACAAGTCTTCTCACCCAAGGCGGCTCCCGGGTCGCCGGATTGGACTCGTAGCGGCGGGCCTGGGCGTGTCCAAAGGCAGCCATCAGCGGCCCCTCCCGGTGCGCTTGGCGCTCCATGCCTGCAAGAGGTTGATCAAGAACAGCATGGCGAAGGAGACGACCAACATCACCGCGGCGACGGCGGTGGCGCCTACGAAATCGTACTGCTCCAGCTTGGTAATGATGATCAGCGGTGCGATCTCGGACACCATCGGGATGTTGCCCGCAATAAAGATGACCGAGCCGTATTCCCCCACGGCACGTGCGAAGGCGAGGGCGAACCCTGTCATCAAGGCCGGCAGCAGAATCGGCAGCACCACGCGCCGGAAGGTCTGGCCGCGGTGGGCGCCCAGGGATGCGGCGGCCTCTTCGAGCTCGATTTCCAGATCTTCGAGGACCGGCTGCACCGTGCGCACCACGAAGGGCACCCCAATGAACACCAGGGCGACCAACACCCCCACTGGGGTGAACGCGATCTTGATGCCAAAGGGCGCCAATAGCTGACCGATCCAGCCGTTTCCGGCATAGAGCGCCGCGAGCGCGATACCCGCGACAGCGGTCGGCAGCGCGAACGGCAGGTCGACCAGGGCATCCACCAGACGCTTGCCGGGGAAATCGTAGCGCACCAGTGCCCAGGCGAGCGTGAGCCCGAAGACTGCGTTGGTGGCGGCCGCGAGCAGGGACGCGCCGAAGGAAAGCCGAAAGCTGGCCAGGACCCGAGGTGCCGAGACGATCAACCAGAGTTGGTCCCAGGACAGGGTCGCGGCCTTGAGGAAGACCGCGGACAAGGGGATCAGGACGACCAGCGACAGATAGACCAGCGTCAGCCCCAGGGTCAGGCCGAATCCAGGCAGCACACGGCTCTGCTGTCCAGGGAGCAAACGCCAGGGCAAGCTCAGGGTGCCGGCGGTCATGGCGCCCTCGCGGGGGTTTGGATGGGGTTGGTCATGGGGCTAATCTCCGCTCCGAGATCCGTTACGGTATGGATGGAGCCTAAGGCAAGATGCGGACCGGCGGAATCCGCAAGTCGTTATGCCCTTATCGCCATATTGCATATGGCAAGTCCCGGCGGGTACCCCGAGCCAGGCCAATATGAGAAGATGCGCATTAATAACAGCAGCTTGCGCTAGATCGGTCCAAGACCTTCCGAACACCAGCCGGCTAATAACTTCTCTTGCGCTGCAAATCTTTCCGAGAGATAAAGCGCCGCAGAACCCATCGGACATGTTCAAGCAGCCCCGGGGAATCCTTGTCTCACCCCAGTCCGCGCGCCACGGGGGCAGGGAGAGAGACGATCTCCCTGGAGATCGATCGGCCTCTCGTCGCCCGACCGACCCGAGCCCGAGCTCCCGGAACCCCGTTCATAGGCCCGCCATCCGGAACAAGATTGCCCCAAGACAAATCGAGAAATCGCCCCGAGGGCGATTTCTCGATAAGGATTGCAGGGATTCTTCGTTTGAGCGCCGGACCGTATCGGCTCTAATCGAGTCCTCCACCACTCTTTTCACGGGAAGGTTCTAATGATTATATCGGTTCCATTCAAGGCGCTACTCGGTATCGCCACGCTCGGTCTTTCGCTTTCTACGGCTTGGGGCGCCGAGATCGAGCTGCTCAATGTCTCTTACGATCCCACCCGGGAGCTGTACCAGATCTACAACCCGCTCTTCGCCAAGTACTGGGAAGAGAAGACTGGCGATAAGGTCATCGTCAAGCAGTCCCATGGGGGCTCGGGCAAACAGGCGAGGGCGGTAATCGACGGACTCTCGGCGGATGTGGTGACCCTGGCCTTGGCTTACGATATCGATGCCATCGCGGAGCACGGGCTCATCGCCAAGGATTGGCAGGGCCGTCTGGCCCACAATAGCGCCCCCTACACCTCCACCGTCGTGTTCCTGGTGCGCAAGGGCAATCCCAAGGGCATACAGGATTGGGGCGACCTGGTAAACGAGGGGGTCAGCGTCATTACGCCGAATCCCAAGACCTCTGGCGGGGCGCGCTGGAACTATCTGGCCGCCTGGGCCTGGGCCTCCCAGAAATACGGCGGAGACGAATCCAAGGTCGAGGACTACGTCTCTCGCCTGTACAAGAACGTGGCCGTGCTGGACTCCGGGGCCCGCGGCTCCACCACCACCTTCGTACAGCGCGAGATCGGCGATGTGCTCCTCTCCTGGGAGAACGAGGCCTACCTGGCTCAAAAGGAGTTTGGGGCGGACAAGCTCGAGATCGTGACGCCTTCGCTCTCCATCCTTGCCGAGCCGCCGGTTTCAGTGGTGGATCGCACTGTGGATAAGCGAGGTACCCGCGCTGTCGCGACCGCCTATCTGGACCATCTGTATTCGAAGGATGCGCAGGATCTGGTCGCCAAGCATTTTTACCGGCCCACCGATCCGGAGGTCGCAGCAAAGTACAAGGATAAGTTCGCCCAGGTGAGCCTGGTGACCATAGCGGATCTCGGCGGCTGGCAGGCGGCGCAGAAAAAGCACTTTGCGGATGGCGGGGTCTTCGACAAGATCTACGGGGTGAAATAACGAACCCCGGATCGGCTGCGCATGCCGCCGATCCGGGGTCGCGGTTCGAGCTCAGAGCCTCCCCCGGTTGGGGAGGGTTTTTTCGTTTCTCGTTTCCAGGTTCCTGAGCGCGACCTGGGGTCGCTTCCCTGGGTCGAGACCCCTATTTTCAACCTCAGTCCCCGTCGGCCAAGTGCTCCGGTCGCGGCAGATCGACCTGAACCCCCGGCTCGGCACCGCAGCGGCGGTTGATCGCAAAGTCCCGCATCGCTGCAGCCCCCGTGAGGTTGTAGACCTCCTTGAACCCGTGCTGGGCGAGGATGCGCACCCCGATGTAGGAGCGCAGCCCGCTCTGGCAGGAGACGACGGTCGGCAGATCGGGATCGAGCTCGCCGATCCGATCGCGTAGCGCGTTCAGCGGGATGCGCTTGGCCTGGGGCGCCGCGGCGAGCGGCAGTGCCGCGATCTCGTCGGGCTCGCGGACATCCACCACCTGGTAGCCCGAGAGGTCAGTGTCCGGCAGCAGGTTGGGCGAGAGCCCGTCCAGATCGTTCTGGGCCGCGAAGGCGGCCATGTGCAGGGGGTCCTTGGCGGAGCCGAAGGGCGGGGCATAGGCCAGATCCAGCTCGGCCAGGTCATGGACGGTGCCGCGAAAGTGCAGCAGGGTCGCGACCACGTCCAGCCGCTTGTCCACACCGGCACCCACCGCCTGGACGCCCAGGACACGGCCGCTGCCGGCCTCGTAGACCAGCTTAATCGCGAGCGGTGCGGCGCCAGGGTAGTAGCTCGCGTGGTGATAGGAGACGATGTGCACGGCACGGGCCTCCAGCCCGGCCTGCCGCGCCGCGCGCAGCGAGAGCCCGCTGATCCCGGCGGAATAGCCGAAGACCCGCACCACCGAGGTTCCCCAGGCCGCGGGTGCCGCGCGGGACGCGCCTGTCGCGGCATGCTGGCCGGCCAGTCGCCCGGTGCGGTTGGCGATGCCAGCTAGCGGCACCCGCTGACGCTTGCCGGTCGGACCGAAGGCATATTCCGCGGCATCGCCGACCGCGTAAATGTCGGGGTCGGAGGTCCGCATGAAGGCGTCGGTCGCGATGCCGCCGCTCGCCCCGATCGTCAGACCCGCGGCCTCGGCGAGCTCCGTATTCGGGCGCACCCCCATGCCGAGCAGGACCAGATCGGCAGGCAGCCGGGTGCCGTCGGCCAGGACCACCGCCGTCGCCTTGCCCTCTGTCTCCTCGATCGACGCGATACCGCGGCCCAGCTCCAGCCGGACCCCCTGGCGCTCGATCTCCCGGTGGAGCGGCTCGGCCATCTCCGGGTCGAAGAAGGGCATGACCTGCTCCTTCAGCTCGACGACCGAGACCTTGAGCCCCCGGCGCTCGAACTGCTCGGCAACCTCCAACCCGATGTAGCCGGCGCCGACCACCACCGCCTGCCGTGCCCCCGGCACGGCGTCCACGATGGCATCCATGTCGTCGAGATTGCGCAGGGTGAAAACGCCCCGGGCGGTTGCGCCGGGGAGCGACGGAACGATGGGCGAGGCGCCCGGCGAGAGGACGAGCTTGTCGTAGCCCTGGGTATAGGTCTCGCCCGTGTCCAGATTCTTGACCGTCACCGACTTGGCCGCCCGGTCGATGGTCAGGACCTCCTGGCGGACCCGGACCTCGATGCGGAACCGATCGCGGAAGAGCTCCGGGGTGGCGATCAGAAGCTTGGCACGATCCTCGATCTCGCCGCCGATGAAATAGGGCAGGCCGCAGTTGGCGAAGGACACATGAGCGTCCCGCTCGAACACAAGGATCCGCGCCCGCTCGTTGACGCGACGAGCGCGGGCGGCGGCGGAGGCGCCGCCGGCGACCCCACCGACGATGACGATGGTTGGGGCAGCGGCGGCGGGCTCGGCGGGGGTGAGGGATGCTGGGGTCATGAAGGATCTCCATGGGCGCGGCAGGTCGGGGATCGGGCCGGACGCGCAAAAGCGATGTCGAATCTCGCATGGAATCAGATCGCCCTCGAGCGCTCATCGACAAATAGCAACCGCCGCCCGAGCGGGCTTCAAGAGCGTCGAAGCATGTCCTGCGGCTGGCGCGCGATATCGGCACCAGGGCGCTTTCTTTGTGACCAAGGTCGCGCGAGGAGCTGGCGACGTGACGGCTGCGGTCAGTCGATGGGCCCGGTTGCTAACGTACCTTGGGTCAACTACAGTAGATACGTTGACGTATCTACATGCCGAGGAGCCAGTGAGCACCCTAATCACGCGAATCTTCATGAGCGGCAACAGCCAAGCGGTGCGCATTCCCGCAGAGCTGCGTCTCGATGCCGAGCGCGTGGAAATCTCCCGCACATCCGACGGCGATCTCGTGATACACCCTTTAATCGACGATCGGGGCGATGCCCTGCTGCGGGCGCTCGAGGGCTTCTCCGAGGACTTCGTCGCGGCGTTGGAAGACGACCGCGCCGGCCAGCCGCCGATGCAGGACAGGGAGTCGCTGTGAAATACATGCTGGATACCAACACGCTGATCTTCTTGATCAAGAATCGCCCCCCGGAGATCGCCGAGTGCGTCAAAGCACTCACCCACGAGGATCGGCTGTGCATGTCCTTCGTCACCTACGCCGAGCTGCTCAAGGGAGCCGAGCGCAGTACACGTAAGCCCGAGGTGCTACGCCGACTCGATAACCTGATACGACAGGTCCCGGTGTCCTATCCCGCGGACGCGGGCATCTGCCGACACTACGCGGAGCAGTTCACCCGCTTGAGGGCCGCTGGCACACCCATCGGTGCCAACGATCTCTGGATCGCATGTCACGCCCTGGCCGAAGGCGCGACCGTCGTCACGCACAATACGCGCGAATTCGAGCGCATCGTCGGGTTGGCGGTCGAGAATTGGGTTGCGTAACGCCTCGACCCCCGGAATTGGCAACGCCCGAAACCGGTCGCGCGATCTGCGGCTACAAGGGCTCGAACGCCATGTGGCTGGAGATGTGGGGTAGGGGAGACCCACGCTTCGAACCGATAGCGTGCGCCGATGTGAGCGCCGAACCGCGTGAGCGCC
Organism: uncultured Gammaproteobacteria bacterium; assembly: GCA_963780725.1. Lineage (GTDB taxonomy): Bacteria > Pseudomonadota > Gammaproteobacteria > Chromatiales > Chromatiaceae > Thiodictyon. The sequence continues at coordinate 1,505,289 of CAWACV010000001.1, forward strand.
ATTACGCGATCGCCGGGAGCGACGGCGCTCCCGGCGGCTTCACTGCCCGCGCGCGGCGGACCCAGCGCCTCGACGACGCCCGCACAGTCGAGACCTGGGACGAACGCGCCCGGCGGCGTCGCCGAGTACAGACCCAGGCAGGCGAAGACGTTCGCGAAGCTCAGGCTGATCGCCTCGACCCGCACGCGTGCATCCCCCTGACCGGGTGGCGGGAGGTCCTCGGTGACCTGTGCCAGTCGGTCGAGCGATCCAGCCGATGGGATCCGCCATACGCGACGCTCGGCGCGCCACGCCTAGCTTCACGCGGTCGAGGGCGGCCGTTGGCCGCGCAGTACCCCGTTAGCGTGAAAGACTCGCATCCATTGCTTTTCCTGTGGGTCAAGGCTCAACTCCGACCCTGCTGGTTCTCGTTTATATTACACATCTTGTCAAATCTGTTGCTGGGCCAGTGGGCGCGAGGCCTGCAGGTTCGTACCGTCGGTCTGATGAGTATTCTGTTGTACAGCTTACTGAAGTGTATTTGGCAGGGTCCGTGGCCTGGTGTTGATACAGCATCATTCAAGCTCCGACAAGCCTTCTGCCTTTGTAAATCAGAATCATCGTGATGGCCTGATGATTTAGGCTCATAGCAGGGAGCGCTTCATCTAACTTTATCCGGGCCAATGCGAGTTGTTCACACCTAGGCTGCCTTCCCTGGGAAGGTCTTGACAGCTTCGCTCGGCCGCGATAGCTTTTCATCGCTGCCTCCTGCAGTAGCTACAGAGACGTTCCCCTCCCACATATAAGAGCGACTTATGAGCGAGCAAACACAAACCCGCCCCAAGGTTCCCGACGGCCACAGCCGATTTATCGTGACCCGTCAGAAGCAGCCCAATGAAACGGGGTTTGTTGGATACGATGTCATTTGGGAAAAATTCCAGAAAGAAGTCGAGTATCAGACCCCGAAGCGTCCCTAGACACGCGCGACCGCGTGAACGTCAAGCGCTCGCGCGGCCGCACAGCGCAGACCGGTATCTGGCTAGTAGATTCGGCGAGAGCAACCCCCGCATCGGCGTCGGCACGCAGCGATTTCAAACTCCGTTGAATCGGCCATCTATTCCGGGTCGCGACAGCTCGCCAGAGACAGCGGACCAACAGGGTATCGAAAATGAAACTGACATTGGCGAGCTCGCGATTCGACGAGCACCAAGCGATATTCACCGCCGAGATTGTGGAAAGGATCAAAATCAAGCTTCAAGAAGCCGGCGTGGACCAAGAAAAGTTAGAAGACCTCACAGCAAGTATTGCGTTTAGCATCGCCGGTATCATTGACGATCTCGCAGGGATTGAGGTCGATGGCCTGGACGTACATCCGCATTTAACGTTTCGCACCGATGACGATGAGCTCATTCATTGCGGTGAAAACTCATCTACCTACGAGCACGTCTATGGCGCCATGCAGAAGCTGTTTCACACTTAGGTATACGGAGAGGAACAGAATCAGATCGGTCTAGTTAGCAATCCACCGGTATCTGGGCCCCTTTCCACCTTGGCACCCGCGATGACCTCTTCATCCGTCGCATCGCGCACACTCAGAACCTCAAGCTCGAACACGACCATCCTGCCGCAAAGCGGATGATTTCCATCGATTGTCAGCGTCTTATCGTCTATTCTCGTGACGAGAAAGCTCTTGGTCTGGCCGTTGTCGTTCTCCATAACAATGCGCGTGCCGACTTCCCGGTATTCCTCGGGAACGTTTTCAATCAAGTCCGTGATGACCAACGACTCGTCCCTAGGGCCATAAAGATCCGTGCAGTCGATGGGAACCGATATCGTATCTCCCGCCAACTTCCCCTCCAGCTCCGCCATGACCTGCACGGACAGCACCGCGTTGCTACCGTGAACATAACCCAGAGGAAACTCCACGGCCGTCAAGACGTCCCCCGTATTCCGATCCACGACCCGATAGGTCAGCTCGACGAACTTGTTGTCTTCAATGGTCTGTTTCATAGCCATGCTTCATGGATCAGAAGATCGATGCGGCGAAAATTCGCACTTCCCCCATCTCGTAGCCGAGGACCATTCTTCCCAGCCATTCGCCTTCCCGCGTTGTACTCCGAACGCGGTAGAGAACCGTCACATGTTGGCCACGTCTAATGAGACCCAGAAAGTCTCTTTCCTCGGCCAGGTTCCGTGCCAGCTCGCTGTGGGCAAACTGCTTACCCACTTCGACCTCGTTCAAGCCAAGCAGCAAGTCGTACGAGAACCTTTTGATAAACTTGCCATACTGGCCCTTATTCGAATATTTGACGAGGTCATCCCACATGGGATGCGCGATCTCGAGTATCTCTTCGTCAGTCTTATCGTTAATGTTCATTTCTCATCGCCATCGACCTGAAAAAGCAACCAGCCGCCTGCGATCGGCTTGCAGCATTATTCCTGAAAGACGTTTCGGTGTTCCTCCCTTCACCGGCTCGGTACACCGCCGATTGGTGAAGATATCCCTAAGTCATCGATGGGGGCCAGCGCTGGCGACTGGCAGCCTGCAGCTCCCCTAAAATGGCAGGGCTCCGGGATGCACCGAGAGCCCATGCCTTAAAGACGAGCTCGATCCTACTCCTCTACCAGGTGATAACAAGGCGCCTTTTCCATGGTGTATTCACCGGTCTCGGGATCACGGCGCGACACCGTCAGCACATGCCAGTTCTCGTCGTCCAGCTTCATTGCGTCACCGCGGTAGTAGTAGCCCGGCCAGCGGGTTTCCCGGCGGAACAGGGTGTGCTGGATGACGGCCTCAGAGGTGCGATGGCGATGCTTCAGCTCCCATGCGCGCAGCAGCTCGTGGATGTCCTCTGCACCAAGCTTCTCGAGATCCTCTTCCAGGATCTTCATCTTCTTCAGGCCGATGTTCAGCAGCTTCTCGTTGGTCATGTAGCTGACCGTTACGCCGCCGGCGTACTCGTCCATCAGTTTCTGCAGGCGATCCAGACCCTGGCGTGGGTTGATGTAGTTAGGGTTGACCGAGCCAGCCGTGATCTCATTCCGATAGACCTTGTAATGCTCTAACGGCTTGTAGATCTCCTCCTTGCGACGATCGATCTGCGCGTCGGAAACACGGATACCCTCGGCCTTGCCGTCGTCGATGTACCTGCAGGCGGCCTTCGCTGCAAGGCGACCTTCGGTGAAGGAGCCGGAAGAGAAAGCGTGCGGTGTACCACCAACGGCGTCACCTGCCCCGAACAGGCCTTCGACCGTGGTCATACGGTTGTAGCCCCAGAAATACTCCGGCGGCGATACATCCTCTGGACCCGAGCACCAGGCGCCACAACCGGTTGCGTGAGAGCCCATGACATAAGGCTCGGATGTGGTCAGCTCCGGGTTCTCGTTCTTCGGGTCGACGTCGGTCGCTGCCCACAGCACGGCCTGTCCAACGGTCATACCCAAGAAATTGTGCCAACCGATCTCTTCAAGATGCGGGTCCTGAAAGGCTTCCATGGTCACCATGTGGATCGGACCACGACCGGCATTGACCTCACTGATAAACGCATGGTTGCGCAGGCAGGTCGGTATTGGTCGATGCGTTCTGTGCGAAGCTTCCGGATCCAGGTACTCCTTGCCTACGATTTCCTGCAGTTGCGGCCACCATTTGGATTCGTACTCTTCGCCGATACCATTTTGGGTATAGGTCTTCAGGTGCAGGAAGTAGGCGCCGACCGGACCGTAACCGTCTTTGAAACGCGCCAGGACAATCCTGTTCTCCATCTGGGTCATCTTGGCGCCAGCGCCAATCAGCAAGCCGTAGGCTGAGCCTGAAGACCAGGGCGCATACCAGACTCGACCGGCGCCTTCCCCAACCGAGCGTGGCTTGTAAATGTTCGAGGCACCGCCGGCAGCAACGATGACGGTCTTGGACTTGAATACGTGGTAGTTACCGGTACGCACATTGAAGCCGACCGCACCGGCAATACGGTTTGGCCTGCTCTCATCCATCAGCAGGTGGGTGACGCAGATACGGTTGAAGACCTTATCGGCAGATTTCTTCGCGGCTTCTGCGACGATCGGCTTGTAGGACTCGCCGTGAATCATGATCTGCCAACGGCCTTCACGCTGATAGGCGCCCGTCTTGGGGTTGCGCATCAGGGGCAGCCCCCATTCTTCGAACTGATGCACAGTCGAGTCGACGTGACGGGCCATATCAAACAGCAGGTCTTCGCGAACCATACCCATCAGGTCGATACGCGCGTAACGGACGTGGTCCTCCGGATTATTCTCGCCGAAGCGCGTGCCCATGTAGCAGTTGATGGCGTACAGGCCCTGTGCCACGGCGCCGGAACGATCGATGTTGGCCTTCTCGGCAATGACGATCTTCTTGTCCTTGCCCCAGTAGCGGGCCTCAAAGGCGGCGCCCGTGCCGCCCAAGCCAGCTCCAGCGACCAGAATGTCGATATCGTCTTCGATGATTGTCTTGTAAGCCATCAGTAGTACACCCCTTCTTTCATCTTCAAGCCATTGGACTCGAGCGTGTGCAGGCCACCATCGTCGAGGCGGATGTACTTGGGCTCGTTGAACAACAGCTGGCTGTCGCGCATCTGGCTGCTGGGCGCGGGCGCGTCTGCGAGCTTGGGAATGTGCTTCCCCCAAGGCTTGGTGGTGATCGGTGCCAGCAGAGTCATGTCCTTATTGCCGTTGCGGAAGATGATCCGCCAGGCGATGACACCCTTTTCCTCGTCGCGGCGAACACGTACAGAATGGCCCAGTGGAGCGAAGTCGGCATAGCCACGCACATCGATCGCGTTATGCGGGCACGCCTTTACGCAGGAGTAGCACTCCCAGCACATATTGGGCTCGATGTTGTAGGCGCGCCGGACAGTCGTATCAATGTGCATGATGTCCGAAGGGCAGATATCAACGCATTGGCCACAACCATCGCAGCGAGTCATATAGACGAAAGTCGGCATCTTCTGTTCCTCTTCGTGACTCGATTCATCGAATCAAGATCAGTAGTGGGTCGGAGTTTCGCGCTTGATACCAAGCCCCATGTACGGCGGGGTGTCGCCCATGTACTCCGGGATGTCCGGATACCGTTCCTTGACGACGGGGTCCGTCAGGTCGGGCAGATCGGGTAGCTTGTCCATTGAGCCGTCCGCCTTGGCAACCTTCTTCTGGAACGCAGCCGCAGGCTTGTAAAACATGTGGGCAAACTTCGACCAGAAGACGGTGCTGAACAGCGTCGTGGCCGCGACGATGAAGATGAGCAGCGCGATATTGGCTAACAGGCCACCGCCAACCGACGCGAACAAGGACCAAACCAGCGCGAAGGTCGCCATCGCCAACAGCGAAACGATGAACAGATCCGAGAGATGCACCTCATACCACGGGTGGCCTTCGGAGCGCACGTCGACGCGGATCTTGAACCAGAACCAATAGCCGCCGATGCAGATCATCAGCGCACCCAGATGCCAGAGCAGGGGTAAGAAGCCCGAGGTCTCGCCATCCGCGGCAGGCAGACCGAAGATCAGAAGGGCGGTCGTCACCACAAAGATGACGAAGCCGTAGGAGATAAACAGATGGGAGATACGCCGATTTGGGTTTTCGAACTCGCCGGAGGCCAATATCTCTTTCGCAACCGTGCTGGCGGCGATGCCGATCTTCTCTGCACTGTTGACTTCGCGCTTGGCGAATTTCTTGAGCGTCTGTCCTTTCTCGAAGAAGTATTTCGCGCTCTTTTTGTGCACGACGTCTAGCAGTGTGCCTCCGATAACCAAGAGGATCATGCAGATGACGTAGGCCTGCATAACAGCAGGTGGGACGAGAGCCGAAAGCTCGGCGAAGGGATTGCTGGCAATCATGAGAGCTGACCTCCGTTATGAATTACCGTACGGCTTCGGGAAAGGCCCTTATGGCGATTCCCACCCAGGCCATACACGACACGGCGGTATCGAGTGTCCCGAGGGCTCGAGAACGGCGCGAGTATGAAACCATTCCTGCACGTCGCGGCTGATCGAACGCTAAAACGGCATTCGATCAGCGTCTTTTCGGCACCCTGAACCTTCGCGTCGGCTCGCGTCAGGGGAACCGTCGCGCGCAGCTCAGCGGCAGGGGCGCCTTCGCTGCGACGCGCCCGCGCGCAGCACATCCTGCCGCCCCAGGAATCGGGAGACGTTTCCGAGATCTCGGGGGTGGGGGTACTCCACGCAAAAAAGATAAATTCTTGATCTTTGAGTGTATTATCGAGTGCCCACGTAACGCGCTAATAGGTATATTAGTTACTGCCGATAGTTTTATACAACTCCGCTTTGACGCAAACAGATGACCTCCGTCATCAATCCGACAACATATGTGGCCAGAAACCACAGTTCTCGTGGCAGAAGCCGAGCAAAATACCGCTGTAAGCATGACCACATTGCAGCTCACCCTTCCTCGCTTCTGGCAATGCCGTAATTTGGGGCTGCCACCCACAGGAGATCCGCGTTCGTGCGAGCGCTCCAGATCGCTTAGGTCGACGCGGCAACGAACTGGCGCCGGGACCACTTGTCCCGAGACGGAAGACGAGATCCACCGGATCGAGAACCTGATCGCGGCCCCACCGACCTATCGGGGCTCTTTGGGATCTCAGTAGGTTATGATATTCTTAAATTTCAACATCTTGTCTAGTTCTTAAGGTCATCATGGAGTCCAACAACGAGCCGCTCAGGCAAGCGCTGGAGCTATTGCTCGACTTCCCCAATACTCAAGTGCAGGCAGCACACCAAGATCGCACCGGAAGTTACATCGTCACGCTGGTCAGTACAGAGCGGGGCACGACCTGTCATAAATGCCATAAGCGAATTGATAAGTCGAATGGTTACGGTGAATGGGTGACGTTACGTCATATCGCCATTCTTGATAGGCCCGTGTATTTACGCATTAGGTTACCCCGTTACCAGTGTGATTGCGACGGCCAACCCACCACGACGCAGCAGGTCAGCTGGTTTGCGCGTCGCAGCCCGTTCACAAAAGCCTACGAGGCGCATCTCTTGCTGGCTTGTGTCAACACCACCTTTGCCGATGTCTCCGTCAAGGAGGATGTGGCCTACGACGCAATCCGAGGCGTGCTTGATCGAAATATCGGGACATCTGTGGATTGGTCGACAATGGAACCTTTCGAAGTGATCGGTATTGATGAAATCTCGCTCAAAAAGGGGCATCAGGATTTTGTCGGGATTGTGACCGCGCGGCGGCGGGATGAAACCCAAATCCTGGGTGTCCTCGAAAACCGCAAGAAGGAAACGATCATAAAGTTTTTCCGAAGCATTCCCAAGCGCTTACGTCGCACGGTACGCTATGTCTGTTCGGATATGTACGACGGCTTCATCAATGCTGCCAAGGAAGTTTTCGGGAGAACAGTCCGTATCGTTGCAGACCGCTTCCATGTCGCCAAATTGTATCGTGAGGGACTCGAAGATCTACGCAAGAAAGAGCTGCGCCGACTCAAGCGCGAACTACCGGCTGCCACGTACAAGAAATTCAAAGGGGTGATGTGGTCGTTACGTAAAAAGGAGGAGGACTTAACAGAGGATGACAGGGCTGCTCTTGAGCAATTGTTTCAATATTCGCCGCGTTTGAAGAAAGCCTATTTGTATCGTGATCAACTAACAGCGATTTTCGATCGGCAGGTAACCCGTGCCCAAGCGAAGCACTTACTGAATGCCTGGATGGGCCGTGCCACACGCAGCGACATTCGTTGTTTCGATGGATTTATCAAGACCCTGATGGCACGCAAAGATGAAATTACCAATTATTTTGTCGGGCGACATAACAGTGGGTTTGTGGAAGGATTAAACAATAAGATCAAAGTCATCAAGAGGCGTTGTTACGGCATTCTTAACCCTGAGCATCTCTTTCAGCGCATACATTTGGACCTTGTCGGATACAAGCTGTATGCATGAAAGATCAATGCATTACGGTGATCCATGCCGATCATGGCAGGAGCCACAACATTTCCACGCCGCACCGTATCTTGTTGATTATATTATTTTAATGCTCCACGGGAAATCCCAGAGAGCCCCTATCGGACCCAACGACCTGCCGAGCGCCGCTCATGCCCTGGAATCCAGTCTCACCCTGGTTGCCGACAAGGTCGGGTTTCAACGCCATCGACACGGCAGTGGCGGGAAGATGATCGACCCGGTGCGCCGCGGTCTCGGTCAGCCGTCGGGGGTTGCAGGGCAATCCAGGCCCCGGTGTTCCGAGCGCGGGCCCGCATCCCCTTTCACGTGTCAGGAATTTTTACAGTTGCTGCCAAATCGGCGTCAACGAACCATGTCCGGCCGGTCCGTCTGTCGGACATGAGCAGCACCTCAGGGATTGCCCGAATCGTGCTGCCCTCGCTGGGGAGCCCGGACATGGGGTTCGATACAGACGACGGGACCAACCCAGGCCACGGGGCAGGCGGATTTCCCTTGTTCCTGGATGCGACATCGGTCTGGAACGGCACCGCCGAGGCGGACTACGACTGGTGGAATGACTGGGCCTCAACCACGGATATGTTTCACCGCATGACAGTGACCTTTGACGCATCGTCTCTGGTCACGGCCGGGGCACCCATGGTCTTCTTGCAAGACACTGATGAGGTCCCACTGCCCCCTCCCGCGGCCCTCATGGTGTTTGGCGTAGCCGGTTTGCTCCAGGCCCGGCGCCGCAATCGTCTCGCAATCAAGTGACAACGGGGCGCGCGGCGATCTGACGCGTCTTCCCCTGCGCCAAGGATGGCGCTGGATACTCAACCTCCACCGCCCGCCAGGGCCAGCGCTCCCTGGTGACTTATCCAGCCAGGGGACCTGTGCGATGAGAGCTGATGTCGCTTGTTTAGGTCGGCGGCCTCAGCCTGGGTATCGGCGATGGCGTCCCACACGCCGGCAAAGGTCTGGATGGTTTCGTCGTCCATTGGGTCGCTCATGGCTCGCCCCGGATCGGTCGGTCGTAACGCGCCTAAGCAACATCGGCGATCGTCACGACCCGGGTCAATCGTCCGCTGCGCAGCCCGGATAGCGACCCGGCCGAACGAAAGACCGGGCGGCGGGGCGTCACTGGATCATCCCGGCCCCGACGGTGTTGTTGGTGGATTCGTCGATGAGGATGAATGCCCCGGTAGCACGGTTGTCCGCGTAGGGGTCGGGAAAGATGGGCTGGCCGAGCTTGAAAGTCAGTCGGGCGATGTCGTTCGTCCGGAGCTCCGTGGCCGACTCCCGGGCCAGGCTGTTGAGATCCAGCCGATAGTCGATCCGCGCGACCTTGCCCTTGACTTCCCTGGCCGTGTGTCGAAGCACATAGGTCCGCGCGCCCGACAGGGGCGTCTCCGAGAGCCAGCAGACGAAGGCTTCGACCTCCTTGACCGGGGTTGGGGCCTCGCCGGTGCGCACGATCATGTCCCCGCGGGAGCAGTCGATATCGTCGGCGAGGAGCAGGGTCACGGATTGCTCGTGGATGGCTCGGGGCTCGGGCGAGCCGCCGATCTCGATCGCCTTGACGATGCTGGTACGGCCCGAGGGCAGCACGGTGACGGGATCGCCCACGGCGATTTCCCCGGACTCTACCCGCCCCTGGTAGCCGCGGTAGTCGTGCAGCTCGGGGTTGGCGCCGTCCCGCGGTCGGCAGACGTACTGAACCGGGAAGCGGAAGGGCTCGGCGCGCTCGGTGTGGGCGGCGGGGGCGGTCTCCAGCAGCTCCAGCAGGGTAGGGCCGCGGTACCAGCGAAGCCGATCGCCGCGCTCCACGACCATGTCTCCGCGCAGGGCCGACATGGGGATGAAGCGGACATCGCCGATGCCGAGTCGCTCGGCGAAGGCCAGATACTCGCCGCGGATGCGGTCGAAAACGTCCACGTCGTAGTCCACCAGGTCCATCTTGTTGATCGCCACCACCAGGTGGGGGATGCCGACCAGATGGGCCAGATAGGAATGCCTGCGGGTCTGGGTGAGTATCCCCTTGCGGGCGTCCACCAGGATGATCGCCAGATTCGCGGTCGAGGCGGCGGTGACCATATTGCGGGTGTACTGCTCGTGCCCCGGGGCGTCCGCGATAATGAACTTGCGGGTGCCGGTGGAGAAGTAGCGGTAGGCGACGTCGATGGTGATGCCTTGCTCGCGCTCGGCCTGGAGCCCGTCGGTGAGGAGCGACAGGTCCGGCTCCGCCAGCCCACGGCGCTGGGAGGTCCGGGCGATCGCATGGAGCTGGTCGGCGAGGATGGTCTTGGTATCGTAGAGCAGGCGCCCGATCAGGGTGCTCTTGCCGTCGTCCACGCTGCCGCAGGTGAGGAAGCGCAGCAGGCCGCGGTCGATTTCCGGGGGTGGCTCGGGGGCTGACATCGTGGGTACCTTAATGATTCGAATCAGAAATAGCCGGCACGCTTGCGCTCTTCCATGGACGCCTCGCTGGTCTGGTCGTCCATGCGGGTGGCGCCGCGCTCGGTGATGGTGGTGATGGCGGTCTCCGCCAGGATCTTGTCGACGGTGTCCGCGTCCGATTCCACCGGGGCGGTGCAGGTGATGTCGCCCACGGTGCGGAATCGCACCCGCAGCTCTTCCACCCGATCCCCGGGCCGCGCAGGCGTGAGGTCCGTGACCGGGCGGAGCAGGCCCTTGTCGCGCACCACGGGGCGAGTGTGGGCGAAGTAGATGGACGGCAGCTCGAGGCCCTCGCGGCCGATGTATTGCCAGACATCGAGCTCGGTCCAGTCGGAGATGGGGAAGGCGCGGATGTTCTCGCCCTTGTGGGTGCGGGCGCTGTAGAGGCTCCAGAGCTCCGGGCGCTGGTTCTTGGGGTCCCATTGACCGAGCTCGTCGCGAAAGCTCATGACGCGCTCCTTGGCCCGGGACTTCTCTTCGTCGCAACGGGCGCCTCCGATGCAGGCATCGAATCCGAATTCCTCGATCGCCTCCAGGAGGGTCACGGACTGGTGGCGGTTGCGGGATTCACCTGGGTCTCTCAGTACCACGCTTCCCCGGGCCATGGAGTCTTCCACCAAGCGGACGATCAGGCGCTCTCCTAGCTCAGCCGCCCGGCGGTCGCGAAATTCGATCACCTCCGGGTAGTTGTGGCCTGTGTCGATATGCAGCAGCGGGAAGGGCAGGCGCCCGGGGCGGAAGGCCTTCTCGGCGAGGCGCAGCAGGCAGATGGAGTCCTTGCCCCCGGAAAAGAGCAGTGCCGGGTGGCTGCACTGGCCCGCGACCTCGCGCAGGATATGGATGGCGTCGGCCTCCAGCCAGTCGAGATGACTTAAGGTCTGTCGGGTGAGTGTGGTCATGGGTGTGCCTGTATCAAGTAAGCGCGAAAACGTGCTGTCGGCAAATAAGCGCAAATGGCCAAGGAGCTGGTCGCTTCCCAGGAGTCCGTAGGGGATGGCGATGCGGAGCATCGGCCCCTGGCGCTCCACATAGAGTCCGTTTTGCAGGCGCAGGGGGCGAAGCTCGTCGGCCGACAGCTCCCCGGGCCGGTGGCGCTCCAACTGGTCGCGCAGCTGGGTCGCCCGCTCTTCTACCAGTCGCTGATCGTCCGCGTCGTATCGGTACATGGGCTGCTCGTTGTCGCGCTTATATAGGGCCGGGCAGTCCGGCGAGGTCCGGCACCGGAGACTGGGCGGGCAGTACCGGACGGGGCAGGAGGTCGAGCGCCATGCTAGCGGGCTGTTTTAGAACAGTTAATGATTTATTTGTTTCTTTTATATGCCTATAGGTTATTTTGAGCCCGGAGACCGGGATCGAGAGGCGATATGAATCTGCAGCAACTGCGCTACATCCAGGAGGTTGCCCGCCAGGGTCTCAACGTCTCGACCGCGGCGGACGCCCTCTACACCTCCCAGCCGGGGGTCTCCAAGCAGATCCGGCTCCTGGAGGATGAGCTCGGCGTAGAGATCTTCACCCGCCGTGGCAAGCGTCTGGTGGCCGTCACCGAGCCCGGGCGCCAGGTCCTAGCCATCGCCGCGCGCATGCTGGGGGACTTGGATAACCTGCGTCAGGTCGGGGCCGAGTTCAGCAAGGAGTCCTCCGGCAACCTCGCCATCGCCACCACCCACACACAGGCCCGCTATGTGCTGCCGCCGGTCGTGCGGACCTTCATGGAGCGTTACCCGGATGTGTGCCTGATGCTGCACCAGGGAAACCCGAGACAGGTGTGCGAGCTGGTTCTGGCGGGGGAGGCGGATTTGGCGATCGCCACCGAGGCGATCGCCGACTACCCGGATCTGCTGATGCTGCCCTGCTACGAGTGGAACCGCTGCGTGGTCGCCCCGCTCGGCCATCCGATCCTGAATGTCGAGCCTCTCACCCTGGAAGAGATCGCCCGCTGGCCCATCGTCACCTATGACTTTGCTTTTACGGGCCGCGGCCAGATCAACCGCGCATTCATGAGCCACGGGATCGTTCCCCGCGTGGTGCTGAGCGCACTGGATGCGGATGTCATCAAGACCTATGTGGGCATGGGGCTGGGGGTGGGGATCGTGGCGCGCATGGCCTATGACCCGCAGGCCGATCACGGGCTCGGCATGCGCGATGCCGCCCATCTCTTCGACGCCAGCACCACCCGCATCGGGCTGCGGCGCAACGCCTGGCTGCGCGGCTATGTCTACGACTTTATCGAAACCTTCGCCCCACAGCTCACCCGCCAGGCGATCGACCGGGCCATGGCGGGCGGGGGGAGCGAGTTTGCTATTTAATCATCCCGGATGGCTCACTGTCGGAAGGTGATCGCCAAAGTACCCGATTAACACGATCGATTCCTGATCGGAGCGCACCGCCCGAAAATACAGTCTGGCGCCAGCGCCGCCGGTGAGCTTGGTGTGTAGGCTCCACCGTTCGGGCGGGAATCCTTCCGGTGCCGGGAAATCGCGTAGCGGACCATACTTGCGATGTCCCAAGGTGGTGCCCGATTCGGGGCTCCAAGGCAGGCATCCGGCCGGACTATAGGGTGCTGTCGGCGCCCAATTCCTTGCCCCTTGGTCCAGTGCTCGCAGATGGCGCAGCAGTTGCCTGAAAACTGGCTCGGTCCCGTTGAGGGCGGCGAGCTGCTGTAGAGCGAGCGCGCCGAATCGTAGCAGCGGAAAGAGCTCGGGTATGCGCTCAACGAGCCCGGGGCCGGTGGCAATCGAGCGATCGACGCGTTCGACAACGTAATCCCGGTTGGTCTCCACGTCGGCATCTGACACGAGGCAGGGAACCGGGAGGGACTCGGTGATCGCTTCGGATTCATTGAGATAAGTCAACTCGACCGGCACCGCGGCGGCCCCAGCCGGTCGTGCCTGGCTTACGAGGGCCAGCGCGGCGCCGTCTTCCAGGGCTGCCAAGCCTAAACCGAAGACGACGACGTCCTTGACCCTCGCCTCGATGGCTCGATCGCCTTCTCGGGCGGCGAACAGCCCGTCGGCTCCATCGATGAACGGCTGCTTGCCCAGCCTGTTGGCGAGCAAGCGGCCTGAATCGCGATCCGTCCCCTGGTCGAAACACCAGCCGCGCAACCCGCGACCCTGGGCAATGTCGCGATCGGCCGCATCCCGCACCGACCGCAGCATTGGAGATACGCCAAGGTTGTCGAGGGCTTTGAGTGCCTTTGCGAGGGTGCGTATCCGTAGAGCGGGTGCCAACGAAGAACAAGGCAATAGACTAGTCTCGTCCAGAATACGTTCCATTGCGCGATCTAGAGAAGCTCGGAGAGCGCAAAATCGAGCTGATCGAAAAACCCATCCGGCCAAATATCGAGCCGACCGTCCGCATCGATACGGGGCGAGATTGGCACAACCGCTTGCCCGGGTGGCGTGTGGCCGAAGAAATGCACCGCCACGTCTTGAGCGGGGACAAGTCCTCGCTTGACCGCTAGCCGCACGCCATTGAGTACATGATCGGAATGGGTTTCCATGATAACTTGGACCCCAAATGCCGCCGTTCGGGCCGCCAGAACGCCGATATGCTGTTGGGCACCGGGGTGCAGGTGGACCTCGGGGTTTTCGATGAGTAGCAGATCGCCTTCGCGGGCAGCCAGCAAGGCGACGACGATGGGAAAGATCTGGGTGAGTCCGAATCCGACGTTCTGCGGTCGTTGGAAATCCGCTCTGGAGTCGGACCGGAAGTGCAGACTGACCACGCTTGCCCTCTCGATCGTAGAAATCCTCAAGTCGCACCCTGGAAAGATCTGCTGCATGTGGGCGCGTACTTGATGAAAAAGCGTTTGGGGCGTGTCCGGAACGCAGAGCGCCGGGATGACCCCGTCCGATTCACGCCAATACAGCAGCCCAGCCGCCAATTCGCCGCGGTGTCCGACCCGTGTGTGACCGTCCGCGTCTTTCAGGGGCAGCAGCTCACGGGGACCACTGCGCTCTGCGGTGATCCAGCTCAGTCGCCGGAGGGCTCCGACGGCGATCGACCTCGCCGCGTGCGGGGCGGGCAGCAGCCAGCGCACCGCGTCTCCGAGCGGTACGTCTTGGCCGTCGATTGCCACCGCCGCGAGATCGATAGCAAGTGCGCGACGGTCCTCGGCCCGGAAAGTCCAGACGACCCGCTCTGCGCCCGCGTTGACCCCCAAGACGAGCTGCCGGCGCCCTGTATATTGACTTAGAACATCCGCAACGCTTCCGAGTGCAAGCTCTGGTCCATCCAGTAACAATCGGCGGCCCCACTCGCGCAGCTCAAAGGTTTGGGCCAGTAGGACCAACGCCTGGATGACAGTCGACTTGCCGCCGCCGTTGACCCCGGCGAGCAGGGTCAGCGGACCCAAGTCGAGATCGAGCGTGTCGAAGCACTTGAAGCCGGAGATGTACAGATTACTGAGCATCGAGCACCTCGCGGAGCATTGAATAGCCCATTTCGAAGCGGGTGCGGACTTCCTTCGGTGTGTTGGGTCCGTAACTGATCGACCCGACGAACACAGGGTCTTTCATTAGAGTGGACAGTGCATGCCGTAATCTCTCGGCGCGCTCTTCGACAAGGGGCTCGTCGTAATATGCGAGCGCGGTGCTCATTACATCGAAGAGCGAGGCGTTGATCAAGCTACGCCGGTTGGGTTCGTTTTGGCGAGGCTTTCGGAACGCATGTCTCCCGAAGGCATTGAGGTTGTTGCGCAGGGAGCGGCGAAATCTGTTGCTGAGCTCGTCTCGCCCTGCCTCGCCAGCGTCGTTCAGTGCGGCGAGACCGCTTGCGAGCCATTTGTCCATGTCGCCGCGATAGTCATTGAAGGGCAGCAAGGCGAAAGCGCAAAATCGGTTGACGAGCTCCCGGTCCTGCATCTTCCCTTTATTCAGGCTGCCGCCGGTCGCCTGGATAAACAGCTCCGATTCAGCCTCTTCGCGCAACCAAACGGTCGCCGGGCCATTGTGGATGGCATTGCGCATCTGCTGCCGGGTTAAGACCTCTCCGCCGTTGACCCGCTCGAAGATGTCCAGCTTGGCGCGCTCGGGGACTGCGTGGTCGATAATATAAAATAGCAGCTGGCAGTCCTGGACGCGATTCTGTAATCGCACGTCCAGATCGTTAAACCGTTTGCCGTTCAGCTCGGAGCGGTCATCGAGCTCTAGCTTCAGCTCCAGATCCAGAAAGCGTTGCAGTGTCGTGAGCCGCTGGCGACCATCGACGACAATGAGTCGGCCTTGCCGATCCTCCGCCAGGTAAAAGACCGGGAGCGGGATACGCAAGAGGATCGACTCTATCAGGCGGCTCTGCTTGCGGATGTCCCATACGAATCCGCGCTGAAAGTCCGGGTCCATAACGAAGCGCCCGGCCTTGATCCGCCGAACCACATCCTCGGCGGTGCGACGCTCGTCGCGGATCGCCAGCGCGTCGAGTGGATAGCCGTCCCAACCGCCGGGAACGGGGGGCTCGTATCCCTCCAACTCCGGAGTCTGCGCAACGTCGGCAGTTGCGTCGATGTTGCTATCGTTCATTTGAGCCCTCTGTGGACATGGGCCAGTTCTCGGCAACGATACCCGGCAGCGTTGTCGGGCGGAAACCGCGGGGTCCCCGCGGGCCCCATTGAGGTGCAGACGGCCAAGTGCTCAGAGCCCCGTCAATCGCTCCTCGGCCTCCCGATATTTGGCCGCTGTGCGTGCGACGATCTCCGGGGGCAGGTCCGGACCCGGAGCGGTCTTGTCCCAGTCCAGGGTCTCCAGATAGTCGCGCACGAACTGCTTGTCGAAGCTCGGCGGGCTGATACCCGGGCGGTACTGGTCCGCGGGCCAGAATCGGGACGAGTCCGGGGTCAGGACCTCGTCGATCAGGTGCAGTCGACCGGACGCGTCCAGGCCGAATTCGAGCTTGGTGTCGGCGATGATGATGCCGCGGCTTAAGGCGTAAGCTGCGCATTCGCTGTAGATGCGCAGGCTAGAGTCTCGCACCTGGGCGGCGAGCTCGGCGCCTAAGAGCCCAACGGTATGGGCGAAGTCCACGTTCTCGTCGTGGGTTCCGGCCTCGGCCTTGGTGGAGGGGGTATAGATGGGCTCGGGGAGCCGATCCGCCTGGACCAGACCCTCCGGGAGCCGGATGCCGCAGACTGCGCCGCTCGCCTGGTAGTCCTTCCAGCCGGAGCCGATCAGATAACCGCGCACGATGGCCTCCACCGGCAGCGGTTTCAGGCGTCTGGCCACCACTGCCCGATCGCCCAGCTCTTTTAGCTCCGCCGGATCGGTCACGACATCGGAGACCGGGATGCCGGAGAGATGGTTGGGGATCAGCGGGGCAGTGCGCTCGAACCAGAATCCCGAGACCCGGGTCAGGACCTCGCCCTTGCCGGGGATGGGCTGGGGCATCACCACGTCGAAGGCGGAGAGCCGGTCGGTGGCGACCATCAGCAGGTGCTGGTCGCCCACCCGGTAGAGGTCGCGGACCTTTCCCCGCCCGATGAGCGGCAGGCCCTTGAGGTTGGATTCGAAGAGTGCGGACATGGCTTGATCCCTGGTAGAAGAGGCTGACAGTATATCGGACGACCCCGCGGCCCCCAGCCTGATCAAGATCTACGACCCGCACCACCTGGGCGTCTCCTGCGGCGGGAGCGCAGCCCCGCCGCTGCCCGGCTGGGTGATGAGCCTGCTCGCGCCCTGCGACCTACCCGCCACCCGGGTCCTGCCCGGCAACCGGCGGCGCTGGTGGCGGGGATTGTTCGGCTAGGCGCCCATGCAACCCAACTCGCCACTCTTAGGAGCGACTACCATGTCCAGACAGATCGTCTGCACCGACCGTGCACCCAAGGCCATCGGCACCTATTCCCAGGCGGTGCGCGTGGGGGATACCGTTTATCTCTCGGGCCAGATCCCACTGGTGCCGGAGACGATGGAGTTGAACGCCGGCGATATGGAGGCTCAGATCCGGCAGGTCTTCGACAACCTGACTGCGGTCGCCGAGGCTGCAGGCGGGGGGCTCCAACATCTGGTCAAGCTCAACGTCTATCTGACCGATCTGGGCCACTTCCCGCTGGTCAACCGGATCATGGCGGAGTATTTCCAGGAGCCCTATCCTGCCCGTGCCGCGGTCGGCGTCGCGGCCCTTCCGCGGGCGGCGGCGGTCGAGATGGACGGCGTGTTGGTGCTGGCGCCTTAAGATACGAATTCTAAGTAAATTGGCGCCTTGGCTTGCGTTTCTGAAGAAATAACTTACCATCGCCAACTGTCTTCAGATGCGCACCCCGGGGGATTCCATGCGCGCCTTGCTCGTTGTGCCCGTCCTGTCATTCCTGTTGCTCGCCGCCGGCTGCGGGTCCAATCCTGGCCGGGATCAAGCCGGGTCTGGCGGGTCCTCGGGCTCCGGCTCTCAGGTCGGCCGAGGGGACTTCTCCGGCAACCCGGCGGTCGGTCGCTTCGTGAGCCACATGCAGCACAAGCACGGGTTCGACCCGAACGACCTCAAGCTGGTGCTGGCCCGTGCCCAGAAGGAAAACTGGATCATCGAGGCAATGGACAAACCGGTTCGCAAGAGCCGCTCGGGCGGCGGCCCCAACGGTGCCTGGCTGCGCTACAGGGCCAAGTTCGTCACCCCCGATAACGTCGAGAAAGGGGTGGCCTTCTGGAGCCAATACTCGGCGGTGCTCCAGCGCGCCTCCGCCCAATACGGCGTGCCGCCCGAGATCATCGTCGGGATCATTGGGGTGGAGACCCGCTGGGGCCGGATCATGGGCAAGACCCGCATCATCGATGCGCTCGCCACACTGTCCTTCGCCTATCCCCGCCGAGCGGACTATTTCACCGGCGAGCTTGAGAACTTCCTGGTCATGGCCCGGGACGAAGGCTTCGACCCCTTCGCGCCCAAGGGTTCTTTCGCCGGTGCCATGGGCTACGGTCAATTCATGCCCA
Source organism: uncultured Gammaproteobacteria bacterium (assembly GCA_963780725.1). Classification (GTDB taxonomy): domain Bacteria; phylum Pseudomonadota; class Gammaproteobacteria; order Chromatiales; family Chromatiaceae; genus Thiodictyon. Next base: position 1,523,569 of record CAWACV010000001.1, read on the forward strand.
CAGCCTTCCATGACTTTGCGGTGGACTTCGGCGGCGACGGTCGCCGTGACCTCTGGAACCCGGTGGACGCCATCGGCAGCGTCGCCAATTATTTCAAGGGCCACGGCTGGCGCACCGGGCAGCCGGTGGCAGTGCGCGCGGCCGTGAGCGGGTCCGGGGTCGGGGCGCTCAAGACCGGATTCGACACCAGCTATCCGTTAAGCGCGCTGGCGGCACAGGGGATCTCGCCCGCCGCATCCACCGGCGGAGTCGGCACCGCCAGCCTGCTAAAGCTCGACATAGGCAGCGGCTATGAGTACTGGCTGGGTCTGCATAACTTCTATGTCATCACCCGCTATAACCACAGCACCTATTACGCCATGGCGGTCTATCAGCTTGGCAATGCGGTGCGGGCAAGGATGGGGGGCCTGGGCGGGACTCGGGTGTCGCAGATCCAGGTCCAATCCGTGGATGATACGTTGTAGCCAATTGGTCAGCCCGACGACGCGAAGTCGAACATTCACTCGCCCATCACCGTCACCATCACCTGCCGCCGATGCCCGCGAATGCGGTGCTCGTAGACATAGACCCCTTGCCAGGTCCCCAGTGCGCAACGCCCGTCGCGTACCGGCAGGGTCAGGTCGGTGCGGGTCAGCACGGTGCGTACATGGGCGGGCATGTCGTCCGGGCCTTCGGACTGGTGGTCGTAAAGCAGGTCCCCGTCCGGCACCAGACGGGTCAGGAAGGCGTCCAGGTCTCGGCGCACCGTGGGGTCGGCGTTCTCGCACAGGATCAGCGATGCGCTGGTGTGCCGCAGGAAGCAATGGCAGATGCCTGCGCGGATGCCAGAGTCCCGCACCGCATGCTGGATCTCGGCCGTGATCTCGGCGGTGCCGCGTCCCTGGGTGTTAATCGATAGGGTCTGCTGGTGGATCATGGGACGAGTCCAGATGGATGGATGTGGAGACGATTGTCCGGCCGGAGATCCGCAAAGACCAGAGGTAAGAGTACCGGTCGACCGCCTAGAATGGCGGCGATGACCACGACTGCGACTCCAGATCCTCAGGTTTCTTCGCCGCCGCCCGCACCGGAGCCACTGGAGTGCATGCCGGTGGAGCGGCTCGACCGGGTCGGACCCCGGGTGCGCGAGCGACTGGCCCGGCTCGGTATCTCGAGCGTTCAAGACCTGCTGTTCCATCTACCGGTGCGCTACCAGGACCGTAGCCGGCTGCTGCCCATCGCCGAGCTGCGCCCGGGCATGGAGGCGCTGGTGGAGGGCACGGTCGTCGACGCACAAATCGGCTACGGTCGCCGCCGCTCGCTCAAGGTCTGGCTCCTGGACCAGGGTTGCGCAGACCGGCTGGCGAGCGGTCCCGGCGGCATCCTGCTGCGGTTTTTCCATTTCTCGCCCCAGCAGTTGTCTGCGTTGCGCCCCGGGGTGCGTCTGCGCTGCTACGGCGAGGTGCGGGAGGGGCCGAACAGCCTGGAGATGATCCATCCGGAGTACCGCTTCCACGCGGATGATCCGGAATGTACATCGGAGGCCCGGCTGACACCCTTCTACCCGTCGACCGAGGGTTTTCAACAGGCCACCTGGCGAGGTCTGACCGAGCAGGCACTGGCCCTGCTGGCAGAGAGCCCGCCGGTGGAATATCTGCCGCCCGAGGTCCTGGCGGACATCCAGCTCCCGGACCTGAGCGCTGCCCTGCGTTATCTGCACCGACCGCCGCTGGAGTCGGACCTGTCCGATCTCCTGGAGCGCCGACACCCGGCCTTCCTGCGACTTGCCTTCGAGGAGCTGGTGGCCCACCAGGCGAGCCTGCGACGGCTGCGTCTTGCACACCTGAGCCAGCAGGCCCCGGTACTGGCGGGCGATGGGGGACTGCGGCGGCGTCTGCGCGAGGTCCTGCCATTCGCCTTGACCCCGGACCAGGAGCAGGCGCTGTCCGAGATCTCCGGCGACCTCGAGCGCCCGAGGCCCATGCAGCGACTGCTTCAGGGCGACGTGGGCTCGGGCAAGACCGTCGTCGCGGCGCTGGCTGCACTCCAGGCCATCGAGTCCGGTCGCCAGGCGGCGCTCATGGCCCCGACCGAGCTACTCTCCGAGCAGCATTGGCGAAGCCTAAGCGCCTGGCTCTCGCCATTAGGGATCGAGCCTTTGTGGCTCGCAGGACGCCATAAGGGTCGGAGTCGCGCGGCCCTGCTCGCGGCCATCGCCGACGGGACTGCACCGCTGGTGGTCGGCACCCATGCACTGATCCAGGACGAGGTCCGGTTTGCTGACCTGGGTCTCGTGGTGGTCGACGAGCAGCACCGCTTCGGCGTCCATCAGCGTATGCGACTGCGCGACAAGGGGGCGGGCGACGGCGTCTTGCCGCATCAGCTCATCATGACCGCGACCCCCATCCCGCGCTCGCTCGCCATGACGGTCTATGCGGATCTTGACCTATCGGTCATCGCCAAGGGTCCCCCCGGGCGCACCCCGATCCGCACCGTGGCGGTACCCGATACCCGCCGGGCGGACGTGATCGCCCGGGTACGCGATGCCTGCTCCGCCGGGCGCCAAGCCTATTGGGTCTGCACCCTGATCGACGAGTCCGAGGCGCTCCAGTGTCAGGCGGCTGAGGAGACCGCCGCTGCGCTCGCGCAGGCGCTGCCCGACGTGCCGGTGGGCCTGGTCCACGGACGCCAGAAGGTCCCCGAGCGCGAACGCACGATGCGCGAGTTCGCGGGCGGCGCGCTAAGCCTGCTGGTCGCGACCACTGTCATCGAGGTGGGCGTGGACGTGCCCAACGCCAGCCTGATGATCGTCGAGAACCCGGAGCGTCTGGGGCTCTCCCAGCTGCACCAGCTCCGGGGCCGGGTGGGGCGCGGCGCGGTGGAGAGCTTCTGCCTGCTGCTCTATCGCGCGCCACTGTCCGCACCGGCCCTGGACCGGCTCGCGCTGATCCGCGACACCCTGGACGGATTCCGCATCGCCGAGGAGGACTTGCGGATGCGCGGGGCAGGGGAGGTCTTAGGCACCCGGCAGACCGGGACCCTGGAGTTTCGGGTCGCCGATCCGCTGCGCGACCAGCCATTGGTCGCGAGCGCCCAGCGCGCGGCGGATCTGATCCTGGAGCGCTATCCGGAGCGCCTGGAGCCTTTGATCCGGCGCTGGTTAGGGCGGCGGGAGGAGTTTGGGCAGGTGTGAGTGCGGAGCCTGGGAACGCTCGGATATGATCGAGGCCATTTCCAGCCTATGCCATAATCCCGGCCGCCTCTTCGAGACCCCATCCCGTCCCCGATGTCCAGCCCACCGACTATGACGCGCACCGAGCTACCCCAGGTAAAGATCGGCACCCCCAGTCCGGAGCCCCTTCGCGGGTTCTGGCTCGGGCGCCTGAAAACCTATTTCTATCTGGTGCGTCTGCACCGGCCGATCGGGATCTTCCTGCTGATGTGGCCGGCATTGTGGGCGCTGTGGCTCGCGGGGGAGGGGAGCCCGCCCTGGCAGGTGGTCGCGATCTTCGTGTCGGGCGTGGTGCTGATGCGCTCAGCCGGCTGCGCCATCAACGACTTCGCGGACCGGGGATTCGACGGTCATGTGGCCCGCACCAGGGCGCGGCCGCTGGCGACCGGGGCGGCGACGCCCGCGGAGGCGGTAGGGGTCTTTGTCGTCCTGAGCCTGATCGCCTTCGGCCTGGTGCTGTTCCTCAACTGGGAAACGGTGGCGCTCTCGGTGGTGGCCTTGGCCTTGACCCTGGTCTATCCATTCATGAAGCGTTTCACCCATGTGCCCCAGATGTTCCTGGGCGCAGCCTTCGGCTGGGCCATCCCCATGGCCTTCATGGCGGTCACCGGGAGCATCCCGGTCTTTGCCTGGGTGCTGTTCGTCGCGACCTTGATCTGGGCGCTGATCTACGACACCGAGTACGCCATGGTGGACCGGGAGGACGACCTCAAGATCGGCATTAAGTCCACCGCCATCCTGTTCGGCGAGCGCGATCGTCTCGTCATCGGGCTCCTGCAGGTCCTGATGCTGGGAATACTGATCTGGATCGGGACGGTCGCAGGGCGCGGGGCCTGGTACTTTGGGGGCTTGGCGGTCGCAGCAGCCTTGTCTGTCTATCAGCAATGGCTGATCCGCGACCGCGAGCCGGGTCTGAGCTTCCAGGCTTTTCTCAACAACAACTATTTCGGCATGGCGGTCTTTGCGGGCCTGGTGCTCGACTATGCCGTCGGCCAGGGCCCGGCTTAAGCCTGGGCAAGCCATTCGTTTCTGTTCCTCGATTTGCACCCCTCTTTAAGGAGTTACCCGATGTCGTCTCCGTTTCTGCGTCCGAAAGCCATTCTCGGCCTGGCGTTCGCCGTCCTCCTGCTTGCGGTCCCGGCCTGGGCGGCCGACGAGGGCATCGACTATGTGCGATTCCCGGTCGCCCAGCCCACAGAGACCGGCGATAAGGTCGAGGTGCTGGAAGTCTTCTGGTACGGCTGTCCCCATTGCTGGCATCTGGAGCCGACCCTGAATGCCTGGGTCGCCACGATGCCAGCTGGTGTCGCCTTCCGCCGCATGCCCGCGACCGGACCGCGCTGGGACCCCCATGCCCGCGCGTATTTTGCGGCGGAGGCATTGGGCAAGCTGGATATCTTCCACGATGCGCTATTCAAGGCCATGCAGGTGGACAAGCGGCGGATTTACACGGAAGACGACTTGATGAAGTTTGCCGAGGAGATCGGGATCGATCCCAAGGAGTTTCGCGACGCTTACCAGTCGTTCTCCGTGGAGACCCGTCTGCGCAAGGCCCAGGATATGAGCCGCCGCTATGGGATCGACGGGGTTCCGGCGATCGTCGTCAACGGCAAGTATCGCACCAGCCCGAGCCAGACCGGTGGCACCGATCGATTCGTGGAGGTTCTGAACGAGCTGGTCGCCCAGGAGATCGCTGCCAAGGCCCCGGCGGCGGTCCCCGCCGATGCCGTCAAGCCGGTCGACGCAGCCAAATAGGCTGGCGGCTCACGAGACCTGGTGCGACTGGTTGTCCTCCGGGATGACCTGCGCATCCGGGTTGGGGTAGCGCTCCACCACCCATTGGGGCAGCTTCGCCTGGTTGGCGTGATAAAGGGCGTCCGACTCCACGATCACCAGCACCAGCACCGTCACCATCACCGGCAGGATGCCGGTCCCCGCCACCAGGGCCACCACCGCCTCCTTCATCATCCCGCCGTACGTGTAGCCTGCCCAGCCCAGAGTCACGACCGCGAGCAGCATAAGCAGCATGACCAGGAAGATGCGGCTGCGCCGCGCGCAGATTTGCCAGTGGCACATCACATACCAGGAGTCCCTGGTCAGGGATCGGTGCGCGCGCCAGAGGATGTAGCTCAGCAGGCTAAATGAGACTGCGGGAATGATGGCCATCACCCAGGGAAAGCTCCCGGCCACGCCGCCAGCGGCGACCGTCATCAAAATGTGGTTGCCGATCAGGTTGGTGAGGAAGACCTCGTGGGGGACATTGGCCTTGCGGATCTCGTCCGGACTGACAGCGAATCGCATGGGGGCTCCGGTGGGGGATGGGACAACCCCGGCACGATACAGGAAGGGCACCGGAGGTTCACAGGGGTCTCGATTCGCCGACACGGGCTCGCGGTCGTGTCGGGCTCAAGCCCGGAAGGGGCGCAACATCGGCGACCGCACCGATGTGTTTGAGTCGGCGCCCGGAGACGGCATCGACAGGGCCAGCTATTCCGGTGGCCGAGGCGCGCGGTGCCGGCTACGCGCGGTCCCCGATGGCCCGGTGCTTGGCCGCGATGAATGCGCTGTGGGGGACATGGAGCAGGTTGGCCACCTTGCGCACCAAATATTCCTCATGCTTGCATAGATCCCGGTCGGCGTAGGCGACCTGCCAGAGCTGCTCGATCAGATCCGAGCGCTGCTCGGCGTCGAAATGGGCGTTGATCAGCGACGTGAACTGGTGGTAATCGGTCGCTTGCCCCCGCTCCTCGCTGGCACAGGCGATCAGCTCCTCGGCCTGCTCGGGCACAAGACCGAAGCATGTGCGCACCGCATGGACGATCGCCGCCTGCTCCACAGGGGTCATGGCGTCGTCCATATGGGCCATTTCCAAGAGCAATGCAGCGGCGGCACAGCGCGCTGCGGCGGCCGGGTCCTGGGTGTCATCTGCATTGGCGGCCAGGTATTCGTCGAAGAAGGTGCGGATGCGCTTCAGCATAGGTCCTCGGGTGCGCTCTGGGGCTATGGCTCTATGGCCCCGAAGGGATAAGGCATCTGAGCCCAAGGCGACGGCCCGGGCTGTCAAGCTTTCATGGGGACGGTGCGAATGGCACCAAGGCCCCGGTGCCGTCCAGAGTCCAACGGGTGCCGTCGCTCGCGCGCACGCCGCTCGCGGTGCGCCAGCGCTCGGGCAATGGCCGGGGCAGGGCCAGTATACCGCCGCCCGGGGTATCGAGCAGGGTACAGTCCAAGGTCCCCTTGGCTGCCCCGGATACCGTGACCCGCACCTTCCAGCAGCCGTTCCATTCGCGATAGAAGTCGTAGCCGACCTCCACCGGTCCCACCAGGCCTTCAAGATTGTCCAGGATTGACTGGCGGGCGATGTTCACGCGCTTGCGCAGGTCGGTCAAAGGGGTCGGCACCCGGTGCTCGGCGGTCGGCTCGGTCACGTCGTCTCCTAAAGAAGGTCGTTGTACGGGCTGTGCCGGCAGACCCAAACCCGATCCCTTACGGATGCGCGGTGGGGCGCTGCAGCTGCGTACTTTAGGCTAACGGGGCCGATGGTCAAAGCCCAGGGTTTGGACATTGGCCGTTACCCACGAGACTGACGACCGCAAGGTCCGGGAAGACACGACGCGCAGGCGCTGTATCCGTAGTTTTACGGTCGCGATATCCGCGCTAACCCGGTGAAGCCACTCGCGGTCGCGCGAATAGGCAAGGGATACCCGATCGTTAAGAATCGGGGGTAGACACCAACCGACCCAAAGCGGGCCGGGGCATGGGTTTAAGACCCAGTGGGGGCAACGCCGACATGAACGCCTTTTCAGACTTGGAGTCCGACCCCGCGCAGTGCCGGTCGTCGATCCCCGCGGATCTTCTGGAGACCCCGGTTCCTTTAGGGAGCCGGACCGCTCGCCTGGCCGATATCCTGCGTTTCTGCCTGGATGGGGATCCTGGCCACCTGGGCGGGGCCAACTACCCGATGCTGGCCGAGCAGTGTCGGATCTTCCTCTCCGGGGGGCTTCAGGCGATGCGTCGGCCGACCCCTTCCAATCGCTGGATCGAGTTCGCGATTCTCCTGCCCGATGCGGGCGCTGGTCAACGGTTCTATGCAGTGCTGAAGGAGCTGGTGGACGAGCTCCACGAGGCCGGCGAGTTGGCGGGCTTCTGTTATGTCCACGGCAATCGTGGGCTGCGTTTGCGTTTTCAGGCATTCGGGGCGAATCAGCCTGCCTTGCACGATTTGGTGCAGTCCCGGCTCCTCGAGTGGCGCCGCCGGTGCCTGATCGGCGAGTCTCGCGACACCGTCTACGAACCGGAGACCGGGCTCTTCGGCGGACTCCTGTCCATGGCCTTCGTCCATCGGATCTTTACACTGGATTCCCGGGCCTGGCTCGCCGTGCACGCGGGCGAGGGGGCGGACGATATGGACTCGGGCTGGGCCATCTCCGTCGGCATGCTTGCCGCCCAGCTCGCATCCCTGGGTATCCCGCGCGAGGACATCGAGATCTGGGAGCGGGTGCGCAGTCGCTTGGCTCGTGCCTACGGCGGCGAGTCGGTCTCCGACGCGGCTCTGACCGATTTTGCGGTGGATGTGCGTGCTGTGTGGGACAGGCCCGACTGGACCGACGCGGTCCTGTCTGCGGGCGCTCGGGCCATCGTCAAGCAGTTCGCCATCCCGGCGGCGACCCTCATCCACAATTGGAATTGCGCCTATTTCGAAACCCCCCAGGCGGTTATCGGACCCCGGGAGGCCGCTGCACTGCTCACTGTCCATCACTGGAATCGGGCGCGCCTGCCCCTGGACCGCCAGATCGTCTTTGCCGAGGCCCTGGCGTCCCGTCGGGATGGGCGGGGGCGTTAGTCGCCCCTTGCCCGGTCTCCGAAGCGGTCCGGCCAAGGCCCGATGGTCTTGGCTGGGCGTTCGGCCGCAACGCTTTGACTGGAGTCAAGGAGGCGCGGTTGCCCTGCTGGTCCACTTGGCCCCAACGCGCAGTCGATCGAGCGGGTCTTGTCCCGTTGAGCCAGGCCCAGGAGATCTCCAGTGTCGCAACCCCCCGAGTCTCAGCCGAATCCCGGGCTGCCCGTCCTGGCGCTCGGCTTCCGGCCATTCTTCCTCGCTGCCGGGGTCTGGGCGGTCTTGGCGCTGCTCGTCTGGCTCGGGCGGCTAAAGGGCTGGCTCCCCGGCGACGCCTATTACGGCGGGACGGCCTGGCATTCCCACGAGATGCTGTTCGGCTATGCCACCGCGGTCATTGCCGGATTTCTGCTGACGGCGACCCGCAACTGGACTGGGATACCGACGGCGACCGGGATTGAGCTGGGGGGCTTGATCCTGCTGTGGGTCGCCGGGCGGATACTGCCCTTGCTCGGGTTCCCCGGGGCGCTGGCCGCGGCTCTGGACCTGGCCTTTCTGCCGACGTTGGCGCTGTCTCTCTTCAATCCGCTATGGCGTGGTCCGAATCCAGCCAACCGCGCCTTCCTCGCCTTGCTCGCCGGGATGACCCTGGCTTCGCTCTTGACGCACCTGGGGGCACTGGGCATCGTAGCCGGGGCCGCTCGGGTCGGGGACCGGCTCATGCTCGGGCTGGTCGTTCTGACCCTGCTCGTCATCGCAGGGCGGGTCATGCCCTTCTTCACCCAGGGGGCCATCGCCAGGGCCCAGCCCCGCACCTGGGCAGCGGTGGAGCGCCTCACCTTCGGAATCGGTGTGCCCTTCGTCCTGGCGGACTCCCTGGCTCCCGGGACTGCCCTGGCCGGCGTACTGGGGCTCGCACTCGCCCTGATCCAGGCGGTGCGCCTGGCCGGCTGGCACGACCGGCGGGTCTGGGGCATCCCGATCCTCGCGGTGCTCTATTGGGGCTATCTGTGGCTCGTCCTGGGGCTTGCCCTGGCGGGGTTGGCGCACCTGGGTCTGCTGGCGCCATTCCCGGCGCTGCATGCACTCACGGTCGGGGCGGTAGGGGTCTTCACCCTGGGGATGATGGTTCGGGTCACCCTGGGCCATACGGGCCGGCCCATGGTCGCCCCCCGGCTGGCGGTGTTGGCCTTTTGGCTCATCAATCTGACCGCCTTGGTGCGGGTGGCCGGACCGCTGGCCTTGCCCGGCTGGACCACGGTCTGGTGGAGCCTCTCCGGCGTGCTTTGGGTGCTCTCCTTCGGGTCCTTTGTCCTGACCGCAGGTCCCATGCTGCTCGGACCCCGGGCGGACGGGCGGCCGGGCTGAAAACGCCGCCGCCCGCCGTCGAGGACAACCCCCGGCACCTGCAATCCGGGATGCGGGAGACAGGCTCCCGATTCGGGTCGGACTTTCGAGCGGCTGCTAGGGATCGACCTTGCCGCTCCTGGAATAGACCCGCCATAGCACGATCGCCAGGACGCACACCGAGGCTAGTGTGATGCCCCACACCCAGGGATTGATCCGGCGGATCAGGTGGACCGCTGCGTCCAGGTGCAGGTCCAGGTAATAGACGCCCAGGCCCCAGAAACACACCCACAACGCAGCACCGAGCAGGTTATAGAGGGCGAATTGAGCCCAGGGCATCTCGAGGATACCGGCCGCGATGCCGTTAAGTTGGCGGGGTCCATCGAAGAACCGCGCGAAGACGATGAGCCAGCCGCCGTAGCGGTCGAATCCGCGTTCCACCTTGTCCAGATGTACCCTATCGATATGCAGCCGACGGAGCAGAGCGACTCCGCCTGACCGTCCGATCAGGTAGCCGAGGGTGTTGCCCAGGGATGCAGCGAGAAAGGCTACGAGCAGTATCCAGCCGATCCGGAGCCGGGAATGGGCGGAGGCGGACGCCGCCGCACCGGCCTCCAGGATGGTCTGGCCCGGGGCCGGGATGCCAAAGCCTTCCACCCCCACTGCCCCGAATACCGCCCAATAGCCGTAGCGTTGGAGCCAGGGCTCCACCCGCGCTACCCCGTCCTCGATGTCTTTCAAGAGCCGGTGGGTCAGTTGCCGAGTCTGTCCGCCCTCCGGTGCGGCCATTGCTGTCGGGGCTTGTGCCGCCGTGCCCGGCTGGCTTTCAGCCGCCATTCCCCCGGCCGCAGCGAGGGCCATCAGGGCCACGCCGACATAGGCCGATCCGAGTCGCAGTCTGGCATTACGCATAATCCGCTCCAACCATTGCCGGTCGCTGAAGGACCCGTGCGGGGCCCCGTCCGACGTTGAGACACGATTTGATTGTTTCGCTGAGCCTGGCCTTTGCCCTGATCCACGCGTTGGGGGTGCTCTCCGTCATCCGCGCGGTGGCCTACGTGCGCACCTCCCAGGGGGCCATCGCCTAGACGGTATCCCTGGCGACCTTTCTCCATCCGGCCCTGCCGCTTTGCTGGATCTTCGGGCGCGACCGCCCGTTGGGCGGTGCGGGCGGCCCGTCTACCGGACCCCATCCTGTAATATTCTCGACCTGCGGGCCAGGTCCCTTGCGCTCTGCAAAGATCCGTATACCCTACCCGCGCCGATTCCGCGGTCCGGGGGCACGGCGCGCGGCTTTCTGGAATGGTAGCGCGGCGACCCCCGTCGGGGGCGACATGCTTCGGTGAAGGGGACCGGTTTTCCGGCGCACCTTTCCGCCCCCGCCCGCCCCGAACCGACAACGCACAGGGCCCGATACCGGGCCGGGAGCCTATGGGCGATGAGCCGGACACCTCAGAATCCGACCGCGACCCTTCACGATATCATGACTGCAGACCCGGTCGGTCTGGGTGCGGATGCGCGTCTGTCGGACGCACTGTCGCTGATGGTCGAGCGGCGCATCGGCTCGGTCCTGGTTCGGGACGGGTCGGCGACCGCCGGTATCCTGACCATGCACGATATGGTCTGCGCCGCTGCCCGGTGCGTGCCCCTGGACAGCCCGGCAGCGGAGCTGATGAGCCGGCCGGTCCTGACCCTGCCTGGGACCGCGTCCCTGGTGGAAGCCTACGGACGCATGCGCCTTGCGGGCATCCGACACCTGCTGGTGACGGGCCCCGACGGTTCCCCCGAGGGGATCGCGAGCGAAACCGACTTCTTTCTGCACCTTTCGCGCGAGCAGCTCCTGCATCTCTGCACCGCGGGCGAGGCGATGGACGAGGATGTCCCCCGGCTCCCGCCCGAGGCGACCTGGGCCAAGTTTCTGAGCGCCCTGGCCGCGGCCCCGAGTGGCTGCGTGGCAGTGACCGACGGGCCGCGTCCGCTGGCGATCCTGTCCGAGTCGGATGTCCTGGCGCGCCTGCGGGCGACCCCGGCGCTGCCAATCCGACGGATCGCCGATCTACTCCCGGGGCGCGGCCCGGTCCCATGCATCGCTGCGGATACCGCCCTGCCCGAGGCACGCGAGGCCCTGGAAACGGCTTGTGCGAGATACCTGGCGGTGGTCGATACGGACCGGGAGCTCCTGGGTGTGCTGTCCCTGCGGGGCCTGATTACCGCCGGGCTCCCGGCCGCGGCGCGCACCGGCGCCCTGCCCGAAGAGCGGCGACTGGGCCTGAAGCTGCGCCAGTTCCAGCGGGCGGTCCAGCAGAGTCCGATCTCGGTGATCATTACCGACCCGCATGGCTATATCGAGTACGTCAATCCCCGGTTCTGCGAGATCGCCGGCTACCGAGAGCAGGAGCTCTTGGGCCAGAGCCCCCGGGTGCTCAAATCCGGCCTGCACCCGCCGTCATTCTACCGGTCGCTGTGGCGGACCATCTGCAGCGGCCAGGTGTGGCAAGGCGAGATCTGCAATCGCCGCAAGGACGGCTCGGTCTATTGGGAGTCCGCCACGATCTCCCCGATCCGCGACGACCAGGGGCAGATCGTCAACTTCGTTGGGGTCAAAGAGGACATCACTGAGCAGACGCGCATCGCCGAGGCACTGCGGGAGAGCGAGTCCAATTACCGCAACCTGGTGGAGTCGCTCAGCGGGGAATATGTCCTCTATCGCCAGGACCCGGATGGCCGCTGGACCTATCTCAGCCCATCGGTGGAGCGACTCTTGGGCTACCTTCCGCAGGATCTCCTGAGTCGACAGGGGCTGCCGGTCAGCGACCATCCGATCAATGCACACCGGGACGTGGCTGCACGCCTGCTCAGGGCCGGTCGCCGTCCGGACCCCTATGAGATAGAGGTTCTGGACAAGGCCGGGGAGCGTCGCCGACTGCGCCTCTCCGAGGGTCCGGTCTTGAATGCCGCCGGCCAGGTGGAGGCCGTGCAGGGCATTGCCCAGGACGTGACCGAGCTCTATCTGGCGCGGGTGCTCCTTGACGGGCGCAACCGAGTCCTGGAGCGCCTGGCCCGGGGGCGGCCCTTGAACGAGGTGCTGGACGCGCTGACCCAGAACATCCGAGAGGCGGACCCCGAGGTTCTACCAGGGGTGCACATCCTGGATCCGGACGGGGTACATCTGCGCCTGGGCTCCGGATCCGATCTGCCGGCCCATTACAACCGGGCGGTCGACGGGATGGCCGTCGGAGACGGGATCGGCTCCTGTGGGGCTGCGATCGCCCGCAATTGTCTAGTGGTCTGCGAGGACATTCTGACCGATCCCGCCTGGGCTGCCTTCCGGGACCTGATATTGACCACGGATCTGCGTGCCTGCTGGTCGCATCCCATCCGCGGGCACGACGGGCGTGTGCTCGGCACCTTCGCCATGTATTACCGCGAGCCGCGCCGGCCTCGGGAGCGGGAGCTCAAGCTCATCGAATCCGCCTCGGATCTGGCCGCGGTGGTCCTGGAGCACGTCCACGCGCAGGCCGCCCTGCAATGCGCCGAGGAGCGCGAGCGCCTGCTCCTGGAGTCCACCACCGAGGGTATCCTGGGCCTGGATCGGGAGGGGGTCGCCACCTTCGTTAATCCGGCGGCGGCACGCATGTTGGGATTCGGCGTCGAGGATTTGTGCGGGACCCGAATCTGCGAGCTCGTCGGCCGCCCGTCTCCGGCGGCATCGGGAGTCGGCGAGAACGAAGCGTCTTGCCAGGGTTCGGCTCAAGGCTCGGATCGGCACCAGGTCGGGTCGCCCGAGTGGGACGTGCCGGGCGGTATCCTGATGGCCACCGCCCGGGATGGCCATACCCGCCACCTGATGGGCCAGCTCCTCAGCCGTCGAGACGGCAGCTCCTTCCCGACCGAGCTGTGGAGCAACCCCATCATCCATCAGGGGGATTTGGTCGGGTCCGTGGTTACCTTCCGGGACATCAGCGAGCGCCTGGGTCACGAGCGGCGCATCCGATTCCTTGCCTTCCATGATGCGTTGACCGGACTGCCCAACCGCAACCTGCTGCGCGAGTCCCTGGAGCGGGAGCTGGCCCGACTGCGCCGTCAGTCGATCCCGTTCGCGCTCTTCGTAATCGACCTGGACCATTTTAAGGATGTGAACGACAGCTTAGGCCACGCGGCGGGAGACGAGCTCCTGCAGGTAGCCGCCTTGCGCCTGCGCGAGGAGCTGCGGGCGGAGGACTCGGTGGCGCGCATGGGCGGGGACGAGTTCGCCGCCATCCAGAGCCATGCCAAGGACCGCAAGGGGGTCCTTGGCCTCGCCCGCCGTCTGGTGGATGCACTGTCCCGGCCGGTGCCGATCCGCGGGCGGGAGGTGCGGGTCGGGGCCAGCGTCGGGGTGGTCCTGGTGGACGAGCCGGCGGACGCGGATACCCTGATGGCGCAGGCGGACATGGCCCTGTACCAGGCGAAGGACGATGGCCGCAGCCGGTTTGCACTGTTCCGCCACGACATGGCGGCGGAGCTGAAACGGGAGCTGGCGATCGTTGGCAGTCTGGCCGACGCCATCGCCGATGGCGACCTGCATCTGGTCTACCAGCCCGTGGTCCGCATCCCAGGGGGCGCACTCCACGGGGTGGAGGCTCTGGTGCGTTGGCGACACCGGAGTCTGGGGGCGCTGATGCCGGCGGACTTCGTTCCGGTGTTGGAGCGGCGCGGACTCGCCGCCCGGCTCGATGGCTGGGTGCTTGCCCGGGCGGCCTGCCAGAGCCGGGATTGGGCAGCGCGGGGGCTCGATTTCGGGCGCCTGGCCGTCAACCTGTCGACGCTGCACCCGGACGACGGCCAGGGGGCCAGCGGCGCTGCCGAGTTGGTTCGCCGCCATGGCGCAGACCCCGCCCGCCTGGAGCTGGATCTCACCGAGCGTCTGCTCACCCGCGCGCCCAGAGAGGCGGGCGAGTCGATCGCCGCACTCCAGGCGGCCGGCATGGAGATCGCCATCGACGACTTCGGGACCGGCTATGCGTCGTTGAGCTGCGTGCGCCGGTTCAACCCGCGTACCCTCAAGATCGACCGCGCACTGATCGCCGACATGCTCGCTGACCGGGGCGATGCCGAGATCGTCAAGGCCGCTATCGCTTTAGGCCGCGCACTGGGCCTCGCACTGGTGGCGGAAGGGGTGGAAGAGCCGGCCCAGACCGCCTTCCTGATCGCCCACGGCTGCTACCTGGCCCAGGGCTATGCCTTCGGGGCGCCCATGGAAGCGCAGGCGCTGGAGGCCGAGTTTCTGCGAATGCCCAGGGGCTCTGTGCGCAAGGACTGAGTCGCCTCGAAATCTGTCGCGCCGCCGCACGGCAGAGACCGGGACCCTGGGATATCCCCTGCATGGGGCCGCTTTGTCGCCTATCCTGATCTGACTTTGCGTGTTGCGGCGATCGGGTCGCCGCGGGCCGCGGGTATCCAACCAAAGGAGACCACGATGACAGACAGAGAGCGATCGATCGCCTTCGCCCTAGGCGGGCTGGCCGGCAATAATGCCTTCGGGGCGGGTTTCCTGGAGGCGGCGCGCGTGCAGGGCGTGACCCCGAGCATGATCTCCTGCACCTCCGGGCAGATCCACTGGGTCCATCAGTACCTGCGCTGTCGGGTCGGCGGGACGCCGTTGCGGGACGTGCTGGCGGAGGAGATCGCCAAGGTGGCCAGCACGCACAATATCAACCTCGATATGGCCTCGGTCGCACTCTGGGGCCGGCCCGGTGTCTTTCGTCCGGCCTATATCGAGTACGCCACGGATATCTTAAGCAACAGCTTCCAGGCGTGGCAGCGGATCTTCAAGAGCAGCGGCAACACCTTCATGCTCCAGGAGGCCTTGCAAACCCTGCCCGGCCGCCTGCTCGTACCGCTTTTCTCCGATACCTTCTACGCGGAGATCAGCGATGCCTTCAACAACAGCGAGATCGGGATTGCATTCAACAGCTATAGCCCGCTGGACGGCTGCGAGCATGTGCATCTCAACGAGCGGGCACGCGGCCTGCTTACGCAGAAGTCGCAGCGTCAGCATGGCTACGAGAAAGGCAAGGCAAGCCAGCATCGTGCCAGAACCGCCTACGACGACATCACCCCGGAGACGGTGCGCGACGGTCTGCGTATCTACCAGTACGGATTCGAGGGGCAGCAAGGCCGCTTCCTAGACGGCGCATACTACCGGCAGATCATGCTCGCCGAGCTGGTCTATGCGAGCGATATCTTCGTGGTGCGGCCGATCAACCATACCTGGCTCAACGACGCGCTCCCGACCAGCTATATCGGCATCGAAGACCTGAAGACCGAGGTGGCATTCAACGGTGCCTATGCCGGCGAGCGTCAGCAGGTCTGCCTCATCAACGCGCTGCTTCAGCGGGGCGACCTGCCGGCCGGCAAATATCACCATATCGACCTGCACGAGATCGAGATCGCCAAGCAGCGCGGCTTCCTGGACTATATCTTCGAGAAGGTGGAGATCTTCGACGAGGCGTATGCCGAATGCACGGAGAGGCTGAAATCGGTCCTCGCGCGCGCGAGCTAAAGCGCACGCCGACGGTTGTCGTTCGGTTGTCCGATCGACGACTCGAGCCCGCCGCCCGGAGCGCAGTAGGTCCGGGCGCAGGGGCGTCTGCTATCGATGTCAGCCGGTTGGCCGTGCCGAGTCCTATGCGCCGCGATGCGCTCGGTCAGGATCGGCGCTATCTCCCCCCAGCACCCGTCTCAACACCTCTACCGCCTCCCGCCGGCTCAATTGCCGCTCCACCGAATACCGAGTCGCGGCGATCGCCGCCGGGGATTGCAGGCACAAGGCACAGCCATCGTCCGACCCGCAGGGGCATTGCGCCAGCCAGTCTCGAGTATGCTCCAGCATCCGGCGCAATAGCGCATCGTCGTCGTTCAGCGCATCGACGAGCCCGATCCCATGCGGATAGAGGTCCAGGATCGCGAGGCCCCATTCGCGCCGCCGGCCTACTTTGAGGCCCTCGGCGGCCACCACGCGCACCGCGTCTTCTTCAACGCCGACATGAACGCAAAGCACCTGGGCGAGCGCCTGGGCGATGGAGTGCAGTGCGGCGGGTCGGTCTTCTACGTCCTCGGGAAGGAAACGCAGCATCAATCCCTTGGTGGGGAACGAGAGACTGGCGATGGGCTCCCCCCATTGGATCTCGTTCTGGCGCCAGGTCCCGTCGGTGTCGCGCCGCAGCTCCACGATACCGCTGACCTCTTCCTCGTAATGGGTTTGGATGACCGCCTTGTTGAGCGCTTCGCGATCGAAATAGGCTTCGGTCTGTCCGGAGGCCAGCTCGGTGCGGCGCAGACGCGGCTCGGCGATCGGCCAGGTGAGTGCGGGGTCGTCGGTGCGGGTGCAATAGAGTACGCCGCGGCGCTCGATCTCGTGGGCATCCGCGGTTGGCCAGAGATTGATGCGGTAGGTCCGGCCAAACCGCCTGAAAATCCTGCGCGGGTAGGCGGCGACCGTGGCCCGCTCCGGGTCGATGCGCAGCAGCAGCTCCTCCGACTCGCCGGCCTCGCGCTCGACGATCGAGATCAGCCGGTCGCCGACGGTATCGAGCGGCCCCGGGCGGTATTCGGCCACCGAGCTCTTGTAGCCGGTGTCGACCTTGAGTCGGTGGTCGCGGTCCAGAAAGCGCACATCCCGGCGGGAGATCTGGTGTCGGTTGGCAAGCTCCTCCAGCACCGGGTCCAGGATGCTGTCGCGCCATTGGAAGGTATTGAGCAGTCCCTGGGCCACTGCCTCCATTTCGCGCAGTGCCAGCAGCAGATGGCGGCGCACGATGGCGGGTTGCGGCACCCCGGGGATCAGCCGGCGGGCGAGTGCGAAAAAGCGCCCCGGGTCTTTTTGCAAGGCCATCAGCAGGTGTCGCACATAGGGTTGACCGGGTGGCATGAGCAGGCCCACCTGATGTTCCGGAAGCCGTTCCAGGCAGCGTCCACCTTGGGAGAGCAGGTTGCCGAGCGACAGGATCTCTGCGGCCCTGGCCTCCAGGATGCGCGCCCCGGCCTCTGCATGCCCCGGCAGCAGCAGTTGGGACAGCGGGCGGCCCTGGACGCGCTGCTGCATATAGTCCCCGGCATGGATCAGGTCCAGTGCCGCGGGCGGCTCGAAGCAGGTCGGCCAGCCGGCCTCGGCGGAGGTGCGTGCGGCCACCAGGCTTAAGTCCCAGCGGTCCGGGTGTGCCTGGTCGTCGGGCCGTAGTTCGGCGGTCGGCTCCAGAAGATGGATCTGAATGGGATGGCGGCGGCGGCGCTCCACCACCACCCGATCCTGAGGTCCGTAGTCGTAGGGGAGCAGTTGGGACAGGAATGCGGCCGAGTTGGCCTCATGACTCGGGCGATAACGGGCGAATGCGATGGAGCGGGTCTCCTTGCGACCCTTGCGTTTGAGCAGCCGATGCAGTCGATGGGAGACGGCCCAGACGTTCGCCGCCAGTACACCGGAGTAGGCGTCCAGATCGCACCAGACGGTCAGCCCGATTCGGCTCATCAGCAGCGGGCGGTCGGACAGGTCGGCCAGGCGGTCCGAGAGGGTGCCTGCATCCAGGATCCAGGCCATTGCCGCGGGGTCGACGGACAGATTGGCCCGGGGCAATGCGAGCGCATCCGGTCCCGGGAGCCAGGGTGCCAGCCGTTCGGCGAGCCGTTGCGGGTCGCGCGGGACCACGACCAGGGTGACCGTTTCCAGCCTCA
This sequence comes from uncultured Gammaproteobacteria bacterium, assembly GCA_963780725.1. Lineage (GTDB taxonomy): Bacteria > Pseudomonadota > Gammaproteobacteria > Chromatiales > Chromatiaceae > Thiodictyon. The sequence continues at coordinate 1,541,676 of CAWACV010000001.1, forward strand.
GATGCGCGAGCCGGATGGCGACCGCCAGCGCTTCGGTTTGGCCGCAGTCGTCCGGGGCCAGGACCAGCCGATCCAGTCCGCGGCGGCGGACGTCCCCGGTCGCGAGCAGGTCGGCGACCGCCTCGATCAGCTCGGGTGCGACCTGTCGCGCGCGCAGGAGAGGCCACTGATCGAGCAGCGCCCGTGCCGCCGGGTCCTGGGGCTGGGCCGGGTCGCCCGAGGGCTCGAGCCGACAGAGTGTGCGGACCGCGAATCCGCGGCGGCGCATGGCGCCGACCCAGTCCTCGAGTGCAGGCCCAGGAGCGGGTCGGGCGGTATCCGCGGGTGCCGGGGCGGCCTGGCCACGGCTGAATGCGATGGCGATCAGTGTGACCGCGACCGTGGCCAGGGTGCCCCAGAGTGCGGCCCGCTCCTGTGCCGGACCTTCGCCGATGGCGTTGGCGGTCCACAGTAGCAGCAGCACGAGGGGCGGTGCCAATGCATACAGCGCCCAGCGCCTGGAGCCCGAGAATCCGGCCGAGCCGGCCAGCCAGGCACCGGGCCGGGGCTGCCCCGGCTGGCGCTCCCGCGTCGGCACGGCCAGCCGTATCAGGATCGCGATCAGCCAGACCGCGAAGGGCAGTGCCAGCGCCCACCAGTGCGCATGCTGAAGCGGCTGGCCGTCGGGCGCCAAAGGGGAGGGGACCTTCAGCTCCCAGGGCGGAAGCCAGGGCAGGTCGATGACGAGCCCGGTCGCATCGAAGAGCGGATGATAGCCCTTCGACCACCAGGGTGCATCGAACGTGTGCAGGGTCCAGCCAAAGACCAGGATCAGTGCCAGGAAGGTCCCGCTCCAGGCCAGCACTCCGGTCCAGAGATCGCCGCTGTCGCGGCTCGGGCGGTGGGCGATGACCAGGGCGTTGATGGCCAGCGCCAGCAGCAGCGCGAGTGCGAAGGCACCCAAAGGGACGAGATAGACCGGAAGCGAGGGCATTGGGATCATGACTGCTCGCGCTCCAGTCGACCGGCGTCGACCCCGATTTGAAGCGTCAGCAAATAGACCCGGGAGCGGTCCGCGGCCGGCACTATGTCTGCGCCGACCACCCCGAGCCGGTTATTGAGCTCGTCGGCCATTCCGGGAATATTCTTCCAGCGCTGTGCGGCGATGCACCAGCGTTGCTCGTCCGTCACCCCGCTGTCTTGCAGGAAGCGGCAGGAGAGCGCCAGGTTGCTGCGGTCGATGAAATCGATCAGCTCGCGGCGGCGCTCCGGCAGGTCCTCGGCCGCATTGCGCTTTTCCTGCCGCTGCTCGTAATCCTCCGCATAGGGCTTGCTTAAGACATCGATGAAGCGCAGCGGGTCTAAGAATGCATCGCAGAAATGCTCGTTCCAGCCCTCGAACGGGCGGGGCAGCGCGTCCTGTCGATAGCAGATCCGGTCGCGGATGGGCGGATTGGCCTTCAGCATGGAATCGAGCGCATCCGGGCTCTGCAACCATTTGCGTACCGCGGTGGTCGGTTGGCTGCTGAGCCGCAAATATTCGCCGAGCTGGCGGCGCAGCCAATCCATCTCCCGAGCGCGCTCGGCCAGCCGGTCGCCGATGCGGCTCAAGGTCTTCTGTATGTCGTTGGCGAGACTGGAGCGTATGTTGCGGTGCACGCGCTGCACGAGCGAGACCCGCAATGGTGCGATCAGGTCCTCGATACGATCGCAGAAGCGTCCGCGCTGGACGCTGGTATAGAAGCGCTGGGCGCGCTGTATGCGCAGGACGACCCTGGGTTGGATCAGCAGTGCGCACGCTGCCCACAGGATCGGCAGCCATACCAGGGTCCAGACGATGGGGTAGTTGGCCGAATGCAGTGCGGCGACCAATCGTTCGAGTGCATCCCCAGTCCAGGCCGGCAGCCAGCCGCTGAATGCCCCGCCAGACCACGCAGGTCCGGGCGGCTTAATCTGGGCTACGATACGCGCTGTGAGCGGCGCCAGCCCCAGGGCCAGCAACAGAGCGAACAGTGGCCAGAGCCATTGCAGTGCACGGCCCTGACCGGCGAGCCATTCGTCGAGCTGATCCCGATAGCGGCGGTGAAGCGAGCCGAGTCGATGTAGCGGGTCGGTTGGCCCCGAGTCTTCCGGCTCAATACCGTCCTGCCCTGGAGTCAGTGCAGCACGGGCCGAGTCGATCCGCGCACGCACCAGTCGCAGCGATGCCGGCGCGCGCTCGTCGTGCAGGTCGGCGTCCACTGCATCCGACACCCGTTGGTCCAGATCCGTCAGGTGTGCCTCTTTGATGGCGGCGATCAGCTCCCAAGCGGCACGATTGAGCGCCTGCTCCAGCGCCAGACCCTCGCGCTCGTAGACCTCCCGGACCCGGTCCAGCCAGTCCGCGGACTGCGGATTCGGGACAGCCATCAGCGACCGGGCCAGGGCCTCGGTCCCAGTCTCGACATGATGCTCCAGCCGGCTGTCCTCGATGCGCCGCTCGATGGTCTCGGGACGATAGGGCTCCAGGGTCTCGGCCACGCGTCTGGCGTCGCGATCCGGACACTGCTCGTCGTCGCCGATCAGCGCGTCCAGCCAGCGCCGGCCGAAGGTGGCCGCGGCCTCCCGACTGAGCGCCATGGCGCTCTCTTCCAGAAGGCGGATGCCGAAGGTGGCTGCGACTGGCTGGGCCAGGGATTGCTGCTGGTAGAGCCCTTGTCTCTGGGTGCGCAGGTTCTCGAACAGCAGCAGCTCCAGGAACAGGACCACCTCGTCGAGGCGCACATGGGGCGGTCGGTGGCCCACCGCGGTGCGACCGTCCACCAGATAGCAGCGGTCCAAGGCGATCTGGCGTTGGGCACGGCGGCGCTCCCAGCTCTGCATGGAGTTACGCAGGGCGGCGCGCAGGTCGCGGGCGGCCGCAACCTCCTCCGGGGAGCCGGTGCTTCGCCAATAATCGTCGAAGTCCAGAACCAGGATGCAGTTGAGGTTCTCGGCCCCTTGGACCGCGATCTTGAAGAAGCTCGAATCGGCCAGGGATTCCAGGCACCCCTGGAGCAGGATATCCAGGTGCGGGACGGTCTCGGGCGAGGTCGGACGGGCCAGCACCAGCAGGTCCAGACCCACCGGATCGTCCCGGTCGAAGGCGGTCTGGGCCAGCAGATCGTCCGCCGCGCGGCGTACGAATTGGGCGATGCGGTCCTGCTCGGAGCGTGCCTGCGCGGGCAAGTCTTTGATTTGGCGATAGAGGTCGGTCAGGAACTGGGGCGCGCCGGCCGCTGCCTGGGCTGCGACCTCAGGGGAGCGCTCGAAGGGGTCGGGCAGGGCCAGCAGGCCCAGGTCTTTCAACTGGCGCTGGGCGGAGGCGACCCCGCCGGTCTGTGCGTCTTTCCAGCGCAGGACCCCGCGCAGGGCCGATTGGTGAAGCAGACGCTGCAATGCGTCCAGGCCGAAGCTGCCGAAGGCGATCAGGAGTGTGGGTCTGGACATGCTCGCTCAAGCGGCCCCTGTGTTCCCGGCGGGGGCTTTGTGTTTGGATTGAATAGCGGCCGCGGGCTGGATTCCCGCTGGGCCGCTTCGGTCAATAGCGCTTCTTATCCCGCCGAGCGGGTTCGGCCCCTGCCTGCTCCGCACCGATGGTTTTGAGCTCCCGCAGCAGCGCCCGCATGATCGGCGCATTGAGATAGTCGTAGGCGGAGGACTCGCGGCCCTGGACGCGCGTCAAGCCGATCTGGTCCAAATCGTCTGCGAGATGGCCAATCAGCTCCTGACGCCGGGCCTCGCGCTCGTCGCCGGAGAGTGCAGCCGTCTGCTGCGCGATCTGCTCTTCCAGCGATGCGCTGAGATGCGTGTCGTCGTGGATCATGCCGACTCTGGCGAGTGCATTCGCAAACTCGGCCCCCAGCTCGAAGGGCGCGCCGCCGCGGCGGCGCCAGACGAATAGGTCGGACTCCTGCCCGTCGGCGGTCAGGGTGTCCACGCCGATCGCCCGCGAGACCAGGCCCTTGGCGAAGACCTTGAGTGCCCAGCCCGCGGAGACCTCGGCCTGGCGGGGGTTCAGGTTCGGCAGTGCGTCCTCCCAGTGGCGGTCGGTGTGCAGCCGGAATCCGCGACGCTCGTCTCCCGCGAGCTTCAGATAGGACGGCTCGATCTCCTCGATCAATGCCTCGAAATAGTAGAGCGGGATCGGCATGACCACGTCATGCACCACGATCAGGCGCGGGTCGTGCCATTGGGCGGTCTTGATCTGGCGTCCGTCATGGCTCAAGACATCCACCAATCCGTCTTTGAATGCCTGTGCACCGCGTCCCCCCGCATCGGTGTCGATGCCGAGCACCACCAGTCTGGTGCGGCTGGTCACGACGCCGTCGTTTAAGGCGGACGACTCGGAGGAGCTGACCCGCGCCATCACGCCCGCGAGCTGACCCAAGGCCAGTAGCTTTTTCTTGCGGTAAGCCGCGATCTCGTCGTCGGTCACCGGCTCGCCAGGGGACTTGGTCGGCTCCAGGATCAGCCTGGCCTCCAAGTCCAATCCGGTCAGCACATCGAGCCCTTGCGGACCGTCGCCGCCGAAGATACCTGGGCGCAGACGCTCGCGCCCGAGCTGGGTCATGGTGCGGCGCAGATCCGCGACGGTCTGATCCACCCCCTTGGGGACCACCCGACCGTTGTCCTGCACGACGGGTTTCAGCTCACCCGAGATCGCCTGGGCCAGGACCTGACGGTCGAAGGTACTGACGAAGCGACCGCCTTCGATGAACAGCCGACGATAGACCCGATCCCAGATGCGCCGGCGCGGCTCGTCCAGGGTCTCGAAGACCTCTACGCGCATGCTGTAAGGGGGGAACACGGCGGTCTCGCCGGCCATCAAGCGCGCAGCCTCTTTCTCCAGCTCTTTCACCAGCCCGTCCATGCGAGTCGCGAGCCGGACATATTGGCGCGAGCGGTCCTGCAAGAACTCCATCAATCCCCGCAATTGCATTAACCTCACCCGCGCATCCAGATAGCGCAGGGCCGCGGTCTTGGCCTGGGTATAGACCGCCTGTGCCTCCTCCTTGGCATGCAGAAAGTCCTGGTCGCGATTGAATAGCCGACGGGTAGCGGCGGCCTTGCGCAGGTTCTCGTAGGTCAGGTCGCGCAGCTCAGTGCGCTTCTTCTGGGATTTGACGATATCCTTGGCCTCGGTGGCCTGCTCCTCCTGGCGGGCAGCGGCAATCCAGGTCTTGCCGCAGACGTCCAAGAGGCGCACGACCAGATAGCGCTCCTGGATGGGATCGAGCTTGAGTCCGGTCACTGCCTCTCCCTCGCGGGCGGCCATTACCAGGCCCGGGGCCTCGCTGTCGACGAGCTGATGGCCCTGTCGGACCTCTTCCTCCAGCTTGGAGACCATGTCGATATAGGCATTGGCCTGCTCTTTCTGGAAGAACATGGTCCGGTCTTTGATCGCGATCCGGTTGATCAGTGCCTCGCGCTGCTCGGCGAGCTTGCGCTCCACCTTTTGAATGAGCGTATCGGCCCGGATCTCCTCGCCCTTGGGTCCGGTGCCGGTGAGCGCGCCCTTGTCTGCCGACTCCACCAGCCGGTGCCAATAGCCGTCGAAGAGCTCCTCGTTGGCATCCTGACGCGCCAGCTCGCGCACGCAGGCGAGGAAGGAGGCATTGATGGTCTCCTCGCGTCCCTCGTCGGACATCTGCTGAAAGCGCGGGCTGTTATAGTCCACCGCAAGCTTGGCCAATGCACGCGCGCGGTCGTCTCCGGGATCTGCCTCGTCCACGCCGAATGTAATCTGGGCGCGCAGTGCCTGGGCGGCGAAGCGCAGTGCGCTGTATTCGAGCAGATCGTGACCCGGCAGGGCCATGGCCACAGCGCCGAATGCGCCGTAATTCTTGGCAAAGCCCTCGCCCACATCGCTCAAGTCCCCCGGGAATCGGGTGAGCGACTCCAGGTGCTGCTCGTAGTTGTCGTACTCGCCGGCCAATGCGTCGATAACCGGCGTGAAGACTTGCAGGAACGCGGCGTCCGCAATGACCTTCTCCGGGTCGCGCGTACCCACATGGGGCGGGCGGTCCATCACGAATGCGACGAAGAATGGCCTGGAGCTGACGCTTACCTTGTCGCGCGAAGCGTCGTTGCGATAAAACTGGAACGGCTCGGCGGTCCGGCCGGACTGGCGAACCTGGCTATAGTCGAGCTTGGTCAGATTCTTCGAGCTCTTTGAGCGCTGCATAGGTATTGGCATGGATATTCGTGTGCAGCTCCGGACCCACCCGATCGGTCACCAGGGTCGAGAGCAGCAGGCTCCCGATCAGGCGCGGCTGCCAACCGGTGCGCTCGACGATATCGTGGATCAGATAGGCTAGCGACAGAAAGCTGCCGGAGCCGGTGCCGCCGGCCAGGGTGCAGTACAGATAGACATTGACCTTGCCCTGCTTGCGCCAGGTCACGCCCGGGGTCAATGCCTGATTGACCAGATCGCTTAAGCGTTGGCGGATCGCCGGAGAATGGAAGAAAAAGCCCAGCCTGGACTCGATCCGGATCTGACCGGCACCGGGCTTTACCCCCTCCCGCGGGGTATAGGTCGCCGGCAGCCACTGATCGGTCTGAGGGTCCTTGGAACGGCGCAGATGCTCGACCACCTTCTGCTTATCGAAGGCCGCGATATTGATCCGATTGCCCTTGGGAATATTCTTGAGCGCGTCCTGATCCAGGTCGTTGGTATCGATGGAAACGAAGGCCGTCAGCGGTTTGAGCTGACTCTCCCAATTCGGCAGGCTCGCGGCCCTCGCAGCAATCCGGTCGACGATCCGCGAGCCCACACCGCCCATGCCGATGAACAGCGAGGGCGTGACGGTGCCTTGATCGGCGCGATAGTCGTTGTCGGCCATGGTAGCGGCTCCTGTGGATGTCGTGTCTTGCGGGGGACCTGCGATGACTGCCTGGCTGCCGGTGCCGGGCGTCGTTCCTGTCGATCGTCGTCGTCCGGCGGAGCGCCGACTCGGACCAGCAGCCTCCGCCGCTGGCGCCAGAGCCAATAATCCCGCCAATCGGCTGGAAATTCTACATGCACTAGGTGCCTTGGCAATGGATGGCGGATGGACCGAACGATTACGCCGAAGGGCTCGGCGTCTCCCTGATGCCCTAGGGTGCAGGCGTCGCACCGCGCAGCGCGGCCAGGCGCTGGGCCGTCGATGTCGACCACTTATGGAATGAGGCCAGGCGAGTCAGGTGCCGCCGGTGCCGTCCGGCTCCGCCGGACGTCTGCCCCGATAGGCCTTCACCGCCTTGCGTAAGGTCGGGAAATAGCGTGCGACCACGCGGCTTTCGCCCATCCCCCGGTCGCGGCGCGCCGCGGCGATCTCGGTTAGCCGGCCGGCGACCACCAGGTCTGCACCCTGTTTGCGCAGGGTTTCGGACAGGTTCTCGATCTCCGCGTAGCCGGTGGCGTCCAACTGCGTGATCGGCAGCGCGTCGAGCACGAACCATGTGAGTCCCGGACCCGCCGCGCGGATCGCCGCCAGCGCCTGCTGCTTGAAGTAGGGCGCGTTGAAGAACACCAGCGGGGCGTTGAAACGAAACAGCACCAGACCCGGATCGGTCTTCGCCTCGGGGTGGCGGGCGAGCGCATGGAGCCCTGCCAGCCCATCGACCTCCCCGAGGGTCTCGACCCCGGGGCGCGAGGTGCGTTTGACGAACCGCAGCAGCGCCAGGATGACCACCACCAGGATGGCCTGGATGGCACCCACCCAGATCACGCCGAAGGTTGCGAGCAGGGACAGCGCGAGCTCGCGCCGGTCGAACCGATAGATCTCGCGCAGGGTCGCGAAGTCCAAGAGCGACAGCGATGCCTTGATCAGCACCGCACCCAGGGCCGCGATCGGCACATAGCTCAACGGCTCGGTCAGGAACAGCAGGACGACGGCGATGGTCGCGGCCGCGACCAGTCCGGCGACCTGGGTGCGCCCGCCGCTGGCCTCGTGCATCGCGGTGCGCGAGTCTGCGCCGCTGATGGCGAAGGATTGGGAGACGGCGGCGGCGATGTTGGCGGCCCCCAGCGCGGCAAACTCGCGGTCCACATCGATCTCGTAACGGTTCTTGGCGGCGAAGCTGCGGGCCGTGAGCATCATGCTGGAGAAGCTGACCAGCGCGAGTCCGGCCGCCGCGCCGGCGATCTCGTCGAGCAGGTCCAATGGCACCCGCGGCCAGTGCAGCTCCGGCAGGCCCGCCGGCACGGCGCCGATCACCGCGACGCCGTGCGCGTCGAGTCCGAGCACCGCCACCGCCAGTCCGGCAGCGACCAAGGCCACCAGCGCGGCCGGCAGGCGGGGCAGCCAACGCGCAGAGAGCAGCAGCACGGCGAAGGTGCCGATGCCCACCGCCAGCGTGAGCCAGTGGGTCTGCCCGATCTTGGTCGCGAGCTCCACCAGTTTAGGGACGATTCCCTGGGCCTCGATGGGGAACCCGAACAGCTTGCCTAACTGGCCGACCAGGATGTATAGCGAGATGCCGTTCAGGAAGCCCACCAGGATCGGCTTGGACAGGAAGTCGGCAAGCGCGCCCAGCCGCAGAAAGCTCGCGCCGATGCAAAAGAGGCCGGCCAGCGCGGCCAGTACCACCGAGAGCGACAGATAGAGCGCCGGGTTACCCCCCGCCAACGGCGTCAAGGTCGCCGCGACCAGGGCGCAGGTCGCGGCATCGGGCCCCACCATCAATTGTCGCGAGGTACCGAACAGGGCATAGGCGATCAGCGGCAGGATGCTGGCGTACAGACCCACCACCGGGCTGAAGCCGGCGAGCTGGGCATAGGCCACGCCGACCGGCAGCGCCACGGCGGCCACCGACAGGCCGGCGATCAGGTCGTGGGGCAGGTCGGCGCGGCGGTAGCCGAGCAGCGCCGGCAGGCCCGGCGCGAAGCGGGCCAGCCGGCCGGACGGGGTCGCTTGGGACGCGATCGCAGCGTCGGTCATGGTGCGCAGTCCAAAACGCTCAAGCGATTTCCGGGATGACCTTGAACGGATAGGCTGGCTCCACGTAGCCACCGGGCTTTTGTCGCTTCGGCAATTCCACCTTCTCGCGCGGCAGCGCCTCGTAGGGGATATGGCTCAGCAGGTGCGTGATGATGTTGAGCCGGGCCCGTTTCTTGTCGTCCGACCGGGCGACGTACCAAGGGGCGAAGCCGGTATCGGTGGCCGTGAACATGGCGTCGCGCGCCCGCGAGTAGTCGTACCAGCGACTGTAGGACTTGAGATCCATCGGCGAAAGCTTCCAGATCTTGCGCCCGTCTTCGATGCGCGCCGCGAGCCGCCGGGTCTGCTCCTCCGGGCTCACCTCCAGCCAGTATTTGAGCAGGACGATGCCGGACTCCACCATCGCCTTCTCGACCAGCGGAGTCATGTCCAGGAAGCGCTTGGTCTGCTCCTCGGTGCAGAAGCCCATGACCCGCTCGACCCCGGCGCGGTTGTACCAACTGCGGTCGAAGATCACGACTTCGCCCGCCGCCGGGAAATGGCGCATGTAGCGCTGGATGTACATCTGGGATTTCTCGCGCTCGGTGGGTGCCGGCAAGGCCACCACCCGAAAGACGCGCGGGCTGACCCGCTCGGTGATCGCCATGATGGTGCCGCCCTTGCCGGCGCCGTCGCGCCCCTCGAGCACGATGCACACCTTGAGCCCCTGATGGCGAACCTATTCCTGCAGCTTGACCAGCTCCACATGCAGCTTGGCCAGCTCCTGCTCGTACGCCTTGCGCTTCAGCTTGCCGGGCTCGGGCACCGCCTCGCCCACGGTACCGCTGTCTTCTTTCTTGGCCTTCTTGTTCATCGACTGGTCTCCAATGGTTGGTCGCTGCCAACGAGGGCTTCTTCGATTCTACGCGGTTCCTCGCACGCCGATTCGGCCCTGCCTCGGTCGGACCTGTCCAGGCTGACCCGCAGCGGCTCGCGGGTGTCCAGGTGCAGGTCGAGCTGCGGGAAGGCAATGCCGATACCCGCCTCCTGGAACTTGGCGTAAATCGCCTTGTGCAGGTCCGTGACGGTCGCGAGCCGGTAGTCGAGGTCGCCGACCCGGATCGGGCGCTCAACAGGATGATCGGGCCGCTGATGAAGTTGGCCACGATCTCATGCAGGCCGACGCCGATGCCCACGCCCAGCGCCGCCACCAGCCACAGCGCATCTTCGCTCACCACATCCACCCCGACCTCTCCGATTCTTAGTAGGATGGGTCATGAGCAATTCGGTTTCTTCCTCCCCTCGCCCGGAACCTGGTCAGATTGCGCGCCCGCGCAGCGCCGCCGGTCAGAGCGGCTGGATGCGCTGGCTGCCGGGACTACTGACCCTGCGCCATTACGAGCTCGCCTGGTTGCGTCACGATATCCTGGCGGGACTGGTGCTGACGACCATGCTGGTGCCCGTCGGGATCGCGTACGCGGTGGCATCCGGCGTGCCGGGCATCTATGGACTTTACGCGACCATCGTTCCGCTGCTGGCCTATGCGCTGTTTGGCCCCAGCCGCATCCTGATATTGGGGCCGGACTCGTCCCTGGCCGCTGTGATTCTTGCCGTCGTCCTGCCGTTGTCCGGCGGCGACCCGCTGCGCGCGGTCGCCCTGGCCAGCATGATGGCGATCGTCTCCGGGACCTTGTGCATCCTCGCCGGTGTGGCGCGCCTGGGATTCGTCACCGAGCTGCTCTCCAAGCCGATTCGCTACGGGTATATGAACGGCATTGCGCTGACCGTCCTGATCAGCCAGCTGCCCAAGCTGTTCGGCTTTTCGACCGAGGGCGAGGGTCCGCTGGAGACCGTTTGGGCATTTGCCGAGGCGGTGCTGGCGGGGAGGACGAATTGGGCCGCGCTAACCGTCGGCGCGGCCACGCTGGCGGCGATCCTGCTGCTCAAGGGCAGCAAGCGCGTGCCGGGGATACTGATCGCCGTGGTGGGCGCGACCGTCGTCGTCGGCGTACTGGACCTGGCGGCGCAGGCCGACGTGTCGGTCCTGGGCGCGCTGCCGCAGGGCCTGCCCGCGTTCGCCTTCCCGTGGATCGGCTACGACGATCTGGTCCCGGTCCTGATCGGCGGCGCCGCCGTCGCACTGGTGTCGTTCGCCGACACCAGCGTGCTTTCGCGTACCTATGCCTCCCGGACCGGCGCCTATGTCGACCCCAATCAGGAGATGGTCGGGCTCGGGGCCGCCAACCTGGCCGCTGGATTCTTTCAAGGCTTTCCGATCAGCAGCAGCTCGTCGCGCACCCCGGTGGCCGAGGCCGCGGGCGCCCGGACCCAGTTGGCCGGGGTGGTTGGCGCGCTCGCCGTGGCCCTGCTCCTGGTGGCGGCACCGGACCTGCTGCGCCATCTGCCCAGCAGCGCGCTGGCCGCCGTCGTGATCGCCTCGGCCATCGGCCTGATCGAGGTCGCGGACCTGCGCCGGATCTACCGCATCCAGCGCTGGGAGTTCTGGCTTTCCATCGTCTGCTTCGCCGGCGTGGTGCTACTCGGCGCGATTCCGGGCATCGGCCTGGCGATCCTGATTGCAGTCATCGAGTTCCTGTGGGACGGCTGGCGGCCGCACTCCGCGGTCCTGGGACGTGCCGAGGGCGTCAAGGGCTACCACGACATCGCGCGCTATCCCGAGGCACGCCGGATCCCCGGTCTGGTCCTGTTCCGCTGGGATGCGCCCTTGTTCTTTGCCAACGCCGAGTGGTTCCAGAACCGCGTGCTGGATGCGGTGGCGACATCGCCCACGCCGGTGCGCTGGCTGGTCGTTGCGGCGGAGCCGGTGACCAGCGTGGACGTTACCGCCGCGGACATGCTGGCCGAGCTGGACGAGACCCTGCACGCGGCTGGCATCGAGCTGTGCTTCGCCGAGATGAAGGACCCCGTCAAGGACAAGCTCAAGCGCTTCGGCCTCTTCGCGCGGTTTGGCGAAGAGGCCTTCTTTCCGACCCTTGGGGCTGCCGTCAGCCGCTACCTCGGCACCTATCCGGTGGAATGGCTGGATTGGGAGGACCGGACTCCATGAAGCGTCCAGGCTGGAACAAGATGGCGTCGAGCTAACAGGAAGCGGATGTGAACCTCCATGTCCAGCAGAAAGGGCACAGCCACACTGCCGCCCAGCGCCTGTCACTCCAGAGCCGAGAGCACCAGGAGCGGTAGCCAGGTCAGAGATTTCGAAATTCGAAAAACAGACTCTCCGCGGCATTCTTGTAAGGCGTCGAGAACCGCACCCGGGTCTCCTGCTCGGTGCTCAGCGGCTCCCATTGGTTATCCTCGTCGAGCTGCAAGACGGTGTTTCCGGGCATGGCCATAATGAATACGCCCACTCGGTCCGCCCGCAGCCGGGCGAGCGCACCGCTGGCCGAGCGACGCAATTGGAAATCGCCGGCGATGTGCATCCGTGCATCCCGGTAGAACCCGCTGCGTGCGCCGCGCTGGGAGCGGATGTTGAACGGATAGCCCTCGTTCATGTCCGCCTCCGGGGAGAGTATGACGGCGAGGTTGCGCGGGAAGCGGGCAGGGATCAGGATGCCATAGAGGATAAAGAGCGCGAGCAGTGCAAGCAGGATGGCTGCGATGACCGGCCACCAGCAGTGCAGCCAATGGTCTTCGACGATCTCGACCCGGATGGGGATCGGGGCGCGCAGCGTCTCGCCGCGATGGTCGATGGCCTCCAGCAGCAGGCCGCTGGACTGGGTGGGCGCAACGCCCTCCGGGCAGTTGCCGACCCGCAGCCGTACCGGGTACTGTCGATTGCCGCCGTCCTGGATGCGTAGATCGAGTCCGCGCCCGCCGACCGGCTCGAACCCCTGGCCCAGATCGATCTCCAGCACCGAGCGGGAATGGGAGAATTCGCTCTTGAGCTTCAGATCGAACTGGCCCCTGGCCTTTACGAAGCCCAGATCGAGCCGGGTTTCGCCTGCGCTGCGGCTAGTCAGCCGACCCAGGTCCAGCAGACCCGGGGTGCCGAAGGCCAAGGTGCCCTTGATCTCCAGACGCGCCTGCGCATCGGCGGTCTTGCTGCCTCCATCGGCGCTGTAGTCGATGTCCAGGTTGCCGGTTTGGCCTGGTGTCCAGTCCCGGGCATAGATTCGGTCGCCGGCCGTCGAGTCGCCGTCGCGCCCGTCGTCGCGCAGCCCGAGCGTCTGGCCGTCGGGAAAGCGTGCAGTCACCCGGTCGGGCGCCTTTAGCGCGGCAGGTGCCCCCGCCGGCTCGATTCGCACGGCCATCTTCAGTGTATCGCCGACGATGCCCTTGGGCGGGGTCAGCACCGCCAGGCCCCAGGATGACTGCCCCACCTCGGTCTTTTGCTGCTGCTCGTCCTGTAGATAGCGGCTGGAGAGTCGCACCGGGAACGACGCGGGTCCGGGCTGCATGAAGCGCACCCGGGCGGTCATCAGCCCGTCGTCCGCGGTGGCGTCGCCCCTCTGTCCGTCGTCGCGGAAATCGTAGGTCTTGCCCTCGATCAGTGCCTGTGCCGCGAGCCCGGGGATCTGCCCGGGGCGTTGGATGCGGCTACCAGACCGGTCGTCGATCAGCTCCAGTGTCACCGCGACATCCTGGCCCTGGGCGACGCTGGGAGGCGTGTGTGCGCGCAGGCTGACCGAGAAGTCCTGGATCAGATACCAGCCGGCCGCACCGCTCAGGCCGCTTACCGCAAAGCGCCAGGTGCCGGGCTCGGGACGGCGCAGACGCAGGATACGGTAGCCGCGTGTCAGATCGTCGAGTCCGCGGGTCTCGCCCGAACGATAGTCGGGGTCGATGCCCTCCGCCGGCGGATTGCCCGGGGGGGCGGCGATGGTCCCCACCGGACCCTCCGCGGCGACCAGCAGGAACGCCTCGTCGACGAATGGGGCGACCTCTGCCGAGATCCCGGTCGATGCGGGGGCGAGCTTGCCCGAATCCGGTGCCTTGGCGCCCAGGAAGCGCTGATAGATCTCGCCGATCGCCTGCAACAGCTCGGACGGGTCCTGGGCCGCGGTGCGGATGTCGTATTCGTTATGCACCGGCTTGCCCTTTATCCCCAAGCTGACTGCGGCGGTGCGCACCCCGGCGGCCCGCAGCCCGCGCAGGACCGCCGCACTCTCGCCCCGGCAGGTGTCGCGGCCGGCGTCCGAGATGACGATGAGCAGACGCTCCTTGGCCTTGGAGGCATCCAATGCCTGCCGGGCGGTCGCGAGCGGCACGATAAAGTTGGTCGGCCCGCCGTAGCTGGCCCGTCGGTCCAATGCCTGTTTGAATCCAGCGAGATCCCCCGCCTTGAAGTCGATCCGGGAGGCCGGGTCCGCGCGCGACTCGCAGGCGGTGCTGTCCGGCATCCAGGTCAGGGTCAGATCGTCGTCCGGGCCCAGCATGTCGGCCAGGATCTTGATCGCCTGGATGGCGAGCCGCGGCCGGTCGTTGACCGACTCCCGCATGGAGGTCGATGTATCCAGTACGATCGCCAGATGGCGCGCGGGTGCTCCGGATGCCAGCGACGGCAGCAATGCGGCCAGCAGGATCGGGACGACGAGGGTCAGGCGCTTCATGCGAATTGAATCCGCAACAGCAGGCTGTCCTCCCCATTGGCCAGCCGATAAGGCCGATGGACCCCCAGCAGATAGGCACCGGAGCGCTCGGGCGTCATCGGGGTCCCGTCCGCCGCGGCGATGGTCACTCCAGGTGCCGGGCGCAGCGAATAGAGCGCCTCGTCCTCCGGCCGCACCCAGCCCAACGGCTCGCCCCGGGCGCCCTCGATCTGGCGCTCGGCCCGGCGGGAGAATAGCAGCCGAAGCGGATGGGCGGCCGGCAGGGGCTTGGAGACGAAGCCCTGAGGGTCGGCCACGCTCGAGATCGCATAATGAAGATCCTTCGGCAGCGTCGATCTGGCGCGTAGCAACAGGAGTGCGAGCAGCAGTCCGGCGGCCAATAACAGGAATGGCAGCAGCGACCACCAGCTCAAGGGCGGGGCCTTGGCGACCAGCACCTTGACCTTGAACGACTCGATGACATCGAGACGATCGTAAGGGGGGTGGTCCAGGATCAACTGCACCTGAAGCTTCGGCGGGGCAGAGGGGTCCCCGTCGGCATAGGGACCCAGCGTCACGCACAACTCGTGACTGCCGCCAAGCTCGTTGCGGCGTACCAGCGACTCCAGGGTGCGCGGCTTGCTCTTTGACCAGTCGTCGCCCTGTTGGGATGAGGCCGATCGGAAACCGATCGACTCGCCGTCGAGCGTCGCCTTGGCATCGCGCAGCTCCCCGGCGATCGTCCGGGGCGCTGCGATCAGAAAGGCCCTGACATTGAATCCGCTGCCCGCCGTGCCCCCGCTGGCGCTTTCGATACGGGTGCCCAGGTCTTCGTCCAGATAAAAGACCGTGCAGGCTTGGCCGCCGCCCTGCAATGCACCGCTGGCCGGGTCTTTGAGCGTGGCACCGCCGGACGGGTCCGGCGCAATGCGCAGCCTCGGATAGACGGTGACCAGGAATGGGTCAGCGGCATCCCGAAAGGCGACTGTCTTACGTTGCAGGTCCACATTCACCGTGATATGGGCACGATAGGGCTTGGTCCGCTCGTCTTCGATCTGATTGGGCTTGAATTGGGCCAGTGTCCAATAGCGTCGGCCGCCCGCGGCCGGATCGGGATCGTCCCAATGGTCCTGGGCGCCGATGCCGACACCGTCCTCGTCGTTGCTGTTCCAGAAGCCTGCGCCGCCCGGCTTGGGTTGTTTGATCCAATATTTGAGGTTCAATGCGGGCGGGATGCCCTGGGTTCCGGCGGCCGAGCCGACGACGAAATCCAGCTTGCACTGCCGGTCGGCCATGGTGATGAACGAGTCCGGGGCGAAGCATGAATCCGGGTCGGTCTGTCCGGCGGCCGCACCCGGTGCGCGATGGGCGCGCAGGTCCACAGTCAGGTTGGTCGGGCGCAGGACGAACACCGATTCGTCGCTGCCATTGGGGATGCGCAAGCGATATTCGCCGGGCGAAGGGGTCAGCTCCCAGCGCAAGGCATAGGCGCCGCCCGGCTCGCTCGCGATGCGCATGGGCTGGGGGTTGACGCCCGCGCCCGGCGGGGGAAGCAGCTCCAGCCGGGGGGGCGGGGGGCCGGAGAGCCCGACCGGGTCGAGCTTGAGCGCGACGATGGCCGCCTCAGTGGGGGCCGCGTCCCGATGCAGATTCAGCGGGACCGTGGCGGTGCCGAACCGGTCCTTGCGGTCGTCCGCCGGGACATGCAGATAGCCGAAACCCTCCGAGAAGACCCGTATCATGGTCTCGGGCAGCTCCCGGCCGGTGTCTACAATAAAGGCCGGGCTCGGGAATGCGCGCTGCGGATATCTCCCGGATTGGAC
The DNA here is from genome assembly GCA_963780725.1 of uncultured Gammaproteobacteria bacterium. Classification (GTDB taxonomy): domain Bacteria; phylum Pseudomonadota; class Gammaproteobacteria; order Chromatiales; family Chromatiaceae; genus Thiodictyon. The sequence continues at coordinate 1,557,948 of CAWACV010000001.1, forward strand.
ATTGGCGGCATCCGCCCGCTCGATGGCCTGAAAGAACGGCTCGCCGTATTGGCGCGCATCGGGCCCGAACATGATGACATAGAGCCGCGCCTGCATGGCGGCCAGCCGGGGCAGCAAGGTGTCCTCGATATAGGCGGAGTCCTCGTCCGGCAGGACCGAGCGTCCGTCCGTGATCAGCACGATGGTGCGGGTGGTGGCCTCCGAGCCCTCAGGGGTCAATGGCGGCAGATCGTTCAATGCCCGCTCGATGCTTGGCGAATAATAGGTATTCATGGCATCGAAGGGCATCCGCGCGGCCCCAAGCTGGGCAAGGAATGCGGCCCGTCCGGCCATCCCATTGGCCCGCCTGGGAGTCGCCTGACTCGGGGGCGGCGCTCCGCCGAGCCATTTTTCTTGTCCGAACGGGATGACCGCAAAGCTGTCCGGGTGCTCCGCCTTGTTGGGGTCCGGTTTCAGCAGGTCGTGGAGCAGCAGCGTCGAGAGGATCGACAGACGCCCGGGGTCGTTGGGCGGGTCCTGCCAGCCGCAGGCCGCCCCGCACATGGACTTGGAGGTATCGACGATGACGCGCACATGGTCGCCGGTGGAGCCCACATCCAGCGATGCGCCGGAGGCGCTCCTACCATAGAGCAGGCAGACGATGGCTGCGATGCGCAAGGCCAGTCTCATGCGGATGTCCCCACACGCAAGGCGATCCGGAAATAGGGCCCGCCATCGCCGATCCGGTAGACCTCCCCGGCGCGGACCGTCTCCCCCTCCGGGGAGATCTCCTCCCAGGCGCTGCCGAAGTCCTGGCGGAACAGGCTCATGCCCTTGCCGGGGCGCACCCTTGCGCCGCCGGCCTCGGCGAAGAGCCCCGCGAGTGCCCCGCGTCCCCGCCCCGAGATACGGAAGTCCCCGTGCAGATAGGCTCGGGCGTCTCGGTAGAATCCGATGCCCACGCCGCGCCAGGTATAGAGCGCCAGCGGCGGGGTGTCGTCCACGTCGTCGAGCTCGGGCGCGAAGGTCAGAGACAGGGTGCGTTGGAACCGTTTGGGCAGGATATAGCCCAGTGCGACGAAGATCCCGGCCAGGAGTCCGATCAGGGTCAGGACCAGCCAGCCCCAGCGTTGCCACCAGGTCAGCCCCTGGAGCCTCCAGCTCAAATGCAGCTCGACCTGCCGGTCCGATGCCTGGCTGTCCGCGACGCGAAGCCTCAGCCAGGGCTCCCCGTTTGCGCTGGAGCTGGGTGCGCTTGCGCTGGACTCGAAGCACAGCTCGTACGCCAGGCCCGGGGCCAGATCGGCCGGCGGTCCGTCGGTGCGCAGCGCGGTGCCGCCTGCGCGCAGGACGAACGCGTGCCCAGCCGGCAGCCCGCGCAGGCCCTCCAGCACGAATGGGACCGAGCCCTGGTGCTCGGCCCGGAGTGTCAGGGGTCGGCAGACGGTGGCCGGGGCCTGCGCTTGGCCGAAATCGATGGGGATCGGCCCGCCCCGGTAGCCGAAGCTGCCGCCGACCTTCACCTGCGCCTGGGTGCTGCGCCGGACCACCGGACTCTCGATGGACACCATAAGCGGGACTGTGCCGGTCCCGCGGAAGCTGTGCCAGGCGGAGAAGCGACCGTCCCCGGCGGTCTCGTCGGCGTCGCGACCGTCGTCGTGCAGGATGGGCTCGGCGCCTTCGACCGCGATGCGCATGGTGGCCCCTTTCAGCACCTCCGGGTCGATCACGACATCCAAGCCGCCCTTGGCGCGCACCCCGGCCACCAGCCTGACCCGGATACCGGCCGGCGCGGACTGGGGCTCCAACAGCACAGGGGCCAGCGACGAGCGCTGCACCACGGCATAGGCCGTGCCGGGGCCGCCGCCCTGTGCATGCACCCGCCAGGTGCCTGGCTTGGGGTCGCGCAGATGAGCGACCCGATAGGCGCCCGCCGACGGCCAGACATCGTACGCATCGTCGGCTGGGACCTCCCCCTGCGGACCATCGAGCGTCGCGGCGCTTAAGGTCCGGTCGCCGTAGACGACGATCCAGGCCTCGTCCACCTGCTCGCGCATCCGAAACTCGGGGGAGGCCGCCAGGACATTGTCGATCCGGTAGGGTGCGCCCAGGATTCCGCGGAATGCTTGGGCGAATGCGCGCATCAGCTCGGCCGGGGTCGAGACCTGCTCGACCGCGAGCCCGTTGCGCTCGGGGATGGTCGGATCCCCCGCGCCGAAGACGATCGCGACGATCTCCACCCCGTCGGCGCGCAGTGCGGCGAGCGCCGGGGGCAGATCCTTGCGGCTCTCGTCCTTGCCGTCGGAGAGCCACAGCACGGTACGGTTGGAGACCCGCAAACCCTCCGCCGAATGCCGGTCGAAGACCCCCTTGGCGGCCCAGAAGGACAGATCGAATCGGCTGTTGTTGGACACCTGCGCCAGATGGGATTCAAGGAGCTTCTTGAAGGCCGGGTCGCCCCGCCGGGCACGCTCCTGCACGCCCAGCAGCTCGGTCCGCGCCTTCTGGCCCCAATCGCCCTCCGGCGCCACCACCGTGCACATGTCGCTCGGGTCTTCCGCGCAGGGCTCCTTTTGGCCGGTCACCTTGCGCGGCAGCGCGGCGGCATCGGCGCGGAGATCGAGCAGCCGAATCGCGGCCAGCCGCCCGGGGACGATATCCGCGAGCAGCTTGGTCAGTAGCAGGGATGCGCGCCTGTCGTCCATCCCGGGATTGCGCATGGTGGTCGAGGTATCGACGATCGCCACTACGTCCGGCTCGCCTTCGGGGTCGAGCGGCGCCATGGCGGCGGCTTCGGCGACGATGGCGAGCGAGGCCGCCAGGATCGCAATCCAGCGCTTGATCGGGTTAGGCGGCATCTGATTAGCGAATGGCAAAGCAGGCAATCCGAAAGGCTTGGGTGTCTGGCTGAGCCGCCGGGGCAGGGTGAATCGATCGCTGTGACTCATGCCGGTATCGGCCCTGACGATGATACGCCATTTGGGACGGGTGCCCGGGGTACCTCGCGGGCGCTTGTCGTTTCGTCCCGGGGCTTGCTGTGTTAGGTTTACCGCCGCGGGAGTGCCTGGCGCGACCGCGCCGTCGCCCAGACCCGACGCCCGCGGGGGCGCAGTCCAGTCGCCGGAAACCCGGTCCCTTTGGAACGGTCGGAGCCTGTCCGTCTGTTGTTCCAGCGCTATCCATCCGATCGCCATGACGTCTTCATTCTCGCTCCTTGGCCGGGTGCCGTTGACGCTGCTCCTCGGGTTGGTCTTCGCGCTCGGCGGCTCGCCGCCCCTCGGCTCCCCGGCCTTGGCCGGTCCAGACGCGCGGGCCCAGCTCGTCCCCCCGACTTGGCCGGAGCGGCTCTATAACCCCAAGCCATTGCCCGACGACCTCGTCGTGCCATTGCCCTGCGGCGGCGCCATCGTCTTCCGACCGGTGACGACCCCCCTGGACAGCCCCAGATCCGAGCTGGTCGGTCCATTCGCGGGATCGGACGGCACGGGGGCTCACTATCTGCCTATCGGTAAATACGAGGTCTCCACGCTTCAGTATCGGGCGGTCGCGGACCAGTCGGCCGGTGCGCCCTGTCCGGCGGGGCCGGACCTGGCGGGAAACGGGCTGGCGGTCGCCCAAGTTGGGGTGAGCCGAATCGACGCGATCAACTTCGCCGCCGGGCTCTCGCGCTGGCTGCAAGCCAAGGCCCGCGACATCCCGCCCTGCGACCCGGGGGTCCGGCACTGTCTGCCGCGGGTCGACGGCAAGCCGGCGTTTGTCCGCCTGCCCCTGGATCAGGAATGGGAATATGCGGCCCGGGGCGGTGCCGCGGTGACCTTGGAGACCTTCGTCCAGCCCCGCTATCCCATGCCGGAGGGTCTGGAGCGCCATGCCTGGTACCGCCGAAATGCCGACGGGGCCATCGCGCCCATCGGCCTGCGTCTGGCGAGCCCGCTGGGGCTGCACGATCTCTACGGAAACGCCTGGGAGGTCATGAGCGACCCCTATCGGTCGGACCGGTTCCCGGGCCAGATCGGCGGCGATGTGCTGCGCGGTGGGGGCATCCACAGCGCCGAGGAGGATCTGCGGGCGGACCTGCGGGTCGAGGTGCAGCCCTACGATGCGGCAGGGGACGTGACCACCGCGGACACCGGGTTCAGGGTCGTGCTGGCGGCCCCGGTCGTGACCTCGGTATCTAAGCTGGCTGTCCCGGAGGAGGCTGCCGGGTCGCCAGGGGCGAGGCGGACGGTCCCGCTTCCGCTGGAGCCGACGCCGGCCCCGGCCCCGATACCGCCGGCTCAGGCGCCAGCGGCAGCGACCGTTCGTGACGGCCGGCTGCGGGTCTATGTGGACACCAAGTCGCTCGTTCTGGTGGATGGAGAGATCAAGGGCGCTGCCGTGGTGGGCGGGTACCTGGAGGTGACCGGTCTGGCGCATGGCACCAGGCAGGTGGAGGCGCGCGCCGCGGGCTATGCGAGCGCTCGCACCCCGGTGGAGATCCCAGGGCCAGCGCCGGTGGATGTGCGCATCCGCATGGAGCCGACGCCCGAGCGGGCCGAGGCGCTGCTCGCACTGACCGCGGTCGAGCGGCGCAGGCTCCAGAAGCAGCTTGGCGAGCTTGGATATACCTGCGACCCGGCGCAGGACCAGTTGAGCCAGGGCTGCCGTGCGATGTTGCAGCAGTTTCAGGACCGCAACGGACTCCAGGCGACCGGCTATATGAATAGCGAGACCCGCGACTTGCTCGCGCGCCAGGCCGCGGAGCGCAAGCGTCTGCAGGACTCCTTAAGCCCCGGGGCGCGGCACCGGGGCGTGACCCCGCCGCCCTTGCATGGGCGCTATCTGGAGATCCCGGAGCCCTATAGCGGCGGCGGACTCTACTGGATGGACCCCGATGCGCCCTGAGCCGGCGATATGGGCGGCTGGATGCTTCGGCTTCAGGGGCGCTCGCACGGTATCCGGAGCGGTGCTTGCTGCGGTCCTGCTGTTTTTGGGCCCGTTGTCCCCATCGGACGCCCAAGAGCCCCCGATGATCGCCTGGCCCGAGTCGCTCTATAACCCCCAGCCACTGGCGGACGACCTGATCCTGCCCCTGCCTTGCGGCGGGGCCATGGCCTTTCGGCCGGTGGAGACCCCGGCGCGGCCGGACCTTGCATCCAAGACCCCCGGACCCGAGACCTCCGCGGTCGTCGGGCCGTTCAGGGACCCGCGGGGACACCGGTATCTGCCGATGGGTAAATACGAGGTCAACCGGCTTCAGGTCGCCGCCGTGCGGGCCTACGCCGACGGGACCGACTGCCCGGCGCCGCAGCTGCCGGACGGGCGGCTCGCCGCATCCAGCATCGCCTGGCAGGAGTCCATGGACTTCGCCGACGACTGGACCGGATGGCTGGCGACAGAGGCACAGGGGCTCCCGGACTGTAGGCCTGGTGTCCGTCCCTGCCTGCCGCATGGTGCGGACAGGCCCGCCACGGTCCGGCTGCCCACCGAGCCCGAATGGGAGCTCGCCGCTCGGGGTGGACTGGCCGTTACCCCCGAGGTCTTTGCCCAATCCCTATACCCCATGCCGGGCGGGCTCGCCCGTCATGTCTGGAGCAAGGACAACGCCCGCGGCCAGGTGCAGCCGATCGGCACCCGGGCGGCCAACCCGCTCGGACTGCACGACCTCTACGGCAACGTCTCCGAGACCATGCTGGGGCGTAGCTTCGGTGCCGCAGGCCAAGGCCAGGCCCCGCTCTTTGTGGTCCGCGGCGGCGGGTACTACGACCCGCCGGAGTCGCTCAAGGCCGACCTGCGCTTCGAGGCTGCCACCCACAACCGGGGCGGGCGGGTGCGCACCAGCGATACCGGATTCCGGGTGCTGGTCTCCGCGGCGGCGGTTGATCTGGCGCCGCGCACCGCGATCGCCGCTGTGCCGCGGGTTGCCGAGCCGGTGTCTTCTGCCCCGGGCACCGACGGCCCGGGCCCAGAAGACCTGGAGCCCAGCCCGGAGCTTACCGAGGCCGGGCTTGGCCTGACACCCGATGACCGTCGAGAGATTGATGCCCAGCTCCGACGGCTCGGCTTCGACCCAGGGCCGCCCCGCGGCTTCTCGAGCTGGGTCCAGGCAACCCTCGACCGACTCGGGGTCGCGGCGCCGGCCCAAGACCTCGGGGTGGACACCCGACGCGCGCTGGCCGCATTCCAGAAGGCGCAGGGCCTGGAGGCGACCGGCTATGTGAACGCGCAGACCCGTGCGGCACTCGCCGCGGCGGTCGCGCGCCTGGCGGACGAGGAGGGCGTCCCTGCCGGGGACTCGGCCGAGGGGGCGCAACCCTCGGCGGACGAGCAACGTCTGGCAGAAGAGCGACGCCTGGCCGAGGCGCTGCGTATGGAGGAGGCCCAACGTCTGGCCGAAGGTCAACGCCAGGCGGAGTCCCAGCGCCAGGCCAGGCTCGCGGCCCTAAAGGATGTCCTGCCGATCATGGTCGAGCTACCCGGCGGGACCTTCCGCATGGGCTCGCCGGAATCGGAGAAGGGGCGCAGCCGCGACGAAGGCCCCCGGCATCGGGTCGCCGTCCAGTCCTTCGCCATCGGCCAGACCGAGGTCACCTTCGCCCAATACGACGCCTTCGCCCGGGCGACCGGCCGCCGGCTGCCACGCGACCAGGGCGCCCGCCGCGGAAGCCGGCCGGTCGTCGATGTCACCTGGCTCGATGCCAGTGCCTACGCGACCTGGTTGAGCGAGCAGACCGGTCTCCGTTACCGGCTCCCCAGCGAGGCCGAGTGGGAGTACGCCGCACGCGCGGGCACCGAGACCCCGTTCTGGACCGGCGCCTGTCTCGACCCGGATCAGGCCAATTACGACAGCAGCGGCAAATACGCAGACTGCCCGACCAGCGCCAGGGGGCGCCGTCCTCCGGTCCCCGCCGGGAGCCTGCCCGCCAACCCCTGGGGTCTGCACGAGGTGGTCGGCAACGTCGCGGAATGGGTGCAGGACTGTTGGCACAATGGCTATGTCGGCGCCCCCGCCGACGGCGGCCCCTGGCTCGAGACCGGGGGCGGGGACTGCTCCGCGCGCGTGATCCGCGGCGGGGGCTGGAGCTATGTCCCCTGGGCACTGCGCTCCGCTTACCGCAGCTTCGGCCACGCGGCGACCCCGGTCGACGTGGTGGGGTTTCGTGTCGCCAGAAGCATGCCGCAGAGTCGGGCCGGGGCGTCGTCCCCTTAGGGCGGGCCGAGGCACAGACACTGGTGGCGAATTCCCTCCCAGGCGCCGCAAGGCCCGAAGATTGAGTGGCAGTACCAGGCACCCAAGTGGACGTGCAGTTGGCGCAATACGATATTGACCCAGCGCATGGACATCGCTGACCTGATTGAAGACAGCCCCAGCTTGAAGCCGCTGGTGGCGGAAAGAATCCAGACGGCTTATGAGAAGGCAAAGCTCAAGGCAGAGGATAAACCGGGATCGATCGGCGGAATTTCCCGAGTCAGTGTACCTACACCCTTGAGCAGTCCCTGTCGCCGGAGTTTTTCCCTGGCGACAGCAGCGATACCTGACTGGCGCTTGCGATCCGCGACTTGGAGTCCAAGGCTTTGGCCTTGGCGGGGTCGCACAAGGCGAAAGGCTTGGATTCCAGTGTTAGCGACGCAAAAGGGATTGGATGCCGACCCCGCGGCGCTGGTGCAGTTGCATAAGACTGCCCAGGGGGTCCTGCGGCGGTTGGCGGCCAAAGGCGTGGCCCGGGCCGTCGCGGCCGCCGACGGTGCGCGTGCCTGGGAGCGGACTTAGGCCGCCAGGCGCTCGGGACGGCGGGTATTGCCCTGCCAATAGCCCGACCAGTCTCGGTGCGGGGGCGTATGGGCGCACTTGGTCAGGATGTCGTAGAAAATCTCGCCGTTGGACCAGCGCCGAGTGTCTTCCCGGTACGCCGCATCTGGGCGTAATTGGCCAGGTGGGCCAGGCCGAACTGGTGGTGCTGGCCGATCTGCATGCGCCGGAAGCGCGAGTTGTAGGACTCGGCCTGATTGATCGTCGTCCCGTCGGCGGCCCGATACTCCTGGCTGTGATTGACCCGGCGTATCGGGAAGCGCCCATGCAGCAGATCGTAGGCGTCCGACTCGTCGGCCGAGATCGTGGTCCCGGGGGCGATAAAGCGTGTTGCCAGTGCCGTGACATCCGCCTGGTTCTCGCTGGGCACGACGAAGGTCAGGGTGCGCTTGCCCCCGATGCGCTCGGCGAGCGCGTCCTTCGGGAAGGTCTCGCGCATGACCAAGACGCAGCGCCGGTCGGGGTTGCGGTACTCGACCAGGCGCCGGTCCACCCGGTCCGCGGCACGGTTGGCGGGTTTGACCGACCCGTTGGTGTAGCACCCGTCGATCTGCGCCTCGCCGGCCAGCGGGGTCTCGTCGCGATGGACCATCAGGCTCTCGCGCAGCTTGTGCATCAGCACGAACGCGGTCTTGTACTGCACGTCCAAGTCCCGGCTCATCTGCAACGCGGACAAGCCCTTGACGGCATTGGTGTAGATCGCGATGGCCCCGAGGTAGACCTGAAGCGGCAGCTTATGGTGGGCGAAGATCGTCCCGGAGGTCACCGAGAAACTGTGCCCGCAGGCGCGGCAGCGCCACTGCCGGCGGCTGGGCAGGAACCAGTGCCGTTCGACGACCCCGCAGGCCGGGCAGACCGGATCGGCGTCGCGGCCCCAGCGTACCTTGCGGAATAGCTCGAACGCTCGGGTCTAGCTCATGGCGAACACCTCCCGCATCGAAAGGGTTCGCGCTTCCGCCGACAGGAGGTGGTGGGGCTGGTGCATGGCGGGTTCCGGCAAGGTGGCGACCGTGCCGGTGTGCACCGGGGGGTGGCTCAACACGTGAGCCCGCCCCTAGCTTGTTGACGAAAAAGCCATGTGCGGTTGCTACATCATGGCGAACAGTCGTGTCATGAGGGGCCATTTCGGCCAGGACACCGCGGCGGCGAGGCTGTTGCAAAACTCGTCGCGATAACTTGGGCTTTTGCGACTGACTTCTGCGACACAAAAAGCCGTGTAACTCGGGCTCGCTTCGTTCGTCGCGAAAATTCTAATTTCTACGATACCACCGCATTTTCATGGCCCTGGCCATCGGTTTCGTCAGATGGCCCCTCATGGAGTTACTGTTGGGTCTACCCCGTGTACCGATGTCCGGGCGGGTCAGGGCGCGGTAGCCTCGGGAGGCGGATGCGAGCGGCGACCGCGGCCCTCTGCAGGGACTGCGTGCGTAAATATCCCGATTTCATGGGCGATGTCTCTAATTGTCGGATGGAGTGCCCGCGTTGCGCGAGTCGATGAGGGCCATAACTGGACTGGGTTCAGGGAATACGTTCGCCCCCGAGCAGGAAGTCTTTCTACCCACTCGCCCCCAAGCTATTCCCCTACTTCGACTCAAGGTTACCTCTGTTTGCTCATAGTTCCCTATCTATATTTCAATCGATTAAGTGCAGTTATTCTTCCAGAGATAGCTGCAGGTAACCGCTTGGCTTCGCAGCGTTTTCAGGCGGGATGAAGGACATCCGTTGCCGCTGTCGAAAGGAGCTGGGGCCGACGAATCGTCTGTATCCACGATGGCGACCGTCCCGGCGGTGCAAGAATCACCTAAGCTTCTCTGCAAGCACCCCTGCTGCAAGCGGATGAGTCTGTCAACCATTTATCCGTCGAGCGTGCCATTTCCAGTGCAACGTGCAACGGCGGCATCGCTGGTTGGCGCCCGACGGATACATGCGTATTCGTCGAATTATTCGTCAATAGGAACCATCATGAACAGCTCGATGACGCATCGGCCGATCACATTAGCGATGGTTGCCGTCTCTGTGCTCTCCGCTCCCACGGTAAGGGCTGATGCGGTCACCGACTGGGACGTCAAAGCCTGCGATATTGTCGCGGAGTCCAAACTGGGGCCGGCACCTGCCAACCGGGCGCTGGCGATTGTTCAGACAACGGTTTACGAGTCCGCGAATGCCATTACCAGGCGTTATCCAGCCAGCGGGTTGAAATTGGAGGTGGCGCCCGGGGCTTCGGTCGATGCGGCCATTGCGGCGGCCAACCGTGCCACACTGGCGAAGCTTGTGCCAGCACAGCAGGCATCCATCGACACCGTCTACCGGACGGCATTGGAAACGATCGCCGATGGTCCCGGGAAAACTGCAGGCATTGCAGCGGGCGAGCAGGTTGCAGCGGCGATCCTGGCTGCGCGCATCGATGACGGCGCGGCGACACAGGAGACTTACCGGCCTTACACCGCCGCGGGGGTCTATGTGCCGACGGTCATCCCCGCGGTCCCCCAATGGCCGCAGCGCAAGCCCTGGCTGATGACGAGCCCAGACCAGTTCCGACCTGGCCCGCCGCCCGCGCTCGCAAGTGCGGAGTGGGCGCGCGACTATAACGAGATCAAGGAGATCGGCGGCAGCAAGAGCAAGCGCCGCACTGCCGAGCAGACCGAGATCGCCCGTTTCTGGGAGGGCACGCTGCCCCCGATCTATCACGGTCTCGTGCGCTCGGTCGCCATCGCACCCGGGCGGGAGGTCACGCAGAACGCCCGTTTGTTCGCGGCGGCGACTCAAGCAACCGACGACGCTTTGATTGCGGTGATGGACGCCAAGTATCGCTACGGCTTCTGGCGACCGATCACCGCGATCCGCAACGGCGATATCGACGGCAACGACGCCACCGAACGGGATCCCTCTTGGACGCCGCTGATCGACGCCCCCATGCACCCCGAGTATCCGTGTGCGCACTGCATCGTCTCCGCGGCCGTCGGCACTGTACTGCAGGCGGAGATAGGGACCGGCCCCATGCCAACCCTGACGACCACCAGCTATACAGCTAACGGTAAAGCGCGGAGTTGGACGAGGATCGACGACTTCGTGCAGGAGGTGTCGAACGCGCGCATTTTGGATGGGGTGCACTACCGTCGCTCCACGGAAGTCGGTACGGCCATGGGCAAACGGATCGGGGCGCTTGCAGTCGCTAAATACCTGCAACCGCTTAAGTAGGACGCGCAGGCTGGGGATCCTGGCACTTTCTAGCGCGGGGTCGGGTTCACCCCGTCCCGCAATCCAATCCTCCGCCGCCAGACGCCATAAGCCAGTGGTTCGGGTTGGGGTCGCTCCCGTGGCATGCAGCTAAGCACGAGCTGCATCCCGGTTCATGCGCGTTTGACCGCTATTCAGAACCTAATAGAGGTCAGCTCAGCTCACGAAACGGTCGGGTAGACAGTGGCGTTACCGCGACTCAGCCTCCCCAAAGAACCGTGCTTGTGACTTTCACTGCACACGGGCGTTGATCATCATTCCGGCCAAGGCCAAGTGCTGCGCTTGGTGAAAATCCTGAGGGAGAGTGGCAGGACCCTCGAAATTTCGTACCCTTGGAAGTGCAAACGAACCGAGGGTGAAGGAAGATGTTCGAAGGTCCTGCCGGGATTGACTTTAGCTCAGACACGAGGCCGGTGCCACGGCGCACGGCACGGCTGTCGACGGTCGGTTGGTCGTGAGGCGTCGCTCGCGCCTGGAGCGGGCACAACAGCGTGAAACGGCCACGGCGCGCCTGGCGGTGGGACAGCCCCAACGGCAGGTGGCCGCCGACCTCGGACTGGCGCGCAGTACGTTGCAGGACTGGTGCAAGCCGGCGCCGGTCGGCGCGGCCCCCGCGGTCTTGGCGGGGTTTGTCGAGACCCCGGAGGGGGTGCGGTGGCTGCATCGGCTGGTGCTGGCGGCGCACTTCACGATCACCCTGCAGGGCGGTGCCGGGGTGCGGGTCGTGTGCCGATTCCTCGAGTTGAGCGGGCTGTCGGCGTTCGTCGGCGTCAGCTACGGCACCCACCAGGGTCTCAATGCCGCCCTGGAAGAGGCGGTGGTCGCCGTCGCGCGCGAGCAGCGCGCGGCGCTGGCGCCGGGCATGCCCCACCGGCAGGTCACGGTGTGCGAGGACGAAACCTTCCATCCCCGCATCTGTTTGGTGGCGCTGGAGCCGGTGTCGGGCTTTCTTTTCCTGGAGCGGTACGCGGCGGATCGCACGGCCGCGACCTGGACGCAGGCGCTCCAAGCGGCCCTGGTCGGGTTGAACGTCGAAGTGATTCAAAGCACCAGCGACGAGGCGACGGCGTTGCGCCGGCATGTCGAGGCGGACCTCGATGCCCACCATTCGCCGGACCTCTTCCATGGTCAGCACGAGGTGTCGAAGGCCACCGGTCTGCACCTGGCCCGCCAGGTCCGGCAGGCCGCCGCGACCGTGGCCGCCGCCCAGGCGCGTTGGGAGGGCGAGCGGGCGGCACAGCAGGCGTACGAAGACCGCTCGCCCCGTCCCTGCGGTCGCCCGCCCGAATTTGCCGCCCGTATCCACGCTGCACTGACCGACTTGGTGCAGGCCGAAACCGAGCACACCCTGGCGCAGGCGCGTCAGGCCGAGGCGCGGGAACTGGTGCGCGAGCTTGGCACCCTGTATCACCCGTACGATCTGGAGCACGGGCAGGCGCAGCCCGTCGAACGGGTTGCCGAGCGCCTCGACGCGGTCTGGACGCGGCTCGGGCACCTCGCCGCGACCGCCGAGCTGCCCACGCGCGCCCGCGAGCGCCTGGCCAAGGCGCAGCGACTGACCACCCAACTGCTGGCCACCATCGCCTTTTTCTTCGCGACCCTGCAGGTGCAGGTCGAGGCCCTCGCGCTGCCGCCCATCCTGGAGCGTGCCCTCGCCGAACAGCTGATTCCGGCCCTGTATCTGGATCGCGTCGCCGCGCGCAGCACCCACGCCGAGGCGCGGCACCGACTGCGCGCGCTGAGCGGCCAGTTGCTCGAACCGCTGCGCCAACCCGCCCATCCGCTCCAGGCCCTGCCGGGCGCCGAGCGCGCGCGCCTGGAACAGGCGGCCGGCGAATGTGCCGATCGCTTCCAGCGCAGCAGTTCCGGGGTGGAGGGCCGCAACGGCCAATTGGCCCTGCATCACCACGGGCGCCATCGTCTCAGCGACCGCAAGCTCGCGGCGCTCACCGCCGTGCACAACTTCCACATCCGCCGCGCCGACGGCACCACCGGCGCCGAGCGCCTCTTCGGTCGTACCCACGAATCGCTGTTCGCGCAGGTACTCCAGCAGGTGCCGCTGCCCCCGCGACCGGCGCGCCGACGACCGCGCCCGCCCAGCCAGCCCTATCCGATGCCGGTGGCGGCGTAGCGAGGGGCGGCCGGATTGATGATCAAGGCCCTGCTGCCCACGGTCGCTCGGGAAGGCGGGAATCCGCGCGTCCGCATCGACGCCGGCCCGATCGGCTAAGATCGCCCGATGAGCCACGACCAAAACTTCAAAAACCTGATCCTGGACTATCCGCACCAGGCGCTGGCGTTCTTCGCGGCCGAGGAAGCATGGGACCGGCTGGTCGGCGCCGAAGTGCTGCCAGTACGCCAGGAGCAGCTCAAGAGCCGCCTCGGCGACCGCTTCCGCGAGCTCGACGTGCCGCTGCTGGTGCAGTGGCCGGACGGCCGCCGCGAAGCGCTGCTGTTCGTCCTCGAAGAGGAGAGCGATCCGCAACGGTTCTCGATCCACCGGCTGGCCCACTATTGCCTGGATCTGGGCGAGCTGTTGAAGACCGACCGGGTGGTGCCGGTCGTGATCTTCCTGCGGGGAGAGGCGCCGCGGCGCACACTCGACCTCGGCGGGGACCGCCACACCTACCTGAGCTTCCGCTACCTGGCATGCGAGCTGGCGACGATTGCCTATGAACGTTTTCGCGACAGCGACAACCTCGTCGCCCGGCTGACGCTGCCGTGCATGCGTTATGCACCCGAGATGCGGGTCGATGCCTATGCGCATGCCCTGCGGGGTCTGGCAAGCCTCGAGCCAGATCCCGAGAAGCAACTGAAATACCTTGACTTTATAGACATCTACGCGGATCTTGACGATGCCGACCGCGCCCGCTACCGACGCGAATATCCCGACGAGGCAGACATTATGGGTACCTTTTCAGAACGATTCATCCAGCAAGGGCTGGAACAAGGCGAGCGCCTGGGCGTGCGCAAGGGCGAGGCGAAGGTCCTGCTCGCGCAGCTCCTGCTCAAGTTCGGCGAGGTCCCGGAACCCGTCCGCGCGGAGATCGATACGGCGGACGCTGATACGTTGCTCCGGTGGTCGACGCGCATCCTGACTGCGACTTGCATCGAGGAGGTCGTCGGGGACCCGGGCTGACGCGCGGCCCGTGGTGGCCGTCGCCGCGCCGCTCGGCGGCGCGCCTTGCGCCTGCGTTAGGGCGAGCTTGTCGTGACCCTCCCGTGGTAGGGCGTCGTCGCGACGACCAGGGCGACCACGGCGAGGTCGTCACGAGCGTTCGTCGGAAGAGCCGCGAGACACTCAGCGCCAGCCATGCAGGGCATCGGGCCTGACAACCAACGACGGAAGGCCGACGAGCCATCCCGCGCAACACCGCCAGTACGATATTTTCATACGCTTAAGTTCCCCGCAGACACTCCGCGGGATCGATCCGGCTCGCCCGATACCCGGCCGCCACCGCCGCGATCAGCGATACCAGCAGGGTGGCCGCCCCGGTCGCGGCCAGGTGACCGGGCTCCAGCCGGCAGACATAGCCCTGGCCCGCCAGGTTCTGGCCCAAGGTACGGTTGAACGCGGCGGCGCCCGCCAGATAGGCCATTGAGGCCAGTACAAAGGCGAGTGCCGCGATAACGGCCGACTGGACCATGGGCATCAGCACGACGGTGCCGTTGCGGAATCCGAAGAGCCGCAGCAGCGCCAGGTCCCGACGCTTGCGCTCCACGTTGACCCACAGCGCGCCTCCCAAGGCCAGCGCACAGCCGGTGAGCCCGATCAGCCCGATGACCTTCAGGATGAAGGAGAGTGTACGGTCGAAGGCCTGCACCGTGGCGATGCGCTCGGCCTGGGTGCGGATCTCGATTCCCTGGGCGCGCATGGCCTCGGACAGCGTGTCGACCGACTCCAGGTCCCGGGCGTAGACGCGCGCCCCGGCAAATTCGGACCGGCCGCTGGCGTCGAGGGTGCGCAGCCCATCGTCGGTCAGGGAGTCGCGCAGTCCGTCGCGGTAGTCCTCGGAAGCGACCAGCAGGTCCAGCCGGGTGAAGACCGCCTCCCGAGCGACGTTGCCCTCGGGGATCGTGGCGATGGGCTCCAGGGAGAACTGGGCGTTTTCCGGGGTGCCGTTGCGGGCGCGGCGGAAGATTCCGGTCAATGGCTTGCCGGGTTCCCAGCCGATCCGCCGGGCCAGGGTCTCGGTGAGCAGCACCTGGCTCGCGCGGGCGGGGGAGGGCAGACCGGGAGGCAGGAGCGGGTCGCCTGGGGCTGTGGGCACCAGGTCGATGGCCTCGAACGGGCGGCGCTCGCCGTCCACCAGATCGATGGTGGCGTTGATGGTGCGGGTCCGGGGGATCAGGAATCCCACATCCGGGCGTCTTTCCATGGCTGCAAACCAGGCGCGATCCAGGCGGTGTGCGCCGTAGACCACGATCTCGCGGTTGCGCGGGTCGTTCAATAGATCCTGACGCAGTGTGGCGATGACCCCGGTCTTGAGCCCTAGGAGCAGCATCAGCGGTGCGACGATGGACGCGACGGTCAGCACCAGCACCAGGGTGGTGCGGCGGTCGTGCCAGAGGTCCTGGATGGCCAGGCGGAATCCTTCCACGCGCGATTGGTGTGCCTGTGCTCGATGTTGCTCCGACATCCGGTCTATCCCTCGAAGCGCGATCCAAACCCATCCGCCAGGGGCCTGGCCTGGACCTCCCGCAGCCCCTGGGCGCGCACCCGGGCGTGCTCATGGGTGGCGAGGATGACGCCGGTGCTGAAATGCTCCGCCAACCGGAAGAAGAGCCCCATCGCCTCGTCGCCCAAGCGCGGATCGAGCGCCGAGGTCGGCTCGTCCGCCAGCACCAGGCGCGGCCGATGGGCCAGCGCGCGGGCAATGGATACGCGCTGGTATTGACCCACCGAGAGCTGGGCCGGCTTCTTGCGCAGCAGGTCGCCGATCTGAAGCTGCTCGACGATGGCGTCCAGGTCCGGGTCCCGCTCCGGCAGACGCAGCAGCCGGCGGTTGATGGCGATGTTCCCGGCCACGCTTAAGTAAGGCAGCAGGCCCCCGGTCTGGAGCACGAAACCGATGGCAGCGGCGCGGGTGTGTGCGAGTGCGCTGTGCCGGTCCTGTCCCCACAGGTCGGCGATGTCCTGGGTCTCCCCGTCGAGCGCGAGTCTGAATCGACCGGCCGCCTGGGGTCGCACCACCAGCCCGAGCAGCTCCAATGCCGTGCTCTTGCCGCAGCCGCTTTCGCCGGTCAGCGCGATCGTCTCCCCGGTGCGCAGCGTCAGGCGCGGGATCTCGACCCGGAACGCCTGGTCGCCGCTGCCGCGGGTGAAGCTTAAGTCGGCGCAGTCGAGCAGCAGGTCCATGGTTTCCGGGAGAAGCGTGTCTCCGCGAATGGGCTCGGCCTTCGCAGTCCGATGTCCTGAATCCACCCGCTCATGGCAGATCCTTGAGCGGAACCGGATAGACCGCTTCCCGGTTGCGCGGGTTGTCGGTTTGTGCGATGTCGATCCACCCGAAGCTGTCGGCATAATAGCGGGAATAGAGCAGGACCTTCTTGCGTAGTCGGTCCACGAAGTCCGCCTGGCGTTGCAGGCCCCAGCTTGTCCAGTCGCTCTTCTTGAGATCCAGCACGTCGCTCTTGTAGGGCAGTCCCTCCAGGTATTGGAGCAGCAGGTCGCGCTGCGCCAGCTCCGGGGCGCGGCGCCGGCCGGTGGCGTTGGGGTCCCGCTCGAAGGTGGCGGCGATGGACGCGAGCCGGTCATAGAAGGCTTGGGTGGTGTCGGTCCCGCCCATGTCCGCCTGGGCTGTATCGATCACCTGGGAGACCAGCTCTTTGAGATCGGAGAGCTGATCGCGGGTCATCAGCACCCGCACCTCGACCGTGCGCAGTCCGGGGTCGGCCAGATCCGTATCGGCGATCCAGGCCTCGAAGACCTCAGGGGCTGCGGTCTGCCGACGCTCGCCCAAATAGGCGAGCTGCATCGCATGCCCCAGGGAGGCGACGATGGCCTGGATGCGCGACTGCTGATCCCGGTCGTCCGCCGCGTCCGATGGGGCGGCGGTCGGGGCGCGGACCGCAGCATCGCCGGGTGCGGCGCGCCCGCGGGCGGTGCGGTCGATCTGACCGATGACGCCTTGGGCAAAGGTGTCGATGGCAGCCCGAAAGCGCGCCCGCTCGCCGTCGGCGATGGGGAAATAGGCCTCCTGCTGGGTCATGGCGTTGCGCGCCAGGTCCTTGTATTGCTCCGCGGCGCGGGGAAGATTCTCCGCCCGTCTGGCCTGCGGCGTTTGCAGGTGCATGACCGAGATCGCCACCCCGGCGCGGCGGGCCAGGTCCTGGACCGCGGCTGCATTGAGTCCGGTGCTGGAGTCCACCCCCTGGATCGCCTGGCCCCGAGCCGGCGCAGACCCCGGCGGGGCATTGAATGTGCCGTCCAGTGCACCGGCATCCGTGATCAGCACGATATGCCGGGCGTCGAACCGATCCAGCCAGCCCGGGATCTCCAGCGCCGCCAGAACCCCGGCATAGGGGTCTTCGTCGAAATGGTCGGTGGCGACCGGTGCCTCGCGCAGTGCCGCGACCCGTGCCAAAAAATCGTCCCCGTTTCGGACCTGGGTGGGTGCGGCATAGACCCGCGCGACATAGTCGAGCCGCAGGTTCTTATCTGCGCTGGCGCTCGGGGCGCGGAAGGCGACCAGACCGAATGAGACCTTATCCAGCAGCCCGGCGGCACGGATGCGCTCGTAGAATCGCGCGACCGCCTCTCTCGTCTCGTCGATATAGGGACCCATGGAGATGCTGGAATCGACCACGAAGACGATCGCAGCCTTGAAGTCGCGGAGCTGCTCCGCCCGCGCGCGGGCGTCGTCCGCCGGGGTCGATGGGACGGGCGCCGGGGCCGCTGCGCCGGGGGGCTCGGGCAGGGTGACCGAGGCGACCTTCAGTGCCCGCAATGGGTTGCCGGCGCTGTTGGTGTAGTCCTTCAGATCCAGGATCGGTAACAGATAGAACCGGTCGTAGAGGTCCACATAGGTCTCGGGCTCCAGTGCCAGCACCCGCGGGTTCCGGACGCCACTGCCGATCTGGCCCACGATGGCCCGCCCCGCCTCTGCCGGGTCCGGGGAGTCCAGCACCGAGCGCAGAGAGTCCCAGTCCCGGAAGAAGATCAGCCGCTCGCGCCCCGCCGGATTGGTCAGTGCCAGGGTCAATTGCTGGTTCCAGGCCAGCGTCTCGCCCGCCGGGACCCAGCCAAGCAGGTTCTTGCCTGCCGAGTCGGTGCCGACTCTCAGCCATTCCTGGCCCTTCGAGCGGCGGCGCTCGTAGACATAGAGTCGGCTCATGGCCGTGATCAGGCGTCCGCCGGACGCGCCGGGGGTGTCGCTCGCCGCCGCACCGGGCTTGGTCAGGACCCGTTGATACAGCACCGTGGTGCCGGGCAGGGTCAGTGGCGCCGCAACCGCGGCCGTCCAGGCGAGGAGCGGCAGCAAGAGCAGCGCCATGGCCGCCAGCAGGCGTCGGGCAGCGAAGCGGGGCAGGGTACGTCTGGCGATACGATCCATCTTGTCGGGCGACGAGGGTAAGGAATGGCTTGAGACCGCGCGGGGATGCGCTGCCGGGCGACCGGCTCAGGCGTCTATGATAACCGTCCGGTCCCCGGGGGGCGTGGCCGAAAGCCTGTCGGTATTCGGGCTCCCAGGTTCCTGCGCCATGTGGCCGAATGGCTGCGGGGCAAGCCGGTCAGTGGCCTTAAGCCGTCTCCCAGGGATTGACCAGGGCCAGACCGCCCAGAAAATCGAAGTCCGCTACATTGCGGGTGGCCAGTTGAAAGCCTCGGTGCAGCGCAATGGCCGCGATTTGGGCGTCCTCGACCGAGATCGGCCGTCCGGAGCGCCGGGATTCGGCGAGGATGAATGCGTACTGCGTCGCGCTGTCGCAGTCGAACGCCAGGCAGCGTCGGTCGAATTCGCTTAAGACGACCTCTGCCGCGGCCTGGAGTGCGGCCTTGCGCCGACCCTCGGGAAGGAGCGCGATCCCGGTCCAGATCTCGGCGCGGGCAATGGCGCAGACGAACAGCCGGTCGTCGGGCTGGCGGTCGAGCCAGTCAAGCACGGCCGGGGCCGGCTGCGGCTTCATCCACTCGGAGACGACGTTAGTGTCGAGCAGGATCACGGGCCGTCGTCGCCGAAATCGGGGGCCGCCCGGGGCTGGGAGCGCGTGGGGGTCGGCAGCTCCGCGCCCCCCGAGACCTCCAGCACTCGCTGGTGCAGGCGTGTCCCCAGACCTGTTGCGGATGTGGGCGGCGGCAGCGCCTCGCGCAGGATCCGCCGCGCCTCTTCCTCCATGGACGAGCCGCGCCGGAAGGCGGCGACCCGCAGCCGTCCCTTGAGTGCGTCGTCGATATTTCGGATCGTGATGACGGCCATTGCCGAAGCCCTTGGATGAATGACTGCAATGACTGCAAAATAGTCAACGACTGCATCTGCGGCAAGTCCCTCGCGTCGGTCCGTGCCTTGCGGGGCAGCCGTCAGCCGAGCCCATTCTGGCGTTCTGGCTCCCAGGCTCCAGCGACCCCCCTGACCGAACGAATGCGGCGGGCGGTTACGGGAGCTCGTCGAGCGGAATCGGATAGACCAGATCCGAGGGCTCGGCCGATCCGCTCTGCGCCAGATCCACCCATTGCTCCCGGTCGGCATAATAGAGCCCGTAGCGCCGGATCTTCTTTTTCAGTTGGTCGATAAACTCGACCTGGCGCATGGCGCCCCAGCGGGTCCAGGTATCCTGGGTGAGCGCCAACACGTCGCTCTTGTAGGGGAGTCCCTGGAGATATTCGCCAAGCAGACCCAGATCCGCGAGCCGGGTGGACTTGTCGATGCCGCCGGCCTGTGGGTCTACGCTGAAGCGGGCGGCCACCGAGGCCAATCGGTCGAAGAATCCGCGCGAGGTATCCTCGGCGCCGAGATCCGTCTCTGCGGCCTCGACGATGCCCTTGAGGACCTGTTGCAGGTCCGAGAGCTGATCCTTGGTCAGCAGCACCCGCACGTCCACGGCGTGGATCGATGGGTCCGCGAAGTCCTTGTCCCCAATCCATGCCTCGAAGACCTCCGGTGCCCGGGTCCCCTGGACCTGGCCCAGATAGGCGAGCCGGGCGGCGTGGCCCAGGCTGTCGACGATGGCCCGGATGCGGGCCGTCTGGTCGTCGGGCGCGCTCGCCCCGTCCGACGCGGCCTCAGGGGTCTTCGCCGCGCTCCCGCCGTCGCGGGTCATGTTCTCGATCAGTCGCCCGGCATAGGCATCGACGGCGGTCCCGAAGCCCGCGACGCTGCCGTCCGCGATGGGGAAGTAGGCGGTCTGCTGGTTGCCGGGGTTGTTCGACAGGGTGCGGTACTGCCCGGCGGCGGGCAGTGCGTTGCCGGTGCGCCGTGCCTCCGGGGTCAGCAGATGCAGCACCGCGATGGAGGTTCCGGATTCGCCGGCGAGGCTGCGGATGCGCTGCGCATCGAGTCCGGTGACCGACTGGACGCGCCGGCCGGTCGCCGTGTCCTGCTGGCTGCCGTCGAGCGCCCCGGCGTCTGTGATCAGGACGATATGTCGCTCTGCGAAACGCTGGCGCCACTGCGGCGTATCCAGGGCTGTCTTGATGCCGGCGTAGGCGTCCTCGTCGAAGCGGTCGGTGGAGACCCGCGCCTCGTCCAGGCTCCGGACCCGTTGCAGGAAGGTCCGGCCGTCCTGGACCTCGGCCGGGTTGACATAGGTACGGGCGACGAACTCGAGCCCGCTTGCCCGGGCCGGGTCCCGGGAGGCGGCGCGGAATGCGACCAGGCCGAAGGCCACCCGGTCGCTCAAGCCCGCCTGTGCGATCTGACGGTAGAAGCGCGCGACCGCCGCTTTGGTCTGCTCGATATAGGGTCGCATGGAGACCGTGGAGTCGATGACGAAGACCACCGCGGCCCGATAGTCGGCGGCCGCGTCTGAGCTGGACGCAGCGTTGGCGATCGCCTCCGGCAGTGCGACCGAGGCGACCTTGAGCGCCCGCACCTTGTCGCCGTTCGCCGCCCGGTACTCGGCAAAGTCCAGGATCGGCAGAAGATAAAACCGCTTGCGCAGGTCGATGAAGCTGGCGGGCTCCAGGGCCAGGACCCGCGGGTCTGGCCGGCCTGCATCGACGCTGCTGCGCAGCTCGGCCGCAGCCTGGCCGGGGGAGGGGCTATCGAGGATGGTCCTCAGAGACTCCCAGTCGCGCAGGAAGAGCATGCGCTCCCGCCCGGCCCCCGGGTTGGTGAATGCGAGCGTGAGCTGCTGCTTCCAGGGGACGGTGCGATCCGCGGGCAGCCAGCCCAGGATGCTTGTATCTCGGGTGCCGGTGCCGACCCGCAGCCACTGTGCACCGCCGACCGACCGATGCGCATAGACATAGAGCCTGGACAGTGCCTTGACGGGCTCCTGTCCGGGCGCCCCGGCGGTCGGGGCTATCGTGGCCCCCGGGCGGGTCAGCACACGCTCGAAGATGTCGCGCTTGCCCGGGGGGTGCAGGGGCTCCGCGGCGAGTGCGGGCAGCGCGGCCACCAGGGCGGCCACGCAGTAGAGGTTAGGGGCGAGCAGCCGGCGCGCAAAGTGTTCCGAAAGGAGTCGCATAGGTCCTCCCGTTGGGTCGATCAGCGTTCTCCGAGTGCCTGGAGCCTCTGCGCCGCGGCCTGGTCGCCCGCCTCGGCGGCCTTGCGCAGCCAGTCGAGCGCGTCCTGGTAGATGGGTCCGGAGGCGGCCTCGTCCAGCAGCAGCTCGCCGTAGCGCCGCTGCGCCCGCGGGATGTCGCGCTCGGCCGCGTTCTGGTACCAGACCATCGCACTGTCCGGTTTGGGCTCTGGGAAACAAGCGGATGGCTGGAAACCATCGGGGTCGTAGCGCTGACCCAGCCGCTCGGCGAGCCCGGGGTCGCGCTTGGCTGCATCGATCAGTATCCGGATGGCGGCCTCGCAGTCCCCGGCCCGGTCGGCCTCGGCGCCATGCTCGAAGAGCGTCTCGGGGGAGAGGTTCTGTGCCTTCAGCTCCAGGAAGCGTGCCTTGCCGGTGGTAGTGGATGCGCGGGCGGGCGCGGGCGCCTCGGTTGGCACTGGCCGCCGGGTGGGCGGGCTCGACTCCGTGGGAGTCGCGGTCGGCTCGGTGCGGGTCCGGGCGGGCTCGATCCTGGGCTGCGTCGGCTCCGCTTGGGGCTGCGGGGTCGGACCTGAAGTCTGACGCCCGGTGGCGATCCAGACCGCGATCCCGATCAGGAGTGCGAGCACTGCAACTACGACAAGCACCAGCGCTAACCACTGTGCCTTGGGGGGGGATGGCGGGCTCGACCGCGGCTCCGGGTACCCCAGGTCCTGCACTGGATCTGCCGCACCGGTGTCCTCCGATGGCCGCGGCGCCGGGTTCCAGACCAAGTCCGATTCCTCGGCGGCGGGTACCGGGCTCTCGATCTCCGACAGCCGTGGAGCGCGGTCCGGGGCTCTGAGCCCTTCAGGGACCGGCTGGGCCGGCACCGTCGCGTCCGCGTCCGACTTCGGCTCGACGGGGATCGGGGACTCCGGGGTTGGCCGTGTCTCGGCCACCTGCGCGGGGCCTGGACCCTGGACGACCAGCGGTCCCAGGTCCGAGAACCCCCCGCGCCTCACATGCATCTCCAGCTCGGCACCGACCGCGGTCCTGATACCGGCCACCAGCGCTGACTCCGCCGCGAACCGGGCCGCTCCGTTGCCCGTGTCCAGACGGGCACAGGGATGCCAGCTGGGGGTCTCGACCCAGAGTCCGTGCACCGTCAGGTAGCGGCCGTTGCCGACCCGCCGGACCGCCGCCAGGATCTCGGATCCGACCTCCGGCAGACCGCGGATCGCGAAGACCCCCCGATCCGGTCCGTCGGTCTCGAGCTCGATCTGCAAGGGCATGTCGCGGATACTCCAGATACCGCGGTCCCCGGCGACAGCGACCTTCGGGGACCCGCATGTTGGCTGTGATTGAACGATTCCAGGATATCTCCGCGGTGCAGTCGATCGCCAGCCGTGGAACGGGCGGGACAGGACCGAACGCTCGGGCCTATCTCCCCGCTGTGCCCACCCAGGCCCCTTGCAGCGGCCGATTCGGGTCCGCGATCGACTGGCAGCGCATCACGCGCACGGCGTTGCGGTTGCGATGGCTCAGGAGCGGCACGATGCCTTGCAGTAGCATGGCCTGGCCAGCCGTTTCGCCCATGGCAACCTCGGCGCAGGGTTGCTGGCGCGCCTCGCCGTCTTCCCGGTAGATGTGGCTGGGCAGGTCTGCGATGTCGAGTCCGGCATCCAGATCCATATCCCAGCCGGCCTTCGCGAATGCCTGGCCCGCCAGCAGTGCGAGCGCGAGTGCCGGGCTGCCCCACAGATAGGACTCGTGCTCGCGTGCGGCCAGCTCCTCGAAGGCGAAGGCGGCGATCGGGTCGCTGCCCGCACCGTAGGGCAGGCGTGCAAGGAGGCGCGGGGCCGCGAGCCCGATCCAGGGCGCCAGCGGACTCTGGCGCAGTGCGTGCCAGAAGGTCGCCGTTGCCGCGTCTGGCGACTGCCAGGTCGACGGATCGGTCAACCCCTCGGCCGTGCCGCAGCCGAGCAACGATGGCCTGGCGGCGGCCAACAGCGGCGCTCCGGCCCGCCCGGCCAGCGCACCGAGCGCGGCAAGCAGCTGCAGGTCGCCGAGGTCGGCGCCAAAGCTCAGATCGGTGACCAGCAGCGACCAGGGCTGTCCATCGGGCGGCTCGGTCTGTGGCCCGCACAGGAGTCCATGCAGGGTCGACCGCGAAAGATCCTCCCCGTGGGTGCGGATGTCCTCGATCAGCGCTTCTCGCGAGACATCGAGCAGGAACAGCTGCAGCGATCCGCCCAGCTCCAGCTCGCGCACAAGGCGCTCGACGCCGCGCCACAGCGACTCGAGCGCCTGGAAGGCCGGGTCGTGCAGCACGCGCCGCATCCGCTCGGCAATCGCCGCATCGACCGCCGCGAGCAGGGTCTGTTGCTCGCCACCGATGTCCGGCACCACATGGGGGGCCACGAGATCGCGCAGCCAATCCGCGATGTTCAACCCCTGGCCAGCGGCGGTCGCAGCCGGGGTCGCCGGTCTGCGCCCGAGCAGACGCTCGATGTCCGCCGCATTGTCCTCGTCGCTGGCCGCGGTGTCGGCGGCTGCCGCGGGCGCGGCACCCAGGGCCGCCGCCGCTCTGCGAAACTGCGCGGGGTCCTTGAGCTCCGCCCGCAGCTTGTGCAGGGCTGCGAAGGGGGCCAGGCGCCCGATCAGTCGGTCGGGATGAAAGTCGTCCGGAGATCGCAGCTCGACGGTCAGCGCCGTGCCGTCCAGCTCGAGCTCGATCCGCGGCGCGAGGCGCTCGAAGACGTGCTCGAAGTTGTCGATGTCGACGGCGATCGGCTTGCGTTGCGCCAAAGGTGTGCCCGCCGCGCCGCCGAGGTCGCCGAGCACCAGAATCCGAAACGGATCGGCCTCGTCGCGCCGCTGGTTCGGGGGTCCGGAGAAGCTCAGGTCAAACTGCATGCGTGCGTTTTTCATGGCGGTCTCTTGGCCGAGATGCGGCGGTTATCCGGCGGCACGATGGCGCGGCACCCCGGGGGCAGCCGACAACGAAGGCGCGGCCTCACCGGCCCGGCTCGCCGCGAAACGCGCCGGTCCGCAAATAGTCGCTGCTGTCTTTCAGTGCACTGTCACCAGCCTAGTCCGAGACCGCCGGTCGTGCCAGGCGAGCCCCTCCCGGTCGATCAGGCACCACCAGAGCCCGAGCCCGGCGGGCAGCAGGCTCAAGGTCGCCCAGCCGAGCCGGCGCAGTGCGTCCCGGATGCAGACTGGCCCGCCGTCCTCGCGCACCAGTCGCAGTCGCCAGGCGCGCAGCCCGAGGGTCTGCCCACCGTGGGTCCAGAAATAGCTATAGAAGCCGACGATGATCGCGAGCAGATAGATCTGCTCCAGGGTTCGATAGAGCGGCTCCCGGTTGGGGAATGGCTCAGCCAAGATCAGCTCGTAAGGGTAGATGAGCAGCCAGACGGCGACCGCCAGGACCGCGAATAGCAGGGCGCAGTCATAGACCATGGCACCGAGCCGGCGCGGTAAGGAGGCGGCTTGAGGGGCCGTGACGACTGGGGTCTGCGGATCGCTGGGGGCCATGGGGTGCTCTGGGCTGGGGCTCAAGATGGCTGGCCATTGTCCAACGGGCGGGGGATTGGGCGCCAGGGCGGCGCGTCGTACCCGGGGGCGGGCTTTTCGCTAGACTCTCGCCGGTTACCCGCCTGCCTCGGAGTCCCGATTGAACCCAAGACCGCCAGTTGCTCCGCCCGGATGCCGCGACGCCCGGGTGTCCCCAGTCATGTCCGCGGACGGGGTGCCCGGGGCAACGGCACGTCCCCGGGGACTTTCTGGCGCTCCTGGCGGCTTGGCGTGAGACCTACAAGATTCCGCATCAGGGGCATCCGTCTGAAGCCCTTGCTCATCCGGGTGCTGCGGCGGGTGCCCATGCCGGTGATCGCGATCGTGGTGGGGTTCGCGGCGGGCCTTGCGGTGTGGGTGATCCTGGACCAGGTCCAGTCGCGCCAGGTGGGCAAGATCTTCGGTCAGGAGCTGGAGGCCCAGCTCGACCTCCAGGCACGCGAGAGCCTGATCCGCTTCGACCGCTATCTCGCGGCCTATGGTATGACCACCCGGCTGCTGGCCAACCACCGGCGTCTCTCGGAGTATCTGGAGCCCCAGTTCTGGTCCGACGACGAGACCGTTGCCCCCGTGGTCTACGAGGACTTCCGACCCTATTGGCTCCCCGATTTCTTCGAGCGCGACGCACTGCGTCCGCCGAGCCATGTGATCCTCACGGACAACCGGGGCCGGGTGCGGGAGGTCTACCAGGCGGGACTCGCACCGCTGCCGCCGGACCTGGCGACCGGCATCCCGCCCGAATTTCTGGACCCGCGGGAGGTGCGGCTGGTCCCGGTGCGCCGGGACGACGGGCTCTATCTCATGGCGAGCGATGCGGTGGAGGACGCGGGTGGCTATCACATGGGCCATCTGGTGGTCCTGGTGCCGATCGACGACGCGTTTTTGACCGCATCTCAGCGCGGCGTGGACTCGAGTCGGGCGGCGGTGGCATTGGTGGACGGCGACGACCAGCGCATCCTGGCGAGCCAGGATTCCCTGACACTGATACCAGGGACTACCCTGGACGACTGGACCGACGGCTATCTCATCACCTCACAGTCGCTGCCGGGGTACGAGGGGGCCGACTCCAACCTGCTGTTCGCCACTTTCGTGACCCAGGCCAATGTGGAGCGCATGTCTCGACATGTGCGTATCTTCGAGCGCCGCCAGCGCTTTCTGGCTGCCCTGGTGTTTATCCTGGTGTTTACCGGGGTCATCTATCTGGTCTCGTCCCGGCTCAATAAGGTGTTGAAGCGTATGACCCGCTTCTCCCAGCGTGCGCTCGGCATCCCGGAGCCGGGATTCCAGCGGGAGGGCAACCAGCTCCTGCTTCTGGAGGACTGGATCGCACACTTTACCCAGCTCGTGCTCAAGGCGCGCGAGGAGATGGACCGCCGGCATCGGGCGGCGATGCAGGAAAGCGAGGCGCTGAAGGCAGCCATGATGGAGGCATCCCTGGACTCCATCGTTACCCTGGAGCACGAGGGACGCATCATCGAGACCAATCCGGCGGTGCTGCGGGTCTTCGGGTGGGGCCGCGACGACCTGATCGGCAGTCCGTTCGCCGAGCGCTTCCTGCCGGAGGTGGCGCGGGCGGCCTTCCGACGACTCCTGGCCCGGTCCCGTCACGGGGGTCTGGAGCCCGAGGGGCGCGGCGAGCTGGTGGCCCTGAAGGCGGACGGGACCGAGATCCCGGTCGAGATCTCGATCGTCCCTATCGATCTGGAGTCGGAACGCTTCTATACCCTCTATATCCACGACATCACCGCCCGCAAGCACGCCGAGCGGGAGATCAAGAGCCTGGCCAGGTTCGCCGGCGAGAGCCCCAACCCGATCCTACGGGTGACCGCGCACGGGGCTATCGTCTACGCCAATAACGCGAGCCGCCCCATGCTGCGCGCCTGGGGTATCGAGCCGGGCGGGGACTTGCCCGGGGACTGGGGGGCCGAGGTGGCCGAGTCACTGGCCGAGGGGGAGCCCCGGGAGCGAGAGATCGAGCTGGCAGGCCAGGTTTATGCGCTACTCTTTGCACCCATCCGGGACCTGGGCTATGTCAACATCTACGCCCGGGACATCACCGCCGTGCGCCGGGCGGAGAAGCAGTCCCGCCAGCATCAGGCTGAGCTGGTCCATGTGAGCCGCTTGAGCACCATGGGCGAGGTGGCCACCGGCATGGCCCATGAGCTCAACCAGCCGCTCTCGGCGATCGTCAACTATGCCAACGGCTGCATCAGACGCATCCACGGAGGCTCGGGCCAGGTCGAGGACCTGCTGGGCGCGCTGGCCCAGATCGCAAGCCAGGCGCAGCGGGCGAGCGAGATCATCCGGCGTCTGCGTGCCCTGGTGGGCAAGCAGCCGCCCATCCGGGCCGAGGCTGACCTCAACCACCTGGTGCGGGAGGTGTGCTCGTTCGTCGAGCTGGAGACCGCCCGGCTCGGGATCCAGATCGAGCTGGACCTGGCCCCCGCGCCAGTCCCGGTGCGGGTGGACCTGGTGCAGATCGAGCAGGTCCTGCTCAACCTGGTCCAGAATGCGCTGGACGCACTGGAGGAAGTGCCGGCGCAGTCGCGGCGGCTGGTCATCCGCACCCAGGGAGATGGGGAGGAGGCGCGTGTGAGCGTCGAGGACACCGGGCCCGGGGTGGAGCCCGAACGGCTTGCCCGACTCTTCGACCCATTCTTTACCACCAAGGAGACCGGGATGGGCATGGGGCTGCCGATCAGCCAGACCATCCTGGAAAACCACGAGGGACGCATCCGGGCCGAGTCCGAGCCCGGGCGCGGGACCGCCTTCCATGTGTCCCTGCCGCTTGCCCCGCCGCCCCCGGCGGGCTGCGAGCCGATCCCGGATAAACTGATAGGAATGAGTTAGATGACCAGCGAGCCCACAGTCTTTGTGGTGGACGACGACCAGGCCATGCGCACTTCCCTGCAATGGCTGATCGAGTCCACGGGCATGCGCGTGCTGACCTTCGAGTCCGCCGATGCGTTCCTCGCGAACTATTACCCCGGGCGCGCCGGCTGCCTGCTGCTCGACGTGCGAATGCCCGGCATGAGCGGGCTGGAGCTCCAGGTCTATCTGGCCAGGGAGGGTTATCGAATACCGGTCATCATCATCACCGGCCATGGGGACGTGGCCATGGCGGTCAAGGCGATGAAGGCCGGGGCCGTGGACTTCATCGAAAAGCCGTTTCACGACGAGGATCTGCTGCGCAGCATCCGACATGCGCTGGAATACGATCAGCGCTGGCGCGCCAATCGTGCCAACCGCGCCGAGATCGCCGCGCGCCTCGCGGAGCTCACCCCCCGGGAGCACGAGGTCATGGACATGGTGACCGAGGGCAAGTCGAACAAAGAGATCGCCGCCGCGCTCGGGGTCAGCGCCAAGACCGTAGAGGCGCACCGCGCCCGAGTGATGGAGAAGATGCGCGCTGAGTCCTTGGCCGAGCTGGTGCGGATGGCGCTGCTGGTCGCGGCCGAGCAGGGCGCCTGAGCGTGCGCCGAGAGAATGAAGCGTCTCGCGCCAAGACGCCAAGGCATCGACGTTCTGGACACCGTTGCGCAACTGGGCAGATATTCCCGTAGGATGGGTAGAGCGCAGCGAAACCCATCGTCTGCGCTTTCGATAAGGTAAAGACATGGAATCGCATGAATCCGCCCCCCGGGGCTTGCGTCGGCCGGTCATGGCCTGGGCGCTTTACGACTGGGCTAACTCGGCCTTCGCGACCACAGTCATCGCCGGGTTCTTTCCGGTCTTCTTCAAGCAGTTCTGGGGGGCTGGGCTTTCGGTAACGGACAGCACCCGGGCACTGGGCTATACCAGCAGCGCGGCCAGCCTGATCCTGGTCTGTATGGCGCCGCTGCTCGGGGCCTTGGCCGATCAGCTCGGGGCCAAGAAGCGGTTCTTGCTAGGCTTTACCCTGCTCGGGGTGCTTGCAACCGGGGCGCTCTACTGGCTCGCGGCCGGGCACTGGCTGGCCGCGCTCGGGCTCTATCTGGTGGGGCTTCTGGGGTTCTTCGGCGGGAATATCTTCAACGACGCACTGATTACCGATGTAGCCCCGCCCGATCGCTACGAATGGGCCTCCTCGCTCGCCTATGCACTGGGCTATCTGGGCGGCGGTCTATTGTTCGGACTCAATGTCGCGATGGTACTGGCCCCGGAGACCTTCGGCCTGGCAGACAAGGGTGCGGCGGTCCAGACCGCCTTCCTCATGGTTGCGCTCTGGTGGGCGGTCTTTACGGTGCCGCTCGCGCTCTTCGTTCCCGAGTCCGCCGGGGCCGGTCGCCGCACCCTGGGCGCCGCGGTACGCGGGGCCTTCAGCGAGCTGTCCGGGACATTTCGGCAGATCCGGAGCTTCCCAAACACCTTTCTCTTCCTGATCGCCTATTGGTTCTATATCGACGGGGTAGACACCATCGTATTCATGGCGGTGGACTATGGGCTCTCGCTGGGATTCCCAGATTCCAGCCTGATGGTGGCGCTGCTCATCACCCAAGTCGTCGGATTCCCCGCCGCGCTCGTATTTGGCCGGCTGGGCGAGCGCTGGGGCGCCAAGCGCAGCATCCTGCTCGCCATCGGGGTCTATATGCTGGTGGTGGCCGGGGCCTCTCAGATGGCGCACCTCTGGCACTTCTACGCACTCGCGGTCGCCATCGGCCTGGTCCAGGGCGGTATCCAGGCACTCTCCCGGGCGGTCTTCGCCAGCCTGATCCCGGAGGGCCAGACCGCCGAGCTGTTTGGCTTCTACAACATGGTCGGCAAGTTCGCCGCGGTGCTGGGCCCATTCCTGGTGGGCAGCGCGGCAGCGCTCACCGGCGACCCGCGGCTCTCGCTCCTGCCCATCCTGATCCTGTTCCTGATCGGCGGGGCGCTCCTGTGGCGGGTGGATGTGAGGGCGGGTCGGGAGGCGGCCGGAAGGTCGGTTGTGGAGCGAGGCGACCGGCAGCGTCGCGAGTAGCTCGGTGGGATGTTCGTCGTGCGCACAATAGCCCGGGTGAGAAGCCGATGATCAAGATGTCTGCGGGAGCTGCGGTCGCCATGCTTTCCATAGCGACGTGCGCCGGTTGTGCGGCGACATCCATGCTTGGTCCTTTCCCATCGGGCGGATCAAAGAAGGTTGTGCAGTACGCGGCTGACGTGCTCATCGATGGCGTGAACTACACGCGGGCGAGCGGCCGCGAGATTGCTGGATTGTGCTGGAACGACAAGGCGACAGATAGGCTGGCCTCGGTGGTACAAGCCGATGTCGGCGGTCAAGGGGAAGTCGGATTAGCCCTGCCCCTGGACCCCAGAGGCAGCCGCAACGTCTCCTGCACCTGGCATACACATGCCTGGGACTCGAACGTTGTACCCGGGCCGAGCAAGAACGATCTGCGGAGCTCCGCGCACCCTTTCGCAAGCGGCATCGCGCACTTTGTCCTGGATCGGCACGGAATCTGGCAATACTCACAAGGCCGTGTGATTGAGATGTGTCCGTGGAACAGCGCTGGGACCAACTTCGACCCGACGCGTTGCCACTCCGGATTCGACAGTCCAACGAATAGCTCTTCGCGGGTGGTGCGCTTCTACGGCCGGCGAGATTGACCGGGCGACACCGTCAATCTGGCGGAGCAGACCTTTCCGGTACTGGAGGTCGATGCGGGGCGGGCGGTGGAGCCGACTCGGAGCCATCCAGGATTCTGTTCACATGGGTGGCGTCGACACCTCGCTGGCGAAGCTGGTTCACCAACCGATAAGGCAGATGGACGTCGCACAACACCTTCATCAGGCGACTCGTCGCAGCGGCTCGCCGGAGACCACCAGCCGCGCGTAATGCAGACAGGCAAGGATGTCCTCGCGCTCCAACTCCGGGTGATGTCGATAGCGTTGTCGTTCGCGTTCGCTCTTCGGCCTTGCAGTAACCGGATACCCCTTACCGTCCGGGAAACGGATGACGATGCACAACAGGTATCGGCCAGTGAGTGTCTGCCCAAGCACATGGTAAACAGGGTTGGCGCCATCCGAACGTGCCAGCAGCACGAGGGGGTTGCCAAAACAAACCGCGGTGCGGTTCGTTCCTCACCGCACCCTACAGTCCGGCGTAATCTGGCTGGCCTGAATGACGATCGACGCCGCCGACTAAGGGTGCTTCTTATTCTCCGGGCCCTGGCCCAGTCCAATCCGGCCGGCTTGCCGCGAGCAGTGCATCCCAGCTATCGGGTGGGCAGTCGCGATCCAGCATCTTTCGGAATTCGGCGTAGGGATCGGACCTGCTGCCTGCCGACCGTAGCGTGTCTTCGTCATTCACCCAGGCAAAGACGATTACCCTCGCCTTGGAGTCGTAACGGAAGACCAGCCGGAATCGCTGTCCGATTTTCGCCCGGCGCCAGTGGCGGTAGCCCCTGCCCATGGTGTTTCCCTACCGGTAATCCTCCCGCGCCGGGTCCGTCGGCACCGTCTCCAGGATCAGTTCGCCAAGGGCACGAAACAGCTTGACGTTGGCGTTGGCCGCAAAGCCGGGAGGATCGGACGCTTGTGCCCGGTCCGCCGCCATCTTCAGTCGTTGCAGTTGCTCAATGAGGCAGGTATGGAACAGGAGTGTCCAACCGTGCCGTTGCCTTAGTGCCACGTCGCCAAGGATTTCCTGGTCGCTGTCCGTTGGATGGCGAAGATTGGCCAGCATGGACTGGGCGAGCTCTTCCGGCAGCGTGGAGAGGTGTTTACCGCCCTTGATGTCTTGCTCAAGCAGGAACAAAAAGGCTGCGATAACAGGGTCCTGGTGCTCCGGCTCGTCCGCTCGGGTGACCACGATTTCAGAACCTCGCAGATCGAAGGCGACCCGTCCGCCGACGGCTATACCCAATGCCTGACGGATGGGCTTCGGCAAGGTGATCTGGCCTTTCGAGGTGACGGTGGCGACTGCGTGGATAGGGTGCATCGTGGCGCTCCTTAAGGGAACCATTGCCGCCAATGTCAGGAATGCGCCTTACCAGGTCAAGGCGGAGTGGGTTTGCCGGGACCGATCCCCGCGCAAGGCTCGCCTGCCGCCGGTGGTGACTCCCGGGCACGACGGGGTTTGAAACCCCATCCCGAAGCGTTGGTATGCCGGCCCGTCCAGGACGCGCAGCCAGATGCGCAGGCCGGTCTGACTGCTCGCGAAAGTTATCCATGCCCCGTCCTGCGTCCCCTGCAGGTCGAAGCCGTTGTCCGTTGCCGCCTTCTCCAGGAGCGTATCCCAGATCGGCGTAGGGATCATGCACGCCTCCTGGGCTCGATAGCCGCCACGGCAAACCGCGATGCGAATCGAGTGGCCGATATCAAGGCGCCAGTTGTGCTCGGCGAACAGGGCATAGGTATTGATGTCGCCCTTACCGCACAGCGGGTAGCGCCCGGCCTGGCGGACGAAGTGGGTGGTGCCCTGGGCGACGCGGCTCTCGCGGTTCCACTCGTCCGCCAGCTCGGGGTTGCGTACCGGCAGCTCGTTGATGAGCCGCTTGCGCTCGGCGGCGTTCCGCGCCCCGGCGAAGGAATAGCCGGACGTATAGCGGTCCTGGACTTCGCCCGGCGTGCCCTTGGGGTGCAGGAGCCCGCGCTCCTCGACCGTGAGCAGTAAGATGAACCGGTACACCAGCCGCAGGAGCTGGCCGAAATAGTCGTGCCGCGTGAGTGTGACGCCGTGCAGGGCTTGGCGCAGCGCCTGGTTGGACGGGTGGGCGAGGAGGCCCTGGCCGAGGGTGAGCAGCGCGTCCTCGAAACCGCCGCGCAGGCGCGCACGCGCCAGGGTACCCTCCTCGCGGGCGGCCGAGCGCCAGGCATCCAGCGGGCAGGTATCGGGGCTTTGGTCCGCGCGCCCGAAGCGGGAGCGGTGCAGCAGCAACCAGGCGGCGGCGAAGTCCGGGTACAGGCCCTCGGTGAAGACCCGGGAGAGGTCCAGCTCCACCAAGGCCGGCCTGGTGAGGCTCGCGTTGTCGCGCACCAGCCGCAGCCGGAGGCCGTCGGAGCAGATGCCCCACAGGGCCTGGTCCGCGGTGTTCAGAAACTCTTGGACCAGCCCAAAGGCGCTGCGGCGACGGTGTCCGTCGCCGAGGGCCTGGTGCGAGGTGTCGAGACCCGAGCCGGCGGGGACGCAGACCAGGGGGACCCGGCCGGCGGGGTCGATGGCGGTCAGGGGCCAAGGAGGGCGGGCATCTTGCCCGCCAAGCGGGCGGGACGCCCACTCTCTCGGGGGTTCCGCCAGGTCGGCGAAGCCGAAGGCGTCGCGCAGCAGCGCGAGCATGAAGCGCCGCGTCAGTGCGTCGGGCAGCGCCTCGACACGGGCACTGGGGTAAAGGGGCCGGGATCGAGCTCCTCCTCCGCATCCGGCGCAAATCAATTCGAGACTGGCCCCTTTGTACTCCAGAAATCTTCTTCTGCGTCGGCGTGATCGGGGCGGCAAGCCCTTTGCCGATATTCTCCGGCGTCAGGCTTGGGGGCGCGTAGGCATCGAGGCCATGATCCTTCTTGCGCTGGCGGGCGATTAGCTCGGGCCAGCGCTTCTTTCCGAGAACTACCGCAAGTCCCTGAAACCGCATCCCTTCCTCCTGGGAGGCGAGCTCATCGAGAGCCCTTTCGATGTCGGTTCTCAAGACAGCCATTCATACGCCCCCGGCTACCGGAGTAACGACCCATCAAGCATGAGCTTGGCGTTCCGGTTCGACCGACAGGCGCATGCCCACTGTTTTCAGTACGGCCAGCAAGGTCTTCAGTGTTGGGTTGCCCTTGGGTGACAGAGAGCGGTACAGCGATTCCCGGCTGATGCCGGCCTCGGCCGCCACCGCCCCGAGGCCGCCATGGGCTTCGGCCACGGTGCGTAGCGCCAATAGACCGGCGGCTCGCTCGTCGGGATCGTCGAGTGACTCCATCGCTGCTTTCAGGTACGCGACCGCCAGTTCCCGGTCGGCACGCAGTTCGGCGATCTCGCGCTCGTGGTGCGAAACGACACCTTTCAATTTACTCATGTTTGCCTCTTTTTCCACTCGGACCACAGTGCCTTGGCCCGCTTGATATCCGCTGCCTGGGAGCTCTTGTCTCCGCCGCACAGGAGCAGGACGACCGATGCTCCGTAGCGGCCACAGTACAAGCGGTATCCGGCGCCGACATGGACACGCAACTCGATGACACCTTCGCCGACCGGCTCGCTGTCACCGAAGTCGGTTAAAGGGGCCAGGATCGGGCTCCTCCTCCGCGTCCGCCCGACTGCACACCGTGCATCCAACGTAGCGCACTCGCGACCAGCGCCGTGGTGGCTGAGCTTCGACCCTCCGCTGACAGCGAGGCGAGCCGGGTCCGATCCCGCGCGGAGCCGCCCTGGGTGTTGCCGCAGCGCAGGCAGAGCCGGAACTTTCCGGGTAGGAACCAGGCGAGAGCACCCGAGCCGACGGCACCGTCCGGGGCGACCCTTAGCTGCCGCGGGCGCGCGCCCCGGTAGTGGGGCTTGAGCCGCGGGTTGCCCGCCGCGTCGTGCTCCAGCCAGGTCTCGGGGTAGTCATCGTCGCGGTCGTCGAACGTGAAATCTCCGTCAGGGGCGGGATGAAGCGTGACGAAACCGAACTGCTCGCGGTCGGTCGTGTCGTCGTCTGGCGCCTTTTCCTCGTCCGCGGCGGGTGGGGCGTCATCGATGCTACGGGCGAAGATGACTTGCCGACCGTCCTCGTCGGCGAGCCGGACCGGGTGGTATTCGTGTCCGCAGTCGCGACAGAAGTGGATAGGGTACAGGCACTTGCCGGGGTGCTCAGGCAGGAACTGCTGCCCGTCGACGGTAATGATTCGTTGCCCAGCGGGCTCCAGCGTGGCATAGGCATGGCCGGCGCCAGAGATGAATTGGTGCAGTTTGAACGCAATGAAACTCGCCCCACTGTCGTCCGCGCGCAGGGTACGTTCCCGTTCCGGCACGCTGGACAGGACCTACAAAACTGGATGGTGGTGAACGAGGTCGCGAAGCGCTTGTACTCGTCGACCACCGAGTCACGGAGTGCGAAGATATCGAGCGTGGACGCGGTCACTCCTCTCCCCCCGCGGCGAGGCCCGTGGCCGCGCGGCCGGTGCCGCCAGTCGGGACCCAGTCATCGACTTCCGCCGTTTTGAAGCTCCAGAAGCGCCCGATGCGGTTAGCGGGCATGTGTATGGATGGGACCCAGGTGTGGACGGTGTCCTTTGTGATCACTTGGTGCTCTGCAATCTCTTCCACGAATACCCGGCGGTCATCCATCCAGTGCCCCGACTGATTTAGGGGGGTGTGGCACTACGCACACCACGCCACAGTATGGGGACTGGTGGCTTGTACCAGCGGATCAGCCTGGGTATCAATCAGGTTCAATAGGGTTGGGTTGCAACAGTCGCGGTCCTATCGGGGCCCGACGTCATTGGGCTCCCTCACCAGCCAGGCAAGACCGAGCCGACCCTGATCGACCCGATCCCCGAAGCGAGCCGGATGTTATGGCCAGCGCCACCGCGTGGCAGCCGTAACAAACCGATAAAAAAGACGACTGGCGGGCCTGGCGACTCTTCGCGACGCCATGTACCGGTCCCGAGGGACTTAAGAAATGGCCGGAGTCTGGCGCAGGTAGCGGTCGTCTGCGAGCTGCCGCAGCACGAAGTCCGCCACGTCGGCGCGAGAGACCCGGCGGGCCATGATGGTCTTGTCGAGGCCTGAGTTATAGGTGCCGGTGCGGGGTCCGTCCGTGAGTCCGCCGGGACGCACGATGGTCCAATCGAGTCCGCTTTCCATGATGGTGCGCTCCTGCTCTTCCTTGGCTGCCATCGTCTTCTTGAGTGCGATCCGCATCAGGATCTTAAAGAAGTAGGGGATCTGGTCCCTGCTGTCGCCGACGCCAAGCGAGGTGACTGCAATCAGCCGGCGCACGCCCTGGGTCTGCATGGCCTTGACGATGGTTCGGGTGCCGTGGGACTCGATCGGCTCGGCGCCGGCGCGGGTGCCAAGGACGCAGACGACGGCGTCGGCGCCCTGGATGCAGGCGTCGACGGCTGCCTGGTTCAGGACATCGCCAGGGATGGGGGTGAGCCCGATGTGGCCCGCTGGCAGCTTGGAGGGGTCGCGGACCAGTGCATTGACCTGGTGGCCCTGATCAAGTGCCTGTAGGAGGACCTGGCGGCCGGTGCCTCCGGTGGCGCCGAAGAGTGCGATCTGCATGGAGGTTGACTCTCGTGGTGTCGGGCTTTGATTCAAGGGGCGGTCAGTGCCTGCTCGGGCGGTAGGTTAAGCTCGGGCCGCGCCGTGCCGAACCAGTGGACCAGCCCGGAGTCCCCGGGCGGCCACTGGCCTTTGATGCGGTTGTCTGGGGCGGCCCCGTCGAAGACCAGATAGCCGTATTTGCCGTAGTGAGGGAGCTTGCGGGCGAGTCCGGGCAATGCGACCGGGCTCGCGGCGGCGATCCAGCCCAGCGGTTGACCGGCCTGCTCCCGGGTCAGCACCGGGTTTGCGCGCTGGGCGTCGACCGGTTGGCCAGCGATGGTCAGGCGACGGCTCGCCGGGTCCAGGGAGAACCCGCGGCTGTCTTGCGCAAATCGAGGCAGGTAGCGGTTCTCCCAGCCGAGGAGCCAGACCGGGCGGTCTTCGGGCAGGCCGGGGGTGTCCCGGTCCAGGACCATCGCCCAGCCGGCGTGTCCGCCTTGCCAGCCCTCCGCGAGCCCCCGGTAGCCGGCGAGCATCTCCGGGGCGGCATCCGCCGGCAGGACCAGCAGTCCGCGTTCCGAGCCGAACAGGCGGCTTAAGGATACCGGGGACTCGCCGGGGGCCACCTCCCGGAAGGTGTCGAAGGCCGGGTCCACCGCCAGGCGCAGGGGCGGGGATGGCAGGTCGGTCTGGAAGTCTGCCGTGCGGCCGGCGAGCCGGACCCGCAGCCCCACCGGCGCGCCCCGCTCCGGATGGATGACGACAGGGACCCACAAAGGGTAGGGTGCCGCCTCCTGGGTCTGCTCTAACCGCCCGGTCACCCGAAAGCCGGTCCCGCTGGGCTCGACCCCGACCTCGGAGAGGGCCAGCCGCGGCGCCCCGGTGCGCCCGGTCCAGGCGACGAAGAAGGGTTTGAGGTCTGTGCCGCCCGCGCCCTCGAAGGCCAGGCGCAGAGCGTCGTAGCTCGCGTAGCGAAAGCGGTTGTCCGCATAGAATCGCCTCAAGCCCCGAATGAATGCGTCGTCGCCAAGCTCGCGCCTGAGCATATGGAACAGCATGGCGGACTTTCCGTAGCCCACCGCCTGGCTCGCGTCCCCGTGTCGACCGCGAAACTGCGCGAGCGGGAAGTCCTTGCCCGCGGAGACATAGTCCATATAGGCGTTGAGGCTGTCCCTGCGGTAGGCGGCGCCCTGGCCCTGGCGCTCCTTCATCAGGTGGTCGGCCAGATAGTTGGTGAGTCCCTCGCTCCAGTTGCCCTGCGAGTAGTCCACATAGACCCCGTTGCCCCACCAGTTATGCAGGATCTCGTGGGGATAGGAGGTTTGGACGATGAATGGAAGCCGGATGACCCGGGGTCCGAGCAGGGTGAAGGAGGGCATGCCGTAGCCGGTTTCCCAGAAGTTCTCCACGAGCGCGAATTTGGCATAGGGGTAGGGGCCGACGAGCCGGTTGTAGAGGTCCAGGTACTCTCCGGTGGCCGAGAGATAGCCGGAGGCGAGCTGCGGGTCGGGCTGGCGCAGCCAGACCTGGGCCTCGATGCCGTCGGCTCGTTCCCGGTAGAGCGTGAAAGGGGCGGCGATCAGGTAGATGTCGTCCTGAGGCTGGGTCTCGGACCAGACGGAGAGTCCGGGGCTGGCCGGGTCGGGGGCCGGTCCCGGGCCAGCGCCCTGGGAGACTGCGGACCAGCCTGCGGGGAGCCTGGCCTCGAGCTCGAAGCGCTGGAGGCTCCCGGGGATCAGTGGATACCAGGCGCTCGCACCGTCCAGGAAGACTCCCTCGGGGCCGATGGTGCCTGTGCTGGTCTGGCGCTCCCGACCCATGCCCTCGCGCTCGCTGGATAGCTCGTGGCGCACGGTGCCGCCATAGGCGAGTGCGACGTTGCCGTCCGAAGCATCGCTTAAGCGCAATCGAAAGCCCTCCAGGTGACCGTTGCGACCCTGGCTCTCCAGGGTTGCCTCTCCTTCGACCACACGCGGGGACAGCCCCCCGTGCAGGATCAGGTCCCAGTCTGTCCGGCCGGGGGGCAGTGTCAACCGGTCGGTGACCGCGAGCGATGCCGACCCAGGGTCGATCCGGGCCTTGATCCGATGTGCGACGACTGGCGGCTCCGCCGCACCGGCGCTCCCGGCAAACGCCCGCGGCGAGACCAGGGTCCCCCACAGTGCGAGCAGCAGGGCCAGTGTTGCAAACCCGTGGATCGGCTTGGCTGCGGGCCAGGGTGCGTGTCGGTGGCGGTTCTGCATCGGCGGTCGGGCTCCGGGTGCGGCTGGTGCGGCTTGGGTTGGCGGGGGCCGCCAAGCGTGGGCAATAATGCGGGTCGATTTGGGCCAATACCAGCGGGGTCTTCAGTGGCTGAGATTCGACCGGTTCTTCTCCCTGTTCTGTGCCTGACACTGGCCCTGGCAGCCACCCCTGGCTTGTCGGAGGCACACAGCGTCCCTGCCGATCCGCATGCCGGCGGCGGTCAGTCTGCCGGAACTGCGGCTCCGGACGGGCCCGCGGACCCGCGCACCCGGGTCATCGAGTCGCGCCAGCTGACCGACATGGACCGGCTGCTCGACGCCATCGCGGACCGCCGGGTCATCTTCGTCGGCGAGAGCCACGACCGCTACGAGGATCATCTGAACCAGCTGAAGGTCATCGATGGTCTGAAGCGCCGGGGCCGGGATGTCGCGATCGGTATGGAATTTTTCCAGCAGCCCTATCAGTCCGCCCTGGACGCCTTTGTCTCGGGGCAGATCGACGAGGCCGAGATGCTGCGCCGCACCGAGTATTTCGACCGCTGGCGCTACGATTACCGGCTCTATCGTCCCATCCTGAGCTACGCGCGGGAGCATCGCATCCCGACGATCGCGCTGAACCTGGAGCAGGAGCTGACCAGCCGGGCGAGCGAGTTGGGGATCGCGGGCCTTGCCCGCGAGGATCGCGCGCGCATCCCGGCCGACATCGACCGCGACGATCGGGCTTACCGCGAACGGGTGAAGGCGGTCTTCGATGTACACCCTATGGGCGAGAAGGCATCCTTCGAGCGCTTCCTGGACGTCCAGCTCCTGTGGGACGAGGGGATGGCCGAGCGCGCGGCACGCTATCTCCAGGAGCACCCCGAAAAGACCCTCGTGGTGCTGGCTGGCTCGGGCCATGTGGAGTACGGCCAGGGCATCCCAAGGCGGCTGCTGCGGCGGCTCCCGGTCCCCTCCGCCAGCCTGCTCAACGCGACCAACCGGGACCTGGACCCGGCAGCCGCGGACTACCTGCTCTTCCCCCGGCGGGTCGACCTGCCGGCCTCCGGCCTGCTCGGGGTCATGCTCAACCCCGAGACCGACGGCATGGGCACCGAGGTCCAGGGTTTCTCGGAGGGCAGCGGGGCCAAGATGGCGGGCATGAAGGAGGGCGACCGCATCCTGCGCGTGGGCGAGCGCGGGGTGAGCGATTACGCGGACGTGCGCATTGCGCTCATCGACCGCCGCCCCGGCGAGCGCGTATCGGTCGAGGTGCGTCGCAAGCGGGTACTGGGGGGCGACGAGACGCTGATCTTCGAGGTCGAGCTGAAGGGTCAGTGACGCGTGGCGAGGGCAGTCCGGTGTCTCCGCTTCGGAGGCTGGGCAATTTTCGCCGAAGGATCGAGTCGGGCATAGCGGACCCATCGTCCGTGCCCTGCGCCCTGCATGAGTCCATATTCTTCGCCATGTCACACACCACGGATTCCATCGGCCCGCGGCCGGTCGCCCGACGCATCCCCGAGCTGCTCTCTCCTGCAGGAGACCTGAAGGCACTGCGCTATGCGCTTGCCTACGGGGCGGACGCGGTCTACGCCGGCCTGCCGCGTTATAGCCTGCGGGTGCGCAATAACGCCTTCGATGCGCAGGCGCTCGCCATCGGGATCGCAGAGACCCATGCACTGGGCCGGCGGCTCTATCTGGCGGTGAATCTGATGCCGCACGGGGCTAAGCTTCGGACCTTCGTCGCGGACCTGGAGCCGATCGTGGCCATGGGGCCGGATGCGCTCATCATGGCCGACCCGGGCCTGATCCTGCTCGCACGGGAGCGCTGGCCGCAGATGCCCATCCATCTCTCGGTCCAGGCCAATACGGTCAATGCGGCGGCGGTGCGCTTCTGGGCGGCCCAGGGGATCGTGCGCGTCATCCTGTCGCGGGAGCTGTCGCTCGACGAGATCGCCGAGATCCGCGCCGCCTGCCCGGACACGGAGCTTGAGGTCTTCGTCCATGGAGCGCTCTGCATCGCCTATTCCGGCCGCTGCCTGCTCTCGGGCTACTTCAATCATCGCGACGCCAATCAGGGTGCCTGCACCAATGCCTGCCGCTGGGAGTACCGGTTGGGCGAGGCTGCACCGGCGGAGGATGGGCCGGGGGTGCGGCACCCGGAGGCGGATCGGGTCTATCTGCTTGCGGAGCGCGGCCGGCCCGGGGAGTATCTTCCGGTCTTCGAGGATGAGCACGGCACCTATCTGCTCAACTCGCGCGACCTGCGGGCGGTCGAGCACGTCGGGCGGCTCCTGGATCTGGGAATCGATTGTCTCAAGATCGAGGGCCGCACCAAGTCCCATTACTACGCGGCACGCACGGCACAGGTCTATCGCTTGGCGATCGACGATGCAGCGGCCGGACGTCCGTTCCGCCGGGACCTGCTCCTGGAGCTGGAGGGACTTGCCAACCGGGGCTATACGGAGGGCTTCCTGCGTCGCCATGTTCCGGCCGAGACCCAGAATTATGCGGACGGGATCTCTCGCAGCGGACGGGAGCTGTTCGTGGGCGAGGTCGCTGGTCCAGACGGGGCCGGACGGACCGGTTGGGGCGAGATCGAGGTCAAGAACCGCTTCGCCGTCGGCGACTTGCTCCACCTGCTGACGCCGGCGGGCAACCGGCGCTTCCGGTTGGAGACCATGGAGTCCCTGGAGGGCGAGCCGCTGGCCACCGCCCCCGGGGCGGGCTGGCGGGTGCGAATCCCGCTGCCCGGGGCCGCGGGGGCACTGGGGCTCCTGACCCGGGCGGTCACTTGATCCAGTCGATGAGGTTCAACAATGGGTCGGTGTCCGCATCCGGCGCGACGATCCGCCCGCGCACGCTATGGCCGGCCTCGGCTACCGACTCGGAGTCCCCGGTGATCAATGGGTGCCAACGCGGCAGGGTGCGGCCTTCCGCCAGCCGGCGGTAGGCGCAGGTTTCGGGGAGCCAGGCAGGACGCTGCAAGACCTCCAGACCCAGGGTTACGCAGTCGAACACGCGTTTGGTGCGGTTCGCATAGTCTCCGCAACGGCAGGTGTGGAGGTCCAGGAGTGTGCAGGCGACCCGGGAATAGACGATCTCGCCGGTGTCGTCGTCTTCGAACTTCTCGAGACAGCATTTGCCGCAGCCGTCGCACAGCGACTCCCATTGCTCCGGTGTCATGGCATCCAGGGAGATGGTCTCCCAGAAGTGGGGGGCTTGGCTCATGGCTGTGCGAGGGGCTCTCGATTCGGCGAACGCGGGATTATAGCCCGGGCGACCGGCCCGGCCGGTGTTTGGGTTTGAACCGGGAGACGGATTCGCGGACTAACGCGTCGAGGCGAGAAGACGCCGTTGCGCTCGTGCAGTGTTATGGTCCGCAAATGAACGCATATCGACGCATATCGAGCGGGTCTTCAGGCTGGATTCCGGCCGCGTTCCTGTCGACGCTGCTCGGATCTGCGGGTTCGGTCCGGGCCGACGGCGCCTTGGAGGCCAGGACCGCCGCGGAGGCCGCCGGGCGGTCGATGGCCCGGGAGGCTGGGGGCTGGTTGCAACTGGGCGAAGACCAGCGGGAGGCGCGTGCCCGGGCTCTGCCCCTGACGCCGCTTAAGTCGCGAGAGCTCCAGATCCTCGAGCAGCAGGAGCGCGCTCGACTTGCGGAGACCTTCCAGACCCAGCGGTGGGAGATCGACCGCCAGCGCCGGATGCAGCGGCGAGGCGCCGGGTCCGCCGAGATCGCGCCGGGCCGGGAGGCGCGGATGCGCGGGCTCCTGATGCGTCAGGACCGCGAGCTTCAGGGTCTGCGCCTGCGTCGTGGTCTGGATCGGCGGACCTGGGGCAACGCTGCCGGAGGCTTCGGCCGACGTTAGAGTATGGCCGTTGGGCGCCGGGACCCTCCCGGTCTTCGGGCGGCCCGCCGGCCGAGCGCGGTTGCGCTTCTTGGGGCCATGCGCCCCTTGCTATCATCCGCCCATTGTTATCGTCTATTTTCCCGATCCAACGTCATGAGCGAAAACTCCGCGCGCACCAAGGTCAAGGTGCTTTTTGTGTGCATGGGCAATATATGCAGGTCGCCCACCGCCCATGGGGTCTTCCGGCATCTCGTCGTAGAGGCCGGGCTCGCCACCCGTATCGAGATCGACTCCGCCGGGACCCACGCCTACCACACGGGCGAGCCCCCGGACGAGCGCGCCCGGGAGACCGCGCGGGCGCGGGGGATCGACATCGGCGATCTGCGCGCCCGCCGGGCTGGGCCCGAGGATTTCGTGTATTTCGACTATATCCTCGCCATGGACCAGGACAACTACCACAGCCTGTCGCGCATCTGTCCCCAGGGGATGGAGCGCAAGATCGGCCTTTTTATGGACTATGCGCCTGAATTCCGGGTGCGCGAGGTACCGGACCCCTATTACGGCGGGCAGCGCGGATTCGACCAGGTCTTCGACATGGTGGAGGCGGCTGCCCGCGGTCTGCTCGGCGACATCTCCCGGCGCCGACTGTGAGCCGGGGGCTGTGCGGTCTCGCCGACCCATGGCCTGCGACCCGTTAGAACTCCGCCACGGCCCGCAGCCCGAAGACCCAGCCGTCGATATCCTCGCCTAGGCGATATTTATCCTTCATATATTGGACATCGGCGGTCAGGGCCAGATAGTCGTTGAAGGCGAAGCGGTAATAGGCCTCGAAGACATTGGTGCGGGCGATGACCGGGGCGATCGCTTCCACGGCGACCTCAGGGGTCTCGTCGGAATCCGCTGCGATCTCTTCGACCGTGTCCGAATCCTCCGGCGCGACGATCTCTTCTTCGACCGTCTGCTCGATCGCCGGGCTCCAGCTCGGACTTTGCAAGTACCCGAATCCGATCCCGATATTGTCGGAAGGCCGACCCCAGGCCGACCCCTTGAAATTGAAGCCGCCGGAGTATTCGGCGTCGAAATCGACCAGTGCGTCGTCGCTCTGCCAGCCCATCCGCAGAAAGGCACCGACCACGGAGCCCAGCTCCTGGTCGAACGACAGTAGCCAGCCCTCCCGCATCTCCAGGTCCTCGCCCGTGGCGTCCAGGAACTCTCGGGAGGTGCCCGAGTACATGATCCGGTAGTTGCCCTCGCCTAACGCGGTCTTGAGACGGTAGTCCGCCTCGGCCGCATAATAGTTGTAGTTATTGCCGTCGTCGTTCTCGCCCACGTTCATGCCGACCGCGCTGAAGGTCAGATCCTTGATCTTCCAGACCAGCACACCGCCCAAGTCGTAGGC
Source organism: uncultured Gammaproteobacteria bacterium (assembly GCA_963780725.1). GTDB lineage: Bacteria > Pseudomonadota > Gammaproteobacteria > Chromatiales > Chromatiaceae > Thiodictyon. The sequence continues at coordinate 1,601,767 of CAWACV010000001.1, forward strand.
CGGCAGGAATGCGTTGCGGGCGTTGACGAACGCCTCGTTCATAAACTGGGTGTATTCGTCGTTGGCATAGGCGTTTTCGTTGACATAAAAGGCCGGGTCAACGATGCCGCCGGTGATCTGGATGCTGTGGTCCTCGGCGAGCTTGAAGGTGTGGGCGTACCAGGCTTCCAGCAGATAGCTGCGGTCTCGGCCGTTGATGTCTTTGACATCGTCTTCCAGGTCCGCGGCCCAGGGGGACAAGACGAAGGGCGACTTCTCGTTCAAGCCGTTGCCGGCGCCGAAGCCGAATTTGGCGAAGAGCTGGTCTTGCCCGGTCGGGTTGAAGACCAGCTCGGGCTGGAAGGCCAGGGCGCCACGGCAGAGGTTGTCCGAGTCCGAGCCCTCCAGACCCGAGACCTCCTGGCACTGGTAGGCCCCGGCCAGCAGGGCGTTGATCTCGAGCTTGTCGTTGACATCGTAGGCCAGTGCGCTGCCGGTCAATGTCAGCAGGGCCGGCAGTGCCAGGATCGGGCGCGGGGATCGGGGTCTGGGTTGGGTGTCTTTCATTCGGTTGGATCCGTTGCTGGTGCCTGAATGGGCGCCGGGCGAGGCGCGACGCGGCGGCGGTAAAATAACATACAAGTAATATTGGTGTTACTCGCGACCGTGCAGGCTATGGTAACGATTCTCGAAATTTTCGTAAATGCGAGTTATTCGCATATATCGATGCCGGGCTCCGACGAGGGAGCAAGATCGGGCGTCAACCGAAGGTAGCGCTACGCGGCGGGGACGGCAGACGCCGCTGTGAGTACCCGGGCAGTGCGGCTAGAATCGCGCCTCGTCGAAGCCGTTGTCCTGTTTAACCGGGGATTTTTGCATGCGCGCGTTCGGGCTGTTCGCTCTGATGGGTTTGGCTTTGGCGCTCGGCGGCTGCGGGGGCGGCGGCACCGTGGTCAATACCGCCGAGGAGCTTCCGGTGGGTTGTCTGGCCAAGCCCAATCCGGGTAAGTGTCGGGGACGCCAGAAGAAATATTACTACGACTTTCGCGATAACCGCTGCAAGACCTTTACCTACAGCGGCTGCGGGGGACGGGTCCCTTTCGAGTCAAAGGAGGACTGCGAGAGCTATTGCGTGGCCCCGCCCTGAGCCCGGGACCGGGCCGCGGATCCGTCTCAGGGGCGCGACGGCGCCGCCGGTCCCGCGTCGGTCGTGGAATCGGGCAGCGCCGTGGCGGCCGGATCCAGGTCCGGATCCGACTCGGGGTCCGTCTCCGGCTCCGCGTCGGGAACGGCCAGTGTCTCGGTCTCCGGGACCTCCCGGGGCTCGATTATCAGCTCTATCCGTCGGTTCTTGACCCGGTCGGTCCGGCTGGGAGAGCGCCCCTTCGCCGTCGGGGTCAGGGGTGAAGACTCGCCGAGCCCGACGCCGGAGATGCGCTCGGGGATCACTCCTCGCCCGATCAGATAGGCGCGGATGGCGTCCGCACGCCGCTGGGACAGGGCCTGGTTGTAGGACGAATCCCCCTGGTCGTCGGTGTGGGCGCGGATCTCGATCCGGGTCTCCGGGTTCTCGGCGAGCACTCGGCCGATGCCGTCGAGCATCCGGTTGGCGCTCGGTGGGATCCGATTGCCCTTGGCCTCGAAGCGGATGCGCTCGCCCAAGTTGACCTCGATCCGGCTCTGTTTGTTGACCGAGGCGAGGCCCACGTCCTCCAGCCCCAAAGCGGTCAGCCCGAGTGGCTCTGTGGCATAGGCACGCAGGCCCTCGAGTCGTTTGGAGCGGATGCTGAAGCCCAGCACCCCCGGGGCCTTCTCGAACTCCATAGAGGGGGTCACTGCGCGGGCGCTGAAGGGCGTCTGGGCATCCTCCGTTGCGGCGTCTGCGCTCGCGGGCGCCTTGGGTTCCGTGCCCTGCGTTCCCGGTCTGGCCTGGCTCGCCGGCGCATCTTCGGGGCCGGCGGGCGCGACTGCCGATCCGGCAGGCAAGTGAGTCGGCGGCTGCGCGGCCTGGCCGGTCCCTGGGGTAGCGGAGGCCCAGACCATCGCCAGGAGCAGGGCAAGGAAAGCGTAGTGACTTGCGGCTTGCGCGCGGGTGCCCGCGGGGTTTACGTGTCGGTGCTGTCGCATCATGAGATCGATCCCCGAGGGGGCTCGCTGACGCGCCCCCTGCTGTGACTCTATTGGCCCCCGGCTGTCCGGGATCGGACCGGTCGCCGCTATCCGGGCGGGCGCCCCGCCGTCGCGCTAACATGTCGGCCCTCGACCCTGGGCTCCGGCCCAAGGCCCCGCAGTATAACGCTCCGCAACCCCAGACTTGACCTTGAGCCCATCTCAGTTTCCCTCCGACTCCGACCTCGCCGATTGCCTGATCGCCGACCGTCATGCACTGGCCCAACGGTTGCGGGGCCTGCGGCGCCGCGCTCGCGAGGGTCAGCCCGCTGACCAGGGCCTGGCGAGGCTCTGGCAGACGGTGCGCGCCTCTCAGGCGATCGTCGCGCAGCGTCGCGCCTCGGTGCCGACCATCGTCTATCCGCCGGAGCTTCCGGTGAGCGAACGGCGCGGGGAGGTCGCCGAGCTGATCGCCCGCCATCGGGTCCTGGTCTTATGCGGAGAGACCGGCTCCGGCAAGTCCACCCAGATCCCCAAGATCTGCCTGGGACTGGGTCGTGGCGTCGTCGGGCGCATCGGTCACACCCAGCCCAGACGGATCGCCGCCCGCACACTCTCGGGCCGGATCGCCCAAGAGCTCGGCGGGGAGACCGGGGGTTTGGTGGGCTACAAGGTCCGCTTCCATGACCGGGTGCGCCCGGAGACCGGCATCAAGCTGATGACGGACGGTATGCTGCTCGCCGAGATCCAGCACGACCGACTGCTCTTGGAATACGACACCTTGATCGTCGACGAGGCCCACGAGCGCAGCCTCAACATCGACTTTCTGCTGGGCTATCTCAAGCAGCTAATGCCGCGACGGCCGGACCTCAAGGTCATCGTTACCTCCGCCACCATCGATCCTGAGCGCTTCGCCCGACACTTCGCAGCCCAGGACGGGACCCCTGCGCCCATAATCGAGATCTCGGGCCGGACCTATCCGGTGGAGGTCCGCCATCGCCCGCCCCCGGACGACGAGAATGCCGGGGAGCGCGACGACGCCATGCAGCAGGCCATCTCCGAGGCCGTCTCCGAGCTGGCGCGGGAGGGCCGCGGAGACGTGCTGGTCTTCCTCTCCGGAGAGCGCGAGATCCGCGAGACCGCCGAGACATTGCGCAAGCATCACCCGCCATCGACGGAGATCCTGCCGCTCTTCGCCCGCCAGGGTCCGGAGGAGCAGGCGCGGGTCTTCAAGTCACACGCCACCCGCCGGGTGGTGCTGGCGACCAATGTGGCGGAGACCTCGCTGACGGTCCCCGGCATCCATTATGTGGTCGACCCCGGGTTCGCCCGGATCAGCCGCTACAGCCATCGCAGCAAGGTCCAGCGACTCCCGGTGGAGCGCATCTCCCAGGCGTCGGCCAACCAGCGCAAAGGGCGCTGCGGGCGGGTCGCGGCCGGTGTCTGTATCCGGCTCTATTCGGCGGACAATTTCGAATCGCGCGCACCCTTCACCGAGCCCGAGATCCAGCGCACCAACCTGGCCTCGGTCATCCTCCAGATGAAGATGCTGGGATTCGGGGCTATCGAGGCGTTCCCATTCCTGGACCCGCCGGACGGGCGCCTGATCGCCGACGGCTATCGCACCCTGGAGGAGCTGGCTGCCATCGACCAGCGCGGCGAGCTGACCCCGCTGGGACTCAAGCTCGCCCGGCTGCCGGTGGACCCGCGCATCGGGCGCATGATCCTGGCCGCGGCGGATCATCGTTGTCTGGCCGAGGTGCTGGTCATCGCGGCCGCACTGAGCGTCCAGGACCCACGGGAGCGACCCCTGGAGCGCCAGCAGGCGGCGGACCAGATCCATGCCACGTTCAATCACCCGGACTCGGATTTCCTGACCTTTCTTAACCTCTGGCGTTTCGTGGAGCAGGAGCGCAAGGCGCTCTCCAAGAGCCAGTTCCGCAAGCTCTGCCAGACCCATTTTCTGTCCTGGAACCGGGTGCAGGAGTGGCACGACATCCATAGCCAGCTGCGCGAGCAGCTCGCGGAAATGGGATTCAAGGAGACTGGCCCCATCGCCGATTCGGGCGCGACGGGCGAGCCAAGGGCCAGGGTCCGCACAGCCGACCGGAAGGGGCGCAGGCGCAGGGACGGCTCCGCAGACCGACCGTCGCCAGCCACGACGGCAGGCGATGTCGGCGAGCGTCAAGCCCCCGGGACCACGGAGGAGATCCACCGGGCACTGCTGGCCGGACTTCTCTGCAACATCGGATTCAAAGACGAGCGCGACTATCAGGGCGCCCGCAACAGCCGGTTCGTGATCCATCCCAGCTCCGGGCTCTTCAAAGAGTCCCCCAAATGGATCGTCGCCGCCGAGCGCATCGAGACCAGCCGCCACTACGGTCGCATCGTCGCCCGGGTCCAGCCGGCCTGGATCGAGGAGGCCGGCCGGCACCTGATCCAGCGAAGCTATTCGGAGCCCCATTGGCAATCCGAGTCCGGACAGGTGGCAGCCTACGAGCGGGTCACACTGTTCGGCGTCGCCCTGGTCCCCAAGCGGCGGGTCAACTACGGACCCATTAACCCCGCAGAGTCGCGCGAGATTTTTCTGCGCTTCGCACTCGTCGAGGGCGACTTCGACACCCGCGCACCCTTTTGGCGGCACAACCGGGAGCTGATCGACTATGTCCAGCACCTGGAGGCCAAGTCCCGCCGCCGAGACATCCTGGTGGACCAAGAGGCCATCTATGCCTTCTATGCAGAGCGCATCCCGGAGGGGATCTATTCCAAGGCCCAATTCGAGCAATGGCTGCGCTCCGCGACCGTCAAGGATCCCAAGATTCTGCACATGCGCATGTCCGATCTCATGCGCCACGAGGCTGCCGCGGTGACCGCCGAGTCGTTTCCGGACAATCTGCAGATCGGCGCCACCGCGCTGCCGCTGGAATATCGCTTCGACCCAGGCCACGCGTCGGACGGTCTGACCTTGGTGGTGCCGCTCCCGCTCATCAATCAGGTCTCGCCCGAGCGTCTGGAGTGGCTGGTGCCAGGGCTAATCGAGGAGCGCATCGTGGCCCTGATGCGGGGGCTGCCCAAGGCGATCCGCACCCGATTCGTCCCCATCCCGGACACGGCCGCCAGGCTCGCCGCGCGGATGGCCCCATCGGATCGTCCGTTGATCCAGGCATTGGGCGAGACCATCCGGGAGCTGACGGGCATCCAGGTCCCCGAGGACGCCTGGGACCAGAGCGTCATTCCCGAGCACCTGCGCATCAAGGTCAGGCTGGTGGACGACCGCGGCCAACAGATCGCCATCGGCGACGACCCGGTGCGGCTCAAGCGCGAGCACGCGGGCCAAGGCCAGCAATCGTTCGCCCAGATCCCGGCGAGCGGCCTGGAGCGGGATGGGGTGACGCGTTGGACCTTCGGCGACCTGCCGGAGCAGGTCGACCTGACCCGCGCCGGCATCCGTCTGCGCGGATTCCCGGCCCTGGTAGATCAGGGGGATTCGGTCGCCATTCGGGTCCTGGACTCCGCCGAGAGCGCCGCGGCTGCCATGCGCGGGGGACTGCGCCGGCTCTTCACGCTGCATCTGGGCGCGGACCTGCGGACCCTGAAGAAGGGTCTGCCCGGGCTCGATCGGATGCGCCTGCAATATGCCAAGGCGCCTAAACCGTCTGCCGGGGATGGGTCTGACTGCGACCCTGGTCGAGTGGCCGATCTGGCGGACGAGCTAATCGCGCTGATCCTGGACCTGACCTTCGTAGAAGGCATGGACCCGATCCGGGAGCAGTCGGTTTTCGAGCGGAGGCTTGCCGCCCGCCGCGGCCGGCTCATGGCCACGGCCCAGGAGGTCTGCGCACTGGCCGCCCAGATCCTCGACGCCTACCAGACGATCCGGCAGCGCCTCGCCGCCATTACCCAGGTCAACTGGCTGACCTCCGTGGCCGACGTCCGCGCCCAGCTCGACCGGCTGGTCTACCGCGGATTCCTCCGATCGGTCCACTATGTGCATCTCAAGGACTACCCGCGGTATCTGCGCGCTGCAGCCGAGCGCACCGAGCGTCTGCTCCACGCCGCCGCACGCGACCGCGAGCGCATGGCCGAGCTCGAGCCCTTGGAGTCCCGCTGGAGGGAGCGCCTGAGCGCGGTCGAGTCAGCAGGCCGCCGCGACCCGCGCCTGGAAGAGATCCGCTGGATGCTCGAAGAGCTGCGCGTCTCGCTCTTCGCCCAACAATTGCGCACTGCCTACCCGGTCTCGGTCAAACGTATCGAGGGGCGGTGGCGAGAGCTGGGGTTGTAGGCGAACGATCCGGTGACGGAGCTAAAGCGTCGGGGCGTGCGATGTTCGGGCCGCACGCATGAATCCGTCGCTTTACGCCTTAGCGAGCGCCAGGCGGTTCCGGCGGTAGAGGGAGGATGGTGAACCGGTCGTCCCCACCACCCTGCGGCACGGAAGCGGGCACAGTGGCCGGTTTCGAGCTCCCGGCCCACAGGCCCTGTAGCCGGCTGCCGAGCCGCGGGTCCGAGAAGACGTAGACCCCGGCAGCCACGGCGGCGGCGAGCAGGATGGGTATCCATGGGAAGCGGCGCCGAGGACGCTCGGCGAAGATGTCCCGCTGGCCCCAGCTCGATCGGCTGTGCCCGAATTCGTTTCTTTGCCTGCGCATGGGGGCACCGCTCCAGGGTAGCTTAGGGTTTCGATGGTCCGGGTCCGCGTGCCCGCACAGAGACAATGGTAAGACCCCGAAGGCCAAGGGCCAAGGGCCAGGTGTCACGGGGCAGTTGTCGCAGACGGTCTGCGATGCGGGCTCGCGGGACCGGGCGGGGGATAGGACAATGGGCGCCCCGCCGGACTTAAGGACCCCCCCGCGATGCTCCGAATCCATCACAGCAACCGGCTCGAGGTTCCTGCTCGACCGGCTGGTCCGGGTCCTGGGCCGGCCGCTCTCCGATCCGCTCGCCCCCGAGCGCATCGTGGTGCAGAACCAGGGGATGGCCCGCTGGCTGGCCCAGGGGCTCGCCGAGCGGACCGGGATCGCGGCCAACCTGGAATTCCCGCTCCCGGCGCGCTTCCTCTGGGAGCTCCTCGGGTGCTGGGTGGAGGACCTGCCGACCGAGTCGGACTGGGACCGCGGGCGGCTATTGTGGCGGATCTTCGCCCTGCTCGACGCATGCGCGGACGATCCCGTCTTTGCCGAGCCTGCCCGTTATCTGGTGGGCGAAGGGAAGGGGGACCGGGCGATCCGGACCTATCAGCTTGCCTGCCGGGTGTCGGACCTGTTCGATCAATACCTGGTCTACCGGCCGGACCTGGTCCTGGGCTGGGAAGAAGGCGCACCAACCGACGAGCCCAGTCCCGGGGGGCGGCGGACTGACCTGGGTCCCTCGGAGCGCTGGCAGGCGGCGCTCTGGCGGCGTCTGGCCGCTGACATCGCGGGTCCGCACCGGGCGGTACTGTTCCAACGCCTGGAGCTGGCCCTGGCTGACGGTCTGGCGCCGCTCAAGCCTCTGCCGGAGCGGGTGCTGCTCTTCGGGCTCTCGGCCTTGCCGCCGGTGGACTGCCGGGTGCTCGCCAGGGTCGCGGAGCTGATTCCGGTGGAGCTCTTCGTGCTCAACCCCTCGCGCGAGTATTGGGCGGACCTGGTCGACGAGGGACGTAAGGCACGCACCCGCGCCAGGGACTTGCTGGCCGGTGCGCCGGACACATCGACGCTCTTGGATCTGGGCAATCCGCTACTCGCCTCTTGGGGCCATGGCGGCATGGCCTTCCAGGACCAGCTCATCGACATGGGCGGGGATACTCAGGACGGCGACTTCGAGGAGCCGGACCCAAGCGCTTTGCTCGGTCTGATCCAAGGGGATCTACTGAACCTCAACGACCGGCGCACCCCGGACGCGGTTGGCCGCACCGAGCTGGATCCGGCGGATCGATCCATCGAGCTCCATGCCTGTCACGGACCGCACCGGGAGGTCCAGGTGCTGCACGACCGGCTGCTCCGGTGTTTCGAGTCTCTGCCCGGTTTGCGGCCTCGGGATATCGTCGTGATGGCTCCGGACATCGATCTCTATGCCCCTCATATCGAAGCGGTTTTCGGGGGGGGCAGGGAGTTGGGCGGCCAGCGCATCCCCTGGTCGGTCGCCGACCGTCGGCTGGCGGCCGAGGAGCCGCTGCTCGCCGCACTGGCCGCACTGCTGCGTCTGCCGGACTCCCGATTGGGTGCCTCGGAGGTTCTGGACTGGCTCGCGGTGCCGGCCATCGCACGGCGGTTCGTCCCAAACAGGGGCGCCAAAGCTGGCCTGGATGCCGAGGCGCTCGGGCGTATCCGCGCCTGGGTTTCGGAGACCGGGGTGCGCTGGGGTCTGGACGGGGACATGCGCCGCGGACTGGACCTGCCCGGGGAGGACGGAAACACCTGGGCCTTTGGACTGCGCCGGCTGTTCCTGGGCTATGCGCTTCCGCCCGGGGACAGACTTTACCGGGGTGTGTTGCCCTATCCGGATCTGGAAGGCCCGGAGGCCGAGGCACTAGGCGGACTCCAGCAGTTGATCGACCAGCTTGGCCGCTGGCGGCTGGTCCTGGCCCGTCCGCGTCCATTGACCGAGTGGGCGGGGACGGTCAACCGGCTGATCGCGGACCTGATGGCCCCTGACGAGGACGAGGAGGACCTGCTGCAACCCGTGCGCGAGTGCCTGGACCGGCTGGCCGCCGACGCCGCGGCGGCCGGATTCGACGCCCCGGTGGGCCTGCCGATTCTGGACTCGGAGGTCGCCGCCTGTCTGGACTGCGCAGCCCCGGCTCAGCGCTTCCTTAGCGGCGGGGTCACCTTCTGCAACATGGTTCCCATGCGCAGCATCCCGGCCAGGGTCCTATGCCTGATCGGGATGAATGGGGCTGATTTCCCCCGGGATCGCCGGCCTTTGGGGTTCGACCTGATGGCCGCGAATCCTCGCCGGGGCGACCGCTCCCGCAGGGAAGACGACCGACATCTGTTCCTGGAGGCACTGCTCTCGGCCCGGGAGCGACTGCATATTTCCTATGTCGGGCAGGATCAGCGCGACAACGCACCTAAGGTCCCTTCGGTGATGGTCGCCGAGCTTCTGGACTATGCCCAGGGTGCCTTCCGCTTCGCCGACGGGGTTGGGCCCGCCGACCGCCTGGTGGTCAGACACCCCCTCCAGCCGTTCTCCCGGCGCTATTTCGAGGGCTCGGACCCGCGTCTTTGGAGCTATCGGGAGGACTGGTGCCGGGCCGCCCGAGCCGGTCGAGAGCCTGGGTCCGACTGTTTCGCCCCCGCGCCTCTGGACGACCCCGGTGCCGAGGCGATCGGCGCCGGGGGGTCTCAGGTCGAGATCCTGGAGCTTGCCGACCTGATCCGCTTCCTGCGCTTGCCCGCGGATTGGTTCCTGACCCGCACCCTGGGGCTCGCCCGCCCGGACCGGGCCGAGACCCTGGAGGAGACCGAGCCATTCGTCCTCGATTCGCTCTCGGGCTGGGACCTGCGTCAGCGGATCTTCGCGCTGGGAGAGGATGGCCGGGAGGAATCCGAGACCCGGGCGGTCCTGCGCGCATCGGGCCTGCTCCCCCACGGGGCTGTGGCCGAGTTGATCCTGGACGACCAGTGCGGGCGGGTAGGCGCCTTCAGGGCCGGTCTCGCAGCCTATCTCGCCGATCCCCGAGCGCCGCTTGAAGTGGACCTGGATCTGGATCTAGCGCCGGAACCGGATCGCGAACCCGGGCGAGACCCCGGAGTGGCCGCTGGTCCGAAGGTGCGCCTGGTGGGCTGGCTCGACGGGCTTGCCGGCCGCGGACTCGTCGCCTATCGCCTGGGCGGGCGCAAGGCACGGGATTTGTTGGCGCTGTGGGTGCGTCACCTGGCGCTCAACCGGTTGGCGCCCACGGGCATCGAGCCCCGTAGCCTGCTGGTCTACGAGCGCAAGAACCCGCGCACCGGAGGGGCCGAGCTTGCGACAGTGGAGCTGCAACCGGTCCCCGATGCACAGGAGCGCTTGTGCGATCTGGCGGGGCTCTTCTACCGCGGACGCAGGGAACCCTTACCGCTGTTTCCCGAGACCTCGCAGGCATTTGCCGACCAGGGCTGGGATCGCACCGCGTGGGCCGCCTGGGAGGGCGGATTCAAGGGCCCGCCCGGGGAGCGCGACGACTGGGCGGTGCGCACCGCCTGGCGCGGCCGAGAGCCGTTGGACGCCGCTTTCGAGGCGCTGGCCCTGCGGGTCTGCGGACCGCTGCTCGCCGCCATGGGTTCGGAACGGGGGTAATCGGGTGAAGCGTCCTCAAATGGACGCGAACGAACAAGCGCCGTGAAAGCGCGCGGCGCTCGTTTCCCATCTCGGACTCGTTTCGGCTACTCCTATCCGGTTGGGGGCCGGGGGCGGGCGGCTACTTGGCCCCGCCTGCAGGCGGCGCCGCCGCGCCCCAAGGCTGTATGGCCACCACCGCGATACTGTTCTTCGGCGAGCCCTCGATGACGCGATCGCTGTAGGTCAGGTAAACCAGGACGTTGCGGGGCGCGTCGTAGAAGCGGACTACTTGCAGGGTCTTGAAGACAAGAGAAGTGCGTTTCTTGAAGATCTCGCTGCCGTCGGCCTTGCCGCTGCGCACGTCGTCGGGCAGGGCGACGGGGCCGATCTGGGTGCACTCCAGGGAGGCGTCCGAGGTATCTTCGGCTACCCCGATGGCGCCGGTGAGTCCGCCGGTCTTGGCGCGGCTCAGGTAGCAGGCGACCCCGGGGATCGCCTCGTCCTGGAAGACCTCCACAACGATCTTGTCGTTGGGTCCGGTGAATTTGATCTTCGTGGAGACGCTGCCGATCTCTTCGGCCGTAGCGGCGGTGCAGGCCGCGATCAGGGTCAGTGCGAGGATGGCTTGACGCATGGGGGCGACTTCCTCTGAAAGATACTGGCGATGCGTGTCCAGGGCCTGGTATTCCCTGAAGAAACCTGTCCCTGTCCCGCGCATACCGACGGGCTAAGTCGCCGCGCCGGGCAAGGGTCCGAATAGCCGGTCGGACTCGGAGCGGCTGCGGGTCAGCGCGTCTTCGATCGAGACTCCGATGAACCAGTTTCCCGTGATGGCGAGCCGGCTGCCGGCGATGGAGCGGTCGAGCTTCGATACCAGCTCCCCATGTCCGGCACGCAGCGCCGGCAAGCGATTGTGCACCCGGCGTTGGGCGGCGACCCGCTCTGGGGCGACGCTGAGCGCCTCGCAGGCGCGTGCCAGCTGGGCGACCGCGGACAGTGCATCGGACTTGAAGTGAAAGGCGAATCCGCGGTAGCCGGGGTCCGGCAGGAAGTCCCGGGACACCGCCGAGTAGAATGCATCGTCTACCGCAATCAGGCCGGCCAGGGCGGGGAGGCTCAGGTCGCTCTGGCGGAAGGCGAGGGCCAGTGTATCGATCTCGGACATCTGCACGGATGCGGCCACCGCGCGCGCCTCGTCGAATCCGCCGGGGATCAGTCGGGCCGCCGCATCGGGCGGGACCGCGAGCGTGAGATAGGCGCAGGTCGCCTCGCCGACACCGTCAGCGAACACCCGAAAGCCGGTCGGCTCGGATTCGATGGCGGTCACCGACTGGCCGGTGCGGACCTCCAGGCTGTCCTGGCCGGCAATGGCGGTGGGGATCTCCGAGAGCCCCTGGGGGAAGGTGAATGCCTTAAGCATGCCTTTGCGCCGGGGCTTGCGCCGAAACAGCGCCTCGGCCGGGTAGTCGTCCGCCGGTTGGCAGACGACTGCCTGGAATGCGTGGCGCAGCAGATCCCGGTAATTGCGCCGGCCGAGCACCTCACCGTAATACTCGGCGACGCTGCGCCCGGTCTTCTTGGCGGTGGCGATGCGCGGCACCGAGATGGCCGCCTCCCACAGGTGCAGGCCGGAGGCGACTGGGCGACGCTCGCCGTCCTTCCACAGCCGGTAGCCGACCTTGGCCTTGCCCTGGGCGCGCGGTGTGAGCCCGAGGTCGTCCAGGATACCGAGCAGGTTGCCGTAGCTGTTGAAGCAGGTGTGACCCCCGGCCTCGATCCAGAATCCGCTCAAGCCCTCGAAGCCGACGCTGTTGATGCAGCCGCCCACCCTATGGCTCGATTCCAGCACCAGGGTGGAGAGTCCCCGCCGGGTGGAGAGGTGTGCGGCGCCGAGCCCGCTGATGCCGGCGCCAATGACGATATGGTCGAAGTCCTTGGTCATTTAGTGAAGGTCTGTCAGTCCAGTCGTGGGTCGGTCTCCCGGTCCGATCCTTCTGGGGTCGGCTCCAGGCTCAGGTAGCTTAAATCCGGCTCGGGGACGGGGGTCGGTGGCGGCTCGCAGTCCTCCAGTGTCCAGTCGTCCCCTGGGACGAGGCTCAGGTAGCCCAAGTCCAGCGCGGGGACGCTGGCTTCGGGCTCATCCTCCAGGAACCCGAATAGGGGTGCCAGCGAGAGGTGCGATGTGTCGATGGTAGCGACCTGGGGGGCCGCGAGCGTGCTCGTCTCCGACTCGGCTAAGTTATCCACGGGCGCCTCCGAGCCCTCCACCGGGGTCACCGTGAGGATTGCGCCGGCCTGGGCGAAGACCTTCTCGAGCTTGGCCGCGGTGGCTGCATCGACGTTACGCTTGACGATGACCGGCTTGCCGGTGAACAGTCGCTCACCACCCTTGTCGGTGAGCTTGAAGATGGCCGTGAGGCGCTGACGGGCGTGCTCGGCATCCGCACCCGGGGCGATCAATCCCTTGTAGCTGAGATCGAAGCGTTCGTCGGCCATGGTGCTGTCGCCTGGTGGGCCGGGTGCAGCCGCGCTGGGCGGGGACTCCCGGCGGAAATGGGGCTCGTGGGCGCTCCGGAACCTGCGCGCCAGGAGAATTAGGATACCCGCGCCCGAGGTGCCGTGAATAGTCCGTGGCTCTTTGCCCCGGTGCTCGGCGATCGAGCACCGAAAGACGCAAAAAGCGCCAAGGACTACTCTTTCTGGCATTCCTGGCGATTAGGCGCGAGACCCTCCGGACCTTGCCCTACTGGGGCTTGGATAAGGAGAAGGCCCCGCGCACGTCGCCGAGCTTATAGCCGCGCGCTTGGTCTTCCGGATAGGCCTGGTCCAAGGCCGCAGCGACCTCCGGGGCGATCTGGGTCCCGTGGCAGGCGAGACAGACATCTCCGGTGGGGATCGCCTTCATGAACCTGAGCTGCCGGGTCCCGCCAGTCTCCACCACATCCCCGAAGGCGAGGGTGTCCGCGGGCTCTCCGGCGGCGTGGCGTGCGTCGAACCGAACGAGGACCGCCCGTTCCCAGTCGTCCGGGGCATTGAGCGCCCCGTTGCGGGTCTTGAGGCTGGTGCGTCCCACCTCCCAGCCGGACCGGGCGGAGATGTCCGCGGCGATCGCCGGTGCGCGCTCCTTGCAGATCGTAATGGCCTGAGTCGGCCCGCCCGCCTTCATGGCCGCTTCCAACTCGCCTTTAAGGGTGTCGGCGAAGGTCTTGATCAGCCCCTTGGCCTCTTGGATCTGCGGATTGGGTACCTGGGGCGCGGGTGCGCTTGCCGGGGCGGTGCCGGCGGGGGACTGCGCAAAGGCGGTCCCGGCGGCGAGCAGGACAGCGGCGGCGGTGGCGAGTGCGATCGGGTGCATTGGTGGCTCCGGGGATGGGTGCGACTGAAGAGACGGCAGGATGCCTGCCGAGTCTGCCCGTTTCAACCGGCCGACTCCATGACAGATCTCCTCGCGTCGCGCTCAGTCTTCCGCTTGCGGGTGCGGCTGGCGGGTATAATCCGCCGCCGCCCCGGGTCCTTCCCGGGGCTCCCGAGCCACCAGGGGAGAGCCCGATGTATGCCATTTGCGGTTGGATGGGGCGCGTGGCCGACGACCACGCCTCGGACCGGATACTCGATGCCATGCTGCTCGCCTGCGGCGCCTCCCCCGCGGGCCACGCGGCGCGTATCTGCGACTCCAGCGGACATCTGGGCTCCCTTGCCGGGGAGGCCATGGTCTACTGCGACCACGATGTGGGTGTGGCTTTAAGCGATCCGGTCTATGCAGAGGCCGGCAGCGAAGAGGCCCTGGGGGCCGGAGATGTGGCGCGGCTCTATCGGGCCCATGGCGACGGTCTCTTGCAGCGCATCCACGGGAGCTTCTCCGTGGCCGTGCTGGACCTGCGCCAGCGCAAGGCACTGTTTGCGGTGGACCGCGCTGGGATCAGGCCGCTCTATTTCGCCCGAGTGGGGGAGGCCGTGGTGTTCGGAAGCCGGCTGGCCGCGCTGGGGGGAGTCCCGGGGCTCGAGCGGCGGGTGAGCGATCAGGCACTGTTCGACTATCTCTATTTTCATGTCGTCCCGAGCCCGGGGACCGTCTACGCGGGCGTGGAGAAGCTCCTGCCGGCCCAGGCGGCGGAGCTAAAGCCCGCCGGGCGCCGAGACTTCTTCTATTGGCGTATGCCCTACCGGGACGATAACCCGGCGCCGCTTCAGGACCTTAGCCGGGAGTTCCGCAATCTGCTCCCCCGCGTGGTTGGGCGGGCGGCGGGCGCCCCCGGGTCCGGGACGGTCGGCTGCTTCTTAAGCGGCGGTACCGACAGCTCCACGGTGGCCGGCAACCTGCGCCTTCTGAGGGGCGCCCCGGTGCGGACCTACTCCATGGGCTTTCCGGCGGACGGCTTCGACGAGATCGAATATGCCCGGCTCGCCGCCCGCCACTTCGAGACCGATGCCCGCGAATACTATGTCCAGCCCCAGGACGTGGTGGACGCTATCCCGCAGGTGGCGGGCTTCTGCGACGAGCCTTTCGCCAACGCATCCATCGTGCCGGCCTATCTGTGCGCCCGTTACGCCCGGGGCGACGGCACACTGCGGCTGCTGGCCGGCGACGGCGGGGACGAGATCTTTGGCGGCAACGCCCGCTACCATAACCAGCAGGTCTTCGAGATCTACGGAAATCTCCCGGGTTGGCTGCGCGCGGCCGTGGTGGACCCCCTGGCTGCACTGCCCATACCCATGCTGCGCAAGCTCCGAAGCTATGTCGACCAGGCGCGGATTCCGCTCCCGGACCGCCTGGAGAGCTACAACTTCCTGCACCGTACCCATCTTGCCGAGATCTTCGACCCCGACTTCTTGGCCCGGGTGGACCCGCAGGCGCCGCTTCAGACCCAGCGCGAGTGCTACGCGCGCACCGGCTCCTCGGCCATCGTCAACCGCATGATGCACCTGGATCTCAAAATCACTTTAGCGGATAATGACCTGCGCAAGGTCAACCAGGCCTGCGAGCTGGCCGGGGTGGAGGTGCGCTACCCGCTCCTGGACGAGCGGCTCATGGAGTTTGCAGCCGGGGTCCCGCCGCGACTCCAGCTCAAGGACAATCGGCTGCGTTGGTTCTTCAAGCAGGCACTGTCAGACTTCCTGCCGCCCGAGATCGTCGCCAAAAAGAAACACGGGTTCGGCTTGCCCGTGGGCCTTTGGATGGCCGAATTCGGACCCTTGAGGGATCTTACTGAAGACAGCCTTGCGGGGCTGAAGCTGCGCGGCATTCTCAATCCGACCTATCTCGACTGGCTGCGTACCCAGCATGCCGGGGAGCACGCGGGCTATTACGGGGTCATGCTGTGGGTGCTGGTGATGCTGGAGCAGTGGCTGCGCAGGCATGGGCATTGACCGGTTGCGCCATGATGTAAAGTGGCGGATCGGGGACGGCACCGAGCTCCTCGAGGCAGATCGGGCGATGCTCTGCAAGCTCCGTGCCGTCCGTGCGCCATGGCCGGAGACCCCCCGCATTTGGCTTAAGGCGAGCTGAAGTGACCGGAATGACCGTCAGCGCGGATGCCAACGAGCCCGGGTCCCGGGGGAGGGGGCCACCATCCTGATCGTCGACGACCAGCCCGAGAACCTGGCCGTGCTGGCGGATCTTCTGCAAGGCACCTACCGGGTGCGGGCCGTACGCTCCGGCCAACAGGCCTTGCGCATCGCTCGCGCGTCGCCCCGGACGGACTGGCAGGCGAGTCGATTCCCGTCGCCGCCCGGCTTATGGCACTCGCCGATGTCTTCGACGCACTGGTGAGCGCCCGTGTCTACAAGGCCCCCATGGGTTTCGACCAGGCGCGCGCGATCATCGCCCAGGGCCGCGGGAGCCACTTCGACCCCGCGGTGGCGGACGCCTTCCTGCAGGACTTCGAAGGCTTCGCCGAGATCGCCCGGCGCTATGGGGACGGGACGCCGACCCTGACGCCGGTCCCGAATGGCGAAGTCAAGTAGCAGAGCAGCCGCTACAGGGTCTCGACCTCGAAGCCGACCACGCAACGCCGCTCGCGGCTGAATTCGATCCCGATCAGATGGATCGGCTGGCCTGCCGTCCGGTGCTTATCGGCATAGCCCCGATCCTTGATCTGTTGCAGTGCCCGGCCCTCGGGCTCCAGTTCCACCACCTTAAACTCGAACAGCCAGATACGGCCGTTGAATTTCAGGGTCAGGTCGATGCGACCCGCGCGGCTCGCTTCCTCCGGAATCAAATCCAGTCCAAGGGCGGCCAGATGGCTATAAAAGACACTGGCGTAATAGCCCTCGTAACGAGCGATCGGATTGCCGGTGTACCACTGATAGGGGATGCCCGCGAACAGGCTGTCGAGATGGGCGCGGAAGCCGCCGAAATCCGCGGCCGCCAGCAGGTCGTAGAGACGGGTGACGGCACGTTCGGCCTGCATGGGGTCGCCCATCAGGCCTTTGAGCAGTGCATCGTTCAATGCGCTCTCGACCTCCAGATTGGGATAGCCCAGACGGTATTCGATCCGTGCGCCGATCCGGCGCGCGCCTGTGAATGTGAGATAACCGGTTTGCCACAACAGTGCCTCCGACGAGATGCCCTCCACGTCGAAGCTCGAAAGGAGCCCCTCGGACGCGTGCAGCTGCGCCAGAGCGGGGGTGAAATAACCGCGCGCAACCAGCAGGTCCACCAGAAAGGTCGGGGTGCCGGTCTCGAACCACCAGGTTCTGAATTCGCGCTCCTGGAATAGCAGCAGCAGGTCGAACGGGTTGTAGACCGCCTCGCCGGTCCAGTTGTAGCCGTTGTACCAACGACGGATTTCGTCCGGGTCGAGACCGGCAAGCTCGGGCGCGAAGACGGTCTCGACATCCATCTGCGTATAGCCGCACAGGGCCGAATAGTCCGTCGACACCGTGATGTCGCGCAGGTTGTTCAGTCCCGAAAAAATGCTCACCTTGCTGAATTTGCTCACCCCGGCGATGAAAACGAAACGGACATGCGCATCGTTATCCTTAATGACCGAATAGAGATTGCGCAGCCCGTCGCGCAAGGCGCGGGCGACCTCCGGCTCGGTCAGGTTATCGAGGATCGGCTTGTCGTATTCGTCGACCAGCACCACGACCCGCTGGCCGGTCGCGGCATGGGCCAGCCGCAGCAGCTCCGCGAAGCAGCCGCCGCCCCCCGTCTCGGTGCACCGCAGCCCCAGCGTGGCCTGGTTGATGCGCAACTGCTCCCCGATCTTGTGCTCCAAGGCCGCACGATCATGCACGATACCGCCGCCGAAGCTGATCCGGACGATCGGGTAAGGGACGGTCCAGTTCCAGTGCGGGTGGATCGCGAGCCCCCGAAACAGC
The DNA here is from genome assembly GCA_963780725.1 of uncultured Gammaproteobacteria bacterium. Classification (GTDB taxonomy): domain Bacteria; phylum Pseudomonadota; class Gammaproteobacteria; order Chromatiales; family Chromatiaceae; genus Thiodictyon. The sequence continues at coordinate 1,619,419 of CAWACV010000001.1, forward strand.
GGCTCGTTGCCGGCGAAGAGCTCCCCCAGGGTATCGAGCAGCAGTGATTTCCCGAAGCGGCGCGGGCGCGACAGGAAATAGTGGGTGCCCTCGTCGAGCAACTGCCGGATGAAGCCGGTCTTGTCCACATAGTAATGGTCGTCCGCGCGGATCTTGGCGAAGGTCTGGATGCCGATGGGGAGCTTGCGGCGGTGCATGGCGGGTCTCGGGGGCGGGGGACGCGAGTCGTCCGGGCTCAGGGTAGCGGGTCGGCGTCGCTCTGTCATGGAGTTAGCTCTGGCACCCAGGCTCCGAGATCGGGCAAGTATTCGTCGGAGCGCCGATCCGCTCCCGCCAGGCTGAGAATAAGCCCGATGGTATCGAGATATGCGGCGACGCCTCGCCGCATCTTCCGGGCCGCTCGGGTCGGGCAGTCACCCGCCCTGGTGTGATTCGTGTGTCGTGACGAATCCGATCAAGGCCAACAGCCTATCCCGCGCCGGCCCGTTCAGGTCCCGGCCATAGGGGCTGGCATAGTGCGCGCAGTCCTCAACCGCCAGACGATACCCATCGGTCGGTGCGGTGCGCAGACCGAGGTAAAGGGCCAAGCCCTCCTCCACGAGCAGTAGATCGTGGTTCCGGATGATGCGGACCGGCCCCCATTGTTGGCGGGTGAATTCCTTCTGAAAGGCGCCCACCCGCCGGAACAGCAGCTCGGTCTCGGCCCAATCCGGCTCGGCACCGGCCGGCGGGTGCTCCAGCAGGACCGCCTGCGCCAGTGCGAACAACTCCCCGGCATCGCCGGCTAGGTCCCCGCGTGTGGCCGCCCGTTCCGCGATCCAGAGCCCGAATGCGCGCAGGCGTCCGGGGTGCTTGAACCACTTCTTGAGCACCGTCAGGCGTAGCACGTCCGCATGGCCGGTGCGGTCGATCTCGGCGACGATCGAGGCGAGTTGGGATTGGAGGGATGGGGGCATATTAGCGGTCATCCGACGCGCCGGGGATCAGGAATGTGGGTCGGGTTGGGCGCGCGCGGCACGACGATAGATCGCCTCGTCGAGCTTGAGCTCGGTACGCCACAGGGCGAAGTCGGTCTTGAGGTGCTTGTCGAACAGGCCGATGACCTTGACGGCAAGGTACGCGACCGGCATGCCGCCGATCAGGTCGAAGGGTGTGCCGGCAAAGTCGGCCTCCGCCGCGGGGAACAGCGTCTTGATGCGGATCGCTGGTGGGTGATACGCCGATCTCATTGCTGCGTTGTCGCGGTCATGGGCGCCGCGGCATAGAATCGCGGCTCGCCTAACCATCACGGACTCAGCCCATGCCGAACCGACCGCACCGCCGCCTGCCGCCGTCCGGCTCGCTCGCGCTCGCCGCCCTGCTCGCCCTTTTGGTCCTCGCCGGCTGCGGCGACGGGGCAGACCCGGCTGCGGGTGCCGCGGCCTCGGCTCCGCCCCCGGCGGTGGTGTTGGTGCCGGCCCGCAAGGAGTCGGTAGAGGAGCAGATCCAATTCATCGGGCGAGTGGCCGCGGTGGATCGGGTGGAGCTCCAGGCGCGGGTGCAGGGGTTCCTCAAGGAGCGGCGCTTCTCCGAGGGCCAGCAGGTGCAGGTGGGTCAGGTCCTGTTCGTCATCGAGCCGGATCAATTCCAGGCGGTGGTGACGCAGCGGGAAGCGGACCTCGCCAAGGCGGTGGCCGACGAGGAGAATGCCCGCGCCCAGCTCGCCCGCGGTAAGGAGCTCATCAAGGCGAAGAATATCTCACAGTCCGAGGTGGACAAGCTGCAAGCGGCGCAGTCCATCGCCAAGGCCGGCATCGCGCAGGCCCAGGCGGCACTGGATGCCGCCAAGCTCGATCTGGGCTACACCCAAATCGTGGCACCGGTGGCCGGGCGTATCGGGCTCTCCAAGTTTACCGTCGGCAATCTGGTGGGTCCCTCCAGCGGGACATTGGCGACCATCGTGAGCCGCGACCCCATCAATGTGCGCTTCCCGGTCACCCAGCGGGAGCTGCTGGACGCCCGCCAGGCGATCGCCACCGAGGGCGGGGATCCGGGCAACGTGGTGGTGCTGGCCCGGCTTTCGGACGACTCGCTCTACGACAAGAAGGGCAAGCTCAACTTCATCGACGTGACCACTGACCCGGGCACCGACACCGTCACGCTGCGCGCCGAGTTCCCCAACCCGGACGGGTATCTGGTGGACGGTCAATATGTCGGGGTCCTGGTTCAGGACGAGACCCCAACCATGGAGATCGTGGTGCCCCAGTCGGCGCTCCAGATGGACCAGCAGGGGAGTTTCGTGCTGGTCGTCGCGGCCGAGAACAAGGCGCAGGTGCGGCGCATCCAGACCGGACCCACTGTGGGTAGCCGGGTGGTGGTGCGCGAGGGTCTGCAAGACGGCGATCTGGTGATCACCGAGGGGATTCAGAAGGTCCGCCCGGGCATGGTCGTGAGCGGGACGCCGGCTGTGGAGCCCGGTGGGGCGGCCGACCCCCAGGCTAGCGGCGAGCCAAAGCCCAAGAGCGACGCGCCGGAGAAGTCCAAAGACGGTGCCGCACCATGATCTCGGACGTCTTTATCGACCGCCCGCGACTCTCCATCGTCATCTCGGTCGTCGTCTTCCTGGCCGGGGTCATCGCCATCGGGGTCATCCCGGTCGCTCAGTTTCCGGACATAGTGCCGCCCCAGGTGACTGTAAGCGGATTCTATCCCGGGGCATCCGCTTCCGTTGTCGAGTCGACCGTGGCCCAACCGGTGGAGTCCAAGGTCAACGGCGTCGACAACATGCTCTATATGAAGTCGACCAGCGGCAACGACGGGAGCTATTCGCTCAACGTCACCTTTGCCTTGGGTACAGACCCGGACATCAATACGGTGAATGTCCAGAACCGGGTGAACCTGGCCATTCCCCAGCTCCCTGAGGAGATCAAGCGCCAAGGGCTCACGGTCCAGAAACAGTCCACCGCCATGCTCCAGGTGGTGGCTCTGTATTCGCCCACAGGCGTCTACGACGGGTTGTTCTTAAGCAATTATGCGACCATCAACGTCATCGACACCTTAGCTCGGGTGCCGGGGGTGGGCAAGGCAGTCCAGTTCGGCCCGCTCGATTACAGCATGCGCATCTGGCTGTCGTCGGACAGACTGACCGCGCTGGGCTTGACCCCATCCGATGTCATGGCCGCCATCCAAAGCCAGAATATCCAGGCCGCGGTGGGCCGCATCGGCGCCCAGCCCATGACCTCGGACCAGCAGTTCCAGATCACGCTCCAGACCCAGGGCCGGCTCTCGGAGGTCAAGGAGTTCGAGAGCATCGTGGTGCGCGCCAATCCGGACGGCTCCACCGTGCGGGTCAAGGACCTGGGTCGCGTCGAGCTAGGCTCGCGCCAGTCCGACTCCTTAAGCCGCCTGAATGGTCGCGACGCCGCCGGTATCGCGATCTATCTCGCCCCTGGGGCCAATGCGGTTAAGGTGGCCGACCAGGTCTCGACGGCCATGGAGCGGCTGGCCCAGCGCTTCCCGGACGGGCTTTCCTACGATGTCGTCTATGACACCACCGAGTTCGTCAATGCCAGCCTGGAGAAGGTGGTCCATACCCTGATCGAGGCATTCCTGCTGGTCATCATGGTGGTCTTTCTGTTCTTGGGCAGTTGGCGCGCCACCCTGATCCCGCTGGTCGCGGTGCCGGTAGCGCTGGTCGGTACCTTCGCCTTCCTGCTCATGATCGGGTTCTCGGCCAATACAGTCTCGCTGCTTGCCGTGGTGCTCGCCATCGGCATCGTGGTGGACGACGCCATCGTGGTGGTGGAAAACGTCGAGCGGATCATGGAGGAGGAAGGGCTGGCGCCCAAGGAGGCGGCCAAGAAGGCGATGGGGGAGATCACGGGGCCGATCCTCGCCATTACCCTGGTGCTGCTCTCGGTCTTCGTCCCGGTGGCCTTTATCCCCGGCATCACCGGCCAGCTCTTCCAGCAGTTCGCCGCGGTAGTCGCATTCTCCATGCTGATCTCCGCGATCAATGCGCTGACCCTGTCGCCGGCACTCTGCGCCATTCTCTTGAAGCCCACCCATCACCGGCGCGGGCCCATGGCCTATGTCATGGGCGGGATCGACAAGGTGCGCGACGGCTATGCCGGCATCGTCGCCCGGCTCGTGCGGGTGTCGATCGTCGTGGTGGCACTGGTGGCGGGGATCGGGCTGCTGACCGCCGTGCTGTTTAAGGCCACCCCGACCGGGTTTCTGCCGGAGGAGGATCAGGGCGCATTCATGGCCGAGGTCCAGCTCCCACAGGGTGCCTCGCTTAATCGCACCCTGGACGTGGTGAAGCAGGTCGAAGGGATCTTCTCCGCCGACCCGGCCATGTCCTTCGTACTGACCATCCCCGGATTCAGCCTGTTGGACGGCGTGGTCCAGTCCAATAGCGCAGCGATCATCGGGCGTCTCAAGCCGTTCTCGGAGCGCACTACCCCGGATCTCAAGGTGGATGCGGTCATCGCCCGGATGCGCGCCCAGACCCTGGGTATCCCGAGCGCCATGATCATCCCGTTCAATCTGCCGCCCATCATCGGGCTCGGGACCGGCAGCGGGTTCGAGTATCAGCTCGAAGACCTCCAGGGCCGCACCCCGGACGAGCTGGCTGCGGCCATGCGCGCACTGGTTCTGGCGGCCAATCAGGACCCGGACCTGACTGGCGTCTTCTCCACCTGGGCGACCAACAATCCGCAGGTCTTTCTCGATATAGACCGGGAGAAGGCTCAGACCCTCGGGGTGCGGATCAGCGACATATTCACCGCGCTCCAGGCGACGCTGGGCGGTTATTACGTCAACGACTTCAATACCTTCGGTCGGGTCTGGCAGGTCAATATTCAGGGCGATACGAACGATCGCCAGCGCTTCGAGGATGTCTATCGCATTCATGTGCGCAACAGTAAGGGCGATATGGTCCCGATCCGCGCACTGATGACTCCCAAGCTTATCCTGGGGCCCCAGCTCATCGCCCGCTATAACAATTATCGCAGCGTTACGGTCAACGGCGGACCGGCACCTGGGCGCTCCTCCGGAGATGCGTTGGCTGCTATGGAGCGGGTCTCGGTCAAGACATTGCCGGCCGGATTCGGATTCGAGTGGACCGGCACCGCATTCCAGGAGAAGGAGGCAGGCGGCAAGACCACGGTGGTGCTGGGACTCGCGGTGCTGTTCGCCTATCTGTTTCTGGTGGGGCTCTACGAGTCTTGGTCGATGCCCGCCGCGGTGCTGCTCTCGGTGACGGTGGGCGTGCTGGGGGCCATGATCGCGCTCTGGGTCACCGGGCTTCCGAACGATCTGTATGCCCAGGTGGGTCTGGTGGTGCTCATCGGGCTGGCGAGCAAAAACGCTATCCTGATCGTGGAGTTCGCCATGGAGCAGCGCCGCCACGGCAAACCCATCCTGGAGGCCGCGACCGTCGCTGCCAGGCTGCGTATTCGCGCGGTGCTCATGACCAGCTTCGCATTCATCCTGGGCCTGGTGCCGCTGGTGATTGCGAGCGGTGCCGGGGAGGCGAGCCAGCGCGGGGTGGGCACGGCCGTTTTCGGCGGTATGCTGGCCGCATCGATCCTGGGGATCTTCCTGATCCCAATGCTGTATGTGGTCTTCCAGCGGTTCCGGGAGATGGTGCATGGCCAGCCGGCGGAGCCGGAGGCGTCGAATACCGTGGCGCCGGCCCAGGTCGGGTAGTTCGGCCCTCGGCCCTCGCCACTCGCCACTTCTTATGCGCCCAGAAGACATCCTCAACGGCGCCGCCCGCGCACTGATCGCGCACCCCAGCCGCACCTGGTTGACCCTGCTCGCGATGGCCCTGGGAACCGCGGCGGTGGTGGTCCTCTCGGCCCTGGGGGAGGGGGCGCGCCACTATGTGCTGGACGAGTTTGCCGGGCTCGGTACCCACCTGTTGATCGTCTTCCCGGGCCGTAACGAGACCACCGGCGGCCCGCCGCCGCTCCTGGGGGAGACACCGCGGGATCTGACCCTGGAAGACGCCCAGGCACTGCTGCGCTCCAGGCATATCGAGCGGATCGCCCCGCTTTCCATCGGCTCGGCCCCGGTCTCGGCCGGTAGCCTGGAGCGCGAGGTCAATGTCCTGGGCACGACCCGCGATTTTCTGGAGGTGCGGCATCTGAAGCTGGCAGCCGGGCGCTTCCTGCCAGAAGGGGACCTGAAGCGGGCGACCCCGGTTGCCGTGCTGGGGGAGACCCTGGCCCGGGAGCTGTTCGGAAACGCGAGCCCCGTGGGCCGTTTCGTGCGCATCGCCGACCGGCGATTCCGGGTCGTCGGGGTCCTGGGTGGCGCCGGTGTGTCCCTGGGCGATAACCTCAAGGACCTGGCCCTGATCCCGGTCGCCGCCGCCCAGGCGCTGTTCGACAACCCCGCGCTCTTCCGAATCCTGGTCCAGGCCCGGTCCCGGGAGTCCCTCGACGGCGCTGCCAACGACATCCGAGCCATGGTGCGCGCCCGCCACGAGGGGGAGGAGGACGTGACCGTGATCACCCAGGACGCGGTGCTCGGGACCTTCGATCGAATCCTGGGTGCGCTCACCCTCGCGGTGGCCGGCATCGCTGCCATCAGCCTGACTGTGGCCGGGGTGCTGATCATGAACGTAATGCTGGTGGCAGTCTCACAGCGCACCGCGGAGGTGGGCCTGCTGAAGGCGTTGGGGGCCGAGGACTGGCAGGTCTCGAGGCTGTTCCTCGCCGAGGCACTGCTGCTCGCGGGTGCCGGGACACTGGGCGGGCTCGCCCTGGCCTATGCGGGTGTGTGGGTCTTCAACGCCCGTTACGAAGCATTCAGCCTGGTGGTACCGTTCTGGGCGCCGGTGGCCGCTGCGGCCGTCTCGCTGGCCTCGGGCCTGATCTTCGGGCTACTGCCTGCCCGCCGGGCGGCGCGTCTGGACCCGGTGGTGGCCTTGTCCGGCCGGTAGTGGGCCAGACCTGGATAGCACGCCTAACATGTCCTTCGCTCGGCCGGCTTGACCCGAGCGGCGAACCTCCTTAGCTTCCCGCCCAGTCGCCGGAGCTGCGCTGTCAGCGGCTGCAAACCGCTCGCGGGCCAGGGCGGCACAACGACGACCGTCAAGGTCGCTGACGCATCGCGCGGAGAGTCGGGTGATGGCTATGAGGCGTTCGGTCCTGGGGGTCCTGGGGGCGGTCGTGGCGGCGTGCTTGGTCGCACTGGCCGTGCTGCGCTCGCGCGAGCCGTCCCCGCCTCCGGAACCGCTGGTCTTCGCGGTCGCAGCCAGCACCCTGGGGCTACCTTTCTGGGTGGCGCAGCGCGAAGAGCTTTTCGAGGCCGAGGGGCTTAAGGTCGACCTGCGGCTCTTTCCCACCGGCAAGCTCGCACTGGAGGCAATGCTGCGGGGCGAGGTGGAGGTGGCCACCGTGGCCGAGACCCCGATCATGCTCGCCGGTCTCGCGGGCAAGCCGCTACGGGTCATCGCCAACTTTGCTTCCAGCGGCGAGACCAGCGTGATTGCCCGCGCCGACAGGGGCATCGCCCGCGCGACCGACCTGAAAGGCCGCAGGATCGCTCTGAATCCGGGCACCACCGGCCACTATTATCTGCATGTGCTTCTGAGCGACCATGGACTCTCCGAGTCCGACGTCGAGCTGGTGCCCCTGCCGGCCCCCGAGCAGGCGGCGGCCCTCGCGGCCGGCCGGGTCGATGCGGTGTCGGCCTTCGCGCCCTATTCGACACTATGCAGACTTGCGCTGGGCGACCAAGGGGTGACCTTCCCCGCGGGGCTGCGCTATGCGGGCTATTCGAGTCTGGTCGTAGCCCCGGATTTTCCCCGCCGTCGGCCCGAGGCCACCCTGCGGCTGCTGCGTGTCACCGAGCGGGCGATCCTCTGGATGCGCGCCCACCGCCAGGCGGCCATCGCCGTGGCGGCGGCGGAGCAGAATCTCGAGCCTGCGGTGGTGGAGGAGACCTGGGACCGGCTGCGTCCCAACCTGGGCCTCGATCAGGGCTTCCTCTCGCTGTTGCGCTCCGAGGCCCAATGGGCGATCGGCGCGGGGCTCGCCCCGGGCGACGATTCCATCCCCGATTTCCGCGATCTGATCGACACCGCGGCCCTGGCGCAGTCGCACCCGGAATCCGTGACCGTCCTCGGCCAGCCATGAAGCTACGCGCCCGCGCTCGACTGCTGGCACTGGTGTCGGTCCTGGTGTTCCTGACCTTGCTCGGGGCCTTACTGATTGCCGACCAGGAGAAGAGCCAGGCGGAGCGGGACCTAGGGCTCACCGAGTCGTTGATCTTTCAGACCATCCAACTGCGCACGGCGCTCTTCGACTCGCTGGTGCGCCCCCAGACCCAGCCCCGCTCCCAGTCGGAGACGCAGTTCGACCTGTTGCAGGGTCTGTTGGAGCGGGAGTCTGGGGCCATCGACGCGGCGATCCGCAACGACCCGCAGACCCGCTATGCCTGGGAGAGCGTGCGTCGGCTGGTGCGCGAGATCCGCGAGCTCTATGCCGAGCTGGGCCATGCCGGGGCAGACCCCGGTCTGGCGGAGCGCGACCGGCGTACCACCGACCTGATCCTGGTCAATGGCCATTCGCTGATCCTGTTCGTCAGCCAGCTCAGACACCGCGCGGGCTCGGGGTTTCTCCAGGCGACCGCTTGGGAGAACCTGGCCTTGGCGGTCATGCTGGCGGGTCTGGCCGGATTGGGATTGCTGCTGTTCGCGGTATTCGAGCGGGCCGTGCTCAGGCCCTTGCACCAGATCTATAAGGCCGCGGTCCGGGTCGCCGACGGCGAGACCGGCCTACGGATGCGGAGCACCCGCATCGACGAGCTCGGCGAGCTGGCGGACGCCTTCGACCGCATGCTCGATCAGCTCCAGGAGACCACAGTGTCGCGCGACCGCCTGGAGGCCGAGATCGCTGCCCGCAAGCTCGCGCAGCGCGCGCTCCGCGCCCTCAACGTCGATCTGGAGCGGCGGGTCGAGCAGCGCACGGCGGAGCTTCAGACCGCCAACCGGGAGCTGGAGTCCTTCGCCTACGCAGTATCACACGATCTGCGGGCGCCGCTGCGGGCCTTAAGCGGCTTTAGCCAAGCCCTGGCGGAGGACTATGCCGAGCGTTTCACCGGGGAGGCGCGCGAGTATCTCAACCAGATCGATCGGGCCAGCCGGCGCATGGGCGATCTGATCGACGGGATACTGACCCTGTCGCGCAGCACCCGCGGGGAGCTCCGCCGGGAGCCGGTTGACGTCTCCGCGCTCGCCCGGCGGCTGCATCAGGAGCGGGCGGCGGCGGAGCCGGGGCGTCGGATCGCCTTGGAGGTGGAGCCTGGGCTCAGTATCCGCGGCGATCCGGCCATGCTGGAAGCGGCCCTGCGCAACCTGATCGAGAATGCCTGGAAATATACTGCCAAGGTACCCGCCGCGTCGGTTCGGGTCTATGCCGAGGACCGCCCGGGGCCGGGCGTCCCCGGGCGCTGGACGTGCGTCGCAGACAACGGGGCAGGGTTCGACATGGCCGACTGCGAGCGGTTGTTCAATCCATTCCAACGGCTGCACCGACAGGACGAGTTCCCCGGCATCGGGATCGGACTCGCCACCGTGCAACGCATCGTCCACCGTCACGGCGGTATCATCGAGGCCGAGGGCGCACCGGGGCGCGGTGCGATCTTTCGCTTCACACTACCGGACCCGGAATGAGCGAGCCGTTGCGACTGTTGGCGATCGAGGACGACCAGGCTGACTTCCTGCTCCTGGTCCGGCACCTGCGCGAGCAGGGGCTCTGCGCACGCTGCACCCGGGTAGATAGCGAGCAGGCATTGGATCTGGCCCTGGATACCGAGCCCTGGGATGCCGTGCTGGCCGACTATCAGGTTCCGGGCATGGACTTCAAGACGACCCTCGCGAGCATCCGCTGCCGCCGGCCTGGGATGCCGGTGATCCTGGTCTCGGGGGCGGTGGGCGAGGACCGGGCGGTGGAGCTGCTGCGGCTCGGGGTGAGCGAGCTGGTGTCGAAAGACCGACTGATACGACTGGTCCCGGCCATCGAGCGTTGCCTGCGGGCGGCAGCGGATCAACGTGCCCGCGAGTCGGCGGAGTCGGCCCTGCGCGCGAGCGAGGAGCGCTTTCAGCTAGCCATGGAGGTCAGCCGCTCCTTTGCCTTCGAGTGGGATCCGGGGACCGACCGGGTGCGGCGCAGCGCGAGCAGCGGGGCCATCCTGGGGCTCGACGGGGAGGCGGCGGAGCACGATACCGGGCAGGGCTATTTCTCGCGCTTGGTCCCCGAGGACCGGGAGCGCTTCGTGGCCCTGCTAAGGTCCTTGAAGCCAGGGGCGGACCGCTACCGGATCGAGTATCGCGCCGTGCGCGACGACGGCACGAAGCTGGTTTTGGAGGAGACCGCACGGGCCTTCTTCGACGCGCAGGGCCGGTTGCAGCGCTTGGTCGGAGCGGCCACGGATATCACCGAGCGCAAGCGCGACGAGGCCCGGTTGGCCGAGCAGGCCGAGCAGCTGCGCGAGGCCGACCGCCGTAAGGACGAGTTTCTCGCCATGCTTGCCCACGAGCTTCGCAATCCCTTGGCGCCGATCGTCAATGCCGTGCATATCCTGAAGACCCCTGGGCTCGGCGACGCACAGATCGTCTGGTGCCGCGAGGTGATCGCGCGCCAGACCTGGCATCTGACCCGATTGGTGGACGACCTGCTGGATATCTCCCGGATTACCCGCGGCCGCATCGAGCTCCATAAGCAACCGGTGCAGGTGTCGGAAATCGTGCAACGGGCGCTTGAGACCAGCCGACCCTTGATCGACGCCCGGCACCACCGACTCGCGGTACAGCTGCCGGGCGAGCCGGTGCGGGTGCAGGGCGATGCGGTGCGTCTGGCCCAGGCGCTGTCCAATCTGCTCAACAACGCCGCCAAGTTCACCGACCAGGGCGGGGAGATCCGGATCGCTGTGGAGTGCGGCCCGACCGAGGTCGCGATCCGGGTCAAGGACACCGGTCGCGGCATCGACCCCGCTATGGCGCCCCGGCTCTTCGACCTGTTTTTTCAGGCGGAGCACACCATCGATCGTGCCGAGGGGGGCTTGGGGATCGGTCTCTCCTTAGCCCAACGCTTAGTCGCCATGCACGGCGGCACGGTGCAGGCTCAGAGCGCCGGTCGGGGCCAGGGCAGCGAGCTGACGATCCGCTTGCCCCGATTGCCCCGCTTGCCGGACGCGCCGCTCGCAGAGGTTCACGCGGCGAGCGCTGCCAACCCCGCCGCCGCGGGGGTGCGCGTGCTGGTGGTGGACGATAACCGCGATCTGGCCGACAGCCTGGCGCTCCTGCTGGAAAGCAACGGCTACACGGTCGTGACCGCTTATGACGGCGAGATGGCCGTGGGCTTGGCGCTCGCGGATCCGCCGCCCCATGCGGTGCTGCTCGATCTGGGGCTGCCGGGGTTGGACGGCTATGCTGTGGCCCGCGCCATACGCTCCCGCGCTCGCAGCGATCTTCCCGCGATCCGGCTGATCGCCATGACCGGCTACGGCCAGCCGGAAGACCGGGAGCGCTCCCGGGCCGCCGGGCTCGACGCGCATTTGGTCAAGCCGGTCGATTGGGAGGTCCTGCGGGGCGTGCTGGGGGGGCTGCGGGCGGGTGAGGGCGCCCGCTAGCTGCCGGTCGGTGCCGCTTCCGGATTCCATGCGCCACCGCGACTTCGCCGCCTATACCCTTGCCGCCATCCGCGCTCAGCGCGGACGCAGCCTCTTGACCGTCACCGGGATCGCCATCGGGGTGGCCGCGGTGGTGCTGCTCACCGCGATCGGCGAGGGCATTCACGGCTTTGTGCTTTCGGAGTTCACCCAGTTCGGCACCAATCTGATCTCGGTGGCGCCGGGCAAGACCAGCACCTTCGGGATGTCCGGGGCCATCGTGTCCAATGTGCGTCCATTGAGCCTGGCGGACGCACGCGCCCTGGAGCAGGTGCCGGACGTACAGGCAGTGGTGCCGGTGGTCCAGGGCAATGCGGCGGTGGAGTGGATGGGTGCTACACGGCGTGCCCTGGTCTTCGGCTCTGGCCCAGGGGTGCCGCAGATCTGGAGATTGAGCCCTGCCATCGGGCGATTCCTGCCGGAGGATAGCGGCGGCGACCGGGCGCTCGCGGTGCTGGGGTCCAAGCTCTACCGGGAGCTGCTCGGCACCGTTTCGCCCTTGGGAAAGCGCATTCGTATCGGCGGCGAGCCCTATCGGGTGATCGGGGTGATGGAGTCCAAGGGCCAGATGCTCGGATTCGATCTGGACGATACCGTGTTTGTGCCGGTGGAGCGGGCGTTGGCGCTCTTCGACCGGTCGAGCCTGATGGAAATCGATCTGCTCTATGACCGTGCAGCGGACAGCGCTGCGGTGGCGCAGCGGGTGCGAGCGCTCCTGATCCGTCGGCACGGGGCCGAGGACTTTACGGTCACCACCCAGGACCAGATGCTCGACACCCTGGGCTCGGTGCTCGACGTGCTGACCGGGGTGGTGGGGGCATTGGGCGCGATCTCGCTCGCGGTGGGCGGGATCGGCATCCTCACCATTATGACCATCGCCGTGCGGGAGCGGCGCAGGGAAATCGGGCTCTTGCGTGCGCTGGGGGCCGCCCGGGGTCAGATTCTCTCGCTGTTTCTGCTGGAGGCGGTGCTGCTGGCCCTGCTCGGGGGGGGTATCGGGTTTGTCGTGGGAACGCTCGGGGCCTGGGCGATCGGGGCAGCGGTGCCCGGTCTTCCGACCCGCATCGCCTGGGATTTCGTGATCGTCGCCGAAGTCGCCGCCGGGCTCATTGGCCTGGCCGCCGGGGTGCTTCCGGCACTTCAGGCGGCCGCCCTGGATCCGGTTGCCGCGTTGCGCGACGAATGACGCCGGGCTCGCGGGATCTGCGCGTAGAGGCTTGTCGCGACAGACGCACCCCGCGGCGCGCTGACCGGCTCACACACCGCGGTGCCGGGCGGTGCTATGGTTAGCGCCACCATTCGCTTGGGGGTCTACTCCCTTGGCCGCAGTCCGATCCGCGGCGTCGGTGCGCCCCCGGCACCCTGTCCAACCGAACGGAGTCCGCGATGTCGTTTATGGCTTTTCTGACTGGTCTCTTTCTCTATGCCGTCCTGTGGGCGCTGCGCAGCAAAATTAAGTCCAAGGCCGGGCTCTTTTTTTATACCGTCGAGCCCAACGAGCGGGCGGTCCTTTCGGCCTTCGGGCGCGCCCAGCGTCTCGACCAGCGACTGGTGGAGGACCTGACCCTGACCGAAGAGGAGCGCGCTCGCTACCGATTCCCGCGCCTGCGCGTGATCGGTCCGGGACTCAATCGCAAATGGCCCTGGGAGACGGTCCATAAGGTGGATGTGACCACCAGGGCACTGGATCTGACCTGGGACCCGACCAAACACCAGGCAACCATCGAGGCGGTGACCAAGGATAATCTCACCACCGGAGTCAACGGCCAGATCCGATTCCGGGTTTCCGAGAGAAATCTCTATGCCTATTGCTTCGGAGTCGAGGCGCCCCTTGAGCATGTCATGGGCTATTTCATCTCGGTGCTGCGCGAGCGGATCGCCAACTTCTCCGACCCCAAGGGCCAGAGCTTGCTTGCCGGAACCCAGTCGGTCGCAGAGTCGGGGGCTGACGGGGGCGGTGTGGCCCCGGACCTGTCGGAGGGGGTCTCCATCAACGACCTGCGCAAGAACCTTCCTCTGATCAACCAGTATATGGAGCAGCAGTGCAAGAGCACCGCGGCCCGGTACGGGATCGAGCTGGATGCGGCACTGATCACCCAGATCGATCCGCCGCCCGAGGTGGACCGGGCGCTTTCAGCCATCAATAGCACCCGCAATCAGGTAGCCGCCGACATCAGCACCGCCAGGGCCGATGCGGAGCAGCAGATCACCATGAGCAAGCGGGCGGTGGAAATCGCCGCCAACAAGGCACAGGCGGAGGTGGCGCCCCTGAAGGAGCTGGCGGAAACCCTGTCGCGCATCAAGACCGAGGGCGGCAGCGCAGCCTTGAGCGCCTATGTGCGCAACATGCGTATCCCGCTTCTGCGCAATGCGCGGCGGATCGTCCAGACCACCGGTAATCCGGGTTAAGGAGACCATCCATGCCATACGATAATCTACCTCCCTATGTCCTGGTCTCTTTGGTTTCCGGGCTCCTCTTCGTCCCGATACTGCTCAAGATCTTCCGGCTGCTCGGGATTTATACCGTGGTTCAGGAGCGCGAGGCCCAGGTCTATACCCTGTTCGGCAAGGTGGTGGGCACGATTCACGAGGCCGGGCTGCGCTCCCCGATCCTCCATTTCGGGCTGCGGGCCGTGCTTGTGCCATTGTTCGGCAAGGTTCATCCGGTCAATACGGCCCTGCGTCAGTATTACCTGCGAGACCAGATGGTCAATTCCGAGGAGGGCACTCCCATGGGGGTCGGCATCTGGTACGAGATGCAGGTGAGCGATCCGGTGGCCTATCTCTTTACCAACGCCAATCCGGAGGGGTCGCTCCAGGCCAACGTGGCAAGCTCCACCATCTCGACCTTAAGCAACCTGGAGATGGACAAGATGCTGGAGGACCGTCACCAGTTGAGCCATCAGGTGCGCGCCACCGTCTCGCCGCTCTCGGAGAAATGGGGATACCAGCTCGGGTCTGTCTATATCCGCAAGGTTGCCTTCACTGACCGGCAGATGGTAGACAACATCACGGAGAAGGTCGTGAAGCGACTGGTGCAGGTGACCAGCGCGATGAAGCAGGACGGCGACAATCGGGTGGGCCTGATCAAGAGCCAGACGGCCTTCAAGGTCTCCCAGCAGTTGGCGGAGGCGTCCGCTTCCCGCCCTGCCGTGGTGGGCGATGCACTCAACGAGATCGCTCGCAAGGACCCGGAGGTGCTGAATGTCGTGCTCGACGTGATGGAGAACGAGCAGTTGATCGCATCCGGTGCCGCAGTGGACGTGCTGCCCCGAGACACCCCGGTGCTGATTCAACTCGGGAGCGGATCCGGCAGCGCGGGGCCAGTGCCCGCGCCGGGGGTCTCCCGGACCGGGGTTGAGCCCGCCCGTTTCGGTTGATCCTTAATGTACACCGGGCGCCCTCTAGGGGACGCCCGGGTCGGCATCCGCGGTCGTCAGTCGACCCAAGGCAGCCAGCGGAACAATGTCTTCCAGTCGAACCCCTCGTCCGGCGGTGTCTCGGAGTCCGCCGCGGATTCCTTGCTTTCGGCGGTGGCGGCGGCAGTGTCCGACTGCGCTTGCGCAGGGTCCGCGAGCGGGGTTTCGGCTGGCTGGATCGACGACTCGGCATCCGATGCACTCTGTGCCGGCTCTGCGGGTGGGGGCGCCGCTGACTCCACGGGCGCTGTGGCCTGCACTGGCTCGGGGGCCGGGGGCTGCGGCGCGGCCGCAACTGCCGGGGTTGCGGCGGGCGCCTTCAATGGCCGGCCGATCGGGTTGCCCGCCGGCGTCCAAGGCATCTTGGCATGGGGTGCCCACGCGCCGATCGTAGAGCTCTGAACCGGGGCGGCGGGCGATTTGGTCTGGGTTGCGCTGGCTGCGGCCTGAGCCGCCTGCGCCTGCTCAGCCTCGATCTTGGCCGATTCCGCCTTTTCCGCGTCGATCCTCGCGGCTTCCGCTTTTTCAGCCTCGAGCCTGGCGATTTCGGCGTTTTCCGCGTCGATCCTGGCGGCTTCCGCTTTCTCTGCCTCGATCCTGGCAATCTCAGCCTTTTCGGCGTCGATCCTGGCGGCCTCCGCCTTTTCCGCCTCGACCCTGGCGGCTTCCGTATTCTCTGCCTCGATCCTGGCTGCTTCTGTCTTGTCAGCCTCTGCCTTGGCAGCTTCCGCATCGGCTGTATCGGGTTGGATCGTTTCCGTCTTGGGCGGCTCGGCCTGGCCCGGGCCGGTCAGTGCCGTTTCGGCCTTGACCTCTTCTGGCTGAGCCGCTGGTTCTGGCTGAGCCGCGGGGGCTGCTGGTGCCACCGGTTCCGGGACCTTCGCCGGGAGCAAGTCGACGCGCACCATGGGCGCGAGCCGGGCCGCGATGGCGCTTGGGTCCACGGGCTCGGTGGTGGGTGCGAACGGGTCCGCGACCAGGACATAAGTCGCCCCGGCGACCGTCGCCAGGGCGACGCCGGCAACGATCGCCGTGCCGAAATCAAAGCCCTTTGGTGCCTTCGAAGTCATGTGTGCGGTCTGCTCCTGTCTGTCGTGCCAGATCTGGGGTTGGTCCCTGAAGTCGGCGGCTCATCGGTGCGACCGCTGCCACGGGGACACGTCAAATACTCTATGCGACGAGGTCTATGCAAGGGGGGACGGTCAGTCGCGGCGGCGAGCGCAGCGCGTCCAGCGGAACACTATAGGGCACAGGCTGCGGGACCGGGTCATTGCCCCGGGTCTGCCTCCACACGGCGGCGGAAGACCTGCATCTCCTTGGCTGCCTGCATGTCGCCCCGGCGCTCTGCGGTGGCGATGCCGCGGTCGAAGGCCGCGATTGACTCTGCGCGACGGCCCAAGGCGGCGAGCGCCCTTCCGTAGAGCTTCCAGGAGGCGGAGTGCTCCGGGTCCAGGCGCACTGCCTGGGCCAAGTGTCCCTGGGCGCGCTCGTAGTCCTGGGCCTTGAGATACTCGTTGCCCAGGCCATAGCGCAAAAGGGCCGAATCCTGACCACGGGCCAGGATCGACTCCAGGTTATCGACGATGGCCACGGTAAATCGGGCGTTCCGGGCGGCTCAGCGGACCATCCAGATCAGCAGGACCACCACCAGCACCACC
Organism: uncultured Gammaproteobacteria bacterium; assembly: GCA_963780725.1. Taxonomy (GTDB): domain Bacteria; phylum Pseudomonadota; class Gammaproteobacteria; order Chromatiales; family Chromatiaceae; genus Thiodictyon. Next base: position 1,636,160 of record CAWACV010000001.1, read on the forward strand.
CCACCCAGGGGCAGCGCCACTGACTGCCAGTCGCCCTTCTGGGCCTTGGGTCCCTGCTCCTGCCATTGCTTGTAGACGGGCCACAGACGCACCATCAGCAGGATCAGGATCGCCGCCATCGCGATCTTAAGAAATAGCTCCATCCCTAAACCCCTGAATTCGTTGCGGACACAAAAACCCCGGCGCTGGGCCGGGGTCTGTCAAGCGGCAGTCGAGCGGCTATTCGTCGCCCATGATCCCCAGGATCTGCAACAGGCTGATGAAGATGTTGAAGATGCTGAGATAGATCCCGTAGGTGGCCATGATGTAGTTATCCTCTTCGCCGCGGGCGATGCGGCTGGTGTCGAAGAGGATGAATCCGCTCATCAGCAGGATGATCGCCGAGGAGACTGCGAGCGACAAGGCAGGCAGTGCGAAGAACATATTCGCAACGACTGCGAGCATGACGACCATCATGCCGGCGAACAGGAAGCCGCCCAGGAAGCTGAAGTCCCGCTTGCTGGTCAGTGCATAGCCGGACAGGCCCAAGAAGATGACCGCGGTGCCGCCGAAGGCGAGCGCGATGGTCTCAGGGCCGTTAGGCATGGCCAGATACTGGTTCAGGATGGCCCCCAGACCAAAGCCCAAGAGACCCGTGACGCCGAAGATGACGCCGATGCCGGCAGCCGAGTTGGCGGTCTTGGGCAGCACGAAGATGCCGAGCAGCATGGAGACGATGACCGCGCCCAGATAGGTCATGGGCGGCATCTCAAGCGCCATGGAGAGCATGGCGGTCAATGCGCTGAAACCTAAGGTGGCGGCCAGCAGGAGATAGGTGTTCTTCAACACCTTGTTGGCCGTGACCGCCTGTTGGGCGCCGCGGATCAGGGTAAAGTCGGTGTTTGCCATGGTGTGGATCGCTCCTCTGAGAGCTCAAGTTGACGATGACATCGTCGAGCAGTGGATTGTGCCGTTAGACCCGGTAGCTAGCTCCGAGCTCCGGCTTAAGGATACCGGAGCGCGGGCCGGCGGAAAATACTTCGCACTTGGGTTTCCGCCGCGCCTTCGGTTATCCTCTTTGCCCCCCAGATGGGGTCCGGCGCGGTCCATGCAAGCGCCTGGACCACTGGCGCACGCCCCGGAGAGGTGGCTGAGCGGCTTAAAGCGGCGGTCTTGAAAACCGTTGACTCGTAAGGGTCCGGGGGTTCGAATCCCTCCCTCTCCGCCAGTTTTCTCTAAAAATGCCTTTTAAGGCAGTCGCTTAGGCTGTAAGCGCCGAGTGATTCCCCCAGTTGGTCCCCCCATTCGGCGCTCGATTGTCCCTCGTCTGTCGGACGAACGGACAGCCGGGCCGGGTCTTCTTGATTCCCGTATTCATGGCCCGCGGTCGGCTCGCGGTCCTGACCCGGATCGACGTCGGGCCGGGAAGGCTCAACTTCCAGCGTTTGCAGGACTGCGGCGGCGAGGTCTTACCGATCCCCGCGGGCGACGACCGCGACCCGATCGTGCACCACAAGCTCTGCGTGATCGACCGCGCGACCGTCATCGTCGGGCCCTACAACTGGACCAAGCGGGCGCAGGCCAACGACGAGAGCATTACCTTCATTGCCGCCGGCGACGACTGCGCGAGTGGAAACAGCGGCGCCCGATCCAGCAGCGCGATATCGAGGACCTGCGGCGGTTGTGGTCCGAGGGGCTCGCCAGCGGTCCCGGCCGTTTAGAGGATATGGACGCGATCAAGCCGGAGGCCCGGCGCCAGTGGGGCGAGCAGCGGCGCCCTGGATAAACCCCGGGGATAGCCGCGCACGATACCCGTCGTTCGTCGCACTGCCAGGGCAGAGGACGATCCGGTCGACATCTGGATCTACATCGCACACGACAGCCCGGACGCAGCGGATCGACTCCCTGGAGAAAAGCGACGGCAGAGATCGACCGCAAGTGCGCGCTCCTTGACGAGAATCCCCGCTTCGGCCGCGCCCGTCCTGACATCGCCCCGGAGCTACGCCACTGGCCTGTCGGCAACTACTTGATCCATATATCGGTTGCTGCCTGACGGTATCGCGGTCGTACGTGTCGTGCAGGGCGCTCGCCGACTCGACCGCCTGCTGTAATGCGGATTTCGGGCGGGCGGCGCACAGTACGGGATTTTTTGCACCAGAGTCGCCGCACTGTTTTTCCCAACCGTGGTATGTCCCCTGTTTCCCTGTTTCCCGGTCGTCCCCTGTTTCCCGCCGCCGCGCCGGGCACCGGCCCATAGTCCCGTGCCACCGTCGGACGATCCGTCCCGAGTCCCCGCGCCGAGTCGCGCCAGTGCTGCCAGTCCACTTGGGCCAGCCAATCCACACCCGCCAGGACGAACAATATCCGTATAGCGTCCACCGACTGGCGGAGCTGCCAGCCTTCGAGCTTGGGGTCGCGACCCAGCTCGGCCAGGTAGGCGCCGACCTGCGAGGGGGACTGCTCGGCGAGCCGCTGGTCGGGATGGGCGGCGATATGCTGCTCCGCGCGCACCGCCATCCAGCGTTCGAAGGGCGGCTTCACGCCTGTTTCTTGGACTTTTTTGATGTAGCGGTCACAGAACGGATTGGACCTTTTCCTCATCGATTGACCGGTTTATGGACATGCGGTAGTCTCCGAGTCGAGCGGACACGGACACACGGGGGCGCGCGGGAGCTAGTCTAGAGACTAGGCGGAATCTGTCTAGTACTGCGAACGCAGAATCCGTCTAGCACGTCCAACGCCGACATCCGCCTAAGAAAACAGTTGTTGATAGGGGTCGGGAAGGACTTGCGTCCTCCCCGCCCTCCGAACTGTGCGAGCGGTTCTCCCGCACACAGCTCTCCAGTCGGTAGTTTCCTCATCGGGATTGGCTCGCCAGAACATAGGCTTCGTGTAAGGTGAAAAGCCCGTGCTCAGCGAAGAAGGCGTTGGGCCAGCGGCGGTGATCGCGTGCCGTCCGAGCAAAGCCAGGACGCTTCTCCCGTTTACGCAGGAGCGCCCGCAATCGTCGCCTCACGAACCCGTCCACGTCGCGGAAAGTCGTTCGATGGGCATGGCGAAAGTAGCCGAACCAGCCCTTGAGCATCGGATTGAGCTCGCGGATAACGGTCTCCAAGCTGCCGCTCCGCGTGCGGCCGGTCTTCTCCCGGATCTTGTCCCGCAGGGCCTTGCGGCTTTTCGGGCGTACCCATCGTCGACCGGCCTCGAAACGATAGCCGAGAAACTCGAACCCCTGTCCCTTCTCCATGCAGTTGCCCACCCGGGTCTTGTCCGGGTGTAAGCGCAACCCGTTCCGCTCCACCCACGCCTGGATCGTGGCGAGTACCGTCTCGGCCTCCTGCGGCGTGCGGCACAACACCACGAAGTCGTCCGCGTAACGAACGTATCGGTGTCCCGCCTCGCTCATGCGCACATCCAAGCCGTGCAGATACAGATTCGACATCAAAGGACTGATCGCCGAACCCTGCGGGGTACCCGCGACCGGGGTCCAACGTTCCATCCCCTCCATGACGTCTTGGTCGAGAAAACGCTTCGTCAGCTCCAGGATCTTTCCATCGCTAACCTTCTCCCCGACCAGGGCCAACAGCGGTTCCTTCGGGATCGTGTCGAAATAGCTCTGCAGATCGGCGTCCACCACCCAGGTGTAGCCGTCCTTCAGCGCCCGATCCACCAACCGCAGAGCGTCCTTGCAGCTGTGCCCCGGCCGGAAACCGAAACTGACGGGCAGAAAGTCCTTCTCGAAGATAGGCTCCATCACCAGCTTCAGGGCCGTTTGCACCACGCGATCCTTGACGGTGGCGATCCCCAAGGGGCGGGTCTTCCCTTTGCCCTTGGGAATATGCACGCGCCTGAGCGGGTCCGGTCGGTAGCTGCCTTCCCGCAGCGCCCCCGCCAGCTCCGCCAGGTAGTGCTCGGCCTTGGCCTCGAAACGCTCGATACTCATCCGGTCTATGCCCGCCGCTCCCTGGTTCGCCGCGACCCGTCGCCAGGCCGCCCACAGCGTTTGTGGCGCATAAACCTTATCGATCAGACTATGCCATTTGCCTCCTTGGACCCCGTTGCCCAGGGCCGCCAACATGCGATCCGTCCACACCGACGCTTCCACCCACGTCCACGCGCGCGGATCGTCCGGGTTTGCCTCCGGTCTAGCGGTTGCCCGCACTCTGGAGTCTGGGATCTCCGTTCTCTGCATCGCTGCGAACCTCTCGTCTCTACCTTCCTGCCCCCCTTCCCTCGGCGCGGGTTTGCTCTCCGCGCTTTTCCGACCCCGTCCGTTACCGAACCTTAGGAACCCGTTTGTGTTCTCCGTTGGCCGCCTGGTTTCCCGGCGGTGCCACCCTATCGGTTCCGTAGCTCGGACATTCCGGGCCGTGCGGTACTGTGAGGGCTCTGACTCCTGGGTGCCGTCACCGCGACGCCCAGGTCTCCCCACTTACGGTGCCTTACCTTCCGGTCGTTCCACCTCCAACCACAGCATGTACCCGACCATCGCTTTGACCGCCACGTCAGCGTAGCCGGTGCGTTTCAGGCTTCGCCACTTAGTCGAAGGCTCGCCGTGACATGCCGCCGAATCGAGTTCGTTACCTGCAGACCGACCGTTCGCCTCCGGTTGCTTCTCACCCCGTCTCGCGACGACGCAATTACCTTCGGCTACGGAGTTGTGGCTTTCTCCGACACGGACTTTCACCGTGCTGATATGGCACCCTCGTGGGCGCACAACTAATCCGCTCCGCGGGGCTTATTCGCGGTCATCCCGAACGGCAGTAGGAATGCGAATGGCGCTGCAATAAGCCAGTGTCTAGCGCGGCCGTTCTCCCGATCGCTTCCGCTCCATCGTCCACACTCGAAGGCGGCCCGCTCCGGGTCGTTTCCCGAGGATCGGACGATGACGCCCCTACGTCAGCGCATGATTGCCGCCATGCAGATGCGCGGCTTCTCTCCGCGCACCCACGAAAGCTATCTCGCCGCCGTGCGGGATCTCGCCAAGTTCGCACGCCGTTCCCCCGACACGCTCGCGCGCGCGGATCTGCAGCGCTACTTCGAGCACCTGGTCTTGGAGCGCAAGCTCGCCCCGGCGAGCGTGCGCCTATCCTACAACGGCATCCGCTTCCTCTATGTGCAGGTGCTCGCCTGGCCGGCGGTCGATCTCGATGTGGCCCTGCCCAAGCGTCCCCAGCGCATCCCGGGGCTGCTGACCCGCGCCGAGGTCGCTGCCATCCTCGCCGCGTGCGCGGATCCCCGCTATCGCACCATGCTCACGGTCTGCTACGGCTGCGGCCTGCGCCTGAGCGAGGTGCTGGCGCTGCGGGTCAAAGACATCGACAGCGAGCGCAAGCTCTTGCGCATCGAGCAGGGCAAGGGTGCCAAAGACCGCCTGGTGCCGCTCGCGCCCACCGTGTTGGAGGCGCTGCGCGCCTATTGGCGCCTGTACCGCCCCCCGGATTGGCTGTTCGCCGGGCGCGGCGGCGAGCCGTTATCGCCGACCTCTTTGCAGAAGGCGTATACCCACGCCAAACGCCGGGCCGGGGTGACCAAGGTCGGCGGAATACACTCTTTGAGGCATGCCTATGCAACTCACCAACTGGCGGCCGGGCTCCAGGTCGAGCGCCTGCAACGCCTGATGGGACATCGCAGTATCCAAACCACCCTGCGCTATGTCCATTGGCTGCCGAGCGCCGCCGAGGGCGAGGGCGATCTGGATTTGCTCGCCAATCTGGGGGTGTCCCATGGCTGAGCGGTCGCTGCAAGCGGTCATCCATGCCTGCTTAGAGGACCTCGCCGCCGAGCGGCGCTTGAGTGCCCGCCAATGGCAGGTGTGCCGGCATATCCTCGATTGCCGCACCCCGGCCTTGGGCGGCTTCGCCCTGGAGTGCGACGGCTGCGGGGATCGCGCCTTTCTTTACCATGCCTGCCGCGACCGCCACTGCCCGCGCTGTCAGCGTCGGGCCTCGCAAGCCTGGTGCGAGCGCCAGCGCGCCGCGGTGCTGCCGGTGACCTACCACCATCTGGTGTTTACTCTGCCGCACGACCTGGACGGCTGGGTCGAGGTCCATCCCAAAGAAGTCTACGACCTGTTGTTCGAGACGGTGTGGGCAACCTTGAGCGCCTTCGGCGCCGATCCCAAGCGTCTCGATGGGCAGCTGGGCATGACCGCGGTGCTGCACACCTGGGGCCAGACCTTGGTGCGCCATGTCCACCTGCATTGCCTGGTGCCGGGCGGTGCGCTGTCCGCCGCGGGCGACTGGCATCCGGCCAAAAGCACCTATCTGTTTCCGGTGCGGGCGCTGTCGCGGCATTTCCGCGGCGGCTTCGTCGGCCGGCTGCGCCAGGCCTTCGAGGCCGGTCGGCTGCCGCGCATTCGGGATCGCGCGGAAGCGGACCGGGTGCTCAAGGCCCTCATGGCAAGCGACTGGGTGGTGTACTCCAAGCCATGCCTCGGCCGCACCGAGACGGTCGTGGACTATCTCGGCCGCTACAGCCACCGCATCGCACTGGCCGACAGCCGCATTAAGGACTTCGACGGCGAATCGGTCGACCTGAGCTACAAGGACTATCGCGACGGGGACCGGCGCAAGGTCATGACCCTGACCGGCGAGGAGCTGCTGCGCCGCTTCCTGTTGCATGTTTTGCCCAAAAATTTCATGCGGGTGCGCCATTTCGGGTTCCTGGCCAACCGCTGTCGGGCACGGCGCTTGGCCGAGATCCGCACCGCGCTGGCCGCTGCGCCGCCGCCCGAGGATCGGCCCGAGCCGGCCGCGCCGTTCGACGGCTTTCCCTGTCCCAAGTGCCGCATCGGACGGCTGCGCGTAACCGCGCATCTGGCCCCGCAGCGGATCGCGCCGCACCGGCGCGACGGAGGATAGCGATCGCCCGCGCCCCGCAAGCGTCCCCGCTGCGTCCCCCGCGGACAGGCCGCCCGGCGGTCTGCGCCGGCGCTTGCCCGAAGGCGGCAAATCGGTTAGGTTCCGACCCCATCGCCTTGATCGCAAAGCCCTACGGAGCCGCTCGGATGCCCCTTCTTCGCCTTGCCGATCGCCGCCCGCCCCCGCGCGCGACCCCGCGCGGTCGCCGTCCGACCGGGGCCGGCGGATACAATCCCCTACGCTTAAGGTGCGCCCCGCCCGCGCGGGTCCCGCCTGCCCCGGCCACCGTGCCGGGATCGGATTAGTCCAACAAGCGTTTATCCGCCGTGCGCGCCGGACGCCGCGCCCCCACCGGGGGTCCGTGCAGCGCGCACGACGGATAAACGCTTAGTCGATAGGGGTCGGGAAGGACTTGCGTCTTCCCCGCCCTCCGAACTGTGCGAGCGGTTCTCCCGCACACAGCTCTCCAGTCGGTAGTTTCCTCATCGGGATTGGCTCGCCAGAACATAGGCTTCGTGTAAGGTGAAAAGCCCGTGCTCAGCGAAGAAGGCGTTGGGCCAGCGGCGGTGATCGCGTGCCGTCCGAGCAAAGCCAGGACGCTTCTCCCGTTTACGCAGGAGCGCCCGCAATCGTCGCCTCACGAACCCGTCCACGTCGCGGAAAGTCGTTCGATGGGCATGGCGAAAGTAGCCGAACCAGCCCTTGAGCATCGGATTGAGCTCGCGGATAACGGTCTCCAAGCTGCCGCTCCGCGTGCGGCCGGTCTTCTCCCGGATCTTGTCCCGCAGGGCCTTGCGGCTTTTCGGGCGTACCCATCGTCGACCGGCCTCGAAACGATAGCCGAGAAACTCGAACCCCTGTCCCTTCTCCATGCAGTTGCCCACCCGGGTCTTGTCCGGGTGTAAGCGCAACCCGTTCCGCTCCACCCACGCCTGGATCGTGGCGAGTACCGTCTCGGCCTCCTGCGGCGTGCGGCACAACACCACGAAGTCGTCCGCGTAACGAACGTATCGGTGTCCCGCCTCGCTCATGCGCACATCCAAGCCGTGCAGATACAGATTCGACATCAAAGGACTGATCGCCGAACCCTGCGGGGTACCCGCGACCGGGGTCCAACGTTCCATCCCCTCCATGACGTCTTGGTCGAGAAAACGCTTCGTCAGCTCCAGGATCTTTCCATCGCTAACCTTCTCCCCGACCAGGGCCAACAGCGGTTCCTTCGGGATCGTGTCGAAATAGCTCTGCAGATCGGCGTCCACCACCCAGGTGTAGCCGTCCTTCAGCGCCCGATCCACCAACCGCAGAGCGTCCTTGCAGCTGTGCCCCGGCCGGAAACCGAAACTGACGGGCAGAAAGGCCTTCTCGAAGATAGGCTCCATCACCAGCTTCAGGGCCGTTTGCACCACGCGATCCTTGACGGTGGCGATCCCCAAGGGGCGGGTCTTCCCTTTGCCCTTGGGAATATGCACGCGCCTGAGCGGGTCCGGTCGGTAGCTGCCTTCCCGCAGCGCCCCCGCCAGCTCCGCCAGGTAGTGCTCGGCCTTGGCCTCGAAACGCTCGATACTCATCCGGTCTATGCCCGCCGCTCCCTGGTTCGCCGCGACCCGTCGCCAGGCCGCCCACAGCGTTTGTGGCGCATAAACCTTATCGATCAGACTATGCCATTTGCCTCCTTGGACCCCGTTGCCCAGGGCCGCCAACATGCGATCCGTCCACACCGACGCTTCCACCCACGTCCACGCGCGCGGATCGTCCGGGTTTGCCTCCGGTCTAGCGGTTGCCCGCACTCTGGAGTCTGGGATCTCCGTTCTCTGCATCGCTGCGAACCTCTCGTCTCTACCTTCCTGCCCCCCTTCCCTCGGCGCGGGTTTGCTCTCCGCGCTTTTCCGACCCCGTCCGTTACCGAACCTTAGGAACCCGTTTGTGTTCTCCGTTGGCCGCCTGGTTTCCCGGCGGTGCCACCCTATCGGTTCCGTAGCTCGGACATTCCGGGCCGTGCGGTACTGTGAGGGCTCTGACTCCTGGGTGCCGTCACCGCGACGCCCAGGTCTCCCCACTTACGGTGCCTTACCTTCCGGTCGTTCCACCTCCAACCACAGCATGTACCCGACCATCGCTTTGACCGCCACGTCAGCGTAGCCGGCGCGTTTCAGGCTTCGCCACTTAGTCGAAGGCTCGCCGTGACATGCCGCCGAATCGAGTTCGTTACCTGCAGACCGACCGTTCGCCTCCGGTTGCTTCTCACCCCGTCTCGCGACGACGCAATTACCTTCGGCTACGGAGTTGTGGCTTTCTCCGACACGGACTTTCACCGTGCTGATATGGCACCCTCGTGGGCGCACGACTAATCCGCTCCGCGGGGCTTATCGGAGCCCGCCCCTGAACCGCCATTGAAATGCGAATGACGCCGCCATAGGCGCGAGCGCAAAGCGGCCGATGTGCCCATTGCGCGGCGCGCGGTCCGGTCGCTCGTCGTCCACACTCCAAGCGGCCCACTCCGGGTCGCCTTAAGAGAATCGGACGATGTCACCGTTGCGTCAGCGCACGATCACGGCCATGCAGATGCATGGCTTCTCGCCGCGGACCCATGAGAGCTATCTCGCCGCGGTCCGCGACTTGGCGAAGTTTACCCGCCGCTCCCCGGACACCCTCGACCACGCCGCGCTCACCGGCTACTTCGAGCACCTGGTTCTGGAGCGTAAGCTGGCCCCCGCCAGCGTGCGGTTGTTCTACAACGGCATTCGCTTTCTGTATTTGCAGGTGCTGGCCTGGCCGGCGGTCGACCTGGAGATGGACCTGCCCAAGCGTCCCCAGCGCATTCCGGGGCTCCTCACCCGCGCCCAGGTCGCGGCCATCCTGGCGGCCTGCGACAGCCCGCGCTACCGCACCATGCTCACGGTGTGCTACGGCTGCGGGCTACGTCCGAGCGAGGTGTTGGCGCTGCGCGTGAAGGACATCGACAGCGAGCGCAAGCGCTTGCGCATCGAGCAGGGCAAGGGGGCGAAGGACCGGCTGGTACCGCTCTCCCCGACCTTGTTGGATGAGTTACGCGCCTATTGGCGGCTGTATCGCCCGGACGATTGGCTGTTCGCCGGACGCGGCGGTGAGCCGCTGTCGCCCACCGTGTTGCAGAAGGCCTATACCCAGGCCAAGCGCACGGCCGGGGTGACCACCCTCGGCGGCATCCATGGCCTGCGCCATGCCTATGCCACCCATCAATTGGCGGCCGGACTCGGGGTCGAGCGCCTGCAACGGCTGATGGGGCACGGCAGCATCCAGACCGCCCTGCGCTATGTCCATTGGCTGCCCAGCGCCGCCGAGGGCGCCGGGGCCTTGGACCTCATTGCCCAATTGGGGGAGAGCCATGGCTAACGTCTGCCTGCAAGCGGTCATCCACGCCTGCCTCGCCGGCTACGCCGAAGATCACGCGATGCGCCCCCGCCAGTGGCAGGTCTGTCACCACCTGCTGGACTGCCGCACCGCCGCGCTGGGCGGCTTCGCCCTGGCCTGCGATGGCTGCGGCGATCAGTGCGTGCTGTATCACGCCTGCCGCGATCGGCATTGCCCGCGCTGCCAGCGTCGGGCCTCCCAGGACTGGTGCGAACGCCAGCGCGCGGCGGTGTTGCCGGTGACCTATCACCATCTGGTCTTTACCCTGCCCGACACCCTAAACGGCTGGGTCGAGGTCCACCCCAAGGAGGTCTACGACCTGTTGTTCGAGACGGTGTGGGCCACCTTATCGGCGTTCGGCGCGGACCCCAAGCGCCTGGACGGCCAGCTGGGCATGACGGCGATGCCGCATACCTGGGGCCAGAGACGCTGACCGGGAAGGAGTTGATCCGCCGCTTCCTGCTGCATGTGCTGCCCACCGGCTTCATGCGGGTGCGCCACTTCGGGTTCCTCGCCAACCGCTGCCGGCGCAAGCGCTTGGAGGCGATCCGCACGGCGCTGGCGGCCCCGGCCGTGGCCGCGGACCCGGAGCCGACCGCGCCGTTCGACGGCTATCCCTGCCCCACGTGCCGCACCGGACGTCTGCACGTGACCGCCCGCCTGGCCCCGCATCGGCGCGACTGGTCGCGACGAGCATGACCGCGCGCGCCTAAGGACCGTTGCCCCCGCGGTGCCGGACAGGCCGCCCGCGGCCCGCGGCGGCGCTCGCCCAAAACGCGGAAAATGGCCTACACTTCGCGCTCAATCGCCCCTTCGCCACCCCGGCGGAGCCTCGCCAATGCCCGGATTACGCCGCACCGACCGCCGTCGCTGCCCTGACCCGCCCCCGCGCGGTGGCCCAGGACCCCGGTCGCGGCAATACAATCCCCTATCTAAGAGTGGGACCCCGCGGGCAGCGGGCGCCGTGCCGGGATCCGATTAGTTCAACACTCATTTATCCGCCGTGCGCGCGCGGCGCCGTACCGCGACCGCGGCTCAGTGCGGCGCGCACGCCGGATAAATGCTTAGTCGTTGGACGGTAAAGCTGGAGGTAATTATATGGCACTCAAATCGTCTATTTTTTCTGGATGTCGGAGACTCGAAGAAGTTGCAACAGGCGGGGCATCTGTAAGACCTGCGCCTCCACCGGATGATATTGACGCTGTGCAACGTATTCAAAAGGCGTTGGTTGCCTTGGGTATACCACTTCCGCTTTCCTTTCCAAGCGGAGCGAATCAAGATCCGGATGGCAAGTTCGGCAATGAGACGTATCAAGCCGTCTTTGCTTTTCAGCGACGCGTCTTTCCGATGGACCGAAATGAATGGGATGGACGTGTTGGGAAGAAAACTTTGGCGAAAATGGATGACGCTTTACCCTTGGAGCCGATTCCCCCCGTAAAAAAGCTGATCGCTGACATCGTGGTACGTTATCAGGGGGCGCACTCGGCAGGGGACTTGACACCTGAGGACGTTCTGAGGACTTTTCTTGTCCAAATCTATAAACCGATGCCGGACCAGCCATTCGGCACCAAAGTGCTATTGCATCCGTTCAACAGCAGAGCCTTGCTTCGCGTTGGACGAAAGACAACGACAATTGGATCAGCGTCGCAGCCCATCTTCAACTCGGTGATGAGTGAACTGCGTAATTTGCTGGACGTGGTGAAAGCGGATCCGGGCAAGATCTTCATCCACGGGAGTTCATCGGGTGGGCGCAATGCAATTGACTTCGCGGCACACATTTCACTGCTCGGATTCAAACCTCACCTCGTTGCCGCAGTTGATGCGGCATTTTTCCAAGCTGACACGACGAGCCGGCCGGAGGCAAATAATGATCGGCCGGCAACGATTCCTCTATTCTCTCTGGGTGCCGGTATGACCCAAAACCGTCACAACTTCTTCCAAACCTTGGGTAACCACGCGAAGCGATCCCTTCGCCATGGCGTGCTCTTTACATCTAACATGGCAGGCGAGGAAATCCACGGTCGGGTCGCCGGGTTTCAAGACCATGACTTAACCCGATTTTTACCTCGACCACTTCTATTGTCCGATGACGACGCGCATATAGAGTGCGGCAAGCGGGGTGTTGCCGAGGCAGAACGGTTGATTGCAGATGAATTACTCCTTAGGACCTAAATAATGACCACACTGCTCGTCATAAGAGCCACCAAGGAAATGAAGAAACAATGTGAACACCGTCCAACATTACGCTTAACCGGAGCGCGGCCATTTTGCTTCTTTTGTCAATTTGGGGCTGGTAGTGGCCGCGCCCGCTTAGCTTGACGTTGGGCGCGAGCAGGGTACAACCTTCGCTAAGTGCTTCCATCAATTCATCGGAAATGGATCGCAGTTGAAACGTGATTGACTTCGCGTGGGACACAAGCAAAGCGGAATCGAACATCCGCAAGCACGGCGTGTCGTTCGAGGAAGCGAGCACAGTCTTTTCAGATCCGTTCGAGCTCACAATAGCGGACCCGGATCACTCCCATGGAGAGTATCGGTTCCTGAACATCGGACGCTCTGAACGTGATCGCCTTCTCGTTGTCTCATACACCGAGCTGCACCCCAACGCGATCCGAATCATTAGCGCCAGACTCGCGTCCCGACCGGAAAGGCAAATTTATGACTCCAGATGCAAGCGATGATATGCGCCCTGAGTACGACTTTTCTGAGGCTGTGCAAGGTAAGCATCACCAGGCTTATCAGGAAGGTACGAACGTTGTGTTTTTGGAACCTGATGTTGCGCGTGCGTTTCGTGACTCTGCCTCTGTAAACAGGGCACTGCGTTTGCTCATGGAGCTGGCACGCGACCAAACGCCAAAGAACGCTTAACAATAGGCTAGGCGCCGACCCAATACCGCGCACGTAGCTCATCGCGGGGCATCAACGTCGTACCAGCGCGGTATTGGGCCGGCCAGCCAAACGTTGGGCGCGAGAGACGGGGACGCAAGTAGATGCCAACCATCTCAATGTTCTACGGTGTCTTGATCCGGATGTTCTTCTATGACACGGACAAGCACAACGACCCGCACATACATGCCGAATTCCAAGGGCAGGTTGCCGTTTACTCGGTCCCTCAAGGTGATTTATTGGGGGGCAGTCTGCCGCCAAAGAAACACAAAATGGTTGTCGCTTGGATAGCGATCCACGAAGATGAGCTCATGGCAGATTGGGATCTCGCTGTAAACGGCAAAAAACCTTTCGCAATTCGAGGGCTTGACCAATGACAATCGCTGAAGTCGTCGCCATGGAAGACTATGTGCTCTTTGTGGAGACGGAAGACGGCACTACCGGCTTGTTCGATGTAAAGCCCTATCTCAGGTCGGAAGTTTTTCTCCCTCTTCGCGAGCATGGAGAGTTCGCGGCCATTCACAATGGCGGGTATTTCGTAGAATGGGCTTGTGGAGCCGATCTTTCCGCGGACACCATCGAGGCACACTTAGCGCCGGCCCCACCGATAATCGCCCAACAATTGGCTAAGCGCCGACCCAATACCGCGCACGCAACTCAGTTCTAGACTTCAGACATTTAGTGGCGCGGTATTGGGCCGGCTAGCCAAGACGTTATCGCGCCGAGCAAAGCTCGGCGTCTCTTGCGGGGTGTAAAGGCCGTAGGCTGGGGTGACGTAGGAACCCCAGCATCTTCCAGGCGCAACCACGCTGGGAACAGCGAGCCGAGAAACGGAGGCAAGCAGTGATGCCGTTCCTCGAGTGGGATAAGGCCAAAGGGCTGTCTAACGACTAAGCATTTATCCGGCGTGCGCGCCGCACTGAGCCGCGGTCGCGGTACGGCGCCGCGCGCGCACGGCGGATAAATGAGTGTTGAACTAATCGGATCCCGGCACGGCGCCCGCTGCCCGCGGGGTCCCACTCTTAGATAGGGGATTGTATTGCCGCGACCGGGGTCCTGGGCCACCGCGCGGGGGCGGGTCAGGGCAGCGACGGCGGTCGGTGCGGCGTAATCCGGGCATTGGCGAGGCTCCGCCGGGGTGGCGAAGGGGCGATTGAGCGCGAAGTGTAGGCCATTTTCCGCGTTTTGGGCGAGCGCCGCCGCGGGCCGCGGGCGGCCTGTCCGGCACCGCGGGGGCAACGGTCCTTAGGCGCGCGCGGTCATGCTCGTCGCGACCAGTCGCGCCGATGCGGGGCCAGGCGGGCGGTCACGTGCAGACGTCCGGTGCGGCACGTGGGGCAGGGATAGCCGTCGAACGGCGCGGTCGGCTCCGGGTCCGCGGCCACGGCCGGGGCCGCCAGCGCCGTGCGGATCGCCTCCAAGCGCTTGCGCCGGCAGCGGTTGGCGAGGAACCCGAAGTGGCGCACCCGCATGAAGCCGGTGGGCAGCACATGCAGCAGGAAGCGGCGGATCAACTCCTTCCCGGTCAGCGTCTCTGGCCCCAGGTATGCGGCATCGCCGTCATGCCCAGCTGGCCGTCCAGGCGCTTGGGGTCCGCGCCGAACGCCGATAAGGTGGCCCACACCGTCTCGAACAACAGGTCGTAGACCTCCTTGGGGTGGACCTCGACCCAGCCGTTTAGGGTGTCGGGCAGGGTAAAGACCAGATGGTGATAGGTCACCGGCAACACCGCCGCGCGCTGGCGTTCGCACCAGCTCCTGGGAGGCCCGACGCTGGCAGCGCGGGCAATGCCGATCGCGGCAGGCGTGATACAGCACGCACTGATCGCCGCAGCCATCGCAGGCCAGGGCGAAGCCGCCCAGCGCGGCGGTGCGGCAGTCCAGCAGGTGGTGACAGACCTGCCACTGGCGGGGGCGCATCGCGTGATCTTCGGCGTAGCCGGCGAGGCAGGCGTGGATGACCGCTTGCAGGCAGACGTTAGCCATGGCTCTCCCCCAATTGGGCAATGAGGTCCAAGGCCCCGGCGCCCTCGGCGGCGCTGGGCAGCCAATGGACATAGCGCAGGGCGGTCTGGATGCTGCCGTGCCCCATCAGCCGTTGCAGGCGCTCGACCCCGAGTCCGGCCGCCAATTGATGGGTGGCATAGGCATGGCGCAGGCCATGGATGCCGCCGAGGGTGGTCACCCCGGCCGTGCGCTTGGCCTGGGTATAGGCCTTCTGCAACACGGTGGGCGACAGCGGCTCACCGCCGCGTCCGGCGAACAGCCAATCGTCCGGGCGATACAGCCGCCAATAGGCGCGTAACTCATCCAACAAGGTCGGGGAGAGCGGTACCAGCCGGTCCTTCGCCCCCTTGCCCTGCTCGATGCGCAAGCGCTTGCGCTCGCTGTCGATGTCCTTCACGCGCAGCGCCAACACCTCGCTCGGACGTAGCCCGCAGCCGTAGCACACCGTGAGCATGGTGCGGTAGCGCGGGCTGTCGCAGGCCGCCAGGATGGCCGCGACCTGGGCGCGGGTGAGGAGCCCCGGAATGCGCTGGGGACGCTTGGGCAGGTCCATCTCCAGGTCGACCGCCGGCCAGGCCAGCACCTGCAAATACAGAAAGCGAATGCCGTTGTAGAACAACCGCACGCTGGCGGGGGCCAGCTTACGCTCCAGAACCAGGTGCTCGAAGTAGCCGGTGAGCGCGGCGTGGTCGAGGGTGTCCGGGGAGCGGCGGGTAAACTTCGCCAAGTCGCGGACCGCGGCGAGATAGCTCTCATGGGTCCGCGGCGAGAAGCCATGCATCTGCATGGCCGTGATCGTGCGCTGACGCAACGGTGACATCGTCCGATTCTCTTAAGGCGACCCGGAGTGGGCCGCTTGGAGTGTGGACGACGAGCGACCGGACCGCGCGCCGCGCAATGGGCACATCGGCCGCTTTGCGCTCGCGCCTATGGCGGCGTCATTCGCATTTCAATGGCGGTTCAGGGGCGGGCTCCGATAAGCCCCGCGGAGCGGATTAGTCGTGCGCCCACGAGGGTGCCATATCAGCACGGTGAAAGTCCGTGTCGGAGAAAGCCACAACTCCGTAGCCGAAGGTAATTGCGTCGTCGCGAGACGGGGTGAGAAGCAACCGGAGGCGAACGGTCGGTCTGCAGGTAACGAACTCGATTCGGCGGCATGTCACGGCGAGCCTTCGACTAAGTGGCGAAGCCTGAAACGCGCCGGCTACGCTGACGTGGCGGTCAAAGCGATGGTCGGGTACATGCTGTGGTTGGAGGTGGAACGACCGGAAGGTAAGGCACCGTAAGTGGGGAGACCTGGGCGTCGCGGTGACGGCACCCAGGAGTCAGAGCCCTCACAGTACCGCACGGCCCGGAATGTCCGAGCTACGGAACCGATAGGGTGGCACCGCCGGGAAACCAGGCGGCCAACGGAGAACACAAACGGGTTCCTAAGGTTCGGTAACGGACGGGGTCGGAAAAGCGCGGAGAGCAAACCCGCGCCGAGGGAAGGGGGGCAGGAAGGTAGAGACGAGAGGTTCGCAGCGATGCAGAGAACGGAGATCCCAGACTCCAGAGTGCGGGCAACCGCTAGACCGGAGGCAAACCCGGACGATCCGCGCGCGTGGACGTGGGTGGAAGCGTCGGTGTGGACGGATCGCATGTTGGCGGCCCTGGGCAACGGGGTCCAAGGAGGCAAATGGCATAGTCTGATCGATAAGGTTTATGCGCCACAAACGCTGTGGGCGGCCTGGCGACGGGTCGCGGCGAACCAGGGAGCGGCGGGCATAGACCGGATGAGTATCGAGCGTTTCGAGGCCAAGGCCGAGCACTACCTGGCGGAGCTGGCGGGGGCGCTGCGGGAAGGCAGCTACCGACCGGACCCGCTCAGGCGCGTGCATATTCCCAAGGGCAAAGGGAAGACCCGCCCCTTGGGGATCGCCACCGTCAAGGATCGCGTGGTGCAAACGGCCCTGAAGCTGGTGATGGAGCCTATCTTCGAGAAGGCCTTTCTGCCCGTCAGTTTCGGTTTCCGGCCGGGGCACAGCTGCAAGGACGCTCTGCGGTTGGTGGATCGGGCGCTGAAGGACGGCTACACCTGGGTGGTGGACGCCGATCTGCAGAGCTATTTCGACACGATCCCGAAGGAACCGCTGTTGGCCCTGGTCGGGGAGAAGGTTAGCGATGGAAAGATCCTGGAGCTGACGAAGCGTTTTCTCGACCAAGACGTCATGGAGGGGATGGAACGTTGGACCCCGGTCGCGGGTACCCCGCAGGGTTCGGCGATCAGTCCTTTGATGTCGAATCTGTATCTGCACGGCTTGGATGTGCGCATGAGCGAGGCGGGACACCGATACGTTCGTTACGCGGACGACTTCGTGGCGTTGTGCCGCACGCCGCAGGAGGCCGAGACGGTACTCGCCACGATCCAGGCGTGGGTGGAGCGGAACGGGTTGCGCTTACACCCGGACAAGACCCGGGTGGGCAACTGCATGGAGAAGGGACAGGGGTTCGAGTTTCTCGGCTATCGTTTCGAGGCCGGTCGACGATGGGTACGCCCGAAAAGCCGCAAGGCCCTGCGGGACAAGATCCGGGAGAAGACCGGCCGCACGCGGAGCGGCAGCTTGGAGACCGTTATCCGCGAGCTCAATCCGATGCTCAAGGGCTGGTTCGGCTACTTTCGCCATGCCCATCGAACGACTTTCCGCGACGTGGACGGGTTCGTGAGGCGACGATTGCGGGCGCTCCTGCGTAAACGGGAGAAGCGTCCTGGCTTTGCTCGGACGGCACGCGATCACCGCCGCTGGCCCAACGCCTTCTTCGCTGAGCACGGGCTTTTCACCTTACACGAAGCCTATGTTCTGGCGAGCCAATCCCGATGAGGAAACTACCGACTGGAGAGCTGTGTGCGGGAGAACCGCTCGCACAGTTCGGAGGGCGGGGAAGACGCAAGTCCTTCCCGACCCCTATCAACATCAAGAAACACGGCGTCAGTTTCGAGGACGCCATGGCCGTGTTCCAAGACCCGCTTGCCAGGATCTTCCCCGACGAATGGCACTCGCTGGGCGAGCGGCGCGAGATCAGTATCGGGCATCTGCGTGATCGAAGGCTGGTCCTCGTGGTGTTCTGTGAGACCTCCGAGGATTGGATTCGCATGGCCTCGATCGTCGGTCCGGCCGCGATCGGGCCGATACCCGTAGGGCGCGCCGTGCGCACCTTCGGCAGGGACGATCTGGCATCGCGCTAGCCCTGGTGCGCACGGCGCACCCTACGCGCTCCCTGGCCGGGACGACGATCGAGGCCCGCAAACTACCCTCGCAGTCTCCTCGAGACACGATACGGGTGACACGCTGCTCGAGCCTGCGGCGCTTGGTCAAGCACCACCCCCGTGGGTGCCTATAGCCTCGCGGCCGCGGCTCGGCCTGCTCAATGTTAGCCCGACTTTCATGGGAGGGGGTGAGCGTACCGATCATGACCGTTTGGACACCTCCGTCGCGGCCTGGGGGCCGCTCCTACACCCGTAGGAGCGGCCCCCAGGCCGCGACGGGGCGCCACGAGGGTCTGCGGCCCGCGGAGTTACGATCAAGGCCCACGTGGCCCAAGCGTCCATCATCGCCCGGCGCTTGGCGAATAGATCCCCGCGGCGGTAAGCGGCCTCAGCCGTCCCTCCCCGAGTGTCCACGGCGGAAGCCGCGGGCATCGTAGCGATGAAGCACCTGCGCGGCACGCGCCACCCCGCCCTCGCTCGCCACCCTCCAAGAACAGACAGTTGTCGCCGGTGGCCCGCGCGCCAATCCTCGTTTCTAAAAAATCGAACATTTGAGTAAAAATGTTCGAATTATATTGCGGAATGGTCTCGACTACACTGACCGGCGTGCGTTGGTCTGGCTGTTTGGCTGCGGCGGCTCGCCGCCCCGGCATGCCGGACCTAAGCCCACGACACCCAATGTCAACGAACGAGGTACCGGAAGATGAACACCGACGAGCGCAGCATGATCGAAGGGCTGTTTCAGCGCTTGCAGCAGGCCGAGTCCCAGTCCGGGGCGCGCGACCCGCAGGCCGAGAGCCTGATCCAGGGGCTCGTGGCCCAGCAACCCGCCGCCCCTTATTTCCTGGCCCAGGTGGTCCTGGTCCAAGAGCAGGGACTGAAGAACCTCCAGACGCGGGTCGAGGAGCTGGAGCGCGCGCTGGCCGAGCGTCCTCAGAGCGGCGGCGGTTTCCTGGGCGGCCTCTTCGGCAGCCGGTCCCAGGGCGCCGCCCAGCCGGCCGCCTCGGGCGCGCCCCAACCGGCCGCCGGGGCGGGGTGGAGCAATAGCCGCTTCCCGGCTCAGGGCGCGGCCCCCATGCAGTACGGCCCGCAGGGTGGCGCTCAGGGCGGCGGATTCATGGCCGGTGCCATGCAGACTGCCATGGGCGTTGCCGGCGGCGTGCTGATCGGCAACGCGGTCGCCGGTCTCTTCGCAGACGAGGCAGAGGCCGCACCGGCCCCGGCAGAGCCGCCGGCAGCCGCCCCGGCCGAGCCCGAGGCGCCCGCGGCCGAAGAGGACGGCGGATTCTTCGGCAGCTTCTTCGGCGGCGGCGAGGAAGAGGAGTTTTGACCAGTCGCCGGCGGGGCGGCCCGCCCCGCCCATCGGGGGCTCGGCGGTCGGCGAGCGACCGCCGTTCCCCTGTCACTCCTTGCGCTTGCAACGGCGAGGGCGGGCACCATCCGGGAGGAAGGCAGCCGATCGATCCCCGGCACATCTCTTCTACAAATCCCACGGAGCCACCGTCATCGCTACGTCTAACTGGCACTCGCTGGATCTTGCGGATACCTATGCGCAGATCGAGAGCGGCCCAGCGGGTCTGACATCCGCGCAGGCCCAGCAACGACTTCAGAAGTACGGTCCGAACGTCCTGGATCGCGTCGGCGGCGACGGCCCGCTGCGCATCCTCTGGCGCCAGATCGACAACCCGCTGATCTGGGTGCTGCTCGCTTCCTCAGCAGTTGCCATCGCGCTCGGCAAGACGACCGACGGATTGGTCGTACTGGCCGTGGTGGCGCTCAACAGCTTCATCGGTTTTGTCCAGGAATATCGCGCCAGCCGGGCCATCGAGGCATTGCGCGGCATGGTGCCCGAAAATGCCATCGCGTTGCGCGACGGGCAGAAGCGCCAGGTGCCGGTCGCCGAACTGGTGCCCGGGGACCTGGTGCTGCTGGCATCGGGCGACAAGATCCCGGCCGATCTGCGTCTGGCTGCCGTCAAGTATCTGCGGATCGAAGAGGCGGCATTGACCGGGGAGTCGGTCCCGGTCGAAAAATCGGTCGCCGCGGTGGCCCTGGACAGCGGCATCGGCGACCGCACCTGCATGGCCTTCGGCGGCACCCTGGTGACCTACGGCACCGCCACCGGGGCGGTCGTCGCGACCGGTGCACGCACCGAGCTGGGGCGCATCTCGACCCTATTGCAGGAAGCCACCACCCTCGAGACCCCGCTGACCCGCGCGCTCGCCGCCATCGGCCGTTACATCGCAGTCGCCATCGTCGCCATCTCGGCCGTCATCCTGACCGTTGGCCTGTGGCGCGCCGCCGAGGCCGGACTGCCGCTCGGCGAGTCGCTGCGCGAGACCCTGATCTTCGCC
The DNA here is from genome assembly GCA_963780725.1 of uncultured Gammaproteobacteria bacterium. Lineage (GTDB taxonomy): Bacteria > Pseudomonadota > Gammaproteobacteria > Chromatiales > Chromatiaceae > Thiodictyon. Next base: position 1,656,885 of record CAWACV010000001.1, read on the forward strand.
ATCGCACTCGCCGTCGGGGCCATCCCGGAGGGCCTGCCCGCCATCGTGACCATCTCGCTCGCCATCGGCGTGCAGCGGATGGCGCGGCGCAACGCCATCGTGCGCAAGCTGCCCGCGGTCGAGACGCTGGGCTCGACCACTGTCATTTGCTCCGACAAGACCGGCACCCTGACCCGCAACGAGATGACCGTGGTAGAGGTGTGGACGCCGGCCGGCGGCCCCTGCCACATCGAGGGCGTGGGCTATGCCCCTGAAGGCGGATTCCGCACGGGCCAGGGCGCGTCCGGCGCGGCGCCCGCGGACGTGATGAGCCTGCTGCGCGACGCCGCGCTCTGTAGCGACGCCACACTGCACCGCAGCGCCGATCAGTGGACCATCGCCGGCGACCCCACCGAGGCCGCCCTGGTGGTGGCTGCGGAAAAGGCCGGCGTGGCGGTAGAAGACGCGCGGCGCCGCCATGCGCGGCTCGATACGGTGCCGTTCGAGTCCGAGAACCAGTTTATGGCGACCCTGCACGCGTCGCCGGACGGCGACCGCCGGGCCATCGTCAAGGGCGCACCGGAGGTCGTGCTGCGCCGCTGCGGCGACGGCCCGGACGGCATCGATCACGCTGCAATGCACGCGCAAGTCGAACGGATGGCCTCCGCCGGGATGCGCGTACTCGCACTTGGGGTCAAGGGCTGGGAGCGGCCAGGGGCCGAGCTGTACAGCGACGACGTGGCGAGCGGACTGCGATTCCTGGGCCTGATCGGGATGATCGATCCGCCGCGTCCGGAGGCCGTGGCCGCGGTGCGGGCGTGCCAGGCGGCGGGCATTGCGGTGAAGATGATCACCGGCGACCATCAGGCGACGGCCCAGGCGATCGGGCGGCAGCTCGGACTGTCCGGCGACTCGGGCACTGCGGTGGTCGGTGCGTCGCTCGACGGACTCTCGCCGGAGCGTCTGCGCGAGCTGGCCGAGACGACCCCGGTGTTCGCCCGGGTCGCGCCCGAGCACAAGTTAATGCTGGTCAAGGCGTTGCAGGTACAGGGACACGTCGCAGCCATGACCGGCGACGGCGTCAACGACGCACCCGCACTCAAGCAGGCTAACATCGGAGTGGCAATGGGCATTACCGGCACCTCGGTGTCGAAAGAATCGGCGGATGTCGTGCTCACCGACGACAATTTCGCCACCATCGTGGCCGCCGTGGAGGAAGGCCGGCGGGTCTACGACAACCTGATCAAGAGCCTTGCCTTCGTGCTGCCGACCAATCTCGGGCTGGCCTTGATTCTCATCTACGCGGTGCTCTTCTTCCCGTTCGACCCGCAGACCCGCTTGTTACTGCTGCCCATCGAGCCGACCCAGATCCTCTGGATCAATCTGGTGGCCGCGGTCGCATTGGCCCTGCCACTGGCCTTCGAGTCCAAAGAGTCCGATGTCATGCAGCGCCCGCCGCGCGACCCGCGCGCTCCCGTGCTGTCGCGCTTCGTCATCTGGCGCACCGTCGTTGCGGCGCTGCTGATGACGGCCGGTGCGGTCGGCGTATTCCTGTGGGAGTATGGTCAATATCTGGAGCAGGGTGCGGGTACGCCACTGGCCCTGGCCGAGGCCCAGACCATGGCGGTGACGACCGTCATCATGTTCCAGATCTTCTATCTGCAAAACAGCCGCTCGCTGCGCGACTCGCTGTGGCGGATCGGACTATTCAGCAACCCGACGGTCTATCTCGGCGTCGCGACGGTGCTGATCGCACAGGCCGCCTTCATCTATCTGCCGCCGCTGCAATCCGTATTCGGCAGCGCGCCGCTGGCCTTCAGCGACCTGTTGGTCTCGGCGTTGGTCGGGTTCTGCATCGTGCCGGTGGTGGCGCTCAAGAAATGGCTGCTCCGCCGCGCCAAGGTCCGCCGGACCTGACCATCCTCGCGAAGGCTTCACGGGCTGGGGCGAGCCCAGGCCCGGCACAACCCGCGGCGTCTGTGCCGCTGCACGACCGGAATCGGGGCTATCCGAGTCCCGGCCGGCGCTGATGGTTGCCCCCCATGGTGTAGAATCGCGCGCTGACCAACCAGATAGACAGGCTCGATCCGGCGGCGCATATGCCGGCACGGGCGGGCGGAGCCGAGTGTGAGCAACGAATCGGACAGCGGTGTGCGGGGGACGGGGCGGGGCGGGGGCGGCCGGCCGACTGGTCGGTCCTCGCAATCGCCCGTGGTCCCGAGGATCGGTGCGGGGGCCGAGATCGCGGATGCGCCCGTCAAGCCCGCGGCGGCCCTCCCGCCGCCCGGTTCGTCCGGCCCGGTGCGGCGGCGTACCCCGCGCGCGCCGCGGTCGATCTTCGGCTGGTTGACCTATTTCCTGCGCCCTTTGGGGGCCTCCGTCACATTCCTCGCCCTAGGCCTGTTCGGGGCGGCCATGTTCGTCCAGCTCACCCTCCCTGAGCTGCCGGACGTGGGGGCCGGACTGCGCGACGTGCAGCTCGTGGAGCCGTTGCGCGTCTACAGCGCGGACGGGGCATTGATGGCGGAATTCGGCATCGAGCGCCGCCGTCTGGTCGCCTTCGCCGATCTGCCCCCGCGACTGATCGATGCCTTTCTGGCCACCGAAGACAGCCGCTTCTTCGAGCACGGCGGCGTGGATGTGGTGGGGATGGGCCGGGCGCTCTTGAGCTACGCATCGACCGGGATCAAGTCGCAGGGCGGCAGCACGATCACCATGCAGGTGACGCGCAACTTCTTTCTCTCTCCGGAGAAGACCTTCAGGCGGAAGCTGGCTGAGGTGCTGCTCGCACTGCATGTGGAGCAGACCCTGTCCAAGCAGGAGATCCTAGAGCTCTATCTTAACCAGATCTTTTTCGGCCACAGGGCCTATGGGGTTGCGGCGGCCGCCGATCTCTATTACGGCAAGCAGCTGACCGAGCTGACCTTGCCCCAGATGGCCATGCTCGCCGGGTTACCCAAGGCCCCGTCCTCCAATAACCCCATCAGCAATCCGGTGCGCGCCATGGAGCGGCGCAACTACATCCTGGGGCGCATGCTGGAGCTCGGGTATATCTCCAAGCCCGAGTACGAGTCAGCGGTCGTCGAGCCCGACACCGCCCGGCTGCACGGTCCTCAGGTGGACCTGGAGGCTGGTTATGTGGCCGAGATGGTGCGCCAGGAGATCGTAGAGCATTACGGAGAGGCTGCGCTCGACAAAGGCTTTCGGGTCACGACCACAGTCGATTCCAGACTCCAGCGTGCGGCCCAGGACGCGCTGCGCAAGGCACTGCGCCAGTACGAGCGGCGCCACGGCTACCGCGGGCCTGAGGCCAAGGTGGACCTGACCGGGGCCTCCGAGGCGGATATGGATGCCTACCTGGAGGACGTGGCCAGGATTCCGGACCTCGAGCCCGGCTTGGTGACCGCCATCGAGCGGGGTGTAGCCCGGGTCTATATGGGCGGCGGGCGGGTGGTCGAGCTGGGTCTCTCCCAGGTGAGCTGGGCGCGCGAGTTCCGCAATGCCGGCTGGCGCGGTCCGGCGCCGCGGCGGGTGTCGGATGTGCTGGAGGTCGGCGATCTGATCCGCGTGCGCAAGAGCGACAAGGGACGCTGGGAGCTGAGCCCCATCCCCGGGGTCACCGGGGTTCTGGTGTCGATCGCCCCGCGGGACGGGGCAGTGCTGGCGCTCGCCAGCGGCTACTCCTTCAACGAGAGCAACTTTAACCGGGCAGTGGACATGCGCCGCCAGCCCGGCTCCAGCTTCAAGCCTTTTATCTATGCAGCCGCCATGAACGAGGGCTGGACCCCGGCGAGCCTGCTCAAGGACGAGGGCGTCAAGGTGCCCAAAGGGGTTCGCTGGAACCCCAAGAACTCCGACGGCAAGGAGATGGGCCCCATCCGCATGCGCAAGGCCCTGGCCTTGTCGCGCAATCTGGCCACTATCAACCTTTTGCAGAGCGTCGGGCTGGAGGACGCCCAGGCCTACATCCGCAAGTTCGGCTTCGACCTGGATGCGGTACCCTTGGGGCTCACCATGGCGCTCGGCACCGGCGAGACCTCGCCGATGAAGATGGCGGAGGGCTATGCGGTCTTCGCCAACGGTGGCTATCACGTATTGCCCCATTTCATCGTGCGCATTCAGGACGGAGACGGCCAGACCCTCTTCGAGGCCGATCCGCCGCGTGCCTGCTCCGATTGCTGGTACCGCGTCGGAGACAGCCCGCCGGCACGCACCGAGGGCACCGCGCAGACCAACCTGGCCGAGCAGGCGATCGACCCGCGGATCGCCTACCAGATCACCTCGCTCTTGCGGGAGGTCGTGGAGCGCGGTACCGGAACCCGTGCCAAGCGACTGAAGCGAAGCGATATCGTTGGCAAGACCGGGACCACCAACGATGTGCGCGACTCCTGGTTCGCCGGTTACCAGGCGGACCTGGTCACCGTCGCCTGGATGGGATTCGACGCCTTCCACAAGCTCGGGCGCGGAGAGGAGGGCGGCCGGGCGGCCTTGAGCATGTGGGCGGACTATATGGAGGATGCGCTGAAAGACAGGCCCATCGCCAAGCTCGAGATGCCCCCAGGCATGGTTAGGGTGCGGGTGGACGGCAACCTCGGCACCGAGACCAAGTCCAAGGGGGGGCTCACCGAGGAGGTCATGGAGGAGTACCGGCTCATGCTTCTGGGGCCGGAGCCCGAGCAATACGCCGGATCTGCCAAGGCGACGACAACCAAGAAAAAGACCGCGGCTGCGCCGAAGCGCTCGGCACCCAAGGTGGTTGACGACCTATTTTGAGCGCCCGCGCTAGCAGCGCAGCGGCGCCAGCCGCGGCTTCTTCTGGAGCGCCAGAAGGTCGTCGCGCAGGGCGGTCACACGGGACTGGACACGCTCGCGTTGGGCACTGTCCAGGGCGGGCCAGAGCCGGGTGAATAGCTCCAACACCCGCGCCTCGATCTCGTTGCCGGCGCGGCTCAGGTCCGGTGGCAGGTCCCGATACTCCACCAGCCAATCGGTGAGGTATGCGCGGAGATCGGCCTCCCCGACACCGGAGCGCAGGAGCGCGATCAGCTGCTCGCGCTTGCGCATTCGATAGGCCAGCACCGATTCCGCGGTGTCCGGCATATTTCCCGCGATTTCGGCCGCCAGCTCCCGCTGGGGGTCAGTCAAGGGTCCGGTCCAATCCTCGATCGCTTGCGCGTAGCGGCGCGTGCGCTTGCGCCGCTCGTGGGACGGGTCCGTCCCCGGCTTGGTCCGGTCGTCCTCGTACTCGGCTTGGAAGCGTCGGTCCAGGGCAGAGATCTGCTCCTGGTCGAGTCCGGCGAGCAGCGGTGCGGTCAGCTCTGCCGCGAGGCGTGCGTGGTCCCTGTACAGGTCCTTGAAGGCAGATGTCAGGCAGCTCGTCGCGCGCGTGTCGAACCCCTCCCGGCTGGCCTTCAAGGTCTGATCGAAGAACCCCGCAAGCCGGGGTAGCTCCTGTGCGCGGTGCTCCGCCAGCGCCGACTTCAGACGGGGCTCCCAGGCCTCGAGCTGCCGGCTGTCCAGACCCAGATAGTCGTCCACGTAGCCAGCCAGCAGGAAGTCCGCCGATCGGTAGACGATCTGGATTCGGCTGCAACCCCCGAGCGCAATCAGGGCGGCGAGCAGGACAACAATAAGAATTCTGTGGGTGGCGAATTGGCGCATCGGGGATTCAAGCGTCAGGGATTCATCGCGATCGGCATTTCGTCGGGAGCGATGCGGCAAGGCGCTTCGCGCTCAGGATCGGCTATGCCGAGTATAACGAAGCCCACCGGTTATATATCGCCCGTGACCGCCGGGGCTTAACCTGCACGCTTGAACCTGCCCGCATGCGCCGGATCTTATGGCCTTGCCGCTGTCGCACCCGATCGGTTGGGCAGGGGGTCAGCGCTTTGAAGCGGCATAGACAATGGGTTTCGCCGCGCGCTAGCCATCCTACGGGACCCCTTGCCCGGCTTGGAGGCTCGGAAATCCAAAAAACTCGGCAGCTTAACCGTGAATCTCAACGGCCCCAGATGCGCTATCGAGCACTCATCGAGGAGACAACCATGACCGACCCCAACAGTCCGGTCCGTAAGACCCGCAAGCTGGCGACCCTGGCCCTGGCCCTTGCCCTGGTCGGTGCACTGATTGCCTGGGGCGCTGCCGCTGCCCCCCAGGTGGGTCAGCCGGCCCCCGACTTCGCCGCGACCGACACCGCTGGCAAGATCTGGGCACTGAAAGACCTGAAGGGCAAAAAAGTCGTTCTGGAATGGACCAACCACGGCTGCCCCTTCGTGCGCAAGCACTACAGGAGCGGCAGTATGCAGGCGCTCCAACGGGAGGCGGCAGGGGCGGGCTATGTGTGGCTGTCGGTGATTTCCTCGGCCCCGGGGACCCAGGGCCATGTGTCCCCTGAGGAGTCCGATGCATTGACCGCAGAGCGCGGGGCTGCGCCTGCCGCGGTGCTTCTGGACCCGCAAGGCATCATGGGCCGCGCCTATGGGGCCAAGACGACCCCGCACATGTATGTGATCGATAGGGCCGGGACCCTGGTTTATATGGGCGGGATCGACGACCGCCCCACCGCCGATCCGGAAGATATCCCAGGTGCCCGCAACTTCGTTCGCCTGGCGATGGCCGATCTGGATTCAGGTCGGCCGATCGCTAACCCGACGACTGGGCCCTACGGCTGCTCGGTGAAGTACTGAGCGTGGCGCATGCTTAAAGATCGAACGGGATGAGCCAAAGGTCCTGGCCCTGGCGGTTCTGTCCGCGATACAGATAGCCCAGGCGCTCCAGATAGCGTCGGATGCCCGGGCGCTGGAGCTTGGGGTCTTCGGCGACGAGCCGCATGCCAGCGGCTGGCCGCTCGGGGCTGTCTGCGCGCAGCAGCGCCTGCGAGCGGTGCAGAAGTGTGCGAGCCAGAGACGGGACCCGGTGCGGCGGGGCGATGAAGATACGGAAATTGTAGATGTTGCGCCCGTCCTGGGTGCGCCGGCCCAGGCTCGCGGACGTGAGACCGGCGATGTTCCCGTCTGCGCTCAAGGCGATATAGACCAGCTCATGGCTGCGCCGCTCTGCGAGACAGGTCTCGCGCAACGCCCGGTGCCCGAGCCAGAAGGAGATGGCAGCGCTGCGTTGGGCCTCGGTGGCGCGGCGGTAGACTGGAAGCAGGGCATAGCCCCGGTAGCGCTCTGGCTCGGCGGTCGAGGGCGCGTCCCGGGGGGGCGGCTGCGGCATTGAAGGCACTTTAACGGCCGGCGGCGACTGGCGAGACAGACATGTCGAAGGCCATCGTTCGCGCTGCTTGTGCGACCCATTACAACACCCTCGCGGCGGAGGGTGTCCAAGGATCAGATATTGACCTTGAGCTTCTGCCCTGGCCGGATGCTGTTCTCCTTTGGCCCCATCTTGTTCAACCGCCGCAGCTCCGCCACCGAGATCCCGTTCAGGGTAGCCACCCGATAGAGTGTCTCCTCGGGCTTCACCACGTGATATTTGGCCCCGCCCTTGGCGGCCTTAGCAGGTTTTGGCTCGGGTTTGGCGCCGGCCTTGGCGAGCTTGGCCTCGGGTTTAGGTGCGGACTTGGCGACCTTGCCGCCCTTGGACTCTGGCTTGGCCGTCGCCTGGGCGATCTTGGCTGCCTTCGGCTCGGGTTTGGCCTTGGCCACCTTGGCCCCCTTAGGCTCGGGCTTGGACTGCACTTGGGCGACCTTGGCCCCCTTGAGCTCGGGTTTGACACGGGAGGGCTCGACGATGGGCGGTCTGGCCGTCGCGGCAGACCTCGGCTGGGTGTCCTCGTCCGATACTGCCAGTAAGCGTCCCTCGTCCGAGCGTGGCCGCACTGGCTCGGGCCGTGCCTGCCGCTGGGATGGGAGCTCCGTCAGGGCCGGCTCCGGCCGGGAGGTGCGGACCGCGGCTCGGGGCTCGCTCCGGGCCACGAGGGCCGAGCCGCCATAGGCCGGCGGTTGGCTCGCGACCCGGCGCGCGCTGCCAGCTGGCAGCCAGAGTGTGGTCCCGGCCGGGAGCACGGTGCGCCCGTCGCGGGCGCCGTCCCGGAAGTGCAGATTGAGGCTCGCCAGTGTCCCGGCGGACACCCCGTAATGCTGTGCGACATGGTGCACCGGCATGGGCGCCTGCAGGACCACGCGGTCGTGCGGCCAGGGCGGCTCGCGGCGCAGGCCTTCCGGGAAATAACGGTCCGCGTGGCTCGCCACCTCCCTTGCCGCAACGAACTCCGAATAGAAGTTGCGCGAGGCGAACTTGAAGGCCGGTCCGTTATAGTCCCGGACGATGCGTCCGATGTCGTTGCCGTGCTGGGCCTTGGCCTTGGCCATACCGCCCACCCCATGATTGTAGGAGGTGATGGCGAGCGGCCAACTGCGCAGCCGTCCGTGAGCTTGGGCCAGATACCGGGCGGCGCCGTCGGCGCACAGGATGGGGTCGAGCCGCTCGTCCACTGCGCCGTTGACGTCCATATAGGTCTTGCCGGTGCTGGGCATGAACTGCCAGACACCGGCGGCTCCCACGCTGGAGCGGGCATTGGTTTGGAAGGACGACTCCACATGGGGCAGATAGGCCAGGTCCTCGGGTACCCCGTTGGCGCGCATGACCTCGCGAAACGCCTGGTCGTAGCGTCCGCTGATCTCGACGCCCCGGCGGAAGCGCTCGCGCAGTCCGCGCTGGGTGCGCACCCGCTCCGATGCACCGTAGACCGCGGAGGCGTTGCCGGCTTTCTCGAACTTGGCCAGGAGCTGACGGTCCTCGCTGCTCAACGACTGGTTGGCGCGGACCTTCTGCTCCAGATCCGCCACCCGGTTCTGGTAATAGGCTTTGCGGCTATCGACGAACTGTTTCTGACTGGCGGTATAACCCTCGCTTAAGGGGCCGGGCAGACGGGCGACCTCGTAGATCACGCCCATGTGCAGGTCGTCGTGGAAGGCGACTTGGCCGCGGCTCCAGACGCCATAGACATGGCGCCAGAAGTCTACGTTCGGCTGGATCTCGGGCGGGACCGGGAAGAGGTCCGAGGAGCCGTAATCGACCGATCCGTCCGCGGTGTCGCGCTGGTCCGAGCCGCCTCCGCAGCCCCCCAGGCTGAAGAGCGCGCTGAAGACCAGGCCCCAGGCGAGTAGTATCCAGGCCAGACGCGGCCCCCGATGGCGATCGGAATCTGCACTGCTCATGTCGACGTTGCCCCCCGGCGTGACGTGTCCGGCGCTCGGCCGGTCGAAAAACAGTGCGGAATCTTCGCCTACCGCGGCCCGGCGCGCAATCCGCGGCGGTCGCTTCGGGGTGCGCATCGGCGCATTCAGGGACGGGCGGTCAGCGGGTCTACCCCCTCTGACTCCAGCAGTGCGATGAGCCGGATCAGCGGCAGACCGATCAGTGCAGTCGGGTCCTCGCCCTCCAGACGCTCGAAGAGCGCGATCCCCAACCCCTCGGACTTGAAGCTCCCGGCACAGCCGAAGGGCTGCTCCCGGTCCACATAGCCCTCGATCCGGGCGCGGGTCAGGCGTCGGAAGTGGACCCGGAATGGCTCCACCAGTACCTGGGCGCGCCCGCTCGCGGCATTGAAAAGACAGAGCCCGGTCTGGAAGAGCACGGTCCGGCCGGACGCGCGCTCCAACTGGGCGATAGCCCGCACCCGGTCGCCCGGCTTGCCCACTACCCGGTCGTCGATACAGGCGACCTGATCCGAGCCGATGATCAGCGCCCCCGGGTGGCGCATCGCCACCGCGCGAGCCTTGGCCTCGGCCAGACGCAAGACCAGCACCTGAGGCGGCTCGTCCGGACGGCGGGACTCGTCCACCTCCGGAGCGTCGACGACGAATGGCAGACCCAGTCGTGCGAGCAGCTCGCTCCGGAAGGGGGAGGTTGAGGCGAGGACGAGAGGTTGGGTCATGGGGTTTCCGGCCGGATACCGATGCGCAGGATAAATAAACGGACTGGCATGAGGCCGACTGAAAGTCGGCGCTCCCGCGGCTTATTCTACGTATCGGCGCCCCCGCGGGGGCCGGTGCGAAAAACATCGGCGCTGCCAGGGCGGCAACATGCGGCTCGGCCGCCCCCCAACGTCCGCATCAAGACCAGCAGGTCTCGATCCAGCGCCGGCGCATCTTGCGATACCAGGCGCTGCGTCTCGCCTCCAGGGCGGAGGCGGTACGCGAGATCGTCCAGGGGACGCTCAAGGATAGACCGCCGTGCACGTGGACGTGCCGGCGGCCAAGAGTTGGCGGGTGTGCCGATCCGGGTAGGTCGGCATTCGTATTGGGTCCTCGTCGTCCCGCACAACGTGTCGGGATATGGGGCGCTGCGGCAGGGGCCCTGGCAGGGTCTGGCCTTGTCGCCTTCTGTATGTATCTTGTCCTGCACTCGGAGTCGGACAGGATGGGCGCAGTCTAGTGACTTACCGGGGGTGGCGCAAATGGTTTGTATTGATGGATGTCCGGGGCCTATTCGCGATGGGCCTCCAGCCGTTCGATCTGGCGGTCCTGCAGACGAGACAAGAGCGTCAAGGCCGTCACTGCGCCGATGAGCGCGAACAGCATGTCGGACTGCGTGTCCCAAGGATCGCCCTGGGTGCCCAGGAAGGCATCCGCGCCCTGACCTAGCGCGACGGCCGCGCCCCACTCGATCAGCTCGTAGGTTGCGCTGATCGCGAGCACCACGCAGACGACCAGGAAGGCCAACATGCGGCGCCCGCGCACGTAATTGCCCCGCAAGAGGATCTCCCTGGCAGCCAGGGCGGGCACGAAACCCTGGAAGAAGTGCCCGATCTTGTCGTAGGGGTTGCGACCGAGGCCCAGAAGGTCTTGAAGCTCGAGTCCCAGCGGAACCCGCGCATAGGTGTAGGCGCCGCCGAGGATGAGTACGGCTACGTGTATGAAGATGCATGCATACAACAGGGTCGTGAGCGGAAAGCGCCGATAGGTGAGCCACAAGACGGGGAGGGCGATCGTCACCGGCAGCACTTCCATGATCCAGGTGGCGCGGTCGTACGGACTCCAGCCCGAGAGGGTCAGGAGCGCGAGCATTGCGACGGACGCGAGCAGGAGCCAAATGGTGCGGGCAGAGGGCATGTTGGACAGGCAGGCGCCTTGGTCGATCGCGTTCTCTTCGAGAGCCGGCGGTCGGGATACGAGTGAGCTTAGCCCCTTTCCCTTCCAGTCTGCTGCCCTGCAAGACCCGGGATACTTTCTCCAAGCACCGAGGGCCGGCGCCGGCCGAGCCCTCCGCTAGGCCAGCGCGTCGCGCAGCAAGAGCGCCAGGTGCTGCGGACGGGGGTCGCCGTGGGCACGGATCTGGTGGCGGCAGGAGAAACCGTTCGCGACCACCCGCGCATCCGGCCGGGCGCGCAGCACCGGCATCAGATCGCGCTCGGCGAGTGCAGCCCCCATGGATGCATGCTCCGCTTCCAGGCCAAAGGTCCCGGCCATTCCGCAGCAGCCCGACTCGATGGGCGAGAACGCGTGCTCCGGTATCAGACTCAGCACACGACGCATGGATTTCATGGCCCCCACCGCTTTCTGGTGGCAGTGTCCATGGACCAGGGTCTCTCCGGCCGGAAGCGGTCGCAACGGGAGCTTGAGACGCTTGGCCATGCTCTCTTTGGCCAGAAACTCTTCGAGCATCAGCACGGACTTGCCGACCCGAGCCATTGGCTCGCCGAGCCCGAGCGCCTGCGCATCGTCGCGCAGCCCAAGCACGCAGGACGCCTCCAGCCCAACGACCGCGCGTCCTGCCTCCACATGCGGCAGAACGGCTTGCGCCAGACGACCCGCTTCGGCACGCGCCTCTCCAATCATCCCCTGAGCCAGATAGGTCCGGCCGCAGCAGAGCGGTCGCCCCGGCTCCGCATCGCCGGGCAAGGGCTCGGCGATGCGCACCGAATAGCCTCCCGCCTGCAAGACGGCCAGCGCAGCCTCGGCGATCTCCGGCTCGAAGTGCCGGCTGAATGTGTCGACCAGCAGCACGACCTCGGGAAGCCCCGGGGCGCCGGGTGCCAGGTCCGACCCCGCCGGTATCGCGAAGGGCCGCCGGGCCGGCTCGGGTAGCGGAGAATCGGCAGCGATTCCGAGCCATCGCTCACCAAGTCGAACAAGCCAAGGGCTGCCGTTCCGCCAGCGCACGAGCGTCTTGAGCCAGGGCGCGCGGTGCAGCCAGCGCGGGGCATGGGCGAAGAGCCGGCTGCGCAGACTCAGGCCGTCGCGCGCCGCGCGCTGAGCCAGGTACTCCGCCTTGATCAGCGCCATGTCCACATTGGCCTCGCATTCGCGCTTGCAGCCCTTGCAGGCGAGGCAGAGGTCCATCGCGCGTGCCAATTCGGGCGCCGCCAAGCGCTCGTCCACCGTCTCGGCATTGAGCGCGGCTTTCAGAAGCCGCACCCGGCCGCCGGTCGACAGATCCGGCTGCCCGCCGATCTTGAAGCTCGGACACATGACCAGCTTGCTGTCCGTCGCGCACTGACCGCTCGCGATGCACACCGAGACCGCTTTGGCGAAGTCGCCGCCATGCTTGGGAATGTCGGCATAGGCATCCCCGACCCCCGCATCCCGATAAGCCGACCAGTCCAGAAACGCCTTCATGGCTGTCCCGCATCGAAGGTCGACAGGACGGGCGAGGGACCGAGCGGTCCCGGCAAAGGGATTGTCATGCGATAGCCTTTATGAGGTTTGTGTCGGAAGGGGCGGGAACCGCTCCGGCGGTTGCCTAGCTTAAGCAAATGCCGATCCACTCGGTCCGACAGAAAAACTGCTGATGTTCTTTGATGTTGGAGTGGTGTAGATAAGACGGTGCCGACGGGTAGCCCGGCAAGGTAGGTCTTCTTGTCGCAAACCCCACGAAGTCGCGAGAGCCGCTTGCCATCCGCCGAGCCCCGATTCCGGAGCTCGGCGCGGGATCGCCGTTGCTAGACTGGGCCGCTCGCGATAGCTTTCGCACGGCCCCGCTGCCCGCAGGACCTGGGAGACCGCGCCCATCCGCGACCGCCCTCTTACTTAAGTCGATCAGGCTCGCTCAATTGACCCAAACCGCCTTCGTTACAGCCGCCTCGCTTGGGCTGCATATCCTGATTCAGCTCGGACTCATCGTGCGGGTGCTGCTGCGTCCGCATCGGGATCCGGCCTCGCGCATCGCCTGGATCGTCGTCATCGTCGCCATGCCGGTGGCCGGAATTCTCGCGTATCTGCTGCTCGGCGAGGCCCGGCTCGGACGCAGCCGCATCGGGCGCATGCGTGCCGCTGTCGCCGAGCTGCCGCCGCTGGAGGCCACGCCGGGGATCGACGATCCCGGCCTCGCGCCCGAGATCCCGGAGCGGCATCGCCACCTGTTCCGGGTCGGTCGGTCCATCAGCGGCATGAGTCCCATCGGCGGCAACCGAGGTCACCTGTGTCCGAGCTCGGATGCGACCATCGACTCCATAGTCGCGGATATCGACGCCGCCGCCGACCATGTCCACCTGCTCTTCTATATCTGGCTTCCGGACAACAACGGTCTCAAGGTGGCCGAGGCGCTCAAGCGGGCCGCCAGGTGCGGCGTCGTCTGCCGCGCCATGGCGGACGACCTGGGCTCGCGGCGGCTGATCCGCTCTGCGCACTGGCGCGCCATGGGCGAGGACGGCGTGCGACTTGCCCGGGCCTTGCCGATCGGTGACCCGCTGGTGCGCATGCTGAGCGGACGCATCGACCTGCGCAATCATCGCAAGATCGTCGTGGTCGACGACCGCATCCTCTATTGCGGGAGCCAAAACTGCGCCGATCCGGCCTTTCTCGTCAAAGCAAAATACGCACCCTGGGTGGACGCGGTCATTCGCTTCGAAGGACCCATCGCCCGCCAGGCGCAACATCTGTTCGCCGCCGACTGGACGACCCACACGGGCGAAGACCTCAACGACATCCTGATGCGCCCGATCGCCGCGGGCGGACCGGGGTTCCCAGCCCAGGCGGTCGGCACGGGTCCGACGGTGCGCTATTCGGCGATGCCGGAGCTGTTCGCCTCGCTGATCTACAGCGCCCGGCGCGAGCTGGTCGTCACCACCCCCTACTATGTGCCCGACGATCCGCTGCAAGCTGCGCTCTGCGCCTGCGCCCGTCGCGGCGTATCGGCCACCATCGTTTTTCCCGCGCGCAACGATTCCTGGATCGTCGCCGCCGCGAGCCGCAGCTACTACGCCGACCTGCTCGCAGCCGGGGTTCGCGTGTTCGAGTACCGCGGCGGTCTGCTGCACACCAAATCGCTCACCGTCGACGGCGAAGTGACCCTGATCGGCTCGGCCAACATGGACCGCCGCAGCTTCGACCTGAACTACGAGAACAACGTGCTCTTCTACGATCCGCCGCTCACTGCCGAGGTGCGTCGGCGCCAGGACGACTATATCGCCAGCTCCAGGCCGGTTCCGGCCGCCGAGGTCGAGGGCTGGAGCTGGCAGCGGCAGCTGTGGAACAACGCGATCGCCATGCTCGGGCCGGTGCTCTGACGGACCGTTCGCTCCGTCGATCCCCGGCGCTCATCGATGGCCAAACGCGCGGACATCCGCGAACGGCTCGAAGCCTACCGGCTGCTCTGCGAGCGGGAGGGTACGGAGAGCGTGCTGGCCGCGACTCGCGACGCCTTGCGAGATCGGCATCGGCTGCTGGTCGCCCGTGCGGCCGAGCTGGCCGGCGAGCGACTGATATACGGGCTGGAGCCGGACCTGATCGCCGCTTTCCGGCGATTCCTCGAAGACCCGCTACGCAGCGACCCTGGCTGCACTGCCAAAGGGGCGATCGCCAGGGCGCTGGTGGCGCTTGACTGCGCAAACGTCGATATCTTCCTCACGGGAATCGGCTGGCGTCAGTTGGAGCCGGTCTGGGGCGGTAGCCTGGACACGGCGGTGGACGTCCGCTCGAGCTGTGCCATTGGACTCGCCTCAACCGGCGCTACGCGCGCCGCGATCCACCTGGTCGATCTGCTTCACGATCCCGAGCCGCATGTGCGCGCCGCCGCGGTGCGTGCGGTCGCCTGCACCCAGCCGCTGACCGCGGAGGCGTTGCTGCGCGCGAAAGCGTTGGCGGGGGACAGCGAGCCCGAGGTCGTCGGGGAGTGCCTAAGTGCCCTGATGCAAGTCGCGGGCGAGGACTCGCTCGATTTCGTCGCCCGATTTCTGGATGCGCCGGATCCCGAGCTGGCTGGTCTCGCGGCGCTCGCGCTCGGCGAGTCCCATCTCGACTCGGCCCTGACCGTCCTGCGCGAGCGCTGGGATGCGCAGCCGTTCAAGCGCCCCCCCGACCGGGTGCTGCTGCGTGCGGCGGGGCTGCATCGCAGCCCCGCCGCACTCGACTGGCTGCTGGACGTGGCTGCGGGCGGCGACCGCCTCAGCGCCGAGACTGCGGTAGACGAGCTGTCCGCTTTCCGCAGCAATCCCCGTGTGGCGGAGCGCCTGCCGACGATCCTGGCCGAGCGCGAGGACCTCCAACGCAAGCCGGGTCCGAGACCGGGTTAGGCCGCGACCACCGGCGCAGCCCGGGCACGGATTAGCGTCTGGTCTGGCTCTCCCACCAGGCACGGTAAGTGGCGTCCGGAGCCAGGATTTTAGCCTTCGCCGAGGTCAGGGGCGCACCCTCGGCGTCGGTGACGGCGATGTCGACTTCGACGATCGGACCCCGGATGCGTGCGATCTCCAGCGTGACCACGACCTCCTCGTCCGGCAGCACCGGCTTGCGGAAACGTTCCGGCACGAAAGACAGCCCCAGCGAGCCATCCCCCGGAAAGCTGGTGCCGAAAATCCCGGAGACGGTGCTCTGGATCAGCCCGCCCGGCACCACGATGTCGGACACGCCCGGGAATCGCTGCCGGGCCGATTCCAGATCCCGATGGATGGCGTTGGCGTCCCCGGTCAGCGCACAATAGGCATCTACCTGGGCGCGGCTGAAGCGCAGCCGCGCCGTGTGGGTCTGACCCAGGGTCAGCATGTCGGCGGTCAGGCAGTCGGTCTGTGGCATGGTGCGTCTCCTCGGGATCTCGCTCGTCGCGGTGCGAAAAGCGGCGAAGGATAGCGCGCGACCCGGGGCGCCGTCTCCGGTTCAGCGACCGGTGCGTCAGATCCGAATGCGTCCGGGATGGGGCCAGTGACCGGCTGCCGTCGGAGCACGCGCTCTTGCAGGCTCAGCGAGCGGGGAAGTGGCCCAGACCTGGATAGTGCGCCTAACATGGCCTTGTTACTCAGGTAATTGTGGGTACCTGTATCCAGATGAGGGCCACCGCCAGCCAAGCAGCGGCATAGCGGCAAGCCCGCTTTCCGGCGAGCGACAATGCCAGACGATTCCACTTACCTCATAGCGAGCGCGCGATGCAAGAACGATCCATTCGGCTATGGGATCTGCCGACCCGTCTGTTTCACTGGGTGCTTGCGGTTGCAGTCGCTGCGGCCTTCGCCACCGGGCTGACGGGCGGCAACTGGATGGAATGGCACGGACGCCTGGGGATTCTGATCGTCGGCCTGCTGGCCTTTCGGCTGCTGTGGGGCCTGATGGGATCGACCTATGCGCGCTTCGGTCAGTTCGTTCCGGGTCCATCGGCCCTGCGCGCCTATCTGCGCGGGGATTGGCAGGGGGTGGGACATAATCCGCTCGGCGCCCTGTCCGTATTGACGCTCCTCGGGCTCTTGTCCTTTCAGGTGCTGAGCGGGCTATTCGCCAACGACGATATTGCGTTCGCGGGTCCGCTTCGGGATCTGGTCGCGAAGGAGCCGAGCGACTGGCTCAGCGGGCTTCACCGTCAGGTCATCTGGGTCCTCGGCGGTCTGATCGGACTCCATGTCGGTGCCGTACTCTTTCACAGCTATATCCGCAAGGACGACCTGCTCTCTCCGATGCTCGGAGGGCGTAAAAAGGTCGCGGTGTCGGGTGCCCCGGACGCCGCCGGCGGCGGCTGGTTGGCGCTGATCGCAGCGCTCGGGTTCGCTGGCCTGGCGATGTGGCTTGCCGATGGGGGACTGCTGCCCGCGCCGACACCTCTGGCGGCACCTGCCTGGTAGGGCAGACCGTCCGGAGGGGTGGCCCGCGCAGGTGCCTTAAGGCCCGCCCTACTTCTTGGCGCGGAACTTGTCGTGGCAGGCCTTGCAACTCTTGCCGACGTCGCCGAAAGCGGTCTTCACCGCCGCCGCGTCGCCCGTGGCAGCAACCTTGGCCAGGTTGTCGGCTGCCGCGACGAAGTTGCCGGCCAGTTTGCCCACCTCCGGCATGTTCTGGAAAAACTCGGGCCTAACGCGCGTATGCACGCTGCCGACGTCCTTGTCGGTCCCAGGCCCGAAGAGTGCGCCCATGCCCGAGTTGGCGATGGCGGCGACCGCATTGGCCGCCGCGGCAACCTGCTTCGCATCGTAGGTGCCTTCGAGGTTTCCCTTGATCTTGCCCATATTCCAGGCCATGAAGGTGTAGCCGGCCTGGCGGATGTCGATCTGCTCTTCCGGCTTGAGATCGGCTGCCAGGGCCGAGCCCGCGAGTGCGGCGGCACAGATGCCCAGTGCGAGGCGGGTGCTTACGTGTCTCATGCAAGGTCTCCTTGTCTAACGGTGTCGATGGCGAAAGGGCGGGAGAATAACGGGTCAGACGGCCTGATCCAAGACGGATCGTCATGGCACCCCAGCAGACGGTGGGGCCGCGGACGCTCCGTTTCTCGGGAGTCGAGTAGAAACGGTCAGCACTTGGTTGACCCACTCTTTTACCGCTTCATTCGAAAGGCTGGGGGAAGGTCCGTCAAGAGTCGAACAGTGCGAGCGGGTACTTCGCGCATTGAACGGGTGGAAGCGACCCCGAGCGGCGATCCAGGGTCTCCCCCAGGTAAGGCCCAACTGGATCTTCGGCGGCCACCTGGCGGCGCAATGCGAAGGAGTCTGGACTAAACTAAATCCTGTGGTTGCTGCTGCCTACGTGAGATGGAGGATCTTCCATTCCCCAGAAGCGAAAACTAGAGTGAACAGGTCGACGCCTGTTACCGCTCTATCGCCTTTAAACAGTTTGATCCTGGCGCCTTTCCCCTACACGGTCAGCTCGATCCGATTGCCCTCGGGGTCCAGCACCACACTCTCGTAGTAACCGTCTCCGGTCCGGCGCGGACCGTCGAGCACTGGCGCTCCGGCGGCACGCAGACGCTCGGTGACCACGTCGACGACATCTTCCGAGCCGAGCGCGATGGCGAGATGCGTAAGGCCCATGCGCTGCGCCCCCGGTTCATGCGCCACTGGCTGCAGAGTGCGCGTGGTCATCAGCTCTAAGCGTGCATCCCCCCCCAGGGTCAGAAAGCGCGACGCATAACCCTTGCCGGGGTTTTCGTAGAGCGGGCCGATCTTCGCACCGAACGCAGCTGCATAGAAGCGGCACATGGTGTCGAGGTCCTTGACCCAGAGCGCGACATGTTCGATGCGTGGCATGGTGCGGGACCTAATGCAAGGCGGCTGCGATTTCGAGTGCGACTGCGACCGTGGCCCGAGCATTCGGGTGGTTGCCTGGACTTGATGGCGCGGGTCCGGGTCGCACTGGGGCCTCTCATGTCGCGATATCGGGGATGATCGCGTCGATCGGGCAGGGCTTGTGAATCGCGTAGCCTTGGGCGTAATCGACGCCAATCTCCCGCAGCTTGTCTAGAATCGCCGCGGACTCGACATATTCGGCGACCGTTTGTAGGCCGAGCGAATGAGCGATCTCGTTCATCGACTCGACCATCGCGCAATCGCCTGGGTTCTCCAGCATATCCTTGACGAAGCTGCCGTCTATCTTCAGTGTGTCGGTACGGAGGTTCTTTAAGTGCGCGTATGAAGTGAATCCGGTGCCGAAGTCGTCGAGCGAGAATTTACAGCCGTAACGGCGGATCTCCCGGATGAAATCCCGCGCTGTAGCATAACTCTCGACGGCCGCGCTTTCCGTGATCTCGAAGATGATTTTATCGGCGGACACCTCCGGCCGGGATTCCAATAGACGCAAAATGCATTCGGTCACTTCCGGATGGCCGAGCGATGTCGCAGACAAGTTGATGGCAACGCCGCCGAGGGATGCGAAAGCCGCAGGCTGAGCCTCGATCCAGTGGAATACCTTGCGAATGACCCAGATATCGAGCTCGTGGGCACGATTGAGGCGAGTTACCGCAGGAATGAAATTGACGGGCGATATCTCCTGACCGGAGTCGCCGCGGATGCCCAGCAGAATCTCGCAGTAGGGCAGCAGCGGAGATTGGGCTGCGACCGGGACCACCCGCTGGCAGCGCAGATAAAGTCCGGATCCCTCTAGGAAGAAATCGATGCGACCGGCCCACTCCATTAAAGACTCTTGGGACTTCAGCTCGGGGCTGGCCTGCTCGTAGACCTGAATGCGATTGCGCCCTAGGGATTTTGCCGCGATGCATGCCGAATCAGCCCGACGGACCGCTTCTTCGGCGGTAACCGCGGGCGGTGAATATTCGGCAAGGCCGATGTTGACGCCGATGCTGTATCGGTGATGCCGGTGTTGGAATCGGTAATCCTTGAACCGGGCCAACAGAGCGGATGCGGCGCTGCAATCGCTGGAGGCGCACCGTGGCACCAGGAGTGCGAGGGTGTCGTCCCTGAATGCGGCTATGACGCTATTGGCGCCGATATTGTCTCGGGCTTCGCCCGTCGTATTGGCTAGCTCGCGCGCAAGCTCCTCCGCCGCTTCTACCCCGCAGGTATCGTAGATGGTGCGGAATTGATCGAATTCGATAATGCAAACGGTGTGCACCTCGTCGCCTGCGCATTCGTTCGCGAATTGCGCCAGGCTCTGAACGAACCCCTTGCGGTTGGGCAGATGGGTGACGGGATCGTAGGTCGCCTGATGCATTAGTTGGCGATAAGTGTCATCGAAGAGTGCGATCTCGGAGCGTTCTACGAGCGGGAGGTCAAGATCTCTGCCCAGTTTGGCAACGCCGCTTCGAATCTTGTCCGCGAGCTTGGCCAAGGTCAGCTCTAGACGGTCGGTGCCTGAGCGGTTGGCGAAGGCGCAACGCCCCGGCGGAGTGCTCATCCAGACAAGCTGCATGGGGACGGACATGCTCTCCAGTCTGAAGTCCCACCAGTCGCCCACCCGCAGCTTGTCCGACAGCTTGGCGAGCTCGGCCGGTATCTCCCCGTTGTCGCCCGCGACTCTGCCAAGCTTGCCAGGCGGGATGGGGACCTGTGCCTGGCTCTGCCGATCAGGTGTGTCGACCCCTGCGAGCTCGCCCTCCAACTCGTCCAGAAAGGCGTCGAGCAGGTGGCCATCGACGCTCACCGTCGCCAACCCGCCTCGAATCTCGTCCAACAGGCCGAGATCCTCCTCGATCGCTCGGTCTGGACTCTGTGCCGGAGCGACCAGCCGAGCGGCGAGCCTGTCGAGCACCCCCAACGCTGCCTCCCACACGTCGCCCTGAGTATCCTGCCGCGTCGCCAGGAGCACGAGATATTGACGCCAGCCTGCATCGAGCACGCTTAGCACCGCGGCGGAGACCGACCGCCCGCCTAGGCGCCGATCCAGTGCCTCGTCGACCCGTGCCTTGGCGGTGCGGACGCGTTGGCGGCTTTCGCAGCTCTCTTGAATGCGCGCCACCCTCGTCCTGCGGGCTTGCAGGATCGGCGACAGGCCTCTTCCCAGCTTGTCGCCCGCAGTCTCGAAGATATGCGGATCCTGGTCGGCACGCAGGACGATGCGCTCGACCAACCGGTGGAGATATCGCTGGAGATTCGGGTCGAAGAATCGACCCCGGTCGTCCGCCGCCGCCGCGTACCGGTCGATCAGGTTGAGCACGTTACGGGCGGGATGGTCGGGTACGCAGGGGAAACGCTCGTCTTTTAAGGCCAGTTTGAGAAGGGGGCGCTCCAGCCGATCGACGAGCGAGCCCAAGTCGGAGGCGGGGGCAAAGTCCCCTCTCGCCTCGCCGAGCAGACCGAAAACGGACTCCAGCGCTTCCCTCGCCTCGGGCGCAATGCCCTTAGCCCCCCCGACATCGGAGGCAAGCCGCGTCGCTAGCGCATCCGCCAGTGCGGTTGGCGCCGAGTCTCTCGGCGCTGCGCGCGCGACCTGCGGCAGGCTGTCGAGCGCGCCGAGCAGCTCCTGGAGGCTGGCCGGTGGAAGTATGGACCCATCTTTCGCTCGCTCCAGGGCATGCAGTTGGACGCCGTGTACCGCTAAGGCGGCCAGCTGGCCGCCGTTGCGCCGCAGCCGCTGGACCAGATCGAGCAGGTCCGGCCCGCTTGCCAGCCCGTTTCGCGCACGGCTCGCGGAGCGCTGTCGCTCCACGGGCGGCAGTGGGGTGGCGGGGACGAGGCTAGCGGCATGGCGTCGCCATCCCTCTTTGTTGGCCAGAGACTGATCGAGGCCGAGCTGCTCGCCGGGACCGGCACAACCGATTTCGGCTGCCCGGCCGAGACTTGTCGCGTTCGCGAGGTCTGGAAATTCGTCCGAACCCAGTGGAAGCGAACCGGACCCAGCGGGAGCCGCGGATGCGTCGGCGGCGGGTTGAGACGATGGGGTCGGCCGTGCGGGCTTGACCAGTCCGAGCGGCGCCAGTCGATCGTTGAGCTCCCGGTAGAGCTCTGCGGCATGACGCGCGATCGCTTGGCCCAGCGTTTGAAACAGGATCGAGCGCACCGGGCGCTCGAAGTCCATTCCCTGGATGGAGTCGCGGAAGGCGCGGCAGATGGCTTCGGGTCCGAACGGATTGCTCTTGCGGTCGGTCGGGACACCGATCAGACGGCCGACGCGCCGTTCGAGCTCCCGGATCTGCGCCGCATTGCTCGCGTCGATGCGGTCGATGACCGCCGCGAGCTCGAGGGAGTCTTCGAGCTCGGTCTTCTCGACGAGGGTTAGCTGGTCTGCCCTGATCGACGGATCGCGGTCGCTCTCTTGGAGGCAGCGACCGGGGAGCCGGTCGAGAACGGCACCGATGAACTGTTGACGAATGCGATCCCGGCGCTGGATCAGCTCTTGCGTGCCGGCGAAAAAGATCGACCGATCCTTCAGAGTCAGACCGCCCTCGACTGCGGCTCCGAGACGCTCCGTCGCGCGGCGAAAAAAATCCTCTTCGACCGAGGTCAAAAAGGAGCGAAGCAGGTCGGCGCACTCGTTTTGCAACGCCGCCGACTGTTGCGACGAGAGCGCGAGCGCGGTACTCGCGGATGCGGTGCGATCGACCTCCGGCAGACCCGACATCAAGAGTCTCAGGGCGCTTTCCGGTATCTCGGGAACAAAAGCGCCTATGCCGACGGCGGTGGCATGGGCGACTCGGCCGATCAGCTGAAAAGATGCCGTATCGGGGCCGGTCCCGACGGGGAAGCCCACCCGAACGGTCTCGCCGACGAGCCTCTCGACCGGATGATCTCCCGTTTCCACGAAAGCCAGGTAAAGACCGGTCGGACAATAGTCGAGGATCTCGCAACGAACGGCGGCGCCGTCGCCGAAGCGAACGACTGCGGGCAAGCGTGTCGCTTCGCGCGCATGGCGCCTTCTGTTCCGCCCGGGAGTCCAGGAGTGGCGTGGAGTCATAGTGGCCGCCGAGGGCGTCTCAGCGTCGCCGCCCGGACGCTCGCAGGAGGCTCGGACAAGAAGCCGCAATAAGGGTCGATCCGCAGCACCGCTTTCCCGAGGACTTGTCGCATTCTTTACAAATCTTCAGCTTCTTAGGATACACCAGGCATCCTGGAACCGGCTCGGGCTCAGCGGATGAAACGCGACCTTCCGTCGATTCCAGGCACCAGGATCGCCGCGGTACGGCGATGCTACCCGCATGCCCGAGCGGGTCCTGGCATCGACCTGGAGATCCCCGGCGGCCGTTCCCAGGGCTTGCCCGGCAAGCGGGCGTTGAAGTGGCTTCGCAGACCAAACCGACATGTCGCCTCTGTCTCGGCCGAAAGTCTGTCGAGCTCAAGAGCGCTGTAGCCAGGAACGCAAGAGCGTCTTCCCACTCGGTTTACGCTCGCTCACGGCCAGCTCGCTGCCGAGCGCTCGGGCGAGCGCCTTGCCGGTCGACTGCAACCGTTGGATGAGAACGTCCTGAAACGCACGATTCAGGCGTATCTGGCCAGGTAGCGAGGCCCACTCCCGGAAATCGCGGTCGACCTTTAGAGCCAGGCAGTCGCGACGCGCGGTCACCGTCGCCGTGCGGGTTGTATCCGAAAGGTATTCCATCTCGCCGAAGCATTCTCCTGCGTCTAGGTCGGCGATGCGCACACCATCGATGCTCACGGTCACCGAGCCTTCGGCCAGCACGTAGAACGCACGCTCCTTGTCGCCCTCGCTATAAATCGATTCGAGCGCGGTACAGCAACGCCAGACCGCGATCTTCGAGATCTCCTTGAGCTCGTTGATAGGAAAGCCCGAGAAGAAAGCAAGCGCTTTCATCTTTTCGACCCGCTGCTCGTCGCTGAGCGTCATCGGGGAGCGTGCAAGAACCTCGAGCGCCGCGTCGAGGTCGCGAACGATCTCGGCGGCAGTCCTGTAACGCTCCCTGGGCTCCTTAGCCAGCATTTTCTTCACGATGCGCCAGAGGATCTCTGGAACCTGCTCGCGCACCGAGGGCAGCGGCTCCGGATCTTCGTATGCCACTTTGCGGATCGACGTCGCCAGGCTGCTCGACGCGAAGGCTGGGGCTCCGGCGAGCATCTCGTAGAACAAGGCGCCCAGCGAGAAGAGGTCGGACTGCGGCGTCAAATCCGTGCCCAGGGCCTGCTCCGGCGACATGTACATGGGCGAGCCGCACCAGCCGATCTGCGTTTGGTCAGTCCCCATGCGTCTCGCGATACCGAAATCCCCGAGCTTGGCAATGCCCGACTCGGTCAGCATGATGTTCGCGGGCTTGACGTCGCGATGCAGCACGCCATTCGAGTGGGCGTAGTGAAGCGCGTCCGCGGACTGTCGGATCAGCGCCGCCGCCTGCTCGATCGGAAGCAGGGCGTCCGGCCTACAATAGTTGTTGAGCGTATCGCCGCCGACGACGAGCTCCATCACCATATAGGGCACGCCGTGCTCTTCGCCGGCCTCGTAGACCTTGAGGATATTAGGATGATCGAGACGACCCGCGGCCCTTGCCTCGTTAATGAACTGGCGCTGCGCCGCGCTGTCGCCCTGACGGCCGGGATTCGCGCTCGTCGCGACTTTGATGGCCACGGGTCGGTCGACGTAAGGGTCGTGCGCCTTGTAGACCACCCCCATCGAGCCCCTACCCAGTATGTCGACGATTTCGTATTTCCCGACTTTATTCGGTTTCGGATCGATCGTCACGGTTCGCATGTCGGTATATCTGTTGGAGAATTAATCGGCGTCTTCCTTGCCTAGGACCCAATCGCGATTCGCTCGGTCAAGTCGTAAAGGAAATCGATACCGATTTCGCGCATGGTGTTGGCTAGATCCGCACCGCTCTCCTGTTTCGCTAAGGTCTTCTTGCCCGCGAAATGTGCCAGCTCGTTGATCGATTTCGCCATTGCGAGGTCTGTTCGGCTGTGAGGCGCGTTCTTGACGAAGGCGCTTTTTACCGTGACATAGTCCACATCGATCTCTTTGATATAGTCGTAGCTGTTGTGGCCGCTTCCGAATTCGTCCAGGACGAAGCGGCAGCCAACGACCTTCAGCGAATCGACCAATTCTCGGATCGCCACGCGATTGTCGGCGACCTCGCGGTCGGGGATCTCGAAGCAGATCTTGCCGGGCGCTACCGGTATTTGCATGAGCTCCGCGACGATACGGTCGGACAGGCGCTCGTCGCGTAGCGAGGCTGCGGACAGCGGCACGATCGCAAGGGCGAAGCGATCGGCCTCGGCCTCGCGATCCAGTAGCCATTGGAGGGTGCGCTTGAAGGCCCATAGGTCGATCGCGCGGGCATTCTCGCAGCGTGCAAGCGCCCGCATGAAGATCCTGGTGGGAATGGCGTTGCCGCTGAGGTCGCAAGCGCCGATGGCGACGTGCAGCGCGGGCGGTAAGTCGTCGTTCGAAAGACTGTACACTCGCTGCCCGGACAGGGTCAGCGCGTCGCGTGCCAACGCCTCGCCGGCGTAGGCGATCATTCGTGCGAACTGGTGGCGCAGCGTCTGCTGGCTCCCGCCGATGCGAATCGAGCCAATGCCCTCGCGGCGGGCGTCCGCGCAGGCATCCTTGGCACCGGCGAGCAGCGTTTCGACGAGCTGTGCATTCGGGTCGCCGCTTTCGCAAAGACCGATGACGAAGTCTGCGGCGATCCGCCGAACCAGTGTGTCGGCTGCGTCGAAGGGGCTGGGCTGGGGGCCGTCGCTCGGAGTCTCCGCGAGCTCGTCGGCGACGTCGAGCGGAACGGGGACGCGCCTGCACTCTGTCCGATGGGCGGGCGCGGCGGGATCCACCGACACCATGCGAAGCTCGCCCAGCGCGCACTGCATCTGTCGGTAAGCGGAATCGATGCCGCCCGTTGGCCAGAACACTCCCAGCTCCGAGCCACCGAGGCGAGCGAAGATCGGATCGTTGTCGCGAACGGATGCGGACAACGCCTCGGCAAACGCTTTGATCAACGCGTTTGCAGTGGAAATGCCATGCGCATCGCTGACCTGCTTGAGATTCTCGATCGCGATGTGGCACAAGACACTGCTCGGCAACGCGCTCCCCTTCGGGTTGCCGAGCTCCTGACCGAGTCGATCGACGAACGCGTGGCCGTTGAGGAAGCCGGTCAACGGATCTCGGGTGGCTTGCGATTCGACCTGGGCGTGAAGACGGTCCACCGCGCCAAGCATCGCGCGCTCCAGCGCGCGCTCCTCGTAATCGGCGTCGAGTATCTTGAAGATGCCGCGCTGCAGCAATACCGCCACCTGAGGCAGCGAAAGCAAGCTTGCCCGTTTCGCGAGCGCGTCGGCGAACGCGAAGACGCGATTATCTGCGTGTTTCCAAACCAGCGACATCGTTCGCGAGTCCTCTGGGCGTGTGCTCACCTGCACGCGCCGACCGACCTCGAGCGCTCGCGACCGGTCGAGCCATTTATTCCATTTATCGGGCAAGTCGGAAGACTTCCCCGGCTTCCCGGTGCCGTCGAGTGTGGTGTCGGGGCGCGTCTCCGGCACGGACTCCAGCGCGCCGCTGGACGCCAACAGTGTCCCCACCTGTCGCCCGTATTCCTGTGCCTGGTCGGCGAGGACGCGATCAAGCTCGTGCACGATTGGCCTGCACACCTCGGCGTCGTCTTCATACTCGAGATTCGCCTTGGCGATCAGCCTCTCCACCCGCGTGCCGAGACGCCTATGGGCCTCGCCTGGGCCGTCGCCGAAGCGTCCCAAGCGGCCTATCAGCTCGCGTATGGGATGATCGTTGGCCGAGAAGAACTCCGAATCCCCGAGTGCGGCGCGATGCACTAACGGCTGCAGGCGCGACAGCTGCGCCTTCGCGCCGGGGGCGATCAGCGGGTCCTGGAGCAACGCATGGAAGAGATGCGCGACGAGCTCGACGATCTGACTGGCCTCGCCGTCCACCGGCTTGGCGGCTGAGGTATCGGCGCTCAGGGCTCCGGCGATGCGGGCCTTCAGGTCATCGGGGTCGAGGTATTCGAGCTGCGAGGCGCTGGCGGCGGAGCGCTGGATATGGCGGAGTCCACGCAGCACTTCGGCCAGGCCGTTGTCGCCATGCGCGCAACCGCCTGGCTCGAGCTCGGCCCCGAGAGGCGCAGCGTCGAGGTGGCGCCGCAGCGCCATCTGTGTCCGCACCGTCCGTAGGATCTGCTGCATGTCGGGCGCGGAATGGCTATTACTCAGCGCGCACCAGCCGTCCGGCAAGGCATAGGAGTCGCCGTTCGGGCGAGCGCCTGGCTGCGACGGGGACGCCGCGGTCTCCATCGGCTCCGTCGGTATCGGTGCGGCCTGAACGGTGCTCGGCGGGAACGGCACGGCCTGCGTGTAACCCGGGGGCATCGCCGGTGCCGCCGCCTGTACGTAACCCGGGGGCATCGCCGGTGCCGCCGCTTGTACGTAACCCGGGGGCATCGCCGGTGCCGCCGCTTGTACGTAACCCGGGGGCATCGCCGGTGCCGCCGCTTGTACGTAACCCGGGGGCATCGCCGGTGCCGCCGCTTGTACGTAACCCGGGGGCATCGCCGGTGGTGCCGCCTGAACGTAAACGGGGGGCATCGCCGGTGGTGCCGCCTGCACGTAACCCTGAGGCATCGCCGGAGGCGCTTGCACAAGACCCCGCGCCGCAAGCGCGGAGATCGCCCCGAAACGATCTGGCGTTGAGCCCACCCGCGTGCCGTCCCGCACTACTTCAGGCGCATCGCGATCCGCACCCGTCGGGCCTTCGGCCGGTACGCCGACGTCGCCGAGGTGCGACTGCGCAAAGCCGACCGTCCTGTTCTCCGGCTCGATAACCGGCAGCACCCCCTCCGCAACGAAGAAACCGTTCACCGCCGCGTAGAGCCGACTCAGACTGCCGGACATCTCGCTCCGCAGCGCGCCGTAGATGCGGGCAATGACCTCGAGACCCGACTCCGTCCCCCGCAAGGATTCCGCGATCGCATAACATAGAACGGCGGGGCCGATCGGGATCGAGTCCACATCCAGCTCACGGTTCGCGAGGAAGCTGAAACGTCTGCGAAGCGCAGCGAGCGGCTCCTGGAGCTCGGGCTCGAGCTCGGAGACGACCTTCGATACGAGCAAGAACTCCTCGAACTCGTCGAGCTCGACCAGCGACAAATCGGAGAGCTCGAGCGCATCGACTCGACGCCCCCTGTCGGCAAAGGGGTTCTCCAGCCCCGCAAGCGCGCGCTCGACGAGTGACAAAACCTCTGTACGCACGCGGTCCCGGAGGCGGCGCATCTCGCGCTGCCCATCGAGAAAACGTGTCTCTTCGAGATTGCTGCCGGCATCGCGGGCAGCCGCGAAAAGCGCCTCGTCGACACGATCCAAGAACCGCGCGCACAGCTCTGTGATCTCGGATTTCACGAGGTCGGTCAACTGCGTCACGATCCGAGGGTATTGCGGCGGCAAATCGCGATGCTCGCCGGAGCTCCCGGGCTGCGGGC
Organism: uncultured Gammaproteobacteria bacterium; assembly: GCA_963780725.1. Lineage (GTDB taxonomy): Bacteria > Pseudomonadota > Gammaproteobacteria > Chromatiales > Chromatiaceae > Thiodictyon. The sequence goes on from CAWACV010000001.1 coordinate 1,684,830, forward strand.
TCGGCGGCATTCCATTCGGAGCTGCGAGCTTCGTAAGCAGATCCAGCGCGGCGGGGTCTGGGTTGTCGAACGCTGCACCGAATCCGTTCGAGACCTTACGGACCACCGTGAGGCGCAACGAGTGATCTCGCCGTTCTGCGCCGACGATCAAGGCGAAATAGAGCACGGCGGGCACGGGCGGCGATAAGCTCGTATACGCTCGCGGATCGCAGCTAACGAACATTCCGCCAAGGCAGAAGTCGCGTATAGTACACGAAATAGGTGCGCCGCTGCCGATCGCGACCAGTGCGTCCAGATTGATCGGGACACGCACGAAGCGGCGATGCTCGACGCTCCGGGAACGGGCGTTATCGGCTGTCATAGACAAGCGCGTTATCCGCCCGACAGTCGAGTAGCCGGCGCCCGAGACGACCGCATCGCGGATATGCACTGAATGTGCGCCCCGGCCGAGTGCGCCACGGGCAGCGAGGGTCCTATGTAAGTCGCTTGCGTGTCGCTGAACCGCATTCCCATTACTTTGAGCCCAAAAAAAGATGTAAGCCTACGCCCAGGTATCCGGTCGGGGCGATCGTGCCGCGGGCGTGCGGCGCAACCGCACCGACAGGGCAGGCCCTAGGGACCTGGGTGCGGCGGCGCGAATCCGCGTCGGCTCGGCCGGAGATCGCCCGTGTCCCTTCGATTTGCGGCACGAGACGGCGCGACCGGGAGGGAGTGCGATCGGGCGGCCGAAAGCGCCGCGCCGCTCGGCTCCTCAAGGATACGCTGGAAAATGCTGAGCTGGCTAAACGATTATCGTCGGTGAAGGCGAACTAGGGCATCGCTGAGTCGATACCGTCCGGCGCCGTCGCTGGCGGCTTCATCGGATCGGTCTAGAAGCTCCGCAGGAAGCAAGCGGGGCCGCCCCGGACTCTGTACGTGTGCCTCATGCGAGAAGAGAAGAAGACGGCGCCTTGCTGATTGTCGACGGCGCCGGCTCCCCCACTAGCATTCTCTTGGAAATCGGGTGGACCCGAACTATTTCCGCAGAGAAGGGTCAGTGGCTGTCGATCGGGCGGAAATAATACTTCAACGCGATTCCTTGGACCTCCAACTCGGAGTTGTCCAGCAGCCGAACGGGGTCGCGTGTCGGCTGTCGGTTGACAGATACCCGACCCCGCCTGGCGGGAATCAAATAGTGACCATCCTGGCGCCGTTGGATGGTGGCCACTAATCTGGGGGCGAACCAGCCGCCACAGCGCAAATCGCTGTTGCGCCCGCGGCCGACGGTAAACTCGACCTTTTCCAGAAGCACTCTGACACCCGATTCCATAAGAGTGATATAGGGGACACGGGTCTTTTCCAATTGCTTCCGCAGCGATTTAATGTCGCCATCCTTCATGACGACCGTCCCCGACTGCTGCATCTCCAGCTGCTCTCGAATCTCGTGTCCCGTCGCCTCTCCGGGCAATCTGGCACGCGACATAAACACCAGCTTGTAGTGATGGATCTGGATCTCGTCCCAAAAGGCCAGCGTGTGTCTGGAAATCTTCTTTTTGTTTACGAAAACGCCATTTGCGCTGCCATCGTCCACAAGGACGTAGTCGCTCCCATCGATTTCGATATGTGCATGATGTTTCGAGACCTCGGGATTCTGGAGGACGATATCGTTGTCCGTCGCGCGGCCGATACCGAGACGATCGGCCCTCAGCTCCCACTGGTCTTTGAGGTTTTCGCCGGAGTAAAGTCGCAGATAAGGCATGGACCAAAGCTCCTCTGAACGTTGGACGCGGTTACCGAAGGCCGAGCTTTCCGATCCTAAGTACCCACCGATCTCGGCGATGCGCCTCCGAGCGCCGCGTGGTCTGGCGGGGGTCGTACCGACAGCTGCCGCTTCTAACGCATTATACCGGATCGAATATCAACACTGCCAGCCCTTTTATGTTGGCATTTCGGGTACGGCTGGAGCCCCAGCAACTTTGCGGTCGAGACATGCGGTTTCTCTTTGATCCCGGCCCCTTATTCCCTCTTATTCCCTCCATGCTTATTCCCTCCATGTTCCATCCAGCTATTCCGAGGCCGCTGGCTCCGGCGCTACGAAAACGCCGTCGGGCTCGATGATCGGCCGCGCGTCGAATGCGGCCTCGAACGCCGCGAGCCGCTTGTAGATCGACTGCAGCTCGACGATCGTGGTCCAGGAAGTGACCAGATACTGGAACGACGAGGACACCTGCCCGAAGGCGGTGAGGATCTGCTGCAGGATGCCGAAGGTGATGCGCCCGGCCGCAATCGTCGGCACCAGGATCAGGTAGACGAAGATGTTGTCCGCCTGCAGATAGCTGTAGCGGACGATATTGAAATAGAGATAGTGAAAATAGAGCCGAAAATAGTTTCGGCGCACGTTCCCGAACAACTCGGCGAGCGTCGGCGGGCGCGCGCGGCTCGGGTCGTCCTCGCCGTAGACCAGCTCCTTGCGGTAGGCCGCCTCCGTCCTCTGGTTGCGGAAATAGAGTCCAGGGAGATAGATACCGGCCAGCGCCAAAAGCCCGGTGCCGAAGACGGACCACAGTAGCGCGGCGGTGAACAGCGGCGCCGAGATGGTGCCGACGATCGGCAGCTCGGTGACATGGTGCGACAGCGCGAACAGCACCGGAAGGAAGGCGAACAGCGTCATCACCGAATCGACGATGCGCACGCCGAGGGTCTCGACGATATCCGCGAAGCGCATCGTATCCTCCTGGATACGCTGGGCGGCTCCCTCGATATGCCGAACCTCGGACCAGCGCGCCACGTAATAGTCGTTCATCGCGGTGCGCCAGCGGAAGACGAAATGACTCACGAAGAAGCTGGTGGCAACCGTGACCAGGATCGCGACGAAGGCGATCGCCGCGAAGTCCAGGAGCAATCCGTAGAGCTGCATCGTCGTGACGTTGCCTTTTGCGGACAGCGCGTCCTGCACCGCATCGAAGAAGGGCCGGCGCCATTCGTTGATCGCGACCGAGACCTGCACCGAGAAATAAGTCGAGAACAGGATCAGGGCCGAGCCGAAGATCGACCACCGCTGCCAGGGATGGGGAGAGAAACGCATCCAGAACAGCGCAAACAGAATGGTGATCGCCGCGTAATAGACATAGAACCACTGAAAGTGGGGGGTCACGAAGAACCCGATGCCGATCGTCGGCGGGGCATCCAGCGCCGGCGGCGCGAATCCGAGCAGGGCGCCCAGGCCCTCCCCGAATCCGTACCAGACGGCGGCGGCCAGTGCACACCAGATCAGGAAAGAGGGAAAGAAGAGCCCAGGCCGGGGGAAGAAGGATCGAAACAACGCGGTTCTCCTTGGGGTTGGTTGTAGCGGCGCGCGTCTGGCGGCGGCGCCGAGCTATTTTTGAAAAACCGTGGTGCCTTGGCCTTCAGTACTAAAGTGGACCCCCTGTTCAGGACAGTTTTCCCTCTAATTTAAGCTGCACCGGTTACATCGATTGCAGCGCCTCGGCGCTGCCCCTGTCGGCCCCGGATTCGAGCCTTTTTCGCACTTGAATCTGGGCTCTCCAACCGGCCTGTCAGCGTGTATAGCTTAAGCAAAATCCTTTCCCGTAGGAAGACATCGCGTCCGCCGACGTCGGCGCCATACCAAAAGCCCCCACGCCTCCCGACCGGGTCAGGGACAAGCTGGGCAATCTGCACTAGGGTCTGCGGACCGAGGACGCGTAGGTCGGCTGGCTCAGGCGCTTTCAACGGCAAAAAGGCAAGCGGTACCCCCGGGAGCTGGGCGCACCCCAGTGCGGAGTCGCCTATATCGAGCCTCGCGATCCATACGTCTGTCCCAACCCCAGTACGCGACAGAATCCCCACCGATCGCTTAAGGTTCGTGCAATCCGTCCTCGAACAGGACCCGAGTTGATCCGCATGTCGCCGACCCATCGGAAGCTCCAGACCCAGGCCCCCGGGGACGGCGGCTCCGCTGCCCCTGCCCGCGTGTTGTGGAGCGCAGATCGTCGCACCCTGTCGATCGGCGGCAGCTGGACCACGGCGGCACTCGCCCATCTCGGGCCGACGCCCGCGGAGCTGGACCAGTCCACGGAGTCAGTCATCCTCGATGGAAGCGGTCTCACGGGCCTGGACACCGCGGGCGCCCTGCTGGTCCATCGTCTGGTGCAGCGGCTGCGGGGGCAGGGCAGGGAGGTGCAGCTCGCGGGATTCGACGCGCGCCGCTCGGCCCTGCTGGACCTGGTGGCGGAGCGGCTGGCCGTCGAGACGCAAGCGACTCGGGCAACAAGGGCCGCCGCCCCGGCCCACCGGTCTGGAGCGGCTCGGTCGGCTGGTCGTCGAAGGGGGGCGGGAGGGCTTCGCGCTGCTGTCCTTCTGCGGCGAGGCCTGTCTGGCCTTCGTTCAGAGTCTGCTCCACCCGGGGCGGTTTCGCTGGCGCTATGTGCTGTCGGTCCTGGAGCACGATGGGGTGCGCTCCATCCCGGTGCTCGGCATGCTGTCCTTCCTGCTCGGCGTGGTGATCGCCTATCAGGCCGGTGTACAGTTCCGGGTCTATGGGGGGAACCTGTATGTGGTCGACCTGGTGGGCATCACGGTGCTGCGGGAGCTGGGGCCCCTGATGACGGCGATCGTGGTTGCGGGTCGCAGCGGCTCCGCCTATACGGCGCAGATCGGGACCATGCAGGTCACGGAGGAGGTCGACGCACTGCGCAGCATCGGCGTGTCGCCCCTGGATCTGCTGGTGCTGCCCAAGATTCTGGGGCTGGTGATCGCGCTGCCCCTGCTCACGGTCTTTGCGGATGTGGCGGCGGTGGGGGGCGGCATGGCGATGTCGGCCTTGATGCTGGATGTCGAGCCCCGAGGTCTTCATTCGCCGCTTTCCGGAGGCGGTGTCGATCAATTCGCTGCTCACGGGGGTGGCCAAGGCCCCGGTGTTTGCCGCGGCGATCGCCACGGTGGGCTGCTACCAGGGGTTCCAGGTGCGCGGCGGCGCCGATAGCGTGGGTCGGCATACGACCGCCAGCGTGGTCCAGGCGATGGTGCTGGTGATCGCGCTGGACGCCGCCTTTTCGGTGGCCTATAGCTGGCTGGGGATTTGACCGTGTCCGAGCCGCCAGGGGATGCATGGACTTGCCCGGTGGAGCTTCGGGGCATCCGTACCTGCTTCGGCTCGGTCTGCATCCACGAGGGTCTGGATCTCACAGTTCGGCGGGGCGAGATCCTGGCCCTGGTGGGGGCGAGCGGGTCCGGCAAGTCCGTGCTGTTGCGGGAGATGATCCTCCTGCGGCGTCCGACGGCGGGGCAGGTGCGTGCTCTTCGGCGAGGAGGCCCCGTCCATCGACGGGCCAGCGGCCAACCGGCTGCGTCGCCGGATCGGCATCCTGTTTCAGCACGGTGCGCTCTTCAACGCGCTGACCGTTTTGGAGAATATCTCCGTGCCTCTGAAGGAGCAGACAAGCCTCTCCGGCCCCCGTGATCCGCGATATCGCCATGCTGAAGCTGGTTCTGGCCGGTCTGCCCACGGATGCCGCCCACAAGTACCCGGAGCAGTTGAGCGGGGGGATGCACAAGCGGGCGGCCCTGGCCCGCGCCCTGGCCATGGACCCGGACCTGCTGGTGCTCGACGAGCCGGGCACGGGGCTCGACCCGGTGGGCGCCGATGCCTTGGACGAGCTGATTCGGGACCTGCACGGGTCCCTGGGGCTGACGGTGGCGATGACCACCCACGATCTCGACACCCTGTGGCGGGTCCCCCACCGCGTGGCCTTTCTCGCCGAGCGGCGCATCCTCGCGACCGGGACCATGGACGAGCTGACGCGGTCGGACGACCCGCGGCTCGCGGCCTTCTTTCAGGGCCCGCGCGCCCGCGCGGCACGGAGTGGCACGTGGAGCCGCGGGTAAGCTACGCCCTTGTCGGGCTCTTCGTCCTGGTCCTGGCGGGGGCCTTCCTCGTGACCACCCTGTGGCTGGTGGGGGCGGGCCCGAAGGGGGACTATCGAACCTACGCCATGTATCCGGTCGAGTCGGTGGCGGGCATTGCCGGCGAGTCGCTGGTCAAGTTCCAGGGGGTGGACGTGGGCAAGGTTCGCGAGGTCGGCATAGACCCCAAGGACCCGCGGCGGGTGCGGCTGCTGCTCGACCTGCGGCGTTACGTCCCGATCACTGTCGATACGACGGCCACCCTGGCGAGTCAGGGGTTGACCGGTCTCGTCTATTTCATCGAGCTGCGTGCCGGCGAGCCAGGGAGTGCCCTCCTGGAGGCAGAGCCGGGGGCGGAGTATCCGGTGATCAAGGCGGTGCCCTCCGATTTTGCCCGCCTGCAACGCATCGGCACCGAGCTGCTGGAGCGGGCCAATGCCGCGGCGGGCGAGCTGCACGGCACCCTGGGCGCGGTTCGCAGCCTGCTGGGCGACGACGAGCGCACGGCGATCGGGACCGCGATCGGCGACGCTGGCCGAACCGCGGCGGATCTGTCCCGGGCCGCCGTGACCCTCAACGCTCAACTGGAGCGACTCGGTCCCTTGTTGGACGACCTGTCTCGGGCGGCGGGTCGTCTACCGGGACTGGCCGAGCGGGCGGACGAGACCCTGAGCACGGCGGGGGAGGCGGCCCGCGCGGTCGGTCAGGCGGCGCGGCGTCTGAACGATCTGACGGCCGAGGCGGCACCTGGTCTCGCGACCCTGACCCGCGACGGGATGCCGGAGCTGGTCGCCCTGCTCAAGGACCTGCGCGGTCTCGCGGGACGCCTGGACAGCCTTGCCGCGGACCTGGAGCAGGACCCCAACCTGCTCCTCTACGGACGCCCCCGGCGTCCGGGCCCGGGGGAGCGTCGATGAAGGCCCTTGTTGCCCGTACCCTCGGGACCTGCCTGGTCGCGGCCCTGGTGGGCGGTTGCGCCGGGGTGCTGCCGGGCCCGCGCGAGGCGCCGCCCTTGACCTATTTGCTGGCACCGAGCCTGCCGTCCGTCGCTGACCAGCTCGCGTCTTTCCGGGGATCTGGGCCGACCCTCTTGGTTTCGCCCGTCGAGGCTGCCGCGGGCTATGGCACCCGCCGTATGGCCTATCTGGAGCGGGACTACCGACTGGACTCCTTCGCCGACCACGAATGGGTGGACACACCCGCTGCCATGCTCGGACCTCTGCTGGTCCAGGCCCTGGGGGCAAGCGGGGCCTTCGGCGCGGTGAGCGAGGACGCCCGCGGCATCGACGCGGATCTGCGACTCGACATCGTCATCGAGTCCCTGTACCAGGATTTCCGCACCCGTCCGAGCCAGGCCCGGGTCGAGCTTCGGGTGCGCCTGGTGGCCCCGGACGGGCACCGCATCCTGGCCACTGAGACGTTCTCGGACAGCGAGCCCGCGGCCACGGACGATGCCTATGGCGGGGTGGTGGCGATGAACCGGATCCTGGCCCGAATGCTTCCACGGATCGCCGAGCTGGCTGCGGAAACCCGGGTCGAGCCCGAAGCGCACGGGCACCCGACTGAAACCACACGGTGACCGCGTCGGACGTAGGAGCGCCGCACTCGGCGCGACTGGCCGCCGCACTGCCGCCGCTCAGTGCTGAAGGATCTTGGACAGGAACAACTGGGCCCGATCCGACCGCGGGGTGCCGAAGAAGTCGTCCTTGGTCGCGTCTTCCACGATCCGGCCATGGTCCATGAAGATGACCCGGCCCGCGACCTTGCGGGCGAATCCCATCTCGTGGGTCACGCACATCATGGTCATGCCCTCGGTGGCCAGCTCCACCATGACATCCAGGACCTCGTTGACCATCTCCGGGTCCAGGGCGGAGGTGGGCTCGTCGAAGAGCATGCAGATGGGGTCCATGGCCAGCGCCCGGGCGATGGCGACGCGCTGCTGCTGACCGCCCGAGAGTGCGCCCGGGAATTTCTCCGCCTGGGCCTTGAGCCCGACCCGGTCCAGCATCTTGAGTCCGCGGGCCACGGCCTCTTCCTTGGAGCGGCCCAGGACCTTGGTCTGGGCGATGGTCAGGTTGTCCGTGACGCTCATGTGGGGGAAGAGCTCGAAGTTCTGGAAGACCATGCCGACGTGCGAGCGGAGCTTGGAGAGGTTGGTCTTGGGATCGGCCAGGGCGGTGCCGTTGACATCGATGCGGCCCTGCTGAATCGTCTCCAGGCCATTGACGCAGCGGATGAGGGTGCTCTTGCCGGACCCCGAGGGCCCGCAGACCACCACGACCTCGCCCTTGTCCACATGGGTGGTGCAGTCGGCAAGGACCTGAAAGTTGCCGTACCACTTAGAGACCTTCTCGATCCGGATCATGCTCATGTGGCAAATCTCTTCTGTAATTGCCGAACCAGCAGGGAGGCGCCGAAGCAGAGGACGAAATAGACCGCGCCGGCAAAGAGCAGCATCTCCACCAGGCGCCCGTCGCGATCGCCGACCTTGTAGGCAGACCCGAAGAAGTCCGCCAGACCGATGACATAGACTAGCGAGGTGTCCTGGAAGAGGATGATCGCCTGCGTGAGGAGCAGCGGCACCATGTTGCGGAATGCCTGAGGCAGGACCACCAGGCGCATGGCCTGGGAGTAGGTCATACCCAGGGCATAGGCGGCGTTGACCTGACCCTTGGGCACGCTCTGGACCCCGGCGCGGATGATCTCGGCATAGTAGGCGGACTCGAAGAGTGCGAAGGCAACCAGGGCGGAGATCATGCGGATGTCGCTGCCCTGGCCCACCCCAAGCCAATTGGTCAGCATGGCCGGGACGATCAGGTAGAACCAGAGGATCACCATGACCAGCGGCACCGCCCGGAACAGGTTCACATAGCCGGCCGCGAGCCAGGCGAGTGGCGCGGTTGCCGGAGAGACGGGCGAGTGCCAGCAAGGTGCCCCAGACGATGCCGACCAGGATGGCAGTGGCGGTGATCTCAAGCGTGACGAGCATGCCGTCCGCGAGGATCGGCAATGCGCCGGGGATCGATGTCCAGTCGAATTCGTACATCACTTCCCTCCGATGTAGCCTGGCACCCGGGTATGGCGCTCCAGCCAGCGCATGCCGAGCATGACGATGACATTAATCAGCACATAGAGCAGCGTGACTGCAATGAATGCCTCGTAGGCCTGGGCCGTATAGTCGACGAGCTGCTGGCTTTGGCGAGACAGCTCGATAAGCCCGATGGTGGAGGCTACCGCGGAGTTCTTGAAGACATTGAGAAACTCCGATGTGAGCGGCGGCAGGACGATGCGCATGGCCATGGGGAGCAGGATATACCGATAGGTCTGGGGGAGCGTGAGGCCCAGCGCCAGACCGGCATTGCGCTGACCTCGGGGCAAGGACTGGATGCCGGCGCGGACCTGCTCGCAGACCCGCGCGGCGGTGAAGCAGCCGAGACAGAGCAGGGCGGCAAAGAACTGCTGGGTCATCGGGTCGCTCTGCTTAATGGCCTCGCCCAGTCCCGCTGGGAGCAGCTCAGGCAGCACGAAGTACCAGATGAACAGCTGCACCAGCAGCGGTACGTTGCGGAAGATCTCCACATAGACCGCCGCGATGCCTGCGAGCCAGCGGCTGGGAACCGTGCGCAGGACCCCGAGCAGCGATCCCAAGAGCAACGCGATGATCCAGGCGCCGAGGGACAGGGTGAGCGTCCATTGGAGCCCTTCGATCAGCCAGCCGAGATAGGTCGATTCGCCCGACGGGGTCGGGCTCAAGAAGATGTCCCAATTCCAGCTGTAGCTCATGGCAACCCCAAGGCGGATGCAAGTAAGCGGAAAGTCTCACGCCAAGGCGCCAAGAACGCCAAGAAAGAACAGGGGGCAGCGGACGTGCCCTAGCGACCCTTCGTGGCACCCGATTCCCGCCCTGCCTCGAGGACCTTGGCGTCTTGGCGCCTTGGCGTGCTAACGGCTCTTTTCGGGGCTATTGCAGGGCGTTGTCGTTCGGGTTCGCGTAGAGTTTGATCATCTCGGCAGAGAGCGGGAATTCGAGGTTCAGGCCCTTCGGTGGAATGGGGCTCTGGAACCACTTGGCGTAGATCTTGTTGGCCTCGCCGCTTTGCATGAGCCCGGCGATGGTGGAGTCAACCAGGGCCTTAAACTCCGGATCGTCCTTGCGCATCATGCAGCCGTAGGCTTCCAGGGACTGGGGCGTGCCGACGACCACCCAATCGGTCGGGCGCTTGGCCTTGGCCATTTCGCCGTAAAGCAGTGCATCGTCCATCATGAACGCGGACGCCCGGCCGGTCTCGAGCATCAGGAAGGACTCTCCGTGGTCCTTGGCGGAGATGATCTTCATGTTCATCTTCTTCTCTTCGTTGAGCTTCCGGATCAGCCGCTCGGAGGTGGTGCCGGCGGTCGTCACCACCTTCTTGCCGGCCAGGTCTGGGAAGTCCTGGATACCCGAGTCCTTCTTGGTCAGCAGGCGGGTGCCGACGACGAAGATGCTGTTGGAGAAGGCGACCTGCTTCTGACGCTCGGCATTGTTGGTGGTGGAGCCGCACTCCAGGTCGATGGTGCCGTTCTGGATCAGTGGGATACGATTCTGGGAGGTGACGGGATTGAGCTTGACCTTCAGGTCCGGGAGGCTCAGCTCGCGCTTGATGGCATCGACGACCGCCAGGGCGATCTCCTGGGAATAGCCGATGACCTGCTGCTTGTCGTCGTAGTAAGAGAATGGGATGGACGATTCGCGGTGGCCGAGGGTGATCGAGCCCGAGTCCTTGATTTTCTTAAGCGTGCCGGTCTGGTCCTGGGCCTGTACGGCACCCGCCAGCAGCATGCAGCCGAGCGCGGCGACGGAAAGGAATGGCAGTCTCATGGGTGGCCTCCGGTCTTGGTGTGGATTGGCGTCGATCGTCGTTCCGGCCTCGCAGCCGCGCATTCAGCGGGCGTCGCGGGAGCCGAGCAGTCTGATTTGGGCCGTGTCCCTCTCGCGGATCTCCATGGTGAACGAGCCGGTTTGGAGTTGGCTCTTCAAGTAGACGATCCCATTGCCCACCTGATCGACGACGCCTCGGCGCTCGCGCCCGTCGCGCAGGGTGATCAGCACCGAAGAGTCCAGGTAGCGCTCGAGGTCCGCGAAGGAGATGTCGGCCGGAGCGGCGGCGCTCGGCCGAGCACCCGAGACCGGGCTTGCGGTCGCCGGCTTAGGCTCTCTGGCAGCGACCGGGAGCTCGGTCTTGAAGCTCAGATCCGCGATGGGGCTGCCGCTCGCTGCGACCTGCAGGCTCAATAGCCGCGGTATATCGGCAGGCTTGTAGAGCTTTATGCTGGCCAGATCAAGTCCGGGGGGCACCGCCAGACGCGCCTCCACCGCCTCGCCGTCGAGGAAGCCCTGGAGCAGGGTGCGCAGGCCAGGACCCGGGATCAGGCCGATGTCTTTGAGATAGGCGCGGTCGTCTTGGGCCAGCAGGGTATCCAGGAACCGATCGGCCGGCATCCGGCTCGCTTCGGCGCAATATTGCTGTGCCTCGCGGGCATATTCCGGGTCCAGCGAGAGCTTTGCCGCCAGAGCGCTCAGCCTTGGCGGATCCATGAATCGCGTGAATGGCTCGGGGATATCGGCGAAATCGAGGTCCAGGCTGACCTGGCCGTAGTCGCGCTGGCGCAGGTTCAGATGGAGCGATGCGGTCCCCGGGGCCTGGCCGGCCTCCAGCAATTGTTCCAGGTCGATAACGATCTGCGAGGGGGTCAGGTTGGCAAGCCGGCCCTGCATGGTGGCGATGCTGGCGATGTCGCAGGCTAGTCCGTTGGCAGGCAGGCGATCGTTCTCCGCGCCCAGCCTGCGGATTGCCTCCCATAGCTGTCCGTCGGTATCTATGCGGATACCCGTGAACGCCAGACCCAGACGCCGCGGCAGCTTGCCCTCGCGCAGGGACCGCGAGCCGCTCAGAATGAAGTCGACTCCAGGCGTCTTGACCTCGACGCGGTCGATACCGATCGTCTCGCCTAAGCCCGCGGGCACGAAGCTCAGCTGGCTTACGGAGACGGTGCCCGTAGGGCTGAGGCCGATGCTGCCGTAGCGAAAATCCACGGCCGGCGCCAGCTCTTTGGCCAGGCGGTCGAGGTCCCACTTGGTCTGTATCCACACATAGCCGTAGATCAGGGCGTAGCCGATCGCGGGGACCGCTAGGATGACCAGCAGGAGTGTCTTGAGCTTCACCGTCGCGCCTTCCCGTCGTGAGCGCACGCGGGTGCGCGGAGGCTCGATTATCCCCGAGCCATGCGCCGGTGTCTTCGTCGCGCTGCGCAGCGGTCGCTGCCCTTGATCTGGAGTCGAAAAAACGGCGCAGGGGAGGCCGGCGCCGAAGAGGATTGGGGGCTGGTCAGGACTCAGCCCTTGGGGGAAGACAGTCAGGGAGCGGTAGGACGCAGGATCAGAGCCCAGGGCCTGGTCCGCGATCGGAGTCCGGCCCCGGCCCCCGGTCGGGGCCGCCCCCGTGTCGCCGGTCGCCGCGGCGCTGGTCCATTGTCTCGAATTCTTTACGCTGCTCCTCGTTGAGCACCGCGACAATGCGCTCCCGGACCTCGCTGCGGGTCAGACCCGGGTCATCCCGGCGCTCCTGGAAGATCGCGCGGATCTGTGAGGTCTGGTCGGGGGTCAGGTCCAGACGGTCGGCCATGCGGTCCACGCGGCGGTCCATGCGTCGAGCGATAACGCGGTCGCGATCGGCCCGCTGGGCGTCTGTGAGTAGCGCGTCGATGCGCTTCCTGGTCTCCTGGCGCAGGCGGTCGATGGCCGTGTGCTGCTCCTCGATCAGGGTGCGGATTTGTGCCTGTTGCTCCGCGGTCAGGTTCAGCTCCCGGGTCATGTGCTCAAGGCGCTCGTCGACCCGTGGGGCGGCGTCGCCGTGTTGGCTCAAGGGTCCGGCCCAGGCGGCGGTACCGGTCAGGGTCGCAAGGCATAGTGCGATGGCGATGGATCTCATGGCAGGGGTCTCCGTGGGAGGGTGAGCTGCTGTTTGCTGGTCCGGGGACCGGCGGTCCCCGTTGGCGAGAAGGATAGGGAGGCGGTGCGCAATCGGCGCGCACGCACAGAGCAAGAAGCGGGGAAGCTGCGTACTGGGTCCCTATTCCGGTCCCTGGTCTTCGTAGCGATACCCAACCCCATAGACCGAGTGGATCAGCTCCCGGTCGGGCAGCAGCTCTGCGAGCCGGCGGCGAAGCTTCTTGACATGGCTGTCGATGGTCCGGTCCGAGACCACCCGGTGGTCCGTGTAGATGCGGTCCATGAGCCGATCGCGGGAGAAGATCCGACCCGGTGCCTCGTGCAGGGTCTGGAGCAGGGCGAACTCCACGGCGGTCAGCTCGATCTCCCGTCCCATGGCGCTGACCCGCAGAGACTCCGGGTGCAGCCCGATCGGTCCGTCGGCGGATCCGGGGCCGCTGCTTAAGCCCGCATCGGATTGGGCTCCGGTACGCCGCAGCACTGCCTTGACCCGCGCCACCAGCTCCCGGGGACTATAAGGCTTGCACACATAGTCGTCGGCGCCCAGCTCGAGGCCAAGCAGCCGGTCGATCTCCTCCACCCGAGCGGTGGTTATGATGATCGGCACCTGGCCCTCGGCGCGCAGCTCCCGGCACAGTGTGAGCCCATCCTTCCCCGGCAACATCAGGTCCAGGAGGATCAGGTCCGGGCGGTGGGCGCGCACCCATTCAAGAACCGCGGTGCCTTCGGTCAGGCGCTCCACCCGGTAGCCGGCGGCCTTGAGGTAATCCTCGACCAGCGCGGCGAGGCGCTCCTCGTCCTCGACGATCAGGATGTTTAGCGAGAGTGGGGTATTGCTGATCATGTCAGGTGCTGCGCAGTCGTTCAGGCGGGAAGCTCGATACGGATCCACAACCCCCCGGCAGGCGACGGGTTGGCGACGATGGTACCCCCATGGGCCTCCACCACGTTACGGGCGATGGCGAGCCCCAGCCCGGACCCGCCGGTGTGCCGGCTGCGCGAATCGTCCACCCGGTAGAGCCGCTCGAAGAGCCGGGGCAGGGACTCGTGCGGGACGCCCGGGGCCGAGTCCTGGAAGTCGATCGTCGCACGCCCGGCGTCCAGGCCCAGGGTCACCGCCAGCCCGCCCCCGGGGTCGGTGTACTGGAGGCTGTTGGCCAGCAGATTGCGCAAGAGCTGGGAGAGCCGGTCCGCGTCTGCCTGGAGCAGCACAGGTCCGGACGCCCGATCTTGGAGCCTGAGCGAGAGCCCGGCGGCGGCGAAGCGCGGGCGATAGGCATCCAGGTCGGACTCAAGTACGGCGCGCAAATCGGTCTCTTCCATGCGGTAGCTTAAGGCGCCCAGGTCGGTGACCGAAAGCTCGTGCAGATCGTCCACCAGTCGCCCCAGCCTCAGCACATCCCCGTGCAGGGCATCCACCGCCCCCCGGTCCAGGGGCCGCACCCCGTCCTGGAGCGCCTCCAGCTCCGCGCGCAGGAGCGCGATGGGGGTACGCAGCTCATGAGAGATGTCAGCTACCCAGCGGCGGCGCGCCGCCTCGTTCTGGCCCAAGACGGTGGCCAAGGCATTGATGTCGCGCCCGAGCCTTGCGATCTCGTCGCCCCCCTGGACCCGCACCCGGGTGGAAAAATCCCCCGCGGCGAGCCGGCGGGCCGCCTCCTGGAGCCCCCGCACCGGGCGCACCAGGCGCCGGGAGAGCGGGTAGGCGAGGGCCGCGGAGATGGCCACCATCCCGAGCGCAATGACCCAGAGCCGCCCCCACTGCCGGGATTGAAGCTCAAGCTCCGGCAGATCGCGCAAGGCGGTACCGGGGATCAGCGCTAGGGCGCCGATGGGCTGCCCGTCCTGCTCCAGGGGATAGCGTCGGGCGCCGGGCAGCATGGATTCGCGTGCGTAGATGGGCTTCCCGGTTGCGTCCAGGAGCATCAGGCGCAGCTCCAGCGGGACGGGCCGGCCCGTCTGCTCCCGCCGCTCGATCGGCGGCAGGGGCGGCCATTCCCCGGATTCGATCGGACCCCGGCGCAGCCAGGGAGGCAGGTGCCCGCGGCGGGGTCCGCCCCGGTCTTCGGGTCCGTTATCCTCGTGTCCCAAGAGTGCGAAGATCCAGCTCCGCGGGTCCTTGGCGAGCGCGTTCCAGGACCCGTCCCGGGCGTGGATGGCGACCAGACGCTCGGCGATCTCTTCGATACGCCGGGAATCCCTCGCGTCGGCCAGCTCCATCAGGCCCCGCTCCAGAGACCAGTGAACGAAGGCGCCGGTGCCGACCACCACCAGGATGCAGGCAAGCAGGAGGGTCAGGAAGATCTTGGCGCGGATCGGGAGCCTCATGCGCGGATCATCGCCTGCCGGGGTGCAAGAACGAAGGACCGAGGAGCTTGGCGGTGCCTGCCGAGCGCGCGCAAAGGCCCCATTCGAAGGTCTTTGTCATGTATCCCCGCCTGGGGCCCGGGTGTCCATTTCGGGCCTTTGGGGCGCCTTGACCGGCGAGCAGCCGAGGGTCCAATACCCGATCCTGCCGGGATTAGGCGATAAACCGGTAGCCTACGCCCGCTTCCGTAATGAAATGCTTGGGCTGGGAGGGGTCGTCTTCGATCTTCTTGCGCAGAGCGCCCATATAGACACGCACGTAATGGCTATCTTCGGCATGGGACGGTCCCCAAACGTTCAGCAGCAATTGGCGATGGGTCAGCACGCTGTCCGGGTGGGTGATCAGGTAGGCCAGCAGACGGTATTCGATGGGCGTCAGATGGAGCGTCTCCCCGGCACGCTCGACGACCCGCTTTCCGAGATCGACACGCATCTTGCCGAACTCGAATACCGCGCCGCCGGTGCCGGCACGGGAGCGACGGCGCAATTGGGCGCGGACACGAGCCAACAGCTCAGCTGCCCCGAAGGGTTTTGTCAGATAATCGTCGGCGCCCGCATCCAGGGCCCCAACCTTATCGGTTTCGGTGGTCCGTGCCGAGAGCACGATGATCGGGATATCGGACCAGGCGCGCAGATCTCGGATGAAATCCAATCCGTCGCCGTCAGGCAACCCAAGGTCGAGCACAACCATGTCCGGCTGACGCGTACCGGCTTCGATAAGTCCGCGCTTCACGGAATCGGCCTTGTAGACTTGGCAGCCCTCGGCCTCCAGCGACATCTTGATAAAGCGCCGGATCTTCGGCTCGTCCTCGATGACGATAACGATGGGCGTCGGCTCGCTCATCTCTGACTCGCCTCGCTCATGGAATACTCGTCCGCGGTATCGACGACTGGAGGATTGCCCCGCGGCAGAGTAAACGAAAAATGCGCTCCGCCGTCATGGCGGTTTTCGGCACGCATCGTACCGCCATGCGCTTCGACGATGGCGCGGCATATTGCCAGCCCAAGGCCAACGCCGGGTGTTGCGCTTTCCTTCTGGCCACGCTCGAACTTCTTGAATATCTCGTCTTCCTTGCCGAACGGCAATCCGGGCCCATCGTCCTCGACCCATACGCAAATATCGTTGCGGTCTCCCGGTGCAGCGCCGATCCCAATGGTACTTCCGGCCGGCGTGAATTTGGCGGCGTTCTCCAGCAGGTTAGACAATACGCGCTCGATGAGCACCGCGTCGAGCTCCAGCAAGGGGAGATCCTCCGGGAGATCGATCTCGACGCGATGGTCGGCGATGGTCGAAGCAACCGACTTCAGGGCGCTCCCGACAACCTCCTCCAGCGGCTGCCATTGCCGATTGAGCTTGACCGCGCCGGATTGGAGGCGCGCCATGTCGAGCAGATTATTAACGAGGTTGTTCATGCGCAGCGCCTCCTCGCGCATCGAGGCCGCAATTTCGACCTGCTCCCCAGTCGGGGGCGGCTGCGTCATCGACATCGAGTCCGCCAAGCCGACCAGTGCAGCTAGCGGGGTGCGCAAGTCATGGGAAATCGCCGAAAGCAGCGAGTTGCGCAAGCGCTCCGACTCCATCTGCACGGTTGTGGTCTGAGCGACATCGACATAATGGATGCGCTCAAGGGCGATCGCAATGAGTCGGGCAAAGGTATCGAGCAGACGCCCCTGCTCCGGAATCATCAGCCGGCTTGGACTGCGCAGCTCCAGCGCCAGCACGCCGCGGATACGCATTGGCGCCTTCAGTGGCACGTAACGAATGGGACTTCCAGGCAACGTATCCGTGCCGAGACCGGCCTCCGCTCCATGATCGAATGCCCACTGGGCGATGCCGAAGTCGACGGCCAGGCCGCTGCTCGACGTAGGGATCGGCTCCCCAAGGCGGTCGTTGGCGTCAATCAGGAGGATGGCCGACTTGGCACCGAGCTCGGATTCGGCGAACCGTTGGCCGATCGCTGCAATCTGCTCGGGCATCAGCGCTCCCGACAGATCCCGCGACATCTCGTAGAGCGCACGCACCCGCTGCTCGCGCAGACTCGCGATCCGGGCCTGGTATTTCGCCCCGGTGGTGAGTGTGGCGGTGATCAGGCCGACGGCCAGCATGACGGCGAAGGTAACCAGGTATTGAACATCGCTGACGGAAAACGAGAGGCGTGGCGACACATGCAGGAAATCGAAGGCAGCGACATTGAGAAACGAAGCCATGACCGAGGGTCCGAATCCGTAGCGGACCGAAACGACAACGACCGCCAGCAGGAACAGCATGGCGATGTTGGCGAGCTCGAGCACCGAATGCAGGGGAGCGGCAAGTCCTGCTGCGAGACCGCAAATGACTGCACCCATCGCGTAGGACTGCCAGGGCGCCTTCAGCCGTGCAAGCCAGGACTCTTCGGTTCGCTCGTCGGAAGGCTTTGCGGCATGCGGCTCGTCCCGAGCCACCTGGATGACGTCGAGATCGGGCGCCTGCTTGCCGATTCGGTCGGCAAAGGAGCGGTACCAGGGTCGCCATGCCCTCACATGATCGCGTCCGACGATCACCCTGAATAGGTTGTGATCGCGCGCGTACTCGATGACCGTTTCGACCGGATCGCTACCGGACAGCGTCGCAGTTTCGGCTCCCATGTCCTGCGCCAGCTTAATGCTCTTGAGGATGCGCGTGCGCTGGCGCCGGGACAGTCGCTGCGACGCCGGCGTGTCGATATAGAGCGCATGCCAGGGCACATCCAGCCGCGCGGCCATGCGCGCGGCACTGCGGACGATACGGTCAGCGCCCTCGCCGGGTCCGATACAGGCCAGCAACGACTCGCCCGTCTGCCAGACCGGCGAGACCGACTGGTCGCGCCGGTACTGGAGCATCTGGCTATCGACGCGATCGGCAGTACGGCGTAGCGCGAGCTCGCGGAGCGCAATGAGATTGCCCTTGCGAAAGAAATTCTGGATGGCTCGCTCGGCCTGGTGCGGAAGATAGACTTTGCCTTCTTTCAATCGCTGCAGCAGCGCTTCCGGCGACAGGTCAACGAGCACGACCTCGTCGGCGGAATCGAACACCTGATCCGGTACGGTCTCCCACACGCGGACGCCCGTGATGCCGCCGACGACATCGTTGAGGGTTTCCAGGTGCTGGACGTTGATCGTCGACCAGACATCGATACCGGCCGCCAGCAGCTCCTCGACGTCCTGCCATCGTTTGGGATGCCGCGAGCCCTGGACATTGGAATGGGCCAGCTCGTCGACCAGTATCAATGCCGGTTGGCGTTCAAGCGCGCCGTCGATGTCGAATTCCTTCAACATCCTGCCGCGGTACGCAATCGTCTTGAGCGGGAGTCGCTCCAGTCCGTCGAGCAGGGCTTCGGTTTCTTTCCTGCCATGGGTTTCCACCACGCCGATGACGATGTCGGCGCGTTGCTCCGCTTGCGCTCGTGCGGCCGACAGCATGGCGTATGTCTTACCAACGCCCGCCGAGGCACCGAAAAAGATCTTCAGCTTGCCGCGTTGCGCCTTCGCCTCTTCGGCCTTGAGACGCTCCAGTAGCTCGTCGGGATCAGGTCGTTGATCCGGCATCGGTTTCGCCGCTCGCTTAAGGGGTACGCCAGGCAAAGCGAGCCAGGGCAACCGGCTGATCGGCGATGATGCTCATAGCGTCTTACTCGATCTGGAGTGCAATGAATCGAGGGCCAGATTGAGCTTGAGCACATTCACCCGCGGCTCCCCGAAGATCCCCCACTGGCGGCCTTCGGTGCTCTGAGCGACAAGGGCTTGGACTGCCTGGGACTGGAGATTGCGAGCCCGCGCCACCCGCTCCACCTGATACTGCGCGGCGGCCGGGCTGATGTGCGGGTCAAGACCGCTGGCGGATGCGGTGACCAGGTCCGGCGGGATCGGCTTGGCGTTGCCGGGATCGGCCGCCTTCAGGGTAGCGATCCGGTCCTTGACGGCATCCGTCAGTGCGGGATTGAGCGGCCCCTGATTGGAGCCGCTGGACGCCGCAGCGTTATAGGGTCGCGGCGACGTGGCGGACGGCCGGCTCCAGAAATACTGCGGGGCGGCGAAGCCCTGGCCGATGAGGGCGGAGCCCACCGGTTTGCCGCCGATGAGGATCAGGCTGCCTCCCGCGGCCTCGGGAAAGACCAGCTTGGCGATGCCGGTGACCGCCAGGGGATAGAGGATGCCGGTGACCACGGTCAGCAGCACGAAGAGCGAAATGGCGGGACGTAAGAGTGCTGTCATGACGGTTCTCCAGATCTCAAGCGAGACCGACGGCGGAAATGAGCAGATCGATCAGCTTGATGCCGACGAATGGGACGATGACACCGCCCAGTCCGTAGATCGCCAGGTTCTGCCGCAGCAGGGTGGCTGCACCGATCGGCCGGTACCTGACACCCTTGAGCGCCAGCGGAATCAGGAAGACGATGATCAGGGCGTTGAATACGACCGCCGAGAGGATAGCCGAGGCCGGGCTCGCGAGGCCCATGACGTTGAGTGCGGCAAGCTGCGGATAGGTGGTGACGAAGGCCGCCGGGACGATGGCGAAGTACTTGGCGATGTCGTTGGCGATCGAGAAGGTGGTCAGCGATCCGCGCGTCATCAGCATCTGCTTCCCGGTCTCGACCACCTCGATCAGCTTGGTCGGGTTGGAGTCGAGATCGACCATGTTGCCGGCTTCCTTCGCAGCCTGGGTGCCGGTGTTCATGGCCACCGCCACGTCGGCCTGCGCCAGCGCCGGGGCGTCGTTGGTGCCGTCGCCGGTCATGGCGACCAGGCGCCCTTCCGCCTGGTGCTGGCGGATCAGGGCGAGCTTGGCCTCCGGCGTGGCCTCGGCGAGGAAATCGTCGACGCCCGCCTCGGCGGCGATGGCAGCGGCCGTCAGCGCGTTGTCGCCGGTGATCATCACCGTGCGGATGCCCATGCGGCGCAGCTCGGCGAAGCGCTCCTTGATGCCGCCCTTGACGATATCCTTGAGCTCGACGACGCCAAGCACCCGGGTGCCCTCGGCCACCACCAGCGGCGTGCTGCCACGGCGGGCGACGATCTGGACCGCGAGCAGCACCGTAGGGGGGACCTGGCCGCCGAGTCCTTCGACATGCCTGAGGATGGCGTCGAAGGCGCCCTTGCGGATCTGACTCCCGTGCACGTCGACCCCGCTCATCCGGGTATGGGCCGAGAAGTGGACGAAATGGGCGTCCAGCGCATGGATGTCGCGCTCGCGCAGCCCGAATTTCTGCTTCGCCAGCACCACGATGCTGCGGCCTTCCGGTGTCTCGTCGGCCAGCGAGGCAAGCTGGGCCGCGCTGGCCAGGTCTTTTTCCTGAACGCCGTCGGCGGGCAGGAAGGCCGCCGCCTGGCGGTTGCCCAGGGTAATAGTCCCGGTCTTGTCCAGCAGCAGCACGTCCACGTCGCCGGCCGCCTCGACGGCCCGGCCCGAGGTGGCGATGACGTTCGCCTGCATCATCCGGCTCATGCCCGCGACGCCGATGGCCGATAGCAGACCTGCGATCGTCGTCGGGATCAAGCACACCAGCAATGCAATCAGCACCGTCAGACTGACTGGGGTACCGGCACCGGCTACGGCGACGCTGAACATCGAGAAGGGCAGCAGGGTGACGGTGACCACCAGGAAGACAATGGTCAGCGCGACCAGCAGAATGGTCAACGCGATCTCGTTGGGGGTCTTCTGGCGTTTCGCACCCTCCACCATCGCGATCATCCGGTCGACGAAGGTCTCGCCCGGGTTGACCGTCACGCGCACGACGAGCCAGTCCGACAGCACGCGCGTGCCGCCGGTCACGGCCGAGAAATCGCCGCCGGCCTCGCGGATGACGGGCGCCGATTCCCCGGTGATGGCCGATTCGTCCACCGAGGCCACGCCTTCGATGACCTCCCCGTCCGCCGGGATCGTGTCTCCGGCCTGGGCCAGGAAGCAATCGCCCTTGCGCAGGTCGGTCGCCGACACCTCGTCCCAGTCGGCATCGACATTCGGCGCCTTGAGCCGCTTGGCGGCGGTCTCCTTTTTGAGGCCGCGTAAGGCTGCCGCCTGGGCCTTGCTGCGGCCCTCGGCAAGGGCCTCGGCGAAGTTGGCGAACAGCACCGTGAACCACAGCCACAGCGCGACGGCGAGGATGAACCCGGGCGCTGCCTCGCCCTGACCGGCCAGGGCCTGCACCCACAGCACCGTGGTCAGGATGCTGCCAACGTACACCACGAACATCACCGGGTTGCGCCACTGGACAGCGGGGCTCAGTTTTCTGAACGAATCCACGATGGCCGGCATCACGAGCGCCGGGTCGAACATGGCCTGTTTCTTGTGTGTCACGATCTTCTCCTGCGGCTCGCTTGGCGGGTCAGTTAAGGGACCAGAGCATCAAATGCTCGACCACCGGCCCAAGGGCGAGCGCGGGAACATAGTTCAGGGCGCCGACCAGCACGACGGTGCCGATCAGCAGCACGACGAACAAGACATCGTGGGTCGGCATGGTACCGGCGCTGGGAGCAATGCGTTTCTTGGCAGCGAGGGCACCGGCCAGTGCCAGCACCGGCACGATGACGCCGAAGCGGCCGAGCCACATGGCGGCCCCGAGCATGCCGTTGTAGAAGGGCGTATTGGCCGATAGGCCCGCAAAGGCGCTGCCGTTGTTGTTCGCCGCGGAGCTGAAGGCGTAGAGGATTTCGGAGAATCCGTGGGGCCCCGGGTTGGCAATGCCGGCAACGCCGGCGGCCGTTGTCGCGGCGATGGCGGTGCCGGCCAGCACCAGGATCGGCGTGATCAGGATGGCGAGGGAGACCATCTTCATGTCGAAGGCCTCGATCTTCTTGCCCAGGTATTCCGGCGTGCGGCCGATCATCAGACCGGCGATGAAGACCGCCATGACGGCGAATACCAGCATGCCATAGAGCCCGGTGCCGACGCCGCCGAACACCACCTCCCCCAGCATCATGTTCCACAGCGGCACGAATCCGCCCAGCGGCATGAATGAGTCGTGCATGGAATTGACGGCACCGCAGGAGGCGAGCGTCGTAATGGTCGCGAACAGGCCCGAGTCGGCAACGCCGAAGCGCGTCTCCTTGCCCTCCAGGTTGCCAGCGGACAGATCGACGCCGAGATTCGCCAACTGTGGGTTGCCCTGTTGCTCGAAGCTCATCGCCGCCACGGCCATGACGACGAACATCAGCGTCATCGCCGCCAGCACGGCCCAGCCCTGGCGGGTATCGTTGACCATGCGCCCGAAGGTCATGCACAGCGCCCCCGGGATCAGGAAGATCAGCCACATCTGGATGAAATTCGTGAGCGGCGTCGGGTTCTCGTAGGGGTGCGCCGAGTTGGCGTTGAAGAATCCGCCGCCGTTGGTGCCGAGTATCTTGATCGCTTCCTGCGAGGCGACCGGGCCCATGGCCAGGGTCTGAGTCCGGCTCGTGGCGGGCTCGGTAAGAACGATCCCTTGGTCGTCCTTCAACGGCTGACCGGCGGGGTCGAGCTTCGGCGTTTCGTACAGCGTGACCTCCAGCGTCGTCACGTCCTTGTAGGCATCGAAGCTCTGGATTACCCCCTGGCTGACCAGGACCACCGCAAAGACCAGCGCAATCGGCAGCAGCACATAGAGCGTCACGCGGGTGAGATCCACCCAGGCGTTGCCGATGGTCTTGGCCGAGTGCCTGGCGAAACCGCGAATCAGCGCGATGACGACCACGATGCCGGTGGCCGCGGACAGAAAGTTCTGCACCGTAAGGCCGAGCATCTGGGTCAGATAGCTCATCGTCGACTCGCCGGCGTAGCCTTGCCAGTTGGTGTTCGTGGCAAAGCTGATAGCGGTGTTGAACGATGAATCCGGGCTGACGTTGGCTAGTCCCATGGGATTAAGCGGCAGCCAGAGCTGCAGCCGTTGCAGGGCATAGACGGCAAGCGCGCCGAGCAGGTTGAACAACAGGATTGCGATGGCGTAGCGCAGCCAGCCCATTTCCTCGTCCTGGCGGACACCGCACAGACGATAAAGCTTCGACTCGAGACCGCCTCGGAAACCCAGGGCCAGGATGGGACGTCCTTCCATCGCGTTCGCGATGTAAGTGCCGAGCGGCTTGGCCGCGAGCAGCAGCACCAACAGATAGAGCCCGAGGAGGAGCCAGGCATGGTTCGTCATGAAAACCCCTCCGGGTTGAGCAGGGCCGCGATCAGGTAGATCAGCAGCGTGACCGCGACGACGGCGCTGACGATTAGCAACCAGCTCATCGGGCGCCTCCCAACCTGGCACAGCCGAAGGCGAGTCCCACGGCTAAACCGAAAAACAGGACGATGCCTGCAAGATAGACGAGGTCCATGGCTTACCTCCGCAACGGGCCTTGGTGACCGATATGCTAGGAAAACCGATCTCAAGATGCTGGAAAAAGGAGGGGGCCGCGATATAAAAATCGCGAAAAGAGCGGGGTCAGGAATCCGCGCTATAGGGGCGAATTGCTGCTGGGGTCGTAAGACCGCCTGTCGCCAAGCGGCCTTCGTCGCCGATCGCTTCGCCGCGGGACTCCGCGGCGAAGGGCCTCGGGCCGGTTGCTACATCATCCCCAGCCAGGTCGGGAACCAGATGGACAGCGCCGGCCAATAGGTGACGAGCATCAGGAAGCTCAGCATCGCCAGCAGCCAGGGCCAGACCGCCACGGTCAGCTCGGTGATGCCCATCTTGGTGATGCCCGATGCCACGTACAGGTTAAGTCCCACCGGCGGATGGCACATGCCGACCTCCATGTTGACCACCATGACGATCCCGAAGTGCACCGGGTCGATCCCGAGCTTCATCGCCACCGGGAAGAGGATGGGCGCGAAGATGAGGACGATCGAGGTGGGCTCCATGAAGTTGCCGGCCGCGAGCAGCAGGATGTTGACCGCCAGCAGGAAGGCGATCGGTCCCAACCCCTGCGCCAGCATCCAGTCGGCGAGCGTCTGCGGGATGTTCTCGTTGGTCAGGATGAAGGAGAACATCACCGCGTTGGTGATGATGTAGAGCAGCATGGCGCTCATGTTCGCCGAGTTCAGCAGCACGCGCGGCACGTCCTTGAGGCGCATGTCCTTGTAGATGAAGACGGCGACGATGAAGGCATAGACCGCGCTCATGGCCGCGGCTTCGGTCGGCGTGAAGAGCCCGGCATAGATGCCGCCCATCACGATGAGGATCAGCAGCAGACCCCAGATCGAGTCGCGGAAGGTCCGCCAGCGCTCGCCGAAGGCTGGCCTTGGGCTGGCGCGGATAATCGAATTTGCGCGCCCGCCACCAGGTGACGCCGCCCAGCACGCAGGCCAGCGCGATGCCGGGAATGACGCCGGCCATGAACATGGCCCCGACCGAGGTATTGGTCGCCACCGAGTACATCACCATCACGATGGACGGCGGGATCAGGATGCCCAGCGCCCCGGAGGTGGTGACGATGCCGGCCCCGAACTTATTGGGGAAACCGGCCTTGAGCATCGCCGGCAGCAGGATGGAGCCGATGGCCACCACCGTGGCCGGACTGGAGCCCGAGACCGCCGCGAAGAGCGCGCAGGCCGCCACGCCGGCGAGACCCAATCCGCCGTACCAGTGTCCGACCATCGCCGAGGCGAAGGCGATCATGCGTCGCGCCACCCCGCCGTGGGTGAGGAAGTTGCCGGCCAGGATGAAGAAGGGGATCGCCATGATCTCGAACTTCTCGATGCCGGTGAAGAGCTTCAGGGCCACCGCTTCGAGCGGGACCTGGGTCATGGTGAAGAGGAAGGTCAGCACGGTGAGACCGAGCGCGATGGAGATCGGCATCCCGGTCAGCATGAGGACCAGCAGCAGCCCGAAGATGATGACTGCGCTCATGATTGGCCATCCTTCCGGTCGGATGCGTCCTGCTCGCCGGATTCGCCAAGCGGCTTGTGGGTCAGGTCGCGGAAATGCAGGTTGTCGTCCATGTCGTAGACATTGACATCGACGGGCAGCGGCTTTTCGGCGAGACCCTCGACGTGGCCGTGGTCGTGCTGCGGCAGTGCGCCGGTCCGAAGGAAGCCGTAAGCGACCTGCAGGAAGCGGAAGCACATCAGGGTCGAGCCCAGAGGGACCGCGAGGTAGACGATCCAGGTCGGCCATTCGAGATCGGGCGTGGTCGGGCCCTCCGGGAGATCGCCCGTATCCAGACCGAAAAGGTTCAGAAAGGCGTAGTGCGCGCCGTTCTCCCAGACGAAGCGGGTGCCGAGCGTGGCGACGATGCCGGTGAAGAGCGCGCCGGCCAGCAGGCCGAAGAGGATGACCTTTGCCCGTTTGTTGTCCGACAGGCGGTTGATCATCACATCGACGCCGACATGGATGCCGGTGCGCACCCCGTAGGCTGCGCCGAACTTGGCCATCCAGACGAACATGATGATGCACAGCTCCTGCGTCCAGCCGAAGTTGAGCGACAAGAGCCAGTCCTGCGCGACGGGAATGCTCAAGCCGGAGGCATACCGGTGCAGCACCGAGACGAAAACGATCGCTGTTGCGCCGCCCATGAGCAGGACGACGAGCCATTCTTCGAGATGGTCGAGTAGCTTCATTTTAAACCGCGTCCAGAGTGACATTCCTTGTATTAAGTGACCCCAGCCTTTTGGTCACCAACAGCGATTGGCACGACGCGGTCTAAATTATCTGGAAATAAAAACTTAAATCGCGTCGGCGATGAAGTCTGTTAGCTCACGCGAGGCTGTACCGATGCACAGACCCCGCCTGGAATACCGGACGCGATTTAAAGCGAGTCGGGTTTGAAATCGGTCGCCTTGTAGATGGACTGAATCAGATCCTTGCCGACGCGCGACTCCATCTTCTTGTGCACCGGCACCAGCTTCTTTTTGAAGGCCAGCTTCTCTTCGTCGGTCGGCGTGTAGATCTTGGTCTTGCCGCTCGCCTCGATGCCCGCCAATGCCTGGTCGTTCTCTTCCTTGGCGATCCGGTTGGCCAGGTCGGTCGACTCCTTCATGGCCTGGTCGAGCTGGCCACGGATATCCTCCGGCAGACCATCCCAGAACTTCTTGTTCACGATGACCGCATAACCCAGATAGCCATGCTGCGTCAGGGTCAGATCCGACTGCACTTCGTGCATTTTCTGGGTGTACATGTTGGATGGCGGGTTTTCGGTGCCATCCACCACGCCCGTGTCGAGCGCCTGATAGACCTCGGAGAAGGCCATGACCTGGGGCAGAGCGCCGAGTGCGCGCATCTGCTCTTCGAGCACCTTGGAGGACTGGATGCGGAACTTCTTGCCTTTCATGTCCGCGGGCGTCTTGATCGGGAAATTGGCCGAGAAGGACTTGAAGCCGTTGTCCCAGAAGGCCAGTCCGACGATGCCCTTGGGCTCCAGCTTCTTCAGGATCGACGCGCCGATCTCGCCCTGGGTCACCGTGTGAAGATCCTTATAGTCGGTGAAGATGTAGGGCAGATCGAATGCCTCGAAATCCTTGACGCCCAGCGGACCGAACTTGGCCAGCGATGGTGCCAGCATCTGCACTGCGCCGATCTGGAGCGCCTCAAGCTCCTCCTTGTCTTTATAGAGCGAGCTGTTGGCGTAGACCTCTACCTTGACCTTGTCCCCGGTCAGCTCGGCGGCTCGCTTGGCGAAGAAGTCGGCCGCCTTTCCCTTGGGCGTATCGGCCGCAACCACATGGCTGAATTTGATGACGATGGGCTGTTCTTCGGCATTGGCGGCAGCTCAGTGCGCCAATGGACAGGGTCAGACCCAGCATCAGGACGGGAAATTTCATGGCTCGCTCCTCATCGGCGGCAGCATTCGTTTAAGGTTATTGAATTCAACGCGGTGCAGCGAAGAATTCGCGGAAGCTTACACTCCTGCCGGTTGGCCTTCAAGGCAGCGGCATGCGGCAGGCCGGTGTTTTTCCGCCCTCCGTTGAACCGCTGCCCCTGAGATTCGCAGGGTTCAGTCCCTGTCCAGGGTCAGGGCATGGCCGGCGGCGATGGCCCGGAGACAGTCCAGGCACAGGCAATCCGAGTAAAACCCGTGGAGTGCGTGCAGGGTCGCGTCGTCGAGGCTAACCCGGGCGCAATCGCAATGCACCGGGTTGTTGACCTTGCACTCGAAGGTCCGGCCGCAACGGGCACAGGTCTTTTCTTCGTGTTTCATCATGCTTGGCGTCCGGTTGGGTGGCGCGGCCGGGCCGCTTGCAGGTTGCGATACCCAGGGGTTAAGGGCCAGGGCCCGAGCTTGGCCGGCGCGGCCCGGTTTCGGGCGATGGGTTGCTGGCTCACTCGCCGAACCATGCCGGGCTTGACGTGGAGATGCAACCCTGAGCCGACTTGCGCGGGTCGGTCGGAGCCTGAGGCAGTACGGCGGGTCGCCGCAACTCTGCCGATCGCCGGTCCTTACCCGCGCGTTTGCGCACTGGCAGGGGTCGCGCAGCCGCGGCTCGACTCGGCCGAGGGTGCGCTACGATTAGGCGGCCTCGGTCACCCGGGCAGGCGTCCGGCACGCGTAGCCGACTGCACTCAGCGATGTTTTTCCCCTAGGCGCGGAGTCTCCCAATGTATTGCGTACGAAGTCTCTCGGTCTTGTCTTATGCGTGCTCCGCGCATTTCGCGGTTAGATGCGCGGGTCCGGCGTGAGCGCCGGCCAGTCCCCCGAGACTGCCCTCGACCCCCTGGGTATCCGGCTCGCCGGTCTGCACCTGATCGAGGCGAGCGCCGGTACCGGCAAGACCTATGCCATCGCACACCTGGTGCTGCGGCTGATCCTGGAGTCCGGCCGGCGGGTGGAC
Organism: uncultured Gammaproteobacteria bacterium; assembly: GCA_963780725.1. Taxonomy (GTDB): domain Bacteria; phylum Pseudomonadota; class Gammaproteobacteria; order Chromatiales; family Chromatiaceae; genus Thiodictyon. The sequence goes on from CAWACV010000001.1 coordinate 1,712,810, forward strand.
GAGGTGCTGGTGCTCACCTTCACCGAGGCCGCCACCGAGGAGCTTAAAGGGCGCATCGCCCGGCGCCTGCGGGAGGCGCGCGACCTCTTGGCGGCCGGGCAGAGCGCCGAGCCAGCGGGCGACCCCCTGCTGGCCGAGACGCTTGCGCGGCTTCCGAGCGGCCGGAGCTGGCCCTGGCTCGCCTGGACTCGGCCATCGCCAATCTGGACCGTGCGGCCATCCGCACGATCCACGGCTTCTGCCAGCGGGTCCTGAAGGATTTCGCATTCGAGAGCGGCGTACCCTTCGACGCCGAGCTGATCTCGGACGAGCAGGACCTGCGGCGTGCGGCGGCGGAGGACTTCTGGCGCCGCCGCATGGCCGCCGCCGATCCGGACGAGGCCGCCTGGCTGCTCGCAGAGCTCCCGGGCGGCCCCGAGTCGCTGCTCGCTCGTCTGAGCCCCTATCTGAGCCGGGACGCACCGCGCATCCTGCCAGAGGGCGAGGACGACCGGTCCGCTGCCTGCCGGTCCTTGGCCGAGCTGCACCGGGAGCTGGCCGATGCCTGGTCCGGCGGGCGGGAGTCCGTGTCGGCACTGCTCCAAGCCAACCCATCGCTCTCCCAGACCAGCTACAAGCCGGCACAGGTGGCCGAGGCGCTCGCCGGGATGGATGCCTGGTGCGCCGGACCGCCCACCGGGGAGCCCCCCGCACGGCTCGCGCTCTTCACCCCGGAGAAGCTCAGCGCGTCCACCAAGAAGGGCGGCGCACCCCCGAGCACCCGTTCTTCGACCTCTGTGCCCGGCTTGCGGCCATCGACTTCGAGGGGATGGAGCGCGACCCGCCGCGCCGGGCTCCTGGCCGATGCCTATCGATTCCTGCGCGAGGAGCTGTACCGCCGCAAGACCGAGCGCCGGGTGGTCTTCTACGACGACCTGCTGTCCCGCACCGCCGCCGCCCTGGACGGTCCCCGCGGGCCAGGCCCTGGCCGCGCGGGTGCGCATCGCACATCCCCAGGCATTGATCGACGAGTTCCAGGACACCGACGACCTCCAGTACCGTATCTTCCGGCGTATCTATGCGCGATGCACTGCGGCAAGCCGACAGGCGGCCGGCGCCGGAGATCGGGCTCTATCCTGATCGGCGACCCCAAGCAGGCGATCTACGGCTTCCGCGGGGCGGACATCTTCGCCTACATCGCCGCCCGCAGGCAGGCCCAGATCCAGGGTCGCATCCATACCCTGGACACCAATCGCCGCTCGGCGAGCGCCACTGGTGCGGCGGTCAACCGGGTCTTCGGGGGTGCCCGCGCGCCCTTCGTCTTCGAGCCGGACATCCGTTTCGAGCCGGTCCAGCCCGGATCCGGACTCGGACCGGGAGCCGCTGCTGATCGACGGTGCGCCTGCCGTGCCGCTCCTCTTTCGCTGGCTACCCTTGCCGCGGACAACGCGACCCGCTCGGGGAATCGGATCGTGACCGAGTGCCGCCCGCGACCTGGCGGTCGGGGACTGCGCCCGCCAGATCGCGGCCCTGCTGGACGGGTCGGCGCGGATCGGCGACCGGTCGCTCAGGGCCGGCGATATCGCGGTGCTGGTGCGCACCCATCGCGACGGGGTCCAGGTCCGGGACGTCGTTGGGCGCACTGCGGTATCGGCTGCGTCAGCATCGGCCAGGACACGGTCTTCGACTCGGAAGAGGCCGAGGATCTGGATGCCCTGCTCGCGGCGCTCGCCCCGGGTGCCGGGGGAGACCGTCTGCGCGCCGCGCTTGCCACCCGGCTCCTGGGCTGGACCGCCGGCGAGCTGGCCGGGCTGGTCGCGGACGAGGGGGCCTGGGACTCGGTGCTGGCCCGCTTCGAGGGCTATCGGGAGACCTGGCGGACCCGCGGGTTCATGGCCGCCCTGGATGGTCTGATCCACGGGGAAGGGGTACCGGAGCGCCTGCGCCGGGGGCCGGACGGGGAGCGCCGGCTCACCAATCTGATGCACCTGGCGGAGCTGGCCCAGGCCGCGTCCCGGGAGCAGGGGGGCGAGCGTCGGGGGCCGAGGGTCTGAGCCGCTGGCTCGCGGAGCGCCGCCAGCCGGGCTCCGCCGAGTCCCGGGGCGGGGAGGCGGCCCTGCTGCGACTGGAGAGCGACGAGGACCTGGTACGCATCGTCACTTTCCACAAGAGCAAGGGGCTGGAGTACCCGGTGGTCTTCCTGCCGCTGCCCTGGTCCAAGGGGCCGGACCCGGACCGCCGCTGCGCCGATCGCCTTCCATCGATCGGACCGAGCTGGATGCCTGTCTGGACCTGGGCTCCCCGGACCAGGACTGCCCACCGTGCACTCTGGGCGGAGGAAGACCTGGCCGAGCGGCTGCGGCTCTTCTATGTGGCCGTCACCCGGGCCAAGCACCGCTGCGTCATCTACTGGGGGGCGGTCAACCAGGCGGAGGGGTCTGCCGCCGCCTATCTGCTCCACCAGGGACCGCAATGGCGAGCCCGCGGCCGTGCGCATGGGTGACCTCGACGAGCCGGCCCTGCGCGCGGACCTGGACGCCCTGGCCCGGGACCTGCCGGATGCCATCCGGGTGGAGGACCTGGCCCCGGAGGCTGCCCGAGGCCCTCGCGCGACGCCATGCAGGCCAGTCCAGCGCTCAAGGCCGCCGTCTTCGCCGGGATCGATCCCCGACGACTGGCGGCTCTCAGCTTCTCCGGCCTCTCCAAAGGGCCGCTGGGCAGCTCGGGAGCCCGAGCGACCCGACTACGATGCCTGCCGGCCGTGCCGGAGGGGGAGCCCGTGCCGGCCCTAGTGCCGGAATCCGTTGTGCCGCCGCTCCCGGCGGCGGCACAAGTGGAGCCCGTCTTTCGCTTTCCCCGGGGAGCCCGCGCTGGCCACTGTCTGCACGACCTCTTCGAGCACCTGGACTTCCGCACCGCCGAAGGACCCGGTCCTGCGACAGGCGGCCGAGTCCGCCCTGTCCCGGCACGGGATCGAGGGCCACTGGACCGAGACCCTGATGGAGCTGGCGACCCGGGTCCTGGACACCCCCCTGGGACCGGATGGACTCAAGCTCCGCGGGATCGGCCCCGAGGATCGCCGCAACGAGCTGGAGTTTCACTTCGCCCTGGGGGGCTTCGACCCCGGCCGCCCTTGGCCGGGTGCTGGCCGCCCACGGGGTACCGGCTGGAGACCTGGGATGCTCGTCCGGATCCGGTGCGCTCTCCGGGGCCTGATGAAGGGATTCGTGGACCTGGTGGTCCGCCGCGACGGCCGTTACTACATCCTGGACTATAAGTCGAACCACCTGGGCGACCGACTGGACGACTACGGTCCGGAAGGCATGGCCCGGGCCATGGCCCAGCACGGCTACCACCTCCAATACCTGATCTATACGGTCGCACTGCACCGGTACCTGCGCACCCGGCTCCCGGGTTACGACCCGGAGCGCCATCTGGGCGGGGTGCGCTATCTCTTTCTGCGCGGCATGCGACCGGAGCGGGGCGACGGCTGGGGGGTGTTCCAGACGCGGCCGGGGCGGAGCTGATCCTGGAGCTGGAGCGGGTGCTCGGGGGGACTGATGCCTCAGCGGTTGCCGTGTAGACAAAACGATCCGCAAATTTAGGCGAGGCTCCGCGGCCGGAACGACGATCGAATCCCGTGCGCCAGTGCACGGTATCGAGCGCCCGTGTCGCGTATGCTCCGACCGGCAAAAAAGTCGTAGCCGTGATCGAGCAAGCGACCGCGGTGCCGCCGCACAGCGACCGAGGAGCGCCGCCAACGACCCAAACCGAGGATCATGCCGTGTCCCCCGCGTCACCCTACTCCTATTACCGCGACATGAACCGGATACTCGATCGGGTTTACAGGGCAGAGCTTTGTCCCCGGGTCAGTCCCCCGCAAGCCAGCACCGCATACGATCTGGTACGCGCCCGCGAGGGTGCTCAAGCCCTCGAAGATTCGCTTCAGGGCCTGCGGGATCTGCGCGAGCGCTCCCAGGGCCTAACCGCCCTGCGCGAAGAGATCGAGGATCTTCGCCAGCAGATCATGATGTTGCGCTGCATGAGCGCCGAGATCACACTCCTGCGACTTAAGCTGGCGGAGCCCGTGTCCCCGACGGCCAGCTGTGCGCAGCTTCCCCTGCCGCAGCAGTCGCCGGACGAAGGGATGGATGAACGTCGCTCGGATCCGGATTCCGGCATCCTGGCCGCAACGACCGCAGCAGACGATCGGCAAAGCTAGGAAAAGACTCCTAAGCCGCGACCCCTCGCCGAACGACGAAGACGTTATCGCTCGACCTTCCTCGATAGTTTAGGCGCAACGGGTTACAAAGGCCCGCCGCAGGGTTCGCGCGCGCTCCGAAATCCGGCATGATGGCGGGACTTTCGCCGTCCGCTTCAGGCTTATCGGAGACGACATGAACGGGCCGATCGTCTTGCCGACTGCACTGGTCGAGGCTGTCTCCCTGGGCGACTTGCGTCCGCTGGACCTACAGCTCGCCCGCTGGCTGGGAGAGTGCACCGGGGAGGCGACCCCCGGTCGGCTGCTGGCCGCGGCGCTGGCGAGTCACCGGGTAGGGGAGGGCGACGTGTGTCTGGACCTGCCGGCTCTGGCCGGGCGGGCGCCCTTCCCGGAGGTTCCGGATCTGGTGGCCCCCGGGCTCGCCGTCTGGCGTGCCGAGCTGGCGAGCTGGGGCGCGGTCGCCTGCACGGACTCGGCCGCGGCGCAGCACAACCCGGCCCCACTGGTCCTGGACCGGGCAGACCGGCTTTATCTGGGGCGCTATTGGCACTACGAGCGTCGGGTCGCCGAGTCGATCGGCGCCCGTGCCGGGGTCTGGGCGGGCGGGGTGGACCGGGGACTGCTGGCGGCCGGGCTCGCCCGGCTCTTTCCGCCGCCGTCCGATGGCGGGATCGACTGGCAGCGTGCGGCGGCGGCGATCGCGGTGCTGCGCCCGCTGTGTGCCATCTCGGGCGGTCCCGGGACAGGCAAGACCCGCACAGTCACCGCCATCCTGGCCCTGCTGATCGCACAGGCGCATGCCCGGGGTCAGGGACTGCGGATCGGGCTCGCCGCACCCACCGGGAAGGCGGCGGCCCGGCTCACCGAATCCATCCGTGCCGCCAAGCGCGATCTGATCGGGTCCGCTGCACTGGACGGCCCGATCGCCGCCGCCATCCCGGAGGAGGCGCTGACCCTGCACCGGCTGCTCGGTACCCGCCCGGGCCGGGTTGCCCCTCGGCACGGTCCGACCAACCCGCTGCATCTGGACTTGCTCGCGGTGGACGAGGCATCGATGCTGGACCTGCCGCTGGCCGCCCGGCTGCTCGACGCGCTGCCCGCAGATTGCCGCCTGATCCTGCTGGGCGACCGGGACCAGCTCGCCTCGGTGCAGGCCGGTGCGGTGCTGGGGGATATCTGCGGACGGGGCCAGGGCGGGGCCTATTCGCCGGACGCTCCGGGATGCGCTGCGGGAGGTTGCGGGCCTTGAGCTCAGCGCGCTATCCCCCTGCGGCAGCCCAGTCGGGCAGCTCTCGCTGGACCTGGACGGGACTGCCCGGGCGACCGGCGGCGGCCGGCCCGCCGATTCCGGGCTGGGGGACTCCATCGCCCTGCTGCGCCGGAGCTTTCGGTTCCGCGCCGGGAGCGGCATCCATGCAGTCGCCCGGGCCATCCAGCTGGGTGACTGCCCCGGGGTGCTGGCCGCCTTCGCGGCGGGCCAGGAGGACGCTCGACGGCTGGACCTGGACGAGCCAGGGCTTGCAGGATTCGTCGCCGGATTCGTGGTCCCCCGTCACCGGGCCGTGCTGGAGGCCCCGGACCCGGCCGCCGCCCTCAAGGCATTGGGCCGCTATCGGATACTTGACCGCTGTGCGCGACGGACCCTTCGGGCTTCATGCCATCAACCGGCTCGCCGAGCAGGCGTTGGCCGCCGCCGGACTGATCCGGCCAGAGGGCGTGCGCTATGCTGGCCGCCCGGTGCTGGTGACCGCCAACGACTACGAGCTGCGGCTCTATAACGGCGACCTGGGTCTACTGCTGCCCGACCCCGATGCCGGCGGCGAGCTGCGCGCCTGGTTCGAGACCGCCGATGGGCTGCGTCGCCTCTCTCCCCACCGGCTACCCACGGTGGAGACACTGTTTGCCATGACGGTGCACAAGAGTCAGGGCTCGGAATTCGACGAGGTGGCCTTGGTGCTGCCCAGCCATGATAGCCGGGCGGTCACCCGGGAGCTGATCTATACCGGCGTCACCCGGGCGCGGCAGCGGGTGACGCTGATCGCCCCAGCCGCCCGGCTCCTGGACGGGGTGGGACGGCCGGTGCGCCGGTCATCCGGACTCTACGATGCGCTGTGGTCCCAGCCGACCAGAGCGGTCGACCCTGAAGGTCTTCCGCGCTCGAGCGAGCGCCAATAAACGCATGTCCATTCCGACCAGCGTTTCCGTCTTCCGCACAAGCCCCGACCGAGCGATCGGCGAGACGGGCGAGGTTGGCGGTCGATACATCGCGGCGGATGCGGCGCTGCAATCGGCCCCTGGGCTGCTCGACGCCATCCGCCCCTGGATGACCCTGGATGCGACGCCAGCGGACCGTGCCCGGGCGGGGGGCTATCTTGAGGGCTGGTCCTGCTTCCCCTGCGGCTCCCAGTATTTCGTCGTCCGGCTCGCGACCGCCGGGAACGGCGATCGCCGGGACTCCTGGTTTGCCCATGGACGCGCCTGGCCGCTCGAGGCCATGGCCTCGGGTTTCGATCCCGGACTCTATCTGGGCCAGGGTGCGGCCTTCCAGACCGGGGTGCCCACAGCCGGGACCGAGTCCGACCTGCCCCCCCCCACCATCGAGCCGATGGACCCCGTCCTGGCTGAGCCGGGGCTGGCGATCGGACTGCTGGCACACCTGCTCAATGGGATGGCGAGCGGCTATCCGCTGATACTGGCGGTCCCGACCACTGCATTCGCCGTTGGCGCACCCCTGGCGCGGGTCGTCGCCTTCGCCCGGGGGGCACTTCCGAGCCGGCTTGCGCGCCGCTGCCGGATCAGGGTCTACACGGGAAACCCGGCGCTCTTTCTCGGTCCGTCGCAATCCCCGGGCACTGTCGAGCCAGGTCCTGCGGACCTCCTGGTCGTCCCGGAAGGTCTGTCGGTCCCGGCCCTGACCGCGGCGGGGCGCCGTGCGCTCTTGCTGGACGCACGCGGCACGCGGCACCATGGACCCGAGCCCGCGGACGCGCTCGTCGACTATGCCCGTGCGGTCCTGGACAACGCCCAACGTTTCCCGGCCCAGTTGACAGCCTTTGCCGAGCGCTTCGACCGGCAGCTCTCCGTGCTCGATCCCGGCGTTGGTCCGCTGCCCGGAGCGGAGCAGACCCGGTGGGCGGCCCTGACCTATCGCCTGGCGGTCGCCCTGGCCGGTACCGAATCCCAGCGCGGCAGCCTGTTCGCCAATGCATTGCTCGATCGGGCCAGGGCCGCGCCGGACCTGCCCTGGGCCGACCTGATCCGCCCCGAGGAATGGGCGCGGTTTCCCCAGGACCACCTGATCCGCCTGATCCTGCGCCCGGACGACGACCTGGAGGAAGGCGAGCGGCGACTGCGGGACGCGCTGGTCCAGGCATTTCAGCGTCTTGGGGCGACGGTCGATGCCGGGCTTGCTGCCTGGTGGAGCCCATCCGATTCGGGCAAACGTCAGCGCCTGCTGGAGCTTTGCGAGCTTGAGCCTCCGCTGGTCTCCCCGGAGGGGTCCGCGGCGCCTTTGGCTGAGATCCTCTCCGGTCACTGGACTGCCCCGGGTGCCGATGCGCTATTGCGTTGCGACGGGGCCTTGCGTATCCGGCCCGCACCCGGGCTCGCCGCACTGCTGCTAGGTCATGAATCGATCGCCCGCCGGCTCCTGCTCCAGGACCTGTTGGCCCTGGGGGCGGTGCTGCCCGCGGATGCCCAGGCCGCGGTGGATGTCTATCATCGGCGCATCGACGCGCTGATGCGCGAGGCGCCCGAGTCGACCACTGCCGGTCTGATCGGGCAGGGCGCCTGGCTCGCCTGGCGGCGTCGTGCAGACCGGGGATTCGATCGGGAGACCCTGCGCCGGCTGGCCCTGGAATGGATGACGAGTCCGGCGCTCGCCGATCTGCGCGACCCGCAGTCGCGGCAGCGCCCCCCCCAGTGGCGCACGACCCGGCCCCAGGAGCGGCGAGGCGGCCCGACCGACATCACACTGGAGACTTGGCGGCAGGTCTTGGACGATCTTGAGCCCTTAAGCCTGGACGAGCTCCGCCGGCTGCTGGAGCCAGCGACCGGCTGGCCCTGGATACATCCGTTCCAGCAGGACCAGATCCAGGATCTGGCGGCGCGTTGCGGGAGCCCGCAGGCCCGGGCCGAGCTGGCCGAGGCGATGCGCGATTCGGGGGACGGGATCGCGGCGCACTGGACCGGTCCGGTCATCGCGGCACTGGCAGCCGCGTCCGGGCACGCAGAGGCATTAGATGAGCTGCGGGCGCGGGTGCGCGACGCGGCGGGCGACGACGGGCGTCGGGCCGAGCTGCATCCGCTGAGCGAGCTGGCCGAGGCGATCCGTGCCTTGCCGACCCACCGGCGGCGGGCATCCGGCCCGCTCATGCTGCAGGGATGGATACGCCTGCGCGATGCACTGGCGGACGAGTCTGCCTGCTACGCCTGGGCAACGGCGGGCGACGGCAGGCCCAGATTGCCCCTGGTCCGGGTCGCCGCGGCCCTGCGGTCGCAGCCCCGGTTGGGAGAGCTCGGCCGCTGGCTGATGACCCGGCCGGACGCTGCTGCCTGGCGCGCGGACCCGCGCTGGTGGGAGGCACTGATCGGCAGCATGGTCGAGGAGAGCGCACCATCCGGATCAGCGGCGGGCACTGGCCCCAGGTGGCCCTGGGAACGGCCCGAGGCGACCGCACGGGCGGCACTGCAGTCGATCCTCGCCGAGCAGCCATTTCTGCCCAAGCTGCAGGCCCAGGCACTGGGGCTTGCCTGGGAGACCCATGGACCCGGGTCGGATACAGACCGGCCACTCTCAGAGATCGAACAATGAACGAACGGCTTGGCCTATTTTGCGATCGCGCGTCCCCCGACTGTCATCTGTCCACCTGGTCGGAGTCGGACCTGGACGGCGAGCGGCTCTTTCAGGTCTATTGCAGAGGTGCACTGGAAGACCCCTGGCCGCAACGCGACGGCGGGGTACTGGATACCGCGACCCTGAGCCAGCGCATCTCCACTGCTGGCGGGGGACTGATCGCGATGACCGCCGAGACGGGCGACACGACCGGTCTCCAGGTGGACAGGGTCCCCGGGCCAGACTACGAGCCGGCCACGGAGATGCTGCTGCTGACCCCGGACCGGGAGCCTCGATTGCTCGCGATCGGCGCCGATCGGCTCTCGCTGGAGCCAGGCGCATTCGTCCTGCTCCCCGCCACCCGCGCGGACCAGGCGAGCCTAAAGGGGCTTTTGGAGCACCTCGGCCGATTGCCGGGGGACTATGGCAGCCTGCTGCTCCAGGTGCTTCGCCGGCCGGGCATCGAGTCGGCCATGCGGCGCCTTGAGCAGCGGATCGACCGTCTGGATACGTCCTCGTTTCGGACCGTGTTGTCTGCCGGGGAGGGCCGGACAGCGGCGGTGCATATCGGCGGTCGCTGGCCCTGGTTGCTGGCCGGTCTGCTGGTCCTGAACCTGGCGGCGGTCGTGGGCAGCGCGCTGCGGGCCGGACACCCGCAGGCGACTGCTGTGCCCCCGGCCCCGCCGCCGTGTCCCAGGTGGTCGATCCCGGAAACCTTGCAGTGGCCGCAGCCGTCCGGCCACCAGGACGGGGCCCCATTCCCGATTCCATTCGGCCCCCTGGCGCCGATCGCGCCGACCGTGCCCGCAGTGACCGGCGGGAGCCAGTGACCGTGGATCGCCTTGCACAAACCGCAGAGTCGCCCAGGACCCCGACCGCTCCCAACCCACCCGAGTCCGGATCGCTCCCAGTGCCGGCAACCGTCGCCCTGACCGTCATACTCCCCGGCCGCGATACCCCGGAGCCGAAGCCGATGCAGCTCGACGGGAACGGCGAGTGCCGATTCGTCCTGGAGTGCCTTCAGGGCGCCAGCGCCATTCAGTTGGAGGTCTCGGTAGCCGGGCAGACCCGGTTGCGCGCCGAGATCCGCGCTCAGCCCGGCGAGACAGTGCGCTGCGCGCTCCACCTGGACCGGACCGGCGAGCCTGAGCTCCAGGCCGGCAGCCACCAGGTTCTGTTCCTGCCGCTGGAGTCCGAATACGGTCCGCTGCCGCCCCTGCCGGCCCCCAGCGGCAAGCCCGCCTGGGACATCTGCCTGGCGATCGACGCCACCGCTCGGACCATGCGCAGCCCAGTCGGCCCCGGGGCCGGCGGCTTGGGTGCCGCGACCGCCGTCGGGTCGGATCGCCCGCCCGACCAGCCCCCGAGCCTGGATGCCTTTCTATTGAGCCAACCCGGGCACTGGGAGGCCATTGTCGCGGCACTGGCCGAGCTGGTCCGCCAGCTTGGCGCGCAGGGCCAGGGCTGCCGCCTGGCGGTCATTGCATACGGCGACGAGCCGCCACCCCCGGGGGTCTATGCAGCGGACTTGACCCCGGCATTCCATCTCCGGCACCTGCCCGACGACCGCCCGGAGCATCTGCTCGTTCACATGGTGCCGGAGGCACTGTCCGAGCTGCTGCTGAAGCGGATCCGGCCCACGCCGGGGGCCGACTTCGTGGATGCGCTGGCCGATGCCATGGCCGCTGCTGGCCGGCTCCAGTGGGGAGACGAGACCCGCCGGCTTCTGGTGTTGGCCGGCGATTCCCCCGGTCATTCCACCGCGCATCCGGTCCCCTACGGGGGCGATGCATTGCCGCGCCGCTGCGACGTGGATGCCGAAGCCGCCCGCCTGCACCGGGACCGGGTAGAGATCCTGACCCTCTATCACCCCCCGCCCCAGTCCATCGCTGACGCGCTGCTCGACATCCCCAGGACGCTGGTCCAGCACGCCCGCGACCAATACCGGCGACTCGCCTCCCATCCCGGCCTGGCCTTCGAGACCGTCGGATTCGACCCTCAACGGGCGATCGATGCACTCCTGGGGCGCAAGGCGCCACTCGGGCGCGGGGTCTGCTGGGGGCGGTTGGTCGAGGGGGGAGGGGTGGGCGAGCCCGAAAGGGGCGCGTAGCCGCACACTCGCGTCGCAAGTTCCGCCTTACGCGCCACGCTGGCTCCTCCTAACGGAAGATGCGCAACGCACAGCCAATGGGCGTCGGACGAAGAAAATACTTGTCCATGTTTAGGATTTTCGACATATCGGGCTGCAATGCCTTGACTAGAGCTTTAATTTCGTCGGCGGACTTGTGATGTTGATAGCGGTGCGAGCCATACGCGTCAAAGGTATTGAGGCTCGTACTCTTGAAGCGACGCTTTATCCGTCCCCAAACTGATTCTCCGGGCATCGGGGGGACATCGCCCTGAACGCACAAGGACGACTTCTCCAAGAACATGCCGAGCCCGGGTACCAAACGCAAGGCTGCCATGATGCGGGCATAAGCCATGATTATAATAAAAGGCATGCGCGATAGCACCGCGCGCAGGGGTTTATAAATCAGGTGAAAGCGTGTCCAGCGCAAGATGCCTTGATCGTTTAAGCCATAGCAGTTGAAGACAAGCTCTCCGCGGGGCGCAGTCAAGGCATAGAGGGCGTGGGCGGTCTTTTCTACAGAAGGCGTATGTTGAATCACATTGTGGCAATAGACGATTCCATCGATGCTTCGGTCGCGTATGGGTGGCGCATCGATGGAGCACTGAATCACGTCCACATTTTTTAGCTCGGCGAGATTGCGTCTCACGACATCGTCGACCGAATGGGAAAGATCCATCATAATCACATGACTTGCACCATATTCCAGAAACCACCGGGTTTGTGCGCCACTTCCTCCCCCCGCATCCACGATCAGCTTGCCTTTGAACGCATCGGTCGTGCCGAATGTATTGGCTACAGTGTGAGAAAGCCAGTTTACCTTAAAGTCGGTGAAATTGAAGTAGTTCCATTCATCGCCAAACGACTCCACTGACTCGGTTGGAACGAAATCTACAAAACGGGGTATGCCGTTGACGATGGGATAGCGCTTGCCGGAAGGTGCAAGCAGCTCGCCGGACTGTATATGGCCATCAGCATCGGCGACTGCATCGACAAGTTGCAGAGGCGCCTTGGTGATAGGCTCGCAGAGGATGTTCAGAAGTTGTGGGGTCATATGGTAATCCGATCCAGACACGGGGCCGGCGGTGGGCGGCTCCCAACATAGAGATATCGGCAGGTCCCAGACAGACGGCGACCGAGCAGGGGAGGGCGGCGATCCGCAATGCGAATATTCGGCATCGCAACGACCCCGCCGGGTTTGCGATCAGGGAGATTGTGCCAGTATTCGCTCCGGACCCAACAAGACCATGACCCCGTGAGTTGTTTCGGAAAAATCCTCAATATTTCAGTGGCTTGTGTAAGCTTTCAGCAGGGTCGGAGCAGCGCGCCCAAGGCGATCTCCAGATCGCGATCGCCAACGGCCGCAAGCCACTGACCCATCCAAGCGCGAATGTCGGTTGCGAGACCCGGGTCCGGACAGGCAAGGCTGTGCCTCAGCATCCGATCCAGGCCAGCCCTGCCGTGGTCTGCCAGGCGCCCCCCGATCCGGCTCGGATCGGCGGCCAGCGCGGCGAGCAGGGCCGGGACTCGGGGGCTCTCGGGCAGCCCTACCAGATCCAGGGTCCTGGGGTGTGGCAGCAGGAACAGTGCGGCGGCTCGAAGCTGATCGATCTTGATGGACCATTCGCGGGGCTCGACCCAATCCGGGCGCCCCTCGCTCAGGGTTTCGATCCAGCCGATCAGCGGGTGTCCGGCTGGGTCGATGCCGGGTGAGAGCAGCGGGTAGGCCGAGTCCGCGCTTAAGTCCTCGCCCAGCTGCATCAGGTCCAGGCGCCGCAGGGCGATCCGGTCGGCGAAGCGATAGAGATAGCGCAGCCCGGGTTGCCCGGCGGCGCCCTCTGGCCCCAGGTGCATTCGGGGGTTGGGATGGACCAAGGCGGCGCTGGCGCTCGGGCCGGGTCTGTCGTCCATGGGTGGCTTCGGCGCCTGGGCTGAGGGGTCGGTCAAGCCCGGCGCCTGGAGCGCCCCAGTTGCGCCTTGTCTGCGGTTGATCGGCCCCGGGTCCCGGCCCAGCAGCGACTCGGCGAGCGCTGCGCCAAGATCCTGGTATTCGGGCATGCCCTCCGGACCGGGTCCGGATTGCCCGGTAGCCGCCAGGTCCCAGTTGATTCCTAAGTCATCGGGGTCGATCAGGGTCGCGGGCACCCAGCCGGCCAGAGAGCAGCGTGCGGCCTGGTCAGGCGTCAGGGGCAGCAGCAGTGCGGCCAATGCCGCGGGTGGAAGCGGCGACTCCAGGCCCCGCAGCAGGACCGGGCGCTGGCCCGAGAGCAGTCCGGCATAGACCGCGGCCAGGCGCTCCGGGTCCAGGGTCCGCGACAGTGTATCGATGCCGGTCTCGATGACCGACTCCAGCCCGGCCCGATCGATCCGCACTGGCGGGCAGTCCTCCGGCCAGATCGGCAAGGCGTAGTCCGGGCGCTGCCAGTCCCCCTCGTCTACCCGGTCCCACCAGAGCCGGTCGTCGCCCAAGGCGGCGGCGGGCAGCAGCGCCAGGGCGGCGAGCGCGGCCGGAAACTCAGGTGCCGGTCGGCGCCAGTGCAGCACCAGCTTCTCCAAGACCGCGCTGCGGCCCCAGGCGTCCGTGGCCCGGCTGGGGTAGGCGCCGATCGCGAAATAGTCCCGGCCACCGGGCATCCAGGGGGCGCGCCAGCCAATGGTGCGCACCGCCCGATCCTCGCCGCCGATGCGCAGCCGCCGATTGAGGTCCGGAAGCTGTCCGCCGAATCCGCCGCCGCGGGCGATCCAGCGGTAGTCGGATGCCTGCCGGTGGACCTTGCCCCAGATGCCGATCTCGCAGTGGATCTCGGTGCCGGCAAGCAGTGCGGCCCCGGTCAGTGCCGGCCAGCGGAATGGGTCGCTCATGCCGCAGCCTGCCGGATCAGCCAGTCGACCGGGGCGAGCAGGTTGAACGGCCGGCCGCTGTTGATGCGCGGGCGCAGCGACTCGTCGTAGAAGACCACGGGCTCGATGGCCCCATGCTGCATGCGCACCCCGGCGGCCGACACCGGGAACAGTGCGAAGCGGGCGAAGCGGCTCTCCAGGTAGCCCAGAAGCCGCCGGTCTACATGTTGTTGGGCGAATGCCTCGGGCTCGGCGATGGCCAATCGGTAGTCTTCCGGGGTCTCGATCAGCTCGTCGGCCTTGGTGACGCACACCGCCACCGGTCGGGGGTCCTTCTGTGCGACTCGGCCCGAGGCCGCCCCGGAGGCCACGAGTATTCGGTCGAAGGTGTGGGAGATCTCGCCGAAGACCCGGTCGTCCCGGCGCTGAGGGTCCAGGAGCAGGATGATCCCGTGCGCCTTCAGCAGGCGGTCCAGGACCTCCTGGTGCAGCCCCTCGTAGTCCTCGCCCGCGCGGTCCTCCAGGGACAGGGTCACCAGCTCCTGGGTGCGGCGGTGGCGCAAGTGGCAGACGATGTCGAGCGTGGTACCTGCCTGGGTGCCGGGAGGAAAGGCATTGGCCGAGTACATCCGCTCGCGCAGCATCTCGAAGTAGTCGAGCCCGCGCTCGCCTGGATAGATGTCCCAGTCGGCGTCGTCGGATTGGCTGAGCTGCCAGTAGAGCTGGCCCAGGAAGACAGTCTTGCCGGAGCCGCTCGGGCCCCAGAGGGTGAGCCTCGCCGGCTCCGGCGCTGGCGCGGCGGTCGTCGCCGAGGCGGTCGGAACAGGACCTCCGGAGATGGCCCCGGGGTCGTTGGCCAAGACCGACCGGGCCAGGGACAGGCCGATCGACTGCTGCTCGGGGCTCGGCGCCGGATCGGCCGGCATCCCGGGTTGCTCTGCGAGGTCGTTGCCCAGGATCAGGTCCCAGTGCGCCTTGAGTCCGTCCAGGCTGGCCTGCGACGACGGCAGCCAGCCGATGAGCGAGATCCGATCGGCGATCGGACGCGGCAAGGGCAGCAGCAGGGCGGCCAGACCGGCAGGGCTCAATGGGTCGATGGTGCGGGAGGGCAAGATCCCGCGATGCCCGGCCAGCAGCCGGGCATAGAGTGCGGCCAGGTCCTCCGCGCGCAATCGCTCGCGCAGCTCTGCCGTACCCGTGCGAAGGACCCGATCCAGCGCTGCCGGATCGAGATCGGGGTGTGGCAGATCATCCGTATCCAGTGCGACGAAGTGCCGCTCGGAGAATGGGTCGCGGGGGCGGCCCTGCCATACCGAGTCGTCGAGCGTCGCGGCCAGCGGAAGCAGGATCAGGGCGCCCAGTGCGGCCGGCAGCTCGGGGGCGCTCTGCCACTCCAGCACCTGTTTTTCCAGGAAGGCCCGGCCCTGGGCATCCGGCGAGCGCCCGGGATAGCAGCGTATCGCACGGTGCAGCCGGGCATCGCTATGCCAGAGCAGGATCTGGCGCGCCACGTCCTCGCGTCCGAGTGCGAGCCGCCGCGCCAGGTCCGAGGTCGGACCCGAGAATCCGGGGCTGGCAGCGATCCATCGGAAGTCCAGATCCTCGCCCGGCACCTTGCCGAGCACGCCGCGCTCGCAATGGATCCGCTCCGGCAGCGGATTCGTCAAGCCGGCGAATGCGGGCCAGGGCGGCAGTGAGTCCTTGAAAGTCATGCTGAAGGTCTAAGCCTGTATCCGGTAATTGCATTGCCGGGAGCGCGCTCTTATACCCGAGAGATAAGAGGCTTTCGGTTTCCTGGAGATTTTCCACGCGTTTCGGATAAGAAACCTCGCTGCTCGCCGATATCGCGGACCCGTGGCTCACGCCCCGGTCAAATGCGCCTCTGCCAGCTCCGCGAGCCGGCGGCGCAGACGGGCCGGAGGGGATTGCTCGGGGGGCAGGGCGCCGATCTCGTCGACCACCGCTTGAGCGTCGGCGTCTTTGGCGCGCAGCGCGTGCCGCTCCAGGATCTCCATATGCTCGGCGATCTCCCGGGCGGCGAGCCGTTGGGCCTGGCGCTCCAGCATGCGCAGCTGCCGCTCGGCCTCTCTCAGCTGCCGCTCCTGCGCATCCCGGGGCCAGCGTGTCTGCGCAGGGGAGTGGACGAGTGACTCGACCCGGATATAGAGCTCAGGGCAATAGCCGCGGAGAAACAGGTTGTTGAAGCGGCGCAGGCGCTCGCGCAGCGCGTCTGCGCGATCCTGCATCCGGCGCGCGGCGGTCTCGAAGCGCTTGAGCACATGATCGGCGTTGTCGATCAGCTCGCGCAGCGCTGCGAGGCGCTCTACCGGGTCTGGCAGACGGTCAGGTACCCAGCGCTCCAGCTCCCGGAGCATGGTCTCGCGGTCGCCGCGGTCATTGTGGCCGAGCCGCTCGGGGGGGATGGACTCCAGGGCCTGCCTGCGCAGTGCGGCCTGGGCGGTCAGCGACTGCTCCTCCCCGGCCAGCGCCCGGGTGCGGCGCTCCAATTCCGCGCGCGTCTGCGCCAGCGCGTCCAGGTCACTGCGGATAGCGCTCTCCAGGGCCTCCAGATCGGCGCGCAGTGTGCGCGCGCGCTCGACGTCGGTCAAAAGCTGCAACGCGTCGCCGCCAAGTCCTGCGCGGCTTAGTGAGTCGAAGGTATCGCGCAATCGCGCGAGCCGCGCATCCTGCGCGTCGGATCGGGGGAGCGCTCCCGCCGATTCGAGACGTTGCCCGCAGTCGCTCAAATACAGGTTGAGCCGGGCGACGAGCTCGGTCTCGGAGCGCTTGACCCGGGCCTGGAAGGCTGCATTGGCCTCTTTGAGCAGCTCGCACCAGTCCTCGTGATCGCGGGGATTGACCGGCCGCTCCTGCCCCAGATCGCGCAGCTGCTCGCCGATCCGCGGGTCCGGGGAGACCAGCTGCGCGAACAGTGCGACCCGCGATTCGAGTGCCCCAAGCCCGGCGCTGCGGACCGCGGCGGCCTTGTCCAGCATGGTCTGCTCCAGGTTTCTGGCCTGCTCGAACAGCTCCTCGAAGGTGCGGTCGTCCTCTCCCGGCCAGTCTTTGCGCCTGGCCATGAAGCGGGTGGCGAGCGCCGCGCAGGCGTCTCCATCCTCACCCAATAGCCTGGCCCAGCGCGGCAGGTCCCGGACGATCTTCTCGGTTTCCCGCAGCTCCCTGGGTTGCTCGCGACGGGCCAGCCGATCCAGCGGGTCAAGCAGGCCCTTGAGCTCGTTCCGCCATTCGGGTGTGAGACCCTCCCGGCACAGGCGCCCGCCCAGCTCGGGCAGGGCCGCCTGGAGTGCGGCGGTACGGGGTGCCCCGCGGGTCTTGGCGAGCGACTCCTCGGCGGCGAGCCAGAGCGCCAGTGCCTCTGCCAGAGCGTCGGCGGCGGTCTTGAGCTGGTCGCAGCGGCGCCGATCGGCCAGCAGATCCTCG
The DNA here is from genome assembly GCA_963780725.1 of uncultured Gammaproteobacteria bacterium. Taxonomy (GTDB): domain Bacteria; phylum Pseudomonadota; class Gammaproteobacteria; order Chromatiales; family Chromatiaceae; genus Thiodictyon. The sequence continues at coordinate 1,730,255 of CAWACV010000001.1, forward strand.
TCGGTCTTGACCTGTGTGGCGAGGCGCTGGAGCCCAGCGCGCAGCCGCTCAGCCGCCGCCGGGATGCAGTCGGGGCTGCGCAGTGCCTGGTCTTCGATGCGCTCCAGGGCCTGTGCAGCCGCAGCCAGCCGCTCCTCGATTCGGCCGATCTGGCCGAACAGCGCTTGCAGGGCCTGCCCGCGGGCAGTCAGCCCCTCGATCCGCGGACTCAATTGCGCTGCGGCTCGGCCGCGGAGCAGGAGTCCGCGCCAGGACAGTGCGCTGTCGAGCTCTGCCAGCAGGGTCATGCGCTCGCGATGAAAGGCCGCGGCGCGCCCGGGCACCCGCTCGCCCAGATCCTGTAGACGCTCGCGCAGGTCGATCAACAGTGCTCGGTCGGTGGCCATAGTGTCGGTTGCTCGATCCGAAGTCCGGCAGTCGTCTTATCGCGTTGCAGGCGGGGAACGGGGCAAGCGGCCCCGAGCTGGCCTCAGTCCTGCTCGGACGCGCAGATCCCGGCCATATGGCACAGTTGGGCAAGGCTGTCCGCCAACATCGTGGCCATGACCCGGGCGCGGTGGTTTTCTACAGTCCGGGGGCTGATCTGAAGTTGGCGGGCGATCTCTTTGTTCGAGAGTCCCGAGGTGACCAGGGTCATGACCTCCCGCTCGCGGGCTGTGAGTCTGCGATAGCGGCCGACGATTTCGCTCTCCATCGCCCGATGCAGCCGCCGCTGCGCGTCTACTTCGAATGCCTCGCGGATGCGCGAGATCAGTGCCTCCCGCGACAGCGGCTTCTCTACGAAGTCAATGGCGCCTGCCTTGATGGCGCGCACGGAGGATGGGATGTCCCCGTGCCCGGTGATGAAGATGATGGGCATCTGGCTGCCGCGCGCGCGCAGGGCCTCCTGGAGGTCCAGCCCGCTCATCCCCGGCATGCGCAGATCGAGCACCAGACAACCCGGGCGCTCTCCCGCGTTGGCGGCCAGCAGGTCCTCCCCCGACGCGAAAGCCTGGACCTTGAGACCGGCCTCCTTGAGGGACCATACCAGCGCACCGCGCACCGCCTCGTCGTCGTCGACCAGAAAGACCGTTGGCGACTCACTCACTGTCTGCACATCCCTCCGGTATCCCCGGCAACGTGAAATGAAAGGTGGCCCCCGCTGTGCATTCGGTGTCGGCCCAGAGTCGGCCTCCATGGGCCTCTATAAGCGACCGGCCGATGGTCAGGCCCATCCCGGTGCCGGTCTCCTTGTCGGTCTCGAACATATCGAAGATGCGCTCGCCCCACCCACGCCGGATACCCGGACCCGAGTCCTGCACGGTGACCGCTGCCCCCTGCGCATCGCGGCGGACCCTGACCAGGATGCGGCGCTCCTGGCTGCCCGCGAGCTCGATGGCCTCGATGCCGTTGAACAGCAAATTAATGACCGCCTGGACGATCTGGACCCGGTCCGCCGACACTCTCACGGGCTCCTCCGGTAGATCGAGCGCGATGTCGACCTGTCGCCCTGTCGCCATGGGGAGCGCGAGTCGCACTGCCTCGACGGCCGTCTCGCATAGGTCGATGGGGGTCTTCTCGGCCGTCCTCCAGCGGGTGAGCTCGCGCATCCGCCCGAGGATCTCTCCGGCGCGATGGATCTGGCCTTCGATCTGGTGCAGCACCACGGCAAGGTCCGCAGTGCTGGCGCTGCCCGATTCGAGCATATGCGCCGCCGCATTGCTGTAGATGCCGATGGCGGCCAGCGGCTGGCTGATCTCGTGGGCGACGGCGCTCGCCAGCGCCCCCACCGCGTGCATGCGCGCCACTTGGGCGAGCTGGGCCTGCTGGCGCCGCGCCAAGTCCTCTTCGAGCTTGCGTCCGGTGATCTCCAGGTGGGTCACAAGTGCGCCCCGCGGGACGACCGGCAGGGGCGTGACCTGCATCAGAAACCAGCGGCGAATGCCAGGGGCGTGGCAGGGGTACTCCAAGTCGAACAGCGACTGCTGCCCGGCGAGCACCGACCGGATGCCGCTGAGGGCCGCGTTGGCCTCGTCGCAGCGCTCGCCTTGGGCCCGGGCGCAGACCTCCAGATAATTGGCGCCCACCCCGAGTCCGGAGTCCGCGGCCCCGCCGTTGTTCTCGGCGAAGCGCCGCCATGCCTGGTTGACTGCAACGATGGTTCCCTGGGCGTTCAGCAGGGCGATCTGTGTCGGCAAGGACTGAAGCACTGCCGCACCGAAGGCATCGGGGGGCTCGCACGCGCCCGTCCCGTCCGTCCGCGATGACCGAGGGTCGGCTCCGATGGGCTCGGACAGGATCTCCTGGAGCAGCCGCAGGCAGGCGCAGCCCTCGGCCGATCGGGCCAGGACGGATTCCAGCTCGCGCAAACGCCGGATTGGGACTGAGTCTTCGGGCATGGCGCTCATGGGTCCAGCGGTCGATCGGTCTGTGCCCGCTCGCGCATGCAGGCGCAGGCGAGCCGAATACGGGAAACACGAGATCCTATCGTCACTGTAACCGATTCTACGGATAAATCCCTATTCGATCGCTGGTCTCCCCGGGGGATCGCGGAGGCTCGGTGCGCCGGACTGGGCCTTAGGCTGGGCGCATCCGGCATCGCGACCGGTGCGAGCCTCAATAGATAGGTCCCCCGGACGCCGCGTACTCTTGCAGCACCGCGTTGGCCTCTGCACGCAGGCAGTCCCGGGTCACGGCGATACCGCGGCGCGCGAAGGCCGACAGCCAGTCGTGAGGCTTGTTGCCCTCGTCGAAGCCTGCCGCACGCACATCCGCGTCGCGTGCCCCGCATACCACCCGGCGGAGTCCGGACCAGGGGATCGCCCCCATGCACATGGCGCATGGCTCCGCACTGCTCACCAGTGCGAGCTTGCCCGCTGCGGCCAGATCATGGCCGCCGAATCCTTGCTGGGCGCTCGCCAGTGCCACCATCTCGGCGTGAGCAATGGAGCATCGGGACGACACCACCAGGTTGACCCCGACGGATACCAGCCGGCCGCTCGCCGACTCCAGCACCAGGGCACCGAAAGGCCCGCCGCTCGCCCTGTGGACATTCTCCCGGGCCAGCGCAATGGCCAGCGCCATGGCCGACTCGTCGTCCGCGAACCGTGCGGGCCAGGCGGCGAGCAAGTCCCCGATCCAGTGCGGCAGCGCGATACGGATCTCTTCAAGACCGACCATGGGTACCCTAACCTGAATCCGGCAATTGCTTACGCCAAGGCGCCAAGGCGCTAAGAAAAACAGAGGGATGTATGCAACATCCAGGCTCCAGACCGGTGAGCCACCCAACGCCGATAACGCTCTGAAAGATCTTGGCGAGCTTGGCGCCTTGGCGTGAGAACTGCTCTTTCTAGGCTTAAATGTCCTGTTTTGGCAGTCCGTGGCCGCCGCCCTGGAGCTTGAGCCTCAGGGACCCGTGCCACCATTGAATTAGAACGTGCAAGACCGTGAGCGCCCCGAGAAACGACAAGACCTCGAAGAGCGAGAACCGCGGGGGATGAAATCCGAGCAGGGCCAGGATCGCGGTTGGCAGATAGAAGAGCAGCGGGACGCCGGGGAAGCCGGATATCCAGCGCTTGCGAGCCAGCGTGGCCAGCAGTGCGAAGAGCGACAGCAGGTCGAAAAAGATGCCGATCGCGGCGAGGGCCAGGGGTAGCAGATACATGGATTTACAGTCTTCGGGCGGTGAGTGGCTCGGGTGGTGACTTGGCCAGGGCAACCGGGAGCAAGCCGCTATGGAAGCCTAAGCGTCGCGAAGGCGGTTACCGGGCTCCGAGACTGGGCAGGTGTTCGTCGCAGACCCGATCGACGCCCGTTCGGCCGGCTGGGCGGAGCGCAGCGAAACCCAACAGGCAACGTCTTGTTTTGCGCAGGGGATGGGTTTCGCCTCGCTCCACCCATCCGACTGGACTGCTTGCCCGATCTCCGGAGCCTGATAACCTGGACTTGGCGTACGGGGTCGTCCGCTACACCATCACCCCGGCCGAGAAGCTATAGCTGTCCAGGATGTTGACATAGTTCGCCCGCTCTAGCTCGGCTGGGTTGGGAACCGCAAGCGCGCTGACCCGGCCGCGGAAGTCGTCGACCGACTCGAATCCCTGCTCGTCCATCCAGCGCGCGATGCCGTCCAAGACCAGCCCAATGTGGCCCGGGCCTTTGGCGAGCAGTGCGCTGCACATGTGAACCACATCGGCGCCGGCCAGCAGGAGCTTGACTGCGTCTTCCGGTGTGTGGATGCCGCTGGTGGCCCCCAACGAGAGCCCCGGGATCCGGCCGTAGAGGATGGCGATCCAGCGCATGGCGAGCAGCGCCTCCGCCGAGGTGGACGGGTGCAGGCTCGGCTGGAGCCGCAGGGTCTCGATATTGATGTCCGGTTGATAGAAGCGGTTAAAGAGCGCCACCCCATTGGCCCCCGCTTCGGCAAGCTGCTTCGCCATAGAGCCGATGGAGCTGAAGGCCGGGGAGAGTTTCATATTGATCGGAAGCTTGACCGCTCCGCGCAGCGCCCGCAGCAGGGTGAGATAGCGCTCTTCTACCTGGACTCCGCTCAGTGCGATGTCCCCTGCGACGTAATAGACATTGAGCTCCAGGGCGTCCGCCCCGGCTTGTTCCAGGTCCCGGGCATGATTGATCCAGCCGCTCGGGGTCACCCCATTGAGGCTGGCGATGACCGGGATGTCCAGGGCCTCTTTAAGCCGGCGAATGTTCTCCAGATAGAGGTCGAGCCCGTTGTCGAAATCCTGCCAGTTGGGGAGGAATCCGCCGTCGGCCTCCGCGAATCCAATGTCCTGGTGGTGCAGGAAGCGCACCATGGACTCGGACTCGGCGGTGATGGACTCCTCGAACAGAGACCACATGATGATGGCAGCGGCCCCGCTGTCCTCCATCTCCCGGGCCATATCGAGGCTCTTGGAGAGTGGCGAGGCGGAGGGCACGATGGGGTTCTTGATATCGAGGCCCAGGTATTTGGTCGTCAGATCCACGGCAGTTGCTCCGGAGTGAGTGGGATTGGGATTCGCCGCGCAATACGCGGGGCACGCGGATACCGTGGGCAGGGAAACGGCGAAGGCATCGGGGTCGCCTTCGCCGTCGAACGCTCAAGCTCGTCCCGCGAGCCTGCCGCACCCCGCGCAATCTCTGTGCGTGCCCCGCGTCCCTGCGGGCTTGAGTAGTACGCTAGTTGGTTTCCGGATCCTCGAGCGTCGCCGCCTTCTTCACCGCAAGATGCGCCAACTGCTCGTAAAGCTGGAAGCGGGTCTCCACATGCCTCTGGGCCAGATGCAGGAAGCGCTCGGCGGCCTCCGGACGGGTGCGGGTGAGCACGCTGAATCGGGTCTCGGAGTTGACGAAGTCCCGATATGGGATGCTCGGTGCCTTGCTGTCGATGAGCAAGGGGTTCTCGCCCGCGGCGGCGCGCCGGGGATCGTAGCGGTAGAGGCCCCAGTGACCGGAGTTGACCGCCATGTCCTGCTGGCGGAGGTTATTGGAGAGGTCCACCCCATGGGCGATGCAGGGGGCATAGGCGACGATCAGCGAGGGTCCGTCATAGCTCTCCGCCTCTAGGAATGCGCGCACCGTCTGCACATCCTTGGCCCCGAATGCGACCGAGGCCACATAGACGTTCTCGTAGGCCATGGCCATCATGCCCAGGTCTTTCTTGAAGGTGGGCTTGCCGCCGGCCGCGAACTTGGCCACTGCCCCCATGGGCGTTGCCTTGGAGTTCTGGCCGCCGGTGTTGGAATAGACCTCGGTGTCGAGCACCAGCAGATTGACGTTGCGCCCGGAGGACAGGACATGGTCCACGCCGCCGTAGCCGATGTCGTAGGCCCAGCCGTCTCCGCCGATGATCCAGACGCTGCGTTTGACGAGCTTGTCGCAGATCGTCTCCAGCAGCCTGGCTTCCGGGGCCTGGATGGCCGCGAGCTTGGACCTCAATGCCTCGACCCGCTCGCGCTGCTCGTGGATGCCGGCCTCGGTGGTCTGATCCGCCTTGAGCAGTCCGTCCGCCAGGTCGCCGCCGATCCGATCGGCCAGCAGTGTCACCAGCTCCCGGGCCTGTGCGGTCTGCTTGTCCACCGCGAGCCGGATACCCAGGCCGAACTCGGCGTTGTCCTCGAACAAAGAGTTGTTCCAGCTCGGACCGCGCCCCTCGGGGTTCTTGGTGTAGGGGGTGGTGGGCAGGTTGCCGCCGTAGATGGACGAGCAGCCGGTGGCGTTGGCGACCAGCATGCGGTCGCCGAAGAGCTGGGTGGCGAGCTTGATATAAGGCGTCTCGCCGCAGCCCACGCAGGCACCGGAGAACTCGAACAGCGGCTGAAGCATCATCGCGTGCTTGATCTTGGTGCCGTCGAGCTGGCTGCGATCATACTCGGGCAGCGTCAGGAAGAAGTCCCAGTTGGCCTGCTCGACCTCGTGGATCTCGTGGGCCTCGACCAGATTCAACGCCTTGCGCTTGGGGTCCGCGCGGTCTCGGATGGGGCACACCTCCACGCACAGTCCGCAACCGGTGCAGTCGTCCGGGGCGATCTGATAGGTGATGTGGTGATCCTGGGGGAAATCCTTGCCCTTGATCTGGACGTGCTGGAAGGTGGACGGGGCATTGTCCGTCAGACCCGCCGGGTAGACCTTGGCGCGGATCGCCGCATGGGGACAAACCAGCGGGCACTTGCCGCAATGGGTGCAGAGATCGACCTCCCACTTGGGGAGCTTGAGCGCGATGTTGCGCTTCTCGTACTTGGTGGTGCCGGTCGGCCAGGTGCCGTCCGCGGGCATCAGGCTCACCGGCAGGCTGTCGCCCTTGTCCGACATCAGGGTGGCGGTGACGGTGCGCACGAACTCCGGGGCATTGGCCGGCACTGGCGGGGGCCGGTCGAAGGTGCTGGTCACCGCGCTCGGGATCGGAACCTCGTGGAGCCCGGCGAGCGTCGCATCGATGGCTTGGTAGTTACGGTCGAGCAGGCGCTGGCCTTTCTTGCCGTAGGTCTTCTTCACCGCGTATTTGATCTGCGCGATCGCCTCGTCGCGGGGCAAGATCCCGGAGATGGCGAAGAAGCAGGTCTGCATGATGGTGTTGATGCGCCGGCCCATGCCGGTTGCGCCGGCGATCGCATAGGCATCGATGGTGTAGACGCGGATATCCTTGTCGAGGATGCGCTGCTGCATGGTGCGCGGCATCTCGTCCCACACGCGCTCGGGTGCGCTGGGCGAGTTGATCAGGAACACAGCCCCCGGCTTGGCATGGGAGAGCATGTCGTAGCGGGTCAGGAAGTTCGGCTGATGGGAGGCGATGAAGCTCGCCTCGTTGTCGCCGATCAGATAGGTGCTGTCGATCTGCCGAGGGCCGAAGCGCAGATGGCTCACGGTCACCGCACCGGCCTTCTTGGAGTCGTACTGGAAATACCCCTGTCCGTAGTTGGGGGTCTCCTCGGCGATGATCTTGATGGAGTTTTTGTTGGCCGAGACGGTGCCGTCCGAGCCTAAGCCATAGAAAACGCAGGCGGTGACGCCCGGTAGATCGGGGCGGAAGGTCGGGTCCCAGGCGAGGCTCAGATGCGTCACGTCGTCGTGGATGCCGACGGTGAACTGGACCTTGGGCTTGTCTTGGCGCAGCTCGTCGAAGACCCCCTTGACCATCGCCGGGGTGAACTCCTTGGAAGACAGACCGTAGCGCCCGCCGATCACCCGCGGCATGGTGGCCATGTTGCCCTCGGCGACCGATTGGGCGAAGGCTGTGATCACATCCTTATAGAGCGGCTCCCCGTTGGCCCCGGGCTCCTTGGTGCGGTCGAGCACCGCGACCCGGGTGGCGGTGACCGGCAGTGCGGCGATCAGATAGCTCGGGTCGAATGGCCGGAACAGTCGGACCTTGATCAGGCCGACCTTCTCGCCCTGCTTGACCAGGTGGTTGACGGTCTCCTCGGCGGCCCCGATCCCGGACCCCATGAGCAGGATGACTCGGTCCGCGTCCGGCGCCCCCACGTACTCGAAGAGCCGGTACTGGCGCCCGGTGAGCGACGCGAAACGGTCCATGGTTTTCTGGACGATGCCGGAGGCGTCGTTATAAAAGCGGTTAACGGTCTCCCGGCCCTGGAAACAGACATCCGGGTTCTGGGAGGTGCCGCGGATGATTGGATGGTCCGGGTTCAGCGCCCGCTCCCGGAAGGCCTTGATCAGATTGTCGTCGATCATGGCCCGGATCGTTTCCACCGACAGCCGCTCCACCTTGGCCACCTCGTGGGAGGTGCGGAAGCCGTCGAAGAAGTGCATGAAGGGCACCCGGCTCTCCAGGGTCGCTGCCTGGGCGATCAGCGCAAAGTCCATCGCCTCCTGGACCGAGGCCGAGCTGAGCATGGCATAGCCGGTGGAGCGGGCCGCCATCACGTCCTGGTGGTCTCCGAAAATCGAAAGGGCCTGGGCAGCCAGTGCGCGCGCCGCCACATGCAGGACCGTCGGGGTCAGCTCCCCGGCGATCTTATACATGTTCGGGATCATCAGGAGCAGGCCCTGGGAGGACGTAAAGGTCGTTGCCAGCGAGCCGCCTTGCAGTGCGCCGTGGATGGTCCCCGCGGCGCCGGCCTCGCTTTGCATCTCCATAATCTCAGGGACTGTGCCCCATAGATTTTTGATGCCAAGGGACGACCACTCGTCGGACCATTCGCCCATGGGCGAGGCCGGGGTGATGGGGTAGATCGCGATGACCTCGTTGGTCATGTGCGCGACATAGGCGGCGGCTTCGTTGCCGTCTAGGGTGACCATCTCGGGCTGGGGCATCGATCTCTCCGGAGCGTTGGGGAAGGCTTGCGCGGGGGTGCGGCGCAGAAAACCGCACCCCGAGGTATGGCGCTGAACTATAGCCGCAAACCCGGTCGCGCGGGCATCGGACCGGACAGGCGCTTTCAATAAAGCTCCCGCTCCTGGCGCCATCGGGGTCGCGTGTCATATCGTGGCGGCGCGTCCCGCGCCCGATCCTCGAGGCGCGTCGGGTCGGCAACGGGTACATCGCGGCAGGCACTCCAAATATACCGATATGAACGCGGCGCTACGACTCCCCGGGCTTAAAGTCAGGCCCATGTACGATACCGATCTGGGCGGCGTGATGGCTTGCGAGCACGCCGCCTACGACCTGCCCTGGACCGAGGATGTCATCAGGGAGTGCCTGCGGGTCGGCTACAACTGCTGGGTCGCCGACTTGGGAGGGGAGATCGTCGCCCACGCGATCATGTCGATCGGGGCCGACGAGTGCCATATCCTCAACCTCTGCGTACACCCTGGCTGGCAGCGTCTGGGACTCGGGCGCCGGATGCTGCGCCGGCTCCTGGCGCTCGGCGCGGACAAGGGCGCGGACACCGCATTCCTGGAGGTCCGCGTCTCCAACGCCCAGGCGCGCGGACTCTATGCCTCCGAGGGTTTTTGCGAGATCGGCACCCGCCGCGGCTACTATCCGGCGCGCAACGGTCGCGAAGATGCCGTGGTACTGGCTCGGTCGCTATGAGTCCGATGGCCGCAGGGCCTTCATGCGGGTCCGGATCTCTTGTCCCAGACTGGCCAGGCGGGTGCTTTCGGCACGCCGGCCACCCGCGCCGCGATGCACGCCTCGCTATCGCTCCTGGGCGATCGACTCCACCAGATCTCTGAGCAGGTGGCGGGATTGCTCCAGCTCCGCCTCCGCCTGCCTGCGGTCGGTGATATCGAAAAAGGTTGCCAGCAGGTCACCCTCGATGAGGGTTCCAGAGACCACCATGCTGCGGACGCTGCCGTCTTTGCACATAATCCGGTATTCGGCGGGCTCGATCTCGCTTCCCGCGGACTCGGCGCGTTTCACGGCCGCTTCCCAGGTGCGCTTGACCCAATCCCGGTAGTCCGGGTCCGGATAGGCCCGGGGCCACCACGCATCAAGGGTGGGGAGATCCTGGCGCGTGTAGCCGAAGACCTCCGCGAATCGGCGGTTGTAATCCCGGACCTCGCCGTCCCGGCGGGCGTAGACCAGGGGCAACGGCGTCGCGTCGAAGAGACGGCGGAACTTATGCTCGCTCTCGCTCAAGGCCGCCTGGGCCTCCAGGCGCTCGCAGGCCTCGGCGACGGTCTCGGCGACGACGCGCAAGGCCGCGACCAGACGCGGGGCCTCGGGGCGGCGGCGGGTGTCGGCAATGGTGAGACTGCCCTGTGCCTGTTGCCCGAGCTTCAGCGGCACACTGACAAAGGTGACGATTCCCAGCTCTCGCATGGGCGCTGGTAGAGACTCGGGGAGCGAGGCCATGTCCGCCTCGATCCAGGGCTGGCCGCTCTGGGCCACCAGCCCGGACAGGGTCTCGCTCAACGGGACCCGCAGTCCGGGCGCGATGCTGGGGACCCCTTCGATCCCCGCAAAGACCATCTCGCGGCGCACCGGGTCCAGTGTCTCGACGGCCACGATAGGAAAGCCCAGCCGGGGTGCCAACAGCCCCGGCAGGTCCCGGCAGAAGCGCTCGGGGGAGTCGCATGAGGCCGCGAGCTCGGCTACCGCGCTGGCCGTCTCGCGGGTCGTCTCCGCGCACACCTGATCGGTAATGTCGGAGTAGGTCGCGACAGCCCCGGATTCGGGGGCCGGAAGCGGGGCGGCGGAGACCGCGAGCCAGGCGATCGCTCCGTCGGGTCGCAGTATCCCAAGCTGGGCACAATACAGACCGCGTCCTTCTCTAAGCGCTCGCATGCTGGGGTATTCGTCGACGGGCATGGGCGTGCCGTCGCGCCGCAAGACTCGCCAGGCCGGGCTATTCAGGGTGCGGCTCCTGTGCTCGTCCATCGAGACGCCCGTCAACCGCGTCGCGGCCTGGTTGACTTCCAGGATCTTTCCTGCGCCGTCGGATACGACGATCCCAAGTGGGAAGCTCTCGAAGAGGGTGAGATATTTGGCGAGCGCCGCGTCGCGGGTGTACTCGGCATGTTTGCGCTCGGTGATGTCTCGGGTGACACCCCGCATGCCGCGATACTCGCCCTCTGGGCCGAGCAGCGGGACCCCGTTGACCTCGGCGATGACCAGTCGGCCATCCCGGTGCTGGACGGGTTGCTGCAGAGACGAAAACGGCTGGCGGGCAGACAGACTGGTCGACATCCGCTCGCGGACCTGCTGCACCACATGGTCCGGAAGGAGGTCGAAGGGCGTCCTCCCCAGGAATTCCGTGGGCGGATAGCCCGTCATCTCCTGGAACCTGGGACTCAGATAGGTGTACCGACCGTCCGCATCGACCTCCCAAATGCAGTCGCTGCTGGTCTCGACCAGCGATCGGAACTTCTCCTCGCTGATCCGAAGCTTCTCTTGCATTCGCTGGCGTTCGTCGATGTCCTCTGCAATGGCGAGATTGTGGGTGCCGTCTCCGTTTCCGACCTTGAGCTGCGCGACGGTCAAGTTGACCCAAACCGCCGATCCATCCGGGCGCAAATAGCGCTTGGTCGAGCGGAAATCCCCGATCTCCCCGGCGTTCAGCTGCACCATGTGGTCGAGGTCTTTGCGAAGGTCCTCGGGATGGGTCACGCGCATCCAGTCGAGCGTCGCCATCTCCTCGGGGGTGCGGCCGAGGATCTCTGCATACCGCGGGTTGGCCTCCACGATCCGACCGGTGTGCGAGTCGACGACGGCAATGCCCAGCGGTGCCTGCTCGAAGATAAACCGGAAACGCGCTTCGGAGGTCTGCCTAGCGTGCAGGGCGGCCAGCTCCCGGCGCCAGAAGAAGTAGCCCCCGGCGTACAGCAGCAACAGGATCAGACCCATCACCGCCGCTATGGTCCAGGCCGTGGTGCGGATACCCGCATAGGCCTCGTTCTCGTCGATCTCGGCGACCATCGACCAGGGCGTGCCGGCGACGGCGGCGGCATAGGCCAGCACGGGGACGTCGCGATAGTCCCGACCGCCCGCGACGATGCCGCGCTGGCCCCGAGCCGCCAGGGCGGCGGGCAGATGGGGCTGGCTCAAGGGGAGGGTCAGCGTCAGCTCGGCGTCGGGGACGTGGCGCAGCGGGGTCAGAAAACGGACCCGGTCGCCGTCGCGCCGAACCAGGTAGGTCTCGGCGGTCCTGGTCGGTACCGGCCAGGACTTGACCAGCGGGTAAAGGCTGCGGTGGGCCTGCCAGACCACGTAGACCATGCCCAGTGGCGCCGTTCGTTCCGGCCCGATCGGCGCCAGGACGCCATACTCAGGCACTCCCCGGGGGTTGCGGTGCAGATCGACGAGCTCGACGCGCGGATGGTTAAGGATCTCACGCAACGGGGTCTCAAGCGCTTGGGGGGCAACCTCCCCTTGGACGAATACCGGTCTGGCCTCGGCGTCCAGGACTGCGACCCCGCCCCAGCCCCGTGCGTGTGCCACCTCCTCGATGCGGTCCCGAATCCGCGTCAACAGCGCATCGTCCTGCCGTCCGCCCTCCAACCATTGCCCGAGCAGTGCCGGCACCTGTGCCTTCCCGGAAAAGTACAACTCGGCCTCGATTCGGGGTTCGGCGAGCAAGGCCTCGATCTCCTGCCGTTTCTGCTCGGCGATCACGGCCAGGGTGCGGTGGGTCTCGTTGCGGATGCTGCCGCTCAGATGCCAGTAAACGAGCTCGCCGGCGGCACCGACGACCAACGTCGCGACCAGCAGCGGCAGCGCGAGGCGCATCGGCAGGCGGTGCCGGTCGCCCGTGCGCCGGGCAGGGGAGCGCGATGGCGCATCGGCGGGGGTAATCATCGAAAAAATATTTCTGCTCATATGGTTGAGGCCTGTGGCGGGCTTAAGCATACGCCAGTAGTCGTGGTCCATGTCCGTCCAAGCGGGCCAGCAGCTCCAAGCTTAAGACCATCATGTAATGAAGGGCTTTTCAGATCGCACTGGAGAGTCCGATGCTTTGCTTGCGACGCGCCTGAGTTGCCGTCCTCTGCGAGCGGGTCGCCGACTTCGAGTGCACCGGCGAGGTCCCGACCCTGCGCCGCGCAAGGCCAAAGTGCGGCCTGCCACTGGGTGGGGGCAAATTCAGAATTGCTGTGGGCGCGCGCGGTACCCGGTGCGCGGTACAATAAATCCCTACCGCCCGCCGGGCCATGCCATGGCCCAGGGGCGCGTCCGGTCCCGGGCGCGCAGGGCCGCGCCGTCCGGGCCATTGCCCATTCCAGCAGGTGAGTCAGTGAGTCGAATCATCACCAGATACGCGGAGGTCCCGCCGATCTATTGGGTCAGCCAACGGGTTGGGCGGGACTACATACTTGCCGAGCAGCGCCGGCCGGACCGCCTGCAGGATCTGCCGCGCGAGATCTATCTCGATGCCGAGGGCAGCGCCAAGGCAGCGCTGCGCATCGACGAGGGCACGGAGGGTCAAGACAGCGCCGGGCACGGCACGGGCGAGGGCGATGTGCAGACGCCTGGCGATGCGCCCGCCGCCTGGCCTGCCGCGAGCGACCCGCTGTCCGACAAGCGTGCACGGCTCGCCGGTCTGCGCAGCAAGCTTCCGCATTATTTCGACCAGGCGGCGGTGCGGGCGCTCTGCGATGCCAAGCTCGGACCGTCCGCCGCGGCGGGCGTGCCGCTCGGGGAGGGCGCACGGCGGGCGGAGTCCGCCAGCGTGCAGCAGGCGGTCGATACCATCCGGCGCATGGCGGCCGACGGCGAGGTCGTGCTCGATCTGGAGCTGGGCACCCCGGCCGGGCAGGATCTGGAACGTCTGCATTCCGCCATCGATTGGCTGCGCTCGCTGGGCGTAGAGATGGCGCAGGACCAGATCGCTAGCGCCCAGTCGCGGCTGGCCCAGGATTCCAAAGGGGCCATCTTCGAGAAGGTGCGGGCCGCCGTCGGCCGACATGTGCTGATCGGTGCGCGCTTCGATATCGATTGCCCGGACGGACAGTGCGACCATTACCGGATCGTCCATCGGCTCCCGCCCGCGCAGTGCGGCGGTTGGCCGGTCGCATTGACCGCCTTGCTCGCGCGCGAGCGGCTGCGTGCCGCCGCCAAGCCGCTCTACCATCTGCGTCTTAACCGCAGTCTGTCGATGAGCTTCTTCGGCACCGTGCTGGAGGCGCGGGAGGGGGACGGGGGGCTTGGGGTCCTCCTGCACCCGATTGCGGTCTTCAGCGCGGGCTGATCGCCGCTCGCGCGTGCGCCGTCCTCGAGCGAGCGTGCCGCTCGCCCGGTCGGGGGGCCGCGGTCCTGGCGCCCGACGTGCCTGCCCGGCCCGAGCACCGGTATAATCCCGCGGTTCCGCTGCAATCCAGCGCCCGTCTCCAGACCCCATCCCATGAGCGACCTACTCGACCAACTGCGCCGCCGCCGGACCTTCGCCATCGTCTCGCACCCGGACGCCGGCAAGACCACGCTCACCGAGAAGCTCTTGCTGTTCGGCGGGGCCATCCAGATGGCCGGCACGGTCAAGGGCCGCAAGGCCGCGCGCCATGCCACCTCGGACTGGATGGAGCTGGAAAAGCAGCGCGGGATCTCAGTGACCTCCTCGGTCATGCAGTTCCCCTACGGCGATTCCATCGTGAACCTCCTGGACACCCCGGGGCACGAGGACTTTTCCGAGGACACCTACCGGACGCTGACCGCGGTGGACTCGGCCCTGATGGTCATCGACGTGGCCAAGGGCGTGGAGGAGCGCACCATCAAGCTGATGGACGTCTGCCGGCTGCGCGACACACCCATCCTCACCTTCGTCAACAAGCTGGACCGGGAGGGGCGCGACGCGGTCGAGATCCTCGACGAGGTGGAGTCGGTCCTCAAGATCCAGTGCTCCCCGGTCACCTGGCCGATCGGCATGGGCAAACGCTTCAAAGGCGTCTACGACCTGCGCCACGACTGCACCCATCTCTTCAGCGCCCAACACGGCGGCGGTATCCGTACCGGCGAGCTGATCCAGGGGATCGACAATCCGCGCATGGACGAGCTCCTGGGCGACCAGGCCGACGAGCTGCGCATCGAGATGGAGCTGGTCCAGGGCGCGAGCCACCCATTGGACCTCGATGCCTACCGGGCGGGCCGCCAGACCCCGGTCTTCTTCGGCTCGGCCATCAACAACTTCGGCGTCAAGGAGCTGTTGGACGCCTTTGTCGACTATGCCCCGCCGCCGCGTCCGCGAGCCACCTCACAGCGGCTCGTCGACCCCGCCGAGGAGCGCTTCACCGGGTTCGTCTTCAAGATCCAGGCGAACATGGACCCCGCCCACCGAGACCGGGTCGCCTTTCTGCGCGTTTGCTCCGGGAGCTATGCCAAGGGCATGAAGATGCGTCATGTGCGCACCGGAAAGACGGTCCAGGTCGCCAATGCCATCACCTTCCAGGCCGACGAGCGCCGGCTGGTGGAAGAAGCCTGGCCGGGCGACATCATCGGGCTCCACAATCACGGCACCATTCAGATCGGAGACACCTTCACCGAGGGCGAAGACCTCAAATACGAGGGCGTGCCGTATTTCGCCCCGGAGCTGTTCCGGCGCATCGTGCTGCGCGACCCGTTGCGCATGAAGGCACTCCAGAAAGGCGTGGTCCAGCTCTCCGAAGAGGGCGCCACACAGGTCTTTCGGCCGCTGAAGAACAACGACATGATCCTGGGGGCCGTGGGCGTGCTGCAATTCGACGTGGCGGCCTTCAGGCTCAAAGACGAATACGGTGTGGACGCGATGGTGGAGCCCGTGTCCGTGCACACCGCACGCTGGGTCGGCTGCGACGACCCCAAGATGCTCGAGCGCTTCAAGGAAAAGGCCTACGAGCACCTGGCCCTGGACGGCGACGAGCAGCTCGTCTATCTCGCCCCCACCCGGGTAAATTTAAGCCTTACCGAGGAGCGGTGGCCGGATATCCGGTTCCTAGCGACTCGGGAGCTCTAGCCTTGGCCGACATTGGAATACGCTCGGTAAAAGCATTCCAATAAATGCAGTTTCTTGGAGTGGAGCAAGCCGAGACCGGCCCCTACGACGGCGGCAGGGCCGCCGCGCTTACAGTCACGACGATCGAATCACCGGCTCGGCACTTACAGAGCCGTCGCCAAACAAGAGGAATAACACATGGAAAATCAAACAGTCGAAGCGCTCATCCGCGCCGGCATGCCCGGTGCCGAGGTCCAGGTCACAAGCGACGGTCACCACTTTGAAGCGGTGGTGGTGAGCGATGCATTTGCCGGACTCACCCCCATCAAGAAGCAGCGCCTGGTCATGGACACCGTGAGGCCGCAGATCTCGAGCGGGGAGCTCCACGCGCTCTCCATCAAGACTCTGACGCCCGAGGAATGGGCCAAGCAGTCGGGGTGAGGTCGGAGCGGGGTGCGCGCGGTTGTGGTCCGGGTGCGGGGTGTCATACTTAAATCGTCAAACGAGCCCGCGTTCCCGCGAAGGAGGCAGTCCGATGTTTCTTAAACACACCCACACCGGCAAGATGGTCGAGGTCTTAAGTCTGCGCGATCTCTTTAACCCCATGCACGGGACCGTGGTGGGGCGCTACCACTATGGGGAGGAGGCGCAGGACCCGGAGAGCTTCGACAAGGCCGAGCTGGCATTCCCGTCCGACGAGCCCATGCCCAAGTGCTGGACCGATGTCCACTATCGGGACGAAGAGGTCATGCGCCATTACAAGGTTCGGCCTTAGGGTCAGCCGGGTCCCGCGAGCGGTACCCTTATCAACCTAGAAAGAGCGGTTTTTTCGCAAAAGAACGCAAATAATCAAGAATCTGGTCCATGCTGCCCAGTCACCAAACGGGTGCAGCGCAGGGCCGTTGTAAGCCACAGATTTATTTGCGCTTATTTGCGTCGATTCGCGGCCGATTACTCTTTTCGGGTTACCGTCGTCCCAAGGCCGTGGGAGATGGACCAATAAGGGAGCCGCCGACTTAGGGCTCCACGAGGATACGTCCGTGTGTCCGCCCGTCCAGCATGCGTGCGAACACCTCCGGCAGCCCGTCCAACGCGACGGTCCCGGTTAGGATTGACTCCAGATCCGACGGCGCCCAGTCCGTGGCCATGTGCCCCCACAGCTCCTGTCGCAGGGCCAAGGGCACGTCCACGGAGTTGCAGCCCAGCAGGCTCACGCCCCGCAGGATGAACGGCAGGACAGTCGTGTGAAGCTCGGTCCCGGCAGCCAGGCCGATGCTCGCGATGTTGCCGTTGGGCACCACGGTGCGGGTGATCTGAGCCAGCAGCTCGCCGCCGGCGTTGTCCACCGCGCCGCCCCATTCGGCGCGCTCCAAGGGGCGCTTGGATGCCGCTAGCGCGTCGCGCCCGATGACCCGGCTGGCGCCCAGCGCACGCAGCCAGGGCTCCAGCTCGGGCTTGCCGGAGACGGCAACCACCTCATAGCCCAGCCGGGCGAACATGGCCACCGCGATGGAGCCCACCCCGCCCGTGGCCCCGGTGACCAGGATGGGTCCCAGCTCCGGCCTTTGGCCGTTGACCAGCATCCGGTGCAGGGCGATCGCCGCAGTGAATCCTGCGGTGCCGTGGATCATGGCGGTGCGGGGGTCGAGCCCGGCCGGAATCGGCACCAGCCAGTCCCCCGGGCAGCACAGATATTGGGCGAAGCCCCCGTCGTGGTCGAAGGTGAGCCCCCAGCCGGTGACGACGACCGCATCCCCCTCCCGGTAGCGGCTGTCCCGGCTCGACTCCACGAGCCCGGCCCCGTCCGCCCCGCCGGTTAATGGGAAGATGCGCAGGATCTTGCCCCGGCCTGTCCCCGCCAGTGCGTCTTTGTAATTGACGCCGGAGTGGCTGACCCGAATCAGGACCTCGCCCTCGGCCGGCTCCGGCTTTGGCACGTACTCGATATCGGCCCGGTGGCCCTGCTCGTCCTGATGGATGCGAAAGGCGCGATACGTGGTCATGGTGTCGGGGTCTCCGTGCGCGACTTGGTTAGGAACGATTGTGCGCAAACGAACGTAAGATTAGATTGCGCCCAGCGATGAGCGAGACCTGTTCGCGTCGGCACCCGGGACAGGATCGCCGACTTTCAGTCGGCGCGGGGCGTAGCCCCGCTGGTCTACGCTAAGAGCCGGCACTGGGCCTGGCGGCCGGACCTGGGCAACGGCGTGTAGAACAAGCTGCCTCGCGGCGGCTCGCCGACAAGAATGTCGGCGGTCCCGGTGCCGACAAGAGTGCCGGCGGTCCCGGTGCCGACAAGACTGTCGGCGGTCCCGCCGTCGGCTGGGACGACGGTCAATGCGCGTCAGGCTTCCACCGCGACGGGGATCTTGCCGATCCGCCGCCGCCACTCCGCCGGTCCGGTCAGGTGGACCGACTCCCCGCGGCTGTCAACGGCCACGGTGACCGGCATGTCCTGCACCTCGAATTCGCGGATCGCCTCCATCCCCAGGTCCTCGAATGCAATCAGACGGGAGGACTTGATCGCCTTGGCGACCAGATAGGCCGCCCCGCCCACGGCCATCAGATAGACGGCGCCGTGGCGGCGGATCGCCTCGATGGCTGCGGGGCCCCGCTCGGCCTTGCCGACCATGCCGACGAGCCCGGTCTGGCTCAACATCTGCTCCGTGAACTTGTCCATCCGGGTCGCGGTGGTGGGGCCGGCGGGGCCGACGATCTCCTCGCGCACCGGGTCCACCGGGCCCACGTAATAGATGAACCGGCCGCGCAGGTCCACCCCGTCCGGGAGCCCCTGGCCGCTATTCAGCAAATCCGTCAGGCGTTTGTGTGCGGCGTCGCGGCCGGTCAGCAGTCGCCCGGAGAGCAGCAGACGCTCGCCCGGCTGCCAGGTCCGGATCTCGTCGCGGGTCACCGTGTCCAGATTCACCCGCCGGGCCCCGGCCGTGGCGTCATAGGCGATGGACGGCCAGTCCGAGAGGGCAGGGGGCTCCAGTGCCACAGGACCCGAGCCGTCCAGGACGAATTCCACATGCCGGGTCGCCGCGCAATTGGGGATCATGGCGACCGGCAGGGAGGCCGCATGGGTCGGGAAGGTGCGAATCTTCACGTCCAGCACCGTGGTGAGCCCCCCGAGCCCCTGCGCGCCGATCCCCAGTGCATTGACCTTCTCGTAAAGCTCAAGGCGCAGCGCCTCGATCGGGTCCGCCGGCCCGCGCCGCTGCAGCTCCTGGATATCGATGTGCTCCATCAGGGACTCCTTGGCCAGTAGCATCGCCTTCTCCGCCGAGCCCCCGATCCCGATCCCCAGCATCCCTGGCGGGCACCAGCCGGCCCCCATGGTCGGGACCGTCTTCAGCACCCAGTCCACCAGGCTATCGCTGGGGTTCAGGATGGCGAACTTGGACTTGTTTTCCGAGCCGCCCCCCTTGGCGGCCATCTTGACCTCCACCCGATCCCCCGGCACCAGCTCCACGTGGACTACCGCGGGGGTGTTGTCCCCGGTGTTCTTGCGCGCACCGATGGGCGGCGACACCATCGATGCGCGCAGCACGTTATCCGGATTCATGTATGCCAGGCGCACCCCGGCATCCACCATCTCCTGGATGCTCATGCGCGTGTCCCAGCGCACGTCCATCCCGACCTTCAGAAAGACCACCACGGACCCCGTGTCCTGGCAAATGGGCCGGTGACCCTCGGCGCACATCCGGGAGTTGACCAGGATCTGGGCCATGGCGTCCTTGGCCGCCGGGGACTCTTCCAGCTCGTAGGCCGCGGCCAGCGACTGGATATAGTCCCGCGGATGGTAATAAGAGATGAACTGGAGTCCGTCTGCGATGCTCTGGACAAAATCGGATTCGCGGATGGCGGTCATGGGTCTGGCGTCTCGGCGGCTGTGCAATCCCACGATCTTACCCGACTCGCCCGGGGGGCTTGGCAATGCTCTGGATCGGGTTGGGGTAGCGAGCCCCGGCGCCATGGGCGAAACTCGCGCCGGCCTTGACGACGATCCCGGCCAGACCCCCAACGCACCAACTGCAAAGGCCAAAGGACATGAACCAGGACCCCCAAGACCCACCGGAGCCTGCCGCCCGCTTCGCACCCCTGGCCCGTCTGCGCTTCGAGCTACAGGCGCAAGACCCCATCGCGCTCCCCGAATACCCGGGCTCCGCCTGGCGCGGCTTGCTGGGTCACGGACTGCGCCGCACCGCCTGCGTCACCCGACAGCCCACCTGCGCCGGCTGTCTACTCATCCACGGCTGCGTCTATTCGCTGATCTTCGAGACACCCCCGCCCCCGGGCATCGACATGACCGGATTCACCGCCATGCCCCATCCCTATGTGCTCGACATCGACCCCGCCGCCCCGCGGCGCCATGCAGCCGGCGACCGGATGGACCTGGGCCTGACCCTGATCGGACCGGCAAGCGCCCAGGTGCCCTATCTCATCCATGCGCTCATCGATGCCGGCAACGCAGGGGATAGGCCGGGAGCGAGGCCGGTTCAGCCTGGAGTGCGTCCGGCAGGAGGTCCAGCCCGGCGCCGGACCCTGGGAGCCGGTCTACGACACCCGGGATGGCGCCTACCGCCCAATCCACCCGACCCCACCGGCCCCGCCGCCCGCCCCCGAGCGCGCCAGGCTGCGCATCCGCACACCCTTGCGCATCAAGCATGACGGACGCTTCGTCGGCCCCCGCGACTTCCGGCTCCCGGACCTGCTGCGCCATCTCTACAGCCGGCTCCAGCGCCTGGCGCTCCTCTACGGCGGCCAGCCCGAGACACTCGACTGCGCGCAAGCCGCCCCGCTTGCAGCCCCTCTGGCCGCCGGGCTGCGCCTGGACGCGGCCGACCTTGTCTGGCACGACTGGACCCGCTACTCCTCCCGCCAAGACACCCTCATGCAGCTGGGCGGACTCATGGGCGAGCTGACCCTCTGCCGGCCCCGCGCTCCCTCGCGTCTGGCCAGCGCTGTGGGCCGGGCAGTGGACCCATGTGGGCAAGGGCACGGCATTCGGGTTGGGGGGATATCGGTTGGAGGCGGTCTGACAGACGGTCAAGGAGTCGGGCCGGGCGCTGCCGGTTGGAGACGGCCGAATACCGCGTTGCGCTGAATCTTGACACTGACGGCGAATGCCCTCGGACGCCTTCCCCTGGCGTATTACTCTCAGATTTTCAGTAGGATGGGTAGAGCGCAGCGAAACCCATCCTCTCTCCCGCCGCGGCGGTAAGCCGAACGCCTAGGCCAACGCGCGGCTCCGCCACCAGTGTCAATCTTGTGCATAACCAAGCCAGGCCCTGAGGGGGATGCGACATCGGCAACCAACCGATCGAACCCGCCCCCGGCCCCTTTCCAAAGGCCCAGTCCCCGATTACTATCCGTCCGCGGATAACCATAAAAATTAGGCGGATTGGACCCCTTGACGCATCCCTGCGGCCAGACGGAGACCGCGTTCGTTAACCGTCGCCCCGAAGCCCATGCCGGCCCGCCCAGTGTCGAGTGCCGCGCGCGGCTCGTCCTGTCCAACCCGTCGGCCCCGGTCCATCCCCCCGGCCGCGGCGGGTGCGATCCTTGCCCTGCCTGGCCTCCGCTGCCAGCGCCTCGCTCCAGTGGGCGCCGCCAGCCAATTCAACCCCGCCCCCGTTCGACAAGCTTGCCGAACAAGGGGACCCGGTCCCAGTTGCCCCATCCTTGCGTCCAAGCCGGCGGTGCCAGGGATTGCGGCAACCAGGGAGGCCAGGAGGCCCCGGCTCACCATCCATTCAGCGACGGACCAGAGCCATGACCGCAACCGCCCCAGAGGCTTGGCAGCCCCAGGACTTCCCGCGCCGCATCCTGCTCATGGTCACCGGCCGCACCCCCCAGGTGGTCACCGAGACCCTTTACGCCATCGCAGTGCGCCCGGAACCCCCAGCGCGGCCATTCGTCCCCACCGAGATTCATCTGGTCACCACCGCCGAGGGCGCCCAGGACGCCCGGCTCGCCCTGCTCGACCCCAAGGACGGCTGGTTCCACCGACTCTGCACGGACTATGGCCTCTCCGGCATCGCCTTCGCGCCGGACCGGATACACGTCATCGCCGACCCCGACGGACGCCCCGCGGACGACATCCGCACCAAAGCCGAGCACGACGCCTGTGCCGACCTCATCACCGAGCAGGTGCGCGCATTCACCGCCGACCCGAAGGCCGCCCTGCACGTCTCCCTGGCCGGCGGCCGCAAGACCATGACCTATTACCTGGGCAATGCACTGACCCTCTTCGGCCGGCCCCAGGACCGGTTGTCCCATGTACTGGTGCCCGTGCCCTACGAGTCCAACCAAGAATTCTTCTATCCCACCCCGGCTAGCCACCGGCTCTACATCAAATCGCTCAAGCGCTATTTCGACGCCCGCGACGCCGAAGTCACGCTTGCCGATATCCCCTTCGTGCGCCTGCGCGACAGCCTGCCCGGCCGCTTCAAGACCCTGGAGCAGGGCCAGGCTCGATTCACGGAAGTGGTCGCCGCGATGCAGCAGGCGCTGGAGCCTGGAGCGGTCGCGATCGACCTGCGCGACTCCTGCCTGCGGCTCGCCGACGGACGCCAAGTCGCGCTCAGCCGCGCCGACCTCGCCTTCTACCTCTGGATGGCCCGCCGCCGGCTGGACGACGCCCCACCCGTGCGCATCCCCGCCAAGGACCGCACCCGCTGGTCCCCGCAAGACCGCGCCCTCTATGCCGACTACCTCGCCGAATACCAAAGCGCCGCCGACCTTGCCGACGCCCGCGAGGGCACCGCGGTCGGCGCTCGCGCGGCCGGCGCCATGACCGAGCAGTTCTTCCACCAACGCATGGCAAGCATCCGCGAGGCACTCGAAGTGGCCGTCGGCCCGCTCGCCGAGGTCTACGCCATCCAGGCCATCGTCTCCGGGCGTCCCGCTGGCTATGGACTCGCCATTGCACCGGAACGTATCGAGATCGTTGGGGAGGGCTATCTATGACGACGACACTGGTCAGCTTTCTTGGGCGCGTGGCGCGGGATAAGCACGGCGGCAGGTATCGGTATGCCGTCTTCGAGCCTCCGTTCATCGCCACGGGCACTAACTCGGACAAGACAAGATGACTGAGAGGACCCGAGGGATCCTTCCCGTCAACTTCCCGGAAGCGACCGCCAACTCGCTATCCCGCTGTTGCGCCGATGCAACGGACCTATGCAAACCGATTGTTGGCCAGGAAATCAGGTCAACCCGTCTCGTGCGTGCTTGGATCTGGCTACGCCGAGGGGGTTGGCTGACGAACGACCCGACAGGACGATGGAGCTATCCAAACCCATGACAACCTACGCCTGCCTGTTCGAAGCGAAGTCGATTCAGGCCTACATTCTTCGCTCGGGTCGGCTTCGCCATGTCGTCGGGGCATCCGAGCTGCTGGACTCCCTTACACCGATAGTCATCGATGACGTCGTTGCGGCACTCGACATACCGTCGATCAACCGTTTTCGCTTCTCCCGCAAGGCGGGCGGAGCTGTCTATCTGTTTACCGACGACGAGGCAAGCCGCGACGCCTTTCACGACATCTGGGCACTTGCTGTCCGACAGTATGCGCCGGGTTTGGAGCTCATCATCGCCACAGGTCAGGGGCCTAACGAGTACGAGGCTTACGAAGCTGCGCAGAAGACCTTGCAGGGGGCGCGCAACCGGCAGCCTCCGTTGCTTCCGGCGGGGACCCCGGTTACGCGCTACGCGCCGCGCACCGGGGAGCCGGCGGTCGCGAGCGACAGGAAGCTCGGGCTTCAAGACGAGGCGACGGTGCGTTTCGGCCTTGATCGCTTCTGGCGCAGCGGCGGCCTCGCTCGGCGTTTCGCGCCGGACCTCCCGGTCGATGCCTGGCCCCGTAACCTGGAGTACGACCCGGACAACCCCCAAGACGCGGCCTTCCCCTTCTGGCCGGACAACCGCTACCTTGGCCTGCTCCACGCCGACGGCAATGGGCTTGGGGCCCTGCTGCTAGCCTTGGGCAAGCACGCCAAAGCCAACCCTAAGGATTTCGTCCCGCTATTCTGGGACTTCTCGGCGGCGGTGTCCGAAGCAACCAAAGGGGCGGCCCAGCGCGCCACCGAGGAGGTCTTGCTCTTGGCCCAGGGCGACACCTGGGAGGAAGGCGGCGCCCGCCCAGAGGTTGGACTCATCCCTGCCCGGCCTATCGTGCTTGGCGGAGACGACCTAACCCTCCTGATCCGCGCCGACCTGGCCCTGCCTTTCGCCCGTGCCTTCCTCACGGCCTTCGAGAAGGAGAGCCGAGACCGTCTGCGTCCCCTTAAGGCCAGGTATCCCCAAGTTCCGGACCTCCCGGAGGCTCTCACTGCCGGGGCGGGCATCGCCTTCGTCAAATCCTCCCACCCCTTTCACCTGGCCTATGAGCTGGCAGAGGCCCTCGCCAGGCATGCCAAGGATCGAGCCAAGGCGGGGCTTAAGTCCGGGGAACGGGTCCCGCCGAGCATCGCCTTCCACCGGGTCACCACCGCCTGCCACGGTGACTACAGGTCGATCCTGGAAGGCGAGCTAACCAGCGGAACCGGTGAGGCCGCTATTCGCACGAGTCTCGGGGCCTATGGTGTGGATGCGGAAGGGCCTCTGCCGGCACTCGCGGACCTGGAGTCGCTGGCTAAGCTCCTGGCCTGCGAGGACATGGCCCGGGGACCGGCCCGCCAGATCTTGACCCTGATCGGGCAGGACCGGGACGACGCGGGCCGTCGCTATCAGCGCTGGCGCGAGCTGATGGCGGAGCGCAAGACGGAACGAGACGACCCCCTTGCAAGCTTCGACGAGCACCTCGGTCGGCTGTGCGGCAATTTGGCGGATCGCCTCCCGGTCTCCGTCGCCGGCACCCCGCGTCTCACCCCCCTGGGCGACCTGGCCGCACTACTCGCCGTCACCCAAGGCGCGGCCCCCAAGTCCGAGACCACCAAGGAGGAAGGCCAATGACCGCCGTTACCCTCAAGATCGAAATCCGCTCCGACTGGCACCCGGGGACCGGGCGCGGGAGCGGCTTCCATTTGGATGCGGTCACCCACGAGGGGGCCGACGGTCTGCCGCGTCTGCCCGGCCGCACCCTCAAGGGCCTTCTCCGGGACGCCCTGTTCCGGGCCGAGTCCTGGGGCTGGCCTCAGGTGCCCCAGGGGAGTACGGCAACCCTGTTCGGCGCCGTTGGGCGCACCGACTGGAGCACCGCAGACCATACGACTTTCGGCCTCCTGCGGGTGACCGACGCCGCCCTGCCGGCGGAGGTCGCGTCCTACTTGGCCACCGAAGATGGCCGCGGGCTCATCCCCGGCCTCTACCGCGAGCATTTCAGCACCGCCATCGAGCACGGCACAGGGGTCGCGAAGGGCCGCAGCCTGCGCGGGATGCGGGTGGTGGTGCCCCTGACCTTGTTTGCCGCCGTGTCCGAGGTCCCCAACGTCGCCCCGGTCAAGGACTGGCGCAGCCGTCTTGCCGCTGTCCTGCCCCTGGTGACCGCCGTCGGTGCCCACCGCAGCCGCGGCTTTGGCCGTGCGGTCCTGACCTGGGAGAGGGCCTGACCATGCCCAAGCTCGATCTAATCTTGACCCTCTTCGATGACCTCGTGGCGAGCGAGCGCCCTGCCACCGAAGGGGGGCACGAGTCCCTGGACTACCTGCCGGGGGCTATGTTCCTCGGCGCCGTCGCTGCCCGGCTCTACGGGGGCCTTACCCGGGGCGACGCCTTCCGCCTGTTCCATTCCGGGGCGGTGCGCTTCGGCGACGCCGTTCCGCTGGTCCAGGGGCACCCCTGCTGGCCCATACCACTGTGCTGGCACGAGCAGAAGGGCCATGGCGCCCAGGGCGTGGATGGCTGGCTTGACTCCGGGCGGATGGTCAACCTCCAGCACGGGGACTTGCCGGATGGCCAGCAACCCAAGCAGTTGCGCGAGGGCTTCGTCCGTGCCGATGGGTACTGCCACCGAGTCGGTAAGGCCCTGCGCATGAAGACCGCCATCGACCCGAAAACCGGCCGGGTGGCCGAGTCCCAGCTCTTTGGCTATGAGGCGATCCGGGCGAAGCAGGTCTATTCCGCGCGCATTGAGGCGGAAGACGACGCAACGCTCGCACCTCTCTGGAAGTTGATCGAGGACGTCTTCGCCCGGCCGACGGAGCTCCTGCTCGGCCGTTCCCGCTCCGCCGAGTACGGCCGGGTGCGGGTCGAGCGGGCGGCCAAGGCCATGGTCCCCCCGGACTCCACCGCCCCGGGCAAGAGCCTAACCCTCTGGTGTCTGTCGGACCTGGCCCTGCTGGACGCCTGGGGTCAGCCCACCTTGACACCGGAGCCGCTGCATTTCGGCCTCGATCGCGGGCGCCTTGACCCGGCGCGGAGCTTTCTGCGTTTCCGTCGCTTCGCACCCTGGAACGCCTACCGCCGCGCGCATGACCTGCAACGCCAGGTTATCCGCCGCGGTAGCGTCATTGCCTTCGTTGGCATGGACCCGCCCCTCACCGACGCCGAGCGGAGGCACCTCGCCGCCGGGGTGGGGCTACACCGGGAGCAGGGGCTGGGGTGCGTCTGCGTTGACCCGGCACTCCTGGCGACGTCGCGGCCGGCATTTGGCGAGGTGATCGAGCCCGAGAGCGCGCCCGCGCGAGTGGAGCGGCCGAGCCACCCCCTGGTTCGGTGGCTCGAGGCCCAGGGCCGACGTGGCGGGGACCGCGGTCAAGCCGAGGCGGTCGCCAAAGATCTTGCCGGGGAGCTCAAGCGCCGCTACTCCCTCGCCCGCACCTACGCGGGGGTTCCGCAGCACCTATCCGTCGGCCCCTCGCCGGCCCAGTGGGGGAGCGTCTACGAGGCGGCGCGCAACGCCAACGATATCGCCGCCCTGCGGCGAACCCTGTTTGAGGGCGACAACGCCGTCTGCAAGCCCAGGGGGGAGAATTGGCAGGACCAGTTCCGCGACGACCAGGGGGTCCGTCGCTTCAGGGATTGGCTCCAGGGCGTCGTCCAGGGCGGAGACATTACCGTCGAGGCCCTGCGCCGTTTCGGGCGCGAGGCCCAACGCATCGCCCAGCGCGAGCATGGGGGCGGCGATCGCCGCGGGAGTGGGACATGAACCGCATCGACAACGCTGTTTGTCACATCGCCCGCTTCACCCTGGAGGCGCGAACAGCGCTCTCCATCGGCACCGGCGGCCCGGATGGGGTCTTCGACCACCCGATCGTCCGCGACGCCAACGGGCTCCCCATGATCCCCGGGACATCCCTGGCCGGGGTGCTGCGGCACCTGTGGAGGGCGGACCGGGATCAGGCATCGATGGAGGGCCTCTTCGGTTACCAGCGCAAGGGCGACGGCGCCGCCTCCCGTCTGGAGGTCGCCGCCTCTGTCCTGCAAGACAGCCAGGGGCGCCCGGCCGAGGGCCTGTTGTTGGGCCCAGACGCAGACCGGCTGCGCGACGACCAGGTGCTCAAGTCCGCGCTGGCCACCCAAGCGGACCCCCTGTTCCGCGACCGGGTGCGTCTTACCCATCGCGGAGTCGCGGATCACCGCGGCAAGTTCGACCGCGGGCTGTTGGCCGCCGGTCACCGCTTCAGCGGCGAGCTGCGCCTCTGGTCCAACCGCAAGGACGACCCCGACTGGGACCGCCTCCTGGGCCTCCTCGCCGACCCACGGCTGCGCCTTGGCGGCGCCACCCGTTCGGGGCTTGGGGCGATGGAGCTGGTCACCCTGCGCACACTGATCCTCGACCTGCGGGATCGGGCGGACTGCGAGCGCTTCCGCGGCCTCAAGTCCGGGCTCGGGGACCTGGCCGGCATGACCGCCCGGGACCTGGCCAAGCTCCCCCGCACTGCCTTGGGGGTCCAGACCCTGAGGCTGATCCTCGCCCCGCGGGACTTCTGGCTCATGGGCAACGTCGATAAGCCAGTGGGGCGTTACGACAAGGACCCGGACCGCGTGCCCAAGCTGGAGCCGGTGCTCCGCTGGCAGAGCGGCCGGGCCGCCCCTGCCGTCCGCATGGCCCTGGTCCCGGGCTCCTCGATCAAGGGTGCCCTGGCACACCGCACCGCCTTCCACTGGAACGTCTTAAACAACAAGTTCGTGGACGACCTCACCGCCGAAGACCTGGCGAAATGGGACAAGTCCGAGCACTGCCCGGGGGTCCAAGCCATATTCGGCTACGCCAAGGATCGCACGAGCGCCACTGGCCGCAGTCAGGAGGCCGCTGGCCAGGCCGGACACCTCATCGTCGAGGACGCCCATGTCGAGGTCGGGGCCAACCAGGTACAGGTCATGATCCACAACAGCCTGGACCGCTTCACTGGCGGGGTGCGAGATCGCGTCCTCTTCACCGAGGAGCTGGTCTATCAGCGCCCCATCGTGCTTGCCATCACCCTGCTTCCCGGCTTCAAGGATGCGGATGAAAGCGCCCGCCGCGCCCTGGCCCGCGCCGTCAAGGACCTGTGCCAGGGCCGCTTGGCGCTCGGCGCCGGCACCGCCAAGGGTCATGGCACCTTTAGCGCCGACCCCGACGCCGCCACCCGCGCCTGGCTCGCCGAGCAGGGCGAGCCCTTCGAGCAGCCCGCGACCCAGGAGGACCTCGCATGATGCCCACAAAACTCGCCGAGGCTTATGCCCGCGTCGCCACGCGTCAAGGTTTGCCAGCGATGCAGACCGCCACCCTGGCCGTCGAGACCCGCGACCTCGCCGATCCGGCCGCCGCCTGGGACGCCTTCCGGGACCTGGCCCCGACTGAGGGTTGGGTCCAGTTCCAGTCCCGGGTCGCGGCCTTCGCCGGCCGCGCCGTGCCGCCGCCTGAGCCGGACTGGGGCTACCTGCTCGCCGCGGAGGGGGTCGACGATGCAGGGCGCTCGTTCGCGCTGCGCCAGGGGCCTCAGGGGACTTGCCTGCTAGTGATCGCCACCCCGGAC
Organism: uncultured Gammaproteobacteria bacterium; assembly: GCA_963780725.1. Classification (GTDB taxonomy): domain Bacteria; phylum Pseudomonadota; class Gammaproteobacteria; order Chromatiales; family Chromatiaceae; genus Thiodictyon. The sequence continues at coordinate 1,758,933 of CAWACV010000001.1, forward strand.
GCCCCGGGTGCCGAGACGTTCCTGATCGACGAGGTGACCCATCTGGGAACATCGACCGTCCCTGGTCCCCTGCGCTATCGTCGCTACTGGAGGGCCTACGGCGCCATGGGCCCGGTCCCCGTCTTCGCCGCCTTAGTCGGCTTCGGCCCCAAGGAGGATGTCTGACATGTCCCTGCCCAACAGCATCGACGCCCCCTACAACTTCGTCCCTCTTTCCGACTGGGTCCACACCCCCGACTGGGGCTGGCAGGTCTCACACGACCTGCCCTTCCGCGACGGCCTCAGCGGCCACCTGGACCTTCTCATCACCGCCCACAGCCCCATCCTCGTGGGCCGTGATCGCCGCCGGGGCGAAGAGCCCAGCGACGACCATCCCGGTCAGGTCCACCCCTTCCAGCTCCCGGACCCAGACGGCCGTTACGCCATTCCTGGCACCGCCCTCAAGGGCATGATCCGCAACGTGGTGGAGATTGCGAGCTTCTCGCGGATGGGGATGGTGGATGACCGGCGCCTGGCCATTCGGGACCTTACCCCAGGTGCACGACCCATTTACGGCAGTCGCATGACCGAGACCAGTGGGCCAAACACCTACCGTCCACTATCGAAAGCCGGTTGGCTCAAATTCGATGACAGCCGGAATGGTTGGCTGATCGAGCCCTGCGAGTTCGCTCGGGTCGAGCGCTCCGATTTGCTGGCCTATCACCACGCACCGTGGGTCAACATCCAACAGCGCCCGACGGCCGAGGGGAAATACCGAGCCTGGACGAAACCATTGACTCTGGGCTTCACGCCCGGTCCAGAACAGACCCATGGTCACAGTCAGGGGCGATTCCTGGTCTACCGAAAAGCAAGTCAACTTGGGTCCGGCGCGGTCGATGGGACTCTCGTGTTCACCGGTCAGCCCAGCCCCCGCAAACACATGGAGTTCATTTTCTTCGGCTCCACTGGGGCACCGATCCCTGTCCCTGACCCGGTATTCCGCGGTTTCCTGGACATCCACGATCAGCGCACCGAGAACGGCCCGCAGACCCCTTGGGAGTATTGGAAGACTCGGCCGAAGGTCCCCGTTTTCTACTTGGAGCAACCCGGTCGCTCGGGCACCGTCGCATCGCTTGGCCTGGCGCTGATGTACAAGCTGGCCTATAGCCATTCGATCCATGACGCCATCCGAAACAGCCACCCGGACCACCTGAATGAGGCTAAAGACGACTTGGCCACACTAATCTTCGGCCGAGTCGGAGATTCCCCCGCTGCCTGCCTCAAGGGGCGGGTCGCTTTGCAGCATGCCATCGCTCAGGACAGTCCGGAGCCGGAGGTCAGAGATCCGACGATTCTGAATGGCCCCAAGCCTACCTATTACCCGAACTATATCCGCCAGCCCCGGGCTCAGGCTAATCGCATTCCTGCACAGCAGGGCTATAGCACCTTCATGGAGCCGGGCTGCGAGATCCGAGGTTGGAAACGCTACCCTGCGCGCCTTGCGGAACAAGCACAACCGCAGACTTTAACCGCCGAGCAACTGGGTAATCCCGCCGTTCAGACGCGGCTTCACCCGCTCCCCGTTGGCACGCGCTTCGCGTCGCGCCTGACCTTCCACAACCTCCGCCCTGTGGAGCTTGGGTCACTTTGTTGGGCCCTGACCTGGGGCGGAGCCCAGGACCTGCGCCATGGGCTGGGGATGGGCAAACCCTTCGGGTTCGGACAAGTCGCGGTCGCCATCGAGGGTGCAGAGGTCCACCCAAATGCCTCCACGGTCGGCACTCCGCGTTGGGAGGAGTGCATGGACTCCTTCGTCGTATACATGGATCAGGCCCATCGGATCCATAGCACTGGAGGTGGCCGCTGGCGCGACTGCGACCAGATTCGGACCTTGCTCGGGATGGCGGACCCAAACCAGAAGCCGCCTTCCGGGAGCAGACTCCGTCACATGTCGCTGACGACCGACGACCAGAACGAGTTCAAGGACGCCAAAGTAGCCCGGCTTGTCCTCCCGGATTATCCGAAGGCGAACCATCCCCCAACATGGGGGGAGCGGGAAGTGGAGCGCCAGGCCGAAGAGCAAGAGCGCCAGCGCGAGACGGAGGCTTTGGCAGAAGCCGCGCGCGCAAGAGAGGAAGAGGCGCGGGCGCAGGCCGCGTTTGACGCCAAGCCGGAGGAAGAAAAATACCTGATTCTGGCTAGGCGCGAGATCGACGCATTTCTCTTGCTGGACGAGGGGGATAGGCGGAGTAAGCAGCGTAGAGAAGATCTCAGCCGCTGTTTGAACGGCCTATTCGATACGGCATGCCGTTGGTCGGATCCCGGCTGGCGAAATGCGGTGGCGCAGTACGTTGAGCAGACCTACGGTGACCCTAGGGTTGGCTGGGGCGACCCTGGAGCCGATCGCAAGAAAAGGGAGAAACAGGAAGAGAAGCGGCGTAAGCGCATCGCTGAGCTACGCGCCGGACTATCCGTGCCGGGCCAAGCCCCATCTTCACCGAACTGAGACCAGGCTTCACCGATGATCCAACAGCTCCTCCTCTGTACTGTTGGCGGCTCCCATCAGCCTATCCTAACCGCCATTCGGGAGTTGGCCCCGCTCCACGTGAGCTTCTTCTGCACCGGGAACGACCCGGCCACCGGCAGGCCCGGGTCGCGCACCCAGATTGAGGGTAAGGGGAACCCGGTCGAGGTCCGTCGCGGCGACCAGGTTGAGCGGCTGCCCAACATCCCGACCCAGGCGGGTTTAGCGGCGGACGCCTTCTCCCTCTGCGAGATCCCCAGCCGATGACCTGGACACTGCGGTCCGTCGCATGCTTGCCGAGATCGATGGGCTACGCGTGCGCTTCCCTGAGGCTGCGCTCATTGCCGACTACACCGGCGGTACCAAGACGATGACGGCCGCCCTTGCCATTGCAGCCCTGGAGCGTCCAGGCGTCGAGCTACGTCTTGTGACCGGTGCCCGAGCCGACCTGGTCAGGGTCTATGACGGCACCGAAGCGGGTGGGCTCGTGGGGGTGGAAGGGATTCGGCTGCGTCGCGGCATGGCCCCGTTTCTCGCTGCCTGGGATCGTTTCGCCTACGGGGAGGCTGCGGTCGGGCTTACCGAGCTGCCGATCCCACGCGATCCGAAGCTGCGCGCCGAGCTACAGATCGCACGGGACCTGAGCCGTGCCTTCGACGCCTGGGACCGTTTCGATCATCGGGCGGCACTCGCCCAGCTTGAGGTCTACAGCGCTCGTCTCGGTGCTGCGGCTGCCCCTTGGTTCATCGCGCTCAGGCCGTTAAATTCGGACCCCGATGAGCCGCGCCGCACCCCGGCGCGGCTCTGGGACCTTTGGCTGAATGCGCAGCGGCGCGCCGCTCAGTGCCGCTACGACGATGCCGTCGCCCGCGGCTATCGCCTTTTGGAATGGACCGCGCAATGGCTACTCGGAACGGTGGGCATCGACACAGGCGACCTGAGGGAGGACCAGATCCCACAGGGCATTCGGATTCATCCGAGCACGGAGGGCAAGCGCCAGGCTGGGTTGCTTCACGCCTGGGAGCTTGCGGCGCACCACATCGGAGGGGAGGTTGCGCGCTTCATCGAGGGCGAGCGCAGTCATTTGCTCGACCAGTTGCGCAAGCGCAATTACTCGATTCTCGCGCATGGGGATCAGCCGATCGCTCGCTGTGATTGGGATGCGCTCTCGGCCTGGATAGAGTCCGCACTGCTCCCCATGCTGCGCAATCGGGCCGCATCTGCGGGGCTCAAGACCCTTGCGCCGCAGTTGCCTCGGCAGCCCCTTTGGGTATGAAGATCTAGCTCCGTGGAGGTAGGCCAAGTCAGCGCTCGGCCCATTCGGTGTGGATGCATTTCTGGGGCCGCATCCGGTGTGGGCGATAAGCCGTACTCGCCGCTCCGCTGATCGTCTCGGTCCGCGTCGTGCCGACAATGTCGTCATGAAGGTTGACCGTACTGTACTTCTTGTCAGGGAGTTTCGCCCTGTGGGAGCGCTTCGTCTCTTGTTCGCCGGCGCGAGCGCTACTGTCCCAGCATGCGGCCCTTCGTCCATATGTCGCGTTGTGTCGGCGCCCAAGCCGGGGGATGACTGATCCATGCTCTACCTTCTGAACACCCCCATCCTCACCGCCTACGGCGACTTCCGCTTTTCCGGTCCCCTCGCGCCAGCGGAGGCCCGGCATCGCATCGCGGAGGGTTTCACCTCTGCTATCGGGCATGAGGCATCTGCGGCCTTTCTTTCGACTGTGATGGGGGTCGAGATACCCCTAAACCGCATCGCTGTGGCCATGGAACCCGGGGACCAGGCGCTGGTTCTGCGTCTCAGGGAGCGGCTGCCGGAAGGCAAGATCTTGAGCGCGGAAGAGCTTGCCGCCGTCCCCTTCGAGCTCGCCTGGCTGGAGCGGCTCGCGTGAGCCGAACGCGCGCGCCAGGGGCTGCTCAGGAGCAGGCGCGGCGGGTCATCCGGCATTTGCTGGGCAGCGGCGATGCGTGGGTCGTTGGGGCGATGGTTGCACTCTTGGTAGGGCTCGGCTGGTTCACCGACAGCTTGTTCGAGTGGCTCGCCGACTTCGAGACTTGGTTTGCCGGTGGAGTCGTCCAGAACTGGTGGCCACTGCACCGTTTGATCGCAGTGGGTTTCTTTCTCTCCGTGTTGGCGGTTTTGGGTTTGCTCGCCCAGGGCGCGCGTCGCCTTTACCGCCCGCGGGTCGCGTCCGAGCCGGCCCCGGCGGCCGTACATGGCCTGATCCTGTTCCTGAGCAACCTGCGTGCGGCGGATGCCGAGGCGATCAAGGCCGCTTTGGGCGATATCCGCGGCATCGGCGATTTCCGGGACCGCTTTGGCGGGCTCAATTGGCGGATGCCCCTGGAGGCCATTGCGTACCATCTGAGTCGCCTTCAGCATGTCCTCGTGATCTGTTCCCGGACCGAGCGCCGATCCACGGGTCCGGATGTTCCGGGCAGCTCGGAGCAGCTCCGGCTGTTCCGCGAGTTGGTGCAGCGAACCTTCCCGGGCGCCGCTTTCGCCTTGCGCGATTCCGCACAGTTGGATACCCGATACACGGGCGGCCTGGATTTCGAGGACGTGGACGCCGTGTCACAGGTCACCGACGATGCCTATGCGGATCTCGTGCGCCGCGGCCTCCCCAACGCCGAGATCCTCATCGATGTCACCGGCGGCCAGAAGCCCAATGCGGTCGCCGCAACCGCGGTGGCTCTGGCCGAGGGTCGGCGCATTCAATACGTGGCCTGCGAGCGGGGAGGCGGCGAGTGCCGGGTCAAGGTCTACGATGTGACCTACGACCAATAGACCCACCCACGCCCCTTCGTTGATGCGTCGAGCGGGCGGAACGTCCGGTGTTTTGCACGCTGGCTGGAACGGCTAAAAGGGCCAACCGGACGCGACACGAACCGATTGGAAACCCAAGCCGGGCTGGAACGCGGTAAGGCGCAATAACCCGCGTAAGGCGGAACGCGATAGCGGTTCCGCCACTTGCCGGGAGCCACGGAGCCGGCCCGCTGATCTGGCGTCTGCTGGGAGGTGGCGGCATCGAGGTAGTCGACGGAATGGCGGATCGCCCTGTCGGGCATCCGCCCTACGGCTACTACGGCTGCGGCATCCGGTCCGCGGAATCCGCCGCGCGGCATCGCCGTCATCGCTAAAAGGGGCTTCCGCGGGGTGCCGTGGGAGCGGCTTAGAGCCGCGACGACGCAACTGAGCGGGAAGGGGCTTACAGCCCCGTCTGGAGGGGCGACGAGAGGTGCGAAACCACCCGAGGCTGACCAGGGTCCAGCTATTGCGGTTGCAGTTGCCGTTCAGGGCCAGTACCGTGATAGCTCGACCGTCCACTGTGATTGGAGACCCAGATGACGCTTTCTGTCCAGCTTGACCCCGTGCTGGAGTCGCGCGTCGAGGAGGAGGCGCGTCGCGTCGGCGTCAGCCCATCGGCGTTGGTCCGCGAGGTCCTGGAGCGTGCGCTGGGCATGAATAGCCCAGCCGAGGTCTATCGCCGTGTATGCAGCTTCACGCCGATGGGCGATCCAGACGCCTCTGAAATGGCGGGGGATAAGGTCAAGACGAGGCTCCGTGAGAACCATCCTGGTTGACGCTGGACCTTTGATCGCCCTGTTTGCAGCCGATGACCGACATCACGCGCGTTACCGCGACCTGATCCTGGAGTCGGACCTGCGGGGCCTGCAGCCCCAGCCCGCACGTTGGGGTCGTGCCCCAAGCCATACCCCAAGCCAGGATTAGCCCGCGTAGATACCGTCTTCCTCGTCAAGGTTGGTGAATGGGTTGGGTCGATTGTCGGGTATGGGGATATCCTCCCGCCGGGTAGGCTACCTCGGGGACCGAGCCTGTCAAGGAGCTTCCCTCGTTCCTCGGGACTCCTCCTTGACAGGCTCGGTCCCCGAGGTATGGGTTCGGCAGGAGGAAAGCCCCAGTGTCCCAGTGCGACTGGGCAGTCGCCACGGGGGTGGGTCAGGCGTTCTGCGGCCGGTAGGGTTGCTGGTGTTTGAACACGCCGAAGGCGATCTGCACGAGCTTGCGCATGGCCGCGCCGGCGGCGCTCATTTTGGGTTTGCCGGCGGCGACGAGGCGTTCGTAGAGCGCACGAATGTCGGCGTTGTAGCGGGCGGCGGTCAGCGCGGGCAGGAACAGGCGGGCGCGCCAGCGCCCGTCGCCGTTCTTGGCCAGGCGGGGGCGCTTGAGGACGCTGGTGCCGGATTGGTACTCCACGGGGACCAGGCCAAGGAAGGCGGCGGCCTGTTTGGCGGTGCGGAAGTCCTTGAGCCGGAACAGGGCCAGGAACCAGGCGGACAGTTTGGGTCCAATGCCGGGGATGGTTTCCAGGAGTGCCCGTTGCGCCTTGAGGTCGGGATGCGCCTCGATGTGGTCGTCGATCTCGCGGTGCAGCTGCTCGATCTCCTGGCGCAGGGTCACCTGCATGCCCTGCAAGGAGGCGACGACACGCTCGGGGGCGCCCTCGATCTGGGCCTTCTCCAAGCGGTTGGCCTCGCGTTGGAGGTCCTCCTCCAGGGCCTCCAGGCGCCGCAGCAGGGCCCGCAGGTCGCGGACATGGGCCGGCGGCGGTTGCCAGGCGTGGGGTCGGCGCTCCTGGCCATAGAGCGCCAGCACCCGCCCATCGTGGTGGTCGTTCTTGGTGCGGATCCCGTGGCTCTCGGCGAAGCGCTTGATGTGCAGCGGGTTCGTCACCGCGACCTGGCAGCCGGCCCGATGCAGAAACAGCGCCACCGCCTCGTGGTAGACGCCCGTGGCCTCGAGCACAAAGCACAGCTCCCCGGGGGCCATACCACTGACCCGCTGCGCCCAGGCCAGCAGCAGGGCATGGCCCTCGGGGCTGTTGTCGCTTGCCTTGGTCTTGGTCAGACCCTGTTGCGGGTCACGCAACCAGGCGCTGTGCAGGCGCCTCTTGCTCACGTCGATACCGATGAACTGCATGAATCCTGGCTCCACAAACGCGGTGTTGGGGTGATCTTCTCAACCGTCTTGCCTTGTGCATGCAGGCTCACGGCCAGCGGCCAGGCCTCGGATACCGTCCAGACTCGGAGAAGGTCGGGAAGATGGAGTGGGGGCACTTTCTACGCGACGGACTCAAGGTCCCAGGGCGATCACGTGCTCTCCCGCTCCGGTGCGGGGGTAGCTAGCCCCCACGTCGGCAAGATACAAGGGCGGAACGCGATAGCGGTTCCGCCACTTGCCGGGAGCCACGGAGCCGGCTGGTCGCTCGGGCCTTTGCCGGGAGGCTCCGGCATCCCGGTCGGCGGCGGAATGGCGGATCGCCCTGCGGGCATCCGCCCTACAATGATGTTAGTGGCCACCTAAACTGACCCACCTCCGGCGGTCCTGTTCGGCTCCCTGGCGCACGGCCTTGGCGTCTTTGTCCGGTGCGTTCAGACAAATCTCCGGCGGGGGCGGCAACTATCCCGACATCCAGGGATGGCGGGGCGGTGGACCCGTCGGATCTATCGCTTGATGGCAGTTCTGCCACCCCAGCGACTATATGCCAATTGCAGTAGCGTCCGGCAGGCGCCTGATAGACTGTCAGGTGCCGCCGTGCAGAGACAGACCGATATGTTGCCAATGAAGATGTCCGAAGGCGGCCGTGTTGTCGTACCCGTCGAGATCCGCAAGGCGCTCGGTATCAAGGACGGGGACACCGTGCTGTGGGAGCTGGGCGACGGCGAGGCGGCGCGTAACTGACATCGTGTTGGATGCCTCGGCGGTTCTGGCCTATCTGCAACAGGAGCCCGGCTGGGAGCGGGTCGAAGCCGCGCTGCTCGGGGAGCGTTGCGCGTTCGAATAGGCGCCGTCCGGGCGCTTGACCCGAGGCGTTCGGGCGGCACAGACTCGAGGGCTATGTCCGAGCACACCCACCTCTGCCTGGTCTCCGCCCAGCCAACCCCCAACCTTACCCCTGCGCTGGACCCGGGTCTGGCGCCGCGGCGGGTCATCCTCCTAGTCAGCCCAGACATGACCCAGCGGGCGCAGTGGCTGGAGTCGGTGCTTAAGCCGCGCGGGATCGGCGTCGAGCGCTGGCCGATCGAGGACGCCTGGGACATCGAGCATATCCAGCAGCGGGTGCTGGAGCTCCTGGAGCAGGAGTCCCCATTGATCGTGCCGCGTGCCATAGCGCTCAATGCCACCGGCGGCACCAAGCCTATGAGCATTGCTGCTTACGAGGCATTCCGTGCCTATGATCTGCCCATCTTCTACGTCCACCCCGAGCACGATCGGCTGATCTGGCTCCATCCCGCCGATCGTCCCGCGGTGGATATCGCCAATCGGGTACGCCTCGACGCCTTCCTGCTGGCCCATGGCGCACGCCTGGAGGCGTCCGTTGCGACCCCCATTGCCTCGGCGCATCAGGCACTCAACGCGTGGCTCGTTGCCAATGTCCAGCGAGTCGCCCGGCCATTGGGCACCCTCAACTGGCTGGCGAATCGCGCCGAGAGGGGGCTGGTCTCTCCCGCGTTAGAGCCTCATCAGCTGCGTGACCCAGACCTTGCCGAGCTGCTCGAGCGTTTCGCCGACGCCGGTCTGCTGCGCCTTGAGCGGGAGCGCCTGCGGTTTCCGGATGAGGCCGCCCGCTTCATCGTCAACGGCGGCTGGCTGGAGGGGCATGTCTACACCGTCCTCTCCGATCTCAGGCGCGGGGATCGCCACATCCAGGACCTGAGCCGTTCCGTGGATATTGTCCGGAGCGACGTCCGGGGTGCCTTGGTGCGCAACGAGCTGGACGTGGCGACCCTGGTCGAGAACCGGCTCTATCTCATCGAATGCAAGACCCGGGCTTGGCGCGCGGATGGTCCAGTCGACGGGCCAGGCGCCGAAGCGCTGTACCGGCTGGATACGCTGTCCGACCTGCTCGGCGGCCTTCAGGCCCGCGCCATGCTCGTGAGCTATCTGGACCTGCCCGCCCACACCCTGCGCCGCGCCGCCGATCTGCGTATCCGCGTCTGCGCCGGTGCCCGTCTGCCGGAGCTGAGGCAACACCTCGCCGATTGGCTAGGCCGCCGCACCCCGTAGGATCGCCGCCCCCGGCGCGACGTCCGCCGCCGACATCGACAAGCTTGCCGAATCGTACCCCGCCCCGGGAACGGCTTAACCTGGGGCCATGACTCAACGCACACTCTATATCGCAGCCTACGACATCGGCGACGACGGCCGTCTGCGCGACGCGCTCAAGGTTCTCAAAGGCTATGCCAGCGGGCGCCAGAAGTCGGTGTTCGAGTGTTTCCTCACCCCCGCCGAGCGGCAACGACTGCTCGCCGAGGTACGCGGCGTCATCGACCGGATCGAGGACCGCTTTCTGCTGGTCCGATTGGATCCCCGCGGCAAGATCCGCGTCCGCGGCCGTGCACTCAGGCCGGCCGATCCACCTTGGTTCTATGTGGGCTGACACGATGAGCACCCTCTATCTGGATCGCCGCAACTGCTCGCTGGAGATCGAGGGCCGCGTGCTCGCTGTCTTCATCGACGGCCACCGGGAGACCACCGTCCCTATCCACCTGTTGGAGCGCATCGTCCTGCGCTCCAACGTCGCCTTGGGCAGCAGCCTCTTGCCCCGGCTGGCGGAGGCCGGGATCGCTGTGGTCGCCTTTGGCGGGCGCTTCGGTCGGCAGCATGCCACCGTGCTCGGCGCCGTCCATAACGACGCAGCGCGTCGCGTCGGACAATTGCGCGCCTATGACGATCCGGCGTTTCGCGGCCGTTGGGCGCGGCGACTGTGTCTCGGCAAGGTGCGCGGACAACGCCGCCTGCTCGCCCGCGCTGCCGCCGCCCGTCCCGACCAGCGGCATGCGCTCGTCAAAGCCATCGCCGCCCAGGACGGCGCGCTCGCGCGCATTCGCAGCGAGCCTGGCCTGGGTCCCGAGCAGCTGCGCGGCATCGAAGGCGCGGCCGCCGCCGGATTCTTCCATGGCTATACCCAGATCTTTGCACCCGCGCTCGAGTTCACCGGACGCAACCGCCGCCCCCCGCGCGATCCAGTGAACGCCGCACTCTCGCTCGGCTACACCCTGTTGCACTCCGAGGCCGTGCACGCCGCCCACATCGCCGGGCTCGATCCCATGGTCGGCTTCTATCACGAGCTGGATTTCGGCCGGCCCTCGCTCGCCTCTGACCTGATCGAGCCGCTGCGCAGCCAGGTCGAGCAGTGGGTGTGGGAGAGCTTTCGCGAGCGGGGCCTGCGGGCCGAGGATTTTACCCGCCAAGGCGACGCCTGCCTGCTCGGCAAGACCGCCCGCCAGCGCTACTTCGCCGCCTACGAGGTCTTCGCCCGTCCCCGCAGACGCCTGCTGCGCCGCTGGTGCGGCAAGCTTGCCGTGGCGCTGGCCGAGCGCGGACACGCACACCGCGTACCGACCGAGTAATACCGCCGATGGATACCACGCACTTAGATCTGCCTGCCCAAGTCGACCCACTACAGGAGCCCCGCAGTCCACTCTACCTGGCTCCAGAGTGCGACACCTGGGTCGGCGTGGACGGACCCGCACTGCGCGTCAGCCAGACCGATTGCGCAGAACGCCTCTATCCCCTGCGCCGGATCGGGCGCATCCATACGAACCTGCGCGTCGAGTGGGAGCAGGACGCACTGCTCGCCTGCGCCCAAGCCGGTATCCCAGTCCTCTTTCTGGACAACGACGGACTGATCCTGGCCCGTCTACTCGGGCGCCCCGGCCAGCGCGACGAGCTGCGCAGCCGCTTGATCGAATTCCTGTTGCGGCCGGAGTCCGAGGGCATGCTGCACTACTGGATCGAACGCAACGGACAGCGTGCAGCCCGCTGGGCCGGCATCAAGCTGGGTCTATTCGGGGGGCGCACCGGCGTGCCATCCATCGCCGATGGCCAGTCCGCACGCAACCCGAGAGGCCCCCGCCGCACCCATAAGCCACCCGCGTCTACCCGCGCCGGGGCCGGCCGCTCGGGTCGCATCCACAGCGCCACCTCCGAGGAGATCCGTGTCTGGCTCGAGCACATGGCCCAGGGCCTTGTCGGTCCCGAGATCGCCCTGCGGACCCGCCAATGGCTGCGCGGGCTCGCCTACGCGTGGATGGAAGAGCACCTGGCCGATCTGGGGTTCGCCCGCACCACCGAGATCGCGCAGTCCGGCCAGCCACCGCTCGCCGCCAATCTCACGGAGATTCTGTTCTGGTACCTGGAGCCTGCCCGCATCGGCTGGCTTGCGCGCCGCTCTCTAGCTGCCGAGCGAAAGGGCGAGCCGTTGCGTCCGCCGACCTACAGAGAAACCGTTGCGCTCTTCGAGTCGCGCGCGGCCCGAGCCGCCGTGCGCGGACGCGAGATCACCGGGTGCCTTCATCGCTGGCTGATACACGAGTGCAACTGACATGGCGGTCAACCAAACCCGGCTGCATCTGCTTGCGTACGACATCGCCGATCCAGAGCGCCTCAGGCAGGTCCACCGCGCCGTCCGCCAGGCTGGCATACCAATGCAATACTCGGTCTTCCTTATACCAGGCCGCGCCGCCGACATCGACCGCCTGCTCAGGGAGCTGGAAGGCATCATCGAGCCACTGGAAGACGATATCAGAGTCTACCCGCTACCCACCCGACTCGAGGTGCACCGCTACGGACGGCAGGAGATTCCACTGGGCCTCGACTTGGTCAGCGGAGATCATCTGCACCGCAGCCTCATCTCGCTTCTCGGCGAGCCCGATTAAGCTAAATCCCGTCGGGTTGAGATCCGCTTAGGCCTTGAGCACGCGTGAACGATTCCGCCTACCCGGCGGATGCCATACGTCGCGGCTGGGGCACCGCTCCCGCCCCTGTAGGAGCGGCCCCCCGGCCGCGACGGGTCCGCGAGGAACTGTCGCCAGAGCCATGATCAAGGCCGGCCTTGACTCTTGCCAGGGTACCCCTTGTCAGCGACCCGAAAGCGCGCTAGGTTGCAAGCGCAATTTCCGCGTTCCGGAGGACTGTCTGCATGCAAACTTTCAGATCCAGCGAAACCCTGGCAACCCCGGACGTAAGCGCCTGTGCTGAAAAGGCTTTTGCCGGCGGGGAGCTCCAGCCAGAGACCCGAATGAAAGGGGATTAAGACATCCCCCTCGACCTTGGTCACGGTCGAATTAAGCTCCAGCCAGAGACCCGAATGAAAGGGGATTAAGACCGACGGGCGCCTGATAGGCGGCGCGGCCGGGCGGGCTCCAGCCAGAGACCCGAATGAAAGGGGATTAAGACGCACCGCCCACGCCCGTCCCATCCTAGGGTGCGGGCTCCAGCCAGAGACCCGAATGAAAGGGGATTAAGACGCTACTCCGCGGCAGCGGCAGGCGTAGCCAAACGGCTCCAGCCAGAGACCCGAATGAAAGGGGATTAAGACGCGGCGGCGACCAGGACGGAGCGGGGTGCAAAATGCTCCAGCCAGAGACCCGAATGAAAGGGGATTAAGACTCGACGCATCGGAGTGGTAGGTCCGGCCGCCGGGGCTCCAGCCAGAGACCCGAATGAAAGGGGATTAAGACCCACGAGGACAACGCTGAGAAGGGTAAGAAGAAGCTCCAGCCAGAGACCCGAATGAAAGGGGATTAAGACCGGGCGCCCGCCTTGAAATCGACGAGGGCGATCCGCTCCAGCCAGAGACCCGAATGAAAGGGGATTAAGACCTCCTCGGCTTGGCGCACACCCACTAATTCTTCGGCTCCAGCCAGAGACCCGAATGAAAGGGGATTAAGACCAATGGCGGTCATGAGCCCGGCCGAAAGGGCACAGCTCCAGCCAGAGACCCGAATGAAAGGGGATTAAGACTGGCCAGGATTGCGCCTTCGGCATTGCGGGCGCGCTCCAGCCAGAGACCCGAATGAAAGGGGATTAAGACTTGCCGGCAGCTTTGATTTGGTTGCGCTGGCAGAGCTCCAGCCAGAGACCCGAATGAAAGGGGATTAAGACCGAGGATTTGAGCCGCTGTGAGACGCTCGCTTGCGCTCCAGCCAGAGACCCGAATGAAAGGGGATTAAGACCTGGGCATCGGTCAGGTCCGTCACAAGGCGCTTGCTCCAGCCAGAGACCCGAATGAAAGGGGATTAAGACCGTACATCGGGGCTTGACCCCAATGGGCGAGTTTGCTCCAGCCAGAGACCCGAATGAAAGGGGATTAAGACGGTCATGGCTCAGTTTCCTCGCTAGTTCCGTTCCGCTCCAGCCAGAGACCCGAATGAAAGGGGATTAAGACGCACAGGTCACGAGGACAACGCCGAGGAGGGTTAGGCTCCAGCCAGAGACCCGAATGAAAGGGGATTAAGACTGATGGGCTTGGGGAAGTGCACCCAAGCAACTGGGGCTCCAGCCAGAGACCCGAATGAAAGGGGATTAAGACGCCGGATGTTGTTGCGGGTGTTCTCGACGAAGACGCTCCAGCCAGAGACCCGAATGAAAGGGGATTAAGACCCTTCGCCTCGCCGAGCCCCACCGATGGCTCCAAGCTCCAGCCAGAGACCCGAATGAAAGGGGATTAAGACACGCCAGCGCCAAGAGATAGAAATATCACGCAAGCTCCAGCCAGAGACCCGAATGAAAGGGGATTAAGACGGGAAGAGGCCGACCATCTGGTCGGCCTGGAGAAGCTCCAGCCAGAGACCCGAATGAAAGGGGATTAAGACCCTGGCGCGCCCGGCTGCCGCGCGCTCTAAGCTGCTCCAGCCAGAGACCCGAATGAAAGGGGATTAAGACCCTCCCGCTCGGCCTGGGTCGACTCTCCGCGGGAGGCTCCAGCCAGAGACCCGAATGAAAGGGGATTAAGACATATGTATTCATACTGTCTACTCTCTCTCTATTGGCTCCAGCCAGAGACCAGAATGAAAGGGGATTAAGACGTCTTTGCTGCCTTATCGCGGACCAGCCTCAAGCTCCAGCCAGAGACCCGAATGAAAGGGGATTAAGACTTTCCAGACCACCGCGACGTACCCAGCGGCTTGGAGCTCCAGCCAGAGACCCGAATGAAAGGGGATTAAGACGCTCCCCAGAGCCGAAGCTAAGCCAATCATCCCAGCTCCAGCCAGAGACCCGAATAAAAGGGGATTAAGACGGCATACGTTTCGCGTATGCCCTTCAGCGACTCCGCTCCAGCCAGAGACCCGAATGAAAGGGGATTAAGACCGTAGATCGCAGACACTACAGCGTCTGTGTAGGCGCTCCAGCCAGAGACCCGAATGAAAGGGGATTAAGACTGGATCGGTGTAGGCGATCATGCCCGTCTCAGCATGCTCCAGCCAGAGACCCGAATGAAAGGGGATTAAGACGTCGGTATCTGCACAGGCTAATATGCTCCTGCTGGCTCCAGCCAGAGACCCGAATGAAAGGGGATTAAGACGCTTGGGGGAGTGGAAGGGGGCTAGGGAAGATCGAAGCTCCAGCCAGAGACCCGAATGAAAGGGGATTAAGACTCATCGTCATTAGGTGTGTTCATTTGGGGTAGGCTCCAGCCAGAGACCCGAATGAAAGAGGATTAAGACGCAATCGCACAGGACAATCAACATGGCATCCTGCGCTCCAGCCAGAGACCCGAATGAAAGGGGATTAAGACCAATCAACATGGCATCCTGCACCAACGCTGCCGCTCCAGCCAGAGACCCGAATGAAAGGGGATTAAGACGCTGGCCCGTTTCCCTATTCAGCGAAACGCCTAAGCTCCAGCCAGAGACCCGAATGAAAGGGGATTAAGACCGTCTCACTGTCGTACCCACAGGGCATTATAGCGGCTCCAGCCAGAGACCCGAATGAAAGGGGATTAAGACCCGCCTGCAGGGCGGTTACGGTCATGGTCGTGGGCTCCAGCCAGAGACCCGAATGAAAGGGGATTAAGACAGCGACAACTCTCCCATTGCGCGGAAGGCGCTGTGCTCCAGCCAGAGACCCGAATGAAAGGGGATTAAGACAGTCCGAGGGGACTATCTGATACATGCGCCAGAAGCTCCAGCCAGAGACCCGAATGAAAGGGGATTAAGACCAGCAGCTTCCGTACAGACTCCAACAGAGCGGTATAGCTCCAGCCAGAGACCCGAATGAAAGGGGATTATAGTTATCCGCAGAAGGGTTTATATTCGATCCGCCCAGACATAAATTCGTAAGATTACCTCTTTGCTCGCGAGAACGGCCATGATCCGCAAGCGCAAGATAACCGTACCTTACCCGAACCTCATCGAGCAGTATCTCGAACGGGAAGAAAATCCGGAAGTTCGGTTGCGGTTGGCGCTGCTCAACCTCCTTGGCAAGCTGGACCGCCAGATGGCGCTCGAAGATATCTGCGACTTGCTCAAGGTCCCGGTCTCGACCGCTTACGTTTGGATGCGCGCCTGGAAAGAAGAAGGCTACCCGGGACTGGTCCACCCGTGTCGCACGACCGAGCGACCGCCGGGACGGCCGCCGACGCTCGACGCGGCGGACTTGGAGCGTCTAAAACTGTTGCTGAGCGAACGCGATCGCTGGACGACCGAGGAAGTTTGCGGGCTGATCGAGCGCACCTGGGGTGTGGCGCTGTCGCCTTCGCAAGTGGCCCGCATCCTCAAGAAGAAGCTAGACATGCGCTTCTCCAAACCTTACCCGCAGGATTATCGGCGCCCCGAGGACGCCGAAGAGCAGTTGAGATCGAGGCTCGACGAGGCGTACAAGAACCTGATCGAAAAAGGATACTCGCCTGAGCGCATTGCCCTGGGCGCCGTCGACGAGGCGAGCCCGCAAACCACCGCGAACACTGTAAGATTCTGGCATTTCGGCAACCCGCCGATGATCCGGAATACGACGCGTTACAAAGCGAACGCCATCGGCTTTTACGCCATCCGCGGCCGATCGGTAAACGATTTCCTTGTCGACTCGACCGGCGATTCGATCTGCGGATTTCTCGCCGAGATCCGCGCGGCGAATCGCGATGCGGACGCCGTCATTGCAGTTCTCGACAATTTCAAGAGCCATCGCAGCGAGGCGGTCCGCGAGGCAGCAAAAGCTCTCGATATCGTGCTCGTTTATCTCCCCGAATACTCTCCCGACCTTAATCCCATCGAGTTCATCTGGAAGTCCATCAAGCGCTCCGTCTCGCGGAATTTCATCTTTTCTCGCGACGATCTGCGCGCAGTCATCTCGGAAGCATGGGATGAGTTGGCGACGCGCCTCACTTTCGCTAAAGAATGGATCGAGGAATTTGCTCCTATCGTTCTATGCTATAAATAATTTTGCGGGCAACTATAAGACGCACCAGCGATTAGGCGAGTATCGATAGTCTTATGCTCCAGCCAGAGACCCGAATGAAAGGGGATTAAGACGCGCGTCTTCGCGCCTTCTGTAGCGCGAATGCCAGGCTCCAGCCAGAGACCCGAATGAAAGGGGATTAAGACCCTCGTCTCGCGTGGCGTTTGCTTGGCCAGGTCCGCTCCAGCCAGAGACCCGAATGAAAGGGGATTAAGACCTCCTAGAGGCCTGGGGTTGTTACCTTGGACAGCTCCAGCCAGAGACCCGAATGAAAGGGGATTAAGACTCTTTAGCTACGCCAATGCAAACCCTGAAGTTAGCGCTCCAGCCAGAGACCCGAATGAAAGGGGATTAAGACCAGCCGCAGCAGCCTCCCCGGCGCGGATATAATGCTCCAGCCAGAGACCCGAATGAAAGGGGATTAAGACGCGATTGCCATCAGGACCGCGATAGGCACGGCCCTGCTCCAGCCAGAGACCCGAATGAAAGGGGATTAAGACGCTCGGGGGCGCAGCCGCCCGGTGCCGTTCCGCGCTCCAGCCAGAGACCCGAATGAAAGGGGATTAAGACGTTACATCCAACCCAGCCCTCAGCGGCTAGGTCCGCTCCAGCCAGAGACCCGAATGAAAGGGGATTAAGACTTCCTTCATGTTGCGCCCTAAGCACAAGAACATTGCTCCAGCCAGAGACCCGAATGAAAGGGGATTAAGACTTCCTTCATGTTGCGCCCTAAGCACAAGAACATTGCTCCAGCCAGAGACCCGAATGAAAGGGGATTAAGACCCGTCACTTGCGCGCGAATTGACGCGATCAATTGCTCCAGCCAGAGACCCGAATGAAAGGGGATTAAGACCAGCGACGGCGCTCGGGTAGGCTGACTTGATATAGCTCCAGCCAGAGACCCGAATGAAAGGGGATTAAGACGGCATGGACGCCTGGAACGCCGCAAGCGCTCTAGCGCTCCAGCCAGAGACCCGAATGAAAGGGGATTACGACTCTCGGATTGCTTCGAGGGGGCCTATTCATAGCTCCGGCCGTGACGGATGTTATCCGCGGGCCGGCCGGAATCATGCGAATGACCGCCATTTCCAGTCTGGATATAGTTGCGGTCAGCACGATATCTTGGGACTGCTGCGGGGGAGTGGGGCAGGTTTGCTGTTTGCTTGCGCAGACGCGCCGAGGTAACGGCAACTGCGAGTAAGACGGATTACGTGCAGGACTGGAGTTTTAGGGCCTGGAGTGGGTGGGCATTTTTCGGCACACCGCTGACAGCGGTGCGCCGCTGGATCTGGCCGCGCTGGCCAGCGTACATCCGTGCTCGTTTGGGACAGTCGACAGGGGCGCCGATCTCGATGACCGGCCGCCGATCAATAGCGACCGCCGGTCTTGGTCACGTATTTGCGCATCTCCGCGCTTTCCAGGTTGACCCGCATCAGGTTGGCGTGGGTGATGCGGAAGATGGCGCGCATGACCTTGTAGACGAGCCAGGGGTTGCGCTCGAGCAACGACTCGAAGTCCGCGGGCTCCAGGGTGAGCACAGTGCTGTCCCCGGCCGACTGCATCGCGGCCTTGCGCGCCGACCCGTCGACGAATGCCCGGGTGCCGGCGCATTCTCCGGCACGCATCCGGTAGACGGTCTCCTCGTTGCCGGCCACCGTCTTGCGGACGTCGATCTCGCCCGCGGCGAGCAAGAACAACGTATGCCGGTCTTCGGCCTCTGTGACCAGTGTCTCGCCGTCGTGCAGCGTCAGCACCCCCATCCGATCCGCGAGTATCCGGGCCTCTTGCTCGTCAAGCTCAGTGCCGAGATCCGAGCGGCGGAGCGCCTCTGACTTGTTTAACTGATTCATCGATCGATCGCCCCTTGGTAAAGCGCTAAGGACTCGCGAGACGCGCGCCGCCCGTCGAGACCGGACCATGGCCTTGGACGCGTTTGCAGTGTAGCGCGTTGCGCGCCGGTGTCGCATTCGGCGTCCGTCGTCCGACCGGTCGCCCGCCCGCGGTGCGTTCTAGCGGATCAGCCGCCCCGGGAGCGTGGCGAGGAAGCGTCCGGCTCCGGCCAACTGCCGCCGCAGGAGCGCCCAGTCCTCCGTGCGTTTGCGCGCGTCCAGGCAGCGCAGCAGCCGCACCTTGTCCGCGGCATCCTGACGGTCGAGCAGGGCGGCCCAGAGGCTGTCGTCGACATTGTAGTAGCGGCCCTCGGCCAGGCAGACCGGGATCGCGTCCGCCGCCGGGACGCCCAGATCTTCAGCCACTGCGGCCACCGCGTCGCGGATATTGACCGCCTTGGTGCTGGCTGGATCGTTCAGGTCATAGGGCGGCTCCCATTCGCGGGGCGGGCGCAGAAGATCGATGTGGCTGACTGCGACCAGGAGCGGCGGGGGGTGGCGGTCGGGGCGGGCCATCCAGAGTGCGCGGATGCGCTCCAGCACCGCGCGTTCGCCCTGGCGGTCCGGGCGGTGTGCGGGGCTGACCCACAGCACCAGGTCCGTGTTAAGGGACAGCCGGTCCAGGTTCTTGGGAGGCAGCGCCTCGGAGTCGATACCTGGGGTGTCGAAGATCAGGGCGGCAGTAAGCCCTTCGCGCTCGAGCCGATAGGGGACCACGCCTGCGCTCGGGTCCGGCAGCACATCCGCCGGGGCCGTCACGCGGCCGAAGAGTGCATTGACGAGGCTCGACTTGCCGGCGTTGGACCGACCCAGGATCAGGATACGCAAGGGCTCTTGGGCGAGGGCGGCGGCCTGCGACTCTGCCCGGTCGAGATCCTTTCGGGCGGTCGGTGTCGCGGCGTCCGCCTCTCCTTCGGTCAGGGTCAGTCGCCCGCTGTAGAGCTCGATGGCGTAGTAGCCGACCTTGCGGACGTACTCCTGGAGCAGCCAGCGTTGCAGGTCGGACCAGGCTGCCCCGAACGACTGGCGACGCAGCCGCTCCCAGACCTCGCCGAGGAGGGCGTTGATCGGATTGACGACGAGCCGGCCGGCACGATAGAGGTCGAGCAGGCGCTCCGCGGTCGCCTTCCAGCGGTAGGCGCGCGCCAGGTCCCCCAGGGTCAGACGATGGCTCATGGGGATTTGATTGGCGATTTCGGTGCGCAGGTCCCGGCAGGCGCGCTCGGCTATCAAAAGCCCATGGGGTAGGGTTAGCTCCAGCAGTGGCCATTCCTTATCCGGGTGATAGACGCGCGCGACCTGCTCCAGTGCGTCGCGGCCCAGCGTGGAGAGCCTGGGACCGTCCGAGAGCGGCCAGTCCTCGGGTCGGAGCCCCTCGGCCATCGTCTCGATGGCATCCCAGGCGGCCTTGGATCTAGGCGGCCAATGGGGTTCCGGTGCGGTCTGTGCGCTGGCCAGGAGCCGGCGGTCGCGTCGGCGCAGCCAGAGCTGGAGACCGTAGCCCGCTGCGCTGAAGCCCAGCATGGCCCCCAGCCACCAGACCATGGCGCCGTTCTGCCATAGCCACCAGGTACCCAGCGGCAGGAGCGCGGCGATCGGCAGTGCCCACAGCAGCAGGGCCAGGAGTCGCAGGCGGTCGAATCGGTTGAGCATGGCGCTGGTTTCCGCGTTGCTATCGGTCGTCCCGGTGTGCGGTATCGTGCGCGAGCAAACGGGTGCCCGAGGCCAGGGCCTCCGCATAGACCCGCCGCAGTGCGCTCGCATCGATCCGCTCGCCCAGCCGGCGGCTGCCGAAGTAATAGCCGGCCGCCTTGCCCAGTGCATAGGTGGTCGCCCCGCTGGCGGTGGCGCCCCAGATGGCCCCCAGGGTTTGGCCCAGTGCAGGGACCAGCTTGACCAGCCCCCGGCCCACCAGTCGGGCGGCATAGCCGACGCCGATTCCAAGGCCCAGCAGGCCGAGAAACTCGGAGACCTCCCGGCGCGTCCAGCCCTGGCCATAGAGCGCGGCCAGGCTGTGCAACAGCTTGGCCTGGATCGCCGGGACCGCCACCAGGTCCACGACCGGCAGTGCGCCGACCGTGGCCGCGGCCAGGGCGTAGCCCAGGATGTGGGGGTGTGCGGCTCGGGCGAAGGTATCGCGCACCTCGGAGTCCCCGTACAGCCGCGCCTGAAGGTCCAGGGTCGAGATCTCGCCGATGGCCGACCAGAGCGCATCGAGCCCGTAGTTGACGGGCGTGAGACCGTCCCCCGGCAGGGTCAGGTCGATCGGTACCCAGCGGGTCGGCGCGTCCCCGGGCAGTCGACCCAGGCGCTCGCGCTGGGCAAGAAGCGCGCGGGCCAGGTCGCGCGGGACGGCGGGGGGCCAGGGCTCCCGGTCGAAGGGGTAGGGCAGTATATGTCCCACGTCCGGCGGATAGCCCTCGTGCAGCCCGGTCTGGGCGATCAGCACCGGCCACTGGGGGTGGCGACGGCGCACCGCGCGCAAGACCTCGAAGATGGCATCCTGGGCGAGGTCGGTCGCCTTCATGACACCCAGCACCAGGTGCGCCTGGGACTCGCAGAAGCGCAGGTCCTCTCCGGGGTCGTAGGCCACCTCGCCCAGGCCCCGGGTGTCCAGGAAGCGAACCACCGGGGCCAGGGCCGGGAAGTCGTAGAGTCGGGCGGTGCGGGTGCATGGCCGGAACCCGTTGCCGATCTCGGCGGCCGGGCTGCCGGTGAGCGCCCGGATGATGGATGTCTTGCCGGACTGGGCCTTGCCGAGCAGCCAGATCGTCGGCAGCGGTGCGCGCTCCCGGGCGGCGCGCAGTGCCTCGTCCAAGGCGCGGTCGTCCACCTGCGGGTCCAGCAACAGGTCGCGCAGGCGGCGCCAGCTCTGGAGCCGGCGTTTCGGATGGGGCGGATTGGGCACGGGCACGTCCTCTGCTCGGCTGCGGGGCGCCTGTGGCTTGGCTTGCGGCGAGAGGTGCAGACCCGAGGCGCCGCGGGTCCGACTGCCGGACGCAATCATATCCCTTGTTCGCGGCGGCGATACTGCCGATACCGGCGCGGGGCCGAGGCGCTTCTGCCCGACCGTTCGCGATTGCCTACTATAGAAATCGGATATATCCCGCGCGCTCGTCCTATCCGGATATCTGTCATGGGGCGAGCTGTCCGAGTATTGGGTGCGTCGGTCCCCGGATCTGCCCGTTAGTCTCTTCGGATGCTGGATTCGTCACTCGGCCAATAAAGAGGATGCTACCGGTGCCTTTCTCGCGGATCAAGAACAGGAATGGATGATCGGCGCGAAATATCGGAGGGGCTACCGTTCCCCCCCGGGACATGATCACAGCCGTGGCGGCGGCCGCTTCACTGCCTTCCTCGTTTGCCGTGATGGCTGCCTTATGCACGACATCTGAGATGACCAGCGGCCCTTCGCCGATACCGGAGAAATCCGCGCGGCCGAAGGCATCGGTCATCCCCATCGCTTGCAGCGTTTGCCCCAGACCGAACGACTGGGAGAGATCGAGCCTGGGCAGGAATACCTGCACCTCCTGCTCTAGCGCGCTCGCGTTCCAAGCGTCCAGGTTCTCCGGGGTCAGCGAGTCTTCGAGCTTTGATTGTCCGTCCAGCGAATCGGGCAGTAGCAAGATCATCGCGACAAACTCGCCGGCATAAGGCAGCTCCAGGACCTGCAAGCCCTGGATTTGCGCATAGCGGAACCGATGCGTCTGGGTCATCGTCTCGACTTCTATATGCTCGGCGGGCGCGATCTGGAACGTCGCCGGTCTGGTGTGCCGAGCGTCGAACCGGCTGGCCCAGGCGCCTTTGAAATAGATGGCGTTGACCAGGACCAGAACGGCACGGGCGAACATATCGGGCGTCACGAGATTGCGGATCATGTCAGCAGTTTCCCCCTCGACCCAGGCGTTGATGGTTGCGGCCGCCGTCTTTGGGTCCCGGTAATCCACCCCGGCAATCGCAACGCCATAGTGCAGTCGTGCGAGTGCCGCGAATGCATCCGACAGCTTGAAGCTTTGGTCCGGCCAGAGCGAGTTGGCGGTCTTCAATTGCATCTGTCCCTGCTCGCAGATCTGTGCCAAACGGGCCTTCAAAGCTGCAAAGGCCGAATGCACCGCTTCTGTACCCGGGGGCAGGCAAAGAACCCGGGCCATCTGGGCGGCAGTCTCGCCGCGCGCACCGGCATAGGTCATCGCCAGGGCCGCGGAGATGCTATAAGGAGAGTAGAAGAGGTTGCCTTCGGTGGTGCGCAGACGTTGGTAGAGGCTCAACGCGAACCTAGTGTTTCCTTGGACGGCCGACACTATGCCGGAATCGTCGTCTGCTTGAGTGCGGATCTCGAGCGATGTCATGGGTGGCCTATCGATGGAGGGTTGACCTGGGAGGTGCAGCGCCGACCGGCTGAAGCCTCGGCCTTTATTTTAGCTTTCCGAATACAGTGCATTGATCGCCGACGGTCGGACCGGCGAGCGAGGCCCGTTGCACGGGTTTCGACGGTGCGTGCGGGTCGGCGGGCGGCGCTTGCTTGCAGGGCGGTGTCTCTCGTCCCCGCGGGTTGCTGACCCCATATGGCCGACCATGGACAGATCGAGACTCTCCGCCCATAGGCTCGGCAATGCGATCCAATCCCTCCTGCTGGTGGGGACCCTGTCGCTGCTGCTCGGCGCACTTGCCTGGATACTGGGCGGGCCATCCTTTGTGCTTATGGCGGTCGCCGCGGTCGCGATCCTCTATGCGGCCAATCCGGTGGCCTCGCCGCAGCTGGTGATGTCGCTGTACCGGGCGCGGGCCTTGGGGCCTCGGGAGGCCCCGGAGCTTTACGCTCTGGTGTCGGAGCTGGCCCGTCGGGCGGGGCTGACGCGCATCCCCCGTCTCTACTATCTCCCGTCCCAGGTCATGAACGCGTTCGCAACCGGGAGTCCGGAGGATTCTTCGGTGGCGGTCTCCGACGGACTGCTGCGTGCATTGACCTCGCGGGAGCTGGCCGGGGTGCTGGCGCACGAGGTGAGCCACATCGCCAACAGCGATTTGCAGGTCATGGCCTTCGCAGACATGGTGAGCCGAATCGCGGGCTTGTTGAGCCTGGCGGGTCAGGTGCTCCTGGTGCTGAGTCTGCCGCTGGTGGCATTGGGCGGGGTCGGGGCGCCCTGGCTTGCGATCATGGTGCTGCTTCTGGCGCCCACCCTGAGCGCGCTGGTGCAGCTCGCGCTTTCGCGCAACCGGGAGTACGACGCGGACCTGGGTGCGGCGGAGTTGACCGGGGACCCGGCCGGTCTGGCGTCGGCCTTGGACAAGCTGGAGCGGGCGGGCGGGCGGCTCTGGGAGCGCATCTGGCTTCCGGACCGGCGGGTACCGGAGCCCTCGTTGCTGCGCACCCACCCCGAGACTCGGGAGCGCATCGCGCGGTTGCTGGAGCTGGTGCCGCGGGAAGGAGCTTGGCAACGACTGCCGCGCATGCCCGAGGACAACCCGCGATGGCCGCCGCGTGCGGCCGGCTGGGATCTACCCACGAGACCGCGTCGGCATCTGCTGGGGCTTTGGTACTAGGCGCTGTTGACATTCACAGTCAAGCCCAATCGTGCAGCATGCCTGCCGAGGCTTGCCGTCCATGGCACCGGTTGCGGCATCCTGCGCGAACGACGGTCGCGGACGACGGTCAGCTTCTGTTGGGGCTGGCGATCAGTACTCGTCGAAGCCGCCGAAGTCCCCGCCATCGTCCATACCTGGGTCGCCCAACAGTGCGTCGTCTGCGCCGGGGTCCTGGTCCGCACCCGTGTCTTGTGCCGCGGGCGGGGTGGGCTCCGCGGCCTTCGCCTCTTCGCCCCCGAAAAGCCCGCCGACCATGTTGGCCAGGAGTACCCCGCCGGCCACCCCGGCGGCGGTCTGCATCGCGCCGGCCAGGAAGCCGCCGCCTTGGGGCTGTGCGGACCACCCGCGGCCCGGGGCGGCTGCGGGTTGGTTAGACCAGCCGCGGCTTGCGCCTGATGGCATCGCCGGCTCGCGAGCGCCGACGGCCGGACGCGCCGGGGCGGCGGTCTGGGCAGCGCCCCCGCCGAAGAGTCCGCCCAAGAAGCCGCCGCTGCCCGCGGCCGGCCGCTCTGCCAGCTCCCGCTCCAACTCCTCCACCCGCCGCCCGAGCGACTGGAGCGCGCTTTCCTGGACCAGGATCGCCTGAGCCATGTAGTAAGGGGCGGCCGGCTGCTGCCTGACCGCTTCGGCGATCGCCTGCTCGGCGGCAGGATCGCGCGCTCCGGCCTGGCGCTCGGCTTGACCGAGCTTGCCGAACAGGTCGTCGATGATGCGCTTTTCGTTTTGGTCCATGGGGTCACCTCTCGGTTGGTCTAAGACCGCCCGCGGGATCGACTATGCGCCCCGTCGGTTTGGTCTGGAAGCATCGAGTATCCGAAGCCGGCTCGAACGGGTCGTGACTCGCACCATAGCGGAGCGCGGCACTGGGATATTGTTCGATGGCGGTGCGGAGCTGGCGATGGGGTCTTTTTAACAGACTGTTATTACAATATAAAGAGTGTTGGCGCGAATCTTGTGTATCATCCGTATCCGGACTAAGGGTCTGCGGACCTGGTGCCCTTCCAGCGGTGTCTTTAGGCCAATTCGCTGCCCATTGCCGACCCGGATCGGGATGCAGGAGCAGGCTGACACCCAGCTCGGAGATCTATCATGTATCGACTCATCGGAGGAATCAAAGCGGACCTGTTCCAGTGATTACTCATTCCAGCGTACTTGCCGCAGTCGATTTCTCGCCGGGCTCCCGGCGGGCGCTGAGCGAGGCGGTTCGCATCTGCAAGACGTTCGACCGGCCGCTGCATGTGATCCACGTGGTGGACGGCCGGGTCGTGGAGGGCCTGGCCGATCTGCTCCAGCGACCCTTGGCCCAGGCCAGACGGGAAGCGCTGGCCAAGGCCAGGCAAGCACTGGAGCGGTTGGTGGCGGAAGAAGATGCCCCGACGGACACCCGGCTGCACCTGAGCGTCGGCGCACCGGTGCCGGAAATCCTGTCTTGCGTGGAGGCCCTGGAGCCGGGGCTCTTGGTACTGGGCGAGCGCGGGCTGTCTCACCCCAAGGTTCGCTCGGAGCCGCTGGCGACGAGCGGGGTTACCGGGTTGCCGACCCGGGTCCTGATGGTCGACGAGGGGACTCGCGTCTAGGATTGCGGTTGGGTGTGCCGGGGGTTCGTCGCCGGTGCACCGCTAGCGGAGGGGCGCCGAATTTCAGACGCTGGCGGTTTGCTTCTCCCCGGCACATCGGTACACTCTGGCTCCTTTAACCCCATCCAGAGGTCCCCGTGGTCGTCCCGGAGCCAGATTTCCGCCGCATCAAGCGATTGCCGCCCTATGTCTTCAACATCGTCAATGAGTTGAAGGCAGAGGCCCGAGCTCGGGGCGAGGACATCATCGATTTCGGCATGGGCAACCCGGATCAGCCCACGCCACAGCACATCGTCGATAAGCTGATCGAGGCGGCCAGCCGCAAGGATACCCACCGCTACTCGGTATCCCGCGGCATCCCGCGACTGCGCCGGGCCATATGCAACTGGTACCGGGACCGCTACGACGTGCATCTGGATCCGGACGCGGAGTCGATCGTGACCATCGGCTCCAAAGAGGGCCTGGCCCATCTGGCACTGGCAACTATGGGGGCCGGAGATACCGTATTGGTGCCCAACCCGGCCTATCCGATCCATCCCTACGGATTCATTATCGCCGGGGCCGACGTGCGCCATGTACGCCTGACCCCAGACACGGATTTTTTCGACGAGCTGCGCCGGGCGATCCTGGAGTCCTGGCCCAAGCCCAAGATGCTGGTGCTCAACTTCCCCGGTAACCCGACCACCCAGTGCGTGGAGCTGGAATTTTTCCAGCGGGTCATCGACATCGCCGGAGAGCATGGAATCTGGGTGGTGCACGACCTGGCCTATGCGGACATCGCCTTCGATGGGTACAAGGCCCCATCGATCCTCCAGATTCCGGGGGCCAAGGACATCGCGGTGGAGTTCTTCACCCTGTCCAAGAGCTACAACATGCCCGGCTGGCGGGTTGGATTCATGTCGGGCAACAAGACCCTGGTCTCGGCCCTGGCGCGCATCAAGTCCTATCTGGATTACGGGACCTTCACCCCGATCCAGGTGGCGGCCATCGCCGCCCTTGAAGGTCCGCAAGAGTGCGTGCGCGAGATCAGCGATATGTACCAGAGTCGCCGAGACGTGCTGTGCAAAGGGCTGCACGAGGCCGGCTGGGAGGTCCAGATCCCCAAGGCGACCATGTTCGTGTGGGCGCGTATCCCCGACTTCATGCAGGAGCGCATTCGCGCCCAGATTCCGGAGGGCGGATCGGTCTCCCTGGAGTACTGCAAGCGCCTGATCGCGGAAACCAAGGTGGCCGTGTCGCCGGGGATCGGGTTCGGCGAGTACGGGGACGACCATGTGCGTTTCGGACTGATCGAGAACGAGCATCGCACCCGCCAGGCGGTCCGCGGCATCAAAGAGATGTTCCGGCGCGAGTCGCGGTCCGGGGCCTGAGGCCGCGTCCGTTTAGCTACAGGAGGAGAGCCGCGCATGAAGCCGGTGAAGATTGGTCTATTGGGTTTGGGCACGGTGGGCGGCGGGACGGTGACCGTGCTGACACGCAATGCCCGGGAGATCGCGCGGCGCGCCGGGCGGGGGATCGAGATCGCCCGCGCCGCCGCGCGGGAGTACAACCCGGCTGGTATCGAGGGGCTTGCGCATATCGGGCAGATCGGCGACGACGCCTTCGCGGTGGTGGACGACCCATCGGTACAGATCGTCGTGGAGCTGATCGGCGGCTATTCGCCGGCGCGCGAGCTGGTGCTTAAGGCCATCGCCAACGGCAAGCATGTGGTCACCGCCAACAAGGCGCTGATCGCCCGCCATGGAAACGAGATCTTCGCCGCCGCCCGCGAGCGCGGGGTGATGGTAGGGTTCGAGGCCGCGGTGGCCGGCGGAATCCCGATCATCAAGGCGTTGCGCGAGGGATTGGCGGCCAACCATATCGAATGGATCGCCGGCATCATCAACGGCACCGGCAATTTCATTCTCACCGAGATGCGGGACAAGGGGCGGGATTTCGCGGACGTATTGGCCGAGGCCCAGGCCCGCGGCTATGCGGAGGCCGACCCGACCTTCGACGTGGAAGGGATCGACGCCGCACACAAGCTCACCATTCTGGCCTCTCTGGCCTTCGGTATCCCGCTCCAGTTCGATCGCTGCTTCACCGAGGGAATCTCCCGGATCGAGGCCCAGGACGTCGTCTATGCGGGTGTTCTTGGCTATCGGATCAAGCATTTAGGCATCGCCCGTCGATGCGAGCACGGCATTGAGCTTCGGGTGCACCCGACCCTGATCCCGCAGCGCAGGCTGATCGCCAATGTCGATGGGGTGATGAATGCGGTGCTGGTCAAGGGCGATGCGGTGGGCCCGACACTCTATTACGGGGCAGGTGCCGGTGCGCTGCCCACCGCGTCCTCGGTGGTCGCGGATCTGGTCGATGTGGTGCGCGCGCTGACCACGGACCCCAAGAATCGGGTGCCGCACCTGGCCTTCCAGCCGGACGAGCTGGCCGATACCCCGGTCCTTGCGATGGAGCAGGTGGAGACCGCCTATTATCTGCGGCTCACCGCGTTGGACGAGCCCGGCGTCATGGCCCGTATCGCCAGCATCCTGGGGGAGGAGGGGATCAGCATCGAGGCGATCCAGCAGAAAGAGCCAGGGGAAGGGGACACCCATGTCCCGCTGGTCATGCTCACCCACCGGGTGCTGGAAGGGCGGATGAACCAGGCGATCGCGCGAATCGAGGCGCTGGAAAGCGTGGCGGGGCGGGTGGTGCGGATCCGGATGGAGATGTTGGCCGGTTGAGATGGCCAATTTTCGCGCGTTTTCGGGGCGGGGCGGGGCTGCCCGGTAGCTTGCCCCGCCCCGATTCGCTCACTTCTGAGTCATCCCCTCCACCGTCACATTCACCCGCCGATTCGGCTGCAAGCACTCGATCAGCGCCGCCCGGCTCTTGGCCCCGGCGCACTCCGCCTCGGTCACCTTAAGCTGGGTCTTGCCGAACCCCTGGGCATTGATACGATCGGACGTCACCCCGCCCTGCACCAGTCGGTCGCGCACTGTATCGGCGCGCCGCTCGGAGAGTGCCTGGTTGTATTCGGCCGAGCCAATGGGGTCGGTATGTCCGTCCACCTGCACCGAGTTGTAGTTGACCTGCTCTAGATCGCGGGCGAAGCCGTCGATCCGGCTCTGTCCGTTCGGCGAGAGGTCCGACTTGTTGAAGGCGAAGAGCGCGTCCGCGGACAGCTCGAAGGTGCGGGTGACCGCGGGCCGGGAGCGGGCGCCGATCGGGATATAGATGCCGGCGGTGACGATCCAGTCGCCGAAGTCCGAGGTATCGCGCAGCCCGGCGGAGTTGTCGTCGTAGCGATAGCGCCCGTCCATGCGGAAGGACGCGTATTCCGAGAAGGGGACCATGAAGCCTGCCCCGGCCTCGGCCATGAAGCTCCACTTGTTGCTCCCGCTCTCGCAGCCTCCGATCAGGTTCGCGCGGGTGCGATCGCAGGAAAAATCGTCGCTGATGGCGCCTAAGCCCCCGAGCAGGAATGGCTGGAAGCGTCCGCGGCTGATTACCCACAGTGCATCGACGGCCACGTCGCTCATGGTGAAGCTTCCGGTGCCCACATAGCCGGCGATCGGACCCGTGGTCGTATTGATTGTCCTGAACGCCGCGTCAAGGTTGCCCTCGCCTGCCAGGCTGGTATAAGTGGCCCGCAGCTCCAAGTTCAGCCATTGGTTGATGGGCTTGCCGGCCGCGAGTCCCCAACCCACTCCGTCGTCCACGCCGCGGTCTTCGTCCGCCCAGGTATAGGCGGCGAAGGGCAGGACATACCAGCGGTTGTCGAAGCTTGTGAGTGGGGCGGCGCCGCCCCCGTACAGGTCTTCCGCATTCGCGGCCAAGGGGCTTGCGAGCAGCAGTGCAGACAGTGCGCTAAGCGTGGCGGTCTTCATAAGAGACTCCCCCGGTGTTGTTGCATCAAAGCCGTAGTGGGGCATTGGCAGTCAGCGCTCTTTTGGCCCCACTAGTGCGAAAGTAGCACATGTCTCTTGGATGCAAAAGGGTTCCCCCAGTTTTTCCGAAGAATGGGGGCGATAAGTAGATCTACGCATTGATCTTAAATCGATATCTTTATGGGTTGGTTGTCTCTTTAAAGAGACACGTGCCGCCAGGGCCGCGCAACCTGGGCCTTTGCCGGGGCTGCGATGCGGCACGGCTCGGGTGGATTGCCCGCGGCGCGCCGCACGTGCGCAGGCGCGCCGAGCCGCCGCGCGTCCGGTTCGCAAACTGCCCGAAGAATGCCGGGTAAGGCTATAATGCCGGAGATAATTCGGGAGATGTTCATGGCACAGGCGACACCCAACGGTCAGTTGACCTTCAGCGACTATGTGGAGCGGGCACTCCGCGAGGGGGCCATGTGGACCCTGATGTGCGTCGCGCTCTATCTCTTGCTCTCGCTGGTCAGCTACTCTCCGGATGACCCGGGTTGGTCCTATGTTGGCGAGACCGCACAGGTCACCAACGTCGGCGGACGCGCCGGGGCCTGGTTCGCCGACGTGGGTCTGTATCTGTTCGGGTTTTTTGCCTATTTGTTGCCGCTCGCGGTGGCCTTTAGCGCCTGGGTGGTATTCCGCGGGCCGGTGGCCGATTCGCAGCCCCGCGCCTGGCTGCTCGCCCTGCGCTGGGTTGGCTTTCTGCTGACCCTGGCCGCGGGTTGCGGCTATGTCACGGTCCACTTCGGATCGCTCGGCGCCTATTTGCCCAACGGTCCTGGCGGGGGCCTGGGACATCTCGTGAGCGGCTTTATGCGGGACCGCTTCGGCCCCGGCAACGAGATCTTGCTCGCAGCGGTTTTTCTGTTCGGCTTTACCCTGTTTTCCGGGATCTCCTGGCTCTCCCTGCTCCAATCCGTCGGGGACGGGATACTCCAGGTGGCGCGCACCCTGTGGGGTGGGCTGACAGGCGGGCTCGCCGGTCTCAAGTGGCGGCGGCGCCCCGAGCCCGAGCTGCCCGCGGAGCTGCAGCTTATCGAGGCCGGCGAATCGGCGATCCTCCAAGACGAGCCCGCCAGGGATGAGCCGCGAGCTGGGCTCGATTCGCCCGAGCCCTGGCTGTGGCGCAAGCCAGAACCCGCACGCGGGCGGGGCGAGGCCGCTTCGGTCCCGGCTGCTGCCCCGGAGCCGCCCGATCCGGAGCCCGCGGCACCCGCGGCGGCCGAGTCTGCCCGCGGCCCGGAGCCCGAGCGGATGCTGACCCTCTCGGATCTGATGAAAGGCCAACGCCCTGTCCCCAAGGACGCACCCCGGGTCAAGACCGACCGTCGTCCCCCGCCCGCATCGGGGTCGCAAACGCCCCAGCCTCGCACTGTCGGGGCGAGCGGACCCCCGCCCCTGGATCTGCTCGACCCCGCGCGCAAGAGCGGCAAGGGCTATTCGGACGAGCAGATCGAGGAGCTCTCCAGGCTTGTGGAGATCAAGCTCAAGGATTTCGGGGTCCAGGTCCATGTGGTGGCGGTCTATCCCGGGCCCGTGGTGACGCTCTTCGAGCTTCAGCTCGCGCCCGGTACCAAAGCCAGCAAGATCACGGGGCTGGCCCGGGATCTGGCCCGCGCGCTCTCCAAGATCAGCGTGCGGGTGGTGGAGGTGATCCCGGGCAAGTCGGTGATCGGCATCGAGATCCCCAACGATTACCGGGAGACGGTGTTTTTGAGCGAGATCCTGGGCTCGGCGGTCTACCTGGACGCCAAGTCCCCGCTCACCCTGGCGCTCGGCACCAATATCTCGGGCGAGCCTATCGTGATGGACCTGGCGCGTATGCCACATGCCCTGATCGCCGGTACCACGGGCTCCGGCAAGTCCGTCGCCATCAATGCCATGGTCTTGAGCCTGCTCTATAAGGCAGGGCCAGAGGATGTGCGCCTCATCATGGTGGACCCCAAGATGCTGGAGCTCTCGGTCTATGAGGGCATTCCGCACCTGTTGACCCCGGTGGTTACCGACATGAAGGAGGCTGCCAATGCACTGCGTTGGTGTGTAGGCGAGATGGAGCGGCGCTACCGGCTGATGGCGGCACTCGGGGTACGCAACATCGGTGGCTACAACCGCGCGGTGGCGGAGGCGGAGGCAGCCGGGACGCCGATCAAAGATCCACTACTCTCTCGGGAGTTTGTGGCGGAGGAAGGCGTGGAGATCCCAACCATCGGACATCTGCCCTATATCGTCGTCATCATCGACGAGCTGGCGGACATGATGATGGTGGTAGGCAAGAAGGTGGAGGAGCTGATCGCCCGTCTGGCCCAGAAGGCACGCGCCTCCGGCATCCATCTGATGCTCGCCACCCAGCGCCCCTCGGTGGATGTGCTGACCGGGCTCATCAAGGCCAATATCCCCACCCGTATCTCGTTCCAGGTGTCGTCCAGGATCGACTCGCGGACCATCCTCGACCAGATGGGCGCGGAGCAGCTTTTGGGCCACGGGGATATGCTCTATCTACCCCCCGGGGGCAATATCCCGCTGCGCGTGCACGGCGCCTTTGTGGATGACCACGAGGTTCATCGGGTGGCCGAGTTCCTGAAGGCGCAGGGCGCGCCAAACTATATCGCCGATGTGCTGCGCGAGCCCCAGGAGCTGCTGCCGGGGATCGACCCGGAGCCGCATGGCGACACCGAGGATACCGATCCGTTGTTCGACGAGGCTGTGCAGATCGTTGTGGAGAGCCGACGCGCCTCCATCTCCGGCGTACAACGAAGGCTCAAGATCGGCTACAACAGGGCCGCGCGCATGATCGAAGAGATGGAGCGCATCGGCATCGTCGGACCGGCGGAGACCAACGGCAACCGCGAGGTGCTGGCGCCTCCGCCCGTCGACGATTGATTCCGGGGCTGGAGTTTTTTCGTCGTGGAGCACGCGGCAATCGAATCCGCCGTCTTTTGCGTGCTCCGCGGTTCAACTCATCGTTTCCAGGTTGATGTCGCCATGCCCCCGATCCTGCCAGCCTCAGCGCCTGCGCGCAGCCTTTCCGCCCTGATCGTTGCACTCGCAGCACTCGTGCTGCTGAGCCTCCCCGCGGCCGGCCGGGCGGCCGGGGACTCGGAGCGGGTGAACGGCTATCTCCGGGGCCTGACGAGCCTCAAGTCCAGCTTTACGCAGGTCACCTTCAACGCGGATCGCACCCGTATGATGGAGGCGAGAGGGACCCTGTATCTGCAACGCCCCGGGCGTTTCCGGTGGGAGTACGACGCACCCAATCGCCAGGTGATCGTGGCGGACGGCAAGCGCGTTTATCTCCACGACCTGGAGCTGGAGCAGGTCTCTCATCAGAGTCAGGCCAAGGCGCTCGCGGGTACCCCGGCACTCCTGCTGGCGGACGGCGGTCCGATCGATGTCCACTTCACCGCCATGTCGATCGACAGCAGCGACGGGCGCGACTGGGTGGCGCTGACGCCTAAAGACCAAGACACCGATGTGGTTCGCATCGAGCTGGGGTTCGGGGGCAAAGAGCTGGATAGCATGATCATGACGGACAGTTTTGGCCAGGAGACCCGGCTCGATTTCTCCGCCACCCAGCGCAATCCAACCCTAGACCCGAAGCTCTTTAAGGTGGACGAGAAAGCGGTCCAGGACTTCCTGTCCTTCGACTGATGGCTGCTAACCCCGGTGCGCCGCTTGCGGACCTTATGAGGCCCGCGGATCTGGACCAATTCTTCGGCCAGATCCATCTGCTTGGTCAGGGAAAGCCACTGCGTCAGGCGATCGAGACAGGCCGGCTGCACTCAATGATCTTCTGGGGTCCGCCGGGGACCGGCAAGACCACGCTGGCGCGGCTCGTCGCCAAGCGCTCCGATGCCAGATTCTTAAGCCTCTCGGCGGTGCTGGCCGGGATTAAGGATATCCGCGAGGCGGTCGCCGAGGCCCAAAGCGTGCGCCAACTCGAGCGGCGGGCCACAGTGCTCTTCATCGACGAGGTCCACCGCTTCAACAAGTCTCAGCAGGACGCATTCCTTCCCCATGTGGAAGACGGTACCCTGACCTTTATTGGGGCAACGACCGAGAATCCCTCGTTCGAGCTCAATAATGCACTGCTCTCCCGGGCCCGGGTCTATGTGCTCAAGGCACTGTCGGTCGAGGAGATCTCGTCCATTCTGAGACGTGCGCTCACCGACCCCGTCAACGGACTGGGCGCCAGGGATTTGGCCCTGGCGGGGGATGCCTGCCGGATGCTCGCGGAGTCCGCGGACGGTGACGCCCGCCGCGCGCTCAACCTACTGGAGCTGGCTGCGACTCTGAGCCTGGGCGGGTTGATCGGGCCGGAGACGGTTGCCGAGGTGGTGTCGGGGTCCGTGCGCCGCTTCGACAAGGGCGGAGATATCTTCCACGATCAGATCTCGGCCCTGCACAAGTCCATCCGCGGCTCCGCCCCGGACGCCGCGCTGTATTGGTTGGCGCGCATGATCGACGGCGGGTGCGACCCGCTCTATATCGCGCGCCGCCTCGTGCGCATGGCCTGCGAGGATATCGGGGTCGCCGACCCCCGCGCCCTGGCGCTGGCCATCGATGCCTGGGAAGCCCAGGAGCGATTGGGCTCCCCCGAGGGCGAGCTGGCCCTGGCCCAGGCTGCGGTCTATCTCGCCTGCGCCGCCAAGAGCAACGCAGTCTATCTCGCCTGGGGCTCGGCCCTGGCGGACGCCCGCAGCTCCGGTTCTCTGGAGGTCCCCGCGCACCTGCGCAACGCCCCCACTCGGCTCATGAAGGAGCAGGGATTCGGTCGCGATTACCGCTACGCCCACGACGAGCCCGAGGCCTATGCCGCCGGCGAGACCTATTTCCCCGACGGATTGAGCGAGCGGCGTTACTACCACCCCACGGAACGGGGCCTGGAGCCCCGCATCCGCGAGAAGCTGGAGCGCTTGCGCGCCCTGGACCGCGCTGCTCGCGGGGGGTGAGCCGCGCACGGACACCCGCGTGCCGCCCATGCCAAAATAGCGCACTCGCCCCAGCCGTGACGGACCATGCTACAGATCGTCGACCGCTATCTGCTGACCGAGGTGCTGAAGACCTTCCTTGCGATCGTCGTCACGCTCATGCTCATCGTTGCGAGTATGCTGTTCCTCCGCACTCTGGAAGAGGTGAGCCTGGGTGCCCTGAACGCCGATCTGGTGCTGCGCTTCCTGGGTCTTCAGATCGTCCGCGACACCTCGACCCTTTTGCCCCCCGCGTTCTTCATTGCCGCGCTGGCTGCCTTGAGCCGGCTTGCCCGGGACAGCGAGCTGATTGCGCTCAATGCTTGCGGGATAGGCCCGCGCAGGGTCTATCGTGCACTGCTTATGCTGGCCCTGCCTGTCGGCCTGATCACCGGGTGGTTTGCGCTTAGTCTGCAACCCTGGGCGGCCTCGGGCATCGCGGGGATCCGGCTCGAGCAAAAGGAGCAGGCGGCGCAGGTCGCGGGGCTTCAGGCGGGGCGCTTCTATGTGGAGGAGGAGGGCAATCTGGTCGTCTACATCGGCGCCATCGACCGCGAGAAGGGGCTGGAGCGGGTCTTTATCCTGGATCGCCGCGATTCGACCACCCGGGTGGTGGTCGGCGACAATGGCCGGCATCGCTTAGACGAGCCCACCGGCGACCATCTGGTCACCCTCGTTAACGGACACCGGTTCGACGGCAACGCGGGTCAGCCAAACTATCTGATCGGGGATTTCGACGAATACGAGATCAGACTGCGCAACAGCGGAGAGATTCGCCCCGCGAGCAACAAGAGATCCGCCGCCGCCACCCTGGATCTGTTGGGCTCTGCGGACCTGGCAGACCGCACCGAGCTGGAGCATCGACTCTCCGCACCCCTGGCGATCTTTACCCTGGTCATCGTCGCCGTGCCCCTGGTGGCGGTCTCCCCGCGCCAACGGACCTCTGGGCGGCTGCTGCTGGCGTTCATCGCCTATTTCAGCTTCTTCAATCTCCAGCGCTTGGCCGAGAGCTGGCTCGCCGCGGGTGTCACACCTCCATGGCTCACCAGCCTCTGGTACCAAGCGCTCATTCTTGCTCTGGTCTACGCAATGTTTATCCCCGACAGCCTCTGGTATAAGCGCCTGCGCGGACTGCGCGCCTCTACCCGAGATCCCGCTTAACCTTAAAGCGCCCCGATGGCGCTCAGTTTGCCTTCGACGCCGGCCGCTGGCGCATGGAGATTCCAGCGACGACCACCGCCACCGAAACGATGACGACGACGATGGTGGCCAGCGCATTGATCTGGGGCGAGACCCCCATGCGGACGCTCGAATAGATCACCATCGGCAGCGTGGTGGAGCCGGGACCGGCGACGAAGCTGGAGATCACCAGATCGTCCAGCGACAGGGTGAATGCCAAGAGCCAGCCGGAGAAGAGCGCCGGGGCGATCAGGGGCAGCGTGATCGCAAAGTAGACCTTGAGCGGGCGGGCGCCCAGGTCCATCGCAGCCTCCTCCAGCGAGCGGTCCATCTGGGTCAGGCGCGAGCGCACCACCACGGCGACGAAGGCCATACTGAAGGTGATATGTGCGATGGTGATGGTGGTGAATCCGCGCCCGCTCGGCCAGCCGATCAAGTGGTCCATGGCGACGAAGAGCAGAAGCAGGGAGAGCCCGGTGATGACCTCCGGCATGACCAACGGTGCGGTGATCAAGAGCTGAAAGCCAGTGTGTCCGCGGAACTTGCCGTGGCGCACCAATGCGTTGGCGGCGAGGGTGCCCAGGATCACCGCGAAGGTGGCATTGGTGGCGGCGATCCGCACGCTGAGCCAGGCAGCGTCCAGGAGTTGGCGGTTGTGAATCAGCTCCCCGTACCATTTGGTGGAGAAGCCGGACCAGACGGTGACCAGTCTGGACTCGTTAAACGAATAGACGATCAGGAGCAGGATGGGCATATAGAGAAAGGCGAAACCCAGCCCCAGAAAAGTATAGAGCTTCCAACGGCTGCCGTTCATAGCTCGTCCCCACCTATGCGCTGCTCCAGGCGCTGCATCATCACGAAGGGCACTACCAGGAGCGCGAGTAGACAGATGGCGAGCGCTGCGGCCAGCGGCCAGTCTTTGTTGCCGAAAAACTCGGTCCAGAGCATCTTGCCCACCATCAGACTGCTGGGCCCACCCAATAGATCCGGGATCACGAACTCGCCCACCACCGGGATGAAAACCAGCATGCCGCCTGCGACGATGCCAGGCAGCGACAGGGGCAGTGTGACCTTCAGGAACGCCTTGAACGGGCGGCAACCGAGATCCGCGGCCGCCTCCAGCAGACTGAAGTCGAGCCGGGTCAGGTTGGCATAGAGCGGCAGGATCATGAACGGGAGATAGGAATAGACCACGCCGATATAGACCGCGGCCTGGGTGTGCAGTATGGTTAGCGGCTGGTCGATGAGCCCGAGCCAGATCAGGAAGTTATTCAAGAGCCCGTTTGGCTTCAGGATTCCGATCCAGGCATAGACCCGGATCAGGAAGGAAGTCCAGAAGGGCAGGATCACCAGCATCAGGAGCAGCACCCGCCGGCGCTCCGGCGCAGTCGCGATGGCATAGGCCATTGGGTAGCCGATCAGCAGGCATAGGATGGTGCAGATCAGCGCGACCTGAAGCGAGTTGAGGAAGGCCGCGAGATAGAGCTCGTCCTGGAACACCAGGGTGTAATTGCCCAGGTTGAGCCGGATCTGAAGCATGCCGTCGCCCGCCCATTCCCATAGTCTGGTATAGGGCGGCTGGGCGAGCGCGGTCTCGGCCAGGCTGATGTGCAGGACGATGGCGAAGGGCA
The DNA here is from genome assembly GCA_963780725.1 of uncultured Gammaproteobacteria bacterium. GTDB lineage: Bacteria > Pseudomonadota > Gammaproteobacteria > Chromatiales > Chromatiaceae > Thiodictyon. Next base: position 1,796,379 of record CAWACV010000001.1, read on the forward strand.
GCAGGAAGAAGAGCCCCAGCCAGAGATAGGGGGTGCCGATATTGAGCCAGCGACCGAGACGGCGCTCGCTCAAGGGCTTCAGCTCAGGTAACCAGGCCATGTTCCAGGCTACTCCGTCAGCACGACGCCGCTGTTGGGCGACCATTCCATGGCGACTTCCTGGCCCCAGGTCAGGTCCTGCTCCATGCGCGGCAGGACGTTGGTGAGCGTCATTTCCACCAGCATCCCGGGGCTGACCCGTACCCGGTAGATCGACACGTCGCCCAAGTAGGCAATGTCTTCCACGACGCCCTTGATCTGATTGACCCCGTCTTCCCGGTATTCCTGTGCGAGCCGAACCTTTTCCGGGCGGATGGCGACGGTGACCGGTGTGCCGATGGGGTGGGGGTGCAGCGTATGCATCCGGATGGTGCGCCCCAGCGGGGATTCCACCAGCAACTGGTCCCCCAAAACCTCCACCACCTTGCCCTCGAAGAGGTTCACAAGCCCGATGAAGTCTGCTACGAAGCGGTACTCCGGATACTCGTAGATGGCGGTGGGTGTGTCCACCTGGAGTATCTGGCCCGCATTCATGACGGCAATGCGGGTGGACATGGTCATCGCCTCTTCCTGATCGTGGGTGACGGTCACGAAGGTGATGCCGATGCGCTCCTGGAGGTTCACCAGCTCGAACTGGGCGCTCTCGCGCAGGCGCTTGTCGAGCGCACCCAGGGGCTCGTCCAGGAGCAGTAGCTTGGGGTGCTTGGCGAGCGTGCGCGCGAGTGCCACGCGCTGGCGCTGGCCTCCGGAGAGCTGGTCCGGCTTGCGTTTGCGCAAACCGGCGATCTGGAGAAGAGAGAGCATCTCCCCGACCCGCTCCGCGCGCTCCTTGCGCGGCATTCGGTCCTGTTTCAGGCCGAACTCCACGTTCTGCTCCACCGTCATGTGGGGAAACAATGCATAGGACTGGAACATCATATTGACGGGGCGCGAATAAGCCGGGATGTCGGTCACATCCGCCCCGTCGATATAGATGCGCCCCGAGGTGGGGCGCTCCAGCCCGGCCAGCATACGCAGCAGGGTGGACTTGCCGCAGCCGGAGCTCCCTAGGAGCGAGAAGAACTCGCCCTGGTAGATGTCCAGGCTCACGTCGTCGACTGCATAGACATCGTCGAACTTTTTGGTGACGTGGTCGATGCGGACATAGGGCGCGGCCTTTGGGTCCTGCCAAGGCTCGAGCTTGCGGCGTTCGGCGGTCAGTGCCATCTGGGTACTACCTCTCCTCTGAAGCTCTGTGCATCCGGGCTCAGCGCTCGGCCTTGATGCGCGTCCACAGACGATTTAAAGCGCGCATTTCCTTGTCGGTGGGCGTGGCCATCACGAACAGCTTTGCCTTGACCTCCGGGGTTGGATAGATCCCCGGGTCGTTGCGCAGTGCCTCGTCCAGGAAGGGGGTCGAGTCCGGATTGGGGTTGGCATAGAAGACGAAGTTAGAGATGTCCGCCACCACCTTGGGGTCCAGGATATAGGCAATATAGGCATTGGCAGCGGCCGGATTGGGGGCATCCTTGGGGATTGCCATGACATCGGTCCAAAGCACCGCGCCTTCCTTCGGGATGTTGTAGGAGACCTCCACGCCCTTCTTGGCTTCTTCAGCCCGGCTCTTGGCCTGGAGGATATCGCCCGAGTAGCCGTGTGCGACGCACAGGTCTCCGTTCGCCAGGTCGCTGATGAACTGGGAGGAGTGGAAGTAACGGATGTTGGGACGCGCCTTGTTGAGCAGGTCGGTGGCGGCCTTCACGTCTTCCTCGGTGCGGCTGTTGGGGTCGCGGCCGAGATACGCGAGCGCGGCGGAGAAGCCCTCGGAAGGGTCGTCCAGCATGCTGATGCCGCAGTCCTTGAGCTTGGCCGCCTTCTCGGGATCGAAGATCAGTGCCCAGGTGTTGACCGGGGCGTCCTCACCCAGGGCGGCCTTGACCTTGGCGGTGTTCACGCCCAGTCCGGTGGTCCCCCACATGTAGGGCACCAGATACTTGTTGCCCGGATCCAGGTCTTCCAGGCTCTTCATGATGGCCGGGTCAAGCTTGTCGAGACCGGGGAGCTTGGACTTGTCCAGGGGCTGGTAGAGTCTGGCCTTGATGTGGCGGGCACCGAAAGGGCGCGCGGTGGGAAAGACCACGTCGTAGCCGCTGCTGCCGGCGAAGAGCTTGGCCTCCAACACGTCGTTGGCATCGTATAGATCGAGCACCGGGCGGATTCCGGTGCGCTTCTGGAAATTGGCGAGCGTGTCCTCGGCGACGTAGTCGTTCCAGTTGTACAGGTGCACCGTCTCTTCGGCCTGGATGGCCGCGGTGGCGGTCAGCATGGACGCACACAGAACGGGCAGGGCGAGGCGCAGGGCTGAGTGCTTAGGCAACGGCGGATCTCCCTAGTTGGTGTCGGCAGTGGATGTCCCCGGTATCGCGCGGGTGCGCGGGCGGGCGAAGGAGCGCGATCCTACTGTAAAAACGAGCGCGCGAATATGCCGGTTCGGCGACATTTGCTCGGGCGCGGATGAGTCGTCGTCCGCGGGAGGGCGCGCGGTCGCGCCCGAGTTGTTCATCGATTAGGACCGATCGGGGACGGAGTGGTGCCGGTCGGATCTACGGCTTAGGAAAGGACACCGGTTTTCTTGGGGCTTGCGGGCGCTGTCGATCCGATCCAGTCCACCCCCTTAGATCGCGCTTCGTGGAGCCGGACTCAGGTCCGCAGGTAGGCCAGGGACTCGATCCCGAAACGCTGGGGTGTGAGACCGAGACGGGCGAAGGCGTCGTTCCCCTCGCAGACGTTGCCCTCCAGGAGCATGGAGATCTGGTCCCGGGTGATGGGGAACCAGGAGTAGCGGTCGAGGAGTCTGGCCGCGGCCTGAACCCCTATCGCCGGTGCGGGAAGCGTCCACTTGGTACGGCCGCAGGCGGCAGCGATGGTGGAGATGATCTCCTTCCAACTCTTCCTGTCCGGGCCGCAAAGCCCGTAGGTCTGGGACTCGGTTTCCGGCTCCCTCAGGGCCAGGGCGAAGGCGGCGGCCACGTCGTCGACGCTCACCGGGGCGAGTTGGAAGCCGCCCGGATTCTTGGGCAACAACCCGGCGTAGAAGAGCGGGGCGGGCAAGGGACTGTCCACGATGTCCCGCTTGAGCTGCGAGCAGAACTCCATGCGCCCGCGCGGGTCGCCGAAGATTACGGAAGGCCTGAAGATGGTCCACCGCAGCCCCGATGCCTTCAGCGCCTGCTCTGCCTGGTACTTCGAGCGCTGATAGGGGGTGCCGTCCGCTCGGACGCCGTTGGCGCTCATCAGGATGAAGCGACTCACCCCTTGGCGTCGGGCGGCGGCGACGGTGTCCTCGACCCCTTGTCGTTGCAGACCGTCGAAGGTGATCCCGCGCGCGGGAAACTCGCGCAGGATGCCGATGAGATAGATAACCGCCTCCGCGCCCGCCAGGCAGTCGTCCAGGGACCGGGGCAGAGTCACGTCGCCCTCAACCCGCTCGCACCCGGGCTGCTCCACCTTGGAGCCGCTACCGGGGCGCACCAGCAGGCGGGGGGTGTGACCCTCCCGAATCAAACGGTCCACCAGGTGGACGCCGACAAAACCCGTTCCGCCAATAACCGCGACCTTCATTGTGCTGCCTCCGTCCGTTGCGACTGGTGTGCGATTGGGTCATGGGGCGGAGATGGGGGGCTGTCGAGATCTTGTCAACGCGCACAACCGCGCGACTTCGTGGCGGAGTCGGCAAGCGTGTTCCTTCTCGGCTCGGTCGCCGCGGGTACCGGCATGCCGTTCCATGCTTCCAGCGGGGCGGCCAAGGGCCCGGTGGCGGGTTTGACCCGGGCGCTCGCTGCGGAGCTGTCGCCACGTATACCGCAGAAAGATATCCTTGCGCTGACTCCCGCACTCCGCATCTTTGCGGCTCGGCTCAAAGAGCCGCAATCCGCTCCCGCTGGGTCTTGAGGTTGGCGATGGCCGCCGCGTGCTCAAGGAGCTTGGCTCGCTCCTTTTGGACCACCGCATCCGGTGCCTTGTCCACGAAGCTCGGGTTGGCGAGCTTGGATTCGGTACGGACCACGTCGTCCGTGAGTCGGGCGATCTCTTTGTCGAGTCGTTTAAGCTCGGCCTCGCGGTCGATCAACCCGGCCATCGGGATCAGGATCTTCATCTCGCCTACCAGGGCGATTGCGGACTCCGGGGCCTGCGACTCGTCTTCAAGGATCGCGATGGACTCGGTGCGGGCCAGGAAGTCCAGATAGTGCCTGGCCGCCTCGATCCAGTCCCGGTCGCGCGCCGATGCGCTCGCGATCAGCACCGGCAATGGTTTGCCCGGGGGGATGTTCATCTCGCCCTTGATCCGGCGCATACCCAGGATGAACTGCTTGACCCACTCGATCTCCGCCTCGGCCTCCGGGTCGGCTGCACCCGGGTCCGGCACGGGGTAGGGGGCCAGCATGACTGTCTCGCCCGCGACCCCGGCGAGCGGTGCGACCTTCTGCCAGATCTCCTCCGTGATGAATGGCATCAATGGATGAGCGAGCCGCAGCAGGGTCTCCAGGGTGGTCACCAGGGTGCGGCGGGCGCCGCGCTTGGCCGCATCCGAGGCATCCGCACCGGTCAGGACCGGCTTGGAGAGCTCCAGATACCAGTCGCACAGCTCGTTCCAGGTGAAGTCGTAGACCGCCTGGGCGGCCAGGTCCAGGCGGTAGCCCTCCATGGACTCGATCACGGTCGCCACGGTGGCATGCAGCCTTGCCCGGATCCACCGATCGGCCGCGCTGAATTCCATCGGTGCGGGCGTGCCGCCATCCAGGCCCTCGGCCCTCGGCCCTTGGCCCTCGCTTCCACAATCCTGACCCTCCGTGCTCATCAGCACATAGCGGGAGGCGTTCCAGAGCTTGTTGCAGAAATTGCGGTACCCCTCGATGCGCCCCAGGTCGAACTTGATATCCCTCCCGGTGGTGGCGAGCGCGGCGAAGGTGAAGCGCAGTGCGTCGGTACCGAATCCGGGGATGCCGTCCGGGAAGTCCTTGCGGGTCTGCCGGGCGATCTTTTCGGCCAGATGGGGCTGCATCATGCCCTTGGTGCGCTTCTCGACCAGTGGCTCCAGTCCAATCCCATCGATTAGATCGATAGGGTCCAGGACATTTCCCTTGGACTTGGACATCTTGTCCCCGTGGGCGTCGCGCACCAGCCCATGGATATAGATGTCCCTGAATGGCACGTCCCCCATGAACTTGAGGCCCATCATGATCATCCTGGCAACCCAGAAGAAGATGATGTCGAAGCCGGTGATCAGCACCGAGGTGGGGTAGAAGGCGCGCAATCGTTCGGTATCCTCTGGCCAGCCCAGAGTACTGAAGGGCCAGAGCGCGGAGCTGAACCAGGTGTCCAGCACGTCCGGGTCCTGGACCAGGACGGCGTCGGCCCCGAGCCCGTGGGTGTCGCGCACCTCTTGTTCGGACCGGCCCACATAGACGTTGCCCTGGGGGTCGTACCAGGCCGGGATGCGGTGCCCCCACCAGATCTGGCGGCTGATGCACCAGTCCTTAATATTGCGCATCCAGTCGTAATAGGTGTTCTTCCAATTGTCCGGGACGAAGCGGATGCGCCCGTCCTCGACCGCGGCGATGGCGGGGCCGGCGAGCGGGGCCACGCGCACATACCACTGGTCGGTGAGATAGGGCTCGATGAGCGCCCCGGAGCGATCGCCGCGGGGCTGCTGTAGCCGGTGCTCTTTGACCCCGGCGAGCAGCCCCTGAGACTCCAGCTCCGCGACGATCCGCTTCCGCGCCTCGTAGCGGTCGAGCCCGATATAGTGCGCGGGCAGCAGTTGGCCTTCCTCCGGGAGGTTGGGCCGCACCGCCGCATCCGGGGTGAAGATGTTGATCAGGCCCCCGTGGGGCTGGGCGGAGATGGGGGTCTCGTCCCGGTGGCGTAGCCAGACCTCGTAGTCGTTGAAGTCGTGCGCCGGGGTGATCTTGACGCAGCCGGTGCCGAACTCGGGGTCCGCGTAGTCGTCCGCAACGATCGGGATGCGCCGGCCGGTCAGCGGCAGCTCCACCAGCTCCCCGATCAGGTGCTTGTAGCGCTCGTCGTTGGGGTTCACCGCCACCGCGCAGTCGCCGAGCAGGGTCTCTGGGCGGGTGGTGGAGACCACCAGGTATCCGGTCCCGTTGGTCAGCGGGTAGCGCATGTCCCACATGTGACCGGACTCTTCCTCGGACAGGACCTCCAGGTCCGAGACCGCCGTGTGCAGCACCGGATCCCAGTTCACCAGACGCTTGCCGCGGTAGATCAGACCCTCCTGGTAAAGCCGCACGAAGACCTCGCGCACGGCCTCGGAGAGCCCTTCGTCCATGGTAAAGCGCTCGTTGGTCCAGTCCAGAGACGACCCCAGGCGCCGGAGCTGACGGGTGATGTTGCCGCCGGACTCGGCCTTCCACTCCCAGACCCGCTCGATGAATGCGTCCCGGCCCAGGTCGTGGCGGGTCAGGCCCTGCGCCTCCAGTTGGCGCTCCACGACCATCTGGGTGGCGATCCCGGCATGGTCCGTGCCCGGCTGCCACAGGGTGCGGTCTCCGCGCATCCGGCGGAAGCGCACCAGGGCATCCATGACCGTGTTGTTGAACCCGTGGCCCATGTGCAGGCTACCCGTCACGTTGGGCGGGGGGATCATGATGCAATAGGTGCCGACGCCATCGGTCTGGCCGGCAGTTTGGCCGGTGCCGTCCGGGCCAGGCAGCGGGGCGAACCAGCCCCGGTCTTCCCAGCGTTTGTACCAGGTCTGCTCCAGGGTTTGTGGGTTGTAAGTCTTGTCCAGCATGGCGTTAGGTCTGTCGGCGGGGTCGGGAAAGCCGGTGAGTATACCCGACGCCTTCGTGGTAAGGTCCGCAGGTGCGAGCAGGGCGCAGTCTTCCGTGCCAAGGGGTCCCCGGGCCACTTGAGCGGACGGTATTCCTCGAACAGCGGGGTCGAGCGCCGCGGCCGGGATGGGGGTCCGGTCCCCCGGGGCGCAGCGGGCGCGTTTGCCGTTCGGCAACTCGTTGCTGATAACATGCCCTGGCAAAGGCAAACCTCTGCGACAATAGCGGTCGCAGTATCCGAGGGGGCGCGAGGAGACCGCGGACACCCGGGCTTAACGTGGCCCCCTGACCGAATCCAGAAATCCGAACATCCACCGATCGAGGTCTCAACGAGCCATGGCAGCCGACAGCAAGAAATACGTATTCGCTTTCGAGGAAGGGGACGGCAAGAACAAGCACCTCTTGGGCGGCAAGGGTGCCAACCTGTGCGAGATGACCCAGATCGGGCTCAACGTCCCGCCGGGCTTCGTACTCTCTACCGAGGCGTGTCTGGCGTTCCTGGCCTCCCCGACCAAGGAGCTGCCCCCGGGGCTGATGGACGAAGTCCACGCCCAGATGCGCGACCTGGAAAAGAAAACCAAGAAGGGCTTCGGCAGCGCCGAAGAGCCGCTGCTGGTCTCGGTGCGTTCCGGCTCGGCCATGTCCATGCCCGGCATGATGGACACCATCCTCAATCTGGGCCTTAACGCCAAGACCCTCGAGGGCGTGATCAAGGCCACCAACGATCCCCGCTTCGGCTACGACGCCTACCGCCGCTTTATCCAGTTGTTCGGCAAGATCGCACTGAACGTGTCGGACGAGCACTTCGATAAGCAGTTCGAGCTGGTCAAGAAGGCTGCCGGCGTCAAGGAAGACGTGGCCCTGTCCGCCTCCGACCTGAAAGACGCCGCCGAGCGCTTCCTGCGGGTCGTGCAGGAGCAGACCGGCCGACCCTTCCCGGAGGACCCCTACGAGCAGCTCCTGATCGCCATCAAGGCCGTGTTCGGCTCCTGGGGCGGCAAGCGCGCGGTGGACTACCGTCGCCAGTTCAACATCACCCCGGCCATGGCCAACGGGACCGCGGTCAACATCTGCACCATGGTCTTCGGCAACCGCGGGGACGACTCCGGCACCGGCGTGGGCTTCACCCGCGACCCCGGCACCGGCGAGAACACCCTTTACGGCGAGTATCTGGTCAACGCCCAGGGCGAGGACGTGGTTGCGGGTATCCGCACCCCCAAGCCGTTGTCCGTGCTCAAGACCGACATGCCGGAGATGGCCAAGCAGCTCGACACGCTGCGCGACCGTCTGGAGCAACACTATAAAGAGGTGCAGGACTTCGAGTTCACCATCGAGCGCGGCACCCTGTACTGCCTGCAAACGCGCAACGGCAAGATGAACGCCGTGGCCCAGGTGCGCACCTCCGTGGAGATGGTGAAGGAAGGCATCATCGACAAGAAGCAGGCGCTGCTGCGGGTCGCCCCGGAGAGCCTGGAGCAGATGCTGTTCCCGCGCTTGGACCCCAAGGCCAAGGCGACGGCCGTGGCCTCCGGCCTGCCGGCCTCCCCGGGTGCCGCCTCCGGCATCGCGGTGTTCGACGCCGACCGCGCGGAGATGCTCGGCAAGGAGCAGGGGTTCAAGGTCATCCTGGTGCGCGAGGAGACCAAGCCCGAGGACATCCACGGCTTCTTCGCCTCCGAGGGCATTCTGACCTCGCGCGGAGGCAAGACCTCGCACGCGGCGGTGGTCGCGCGCGGCATGGGCAAGTGCTGCGTGGCCGGTGCCGAGGGGATCCATGTCGACGTCGAGAAGCGTATCGCCATCGTCGGCGACACCAGCTTCAAGGAAGGCGACATGATCACCCTGGACGGGACCTCGGGTAAGGTCTACCTGGGCGAGATCCCGACCGTGGAGCCGGAGTTCACCGACGAGCTAAACACATTGCTCGGCTGGGCCGACGAGGTGTCGCGGCTCAAGGTCATGGCCAACTCCGACACCCCGGTCGATGCGCGTCGCGCGCTCAAGTACGGTGCCGTCGGCATCGGTCTGGCGCGTACCGAGCGCATGTTCAACGACCCGGCGCGTCTGCCGATCGTCATCGACATGATCGTGGCCGACACCCAGGAAGAGCGCCAGGCCGCCCTCGACCGGCTGCTGCCCTTGCAGCAGAAGGACTTCAAGTCGCTGTTCGAGGTCATGTCCCCGTACCCGGTGGTCATCCGTCTGCTCGACCCGCCGATCCACGAGTTCCTGCCCAACGAGAACGTGCTGGAGCGCGAGCTCGCGGAGCTGCGCCAGCTCGCCAAGAACGCCCACGGACTGACCGCGCTGGGTGCGGCCATGAGCCTGATGCAGGCCCCGGAGAAGACCCGCGCCGACGTCGATGCGCTGCGCCGGCAGCTCGACCCGATGCTGGTGGAAGAGGTCATCGTCAAGAAGGAGCGGATGCTGCGCAAGGTCCGCGCACTGTTCGAGACCAACCCCATGCTCGGCCACCGCGGCGTGCGCTTAGGCATCACCTTCCCCGAGATCTACCAGATGCAGATCCGGGCGATCCTGGAGGCGGCCGCCGAGTGCCAGAAGGCCGGGATCGAGGTGCACCCCAAGATCAAGGTGCCCCAGGTCTGTACCGCTCAGGAGCTCAAGATCGTCAAGCAGTGGGTCGATGCCATCCACGAAGAGATCAAGGCCCGCGACGGCAAGCCGGTGAGCTTCCAGTTCGGCACCATGATCGAGGTGGTGCGCGCCTGTATGCGCGCCGAGAGCCTGGCCGAGGAGTCCGAGTTCTTCTCCTTCGGCACCAACGACCTGACCCAGGCGGCCTTCTCGTTCTCGCGCGAAGATGCGGAGAACAAGTTCCTGCCGCTCTACAACCAGTCCGCCATCCTGCGCGACAACCCCTTCGAGGTGTTGGACGAGCTGGGCGTGGGCAAGCTGATGGAGCTGGCGGTCAAGTGGGGCCGCTCGGTCAAGCCGGATCTCCTGGTCGGCATCTGCGGCGAGCACGGCGGACACCCGGCTGCCATCGACTTCTGCCACCGGGCGGGGCTCGACTATGTGAGCTGCTCGGGTCCGCGCGTGCCGGTGGCACGGTTGGCGGCGGCGCATGCGGCGTTGAAGACTCCGCAGTAAAGCCGGAGCCGGGGCGTCCCGCCCCGGTCATGCAGCGGGGGCGGGATGCCCCCGCACCCGATGGCCCGCGGGTCCGTTACGGAGTCGCGGGCCAGTTTTTTTGAACCCGCGAATTAAATACTGCGTGGAGCGGGTCAACCGCCATCATGCACATCATCAGCCATATCCGGACAGCAGGTCTGCCTTGGCGCATTGGTATCGGCTCGCCAAGAGGCAAGATTTCTCATCCTTCGCCGACCTGCGTAAAGTCTTTCCCGCGGCGGACCAGGTTGGCAAGCTGACCGTTTTCAATGTCGGCGGCAACAAGGTGCGGCTCATTGCCGCCATCCACTACAATTGTGCCAAGATCTATGTCCGCGCGGTGCTCACCCATGTGGAGTACGACGACGGCAAGTGGCGGGAGGAGTAAACGATGCAGACTAGCGAAATCACCGCGGCACTCGGCTCCTGGCCGGTTCTGGCGCCGCTGCTTTGCGTCCCTCATTCCGAGGAAGACTATGATCGTCTGGTGGCCTTCCTGGATCGTCTGGTCGATGAGGTGGGCGAGGACCAGTCCCATCCCCTGGCCTCGCTGATGGAAGTCGTGGGGGTCTTGGTCGAGCGCTATGAGGATTGCCATGTTCCTGAGCTCCATGAATAGTCCAGGCGATCGGAAGACCTTGGATCGATCCGGATCATGGGCACAGGCCACGACACGTCCGTTCGAGGCTAACTTGGCGCGGTGCATCGTGATAGGGAACTGGCTGTGAGTCTCGTCGAGGCGCGTTACGACCGGCTGACCCCGTCCATTCAGCACCTGACCGACGAAGTCGTATACGTCGTGGAACTGGACCTCAAGCGGTTCTTCGACCGCATTGACCGGGATCGCTTGCTGTTTTGCTTGGCCGCGATCTGGTTGCCCGGGAGGAAGGCGAGCAGCGCGGCGAAGCCAAAGCGTTGCTGCGGCTGCTTCAGGTCAAGTTCGGACCAATGACGCCAGACATCGAGTCGCGCGTTCAAGGCGCCGAACCGGCGCAACTGGACCTCTGGCTGACTCGGATACTGACCGCTGCGACTCTGGAGGATCTCTTTAGGTAAAGCGAGCAGAGTCGGGCGGCGGTCGAGCGCATCGCCATCGTCGGCGACACCAGCTTCAAGGAAGGCGACATGATCACCCTGGACGGGACCTCCGGTAAGGTCTATCTGGGCGAGATCCCGACCGTGGAGCCGGAGTTCACCGACGAGCTCAACACATTGCGACGGGCTTGGAGGGTCGGTATGCAAAGCAATTTGCGGTTATCCGCCAACAGGCCGAACAGATAAAGCAACTGGAAGACCAATTTTGCCGGGAAAGCACTGAGTCGATACGGGGCGCGCCTTCAGGCCGCGTCCGACCAGTCGGTTTGTGCCGGGCGATGTCCGACGTCCAGCCTGTGGTGGAGATCCTCGTTGGCCGCCCGGACCCAGGCGAGACAATGTTCCAGGTTGGTCTGCCAGGCAACGGTGCCCGGTGCGATCCAGGCCGCGATCCAGGCGCCTGGATCCAGGTACCAGGGCAGGTCCCAGACTGGCGCGCCCGGGACAGGATCGGGCAGGGCGCAGTTATATTCCACGATGCCGTCGCCCAGCCAGCGGGCATCCCCGCCCAGCTTTTGCGCCAGCCCCCGCATGCCGCGGTTCTCAACCAGCACCTCGAAGCGGAAACGGCGTATCCCCTGGGCTTGTGCAGCACGGATCAGATGGTCCAGGAGCGCCGAGCCGATGCCTTGGCCCTGGAACCGGTCCGACACCGTGATGGAGAGCTCCGCGCTTTCCCCGCCCGGGGCGAGGCGCAGGCAGCGGGCAAACCCCAGGGGCTCCACTTCCTGGTCAGACGCGTCGATCCGTACGGCCGCGAGCGCGATATGGTCGTACCCGTCGGCCCCGGAGAAGAGGTCCAGGTCACCCGGGGTCAGGGCCCCTTTGTTGTTGAAAAATCGCATGCGCCGGGACTCCTGCGAGAGCCCGTCGAAACAGGCTGCCAGAAACGCGCGGTCGCCGATTCCCGAGGGTCGGATGCGGTAGCGCGAGCCGTCGTCCAGGCGCAGACTCGCATCGATGGGGCGATCGCCGTCGATCGGGCGATGAGGACTCAGTCGGTCGAACATAGTAACCCCCTGCCGATGAGGCAGGTCCCGGATGCGGGCGGGTTTACCGCGCGGTGCCGGGAATAATTGTGCACTGCACAAATAATGGCGCACCTGGGCGTTGCATTCAACCAACAATGTGCATTTTTTTTGCAACTAAACGATAATAATATCCATAATCAATGCCTTGATTTGACTGCTCAGTGCCCTGGTTAGCTGGGTTCCTGGAGCTTGGCAACAGGATGTCGCAGTCTGACCGGACTTGCGATGCCGGTTGCGCGGCCCGGGTGCCCCTGGCGGTCAACCCGGGGTGTTCCGGCAGGCGGCGTAACACTCCCAGTAGCGGTTGGTGCAATAGCCGTAGCGGTTCTCCGAGCAGGACCACCAAGGATAGCCGCACTGCCGGTCGCCAGCGGCCAGGCACCAGCGGTAGTCCCGTTTGGCGGTGCTGTAGCCCGCTTGGCACTGCGCGTAGTCGAAAGCGGCATCCGCATCGCACCGGTCCTTGGTCTCCTGACAGCGGCTGGTGCAGCCGACGATCTGGATTTGGCGGGCTACATCGTCCCAGGTCTTCGAGGGCTGTGCGCAGCCTGCGAGGGCGAGCAGGATGGCTGCCGCGGCGGCGAGCCGTCCGGCCAGTCTGCGGCCCGGGTTGCCCGGCGCGGGGATCTGCCCCGAGCGGGTTGCGGGATCGGGGCTACGGGTGCTCTGGGTTGGCAACATCTGGGTGATCCCGCTCCAATGTGTGGCTGAATGGCCTGACATGGGTGCCCCGCCTCCCCGGGTCCGGTCCGAGATCCCAGCGGATGCCGGCGGGCCGCGGGGGCGCCAAGGTCCCCGGTTGGGCGCAACTTTAGCCCCAACGATCGGTGCGCGCACCTACCTGATCCCCAGTTTGCGCGATCGGGGGCGGTCTTCCGGCGATGAGCCGATGGCGGTCAGGGCGCGAACCCGTTGCCACATCCGGGGCCTGGAAGCGGCTACACTGGCAGCGTCCGTGCCGGGGCGGCCTGTCCGCGCGGCACGCGCCCGGGATCGGCCGCGCTCGGCCCTTTCGATCAGGGTTGGGGGCATCGTCGGAATAGGCCCCTGTCGGGGTATCGTCCGTGGAGACCAAAGTCCGTGCTCAGACTCGCCTTCAGACTCGCCGCATTCGCCACGGTCCCGCTGCTGGCCGCCTTGCCCGCGGGCTGCGGATCACTGGTCAATGGCCATGCCGGGGGAATCGCCACCGTTGTGACGCCAGACGACTATGGCGAGCGCCTCTGCGCGAACGTGGAGCTCGAGGCCTATCCGTCCTGTCTTAGCAGCGTGCTCGATTATTTCGAGGAGCCGCGGGCGGACGATGTCCCCGGCCAATCCACTTCCGGTCCCTTTGCGGTGTCTATGGATGGGGGGCTCTATCTCGGCACCTACGACTCCACCCCTCCCTTCGCCGCATCCTTCCGGGTATCGAACGGGGCCAACGGCTGCCGCGGCTCCTATAACGCCTTTACCGGATCGCGGAACACGCTCTTCGATGTCTATTGCGACGACGGCCGTGCCGGCTGGGCGGACATCGTGCTGGACCAGGGGGGGCGCAACGGTATCGGACAATTGGCCCTGAACGACGGGACCAAGGGCGACATCGTGTTCGGCTACGTGCCCTTGGGACAGGCGACGCCCTTCCCGTTCACGGACGTTTGGACGGTGCCGCAGGCAACGGCGGAAGACTCGCGTCCTTAACGGTCTGGCGTACCGGGTTTTCCAGCGACCCGATTCCTCCGATCGTCACCGTTACCCGGTCCCCGTCTTTGAGATAGCGGGGGGGGGTGCGGGCCATCCCGACCCCCGATGGGGTGCCGGTCAGGATCAGCGTGCCGGGGAGCAGGGTGGTGTCTCGGCTCAGGAAGGCGATCAGCTCGGCGACCCCGAAGATCATGTCGCCGGTGTGTCCGGTCTGAACCCGCTCCCCGTTCAGAATACAGGCGATCTCCAGGTCCTGGGGATCGGGTAGCTCGTCCGCCGTGACGAGCCAGGGACCGAGCGGACAGAACCCGTCGAAGCCCTTGCCGCGCACCCATTGCCCGCCGCCCCCCTGTTTCTGCCACCGCCGGGCCGAGACATCGTTGGCGCAGGTGTATCCGAGGACATACTCCAGGGCGTGCGCCGCGGGTACATCGCGCGCCGTATGTCCGATCACCACTGCCAGCTCCGCCTCGTAGTCCACCTCAGGGCCATGCTCGCAGGCCAGCGGGAGCGGGATCGAGTCGCCCGGGCTAGAGACCGTGGTGGTGGGTTTCATGAACACCACGGGGTGGTCGGGAAAGGCTGCGCCGGTCTCGGCCGCATGTGCGCGGTAGTTGAGGCCGATACCGAAGATGTTGACTGGAGCGATCGGGGCCAGCCAGCGGGCCACATCCAAGGTCTCGCCGGTCTCCGTGAGTCCCAGGTAGAGGCTGCCGCCGTAACGCTGCGCATGGTTGCCATCGACTGGCCGTCCCAGGTGGGCGGTGCCGTGAGCGTCGAGAAATCGCGCGATCTTCATAGGATCTCCGTTTTGGTCTGATCTTCAGGATGCCCGAATACTTTAGGCACATGGGTCCGGGGTGGACACGGACAAGCGTCGCCGGGCGCCCGCATAGACCGCGAGTCGGAGCGGGGCGGGACCCGAGCGGCATGGGTAACGCAGCGGTCTGCAAGAAACCAGTCGACAGTCCGCCGTTGCTCGGCCTGCGAGCGAGTATTCTTTAGTCAGACGTCAAGACCCGTTCGGGTCCAGACGGTCGCGCTGTCTCCTCGGGGTTGTCGTCCAACCGCCTGCCACGATTCCGGGAGTGCCGCCCATGCAATCGTCCCAAGACGGTCTCGGCCTTTTGCTGCCGGGCTTGGTCCTCTTTCTCGCGATCTCCGGCGTGGTTTTGTTTCGGTCCGGTCCGCTGCAAACCGACCGGCCGCCCAACCCGAATCTGGAAGATCAACCCTTCTCTGACCAACGGGTCTCCGCCCGTCTCTGGCAGGACCCCTTCGAGGCCGTCGAGCGCGAGCTTAAGGACCGGGGAAGCGCCCCCGATCCTTGGACGCCTCCGGCGACTGCCGGACCTTGCGGAGTGGGCGAGGTTCACCTGATCGCGGCCCTGGTGGACGCCGGTCCCTATGCGGAATCCGCCGAGGGCCGTCTGCGCGCCCGCTATGCGATCCTGTCCGGTCTGGATGTCGGCGGCTATCTGCCGGTCGACTCCACCCATATCGGTTATTTTTCGACTGCCGGGGGAGATCTGCCGGAGCGGGTTCCTTTCGAGCGACTCGCCCGCAAAGACGCAACCGGACGATCCGAGCAATTAGTCCTATTGTGGCTGAACAGCAATGCCTTCAATACGGAGCCCATCCGTCGCATGCAGGGTCTCGCCGACTCGATACCCGAATGGGTGGCCCCGCGCCGGTGCCTGTGCCGGACCGTCAAGGTGTTGGGTCCGGCGGATTCGGATGGATTGGCCGCCCTGATCGCGGAGGTTCGATCCAGAGCCAATGGCACTCAAGATGCATTGGCCCCATCGCCCTGGCGGCTTCATTACTACTCGGCGACCGCGACGGCAACAGAGCCGAGTCTGCTCTTCAATGCGTTCGGTACGAGCCGCGCGGAGATGCACGGAGACTGCGCGAGCGTGGACGACTGTATCGGCCTGGCGGTGGGTTTCCAGCGCCTCATCCCCGACGACGGCGAGCTGGCCGCTCAGTTGTCGAAGGAGCTCCGATTGCGCGGGTTCTGCGGCAGGAAACCCGGCTGGCTGTTCCGTCAACTACGCACCGCAAACGATTGGCTCGACGACGCCTTCCACGGGCTGATCGTTCCTGGGGGAGCCGGTGAGCAGGGCAACGAGCCATTCGAGCAATGGGCCGAGTACCATAGTCGATCCCCGTCCAAGCATGTCGTTCTGATCTCCGAATGGGACAGCCTCTATGGCCGCTCCTTGCCGGTGGCGGTTGCCAACGCGCTGATCGAGGCGAAGTACGGCGACCCTGACGCACTGGAGACCGTGGCGGATTTTCGCGGCTACCCGTGGCTCCATTATTTCAGCTATATGCGCGGATTGGACGGCAATATCCCAGCGGGCAAGGGCCAGGGCGACGGCAAGACGTCGGAGAGCCCGGCGTCCGGGCGTGCCGGGTCCGCGCCTCCGCCCAGCCCGGCGAGCGAGCGCGCCGAGGGTCAGGCGCAGCTCGATTATCTGCGCCGGCTGGCCGCGCAGATCGAGTCGCTGCAGAATCCGGACAAGTCCCCCGCCAGGGTCTTCGCCATCGGTATCCTGGGCAGCGACCTGCACGATAAGACGTTAATTCTCCAAGCGCTACGTCCTTATTTCCCGGCGGCAGCATTCTTTACCACCGATCTGGATGCGCGTCTGCGTTACGCCCCGGATTCGCCCTGGACCCGCGGGCTGATCGTGGCCAGCGGCTACGGGTTGAGTCCGGCCGAATATGACCCGGATGCCTGGATACCGCCCTTTCGGGTCAACTACCAAACCGCGATGTATCTTGCCGTTCGCCAGGCATTCCCGGGCGCACATCCGCTCTCCAGTGCCACTGGGTACGAAGGGGGGGCGCAGACCGCCGAACCTGCCCGGGTCAGGCTCTACGAGATCGGGCGGAACGGCCCAGTCGAGCTTCAGAGCGGTGAATCCGCTCCGCCCTCTCCCGCCAAGGAAGCCCTACGCCCATGGCGGGCCAGGGTCCTGGCTGGGGTCTTTTTTGCCGCGACCCTGGTCTGCGTGCTGCTCCTCTATCACGGTACCATTCGCCGGTTCGTTCTCGGTCACCCAT
Organism: uncultured Gammaproteobacteria bacterium; assembly: GCA_963780725.1. Lineage (GTDB taxonomy): Bacteria > Pseudomonadota > Gammaproteobacteria > Chromatiales > Chromatiaceae > Thiodictyon. The sequence continues at coordinate 1,813,267 of CAWACV010000001.1, forward strand.
TAGTGTTTCTGGCATCGCTCGCACTTGCGCTTGTTGCGATCGGGTCCCTGCTCGTCATTCTGAATCGGTTGGGATTGGACTGTCCCAGCCCATACAATCCGGTCTGCCTGGAGCCATTCAGTCTCTTGAGCGGCATCAGTGCCTGGATGCCCGTCTACTTGCTGGTTCTCGCGACGGGACTCTCCATCTTTTTCATCCCGGTGCTGTTCCTGGCGCGCCGCCGCGTCGTGCGTCAGATCGGCAGGTTCTATATGTCGGTCCCAGCTGCTGGCGCGCCCGCGGAGCCCAGGGTGCCCCCGGGTCTACGCGATGGACTCGCGGGTGATTTCCGATGGCTGGTCAGGCAGCTGAGGTTGCAGTCGCTGCTCTCGTCGATCCGCGCCGGACGGCGGCGTATCCGCGAGGCGATCTATCGGCGCTTAACCCACAACCCACACCCGGCGGGAAGCGGGTGCCCGGATAATGCCGAACGGGTATGGGCAAGGCACTGCAAACGGGCCTGTTTTGGGTGGCGCTCGCTCCTGCCGCTGCTGCTCGCGCTGCTGTTTTTCTATTTCGTGATTAATCTTTTTTCGGCCATCGGGGGCGGGGGCGGGGGCAGTGCCGCGTTGCGGGATCGGGAGTTGGGCGATCTCTATATCAACCTGCGTATCCTGAGCACCCTGGCGCTGTCGCTGTTGGCCTTCCTCTATCTGGACATTGCCGGCTGCGCTCGGCAGTTGATCGCAGAGCTTGACCGCGCGGGTCTGCGCTGGTCCGATCCGGTCCGCGAGCATTATGCCCGGGAGAAGCTGCATGTGGACAGCACCCTGGTGGACCGCTGGATCGCTCTGCGTGCGGTCGCCCGCTATACCGATATGGGGGTACGCATCGTCGTTTATCCGCTTCTGGTCCTGTTGCTCCTGGCAGTGGCGCGCATGCCCTGGTTCGATACCACGTCGCTGCCCATCGGCATCCTGGTGGCTTATGTGGTGCTGGCCTTCTATCTGCTATCTTCCGCCTGGCTGCTGCAGCGGGATGCCCGCAGGATGCGCGACGGCACATTGACGCACTATCGTCGACAGCTCGCAGAGCTAGAGCGACTGACACCCTGGGCCTTCTCCGATCGGCAACAACTGCGGCACCTGATCGGGCAGGTCGAGACCATGCATGATTTCGCCTTCCAGCGGTTCTCCGAAAACCCATTGGTCAGGGTTGCCATCCTGCCTTTCGGAACACTGGGACTGGGGCTGCTCGAGCTCCTGGGCTAGTGCCCCTCGGTGGCCGGGCTCGGCGGGGGAAGGCCCGGCGCGCCCTGCGTCTGCACCATCGTCTGCATCAGCTCCATAAAGTGCTGCTGATAGCGTCTCAGGTACTTATCCCGGCGATAGGCCAGGAGCGTGGTTTCCCACGGAAAGAGATGGCTCAGGTCCCGAATGGCCAGATCGCTGTCTGCCGGAAGCGAATAGGCGACGGTGGCTATCAGTCCCACGCCCAGCCCCTCGCGCACATAGGTCTTGATGACATCGGTATCCGCTGCGCTCAAGACCACCTGGGGCTCCAGATCGAGCCGGGCGAAGGTGGAGCGCAGATGGCTGGACCCGGTGAATCCGAAGACATAAGTAATGAGCGGGTACTTGCAAATGGCCTCCAGGCTTAATGGATGGCAGTCCAGGATCGGGTGGCCGAGCGGTGCGATGAGGCTGCGGTTCCAGCGGTAGCAGGGGAGGGTGGCGAGCGCCGGGTGGGCGCCCAGTGCCTCGGTGCAAATGGAGAAGTCCACGGCATCGGTCTGTGCCATCTCTGCGAGCTGGGGGGGCGTGCCCTGATGGATCTGGAGCGTCACCCGGGGGTAGGCGAGCCTGAAGGCGCGGATCACCGGGGGCAGGACATAGCGCGCCTGGGTGTGGGTGGCCCCGATGCGCAGCACCCCGCCGGAGTCGTCCACATGGTCGCGGCCCACCGCCAGGATGTTCTCGCGGATGGCGAGTGCCTGCCGGGCATAGCGCAGGACCTCTTCCCCGGCCGGGGTGAGTGCCGCCAGGCGCTTGCCCTGGCGGACGAGGAGCCGGGTGCCGAGCTCTTCTTCCAGGCGCGCTAGGTGCTGCGAGACCGCGGACTGGACCAGATGCAGCCCCGTGGCGGCCTGACTGACGTTGAGTCCGGACTCTACCGCGGCAACGAAGGATTTCAGCTCCCGAAACTCCATGATAATATTATTTATCTCATTTGTTAATAAGTTTTCGGAATTTATCGTTTCCAAAGATATCCGAGCCGCCCCAGTATCGCCACTCAAGAATGCCTAGGTCCTGTCGGACCTCCAAGGGGGTGGTCCCATGCAGAACAATCGAGCCGCGGCGGCCCAGCCGATTGCCGCCGAGACGCTTTCGTTAAGCCCGGTCAACGGCCTGCCGCTCCAGCGCCTGGCCCAGACGGTCCGCGGATTCACCGCCGAGCAGCTCCTGTGGTCCAGCGGCTATCTGGCTGGGCTGGCTGCCGCGCGCACCCTGTCCGAGCCCGAGCCCGAGCTGGCCGCCGCGTCCGCGGCGGCGAACACGCGCCTGACCATTCTCTATGCCTCTCAGACCGGCAACGCCCGCTCGGTCGCAGAGGCGCTTGGCCGGCACGCGGCGGCCAGGCACCTGGCCCATCGGGTGGTCTCGGTGTCCGACTTCCGGCCCCGCGATCTGGCGAAAGAACAGCTGCTACTGCTGGTCGTCAGCACCCAGGGCGAGGGGGAGCCCCCGGAGTGCGCACTGGAGCTTTTTCGGTTTCTCAACGGCAAGGGCGCCCCGAACCTGGAGAGTCTCAGTTTTGGGGTCTTCGGCCTGGGGGACTCGAGCTACGAGCGGTTCTGCCAGGCCGGCCGCGACTTCGACCGACGTCTCGCGGAGCTGGGCGCCCGCCGGCTGCTGGAGCGCGTGGACGCGGACCTGGACTTCCAGCCGGTCTCCGAGGGCTGGTTTCCGGTGGCCTTGGACCTGGTCGAGTCGGAGCTACCGGCCCCCGGTCAGACCCGCGACGCGGAGGTCGTGCCGCTGCGCGCACCGGTGCGTCATGACCGGGACAACCCCTTCCGGGCCACGGTGCTGGACAACAGACCCATCGTGACCCGGGACTCGGTTGCGGAGGTCAGGCATCTGGCCTTAGGCATCGACCCCCGTGCCATCTCTTACACCCCGGGGGACTCGCTTGGGGTGCGGTTTCGCAACGACCCGGCCCTGGTCGCACAGATCCTGTCCGCCACCGGGCTTAAGGACGATGCGGATGTGACCCTGGGAGGCGAGCGCTTGGCCCTGTCCGAGGCATTGACTGCGCGACTCGAGCTGACCCGGCTCCATCCGACGGTGGTCTCCGCCTGGTCCAAGGTCGCAGGGGATACGGGACTCTCGGTCCTGGCGCAGGACCGCGACGCTCTGCGCGCTTACAGCCAGGGCCGTCAGGTCATCGACCTGGCGATCCAATTCCCGGCCCGTCCGCAGGCCCAGGACCTGGCAGCGCTCCTGCAGCCGATCCAGCCCCGGCTCTATTCCATCGCTTCGTCCCAGGCCGAGACCGAGGACGAGATCCATCTGACCGTCAGCACATTGCGCTACCGGGTGGACGGTCGGGACCGCTTGGGCGGTGCCTCGGGGTTCCTGGCGCAGCGGCTGGGGGAGGGCGATGCGCTGGAGGTCTATGTGGCCGAGAACCCGCACTTCCGGCTCCCGGAGGATGGCGACACGCCCATCGTCCTGGTGGGCGCCGGGACCGGTATCGCGCCCTTGCGGGCATTCCTCCAGCAGCGCGCGGCCCAGGGCGACCGGGGACGCAACTGGCTGGTCTTCGGCAACCGTCACTTCCGCCGGGACTTCCTCTATCAGGCCGACTGGCTGCGTTTCCGCAAGTCCGGTCTGCTCCATCGTTTCAGCCCGGCCTTCTCCCGCGACACGCCCGAGCGGGTCTATGTCCAGGACCGGCTACGTACCGAGGGTGCCGAGCTCTGGCGCTGGCTTGCGCAAGGCGCCCGGATCTATGTCTGCGGCGCGACCGCGATGGAGTCGGCGGTGCGCGAGACCCTGGCCGGTATCGCCCGGGACCACGGCGGACTCTCCAAAGACGCCGCATGTGAATTCGTCGAGACCCTGCGCCAGGACGCGCGCTACCTGAGAGATACCTACTGATGGACGCACCAGTCAACGAGGTCGAGTCGATCAAGGCGCAGAGCCGGTTCCTGCGCGGCACGCTCCGCGAGAGCCTGGCGGACGAGCTGACCGGTGCACTGGCCCCGGCCGACGCGCATCTGTGCAAGTTCCACGGATTCTACGAGCAGGACGACCGGGACCAGCGCCAGGCGCGCACCGAGCGCTTCCTGGAGCCCCAATACGATTTCATGCTGCGGGCGCGTCTGCCGGGCGGGGTCTGCACGCCCGCCCAGTGGCTCGCCATCGATGGGGTTGGGCAGGAGCTGGGCAACGGCACGGTCAGGCTCACCACCCGCCAGACCTTCCAGTTTCACGGCATCTTGAAGCGTAACTTGAAGCCGCTGCTCCAGCGCATCAACCAGGCCATGATCGACTCCATCGGGGGCTGTGGGGACGTCAACCGCAATGTGCTCTGCAACCCCAACCCGGTGGAGTCCGCACTGCATGCAGAGGTCCATGACTGGGCGCGGCGCATCAGCGAGCATCTGCTCCCGCGTACCCGTGCCTATCACGAGATCTGGCTGGACGGCGAGCCCGTGGAAGGCGGCGAGCCCGAATCCGAGCCCATCTATGGCGAGACCTATCTGCCGCGCAAATTCAAGACCGCGGTGGCGGTCCCGCCCCACAACGATGTGGATGTCTACACCAACGATCTGGGGTTCGTCGCCATCGCCGACGGGGACCGACTGCTGGGATTCAACGTCTCTGCCGGCGGCGGCATGGGGACCACCCATGGCGATGCCAGCACCTATCCGCGGCTCGCCGATACCCTGGGTTTTGTCGCGCCCGAGCAGGTGCTGGCCATTGCTGAGGCAGTCGTCACCACCCAGCGCGACTTCGGCAACCGCACGAGCCGCCGACACGCCCGGCTCAAGTACACCATCGACCGCATGGGCCTCGACGCATTCAAGTCCGAGGTGGAGCGGCGCGCTGGCCTGACCTTGACCCCAGCGCATCCGGTTGGCTTTACCGATCAGGGCGATCGCTACGGCTGGGTGCACGGGACCGACGGTCGCTGGCACCTGACACTCTATCTGGAGAACGGCCGGGTGGCGGACCTGCCCCAGGCCCGGCTCATGACCGGTCTGCGCGAGATCGCCCGGGTCCACAAGGGCGACTTCCGGATCACGCCCAATCAGAACCTGACCGTCGCCGGTGTCCCGGCGCGCCAGCGCAAGCGTATCGAGGGCATCGCCCGAGACCACGGGCTGCTTGCGGACGGGCGCAGCCCCATTCGACTCGCCGCCATCTCCTGCGTAGCCTTACCGACCTGTCCCCAAGCCATGGCCGAGTCGGAGCGCTATTTCCCGGACCTGCTGGACAAGATCGAGCGGCTGGCTGCAGACCATGGGATCGGCCAGGTCCCGACGGTCATGCGCATGACCGGCTGTCCCAACGGCTGCGCCCGGCCCTTTGTGGCCGAGATCGGTCTGGTGGGCAAGGCGCCGGGCCGTTACAACCTGATGCTCGGCGGCGACGGCACCGGACTGCGGCTCAACCGGCTATACGGCGAGAACCTCAACGAATCCGGGATACTCGACGCACTGGACGGGCTCTTCCGACGCTTCGCCGCAGAGCGCAGCTCAGGCGAGCGTCTCGGCGATTTCAGCATCCGTGCAGGGCTCGTCAAGCCCGATTCGAATCCGTTGGAGAATGACCATGGCCGTCCCTGAGCTGACCGATTCTCCGGTCCCCGACGACCCCCAGGCACTGGCCCGGGCCAACGCCTACCTGGCTGGGCTCGACGCCACCCAACGGGTCGAGTGGGCCATGCAGAACCTCCCCGGGCGTCATCTCTTAAGCTCCAGCTTCGGCATCCAGGGTGCGCTCATGCTCCACCTGACAACCCGGGTTGCGCCGGACATTCCGGTGGTGCTGGTGGACACTGGGCATCTGTTTCCGGAGACTTACCGCTTTATCGACGAGCTGACCGATCGACTCAAGCTCAACCTGCACGTCTACCGGCCCCGGACCTCGCGCGCCTGGCAGGAGGCACGCTACGGCCGGCTGTGGGAGCAGGGCGTTGAGGGTATCGAGCGCTACAACCGAATCAACAAGGTCGAGCCTATGCAGCGGGCGCTCAAAGAGTTGGAAGCGGGCACCTGGTTCGCCGGTCTGCGCCGTCAGCAGGCGGACACCCGCGCCGCGCTTCCGGTGCTTCGGGTGCAGGATGGGCGCTTCAAGGTCCACCCGGTCATCGACTGGACCAACCGGGATGTCTACCGTTATCTCCAGCAGCATGGATTGCGTTATCACCCGCTTTGGGAGAAGGGATATGTCTCGGTAGGAGACGTGCATACCAGCCGTCCCCTGGAGCCGGGCATGAGCGAGCAGGAGACCCGGTTCTTCGGGCTCAAGCGGGAGTGCGGTCTTCACGAGTAGGCTAGTCGGCGGGAAGCGCAAGCATCCAATTTTATTGGCGTTCTTTTGGGTTAATTTGCGGTTGGCATGCTTTTCGCGTTCAGGTCGCAAATCCTTTCACACAGAGCTTAGGAGTCACCCCCATGGGCAATAATGTCGTTTGGCACAGCCACCCGGTGGATCAGGAGATCCGCGCCGAGCAGAAATTCCAGCGGCCATTGGTCATCTGGTTCACTGGATTGAGTGCCTCCGGCAAGTCCACCATTGCCGGTGCACTGGAGCAGATACTCACCGGTCAGGGCTACCATACTTATTTATTGGACGGCGACAACGTCCGCCACGGACTCTGCAAGGATCTAGGCTTCAGCGACGGTGACCGTAAGGAGAATATCCGTCGGGTCGGCGAGGTCGCCCGGCTCATGGCGGATGCGGGGCTCATCGTCCTGACTGCCTTTATCTCGCCATTCCGAGCCGATCGCCAGATCGTCCGAGACATCTTGCCCGAGGGTCAGTTTCTGGAGGTCTTCGTGGACACTCCGATCGGCATCTGCCGCGAGCGCGACCCCAAGGGGCTCTACGCCAAGGCGGACCGCGGGGAGCTGAAGCTGTTCACCGGCGTGGACAGCCCCTACGAAACGCCGGAGTCGCCGGAGGTCCGACTGGCCGCCGGGGAGATATCGGTGCCCGAGTCGGTGAACCAGCTCCTCGCCTACCTGCACCAGGCGGGCGCACTGCGCGGGGGCTACGAGCCATTGGCATTAGGGGCCTGATTGTTCCGCGCTTAAGCTGCCGCATCCAGGGTCACCCCAGCGCTGCGGCCATGCCCCGATGCCAGGCGGCGAGGATACCCTCGACGGTCTCTTCCAGCTTGGGATTGACCGTGCGCCGCGCCGGGTCAGCCATCAGCCAATCCACCGACTCCCGAACCCCCTGGTGGAGCGCCACTGTGGTGCGGAATCCGGGGACCAGGCGTTTGAGCTTGGAGCAATCGAACAGCGCGCTGTAGGCTTTATCCCCCAGCAGTCGCTCGCCCATGTCCGCATCCACCGCGGCGATGAAGTCCGAGGGTACATGGACGATCCGTGGCTCTACACCCAGTGCGGCGGCCACGGTGCGATGGATGGTGTCCCAGGTCAGCACCTCGTCCCCCATGATCTGCACCGCCTCGCCCAGCGCCCCCTGGTGTCCCAGCAACCCCACGAGACCCGCGGCGAAGTCCCGTGCATGGGTCAGGGTCCATAGCGACTGACCGTCCCCGTGCACCACAACCTCCTTGCCCGCCAGCATACGCGCCGCGATGGTGAAGTCCGAGGAGCCGAAGGCGAGCGGCAGCCAGCCCAGTCCATAGGTGTGCGAGGGGCGCACGATGGTGTAAGGGAGGCCCCGATCGCGCCCCATGCGCTCCAGCAGCCGCTCGCAGTCGATCTTGGCCCGCGAATAGGCCCAGAAAGGGTTGGCGAGCGGAGTCCCCTCGGCGATGACGTGCTCGACCGGGGGTTTGCGATAGGCCGAGGCGGTGCTGATAAAGACATATTGATCGCTCCGCTCGCCGAGCGCGGCCAGGCTCGCGGTCAACTGCTCCGTCGTGTATGAGATAAAGTCTACCACCGCGCCGAAGCGCAGATCCCCGAGCACCGCCCGTGTCGCGTCCTGGTCGCGGATATCGGCCTTAAGCCTCGTCACCCCTGGGGCGGTCTCTGCGGGCTTTAGCCCGCGGTTGAGATTGAAGACCTCCAGGCCCGCCCCCAGGGCCGCCGCCGAGCAGGCGGAGGAGAGGTTGCCGGTCCCGCCGACGATCAGAATGCGCATCGTGGCCCCTTGTGCGGCTTGCGGCCGGGTTGCGATGGATCTGGACAGAGTTTAATCCTAGCGCGGTTGTCGGCACTTTGGAGTTGCGAGCGGCTAGGTTTTGTATCCGAAACGGGCAGATAGTTTCCAGGAAACCGAAAACCCGGAATCTCTCGCGAGTATTAAGAGTACGACGATTATGACGATGCGCTGCCGCGCACCTCTTCGGTCCAGACCCTGAAGCCCTTCAGTGTGTTGGGGCCGAACGCATTGCTGAGCGGAACATCCGCCGCGTCGCGGCCCTGGGCAATCAGCACCCGTCCGACGCGAGGTACAAGGTTGCGCGGGTCGAAAACGTGCCACCGCCCCCCCAGATAAGCCTCGAACCAGGCTGAGAAATCCATGGGGTCAGCGGACGGCGGGACCCCGATATCGCCCAAATAACCGGTGCAGTAGCGGGCGGGGATGTTCATGCAGCGGCAGAACGCGATCGCCAAATGGGTATAGTCCCGGCAGACCCCGGCCTTTTCGTGAAATACCTCGAATGCGGTCTTGGTGGCACGGGCGTGTTTATAGCCGAAGGCAATGTGCGCGTGAACAAAGTCGCAGATCGCCTGGACGCGGGGCCACCCGGGAGGCGAATGCTCGAATAAAGACCAGGCGGTCTCGGAGAGTTTGTCGGTCTCGCAGTACCGGCTGCCTTGGAGATACACCAGTGTCTCGTTGGGCAGATACTCCACGGCGTGCTGTATCGCCTGCACTTCGGTGGCGTCGTGCAGACCGGTGTCGTTGATAATCGCGTCGGTCGAGATACGGATCTCCCCCGGCGGGGCCACAAGACGGCTGCACCAGTTGCCGAATCCGTCGCGGTAGCCGGCGATCGGGACCGCCGGCTGGGTGACGATATGGTCTGGCGTAACCAGATCCGAGACCCGGCTGAAATGCACGTTAAGGGTCAGGATCATCGGCGTGCGCTGGGGACACGCGTAGACCAGTTCGTAGCCGATTCGGATCTGCATAGGTCGAGTCCTGGATGGTGCCGATGGGGGAGCTTACAACCGGCGCTCTAAGCTGCCCGTCGCGGGCGCACCGCGGCAAGGGAGGCTCGACGCAGCGGAGCCAGTCGGCAATTGCACGGCTCCTCCGAAATATTGGCGCCATTGCGGCAACGCGCTCGGTGCGCAAGCGCACATACCGCGGGAATTTTTCTTTTAAACACAGATCGGCGCGCCACGACGGTGTGCCATGCCGGACGGATGACATCGCTGAAGCGCTTCTCGGCAATGTCTGCCACCGTACCGACAGCGCGCGGTCTTCCCGGTAAAGTGAGCGTCAGGCTGCGATACGGCGAGCCTGTCATGCGCCGCGTACCGCAGGATAGCCTGGCTCCGCCTATATGCCCTGAGCCAAACTTCAGCCTGCATTCCGCGCATCGTCCTCAGGCTGTGCCACCAACAAGAGTCGATCAAATGAACCCTTCACCTAAATTCGCCTTGAGTTTCGCAGCTTTCGCCGTATTGATCGGCGTGGGCGGTTGCTCCGGGATGTCGAGACAGGAACAGAACACCTTAGCAGGCGCGGGCCTCGGCGGCGTTGCTGGCGCCGTATTGACGGATGGGAGCGCTGTTGGAACGCTCGGCGGGGCCGCGGCCGGCGGCATTCTCGGTCATGTGATCACCCCGGACAGCGACGACGATAGAAGCGGAAGCGGTCAATATAACAACAGCGGCGATCGCTACAACACCGGCGATCGCTACAACAGCAGCGACCGTTATAGCACCGGAGACCGCTACAACAGCGGCGGCCGGTACAACGGCGGCGACCGCTATAATCGCGGCAGCCGCTACAACAGCGGCGACCGCTATAACCGCGGCGTCAGCGACTGGAGCGGAAACTAGTCGCCGTCATCTGTTGTAAGCATTGCGCCGGTCGCTTCGCAACGCGCACGCTATGGCGCTCTTAACCCGCCCCGGTACCGCCCGCAATCCACAGCCAAAGCGGCAGGGTGACCATCGACAGCAAGGTCGTGAGCGCCACCTGAGCCGCGATCACCCGCCCGTCTCCGCCCATCCGGTTGGCCAGCACATAGGCGACCGTGGAGACCGGCAGGGCGGCCAGCAGGATGGCGGTGTCGCGCCAGATTCCGGCGAGTCCGAAGGCCAAGGCCAGCCCCCAGGCGATGGCCGGCAGGACCAGCAGCTTCACCGCCGTACCGTACCACAGATGGCCTCGGGCATGGTCCAATGCGTCGAGCCGCAGACCCGCCCCAACCGCGATCAGACCCAGCGGCAGCGAGGCCCGGGACAGGAGCTCCAATGTCCCGTCCGCGGCGGTCGGCAGCGACAGACCCGCAAGCCCGAAGACCAGACCCCCAGCGGTCGCGAGGATCAGCGGATTGCCCAGCAGCTCCTTCGCCCACCGCCCCTCCCCGTGGCGCGCTAGCACCGAGACCGCCGCCAGGTTCGCCAGCGGCACCAGGAACCCCATGAGCAGCCCGATCGCTGCAATCCCCGCCTGGCCGTGCAGAGCGCCCGCGACCGCCAGGCCGATATAGCTGTTGAAGCGGAATGAGCACTGGAAGGCCGCTGCATAGACCCGCGGCGGGTCTTGGAACAGGTCCTTGGAGAGCCGCCCGAGCCCCATGCCCGCCAGGGTGAACAGGATGCCGGTCAGCACCATGGGCCAGGCGGCCCCCAGGTCGAGCGACCCGCGGGACAGCGAATGAAATAGTAGCGCCGGGAAAAAGACGAAATAAATCAGTCGCTCCAGGTCCAGCCAGAAGGCATCCGAGAGGCGACCCCATCGGCGGATCGTCCAGCCGAGCAAGATCAGGGCGAAGATCGGCAGGATGATCGAGACGATGGACATGGGGAAGTGGGGCGTAGCGAGTGGCGAGGGCCGAGTACGGTACTCCGGTCGGGGGTGCGCCGACACCCGCTGCGAGCGGCGCGGCGAGACGGTGCAAGGTTTCGCTCCGGACCCAAGCATACGATGATGCTTCGGGATACATTTGTCAGGAACAGAACAGGTTGTCATCATGTCTCGCCTCCCCAGTCTCTCCCTCGTCTCCGCCATGCTCGTTGCGGCCGTCGCGCTCGCCGGTTGCTCCAACCCCCGGGAAGACGTGCGCCTCACACTGTGCAAGGACATGGTCGCTACAGAGCTCGGTTCTGTGCCGTCCTGGCAGGGGAGCGAGGTCCAGATCCAGGGCTACCAGGGTGCGGCAGTGACGGTGCGTTTTGCGACCGCGGACGGCGACCGGCGGGCGACCTGTTACTACGAGTACGACGCGCTCGACGATACGGCACTGACGCTGGCCAATCCGATCGAAGCCTACGCCACCTCTCCGTCGAAGATGACCCTTGACGGACGCACCCTCACCGGCCCGGACCTGGCCCGAGCGGTGAAGCGTGCGATGCAAAAGCAGGGGCGCGAATTCGTCGATCGGGCACGGGATGCGCTCAGGGGCCAGTAGCACGAAAAACGAAATCGGGATTCGAGAGTATCGAAGCGAGGCAACGGTGCGGGGTAGCAGCTATAACCACCTGTATTATTTCTGGATGGTTGCCCGTGAGGGGGGGGTGGCGCGGGCCGCGGAGGCGCTGCATCTGACCCCCCAGACCATCAGCAGCCAGTTGCGGGTGCTGGAGGACAGTCTGGGTGCGACACTGTTCCGCCGGTCCGGTCGCAAGCTGGCGTTGACCGACACCGGCCGTCTGGCGCTGAGCTTCGCCGACGAGATCTTTCGCCTGGGCGCCGAGATGACTGAAGCCCTGCAAGGGCGTAGCAGCGGCCGGCCCTTGCAGTTTTCGGTGGGTGTTGTGGACGTGGTGCCCAAGGCTGTGGCCTACCGGCTGTTGGAACCTGCCCTGCGCCTGGCCGAGCCGGTACGCATCCTGTGCCGCGAGGGCAAGTTGGACGCACTGCTGGCGGACATCGCCATCCACAAGCTGGACATGGTGCTGGCGGACACGCCGCTCGGCACCGCGGTCAACGTACGCGCCTTCAACCATCCGCTGGGGGAGTGCGGCATCACCTTTTTCGCTGCTCCTCGGATCGTTGCCCGCTATCGGAGCGGCTTCCCGGACTCCCTGCACGATGCCCCCATGCTGGTGCCCGCGGTCAACACGGCCCTGCGCGGGGCACTGATGCACTGGCTCGACCGCTTAGGGGTACGCCCCCGCATCGTTGGAGAGTTCGAGGACCGAGCGCTCATGCAGGCGTTCGGACAGGCGGGGGTGGGGGTCTTCGTGTCCCCCAGCGTGATAGACGCGGAAATCTCGCGCCAGTATGGGGTGGAGGCAATCGGTAGCACCGCGGAGGTGCGCGAGCGCTATTACGCCATCTCGGCCGAGCGGCGTCTGCGTCACCCCGCGGTAGTCGCCGTGAGCGAGGCGGCCCGTTTGGATACCTTTCGGGGACATGGGGGGCGGGGCGATTGAATGGGACTGGCTGCTAGCCCGGATATCCCACGATCCTCGATGTCCTCGACATCGACTTCCGGGGGCAGCGCCGGTCGATCAAGCCCGGGGTAGTGCCGCTGGAGCGGATACCGTGAGTCGTCTATGCCGGCCGCGCCCGCAAGTGTGCATTGCGTCCTGCTACAGCTGCTTCAGCCCTTCGCGATCGAGTTGCGCGCGATCTGCAGCGCCTCGGCCGCCAGCGCCATGCCGAAGCTGGCGGTGACGGTGACGATGGAGCCGTAGCCCTGGCAGTTCAGGGTGCCGTCTGCGGCGCAGGCGCCGAGGGCCGGCGGCGCGATCGGCTCGCGCGAAAACACGCAGCGCACGCCGATCCTGCCGGTGCGCGGCGCCCCGAGCTTGCGCAGGCGCTGACGTAGCGTGGCCAGCAGCGGGTCGTGCGTCACCAGCGCCAGGTCATCGATCTCCACGCGGTGCGGCGCCGACTTGCCGCCTGCCGCCCCGGCACAGATCAACCGGTGACCGCCGCGCCAGGCCCAGTGAGCCATGGCCAGCTTCGCATGCCCCTGGTCGCAGGCGTCGATCACCACATCGACCTCTCTCGGCAGCAGCGCTGGCCAGTTGGCCGGCTCGACGTGCTCCTCGAGCGCATCGACCTCGCAGTCGGGGTGGATGTCGGCGATGCGCCGACGCAGCGCCTGCACCTTGGCCGCTCCCAGCGTGCTGCCAAGCGCCTGAACCTGGCGGTTGATATTCGACTCGGCCACATGGTCCAGGTCGATCAGCACCAGTCCAGCCACGCCCGAGCGCGCCAGCGCCTCCGCCGCCCAGGACCCGACCCCGCCCACGCCGACGACCGCGATGCGGGCCGCGCGCACGCGGGCATAGGCCTCGTCACCCCAGAGGCGGCGCAGACCGCCGAAACGGCGCTCGACATCGGGCGTCTCATCGTGCGCGGAGACTGCAGGACCTGTCGCGGCCGCTGCAGCTGCAGCCGGCACGGTATGGATCTCGACGTCGGTCGATAGGGTCACTGCACTCACTTCAGCTTGGTCGCACGTTCGCGGGCGGCCTGGGCCGCTTCGGATTGGGGAAATGCATGGGCGAGATTATCCACCAAGTGGCATCGACGCGCCCGCCAGGATTTGCGCAACGTCAGGGCCTACATCGCCCAGGACGATCCCAAAGCCGCCGCCCGCGTCGCGCAGCGCATTCTCCAGGCCGTCGAGCGGCTATCCGAGAATCCTGGAATCGGCCGGCCCGGCCGCGTGATCGATACCCGGGAGCTGGTCGTTACCGGAACCCCTTATCTTCTTCCCTATACGGTTGCTGGCGACGCGATCGTGATTCTGCGGGTACTGCACGTCGCGCAACAGTGGACGCAGCTCGGTCCCGGGGGTCCCGGCGGGGACCTTATGTAATTCAAGCAGCGAGCGCATCGGCAAGCGCGAAGCAGCTTCGATCCATCGCCGCGCCAGGCGCTGCCGTGCATGCATGCGAGCGTCGTCGGATGAGTCGAGGCCAGCCGCTCGAGCATCGCTCGGGCGTTCTTCGTGTGCGAGAAATAGTCCATTCCGTGACGGAACGCATCGCTCGGCCCGAGAATATCCGACTCCGTGACTGGCGGAAGATCGGTGCCACCTTGAGTAAAGATGTCGCCACAGAGCAACGTCGAAGTGCGTTCTTCCGTCAGAAAGCCGCACTCCCACGCGTGCGGCAGATGCGGTGCGTCGAGCCAACGCACCGCGTGTTTGCCCAGAGTGAGCAGCTCGTCATCGGCGAGCGCGCGTGGCGCCAGGTCGGCAAGATCGCCGATCGATACCGTCGCGGCAACGGTGCCGCACACCGGTACGGATTGCGGGGCGGCGGCCAGCCATTCGTTCAGAGAGCCGCACTCGTCCGCCTCTACATGGGAGAACGCAATGTAGCGAAGCGTCTCGACCGGCAAGACGCTCGCCACGGCTTCGCGCACCAGTGCGAACATCCTTCGCGGGCCGGTATGGAAGAGTAACGGCTCGTCATCCCCGATGAGGTATTGGTTGAACGAAAACCCGCCTGCGCCCGGGATCGCGACCGGCGTGTTAATGCGATAGATCCCGTCGGCAACCTCGTGGACATTCGTACCGGACTGACCGTTCGTAACCGTCATCGGATGTCTCCTGACCATGGTGTGGGTGGATATTGAAAGTTTGGCCGCCTTTCTCTCAGAGACAAGCGCAGTATTGGATGGGTATTTTGCCCGCGTCACTGCGATGCCAAGCGTCCGTCGCTTCGGCGACAGCACCCTCGCTCCCGGTCGGCAGACAGCGTCGAGTGACCGCGTCGTCGCAGGGTTTCCATGAAGGGGATTCGCGGCGATGGACAAGGCGTTGCACGGCATGATCGAGGCCGTCGAGACGAGACCCGAGTACGCCGTTGCCGACAGGGAAGTCCTGGCCCAAGGGAAACCGGGCACGGACTCGACCGATGCGCCAGTGTCTCGGCAGCGTGCGCGGCACGCTGCCTGTACTCGGCCTCGGGCGGTTCGATAGCCTTGACTTCTGGGCGGTTGGATCGCCTTGTGCTCTGCGGGATCGCGACTAAATTGCTCAGGCATGCTGCCTGTCTGCTTTCGGTGAGAATCATCCAACAACTTGCGGACAGACACCCAATTACTCCCACCAGAGTCAGGGGGATCAAGTTATGAGCACCATCGCCACCAAAGACGGTACGCGGATCTATTACAAGGATTGGGGCAGCGGCCAGCCTATCGTGTTCAGTCACGGCTGGCCGCTCTCCGCCGATGCCTTCGAGGACCAGATGTACTTTCTGGCCTCGCGCGGCTACCGCTGCATCGCCCACGACCGTCGCGGCCATGGACGGTCGAGCCAGCCCTGGCAAGGCAACGACATGGACACCTATGCCGACGACCTTGCCGCACTGGTCGATGCACTCGATCTGAAGAACGCCGTGCATGTCGGCCACTCCACGGGCGGCGGCGAGGTCGCCCGCTATATCGGTCGACACGGCACAAGACGCGTCGCCAAGGCGGTGCTGATCGGCGCCGTGCCTCCGCTCATGCTCAAGACAGACGCCAACCCGGGCGGCCTGCCCATCGAGGCGTTCGACCAAATCCGTGCCGGCGTCCTGGCCGACCGCTCGCAGCTCTTCAAGGACCTCACGATTCCCTTCTATGGCTACAACCGGCCGGGTGCCAAGATCTCCGAGGGGGTGCGCGAATCGTTCTGGCTCCAGGGCATGATGGCCGGCTTTCCGGCTTGTTATTTCTGCATCAAGGCGTTTTCCGAGACGGATCTCACCGAGGATCTCAAAGCATTCGACGTGCCGACCCTCGTTTTGCACGGCGACGACGATCAGATCGTGCCCATTGGGGCTTCCGCGATACGATCCGTGGAGTCGATCAAGGGCGCCAGGCTCAAGATCTATGAGGGCGCGCCCCACGGCATGTGCACTACGCTCAAGGACCGGGTTAACGAAGATCTATTGGCTTTCATTCAGGCGTCGTGACCGAACCCATCGCCACAGCAGAGCCTTTGACCCTGACCGCACGTATCGGCCAGCTGGCCTTGATCGTAACTCCAGGCCCGCAGGCCCTCGTGGCGACCCGTCGCGGCCTGGGGCCGCTCCTACGCGTGTAGGAGCGGCCCCAGGCCGCGACGGATGGTGTCCAAGGGGCGGCCGGAATCATGATCGAGACCCGGCCAGCTCTCTCCGATATTGATACCGGCGCAGATCGAACGGATCGCGGCGTACGGACGCCGGCGTCCGATTCGGCTCGGGGATGTGCCGGTTCCATATCGCCGTCGCGGATGTGCCGTAACCTTTGGGTTAAGCCGCCTGCCGGTGTGGGCAGGCTGGACCCAAGGGTCAGGCGCCGCCTGTTAACCTGGGATCTCGGCCTCTACGAGCATGGCAAGTAGGGCGAGCGACTCTTGCCACCCGAGATAGCAGGCTTCGAGGGGAATGGCGTCGGGAATTCCTTCCTGCACGATGGTCAGCTCGGTCCCGCAGGATACCTTGGCGAATGACACGGTGACCTGCATCGTGCCGGGAAAGTTGGGGTCGTCGAACTTGTCCGTGTGACGGATGCGCTCGTTTGGCACCAGCTCGAGGTACTCCCCGCCGAAGGCGTGGCTGTTGCCTGTTGCGAGGCTTGTGAACGACATCCTGTAGGTACCGCCGACCTTGGCGTCCAAATGGTGGACCTTCGCGGTGAAGCTATTCGGCGGACTCCACTTGACCATTGCGTCGGCATCCAGGAACGCGCGATAGACCCTGTCTGGGGGCGCGCGGAGCACGCGGTGAAGCCGCACTGTGTTTGTTGGCATGAGATTGCGCCTTTCGATACCGGTGAGTAGACGATGGAAATTTTGACGCCTAGCTTTGGGTGTCGGACGAAGAACCGTCTGCAAGAAATTGGCGTCCCGGCGGCAGCCGAGTAGGAATCGCCATTCCTGTCGAGGAGTTGGGCGCGTCCCCCGGGCTGCAGCGCCAGTGGAATGGGGGCGCCGATGGGCCTCGTCAACTGGCGCACTAGTGTCTTGCAGCGAGTGGCACCAATGGACTGGATGACCGATGCCCAGCGATAGGGCTTTGACTATGCGTCGATCCGGGCCGCTGCGCGTTGGCGCGAGATCGCGGACTCCAGCCGCGCCGCACGCCAACGCCCACCGAGGGCCGGCCCTAGGCGGCTAGGGTCCATACCGACAACGCGTTTCTGCAGGCTGCTTTGCGCAGCCTCGTGTGTCGAGGCTGCGCATCGTCCATCAGGAATCCCCGCTCGGGATCACGCGAGGTCGTAGCGATCGAGGTTCATCACTTTAGTCCAAGCAGCGACAAAGTCCCGTGCAAACTTCTCCTTCGCATCGTCGCATGCATAGACCTCCGAGATCGCCCGAAGCTCGGAATTCGAGCCGAAAACGAGATCGACTCGAGTGCCGGTCCATTTGACCTTGCCGGACGCGCGATCGCGCCCCTCGAATACCCCTTCGGTTGAAGAAGGCCGCCACTCGGTATTCATATCGAGCAGATTGACGAAGAAATCGTTCGTCAATGTCTCGGGCGCTGCGGTGAAGACACCGTGCTTTGACTGCCCGACGTTGGCATTCAGGGCACGCAGTCCGCCGATCAGAACCGTCATTTCGGGTGCGGTGAGCTTCATCAGCTGGGCACGATCCACCAACAGCTCTTCTGCGGGTGTCTTCAGTCCCGTCCGTGTGTAGTTGCGGAAACCGTCTGCGATCGGCTCCAGTACGGCAAAGGACTCCACATCGGTCTGCTCCTGCGAGGCGTCCGTACGTCCGGGCGAGAAGGGAACCTTCACATTGTGACCGGCCCGCTTCGCGGCTTCCTCGACGGCCGCACAGCCGCCCAGCACGATCAGGTCGGCCAGCGAGACCTTGGTACCCCCCGACTGCGCGCCATTGAAGTCCTTGCGAACGGCCTCCAGGGCTTGCAGAACCTTGGCGAGCTCGGCCGGCTGGTTCGCTTCCCAATCCTTCTGCGGCGCCAGGCGAATGCGTGCGCCGTTTGCGCCGCCGCGCGTGTCCGAGCCGCGGAATGTGGCAGCCGAGGCCCAGGCGGTCCTGACCAGCTGGGAGATGGACAGTCCGCAGGCCAGGATCTTGGCCTTCAGGGCGGCAATGTCCTGCTCGCCGATCAACGGGTGATCCACGGCCGGCACCGGGTCTTGCCAGATCAGCGCTTCTGCCGGGACCTCGGGACCGAGGTAGCGCGAGCGCGGCCCCATATCGCGGTGGACCAGCTTGAACCAGGCTCGGGCGAAGGCGTCGGCGAAGGCTTGCGGGTCCTTGTGGAAGCGGCGCGAAATCGGCTCATAGATCGGATCGAAGCGCAGCGACAGGTCCGCCGTCGTCATGATCGGCCGATGCTTCTTGGACGGATCATGGGCATCGGGGATCATGTGCTCTTCGCGTACGTTCAAGGCCTGCCACTGCCAAGCCCCGGCAGGACTCTTTACCAGCTCCCACTCGTAACCGAAGAGCATGTCGAAGTAGCCCATGTCCCAGGTGGTTGGGTTGGGCTTCCAGGCCCCTTCGATGCCGCTAGTGGTCGCGTCCGCCCCTTTGCCCGACCCGAAGCCGTTTTTCCAGCCCAGGCCCATTTGCTCGATAGGCGCGGCTTCGGGCGCAGGGCCCACCAAGGCGGGATCCCCCGCACCATGGCACTTGCCGAAGGTGTGGCCGCCGGCCACCAGCGCGACGGTTTCTTCGTCGTTCATCGCCATACGGGCGAAGGTCTCGCGCACGTCGCGGCCCGAGGCGAGGGGATCCGGATTGCCGTCCGGGCCTTCCGGGTTCACGTAGATCAGACCCATCTGCACGGCCGCGAGGGGGTTTTCCAGCTCCCGGTCGCCGGAATAGCGGCTCTTGGGCTTGTCGCTGGTGGCCAGCCACTCGGCCTCGGCACCCCAATAGACATCGTCTTCCGGCTCCCAGATATCCTCGCGTCCGCCGCCAAACCCGAAGGTCTTGAACCCCATGGACTCGAGCGCGCAGTTGCCGGCGAGGATCAGCAGGTCCGCCCAGGAGATCTTGTTGCCGTATTTCCGCTTGATGGGCCACAGGAGCCGACGCGCCTTGTCCAGGTTGCCGTTATCGGGCCAGCTGTTGATCGGTGCGAAACGCTGATTGCCGCTGCCGGCGCCGCCGCGCCCGTCGGCGATGCGGTAGGTGCCCGCGTCGTGCCAGGCCATGCGGATGAACAGGCCGCCGTAGTGTCCCCAGTCGGCTGGCCACCAGTCCTGAGAGTCGGTCATCAGCGCGTAGAGGTCTTTCTTGACCGCGGCCAGGTCGAGCTTCTTGAATTCCTCGGCATAGTTAAACTGCTCGCCCATGGGGTTGGACTTCGCCGAGTGCAGGTGCAGGATCTTGAGGTTGAGCTTGTTAGGCCACCAGTCCCGATTCGACTGGACGCCTTCTGTCGTGCGGGTGCCGTGATCGCCCGCGAACGGGCACTTCGATTCGTTTGACATCGCTTTCTGCTCCTCGGATTGATACGTGACACCTATCTAGATGGGGCTCGATTCCGATTATGCTCAATGGCCGTCTCGGATCCCGCCCGTCTGAAATCCACGGATTTTATGGGTCTGGTGCGAAACCTGGCCTTTTCAGAGCCAGCGGCGGTGGCGAGGGTCTTCCGCTCCGACATGCTCGGTTTCCTTAAAGGCGGTCGATCCGGATCGCCTGCCCGATGGACGTCGGACACATGAATAAGCTATGCCTCGAGGAGCAATCCGAACAATGGATTGTCTCTCTTGCTGCGTTTGACTGGATCTATGGAGGTCGGTGGGCAACGACGGACCGGAGTTGCCGAAGCCCGTGGAGGCTTGGCCGAGCGACAGAGGAGATCGCTGCGCGCCTGCGTAAGAAGACCGGGCCGCCTGTTGGCACAAGCCCGCGTGTGCCCCAGCGGGCGCGGTGCGCCATCCCTAGCGGTACGCCCGCATCTGCCCGACCAGCACGCCCTGGATCGCGACTTCTTCGGGCGCGAAGGTGGCGGGCTCCAGGGTCCGGTTCTCCGGCAACAGGGTCACCTGCCCGGGCTCCTGGAGGATCCGCTTGAGGGTGGTCTCCTCCCCGCGGATCAGGGCCACCACGATCTCGCCGTTGCGGGCGGTCTCGCGCTGCTCGACGACCACATAGTCGCCGTCCAGGATGCCGGCCTCGCACATCGAATCGCCCGTCACCTGCAGGACGTAGCAGGGCTTGGACGTGCGCAGTCGCGGCGGAACCTCGATGGTTTCCGCTTGGGGCAGGGCGTCGATCGGGCGCCCGGCGGCGATCTTGCCGAGGAACGGCAGCGCGTCCCCGTCGGGCGCCTGTGCGACCGGGCGGATGCCGCGGCGACGCCTGTCCGGAGGCTCCACCAAACCCGCGGCGACCAGGGCCTGCACATGCTTGTGCAGCGATCCGCGCGAGCGCAGGCCGAGCATGGAGCAGAGCGTGTCGAGGGTCGGGGGCCGGTCGAAGTCCGCGGCATGCTGCCGCAGGACATCCAGCACCTCCTGTTGGCGCGGGGTGAGTCGCGTTGCCATGTGTTCTCTTTTCGTTCTCATGGTCTATGCTGTTGCGACGGAGAACGAATCGAGAACGATCCACCCCCGCGCCGAGGTACTGCCATGCATCCGAGCCTTGCCTATATTTTGCCGAAGCCGCGCCATGCGACCTGGAATCCCGCCCTGGAGCCGCTGCGCCTGAGCGGCGAGCCGGGCGTCGAGATCCCGCTGCTCGGATACGTCGCCGCGGGACAGCCGGTGGACCTCCCGGAGGACCGCGCAACGGTCGCCGTCCCGCGCCACATGGTACGCAAAAATAGCTACGCCCTGCGGGTGCGCGGGCACTCGATGATCGACGACGCCATCCAGGACGGGGATATTATCGTCATCGAGAAGCGCGAGACCGCCGAGAACGGGGAATCGGTGGTGGCCATGATCAACGGCGAGCGCGTAACCCTCAAACGCTTCTACGTCGAGCCGGACGGGATCCGGCTGCAGCCGGCCAATCCGTCCATGGCACCCATCTATCTGCGGCACGAGGAGCTGCAGATCCTCGGGATCGTCTCCGGGGTGATTCGCTGCGGGTGCTGATGCCTCGCCTGCGCGGGCGCGTTCCCGATGCCGTCGACAGCACTCGGCTCGGGCGTCGACTGCCTCTGCAATCTCGCGTCCCGGGTGAGTCGTCGTTAGGTTCTTATGCCGCGCGGAGGTCGCGATCCGATCGTTGCACCGGTCCGCAAACTCGGCCGCTGATGCCGAAGAATCCCGCTACTGCCGCAGGTCCCGGTCCCAAATAAAGGGCTGGTCCCGGACGGATACCATCGGCGAAGGCCATGATTGGAGACGGGGGGTGGTCGGGGGACGCTAAACGAACAACTTCAGACCCTGGGCTGGCCGGCGCCGACGGTGGGCTCGCGGTGACCTTCATCGAGGTCAAGTTCCGGCGGCCTTGGTCGTAACTCCGGCAGCAGGTCGTCGCGGACCCGTCGCGGCCGGGGGCCGCTCCTACGCCCGTAGGAGCGGCCCCCGGCCGCGACGCATGTCATCCGCGGGGTGGCCGAAATTATGATCAAGGCCGTTCCGGCGCTATCTGAAGGCCGCCCGCGCGGCCGATCTGGCCGCGGCGATGCAGCGCCAGCTCGAGGCGTTCTGCCAGCGTTGGCATGGGCTCTTCGACGCGCGTACCTCGACCCTGGAGCAGACCGTCAATCGGGCCCGGCTCGCGGATATTCTATAGCTGGAATCGCGGCGCGAGGCCAGTGGCGCTATGATCAAGGCCGCCCGGTCATGGTCCAATCAGATAGGCATGCAAGTCCGCAGCCTCTCGATACGCCGTTTCATCGTCGCGGTCCTGGCCGTGCGCCCGGTAATGTTCCTGGATTAAGGCAGTGTATTTCTCCGCGAAGACATCGACAGGGAGGGCCTTGTCAGCTAGCAATGCCATGGTGATGACTTGGTCTTCGGCGAGATCGATGTAGAGCGCTTCGGTATTCATGGTTGATGCTCCGGGTCGGGTTGGTCCGTGCGTTATTGTTTCGTTTCCGAATACTCGGCGGCGATACTGACCGCCGTCCAGCCGTCGAACTGCGACTTCAAAGCAGTGGAAAGCCTGGCGGTGCGCCGCAGCCACATGAGTCTGTCGGTGGTCGTCAGGAACCATAGACCATGGCCAAGAGCTTGGCGTTCGTCGACCGAGCACCCTGTGGGCCAAGAGGCACATGCGCCTTGGTCGACACCAGACTGCGGTCGGTCGCCCCGCATCGGGTATCGACAGCGCCCCGGCCGGTTCGGGGCGCCGCGGGCGCGCGTGTTAACCTTGCCCGAGCCCACCCTCGTCGAACGCCACGGCCATG
Source organism: uncultured Gammaproteobacteria bacterium (assembly GCA_963780725.1). Classification (GTDB taxonomy): domain Bacteria; phylum Pseudomonadota; class Gammaproteobacteria; order Chromatiales; family Chromatiaceae; genus Thiodictyon. Next base: position 1,835,870 of record CAWACV010000001.1, read on the forward strand.
AGCACCGGGACCCCTCGCTGGATCATGCACCTGGACATGGACGCCTTCTATGCCGCCGTGGAGCAACGCGACGCCCCCGCGCTGCGCGGCCGGCCCGTGGTGGTCGGTGCCCAGCCCGGCGGACGCGGGGTAATGGCCACCTGCTCCTACGAGGCACGGCGCTTCGGCATCCGCTCGGCCATGCCCATCGCCGAGGCCCACCGCCGCTGTCCGGACGCTGTGTACATGCGCCCGCGCATGGCGCATTACCACGAGGTCGCCCGCCGGACCCGGGCAGTCATGGACGCCTGTGCCCCGGTGGTGGAGCCGATCTCCATCGACGAGGCCTTTCTGGACGTCAGCGGGCCATGCGGGTCTGCATGTGGGAACCATCGACGGCCAAAGTGTCAGCCTCGAGCGGAAGGAGCTTCCGGCGGAAACGCTGCACCTGCCGGATGTCATCCGCAACAAGGCCCTGGTCACCGCTCACGATCCGACTTGGGAGCGGGTCGTGGTCAGCGCCCACACCCATCTGCCCGGAAAGCGCCTGTTTGCCGCACCGCTGCGCATCTGCATCTCGGCGACCTCGGATCATGGGGGCGGGCTGCCGGCAGTGGTCCTGCCCGAGCGGCGGTGCTGGTGGACCAACGGGGAAGCGGCGGTCGACGTCGAGGGGACATAGTCGAAGCGCATGTCGGACCTAAGTCGCCTGCATTTCCGTTTCGGCAGGCGTATTCGCGCGGGAGAGACGCTTGCGGCACCCGCGAGTGGCTATAGTTGGCAACGCGCCGTCTCACCGCGTCCGCTCGAGCCGCCCGCGGGGGCCTCTGCGGTCGAGCCCGAAACCGCCCATCGGGGCAGGAATCGCCGTGGCAATCCTCATCGAAGCGTCCATGCGCGCCTGGATGGCCGCCCATCGGGATCTGCGCGGGCAGATCGCCGAGCGGGGCGTCGAGCGCTTCTTTGCCGTGCTGGGCGCAGCCAGGTCCCCCGCCCCGGCGCAACTGGAACGGGCGGCGGCGGCCGCCCGCGAGGCGGTCTGTGCTTGCGCGACCGCGGAGGCGGTGCTGGACTCCCTGCCCAACCCGCCCGCGGACGCTGGCGCCCGCGAGGCCCTGCGCGGCAGTTGGCTCAGCCTCGCCCCGGCCTGGGCCCTGCCCGCCCCGCCGCCGGGTCGGGGCCTGCCTCCCGGGCGCCTGGCGCTCGCCGCCGCCCTGGGCAGCCTGCTCGGGATGCTGGTGCTCGGGACCGTGCTGCACTGGACGCTCGATCTGCGCGCCGTCGGGCTTCTGCTCGGCGGTCCGCTGGGCGCCGCCGGGTCCATCTACGCCGTCGGCCGGCTTGGCCGTAGCAAGACCCTGCGGCGCGCCCTGACGGCCCTGCTCGGGGTGGCCGGGGCGGCGGAATTGCTCGGTGCGGCCACCCTGGGACCGGCCATGCTCTGGGTGCGGCTGGCCGGGGTCGGGCTGGTGCGGCGGGTTCTGGTCTACGCGGGCCTGGTCGCGCTGCTGGCGTTCACCCGCGAACGCGGCCACTACGACGCCGGTGCCTATCGGGAGGCGGTGGGCGACGCGATCCGGCAGTGGGTCGAATGCGCCTCGCTCCTGCTGTGCAGTCTGTCCGAGGCGCAGGTCGAGCGGCCCGTCGCGACCCTCTTGGACGCTGGGATGGCGCGGGCAATCCGGGACCTGCACCGCAGCGACCTGCCCGGTCTCCCGGCGGGGGCCGAGGCGGTGCTGTTGGAGGCGCGCCGATTGGGGCTCGAGGGGCTGGGAGAGGCCGCGCGCTTCGCCGCGTCGGGCGCAGCCCCGCATCGGGAGATGCGCTGGGACCCGGACCTGGCCGAGCGCTACCGGCCCTTCGGGCTGATCGAGGCGGGCGATCCGGTCGTCGTCGAGGACGAGCCGGTGATCCAGAATGGCGTCGTGTTGGAGAAAGGCCTTGTCCGCAAACAGCGCTCCTGATCCCGAAACGGCCGATGCGCCAGAGGCCAGGCCGGTCCTGGCGATCGACTTCGGAACCTCCAACACCTACGTCACCAAGTGCCCGGGCGACCGCGAGAGTCCGGTGGGCGTGGAGCTCGGCGACGGCCGCGACGGCATCGCCACCGCCATCCTCTATCGGGACGGCCGTGAGCCCCTGATCGGCTCCCTGGCCCTGGAGGAGTTCGGCGACGGGGCGGGGGAGCATCCGGACTACCGCATCCGCGCCCAGTTCAAGCCGGACCTGGCCCACAGCGCGGAGGCCCGGGCCAATGCCCGAGACTTCCTGGCCGGCCTGCTCTCACTCGCCCACCGCCAGCACAAGGACATCGCGCCCGGCGAGCGCCAGGTGATCTTCGGCGTGCCCAGCGAGGCCGACGCCGACTACCTGGAGGCACTGCGCACGGTCGCCCGCGACGCCGGCTTCGGCGCAATCAGGACGGTGGACGAGCCCAAGGGGGCGCTCTGCTTCCATCTACAACGCAAGGACATCACCGCCGAGGAGGCGCTGGCGGGCGCCCTCGTGGTCGACTTCGGCGGCGGCACCTGCGACTTCGCGCTGGTGGTGCGCGCCGAGGTCATGCATTCCTGGGGCGACATGCACTTAGGCGGGCGCCTGTTCGACGACCTGTTCTACCAGTGGTTCGTCGAGCAGAACCCCGGGGCCGTCGCGGCCATGCAGCGGGAGCGGGCCGAGCTCTTCGTGCTCGCGGTGCGCTGCCGGGAGGCCAAGGAAAAGTTCTCGCAGGCCATGGCCCTGGACCCGACCCAGGTCTTTCGCCGGGCGATGGGCGAATTCGGGCGGCTCAACGACGCGACCTGGCCCGCCTTCCTTGAGCGCGCGCGCCGTTACCGGCCCTCGGCGACCTTCGCCCAGTATTTGCAGGCGACCAATCCCGGCGCCTACGGGGATCTGTCGGGCGCGGTGCAGGGCCTGGACCTGCTGGAGCGATTTCGCCAAACGCTCCGTCAAGGGCTCGCCCACGAGCGGGTGCGCCACCGGGAGCCGGGCTGCGTCATCCTGACCGGGGGCAGCAGCGCCTGGCCCTTCGTCGCCGACATCGTTCTAGAGGAGCTCGCACATCTCCGCCGTCCCCCGCGTCTGGTGCACAGCGACCGGCCCTACATCACGGTGTCCCAGGGACTGGCGATCGTCCCGGCGCTTCAATTGCGGCTCGCGGCGACCCAGACCGCCCTGCAGGCCGAGCTGCCGGATTTTATCGAGACACGCATCGCGCCCCTGATCGAACGGCGTCTGGACGAGTCCGCCCTGCACATCGCCGAGCGCGTGGCGGTCGGTCTGTTCGACGAGCGCATCGAGCCCATCCTGCGCGACTTTCGCGAGACCGGCGGATCGGTCGCCGCGCTCAAGGCCCGGATCGCGGATCAGGCCGCGGCCTTCCGGCCCGAGATCGAGGCGATCGTTCCGGGCGAGATCGGCAAAGTCCTGTCCGGGGTCGCCGCCGATACCACCGCGCTGATGCAGTCATGGTACCGGCAGCACGGTCTCACCGTCGACCGGGGTATCGCCCGGGTCGACACGCCGCTGGACCTGGCCGGGGCCCTGCGGATCGCCGGCCCGGATATCTACGGCGAGATCGAGGGCGTGGTCTGGACCCTGTCGACCGCCATCGTGACCGTGCTGGCAGCCGTCGTCAGCGGCGGGGCAGGAACCGCACTCGTCGTTCACGGGCCGATCGGGCTCGCGATCGGCGCCATCCTCGGCCTGGTCGCCGGCGCCCTGGCCTTGGGCTATGGCGTGGAAGGGGCCAAGCGGCGCGCCGAGCAGTGGGAAGGCACCCCGGTCTGGGCCATCGCCCGGGCACTCTCGGACGACAAGATCGCCGCACTGCGAGAGGACATCAAGGGCCAGGTGGCCGAGAAGGTGAAGGCCCAGTCGCGCGAGGCCCGTGCGGGATTGGAAGGGGAGATTCGGCAGCGGGTCGAGCAGGAGCTTGCGAGCCTGTCGGCGATCGGACAGCTTTTTTAGGCTGGAAGGAGCGGATATCCTCGTCGATCTCCGGGGCGGGCACATCGACGGGACTTTCGGCAGGGTTGGTGTCCATGCGGTTCTTGACACCCCGGGGCTTGCCGAGAGCTACGTATACTGTCCCCGGAGCTCACGGTTGGAGCATCGTTACCAGGGGCTGCTGGGATACAATCTCAGGCCATGGTCACCTGGGACGAGTCCAAGCGCATCTCCAATCTGCGGCGGCACCGGCTGGATCTCGCCGAATGAGAGCGCGTCTTCGATCATCCGACCCTAGCCGCCGAGGATGCCCGAGCCGACTATGGCGAGCCGACCATGAATCTGCTGGGATGGCTCGACGGTCACATGGTCCATATGACCTATACCGAACGCAATGGAGAACTGCGCGCAATCTCCCTGCGGAGGGCAACGAAATATGGCCTTGATCATAACTCCGGCCACCCCCGTCACGCCGCCACCGGCGTCAGATAGGACGGCGTAGGCGGTCGCGCTCGTTGGCGCCGGGGTCGCGGGGGCAGGGGCACGCGCAGGGCGATCAGATCGAACGGCGGTGGGTGGGAGCGGCCGAAGAACCGTTGGGCGGCGGTCGTACCGTCCGCGCGGCGGATCTGGTAGTTGTGCACGGCGGTAAGGGCCGCGAGCCGACGGTCGCTGAGGCGATGGCGGCCATGATGATGTCGGGACAGTTGCCCGTTGCGGCCCTCCACGCACGAGCTGCTGCGCTGGAACACATCGGCGCATTCGCCGGCCGCCTGCTCGAGGCACTCGCGTTCGGCGGGCGGCAGGGCCTGGAGCGGATGCGCGGGTTGGCGCAGCGGTTCGAGCAACCGGGCGCTCAGTGCGCGCAACCGGTGGCGCGCTTCGGCATGGGTGCTGCGCGCAGCCACGCGCGCCAGATACAGCGCCGGGATCAACTGCCCGACGAGGGCGTCCTCCAAGGCGGGCGGCAAATTCAGGGCCCCGACCTTGGCCTGCAAGGTCGCGAAGAAAAAGGCAATGGTCGCGAGGAATTGGGCGGTCAGGCGTTGCGCCTTGGCGAGCCGCTCGCGGGCGTGCGTCGGCAACCCGGCGGCCTCGGCAAGGCATTCCAGGCGCGTCCAGACCTCCGCGAAGCGTTGCGCAACCCGCGCGACGGGCTGCGCCAGTGCGCACTCCAGGTCGTAGGGGTGATAGAGGGTCCCGAGCTCGCGCACCAGCGCGCGGGCCTCGTCCTGACGCGCCTGCGCTTGGGTCAGCTCGGCTTCGGCCTGCACCAGCTCGGTCAGGGCTGCCTCGATACGGATGGCGAACGCGGGCGGGCGACCGCAGGGGCGCGGCGAGCGGTCGTCGTAGACCTGCTGGGCCGTGCGCTCGGCCTCCCAGCGTGCCTGGGCGACGGCGACGGCCGTGCGCGCCTGCTTGACTTGGCGGGCCAGGTGCAGGCCGGTGGCCTTCGACACCTCGCGCTGCCCATGGAACAGGTCCGGGGAATGGTGAGCCGCGAAGTCCTTTTCGAACTGGCTGCGCAGCGCCGTCGCTTGGTCGCTGGTGCCCTGGATCACCGTCACGTTCAATCCGATCAGGGCCGCTTGGAGCGCCGCCGTCCAGGTCGCCGCCGTGCGATCGGCCGCGTACTGCTCCAAAGGAATAAAGCCCGACACCGGCTCCAGCGCCACCAAGCAGATGTGCGGGTGGAAGGTCTCGTCCTCGCATGCGGTGATGTCGCGGTGCGGCATGCCCTGCGCCAGCGTCGCGCGCTGCTCGCGCGCGACGGCAACCGCCGCTCCTTCCAGGGCCGCATTGAGCGCCTGCTGGGTTCCGTAGCCCGCGCCCACGAACGCCGACAACCCGCTCAACTCCAGAAATTGGCACACCACCCGTACCCCGGCCCCGCCCTGGAACGCGATGGCGAAGTGCGCCGCCAGCACGACTTGGTGCAGCCAACGCACGCCTTCGGGGGTTTCGGCAAAGGCCGCCAAGGCCACGGGGGCCGCACCGGCCGCGCCCGGCTTGCACCGGTCCTGGAAGGTGCTGCGCGCTAGGCCCAGGTCGGCGGCGGCCTGCCGTTGCGGCTGTCCCGCCGCTAAGCGCGCTTGCGACGCCCCCCGCTGCTGCGCCCGCACCAGCCGCGAGCAGTGCTTCACGACCGGCGTCCGGCCGGCGGCCGTACCGGGCGCGGTGGCGCCGCCCGCGCGTCTAAGCTAAAGTCAATTCCGGCAGAGCCTTCGAACATCTTCCTTCGCCCTCGGTGAGTTTGCACTTCCAAGGGTACGGGATTTCGAGGGTTCTGCCACTCCCCAGCACGCCGATCACCAAGTTCTACGCTGGGTCTTGGCCGGAATTATGACCAAGGCCGGCGGGGGCCTTGATCATAAATCCGCCCCCCCCGTCACGCCGCTACCGGCGTCAGATAGGGCTGCTTGGCAGGGCGCGGTCGCCGCCGCCGCGCTGGCGGTGGCAGAGCGACCTGCGTCAGCACCTGATCGAACAGCACGGGGTGGGCACGCCCGAAAAAGCGTTCGGCGGCGGTGGTGCCGTCGGGGCGGCGAACATAATAGTTGTGTAGGGCGGTCAGGGCCGCCAGCTTACGATCACTGAGGCGGTGGCTGCCGTGATGATAGCGCGACAGATGGCCGTTGCGACCTTCCACGCACGAACTGCTGCGCTGGAACAGATCGGCGCAGCCGGCGGCGACCGCTTCGATCCGCTGGCGGGTCGCGGGCGCGAGGGCCTGCAGCGGATGGGTCGGCTGGCGCAAGGGTTCCAGCAACTGCGCGCTCAGCGCGTGCAGTCGGTGGCGGGCGTCGGCGCGGTTGCGGCGCCCCGCGACCCGCGCCAGGTAGAGGGCCGGGATCAACTGGGTCAGCACCGCCTGCGCCACGTCCGGAGCCAGGTCCAGGGCGTCGACCCGGGTCTGGACGCTGGCCCGGAAAAACGCCAGGCTGGCCAACCACGGCACGGTTAGGCGCTGCGCCTTGGCGAGGTGTTCGCGGGCGCGCGCGGGCAAGTCGGCCGCGTCGGCGAGATCCGCCAGACACGCCCAGACGTCGGCGAAGCGGGCGGCGACTCGCGCCACGGATTGCACCTGTCCGCTGGCGAGGTCGTAGGGGTGATACAGCAGGCCCAGTTCACGGATCTGCTCACGGGCTTGCGTTTGCCGGGCCAGGGCCTGGGCCTGTTCGGCTTCGGCGGCGACCAGTTCGGTCAGGGCCGCGTCGATCCGGGCCGCGAAGGCCGGTGGTCGGCCGCGCGGATGGGGGACCTGCGCGTCATACGCCCGCTGCGCGGCCCGCGCGGCATCCACCGGCACCTGGGCCGCCGCGACGGCGACGGTGGCCTGTCTGACCTGGCGGGCCAGGTGCAGACTGGTCGCTTGCGACACGTCATGCTGACCATGGAAGAGGTCTGCGGCATGCGGGGCGCCGAGGTCTTGCGCCTGGTGGTGGCGCAACGCCTTGGCTTCGTCACTGGTGCCTTGAATCACGGTCGCCGACAACCCCGCCAGCGCCGCCTCCAGGGCCTGCGTCCAAGTGGCCGCCGTGCGATCGGGCGCGTACTGTTCCAGCAAAATGAAATTCGACACCGGCTCAATGGCGACCAGGCAGATTTCCGGGTGAAAGGTCTCATCCTCACAGACCGTCAGCGCCCGCGGCGGCATGCCGACCGCGAGGGCGGCCCGCTGTTCGTGTGCCTGCTTGGCCACGGCCTCCTGCACCTGCACCGTCAGCGCATACTGGCTACCGTACGAGGCCCCGACGACGGCCGACAACCCGCTCAGTTCCAGGAACTCACACACCAGCCGCACCCCGGCGCCGGCCCGCAGGGTGATGATCAGATGTATCACCACCACCAACTGGTGCAGCCAGCGCGCCCCCGCCGGGGTCGCCAGGCACGCCGCCACCTCCGCCGGCAGCCCCGCCAATGGCGGCGCCGCGCGCCAACCGCGCAGCGTACTGCGTGCCACCCCCAGTTGCGTCGCCACCTGGCGCAGCGGTTGTCCCTGCGCCAACTTGCCGGCGGCGACCGCCAGTTGCTCCGCCCGCTCCAGGCGCGCCCGGTGCTTCACCGTGCACCGCCGCTCGCCGGCCAGGCACCGGCCGGTGGCGAACCCCTGGCATCTGGGCTAAAGTCTCTTGCGGCAGGATCTTCGGACATCTTTCACTACCCTGGGTTAGTTTGCACTTCCAAGAGTATGAAAGTTCGGAGATCCTGCCAACCTCTCCGACACCTATGACTGAGTTCCGCGCCTGGTCTTGGGCGGATTTATGATCAAGGCCCCAGGCGGGTTAAGGGCGGCGGTCCTGTGTATGTGAAGCTGGGGGCGAACGTGAGGTATCGCCCCGCGGACCTGGACGCATTCGTTGACGCGGCGGCCCGCCGCAATACCGCCGCCTAATCGCCATGTCCGTTTACTTCGCCGCGTGCGGAAGCTTGGCCCATCAAGGCGCATTCGTTGAATGCGTCGCATGGGGCCGGGCTCGACTCAAGAGCGACCCCCGGCCGGTGCAGATCATTCGGGCTCGCCCGGGTTGTCGCTGAGATCGCCCCGGAAGGCGAAAGGCTCATTGCCGATGGGCGAATCGTCCCGGTCTCAAAGCTGAGGCTTGCCGCGGGTGCAGAATGAAGCCGACCGCCTTCAAGCGAAAGGAGGGGGTTATTGCCCTGCCGCGGACAATGATCCGAAGTCCCGCCTATCGCGCCTTGAGCTTGCCGGCCCGCTGTCTGATCGTCGAGCTTCAAAATCGCTGGGCACCGAGCCGCGAGTCAATCAACTTTTCAACCCGGGAAGCGGGCGATGCCTTGGGTATCGCCCAAAAGACCGCGGTCGCTGCGTTCCGGGAACTCGCGCGCTGTGGGTTCATCGAGCTGGCGGTTCCGGCCGATCACGGGGGCCGGAAAGCCCGCGGATGGCGCCTGACGTGGAACGCGACCCCGGACGGGCGCGAGCCGACCGACGATTGGGCTTACCGCGAAAATCTCGCGATACCCCAGGAAAGCGCGGAGCCCGTTTGTGAGTCTCTGGGAAAGCGCGACCGATCCGGCCGGGAAGGCCCCCGAACGAACGATCAATGACTTACGCCCGCTCGCGATACCCCAGGAAAGCGCGAATCGACCCGTTGTGAGTCTCTGGGAAAGCACCTTGTATTTACCATCCCAGGGCCATCCGCTCGCCCATGAAGCCCATCCGAGACCGTCTTGAGGGTCCGAAGGATGCGGCGCCCCATCGCGAGCCGACCGAACCAAACCGAGGTACCACAGTGAAAGCTGTCGAACGCGCAACCGACTTGCTCGCCGATCTTCTCGCCGAAGGTCCGCGGGCAACGGGCGACATCCGAGAAGCTGCCCAGGCCGCGGGGCTCAAGTGGCGCACCGTCGAGACCGCGAAAGCTGCGCTCGCGGTCCGCGCGACCAAAGACGGGCGGGGCGGATGGTCATGGAGCCTGGGTGCCGACATGGGGCAAGACCGCGCAGCGAAGGCCGTAAGCCCGCAAGACCGTAAGGCCGCAAGCCCGCAGGTTGCGCCCGTCGCGCTCTCGGTCCGTCCGGCCCCCGCGGGCGAGGCCCCGGCCCTGTCCGACCCCGTGGCTCTGGCTGACCTGGCGGCCCGGGTAGCGAGCCTCGCCGCGAGCATCGAGCGAATTGATGTCATCGTCGGCCGGCTCGCCGCGTCGCTGCCCGACCCAGCGGCCCCGCCGGCACCCAGGCCCGCCGCTGGCCCGACCCGGCCCTTGCCGGACTTGCGCCGCGCGGGTGCGCGGGGGGTCCGGCCGGGCCAGTGGGGGCAGGGGACGGGTGTCCGGTGCGCGGACTGCATCCGAGCCGATCAGATCGCCCCCGATGGGTACTGCGGCGCGGGGGCGCGGGATATCCGTTGGCCCTATGCCCGCCGGACGTGCCCCGCCTTCGAGCTAATTGAGTCCGAGCACGACATGGAGTCCCAGTTATGAGCGAACCCCGCACACACTACAACCGCCGACCCCGGGCAGACATCGCGTGTCCCGAGGCGTTGGCCGCGTCTCTCGCTTTCCAGATGCCCGGACCCGTGCCCGAAGCCACACCCGACCGGGCGACTGTGGATCGGCCCGAGCTGGTCAAGCGCATCTTGGCCGCGCCTACGGATTGGAGACGCGTCGCATTCTTGGTCATGGACACCAAAGGCCCGAACGCACTCAGCGACGAGGCATTGCTGGCCATGGTCGAGGTCTTGAATGTGCTCGCCCCTGGGGACGCCGGGCCTTCAGCGTACAGGATGCGATGGGCCAGCATGGCGACGCGCCTACGGGCCGCCTACCCAACCCGACGGGGCACACCCCATGAGCCGACGGAAAGCTCACTGCGGCGCGCGCACTCGCGCCGGCACCCCTTGCCGCTGCAAGCCGGTCAAGCCGGGCGGACGCTGCCGACTGCACGGGGGATCGAGCACCGGCCCGCGGACCGCCGAAGGCCGGGCGCAGTGTGCGCGCAACCTGGAAGCTGCCCGCGCCTTCCTCGCGTCCGACGATCCCCGGGCGGTCGAAGTGCGGCGCCGACGCGCAGAGCGAGCTACCGCGACCCGGACACGCAACCGCGCGATCCGGAAGCGCGAAGTTGAATGGCGCGGCTGGTGCGCCAAGCATGGATACGATCCGGTAACGCTACGCCGGCTTTCGCGGACCCCATAACGCGCGCCGCGCGCGCTCGCGTATCGCGCAGAAATCTCGTCTGCCGCACCGCTAAGCCAGGACGCGCGCGTGCTCGGCACTTTCAAGAGCTACGGACCCAGTGCGGGCGCGCGCGGGCGGGTGCGCGCGATGTCGGAAGCAAACTCAGAAGGTTACCCGCCGGCCCGACTCCAAGCCCATGATGCCCGCGCGCGTTATAGCTGCGATCGTTGGCTAGCTCGCTGGCTGGCGACCGGTACGCGCTGAGGTACGCCCGCTCTCCGGGGGCTGGTTTGCGTACCGACGACCGACCCGGTAGAGTTATACCCGAACCCGCCGCCGGCCCGCGGCCCCGCGGTTTCTTTGGTAACCGCGATGGAAACCGCAGCTTGGAAACCGCGCTGGCTACCGGGCTTTGGTTACCAGACATGCCCCGCCGCGAGCATGACCACCATGCTCGCGCGGTCCGGGCAAGAGTCCGGGGACGGGAGGTTGGCGACCCGCCCGGAGCGCACGCGCGGCCCGCATGAGCGGGAACTCCGGGGACAGTTTGCTCAATCAAGACTGGCATCAAGCTGAATTAAGCATACTGTCCCCGAAACTGGATCGGCGAGATAACCGGAGATTCCAGTGGTAGCTCTTTCCATCGAATTGCCCGAGGAGTTGGCGGCTGCAAGCCTGGATATTGCGCGCGCGCTCGGCGTGTCCAGGTCCGAGCTGATCCGCCGGGCGTTGGAGCGCGAGATCGCGCAAGAGCGCGCGGCGGCGGAGCGCCGCGCCATGGCCGAGGACTTGCGGGCCATGGCTTGCGACCCCGTGGCCCGCCGTTTCGCGCAAGACCTCGACGCGGCGCTTGGCGAACCGCTGCCGCAGGAGCGGGAAGCTTGGTGGAAAGGCTGATCCGCGGCGGCGTCTACCTGGCGCGGCTCGACCCGGCCAAAGGTGCGGAGATCGGGAAGCTCCGTCCGGTGGCCTTGCTGTCCGCACCGGAGATCCTGGAGATCGATTCCCCGCTGTTGTTCGTCTGCCCCTTAAGCAGCCGATCCGAGCCCCGCTATGCGTCCTAAGCATGTGGCCTTGCCGCCGCGCGACGACCTGAAGGCAGAGAGCTTCGCGCTGGCGGAGCACTGCCGCGCCATCGGCCCTACCCGACTCTCCGGCCCCCCGATCGCGCGATTGACCGAGTCCGAGATCGAGGCCGTTCTGCACCGGCTCATGCGCCTTGTGGGGCTGTAGCGAGTAGTCGGGCGTTTTGCGATTCCGTGGTCTGTCCCCAATGCTGTTCACTTAGCAAGCTCCGACCTACACTTCGTGCGAGACCAACCGCAACGAGGTGCTGGACATGGCCGGAAAAGCCTTGGAGTTGGGCGGACCGATCCGGATCGCCGACTACCTGAGTCTCGGGCTGCTGGCCCGCTTGGTTCCGCCGGATCTGGTGGATCGCGTCCTGACGAAGCACGGCAAGCACAGCCGGCGACAGCGGGATTTCCCGGCCCACGCCGTGGCCTACTACGTCATGGCGTTGTCGTTGTACCGGGGAATCAACACGGAAGAGGTGCTGCGGGTGGTCACCGAGGGGATGGAGTACCTGGGCGCCAACGCGATTCGCCGCGAGGTCGGCAAGTCGGCGATCAGCGCGGCACGCACCCGGCTTGGGGGCCGAGGCGATGGCGCTCGATCGCCGAGGAGGCGCTCGACGCCGCTGGCCAGCGACAGCCACGCCCGGGCGCGTTCTACGGCGGTCTGCGGGTGGTCAGCCTCGATGGCAGCACCCTGGAGGTGGCCGACGAGGCGGCCAACCGGGAGACCTTCGGTGCGCCGGGGACCCACCGCGGACGCACCGGCTACCCGCAGATTCGCTTCGTGGGGTTGCTGGAGAACGGCACCCATGGCTTGTTCGGCGTCGCCCTGGGCGGCTACCGCGACCCGGAGGTCGCGTTGGCCCATCGCGCCATCGAGCGACTGCAGCCGGGCATGCTGTGCCTGGCCGACCGCGGCTTTGCCGGCTATCCGCTGTGGGCGGCGGCCGTGCGCACGGGGGCGCAGCTGCTGTGGCGGGTGCCGAAGAATCGGCTGCTGCCGGTGCGCGAGCGTCTGCCCGATGGGTCCTATCTCTCCGAGATCGCGCCCGCGCCCCTGACCCGCAAGACGATGGCCGATCCCTCGGCTGCTGCCCTTGACGGTCCGGGTCATCGACTATCGTCTGCCCGGCGTGCCCGACGCCGAGCCGATCTATCGCCTGATCACGACCCTGCTGGACCCGCAGGCCGCGCCGGCCCATGAGTTGGCCGCGCTCTACCAGGCCCGCTGGACCATCGAAACCACCTTCGCCGAGCTCAAGACGACCCTCAAAGGGGCCGACGTCGTCCTGCGCAGCAAGACCCCGGAGCTGGTGCGCCAGGAATTCTGGGGCTTGCTGCTCGCCCATCACGTGGTGCGCAAGCTCATGTTGCGAGGCGGCCCTGACCCAGGAGCGCCCCCCCGACGACCTCAGCTTCAAGCACACCTTGAGCCTCATGCGCCGCAAGCTCCCCGCCAGCGGCGCCCTTCCCCCCAGAGCAGTTCCCGAAGTGGTGGCAGAGCCTCCTTGACGCCGCGGCTGACGGGCTCCTCACCAACCCGAAAGGGCTCTCCAACCCGCGCCTGGTCAAACGGCGAACCAAGCAGTTTCTGCCGCGCAAGGGCAACGAGCGGCTCAACCTGCGCCACGATTGGCGAGTGGAAATCGTCTAAGTGAACAGTATTGGGTCTGTCCCTGGTTTCCCATGGCCGAGGACCCCGTGGCCCGACGTTTCGCGCAAGACCTCGAAAGGCAGAGAGTTTCGTACCCGACTCTGCGGCCCCCCGATCGCTCGATTGACCGAGTCCGAGATCGAGGTCGTTCTGCACCGGCTCATGCGCCTCGTGGGGCTGTAGCGAGTAGTCGGACGTTTTGCTGTTCCGTGGTCTGTCCCTGGTATCACTGCATGTCCCTGGTATCACTGCAACCAGATGCCGCCGGCTCGACCAGGCCCGCGCTGGCTTCGACCCGCCGACCCGGCCGGACCTGCTGCTCTGGGCACTGGCCCTGCTCGCCCGTCCGCTCGACCTCGCGCGGCTCTACCGGGCCGCCGCGGCGTCGTTGTCGTCCTTGAACCCGAGAGCCTTCTTGATTGCCCTCATTAGCTTTGCGGCTGCTTCATAATCGGTAGTGTTGGAGTAGCCAATGAGGTGGCTTGCAGCTCTCTCGGGCGCTTGGCCTTTCCTGCGAAGCCACCATCGGTACCAACCAGGCAGCTCAATGAGGCAAGCCGCAAGGTCTGCCGAATTCCTTCGGTTCGACGTTACGCGCTCTTCGAACAGAGCTTTCATTCTGTCATTCAAACCTTCCGCACTCACCACCTGAGCATAGAAGATGAAGTCGGCAAACACCTTCAGGCGAAGGTCGCGATACTGGAGTATTGGTCTCATCCAGAATGTTGTGATCCAGTAACCAATACCGCCGGAAATGACGCCAATCAGCACCGCTAAGAGTTTTTGGTCCATAAGAAAGTTGACTCCGCCGCGTTTAGTGAAATTTACGTCGGAAAAAGGGTTGTGGCCCCTATTCCTCCGGAGGAATAGGCATCTGCCCCCAATTTCTTATCATAATTTTGTTCACTTGCCCTGCTTGCTGAAACAACCAGCCGTAATGCAATCCGCAAGAATCCGGGCTGATTCCAGTAAGGTACCGAGGTCCGGCCCATCTCCCGTATTCACTCCAGATGACTCCGACTTAAGCTGTGTCGCCATCGCGTCAAACTCGGCGCGGAAACCGTCATCTTCCCTCGCTTTGGCCTGTCTGTCCGCCATTTTGAGCGATACGATCTTCTGCGCATCGAGCGTGGCGAGGCGACGGTTTCGCTCCGCCATCAACTCAAACCCCCGATCAGCTCGCGCTCGTTCAAAATGGCGGTTGAAGACGCCGGGTTCCAGATGGAATCCATAGGTCAGTGTACTAACCGGCGAGATCCGATCCCAAGGTAGCGGATTCGCCTGCAAACGCTCACGCGGCAAGATCGGGCTATCGAACGGGAACACGATATCCGGCTCGATGCCACGCAGTTGTACACTGTCTCCGTTCACTCGATAGAACATGGCCATCGTCAACCGCAGCCGGCCTAGGTCTTGCTTTTCGTCAGGGACGTAGCGGTTGAGATCCAAAAGCGTCTGAACCGAACCTCTACCGAAAGTCGGTAGCCCAACGACAAGCCCGCGCTTAGTGTCTTGGATGGTTGCAGCAAGGATTTCCGAAGCGGCGGCGCTTTGATTATCAACGAGAATAGCCAGCGGGCCCGCAAAGGCCATACCTGGGTCCTGGTCCTCCTCCATGTCGACCTTGCCGGTCGTGTCTCTTACCTGCACCACCGGCCCGGCGTCGATGAAGAGCCCGGTGAGCGAGGTCGCCTCGGCGAACGAGCCGCCGCCGTTGCCTCGCAGATCGATGACGATGCCGTCGACCCCTTGCTTGACCAGCTTGGCGATCAGGGCGCGCACGTCCCTGGTGGTGCTCTTGAAGTCCCGGTTGCCGTTGCTCTCGGCCTCGAAGTCCCGGTAAAAGGCCGGCAGCTCGATGACACCGATCTTGATCCCCGGGGCATTGGGCATCTTATCGATGATATAGTCCTTGGCCGCTTGGTCATCGAGCTTGACCTCATTGCGCACCAGCGCGACCTCGCGGACGGCGCCCTCCTTGCCGCTCGCCTGCGAGACGACCTCCAACCGCACCACCGAGCCCTTGGGGCCGCGGAGCCTGTCCACCACGTCCTGCAGTCGCCAGCCGGCCACGTCCTCGATCTTGCCGCCCAAGCCCTGAGCCACGCCGATGATGCGGTCGCCGACCGAGACCTGCCCGGACTCGCGCGCCGGTCCGCCGGGGATGGTGCGCTGGATGAAGGTGTATTCGTTGTCGGCGCGCAGCACGGCGCCGATCCCGACCTGCGACAGCTTCATGCTGATGTCGAAGTTGGCGGAGGTGGACGGAGACATGTAGCTCGTAGCCGGATCGAGCGTCTCCGTGTAGGCGTTCATGAAGGACTGGAAGACGTCCTCGGCCGTGGACTGCTGGAGGCGCCGGGCCACGCTCTCGTAGCGCAGGCGCAGCCGCTCGCGGATGGCGTCGTCACTCTTTCCGGCGATGCGGAGGCTCAGGAAGTCGTTCTTGACGCGTTGGCGCCAGATCTCGTCGAGCTCAGCGCCGCTTTTTGCCCAGGGGGCCTTGGAGCGATCAGACTGGTAGGACTCGTCGACATTGAAGTCGAAGTTTCCGCCGAGCAGTGCGAGCGCATGCGCCACCCGCTCGTCGGCACGCATCCGGTAGACCCGGAAGATGTCGAAGGCTGAGTCGAGATCTCCGCGGCTCACGCTGTCGTTGAGCCGACGGGCATCCGACTGGAAACGCTCCACGTCCCGCGCCAGAAAGAAGGACCGGTTGGGGTCCAATGCCTCCAGATCGCTGTCCACCACGCCACGCGCGAAGGCGTCGTCGAAGCTCGCCTTACGGTAGTGATAGCGCTCCAAGATCTTGTTGACGACTATGACGGTCTTGGCTTGGGTCTGGCTTGGGAAGAGCTCGGCGAGCGGGGTGGCTTTCGTCCCCAGCATGGCCTCATGTTCAGGCGGGGCAGTAACAGGTTCTGGGCTCACCGTGGGTTGTACGGATGGTGTTTCGCCCGTCGGCCGCGAAATCTGGTCTCCTTCAAGCTGGGTCTGAGCAGAGTGGTACCAGCCGCCGAGGCCTACGACCACCAGGGTTGTTCCGAGCACCACCGGCCACAACCAGCGACGCGGGGCCGGTGCAGAGGCCGGGACCGTAGAGCGTGCCGAGGTATTCCTGACTTTGGGCTGAGCCGAGGGCGCGGATCGAACCGGTGGCTGCTCTGCGGCAAGCGTCCGCGGCGAGGCTGACGGTCGAGGGCCAGGACCGGGCTCTGGCGCCACTCCACTTCCACCCAGGCGCGCCTGAAACCCCTGCGCCGTCTGCGGCCGCTTCTCGGGGGCGAGGGCTAGGGCTTCGCCCAGCGCATCGCTTAGGGTCTGCGAGACCCCGAAGGCGCTGGCAGGCTTGAGCTCGTCTCCCGCCATGCGCTCATTAGCCTCCGGCGGGGTTTCGCCGGTGACAAGACGGTAGAGCACCGCGGCGGCGGCGTAGATGTCGGTCCAGGGACCTTGCTCGCCCTTGCGGTGGTATTGCTCGAAGGGGGCGAAGCCGGGGGTTAGGAGTACCGAGAGTGAGCGGCTGCGCTCGCCCATGGCCTGACGGGCGGCGCCGAAGTCGAGCAGGATCGGGCGCGCCCCACCGCTCTCGGTACGCGCCAGATAGATGTTCTGGGGCTTGATGTCGCGGTGCAGGAAGCCCTTGGCGTGGACGGCCCGCAGGCCGTCGAGGATCGGCAGCCAGGATGGCCTTGGCTCGCTCCTCGGGCAGGCGCCCGCCGTGACGTTCCAGGTACTCGGCCAGCGACAGGCCGTGGTAGTAGTCCATCACCAGATAGGCGGTGCCGTTGGCCTCGAAGAAGTGGCGGACCCGCACGATGTTGGGGTGGTCGAGCTGGGCCAGGGTGCGCGCCTCGCGCAGGAACTGCTCCAGCCCGTAGCGGAACTGCTCGTCCTCGTCGCGCGAGTGGGGGGCGATGGTCGCGTGGTCGGTGGTCCGCCCGGCCAGATCGCGCGGCAGGTATTCCTTGATCGCGACCCGGGTCTGCGAGGCTCAGGTCCCAGCCCAGATAGGTGACGCCGAAGCCGCCGGGCTTGCCGAGCACCCGCCCGACGATGAACTGCCCGTTGAGCAGGGTGCGGTGCGGCAGCAGGAAGGTCGCGCGCTGCGCGGTCTCGTCGTAGCCGCAATGTGGGCAAGGGTTCGTGCGTCCCTTCTCCGTGAAGCAGCCGGGGCAGAGGTCGTCAGTGATCTGGTCCATCTGGGGTCCGCTCGGAATCGTTGATCGAGCACTCAGTCCGACAGGCTGCTAGGCCGCGTCCATCTCATCCAGCAACTCCGGATGGCGCACGATGAGCCTAAGCAGGCATAGCACCCCGCCCGGCGGTGCGAATCGGCCTTGCTCCCAATCCCGCAGGGTCGCTACCGGTGTGGCGATGCGCTCGGCAAATGCCTGTTGCGACAATCCCGACTGGGCTCGGGCGGAACGGACCAGGATCTGCTCGGCCGTGGTGACCCGGCCCATACCCGCCTGGGCCTCGTCGAGCGCTTGGCGCAGGTCCGGAATTGACTCGCCCGCGTCCGCTTCGATAGCCTTGGCAATCGCCTCGATGTCCATGTTATACCTCTCGCTCAATGTCGCCGGGTGGGATGTTGGCACGCTCGGTCTTGGCGTAGAGCATGGCCAACACCACCGTGCCCTGTTCGGTCAGGTTGAAGTAGATCACGCGCACACCGCCGCGCTTGCCCGCCCCAGCGCGGCCCCAGCGCACTTTGCGCGCCCCGCCCGCGCCTGGGATCACATCCCCCGCCAAGGGGTTAGCTGCAATCCAGTCGATGAATGCAAGCCGCTCATCCTCCGTCCAGACCTTTTCGGCCTGTTCTGGAAGGTCGGCGTTTCTATCACGGTGCGCATGGCGAAGATTATACGGGCATCCCGTAGTTACCGTCTAGGCTTGCGGTCATCACCTTGTTCTTGACCGCTTCCCAGGCGATCTCGCAGGCGAGTGGACTGCGTTGCGCCTGTCCACCCTAGGCCAGCGCCGTGGCGGTGTCGCGGCCTTGCAGGGCGGAGCTTGTCGAGTTGGGGCTCAAGGGTCTCCCACTCTTCGAGCAACAGGAGGTTGCGGACGATCTCCAGACGGCGGCGGATCTGGGCCTGGTCGATGGCCGGCGTGCTCTGGCCGTGCTTGGCCAGGAGTGCGTCGAAGGCGTTGAGATAGTCGGCGGCGATCCCGGTCTCAAGGTCGTCGTCGCCGGCCGCGATAACGGTGATGCTCTCGTCGTTGTCCTGTGCCCGCTTGGTCCAGTTGTAGGACCCGACGATGACGGTGGCGCGGTCGATGACACAGAACTTGTGGTGCATGATCGGGTCGCGGTCGCCGCCCGCGGGGATCTGGAAGACTTCGCCGCCGCAGTCCTGCAAACGCTGGAAGTTGAGCTTTCCCGGCCCGAGGTTGATCCGGTCGCCGAGCACCGCGAGGCGCACCCGCAGGCCCCGCCCGGCCTGTCGGCACAGTACGTCGAACAGGTCTCGATCGGTGAACCAGGCGACCGCCACGACGATTTCCTGCGTCGCCGCGCTCAACCGCCGGGCGATCTCTTGGGGGATGTTCTCGAAATGGGCGGTCGTTTCCATGCGCTGTCCGTTGACTGCCTGACGAGTGGGGAGACGAGCCCCGCGGGGGCCTTGGATAGTCGATGCCTGCCCGCGGCGATGGAGCATGGTACCGAACCCCAACGCCCGAGACCCAGGCCAAATGTCAGGTCCGGGATCGATGGCCGGGCAACGGCCGGCGGCGCTTCGCCACGCTCGCCAGGGGTAGCCGAGGGCACGCGTCCCGGATCGGGGGGTACCGGTTCGCCGCGGGTGGCTCCGTCTCCTGGTAGGCGGGTGCCATGGCGAGCGCGCGGCTGTCGCTGTCTTGCCCGCCGAGCACACCCCGGTCCTGCCCGCCGAGCTGGCGGAGCTTCGGCCCCGAGCTGCTCTCTGGCGCGGGTGCGCGGGACCGGGGGCTGCCCCCCATGGTGGGAGCTGGCCCCGGTCCATCCTGGCGAGCGCGAGCCGACCGGGGACCATGGGCAAGGGGCGAGACCCGGCCCGGTCTGGTCCGGGTGGAGATCAACCCCAGGGGCGAGCCCGACGCCCTGCACCTGGAACGCTGGCCGATGTCCGGCCGGAGTCGAGCGCGTGGTGGGTCTGGTCGGTTGGCGATGCGCTCGGGATCGGGTGCGGATCGGCCCGGGTGTCTGGGAGCTTCCGCGAGGGCGAGCCGATCCCGGTCCGTTCGGCGACCCGACAAACGGCGTTTCGGTGCCGACTTTGATCCGCGTGGTGACTCTATGGTGACTCAAACGAAAACGGCCTAGACGGTAACCGTCTAAGCCGTTGTCTTTATGGCGCGCCCGGAGAGATTCGAACTCCCTACCACCTGGTTCGTAGTTAGGTAAGTTGGTGTCCAATGCAATCCGATGGAATCCGATATGGCTAGCGAAAACATATATATACACTTATTTTTTTCCTTACATTGTCCAACCATGTCCACTATGATTCTACCGGAGCCACCCCGAAGGTGGGGGTAAAAGTGGGGGTAATAATCTCCCCTTGCCGAACTCCACAGGTCAAAAAGAGGCAGTGCGATGGGCAAGCTGACAGTCAAGCAACTGGAGTCCCTGACGGCGGCTGACGTCGGGCGGAAGCTGTTCGATGGCGAGGGGCTGTATGGGCGGGTGCGGGCGCAGAGGACCGGGACCGTCGTCACCTTCGAGTATCGCTTTAAGCTGCAAGGGATGACGCGGACCGCGGCTTGCGGCAAGTGGCCCGAGGAGTCGCTGAAGGACATCCGCAAAACACGCGATGCAAAACAGGCGTTGGTGGATACCGGGACCGATCCGGTCGAGCAAGGCCGGGCCGAGAAGTTGCGTAAGCAGGTCCAAGAGGCGCAAGCGGTCGGGCAGCATCAGGCCGAGTTGGCGCGCCTGGCAGCGGAGGCGGCGGCACGGCGGACTTTCGGGGACGCCATCGGTCAGTGGGAACGCCTGGAGTTGTCGCGGCGCAAGGATGGCGGACGGGAGTCGATGCGGGCGATCCGGAAGGACATTCTGCCGATCTTGGGGAACGTCGCCCTGGTTGACCTCAGGCGGGCGATGTTAGTCGATGTGCTCGATGGCGTGGTCGAGCGCGGCGCACGGGTGATGGCCAATCACCTGTTTGGCGATCTGCGGCAGTTCTTCAATTTTGCGATGGCACGGGAGTGGGTCGAGGCCCACCCGCTGGCAGGGCTCACCAAGGAGAAAATCGGCGGACGGCAGAAAGAGCGGGATCGATATCTTTCCGAAGATGAGATCGTCGAGCTGAAACAGCGGCTCCCGGCGGCCAACCTGCTGCATACGACGGAGCGGGCTATCTGGATCATGCTGTCCACCTGCTGCCGCGTGGGCGAGTTGTCGCAAGCCCGGTGGGAGGCGGTAGACCTTGACCAGGGAGAGTGGCGTATCCCGGCCGGCAACAGCAAGAACGCTAAGGACCATACCGTTTATCTCTCCGATTTTGCTCACGGGCAGTTCCACGCTCTGCGGACGCTGACCGGCGATTCGGATTGGTGCCTCCCGGCCAGAGACGGCGTCGATCATGTCTGTCTGAAATCCATCGCCAAGCAGATCAAGGATCGGGTGCGGGATGAGCCGCTATCCAACCGGACCAAAGCGACAGAGGCGTTGCTGCTCGCGGGTGGCGCCTGGACGCCTCACGATCTGCGCCGCACGGGCGCAACCATGATGGGCGAGTTGGGGGTCATGGGCGAGGTGATCGAGCGGTGTCTGAACCACGTCGAGCAGAACAAGCTCAAGCGAATTTATCAACGCCACGAGTTGAAGGCGGAACAGCGGGATGCGTGGCGGCGCCTCGGGGATCGCCTTTCGTTGCTGTTGGCGGCCGAAGGGTTTGAGAACGTGATCCTCAGTCGGCTTGCTATGACCGTTTGAAGGAATCCTTGGCGCGATCTGGCAGAAACTCCATCGACTGTCTGGCTGGGCTGAAAGGCGATCATCAAGCTCGATGCGCTGCCAGCCTACCCAAAGGACTGTCGTGTCTACGACCCGAATCCCCAGTGGCAAAGCGGGTTCCAGTTCGTTTTCGCTCCAGGCAGCCGCATCGAACATGTCGCCGTCAAGAAGCGACGGCTCGCGTCGCCCGCCAAGAAGCGAGACCCTCTCACCTTTGCTGCGCCGACTCCCCCGACGGCTCGGTCCTGCCCTGCCGGCGCCTGCCTCGCTTCACCGCCGGTATCGGGTGGAAATCCCCGCGTCGAATCAGGCGCACCTTGGCGCCGATTTTCGGTCTCAAATATTGGTCCGTCTTGCATAAGTACCGGATGACATACGACAGATTCGCCCGTGCCTTTTCGTCATAATGGTTAACGATCCCTATGCCGCGCCTCCCGCGCGATTCGTAAGCGCTGGCCTCGGCATTGCAATTCCAATAGGCACCACAGCCCTTGGTGATGGTCGATACCCAATACTCGCCGATCTCCTGGGCGAGATGGACATGACTACTATTGTTACGCTTGGAGCCGTCGAAGAAGTAGATCAGGTGGATGTGGATACCCTTTTCGATGCCATACTCGATCTTGGCGATATAGCCGCACATGGCATAAAACAGAGTATTCGATCTCCGATTGTTCAGCAGCCGATTCAGATCCGCAACGACCGCGTGAACATCCGGCGCAGCGGCAAGTTGCTTTTGATAGAAGACGTCGAGACGGATGACGAGCAGTCGCGCGTATTTCTCGAATAGACTGTCGGCGTACTTGCAATACTCTGCATAGCGTTCGCGCGACTCCTTGCGCCGATTGTATATCTTTAATTTGACGTCGCGTGCCTTCCATTCCTGCCGAATCCTTGCAACGAGCGCGTTGTAGATTTCGGCTCCAGTCAGCAAGTCGATGTGCGGATTGCCGAGTGCCGGCACTTGCTCGCATATTCCCCAGTAATACATGTCATGCCGCAAGCCCATCGCGCCACAGCAATCGGCGAAGAGCGTAATGTGCTCGTTATACTCGTATTTCGGAGAAAGAAAGCCGACGGTCTCGATGAATATCGGAATTAATTTAAAGTATGCGTCCGTAAGTCGATTGCGATCATGTGAGATTCTATCGGTCCCGGTGTAGCGCCGGACGAAAGGTATTGCGTCGTCGCGTACGACGTCTTCGATAAAGCACTCCACGTGCGCGAGGTAAGAGGCATATTTAAAATTGCTAAACTTCTTGGGCGGCGATCCGATCGCCTCGGCCGTCAAGAAGATCTCGTCTGCAAGTCTTGTATAGGTGTGACTACATTCTTTTCTGTCGAGCCGACCCGATGCGCTCATCGTTGGCATTGCATAAGGCTCCGGCGATTCCGTATGCTCAAGGAGGATTCTAGGCGCTTTGCAGCGCCTAGAACCGCCCGTTAGACCGAATGATCGACCCGTGTGAAGGGGGCACCCGGAATGCTGCGCGATAGGGTTTTCCGCTTAGGCACCTTCATCAGTTCGCAGTGCGGGTGTTCTGGACTCTTCTCCAGTCGTAGATATAAGTCGCGGCTGATCATTTTCGCCAAACTGGAGATCAGCAGATTCCGACCGGTTTCAGAGCCCCAACCGATGAATCCGGAACCCCAGCTTCGCGCATCCGAAGGCACATACGGGTGCTCGCGTATGATCCCCATACCGTCGGTCGCAAGCTCCCATGCCTTGTTGACGGCGCGTAGCGATTGCAGAGCGAGAGGGTGGCTGTGATCGAAGAAAAAGACAGCGTGGTAACGATAACCCACTTCGCTCAAGTATTCGCGTTTGCGCCACCACCCCAAGAGCGCTTCCGGAGAAGGTTTCGCGAGTAAGGCGTCCTTGAACCGCTGCCAGTGCCGAGCCGTTTCTTCTAGGGTGATGGCCCGCAGAGGGCCGTGAGGGCTCGCGTGTTCGATTAGGCGACAGTTCAGGGTCCTCCGCGTGGCGTATACTTGTGCTGTCGTCTCTGCAAGCTGAGCGACGAGTTTTTCGGTCCGCTGCAATTCTTGAGCGACCTCGCGTTTGCGCTGGAGCGACGCGCTTCGTGCATGCGGATGCGCAAATGCCTCGCGTGCTCTGACGATTATGTTGTTGATCAGCTCGCCTTCACAGAAGCCGTCCGGGCCAATGACGTTCAGCGGCCTGCCTGTCGGCACAATAGGGGTCATGCACATGTCGCTCAGAACCCTCAGCAGTATCTTAAGAGCTTCGCCGACCTCATGCCTTGGAGGGCACTGGTATCCTATAAAGCGCAGCAACTCGTAACCAATTTCAGCCAATTCGTGCTGCGTGGTCTTGAGACATGTCCCTACAATCCTCCTTTCCAAGTCGAAGGCGAGGGAATCCGATTGCGCAACGAGTTGCCTGAATCGCTCCGCGAGGGCGAACAGTTCAGGGTTGAGCGATTGGATGTCTCGGCTGTGATACATAGAACCGTCGGGGAAATAATCCATATGCCCAATGCGAAGGTCGGGGAGAACGCCCGTAGGCACGAGTGCTGCCGCTAGTGAACTCATGATAGGCTCCAGTGACTGTTGCGTCAGTCGTTCGTCCGGGTGAGTGTATACCGGTGCCGCGCTGCATGGCGCGTGGCACCGGTAGATTTCTGTCGTTGAACAACGGGCAGCCCCGGAGATACTCGTTAACGGGGCTGCCCGTTGTTCGGATTGCGCTAGAGAGCGTCGCCAATCCTATAAATAACCAGAAAGCGAGGGTCACAGAACGCCCCTTGATCCATGGCGTGCGGAACGCGATACGTTCATTGCGTCAGGCGATGAGGTCTAACTGGCTCGTATGCAGACTTGGCTCCACCGGGTCGGGCAGCGCCAAGTCCAAGAGCCCCAGCGATCCTCGCCTTCATTGGCGGCTGAGCGCGATGCGTTGCTGGGTCCATGCCGCGACTTCTAGGTCAGACCACGCGACAGCCCCTCGGCCGGTGACCGATAAACGAATGGGCCTGGGAAACGACGGATCGTACTGCCTGGAGGTAGGATCGAGTCGCGCATAGATGCTGGAGCGTCCCAGCCCTGTGCGCCGCTTGAGCTCGGGTAACCGTATGAGATACGGCTCTTTGTTCATTCTTCGTCTCGCAAGGGAAAGGTTTATAAGTCACATCGGCGCCAATGGCCTTAGCGCGGATGGGGTGAACGGAAAAAGAGCGGATATAGGCGCGCAACCGACGGAACGGTTGGCTTGGTATGAGGAGTACGAGACCGAGTTCAGGGGCGAACTTCGGCCGCGAACGCCAATTAGGTGCGCGCGTTGCGCTTGCGAGCGACGGCAAACCCTCTGGGGGGCGTCGCGACATAGGGGCGCCAGTGGCGCCATGGGGTCTGGCTTAGGTGCCCGAAAACTGGGCCGCCTCAGGGGCGAACGTAGGCTGAGCGCCAATTAGGTGCGCGCGTTGCGCTTGCGAGCGACGGCAAACCCTCTGGGGGGCGTCGCGACATAGGGGCGCCAGTGGCGCCATGGGGTCTGGCTTAGGTGCCCGAAAACTGGGCCGCCTCAGGGGCGAACGTAGGCTGAGCGCCAATTAGGTGCGCGCGCTGCGCTTGCGAGCGACGGCAAACCCTCTGGGGGGCGTCGCGACATAGGGGCGCCAGTGGCGCCATGGGGTCTGGCTTAGGTGCCCGAAAACTGGGCCGCCTCAGGGGCGAACGTAGGCTGAGCGCCAATTAGGTGCGCGCGCTGCGCTTGCGAGCGACGGCAAACCCTCTGGGGGGCGTCGCGACATAGGGGCGCCAGTGGCGCCATGGGGTCTGGCTTAAGCGGACTTAAATCCATCCCGTTCTATATATAGGGTGTGAGTGACTGATTGCGCGAGGATATACTTGCTGTCTACACCATTTATAATCAATAGGTTACAGAGTTGCGTATCAGGCAATGCGGCAAACTTTCTGAGGGCGCCGCGATGATAAAGGCATCTGTGGCTTCACGGGGTCGTGTCGTTCAACCCGGGCCACCGGCGCGCCAGCGGCCTCTGGGGAAAAATCCTAATGCCAGCGATAGCCGTCGTCAAGGGCAGGCGATGTCCAGTGGGCGCGTCTGGTAGTCCTGCCGTGCCGACGGGCGAGTAGGTCCCCGATGGCGCGCTCCGATCCGACCGCCCGAGCGTGCTGCGATGGGCTCTTGGGGAGGCGCCGAGGACCCGCCCCTGGTCTGCACAACCTACTGATATTTGGGCATCGAAGGTTAAGTCTGTAGGTCCTTTTTCCCGCCCTTGGGGCGCTGCTTTTTCCGGTCTGGCGTCCCGGATGGAGCGCCTTCCGACGGGCGACGCTCGTCCTTCCGGGATCGAAAAAAAAAGCCGTCGGCCCCAACCTCGGGCATCCCTGCCCGAGCAAATTCACGCGATCACCAGCCGCCTGGACTGCTCCAAGCGAGCCCCCGCAATCGCCTGCCCCGCCTTCAAGGCCGCACCGATCTCCGCCTTGAGGATGCTCGTCACCGTCTCGGTGCGGCGATAGGCGTCCGGGATCTTGGTCACGTCGTCCAGCACGACGGCCGGCGGATTGTTCTGCAGACGTAACGCCAGGTCCGGGGCCTTGGGCGTGAGCCCGGTGCGCTCCAGCTCGGCTTTGAGGTACGCCTTGAGCCGAGCGGCTTGGTTGGCCGTGACCTTGGCGCGGGTCTCCATCCGCTTCTTGGCCTCCTCGATGGCCGCGGCCTCCGCTTCCAGATTGCGGACATACCGTGCGACGTTCAGCGCCTTGTCCTGCCAGGCCCCCGCCAATCCCTCCAAGGTATCGGCGATGGCGTCGGGCGGCAGGTCGTCCATCTCCGCCAGTGCGTCCAACGCGCGCAGGTAATCGGCGGACAACTCATAGAGCCTAATCGTGGGTTTCATGGCTTGTACTCCGCATGGACGCGACCCGTCGAGCGGGTCGGCCATTGGGTAGGTTTAATGGCTAAGGGCCTCGTCGGGGCAGGCGTCGCGATCCCGACCGTTGCCTCTGACGCTGACCGCCGTCTCCGCTTCCAGAATGGCGAGCTTGCGGTCGGAGCAATACGCCGTGAGCGACTCGCGATCCGCGGCGGTCAGCGCGACGATCTCGGGGCCGTGTTGGCGCCACCAGCTCCCGAGACGCGCAACCGTTTCGATCTCGGAGACCGACGACTGAAGGTGCAGCAAGAGCCGCTGGCTCTCGGCCTCCGGATCTGTGCCGCTCTCCAGCCATTCCCGTAGCGCCGTGCCGGTCGCAATCTCCGGCACGAAGTGCTGACCGTCGAACAACCGGGTCCGGTCCTTGGCCGCTGTGGCCACATGCCCATCCACGCTCAGATCCATCACCGTGGTGAACTCGTACTCCATCCCGTCGCGCTGGACGGGTGCCAGACCCACCTTGATGGGCTTCTTCTTGCCCTGTCCGTCGTCCACCAGGTCGTAAGCGGTCTTGGTCCGCATGGTCGCGACGATGTGCAGATCGGCGCCGAGGATTGTATCCACAAGCGCGTTATGCATCGGCGTAACCTCGCGCCAAGCAGCGAAGCTATTGCCGGCGCGGTTGGCGGCAGTGGCCTTGTCGTGCATGTCGAGGACGCCCCCATCGCCGGTCCAGGCATGGCTCAGGCTGTCCAGGATCAGGACGTCATAGCCGCCTTTCTGCGCTCCGCGGATCAGCTCGATATAGCGGGCCGGGGTAAAGGGCGGCTCCAAGGGCGCCACGTCGTAGGCGGCCAGGTCCGCGTACAGCTCGCCCGAGCCCCGCTCGGTGTCGATCAACGCGATCCGGCCGCTCGGGGCGAGCCCCTGGGCGATCAGGAGGGCGCTAAAGGTCTTGCCGGACCCGGAGGGTCCGCACAGCGCCAAGCGGAGCTTGGCTTGCTTGCGTTCGGCTTTACGGAACATACTTTCGTCTCCTGGTTGCGAGCGTGCATCGAGGAACCGGATACGCGAGCGGGTGCAACCGCTCGCGCATCCATCAGAACGGGGCCTCTTCATCCGTTCCCACACCGATCCGCTGAGGATCGACGCCCCAATAGGGCGGTTGGTCGCCGACCGGCAACGCGACCTCCGCGCGTGCCAGATGCAGCACGATTCGCCCGATGACCGCGTCGCGGTCGTCGAACAACTCCAATTCCTGCCACCAGTGCATCCCCGTGTCGGGCTGCGCCAACGCGCAGCCGTTGGCCGTGACCTTGATCCGGCTCACCGCGAACAAACTGACGTGGATAGTCATGGCTCAATCCTCCCCCGGTTGCAGAATGGTGATCACCGGCTCGGCCGCGTCACCGGGACCGACGTGGAGCGTGAGTTGAACCAATTGCGGTGCGGTGCCGCCACGCGGCACGCGCAGCACGCCGAAGGGAAGTACCTGCACGTTGCGGCGTCGCCGCGCCTCGAACGCGGCCAGGTAGAGCAGATCCCACAAGCGCCCGCGGACGTCTTGCGACCTGTCGTCCGCGGGCCACTCCACGCAATCGGCCCAAACGGCGGCGGTGAGTGCGACCGGAAACCGGAACCCGGCTTGCTTCGCCGTGTCGGTGACGTCCACCAGGACGCCGTCGGCGAGCGCCTGGGCACGGGTGTAGACATGGATCGGATCGGCATCCGCGAAGAACGGCGAGAGCGACATAGAACCTCCTGGGTTGATCGAATGCCGGGACAGCGGCAAAAAGAATCCCCGACCGGCAGGACACCGGTCGGGGAGGTGGCGGGGGTCAAGCGGCCAGTTGCAACGCCTTCTCCAGGGCGCGTTGCTTGAGCGTCGCGCCCTGGCCGAACCAGGCGCTGTCGAGGCGATAAGCGGAATTGCGCGCGCGCTTTTCGTGATCGACGTATTCGGTCACTGCACAGAGCAGGCCCCAGGCGGTGCCGTTGGCGGCGGAGAGTTCCGCGCCCCGTCCATGCCCGTCGTACAGGCTCTGAACCTTCTTCAGCGCGCGCTCGTTGGTGAGCCCCTGGATCGCCTCGCCGTCGGCGGCCTCGGGGGTGCACAGGACAGTGAGGAAGTAATGCTGGGCCTCGTGGTGCTTGACCTTGCGCTCCGCTAGCGCCTTCATCCGGTCCATGAAACTGTCCCACTGGGAGACCGCCAGGCCCAATTGGCGTTTGACCGCCTGGGCGTCGAAGCGGGTGCTGTGCGGAACCTTGATGGCGGCATGGCTCCCGTTCAGGGCGACGGTGAGGGTGTTGTTGCACACCACGCGGATCGTGGTGGGGGTGGCCGTGGTGGCCAGCGTTCCGTCGCAGGAGGTGGCGAGCAGCAGATAGCCTTTCACCCGGTCGGAGCCCTTCAGGGTCATTTCCTGGCCGGTCCGGGCCAGGGCCCAGAACTTCTTTCCCTCTTTGAGCACGCCGGCCGTCTCCAGCGTATAGCCCGAGCGTTCGGTGAGATCGCGGTAGAACTCCAGGACCTCCAGCGGTTGGACCACTTGGTAACGCTCCCCGACCACGGAGAGCGGGGCCTTGGTGTCGCTGCGGTAGAGGACTTTCTGGTCATTGAAGGTGGCGATGGCACCCAGGGTGCCGGCGCGTTCGGTGAGGTAGCAGACCGGGGTTTCGCGGATGGTCCAGTCCATTCCGGCCTGCTGTGCCCAGACCTCGATGGGTTGCTTGGGGGCGAGTGCGTTGCCCAGACGATGCCAGGGGGCGTCGCCGACATATGCCATTTGCTCGACGAGATGTGCCATGGGAGGCTCCTGTGAAAAAGCCGCGGACGCGACCGGGCGACCGAATCAACGGCGCCGGGCGGTCCGCGGGAATGGGAGGAATGGCCGGTATCGGAACGGGCCGGAGATCGGGACCGGAGTCCCTCGGTGGGGGACGTCGAATCAGTCGGACCGGTAGCGGTCGTCGATGGTCGAGACGGGAAGGGCGCTGAAGGTGTAGTCGCAGGCGAGGCAGCGGTAGTTGTCCAGGACCCGTTCGTCGATGACTTCGCCGAGCTTCGCCCCGGCCACACCGCCGGCCGCTCCTCCGAGCAGGGCGCCGACGAGCGCCCCGGCCACACCGCCGAGCGTGGCGCCGAGCGGACCGGCGACGAGGCCCACCGCGGCGCCCATTTCAGCGCCAGTCATGGCGCTGGCGGCTCCCGACGCGGCGCCGCTCGCCGCTCCCAATGCGCCGCCGACCCGCTTGGCGAGGTTGCGCGGCACCACTCGCGGGGAGTGGCAATTCGGACATTGCATACTCATTCGAAACGCTCCAGAAGATCGTAGGGAGTCCCCGCGCCTCGCCGACGCTCCGGTCGGCCCGACAGCGTCCCGTCGAGCGGCACGAACCCTTCCACCGGCCAAACGCATCCCACCCGACCTGGACCTTGGGGGTCCAGGTCGGGTGGGATGTGGTGTGGGGGTGGGGAGGAGAGCCGCTCCGGGACGGATGCCGGATGGCGGAAAGCGGGAGGCTGGGGTCAAAGGAGCAACGAGGCTCCTCGGGGTAGGTATATGTAACTCAGTGGGTTTCCGATCCAACCGCATTCCAAGGAGCGCGCGAATCCCACTCGGGTATAGCGAGTCCCGTCGGTCGGTTGTGTGGCTTTGGCCTTGGCTATGTCTGCGTTAGCTGTTGGGATCGTCTATCCTTATGATAGAGATAGATAAATCCGGAGGTAGCCGTCATGCGCGCCAAAGCGTTCCGTAGATGGCTTTCGCAAACCGACGAGTTGACGCCCGCACAACGCGGCCGCGCGGCGGAGGCGCTACTGCGCCAAGAGCGCCCGGCGCCGAACCCGCTCGCCGGCATCGTCGACGGCGAGCCCGCCTGCCCGCACTGCCGCCGCCGCCCGTGCGGGCGCTGGGGCAGTTCCCACGGTCTGCCGCGGTATCGCTGCGCGGCCTGCGGCAAGACCTTCAACGCACTCGCCGGGACGCCGTTGGCTCGGTTGCGGCATCGCGACCGCTGGGGGACCTACGCCCAAGCCCTGATCGACGGCGACACGGTACGCGCTGCGGCACGCCGCTGCGGCGTGCACAAGAACACCGCTTTCCGCTGGCGCCACCGGTTTCTTACCCTGCCGGCCGAAGTCAAGCCCGCGCATCTGCACGGCATCGTGGAAGCCGACGAAACCTACTTCCTCGAATCCCATAAAGGGGAGCGGCGCCTCCCGCGACCGCCGCGCAAACGCGGCGGAGTCGCCGCCAAGCGCGGCCTGTCGGCCGAGCAGATCCCGGTGCTCGTGGCGCGCGACCGTAGTGCGGCAACGACCGACGCGGTGCTGCCGAAGGCCGACACCGCGGCCGTGCGCGTGGTGCTCGCACCGGTGCTCGACCCCGATGCCGTGTTGTGCTCCGACAGCGGTGCGATCTACCGCAGCTTCGCCGCGGGCGCCGGCATTGCCCACGTGCCCGTGAATCTCAGCGCCGGCATCCGGGTCGTCGAGCATGCCTACCATATCCAGAACGTCAACGCTTACCACGGCCGACTGAAGGAATGGATGGCCTGCTTCCACGGCGTCGCCACCAAATACCTGCCCAACTATCTGGGTTGGCGGCGTTGCTTGGAGCGCTTCGCCTCCGCGCTGACGCCGCCGCTGATGCTGCGCTTGGCCATCCGCGGCACCAACAGCTAACGCAGACATAGCCTTGGCCTTTGACGGTGTTGATCGAGTGCGGTGGACGGCGGAGCCGCGGATCTGGCTATTCTGGCGGACCCGTCGCAGATCCCATGAAAGTGGCGTGGTAATATTCGAGCCGCAGGGCGTGGAGATTGCCGAAGGTGTCACGCGCACCGACACACTCGTCCGTACCTGCGAGGAAGCCGCTACGGCGGTTCTGTACACGGACGGGGCCAAGGTCCAGGTCAGCCGCCGCCGATGTCTTGGAGGCGTCAAAGGCCGACCTTGGTGCCGCTAACAGGGGAGCCGGACAAATATGCCGGGGAAGGACGAGTCTTGCCGAGGGTTGCCGATGGAGCCGCTCTGGACGCATGGGGGTCGTTTCCTTCGCCGGGCGGGGAAGGAGCGGGAACAGCGCTCCGGACCAACTGTCCGGCGGCCCCGGGTCGCAGAACCGCAAGATCTGTTTCAGTGTGGCGGTGCAACGGAACTAGAAAGCCGCGAAACCATCGACTACTTGGACGCCTTGGTGCGATGCGAGCGCAAGCATCTCGCGTTCGATCACGCCGCTAGGTCTTCGCCGAGACCATTCGTCTTTTCTATTTATTTCTTGCGCTTTCGACAGCGCGCGCCTATTTCTGTACTGATTACCGTGACGATGTAATCACCGTTTCCATCTTTAAAGGTATCTTGGACTTGAAGTGCGGCAGCTCGATCAAAAGCTCCATAGCTTGTTTAAGTAGCGCGTTGAGCGATACCCGTCAGCTTATCAGTGGATTACAGAATTTTTTGCGGATCAACTGCCGGATTTCGATCTAGCGATCTCATTCGACTTTTTCTGCGGACACTTGACCCCCGATCATTCAACAGCAGTCCTGATTACCAACATGACTCAGCCGCCCCTGCAGCAACTCCAGCGCCAAGTGCTTGTTTCCCCGTTGGCGCCTCTGCACCGAACGTCTGGCGGGCGGTCCTGCGGATGCCTTTCTGTTTGGCCGCAGCCTCGGGCTTCCCTGCACGAAGTTTAAAGTCTCTCACTAACAGTATGTTGAGGCGGTTGCAACTGAGCTGAGTCTTGTTGGTAATCAGGACAGCAGTTGCATGGAATCAACAAAATGGCAAAGCCCCCATTGGGTTCAATGAGACCGACTCGCCCCCGTGACAGGGATACCGGGCCGAGCGCCTTCAGGAAGCCCTCGACGCGATGCAGGTGACGCAAGTAACACTTGCCCATTCTCTCTGCAAAATGGCATTAGGAGCAAATTATGGGTCTTTTTTCTTGGGTAGGTTTCATTATTCTTTTGCTAACATTTATCGCTTTCTCTGTTGTATTAAAAAGAAAAGTTGGCTTCATTGGCTCGCTGTCAGTATTGCTATCAATAGCGATGGCCTACTACGCATATATGTATATTACAGATGTTGAAGAACAAGATTTTGCTATGGCTGGCATAGCATACACGATAGCCTGCGGTTCACCCGAAAACAAAGAAATAAATATGAGGGAGCTTTTGTCTTACGAAGAATACAATAACTTAAGAATATCCTCGCTATATAGATTAAGAGCGCGCCGAGGCAGTCTTTCTGATGTCATTAATTTGATTCCAGCGTCTTTTTCATCTTTATCCGGAGAAGGCTTTGAACAACGAATTGATCAATTGGATGCTCGAACTATCTTAGCGATAATAGAGAGCAAAACAGAAGAATGCAAAGATAATAAATCAGCAAGAGCACCCGCACAGCCCGCATCCGCACAGCCGGCACCGGCAAAGCCCGCACCCGCGCAGCCGGCACCGGCACCCGCAATGCCCGCACCCGCACCATATAGCTCTATTCCATCTGAACATTCCACACAACAACTATCTGCAAACCAAGTGGCAGACATGGCACTCGACCAGCTTTTCGATCCCAAGATGATCGGGGCAAATCTCCCGTTCCTGGAGCACCTGACCGGGCCTGCCCGCACCACCGACCCAGGGACTCGTAGCGGTGAGGTCGTGAATACTTACGCGGTCGAAGGATGCGACGTACAGGTGCGTGTCGCCGGTGGCGTGGTTCAGTCGCTTGGTATCGCGAAACTCGACACGCACTGCTCGTTCAGCCTGAAGAAGTTTTCCTCCGCATTTGAAACCCTGCCGCCCGTCAATCAACTGACATTCGGTCAGTTTGATTCGGTCGGCGGAGCGGTGAGTTACACCGCCGACTGCCTAGTCGACTGCGGTAATGCGTATGTCCCATCGGTCTATGCCGCTTGGGAAGGCGCCCGCGCCGACAACTTCTTGCAGGTTCGTGTGGGTGTCGTACTCCTGGAGGACGCGGCGATCGATGCGTCGAACCGATGGGCGGAAGCCATGCAGCAGCAGGAGGGGCAGGAATGGATTGTCGACCGTAAGTTCGCTTGCTCCGATAAGTACAACGTTCTCGCATCCGAAATCTTTAAGAGTATTCGTATCACCTCCGCTACCGTTGGCACAGACATCTCGGATAGCGACTGCTCTCTGCCCGACACGAGCAAAGGCGCTTCTGCCGAATCCACGGCTCCGAGTAACCCCCCTGTCGACGCTACTCAAAAGCCCAACATCACCGACGCGGTACCGCCCCCGACGATCCGCATTGGGGACACCTATGTCTACGAATCCGTTGACCTCAGCAAGCCCGCCGAACCGATCTTGACACGCCGGACCGTTACCGCAAACGGCCCAACCATCCTGCTGACTTCAGTGAATCTCAGGAGTAAAGACGCGAAGGCCCGTCAGTTATTTTTCGATCCCCAGTGGAACTTGATCGCTACGCAAAACCAGGATGGCAGCGGCAAGGACTATTCTCCGCCTCTTCACTATTACGACTTTCCGTTGATTCCCGGAAAGAAGTGGCAACAAGAATCCATCGAAACGAACCGGAAGACCGGCGCCACCCGAACTCACATCGTTTCCGGTACGGTCGATAATTGGGACTCAGTATCAGTGCCGGCAGGGACTTTTCAAGCACTGCGCATCTCGCTGAATACGCAGGTCTACGATTCAAGTACAGGTGAAACCGTACGGGGCACCGATACCTCATGGTATGTTCCGGCGATTGGCCGAAGCGTCAAGTCGCTCACTACCGGCAAAGACGGCAGCCAACAGCTTCTCCAGTTGCAATCTTACAGCACTGGCCAGGCAGTACCCCTACACGAGCCCAGTCCCGGACGGACTGAAGGCGAAACCGTTGTGCCTGAGATCAACGGGCGGTGTGATGATGTTGACTCGATCATCAAGAAAGCCGGCCTGAAACCGAAACACATCCAAGTACATGGACCGGAGGATGCCGATGCCGCTGAAATCGGTTGTGCGTATCGCCAGAAGCCTAGAGCTGGCGCGCGCGTGAAAAAGGGGAGCACTGTGACTTACCGCTCTTGGTGGGAAGCGGGCTGATTGATTCAGCCGGCGGTTTCAAGTTTGAAGCGGAACGGTTGCCTTCAATCCTCTGATTTCTTGGGTCATGACCTCTTGCGGCGTGCGGAACCCGAGGCATTTCCTCGGACGGGTGTTGAGTGCTGTGGCGATGTTGGTCAGGTGGTGCTGGGACAACCCTGAGAAGTCCATTCCCTTGGGCAAGTACTGCCGCAGTAGTCCGTTAGTGTTTTCGTTGGTTGGCCGTTGCCATGGACGATGAGGGTCGGCGAAGTAGATCCGAACTTTCAGCCGTTGCGCCAACTCCCGGTGGCGGGCCATTTCCTTGCCCTGGTCGTCGGCCAGGGTCAAGCGCACGGCAGGCGGCAGGGTGCGCAGTGCGCGGTGTGGCCGGTGCGGCGCAGTGTGGTCAACGGGTGACTGAGTGGGGGCAAGCGGGGGGCAACGCCGGGCACGGGCCTCGCCGAGGCGCAGACGCCCGATGGCGTTGTCCCCGGCTTGTCCCCACGGTCGCTTGCGACAGTCACGCGTTGTCCACACGGAGTCCGCCCCCACGGGCCTGCCGGCCCGTCACGGACCCGCGGTGAAGGCGGCCTGGGCGTTCCCCGGGTCAATGGGACCAGAGCCCAGCTCCTGAGCGCGCGTCAGCGCGCCCTTGACCTTGCGCAGGGACTCCCCGCTCAAGGTGATCGGATGGGCGTGATGGACCAGGCGGTCCAGGATGGCGTCCGCTAGGGTCGGATCGCCGAGTGCATCATGCCAGTGGGCCACGGGCAGCTGGCTGGTGATCGCCGTGGAGCGGGTCTGGTAGCGCTCGTCGAGCAGTTCCAGGAGATCGCGCCGGCGCTCGTCGTCGAGGACGGCCAACCCCCAGTCGTCGAGCACCAGCACATCGACCTTGGCCAGCGCGGCCATGAGCTTGAGGTAGCGCCCGTCGGCGTGGGCGAGGGTCAGCTCCTCCAGCAGCCGTGGCAGGCGCGCCAGTACTGCGGGTGCGCCCGTGCCCAGGCCCGCTGGGCGGCCCGGTCGTTGGCCCGGTAATCGGGATCGCCGGCCCGCTTGGCGCGCTGCCAGTCGCGCTTGCGCGCCCGCTGGCAGGCCGGCTGCGAACAATAGGTCTGGGTCGGGTTCTGGGGACGCGGCCGAAACGGCTGGCCGCAACAGCGACAGCAGGACGCTCGGTTCATCTCTCCCACCGCTCGGCAAGGTGCCTCGCGGCGGCAGTACGCGCCCTCGGTTCGATGGACAAGCCCCGGCGGAGCCTTTTCGCTTAGCGCAGACCCGTCCCAACCGGGGGTGGGCCCCGTTCGTTAGCAGACCCTGGGGCCTTTCGCATTAGCGTTAAGATGTATGGCTTGTGCTTTCTTGCATCTTTCCCTTTACTCGACATCGGCTGGATTAAAAGATGTTCCATCAGAATAATAAATTGTGCCATCTTTTCCCTTTTTTATGATTTTCGGATTCCTGCTCTTCTTGCTGTGACTGGTTGGTACCTTGCCGTGTTTGCACCATATTTCCCATTCTTGAATCTGATCAATGGTTACTATCGCGTCTTCCATTCCAGGCTCTTGTCTATAAGCATTCATCCATTTGTCAACGCAAGCGTCAATTTTATCGCTCGACTGAGCACCTGATAGCGCAGACATCATAATAATGAAGACACCAAGCGACAATTGACGAAGAGCGGCTCTTGTTAAATGCATTGAAATCTCCTGCGGTTGTTTTGTTGTGAAAGTCGATAGTGGAATAACGGTGTGGCTGGCTTAGGGCGGATGGCCTATAGGCCATCCGCCGCCGTGGCGTAAACACTACCGCGCTTCGCCCAGACCCTGCGTTGCGTCCATCTTTGTATTACCTCAGCCGTAGCGGCGCCGGTTCCCCGGCGCAGTCCCGGACGTGCAGTTTTCCCGCCTCCGTTCCCTCGGTTGTACTCGCTAGGGCCGATCCGGGCCTGAGCTTATGCGACCCTCGCCGACGCCGCCCTCGGGCCTGATGACCCGCCCGGACGAGGTCGTGGCTCGGGCCGCCGCAGAACCTGATCTCCCGGGTGATGCTACTCGGCGCGCCGTGCAGACACCGGACCAAGGCGCGCCGGCTCAACCCAAGGTTCAGGCCGGCCTGGGTATTGTTGTGCTCCTTGGTCGACAAGCGCTTGAACTCAGTGCCTATGTGCTCACCCTCTCCTTTTAGGTTGGGTGTTGCACTTCAAGTTTGAGGTTGCCATCTTGTTGACACTCGGCTAGCACCCCTCCGTCGGTTCAAGGTTTGCCATCCATTCATCTAAAGATCGTGTTCAATCGCGACCACTATCCGCCGCGCACATTGGAATCGGCGCTCGCTGCGACGTCGGCAGAAATAAACTACACGCGCGGCTAAGACCACAAACTCTTACTGATACCTACAGCGGCCGCAAGGTCGGGTGCGCTGGAAAAAAATACTCGCTAAGAACCGCATGACATGGGAGCATGCTATCGATAACCCATATGGCATCCGAATGCTTTTGCGTCATGGCGCTTGCTCAACATATTGAAATGATTACCAGAAAAACAAAAAACCCATACGAGAAGCTTGTAGATCAAATGAGTCCTCGATAATACCGAACAGCATCGAACTTATGCCGCCAACAAGCGCTTGCATTCTGCGTCTAAATAAGCATCTACAACTTCAATGTCCAGACTACCTTCCCTATACCAAGATCTTAGCTCTTTCAACGCGAGAGTGCCAAAGCGTGCCCAAGCTATGAGGTTGCTTCTGAGCATGAACTGGACAATGTCTCCACCAGAGCGCAGCGCAGCGTCCGTCGTATCAATGAGGCACAGCGATCCGTGGCTAATCAATAGCATTCTGCGGAGCTCCGGACTGCCGGCGCAAGGAATACAATCCACCCATGGGTTCTTATGATAAAAGCGTTGCTTTACCATCCACATTGTCCGAGTCAATAATTCAGACACTAACACAGGTATGGCCATAGCCATGCCATGTCGGAGATCGTAACCTTGTTCGAAAACCTTGACCGAGACTGTCGCAAAGGTCTGCTTGTGTTGGCCAAATTCACCAACATCGACAAACTGCAGTAACGAGTAGAAGGGAATTGGGATTCCCGCGCCCCTTCCGCTCATCTTATTTCTTGTTCCAGATGATCCTGCCATATCTGAGAATAAATGGCCAAGCCAGTTACAGAAGCCCGAGAATATTTTCGAGGCCACATTCGTGCCTCGGAGCTCAAAAGTCTCGGTGTTTATTGAGACCAAATTCCCATCGCTAACAAAATGTGCGGTGCTCGTAAACTGGTCCAACACGGAAAAAAATAACCCGACAAGATCGGGTGAATGCCCAAGACTTTTAATATGGTGATTTTTCATGGACATGTTACTAACTATGCCCCCGGTTCCGTTTTGTCCGTAAGTGGTGGCCTGATCGTAGTTAATATGGAATTTATTTTCCAGAAAGCCTATTGCAGATGCCGTAAGATCCGAACCTTTGTTCTCCGCATTTTCTTTGTTCCAGCCGTTTAATTGGGCAAATTTTCTAACGATACCATCTGCAACATCGTCGGTGAATTCTGTTAGAATCCCCTGCCCTGGGAGTCCTACAAAAAATACGTCAATCAATCCACCTATCAGCCCGCAGGTGCCTGCAATCATGTAATCGTATTTATCACATCTCGCACCTTTGAGGGAGAACTCCTCCGCGATTCGTTTCTCCAGGGCAACGCGCTGGCTTACACTCAGGATATCCCGAAAAGGGTCTTGTCCAAAAGCGATGTCATGGCGATTCGCATAAGACTCCACTCTATCCAGATACTGAGCCCAATTGGCTTCTTCATTGATATCTATATGGTCAAGGAGAGAAATTTGCCTATGAACGATCTGGGCTTCTTCCGAGCTGACATAGATCGAGCTTTCAATCAAGAAGGCGTCATCTTCCGCAATCTCAAAGATTACGTCGCTCTCTTTAACCCTGGCTTCGGCTTCCGCCAAGAGAATATTTAGAACCTCTTGGTTGCTTCGCTGCGCGATAGCCACGGTAACTAGGGCGCTATCAAGTCGCCCAAGCTGGGTTTCGGCACCATTAAGCTGGTGATTTTGAACGATCAGCGCACACGCTTGTTCGTCAACAGCTTTCTTGGCCATTCACGAAAACAGCCCAACTAGTTTATCTTTGGCTTTGCTGGCAGCGTCAACAGCGGTCCCTTTGAGTACATCAGTTACACTAAAGTAGCCAACCGCTTCGAATGCTTTGGCCAGGTTCTCCAAGTCTCTTTGTGACTTGCTTTTCTTAAGCGCTAGCCTGGTAACTTCTCGACGTTCACCATCTTTTTCAACGGTGAATGCTCGTTCCTCATAGAACTCCAAGATAAACCCAAATAGTTCCATTTTAGTAGGCTCACGCGTTAGAGTCTTCAGCTTGCTTTCGTCCAAATATTGAGCGCACCTCAACCTGGTCGCACTGCTTTGAGCGTTAGCTGATTTACCGGTCAAAACAGCTCCTGCACTAGTCATCTGACTCATCAGACTCATAAGCTTCTTAATCTGCGCGTCCTGTGTTCCGTGCGTCGCAATGCACTCGTTGAGCTTTACGGTCACGTAATTAATGTCCGCAATCAACAGCGAAATTGTTGTTTGGGTCTGTTTAATCACTTCGTTCAGCATTAGTTCGCGTCGCTTGGAGCGAGTGAGTTCATTAGCCCCCGTTAACTTACGGACGCCTGCATAGGCGCCGACCCCCAACAATACGGCAACACCGATACCAGTTGCCATGCTGGACAGTCCCAATACCCCTCCCATACCTAGCGTAGCGAGACCCGAAGTCATCCCAGCAGCAGACATTCCTATGACGGAGCCGGATAGGTAAACAGCTGCCAATGGAGTGCCGACGGCAGCGGCTTTTGCCGAAAGCAATTTTAGCGCTGCAACGACTTGGTCGTCTGTAAAATCGTCCTTCAGCATGTTTTGGTCGTTTCGAATTGCCATGACGGCGAGTTCGACATCTTCATTCGTGACTTTCAATAGTTCCCGGATCTTTTGAAAGAAGCGGCATTCTTGAATAGATGATCCGCCTGTACAGAAGTAGAGGTTGATCAGGTCTTTGGCCAGAGAAACATGCAACGATCTTATGTGAATTTCCGGGCACGCTTCATCAATCTGCCCGATCAGATCTTTAAGCGGCGTTGCTCCCTCTGTTGATGCCATATAAGCCCGCAGGCTGAATCGCGAATCGGTGCTGAGGTCCAAGCGGGTCATGAGCAGTAAGGTTTCGGCAAACTCTTTGGCATCGATAATGCCATCATTGTCGTAAGCCATGTTGATAATGATTTTGACGTAGGCGACTTTTAAAGACTCGTTCATTTCATCGATCGAGACGAGCTGTTTCTCTTCCTTGTAGTCATCAAAGTCGCTAATGATGGATTCTAATATTCGAGTAAGTTTGTCGTAATCGCAATCGATTAGATTATTAATAATAATTTTGCTTTCGTCGTGTTTGATTATCTCAATAGAGCGCTCGATTTTATCCTTCTTGGTGCCAGTGAGCGTTTCAGCGTATCTTGCGGTATTAATCGACTTGTACGGAACGCTTATAGGCTCCGAAAGCGCTGCGCGGAAGATAACCAGCTCGCCAGTGAAGAGCAAACCATCCTTACCGTTTCGGAACAAAGTATTGTCAAATAGAGCAATGACATTGCTTGGGCTACCAGAGTAGCCAAAAGCCTTGATGGCATTGTTGAGCTTTTTTTCGTCAATGTGCGGTGCAATGGAAACATTTTTGCCGGAGACAGCGCCAAGGTTTTCACGCAGGTAGAGGTTGATGTTGCTCATGATGCTCCTTTCTAAATCGCCACCAAAAATGGTAATGATTAGTTTAACAGATCAATTTCTTATGTGTACGACATGTCTGCCGGTCGATCAGATGGTGCTCAATGACCTTGGGGAGCCTCTAGGTGCCCGCCGGGCCGTGAGGCGCTGGCTGTCAGCCGGCCACAGGGGCTAGTGCCGACAGTTCATGCCTGTACGTGAGTACCTGCGCCTGTGGTAGCTCGCAAGGCGGCTGCATGATCATCTGGAGCAACGGGAGCCGGAGAGGATGACGACAAAATTAGTTGGATCTTGCATCTTGTCGGTGCATCCGGTGCTGGTCGTGCTCGATTTTTCTGATTTACGCGGAATTTACCCCGCGGTCATCTGGGATTTTGTTAGCTACTGCACAAAAGCGCTGGAGAGCGGCAAACGCACCGTTGCAAGGTGCACGGACTTCGTTTGAGGGCGAGTGCTCGACGTGGGGCGCCCATGGGGCATGGCTCGGAAATGTTTGGGATCTTCGGCGTCGAGGATGTCGGGTTGGGACGCGGACACGCCTCCGAAATCGAACATGGCCGCCGGCCTGACGACGCGCAACTGCGGTCTGTGTTTTCGGCACGCCAGTTCCCGACCCTACTGATGAGGGAGGGCAGGGAGTCACAGTCATGCCTCGGCTGTTTAGGCACCGCCATACGAATGAGGCGGAAACCGATAAGCCGAGACTAAAGTGATGGTGACCTGCTCTCTACTCTACCCTTTGCCCCAAGTGCTGTATGATTCCCGTACGGCTTTCAGATTACCCCCGCACCCATGCCTAACCCCCCTTCTTCCCGCCGTGGCGGCGCCCGACCGGGTGCCGGGCGCAAGCCCGGCTCCGGAGCCTTCGGCGAGCCCACCCAGCCGGTCCGACTGCCGGTTAGCCTGGTGCCCGCGGTGCGAACCTGGTTGGCAGCGCTGCCCATGGGCCGGGCGAGCGGTGCCCCGCGGACCTTCACACGCCATCCCTCCGCTCTGACCCTGCCCCTCTACGGCTCGCGCATCGCCGCTGGCTTTCCCTCGCCGGCGGATGACGACATCGAGGGAACCATCGATCTCAACGAACACCTGGTCCAACATCCGGCCGCGACCTTCTTTTTGCGGGTCCAGGGGGAGTCGATGAGCGGCGCCGGTATCCGCGACGGCGACCTGCTGGTGGTGGACCGTGCCCGGGAGGTCAAATCGGGTGACATCGTGGTGGCCGCGGTGAACGGGGAATTGACCCTGAAGCGGCTCAAAGTCGACGGCAAGCGGGTCTGGCTGCTGCCGGAGAATCCAGACTTTCAGCCCCTGGAGATCCGCGACGGCACGGCGCTGGTGGTCTGGGGCGTGGTCGCGCATACCGTGCATTCGTTCTGAGTCCGGCGGCAGGAGCCCGCGCCCATGTTCGCCC
Source organism: uncultured Gammaproteobacteria bacterium (assembly GCA_963780725.1). Classification (GTDB taxonomy): domain Bacteria; phylum Pseudomonadota; class Gammaproteobacteria; order Chromatiales; family Chromatiaceae; genus Thiodictyon. Next base: position 1,877,269 of record CAWACV010000001.1, read on the forward strand.
TGGTCGACTGCAACAACTTCTACGCCTCCTGCGAGCGGCTCTTTGCGCCCCGTCTGGAGGGCCGGCCGGTGGTGGTGCTCTCCAACAACGACGGCTGTGTAGTGGCCCGCAGCAACGAGGCCAAGGCCCTAGGCATCCCCATGGGGGCGCCGTACTTCACGTATGCCGAGCGGCTGCGCCAAGCCGGCGCCGCGGTGTTCTCCTCGAACTACGCCCTCTACGGCGACCTGTCGCGGCGCGTGATGCAGGTCCTGGCGGGCTTTGCGCCGCGCATCGAGGTGTACTCGATCGACGAATGCTTCCTGGACTTGGCCGGGGTCCGGGACCCCACCGTCCTGGGCTTGGAGATCGCCCGCACCGTGCGGCAGTGGACCGGGATTCCGGTGGCGGTCGGCATCGCCCCGACCAAGACCCTGGCGAAGCTCGCGAACCGCCTGGCCAAGAAGGGACTGAGCCCGGCCGGTCCGGTGCTCGACTGGTCGCGGCTGCCGGACCCCGCGACCGTGCTGGCGGCGGTGCCGGTGGAGGACATCTGGGGGATCGCCAAGGGTTTTGGCGCGCGCCTGCGCGCGCTCGGCATCGTCGATGCGCAGGCCCTGCGGGCGGCGGACCCGCGCCGGTTGCGGCAACGCTTCGGCGTGGCGGTGGAGCGCGTGGCCTGGGAACTGCGCGGGCGTTCCTGCCTGCCGCTGGAGTGCGTGGCGCCGCCGCGCCAACAGGTGATGGTCTCGCGCAGCTTCGGTGCTGCGTTGACGCGACCTCAACGAGCTGCGGGCCGCGGTGACGGCCTTCGCCAGCCGCGCGGGGGAGAAACTGCGCGCCCAGGGGCTCGCTGCCCAGGCGCTGACGGTGTTCGTGCAGACCAATCCCGTTCGACACCAAGCGGCCCTTCTATGCCAATGCGCTGACCCTCCCGTTTGCGGTCCCGACCCAGGACAGCGGGGTGTTGATCCGCAGCGCCACCGCGGGCGCTGGGCGGCTCTTTCGCACTGGCGACGCCTACCGCAAGGCCGGGGTCCTGCTGCCGGATGTGATCCAGGCCGACCAGGCGCCGGCCGATCTGTTCGCGGAGACGCATGGGGACGATGCGCGCTCCCGCGGCCGAATGGCGGTGCTGGATGCCGTCAACCGGCGCTACGGGCGGGGGTCGTTGCGCTATGCCGGCCAACTGGTGGGGGCGGACTGGCAGCGGCGGGTTGGGCGCGGGTCGGGGGCTTCGACGACGCGGTGGGCGGGATTGCCGGTGGTGCGGGCGGGGTAAGGACGGCGATCCGGTCGAGCTGTGGGGTATCTGTGACGGACACTCGATTGCTCGTCGAACGACCCAATCGGCCAAGAGCTGCCGGACCGTTCAGATTGAGCGGAAGCAACGCCTCGCGGCATACACCGGATAGTGTGTGGTGGGCTGCGTGGTGGGCTGGACGGCAGCAGAAAATAAAAAAGCCATTAATAATAATGGATTTTTTAAGCTTACTGGTGGAGAGACTCCGCATAGCGCGAAGCGACTGGCCTGGCACGATGCGTTTGTCAGTGCCTCGGCAGCCGGGATGGCGCGGCGGCTGGAACTGATGAGGCAACGGTTTGAACGGCTGTTGGACGACCGGGATCTCGACTAGCGAGACTGTTTCGCAGAATCGGCGTCGATTCCAGCATGGGGCGGTTCCGACCATGCCCTTTGGCGGGGACCCCGCGCGTGTCTCTGTTGGACCAACTGGAGAAGTTGGATGTGCGGCGTTGGGCGACGCAACGCCAACGCCATCCTGAGACGCCAGCAAGCGATCCTGGGAGTGGGGGTAAATGTGGGGGTAATTTCCGACTTTATAGGAAAAAAGAAAAAGGCTTAGCGTCAATATGATGCTAAGTCTTTATTTTGTTTGGCGCGCCCGGAGAGATTCGAACTCCCTACCACCTGGTTCGTAGACAGGTAAATCGGGTTACGACAGAGCCCCATCGCTTGCGTTAGATCACTATTTATCAGCATCTTGCAATCAATTTCCGTGCTATCCTTTGCTGCACACTACGCCCGGATTCGCCCCCTCGTGGTTGCTCATTGGTTGCTCAGATTTCGGCAACCCGACTACCTGGCCGGTGGCGAACCGTCCAACCGAGCGAAGCGGGGACACGATGAGCGCAGACACCGAGACGAGCCGAAAGGCGGTCAAGCTGACCAAGCGGGTGGTCGAGGCCCTGGCCTACGAAGGCACCGGCAACGGCGCCTGCTATGTCTGGGATTCCGAGGTCAAGGGGTTGGGGGTCCGTATCTACCCGGCCGGACGCAAGGCGTTCCTGGTCGCCTACCGGGTCGGGATGCGCAAGCGATTCCTGACCTTGGGAACCTTCGGCAAAGACCTGACCGCGGACGAAGCGCGCAAGCTGGCCATTGCGACCTTGGGGGACGTGGTACGCGGCACCGATCCCGCTGAATCCCGCCGGAAGGCAGCCGAAGAATCGGCCCCGGTCGGCACCCTGCGCACCCTGCTGGACGAGTACGCGGCAACCCTGACCAACGCGGGGACTGCGGCCGACGCGCGGCAGAGCTTCGCGAAAAACATCCCGGCCCGCCTTGTCGGCAAATCCGCGCGGGACGTGACGACTCATGACATTGAAGACGCCTTGCGCAAAGTCCGCGAGCGTGGTGCCCTTGCGGTTGAGCGCAACCTGTTCCGGTTTCTGCATGCGGCCTTCGAGTATGCGGCAGGCAACCAAGATCGTCGGACGCGCTACCGGATCGACGGCAACCCGGTTGCCCAAGCCGAGCGGCCGGTCCCCGGCCCGGCCGGTAACCGGGAGTTGTGCGCAGACGAGATTCGGGACCTATGGCACCGGCTGGACGGTGCGGGCATGACCCTCGAAACCAAGACCGTCTTCCGTCTGCTGCTGCTGACCGGGCAACGGGTCGAGGAAATCTTGGGGGCGCGATGGTCCGAGATCGATTTCGAGCGGCGAGTTCTCGACATCCCCCCAGAACGGCTCAAGACCGGAGAAAAGACCCGCCGCGGTCATGCGGTGCCCCTGCCGGAGATGGCCCTAGAGCTGCTGGCTGCTCTGCCCCGGGTCGGGCCGTGCGTTTTCCCCAAGCGAGGTGAGCCCGAGGCCCCGATGCCGTTTCGCAGCATGGGCCAAGCCGCCGCCCGCCTGTGCGACGATCCGGCGAGCCCTTTCCCCAAGTTCACCCCGCGGGACATCCGCCGGAGCATCAAGACCCGCCTATCCGAGATCGGCGTCATGAAGGAGATTCGGGACCGAGTGCAGAACCATGCGCTACACGACGTAGCGTCCAAGCACTACGACCGCTTCGACTATCTACACGACAAGCGCGCGGCTCTGGAAGGGTGGCAATGGGAGCTGCGCCGCATCCTGGCGGGAAAATCCGCGACCGACGATTGGCGGAAGTGGCTTCGGCGCTTCGTAAAGGAACCGGACAATGAAGGTCCCGGTCGGCAGTTGGCGCGGCTCCTGAGTGTCGACATCGGCGCGACAGTGGTCCCGTTGGCCCGGAGACCCTGACCCGCCAGGATGTTGGGCGTAGTCGGATTGACTCTCCGGCATAGGGACTTCGGTTCCTCGGTTGTACTCGCTTCGCGCGGACCTTCATAGTGGTCCGTTGTAACGCCCACACGATTTGCCTCTGGCCTAGATGAATTCGGCTAATGCCGCTCGTCGGAAAGTAACCCGCATCGAGGGCGTCTAGCCGGTCACTCCTGGCATCTGCTGTCACTTCCTGTCATCTCCCGCAACCTCGTGTCACTCTTTTCCCAGACGAACGCCGGATTTTGCCAAGGACGTCCTAACGGATATAAATGCTCCGATATCGCCGTGTCGGCGGTTTCTGCCGGAGTATCACGCATGGCCGAGAGCCTTTCCGACTTCATCCACGCGCGCCGTTGGGTCAACGAGCAAGGCGCGAGCGCGTTCCCCTCGTTCGCGTCGCTCGAATGGTTTATTCGTCGCCATCGGGCGGAGTTGGTGGAGAGTGGGCAGTTGATCGTGCGGCGCGGCTCCAGCGGCACCCTGATCGGTCCCAAGTTTGGGGATCTGGTGCTCGATATCCTGCGGCGCGAGAGTCGCGAGGCCGTGGCAAGAGAAGCGGCGTAGGGGTATGCCGCGGAGACCGCGCGCACCCCGGCCACCCGTCCGCATCGATTGTGCAACCACTGCCGGAACTGCGCATCCCGCTGCCCGCATCGCCAGCGGAGGCTGATTCGTCGTGCGTGTACAGAACGGCGGGACCCGGCCCCCGAGAGGGTCAGGTGAGCCGATGGCCCCGCAACACCAGCAACAACGCCGCATATCCTTCTTTAGTGATCGGATGCGGCGTCGTCAGCGAGCGCAATGCCTGCCACTCCGTGGGCTGGATATCCAACGCGGCGCACAGGGCCGGATCGCCGGCCAGGCTTTCGAGCCCCGGGGCCGCCTTGCTGTCGGCCAGGATGTGCGCCCTGCCGGTCTCCATGTTCCCCAGGGTCTCGCCGCTGTCGCCGCCGAGCAGCCAATGGGAGGTTACGCCGAGGGCTTCCGCCAGGCTCGCCAAGATCTCGATCGAGGGCGCACGGGCGTTGCGCTCCATGGCGCTGACATGGCTCTGGCCGATGCTGCACAGCGCGGCCAGTTCCTTCTGGCTCAGGGCCGCGGCTTTGCGGGCGAGCGTCAGACGGGGGCCGATCAAGATGGCGGTGTCGATCATGCGCATAGCTTGGACGAAAAACGCCTGTATGCAATAGCCCGGAGCAATATTTCGATAATTCTGTCCTCAAGAAAGCTCTGAAAGTCTTTATTATGCAACACTCATGCGAAAAGTTCGCCAAGACCGCCGCCGCGGTCGGCGTCGCGGCGCGCCGCATCGTCGGCGCCAATGTCCGTAGCGTCCGCAAGACCCACGGCTGGACCCAGGTGGAGCTGGGCAAGCGGATCGGCGTGGGTCAAGGGGCGATCTCCGCGATCGAGCGGGGCGTGCGCTGCCCATCGCTGCCGATGCTGTTTCTGCTCGCGCAGGCGTGCGAGGTGGCGACCGAACGGCTGGTGCAGGGACCGGACGGCAGCGGACGGATCGCCGAGCCGTTGGGATGACCCCGCTCGCGGCCATCCCGGACGAGGCGGCGAAGGCGCTGACCGAGCGCCTGGTGCGTATCCGCGAGCGGGCGCGGGAGCGCAACCGTCAGGCCATGCGCGCGGCGAGCGCCGATGCGCATCGCGACCTCCGCGACCCTAAAGCCGGCGCCGGTCCGCAGCGCCGGGACCGGGTTGGAACGATCCCTTCGGCTCTGGCGGGCGATCGCTTGATCCGCGCGGAACGGCAGGTCTTGCTGAGCCTGATGGCCCAGATCGAGCGCCGCGCGCCTGGCGCCCGGACCACCGCGGAAACCCCCTTCGAGTTGACCGCCGAGGGTCTCTGCGAACTGTTCGGGATATCGGAGCAGCAAGGCTTCGACCTGCTTCGGAAGGCGACCGACCGGCTGGCCCGCCGTTGGATCGCCATCCACGACCCCGACCCGCAGTATCCGGCGGTCGAAACGACCAAGACCCCCTTGGTGCATGCGATCGACTACCTGCCCGCCCACGGGCGGCTGCGCCTATACCTGGCGCCCAGGATGCTACCGCACCTGACCCACCTCGTCGCCGCCGTTGCGCGGTACCGGCCTCGGTCGGCTGCACTGCCACCAACGCCGAACTGGGACGAGGCGCTTCGTCCATGCGACCACCTCGATGGCCGACCGCTGCGGCAAGACCCGGACCGTCGGAGCGGGTCCGGACGCGGTTCCGGATGGGCTGGCTAACCGAGACGTTAGGATGCAGTGCGAACCGACGGCACCGCACGGCGTCGCACTGCGACGCGCGGGATCGGGCAATCGCTGCGGTCACGACCCGCGGCACCCGCGGTTCTTCAGTCCGCCGCCCGAGCACGGCGCGCGCCCCCCGATCCTGTGCAATTGGATCGAGCGGGTCCGCCAGTTCTACGACTCCCCCGGCAAGATCCCCAGCCTCGCGCATGCCCTATTCGGCCGCCAGGTCGCCGCCGACCCCGCGGGCGACCACCAGCCGCGGCAGATGCGTAGCGAGCGCCGCGAGGCGTGCTGTGCCCTGCTCGGGTCGATCATGCACTACTGCGATCTGCCGTCGCTGTGCGTGAGCGTCCCCCAGGCGGACGGCTCCCTGGTGCCGGTGGCCCTGAAGACCCTGGCCGAGCGCGCCGGCCTGGGTCTGCGCCGCGCCGAGCGCGCCATGCGCGATATCGTCGCCGGCGGACTGCTCGTGCCCCACCCGCGGGCCGAGCACCGCGAGGACGGTAGCTACGTCGGCCGGGCGGCGATCCGCGTCGTCCCGGCCAGCGTCTTCGGCCTGTTCGGGCTGGAGGCGCGCTTGGAGCACGACCGGCAGCGCATCTCCAAGCGGCGCCGGGAAGCGCGCGCGACCCGCACCGACGGGGCGCGCCTGCGCACCGCCATCGGCACCGCGCTCGGCGCAACCGTCGGGGGCGATCGTCTCCAGGCACCGCAGCCCGCGGCGGCCGCGATCGCCGCGCCGCCGGACCTCGATCCGCCGTGCGCGGATACGACGCCAGGCGTCCCCGAACCCAAGCAGGCCCCGCACATCCGCGCGCTGCGCGCGATCCTCGTCGGCTTGGGCGGCGAGCGCGATCGGCAGGCCGACGACGAGCGGCGACCCGCGCGCGGAACGCCGAGGGGTCAGGCTCCCTAACCGGCCGGTCCCGCGCCCCCGCTTTGCTCCTCCCCAGTGCCGCTGCCCGCGGCACATCTCTCCCCGTTGCCGGTAGGTCTGCCTCGACGGCCCTTGGCGTCCGTCGGCCCCCGCATTTTCCATTGCCGAGGCCCTGAACGCCCCGAATGTCGTCGGCTGCGCCTGAAAAATGCACACGTTGTCAGGCTCGCGGGGGGCCGCAAGAAATAGGTGTCGGGCTCCAGCAGACAGGTGTCGGCATTGAACCCCAGCCCGCCACTTGGACCCGGGGAGCGACCGCCAACCGGCCTTAAGTGGCAGACCAAACGCCGGTAAGTGGCGGTTCATATCATCCGGTTACTTTCCAAGACGAAGGAGTGCTAGCCTTCGGCTACGCACATCCCAAGGATTCGCTGCGCTCATCCGGAAGATGTCTTCGGCCATCGGGTCGGCCGCTCTTGGCCCCGCACCGCCTTTCCAGGGACGGCTGGCTCGCGAAACCGCGCTCGGAGCCTTGTCGAATGCGCACGCGCCGTAGCTGACCATCAACAGAGAATCGGCGGTTGACCGCATCCGAGATCTTAGGCAACTCGATCTTGCGGCGGGTCGAAACCCGCGTCGCCGAGTCGCTGGTCCAGGTCCGGGCGCGACGGGTGGCGGCGTGCGCCATGGCCGGGGCTTTGCGCGAGGTCTTGGGCGATCGCCCGCGCAGATCGGCAGTCGCGCGCGATCGATGTCCGGCACCGGTTGGGGCGGATGGCGGAGCTCCAGGCCGGACTGCCGGAATCCAAAGGGCGCGAGCGCCAGCAAGTCGCTGCCGCACCGGCGGCACGGGCGTTCCGTTTGCGTGCAACGGGGGTAGTGGGAGCAACCGTAGAAGGTCCCGTGGGGGCCGCTGCGCGGCTGCATGGTCCCGCTCCGGCAGCGCCGACAGCGCACCGGTTCGGCCATCGCCTCCCCGCGCGCATCGACGTCGGCGCCGAACGCCAGGATCTCCGCGATAAAGACCGACGGCGTACTTGTCGATCTGGGCCGGATTGGCGAGCACGAACCGGGTCGCCACGGCATTGATGCCGGCCGTGCAGCGGAAGGTACGGTCGAGCGCGACCGTCTCGGTGGGGCCGAAATTCGTTTCGCATTCGCGCATGAGGGCGATGTCGCTGCCGGCGAAGCGGTTAATCGACTGCCAGTCGTCGCCGACGCCGAATAGACGGTGGCTCGGGGCCTGGTCCGCAAGCGCCTTGATCAGCCGCGCGCGGCTCGCCGAAATGTCCTGGAGCTCGTCGACCAGGATGCAGCGGTAGGGCGACCGGTAGCGACCCGAGGCCGCGTGATCGGCGGCGCTCAGGATCATGTCGTTGAAGTCGACCGCTGCCGCGTCGCGCAGTCCTCGCTCATAGCGGGCGAGGAGCGCTTCGAACAGATCCAGGAAGGCGACGGCCCGGCGACCGCGGCGGCCTTGGCGACTCGCCTTGGCGCGCAACTGCCCTTCCAGCTCCACGAGCAAAGTGCCTTCGCGCTTTTCGTAGCTGTAGGTCTCGATCAGGCGGGTACCGTACTGGAGATGGATCGCGCTTCCATTCGATGTCGGCGCTGTAGCGGGTCCGGTCGACATAGGGCGCAGTAGACCCGTCCCGGGCGATCCCGAAATGCTCGATATAGAGGTTCGCGTCCGGCAGGTAGAAGTCCGGTTGGTACTGGCGGCGCTCTGCGTCGGCCGTCGGGTGCGCGTAATGGGCCTCGTACTGGTAGCGGATGCCGTTAAGGCAGAGGAAGTTGGCGATTTCCGCCTCCTCGAAGCTCTTCACGGTCTCGCCGTTGAGACTGACCATCTCGACCGACGCGAGGTAGTCAAAGTAGTCGCCCTCGGTCACGAGCTCGAAGGGGCTGCGGTAGGGGGCGAAGTGGCTCTGAATATAGCGGCGCACGGCGTCTGCGGTCGACGGATCGCGCATGGTCTCCCCAAGCAGGGTCTGGATGTGCTCGTTGCGCTGGCGCTCGCTGTCGGTCCAGGACGGTAGAGACGGTTTAACGCCCGCCACGCGGGCGACAATTTCGAGACCCAGGGCATGGAAGGTACTGACCCGTATCTCCAGGCCCAACCGTTCCGCGATGCGGCTGCGCAACTCCGCCGCCGCTTCGCTGCAAAGACCCTATAGGTTCTCGATCCGCCGAGACGCATTCGTCTATCTCAACCGCTGCCGGGCGCGTCGGCTGCGCACCCCCGGGAAAACGTGCCGCAGCATCGTGCTAAAGGCATAGTCGCTATGTCTCCCGGTGCGGTGCCCCCTGGGCAGGCAAGCGAGGTTCGCATCCGACGCGATCGGGACGGCGACGGCGCGATTCGAGACCGAGGACGGTCATTACGCGGCAACCTGGGTCGGCCAGTGCGACGCGGTCGAAGATGGGGCTGCGCGGGCAACAGGCCAATCCGATCGACACAGCGAGTCAATCCGGCCACGGAGCCTCCAGTCGCCAGGAAGGAAGGAGCGTAACCTTGGCGGGTCGCAGGCCCCACCCAGGCGAAGCGTCTGTTAGCTGCCTTGCAATGGGCGCGAAAAAGACCCCTCGACCGCCTCCGCACCGACCAGATTTCGTACCTGAGCGATACGCTGGCGTACCGCCTCCGGCGTCACTCCGCGGTCGCTCCCGATCTCGCGGAGCAACTCGCCGACGAGCTATCGCCGATAAATCTCGGCGCTGTCGGGGCCGAGGACCTCCGCGATACGGATCAGATGCGCCGCGGCGTGGGGATCGCGTCGTGCGGCAGATTTCTCTTCCCGGCTCGCCTGTTGTCGACAGAACGGACATCCATGAGCGCCGTTCTCGCGCAAAAAAGACGCCAAAGAACAACGGAACCTGTGGTCGTGGATGGCGCAACGCCATAGCGCATCGGCGCACCAGGACCGGTAGCTCCCCGGATCGAGTTGGTAGTGCGGAAAGCGCTCGTATAAAGGCTCCGCGATCTGGTCGGGGGCGAGCCGTAGGGTTGCGCTTATGCCCTGGGCGCGACAACCCGGGCAGCCGGAGCCGTGAAGGTGGTTGCTGGGCTGTTGCTCGAAGACGCCGTGATCCGGACAGACGATCGCGATGAGAGGATGCGCCGTCATCTTTTCATCTAACCAATCAGGTTACCAGTGACAACACTCGGATTGTTTAGTGCTCCGCAACCAGTTTACGAAAATTTGCATTTAGCATTTGGTTAACATCTGCGCTCGACTTGCCCCACACTTCACCTTACAGTTGATCATGTTGCGGAAGCTTAGATGGCCATGCAGGAACAGGATCAAGTTCCAGAACGCTCGCTTAATCGGCCTCGAGCTCCCCCGTGCCGAACTTGAGCACGGCGCAGTTCTCCCGCACCGCCCGCTGGGTGCCCTCGTCGAAGCCCTGCGGGTCCTCCGCCTGGATCTCGATCGACACCGTGACCTTGGCGTTCGGCTTGGTCAGAAACGGCTGTAAGACCTCGTCGGCGATCTGGGCGAAGACCAGTTTCGCCTTCACCGGATCGAGCTGGACGGTCCCGTAGAAGCGGGTCTTCTTCGGTGCCGGTTGGGGTCCCGGACCGGTCGTGACGGTAGGAGCGGGACTCGGGCCGGCGCCCGGTCCCGCATCGGGACCGGGCTGCGGATCGGGCGATGGGCCTGGACCGGGCTCCGGAGTCTGCGAGGCCTTGATCTCGCCGGCCTTCTCGCGCTGGATCAGGAACGCGCTGCCGTCGACCGGGGTCAGCGAGGACCGCCCGAAGATCAGGCCCAGGTAGGCGTCCCCCTCCTTGCCGCTGGCGTAGCCGAAGAAATCCTCGCTCTCCGCGCCGATCCGCACCGCCTCGCCGTAGACCAGGCTCGACATCAGACGCGGCAGGTAGAGGTAGTGGCAGCAGTCCTGCCACACCTTGAGCGCCCCGACATCGACCGCCCCGTCTTTGAAGTACCAGGTCTTGAGAATCTCCGCGAGATGGATCGGACTCCAGGCCGCGATCAGCCAGCCGTTGTCGATCGCGAGGCGCTCGATCTCGGCGATCAGGTTGGGCGCGGTGGCTGAGACCTGGACCGCATCCCAGACGATTTTGGGATCGAGCCGCCCCTTGCGCACTTCCTGGACCGGCGACATCAGCCAGCGGTAGGTATCGCGAACCGTGCGGTTCAGGGCCTTGTCGAATTCGTTCTTCTGGTCCTTGGCCTGCCTCGCCTGGATCTGGTCCAGGTTCAGGCGCGCGTTCTCCACGTCCGCGACGATGGAGCTCCAGGCCAGGTAGGTACGGGCCTGGTCCTTAAGCCGCTCGAGGGCGTCGAAGTCGGCGGCCAGGAACAGCAGCCGATTCTGCTTCTGGCGCGGCTGCTCGCCGCGATGGGTCAGGATCTCGGTCGCTGCCGTCTAGGCCGGGTTGTCCGAGCCCTTGCGGTAGGGCGCTGCCGGTGCCAGCACCGCGAGCCGCATGCCGTACTCGTCGGGCACGTCCTTCGAGTCGGCGAAGACATGCAGCCCGTCGAACCCGTGCGACTTGCCGAAGGCCCGGGCGACCCGGTCCTTGAGCATCGGCACCACCTCGTCCTTCTCCGAGAAGCGCAGCCGGCGCAGTGCGTCCTGGTAGTGGGCCAGGGCCTGCCCGGGCTGCACGACGCCGAGCAGCACATGGTCCAGCGGCAGGCCCGGACCGCTGCGGCCGGCCCCGGGGGCGCTGCCCAGAAAGATCGCCCGCGCGAGCCGCCGCGCCGCCTGGATCTTGCCGAACAACGGCTCCTTGGTCTCGATGAAAGCCGGGCGCGAATGCTCCCCGTCGATGTCCTGGTCGATCACCGGGTCCCAGCCCTGGGGCAGATAGTCCAGGCACTTGTTGCGCACCTGGGCGTCGTAGAGGGGCAGGGCGCCGGGCAGGATCAGGGCGTCCGCGTTGCCGTCCTTCCACAGGCGATGGACCACCTGGGCCAGCAGTTGCAGCACCCCGCGGGTGCGCTGGAAGTTGCCCAAGGTCGACCAGTCCTCGTAGAGCCGGTCGAAGATCTCGGGATGGATGGGAAACGCCTGGCGCAGACGCTCCAGGTAGCGGGCCTCCTGGGTCTCGGGCGGCAGCGCGTCGCGGTTGGCCCGATAGAGGTCCGCGAAGGCGCGGCAGGTCTCGTCCAGGGCCAGGGAATCGTCGATGCGCTCGAACAGGCGCCGACGCACGATGCTGAACGCCTCGTCCTTACTCACCGGTTTCCAGATGGCGTGGACCCGGCCGAAATAGCCCTCCAGCTCGCGCAAGACGACCTGGCCGCGCCCCTCGCCGGCATCGTGCGAGTCCGGCAGAGACGCCAGTAGGATCGCCGCGGGCACCGACTTGATCCCCTCGGTCAGCGCCTGCACGAAGGTCATGTTAGTCTCAAAGGTCCCGCCCGGGTAGCGCCGGCCCTCCTCGAACTGGCGGTAGAAGGCCACCAGCTCGTCCATCAGGATGACGCAAGGGCCGAACGCGGTCAGCAGCGCGACCAGCGAGTCCTTGTCCGGGGAGGTCGCGGCCTCGTCCGCGGCGCGCACCATGGCGTAACCGTCGGCCCCGCCCAACTGCCAGGCCAGCTCGCCCCACAGGGTGCGGGCGAGGATATCCCCGTGCTCCTTGGGCGTGGTCGGCGACAGGTTGATCCCGTCGATGACCGCCACCCGCGCCCTGGGCAGTCCGGCGACGCCGGCCGCGTCCAGGATCGAAGGCACCCCGGCCAGCTCGCTCGCCGGATAGTCGCAGCGGGCCAAGTGATAGACGGCCAGCAGGGTATGGGTCTTGCCCCCCCGAAGGCGGTCTGGAGCTGGATCACCGGGTCCCCGTCCTGGCCGGCGAGCCGGCGCACCACCTTGTCCAGCAGCAGGGCCATGCCCTCGGTCACGAAGGTGCGGGCGAAGAAGGCGCGCGCGTCCTGATACTCGGGCGGGGCGTATCCGCGCTGCACCGCGGAGATGTCCGCGGCGAACTCCGATTGCCGGAAGGTGCCTTTCAGTACGTCCTGATGGGGAATGGCAATGTCGCGCCAGGGTTTGGCAGTCATGATGCCTCGTCGATCAATCGCCGAATTCCGGAAACGAAAACCGAGAAACTGTGCGATGCGTTTCCGTTCGCTTCGAGATAAGGCCCGATGCTACGAGAGCCGGAAACCTTCTGGTAGCGATTTCCGGTCAAGCGTTGGAGCTCTTGGGCCGGATTCGCGAGCCGGTCGGGGTTCTTGTATTTGGCTTTCAGCCGATGGCGGGCGAGACCGCCGATGGCCAGCCCTTTCTCGACAGCGGCCAGGTCGCCTAGATGCCAGCTCTCCAGTTCGTGGCAGGCGATGCGTACCAGAGTGTCCGGTCTGCCCGCCTCGTTGCAGATCCGCACCAGCCGCTCCTTGATCTCGACGCAATCGCCCTGGTCCTTATCCCGCAGCACGACGAACAGGGTATCCGGCGCCTGCCAGCCCCGAAGCTTACCCGGCAGGCGCTTCTCGAGATCCTGTTTGCCCTCGAACACCACGCAGCGAAAAACCATGTCTTGCGGCAGCACCCGCGGAAGAAGTCCGGCCAGCATCTCCCGTGCCGACGGTTCCTCCAAGAACAGCACAAGCTGCGTCACAATGGATCGACCCCCTCGAAGAATCCTTCCTTCCACAGATAGCCCATCTGATCGCCTTCCCGCATGAACGCGGCGAGCTGCGCATCGTCCCGGGCGCGCTTCGCTTTCGTATATCCGCCTTCCTTGACGAGCCAGAAGACCTCGTCAATGTTGGCAGCATTGAGGAAGTCGGGCGAATGGGTCGATACGAAGACTTGGGCGCCGCGGTTGGCGTAATCCCGAAACTCCTCTGCCAGCTCCCAGAGCAGCTTCGGATAGAGCTGATTCTCGGGCTCTTCGACGCACAACAGCGGGTGCGGCTGGGGGTCGTAGAGCAGCACCAGATAGGCGAACATCTTAATGGTGCCGTCCGAGACGAAACGCGCAAGGAAGGGGTCCTCGAAGGCCCCGTCCTGGAACCGCAGCAAGACGCGCCCCTCCTCGGTCGTCTTGGCATCGACCTTGGTGATGCCCGGCACTCGCTGGGCCAGCTTATTGAGGATCTTGTCGAAAATCGGGCGATGCCTGGCGTAGAGAAACTCGGTCACGAGGGACAGATTTTCTCCTTCGGTAGACAGATGCTCGGCGTAGCCAGACTCTTGCTCGGGACGGGCGCGATTGATATGGAAATCCGAGATATGCCAATTCTCGATTAGGTTGCCCAAAGCGACGACCGCCGGGAACCGCTCGAATTGGGCAAGCCCCTTGATAGCGAGGATGTCCGCCGATTTTAGCTTCTGTTCCTGCCGGTCGAGCTCCGCGACATCGGTTACGGCATCCAGCTCGTTGGTGACCGCATATCCCGAGCCGCAGGAAAAATCGAGGAAATGCCAAGGCTGTCCGCTGCTGCCCCGACGGTATTTCAACACTTCCCGCGCCACCACCGGGGAGCCGTCACGCTCGCCGATCTCGAGTGCATAGGTCACCAAAGGGGTGTCGTGGCGCTCGCGGAACTTGAGCTCGATCTCGATGTTGCCTGTGGCGCCCCGGCTGCGGACCTCGCTTAAGCCCCGGCTTCCGCCGAGTTTGACCAGCGCCGTATGGACGTTGCTCGACAGTGCGGCCTTCAAGAATCCGAACACGCTGAACAGGGTCGATTTGCCGGTACCGTTGGCGCCGACGAGCACGCAGAAGCGCGGGATATCCTGGAGCTCGGCATCCCGAAAGCTCTTGAAGTTTTTCAGCCGGATCGATTCGATTTTCATGCGACGCTCTCGCTATCCCTCACAGATCCCAAGCGGCCTGCGAGCCGAGCTGGCCGGTCTCGTGGGAGGCCGCAACGATACCATGCCAGGCGGCGATCAGCTCGTTGTAGGCGCGGGCGTCGTCCGCCCACTTCTTGCGCTCGCACAGCGTATAGAGGTGATAGGCGAGCTGCCGGATCTGGTCGCCGCGCTTGGGCATACGGGCAAGCAGGGCGCCGGCCGCGGACTCGCCTTGCCGGTTGAGTGCGCGGATGACTTGGTGGATCGCCTCCCACACCGGGGTGCGGTTGTCCTGGGTGGGGTCCCAATCGGCGGGATACTCCTCCCAGCGCAGCAGGCGCACAGCGCCGCCGCCGGACGCCACCACGCCGCTGTGGGCCACGCCGTCCACCGAGGTGCCCTTGGCCCGGGCCAGGGTGTCGGCCTCGCCGAACTTGCCGGTGCCCCAACCCAACTGGTCGAACCAAGCGGAGCAGAACAGGGTGTCGGCGTCGAAGCCGGCGCCGTTGGGGTTGAGGAAGTCCTCGACGGCCTTGTTGATCATGACCAGGGCGTCGTGGACGGGCATGGGCGAGCCGTCCGCTTCCAACACCTCGGCGTACTTGGAGTAAATCGCCATGCCGGGACCGATCGCGGCCTGCGCCAGGTCCACCGGGGCGATGGGCGAGGCGCCCAGCTTGCCGCCGATCATGGTCTCCAGCGCTTCGGGCATGTCGTCGCGCAGCTCGCGTTGGAAGTCGCGGCGGGAGACGGATGGGGCTTCGGGATCGCGTTGGCGGCAGACTAGGACGATGCTTGAGGCGAGGGCGTTGCTGCCCATCCCGATCATGCGATTGCCAAGCTCGGTGCGCATGGGCCAAGTGCCGGTGATGACGAATCCGGCTTGCATTACCGCAGCGAGAAAGGTCTCCCAACCGGTATTGATAACGACTGGGGGTGCGGGCGTCTCGCCCGCTGGTTCTTCGTTTTGGTGCGGGCGAGACGCCCGCACCCCAGGGGTCTCGGACTGTTTGAAGGCGTAATAGATAGTAACCGGGAATGTCGGGTGTGCCTGTTCGGCAAGACGGTGCATCGCCCGCGTCATACCATCGAGAAAAAAAGACTCCGCTTTCTCTTTGCTGCCATGCCGATAACGTGTGGCGACCAATTCCTCGGCTTTTGGTACAGCGAGTGTCGCAAACAGACTTGGGAAAATGGGCCTCAACGCGCGCCTTAGCCAGACATAGAAGAAATCCGGCTCTCTTACGTTTGGTGTGGCCCTGGAGTCTGACGCTTTAGATCCATGCTGCTGGCTCATGCACACGCAACGCGTTTGAACGGGGAAGCCGGCAGGTGGACGAGCTTGCCGGCAACGAGATACGCGATGGCGATCAGGTGCCGGGTGGTGCCGTAGCCGCGGGCCTTGGCCTTGGCCGCCTGGATGAGCGAGTTGGCGGCCTCGACGCGGCCGTTGGTCAGTTTGGAGTCGAAGGCGTTGAGGAGTCCCTGCCAATGCTCTTTGATGGTCTTGGCGACCTGCTTGATGGGTTCGAGGCGGCAGCGGCGTGCCCAGCGGTACCACTGCTCCAGCAGCGGTTCGGCGGCGTTGCGATCGGGGGCGGTGCGGAAGATCTCGCGCAAGGCTTCTTTGATGCGGAAGGCGCGGTGGGTCTTGAGGTTCAGGCGCTTGAGATCGGTGTACTGGTGAATCTGACGGGAGGTCCAGTCGTGCGTGTCCTTGAGCCACAGGTAACGGCTGCGTTTGAGGCTGGGGGTGGACTTGGCCTCTTGGCGGCGGACTTCGTCGACGGCTTTGTTGACCAGTTGGATGACGTGGAACTCGTCGAAGGTTACCTCTGCCCAGGGCAAATGCTCGGCGATCCCGGCGCGGTAGCTGGCGGACATATCGATACAGATCGCTCGGACGTTCTCGGCACAGCCCCCGTGGGCCTCGAGGTCGTCGGCGAACTGCGCCACGACCTCGGCCTTGCGGCCCGCGCAGGCGAACAGCAGGCGCCCGGCGTCCAGGTCATGGAACAGACTGATGTACTCGTGCCCGCGCCGCGCCGCGGTCTCGTCCAGACCGACGGCGGCGACGGCGGAAAAGTCCTCTTGGGCGCGCGCACCCTCGACGTAGTAGTCGAGGGTGCGCCAGATGCGCATGTCGCTGACCGCCAACAGCTGCGCGACCTGACGCACCGTCATGGCCTGGCACAGCGTGACGATCAGGGCCTCTATGAGCAGGGTGAACCCGCTGTTGGGGCGCGCCCAAGGCACCGGAACCTGGGTCGTCTTGGCGCAGGCGCCGCAGCGTACCCGCGGCACCTTGGCGTGGATATAAGCCTGATACTGGAAGAAGTTGAGATGCCGCCACTCCCGTTCGAGGGTGTCGTGCACCGGCTGGCGCTCCGCCCCGCAGTGGGGACAGGCGAAGCGCGACCCGGGCGCAAAGGCCACCCGGAAGTCGATGCGCCCCGCGCCGGGATCGAAGGCGACGTCCGCCACTTCCCAGGGGGCCGGCAAGCCCAGTGCCACAGAAAACAAGGACGACGACGCGGCAGTCATGGCAGTACCCTCGCGCCCACTGCCTGTGGATTTGCGGACGCGTCCTGCGGACCGGCCCGAGCCCTGCGGGACGTGTGGACAACCCATGGACCGCGCCGCCCGGCTACCGTGCCGTCGGCGAGCCTCTCGGCGGCGCGGCCCACAGGTTGCCCACACTCTCGGGCCTCGCGCCCACAACTCCACAGGCACAACAACAGGTTTGTTCAATGGTGCTGGAGATAGGGGCCGGCGGGACAGGGTAAAAGCCGGCTGCCCACAGGCAACGTAAAAGAGGCAAAAATCTGGGAAAGGCAATGGCCGACGATTCTCGACGGCCTCGAAAGCGAGGGAATCGCGACAAGGCCCTCCCTGTTTCGCGACGAAGGGGGCGGTGCAGGCAATAGCACCAAGTACGGCTTCGGATTTAGCTCTCAACAAGAGCACCGTGCCAGCGAACAACCGCCGGATATGGACTATTCCAAGGTCAGCCAAGTCCACTACCGCCAGCAAGACATCTCGGGCAACCGCCTGGTCCGCTGGATGTCGGATCGCGGCTTCTATCTCGGAGGCTGGGGCGGGAGGGTATTCGCCGGGGCGTTCGTGATCCTGGTGATGGCGACCGCAGCTTGGTCCTTGCTTCTCCTGGTCGTCATAAGCGCCGCATCGACGGTTGTGGCCTTCCTCAAATTGGGGCTGATCGGCGCAATGACGCTATGGATCGTATACATGATCTTCGGTTGGCAGTTTCGCCTTATCGATGATCGAGTCGCTTTAGCGCCTTGGTTCTTGCAATCCTGGTGGCAACGCGACGATTACCTGCTGGAGCTGCGCAAAGCCGAGGGCGCCGCGCGCAACACCATGTACCTCATTCGCTATGTGGCCAACTGCCCCATCTGCGGCGCCCAAGGGCACGATACGGTGCGGGTCGAGCCGGGAAGGCTGGAATTCTTTGGCCGCCTGGTCGGCAGATGCGACCGGGCACCGAACGCCCATGTGTTTTCCTTCGACCATATCTCCAAGCGGGGACGTTTCTTGCGCTGAGCATGGGCTCGGTCCGCTTACGACCGGCATGGGGTGGGCCCCTTGGCGCTCTACTCGGTCTCTGGCGCCGTCGGCTCGGCCGTCCCGGGCGACGGCAAGCGCGACGAAACGCGTCGAAGCCTAGTCGGGGCGCTGGCGGGGAGGGCGGACTTGCTGCGTCAACTTCGTGCGCACGGGGCGGGGCGGGCCAGTCCAACGCTGCATTGAGCGGCATCGCCTGCCGCGAGGCGCGGTCGCGTTTCCGCATCACCGGGCGCCGCCGCAACCGTGTTGACCCAACCCCGGAAACGACGATTCCGATCGCATGTTTCGTTCGCGCGAGCCGCGCTCCGGACGGGGAGCATCGGCTGATCGGTGCGGACCCGGCGTCCGCCCCGTGTGCAGCCCGCTAAGACCCCGACGGTCTCGGCCGGGAAGTCGGCGATCGGGTCGGCGTGGCATTGGCCCCGTTGTTTCGCGGAACGGGGCGCTCCGGGCTCGGTCTCCCGACTCGATGCCGGTCGACGCAACCGCCGACCCTTCGCGACCTCGCACGGGGGTCTTCCTGGGGCCTGCCGGAATCCTGGATCGCCGCGCGGGCTTTTCTGCGGCTTCGTGTCGCGGGTCGGCCAATGGCCAGGGGTCAAGCCACGTGCGCCGCAGCCTCGGGTTCCCCGCGCACCCAACTTCCCGCTGTCCGTCGAGGCACCGGGGCGGTTCGTTGATCCGCTGCCGACCAACGCGACCGGGGAGCGACCGTCCGGTGCGGTGCCACGGGTCCGGTGGTCGCATGCAGGTCGCAGGTGGCTACAACTCCGTCCCCGCCCCGACGCCCGCTCGGCGGTACCCGCGGCGCTGCCGCCGCTTGGCGATCCGCTCCAACGCCCGCTCGCCCTCCGCGAAAGATGCGAACGCGGTGCGATTCATCCCGCCCCGCGGCGAATCCAGCCCGCCCCATACGGTAATCAGATTCCAATCGCCGAACAAATCGACGACGAGATGAACCTCGTAATAGCGTGCTTTTTCTGGGTTGGTCCAGCGCATAGCGCTGAGTTCTCCCTCGGAAAATGTCCGAATAGCCGGCGATGCACTGTGCGCGACGCGCCGGTTGGGCGTTTGACGGGAACCGCTTCGGCGACCGAGCATCTAAAGCGTCGTCGTGCGAGTCGCCGCCCCTGAACGATACGCGGAATTCCCATCGGGAGTGCCGATGTCCAGTCGGTAAACCGTGTTCCCGGGGGGTCTTGAACGCGACGAACATTTTACCCACGCAAGAATAGCATGTTTACGAATATTATGGTTTTATCGCTCCGTCCCGCATTCCCGGACGAGGTCATCGAGCGCCTGTCCGGCGGCGCGTTCTTATCGTCTTGCGCAAATCGTTCCGGACAAGCTTGCCAGTTGCGGCAGCGGCCTGGAATCCGATGGCCGAGCTTCCGAATAGCGTCGCTGGGGCCTTGATCGCAACTCCGCCCCGTCGCGTGGGCGGGGGGCAGCAAGGCCACCGAGTCCGCGTCGCTGTTGGTGGACTGCGCTGCGCTTGTCCGCCCTACGGCGCTGCGCGATGGAAGTGGCCGGATTGATCGAAGGCCGCCGCTGGCGGCGATCGCCCGAACGATGCCCAATGCCGATTAGACTGCTGATTGCCGAAGACGAGGCGCTTCTGCGCACCGCGATTCCAGATCTGCTGAATGCGGTCGCTCCGGGCGCCGTCGAAACGGTCGCGCAATGCGCCACGCGCGGCGAGGCGATGCGTTGCGCGCACGCGCTCGCGCCCGACGCAATTTTGCTCGATCTGCGCATGCCCGATGCGGAGGGAGGGCCTTGTCGGCTGTCCGGAGCGGAGACGATCCGGTCGCTGCTGCGCCAGAATTCGTCGTCGCGTATCGTCTGTCTTACCTCGCACGAAGAAGCGGTCCTTGTGCGCGCCTGCCTGGATGCGGGCGCGCATGGTTTCCTCGGCAAGGGCTGTCTCCCGCAGGAAATCTGGAACGCCATCCGCGCCGTACGCGCGGGATGGGTGTACGTCGAGCCCCGGTTGCGCGCGGGCATCCAGGCGCTCGACCCAGGCGCCCTGGACAGCGTGCGGGCGCAGGTGTCGGCCGGTCGGCGCGGCGAGGTCCTGCGGTTGCTGCTCGAAGGCCTCTCGCCGAGCGACATCGCCAAGGCGCTGCCGATCTGCAAGCAACAGGTGGACAAGCGGATCGCCGAGCTCAAGAAGATCCTTGGGACGACCACCCATATCGGCATCTACCTGAGATGCCGAGAGCTGGGTCTGGTCAGGGAGTGAGCGACGGTCATGAGCCTCGCCGAGGCGCTGCAGCCCTATGACCCCCGACAAGCGCTCGCGCTTGCCTCCGGGAACCCGGTCTTCCGCGACCGCTTTCTGGTAGGAGCCCTCGAGTTCTTGTCGCCTGACGGGCACTGTGCGGCGCTGCTCGATCCGGGCGCATACCGCGCGACCGCCGGGGCGTGCCAGGCCTTGGCGCATCGGGGGACCGGCCTGATGCGCCAGGCGGCCATGCCGGAGCTGGCGCGGCTGTTCCAAGATCTGTCGAGGGCGCTGGAAGATCGCCGCTTCGCCGATGCCGAGCGGCTCGGCGCACTGCTGCCCCCGGCGATCGGTCGGGCGCGGGAGGCGGTCGTCTCGGCGTCTCCGTGCGCGGTCTGAACGGCCGCGCGAGCGCGCGGGTATGGGGTTGTCCGCTAAAGGGCAATCAGGCGCAGCAGCCGATCAGCCAGATCCCCGGGCGGAACCGGTTTTCTCAGGCATAGAAACGTCGTGTGCAGACACGCGGACGCGAGGTCGTTGGCGTCTACGCTCAACAAAATCGCGGGCGTAGTGGGGACCAGGATCTCGCCCCAGCGCGCGGCAAGGTCGGTACCGGACATCCCGGGCATCCGGTTGTCCAACACGGCGGCCGAGAATCGCTCGCGCCGCAGGGCCTCCCACGCTTCCAGTCCGTCGCGGACCTCCACCACCGCCAAGCCGCGCTCGGCGATTGCATCGGCCAAGACGCCGCGTAGGACCCTGTCGTCGTCGGCCAGCAGAACCGGGCGAGCCAGTGCGCGCGCGGTGGCCACCGGCCGCACCGACGCGCAGCTCGCCGCCGTCGCCGGGGGGCTCGGAAAGGCGGCGAACACCGCGGTGCCGCACCCGAGGACGCTTTCGATGTGCAGCGAGCCCCCGAGGCGCTCGGTCAGACGTTTGCAAAGCGCGAGCCCGAGCCCGGAACCTTCGCCCATGCGGCGCAGGCGCGACGGGGCTTGCGCATAGGGGCGCAGGACGCGCCGCGTCCAGGCCGGTGCCATGCCCTCGCCAGTGTCGCGCACCACCAGCAGCAGCCGGTCCCCGTCGGGGTCGAGGGCGGCCTCGATCATCACGATTCCACTTTCGGTGTGGCGGTCGGCGTTGGATAGCAGATTAAAGGCGACTTGCCGGATGGCCGCCCGATGCAGCAGGCGCGGGGCGCCCCGCAACTCGTCGGTGATCGACGCGCGCAGGCGGTTGGCCGGACGCATCAGGGGCCGCATCTGTGCGGCGATCCGGGAGATCAACTGCGCCGCATCGGTCGGGGTCGGCGCGAGTGTGGCGCCGACAGGCACCGCCCCGGCGAGCGCCGCGACGGCGGTCGCGTATTCCCGAGTTGCCTCGACCGCCTCGCGGATCGACTCGCAGTGCCCGGCCGCCTGGTCGTTCGGTGCGACTGCGCGCTCGACGGGCTCAAGGTGTCCCAGGATCGCCTGCAACGGCGACCCGATCTCGTGGAGCAGTGTGGCGACCAGTTCGTCACGGCGGTTGCGTAGCGCCCGCCGTTGACCCTCCAGGCGGCGGATTCGGCGGCGCGCCGCGGCCAGTGCCTCCTCCAGTTCGGCGACATACGGATCGACCGCCGCCCGGCGGTCGGGCGCTTCATCGCGACTCATTGCAACCGATCCGGCGCTTTCACGCGCGTCGCGCGAGCGTCGATGGGCGCAGCGTCGGCCGTCCCGTCTTGCCACAGTTGCGCTGCGCAGCTCCAAAACGCTTCCTGGATTTCGGTATTCGGCTGGCCGGAATCGCCGAAGATCCGAGCGCCGTCGAGTGCCCAGCATAACGTCGCTTCCGAGGCGTGCGGCCCGCAGTCGATCTGCACGGCGAAGCCGTGGAGGGCGCCGAGCACATACAACGGGAAGGCGCGCACAAAGTCCGGGTCGTGCAGGAGCGCCGGGCGCAGGCTGCGGTCGCCCGAGGCCGGCGCGCGTATCGAGAGCGTCGCCGAGCGCGCGTCGAGCGCGACGGTCGTCGCATAGGCGCCAAAAGCGCGCGCTATGCAGCTCAGCGCCAACGCCAGGCTAGAACGCGCCGCGTCGGGTATCGGTAGCGCGGCCTTCTCCGGGTTCGCCGCCGGCAAGCCCGCCGCGGCCAGGGCCTCGCCGAAGGTCGCCGCCGTGCAGGGGGCCGGGTTGCCGAGATCCGCGATCTGTCCCGCGACCCGATGCCACTCCCGTGCGGTCTCCAGCACCCCGGCCTCGTCGGCGGCAATGTCGCGCGCCGTCCAGGGGAGTTGCGCCGGCCGCAAGCCGTCGCGCGTCCAGGCCCTCCAAGGCGCGCAGCCCGACCGATTCCCAGGGGGTCGCGCGACAGGCCGCCGCGGCGGCGAGCAAGGCGCCGCGCTGGTCGAGCAGCGCCCGCACCACTAGCTTCTCCCGCAGTAACTGCGCGCGCTCGACGCGCTCGGCTGCCGCATGAAGCCCGGCTTGCAGCGCCTCCCTAAGCGTCGGGATATCCCAGGGCTTCGTGAGGATTGCCCGCACGCCCCCGGCGTTGACGGCGCGGATCATCCCGTCCACGTCGCTGTAGCCGGTAGTCAGGATGGTCGAGACGGTCGGCACCAGCCGCCGAGCGTCGGCCAGGATCTCGTGGCCAAGCCGACCGGGGATGCGTTGGTCGGCGACCACCAGGCGCACCCGGTCGCCGTGCTCGCGCAGCGCCGCGAGCGCCTCCTGACCGTCCGCGGCGGTCACGACGGTCTGGCCGGGGCACAACAGTGCAAAGTATTTGCGCGATTGCGGCTCGTCATCGACGAACACAATGATCGGGTTACTCACGGGCAGCGGTCTCCGTGCAGCGCGCGCCGCTTGGGGCAGCGGAGCGCGCAGGGGTTAAACGATGCGTTGGCGCGGCCGTGCAGCCGATTTGCGAGGATGGACGCGCGCGGCGACTTAAGCTCATCGCTGTCCGGTTTGTACGGAAACGCGGCGCTATCGCTTCGCACAATCGAAGGCCGCGATCTTAGTCGATGCCGCAGCCGGGCAACCGCGTACAGGCGGTGGGATCTGCAGTCACCGCAGATAGCTTGCGAGGCCCGCGCAAAACCCCCAAAACTCCCCCCGGACCGATTGATAGCGGGTATCGAAAAAAGCGGAATGGCGACCGCTTTTGGCGTGCCGTCGGGCGGTATCCATGCGCCGATAGAGACGATCCAGGACGTGCCCGAGCTCGTTGGGCGCGACGAGCGTCCCGCAGGCGCGGCGGATTCGCAGCGATCCGACATATAGCTGCGCGGACCGGTGACCGCGCCGGTAACCTTTCTCAAACGCGCGCGGGACAGGCCCGACCATCGTAGCTCTCCAATCCGATACGGACAGCGCGTCGGGAGGCCGCGGATCTGGAAAGCCCAACCCGAGTAGGGAATGGATCGCGCTGCGGTTAACCCAAATGCTCTGCGCCTCCACCGTTGGCGCGAGCGAAGCGTCTGAGCGCTTCGCCGCTCGCGCGCCGAGGGCTGCGGCGCGAAACGAAGAGCGTGATGTGCGATTTCTGGCATGATTTCTGCCGAAAAGCGTTGTCTCCGAATAGATCAGGGTTCGTTCCGGAAACCGCTTGGCGATAGGCGAACCCGGATTGCCGCTAAGAATGCAGCAAGAGGCGCACGCTGTCTGGCGTGAAAAACGCCAAATATTCCGGGAGTCTGTGCGGGAATGATCGGGCACTCGGGGTTTCCGGGGGCGCTTTCGGGCGACCCCGGAGCCGCGTCTGCGGGGGTACCGAGACCCTCCTGACCTTGGGGCAGGCTGGATAAGCGATCAAGCGCGGTGGTTGCCGCCCCGTGCGACTCGCGCGGGACGCTAACGGGGCGGTTCCAAATCGCTACAATGGGCTTCGAATACGCAGTCTAGGGGCGAATATTGGAAAAGATGGGACGGATGGGGTACGGCGGGCTTGTTGGGTGAGCCGGAGCTGGTTGGTCGATCGGTTGTGCAGGTTGACGGACTCGATAGAGGCTATATCGGGGAGATGCCTGGAGTAGGGTTGAACAAGTCAGGCAGAGCGGATGCGTTTACCGCATGCTGTCCGACGTTCCCTGTCGAGCAGGCGATGTAGGCGTTCATCTCCAGGAGCTTCCTTGACGGGTTTCGCCGTATAAATTCCCCGAGGAGTCGAACCCGCCGTCCAAGTCCACAAATAACCCGGTGGCTGGGTTAATCTGCTGTTTGTCGCGTACGGTCGAAAGATCGTGAGGCGGATCGAGGCAAGACCATTTTGTCTCGTTTTGCGGATACGCTTCGCCTTCCAACGGATACTGTTGGGTAATCGAGCGCGGTCTGTGGTCTTTCGGCAATGCGCTGCCTTGGCTCCGTGCGCTAGGGAAGACTATGGCGACGAGTCGATATCCCAACCCAATCGCTAGCGCTATTGCGACAAGGTTTACGTCGAACGCGAATGCGCCGACGAGCAGCACCGAAAGGCCCAGGACGCGCCACGAGCGGCGCGGAACGGCACCCAAAGCGGATAGGTTCATCGTCGTGTCTCCAGCGATCAGGCGGGATCCGCGGCGCGCGCGCGGGGGGCGAACTTGACCCCGGTGGGGCATCGGCCCGAGGTTCGTCAAGCGTTCGGATCGACGCGCCGCAACGCGCGCTCGACCTTCGGCAGATAGTCCAGCGTCTCCTGCGCGAGCGGCGGGCCTTCGCCCTCCAGGTAGTTGCGGATGCGCTGCGGTCCAGCGTTATAGGCCATGACCGCCGATTCCCAGTTGCCGAAGGTGCGGAAATCGCGCGCTAAGTGCCTTGCAGCCCCGTCGGCGGCCCCGTCCGGGTCGAAGGGGTCACGCACGCCAAGCGCCGCCGCCGTATCCGGCATGAGCTGAAACATGCCCAGAGCGCCTGCTGGGGAGACCGCGCGCGGATCGAACTCGCTTTCCACGAACGCGATGGCCGTCAGCAGCCCGCTCGGCAACCCGTACTCGCGCTCCAGCCCGCGCAAGCGCTCGCGCAGATGCTCGGGCGCCGCCAAGGAGCCTTCCGCACCCGCCCGGCCGCCGAGCCGCCCGCCGGGACTCTCGTCTTGGACCGCCGCCCGATTGTAGGCCCCGATCAGGCGCAAGTCGCTATCGTCCTTACCGCTCGCGGCGCGCTCGATCAGTTCCGCGATATGGGCGCCGCTGCGCGGACCGGCCTCGTCGATCGCCGCCTGGCGGGCCGCTTCCTGCGCCTCGCTCGGCGCGAAGGCGAACAGTGAGCCGGTCGCCTCTCGGTAGAGCCGCTCCTGGGCGGGCGTCAGCCCGTAGGCCGCGATTTGGCGCATGCGCGCCTCGATCAACGCCTCCCGTGCTGCGCTCCAACTCGCCTCGCTGCCGGCAGCTTCGCGTCCGGCCCGCAGCGCTTCGCCGAGCCCCCTGTCGTCCGCCAGCGCTTGTCCGAACGCCTGGGCCGCGGTCGCCGCCTGGTCGTAGAGTGCCCCTGCGCCCGCGCGCGCCAGCGCGCCCGACTCGGCTAGCATCGTCAAGGTGCCGCCGACCTCTTGATAGGCGGCTTCGGCGGCGGTGCGCGGAAGCAGGGCGTGCTGCTCGATAGTCTCGGCGAGCTTCGCGCGCTGTTCCCCGCGCAGCGCGCCCTGGCGGTGGCCGCGGAGCGCCGACAGCTCGGCTTCGGCGCCGTCCGCGAACCTGGCTGGCCCGGCCGGGCTCCAGCCGGCGTGCGTCTCGCGCAAGCGCTCCTCGACCTGCGCGGGGAGCCCGCGGGCCTCGGGTGCGACATTACGCAGACCCTCCGCCTCCACCGCGCCGCGCGCCTCTCCGAAGCTGGGCACCGACCCGAGCAAATCGGCGTTGCGGTCCGGGACTATGCCGTCGGGTCCGCGGAAATTGAACAGTCCGCTCAGGATCTCCAATCCGGCCTCCTTGGCCGCGGCGCGCTCCGCGGTACTCATGGTCCTGACCCGCTGCCCGTCCGTATGGCCCAGCAGCAGACCCATGGCAGCCATGCCCCGCGCTTGGTCCGGGTCGGCGGCGACGCCGCCCGCCAGCAGGCGGTGGGTTTCGTACTGCACGTCGCCGTCGAGGTTGAAGCGGGCGATGCGCTCTTCGAGCCGCTCCAGCCGGGCGCGGTTCTCGGGACGCACCAGCGCCGCGCCGGTGGGGATTCCGTTGTAGGCCCCGAGAGTCCCAAAGCGCTCGGCCAGCGCT
Source organism: uncultured Gammaproteobacteria bacterium (assembly GCA_963780725.1). Classification (GTDB taxonomy): domain Bacteria; phylum Pseudomonadota; class Gammaproteobacteria; order Chromatiales; family Chromatiaceae; genus Thiodictyon. The sequence goes on from CAWACV010000001.1 coordinate 1,903,704, forward strand.
TCGTTTCGGTCCAGACTGCGCGAGGAGGCGAGCACGTCGTCGGCCGAGTGGGCGAGGCGCGAGGACTCTTCCTGGGATAGGCGAGAGGTGAATACGTTACGCTCGCCCGTCTGCGCGTCCGTTTTGAGGGCTTCGGCAAGACGCGTTTCCAGTCCCTCGTCGGACGCGATTCGGCGAGCCACGTCGGTCGCGACCCGGTCGCTCAGCTCCGAGCTCACCGCGTACTGGCTTTGGAGCCGCGCGCCGATCTCTCCTCTGGCCGCTTCCTGCCTATCCAGCGCCGATCCCTGTCGACTGGCGGCGGCCCCGACCCCGCCGGAAAGGACCGCCGCCATCTGGTTCGCGGAGAGTCCGGTCTCGCTGTACTGCCGCACCAACCCTTCGGCGGTTTGCCACAACACCTGGTCCGTCGCGCTCTTCGCCCCCTCCTTCATCCAAGTTGTCGCATGGCTCTGGAAGCTCTCCCCGCTGCGTGAGGCGGTCAGCGCGGCGGCGCTCGACAGCGCCGCGGAGAACCCCAGACTGGCGCGCTCCATCGCCTGCTGACCGGAGCGCAGATCCCTTTGGATCTCCTGCCCGACGTTGGCCGTCCAGGTCTGGCTCTCCGCTCCGGGGGCGGCGGTGCCCCGCAGTGCGCCGTGGTCCTGAATCGCCCCCACAGTCAGCGCCGGTCCCGTGGAGACGACATCCGGACTCGCGACCTTCTCGTTGATATAGTCCCCGCCTTGAAGTCGTCCGGCCAAGTGGGTGGCGGTGATCGCCGAGCCGTAGATCAGCATCAACGAGATCGCCGGGGTGCTGGCCGCCAGCATCCCGCCCACCCCTAAGTAGTCCGAGATCAAGAAATCCAACTTCCAGATCGCATAGATCGACGGGAGCGGCGTGTTGCCCAGCGCCGCGTCCTGGAGCGCGTCCATTTTGAAGCGGATGGACATCAGCAGGTACAGGTTGACGATGGCCAGGATCGGCTGCCACAGTTGAATCCACAGACCGAACAGCAGGTACTTGCCGACCATGCGGATGCCGACCGGCCCCAGCCCGACGGCGAACACCATCAGCGGCGAGACGGCGAACAGGAACGCCTCGAAGAAGGTCATCATCGGGCGCACGATGCGTGCGAACAGCCGTTCCTCGGAGGCCCACTGGGTGTTGCGCTGCTGCGCCGCCTGCTCGATCGCCACCGCGTCTTGGTACTGCAAGAGATCGCGCTTGTTCTTGGCCTCGGCATAGGGCAAGAAGGCCGCTGCGGTCGCCATCGCCATGTAGTTCTGCGCGCCGCCCCCGGCCCCGGCGATGGCATCGAGCGCCGCGTTCACCGCTCCCGGCACCTCGTCCGGGTTCCCGATCCCGAGCGTCGCCGCGACCGACCGGCGCAGCGCCGGCTCGTATTGCGCGACGATGTAGGCCGACAGATCGGCCCAGGCCTCCGGGCACTCCTTGGTGACCGGATTACCCCCGATCCACAACTGCGCGGTCGGGACCACGAGCGAGCTGCCCAGCGCATCCGCCCAGTTGGGGTTGCGCAGGATGTCGTCGGCGCTGCGGGTGCCGTTGTTGTACCCGTAGAGCGTGCATTCCGAGAGGTAGTTGACGAAGGTCTTGGCCATGTCCGCCCCCGCGGTCGGGGCATTGGCCGCCCCCAGCGCGGCCATCGACAGGGTGGTGCGCCGCACCCCCTGCAGGACGTGCAGCGGCGCGGCGAACCCGTACTCGGTCATGGCCGGCGTCGAGAACGCCTGTTCGAAGAGCCGGGCCACCCCGTAGCCGATCCGGCTCATCGCCGAACCGATCGCCGCCGGGCCGAGCGGGACATTGTCGACCACCCGCACCGCCCCGGAGTAGACGTCCTCCACCGACACCCGCACCGTCGGCCCGAACATCCCGAGATAGACGACCCAGGCCACCAGCAAGTGTTGGAGCTGCGGCGGCCGGGCCTGGACGATCCCCTGGAACATGACGAGCAGAAGGCCCACCAGAAACCCGATCCCGGCCAGGGTGCGCATGTCGCCCGAGCCCGAGAGCATGGCCACCGCATTCAGGACCGCGGTCAGATAGGCGGCGTCGCCGATCGAGAAGATTTCCCACATGGCGACGGCTCAGTTGGCGCTGTCGGTCCCAAAATCGGGGACACCGGACAGCATGGAACGTCCCTTCAGCAGTGCCGCCAGATTGCCGTAATACTGCATCAGCGATTGCAGGTTGCCGTGCCGCTGGGCAAGCTCGGCGTACTCCTGCGCCACGTCCTCCTTGGCCGCCCGGATCCGTTCGATCGCCTGTTTCGCGTAGGGGCTGTCGTGGATCGCGACCGCCCCCTCGACCTGGCGGATCAGGTCGTCGACGAGGATCTTCGCCATCTCCAGCGCGACGATCGGCGCGGCCTGTTCGGCGAAGGCCCGCGCCGTGCCGCTGTCGTGCTGCCCGAGGTTGCGCAGCATCGCCCCCACGCCATGCGGCGCCAGTTCCATGAACGCCTTCTCGGTATCGGTGAAGGCCAGGTTGCCCCAGCGGAACTTCTCGACCAGGCCGACGTTCGCCGCATTGCGCGGGTCGCCCAGCAGCATGCGGCTGGTGTATTGGGCCAGGCCCACCAGGTTGTCCTCGCCGACGATGACGGGCTCGAGGCAGGCGTTCGCGTCGCGATCCACACAGTCGTAGCGCTGCACCACCTGCGTGGTGCGCCGGTCCGGGTCGCGTTCATGCACGCGCGGTCCCCATAGCAGGTCCCGCACCGACAGCACGTTGCCGCGCAAGGGCGTGATCCGCGCCGATTCCCCGGCGCCGTCGGGTGCCGATTCGGCGGGACCCACGATGATGCTGCCGGTCACGCTCATGATCGCTTCGAGCAACCGGTCGTCGCCGCCGGCGAAGCGCGCGGCGACATTGCTGCGCTTGAGCGCCTGCCAGACGACGTTGCCTTGCAGGTCCGCCTGGGAGCGCTGCTCGTCGGAGAGATTGGCCTTGGCCTGGGTCGCCGGACCCTGGCCGGTGCTGGCGGTCCAGGTCTCGAAGATGTCGCCGATGCCGGTCGTGGCCAAAGTCTGCGAAGTCTTGGCCGTCAGCGTGCCTTGGAAGGCCGAGACGGTATCGTTGACGAGGCCCTGGGCCAGTTGGCAGGAGTCGGCGAACCCCTGGTTGAGCTTCTGGAGGGTGTCCTGGAGCTTGCTCATCAGCTCGCCGGCCTCGCGGGACATGGCGTTGACCGCCAACTGGAAGGCGTAGCCGGCGGCATTGGCGGCGATCGCGCGCAGCAGGGCCTGGAACTGCTCGGCGTTGATGAAACTGAAGCTGCCCGCGTACAGGTCGATGCCGCCGCAACCCGCCTCGAACGAGGGCGGTATGATGTGCCACAGCGATTCGGCCGCGATGCGATTGCGCGCCTGCAGCGAGCCGCCGTCGAAGACCCCGCGTCGCTGGCCCATATGCGCGCTGGGGGCGGTCGCGTTGGTCATGGTGTTGAACAGCCGCTCGGACTGCTCGGCGATGCCGGCGGCGTGCAGGCCGCTGCCGCCAAGCAGGGTCGCGAGGGCGAGGGGAGCGATGCGCAGCAGTCTATTCATGGATCAACTCGCGCAGACGAGCGACCAGGGCAGTCGGATCGTCGGGCAACTCATCGGGGGGCAGCGCCAGCGCGCCGCGGGTGTCGGCGGTGACCGCCCGTGTCGGACCCGCCTCCGCTTCGGAGACCCAGCCGGCGGTGACAGCGGCCAGCACAAAGCGCTCCTGCAGCTGAGCGAGCGACAGGACGCCCTGTGCGACCGGGGCGAAGGCCGGGCCCTCGGGCCGGACCAGGAATAGGGCCGGGGTGGCGCGCACGCCCAGCGCGCGCGCCTGCCCGCTATCCGGACGATAGCGGGGGAAGAAGCCGCCCGGCAGCGCCTTGCCGTCCAGGGACACGGCCAGCACCGTGAAGCCATAGCGGCTCCCCATCAGGTCCAACAGCGGCGCCTGGGCCTCGCAGTAGGGGCAGTCTGAGCGGTAGAAGAACCAGACCGCGGCCAGTTGGCCGATCCGTCGGAGCAAGGCGTCCCGCGCCTCGCCCGCGGCCTTGTTCGCCAGGTTGGCGCCGAAGGTCGCGGTCGGCCGCTGGGTGATCTCGTCGAGAAAGGGGTCGCCCTGGACCACCCGCTGGGCGACGCTCGCGAACTTGGACGATTTGTCCAGCACGATGCGCTGGAGATAGAAATACGCGGCCACGTTCTCGGGCGTCGGTTCGTCGATGGCGCGGTCGCGGTAGCGGTCCAGGTGTTCGCGCATCCAGGCGGCCGAGAGCGGTGGGGCCGCAGCGGACATCGGGGCGGCCTCGGGGGCGGGGGCGGCCGGCGGAATAGGGGTCGGCAGTGGGGATTCGACGGGCTCGGCCGGCAACGCAGGCTTCGGCTCGCGGTACCAAAACCAGCCCTCGCCCTTGCGCTCGTAAAACCGCACGGGTTCGGCAATGGCCGCCGACCCGACCAGCAGGCCGAATCCGAGACCGAGGAACAGGCGGGAGTTAGGCGCGCGCATAGAGTGCGCAGATCGGGCAGCGCAGGCCCAGCGACCCGGTGTGCATCAGGAGATACTGCACGTCGCACCGGTGGCAGCGGGCGAAGCTCGCTTGGCCGCTGCGCAGGTCGGTGGCCACGGCCCAGGCCAGGTTGATGGGGAGCAAGGGCTTGCTGACCCCCGGCAGCAGCGCCAGGTACAGGTCGTAGGCATCCGCCAGGGCGATGTAGTCGATGGCCTGGTAGAGGACCGCGCCCTGGCGGGCAAGGTACAGGTTGGCGAACAGCGACGCCTGGGCCTGCTGGCCGCGGGTCTTCGCCACGGTCCCGATGCTGTTGGCCAGCGGCCCGCCGCGCGGCGCCCGCCCATGCACCTCGCGGTAGAGTCGGCGCAGGGTCTCCAACCGCACCGCGGTGGCGGCGTGGACGATCGACAGCTTCGCGTGGTGGCCGATCAGCCGGATCGCCAAGGCGAAGCGGCGATGACGCTCAAGCGCGCCCATGGTGTTCGCCCTCTACTGCTTTCAGCACTGTATGCAGCCCAACGACCGCGGCGCAGCCGGGATCCTCGACCCCCGCGCGTCCGGGATAGCGACCGCAGGCCCGTTCCAGCGCCCGCGGCGGTACCCGGACCGCGAAGGCGCACACCGGCAACTTCGCCAGGGCCACGACCTCATCGACGCCGGCCGTCGCGAGCCACTGCCCGAGGGTCTGCGGGACCCCGAACGCGGTCATCGCGTACTGGACGCTGTCGCGGGCGGCATCGCGCGCCGCCAGCAGAAAGGTCAGGTTGACCCGCTCGATGGCCGCGCCGTGCGGCTGGATGTCGACGGCTTGGGGGGTGTCGATCGTCGGTGCAGTCTCGTTCATCGATAGCCCTCGCGCGCCGCCAGGACGCGCGGTACATAGCGTTGGGTCTCGGGGTACGGCGGGACCCGGCCGTAGCGGATCACCGCGCGCTTCCCCGGCGTTGTAGCCGGCGGCCACCAGCGCCGGGTCGCCATCGAACAGTTCCGCCAGAGTCGCGCAGATAGCGCACCCCGGCCTCGATGTTCTGACCTAGGTCCCGCGGGTCTGCCCCGTAGCGTGCGGCGGTGCCGGGCATCAACTGCATGACGCCGCGCGCCCCTTTGGGCGACACGGCCGTGTGGCGGAAGCCGCTTTCGGCCTTGGCGATGGCGAGCGCGAAGGCGGGGTCGACCCCGTGGCGGCGCGCCGCGGCGCGGATCAGGCGGGCGACCGGCTCCGCATCTCCGCCGTCGCCGACCGAGCGCCGGTGTAGGTTCGAATCGCCACGGTCCCGCGAGCCGCCGCGTTGCCGTCCAGGGCGGCGGCGATGGCGAGGATGCGCCGTCCCGCGACGCGCGCCGCGGCCCGATCGTTCGGATGGACAAAGCGCCCGACCGCCAGCGCCGGGTCCTGCGAGGTCGCGCGCAACCGCTCGGCCACGGCCGCCGCGGCGACGGCGCAGATTCGTCGCCGGGTCCAGACAGATCGGCTGCCGCGGCGTCGGGGCGCTGCGCGCGCATTGGGATTCCCGTCATGCCAACGCCAAGCTCTGTGTGCGGGTCGAGGCGCGCCAGCGCGGCCTCGGCCTGGGCTCGGCTCGCGTAATGCAGCGGCGCTTCCGCCGATGACGAGGGTCCAAGGCCAGGGGGCCGCGCTACCGTCCGCCGCCGTCTTGCCGCTGCGCGTCAGTGCCAGCGCATACAGGAGTCGCCGGAGCGATTCCCTCGCGGCGCGCAGCCTGTTCCCAGGGCGTGCCGTCGAAGCGAATCGGCGGTGGCGCGGCGGTATCGGCTCGCGCGGTCGCAATGGGCGCTGCGGTCAGCCAGGCAAGCATGACGATGGAGGTCGCAAGCAATCGGGACAGGCGGTCGATGATACCGGCTTTTTCGGCGAATGACATGATGTGGATCCGTATTCGTGCATGCATGAGCGACGGCGAATAGAGCGCGCAGCACTCTATTGCGCAGAGAGTTATAGCGCGTCGCGCGTTATTCATCGGGCGCGACCCTATTCAATAGGCGCAAGCGGCGCTGCAATTGCGGGTCGCAGGCGGACGTCGACTCCTCCTGTGGCATCGGGACGGGTGACGGACTTGAGGCCGTGCCGACCCCGCCGCGCAGCACGGCCAGGCCGATCAAGGCCAGCGAGCGCAGCCGCTCGGCGCGGTAGCGCGGCCCGACGGCGCTCAAGTCCTCGATCAGCTCGCGTTGCGCCGGGTGGATGTTGACGATGACCCGGCGCACCGGGTCGAACGGCTCGGCGAGCGGCCTCAGCGGGCATGACGGAAGAACCCGCGCACGTTCGCCGCCACCGGGTCGGCGGCGACCACCACCGTGGCACCGGGAAAGAGGCGGCCGACCGACGCGCCGTAGAGTTCGCCCCCGCCGCCCGCGAGCAGCACCAGATCGACGCTCGCCTCCTCGCGGCGTAGCGATTGGCGCAGGGCCTCCAGGGCGACGCCCGCCACGTCGCGGGCCATCAGCGTCAGCACCGGTGCCAGATCGACCGCGCGCCCGGCCTGAAAGAAGGGTGTGCGACCCGCCCGTACCGCCGCCTCCAGGGCCAGCGGGGCGGGTTTGCCGCCATGGACCTCGGCCAGGTGCCGGGCGGCCCGCTCCAAGAGCACCGACATCGCCTCCAGGCTGGTGCCCGAGGCCGACCGGCGCAGTTCCCCGCGCACCACCAGCGCCCAGTCGAAGGAGTAGAAGCCGGCATCCAGGACCAGCACGCTCCCGGTCTCGATGCGCTCCAGGAGCTCCGGTTCCTCGGCCGACCACACCAGGTCCAGGTAGGCGCCCACCGGTTGGGCGATGACCCGGACCCGCGCCACCTCGATGGGACCGGCGTCCGTGCGGTGGGTGCCCAGGATCGCCTGCCGCAACGCCTCACGACGTCGCGGGTCGTTGGCCTGGCCGACCGGCAGGCCGGTGACCACGGCGTCGAGGTGGCGCTCGCCGGTCAGCACCAGCGCGGCGGCGACCAGCGCGCGATAGCGCATCGCTGCTCGCATAGTCCTCGTGCAGCGACCGTACCCAGCCGTCGAGCCGTGCCGGCTCGATCCCCGCAGCCCAGCGGCGCCCCTGGACATCGACCAGGATCGGGGCCGCTTCGCCGCTGGCCCGGTCCTCGCGGATGCGCTCGCCCAGGCGATCGGCGGGCGCCGCCCCGGCGGGCCGCACGAGCACCCGCGGCTCGGCCCCGCGCGGCCCGACGGCGATCTTCAGATTCGAATAACCGATGTCGATGGCAGCGACAGCAGGCATGGATGCCCCCAAGGTGCACTGGCGGTATTGGCGAAGTCGCTGTCGGTATTCGATTGCCGGTCAGGGACGGCCGGTATGGCGAAGCGATGCGCGACAGGTCTGCGCGCGGGCTTTACGCCGATACGGAGGATGGCCCGCCAGACGCGCCTGCGCGAGCGTTCAACGTGCGCCTTTTCTGGCGGAATGCGGGAGGAAATGGAGCGACTTGAGTCGCCGCGCCGGCCTGCGCTAGACTCGGATTGTATGGGTAAACGGACCCGGAAGCATTTCGTATGGAAACGGGGTCTGCGCGCACCCTGCCATAAGCGCCTGCCCGCAATAGAAAGCACCGCCTGGGTAAACGGGGATCGGCAAAAAAACACGTATGGGTAGACGAGGGTACTGCAATAGCGTCTTGCGCATGCCTTGCGCGTGCATGGGTAAACGGACCCAGGCGGCGGCTGCATGGGTAAAGGCGCCTGCGGGACGGTCGCCGCAAGTCCCTGTCCAAAAATGACAATGCCTCGTAGAAAAGGGCGTGTTCAAACGCATGGGGGAAACGGACTCCCCAAATACGCCGCGCGTGCGAGATCGTGCGAGCGGTCCCAATCGAAGAATCGAGGGGTCCGTTTCGCAAAAGATAAGTGAGTGAAAACGAGGGGGTCCGAAAATGGGGGGCGGGCAGGGCGCGCAAGCGCAAACCGGGGAGCGAGACCGGCACGCGGGCGGCGCGGCCGACCCCGCTCACTGGGACGACCAGGGCGGCGACCCGCTGGAACTGGACGCCGACGACCGGCGCCTGGCCGACGCCGTGGACCGCTGGGTCGTGCGGCGGCTGGACGCCCTGCGCTTGCAGGCCGAGACGGTGCGGGCGCAGTTCGAGGCGCGGCTGCGGGCCGAGGCCCAAACGCGGGACCGTAGCGAGCGGGGGCGGATCGGACTGCGGGTGCGCGAACAGCGCAGTCCGCCGGCCACGCCCGGCGCCTTCACCGTCGAGTGGTGCACCTACCGCTTCGGTCGCCAGGCCGCCGCCAACGCCTGCTTCACGAACTACATCCCGAAGGGCGACGGGGGACCGGTACCCGAAGAGCGCCTTCCGGGGCAAGCTGCGCAACTGGCAGCGGCCAATCGTCGATGCCGCCGAGACGCGGTTGGCGGCGATCCGGCGGGCGGCCCGCCATGTCGCGCAGGTGCGCACCCAACTGCGCCTGGCGGTGCGCGTCGAGCGGGCGCTGCCGGAGCTGCTGCGCGAGGATGGGGAGACTTGGGCGGACTGACGCAGCCGCTCCCTGTGGACCCGATCCAGTCCCGGCTGCGGGGACCGGACCTCCCGCAAACCCCTCCGAAAACGGCACCTTGGGGCCTCACGCACGGGAGCCCCAGACGGCATCATGGACGGCATGTTCGCCTTCCTCCGCCGCCTGACGACCCGCGCCCCGCCTGCACCCGCTGCCCAACCGGCGCCGGCAGTGCCGGCCGTTCCGTCCCCGCGCGCCCGGAAATCCCCCGCTATCCTCCGTTCCTCCAGGGCCTCCCGGTCGTCCCATCCGCGGACCTGCTGGCCACCCAGGACGAGCTGATCGGCCGGCTGCGCCACGGCATCGGCTGCACCCCCGAGTTCTTCGCCGCGACCGTGCTCCCGGTGGTGGACCGCTACGCCGCCTTCGTCCACCTGCTGCCGGCCTCCGAGGCGCACCATCACCGCGGGGCCGGCGGGCTGCTGCACCACGGGCTCGAAGTCGCCTTCCTCGCCGGCCAGGCCAGCCACGGCAAGGTGTTCGCCTACGACCGCGAGCCCAAGGTGCGGCGCGTCCACGAGCCCTTGTGGCGCCTGGCCGCCGCGCTGGCGGGGCTCTGCCACGACATCGGCAAGCCGGTCTCCGACCTGTCGGTCACCGACCGCGAAGGAAAAGTTACCTGGTCGCCGATGCAGGAGACCATCGCCGCCTGGGCTGCCAGCCACGGCATCGACAGCTACTTTCTGCACTGGCGCGACCGTCGCCACAACCGCCACGAATCGGCCGGGATGATGGCCCTGGAGCGGGTCCTGGGTCCGGCCACCATCGCCATGCTCTACCAGGCCGACCCCGAGATCATGAACGCCCTGATCGACGCGGTGGCGGGGCAGAACGAAGGCGCCACGCTGAGCCAGTTGGTGACCGACGCCGACCGCGCCAGTGTCGAGCGCGACCTCAAGACCAACCGCATCGACCCGCAGGCGACCGCGCTCGGGGTACCCATCGAGCGCTACCTGCTCGACGCCATGGCCCGCCTGGTGCGCACCGGCGCCTGGCGCATCAACATCCCCGGCGCCCGCCTGTGGATGTTGCAAGACGGGCTGCATGTCGTCTGGCCCCAAGGCGGCGACGAGATCGTCGGCCTGCTCGCCGCGGATCGCGTCCCCGGTATCCCGCGCCATCCCGACACCCTGGCCGACCTGCTGATCGAGCGCGGCTATGCCACGCCACCCGACGACGGCGACGGGGTGCGCCGTTACTGGCGCCTGGCCCCGGCGCTGCTGGCGCGCGAGGGCAAGGCCGTCACGCTCAGCTTGTTGCGGCTGACCTCGCCGAGCTTGGTGCTCTCCGGGCCGGCGCCGGCCGTTGTGGACCTGTACGCTGACGCCCCAGTGCGGGTCGCTGTATCCGGACTTCGCTCGCGTCGAGCCCCAGGGGCACCCCGGCGCGACCTCGCGCGCCGGATCGCAGCCGTTCCTGCTGGACGAAACGGCCGAAGGGGGCGAGAGCGACGCCGGGTCGCCCTCAACCCCAATGCCTCCGGCATCGCGTCCGGCCCAAGCCCCAGCGCCGACGCCCGACGACCCACGAACGGCAGCCCTGACCTGGTTCCAGTCCCGCCGCCCCGGCGCTGGCGCCCGCCTGCTGCTCGCCCTGGCCGAGGCGATCCGCACCGGGGAGCGCGAACCCGGAGTCGGTGCTGTATGTCGCCGGCAGTCAGGTCTGGGTCCGCGTCCCCGCGGGACTGGACGGGTTCGGCACTACGGTCGAGGTCCAGATCGACGCCCTGTGGGACGACGACCTGCTGGCGGTCGATATCCTCAAGCCCTACCTGCGCGTGCGCGAGATCGACGGCATCCGCGGGGTCGCGCTCAAGACCGAGCCGAGCGGGCACTTCCAAGCCCTGGTGCCGGCAGAGGCCCTGGAGCGTTGCAGGCAAGGGGCGGGCATGGCGATCACCCCGGCCGCCGCTGCGCCGGCCGCACCGGACCAGCCGAAGCCATCGGCGCGCCGTCCCACGCCGAAACCCAACCCCACGGCGCGGAGTCGCCCGGTCCCAAGCCGACCGCGACGCGCCCGAGCGCCAAGCCCAGCCCCAGTTCAGTCGCCGCTGCCCTGCTCGCCCAGGTCCGAGCAGAGCACGCCGCTCACGACCGATGGGCCGGAGGCGAGCGCTGCGGTCATCGTCCTGACGCGCGCCGCCATCGCCGCCGCCGCCCAAGCCGCCGGCCTCCAACCCCAATCCGTGCGCCGCGCCCTGATGGGCCGGCCAGGCTGCACCCCGACGGCGGATGCGGGGATCGAGGTGACGGTCCCATGAGCGAGACCTACGCCAACCCCTGGCGCCCCAACTACGAGGCCCGCGCGTGCCTGCTCTGGCTCGCCGTGGCCGCGTTCTCCTGGGGCACCGCCGACCTGTGGCGCCTGCACGCGGGCGCCTTCCGCTGGCTGGCGATCCTCGCCTTGGGTCTCGCCCTGACCTGGCTCCCCCGTGCCCTGCGCCTGGCCAGCCGCCACGACTGGCTGCGCGGTCACCCGCTCGGCTTCATCGCCCCGGCCGACTTCACCGCACGGATGCCCCACTGGGCCGGCGACCTGTGGCTCGGGCTGGGGCTTCGACTGGCTCCCCGCCCATACCCAACTGGCCCTGGACCTGATGCGCGCCGGTCCCGAGCGCTTCGCCCCGCGCGAGTCCCAGCGCATGGGCGCGACCTGGCTGCATGGCCTGGGCGGACGCGACCGCGACGTGCGGGTCCCGCTGGAGCACATCGAGGGGCACCTGCTGGTGGTCGGGACCACCGGTGCCGGCAAGACCCGGCTGTTCGACCTGCTGGTCACCCAAGCGGTGCTGCGCGGCGAGTCCGTCGTCATCGTCGACCCCAAGGGCGACCAAGACCTGCGCCGCACCGCGCAGCGTGCCTGCGCCCTGGCCGGGACCCCTGGGCGCTTCGTCTACTTCCACCCGGCCTTCCCCGGCGAGTCGGTGCGCATCGACCCGCTGCACAGCTTCAACCGGGCCACGGAACTCGCCAGCCGCATCGCCGCCCTGATCCCGTCGGAAACCGGCAACGACCCCTTCAAGGCGTTCGGCCAGATGGCCCTGTCCAACGTGGTCCAGGGCCTGCTCGCGGTGGACGAGCGCCCCAGCCTGGTCAGTCTGCGCCACTACCTCGAAGGCGGGGCCGAGGCCCTGGTCGAGCGCGCCCTGCGGCGGTACTTCACCGACTGCCGGCCCGCCTGGGAGGACCAGGCGGACGGGCTGCTGGCACGCGCCCGCACCGGCGATGCACGGGTCAAGGCCCTGGTGCGCTTCTACCGCGAGCGGGTGAGCCCCGAGCATCCCTCGACCGTGATGGACGGGCTGATCGGGCTCTTCGAGCACGAGCAGGTGCATTTCTCCAAGATGATCGCGAGCCTGATGCCGATCCTGAACATGCTCACCTCCGGGGACCTGCAAGGGCTCCTGTCGCCGGACGCCGCCACCCCCGAGGACGGGCGCCGGCTCGCCTCCATGGCCGGGGTCATCGAGGCCGGGGAGGTGCTCTACGTGGGCCTGGATTCGCTCTCGGATACCATGGTCGGCAGCGCCATCGGCTCGATCCTGATCGCCGACCTGGCCGCGGTGGCGGGCGACCGCTACAACCACCAGGGCCGGCCCAGTCCGGTCAACGTCTTCATCGACGAGGCGGCGGAGGTCGTCAACGACCCCTTCATCCAATTGCTCAACAAGGGCCGCGGCGCGGGTCTGCGCCTGACCATCGCCACCCAGACCTTCGCCGACTTCGCCGCGCGCACCGGCAGCGAGGCCAAGGCGCGCCAGGTCCTGGGCAACATCAACAACCTGATCGCCCTGCGGGTGCTCGACGCCGAGACCCAGGAGTACGTGGCCGAGAGCCTGCCCAAGGCGCGCGTGGTCAGCATCATGCGCGCCCACGGCAGCACCACCGATTCGACCAACCCGGTGCTCTACACCGGCAACACCGGCGAGCGGCTGATGGAGGAAGAGGTCGAGCTGTTCGCGCCGGCCCTGCTGGGGCAACTGCCGAACTTCGAGTATGTCGCCAAGCTCTCGGGCGGGCGCATCGTCAAGGGGCGGCTGCCGATCCTGGGCGAACCGCGTGCCCCGCTGAGCGAGCCGGCCCAATGACACCGAGGACCAGACCCAAGAACCTGCTACGCGCCGTCCTGACCAAACGCGCGGACCGCGAGGCCCTGGTGCAGGCGGAGATCGACTGGCCGGACAGCCGCGGCCTGCTGGAGCGGCTGGCGCTCGGCCTGCGGGAACTCCATACCGCCGACGACGTCCTGCACGCGCGCGTCGCGACCATCGCCGCCAGCGCGATTGCCGCCCACCGTGCCGCCCGGAAGGCGCAGGTCCCCGACCGCGAGCGCTTCGCCGCCTTCGTCCAGGGGATCGAGGATGCGCTCGACCCGCGCGAGCAGCCGCTGTTGGTCGAAGCGATGACGGCCGCGCAGCGCCGCATCCTGGGCGCCCGGCTCAGTGCGGTGCCGTCCGGGTCAGCCCTCCCGCCGGAGACCACCGATGCTTGACGACAGCCACGCGGGCAAAGACGGCAAAGGCGTCTGGCTGTGGACCATCGCCTCGGGTCTCATCCTGTTCGTCATGGAGTTCATCCTGTTCGCCGCCCTGGTGCCGACCGACTGGGCGCGGCAGGTGAGTAGCCGCGAACTGGCGTCCCTGGTGGCAACGGTCGGACCCGACACCGCCGATGCGATCCTCGCCCGCGCGGCCGGGTGGTTCGACACCCTCGTTCATCCGCACCGGCCTGCACGCGGGCAGCTACCGGGTGCTGATTCCCGGTCCCGATGCCGGTGGGGCGGGGCTCGCGAAGCTCGCGGACAGTCCCTTCTGGCCCTGGCTCGCCGGGCGCTTGTCGGTCGTGTGGTGGTCGCTCGGCCAGGCGTGCCAGCGGCTTGCGGTGCTGCTGTCGTGGTGGCCGCTGCTCGGCATCCTGGGCGTTGCCGCTTGGGGGGATGGGTGGATGCGGCGACGTATCCGGCAGTTCTCGTTCGCCTATGCGAGTCCGCTGACGCATCATTTGGCGTTGCGGGTGGTTCTGTGGGTGGTCCTCGGGGCGCTACTGCTGCTTCGTGGCGCCGGTTCCGTTGCCGGCGTTGGGCGTGCCGGTGGTCGGCGCGGCCGTTGCGTTGCTGCTTGGGGCTGGCCTTGGCCAATACGCAGAAGCGGTTGTAGGCGAGGTCACAAGGGTAGCCAAGCGACCGGGCGGTTGAAGTCACCAAATTAGGGGGCCTGAGACTTGGCGTCGTCTTGGGCAGGTCTCGGTCGAGAGCTGCCTCTCACGCGAATTTTCGGAGTGGCCGCTACCGGGCCTTCAGCGGACGCCCGCAGATGGCTTTCCTACCGGAGCGAGGTCGGCGCCGAGCCGGTCGCCACCCCGCATGGTCTGATCGTGACCTGCTGGCCGCCGGACGTCAATTCCTATGACTGCCTTGGCGACGTGCTCCAGCGCATCCACCGCCATCCCGCCGCGCAGGCCCATCTGCGGAGCCCGCGGCTATGGAAGGTGCATTCAGCCGCCGACTCGCTGCGTTCGGGCCTGTACAACCTGCGCGGCCGAGCAATATTCCGAATACGCAACCTCAGCCGCGGCGCGCGGCCTCGATTGCAGCGATGTCGATCTTCTTCATCTGCATCATCGCATCGAACGCCCGATTGGCGGCAGCGCGATCGGGATCGGCGACCGCCTTCGTCAGAGCGATCGGCGTAATCTGCCAAGACAATCCCCATTTGTCCTTGCGGCCTTGATCATCAATCCGGCCAAGGCCGAGTGCGGTGCTTGGTGGAAGTGCTGCGGAAGAGTGGCAGAACCCTCGAAATTTCGTAACCTTGGCAGTGCAAACCAACCGAGGGCGAAGAAAGATGTTCGAAGGTCCTGCCAGGATTGACTTTAGCCTAGCCACGGGGCGAGTGCCACCGTGCGCCGCGCGAATGCCGGAGGCCGGTTGGTCGTGAGGCGCCGCTCGCGCCTGGAGCGGGCGCAACAGGGTGAGGTGGCCGCCGCCCGTCTGGCGGCGGGACAGCCGCAACGGCAGGTGGCCGCCGATCTGGGCCTGGCGCGCAGCACCTTGCAGGACTGGTGTAAGCCGGCGCCGGTCGGTGCGGCGCCCGCGGGCTTGGCGGCGTTCGTCGCAAGTCCGCAGGGCGTACAGTGGTTGCATCGGCTGGTGCTGGCGGCGCATTTCGCCATCACCCTGAAGGGCGGTGCGGGGGTGCGGGTGGTGTGCGAATTCCTGGAGCTGAGCGGGCTGTCGGCGTTCGTCGGCGCCAGCTACGGCACCCACCAGGGTCTCAATGCCGCCCTGGAAGAGGCGGTGGTCGCCGTCGCGCGCGAGCAGCGCGCGGCGCTGGCGCCGGGCATGCCACACCGGCAGATCACGGTGTGCGAGGACGAAACCTTCCATCCCCGCATCTGTTTGGTGGCGCTGGAGCCGGTGTCGGGCTTTCTTCTCCTGGAGCGGTACGCGGCGGATCGTACGGCCGGGACCTGGACGCAGGCGCTCCAAGCGGCCCTGGTCGGGTTGAACGTCGACGTGATCCAAGGCACCAGCGACGAGGCCACGGCGTTGCGCCGGCATGTCGAGGCGGACCTGGGTGCCCACCATTCGCCGGACCTCTTCCATGGCCAGCACGAGGTGTCGAAGGCCACCGGCCTGCACCTGGCCCGCCAGGTCCGGCAGGCCGCCGCGAGCGTGGCCGCCGCCCAGACGCGCTGGGAGGGCGAGCGAGCGGCGGCGCAGGCGTACGAAGACCTGTCGCCACGTCCCTGCGGGCGCCCGCCCGCGTTCGCCGCCCGCATCCACGCCGCCCTGAGCGATCTGGTGCAGGCCCAAACCGAGCACACCCAGGCGCAGGCACGCCAGACCGAAGCCCGGGAACTGGTGCGCGCGCTCGGGACCCTGTATCACCCGTATGACCTGGAGCATGGGCGCGCACAGCCGGTCGAACGGGTCGCGCGGCGTTTCGAGGACGTGTGGACGCGGCTGCAACGCCTTGCCGAGGCCGCCGATCTGCCCACGCGCGCTCGCGAACGCCTGGCCAAGGCGCAGCGACTGACCACCCAACTGTTGGCCACCATCGCCTTTTTCTTCGCGACCCTGCACATGCAGGTCGAGGCCCTCGGGCTGCCGCCCAGCCTGGAGGCCGCCCTCGTCGAGCAGCTGATTCCGGCCCTGTACCTGGAGCGCGTCGCCGCGCGCCGCACCCACGCCGAGCCGCGTCAGCGGCTGCGGGCGCTGAGCACCCAACTCCTCGAACCGCTGCGCCAACCCGCACATCCGCTCCAGGCCCTCTCCGGCGCCGAGCGCGCGCGTCTCGAACAGGTCGCCGGCGAATGCGCCGATCGCTTCCAGCGCAGCAGCTCCGCGGTGGAGGGCCGCAACGGTCAACTGTCCCTGCATCACCATGGCCGCCATCGGTTGAGCGACCGCAAGCTCGCGGCGCTCACCGCCGTGCACAACTTCCACATCCGCCGTGCCGACGACACCACCGCCGCCGAGCGCTTCTTCGGTCGCGCCCACGAATCGCTGTTCGCGCAGGTGCTCCAGCGGGTGCCGCTGCCGCCGCGACCGGCGCGCCGACGACCGCGCCCGCCCAGCCAGCCCTCTCTGATGCAGGTGGCGGCGTAGCGCGGGGTGGCCGGATTGATGATCAAGGCCAAGGCCGTCGATCATGTTCATCACAGTCCGGGCGCTTACCTGAGAATGGACAACGTCGCCGCGCAGGCGATTCGCGGTGTGCCTCAGCCAGCCCGGCGGCGGGCTCATGGGATGAGCCCCGGGCTGGTGCACAATGCTCGACATCTTAAAGTGCGAGGACCCTGCGCCTACGCGGGCTAGCGGGTCAAGCGCAGACACTTGGAGGTTATGGCAAGGCCCGGTTGTACTTGCCCGCCGCCCAGTGGACAGGTGGTGGTTCGGACCACAAATGACTCCCTGGCCTTCGCGCGGACTCGCCCCAGTGACAGGACTCTCCCCATGTTCCCGCGGCTCCCAATCAAGCTCGACGACTGCACCCACCACGGCATCGGCTCCGGTGCGGAGCTATATGTCGTCGAAGGCAATTCGGCCGCGGGCGCGGCGAGCCGGATGCGCAATGCGCACTTCCAGGCGGTGCTGCCGATGCAAGGCAAGCCGCTCAACGCGGTCCGCGCGACCGCGCAGCGGGTCGTGGCCAATCCGTGGTTCGCGGCGCTTACCGCGGCGCTTGGCACGGGACTGGGCGATGCCTTCGAACTCGAGGCACTGCGTTACGATCGCGTGATACTGCTCATGGACCCGGACGCCGACGGCATCCACTGCGGTGCGCTGGTCACGATGTTCTTCTACCGCTGGATGCGACCCCTGCTAGACGACGGTCGCGTGGGCATGGCGCGGGCGCCGCTGGCGACCCTCGTGGTCGAGTCGGTCGGGCATCCCCAGCATGCCGAGCACCATGTTCGCTCGGAACAGGAACTGCGGGCCATTGCCGAACAACTGAAGGCGTATGGCGATCCGCAGGTCGTCATGCGGCGCTATCGCGGGCTCGCCGGGACCGATCTGCACGTCCTCGCGGCGACTTGCCTCGATCCCGCGACGCGTGCCCTGCGTCGGGTCGGCGCGGCGGACGCGGAAGCCGCGATCGCCGTGTTCGGCGGCGGGCGTCCCGCTCGGCATCCTCGCGACTGAACCGATCCCGCTCGTTCTGGGCGGGCCACCGACCCCTGGGGCCGATGACGGCAATCCGCTCCGCCAGTCTCCCGCATTCCGCCAGAAAACCCCCACCTTGGCCACTCGTCCCCGCCGCCCGACCCGCGGCACACTGCGTCCATGGCCGACGCCCTCGACATCCCCAAATCCATCGACGACCCGCCGCTGCTCCTGCTGTGGCGGGTCGACGACCTGGCGCCCATCGTCCTGACCCTGGTGGTCGGCATCCTCACCGGCAGCCCGCGCACTCTGTTCCAACTGCTGCTCTTGGGCGTGCTGCTGGTGCGTCTCTACACCAAGTTCCGCGAACGGCGGCCGGACGGCTACGCCCTGCATTTCCTGTACTGGCATGGCCTGCTGCCGCTGCGCGGACGCACCACGCCCAACCCCTTCGCCCGCCGGTGGCTGCCGTGAACCTGGACCGCTTCCTGGCGACCTGGAACGGCCTGACGCTGGAGAACCGCGTCAACCGCATCGTCATCCTGCTGCTGATCGGCGCCAACATCGCGCTCGCGATCACGCTCAACCAGACCGAGCGCACCGTGGTCCTGGTCCCGCCGGTGCTGGAAGGGGAGGTCACGGTCGCCCGGTCCTCGGCCAGTCAGGAGGTCAAAGAGGCGTGGGCGCTGTTCGTGGCCGAACTGCTCGGCAACGTCAGCCCGACCAATGCCGAGTTTCTCACCAAGGCGCTCGACCCGCTGCTCGCGCCCGCCCTGCGCCAGGACATCCTGCAAGTCCTGGACGCCCAGATCGGCGAGATTCGCCGCGAGAAGGTCAGCCTCGCCTTTCAGCCGCGGGCGGTCAGCCACGACCCGGCGAGCGGCACCCTGTTCGTCACCGGCACCCACATCACCAGCGGCCCGGCGGCCAAGCCGGTCAATGCCGAACGCACCTATGCCCTGCGCATCGAGTTCAAGAACTACCGCCCGGTGGTGGTCTACCTGGATGTCTATCCGGGGGCGCCGCGCACCGGGCCGAACCCTGGGGAGGCCCCATGACGCTCCGACCGCTGCCGATGGCCCTGATTCTCTCGCTCGCGATGGCCGGAGCGGGGCACGCCGCCGACGACGACGGCGATCCGGATGCCGCAGTGGCGACCCCGCGGGTCTCCTGCGATCTGCTCGATGTCCGCACCGACGCGCCGCAGACCGCGACCCATGCCGCCTGGGCCAACCCCCAAGGCGGCGGGCCGGCCATCCGCCGGGTCGGTGGGCGGGGGACCCTCCCGGCCGGCGAACGGCGGCTTCCTCAAGGTCGGCCTGGGACCGGGACAGGTCATGCCGGCCGCGCTGGAACTCGGACCGCGCACCGTCAGCATGCCGCCGGGCACCACGGCCCTGGTCGAGATCGCCATCGACCATCTCAACCGCATCGTCACCCCCTTCCAGAACCCGGTGGTCCATACCGTCTCCCCGGCCAGCACCAGCGTCGATGGCCGCGTGGTCTACGTGGCCACGGCGACCGAGGAACCGGTCGCCCTCTACATCGGCGACGGCCCCAGCAGCGATCTGGCGCTATCCCTGACCCTGGCCCCGCGTTCTATCCCGCCGCGCGAAATCCGCCTCGTCGTTCCGGGCTACCGGGGCGGCGCCAAGTCGTTCGCCGGTACGATGCCCGCGAGTGCCGCGCCAGCAAACGGTCCTGCCGGGCTATGCGAGCGAGATCGGCGGCAACCAACCCTACGTCGAGACCATCGCCGACTTGCTGCGGGCGATGGCCCAACGCCGCCTGCCGGTCGGCTACCAGGTGCGCAAGGGCACTGGGATGAAGGTCCGGTGCGCCCCCGGCCTTAGGATCACCAAGACCCAACTGACCCAAGGACCGACCGCCAGCGTCCTGACGGTCGGGGTGCGCAATGGCGGGGCAGGGACCATCCCGGCCAACGAGTCCGCATGCGACATCAACGGGCACGCTGTCGCTGCGGTCGGCGCCTGGCCGCTCAAGAACCTCGCGCCGGACCAGGAAACCGAGGTCTTTCTGGTGCTCCAGGAAGTCGCCGTCGCGGCCGACTCGACGGCCAGGCCCCAATGACGGACCTGACCGCCCGCTGGGCCTCGCTCTCTCCCAACGTCCAGCGCGCGGTGGCCTGGGGTGCCGGAATCGCCCTGCTGTTGGGCGTGGCCGCGATTGCGGTGCAGACCGCCGAGCCCCGCCAACCCGCGGCCAGTCCGCAGGAGAAGCTGGTCCGCAACCTGCTGACCGACACCGATCCGCGCTCGCTCGGCATCGAGGGCCTGGCCGCCCGGTTGGAGCGCATGGAGCGCAACATGGATGCGCTCGCCCAGCAGGCAGCGAAGGCCGCCGCTGCGCCCCCGGAGGCGCCAGTGCCCGACGGCGTCCAGGAGGTCCAACGCCGTCAGGAAATGGACGCGCTCAAGGCCCAGATCGACGAGCTGCGCCGGCAGGCCGCCGCGGCCAAGCAGGCTCCGCCGGCAGCGCCGCCGACCCCGGCACGTCCAGCGGCACGGATCAAAGAGCCGACCCCGGCCGCGCCGCCCCCCGCGGCCCCGGTCGCCCCGCCGCGTGCCGAGCGGCCTCTCGACCAGTTGTTCACGCCGCCCAGCGCGCCCGCCCTCCCGACCCCGGCTCTGGGCGCGGCCCGCAATCCACCGCAGCCGATGGAGATTCGGGTGGTCAGCGCCGCCGCTGCGGAGCCCAAGGGGCGGACCGCCACCGAGCCGCGGGACGCCCTCTTCATCCCGGCCGGCGCCATCCTGAGCGGGGTGTTGCTGAACGGCCTGGACGCCCCGACCGGGCAGGGCGCCCGCAAGGACCCGACCCCGGCGCTCCTGCGCATCAAGCAAGACGCCATCCTCCCCAACCGCTTCCGCGCCGACGTGCGGGAGTGCTTCGTCATCGTCGGCGGTTTCGGCGACCTGGGGTCGGAACGCGCCTTGCTGCGCAGCGAGACCCTGACCTGCGTGCGCACCGATGGCGGGGTCATCGAGGTCCCGCTCGACGCCTATGCGGTCGGCGAGGACGGCAAGGTCGGGGTGCGCGGCCGACTGGTCAGCAAACAGGGTGCATTGCTCGCCAAGGCGTTGCAGGCCGGGTTCCTGACCTCCTTTGCCAAGGTCTTTACCCAGGTCCCGAGCATCCCGATCAGCACCGGGGGCTCCCAGATGCAATTCCAGTCGATGTTCACGCCCCAGGCCGCTGCGGCGGGTGCGGCTGGCGGGGTGGGCGGCGCCATCGATCGGTTGGCGGACTACTACATGGAGATGGCGGAGCAAACCTTTCCGGTATTGGAGGTCGATGCGGGGCGGGCGGTAGAGTTGATCGTGAATAAGGGGGTGTCTTTGCGGTTGGCGAGGTGAGTGCATTCTGTCGGCCGCAGTGGCGATCGATACGCGCTCGAGAGCAGGGATGCGTCCATTGCAGACCGTGGTCGGCGCACGCTTGCCGTTGCCGCCGGGCCAGCCCGCCGGATAGCATGGCCGGGTCGCCCACCTCCGAATGTCGTGGGCCCTCGCTTACGGGCCTCTTCGGTCGGTGCGCCGCCCGCCGCTACGACTGCCGATCTTTGCGTCTAAACGGGACCACCGGGGCGCGCGCGTCGGCTTGTTGGGTCTTGAGTCCCTGACCTACTGCCATTTCGGTCTCGGTCTGCGCATCCGCAACGAGTTCGGGCTGTGGGACGCGTCCTCGCCCTTGCTGCGGGACTGCCAGGCCAGCGAAGGCGTCCAGGCTGGCGATATCCATCCGGACGACGCCTCCATGTTGATCCTGCGTGCCCTTTGGGTACGCCTGCACCACTGAAGCAATGACCAGACCCAGATATCCCGACGCCAGGCTCTCCCCGGCCAAGGACCAGATCCTCGCCATCGCCATCACGCGCGAATCCGTGGTGAGGCATGACATTCGACCCCTGCTGGACAAGTTGCTACCCCTTGCCGCAACGCGCGAGGCGGCCATCGCCTGGGAAGGGAAGGTAACCTTCTTCTTCGACGGCTGGGACCGCGATCCGCGCGAGACGGCGGAGATCCCAGCGATCCGCTCGTGCTTCATGGAGGTGACCGCGGAATTCCCGTACTGGTTTCACTTCGCCGAGAAGGTGGGGGACACGCTTTTTCACGTCCTGCGGCTCCTGTGTCGGGGCCACATGGAGCGCATACGGGCGGGGCTGGTAGGTTGGCGTTTCGACGATATTCCCGAGCTGATCCGTCAGGTGAATTTGCAGTTGGGCTACATGAACGAGCTGTACGACCGGCTCGATCTGCCGGAGGCGATGAGGGAACGAGTCTCGCAGGAGGTGGCGCAACTCATCGACTGCTCGTTGCAGTGAGCGTGGCGAGCGCGGGTCGCGCTAGCTTCGGGCCGGCCATGGACCGGGGGTAGCGTCAGTCGTGAAGACCTTTGCCAGCCAACTCGTCAGCGGTGGGGTATTGCCGCTGCGGTCGGCGTTAATGCCTCACGAGGTTGCGCCGGCCGGACCGCCGCGCAGTATCGAAGGGGACAAATTTGATAAACTGGTCAGCCGCCAGGGCCTTGGGGCCGACGGTCCAGCAACGGGGGCTGTTCGATGGCGCCGACCGTGGCCGGTCGGTTCGCGACCGGGTCTCGCCGCAGCGGCCGACGCCAGCGATCCAAAGGGAATGCCGACAGAGCCGCGAGGGGTAGTGCAGCCGGTTTCTGAAAATGACGGTCGCATCGTGTCACACAATCGGCTGTTTAAGTGACAGGGGAGGGCATGCTCATCGGCTACAAGCGGGTGTCGAAAGCGGACGGCTCCCAGACCACCGACCTGCAACGCGACGCGCTGCTCGCCGCTGGGGTGGCGGCGGAGCGTCTCTACGAGGACCAAGCGTCGGGGCGCCGCGACGACAGGCCCGGGTTGGCGGCGTGTCTGAAGGCATTGCGCGAGGGCGACCTCCTGATCCTGTGGAAGATCGATCGCCTGGGCCGCGACCTGCGCCACCTGATCAACACCGTGCATGACCTGACCGCGCGCGGCGTGGGTCTGAAGGTGCTGACCGGTCAGGGCGCGGCGATCGACACCGCCACGCCCGCCGGCAAGATGGTGTTCGGGATTTTCGCGGCACTGGCCGAGTACGAACGGGAACTGATCTCGGAGCGGACGGTGGCCGGCCTGGCCTCGGCTCGGGCGCGCGGCCGGAAGGGCCGGCGGCCGTTCAAGATGACCGCGGCGAAGCTGCGCCTCGCGATGGCGGCGATGGGGCACCAAGAGACCAAGGTGGGGGATCTGTGCCGCGAACTGGGCCTGACCCGACAGACGCTGTACCGGCACGTTTCGCCCGCGGGGGAACTGCGGGCGGATGGTGTGAAGCTGCCCGCCGGGGGCTGAACCCATGCCGGACAGTAGGTAGTGCAGGCGACTTCGGATATTTGGTGCAGCCGACTTCGGAAAATGACAAACAGGGAAGGATCTATGACCCTTCGGGTCGAGTGTCAGAAAAGCGCAACACCGACCCTACCATGACGCGCTTGAGGGCTTTGCCTGACGCCGAGGTAAGGTATACCTCAGGCAGACGCGTCCTCGCAGCACGGACCGTGGCATATCCGCACGTCGAGACAGAGGATGCCCTTGGCCTATTCATGCTCAATTCCGTTTCGTGAGGTGGTCGCAACGATTTCCAAAGCATTCGGCAGCGCCCCCAAAATCGTCTGTGCGAACCGGGCCGCCCGCGGATCACCGCGCCTCTTGCCCAGCGACCAACAAACCCGTACTCTTTCTCACAGAATGCGTAGACCGCAAGGCCCACCCAGCCGCTCCGATGCATCCACTCGGTCTTATCGATCGTCCCCTAGCCCACGCGGTGGCCGTCTGCCCGGAGCGAACAGAGCCCAGCCCCTATCTTATAGTAGAGCTTTTGTAGGTCCATGCTGCCATTCCGCTCCGATTCCGCCGTAGTTGCGTCGCACCCGGCATCGCAGACAAGGTAAATCGGCGACTCTGTTCTTCCTAACCCCAGTGACAACCAAGAAGCATACTCACTGCGGCAATATCATGTTATTCAGCGTATCCGAAATCCGGCGCCAGCTTCTCTGTCACATATTCGACTCCGAATGGATCGACACGCGCAGCGGCGCCACACCACATCGGGTATCTAATCGAAACATCGTGCAAATATCTGCACTGTACCGTAACGCTTTTGAACGCGGTGATTGGTTCGGTACGGCATTGAGAATTAGGGCCGCGTCCGATATAACTCCGCAGGCTATGTCGGCCCACCTAGAGGGCGACTTCACCCTAGCCACAGTCTTTGAAGATTCGAATGGTATCGTCCTCGGCGTTACAGCACTCTTCTTCGACGCAACCGACGGCGCGCTAATCGACGAAACACAAATACATCCCACTCTTGGCAGGCGCCGAGGCCTGATGACCTCGTACTTCCGACATGTTGTTCCATTTCTCGAGACAAGGTGCCGCTATTGGACCGAGTTTGTCCTAACGCCGCAGTCGGCAGTACTTAGACGCGTTTTGTTAAGAGAGCAAGGAATGCAGGTTACTGGGCTTAGACCCTACGCGTACCATAATGCGAATGCAAATACTGCCGGCTCGGTACTTATCGCACATGGACCCCGAACCTCGGTTCGCGAACAACTGATGCGGGTAAGCCATGCCCATCGACTAATAGCTAATTTAGTAAACGCCTGTTTGGGATTTGACTGCACGCCGTTCGACCGCGTTCAGATGGTCTGCCGCGCCTATCACGAAATTCATGTATCAATACACGATATGCGCTCTATAGAGGATCTCTTTGCATTGGGATATGCTCCGGTCGCGCTGCTTCCCTGGCGAGACGCCGCAATTTTCGCTGTGTGGCCTACGTACGATTTATACCCCCCTTTTTTGATTACCGAAGGAATCCCCGCGCAAACTGCACTGCTGAAATTGCTGAAATTGCTGAAATGCAAAGAAACCATGGCACGCAATGAGATACACTCATCTGCGCCCTCTGCTCATTAGTGTTAGCTGATGATTATAGTTCATGCCATCCCTACCAGACTTACTTGTTTTTTTCACTACGGTACTAGGCTTGGCTTTAACCCCGGGGCCATCGTGGGCTCCTATGCTGTTCTACGTGGAAAGCCGCAATACAGCGGGCGTTGCTTTCGCTGTATCCGGAGTTGCCACGGCTAACTTTTTGTTTATTCTCGGCGCATCGTCAACGAAGTATCTTGGCGTTCTATTGCCACCCTGGGTGCGCATTGTGCTGTCTGGGCTCGGCTCGATCTTCCTCCTAGTTATCGCCGCTCGACTCGCACTACGCGCCAGAAAATCCGCTTCAACTGATATTACGCTGTTCCACCACGCACCAAATCGCAGCACTCATGGCAACCCTTTCATCGAATCTTTCATGATTCACGCCTTGAATCCCAACGCATGGGTGTTTTTTGTCTCTATATTCTTGTCTACTACCCATCTCACAAGCACCTACTGGCTTGGTGTGTTGACTCTTGGTATCTTCGTGATATTTGTCGACGCCTTTATCATGATTGTCTTGGCCGGCTTCGCCCATTTGTTTTCAATCTCGTTATCTCCTGCATGGCCAAAAGGAATGCTTCATATTTCTGCTATATGTCTACTGATTCTCGGGTTCCGTGGACTTGGCAGGGTCATCGATACACTATGAACTCCGCACTTGAAGAAATGATTGCGTGGCTAGCCTGCGTCATAGCCGCTAACTACGACCCGAAGAAGTGCGGGCTCAAGGAGTATTTTACTACTCTGGGTCATGTAGTTCTAGTGGCGACGCTACTGGCGGCCTGTACTTCAATACTCATAGTATCTTTATATAAGCATGCAGCTTTTCCGAGTAACTTCCAGCTATTTGCTATGTTCTCTGCTATTCCATTAAGTGTTTTATTGATTCTCGCGGTATTCAATCTTTTCTACATCGTCGCGGCGTTTCCAAAGCCCGCATCTCCTTCGGGTAGTATCGTCAGTATGATCTTGCCTATTCTTGCGGTTATTGGCACTGGATTTTTATTGGTTGGACTTTTTGGCGTCTCAATCATTCTCTTCATAGATCTCGTCTCCGCAAGATTCGCTCACCAATAACGGAACAGTTCAACACGTCCACGGCCATCTTGTTGCTGCGCTGCAACCTCAAATGTAAATCGTCATATGATATTATTTCGGCAAGAGAGAGCCCACATGAATGTCACCGCGTCTCAACTTCTGTCTATACTGACTGAAAGATCAAAGATACTTCCTCGTTCTTTCCTATACGATGAGGTTGGTTCCGCATTGTTCGCGAAACTCCGCGACGCGCCAGAATACAAGCTCGCCCGCACTGAACAGGCATTGCTTACGCAATATCTTGGCCGAATCGCTACCCCAGAGAAGACAAGCATCGTCGATCTTGGCTGTGGTGATGGCGCCAAGTTCTTCGAGGCATTGCAACAGGCCCACATGTCCCTTGCCCACTACATCGCCGTCGATGAGAGCGAAGCCGCACTGCGGTTTTTAAGGCAAGGCGTCGAGCAGTTTGATCTCGTGGCGCACTACTCTACGTTTAACATCGATATTCTCAGTTTTCTTCATCGCTTGCGTACGCATGAAATACTGTTGGATTTCACACATATCCAGTTCCTTGGATCGACCATTGGGAATCTCTCTGCTACCGAACAGCGAGATATGCTTTCCTATATCGCGCATGTTCTTCCCGCAGGCGCAAGACTTCTAGTTGGTTTCGATTTGCGAAAGCAACCCGCTGACCACAAGGCTGCTTACTCCGATAAGCACGGCTACTCAGCACTATCCGGGTTGAATTTCGTCGCGCAGATCAATCGGTGCCTTGACGTAGCCGTGCCCTTTAACGTCTTTGAGCATCATGTTGATTTTGACGAGGCGAGTGGCGATATTCGGACTTATTTGCGCTGCGTCAGGTCATACGAAATATTGTCTAAATCCCAGGGCATCCAGGTCCTTCTCAACCCAGGTGATACTCTCCAAACCAATATAGCTCATAAGTTTACGATTCCGGAGATTGAGGGACTGACGGCAGACTCTGGCCTAATAGTAGATTCCATCATGACTGACGATAGCGCGGGTTATGCGCTGCTTTGTGCCCGCAGGAATTATTGACAGACCATATGTAGCGGCCTGGTTCATTGCCGGGGCGGTGTTGGTGCCCTTGGTGACGGCCGCAGCCTGGTGCCCCGGCGTGGCGTGGCTGGTGGGAGGGGCGCGCTACCCCGGCCAAGCGCCTGGCGGTAAACGCGACGGCTGGCGGCTCAAGCCAGACGCCGCGGCTCAGACGGGACCTTGACACAGAACCGAAAAAATACCGACATAGACTCAGTCTAAGAAAACTGCTAGGCCCAGCAAGACCCAGAGATTTGTAGCATGATAATTTGGAGTTGAAGGGAGCGTTCATGATAAATAAATGTAATGTATTTGTAGAAGAAGCGACCAAGCTATATTCTGGCGCTAAACCAAATTATGATGAAGACCAATTAAATGAGGTTTATGGGGACAAATTCTTAGTTGCCTTTGTAGATATTCTTGGCTTCACTTCAATGATAGAACATGATCCAAACGGTGAAAGATTTATCCCAATGATTGATAATGCAATCAAGTCAGCCTTTCACTATGCAAATACTATCCGAAATATGGGTAATCCGACCAATCTTAATTACAGGGTCTTCTCAGATAACATCTGCTTCTGGATGCCTTTGACAACCCATACCTTATCTCTTGCCGTCATGATCTCTGTCCTTTCAGAATTTCAGCTTAGCTTGTTATCAAGCGGAGTGCTCTGCCGGGGCGGCCTTGCTGTCGGCTTTCACTACGCCAGCGAATACATTTTATATGGGCCTGCTTTAGTTGAAGCGGTCAGATTAGAACACACAGCTATCTATCCCTGCATCTCGATCTCAAACTCGATTGTGGAAGACATCCATCTAGTGGGAGTTCCCCTTCAGTTTCACCAGTACCATAAACTCACGTACGATGGGCCATGGTTCGTAAATTATCTCAGTAAAATTTTCTTTGTTGAAAAAGAAAGTAGCCTCAGAATAATTGAGCAGCACCATAATATTATTACTCAAAGGATTAGCGAATTTAGTGAAAACCCTAGAATTCTATCAAAATATATCTGGGCCGCTAATTTTCACAATGATCTTGTGAATATGATAAAGTTCAAAGATGAATGCAAGGTCATAAAAAGCAATGGCACCTAACAACCGCATCCAGCGGAGGCCGCGAAGCAAGTTTCTTATCGAAGTAAATTGATGGAAAAGGGAAAAGTAGGGAAAAGGGGCCACCATTTAGCTGACCCCGCGCAATGGCACAACATCTTCTCTCGTGCCCGGACACGCGTTCGATCATACCGCGAAGCACCGCCCCGTCACCGCAAACGCGCCGTCGTTTCTCGTTGGTAAGGCGACGGATCGACTCCGATCCGCACCAGCCACCTTTGTGGATCGAGGCCATGGGGCTGTTCCCATGGGGAATAGACACCCGGCCCGCGGTTCGTACGAACCCCAGAAAATCGTCGGTGCCCTGCCACGGTCCAAGTGGGCCCAAAGTAAGAGTTGCTGCAACCAGCCGCCATATAAGGAATCGCCGATGGAGATGCCCGGTTAAGGCGCACCAAATTCAGATCTCGGGGAGCTCCAAGCGCTTGGCCAGGTCGAGTTCGAAAGTGCCATAGGGGTTGATGTGGTGGTAGATCAGCGGTGACAGCGCGCGCAGATCCGCCGGTGTCATCCGCTCAAGCCATCCGGGCTCGGCGAGGATCTGTTGGAGCATTAGGGTGTTGACGTAGACCAGGCTGGCCTGGAGCAGGTGCAGGGCCAACGCCGCGGCCTCCTGCTCGTCGTGGCGGTTGGTGGCGATCTCCCCGCTCTTGCCGTAGAAGATGAAGCCGTTGGCGCTGTTCCAGTTCTCCACGACGTTGAGCCCCTCGTGGATCTCCCGCCGCAGGCCTTCGTCGTGGAGGTAGCGGCATAGGAAGCGGGTCTTCACCGCCCGGCCGAGCTCGTCGAGGGCACGGTAGGTCGGGTGTTGCAGGTCGCTGCGGGCGAAACGGCGCAGGATGTCCTCGGGTTGGGCGGTGCCCAGGCGCAGCGCCGTGGCGTACTTGACCATCTCGTCGTACTGCCGGCGGATGAGCTCCCAGTCGATAGGTCTGGACAGGATCGGCTGAAGGTTAGGGTAGTCGCCGGCCCGACCCGTCTCGGGGCGATGAAGCTTTTGGGCGGCGATGTCCTTGAGCCGGGGCATCAGTTCGAAGTCCAGAAGGTGAGGAGAAGGCGAAGGCCACGTGGCTCTGGCCGTGGCTGTCGACGTAGTTCCTCTGGATCTCCAGGTCGGTGCAGTGGCGCAGCACCCCCTCGATCATGGCCGCCACCTCCGAGGAGGAGCAGCGCTTGAGCTGGGAGTAGATGCAGGCGGCGCGCCGCTCGACATGCCAGTAAATCATGATCCCGCGTCCGCCGTAGCGGACATGCCACTCGGTCATGAGGTTCTGGTCCCAGGCCCCGAATTTCTTGCTGTCGGAGGCGCAGGCCGCGGTGCCTTCGCCCCAAATGTGTCCGAGGCGCGCGGCAAGCGTGGCGTCGACCACCCGGCGGATGGCCTCGCGCAGGGCGGCGTTGTCGATGAAGCGCCGGCGCACGTAGAGGAGGTCCGCATAGCCGACCTCGCGGTTGCTGGCCGCCATACGCTTGAGCCCGGCGTTGGTGCCCAGGCCGTAGAGACACGATGGGCATTAACGTACAGGCCGCGTCAGCGGTCGACAATTCCCCTAGATCCCTCTGTAGAACTCTGGTTTAATTAGGAGCAAATCTCCGATCTACGGAAGTGCTGACTAATTCGGATTTTGGCCGGCGGCGACGTCGCAACACTCTGATTTCGCGAGCACAGCTCTGGCGGGATCCGAATTAATCAGCATTTCCCTAGTCGGAGGTTAGCCTGCGTAGCGCGCAAGCGTTGAGAAGGACAATATAGGTTCACGTTGATGAATATACTTGCATATAAATTCTTCACTTTTCTTTTTATTGTAGCCTGCGTAATAGGTTTCTTAATAGGGCTGCTTGTCATCGCTGTTTCATCTTCGGGAGACGTAGCGCCGGAAGCTCCTGTGGTCGTTGGGGTGATTGTTGGTTTGCCGATCATCGTTATAGGAATTATCCGCGGGCGATTATCTTCGAAGTTTGAGGTAAGGAAACACCTAAGCGAGATAGAGTACAATAAAGCGATAAATCGCATAAGAGAAAATGAAAGAAATAACAGGAGTAAGTTATCAAACTCTTCTAATAATCGCAATATAGATCCGCTCATTGACATCAGCAAAAGAGAGCTAATAAGTAGAAAGAAATACGTCACCCCGGATGCTTTTGAGAGAACAGAGGCGTTTATCGATAGCATCCGATCGCGTAATGATATTACAAGCCTTACTTCTCTTTACGAAATAATTATTGGAACGCACCATAATGAACTGAGCGTAGCGATTTACAACTACCTCAAGAAAACGGAGATAAAGGCATGAGCGAGATATCAGCGGCATATGATTTAGCGCGTTTTGTTATTGAGTTTGTGTCTGTAGTAAAACGCGGTGATGTTGAATGGCAAAAGCAGAAGCTAGAAGAAATTACGGAGCTTAGAAGGCATAAGCGAATCCACGAAGCAAATCTTGATCATGAACTTAACATGCTCAAGGTGAAATTTGCCGAGGAAATTAAGCGCGAACAGGAAAAAGAATCTCGGATAACAAACGATTATAGGGATTTTCTTGATAGCATTGATGAAATGAAGAAAAAAATGCTTGAAACTTTTTCCGACATGCCAAAGCCTATGGTTTTCATTATTCATCATCATGCAAAACACTTAATCGACGATATATGGAAATCTCCTGATGATAGATCCCAAGCTTTGTCGAGATCACGGTTCGCCGACTTTCTAACTGCTGTTTATGATGATACATCTAAAGCGCTTGTCGGAGGAAATCAACAATTTAAACTCCCCGCAGCTACCCTAAAGTTAATCAAAGGTCCAACAGGATAGACACCGGAAACCACGGAACGCCTCACGTTAATGATTAACTACCGTCCGTACATTGGCCTGCAATGCGGCCACCCTGCCGATCGTCGCCTCTCGGTTACGCCTGGCGGTGTGGACCGATGACCACCACTTCGACATGATGGGAACGTCGGTCTGGCGTTGAGCCCGCCTGTCCAGCAGGGCGCTCCGCCGGGTTGGCGGTCGAGTGACGTGGAGTGTGGTTTCAGTCGGATGATTGCGGTTTGGTGGCAGTTAATCCGGTTCCAGTGGCAACGATTGCGGTTCTACGAACCCGGATAGAGTCAGGTAGCCACGATCATAGAGCACCAGGTCATCGGCGCGCGTCGCGGCCAGGTGCTCTCCGGCCAGCACCCGTTCGCCCTCGTCGGCCGATACCAAATCGGCCTCGACCACCACCGTGTTGAGCACGTCGTAGAGCACCGAGAGGCGTCCCAGCGGGATGCGCGAGCCCTCCGGCGGCGACCCGAAGGTGGCGATCACATCGGGGGTCGACGGCAGCCGCACGGTGGACCCATCCACCGCCAGCAGGCGCCGCCCGCGCCAACGGTGCAACGCAAAATGGGCCTGGAAGGTCGCCACCAGATGATAACTGAGTCGCATCACCGCCTGCGGGTTGAGCTTTTGGCGGGCCTGGCAAAAGGCCGATGCGCTGACCGCGTGAATCGCCAGGCCCTCGGAAAACAACTCGACGAACTGATCCAACTCGTCCTGGATCGTGCCTTTACGCAGGTTCACCAGCAATGCCACCAGGGCCGGCAGCGGAAGGGCACGGTCGCGGCTGAAATCCTTGGGGCCACTACGAGCACATGCCGCAAACCCATCGGAATTTAAATACTCCTTGAGCGGGATATAGATATTTTCAAATTTGACTTATTAATTGTGCTTCTGAAACAGAGGCTTGCATTGCTCGCGGCTTGAGGACCATTGCGGTTGGCTCCGGTTGGGGTGACTACTTCACTGGTATCTTAAAGCAGAATCAGTGCGTTAGCTGTCAAGACCCGGAAGATTATTGACCTCTGAAACAAACAGATCCGGCTCCTTTCGATACCACTCCTGGAGCGCCTCCACGGGGCTGACGTGGCCGAGCGCGCGTTGCGGGATGTGATGGTTATAGGTGGCGACGTAGCGGATCAGGGTGTCTTCCAGATGCTCCCCGGAGCGGAAGCGGCGGGTGGCCAACACCTCGGCGATGCGGCCGTTGAAGCGCTCCACCATCCCGTTGGTTTGGGGGGTGCGGGGCTTGATAAGGCGGTGGTCGATGGCGTTGGCGGCACACGTTCGGTCGAAGAGATGGTCGCCGGTCGGCGCGCGTTGGCCGGTCGCGCAGAACCGGTCGGTGAATTCCTTGCCGTTGTCGGTCAGCACCTTGGTGATCTTGAACGGGGCGGCCTTCAGGAGGCGCTCCAGAAAGCCCTGGGCGCACTCGGCGGACTTCGCGGGGAGGATCTCCACGTACACCCAGCGGGTCGCCCGGTCGATGGCGGCGAACAGGTAGCGGCGCGCGTCCTCGTCGGGCATCTGCGGCAGGTACTTCAGGTCCACATGCACGAACCCGGGCGCGTAGTCCTTGAACGCCTTGACTTCGGCCTTGGGGACGTCCTCGCGAGGCAGCAGGGCCTTCAGGTCCGACACCCCGTGGCGGCGCAGACAGCGGTCGAGGCCGGAGCGCGAGACGCCCTCGCAGACGAACTCTCGGGTCACTGCCAGCAGGTCGTCCAGGGGCAGCAGGAGGGTTTGGCGCAGCGCCACCACGATGGCCTCTTGGGGTGCCGAGAGGGTCGTCTGCAAGCGCCGGGGGCAGTGGGAGCGGTCGGCGGTGTCCGCGCGGGCGCGCCACTTGCGCACCGTGGGCTTGCTCAAGCCGTAGCGGCGCGCCAGCTCCGCGATCGACAGCGGCGACTCGCGCAGCTCCCGGCGAATGGCCGGGGTGGTGCGGGCGTTTTTGTGCAGATTGACTTGCATCGGTCTCGTCTCGGACTGGTACGGCGGTCGCTGCAATCGGCTCGGCGACCCCCGGGGCGGGGCGCCGCCGCCGGGGGAGACTCCGGTCGCCCTACGGGCTCCCTGCGTCTCCCCCGGCGGCGAGGTCCTCCAGCACCTCCCGGGCTAGGAACAAAGCGTAGCTCCTTCGGGGGATATAATCATCCGGGGCGGGACAGTTAGCGCTAACTTAATGGCATTGGATTCGACGGGGCACCACTCCGGAAACTCAAGGTGTAGACATGGCCATCTATTTGGAAAATGAGACGCAAGCCGTCTATACAGCGGCAGCTCGGTTGCGGGATCACTGCCTACAGGAAAACGGATCGCTGCTTGACGACGACGCTGATCTTTGGACGCCGGCCAATCTTGAGCGAATTCACGAGGTGTTCGTGGCGGCACCGGATGAGGGTGACCGCAGCTTCACCGAGAAGTTCGCGGATCAGATCAAACCCTCTGGTCCGGAAATCTGTCGGCTCGCCGCTGAAATCCTGGTCGTGTATTTCCTATTTCCGCGCAACGTTGGCCCCGCCCGCAAGAAAGGGCTGGTGGGCGAGGTACTCGGTTGGGCCGGCGCGACACTGCCGACCGAGGGCCTGGTGGTGGAGGCCTTGCAACGGGGCATCGGGAGCGGCGGCCAGGGGTACAACACCCGGCGACCATTTGAGATCGCGTTTCTCATCGAGTTCGCCATCGCGTGGAAGCGATTACCGGAGGCGCGGCGCATAACGGTACTCGCCGACCCGTGGCTGTTCATGGAAGTCGTCGACGCTGTTGAAGGTGCCGACACCAGGCAGGTCCGCCACATGCTCCTTCACGTCCTATTCCCCGGCAACTTTGAGCGTATCGCCAGCCGAGAACACAAGCGCCGAATCGTCGCCGCGTTCTCGTCAGTATTGGATGGAGCGGCGCCGGAAGACGCGGATCGGTGCCTCTTCGCAATCAGGAAGAAACTGGAGGCGCTGATCGGCAGGAATGACTTGGATTTCTATTCTTCTCCGCTCGTGGAGGTATGGAACGATTCTGGTAACAGCGGCGAGGGGGCCGCCCCGATGGACGCGTTGCGGCACAAGCGGCAGGTCGTGCTCTACGGGCCGCCCGGCACCGGAAAGACCTTCAGGGCCAAGCGCGTGGCCGATCGGCTGATACGCGCCGCGTTGCTGGCGAGGCTCGGCCCCAGGGCGTATTTCGAACAGGTCAAGTCGGGCGAGATCGAACAGACGATTCGCGACCATACCCATCGACTGCAACTGCATCCGGCCTACGGCTACGAGGACTTTATTCGCGGGCTGCACATCGACGGCAGCGGCAGGACCGAATACCGGCTGGGATACCTGCCGTGCCTGATCAATCGGATGGCGAACGGTGATTCCGACGTTCCCCACGTGCTGATTCTTGACGAGCTGAACCGCACCGACCTGAGCCGGATGCTGGGTGAGTGCTTCTCCCTGCTCGAGGACCGCGAGGAGTCGATCGACCTGCCTGGCCAGGACGCCACCGGCAAACCGATGACCCTGCGCATCCCGAAGAACCTCTATCTGATCGGCACCATGAACCTGATCGATCAGTCCGTCGAGCAGATGGACTTCGCGCTCAGGAGGCGCTTTCTGTGGGTTTTTTGCGGATTCGATGGCGATGCCTTGGTCTCAGCCGCAAAGGGCTTGTGGGAAAGGGGCCACTGCCGCGTCGGATGGGATCGGGTCGAGGCTGACTTCGTCAAACTGGCCGGGGCGACCGCGGCACTCAACGACAGTATCCGCGACAGCCCCCTGCTCGGGGCGCAGTACGAGATCGGACACACCTATCTGCTCGATGCAGTCTCGTTTCTCAAAGAGGATCTCGGAACGAAGCCGCAGACGTTCCTCTGGACAAGGGATGGAAAGGCAAAGCGACCCGTCGAGCAGACCTGGAACCTTTCGCTCAAGCCGCTGATCCTCGAATACCTGTCCGGACTGGACGCCAAGAGCCGAGAGGCAGAAATCGCCCGACTGGAAGTGGCGTACCTCAGTGCGCCGCCGGAGGCCGATTGAACCTTTCGGTCAAGGACTGCTGCGCATTCGACCCGAGGCCCTCAGCGACGGATGCCGCTTGGCTGGGGCGCCTGGCCGGGGCCGCGATGCACGGGGACCTCGTCATCCGGCTCGAGGAGGGGCGCGAGGACGAGCCGGTCGTCTGGTGCGAGCGCGACGGGTCCTGGTGGGCTGGACGCTACGTCGGCAGCCTGACCTTCGAGGGACGCCGTCTCGACATTCGACCGCGTTTCGGGGAAAACACCCTGCGTTCGTGGTTTGCAGGGGCCTTTAACGTGGCGCTCGCCGAGACGCAGGGAAAGATGGTGGAGGACAACTGGTTCGTTCCTTGGCTCCTCGCCTCGGTGTGGTCGCGGTCCTTCGTCTTGGCGGCCAGGCACGGACTTCCCTCGCTGCGGACGGATATCCGCGAGTCGGGGCTATCCATCAAAGGCCGGCTGGACGTACCGGGCACGGTGAGGTTACGTCTGGCCGGTAACCCCGGGGCACTCTCCTTCAGACGGGACAAAACGCTGGTCAATCCGATCTCTGCCGCGGTGGTTGCTGCCCATGCGGAGCTATCGAGATGGCTTGGTTCACGCCGCGATTCCGAGTGGATGCCGGAGCGGGTGAAGGACTTGATGCCCCACCTCATCGCGGCCGTCGGTTCCCATCCGCGCCTACCCACGCGGGCCGAGCTCGACCGCGTGAGGCTGACGCCGATCACCGCCGGCTTCCGGCCGCTCGCCGAGCTCTCCGTCCTGATCGCCGGCCGGCGCGGACTACTGGGAAACGCATCTGATGAGGGGAAATGCAAGGGCGTACTTCTGGATGTCGCGGAACTTTGGGAACTCTATGTCCTGGCCGTTCTGCGGCGCACCTGGCCCGGAATGGGTGTCGCGCACGGCACGCGGGGGCCAGCGGAACAAACGTTGCTGAGCAACGGCCGTGGAGAGTCGTTGGGCTTTCTCAAGCCCGATGCGGTCATTGGACGCGGCGGCAAGATCGCCGCGGTGGTAGACGCAAAGTACAAGCGCCTCTGTCCGTCGCGTTGGAGCTCAGCCCCGCAACGCGAGGACCTGTATCAACTGGCAGCGTATCTCGGCAGATACAGCGACGTCGGCAACCCGATACCAGGGGCACTGGTCTATCCATTCGACCCGGCGCATCCAACCGCTCCACCTGCGGAGGCCGGCAACCCTTGGTATCTGGTCGCGGGAAACGAGGTTCGGTTTATTGTGCTGCCCCATGACATCGACGAAGCGATTCGTAAGATAAAGGACTCCATGCCTTTCGTTTCCGGGCTGGCAAGAATCGCCGCATAACGATTAAGGAAAGACCGCTTGTTACCAGGCAACAGCCACCTCGAAACCCTGGGATTGGGTCCGCTCCTGGCCGCTCAGTACCCTTCGCCGTCGGTGTTCGCCTCCACTTCTGCGCGATGGTCGGCCACCGACCAACTGCCGCCGCTCGGCTTTTCGGTGCCAACGGCCGGTCTGTCCCAGAAGCGGACCTTGACCGGAGAAGCCTAGATAGCCAGCATATGGACACGCGGGAATCCACAGCACCTCGGGCGTTGGTCAGCCGGCCGCCGCTTTTCGCCACCATTACCAAGATATGCCGCCAGTCAGCCGGTTTTACCCACTTTAGCCGAGTTATGCGGCCCCCTAGAATCTAGCTATGTGGCAAATCCGATGTATTACGGAAGCGAATGTTGTTACTTCTAATAGGTCTTAGAAATGTTACCTCCGATCAAGAGTGGAACTCCGAAATGTTTGTACCTCGATCAGAATAAATGGATTGAACTAGCGCGTGCTGACAACCGTCTTGATGACGGTCGCCTTCGTCCAGTGCTTGAGTTGATCGAGCACTCAATCTCAAGAGGTACGATCGTCGTGCCTCTTTCAGATGTACATATGTTAGAGACAGTAGCCGCAGGGGGGCTTGACCGAAGAAATCGACTGGCAAGAACCATGGTTCGCTTATCTCGGAATCTCGCGATTCGACCAGCTCACATTGTTCAG
This sequence comes from uncultured Gammaproteobacteria bacterium, assembly GCA_963780725.1. Taxonomy (GTDB): domain Bacteria; phylum Pseudomonadota; class Gammaproteobacteria; order Chromatiales; family Chromatiaceae; genus Thiodictyon. Next base: position 1,940,411 of record CAWACV010000001.1, read on the forward strand.
AAAGAGGAAATCAGTTGTGCGGTCTTAGAACTAATTGGTATTCCGCTTAACTACGAAATCCGCCCTACCGTAGTTTCTACTGGAATAGGCGAGGCTGTCGGTATACGGGCCGAAGCTACAGGTAAGCCAGATGACGTTGCGAAATTTAATGCTCACCTTTTCTCTTCAGAGTTTACGGTTTATATGCTTACGGACGAGAATCTACGAACTCACACGGCCGGATTACGCGATCAAGAGTCGATCGCGGCGAAAGAGCAAGACAAACGCCGACTCGAAGCTCTCTCCGAACTCTCTGAGGACGAACGCCTTCAAGTCGATGTTCTTGGATTGATGAAGAGAGACGACGTTTCGAACCGTATTGTAGAAACACTTACTTTGCTCAACTTGCCTCCGAACGCCGCATATCGATTTCTGTCGTCCTATCAAGATCACCTACGTTTTATTCGCAGCGTACCAACTTTAGATGTGTTACTCACACTTTCCCAGGAGCGCTACAAGGCTCCTGCCAGAAAAACACATCGAAATGATCATAAGGATATCGGGTTCTTGCGTGTAGCAATCCCTTATGCGAATTTTGTAGTTACGGAGCGTTATTGGGCGCATGTAGCCAATCAAACAGGCCTTGCGGAAAAATATGATACTTCTGTAATTTCAAAACTAGAGGATCTGCCGCAGTTGTTGAGTTATAACTAATGAGCCAATTTAATTCCACATAATGAGTGCCTTCAGCCGACCGCCCAAAGCGCGGCTCGCTACGCTCCGGGCCCTTTGGCCGGCGGCTGAGGCTAGGTTAGAGGCGATGCCGATGTCCGCTTCGGAGCGCGGGGAGCGCTTCAGCGGAGATCCAGTGGCCGCTTTCAGCGTGAAGCGGCCCGTGAAGTTGCGCGGCTGAGTGGCTGGAGTTGGGGGCACCGCAGAATTCGGAAATTACCGTACGCTAAGCCCGTTGCGCAAACGATCCTTTCCGCAACGCGGCCCTAACCCTCGGAAAATGAGGCTCGCAGCGTTGCGAAAACCTGTTGCGATAGCCTTCCCATTGGCAACTGGATTTTGTAACGACGGCGGGCCGCCAACTGCAAGCCAATGTGAAGATAGAACTTTCTCCTTAACGTACGATATTTTCCGAATTCTGCGGTGACCCCGAGTTGGCCGTCAGCCGCCGGTCGACCCTGCGCTGAGGGCCATCCCGCGGTTCGCGTGACACGTCGGTGGTGGCCGCCTCGCCCGCCCCCTACCCGGCCACCACTTCACATAACAAAGATTATCCGGCATGACGTATCCTGACCTGCCCCGTTTTATGTAAAGCGGGCGCCCGTACTCATGGTCCCAGCTGTCAGCGGCGAGCGTCGCCGCCAGCCGGTTGCCAGAGATCGGTCTTGTCGAGCAGCCGCAGCAGGCCGAGCAAATCCTCAGCGGATAATGGCTCCAGGTGGGCCAGCGCGTTGCGCGCGCGATGCAGCGCCGCGAGCAGTTCGGCGCGCTGGGCCCCCAGCCGGCCCCGCAGTTGCCAGTGCAGGTGTCCGAGCTCTAAGTCTTCAATGTGTATGATGGGCGCCCGGCCCTCGACCTGCACAGGCACCTGCAGTTGTGCACGATGGCGCTCGATCAGCCGCCGCCGCAGGGTTTCTATCAGTGGGAACAAGACCCGCACCTCGGCGCGCCAAAGGCGCTCGGCAATCGCGCTTGCGCTGGCGGCGGGGTCGAGCGCCAGGGCTGCGAGGTGCAGCGTCTGTTCGCCCGTAAGTTGTTCGAGAACGCCGGCCTCCCAGGTATGCGGGGGCGCCTCATGCCAGCCACGCGCCGCGGCAAACCCGATGAGCGTTGACTGCGGCCGACACAGGCCGGGGATCGTCTCGTCGCGCAGATGCACGGCCAGCAGCGGATCGGCGCCGGCCAGGGTGGCGATCAGTTCGCGCCGCAACCGCCCGGTAAACGGTGGCAGCTCGATACCCCGAAGCAGGGTGGCGGCCCACAATTGCATGTCCAATCCATCCAGCCGGCCGCGCCATTGCAACACCGCGAGGGATGGGTCCACACGCGGCCAGTCGGTACGCGGGAGGCCGCGGGTTTCGGTGCAGAGCACCGGGCGGTCCGCCGCGGGCAAGGTCGCGGCGGCGCGTGCAAAGGCCAACAACCAGTCGCGCCAGGGGGGCCATGGCTCCGTTGTGAGTGGACCAATCCACAGGACGCGATTGCGTAAACGCACCGCCTGCACCAGCCCCAACAGCGTCTCGGGCGCGGCGGTACTACCCCACAGGGCCTGCACGACGGTTGACATGGGTGTTGCCGGGCCGGTTGGCGCGACGGCAGTCCAGCACCAGAGGCTGTCACGGGACACCTCTGCCTCAAGTGCCTGCGCGAGGCCGGGCGGGGCCCCCAGGGGCAGACCCAAAACGACTGAGCGCCCCCGACGCAGGGCGTCCAGCGTTTCGTCGAGGAAGACGGCCGGGCCAGGGGCCGCCCACCAGGCGGCCCAGGGCGCGTCCATGGTCACGACGGGAGCAGCCCGGCGGCAAGGTATGGATCAAGCCGGCGCGCGCCCTGCGGCTCGGCGCGGATCACGCCAGTTGTCTCCCCCCACGCAAGGACTACCTCCAGTTGATCCGGCTCGGCATCCAGCAGGGACAGTTCCTCGGCGCTCAGCGGTTCCCCTCTCCAAATGGCCATGGTCCGCAAGATGTCGAGCACCTCGGCCAGTGTGCCAAATTCCTCGCGCAACGCATCCGCCGCAACATCCGGTGCGAGCGAGTCGATGGCCTCGCGCCAGCGCTCCGGAGTCTCGACCAGTGCGGCAAGGGCTGCCTGCAGCGGTCCGTGCCAGAGTCCGGTGGCAGCGGTAAATCTCTCCAGACGCGCCGGCTCGATGCTGCCAAGGCGGTTGTCCCGCAGCCAGACCTTCAGGGTCTCGCTGGCCCAGGGCTTGAGTGAAATCAGTTCTGGTAGTATCCGCCCCGCGACCGGTGCCGTCTGATGCCAGCACCAGGCGCGCCGCGCATCGCCGATGAAGACAACGCGCACGGTGCGGGACTTGCTTCGCCGGTTGGTCAGGACGCGCTGGACCTCGGCCACGGTTACCGTCGACCAGTCGGCGGCGTTCGTGACCAGATAGATCAGATGGGTATTTTCCCGTTGCCGGTCGAGGGTCTGGCGCAGCGCAGCGGGCAAGTGACTGGCGGGCTCCAGCGACTGCCACTGGACCTCGATGCCCGGCAGGGTTGCGGCGGCCTCCTGCAAGGCCGGTGCGACTTCTGCGATCCCCGCCAGCACCAAACCGAAAACGAGGCTGATTCCGGTGCTCGGCTGCAGCAGCCGATGTTCCTGTTCCGCGGTCAGCGGGCTGCGCATCCAGGGCTCGCTCCCCCGCGGGCGTCGATGCACCGCGGCGGTATAGGGCGGTGGCGGTTCTTCCGCCGCGGCATCCTGCAGGTCCTGTTCGATGCTGCCACGGGCACCGAGGAGGTTGACCAGATTCGGCGAGCGCAGGGCGTAGTTGCCCTCTGCGCAACGCAGGATACCGAGCCCCACCATCTCATCGAGCAACACCCGGAAGGCCTCCGCGGTGCGGTCCGGAAAGCCGCGCTCCCACCGGCCCAGGGCCTGATCGCGAATCCACACGACAGGGAAGCCGCTGGCGCTGCTGACGGCCTCGTCCCGGCGCTGCAGCGTCTCCCGGGCGATGGCCAGCGCGATCAGCCGATAGCGCGGGTCCAGTGCCAGGGTGATCTGAAACCGGTCGCGGATGAAGGTGCGCAGATCGCGCCGTTGATAGGCGGTCTCGACGTGCCCGGAGCTGATTTGATACGGCGGCGTCTGTTCCGGGTCGAAGTTGGCCTGATTGGCGTCGTTGAGGTACTGAAGGAGCTTGCTGCAGAAATCCTGGATCAGGTTTGGCGCATAGTTGGCGTAGGCCAGGATGCGGTTGACCACATCGTCATCGATCGTGTAGCCGAGCGCCCGCAGCGGCATGGTCACCAGTCGGAACGCCTCCCGCGCCTCGCCATTTTCAATCAGCGGTCCCACGCACAGGGGCTGCGCAAGGTGGGCGACCGGGGTATTTGGGTCACGGCTCGCGCGCTGGACATTGTGCAGCCCGGCCATCACCACCTTGAAGCGCCGCGCGGTGCGATCCATTACACCCTTCAGCGCGCGCAGCACGGGATAGCCATCTTCGGCATCCTGGGCAAAAAAGTTGTCGGACTCATCCAGTAGCAGCAACAAGCGGCGGCGTTCGTCCGCGTTCAGCCAGTCCTCGATCTGGCGCCGGACGGTGTCGGCCCGCTGGACCTGGTCCTTGACGATCTGCTTGTCGAGATTGCTGGCAATGACCAGCCAGACCTCCGCGGGCGGGCGTCCGCGACCGATTTCCTTTTCGTTCAGATCGATCCAGACCACATGAAAGCCTGAGTCAGGGCTGTGATGGCGTCGTTGGACCTCTTTCAGCAGTGCGGTCTTGCCTAACTGGCGCCCGCCATAGACCAGGTTAGTGCCCTGTCGGTCGACGATGCGGGCGATGGCCTCCCGCCGGCCCATGAACAGTTCATCGGGCACATCGCCGCCGGTGGAGCTATAGGGATCGACGGCAGTGAACGGCAACGTGCATTCGAAGAATGCCTTTAGCCGCTCCGCCGGGGCGCAGCCAGCCAGATACAGCACCAGCCATTCATCGAGTAGCAGGAAGGTCTGCCCCTTCTCCCGGCTCCGGCGCGCCAACGTGCGACGCTCGGCCACACTGAGTCGCCCCGGATAGAAGACCAGCACCGGTACCCCCGGCAACACGGGGTCGCGACCACCGCTGATGGCGCCCGCGATCTCCTCGGCCCAGGACGCCCCTGGCTTGGTACAGACCAGCCGATAGCGACCATGGGCACGGGAGCCGAAAGCGGGGATTGGGCAGAGATCGCGGTCCTGAATGCGCTGGGTCTCGATCTGCACATCGCGACTGGCCGCACGGCGCGCGGGCAGGGAAATGGCCTTGACCGCCTCGAAGCCGAGCAGTCCGAACAGGTTCGTCATCGCCGCGACATCCTGACCTGCCTCGGCGTAGCGCACCGCTTGCCCCCAGGCGCGCAGCAATGCCAGCGCTTCCTCGAACCGGACCGGACGGGGGGCGAGTTCGGCGGGCCAGGTCTCCGGCGCGCACCGATCAATGATCTCCCGGGTCCGCTGCTCCCCGAAACTGGCCGCCGCCGCGGCGACAAAACCAGGGAAAAATGCGCGCTGATGCTGTGGCTCACGGTGGTCGTGGGGCGGCTCCGTGCCATTCTCCGCATGCGTGACGTATTCGGTCGCGGTGACGATGTCGCCCTTGTCCAGCAGTGCATGCACGCGCTCGCGCAGTACTGGATTGCGCCGCAGATCGTCGTGGGCGGCCAGACGCTCACGTTCCGCATCGACGCGGTGGCGCTTATGTTCCGCCAGCGTTGCCTCGATTTGAACGAGTTCGTCCAAGGCAAGTCCGAAGTCCGTGTCGGTCCGCGCCGCCAGGGCTTCCAGTTGCTCGGCCAGGGTGCTGCGCGTGGTCTCGTCCAGAAAACCGAAATCGAGCGCGTGGGCAATGCTGCGCTCGGCCTCACGCAGCCCGTCGCGCAGGCACTGGTTGCAGCGCTCGATGCCGTGCTCGCGCCGTCTTGACCAGTCCTCGATCAATGGCTCGCCGACGTGGTGCCCGAGCGCAATGACCCGTGCGGTGGTTTCATGCAGACAGTCGGCGTCCGCACGGGCAAAGGCTGCCGCCAAGCTGTTGGGCTGCATACCCTGGGCGATCAGCAGGGACTCATAAATTCCGCTGCCCGGCCCCTCGTCCGGTTGCCAGTAGGCGTTCAGAACCAATCCGGGGATTGGCACCAATGCCTGGCCCAGCATCTGTTGCCACGCCAGTCGGGGGAGGGGCTTCAATTCAGGGTCGATCAGGTCATTCAGGTCAATCAGTGCGGCAACAACACTCGCGAGCGCCGCCTGGTCTAACAGGTCGCTTCCGGTGAGCGGGCGCAATTCATCGATGGCCTTGCCGATCAGGCTGCGGGTGCGGCTGACCCATTCACTGAGCCCCGTTGGCCCGCTACCATCGCCGTTGTCACCCTCGCGCTCATTGATGCGGCACCAAGTTTCCGCGTACCCGACTGCCTCAAGTGCCGCCTGTACAAGGTCCTCTCTCGCGGCCCCTTCGATCGGGCGCATTTTTGCGCCACCCTTGCGGCACTCGTCGTCCGTCACGCGGACCCGAGCGAGGACCTTGGCACGATCACGCCAGTCCGCAGCCAGAGATCGGACCAAGTCCAGTTGCGAGACGTCGTCGGCAATCACCAGATGAAGCAATTCAGCCAGATCACCGGTTTCGAGCCAGTGCTTCCAGACGCGCGTCGCCGCCGCGTACTTGATGGTCTTGTGCTGCGCCTCGCGCAGGAACGCCTCGGTCTGCTCCCGCAACTGACCGCGCTCGCGGGCGCGCGCCGCAGCACTGCTCTCACCTTTGAAAGCGGCCTCCGAGAGCGTGGTGCGCAAGCGACCCGCGTCGATGACCGCCATGGCGACAGCGCGGAGTACCTCACGTTCGATCTGCTGGTATTGACTCTCCAGGATGCTGCGGGCGGAGGTGTGATACGGGGCGATCAGGGCCGGACGCAGGGTCATGGCGAGCACCAGAAGGCCATTGGCCCGGCGTTGCCGGACCTCCCGCCGGTCGAGATCGGCCAGCAGCAAGTCGGACAAGCCCTCGCGCAGCGGCTCCACCACTGCATCGGTCCCCGCATTGACCAGCGGCGCAAGCACCAGCGTCGAGAGGCTGCGAGCGGTGAAGATACCCGCGGCTAGCGCGCCGCGGGTTTCAAGGGAGTTCGCGAGATGGTAGGCCAGCGCCGGTTGCCCGTCGCGCACCAGGACCCAGACGGCAGCGTTAGCTGCGTCGTCGGTCAGGTGCCCACTCGTCGGGTGTGCCGCGGCCAGCAGGTTATGCAGGCTGGTCTGCGCGGGCCAGGACGCGACCGGGAACTCCAGGCGTTGGGGAGCATTCCCCGTTGTGGCCGGGCGTCCCGTCGGCGCCGTCCCGGTTGCCGGATGATGCGTCGACGCCGGCTCAGGTGGGGGTTTGTGCAACGGGGCTGGTGGTGCGCGTGGCGGCACATCCACCTTTGCCGGGTGGGCGGGGGGGGCCGTCACAGGTGGTGGGGTGGTGATCGGGGCAGCGCTCAGCACCGGCCCAGGTGCGGGCGGGATGACGACCGCAGTTGCTGGCGGCGGGCTGGCGATGGTGTCCACTGCCGCGGGTCGTGCCGCGCTCGGGTCACAGGGTTGCGTCACTGACATGGGAAGCGCAACCCGCTGCGGTTGCTGGACGGGTTCCGGCGTAAGCGGGATTGGGGGTTCATCCGGCACGGATGTTGACGTCCAGGGCGCATCATGCCCATCGCGCTCCACCGGTGCGGGCGCTGGGGCGACCGCCGCCGCTGCCTCGATCAACCAGTGGGCGATGTCCATGCGGACCCGCGCAAGGCCCTTTTCGTGATCTTTCGCCTCATCGGACAGGGCGCCGATCCCGTTCCAGTCCTGCGCCTGCATGGCGCGCGCCATGGCTGGCTGGACGCCAGCCAAGGCAATCTGGATGCCTGCCGCGGTTTCGCGCAGCCCCGCCAGTTTCCCCAGCGGGGCTGCTGCGGGCAGGAGCGGTTCAGCTTCGACCCTTGTGGGCCAGGCCTGTGCCCAGCTGGTGAGTTGCTCCAGCGCCTGCGCGGCTGCAACGTCTGTGGTATCGCACCAACGCTCCCGCACAATGCTGACCAGTGCCTCGAGCAGGCATTGTGCCTGGGCGCGGTCCAGCACTCCAGCCAAAGACTGCAGGGCGGCGATGACCGCATTGATCCGGCTCCGCTCGGTCGGCATCGCCTGCCAGGCGGCTATTGCGGCGTGGCTTGCCGCCAACTGCGCAGCGGCGTCGTCGGCGAAGCTGGTCTGGTCGGGGTCGCCGTCGCCCAATGCGGGGGCGGGTGAAGGCTCGGGGTTCGTGCCCGCAGTGGCGGGCAGGAGCGTGTCGCTGACGGCGGGGGCCGGTGTCGCGTCCTCCTGCGCCGGTGGAGCAGTGTCGTCGTCAGATGCTTCGCCTGCGGCAGTCTGAGGCCAGAGCGTGGCGACGCGATCCACAAGCCAGGCATGGACGCAGCGGAATGCCGGGGTATCCATCGCCGGGATGCCGACGGCCTGGTCACGCACCCAATCCACTGCGTTTTGTACGATTTGGCGCGTGCTACCTGCAGGCTCTGGGGGGTGCCGGAGCGGGTCAAGCGTCCCATCAGACAACTCACGTCCCAAGCGGCGAACGCCCTCGCGATAAAACTGCCACCACGGGAGGAGCAGGGACGGTGGCTTGCTTGCCCGTCGCTGACCGCGCTTCTCGAAAACCTGTGCAAACCGGTGCAGCAGGTCGTCATCGTTAGTGCTGGAGAGCAGGGCGGCATAGAAATCAGACTCTGCCATGGGCGGGCGCTTCCATTGCTGCGGCATAGCCTTGGCTGCCTTCACCGCAATGATGTTGCGCGCCTGAAAAGAATACTCGAGCACCTCCCGGAGTTGCTCAGGCGTTGGTATAGTGCAGGGATGAAACGGTGGGCGTGGTTCCATGGGATGTACCTAGGGAAGCGCTGAACTATTCGCCCATCCGTGGCTCCGGTTGTCGGGAGCATATACTTTTTGTGTGATATTCACAAAAAGAGCGTGACTTTCGCGAAAATCGGGCGATTCTCCGCCCGTTTCCGCGGTGCGCCCGGATTTCGGGCGCACCTTGGGCGCATTAGGCCAGCAGCATCTTCTTGGCGATGACCAAGTTCGCGAGGGCGAACAGCACGCGCCACTGCGCGCCGTTCTTCTTCAACCCGCGATAGCGCAGCTTGCGCTGGCGAAAGAGGTCCTTGACGATGTGGAAGGGGTGCTCGACGCGCGCGCGGATCTTCGCCTTCAGGCGCTCGGCTTGCTCGGTCAGCTCCTTGAGCGGGCCTTCCTCCATGGACGCGACCTTGCCGCGCTTCTCGGCGATGTACCAATCCACATCGAGGCCCTGCGTCTCCTCGCGCTTGTCCGCCCCGATGTAACCGGCGTCGGCGTAGACGCGCGCCTCCTCGCCGTGCAGCAGCGCGGCGGTCTGCGTCACGTCGGCGACGTTGGCCGCCGTGAATTCGACGCTATGCACCAGCCCCGAGGCGGCGTCGGCGCCGATGTGCGCCTTGGCCCCGAAATGCCACTGGTTGCCCTTGCGGGTCCGGTGCATCTCGGGGTCGCGGGCTTTGTCTTTGTTCTTGGTCGAGGAGGGGGCGGCGACGATCGTTGCGTCGACCATGGTGCCCGTCTCCAGCAGTAGGCCGCGCTCGCGTAGGGTCGCGTTGACGGTGTCGAAGATCGTGCGGGCCAGGTCTTTCTCTTCGAGCAGACGGCGGAATCTCAACAGCGTCGTGGCGTCCGGCACCGACTCGCGGCCCAGGTCGATCCCCAGGAAGGCCCGGAACGCCTGGCTGTCGTAGACCGTATCTTCCAGCGCCTCGTCGGCGAGTCCGAACCACTGCTGCAAGAAATACATCCGCAGCATCCGCTCCAGCCCGATCGGCGGGCGGCCCGCGCCCTGGCCGGCGTTCGGGTAGTAGTGCGGCGCCAACGCCGCCAGCAGCGCCGTCCACGGCACCACCCGTTCCATCTCGGCAAGGAAACGGTCGCGGCGGGTGGTCTTCTTCTTGGCCTCGTACTCGGCTTGGGCGAAGGTCAGCTGCTGCGGCATGGTTCGGGGGCTCCGGAATCGGGTGACGGGGACCCGGCAATTATATCACTCGCGCCCTATCGGTAGGGCGCGGAATATTTCAGCGTCTCCCTAGATGATCGGGTGGGCAGCATTTTCGCAGCGCCCATCACCTGTCAAGTTATCCGTGTGCATCGCCGGTGTCGTCCGTTGCCGCACGTTCCAGCGCTTGCCGGTTGGCGTCAGGGGCGATGACCGCTTGGTGAGTGGCGTAATCAGAGCGTAATCAGAGAGCGTAATGAGGGACAAGCGTAATCAGGCGTAATCAGAGACAGACCGGAGTATTCCCAGAACTTCCAAATGTAAGACAACGGCTTAGCGATGTTTTTATGCGGTGACTTGGGGCGCGCACGAGGTGTCATCATCTCCGGCGGGCGACCAAACCTGCTGGAGACCGCCCCGTGCATGCGCTGAACATCTTATATCACTGCCTGGCCCCGCTGCTGGCGCATATACGCCGCCTAGCGACCTTGCTGGAGGAGGCGGTGGCCGCGAGCGTCTCCGGTCCGCGGCTGACCTCACGGACATCGGGCGGCGCTTCGCCGGGTCGGCGCGGCTGCGCCACAAGATCAAGCGCGCCGATCGCCTGCTCGGCAACACCCGGCTGCAGGGCGAGGCGCGCACGGTGGGGTCTGACAATCATCGGAGCGGTTATGGAAAGCTTTCCATAATATTCAATAGACTAAATTTTATTTCCATCGTGATCCGCCTAAAAGGAATGCGCCGATTATAAGTACTACGGCAGTAAAAAAGATATTATTAAGTATAAACTTTGAGATCAAGAGAAACATAAAGAACATGGACATCTGAGTCTCCACTTTTGATCTCTACGCCCGCGTGTCCACGACCGCCCGGGCCGGTTCGCGCCCTGGCGAGCTGGCGATGACCCTTAGGAAAACTTCCGGTGGTTCTTTACGATCCAGTCGGCCAGGTCGCCGGCCCGCTCTTCGGTGCGTAGCTTCTGGACGAGCGGCAGTGTCTTGGCGTGGGCGGTGAAGACGTTGATGAAGTCCCACATACTCGCGTTATCCCGGAAGCGGGACCGGAAGACGGCAAGCGCCTCACCGTTGCCGATGACTTCGGGGATCTTTTCGATTGCCAGCGCGGTCTGGGCCTGTTTGCGCGCCTTGGGGTCCTCGATGTCTTGGAATGCGTCCTTGGGTATGCCGCGCTCACAGCGCTCTTTCAGGTCGTCGCCCGCTATGATCGAGAACAGCTCGGTCGGGTCCAGATGCCGGGCCAACTTGCCGCTGTCGAAGGTCAGTTTTCCCAGGGTTTCGATCATCCGCGCCGCGGCTCCCATACCTTTCAGCACTTCGTCCGCTGCCGCTTTGAGTTTCTTGTCGAAAGCCTCCGGTGAGCCGGTATGCGTGACCCGGCCCACGCCCTGTGCGACCGGGGCGGTGAGTCCGTTCGCACAGATCAGGCGAAGCACGAAATAAGAAAAGCGCACCGCCTGCCCTCCGGCCATACTGTTGAACGCCTGTAGGCCGATCTGGCTGCGGTCTTCTCCCGTTCCGCCCCGGCCCTGGACAACCCCGCCGACTTGCTTCGAGGTCAGGCGCAGATACATCCGGGTATTGATGGAGTGCCCGACGCTGAACTCGAAGGTGCCGAGGGTGGGAAAGAGTGCCGCCTCGTTGGCGACCGGATCGATACAACGCAAGATGTCGCCGAGAAAGGTCTTGTTGCTATAGCCGTGATAGCGGTTCGAGACGAAGCCGACGACCTGGCTGTTGTCCTGATCGCAGACGATCTCCAGCGACTCGATATCGCGCCGGACGCGGCCCGAGCACAGCACATCGTTCAGCACATCGCTGGCCAACCCGTCCTCCTGCAAGCCTCGCAGGAAGTCGGGGGTCGTGCCCGCGAGCCTGCACAGTGCATCGAAGCTGTCGGGATTCAAGCGGTAGAGCGTCTCGCCGATCCCGATGCCCGCATCGTCCACAACGGCGGCCCCTTGTTCGAGCAGGCCCCTCAAGGGCAAGCGGATCGTGCGTTTGGCCTCATCCCCGGCGAAATGAAGCAAGTCATCGAACGAGCCGAAAGATTCAATGCGGGGGGCGACGAGCTGAAATGCCATGGTCCTTCCCCCGGTTGTTGCTTGTCGTCGGGGCCATACCGGGTGCGCTGCGCTAAGACTTGGGTTTGTACGCGAGCAGCGCCAGCAGATCCGGAAACAGCGCTCGGTCGTCCTCGCGCGAGAGGAAGGCCATCAACTCGCGCCCGAGGAAGGCACGGAAGCGCGCGCCGAGCTCCGGATCGTCGAGCTTGGAGAGCCCCCGCGCGCCGCCTGGGATTTTACGCCGCGTGTCGGCCCCGCGCCTAGCTTTCGTTTCCGCGGCTCGTTGCTGGGCGAGGCCCCGGCCAGCGCCTGGACTGTCGGTTGCCGGTTGCCTACCGGCACAGACTCTCGCACGGCGTCCCGTCGCCGTTCTTATCGAGCGACCGGACCCCGCAGTCGTTCAGGTAGTGCCGCGCCTCGGCGCAGTCGGCCATCTCGTTGCACCGGTGCTTGCTCCCGCATCCGCCAGGCGCCGGGATGCCCGCGGCCGGACCGGTAGCGACCGCGGCCCCCGAAGCCGGCGCAGGACCGACGCCCGTTTTCCCGCCCGCACCCTTAGCCTTGGCCGCTTGGCGCCACTGCCACGGCGGCACCCGCTGGGCCTCGGGTAACGCCCAGATGCCGCGCTTGGCCGCCTGCGCCTGTCGCTCCAAGTCGAGCAGTTGCGGATCGTGCGAATACTTTCGGTACACCCAGGCCGCGCCCTGCCGGACCAGGGCGGCGTTCGCGTCGGTCGCGCCCACGTAGACCCGACCCAGCGTGCGTCCGTAGCGATCGGTACCCACCGCGACGACCCGCACCCGTTTCCCGAACGCCAGCGTGCTCAACGCCTGCTTGGCCTTGGTCCCGTAGGGCTGCCGGGACTCGGGGGTGTCGATCTCGGCCAGACGGATCTGGATCTCGCGGTCGCCGGCGACGAGCAAGGTCAGGGTGTCGCCGTCGTGAACGCCGACGACCCGGCCGGTCATGTCGGCCGCCAGGGCGGGGTGCAGGACGAGGGTCAGGAGGGCGAGCAGGACGATCGATGGAGCTCGACGGATCGGGGGCATGGGTGTGGCTATCTATCGATGGTTGAGGATACGCAGCAGGACGCCGCCTGAGCCGCAGAAGGGATCGATGCGGGAGGCTCAAGCAGGGCGATCCGGCCGGGAGGACCATGGGCGAGGGCGGGCGAAGGTACCGGCCCGAAGCCGACTGGAGGCTACGCGGCCGAGTGTCCGCGCGCGAGCGCTCGGACTATCTCTGCTCGCCGAGTACTGCGTCCAAGGCTGCGAGAATCGCGGACTCTTCGCCGGTGTACCCCTCGCGGCATTCCTCGTCAAACGGCCCGGGCACCAGGTCCGGTCGGTCTATCAACACGATTCGAGCCGCAGCCTCGCTGTCGTCTTTGCCGCTGGCGAACCAGCGGCGCAAGGCGCGGATGCGCTCGCGGGTTATGTCGTCCATCGCCGGATCTCCGATTCTTTTGCATGGCGTCCTGGGTTGGGACGCCGAGGTTGACGGGCAGTCGTCCGACAACCCCGGGCCAAGGCGCTATTTGGCGGGTAGCGTCGCCGGTGCGCCGACGGCTGGTACTGACTTGCTCTTGTATCCAGGCGCTGGGCTCTTAACCGGCGCAGGCGCGACGGTAGCCGGTGCGCCGGCGATCTTGGCTGGCGAAGGGACGCTCTTCGCCGGCGCAGGAGTGCCGCTGCTCGCGGCAGCGGCCGGTGCGGTAGCGGCCTTGGCCGGGGCCTTAACGGGCGCTCGGGTCCCCGCTGCCGGTACATCCGCCGACGTGCACGTCTTCTTGCTTGCGCTGACGGTTCCGTCCTGACACAGGAATTTGTTTCCCTGGCATCCCGCAATACCGCCTTTCTTGCCGGAGCACGGCGTGTTTGGTGCCGCGAATACCGATGAGACGGCGAGTGCCGCAAGAATCCCGATAATCGGTTTATTTGTCATTACCCATTGATGCCTGTTGGTTGGTTTGGAACGGCATGTTAAACCAAGCGTCGGTTGTCCGAGACCGTCGCTCGCCGGCAAGAGCCGGTTGCGGAAATCGGAACGCCTTGTTTCTTAAGCCCGTACGGGGCCGTCGGACCGCGCGCCGTCCGAGGGATCCGGGCCGGCGGGCCGGCGCGGGCGCCGGTCGCTACGGCGGGCGATAGCGCAGCGAGACGCTGCCGAAGCCGCCCATCCCGATGCGCGCGCCGCGGCTTACGGCCGCGCCCGGGCGCTGCGGCGTTCCGCGCGCGCCCCCGGCGCTTCACATAACCCCGGTTCTGCGCAATCGGGCGGGGGCGGTCGGGGGGCGGAGCAGCGCGGGGGACAGTCGGCGCTGCGGCGGGACGAATCCGTTGCGGCGGCCCGCCCTAGCGGCTAACCCGTAGACGCGACGACGGATCCGCTTCCTGGCCGACGCTCGTTTCCGACCGATTTCCTGCGGGGGGCGGAACATGTTTTCTTGCGAACGCCCGGATCGTCACATACTTGACTGGGCCTTGCCGCAAGCGGTGCGAACCAGCGGCAGATGCTCGCGACCTGCCGTTGCCCACGAGATCGAAGCCGACAGATTCCGCGACCATGCGGACGCCCAAGCCCGCAGCGTCACCTGTGCCCGCGTCACCCGGGTGATGAACCTGCTGCTACCGGCTCCGCCGATCCGAGAGGACATACTTCACCTCGGGGTTCTGCCGGGGGCGGGAGCCGATCACAGAACGAAACACCTAGACGGCGCTGCATAGGCTGGTGTTGGAGGCGCAGGTCGTGATGTCGAGTAATTTCATTCGTTTACGCCAGCGTGTTGGGGTGCCAGACCGACTTTGACCGACTTTGCTAAGCATAAGCCGCGCTTACTATGCTATGATTTTGAAAGCTTAGCAGTAATACCGTTGCGCACGCCATAACAGCCTTGATGTCCACCGAATCCTGGGTCTCCGTTGAAGATGTCGCGAAGCACCTGAGCGTCGCGAAAGACTCAATCTACCGCTGGATCGAGCAACGCGGCTTGCCCGCGCACAAGGTCGGGCGCCTCTGGAAGTTCAAGCTTTCTGAGGTGGACGATTGGGTGCGCGGGGGCGGTGCGGGAAGCGACGAATCTGCCCCATCCGAAGAGGCGCCGCGGCGCCGATGAACGAGTTTTCCCCCACCATAGATTTCGACCGACTGCTCCGTTTGCGGCTTGTCGTCGCGCGTTACGGCGAGATGGACGCCGCGCGGTGGTGGAACACCGGCGACGCCTCAAGACGCACCGCGCTCCTCGGACGTGCGGGTTCCGTCCTCATGAGCCGTGGCTTTCCGCGTACCCATCGCTTCGCGCAAGCTCGCCTCGTCTTCGAGGTGGCGCGCGCGCGGTGTGCCGAAGTCTTCGACCTGCCCGGCTGTGTCACGCTCTGGAACCTGCCGGCAGCGCTCGAAGACCAGTTCGACGCGTGGTGGGCTCGCTGGCTCGAGCATCGCGACGTTTGGACGGACTTTTTTTCGGCGATCGAACGCCCGCCAGTCGATTTGCTCCAGACCATGAAAGCGCTCGATCTCGTCGGCGCCGACGAGATCGAAAGCATCTCCAAGCTTCGCCGATCGGCCGAGGGGCGAGCCGTTCAGCTTCCTGGCGTCCACACAGTATCGGACGCGCTCATTACGCTACTCGCCGCGGCCTTCTCGCGCGGTGAGCCCGGCAAGCTCGCGGTGCCCTACGCGCGGATGGAGGATTGATGGGGAGCAGCCGCGCATCGGTCGTTTCTTCCTTCTCGATCACCAAGGGAGCTTTGATCGAGGAGACCTACACGGTCTTCCGGGCCTGGGACTTCACGAAGTCGCTAGAGGAGAATCTCGATCTCGTGCGCCGGACGAACTCCGTGGGCGCAAAGAGCGCGAGTTGGCTCGTCGACATCTACAAGGTCTTGCATCGCCGCTTCGATCCCGAAAGTCGCGACCGCAACCTGGTAGAGCTCGCGCAGCGCGGCTGCCCGCTTGAGCAGTGGAAGCCGTTGCTGCTCTGGCACATGACCCGAGACGAGTTCCTCGTCCGCGACTTCCTCGTCCATTGGCTCTACGAGCACTTCACCCAGGGCACGCTGCGCGTGCGCGCACAAGATCTCTGGCCGTATCTCCGGGCGCTCCACGACAAAGGTCTGGTCGCGGAGCCCTGGAAGGAAAACACGCTAAAGCGTATATCCTCCGGGCTCCTCCGCATCGCTGTCGATTTCGACCTTATGCGCGGCACTGTGACGCGCGAGTTTGCGTCGTACCACTTGCCCGACGAATCCTTTCTTTACCTGCTGCACGCCATGATCGAGGTGCAGCCGAACGCGCGCGAAGTCGTGCACGCGACTGACTGGCGGATGTTTCTGATGGACGCCGACGACGTCGAGCGTGAGCTATTCCGCCTTCACCAATTCCGCCGCGTTCACTACGAGGTCGCCGGAACGCTTGCGCAGCTCAAGCTGCCTTGCGCGTCCGCCGCCGACTACGCTCGGGAGATGCTGGCATGAGCGACTGGAAGCAACGACTCACGCAGGACCTCGAGCCCGTCCTACGCGAGGCAGACCCGCGGGCGCGAATCAGCGCTTATCACAACATGCCGTACGCGATCTTCCACTACCCGCCGGAAGAGGAAATCCCGCTGCGTGGCGAGTTGGCCTTGCTCCGCACGCGCCTCGAGCAGATCGGCAAGCGGGTCACGACCATCTCCCTTGCGGACTGCCTTGCCGATGCCCTCGCAGCCGAGGGGCTGAGCACCGAGCGCATTGCGAGCGCCGAAAAGCGAACCGGCACCGAGAAGATGGTCGACACCATCCACATGGTCATCAGTCGTCGTCGGCCGCTCGACGACCTCGTCGCGGCGCGGATTCCAGAGGACCCCGACCCCGTTCGCGACATCGTGCTCATTGTCCGGGCAGGCTGCCTGTTCCCGTTCTACCGCACGTCCTCCCTGTTCGAGCAGCTCAAGGGCAAGCTCGAGGTGCCGGCGGTGCTCTTCTATCCGGGGGAGCTCGACGGCGTGGCAGGGCTGAAGTTCATGGGCGTGCTCGAGGCGGAGCACAACTACCGACCGAAGATCTTCTAGGTACGCGACCGATGGCCAACTCCCAGATCAAAGATCTCTTCGCCGGCAACATCTACCGTCGCATCGAGGAGGTCATCAAGGTCGACCAGACCGACGAAGCCATCCTTCACGATGAGCTCGACGAGTACGTGTTGACGGACGCCATCCGCGACCACTACAAAAGCATCCTCCGCAGCTACTGGCAGACCCCGAACAACCCCCACGAGGGCATCGCGATCTGGGTCTCCGGCTTCTTCGGGTCAGGTAAGTCGAGCTTCGCCAAGATGCTCGGCCTCGCGCTCCAGAACCGCCAGGTGCTTGGCGAGGCCGCTTCGGAGATCTTCGCGAGTCGCGCTGGCGATGCCGAGCTGCAAGTCCTCTTACAGCAAATTTCGGAGTATATCCCCACCGACGCTGTCATCTTCGATGTCTCCACTGATCGCGGCATCAAGAGCGGTAACCAGACGCTCACCGAGATCATGTACCGGCTCTTCCTCAAGAGCCTGGGCTACGCCGAGGACCTCGACCTGGCCGAGCTCGAGATCACCCTGGAGCAGAAAGGCGAGCTCGAGCGGTTCGAAACGACGTATCGCGAGATGTTCGATCAGGAGTGGAACGCCAACAAGGACCTCATCGCCTTCTCGCTCGGCGAGGCGAGCGCGGTCATGCACCGGGTCTACCCGAGCCGTTATCAGACACCCGACTCCTGGGTGCAGGCCGTTCAGGACCGTGCCGACATCACTGCGGGGCGGTTGGCGGAGCGGTGCAAGGACCTCATGGGGCGTCGACGCCCGCAGAGGAATCTGGTGTTCGTCATCGACGAGGTCGGGCAGTTCGTCGCGCGAGACGTGCAGAAGATGCTCGATCTCCAGGCGGCCGTGCAGAGCCTGGGCCGAGTCGGTCGCGGCAAGATCTGGATCGTCGTCACCTCGCAGGAGAAGCTCACCGAGCTCGTGGGCGGTCTGGACGACAAGAGGGTCGAGCTTGCTCGCCTTATGGACCGCTTTCCGCAGGAGCTCCAGGTCCACCTGGAGCCGTCCGACATCTCGGAGGTAACGAGTAAGCGCGTGCTCGCAAAGAAAGCGCTGGCGCTCGAAGTGCTGCGTGACATCTACAGCACGCACAGCGGCCGCCTCGTCGCCAACACCCGACTCACGGCGGACATTCAGCTTCCTGAGCTCTCCACAGAGCAGTTCCAGGATCTCTACCCGCTGCTCCCGTACCAGATCGACTTGATTATCCAGGTCGTCTCCGGCCTCCGTACCCAGGGCGGTGCGACGAAGCACGTCGGCGGTGCGAACCGCACCATTATCAAGCTGGCGCAGCAACTCCTCATTCACGAAGGCGTGAAGCTCGCGGAGGAGCCGGTCGGCCGGCTGGCGACCGCCGACCAGATCTACGACCTCATCGCGAGCAACATCTCCAGCGAGATCCGCGGGAAAATCACCGCGATCAAGTCGGATGTCGCGCACCCGTTCGCTCAGCCCGTGGCAAAGGCCATCTGCCTTCTTCAGTACGTCAAGAGCATCCATCGCACGGCCGAGAACATCGCCGCGAGTCTCCATCCGGCGGTCAGCGCCGATTCCGTGCTGCCCGAGGTCAAAGAGGCGCTGCGGCAGCTAGTCGACGCCCAGAAGGTCCGCGTTGCGGACGGTCAATACCGCATCCCGACGCCTGCCGAGGACGACTGGGAGGTGACGCGCGCCAGCTTCCAGCCCAAGCCAGGCGACATCAATCGCATCCATGCCGATGCGGTTATGGCGCTCTGGGAGCCCAAGCCGTCGCACAACCTGCAAGATGCCCGCACCTTTAAGGGCGGGCTGACCTTCAACGGTCGGTCCGTTTTCGACGAGGACATCGTATTCCACGTCACGCTCGCCGAGCGCGGAGCAGAGCTTGAGCAACAGGCCAGCGAAGCCCGCTCGCGCTCCCAGTCCGAGCGAAAGGCCGTCTTCTGGGTCGCGGGCCTCGATGAACACGTCGACCGCGAGACCGTGGAGGTGTTTCGCTCCCGTGAGATCCTCGCTCGCAAGGAGCGCGCAGCCAAAACCAAGGACGAAACGTCGCTCGTGGCCGAGGAGAAGGTGCGTCTCCGGACCCACGATAGCGAGCTGCGCCGTCTCCTACGCGATGCCCTCCTGTCGGGCTCTGTGTTCTTCCAGGGCAACGACCGGAGCCCGGGCGATACGGTGACCTCGGTCAGCCAGGCCGCCAGCCGCGTGCTCGGTCAGGTGCTCCCGGAGGTCTACGACCGCTTCGCCGAGGGCGCCGCCCGAGTCCTGTCGAAGGACCTCGACGCCCTAATGACCAACGAGAACCTGCGCGGTCTCACGCCCGTCTTCGCGCAGCTCAACCTCGTGCGCGACGAGAAGGGCCAGACAGTGTTCAACACCGAGACCGGCGTGCTCAAGGAGGTGATGGACCGGATCGAAAACAAGACGAGCTACGGCGAGACGGCGACCGGCCGCTATCTCGCCGACGAATTCGAGAAGGAACCGTTCGGGTGGAACCTCGACGTCGTTCGCCTCTTCGTCGTCGCCCTAGTTCGGGCCGGCAAGGCGAAGGCCACGAGCAAGGGTACGACCATCGACTCGGCGCTCTCGGTCGAAGCCCGCAACACTTTCTCGAGCAACAACCTCTTTCGGGCATGTTCGTTCCAGAAGCGCGTTTCGGGCACCGACATCAACGACTGGCTCGAGGCCGAGGCGGCCTACCGCGACGTCTTCGGCAAGCAGCTTCCGGAGCTGCAGGCCAGTGTCATCGCCGGGGCGATCCGTCGTGAGATGGGCGAGGCCGAGGAGAAGCTCCACGAGATTCACACCACCTTGCTGACCCATGGACTGCCCGGCGCCCCGGTGCTCCAGGAAGCCATCGATCAGATGCGGGCCATCCGCGTAGGCAGCGAGGACGACGCCATCCTCACGTTCAACGGCGCACACAAGGCCCTGAAGGAGGCTGTGAAGCGAGCGAGCGAGCTCGGTAGTGCGTTGACCGAGCCACGCGTTCACGACCTTAAGCGGGCACGCCGCGCGCTCGACAGCCACTGGGTCTTCCTCGAGCAGGAGGCGGACCTGCCCGACGGGCTCCGCCCGAAGGCCGAAGCCCTGGCCGACACGATGGCGCGGGAGACCTTCTATCGCGACCTGGCTCAGATCGTTCAGCACGCCGCCGCCATCGAGACCGAGTACCAGACGCGATTCCAGGCGGCCGCTGCGGCCCGAACCGAGTGCTACCAGCAAGCGCTGGCGACGCTCCAGGCGAACCAGGCGTGGTCCGAGCTCAACGAAGAGCAACAGACCCGCGTTGCAGCGCCTGTCGCGAGCCGTGCGTTGGCCGCTGCGCCTGCGTCGGCAACGATCCCGTTCATTCGGTCCGAGCTGAGCGCGTGCCCGCAGCACCTCAAAACGGCGGTGCAGCAGATGATGGAGCTCATCGAAGGTAATTGCCTGATCACCATCAACGTCGGCGACTTCTTCGCCGGCCGAGTCGAGACCCCGGAGCAGCTCGACGCAGCCCTCGGTGCGCTTCGCCAGCGGATCGAGAAGCTCCTCGGCGAGGGCAAGAAGGTCTGGATCCAGTAGGAGCACCGCGTGGAGAAGGCGACACGACAGAAGCTGGAACGCCTCACCCAGCAAGCGCGACGGCTCCTCGAACAGGAACTTCGGGAGCAGCTCGAGGGCCGCTACGACATTCTCCTGGATGGGCGGATCCCGCTCGCCCCTGGTGCGCACCTGTCTCCTCGCGAGCGCGTACTCTGGGACAAGCTCGTGGCCGCCGTCGCGCATAAGCGCTCCCAGGGCATCACCGCCGCCGCTGCGGTGGCCGCCTACCTTCGCGAGGCGGCTTTCCACACGCTCAACCGCTTCGTGGCCATCAAGATGCTCGAGGCGCGAAAGCTCGTGCAGGAGTGCATCTCGCGCGGCGAGGACTCGGCCGGCTTCAAGGAGTTCATCGCCCTCGCACCTGGTCTCGTGGCACTGCCCGACAAGGGCTATCGGCTGTACATCGAGACGATCTTCGACGAGATCGCCCAGGAGGTTCGCGCGCTCTTCGACCGCCGCGACGCCGCGACGCTCCTTTGGCCTCGGCGTCAGGCGTTGCTGGACCTGCTGGGTGCGCTGAACGATCCCGAGGTCGCGTCGATTTGGGGCGAAGACGAGACCATCGGCTGGGTCTACCAGTATTTCAACGGCGAGGACGAACGTCGCCAGATGCGGGCAGAGAGCCAGGCCCCGCGCAACAGCCGGGAGCTCGCCGTTCGCAACCAGTTCTTCACGCCGCGCTACGTCGTACAGTTCCTCACCGACAACTCGCTCGGCCGAACCTGGTGCGAGATGCGCGGGGGCGACACCCAGCTTGCCCACCTGGACTACCTGGTGAAGCCCGATGAGGGCTTCGAAGAGCGCTTGCCGAAGGATCCTCGCGACCTGCACGTCCTCGATCCCGCGTGCGGTTCCGGTCACTTCCTTCTCTACGCCTTCGACCTGTTCGCCGGCGACCCCACGCGTGGCTTCTTCGGCATCTACCAGGAGGCTTGGCGCGCAGAGGTCGCGCCGCCGTCTCAGGTCACCGGCAGGACCCTCAAGGAGGATTACGGGTCCGAGTCGGACCTGCGCCGCGCGGTCCCCGAGCTGATCCTCCGATACAACCTCCACGGCATCGATATCGACCCGCGCGCAGCCCAGATCGCCGCACTCGCTCTCTGGATGCGTGCTCAGCGTGCATTCAACGACCACAAGGTCGCAGCCCACGAACGCCCGCTCATCGGGCGCACGAACATCGTCACCGCCGAGCCGATGCCGGGTGACCGGGGCATGGTTGCCGAATTCGCCTCGACGCTTCGGCCATACGTGCTTGGCGAGCTCTTCCAGCGGATGGTCGAGGAAATGCGCCTCGCCGGAGAGCTCGGCTCCCTGCTCAAGATCGATCGCGCTATCCGGAGGGCCGTTGCCAAGGCCCGCGAGCAGTTCGTCCAAGAACAACGTGAGCCACAGAAATCGCTGCCCGGTTTCGAGCGCCCGCGGCATCCCCAGCTCGAATTCGATCTCTCCGGCGTCTCGGACGAATCCTTCTTCGATGAGGCAGAGGAGCGCATCGTCAGCGCGCTCCATGAGTACGCGGCAGGGGCGCCGGGCTCGATGAGCGTAAGGCGCCAGCTCTTCGCCGACGACGCGGCCCAAGGGATCGCCTTCATCGACCTCAGCCGCAAGCGCTTCGACGTTGTGCTCATGAATCCGCCCTTCGGCGCGGCGAGCCTGGCGGCAAAAAAGGAGTTTGAGTCGGCCTATCCTCGGACCAAGAACGACATCTATGCGGCCTTCGTGGAACGGGGCATCGAGCTTCTCCACCCAACGGGCTACCTGGGCGCCATCACCTCCCGCACCGGTTTCTTTCTGTCGAGCTTTCAGAAATGGCGTGAGGAGATCCTGCTGAAGGAGGCTCCGCCTATCGTCTTCGCCGACCTCGGTCAAGGCGTCCTCGACAGCGCGATGGTCGAGGTTGCGGCCTACTGCCTGCGCAAGGAGGCTGCCGCATGAGCACAGATTGGAGAGATGCTGCAGAGAGGCACTTCGATGACGGCATCCATCTCGAAGGTTGCATGCGGTACGCGAACGCCGATCATCTGTTTGGCATCTCGACCGAGTGCGCCCTCAAGGCCGTAATGCTCGGCATTGGCCACCCTCAGGCGAAGAACGGCGACTGGCCTGATGGCCACAAGACGCACATCGATGTTCTTTGGTCGGGCTTCCAATCGTTCGCAAGCGGTCTATTCGAGGCGAAATACGCCGCCTACCTGTCCCCGACGAGCCCATTCGGGACATGGAATGTCAACCAACGATACTGGGGACGACATCACTTCTCGAAGGCGTCGGTTGCCCCTCACATGGCGGCTGCGACGGACTGCAATCAGCTATTGAAGCAACTCATCCTCGACGGGGTGTTCTGATGATGTTCAACGACGCCCTTTCCAAAGCCGCCGAGATCGTGCTCCAGCGTCTCGGCGATCCAAATCGTCCCGTGGTCATGGTTCGCGACCTCTTCGGCAAGTTCCGTGTGGTCCTCCCCGACGATCAGGCCGACGTCGCCGACGCACTTGCGACCGAGCTGACCGATGCGCTCGGAGTCTACGGGTACGCGCCCACGTCGACGTTCCTTCGGGAATCCGACATCGGAACGGCGGCAAGGTCCGCACGTGTGATTCTCGAGGTGGAGGGCGCTCAGGTCGTCCTCGTAGACCGCCTGCTGACCGGAACCGAGTGGAGCGCATCTCCGTCTCCCGACTCTGGTGGAGCGAAGCGATTCACGCTTTTCTCGATGAAGGGAGGCGTGGGCCGGTCCACGACGGCAACGGCCATTGCTTGGCACCTTTCCAAGAAGGGTAAGCGAGTTCTGGTTCTCGATCTCGACCTGGAATCGCCGGGAGTCGGGACGACCTTGCTGGGTAAGAGCTTGCCTCGCTTCGGCGTTGTCGACTGGTTCGTGGAGGACGCGCTTGGTCAAGGCCCCCTCGTGCTGCCGGACATGGTTGCTGAGAGCGAACTTGGAGTCGCCACCAACGGCAAACTGCTGGTGGTCCCCTGCTTCGGAACGGATACCGGCTTCCGCGGTGTGAGCACTCATCCTGATGACCAGGGCGACTACCTTCCCAAGTTGGGTCGCGCCTACCTTGAGCGCGGTCCGAAGGGACATGAGCCGTGGGCGCACAGGCTGCTGAGGTTGGTTCGCGACCTCGAGGAGCAAGAGAAGCCCGACATCGTCCTGCTCGATAGCCGCACCGGCCTTCATGACACGAGCGCCGCGCTGATCCTCGCGATGGGCGCCGACACGCTGATGTTCGCGGTGGACACGCGCCAGACCTGGGCGGCCTATCGCTTCCTGTTTGAGCACTGGCGCTCTCATCCCGACGTCCGGGATTTCCGCGACAGGCTCTGGGTGATCGGGTCGATGGTGCCGCGTAAGGATGGTGAGGCCTACGTCGAGGGCCTTCGCGACAGTGCGTACAAGCTGTTCTGGGAAACCCTCTACGATCAGCCGCCGGACGCCTCAGAAGACACCACGGATCCGGCTTCCGTCTTCAACTTCCAGCCGACGGACGAATCTGCGAACCACTACCCTCGCGAAGTTCTCTTCGATGAAGGGCTGGTAGCATTCGACCCGCTGAGCGCGCTCCAGGAGGGCCCCATCGGCGCGGCCTACGGGAAGCTCTTCGATTGGTTCGACCGGACCTTTCTTCCCGAGGGGGCCAGCTGATGCCTCGCCTCACCCCCGTCGAGCTCCGTGACCTGATCCGTGACGCCCTGCCCGCGGAGAGCCTGGAGTATGGTGCGCCACCACCACCCCATCAGTTCTTCGTGCCGAAGAGCCATGCGCTGGCACTCGGCCTCCAGATCCCGCTCGTGCTCGGTGATCGCGGCATGGGCAAGAGCTACTGGTGGGCAGCACTTCAATCGCGTGACCACCGCTCCCTGCTCGCGCGTGTCGCACCTGACACCCGGATCGGGGCAGATACCCTCGTGCGCGCTGGTTTCGGCCCCAAGCTCCTTCCCGACAGTTACCCAAGCAAGGATGTATTGGCGGATCTCCGATCTACCGGGACGCCTCCACGTCTCATCTGGAAGACTATCGCGCTCTGGAACATCGTCGACGCGGTCTCCGGGACATCCAGCGTCGAAGGGCTGACGCCCAATGCGTCATGGCGCGACAAGATCGCGTGGCTCGTTGCGAATCCCGAGCCTGTCGATGGCCTCCTGATGCGCTCGGACGATCAGCTCGTCCAGAATCAGCGCGATCTTCTGTTAGTGTTCGACGCGCTCGACACGGCGACCGATGATCTCGCGTCATTCTTCGTGTTGATCGAAGGACTGTGTCAGCTCGCGTTGGAGCTTCGCTCGCTCCGTCGCATTCGCGCCAAGGTGTTCCTCCGTACCGACCAGTTCGAAGACCCACGCGTTGGCCGTTTCCCCGATGCCGCCAAGCTGCGAGCCTCCACCGCCAGGCTGCGATGGCTCGACATTGAGCTCTATGGTCTCCTCTGGAGCCTGCTCGGCAATCACTCCGTTCGAGGCGCTCGCTATCGGGATGACCTGTACGACACGCTCGGTTCACTCGTGCGTGACCGGAACCTCGCCCGCGAAGTGTCCGGTGCGTGGGTGCCTCCCGCGCCAGCATTGTTCGATGCCAAGAGTCAAGAGCGCTTGTTTCACCGCATCACCGGACCCTACATGGGCGACACCCCGCGCAGGGGCTTTCCGTACCGATGGCTCCCCAACCATCTCGCTGACGCGCGAGGCGTGTGCAGTCCCCGCAGCTTTGAGGTGGCGCTCAAGACCGCTGCCGAGCACTCTCAAACTCATCACATCGACCATGGATATGCGCTGAACTATCGCAGCCTTCACGCCGGCGTGAGGGCGGCGTCGGACATTCGGGTGAGCGAGATCCAGGAGCACCATTGGGTCTTGCCGCTGATGAAGCCGCTCGAAGGGATGAGTGTCCCCTTTGACTTCGCGAACGTGGAGCCTGCATGGCGGCCTGTTCTAGATGATGAGAGAGTTCGCAAGGCGGAGATCGACTCGGCCGACAGTGCTCGCAAGCGCCTCGCGGAGCTGGGCGTCTGGCGCGAGATGAAGACCGGGCGGATCGACGTGCCGGACATCTACCGGCTCGGGTTCAAGCTGGCGCGGCGCGGTGGGGTGCCGCTCAAGCGCGATGGAGAGGTGCGGCGATGAAGACGGTGTTCATCCGTGCCATTGAGGCGGCGGTCGATGAGAAGGCGGCTGTGCTCCGCGCAGCCACTCAACGTCTTGGACCTCACCGTTATCATGCGGACCCGCAAGATTTCGCTCAGGTTCCCCGGTCACCGTTTGCGTACTGGACAGCAGACGCTGTCCGTCGGTGCTTCACCCGTTTTGTCGGGTTCGCCAGTCATGAATCGTTCACTGTTGTCTCGACAAACCCTCTGAATGAAGACTTTCGGTATGCGAGGCTGTTCTGGGAACCTTGCCCACAGCTGCTCAACACCGATTGGCGTCCCTGGGCCAAGGGAGGGGCTTTCTCGGCCTTCTACTACGACATTCACACGGTGATCTCATGGTCAGAAGAGCGCGGCAGCTACGGGTCATTCATTGGAACGGCGAATCGACCGCTTACTCGCCCCGCTTCTGTCCAGCATTTCTTCCGTCCCGGTCTCACCTGGCCTCGGCGAACCAACGGTTTGTCTTTCCGTGTTATGCCCGCGGGCTGCATCTTCGCTGACAAGGGCCCAGCGGCCTTCGTCGAGGAGAACGATCCCCAAGCACTCCTCGCACTCTGCGCAGTGCTGAACAGCGGCGCATTTGGTGCGCTGGTCGCAGTTCAGCTTGCTAGGACCGAGCTGGCGCAGTCTTTTGAAGTGGGTCTGATCCAACAAACCCCTGTTCCGGCGTTCACATCCCAAGACACCGCTGAACTCGCGGCTCGCGCACTTCGAAGCTGGTCCATCAAGCGGCGGCTCGATACTCGAACCGAAAGCTCCCATGCCTTTCTGCTTCCGGCGCTTCTCCAGGTACAGGCCGACGGCCTAACCGCGCGTGCGCAGACATGGGGAGAGGTCACGGCAACCGTGCAGGCCGAGCTCGACGCACTCGCAGCCGAAATCGACGACCACGCTTACCGTCTCTATGGGATCTCCGCCGAGGACCGCCAGCGCATCGAGCAGGGCTTCGGCTCGAGCGTCGATCCGGAGGAGAACACCGAAGATGATGACGGCAACGAGGCTGACGAGGAAGTGGCCGACGTAGATGCCGCGCCGATGGTCGCCTCGTTGCTTGTGTGGTCGCTCGGTGTTGCGTTCGGTCGCTTTGATGTGCGCCTCGCGACCGGCGAACGCCCCGCACCTCCCGAACCCGAACCGTTCGACCCGCTGCCCGCCTGCTCCCCCGGAATGCTCACGGGCGACGACGGTCTCCCCGTCGCCGCGCCGCCAGCAGGCTACCCGATGACCTTCCCGACGGACGGCATCCTCGTCGATGACCCCGGGCACCCGCGCGACCTGGTGCGGGTCGTGCGGTCGGTGTTCGACACGGTCTTTGACGACGCCAACGCCCGCTGGCACGAGGCGGCCGAGCTCCTCGGCGTGCCGGACCTACGCACCTGGTTCGCCCGCGACTTCTTCGAGCCGCACATCAAGCGCTACAGCAAGAGTCGCCGCAGGGCGCCCATCTACTGGCAGCTCGCAACGGCGTCTGGTTCGTACTCGGTGTGGATCTACATCCACCGGGCGACCAGTGACACACTTTTCCGGATACTTGAGCCCGATTTTCTCGGCGGCAAGCTCGACCACGAGAAGGCGAAGCTCGCCACCCTCACCAAGAACGCGGGCACCGACCCGTCGGCGGCCCAACGGCGCGAGATCGACCAACAGGAGAATTTCGTCGGCGAGCTCAACGCGCTCAAGACCGAGGTCGCGCGCGTCGCACCGCTCTGGAAGCCGAACCTCGACGACGGCGTCATCCTCAACTTCGCCCCGCTCTGGCGGCTGGTGCCGCAGAGCCGCACCTGGCAGGGCGAGTGCAAGAAGGCCTGGGACAAGCTCCAGAGCGGCGACTACGACTGGGCGCACCTCGCGATGCACCTCTGGCCCGAGCGGGTGGTGCCCAAGTGCATCGACGACCGCAGCCTTGCCATCGCCCACGGGCTCGAGGCCGTTTTCTGGTATGAGGACGAGTCCGGGACCTGGAGCAAGAGCCGGGTCGACGATGTCACCCTTCGGCAGCTCGTCGCCGAGCGGACCTCACCGGCGGTGAAGGCCGCTCTGAAAGACCTCCTGTCGGCACCGACGCCCACGGCGAGCACGGGGCGGAAAGCGAAGGGCCGGAGTGCTTCGCCGCGAAGCGCCACCCCCAGGCCCGCCCCTGCCGCCGCTCGCGCCGCAGCCACGGACGCAACGGTCGACGAGGCCACCATCGACGCGGTCAAGGCGGCCATCGCGAGCGTCGCCGACGGCGCATCCAAGGCCGACGTGCTCTCCGCCACCGGCCTCTCGGACGCCGACTGGAACAAGGCCATCGCCGCTTTGCTCGAGCGGGGAGACGTCACGTGCACCGGGCAGAAGCGCGGCACGCGGTACCACTCTGGGGACGGCGGTAGAAAATGAAGCTCAGTCGAATTCATGTCCAGAATTTTCGTGGCATCAGAAATCTCGAGCTGGACCTTGACGACCTCGTGGTGCTGATCGGCGAGAACAACACCGGTAAGACTGCCATCCTTCACGCAATCCGGCTGTGCCTGCGCGATCTCGGACCGCGGCGGCGGGTCGTCTTCGATGCGTTCGACTTCCACCTGAGGGACGAGCACGCCGAGCCGAGCAGCGCCGACCCGATTGCGATCACCATCGCCTTCGCGGAGGATGAGCCGGGTGACTGGGACGACGCGCGGCTGCGCCGCCTGAAGGACATTCTTCATGTCGATGCCGCGTCAGGGCTAAGCCGGGTCGTGCTTCGGGTCACCTGCGCTTACGACCTCACCGAGCGGGACTTCGATCAGACGTGGGATTTCCTAAATGAGGCGGGGCACCCGCTCCCGAGCAAGAGCGAGGCCCACCTGGGCGTGCTGCAGCGGGAGGTGGCTTTTTTCCTGCTCGACGCGCTGCGCGATGCAGGCCGAAACTTTGACGCCAAGGGTCCGTTCTGGCGGCCCTTTTTGAAGGACAGCCAGCTCCCACCGGACAAGAAGGCCGAGATCGAGGCAAAGCTCAAGGAGGTGAACGACCTCGTCGTCACCAGCCATGGGAGCTTCGAGCACGCGCGCGACCGGCTGAAGAAGGTTCAAGAGGTCGTGCCGATGCAGGCCGGCGACGTCGTGTCAATCGAGGCGGTGCCTGGCCGCATGTTCGACATGCTCACCAAGGCGCAGGTCCACCTGGGCACCACCACGGGCGCGAAGGTGCCCGTGGGCCGGCATGGCGAGGGCACGCAGAGCCTCGCGGTACTCATGCTGTTCGCCGCCTTCCTCGACCTGGATGCGGCTGGATCGGGCAAGAACCGAGTCCCGGTCGTGGCACTGGAAGAGCCCGAGGCGCACCTCCACCCGTCTGCCGTGCGGACGCTATGGAAGACCATCGAGGGCATCCCTGGTCAGAAGCTCATCTCGACCCACAGCGGTGACCTCCTGTCGCAGGTGCCGGTCACTAAGGTGCGGCGGCTCGCTCGAGGCAGCGGTGGCGTGGAGGCGTTTCGCCTGAAGCCCGGCACGCTCGATCCCAAGGACCAGCGGATGTTCGACTTCCACATCCGGCACGCGCGCGGGGAGCTGCTCTTCGCCCGGTGCTGGTTGCTCGGAGAGGGCGAGACCGAGGTTACGCTTTTCCACGAGATCGCCCGACACCTCGGGATCGACCTGGAGCGCGCCGGGGTCCGGTGCGTGCCGTACCGCCTCGGCGCCAGCATCGAGCTGTTCCTAAAGGTGGCGAAGGACCTTGGCATCCGCTGGTGTGCGCTCACCGACAACGACCAGCAGGGTCAGAAGGACCAGCAGCACGTGACGTCGTGCACGCTGCCCGCGGACCTTCCAGCCGTGCTTCACATGATGTCCGAAAACGACATCGAGGCCCACCTTTGCGCTGCCGGCTTTGGAGCGGTGTATCAATCGATCTACGACAACCACCCACAGTTGCACTCGCCGCCGAGCCCTCCGCCCCCATGTTCCGCCTGTGGCACGGCGCAGAAGTCGCGACCCAGAGTGACTGCCGCCCCTAACGATCATGACTACTGGCCGCAGCTCTTGAGGGTCATCAAAAATGTGATGAATAAGCCCGCCGCCGCCCTCGAAGTGACGCGACAGATCCAGGCAGGCACGACCCCGGTTCCGCCCTTGCTGGAGACCGCCATCCGAAAGTCCGTCGAGCTCGCGGGAGGCGTCTGATGCCGATCGACCTCGACACGCTCAATGAGAACCAGCGCAGGGCCGTGCTGTGGAACGAGGGGCCGATGCTCGTGCTGGCCGGTCCGGGCTCAGGCAAGACCCGCGTCTTGTCCTTGCGGGTCGTCCGCCTCGTGGAGGAAGAGCCGGACGCGTCGGTGCTCGCGCTGACCTTTACCAACAAGGCGGCCGCGGAGATGCGGGAGCGCGTCGACCACCTTCTCGGACGGCGGGCCGACCGAGCGCATCTCTGCACGTTCCACTCCTACGCCACCGAGATCCTGCGACAGCACGGCTCGCACCTCGGCCTGCGCCCTGACTTCACGTTGCTCACGCTCGACGAGGATCGCGTCGCACTGCTCGAAGCGCCCCCGAGTCTGGACGAGCTCTCGGGCAAGGAGAAGCCGCCGGGTATTGCTTACCAACTCCGTGCCGAAGGACTCGCGGTGCCTGCGGATACAAAGCAAGTCCTGTCGCTCTTGGACCACCTCTTCCGCGAGTCCTATGACGGCGGGCCGTCGGGACCTGGACTTCCGACGATCCCCGCATGGGTCCCACCGCTCTTCAAGGGGTACTGTGGGGCGCTGCTGGCCAATAACCGCCAGGACTTCGGGAGCCTGCTGCACTTCGCGTCACGCCTGCTCCGTGAGAAACCGGGCGTAGCCCGGGTGCTTCGCATCGGTTGGTCGCACGTCTGCGTCGACGAGCTCCAGGACACCAACAAGGCCCAGTTCGAACTGCTGAAGCTGCTGGTACCCTCACGAAACGGGAATCTCTTCGTCGTCGGGGATGACGACCAGATCATTTACCAGTGGAACGGAGCCAGCCCGGAGCGACTGCAAGCGCTTCGAAGCGACTACGACATGGAGCTCGTCCAGCTCCCGGAGAACTACCGCTGCCCCGGCGAGATCATTGAGTTCGCCAACCGGCTGATCCGACACAACAAGCTGCGGACAGAAGGAAAGCGGCCGCTGCTGGCGCACCGCCCTCCCACCGGGGTCCACGGCATCATCCGGTACCAGGAGCTCGACCAGCCTGACCAGGAGGCTGACTTCGTTGCGAAGGACATCCTCGCGCGTGGGAAGGAAGCGACGGAATGCGTGGTGCTGGCACGAACCACGAAGCTGCTCGAAGGTGTGGCACGCGCGCTCCAGGCGGACGGGCTGGCGCCTTACCTCGCGAAGAAGAAGAACGACTTCGAGAGCCCGCCGGTCTGCATCGTCGTGCAGGCGCTCCGCCTCGCGAACGCGCGTCACGATCGGGAGATCCTACGGCGCCTCTGCGTGGCCTGGGAGGGCCTTACGGACTCCACGGTCGAGGTCGAGGATGTCGTTGCTTCCGCCACCCTGGTGGGTGGCGACTTCCTGCGGGCCTGGGCCTCGGCGGTCGCCGGTCGGAGTTCAGGGGCCGGTGCCAGCCTGCTGGACCGGTTGCGGTCCGCGCTGGTGGACCGCCTGGATTTCCCCGGCGTCGTCGACTGGTTCCTGGATGAGGGGTGGAAAGCGTGGGACGCTGACTTCCGCGACGACCTGCGCGACGAGATCGAGATCTGGCGGGAATTCCACGGCCAGCACCTCCGCGAGCACAGCTCGGAGGACGTGACCCTTCATGGCTATCTGCAGTCGATGGACCTCGCCTCGAAGGTCGCTCCGCCGCCTCGTGGTGCGGTTCATTGCCTGACGGTGCATGGCTCGAAGGGCCTGGAGTTCAAGCACGTATACCTGATCGGCATGGCGCAGGAGGTGCTGCCGTCCTTCCAAGCATTGAAAAAGGGGCCCAACAGCCGAGAGCTCGAAGAGGAGCGGCGCAACTGTTTCGTGGCCATCACCCGAGCCCGGGAGACACTGACGCTCACGCGGGCGAGGCAGTACAACGGATGGCAAAAAGGGCCCTCGCAGTTTCTCCTCGAAATGGCGGGATACGAATGATGAGTCCCGCGGTCGAGCAGACAGTAGCTGGTTACCTGGCGAGCAATGTTCACCAAGTCGGGAAGGGTTCAGAGTGATGCACGGCCTCCACCAGCACATCGCGTCGGCGCTCGACCGTCTCCTGCGCGAGCGGCGCGTCGTCGTGTTCTACGACCCGCGCGGAGAGCTCCGTCCGTTCCTGGATGAGCTCGATGTCGACGAAAAAGGCGTGGGTGGCCTTCCTCGCGTCCGCATTCACGACACGCTGGCCCACATGGCGCGCTTCGAGGGATCGTTCTTTGGGCTCAAAGCGGCGGTGGAGCCGATCATGGCGGCGGACCGGCCGGAACCGCTGCTCGTCTATGTCCCCGGCTATGCCAAAGAGAGGCTCGGTAAGCTGCGAGCCCCGTCCTCCCCTAACGCTACCCAAGGCAGGGAAGTCTGGAACGTGCTCTTCGAGCTCGACTGTGCGGGCAAGTCCTACGAGCCGAGTCTGCGCGGCCTTGCACGAAACGAGCTCAGGCGCCGCTACACCGATGGCGACATCGACGAGATGCTCGCACCCGAGTCGCTCACCTACCACGACGTGGTGCGTTTCCTGCTCGACGAAGGGGGCGCCGCCGGTGGTTCGGCATCGCTCGTGAAGCTGGTCCTAGGCAACGGATCGAGCGAGGAGCTGATCTGCCAATGGCTCGCCAACGAGGCCCGAAACGCGGAGCTGGAAGCCAAGCAGGCCGTCCCGGAGCTGCTCAAGCTCGTCCAGGCAAGGCTCGGCCTCTCTCTGGGCGACGCAAACCTTGCGAAGGCACGGCATCGAACGCTGCGCTATGTGCTCGTGAACGAATTCCGCTCCGACCTCGCGGGCACGTCGCCTGCACAGTTGACGGTGGTCCCGGCCCCGCCAACGAAGGATGAGACGCAGCGGGTTCGGGAGGTCGCCGAGCGGCTCCGCCGCGAGCACGCTGACGCCTACACCGATATCGCCGACGGGATCGAGCGCGAGCTCGATCTC
Source organism: uncultured Gammaproteobacteria bacterium (assembly GCA_963780725.1). Lineage (GTDB taxonomy): Bacteria > Pseudomonadota > Gammaproteobacteria > Chromatiales > Chromatiaceae > Thiodictyon. The sequence continues at coordinate 1,973,090 of CAWACV010000001.1, forward strand.
CCAGCACTGAGGATCGCGCCGGAGGAGCTCGGCGCGATCGACACCTTCCGCTTTGAGGAAGTGGTCCTGCTCGAGCATGCAGCAACACTCATCGCCGAGGCCCACTACGAGCGCGCGCTTCGAGCTCGTGACGGCAAGGCGTCGGAGCTTTTGGGTCGATCGCAACCTTGGACGGCTCGGGCAGTGGGAGACATGCTGCCTGATGGCCGAGCTGGGCCATGAGGTGGCTCGGGTGCGCCCGCTCCTCAAGAAGGGTAACGGGACACCGAAGGCCTGGGTCGAGGGTTACGCGACGGACTGGTACCGCGTGGATCTGGCCCAGCGCGCGCTCGAGTCATGGGTGGCGAAGCTGGACGACGAGCCCGAGCCCGCGCTCGAGAAGGCGCTTGGGCTTGTCCGCCGCAACCACGAGGCGCTCCTCAAGGAGATGACCCAGGGCTACACGGCGGCGCTCTCCGCCGCGGGTTGGTCGGTAGGTGGCGTCCTTCACCAGACCCGCATCTACCCGGAGCTGGTTGAGCCTGCCGCTGGCAAGGCTGGGAGTCGCGTCGCCTACTTCTTCGTCGATGCCATGCGCTTCGAGATGGCGGCCGATCTGATCGAGCAGCTTGAGGGTGCGCAGGAGCTGCGCCTCGTTCCGGCGGTCGGGGCGCTCCCCTCCATCACGCCGATCGGGATGGCTGCGTTGCTCCCGGGGGCATCCGCGAGCTTCTCGGTGGTCGATTACAAGGGCAAGCTCGCCGCCCGAATCGGCGACACGGTCATGCCGGGCCTTGGCGAGCGGATGAAGTACCTCAAGGCGGTCCGCCCCGACGCCGTCGATATCGACCTTGGCGATCTCTTGCAGAATTCGACCCGCGTCCTCGAAAAGCGGCTCGGCGATGCTCCGCTCGTAGTCGTGCGCTCGCAGTCCATCGACGGCCTGGGCGAGATGGACGGCGGGCTGCTCGCGCGGCAGATCATGGATACCGTCATCGGCAATCTGGCTCGTGCGGTCCGAAAGCTCGCACGCACCGGTGTCGAGCATTTCGTCATCACCGCAGACCACGGCCACCAGTTCTCGATCCGAAAGGAAGAGGACATGCTGATGGACAAACCGGGGGGCGACTCGGTCGAGCTGCACCGCCGATGCTGGGCAGGACGCGGAGGGCAGACGCCTGCGGCCGCCACTCGCGTGTCCGGCGCGGATCTCGGCTACGCGACCGACCTCGATTTCCTCTTCCCCAAGGGCCTGGCCGTGTTCCGCGCAGGCGGCGACCTCGCATTCCACCACGGTGGCCCGAGCTTGCAGGAGATGATCGTACCCGTAGTTACGCTGCGAATTCCCTCGGCGGTAGCGGAGACCGCCTCTGACTCGAAGGTGACGCTGGATGGACACCCGACCCTGCTCACGAACCGCACGTTCGGCATGCGCGTCATCAGCGGCCGCCGATCTGTTCACGCAGGAGCCCGTTCCGGTCCGCCTTATTCTTCTCGCGGAGGGACTTGAAGTGGGCCGTTGCGGCATGGCTTTAGATGCAGAGCTCGACCGGGCTTCCGGCGTCCTGACACTGCAGCCCGGTAAGCCGGCGAACGTGGCGATGATGCTCACCCGAGACGAGATCAAAAAGATCCGGATCGTTGCGCAGGACCCCGCCACCGACGCGGTCCTGGCCCAATCGGCTGACATCGACGTCAAGCTAGGAATGTGACCATGACGAACGAGACGGTACCGAGGCGAGACGCCCTCGACGACAAGGTCAACCGGTCGTTCGCCGGCAAGGTCGTCCGCAAGGACCTCGTCCGCAAGGTGAAGGTCGGCGCCAACGTGCCGGTCTTCGTCCTCGAGTTCCTGCTCGGCAAGTACTGCGCCTCGTCGGACGAGGTGGCCATCCAGATGGGCCTGCAGGTCGTCAACGACACGCTGGCCAACAACTACATCCGCCCCGACGAGTCGATGAAGGCCCAGAGCAAGGTCAAGGAGAAGGGCCGCTACACCTTCATCGACAAGGTGAAGGTCCGCCTCGTCGACTCGGACTACTGGGCCGAAGTCGGTCAACTTCGGCCACAAGTACGTCCACATTCCCGACGCACTACGTCCGCGACTACGAGCGCCTGCTGACGGGCGGGATCTGGGCGCAGGTCGACATGCGCTTCGAGTACGACGAGGAGATCGAAGGGCAAGAACCCGTTCTGGATCGACAAGCTGACGCCGATCCAGATCGCCACCTTCGACCTCGACGAGTACCGGCGCGTCGCGCGCGGAGTTCACGACCGACGAGTGGCTCGACCTCATCCTCCGCAGCATGGGCTACGAGCCGGCCGAGATGACGCGGCGGCTCAAGCTGCTCTTCCTGGTGCGGCTCATCCCGCTCTGCCGAGCGCAACTACAACCTCGTCGAGCTCGGCCCGCGCGGCACCGGCAAGAGCTACGTCGTCCAGGAGGTCTCGCCGTACGCCGCCCTGCTGACCGGCGGCGACGACCGTCGCCAACCTCTTCGGCCACATGACGGGCCGCCAGAAGGGCATGGTGCAGATCTGGGACGTCGTCGGCTTCGACGAGGTCGCCGACCTCCAGAAGATGCCGAAGGAAGTCATCACCACGATGAAGACCTACTGCGAGTCGGGCACGTTACCAGCGCGGCCAGGAGGCAGTCTCGGGCGACGCGAGCATCGCGCATGTTCGGCAACACCAACCAGCCGATCGACGTGATGGTGCAGACCGGCCACCTCTTCGCGCCGATGCCGGACGTCATCCGCGACGACATGGCCTTCATCGACCGCCTGCACTTCTACCTCCCGGGCTGGGAGATCCCGAAGATGCGGAACGAGCTCTTCACCGACCACTACGGCTTCGTGGTCGACTACCTGGCCGAGGCGCTGCGCGAGCTGCGGAAGCACAACTTCACCGAGGTCATCGACCGCCACTTCTCGCTCGGCGCGCACCTCAACGCCCGCGACCGCAAGGCGGTGCGCAAGACCGTCTCCGGCGCTGATGAAGATCCTCTACCCGCACGGCGAGGTCGTCGAGGAGGAGCTCGCCGAGATCCTCGAGCTTCGCCATCGAGGGCCGCCGGCGCGTGAAGGAGCAGCTCAAGAAGATGGGCTCCTTCGAGTACTACCACACGTCCTTCAGCTACACGCGACAGGAGACCGGCGAGGAGCGCTTCGTCGGCGTGCCCGAGCAGGGCGGCCGCGACCTCATCTCCGCCGACCCGCTTGCCGCCGGGGACCGTCTACACGGCGGCGTCACCGGCGACGGCACCGTCGGCCTCTACCGGGTCGAGGTCTCCGTCGTCGACCGGCACCGGCAAGCTGAAGCTCGCCGGCGGCGTCAGCGGGACGATGAAGGAGTCCGTCAGCGCGCCTTCAGCTACCTGCAGGCGAAGAAGGTCGAGCTCGGCATCGCCCGCGAGCTCGACACCTCCGACCTCCACGTCGAGGTGATCGACCTGCTCGGGAACCGCGTCGAGGCCGAGCTCGGCGTCGCCTTCTTCGTCGCCGCCTACTCGGCGCTGCGCAAGGCCCCGTCCCAGCCGGCGCTGCTCGTCCTCGGCGACATGAGCGTCCAGGGCAACATCAAGCCGCGTGCGCTCGCTGACCGAGCCGCTCCAGGTCGCCATGGACAACGGCGCCAAGCGCGCGCTCATCCCGATCGAGAACAAGCGCAACTTCCTCGACGTGCCCGCCGACATCGTGGAGCACGTCGACCCGATCTTCTACGGCGACGTCCGGCAGGCGGCGTTTAAGGCGTTGGGGCTGAACTGAATGCACTGGCGTCGGCCGCAGGGCCCGCAACAGCGGCTTTCGTACGCCGAGCGTGGTCACGAAACCGCGCGTCCGGGTCCTCGATCCACTGGGTGCCCCGCACGCGGAAACAGGCGGAAGGGCACGTCGCAAGACTTGATCGCTGCCGTTTAGCGGGCTGAATTTTCTATCGCTTCCGCTTCCAGCTTGTACAGTTGGTTGATTAATAGGAACTCCTGTAACGCGCCGTTATGGCTCGATTCCGGCTCGCGATGGGCTCTGCGGTTGCGAAACGCCATGTAAGTGCCGGTGAATAACGATACCCTTCCTTGCTGTTCGCTCGCTTCGATGCCGCTCCACTTGAGCGGCGCGTTTTCTCCCTGAAACGCTTTCGCGAATAACTTGGCGCTGTGTTCTCCGCTAATTCCGGTTCTGTCTCGAACGAGGTCCTCGAGCCTTCGATACGCCGATAAATTCGCTTTGTCCGGATCGTTTGGAAATTCCAGCGCGAGATCTACCAGGCGCGGATCGATCAACCGGAAGGGCATCGCTTCGGGGAATTCCCGTTGCAGACGCTCGGCGTCGCCGCTCCGTCCCGCAGCGTTTTCCCAGATGTAGTCGTGCCAACGTCTCGGGCGCACGGGCGCAGAAGACTCTATCGACCTGATATCGTTAACGGTAAGCGCGGAACCGTTGATCCTTGTGATGATTTTTGGGGACACGATATATTCGCCGATGTCTGCACCATGCCGTCTCAGTAGCTGCAACGAAACCGCCAAGGCGTTCGGTCCTTCACCTGCGTATCCCGATCTAAAACCGCATTTGACGGCAATCAAATCGTCGTCGTTAATCGTGAGCAAAAAGCCGTGCTGTCCTTCGTTCGTAAGCAGCCGGACGTTGCCTATGCTGTCGCCAAAATGTATGAGCCTGGCAATGGCGTCTTTGCAGGATTGGGAAATTCCTGCGCGCCCGTGGTATTGGATTTCCTGTAGAATATCGGAGTCGTCCGAGAACATAGATCGCATCGGCTTTTCTCCTGTATTTATCCGCCGTCGCGGAGCATCCCTCGGAATCCCGCGGGCCGAGACACTATATAGCAAAACGGTCGCTCCGGGTCCCGAAGGACTATCGCAGCGGCAAGCGCCGAGTGCGCCCGAGTATGGCAATTCGGTCGGCGGCCCATTCGATCCGGATTAGCCGGGCGTCGTCGCGACCGCGCCGGTAGCGTCGGATACCGAACTGTATCCCCGCTGCCGGCGCCGCTTCGCGATCTCCCGCAATCGCTTCGCCCCGTCCGCGTAGGACGCCACCCAGGCGCGCCGCACCTGGCCCCGGTGGGAGTCCAGCCCGCCCCAGGCGGTAATCACCGACCAGTCGCCCAGCAGATCGACCACCAGATCCGCCTGGTAGTAGCGCCCTTTTTCGGGATGCACCCAGCGCTGCATCGCTTCTAACCTCGCCGTCGGTTGGTCGAAAATTGCCCAGCGGCGCCGCGCTACGCGAAATCCGCGGCTCCTACCCCCCGCGAACCTTCCGGATTTCGCGCAGCGCAGCGTCCCGGCCGTCCCCCGTTTACAGCTTCGCGACCACCCGGGCCATGCGGTCGTCGTCCACATGCGTGTAGATCTGCGTGGTGGCCAGGCTCGCGTGCCCCAGCAGCTTCTGGATATCGACCAGGTCGGCCCCGGACTCCAGGAGCCGGGTGGCGTAGGTGTGCCGGGCCTTGTGGGGGGTGATCGGCTTGTCGATCCCGGCCTGCGCGGCCAGCGTTTTCAAATAGCTGCGCACCGCCCGCGGCCCCGGCGGCGGCCCGCCGGGGCGTTGCGCGAACACGAATTCGTCCTTCGCCCGCTCGGCGACCCAGGCGCCCAGCACCGCCCCGAAGGCCGCCGGGAGCGGCACCGTGCGTTCTTTGTCGCCCTTGCCGATCGTCCGGACCTTCTTGGCCGCCACACCGGCGAGCGTCACGTCGCGCACCCGCAACGCCAGCGCCTCGGAGATCCGCAACCCCGAGCTCAGGATCAGCTCGAACAGCACCGCGTAGCGCTGGCGGATCGCCAGCCGGTGCGCCGGGGCGCGCCCGAAGACGGTGCGCGGCAGCGCGTCCGCGGACCCGGCCGCCGCCAGGAGGCGCGCCTGCTCGTCGCGCTCGAGCCACACCGGCAGGCGCAGCGGACGCTTGGGCGTGTCGGCGAGGTAGACCGGATCGCGGTCGACCAGACCGTTCTTCATCGCCCACCGATAGAAGCTCGACAGGCACGAGGCCCGGCGCGCCACGATGTGCGCCCCGGCGCCGCGCGCGCGCCGCTGCCAGGCGAACCAGCGCTCGACCTCGGCGTGCGAGCAGCCGCGCCAGTCGAGCCCCTCGGCCGCGAGCCAGCGGCCCCAGATCCCCAGATCCGAGTTGTAGCCTCGACGCTATCGCGCCGAGCAAAGCTCGGCGTCTCTTGCGGGGTGAAAGTCCCCGTCGGGTAAGGGTTAGCCGCCCGCCCGTATCGAGTGTTGGTCCTGCTGCGGAGTGGCGTAAGCCGCGAACAAGATTGCAGGGCAAGCGTACACAGAGAATTCTGTAGACCGTAGGGGAAATCGCGTTCCCTGAAGTGCCGGTACTCGTGTCAAGTGTAAATCCAGATCCTTGGGATCGAAAAAGGAGCTTCGTGAAACTGGATGCTGCTACCCAGTGGGTGAGGTCGAATTCGACCGATTCCCACCGGTGAAGGTGAGCCGCCAAAGCCGTAGCAAACCCGCATGCATACCCAAAAGGGTGTGTTTGAAGCCGGGTGTAGCGAGTGCGCAGGCCGCGTGACTGAGCCCCGAAAAACTTGAAATCGTGGTCCATGAGGATAAGCGGAGCGAAGCCCGCGAAAGCCGACGGTCTGTACCAACCGGAAGGCTGTGGTCCCTGAAGCGCAATGGCGAGCGGAAGGGACACCACCGGGGTCTGCGAGCGGGGCATGCGCACACAAGGGTCGCCTGGGAACTTGAGAGGACCGTCAACTCCTTGTGGAGACAACCGGTGAGGCACGCCGGTCAAGAGCGGGGCCGGGCGCCGTCGGGGTGGTCTTCGCACCCGGACGGCGAGCCCGAAAGGGGACACGAACCCAAGCGAAGAACACAGGGTATCGGGAAGCGAGCTTGAGGCGAAGCGACCCGAGACGGAGAAACGGTAGTCTTAGCTGAGCATAGTACCGATGGCTGAAAGCAGGAAAGGCCGAGAAGGCGGGGAACCGAGACCCAAGGGACCCGCTGGAGGGAAGGCGAAGCCGGGCATCACGCAATGCCGAGGGGACAGATGAACGACACTCAGAGGTCAATCCTCATCTCAACACAACTTCGGCAAATCGCAGAGCAAGCAATCGCGCATCCGGATCGGGTCTTCACCAGCCTGATCCACCGCATGGATTTCGATTTTCTTCGCGAGGCATTTTACGAGCTACGACGCGATGGCGCTCCTGGACTGAGCGGCGTCACTTTCAAGGATTACGAGAAGGATCTCGAAGCCAACCTTGCGGACCTGCACGAGCGACTGAAGACGCGGACCTACGTGGCCCCGCCGATCAAGCGCGTGTGGATCGAGAAGGACAACGGCAAGAAGCGACCGATCGGGCTCACGGAGATCGAAGACAAGATCGTACAGAAAGCGGTATCGATGCTGATGGGGGCGGTTAACGAACAGGACTTCCGACCGTGCTCCTATGGCTTTCGGGAAGGGCGCAATGCCCATGACGCCCTCGCGTACCTGCGCGAGCAGTGCATGACGCACGGCATTCGATGGATCTATGATGCAGACATCACGGGATTCTTCGACAACCTTGACTGGGGCTGGCTGCGGAGCTTCATCCAGCACCGGATCAACGATGGTGGGATCATGTGGCTGATCGGCAAATGGTTGCATGCCGGGATCATGGAAGGGCAAGAGATCGGCTACAGCGATAAAGGAACGCCACAGGGCGGAGTCATCACGCCTCCCACATTGTAGCCAAACTTCCGTTCGAGCTGTCGGTCCAACTTTCTCGACAGCAGCTGCGGCCGGCTTACGGGGCAGGATTCGAAGGGGCACCACTGGACTGTGGCTGCTCCATCCTGAACGCGAGTGCCAGCGGTGGACAAACAACGCCGACCTGTGTTGAAGGTGAACACGGTGTTTGAGCCGAGTCGCCGCGGCGAGCAGGCGTTGATCCGGGCCTATGCGCACGTGGTCCCGACCATCCGCCGGCCCATCGCGACGGCACTTCCGGCACGCGAGCCGGAAGCGACTCGGCTCCCACCCCATTGCGTGGGAGCGCGTTGCTCATGATTCCATCCCTCCCGATCGCTGCGGCGCTCTATGCGCGCGTGTCCTCGGACCGACAAGCCGCGGCGCAGACCATCGCCAGCCAAGCGAGCGCGTTGCAGGAGCGCAGCGCGGCGGACGGAAGCGCCGTGCCAGCTGAACGCACCTTCATCGATGACGGCTACAGTGGGGCCACACTGATGCGGCCGGCGTTGGAGCGGCTGCGCGATGCGATTGCCCTGGGGGCGGTCGAGCGCCTCTATGTCCACTCGCCCGATCGCCTGGCGCGCAAGTACGCCTATCGGGTGCTGCTGGTCGACGAGTTTCGCCGCGCCGGGGTCGAGGTCGTCTTCCTCAACCATGCCGTGGGGGACAATCCCGAGGAGGAGCTCTTGCTGCAAGTCCAGGGCATGATCGCCGAGTACGAGCGGGCCAAGATCCTCGAGCGCAGCCGTCGGGGCAAGCGCCATCGGGCGCAGAGCGGTTGCGTCAACGTGCTCGGCGGGGCGCCCTACGGCTACCGCTACATCGGCCGCTGGGAGGGCGGCGGCGAGGCGCGCTACGAGATCGTCCCCGAGCAGGCGCAGGTGGTACAGCAGATCTTCGCCTGGGTCGGCGAGGAGCGCGCGAGCCTCGGCGAGGTCACACGGCGCCTGCGTGCGCGGCAGGTGCCGACCCGCACCGGCAAAGACTGGTGGGACCGCACCAGCGTGTGGGGCATCCTCAAGAACCCCGCGTACTGCGGCCGGGCGGCCTTTGGCAAGACGCGTGCGGGCGCTCCCCGCCCGCGACTGCGTCCCCAACGGGGTAAGCCCGCCGAGCCGCGGCGCGCTCGAGGGGTTTACGACACTCCGCTATCGGAGTGGATCCACATCGCCGTGCCGGCCATCGTCAGCGACGCCCAGTTTGCCGCGGCGGCCGAGCAGTTGGCGGAGAACCGCCGTCGCGCGCGCACCCGCCAGCGTGGCGCGCGCTATCTGCTGCAGGGGCTGCTCAACTGCACCTGCTGCGGCCATGCTTTCTACGGTAAGGCCATCGGTCTGGGCGCCGCCAAGGGCAAACGCCGCGACTATGCCTATTATCGCTGCATCGGCACGGATGCCTATCGCTTCGGCGGAGAGCGGATCTGCCCCAACCGTCAGGTGCGTACCGACCGCTTGGAGACAGCGGTGTGGACCGAAGTGACAGCCTTGTTACAGAATCCCCAGCGGCTGCTGGCCGAGTACGAGCGGCGTCTCACGGCCGCGAGCACGGGTTCGGAGTGCGCGGCCAGCGCCGCCGTGGCCGCGCAAATCCAGCGGGTGCGCCAAGGCATCGGCCGGTTGCTGGATACCTATACCGACGGCTATGTCGAGAAGGCCGATTACGAGGCGCGCATCGTGCACCTGAAACAACGCTTAGCCGCACTGGAGGAGCAGGCCCGGCAACTGGAGGATGTCGCTCGGCAACGCGCTCAACTGCAACTGGTCGTCGGACGCCTGGAAGCCTTTGCCGTGCAGGTCGACGATGGCCTGGAGCACCTGGATTGGAGCGCGCGTCGGGAGCTCATCCGCACCCTCGTCAAGCGGGTCGACATCGGTCCCGAAGAGGTCAACGTGGTGTTCCGGGTCACCCCGTTACCCGACCCCGAGACCCCGGAAGAAGGGCGTTGTTTGCCACTTTGTGGGAGGCGTGACCAGCCCCCTGCTGGCGAACATCTATCTCCACCATGTACTGGACGTGTGGTTCGAGACCGAGGTCACGCCACGGATGCGGGGGCATTGTTTCCTGGTGCGGTTTGCCGACGACTTTGTCATCGGTTTCCAGCATGAAGACGATGCACGACGCGTGATGGCGGTGGTGCCCAAACGCTTTGGGAAATACGGCTTGGAGCTACATCCGGAGAAGAGTCGCCTCCTCGACTTCAGCAGGCCCGCACGCACGCAGATGCGCGGGCGGGGTGCCAACACCTTCGACTTTGTCGGATTCACCCACTACTGGGCGAGGTCAAGGCGGGGATTTTGGGTCGTCAAACGCAAGACCGTGCGCAAGAAGGTCAGAAAGACCCTCCAAGGAATCTGGGACTGGTGTCGCCGCAACCGGCACAGGAACATCGAGGAGCAGCACCGCGTGCTGACCTCGAAGCTACGCGGCCATTACCGGTACTTCGGTGTGCGGGGCAACTTGCGCGCCATGGACGCGGTACGGAACCAGGTACGGCGTGCCTGGCGTTACTGGCTGCACCGTCGTAGCAGTCAGAAAGCGATGCCCTGGGAGAAGTTCGTGGCCTTGCTGGAGCGCATGCCGTTGCCGAGACCCAAGATCCTCCACGCAGTCTGATGGCTTGCGGGGTAGCGAAGTGATGCGCCAGGAGTGGTGTTGCAGTCCTGGTTACCGAGGAACCGGATGACCGAATTGGTCACGTCCGGATCTGTGGGGGGGATGGTTCAGCAATGGCTGTCTCTACCCGGAAGCTTCGAAATAGGCTTGTTGCGGATGCCGACAGTTTTAACGTCCTGGAAGGCAATACGAAGCACCCGCAGTGGCTGGGGTGTGGAGGTCCGCCGGAGTCCTCAGGCCATGGTATGCAGAAAGAGAGACGTCGGAGAACTCGGGAAGCCCCGAAGGCTCCCGGATGAAGCACGATGACGAAACCGTTTGGGTTGGGACACGGACGGGCGATGAGCCCTGACACGGCGTGCGCTCGGGTGGAGTCGTCGGGCATGGAACAACCGGGCAGGCGGGAACCCGCCGAATGCCAACGGGGTGTCTTATCGGGCATAGTAGTCGGCGACGGGGAAAGCCCGTTACATGGCGAAGGACCCGACGGAAGTACGCAGCCCACACAGGAAACTCGTGCCGGACATGCAGGATCGGGCAAACGCGAGCCAACCTCACTGCGGGCAATAGCCAATCGAGCAAAAGAGAGCAAACACCATCGCTTTCGCAATCTCTACCGAGAGGTAAACGCCGAGCTGTTGATGCACTGCTGGCACGGCTTGAACAAGGAGGCGGCCAGCGGCGTCGATAGGTTGACGGCGGAGACTTACGCGACCAACCTGGAAGGCAATATTGCCGACTTGGCGGAGCGCGCGAAAGCGGGGCGCTACCGGGCGAAGCTCGTCCGGCGCGTCTACATCCCTAAAGAGAACGGAACGGAAAGGCCGCTCGGAATGTGTCAATGAAAATGAGACACCGGGGTGTCGAATTTAGTGTTGCTCCGGAGGCTCCTGCGGGTCGGCGGAGCCTGCGGCGGGCGGGTTGATCCAGACCGCCTCGGGAAGCGGTGCGGGGGTCGGCAGTCTGCCCTTGAAGCGTTCGGGATGGGCCGCGAAGGCGTCGTTCAAGGTCTGCGCGCGAATCTCGATCAGGGCCGGGGCGTGCCCGCCGTGGACCGCGGCCGGGGTCATGAAGGCGATGCCCGAGTGGCGATGGTCGTGGTTGTACCACTGGAAGAAGGCCTGGCAGTGGGCGCGGGCGTCCTCGATGGAGCCGAAGCGCTCCGGGAAGTCGGGACGGTACTTCAGGGTCTTGAACTGGGCCTCGCGAGAACGGGTTGTCGTCGCTGGTGTAGGGCCGGCTGTGGGTCTTGGTGACGCCCAGGTCGGCGAGCAGCAGGGCCACCGGTTTGGACGTCATGCTGGAGCCGCGGTCGGCGTGCAGGGTGAGCTGGCCGGGGGGGATGCCCTGTTTGGCGCAGGTGTCCTCGATGAATCTGCTTGGCCAGGGCGGCGGCACTCGCGGGTGGCGACCATCCAGCCGACCACGTAGCGGCTGAAGACATCGAGGATCACGTAGAGGTAGAAGTAGGTCCACTTGACCGGCCCCTTGAGCTTGGTGATGTCCCACGACCACAGTTGGTTGGGCCCGGTCGCCAGCAGTTCGGGCTTGGCGTAGCGGGGGTGGCGGCAGCACGTCGCGGCGCTCGCGCAGTTCGTCCTTCGGCGGCCAGGATGCGGTAGAGGGTGCGCACCGAGCAGGGGTACTGGCCCTCCTCGAGCAGGGTGGCATGCATGGTGTGCGGGCGAGGCATCGACGAAGCGCTCCGAATGCAGGAGGTCCAAGGCGTTGCTGCGCGCTCCGCGGGGGTGAGCTTCAGGGGCGGGGCGGGCCGCGCGGCGGCGCGGGCGGCGCTGGCGGCCCGCGCGCGCTGCCGATAGAGGGTCGCGCGCGCCACCCCCAGGCTGCGGCAGGCGACGCGCCACGCCCGACCTGCTCGCCCAAGGTCGCGGCGGCGGCCATCAGGGCCTGTCGGCGCTCGCCGGCGGGCTCGGGTCGATCCCCAGCAGCAGCGAGACTTTTTTTTGGACGTCGATGATGGTCTCGGCCTGGAGCAGGCGCTGGCGCAGCCGCTCGATCTCGCGCTCCAACTCCGCCACCCGCGTGCCCTTGGGCATCGGGCACGCGCGCCTGGCGGCCGCGCTTGCGCGGCGTCAGCGCCGCCAGGGCGCCGGCCTCGCGCTGGCGCCGCCAGGTGGTCAGGTGCGAGGAGTACAGGCCCTCACGGCGCAGCAGGGCGCCGATCTCCCCGGGCGCGCAGCGGTCGGCCTCTTCCAGCACCCCCAGCTTGTACTTGGCCGTGAAGCGCCGGCGGCCGGCCTTCTCGACCACCTCGGGGTCGGGGAGCCCCGCCGCGGCGGGCGCGGCGGCGCCCGCGCTGGGGGAGGAGACTCCGGTCGCCCTTCGGGCTCCCTGCGTCTCCTCCCCCAGCGCGCCAACCTGAACCTGTTTCAATCGTGTTGCCATCGGTGATCTCCTGACCGCCCTACAGTAATTTAACCGGGGGGTACTGTCTCACCTACATTGGCACAGAGGGTGGACCCGGTTTAGTCTGTGGTCCATCGAAGACATTCGCCATTTCCTAGAGTCTTACGAAGCCCTCGCTCAAGCGAAGACACAAGAGCCCCCGCCGCAGGAAGAACCGACCCTGCGGAACAGGGAGGCTCCGCCTATCGACGAAGCTGTCATGCGTGAAATTCTAACGCGTCGCGGTCAATCTGATTTTCGGTCAGCTCTTATGTGCGCATACGAAAGTCGATGCGCTATCTCCGGGTGTTCCGACGTTGAAGTTCTTAAGGCGGCTCACATCAGGCCGCACAGCGAAGTGCAGGACTATCGCCCTACCAACGGCCTCTTGTTGCGTGCAGATCTTCACACATTGTTTGACCTTCGTCTGCTGTCCATTAACCCGGAAACTGGCAAAGTCGCAGTGTCACGACGTCTCAGCTCTACATACCAATCTTTAAACGGCATGACGGCGAGCCTTCCCGCCAACCCATCAGTTCAACCGAATCCATCTGCTCTCATGCAACATTTCACGTACTGGCAAGCTGGCGAGCCGAATGACGGCTAACATTGCCTCAAAGCGCGCGCGCCACAGGCGTCGTGCTAATTCGCTAGCTCATCAGGGACGCGCGCCGCTTTAGGCTACATATAGTTGCTCCGACTGGAGCACAGTAGTCATAAAGTTGTTGTTGTTGTTGTTGTTGTTGATCGGTGCCGTTCCTGCACCCATGACTTGACATAAGAAACGTTATCGGCCGCGGCTCTGTACGCGCAATGTCAGTTGAATCGCGCGAGAACGCGCCGATTGCGCGAGCCTGAGTCTCCGACCGATCCAATCGGGCGATCACCAGATCAATAATCTCCCGCATTCCTCCGAAAAACCAGCACCTTCGCCTCTCGTCCCTTCGGCCCCGATCCGGCAACCTGATGGCCATCTAGCGCCGTCAGGTTCCCCTCTATGCGTCCGGTCCGAATCCCGCTGGTGCTCCTCGTCGCGGCGCTGGGCTCGCTGTCGCCGTTCTCGTGGGCCGAACCCGCCGTTACCGCGGGCGCCCCAATTGGCGCCGAGGCCCCAGCCATCCGCCGCCTGGCCCGTCTACCGACCCAGGGCCTCCAAGCGGTGGAGACCGCCGACGGTCAACTGCTCTACGTCTCCGACAACGGCCGCTACCTGATTCGCGGAAGCGCCTATGACCTTTGGCACGGGGCCGAACTGACCTCGCTCGCCCAGGCGGAAGACCTGGCCGGACGCATCGACATCAAGCGGCTCAAACTCGATCCCGCCGATCTTGGCGCGCTCGACACCGGGACCGGCCCCGCGGTGTTGGCCTTTGTCGACCCGCATTGCCCGCACTGCGCGGACCTGCTGGCCGATCTGCCGTCGCTCGCCGACCGGTACCGGTTCCGGCTGATCCCCCTGCCGATCGGCGCGGAGTCCCAACCCGCCGTCCTAGCGCTGCACTGTTTGGCATCGACCGACCCAGCGGCGGCGCTCAAGGCGCTGTTCGAGCATACCGCCCCGCCGGTCGGCACTGCGGTCGGCTGCGGTCAGGGGACCGCCCAGCGCGCCCTGGTTACCGCCCAACTGCTCGGCGTGCGTGGCACGCCCTTTCTGATCGCACCGGACGGGCGTCTCCACCAAGGCCGTCCGGCGGACCTGGCCGGTTGGCTCGCGGGGGGCGGGACCGGCGGGACGGGGGAGGGCGGCCAATGACCTGCGCATCCCAGTCGTGGCCGGGACCGCTCGCCCTGATCGCCGGCGTCGTCTCGGCACTCGCCGGCTGCGCGGGCGACAACACCCGTTACGCCTGCGCCGGTTACCCCAGCGAGCCGATGTGCCTGCCGCCGTCCGCCATCTATGGACTGACCCAAGGCGCGGGTCCGGCCCCGACCGCGGAGCCGCGCCCGAGCACCTTGGGCGGCCCGGCCGTCCGGACCGGCGACGACGCGCCATGGGGCGCCGACAACGGTCGTACCCCCACCGGAGCAAGACCATGATGACCGTCCCCCAAAGGTTTCTGCCGGCCGCGGTCGGTATCGCCCTGCTGCTCGGGGGCTGCGCATCGACCATCGGCCCCGGTCGGCTGGCCGCCCAGCCAGTCGCCAGCGACCAACGCCCCGCGAAGTTCGCACCAAGTCGCGCCCCGTCCAAGACCATGGAGGTCTGGATCGCCGCCTGGGAGGACAGCCGCGGCGACCTGCACGCCCCTTCCACCGTCTATGTCGAGGTCGACCCGACCCGCTGGACCTACGGCGACGGGTCCGGTTCTCCGCGCTACACCGTCCTGCGACCGCTCCAGGTCGAGGAGCGCGCACTGCCCATCGACCCCCGCGGCGCGGGGGTCATGGAGCCCTTGGCCCGGCCACCGCCTACACCGACTGCGACCCGGCGCGGGACCTGAAAAACACCGTGGCCCGGTGCGTCCCGCCGGGCAATCGGCCGCCGGTCGACCGGCACTCCGTAACCGCAAACCCTGAACAGAGGAAATCGATGGAACCAACTGCGCTTCGCGCCGGGCCGTCGCCCCGGCACCTGATTCTGCCGCTCGCGCTGTGCGCGCTGTGCGCCGCGCTGCTGGCGGCGAACGCCGCACACGCCGGTGTCGGCGGCGCCGAGTTCACCCCGCTCTATACCACCCTGACCGGGTGGATGACCGGCTTCCTGGGCCGCGTCATCGCCGCGGTGTTCATCATCGTCGGCCTGGTGGCGGGGGTGACCCGCGGCTCGGTCATGGGCTTCGTCATGGGTGTCGCGGCCGGCACGGGGCTGTTCCTGGCCCCCGACATCATCGACGCCACGGTCTCGGCGACGCTGCCGATCGTGGCATAGGCCGGGTTCTCCGGAATCACCGGCCGCTCCCGGCCGAGCACCGACGGGAAACCGTCCACTGTCGCCCCTCGTTCATGCGCCGTCATTCGCTCACCGTCCCGCCCGTGGTGTGGTCCGTCCTGGCCCCGCTGTCGCAGGCCGAGCGCGACCGCCTGCTGGCTGCCGTCTTGGCGCCGCGGCGGACGGCGCACGACCGCGTGCTGGTGCGCGACTCCGATGATCGCCCGCTCGCCCCCAGCACCCCGGCGCGGGCGCGCCAATTGGTGAAGCGCGCGGGCGCCGACTGGGTGTCCTACCGGCCCCCGGTCATCCGCCTCGCCGGACAACCGAACGGAGGGTCCCGATGATCCACCGCCACTTCCGCGGCCCGCGGGCGGCCGAGCTCTTTCCCGTGTTGGCCTACGCCCCGGACCGGCACTTGTTCTTCCTCGACGACCGCTCGCTCGGCTTCGGCTATGTCTGCGAGCCCCTGGCGAGCGCGGATCGCGCCCAGGCCGACCGGATGTCGGTGCTGCTCAATCTCGACTGGCCGGCCGAGACCCTGGTGCAGGTCGCCCTGTGGGCCTCACCCGATCTGGAAGAGAAACTGGCGCGGATGCAGGCCCTCCGCCTCGGCCATGGGGACGAGCTGCTGCGCGAGGCGACGCAACGCTCGGTCGCGTTCCTGCGGGCGGGCGCCGAGGCCCCGCTGGGACCGGGCAGCGACCTGCGGCTGCGCGACCTCCAGGTCGTCGTCGCCGTCAAGCTGCCGTTGGCCGATGCACTGCCGAGCGAGCACGAACGCCGCGAGGCGGCGGAATTGTTCGCCACCGCGCTGCAAGTCCTCGCGACTGCCGGCCTGCGGCCGGTGCCGCTCGATGCCGACCGCTACGTCCGCATCATGTCGAGTCTATTGAACTGGGACCCGCGCGCCGGCTGGCGCGACCGCATCGTGCCCGAGTGCGATCCGCACCGGCTGATCCGCGAGCAGTTCCTGGATCTGACCCATGCCCTGGAAATCGACGCCCAAGGGCATCACCCTGGGGACGCACCGCGCCCAAGCCTTCTCGGTCAAGCGCTTCCCCGACCGCGTGGCCTTTGGGTTGGCGTCGCGGTATTTGGGCGATTTGGTCTCGGGGACGCGGGGGATTCGCCACAACGTCCTGATCAGTCTCACCGTGCGCTTTCCCGACCCCGAGGCCGCACGGGTCAAGCTCACCGCCAAGCGGCAATGGGCGACCCACCAGGCCCTGGGTCCCTTGGTCAACTACCTGCCCGCCCTGGGCCGCACCAAGGCGGGCTACGACGCCCTGTTCCAATGTCTCGACAACGGGGACCGGCCGGTCCAGTGCTACCTGGGCCTCATCCTGTTCACGCCGCTGGAGGAGGCGACCGCGGCCGGCTCCAACCTGCGCACCTACTGGCGCGAGCTGGGCTTCCAGGTCATGCCGGACCGGTATTTCGCGCTGCCGCTGTTCCTGCACTGCCTGCCGTTCGGTCCGGACCGCGACGCCATCCCGGAGTCGATGCGCTACCGCACCATGGCGGCGAGCCACGCCACCACGTTGCTGCCGGTGTTCGGCGACTGGAAGGGGACCGGCGAGGCGGTCCTGCAACTGGCGGGCCGCGCCGGGCAGTTGATGGATCTGAATCTCTTCGACTCGGCGACCAACTACAACGCGGTGGTCGCCGCGTCCTCCGGCTCGGGCAAGTCGTTCCTCGCCAACGAGTTGATCGCCACAAACTTAAGCGTCGGCGGCCGGTGCTGGGTGATCGACGTGGGGCGCTCGTATCTCAATCTGTGCGAGGCCCTGGACGGGCAGTTCATCGCCTTCACCCGCGACGCCCAGCTCTCGATCAATCCCTTCGCGCTGATCGTCGATTGGGAAGAGGAGGCGGATGTCGTCGCCGCCCTGGTGACCGCCATGGCCGCCCCGACCGAGCCGCTGAGCGACTTCCAGACCGCGGGACTCAAGCGGGTGCTCAAGACCCTGTGGGACGGACTGGGTCGGGCCATGAGCATCGACGCGATCGCCGAGGCGCTGGCGGCCTGCGACGACTTGCGCCTGAACGATGTCGGCCAGCAGCTTTATCCGTTCTCGTCCCAAGGCGAGTACGGGCGCTTCTTTCACGGCGAGAACACCATCGCCTTCAACGCCGATCTGGTCGTCCTGGAACTGGAGGAACTGAAAGGACGCAAACACCTGCAACAGGTCATCCTGTTGATCCTGATCTACCAGATCCAGCAGGCGATGTATCTGGGGGAGCGCGGCCAGCCGAAGCTGGTGTTCGTCGACGAGGCATGGGACCTGCTGACCCAGGGCGACGTGGCCAAGTTCATCGAGGCCGGGTACCGGCGCTTCCGCAAGTACTTCGGCGCGGCGATCACGGTCACCCAAAGCCTCAACGACCTTTACAACAACCCCACCGGCCGGGCCATCGCCGACAACAGCGCCCATACCCTGCTGCTGGCCCAGCCGTCGCAGGCGATCGACCAACTGCGCGCCGAGAACCGGCTGCCGATGTCGGAGGCCGGCGCCGAGCTGCTGAAATCGGTTCATACCGTCCCCGGCGCCTATTCCGAGATCATGGTCCTGACCGACCGCGGCGCGGGCATCGGCCGGCTGGTGGTGGACCCGTTCCGGCGGCTGCTGTACAGCACGCGGCCGAACGATGTGGCGGCGATCCGCGCGCTGCGCGGGGAGGGGTTGACGGTGCGCGATGCCATCGATCGGCTGCTGCAACGGGGGGCGGGTCATGGGGCCTGACGCGATCCCGGAACCCCCGGCAGCGCCGGAGACTTCGCGCCAACGCGGAATCGGGCTCGGCGGGCTGCTGCTGGGTCTATGCGTCTGCCTCTGCACGCTGGGGAGCGGCTACCTGGGCGCCTGGCTGTTGGTCCGCCCGCTCGCCGCCGAACTGGCGACTCGCCCGCCGGTCATCGTCCTCGACGCCCGCGATGCGCTGCACGGACTCCCCGCCGATCGGGTCGGTGCGGTCATCGCCCGGCAGCGGGCGCTCGCGCGGCGGCTGGCCGACGGCGGGGTGTTGGTGCTCGACAGCCAAGCGGTGGTCGAGGCCCCGGCGGGGCTCGTTGTTCGCACCGGACCGGACGCGCCCGGTCAGGAGGGGCAGCCTTGACCAACCGAATGGCCTCGCGCTCCTTCATGGTCCGCGCCGGAGTGGCGCTTTTGGTGCTCGCGGGTCTCGGGTTGTACGTAGGTGCGCGTTTTCGCATCGGCATCGACAGCCAGGTGCACAAGTGCCTGCCGCCTTACAGCGTGTGGCTGATCGACCGGTACGACCGGCAACCGGAGCGCGGTGCGACCTTCAGCTTCTTCGCCGGGCCGGCCATGCAGCCCTTCTTCGCCCCTGGCCAGATCGTGGTGAAGCGGATGGTGGGACTGCCCGGCGATCGGGTCGCCGTGACGCCGGTGCTGACCACGGCGAACGGACTGCCGGTGGGGGAGGGGCTGGCGCTGGCCGCGAGCTTAGCGCAACCGCCGGAGGCATTCGTCCGCGAGCAAACCGTCCCGGCGGATGCGGTATGGATGATGGGCGGCACGCCCGACAGCTTCGATTCGCGCTATTGGGGGCCGCTGCCAACGGCCCGGATCCGGGGGCGGGCCTATGCGCTCTTCTGAGGCGCTGCTGCTGAGCGCATTCGTTGCGGGTTTCGGTCCGGCGCCGGTCTGCGCCGACGGCGATCCCGATGGATTGCGTGCGCTGCGCGACCGAGCCCAGGCCATCGGGACTGCGGCCGAGACGGCGCCGCGGCCGGCGTGGTTGGACCAAGCTCCAGACCCCGACGCAACCGCCGCAGGCGAGGCCCTGGGGCGGGAGTCCCTGACGCGGATGCAGGAGAACCCGCCGGCCGTCTCCGCCTGTCGCGACCTGGGCCAACTGTGCGGTGCCGAGGCACCCGCGGCGGAGCCCACAGCGAACCGGTCCAAGCCGCCGGGAGTCGCCTACACCGTCTTCGTCACCCGCGCGCTCGGCGCCGAGGCCCTGCGGGCGATCTTCCGCGAGGCCACTGGCGCCGATGTGCGGGTCGTCTTCCGCGGGGTCGCCCCCGGCGAGCGCCTGACGGATGCCGTCCGTGCGATCCATGCCCTCCTGGACGGGATCGACCCGCTGCCCAACGTCGAGCTCGATCCCATGCCATTCCGCGACCACGCGGTCGAGACCGCCCCGGCGATCGTCGCCGCCGGTCCCGACGGTGTGCTGGCCCGGGTCGCCGGGCTCTTCGCCCCCGACTGGCTGCGCGAGCGGATTCACACCGGCGCCCGCGGGGATCTCGGGGTGCGCGGCCCGACGGTCGCCGTCGGCGAGCCGGACCTGATCGAAGAACTGCAACGGCGCCTGGCCGCGCTCGACCTCGGCGCCATGCGCGATGCGGCAATCGGTCGCTTGTGGCACCGCGCCGCGTTCGAGTCCCTCCCCACCGCAACGCAAGCTCGCGAACGCACCGTCGACCCGACGATCACGGCCAGCGCCGACTTGGCGCTGCCGGACGGTACCAAACTGATCCAGGCCGGTCAGACCGTGAACCCGCTGGCGCACCTGCCCTTCACCCAGCGCCTGATCGTCTTCGATGCCGCCGATCCCGGCCAGGTCGCGACGGCGCAGCGGCTGGGCGAGTCCGCCGGGCCGCGCCCCCTGTACCTGGCGTCCGGGGTCGACCGCGACCAGGGCTGGGATGGTCTGCGGACTATCGAAGATCGCCTGGACGCCCCGGTCTACCTGCTCACGCCCGATGTGCGGACCCGTTTCGCCCTGGAGCGGGTCCCGGCCACGGTCGAGGCGCAGGGGCGGGCGTTCGTGGTGCGCGAGGTCCCGCCCAAGCACGGGCTGGAGGCGCGATGATGGTCCGCCTCCGGGATGTGCCAAGTTCGGGCGGTCGGGCGCGGTCTTTCGCGATAGCGCTGTTGTCGCTCTGGCTCGCGATCACGGGCAACGTGGTGCCCAAGGCAAACGCCGCCGACCCCGGCTGCCCCGACGCCCAACTCTTCTCCGGCAAGCTCATCACCGATATCTGCTGGGCCTGCCTGTTCCCGGTGCGCATTGCCGGGATGCCGATCGGCGCCGGACAGGTGCCGGCGGGGGCCTCCAACCAACCGCTGTGCGCCTGCCCCGACAATCTGGGGGTTCCGCACCCAGGGCTCACGGTCGGGCTATGGGAGCCGGCCAGGATCGTGGAGCTGACCGCCGCCCCCGGCTGCACCCCGTCGCTCGGGGGCATCCGCCTCCCGCTCGGGAGCCGACGCCTGCTCGGGACCGAGGGCAAGGGCGCCTACAACACCGACGACATCGCCTTCCATCACTACCACTGGTACGCCTTCCCGTTGCTGATCCTGCTCGATCTGTTCTTCGAGGACCGCTGCAACGCCGACGCCTTGATGGACTTCGACATCCTGTACCTCTCCGAGCTGGACCCGACATGGAACAGCTCGGAGCTGCGCGTTCTTCGTCAACCCGGAAGCCGCCTGGCTGGCCAACCCGGTGGCCCTGGCGGCCTGTCTGGCCGACGGTGCGGCGGCCACCGCCGGGGCGCCCATCGACGCGTTGTTCTGGTGCGCAGGGACTTGGGGGCATTTGTATCCCTTCACCGGCGTTCAGCCAAGTCTGGGCTCTTTGCCGCGCGAAACCAGTCTCGACGCCGCCCGTTCGCTTGCGGCCTTGCACCGCCGGGGGCTGGCCCGCCGCACCATGGGGTCGGACGCGGTGTGCGGCGCCCCCATCGCCCCCTTCATGACCAAGAGCCAGTACAAGCTCTCGATGTTTTACCCGCTGCCGGAAACCCAGCGCGCCCATGCCATCGGCGAGAGCACCTTCCGCTGGGGCGAGTGGCGCAGCATCCCGGGTCCGGGCGAGCACCATCTGTATCTGCTGTGGCGCTGGAACGACTGCTGTGTCTCGGTCTTCTGAACGGGGCTGGGGGACCCTGGCCCTCGCCGGTGTCTTAAGCGTCGCCGTCGCCTGGGTCCCCTGGGCGCTGGTGTGGGGCGATGCCATGCAGGCGGCGGCGCAGGCTGGCCAGACCGCCGGTACGCAGGCTCGTGCAGCCTTCGCCGTCCCGACGGCGAGCGGTAGCACCCTGAGCCTGTTCCCCGGCGATCCCGGCGGAGACGTGTCGTTCGGCGCGCTGTTTCCCGGGGCGCAGAACGGCACCGCCGGCGATTTCGGCGCCTTCTTCGGCAACGACGCCGGGACCCTGATCCAGGGCCAGAACGCGCAAACGCGCCTCCCGACCGAGGATTCCGCGACCGCCGACGCCTACCGCGCGTTGCGCGCGACCGTCGACCGTTCCCGCCCGGATATGCGTCGGGATCCCCTGTGGTCCCGGACCGACGATGTGAATACCCACTTCGCGGAGATCGCCCGGACCTTCGCCGACTGCTCGCTCGAGACGACCTTCAAGAACGGCGAACGGTCGGTCCATGTCCCCGACTACCGGACCTGCGACCGCCTGGCGGACCGCGGCGGCTTCTGTTCGCTGTTCCACGACTACACCATCCTGTCCCTGGTCTCCGCCTGGGGCGGGGCGACGGTGCAGTCCTGCGGGAGCGGCTGCACCCAGGTGGTCTATGTCCACGCGGACACGCCGCACGAAAAGATGGGGAAGTACTATCCGGCCTATGCCGCGCCGCAGACATTCGGCTTCGCGGTGAGCGACAGCAGTCGGGTGATTGCCGCGTCGGTCTCCGTCGCGCCGGCCGGCACCCCCTCCTTCGGGTTTCGGATCGACCGCTATACCGAGCGTTATACCGTCGCGTTCGACGGCTACGCCTATGCGGATTCGAGCGCGGATTCGTTCGATTTCGTCGACCGCCCCGGGATCGATATGGACTGGACGGCCCAGCTGCGCGACGGCGCCTCCTTCGCGGTCGGCAACGACTACGCCTTCCGCACCTCGGGTCCCAAGGACTGGTGGCGCGCCTCGCGCGCCTATACCGTCACCGTCACGCTGCGGCACGCCCCCGTCGTGGAAGACCGAGGCTGGTCGGACAACCCCCAGTGCGTCGCGATGGCCAACGCCTTGGCGGCGAACGGGGGCTTCTGCCAGGGCAGCGTCACCTGCGGCGGTGCCCCGCCGCTCGACGCCAACGGCTGTTATGCGGGTGCAGGCGCACCGGTGTGTTCGGGGGAGCTTCAGCCGTCGCCGATCCCGGGCCAGAGCCCGTTTTGTGCCCGGATCGACGTGTCCGCCGACTGCTCCGGCTTCAACCGCGGACAGATGGCGTGCTGGACCGATCCCCAGGGACAGGAGCACTGCCCGTTCAACGACGGGAACAGCCCGACCGATTGCGCGACGTTGGAACAAGATCCGCACTGCGGGTTCGTCAAATCGGTCTGCGTCGAGGGGGCGCAGGACGCCAACGGCAACTGCTACCTCCACGCGGAGACCTGGGACTGCGGGACGCTTCAGTCCATTCCGGTGCTCGATCGGATTTCGACCATGGACTGTACCGGCCCGGTCCGCTGTCTGGGCACCGACTGCGTGACCTTCCCTGGGGAGCGATCGGCGGACTTCGCCCAGGCGGTCGCGGCGCTGCAGGCGGCGCAGATGGCGGCCTCGGATATGCAGTGCGACCCCGGCGGTCGGTGTGTCGTCTTCTCCGGCGAGGCGCGCGAGTGCAAGCGGGCGGTGGGCGGTATCGTCAACTGCTGCAAGACCCCGGGCAATGCCTCGCTGGGGGATTATCTGACCCTGGTGTTCGCCACCATGAAGCTCGACAACGCGCTTATGGGCCTCGATAGCGGGAGCGCCGTGCGTGGCGCCTGGGAGACCCTGCGCGGTCCCATTGCGGAGACCTACAGCGCGGTGACCCAGGCGTTTTCCTCGGCCGCGAACACGCTCACGGGCAAGACCACTGCCGCGGCCACGGATGCGGCGTTGAAGACCGCACTTGGCGAGACGACCAAGGCTCTCATGATGCAGACCGCGGAGTGGACGGCGCAGGTCTTCGGCGATGCCGCGGCCAATGCGCTGTTCGTCGCAGCGGACGGGGCGGGGGCGGCGGTGACCAACGGGGTGGCGGCCCAAGGGGGCGTGGCGTTCGCGCCCCTGATCGGGAGCCTGCTCAGCGTCGTCATGTGGGCCTACACGATCTACCAGATCGTGATGATCCTGATCAAGCTGATCTGGACCTGCGAGCAGGACGAGTTCGAGCTGGGGGCCAAGCGGGAGCTCAAGTCCTGCACCGCGGTGGGCGGTTACTGCCGCAGCAAGGTGCTGGGTATCTGCATCGAGAAGCGCGACGCCTACTGCTGCTTCAACACGCCGCTCGCGCGCATCCTGAACGAGCAGATCCGCCCGCAGCTGGGACGCGGCTGGGGGAGTCCCAAGGGCCCGGACTGCACCGGAATCGACGCGGCGGACTTCGGGCGGGTCGATTGGAGCCGGGTGAACCTCGACGAGTGGCTGGCGATTCTGGTGCAGACCGGCCATTTCCCGACCCTGGACACCCTGGGGATCGACGTACTGACCGGGGCCGGCAGCGACTTTGGGGTCGACGGGCAGCGGGCGAACGCGGCCCAGCGCAGCGTCGAGCGCGCGGATGGGTTGGACAGCGAACAGTTGCGGATGGATGCGGAGGGCGAGGCGTGGGGTGGGGTATTGCCGGCGCTGCCGTAGGCGGGGAAGCGACGCGAATCGTTCGGCGGGGCAGCGATAGGATTCCTCTCTGCCGACGGGTTCGGATGCCCGTCGCAAACACGGGGGTACGGCGGGCGAGCGGGAATGCGCTCGACTAGGCTTCAGTGGCGGTTGCCGTGGCCGCCGAGTCTTGGCGCGAGGGGGCGATGAAACGCATTGCAGGGTCTATTCTGCCGCTGACCGTGTGGCTCGCCATGTCCGGCTCAGTCGCCGCGCGGCCGGAGCCCGAATCGGGGCCGGCGTACCTGGTCCGCCCTATCGGCTGGGTGCGCAAGGCCGACGGCCGGACGACGATCGAGCTGGACGACCGCTACGGTCCGGGGCTGCTCGGGGTCGATGCCCTGGAGTCGATCTGGGTGCTGTACTGGTTCGACCGTAACGACACGCCGGAACGGCGCGCAATCTTGCAGGTGCATCCGCATGGCGATCCGGACAACCCGTTGCGCGGGGTGTTCGCGACCCGCGCACCGGTGCGGCCGAACCCGATCGCGTTGAGCCGCTGCCGGGTGCTGTCGGTGCAGGGCTCCGTCATCGAGATCGACGACATCGACGCCTTTGCCGACACGCCGGTGCTGGATATCAAGCCCTGAGGACCCGCGATCCAGCGGTGCAGGGTGTCGGTCGTTGCCTGTAGCCGTTGCTGGGGCCGGGAGCGCGCGTTGCCCGAGGTGGTTGTAGGCGATCGCGGCGCGCGTGTGCACGAAGAACCGGGCCACCGGTGGGCGCAAGCCCGCGCGTGCCCAGCCGACGCGAACGATCGATCCTTAGCCCGACTTCCGCTATTCGCTGGCCAGTCGGTCCGTTTTTCGGCGTTTTTCGCCGTCTGACTGGACTCAAGTTGCTGATCGGTCATGGCAACGTGCCGCGACCCCGTCTGTAGTGCCGACCTCGCTCCGTGAAGTAGCGGCAGCTCTTGTCGAAACTGCCGGCAATTCCGGCAATTGACGCGTTTGCCGAAGCGCCCTGTAGTGCCGACCTTGCGTACCACCACGTCGGGAAGTCAAAGGTTTACGTCGCAAGAGGGCTCGAATAGCGGAAGACGGGCTAGCGCTTGCTTACGGGGAGTTTCAGGCGTGTGTGCGGAGAGGGGGATGACGACGCTGGCGGAGGTCGCGACCGAGCGGCTCGTGCTGCGCCCCATCGATCTCCTGGACCGTGAGCCGATCCGAGCCGCCGCGAGTCGGCGCGAGGTCGCCGACACCATGATCTTCATCCCCCACCCGTTCTCGGCGCGGGACGCGGAGCGCTATGTCCGAACCCGGCTCGGGCAGAGACGGCGCGGGCGGGGATTGGCTCTGGACATCCGTACGCGCAACGAGCGGGCCTTCTGCGGTCTGGTAGAACTGCGCGCCATCGAGCGCGAGCACGCCCTGGCGGAGTTGAGCTTTTGGCTGGCCGTCGAGGCCTGGGGAGGGGGATACACGGGCGAGGCAAGCGGTGCGGTCCTGCGCATTGCCTTCCAGGACTTGGATTGCAACCGCGTCTATGCCTACCACATGGTTCGGAACCCGGCTTCCGGGCGGGTCCTCGCCCGCCAGGGCTTCCGCGTGGAGGGCGTGTTGCGGGAGCGCGTGCGCAAGTGGGGAGTCTCCGAGGATGTGGTCCTGCAGGCTCCGCTCCGAGACGACTGGCTTGCGGCGGGCGGCTCCGGCCGCTGATGCCGATTCCTGACTGAGTTACACGCCTAGCGGGCTGCTCGGCAAGGGTGCCTGAACAGTTAGTTTGTTTGATCGTTTTTCTTCTGACATCTGCGGAATTATCGTTCTGGAGATCTACAAGACCCAACTGTCCGCAAAATACCGCATATTGTGCCAAACTTGGCTCGACAAACCGCTCGGGAGATGCGGGAGATGCGGGAGATGCAGTGAAAAGGTCTCGTCGCTTAGCGGTTGTAGCGTGCATTTTCGGACTCGTGGGGTTATGGCCGGCCCAAGGGGCGGTGCGTCCTACGCAGGGAGATCGCGACGAGCTGAGTTGGCGTCTCGCCTACGACGACGCCGACCGCTTGACCGCTATCACCGACCCGGCGGGACGCTCCACCAGACTGGAGTATCAGCTCGACGCATCGCAGCGCGTGCGCAAGGTCGTGCGCACCACTGCCGGCGGCTCGACGGTCACCCGCGAGCTCGACGAACGAGGCCGACTCGTCGCAATGACGGACGATGGGGGCGTCGTCTCCTACGGCTATGACGACCTCGATCGATTGACGCGAGTCGCGCGTCAAGGGTCACCGCCCATCGCCTACACCTACGACACGCAGGACCGCGTAAAGACTTTGCAGGTTGGCGATTATTACCGGATCGAGTACGACTACGATTTCCTGAATCGTCTCTCATCCATGGATACGCCAGTCGGTCGCATCAAATACGAGTATCTGACCGGGCAAGGCAAGATCGTTCGCACCTTACCGAACGGTATCGAGACGATCTGGGACTATTCCGCCGAGGGCAAGCTTCGCAAGATAACCCATCGACGGGCTTTTGCTCCCGACCCTGGCCATTATTCCCTTATGGCGGAATACGCCTACACGTATCGAGCCGACGGGTTGATTGACGCAATTGTCGAGCGCTCCCCCGATGGCGAGATTCGACGCTCATACCAATACGACACGCTAGGTCGACTGGTGCGCGCCAAAGGCGCGCCGCGGCCGCAATACGTCTATGGTTACGACAGCGTCGGCAATCGTACGAAAACTCTTTCGAGCCGAGAGCCTCAGAAGACCTTTAGCTATGACTGGGTGGGTCGGCTGATCAGCGTTGAACGTGAGCAAGCGACGCATGATGGAGCGGGCAACTTGACGGCGATCCGCCTCGGCGGCGAGACGTGGCGATATCACTATAACGACGACAACCAGTTGGTGGGTTTCATTGGAGGCCGAGGCGAAACAGCATCCTACCGCTACGACGGCGAGGGACGAATTATCGAGCGCGCGGTAGGCGGGACAGACTTTACCTTCGTTCCTGACCCGCTCTCCAGCTTCTGGAAACCTATAGTTATGGAGGGGGCTGACAAGTCTCGGACCCTAGTGGTGTGGGATATCTATACACCACTAATAATGATACGCGATGGGCAGCCCGAGTATTTGCTTCATGATCACTTGGGCTCCGTACGTCTGACCGCCGGTGGCAGTGGTCAGGTGACTCAGCGGATCAATTATGAGCCTTATGGGTTGATTGAGGCCCCTAACACGGCGAGAGATTTCGTACCCCGGTTTGCGGGGTTGTTTTGGGAAGCCACAGCTAACCTCTATCTCGCCCGAAATCGCGCCTACTCGCCATGGGCTGGCCGCTTTTTTCAGGTGGACCCATATTTCCGAGTGCCCGTCGATCAACAGGACAATCTCTCTCCTTATGCATATTGTGGCGACGACCCAGTTAATTGGATCGACTTGGACGGTGCGCGTCCGGAAACCTTCCCATTGGTCGGCCTGCAGTACCTGTCTCCGGCTTCTCTTCCGTCGGTTTGGTCTCGGACATCGCCGCGTTCACATCTCGCGGAACCGTCGTTTCTTGTGAACAAGGCCATGCCAAAGATCATACCGAACCTACGATTCCCCCAGGAAACGCGGCGCCGCTCACTGACTTCGGACGAGCTGAAAAGAATTTTTGCGGAATATGATGAATATCGCGAAGAGTTTCTTCAGAAGCGCAATCGCAATCCGGCGACTCAGATCGAGCGAATCGATCTCGAGCGAAAAGCAAACTCATATGCGTGGGACAGGCTTGCCAAGGAGCGAAGCGGGTTACCTTTCGCGACAGGAAAGAAGCTCAGTGAGATCATAAACACCATAGCAAGCTCAAACATGGGCGAGTTCAGTCTCGATTATGGCGCATCGATTCATTCAATGAAAGGCGGTTTCTTGTATCGAGGGGTTGGTGCTGCCCTAAAACTTTCGCGCTTGTTTTCGCGACCCGAGGAAAAGGTCCGCGGCCTTGGGGAGTATGGGCCATATTTCTTTTGGAAGGACTTATGGATAGCGAATAGAGAGGAACCCGCAGACAATACATCGTTTGCCGCTCGCTATCCGGTAGCGGATACCAATGCCGTGCGGATCAATTACTTTCTAGAGCAGGGGGGGTCCTTGTATGATTTGAACCTAAGGCCATTACCAGGAGGTGAGACCGGGATTTCGGCTCCGAACACGAGTAGCGAGGAAAGCGCTTTGCCTAGTGATTCGGCGCTAGGACGTGTAGTTTCCGACCAAACGGTTACAGGGCCTTCAAGCGAGTTGGATGTTTCAGGCGGGACCAAGGGTACAGGTTCGGACAAGCTCAGGGTATACCTGACCGATATTGATTACCCTAAGACGGTGTCTCACACAATGGTCGGCGCGATGCTTCGCGGCATGGCGTACGATGGCATTGATCAGCCCCAGATACTCGCCTATGGCCGGACTCAGGAGGGAGCCGAGGCCATGGCGTCGGTCGTTAGAGCACAGAGGCCCGATGCCAAGGTCACCGTCCGCTGGGGTGACGCCCGATCCGATGCGCAGTACGCGAAGCTCAAGGCGGACAGCGGCGCAGACGTGGTCTTCGTTATGAACGAGCGTCGACGTAGCAAGGCCGCTGGAGACATTCGGCCAAGAGACGAGCCGCAGAAGCCTCCACGCAAGCGATGTAATGACCCCTGGTGCTTCGCTGACCCTTTACCCAAGAGTTGGTTTTTTTGTCCGGGGCCATGGCCGTGGTGCGACCAGCGACCTCCACCTACACTGACACGCACAGACGACTCTTGTCCGGGTCCGTGGCCATTGTGCGAGGATCCACGTCGGCGGAATTCCGGAGGCGGTGGTCCGGATGCAGAACCGCCTCCACCCGCCACCGGTGCGGGCGCAGACCGCTGGAGCGGCGATCGCATGCCGACGAGTCCCTCGCGAGTAGGCGGGGTCTACCTCGGTGGTACCGGACGGGCACTGGAGGGGATCGGCATGCTCGATGGCGTCGCGCTCGACGCCAACAATGACCTAGTCCTTCTGGATCAGGCAGGCAAGGAGATCGCGCTGCCGCCGCTTCGCCTGGACGACATGGTGACCGTGTTCCTCTCGGTCTATATCTATGGCGAGAGTCCCACGGTCTCGATCGATCCGAATCCGGAGAATCCGGAAGGATCGGCGATGCTCATCCGGCACGGGAAGGGGACAGAGGGCACCTACGTCGGTTGGGTGCTGTTCCAGGCGGACCGGTTGATGAAGGGGTATACGCTGGGGGCGGACAACACGACCGGTCGCGAGATCTCGACTAGCGTGCCCGGATACGATCGGGTGCTGCGCTCGATCTACTTCGGCGGCCTGTCCCCGGAAATGCTGCAGAGGCAGAGACACTGGGAGCGGTTCTGGATCGTCTTTGCCAAAGCGGATCGGTTCAGCGGAGATCGGCAGAATCTGACGCTGCTCGATGTCCCGCTCAAGGTCAAGACCCAGTCCATGAAGTGGAGCAACGGTGAGCTGGTCGACGACGCGGTTGGGAAATCATCTCCAGGTGCTCTTGCGTTCGCCGATTGGTTTACGGCGAGCTACGATCGGATTGCGCGTGAGCGCTATCTCAAGCCGCCCCCGCAATCCGGCATCA
Organism: uncultured Gammaproteobacteria bacterium; assembly: GCA_963780725.1. Classification (GTDB taxonomy): domain Bacteria; phylum Pseudomonadota; class Gammaproteobacteria; order Chromatiales; family Chromatiaceae; genus Thiodictyon. The sequence goes on from CAWACV010000001.1 coordinate 2,002,888, forward strand.
CGGAGCCGGTACCGGTGTTCACCGAGCTGCGGCGCATCGCGCTCATCACGGCCATTGCCGAAAAGCTCCGCGACCAGGGAGTGCCGATGCCGTTCTGGATGCGGGACTACGAGGTCGCGAGAGTGCCGTTCGAAGCCTTCACACCCGGACTGCAGGTCACGCGCTCCAGCGGGCGAACCGTGGCCCGTGTCTACGGCGGCGTGCAACTGGCAGCGGAGGACGAGGACGTACGGGACTTCGATCCGAAGAGCGACCTGTCCAAACTTCCGGAGCATGATCGCGCGACCGTCCGAGAGGCTGTCGGGAAGGCTGAGGTGCTGGAGAGCGTCGTCCGCAAAGAGATGAAGGCCGTTGCTCCGCTTCAGATTCGGCGCTTCGAGCACAACGGCAGCGCGTACCGGGCGATCGCCCTCCCCGGGGCGGACACCCGTGCGCTGGCGCCCGCCAGGTTGGAAGAGTCGGACCTGGAGGTGCCAGTTGCCGAGGAGCACGCCATTGGACTGGTCCGCAGCTACAACTCCTTCTTCAGGCCCAAGGGGCCTTGGGGCGAGGGATGGGCGCTCGATCTTCCTCGTCTCGAGGAGATCCGTGTGCCGATCCGCCGGGAAGCCAATCGGATCGTCTCCCGGGCCGGGTATGAGCTGATCACGCCGTTGAACAGCACCTATGCGCGTTTCGCCCGGATCGAGGAGGTGGCGGCCCTCGGCGGCAGCCGACTGCTGGTGCCCGAGCAGTCGGCCGACGGTCAGTCCTCGCAGTTCTTCGGCTTGTCCGACGCCGAGCCCGCCTTCCTCTCGGGACCGACCCGCAAGCTGATCCGAAAGGATGGTGGGGCATGGCATTTCGACCAGGCCGGTAATCTCGTGGCGGTCGAGGCGGGTCGCTTGTGCACCGTCTACGAGAGGGACGCGCACTCCCGCTTGACGCGGATCGTCGGACTCTGGGGAAACACGCCAATGGCTTCGATCGAGCTCGGCTACAACGCTTCGGGCCAACTGGAATCTGCCAGCGGCAAGCGACTCGACCGGGACATCGGCGCGTCAACGATACGATACGGATACAGCGGCAGCCGACTCGCGTGGGCGGCGTCCGAAGCCGGCCGAGTGGGCTACCGTTACCAGGGACCATGGGTCACGGCCGTTACCTTCGGACCTCCGAAGGCCGAGACGGGTAACGACAGCGATCCCGTTGTCAGGAGCTTCGAATACGATCCCCGAGGTCAATTGCTGAGAGAGGTGGGGGCCGATGGGACGACGACGGACTATCGCGTCTCCGCCGACGCCGACGGTAGGACAGTCACGGTCGCCGGGCCGAGCGGCGCCGTCTCGCAGACCATTCGCTACGATCCGGCCTTCCGACCGGTCTCGGCGCGTTACTCTGGCCGACTTCGGGCCTCCTGGAGCTATTCCGATCGAGGGGAGACCGCGCTCGACATCGCCGACGACGAGGGCGCCCATATCGCCCGGATCGCCGAGTCGGCGAATGGGCGGGAGCGCACGCTGGACATCGAAGGGGGCTATCGAGTCTCGAGCGAATACGACGACGCCGGGCGGCTGACCTCTCTGGTCGAGAACGGCCGACCATTACTGGAGCAGCAATGGACCCCGGACGGACGGTTACAAAGGTCGCGAACCGATACCCAGGCCGAGCACTATGAGTACGGTTCGGATGGGCTATTGACCCGCATGATACTGGCCCCGCCGGACGAAAGCGGAACCTTTGGACACTGGCAGGAGACCCTTCTCGATCCACAGGGCCGGCCCACAAAGATTAGCGATTACAGCGGACTGAATCTGTCGGTGGGCTACGATCGACTGGGCGAGATCGAATCCTTGCTGACCGAGCGCGACGGCCGGAAGCTGGGGTACAAGATCGCGCGCGACGATACTGGACGTATCCAGCGTATTTACTCCACTTGGGGAGACCGCCAGTACACCTACGATGCGAATGGTCTGATCGAAAAGGTGCGAATGGAAAGGGACGGCTCCACCGCTACTGCCCACTGGGGCTCCGGCCTGCCCCGAAAAGTGAAGCAGTTCGACGGTGGAGAGATATCGCTAACCTATTTCGAAGATGGCGACCAAGCCGGCTTACTGAAAGGCATAACGGCACCGAACGGCCTGGAGCTGGGCTACCGTTATGACCAGGACGATCGGATTGCAGAGGTCAACGTGGCAGGTCGATTCCGTTTGTTGGTCGACTACGACGTTGCTGGAAGGGTAAGCGGGTGGCGGTACCAGCGAGCAGCCCAATAGCCAATGGTCTGCGAATCGATCGATGCTGGCCGGTAACGACTGGCACGCGTCCTTCCCGGGCGGCGCGGTCGATCTGGTCCGAAGTGCCGCAGTGGGCCGAGTCCCATAAGCAGTCGGGTCGCCAAGGGGGATTCGGATGCGACGGCGGGATTGCGAGCGAGCCATCTCGACCCGCAACAGCGATTTGGACAGCATAAGCTCATTGAGGCATTCCTCCGATGTCGAGCTGGTCCCGGATGCTCCTGGCGGTATCCCTCGGCGTTGTGTTTGCACACCCGACCGCTGTCGCCGAGATTGCCTGGCCCGAGACCCTCTACAACCCCCGACCGCTGGCGGACGATCCGATCCTACCGTTGCCGTGCGGTGGCGCCTTGGCGCTGCGGTCGGTGCCCACCCCGCCGCGGGATCGGGGTTATGCCGTCACGGGGGCATTCGAGCAGGCGGACGGCATCCCCTTGCTACTGCTCGGCAAGTACGAGCTGACCCAATTGCAGGCGCGGGCGATCCGCGCCGACGCCGAGGGCAAGCCCTGCCCGACGGCGGATGCGACCGCGGCGCTGCCCTTCGCCGGCGGTTGGTGGGAGGCGGTCGAGCTCGCCGACCGTTACTCGCTGTGGCTCGCGGCCCACGCCGAGGAGATCCCCGCCTGCGGTATGGGCGTCGGCCCTTGCCTGCCGCGGGTCGACGGCGTCCCCGCCTACGTGCGCCTGCCGACCGCGGCCGAGTGGGAGTATGCCGCCCGCGGGGGGCTGAGCGTCACGGCTGAGCAGTTCGCTGCACCCAGGTACCCGATGCGCGGGGGACTGGCTGCGCATGCCTGGTATCGCGCCAACGCCCAGGGTCGGCTCCAACCCATCGGCGGGCTGGCCGCCAATCCCTTGGCACTGCACGACCTCTACGGCAACGCCGCCGAGTGGGTGCTCGATGCGCTCGCGCAAGGGAGCGAGCGGCCTGACACCCAGTCGGCCGCCATCGCCTTGGGCGGGGACGCCGGCAGCGGCGACAGGGATCTCGCCGCCACGCGGGGCCGAACGCACCCGCCCTATGCCGCGACCGTGTTGAGCACCGGCCTGCGCCTGGCGGCCGGCGTGCCGATCTTCACCAGCCTGGAGAAGGTGCGCGAGGCCGAGCGGCGGCGTCTCGCCGAGACCGACGGGATCCCACCGCCCCCTCCTCCGGTCAGGTTCCTCGCCAAGCTGCGCGCGAGCGTCGACGCGCCGGCCCAGGTGCTCGTCGACGGCCAGGTCGTCGGCGAGGCGAAGCCGGGGCAGCCGCTGGAGCGCCAGGACATCGAAGTGGGCAGGCGGCAGATCGCGATCAAGGCCGACGGCTACGCGGCCGAAACCCAGACGTACCGATTGCGCACAGGGCAATGGACGGAGGTCTGGTTCAGGGTTGACCCGACCACCCCGGACATGGCTGGCATCGCAGGCGGCTGTTTCCAGATGGGCAGCCCCGAGCGCGAGCCTGAGCGTCACTCGGACGAACGGCGGCACTGGGTATGCCTCGACGACGCATTCGCGATCGGCAAACGCGAAGTCACGTTCGCAGAGTACGACGGTTTTGCGCGCGCCACCGGCCGGGTACTGCCGAACGACCGGGGTTGGGGCCGAGACCGGCACCCGGTCATCGACGTCAGTTGGCAAGATGCCACGGATTACGCCGAATGGTTGAGCGGTCGAACCGGACGTCGCTACCGGCTGCCGACCGAGGCGGAATGGGAATTTGCCGCCCGAGCGGGAACCGCCGCCCCGTTCTGGAGCGGGGAGTGCATCCATCCGGAGCAGGCCAATTACAACGGGTCCGCTCGTTTCGAAGGCTGCAGCGGCGAGACGGGCCTTTTCAAAGAAGAAACGCTCCCGGTGGGTACACTGACGCCCAACCTGTGGGGTCTGTACGACATGGCGGGCAATGTCTGGGAGTGGACCTGCTCCGCCTATGACCGCGCGTATGCCGGTGCCGAGCGTGGCTGCCTGACCCGACCGAGCGCGGGCTCGCCGATCGCGGTGCGCGGCGGTTCTTGGGAGAGCCGCCCCGGCGAGTTGCGCTCGGCGAGTCGGCGCAGTCTCCCGGTCTCGACGACCATTGCAGTTGTCGGTTTCCGTCTCGCCGGCCCGCTCTCGGTAAGCCAGTCGACCCCTTCTTCGCACGCGTGGCGCGCCATTCAAGAGGAGCAGTGGCTGGGGCTGACCGCGGCGCAGCGCCGCGACGTCCGGACGTGGCTGAAAATATTGGCACTTGACGGCGAAGAAGGAGATGGCAACTTCACCGCGAAGACGCGCGAGGCCATCGCTGCCTTTCAGCAACGGGAGGGCCTGGACGAGAGCGGGTACCTGGATGCGCGAACGGTGGAGAAGTTGAAAGCGAGGGTGGAAGCCGAACGGCAGGCAGCGCGGCGGCGTGCACTGGGGGTCCCGGAGATGGTGTCGATCCGCGCCGGCTGCTTCCAAATGGGTAGCCCCGCAAGCGAGCCCCAGCGCTTCTCCGATGAAGGGCCGCAGCACAAGGTCTGCCTCAAGGCGTTCGAGATTGGCAAGACCGAGGTGACCTTTACACAATATGACGCCTTCGCCGAGGCGACAGGGCGGAAGAAACCGGGCGACGAGGGTTGGGGGCGGGGGAATCTTCCGGTGATCCATGTCGGTTGGGAGGACGCCGTGGCCTACGCGCATTGGCTGTCGGAGCTGACTGGCCAGACTTACCGGCTGCCGAGCGAGGCGGAGTGGGAGTACGCGGCGCGGGCGGGCACCGAGACGCCGTTCTGGACCGGGCGCTGTATAAACGGAGACCAGGCCAACTACGACGGACGTTACGACTACAACAGTTGCGGGGCCAAGACCGGCGTCTTTCGTGGTAAGACGGTCCCGGTGGGGAGTTCGCCGGCGAACCCCTGGGGTCTGCACGACGTGCACGGCAACGTGTGGGAGTGGGTACAAGACCGCTGGCACAGGAACTACAAGGGAGCGCCCGCCGACGGGAGCGCCTGGGACAGGGGGGATGCTTCCGCGCGGGTGTTGCGCGGCGCCTCCTGGGAAAACGTCCCATGGGGGCTGCGCTCGGCGTGTCGCAGCAGGGGCTCCCTAGGGTTACGAGACGGCGACACCGGTTTCCGTCTCGCCAGGACCTTACGCCGTTGACCCGTTATCCCTTTTGCGTCATTGGTATGGGAGAGCCTATCGAATGCGGGCGCGGCGGAAGCACTCTGCGTTCGGGGCGACGTGCCTTGTTGGCCTTTCTCGATCTTTCGGTTCCTGGCTCTCGCAAGCGCTCGGTACCACCGGGCCAGCCGAGTGCCGACACGCTTAGTCCTGTGGAGCCTTGGGGGAAAGCGATGCGGAGCGTCACGAAGCGAGGGAGGCGATTATGACCGCGACACCGTTGCCACAGGGACCGACGCCGCGCGTCGCCGCACCTTCTAGCCGCTTTCCGGTCGCGCTCGCCGTATGCCTCCTCGTCGCCGCGTCCCCGCCGCGCGCCCTAGAGATCACCTGGCCGCGCGATCTCTTCAACCCCAAGCCGCGTCCCGACGACGTGCTGGTACCGCTGCCCTGCGGCGGGGCCATGGCCTTTCGCTGGGTGCAGGCCGAGGGGGCGGTGCCGGCGGGGGCGAGCGCGGCGCTGGCGCCCCTCTACCGCCTGCGCGGCCCCTTTGCACACGACGGCGGCCACTACCTCCTGATCGGCAAATACGAGGTCGCCGAGCTGCAATACCGCGCGCTCGCCGCCGCCGGGACGGGGACCTGTCCGGAGATCGCGCCGCTCGGCCGCATGGTCCAGGGGCGGGTCGGCTGGATCGATGCCATGGGTGCGGCGGTGCGCGGCTCGCGCTGGCTGGCCGAGACGGCCGGGGGGCTTCCCGACTGCGCCAGCGGCGCGGTGCTGTGCGCGCCCAGACAGGGCGAGACGCTCGCCGTACTGCGCCTAGCGAACGAGGCCGAATGGGAGTACGCCGCGCGCGGCGGGCTGGCGGTCGCCCCCGCCCAGTTCGCCGAGTCCCTCTACCCCATGGACGGCGGGCTGGAGGCCCACGTCTGGTACCAGCGCAACACCGACGGCAAGCTCAAGCCCATCGGCTACCGCGAGCCCAATCCCCTGGGATTGCACGACATCTACGGCAACGTCGAGGAACTGACCCTCGCTCCCTATCGCAGCCCCCAGTTTCCCGGACAGGTCGGCGCGGCGGCGATCCGCGGCGGCAGCGTCCACACCAAGCGCGAGGACCTCAGCGCCAGCCGGCGCAACGAGGTGCCGCTCTACGGCGCGGGCGGGGCCAACCGCGCCCCCGACAACGGCTTTCGGCTGGTGCTGGACCTGCCCGCCGGGGAGACCGTCGCCAGCCTCGCGCCGCTGCCCCCGCCGACGCGCATCGACCAGCCCGCCGCGCTCGGGCACCTCCAAGTCAACGTCGACGTCCCGGCGCGGGTGCGCCTGGACGGACTACCGGCCGGTCAGGCCGCGCCCGGCAAGCCGCTGGAGCTGACCGGGCTCGGGGTCGGCGAGCACCGCATCGCGCTGGACGCCGAGGGTTACGCCACCGCCAGCGAGCACCCCCACATCGAGGCCAACCGTTGGACTCAGGTGACGACGGTGATGCAGTCGCCCGGCGCCGTGCCATCCGGCGGAATGCCCTGGCGCGTGATCTTGGGTGGGCTTGCGCTGGCGTGGCTCGGGTACGGGCTTCTGAAGCGCCGGCGGCGACCGAGGCTGCTTGCTCCTATTCACGCATTCGAGCCGGAGATGATCGCGCTGCCCGGGGGCGAGTTCTGGATGGGCTCGCCGGAGCGCGAGCCGGAGCGGTACGATGACGAAGGTCCGCGGCATCGGGTTCGCATCAAACCTTTTGCCATCGGTAAGACGGCGGTGACCTTCGCCCAGTACGATGCCTTCGCCAAGGCGACGGGGCGGGAGTATCCCAGAGATGCGAAGTGGGGGCGAGGGGATCGGCCCGTAATCCATGTCAGTTGGGAGGACGCCGTGTCCTACGCGCAGTGGCTGTCGGGGCAGACGGGGCGGCCCTATCGGCTGCCGAGCGAGGCGGAGTGGGAGTACGCGGCGAGGGCCGGAACCAAGACGCCATTTTCGACAGGGCGCTGCATCCACACCAACCAGGCCAACTACTACGGTGATTACGACTACAACGGCTGCGGTGCCAAGACCGGCGTCCACCGGGGTAGGACGGTCCCGGTGGGGAGTCTGCCGGCGAACCCCTGGGGACTGCACGAGGTGCACGGCAACGTGTGGGAGTGGGTGCAGGACCGCTGGCACGGCAACTACAACGGAGCGCCCACGGATGGGAGCGCCTGGGAGGGAGGCGATGCTGCGGGGCGAATGCTGCGGGGCGGCTCCTGGAGCTTCCATCCGAGGAATTTGCGCGCCGCCAAACGTTACTGTCGCTCGCAGCACGACCGTGACATCAACGTCGGTTTCCGGATCGCCAGGACCTTGCCCCTTTGATCCCTTGCCTCCTTACCCCTTTTCCACTTCCTGAGAACAGATGGTCTTCCAGCAGCAGGCACGGCTGACGAGCGGTCTGGGGGGGCAGGGGGGTTGCCCCCTGGCCGGGCAGTTCTCGCGCGGGTTGGCCGGGTTCCGATGCGGTGGGTACGCGCGCGCCCCCGCCCGAGCGGCGACGCTGTTGCTCCTCGTGCTCGCGTTGCCCGCGGTCGGCGCCCATACGATCACCTGGCCGCAGGGTCTCTATAACCCCCGGCCGCTGGCGGACGATCTGATCCTGCCGCTGCCTTGCGGCGGTGCGCTCGCGCTACGGGCGGTGCCCACGCCGCCGCGGGAGCGGGGCTATGCGGTTACCGGGGCATTCGAGCAAGCGGACGGCATCCCCTTGCTGCTGCTTGGCAAGTACGAGGTGACACTACTGCAAGCGCAGACTATTCAGGCCGAGGCGGCGGGAACTCCTTGCCCGATGGCGGATGCGACCGCGACGCTGCCCTTCACCGGCGGTTGGTGGGAGGCGGTCGAGCTCGCCGACCGCTACTCCCGGTGGCTCGCCGCCCACGCCGATGAGATCCCCGCCTGCGGCGCGGGGGTCGCGCCCTGTCTGCCGCGGGTCGACGGCGTCCCCGCCTACGTGCGCCTGCCGACCGCGGCCGAGTGGGAGTATGCCGCCCGCGGGGGGCTGAGCGTCACGGCTGAGCAGTTCGCTGCACCCAGGTACCCGATGCGCGGGGGACTGGCTGCGCATGCCTGGTATCGCGCCAACGCCCATGGTCGGCTCCAACCCATCGGCGGGCTGGCCGCCAATCCCTTGGCACTGCACGACCTCTACGGCAACGCCGCCGAGTGGGTGCTCGATGCGCTTGCGCAAGGGAGCGAGCGGCCTGACACCCAGTCGGCCGCCATCGCCCTAGGCGGGGACGCCGGCAGCGGCGACAGGGATCTCGCCGCCACGCGGGGCCGAACGCACCCGCCCTATGCCGCGACCGTGTTGAGCACCGGCCTGCGCCTGGCGGCCGGCGTGCCGATCTTCACCAGCCTGGAGAAGGTGCGCGAGGCCGAGCGGCGTCGGTTAACCCAGCCAAACAAGCTTGACGAGCCGTTTTCTGAAGCCCCTGGGCCGGCGCCGAAGCCGATGATGTTCGTTGGGGGGCTCCGCGTCGCCGTCAACGTCCCTGCCGAGGTGCGCCTCGATGGAAAGCCCGTGGGCACTGCCTTTTTGGGCCGGCCCTTGGAGCTTGAATCAGTCGAGGTGGGTGAGCGACATCTTGAGGTCAGCGCTTCGGGCTACTCGACCGTGACGAGCGTGCTTCGGATTAGGACCGGTCGCAGGGAGGAGCGCCGAGTCGAACTTGAACGCCTCGCCGGTCAGCTATGCGTCTCGGTCAATGTCCCAGCCGAGATACTCTTGGATGGTGCAATCGTAGGCAAGGCTACACCCGAACGCCCCTTGGAGTGCACCGCTGTCGTAATCGGTGAGCACTTGTTGGAGGTCAATGCGCCGGGGCGCTTAACGGCGACCCAAACGCGCCGGATCGAGGCGAATGAAAGGGCTCAGGTGCATGTCGAACTGGCTACCAAGGCCCCTAAAGCACCAGCGGGCGCCATCCCGGGTCAGGCGGCTGCGCCTGGCGAACCGGCATTGGGTGTCGATGAACTGGGTAAGTTGCCAACCGAAGTACTTCTTCAAATGAGTGCCTATTGGATGGCGGTTCGAACGGGGACAAGCGGCGACCAACTCAGTCGCGAGCGTCGCTCCGTTCGGCAAGTGGCAAACGCCTACGGACTTGACTCGCGCCGTGTCGAGATCCTACTCCCTATGGCCTTGGAAATTTGGGACGACTCAGTCAAGAAGGCCCAACTGCTCCTAGGCGCGGCACGGGTCGAACCCGACATGATCGAAGTCCCCGGCGGTGAGTTTTGGATGGGCTCGCCCGCTACGGAACGTGACGGGAACGCGAGTGAGCGGCCGCGGCGCAAAGTTCATGTCGAGCCATTCGCGATCGGAAGAACTGAGGTGACCTTCGCACAGTACGACGAGTTTATTGAAGCGAGGGGTAAAGCTAATGGTCGGAGTAATCCCGACGACAACGGTTGGGGTCGAGCGAAACAGCCAGTTATCAATGTCTCGTGGGAGGACGCGGCAGCTTATGCCGCTTGGCTCTCAGAGGAAACCGGCGAGCAGTACCGGCTACCAAGCGAGGCGGAATGGGAATACGCGGCGCGGGCTGGGACGAGCGCCCCATTTTGGACGGGCCGGTGCATCGATACGACGCAGGCCAACTACGACGGCAAGCGCGGCTACGCCGGTTGCGGTGGCACGTCGGGTGTCTCCCGCAAGCAAACCCTACCAGTAGCGTCTTTCAAACCGAACCCTTTTGGGCTTCACGACACGGCTGGCAACGTGTGGGAGTGGGTCCAGGACCCTTGGCACGCCAGTTACGTCGGGGCACCGGCTGGTGGGAGTCCGTGGGAGGATGGCGGGCGGCCCTTTCGGATCATACGGGGCGGCTCCTTCGCTGAGAAGGCAGGCATTTTGCGGTCAGCCGTTCGGGACGCAGTCGGGCCCAAGGTCCGCGGGACGTCTCTGGGTTTTCGCCTCGCTAGGACATCGCACGCCACTCCCCCGGGAACCGCGGGCTTGGCTGAGGCAGGCGCAGGATCGGCAGCATCGAGCAAGGTCGAAGGCCCGCAGTCCAACCGGGAGGCGGTACCGGCTTCCGCACAGCAGCACGCTCCCATGCGGCTGGCTTCTGAGCTTCCCTTCGTGCTCGAAATGATCGTGCTACCGGGCGGCGTGTTTTCAATGGGCTCGCTACGCGATGAGCCCGAACGTCACGCGAGCGAGCGCCCACGGCACGAGGTTCTCATTGCCCCCTTCGCACTTGGCAAGACGGAGGTCACATTCGCCCAGTACGATGCGTTTGTCGAGGCGACGGCGCAGCGCAAGCCCAGCGATAGCGGTTGGGGACGAGGGGATCGCCCCGTGATTAATGTGAGCTGGAATGATGCACTCGCTTATACCGCCTGGCTGTCGAAGGAGACCGGCGAAACATATCGGTTGCCGAGCGAGGCGGAATGGGAATACGCGGCGCGCGCGGGGATGCAGACGCAATTCTGGACAGGGAGGTGCATCCATACTGACCAGGCGAATTACGACGGGCGCTATGACTATGGCGATTGTGGCGCGAAGACGGGTGTGTACCGGAGGCAAACGGTGCCGGTGGGGTCCTTTAGGGCGAACCCGTGGGGGATTCATGACATTGCCGGGAACGTGTGGGAGTGGGTGCAAGATCGCTACCACGTCGGTTACCTGGGAGCGCCAGCCGACAGCAGCGCTTGGGAGAGCGGCAAGAATCCCGAGCGGGTATTACGCGGCGGCTCGTGGTTCGACGTACCGAGGGTATTGCGCTCAGCCAACCGCAGTTCTGGCCGCCCCGAAAACTGGAGCTACATGGTGGGCTTTCGTGTCGCCAAGAGCCTGCTGGCCGGTCCTGGCTCGCAAGCGCCCGGTAGGGCAGTGCCCGCGTCGGACGCGGCCCTGCCAGCACCAGCATTGATACAGCCCGCCAAACCGGCCGCCCAACCCTGAGCGTGCCCGATCGCAGTCGAAGCCGCGCCCCCCTTCAGAGTGCGCCCGTAAGACCCTGAACGCTGGGCGAGGTCCGGGGCAAAGTGCGAGAATGGAACGAGGGCCGCTGGCTCGACAAGCCGGCGATCCGCAGCAGTTCCTCGAACACACGTCCTATCCAGCTGCGGCTAGCGAAGGGCAAGAGCATGCGTCCCACCCATCCCAAGGGGAAGCCAGATTGGGTCGGCCTACTGCTCGCCAAGACCCTCAAGGGCTAAACCCGATAGGCTGCGTGATTTCTCGGGCCGGTTCTAAGGCATCCGGGCAATCGCAGGATAGATACGTATTGGGTACAGGGAGGTGGTCTGAGGTCTCCATCAACTACCGCACCAACGGTCGATTCATGCGCGGGGCCGCGACACGCGGGAGCGACAATGAGGGTTGAGCTTCGGCAACAGCGGGCAGTCTTGCGTTTACCGGGGAGGTCGGGCTGGCTGTCGCTCCCCGTGTTTCTCCTCGCCATCTCGCACGCGTCGGTTGCCCTAGAGATCACCTGGCCGCGCGATCTCTTCAACCCCAAGCCGCGTCCCGACGACGTGCTGGTACCGCTGCCCTGCGGCGGGGCCATGGCCTTTCGCTGGGTGCAGGCCGAGGGGGCGGTGCCGGCGGGGGCGAGCGCGGCGCTGGCGCCCCTCTACCGCCTGCGCGGCCCCTTTGCACACGACGGCGGCCACTACCTCCTGATCGGCAAATACGAGGTCGCCGAGCTGCAATACCGCGCGCTCGCCGCCGCCGGGACGGGGACCTGTCCGGAGATCGCGCCGCTCGGCCGCATGGTCCAGGGGCGGGTCGGCTGGATCGATGCCATGGGTGCGGCGGTGCGCGGCTCGCGCTGGCTGGCCGAGACGGCCGGGGGGCTTCCCGACTGCGCCAGCGGCGCGGTGCTGTGCGCGCCCAGACAGGGCGAGACGCTCGCCGTACTGCGCCTAGCGAACGAGGCCGAATGGGAGTACGCCGCGCGCGGCGGGCTGGCGGTCGCCCCCGCCCAGTTCGCCGAGTCCCTCTACCCCATGGACGGCGGGCTGGAGGCCCACGTCTGGTACCAGCGCAACACCGAGGGCAAGCTCAAGCCCATCGGCTACCGCGAGCCCAATCCCCTGGGATTGCACGACATCTACGGCAACGTCGAGGAACTGACGCTGGATACCTACCGCAGCCCCCAGTTCCCCGGACAGGTGGGCGCGGCGGCGATCCGCGGCGGCAGTGTGCACACCAAGCGCGAGGACTTAAGCGCCAGCCGGCGCAGCGAGGTGCCGCTCTACGGCACGGGCGGGGCCAACCGCGCCCCCGACAACGGCTTTCGGCTGGTGCTGGACCTACCCGCCGGGGAGACGGTCGCCAGCCTCCCGCCGCTGCCCCCGCCGACGCGCATCGACCAGCCCGTCGCGCTCGGGCACCTCCAAGTCAACGTCGACGTCCCGGCGCAAGTGCGCCTCGATGGTCAACCGGCCGGTCAGGTCGTGCCGGGCAAACCGCTGGAGTTGACCGGGCTCGCCCTCGGCGAGCACCGCGTGGAGCTGGAGGCGGAGGGATACGCCACCGCCCGCGAGCAGCCCCGCATCGGGGCCAACCGTTGGACCCAGGTGGCGGTGGCGATGCAGTCAGCTGTTAGGACAGTACCGTCCTTCCAAGGCCGGCTTGCTGTCGGGCTGTTGCTGGCAAGCTGGTTCGGAGCGTTGCTGGTCCTGGGTCTGGTGGTATTAGGACCGCGCACAAAGCGGCGGTCCGATGGTCGAGCCGTGGTGTTGACACAACAGCAACCCAAATCGCCCGTCCCGTCCACACCCGGGCCTGACCGCTTGGCGCAACCGAGGCAGACCCCAACACCGCAAGAACGGCCGGATGCCGCGACGGAGTTGCTACGTATCGAGGAGCAGCAACGTCATAGGACCCGCGAAAAATACGACTCACTGCGAAGGGTGCTCCATAAGGGATATATCGAATTAAACCAACTCAACGCTTTCAATGCGGCCATGGCGTCGTTCAAGGAGGCGGAAGCACTATGTCGCGAGATCGGCGACCAGTCGAGGCTAAAGGAGGCGCTAACTGCGCAGTCCATGGTTGTTAGTAGCAAGCAAATAGACCAGGAGTTACGGAATGAATGCAAAGCAAGCGCGATGGGCGCACGGTGCGAGGCGGAAGATCTGTTGAGGAACTGGCCTCACCTGTTCGAGGGGTTCAAACCTCACCTGTTCGAAGGGTTCAAGCCGAAGATTATGCAGGCAGTGACCCTGAGTGCACCGACGCCGGCGACCGAGACTGTGCCCGCCGTGCAAGCTGAACCGGAACGGGAACCTGTCCACCCTGAGGGCAACGACGAAGCCGCACGCCAACCGATAGCCGCATCTGCTACTGCAAGCGAAACGCCAAGGCTGCTGGCTCCCACTCATTCCTTCAAGCCCGAGATGATCGCCCTGCCTGGGGGCGAGTATTGGATGGGCTCGCCGGAGGACGAACCGGACCGGTTCGAGCACGAAGGACCGCGGCATCGGGTTCGCGTCCAGGCTTTTGCCATCGGTAAGACAGCGGTGACCTTCGCGCAGTACGATACCTTCGCCGAGGCTACGAGCCGCGCGAAGCCAAGTGACGAGGGTTGGGGGCGAGAGAACCGTCCGGTCATCAATGTCAGTTGGGACGACGCCGTGGCTTATGCGCAGTGGTTGTCGGAGCAAACCGGGGGTTCCTATCGGTTGCCGAGCGAGGCGGAGTGGGAGTACGCGGCGCGGGCGGGCACGGAGACGCCGTTCTGGACCGGGCGCTGCATCCACACCGACCAGGCCAACTACAACGGCAACTACGACTACGACGGCTGCGGGGCCAAGACCGGCGTCTACCGGGCCAAGACGGTCCCGGTGGGGAGTCTGCCGGCGAACCCCTGGGGACTGTACGAGGTGCACGGCAACGTGTGGGAGTGGGTGCAGGACCGCTGGCACGGCAACTACGACGGAGCGCCCGTAGATGGGAGCGCCTGGGATAGGGGGGATGGTTCCGCGCGGGTGGCGCGCGGCGGCTCCTGGCGCGGCGAACCGAGGAACCTGCGCTCCGCCGACCGCCGCAGGGTCCGTCCCGGGAACCGCGACGGCAACCTCGGTTTCCGTCTCGCCAGGACCTTACCCCCTTAATCCTTTACCCCTTTACCACTTGTCAAGAAGGGACGGTCTCCCAGCAACAGTCAGGGCTGACGAGCGGTTTGGGGGTCCAGGGGGCTTGCCCCCTGGTCGCGAATTTTTTGACGGCCCCGAGGCGGTAGGGATGCTCGCGCCCCTGCCCGAGGTGACCAACATCCAAAGACCCCGCTGATGTCCAACAACGCAAGACAGACCGGCCCGGCACTCGAGGCAATGTACCGCTTCACGTTGTGGCTGATCCCGACGTTGGAGAAATTCCCCCGCAGCCAACGCTTCCTGCTCGGCGACCGCATCGAGACCACCGCCTTGGACGTGCTCGACCTGATCGTCCAGGCCACCTATACGCGTGATCGGGTCAGCCTGCTGCGCCGCGCCAACCTGGGACTCGAGCGGCTGAGGATCTTTGCCCGGCTCGCCCACGATCTGCACTATCTGGATCATCGGCGCTACGAGCATGCTGCCCGCGCCATCGACGAGGTCGGACGCTGCATCGGCGGATGGCTCAAGAGCGCGCCGTCGCGGGAAACCGACCTGCGGAACGCCGGGTCAGTGGCGTCGGCGGGCGAGCCTGACTGATGCGCCACCCTTGCCCGACGACCTGTTTGCACGAATCGCGAGCTTCCCGGCCCTGCACGCCGCCGCATTGCGGGCGGTGCGCGGCAAGCGTCGCAAACCCGGCGCGGCGGCCTTCATGGCGAGTCTGGAGACGGAACTGCTGCGTCTCGAGCGCGAGCTTCGGGAGCGCCGCTGGCGGCCCGGCGGCTATCGCGAGATCCGTATTCACGATCCCAAGCCGCGTACCGTCTCGGCCGCACCCTTCCGCGACCGGGTGGTGCACCATGCACTCTGTGCCATAATCGAGCCCCTGTTCGAGCGCGGCTTCATCGCCGACAGCTACGCCAACCGCCGCGGCAAGGGCACCCATCGCGCGGTCGCGCGCTACGAGCGCTTCCGCGACCGCCACCGGCACGTGCTGAGGGCCGATATCTTCCGCTTCTTCCCGGCGGTCGATCACGCCATATTGAAGTCCGATCTGCACCGGCGCATCGGCTGCGCGGACACCCTCTGGCTGCTCGATACCATCATCGACGGCTCCAATCCGCAGGAGCCCGTCGAGATCTATTTCCCTGGCGACGACCTCTTCACCCCCTGGGAGCGCCGCCGCGGTCTGCCCATCGGCAACCTGACCAGCCAGTTCTTTGGCAATGTCTATCTGGACCGGTTGGACCACTTCGCAAAGGAGGTGCTGCGTGCGTCGGGCTATCTGCGTTACGTGGATGATTTCGCGCTGTTCCATGACGATCCTGATCGTCTCGAGGAATGGCGCGAACGCATCGCCGATTTTCTCTGCGGGCGGCGGCTCATCCTGCACCCGGACAAGACCCTGATCCAGCCGACGGCGAAGCCGGCCCTGTTCCTCGGCTATGAGCTGCACCCTCGCGGTCGGCGTCGGCTGCCCGACGCCAACGTACGGCGCTTCCGCAACCGCCTGCGCGGCATGCGCGACCGCTGGCGAGCCCGTACAATCGAACTCTCGGAGGTGACGCCGCGCGTTCAGGCCTGGATCGGCCACGCGTCCTTCGCCGACACCTGGCGTCTGCGGCATGCCATCTTCCGGGGTGGGGTGTTCGACCCCGCCCAGGGGGCCTGACCGGTCCCGTTCCGCGCGGGTGGCGCGCGGCGGCTCCTGGAACAACAAACCGAGGAACCTGCGCTCCGCCAACCGCAACAGGAACCAACCCGGAAACCGCAACGACAACCTCGGTTTCCGTCTCGCCAGCACGGCCGAAGGCCAGAGCCGGCGGGTGCAAGCGCCCGCCGGGCGCGCAGCGGTCGTCCAGGACCGGTCATGATGAGACGGGCGGGGCCGCAGCCTCGCCCCGGGGCGGCGCCCGTCATGGCCCGCGGGCGACGGGCGCCGCGTCGTTATGCTCGGATGCGCCGACGGCCTCCCGGTAACGGGAGGGCCGGCGCCGGAACCCGCGTTGCGATTGCCAACCGCGGGCGGTCGCTTCCACGGGGGTACAGAGTGCGATCATGGTGAGCCGGGTGCGCCGATACCAGCGTGCTGCGCCGGGAGCGGGCAGATGGCTGTTGGCGTTAGGGCTCGTGGCTTCCGCAGCCCCGGCATCCGGCGAGCGGTCGATCACCTGGCCCCAGAGTCTCTATAACCCCCAGCCACGGGCGGACGATCTAATCCTGCCGCTGCCTTGCGGCGGTGCGCTCGCGCTGCGGGCGGTGCCCACGCCGCCGCGGGAGCGGGGCTATGCGGTTTCCGGGGCATTCGGGCAGGCGGATGGTACGCCCGCTCTGCTGCTCGGCAAGTACGAGGTGACACAACTGCAAGCGCAGGCGATTCAGGCCGAGGCGGCCGGAACTCCTTGCCCGATGGCGGATGCAACGGCGGCGTTGCCCTTCACCGGTGGTTGGTGGGAGACGGTCGAGCTGGCCGACCGCTACTCCCTGTGGCTCGCGGCCCATGCCGAGGAGATCCCCGCCTGCGGTGCCGGCGTCAGCCCTTGCCTGCCGCGGGTCGACGGCATCCCTGCCTATGTGCGCCTGCCGACCGCTGCCGAGTGGGAGTATGCCGCCCGCGGGGGCCTGAGCGTCACGGCCGAAGAGTTCGTGGCCCCCAGGTACCCGATGCCCGGGGGACTGGCTGCACATGCTTGGTATCGCGGCAACGCCCACGGGCGTCTAAAGCCCATCGGCGGTCTGGCCGCGAATCCCCTGAGACTGCACGACCTCTACGGCAACGCCGCCGAGTGGGTGCTCCAGGCGTCCAGCTCGGGGAGCGAGGAACACGACACACATGCGGGCGCTGTCGCCGTGGGCGGGGATGCCGGCAGCGGTGACGCGGATCTCAGCGCCGCGCGGGGTCGGACCTACCCGCCCTACGCGGCGACGATCCCGAGCGCCGGATTGCGGCTGGTGGCCAGCGTGCCGATCTTTACCAGCCTGGAGAAGGTGCGCGAGGCCGAGCGGCGGCGCCTCGTCGAGACCGCCTCAACCTCCCCACCCCCACCGCCGCCGATCAAGTTCTTCGCCAAGCTGCGGGCGGTCGTCGACGCGCCAGCCCAGGTGCTCGTCGATGGCCAGGTCGTCGGCGAGGCGAAGCCGGGGCAGCCGCTGGAGCGCCAAGACATCGAGGTCGGCGAGCACCGAATAGCGGTCCGGGCCCAGGGTTACGCGGCTGAAGACCAGACCCAGCGGTTTCTCACCGGGCAGACGGTCGACGTTCGGTTCCGGCTCGCGCTTCTGGCGCTGCAGGCCGAGCAGTCGCTGGGCCTGACCGACGCCCAGCGCGGCCAAGTACGCGCCTGGATCAAGGAGATGGGTCTCGACGCTGGCGAAGGGGGGGCGCCTTCACTGCGAAGAACCGTGAGGCCATCGCCGGCTTCCAGTCGAAAGAGGGTCTGGAGACAACCGGTTATCTCGAACCCCGGACCCTGGGGCAGCTGAAGGCGAAAGCCGAAGCGCAACATCAAGCGCGGCTACAGGAGTTGGCGAGAGCCGAAGCGGAACGCCAGGCGCGCAGGTTGCGAGAAATGACACCCGAGATGGTGTCGATCCCGGCGGGCTGCTTTCAAATGGGTAGTCCCGCGATCGAGCTCGGCCGCGCTGGCAACGAAGGGCCGCAGCACCGGGTCTGCCTCAAGGCGTTCGAGATCGGCAAGACCGAGGTGACCTTTTCGCAGTACGACGCCTTCGCCGAGGGGACGGAGCGGGATACACCGGGTGACGCGGGCTGGGGGCGGGAGAACCGTCCGGTGATTAATGTCAGCTGGGAGGACGCCGTGGCCTACGCCCAATGGCTGTCGAAGCAGACCGGGCGGGCCTATCGGCTTCCCAGTGAGGCAGAGTGGGAGTACGCGGCGCGGGCGGGCACGCAGACACCGTTCTGGACCGGGCGCTGCATCCGCACGGACCAGGCCAACTACGACGGTCACTACGACTTCAAGGGTTGCGGGGCCAAGACTGGCGTGTACTGGGGCAAGACGGTCGCGGTGGGGAGTCTGCCGGCGAACCCCTGGGGACTGTGCGAGGTGCACGGCAATGTGTGGGAATGGGTGCAGGACCGCTGGCACGGCAACTACGACGGAGCGCCCGGCGATGGGAGCGCCTGGGAGAGGGGGGAAGATTCCGCGCGGGTGGCGCACGGCGGCTCCTGGAACAGCGGGCCGTGGTTCCTGCGCTCCGCCAACCGTTTCAGGTTCCTTCCCGGGTTCCGCCTCGACGTCCTCGGTTTCCGTCTCGCCAGGACCTTAACCCCTTAATCCTTTAACTCTTTATCACTTGTCAAGTACAGACGTTCTCCCGGCAGCACGCAGGGCTGACGAGCGGTTTGGGGGTCCAGGGGGCTTGCCCCCTGGTCGCGATTCCAACGAGCCGCTTCTCCCGCCCCGGCACCAACCTCCCCACTCCACGTCCTCTCGGCTGTGCTTTAATTCCAGCCATCACATGCGGAAATCACTGCCATCCTGAGCGCCAGCGCCGAGATGAACGGCCCACTGCTCGAAAGCGGAACCCTGACCGAGCTCCAGCCCCTCGGGGCCGGGGGCGATCCTGTGTTCCGCTCCGCGAGAGAGCTCCGGGCCGGGATCCAGCGCCAGCTCGGGGAGGAGGTGGCGGCCTCCTTTGCCATCCCCCAGGCAAACGAGCGTGGGGACACGCTGGACTGGTACGCGCCGGCCCCGGGGGCCGTGACCCGCTGGGCGGAGCTTTCCGACGAGCGGCGCCAATCGGTCAGGGACGAGGTGGAGCAGCTGCAGGCACGGATCGCGGCACTCAGCCAGTCGCTCAACGGGCAGGGCAGCCTGGAGCTGCGTGCCTTCGGCTCCCTGCTGGAGCACGCGGCGACCATCCCGGATGTCTCGCACGTCTTCCTGGTCGATGACCGGCCGGTGCTGGCTTTCTGGGGGTTCCGGCGGCGCAGCGGGGATCCGGTCTCCGCGCTCTATATCGGCCAGGGGCCGATCAATCCGCTAACGGCCCCTGAGCCGCCGACTCGCACCGAGGCCGGGAGCATAGCGGAGAACCCCGCACGCCGGTTGGTGCGGTGGCTTCCGGTGGGTGCAATCGTCGTCGCGATCGCAATTGGGCTCGCGATCCCGCTCCTGGATCGAGCGGGGAAGGCACCCGTGGCGCTAAAGCCGGTCGTGCCGCCGGCGTCTCCAACCGGAGACCGGAAACCCCTGGTTATTCCGCCCGATGCGGTCAAGACCGGGTCGACGGACTTTCTGACCGGCTCCTGGCGGGCTACCGGGGAGGAGCTGGTGGATTCGCAGACCAAACAGCCCATCGTCCTCGCCTACGAGCTCCACGAGGGCCGGGGGGAGGTGGCGGTCACCGAGCAAGACGGCAGCGTCTGTCGCGCGCCCGTTGACGCTAGCTTCGATGGGGATATTCTGGCGTTGAAGCCGCAATCGGAGATTGTCTGCCCCAACCGCGACCCGTACTACGGGGCGACTGTCAGCTGCCGACCGAGCACGGACGGCAGCGCGGACTGTGTCGGGAGCTTTCCTAACGGACAGAGCTTCCGCGTCGAGATACTCAAGTACCGATAACAAGCGGACTCCAGTCCGGGAAGACGCGCATGCTGGCACGACTGGACCGGTTCGAGGAAAAGGTCACGCTGATCATGAACAGCGGCGTGCAGTTCCTGGACTTCGGCCTGACCCTTGACCCGCGCAAGGAGCCGCCGGGCAGGTTCGTTCCGAGCGACGACGGGTCCACTCTGCTGCGGTTGGTCTACGACGAGCACCGGGGGATGCTCCAGCGCCCGGATCAACCCGGGCGGGCGGCCAAGCCGAAGATCGAGGTGAAGCTCGAGCAGTCGCTTCAGCTCCTCGACGGCGTCTGGCTGCCGATACCGATGCTGCGGATGAATCCGCCCCTGCGATACGCGAACGGTCCCGAGACCTGGGCCCGGGGGAGACTGATCGAGCTCGCGGACGGGGAGCGGGACCCCGACGGCCATACCCATCGGCTGACTCTGGCCATCGACACCGGCGTGCTCGAGGATGACCCGAGCCGCCGCTTCCTGGCCCCGACCGATTCCGATGTGCAGGCCGGCGCCTCCTTCAAGCTGGTCCATGCCTCCGAGCACGCCAACTGGTTTCCGGCGCTGCCCTGGGTGGATGGTTGGCTGCGCGAGTGTCTAGACGATGGGGCGGAGTCGCTGCTGCACCTCGCCCCCGTCGACTTGGAGCAGGCGAAGGAGAGCCTCGTGCACCAGGCCCACTATCTGAACTTCTTGGCGCTAATCGGCCAATCTGCCGGCGTGCCGCAGATCAAGCTGATCGGCAATGCCCGGGGCGACCTGGCGACGGCGCTGGATGTCGATATGGTGCTGGACATCGGCAACTCGCGGTCGTTCGGCATCCTGGTAGAGCGGCACCCGACGGAGGCCGACGGCCTGAGACGGCGCTACGAGCTGGAGCTGCGCGACCTCTCGCGCAGCCATCAGGTCTATTCGGAGCCCTTCGAGAGCCGGGTCGAGCTGGCTCAGCCGGTCTTCGGCAAAGAGCACTGGGCGGCCAAAAGCGGGCGCAGCGGTGCTTTCCAATGGCCGACCATCGGGCGCGTCGGGCCGGAGGCGGCGCGCCTCGCTGGTGCCCGCCGGGGCACGGAGGGGGCGACCGGCATCTCTAGTCCGAAGCGCTACCTGTGGGACACCAACCGATTCCAGACGGGCTGGCGCTTCAACAGCGCCTACGTGCGATGCGAGATCGAGCCGAAGGCGGTAGCGGCGCCCATTTCGATGCTGGTCAACGAGACCGGACGTGCCCTGTTCGAGCTGGATGAGGATGAGCGCATCCCGGTCTTCAAGCCACATTACTCGCGCAGCGCCATGATGACCTTCATGCTTGCGGAAGTCTTGACCCAAGCCCTGTGCCAGATCAACAGTGCGGGTCAGCGCCTACGTATGGAGTACTCTGATCTGCCTCGCCATCTGCGCTCGATCATCCTGACGGTGCCCCCGTCGATGCCGAAGCAGGAGCGCGACATCTTCGAGACCCGGGTACGGGAGGCCATCGGCATCGTTTGGAAGGCCCTGCGCTGGCACCCGGAGGACGACCCGATCGACGGCGAGGGCGCCGAGCGCGCCTGGCCCCCACTGCCGAGGATCGAGGTGAGCTGGGACGAGGCCACCTGCGCCCAGGTGGTCTATCTGTACAACGAGAGCCAGACCAACTATGGCGGGCGGACCGCCGAATTCTTCGCCCGAGCGGCCCGTGGCAAGCCCAGGGGTCGGGACCGCAGGCTGAGGATCGCGACCGTCGATATCGGTGGCGGCACCACCGACCTGGTGATCAATGACTATCTGTACGGCGACGAGGGTCTTGGGCGCAGTGCCTATATCGTCCCGGAGCAGCGTTTCCGCGACGGGCTCAGGATCGCGGGTGACGACGTCCTGCTCCAGATCATCCAGACGGTCCTGATCCCGGCGCTCGCCAGGGGCCTGCAGGAAGCGGGTATCGGCGATCCCCGGCTGATCCTTGCCAAGATGATCGGTGCGGAGTCGCTCGACGCGCGTGACAGCGTGCTGCGGCAGCAATTGGTGGTTCAGGTCATCTATCCGGCCGCGCTGGCGTTGTTGACACTCTACGAGAGGTACGACCCGTTCGGCGCCACCTCGCCCGGCGAGGCGCTCCTAGCCGATCTGGTCGATCAGGGTGGCGGGACAAGGCCCTCGGAAGCAGTGCTGAGCTTCGTCAGGCGGCTGGTTCGCGATGAGCTGGGATCGACAGCGACGCCGTTCGACCCGATGGGCATTCCAGTGGCGGTGGACCTGGTGCGGATCCATGAGCTGTTTCTCGGAGACGGCTTCGAGCTCGGCCGTCCGATCCGTTCCTTGTGCGAGGTAATCCATCGATATTCGTGCGATGTACTGTTGCTGACCGGTCGCCCCTCGCGACTCCCGGGAATCCAGTTTCTATTCCGCTCCCTGCTGCCCTTGCCCCCGGACCGGATCATCCCGCTGCATCGCTACCGCACGGGCAACTGGTATCCATTCAACCGCGGCGGTCGCATCGACGACCCGAAGACCACTGCCGCGGTGGGGGCAATGCTGTGCATGCTGGGGCAGGGTCGCCTGCCGAACTTTTTCCTGCGGGCCAATGCATTCAGGCCCTATTCCACGGTGCGACACATCGGGGTCATGGACAACTATCTCGCCATCAAAGACGCGGACGTGATCTACCGGGACGTCAAGCTCGATCGGGAGGACTATGTGCTGCCGGATGTGGCCTTCCCGGTGCTCGGGCTCACGCGCATCGGATACCGCCAGCTCGGGGTGGACCGCTGGGCTGCCTCGCCGCTGTACCAGGTGGATGTCGATCGGGAGATCCTTGAACCGGTCTTTCGGGAGGGTCGCCGACTGATGTTGTCGCTGAAGCGCTGTCCGGGGCAGGGCCGAGAGGAATACCTCTGCGTGGACAGGGCGGAGGTTGAGGGTGGGCAGGCCCTGCCGGTCCATGCGGTGCGGCTTCAGCTCAACACCTTGAGGAGTGCCGGTTTGAACGACGATAACTATTGGCTCGATAGCGGAAATGTCTATCCGATCCAGTGACAGGGCCAATACCGTGAGCGAGAACGACATCCAACGGTGCCATCATGTGCGCGATGCGTGCGCGGACTCGATCGTCTGGATCGAGACCAATCGCCGTCAGGTGCCCCGACTCGATCGCGAGTCGGCGAGCCTGACGCTCCGGCTGCGACGGGCCCGGAACAAAGCCCGGCTGTTGGCGCACACCATCGAGCGCCCATTCGGCGTCGGATTCTTCGGCCTCTCGCAGGCGGGCAAGTCCTACCTCATCTCGGCGTTGGCCGCGAGCGCGGATGCCCGGTTCGACATGGCCCTCGGCGCCGATCGCTTGAGCTTCCTGACCCACATCAATCCCCCCGGCGGCGGCAAGGAGGCCACTGGACTGGTGACCCGGCTGACACGGCGTCAGGCTCGATCTCCTGCGGAATTTCCGTTGCGTCTGCACCTGTTCTCCGAGGCCGACCTGGTCAAGGTGCTCGGCAACGCGTTCTTCAAGAACTTCGACCGCGAGCAGTCCGCCTTCGATGTCGACGAGGCCAAGGTGCGGCTGCACTTGGCCAAGGTTGAGCAGCAAAGGGGGTCCTCGCCGCGGCCAGGGATGGATGCCGATGACGCCGTCGACCTCCAGGACTACTTCGAGCGGCGATTTCCCCGCAGCACCCGCCAATTGAAGGCCGATTTCTGGCCGAGTGCCGCTGCGCTCGCCCCTTATCTCGACGGCAACGACCGCGCCGAGCTGTTCTCGTTGCTTTGGGGGCAGGTGCCGGAGCTAACCGATGTCTACCGGCGGCTGCGGGATGCGCTGGCCAGGATGCGGTTTGCCTCGACGGTCCACTGCGAGATCTCCGCCCTCGTCGCGCCGACCGAGGGGGGCGGCTGGAGTCCGCGGGCGAGCATCGTCGACGTGGCTATTCTGGAGCGACTCGGCAAGGACATGGACGACACGCTGCGCGTGCTCCCGGATGTCGGCGAGGGCCAAGGCGCTAGCGTCTCTATTCCGCGCTCCGTGCTCGCCGCATTGACCGCGGAGGTGGAGCTCATGCTCGCCGATCCGCCGCGGGAGGGTCTGCTCGAGCAGGTCGACCTGCTCGACTTCCCGGGCTATCGCGGACGCCTGTCGATCGGCAAGCTCGATGAGGTGCGCAAGCAGCTCAAGGACGATCAGCTCGATCCGGTCGCTCAGCTCGTGCTGCGGGGCAAGGTGGCCTACCTGTTTGAGCGCTACACGGAAGCCCAGGAGATGAGCGCCCTGGTGCTGTGCATGCCGTCCAACCAGCAGAGCGACGTGAGCGACATGGGGGACGTCATCGAGTCCTGGATCCAGACCGCCCAGGGTGCGGATCCGCAAAGCCGAGCGGAGCGTCCACCGAGGCTTTTGTGGGCCTTGACCAAGTTCGACCAGCGCTTGGACGTGGTGCCGGGCCAGACCGAAGAGCTAATGCGGGGCGGCTGGGAGGGCATGATGAAGCTCGCCCTGCTGGAGCACTTCGACAAATACGAATGGTTGCGGGAATGGGCCCCGGGCCAGTGTTTCGACAACCTGTTTCTGGTGCGCAAGCCGGGCAAGGCCGGCGCCGTGATCCGCACCGACGGCGAGCAGGAGCTGGAGCTTCTCCAAACCCAGGCGCAGCGGGTTCATCTGCTGCGCAAGACCTTCTGCGAGCATCCGCTGGTGCGCAAATACATCGGGGATCCGGATGTCGCCTGGGATGCGATGGTCACGCTCAACGACGGCGGCGTGTCGCGACTCAGCGCCCACCTGAGACTGGTCGTGGACCCGGAGGCGCGCATGCAGAGCCTAAGGGATCAGCTATCGGCGCTCGCGAGTGACCTCGCGACTGGCCGACTCCGCGATTATCACAATCCCCAGGGCCCGGATATCGAAGGCAAGGAGCGGATCATCGCGAAGATCCTCTATGCGCTCAGACGAAATGGCGACGATCGCATAGGCGACTTGATTTATCTGCTGCAGCCGTCCAGGGAGCAGCTCCGCGCCCTCTACCTGCGCGCGGACGGCGGACCCGGCGAGGGAGGCGTCAATCCTATGGGGACGGAAAAGGAGGATGACGAGATTCCGACCGATCTTGACGAGATATTGGGTCTGCACAGGTCACAAGCCAAACGAAAGGCCGACCCCGGCCAGGGCTCCGACCGCGCCGCTCGGTTCGCCCGGGACGCCGTCCGGGCGTGGGTGCTGCAGCTCAAGGAGCTGGCCGATCAAGAGTCGATACAGTCCTATTTCGGTCTGAGCCGTGCGCAGCTCGACGATCTGATCAACGAGCTCGTCACCGGGGCGGACCGGCATGGGCTGGAGCAGCGCATGACGGTGGCCCTGCGCAGGTACGAAAACCTTGCGGGTACCCGACGCGAGCAGATCGCCCCTCGCCAGGCGGACGTGGTGTTCGCAATGCTCGCCGGCTTCGCGGACTACCTGGAGGCGTTCGAGCCGCCGACCGACGAGGCGGGGGAGGCAGGCGCTTCGGCCGTGGACGACAGAAACAGCGCAACACCCCGCGAAAGCGCGGGGAGTGGCAACCCGCCGCAGCTCTTTGCTCCATTGCCGCCGATCGCCAGCGGATGTCTCCCCGAGCTTTCGCCCGAGCAGGATCCTTACTCGGAGCAATACGTTCTCGACTGGTACCGTGCCCTGGTGGAGCTGGCAAGGAACAATGCGGGCTATTCGGGGGGGCAGGAGATCTCGCCGGAGCAGAACCGCCGCCTCGGGGCGATCCTTGCCGCGCTCGCGGGCTCGGGGTCGCCAGCGTCGGAGGCATGAATCGAGGGTATCATCGGATTTGCTCGGTGCGGGGGGATTTGAAGCACCAGCGCCAAATCGATAGCGCAGCATGACCAAGAAGCAGCCAAAATGGCACTGAACCTAAATGTCAAGGGCACCGGCCCGGGCCAAGCCGCGCTTGAGGTCGGGGGGGCTCAGATCCCGTCGCGCGGGTTGGAGATTGCGATCAAGCGTACCGACGACAACTACGTCGGCCCCGGGGCGAAATGGCAGCCCATGATCGAGTGGCACAGGTTGGAGCCCAGCGGCGAGGCGACGGGTGCTGCCGCGGGAGCGGGGAGCCGGTTCCTGCTCGGCCAGGATATCGTGGACGCGCTGGCCGAGGTCGCCCGGGCCGACAGCTTCTGGGCGCAGCTCCGGTGGAATGGGGGCACGGGGGAAGGCACCCTTGCTGTCAAAGGCGAGCTCTTCGCCTCCGCGGCGCGGATCCCGGCGGCAATGCCCCCCGCTGCGGAGGGCGCCGGTTTTCTTGTGCGGACCGATGGCCAAGCCGCTTCCGCAGTTGTGCTCCCGGACCCCGAGGCACCGCCGTCTACGCCGGATTCAATTTGGCGCAAGCCGAAAATTCGCCGCTGGATGCTTGGGCTTCTCGCTATGCTCCTGCTCCTGGCGCTCGTCGGATGGTTCTCCCACAAGTGGTCGACAAACCAACCGTCCCCTCCGCCAGTCGATCCCAGTGTGAGCGGACCCGGGCCGACAACAGGACCCGGGCCAGTAACCGGAGCCGATTCGCCCAATGAGCACACGCCCGACCTTATCCTCGATCCCGAGCCTATTCCCGGCGTGGATCCAGGTCTGAGGGGAAGCGAGTACGTCCGCGCGCTCGCGGACAAGACGAAGGACCCGGCGATCTACATGAAGCAAGCGGAGGGACGCGCCAAACTCGACGACTGCAGCGCCCTGCGCTTGCTTTACGACCTCGCGGCGAAGGCGGATCCGCGAATCGCCGCGGATGTGGCGCGCCATTACGACCCCGAGGGTTTTGCACGGTCACGTTGCATCACGAATCCCAGCGAGGCGAACGCGATGGAGTACTACGCGTTGGCGGCCGAGGGGGGGGACGCGGGCGCGAAGCGGCGTCTGGGTCAGATGTTGATAGAAGATCGGGGCTACGGTCCCGAATACGATGCAGGTTTGAGGTGGCTGCGCGACGCGGAATCGGCCGGCGACGCCGAGGCGAAACGGATACTCGATACCCTCAAGTATCGTAGCTTCGAAAATCGCCAATAGCCCGGGGGACCGCAGTGTTGAATCATAGGTCTCCGCGCGTTCTATGCGGGTACGGACGGTTGGCCGATGGAACGTCTTCCAGTGCTTGCGGACTCGATTCACCGCGCAGACAAACGGTCGATGGACTGGTCGAGAGTCTTTCAGTTGTCGGCTTCGCGAATCTGCAGACGCCGATGCGATGAGGAAGCACGGTAGTGGAACTTGAAGGCATGATGAGAAAATTGGTCTTCTTCGCGCTGGCGTTGTTTCTGGCGGCAGCGGCGGTCCAGGCGGAGGAAACCCCGCTCCTGCAACCGGGTAAGACGACACTTTACGAGCGGGTGCTCACCCGACCTGGGGCCCGCGTGGCCAGGGATCGAATCGATATCGGCAAGCAGAACAATCCGCTACTCCGGGCATTTAGTCAGCTCTATGTCTACGAGCGGACCAGTATCGATGGACGCAACTGGTTGCGCGTCGGCAAGGATGCCAAGGGGTCGAATGACTCGATAGTGGGGTGGGTCTCCGAGGACACCACGGTGCCCTGGAAACAGCAGCTCACCCTGGCCTTTACCAACCCCGGCACGGTCCGGGATCGTTTGCTGTTCTTCAAATCTCGCTCCAGCCTGGAGGATATTCTCAAGTCACCCCGTCCGGCGGACCTGACGCGTCCGATCATCCGGCGCATCGAGCAAAGCGGGAAGGACGAGCAGGGCGGGAAGGATGAGCGCGTCCTAGCGCTCGAGCCGGAAAAATATGTCGATGTCACTGAGCGATTCTATCTGCTACCGGTGCTCGAGCATGTTCAAACGCTCTCAGCCACCGGCGAATCGGTGCGTCTGCTGAAAGTTGCCTCTATCAGCGAGTCCGAGGCGGGCGCGCGCCCGCCTAGGGATCTCCGCCTGACCGCTAGCGCGCCGGGCCCGCGCCTGGAGCCCGCGCGGCAATACAGAGCCGCGGTCTGCTTTGTCATCGATTCGACGATCTCGATGGGCCCTTATATCGATGACACCAACGACGCTATTAGCAAGGTATACGAGCGCCTGCGCAATGCCAACGTCATCGACCGGGTTCGTTTCGGTCTGGTGGCGTTCCGTGCGAAGACGGGCGACGACATGCGCGACCGCGCATTGGCCTATGACGCCCAACTGTTCGTCGATCCATTGCGGGTGAGCGATACCCGAAGCTTTCTGGACCACGTGAAGGAATTGCGCGAGGCTACGGTGTCCACGAATTATTTCGACGAGGACGCCCTGAAGGGCGTGCTGACCAGTCTAGACCGCATCAATTGGGATGAGTTCGACGCCCGCTTTATCGTCCTGATCACCGATGCTGGTGCGTTGGATGGCAGTATGGTCCGACCCGGTGGGCCAAGGGTCGAGTCCACCACCGGGCTGGATGTCCAGCGGGTTGCGTCGATCGCCGGGGAAAAGCAGGTGGCGATCACGGTCTTCCATTTGAAGACGTCCGCGGGGGCCGACGACCATGATCGGGCAGAGGGCCAGTATCGAATGCTCGCACGCAACTCGCGTTTCCAGACAGAAGCCTATCTGCCCATCGAGGCAGGATCGAGACCCGAGTTTCGGCGGGCCGTGGATGCCCTGACGCAGGCGATCATCGCGAACGTGCGCGATACCAATCAAACCCCTGACAGCTCCGATGGGTCAGAGAATCGTCCAGTCGTAGACACGGCGAATGCCTTGTCCGAAGACAACCCCTATGCCGATGTCATCAGCGCCCTCGGCCATGCGATGCGTCTGAACTATCTCGGCGACCTAGCGGATACCCGTACTCCAACCCTCTTCGAAGCATGGATCAGCGATCGGGACTTTGCAGATCCCACCAAGGAGACCGTCGAGGTGCGCGTACTGCTCACCAAGTACCAGCTTAGCGATCTGCAGATGATGCTTCAGCGAATCGTAAATGCGGCCGAGCAGGGTATGATCAAGCCGCTGGATTTCTATGACACATTGAGATTCCTCGCGGCGCAATTTGGGCGGGACCCGAGCTTGGCGATAAATCGGAGGGCCACTCGCCTGGCAGATCTTGAGCTGCTCGGTGAGTACCTCGACGACTTGCCCTATCAGAGCGAGGTCATGGCCTTGAGTCAGGACACTTGGACCACCTGGGGGCCGGAGAAGCAGCTGGAGTTCGTCAACACCCTCAAACGCAAGCTCCGCCAATACGCACGATACAACGAGGACTGGCGGGGCTGGGTGAATCTTGCCCAGACGGCGGACGGTACCGGAGAATCCGTTTATCCGATCCCGCTTCAAGATATGCCCTAAGGGACCGGTCAAAGGTATCGGCCATGCTTCTGGAGATCACGGGGGTCGAATTCAGCCGTGGACAGGGAAAGCAGCGCTTCACCGTCGAGCTCCCGGCCCTGCGTCTGAATGCCGGGGAGCTGGTCGCGGTCACGGGGCGTAGCGGTTCCGGCAAGAGTACCGTGTTGGAGCTGCTGGGCTTGCTCACCGCCCCACATCGTAGCACCCACTTTCTTTGGCACGGGGACAGGGACCCGATCGATATAGGAGAACTGTGGCGGCGAGGCTCGCGCGCCGCACTTGCACAGATCCGCGGGACCTCGATGGGGTTTGTGCTCCAGACCGGCGGGCTGCTGCCCTTTCTCACCGTCGAAGGCAACCTAACCCTTGTCCGCCGATCGCTGGGTTTCCCGCCGAGGGATGCCGAGCTCGACGCGATGATCGAAAGCCTGGAGATCGGCGACTGCCTGACCAAGAAGCCCCAGCAACTGTCTGTGGGCCAGCAACAGCGAGCCTCCATGGTACGAGCACTCGCGCATCGTCCCGCCCTCTTGCTGGCGGACGAGCCAACCTCGGCTCTGGACCCTGATCTGGGTGACAAGGTCATGAAAATCCTACTGGAGCAGGTCAAGGCACACGGAATTTCGGCGCTCATTGCGACCCACGAGACCAAGCGCGTTGAACGGATGGGCCTTCGCAATGTCAGCGGAACCAATCTCAGCCCACCGATCGGTTATGCGTGGAGCTTCTCGGGATGAGCCGGAGGGACCAGAAGGGTCAAGAAGATCGGCGCATGCGCGGTGGCTTCCGGGCGGGCATCGGACTTGCCATGCGCGACCTGATCCATGATCGCAAGACCACCTTAGTGCTCATATTCACCGTTGCGGCCATCATCGCGCCGGTGCTTCTGCTATTCGGCCTCAAGAATGGCGTGGTCGCCATCATGGTCCAGTCCCTGCTCAACGACCCACGTAACCTGGAGGTCACCGTCTACGGCAATACGAATTTAGAGCGCGCTTGGTTTGATCGCTACGCCAGCCGGCCGGATGTTCGCTTCATTGTTCCGCGGACGCGAACCATCAGCGCGACTATCGATCTAGCGAACGGCGCCGGCCAGGTTGAGCAGGCGGTCGAGCTTATCCCAACGGCTGCGGGGGATCCGCTGTTACCGACCGGTCTCGCGGCTCCCGCAGACCTAACCGAGCTGCTGGTAACGCAGACGCTCGCGGACAAACTTGGTGTGGAGCAGGGAGGCTCCGTCACCGGTATCGTGCGGCGCGGAAGCGGCAGCCGCCGCGAGAACCTGATGCTGGACCTGCGGGTGGCTGGGACCATACCCGAGAGCGGCTTCGCCGGGGATGCGGTATTCAGTCACCTCGACCTGTTGGTCCTCTGCGAGGACTATCGCGACGGCCTACGCGACAGCCTGCCGGCCGAGGGGCTGAACGGGGGGATCGCGACTGCCCGCACTCAATTTGCGAACGCCCGCGTCTACGCGGCCGACCTGGCCGGTGTCGAGACCGTGGCCGCGGCGATGCGTGCGGACGGCATCGAGATCCGCACCCAGGCGGAAAAGATCCGCGGTGTCACGGCTCTGGCGGATACGCTCCTCTTCGTATTCCGTGTCGTCGCGGTTATCGGCACCCTGGGCGGTGTCCTCGCCCTCGGTGGCGCCCTGTGGGTAAACGTCGACCGCAAGCGGCGCAGCCTGGCGCTGCTGCGTCTCTACGGTTTCGGCAATGCGACTGTGGTCCTGGTGCCCCTGGTCCAGTCTCTGGCCATTGCCGCCGGCGGACTAACGCTTGCCTACGCTGGCTATCTCTCCGGCGCGGCGGCCTTTAACACCATGCTCGGCAAGAACCTTGCCGGACAGGGCTATGTCTGCCGCCTCGACCCCGCGCACCTGCGCGACGCCCTGGGCATCACCCTGGCCGTAGCGCTGGTGGCCGCGATCGCCGCGGGCTACCGCGCGAGTCGGATCGATGCAACGGCGTGTTTGCGCGAGGTTTAACTCCCGCTTGCTTGCGGCTAATTGCCGAATCGCAGGTCGGACACGAGTCATCCCTAAGGAATTGGCATGGACTCCCCTCCCTCCATGGCATCGAATGTGCCAGATTGGAGGTTACCGTCAACCAATCGCGAGAGAGGGGAAGTCGCGATGGAAATCACGCGAATCCGGCTGGATTTGGCAAAGAACGTGGTTGAGGTTTGCGGGGTCGACGAAACCGAGCGGCTGGTGTTGCGCAAGACGCTCAGGCGAAGGAAGGGGTTGGACTTCTTGGCCAAGCTGCCGGCCTGCGTGATCGGTATGGAGTCCTGCGTCGGGGCGCATCATTGGGCTCGCGAGCTTATTGAGCTTGGCCACGATGGTCGCTCGATGGTACCGCAGTTTGTGGCGCCGTACCGCAAGAGCAATAAGAGCGACCGTCACGATGCCGATGCGATCTGCGAGGCCCCGGGGCGGGCGAGCATACGCTTAGTGCCCAATGGCAGCAAGTTAAGCCGCCCTCAGAGGGTGTAGACAAAACCAACATTTCCCGTACCCTAAGGGCCAGTGTACAAGCGCGAGGGACGGGAGACATGGCAACAGGTGGGCGTCCGCCGAAGATCGGCGAGGAGCACCGGGAGGTTCTGCGAGCGATCGTCGCGGAGCGACCGACGGGGACGCTCGCGGAGATCGCGGCGGAGTTGAAGCGGCAAGTCGGAATCGACGCGCACGAGGCGACTGTCCGCAAGGCATTGCGGGACGCGGGGATCGAGCGTGTGCGCGGGGAGGAACGGGCGCAGCGCGTCGAACGCCCGGCACGCGAGGGCTATGGCTATACCGAAGCCCATCGCCGCTGGGAGCCCGACCAGCGCTACCCCAGTTGTCTGACCGATACCGAGTGGGCGTTGGTCGAGGACCTGTTCGAGCGCGAGGGCGGGCAGGGCAGACCGGCGCAGGTCAGCCGTCGCGCCCTGGTGGATGCCTGCTGCTACGCGGTGCGCACGGGCTGCGCCTGGCGCATGCTGCCGCGCGAGTTTCCGCCCTGGCACAACGTCTACAAGACCTTTCGGCGCTGGAGTGCGGCGGGGACGTTCGAGCGGATGCACGATCGGCTGCGCGGGCTGTGGCGCGAGCGCGAGGGACGCGAGGCGGCACCCAGTGCGGCGGTGCTCGACGCGCAATCCACACGCGGCTCCCCGCAAGGCGGTCCGAGCGGCTTCGACGCCGGCAAGAAGGTCAAGGGGCGCAAGCGCAGCTTGGTGGTCGATACCCTGGGCTTGCTGTTGGCGGCGAGCGTCGGCGCGGCCAACCTGCAGGACCGCGACGCCGGATTGCCGGCCGTGGCGCGGGCGGCGCAGAAATACCCCGAGGTCGCCACCCTCTTCGTCGACAGCGCCTATGCGGGCGCCTGTGCCCAGCGCATCGAGCACGACCATGGCATCCGCGTCGAGGTGGTCCGCCATCCCGCCAACCGCACGGTGGGCCGCTGGATCGACGCGGTGCAACCGGACCTGTTCGAAATCCGCGAGAATGCGGACGGCTTCGTCCCGCTGCCCAAGCGCTGGGTGGTCGAGCGCACCCACGCCTGGAACGAGCGCGCGCGCCGCTTGATCATGCACCACGACGTGCGCACCGACGTCTCGGAAACCTGGGTCTGGCTCGCCGAGGCGCGCATCCTGCTGCGGCGTCTGACCACCGAGGTAGCCGAGGCTTGATTTTGTCTACACCCCTCTCACAGCAGCGCAGATAAACCTCGCGAGCCGAGGACACGACAGCACCGTTCACTTCGGCCCCGCCGACGTCCCAGTGGAGCAGGTCGGTGGGGACCACGACCTCGATCCGCGGCCAGACCTCGCGGCCGAAAGCCTCGCGCAGGCGGGCCCGCCCGGCCCCGACCGCATTGCCGAGATGCTCGACGAGCTGCGTAAAGGGTATCGGCTCGCGCGGCAGATCAAGCGGTCGATAGCAGTTTCTCGGCCGCACCTCGGAGGTATCGACCGCGAGCAGTTCGCGCTCCGCAGTCCAGGCATCCAGCAGATAGAAGGGCTCGACCGCCAACAAGTCGCGCACAATGCGGACGAGGATGAGCCCCTCGCTGCTGTCCGTTGCCGGATTGAGTAGGGCCTCGACACGTGCGTCCAGCGCGCTCTTCGATAGGTTGGCCCGCTTCAGCGCGCCGGACAGCCACTCTTCGAGCGCCGTGCGTTTCTCGGCCGGCAGTCGCTGCTCCAGCTTTGCGAGTATCCGGCAAGCCGCGACAAAAACCAGCTGCCGATCATCGCCCTTATGGTGGTACCGGCGCAGCCCCTGCAGACAGGCATCAAAGCAAGTCTGGTCGCCGGTCGGCTGCGGCAAGACCGCGTGCCCCATCAGGCGGGCGAAGAGGCGGACAGTAATCTGCGACGGCACCGGGTCTTCGCCGAGGTGCGCTAACAGTTCTTTCAGCTCCGAGAGGTGCACGCCCGAGATCGGCAGTTGGCTGTAGACCTTCCGTATGGCGGTCTCGCTACAGACGAAGCCGACGGCCTCGCGGTCGAGCGGCAGGAACCAGCACTCACCGTCGTCTTTGGTGGAAATGAGTCCGACCAGGTGGCCACCGGTGAACACAGGTCCGCCGCTGTTGCCGGAGTGAGCTTCGGTATCAATGAGGAAGAGGCGGTACTTGCCACTATCGCTCGCGACCCGGGCACGCTTTCCGCTGAATCCTTTGCCGGGGTCCCAATAGGCGTAGACGTCCACCTCGGTATCCAGGAAAACTGCGGGTGGTTCGAGCAAAAGCTCGACCCATGCGGCCGACGGGTCGGCCCGGTCTAGGGGAAGAATCGCGAGATCCTTCGTGTCGTGGGGGATCAGGTCGGCGACCCCGATGCCGTCGACCCCGATGGAATCCCCCACGACTGAGATGTCGGGGGGGGCGAAAGGATTCTCGTGCCCCTCCGCGTCTCGCGGCCGGACAACATGCCTGGCGGTGAGGACCAGCCCCGGGGCGATCAGGACGCCACTGCCGATCGGCTCCGCCGGGCGGCCACGGACGTCGAAGCTACCCGGAAAACCGCGCCAGATCCAGACCACGGAGTGCCCGTGAGGGTCCATGCGTCAGCCCTGTGCGGAGCGCCCCGGCGCAGTAGCACGGCCGGAGGAGTGGCGAGGACACCTACCAAGCTTCATTGGCGACCCCGCAATTCCGGTGCCCCGATTGGCGACGCTCCCGCGCCGCCACGCCCGCTGTCTGGCCTGGCCGGATAGCGGCACTCCACGACCACGCCGATGTTCCCTTCCCCCTCGGCCTTGGCCAGGAAGGGTACGCTCATTTGGCCGCCCAGCTTGATGCCGAAACTGAGGGTCAGCTTTTCGATGTCCACGTCCACTGCACTCCTGAAGGCCTCCGGGATCATTGCAGCGATGCCCTGAATGGTCTCGGTGAGCTGTCGGGCGCGGCGCTCCGCCTCCTCGGCCCAGGGCCCGCCGGCGGCCTCTGGCAGACCCTTCTCGCGAAAGGCATCGCGACCGACCGGTACCCCCGGCAGGCCGGGGAGGTGGTCACCCTGGGGATAGTCTTCGCTCGCCGCGGAATGCGGAGCAGGGATTTCGGCGTCTTCGTCGACCTCGAGGTAGACGGTCGCCCCATTCGGGAGTTTGACGGGTGCAAGTCTGGCCATCTTCGTTCCTCCGTTCCGTGCGTCGCAATGAAACCGATCTGATCAGGGGGCCGCAAGGCGCCCCTTAAGCTCGGCGAGTGTCGCGGCTCGTCGCCCATAGCCGTGTGCGCGAATAATTCGCTCCGCTTCGTCGAGGGCCTCCCGGGCTCTGCCTGCGGCGGCGGGGTCCCCCGCACTGTCGAGCAGCAGCTCGGCCTTTAGCAGCTCGGCGTCCGCTTGGCTGAGGGGCATTCGGTAGCCTTTCGCGTCCCGCATGGCGCGGTTGACCTGCACCTCTGCGGCGCCGGGAAGCCCACGCTTGCGGGCGAAGCGTGCCCACTCCAGCTGTAGCTCGGGTAAGTGGATCGCGGTGCCGGAGTCGCTGAGTTCTTTCTCAGCCTCGTGGAAATTGCTCGTCGCCCCGTTGATGTCGCCTTGTAGCTCGCCGTGCTCGGACATGCGCGAGAGGGCCGCGGCCTTGGAGAGCAGGTCAAGGCCGATCGCCACCAGCCAGACGTTGGGTGGATCTCGCCGATCGGCGTCCAGGGCCGCCTCGGCCTGCGTCAGGATCGACTTGAAGTATCCGTAATCGGCGCCGTCCGAGTCGTCGAGCAGCAAGCGGCGGTACAGGTAGCCGTGGTCCGAGCTCAAGGTCGGGTGGTGGGTCTCGTTGGCACAACGAATTGCCGCCGCCTCTTCGAACACGACTCGCGCCTGATGAAGGTCGCCGTGCATGTGCAGGGCCGCGCC
The DNA here is from genome assembly GCA_963780725.1 of uncultured Gammaproteobacteria bacterium. Taxonomy (GTDB): domain Bacteria; phylum Pseudomonadota; class Gammaproteobacteria; order Chromatiales; family Chromatiaceae; genus Thiodictyon. Next base: position 2,038,552 of record CAWACV010000001.1, read on the forward strand.
GAGCCGGCAGCGGGCGTGCACCCGCTGTCCCCAGTCGCCGCTCTCATCGGCATCGCGGATCGCTTGGTCCGCCGTCTCCCGGGCACCTACGATGTCGCCGACCAAGAGCAGCAAGGCGGAGAGCTCCCCCGCGGCATTCGCGGTGTTCTTGCGCAGCTCAGATTGTTGCTGCTTACTGAGCTGAGGATTCTGCTCCTGTAGGCGGCAGTATTCGAGCTCCGCCTGACGGTGGTGGATGGCCTCGTTCAGACGCCCGAGGCTGGTGAGACAGAAGGCGGTGCGCGCCTGCAGCCAGGCCTGGCCCTCGATGTCGATCTGCTCGCGCGCACCCGGAAGCAGCTCGGTGCTGTTGGGCCGGAAGAACATTCGCAGCGCCGCGCTGTCCTCGGAGATTGCCCCCAGCTCGTTAGCGCCGTGCGCGATCACAGGTCCCTGCATGATGCGATCCATGTAACCCTGCAGGGCCTCGGCGAAGGCCCCCGCCAGGCAGCCGTGATGGATCGCACGGTAGAGGGGAATCAGCTCCTTGCGGGTCCGGGCGGGATCCTTCGCCTGGCGCGGGAAATAATCGAACAGCACCCGATGGGCCTGGCGCCAATGCTCGGGGGCGTTCTTGCGGAAGTCTTCGCGGAACCGCTCGCGGACGAGCGGGTGGCAGTCCCACTCGACGCGGTCACCCTCGACCCGGGTGAGCAGGCCCACCTGCTCGAGCTTGGTGTGCACCGCCTGCCAGTCGATCACTGTGGGGTCTCTGGCAACCGCAGTGAAGTCGGCCTTCTCTAGCAGTAAAGCCCGTTCGTCGGCGGTCATGGGACGGTGGAACAGCCCCATCATGCGCAGCAGCGTGCCCTCCTCGGGATTGCTGACGCTGCGCTGGTAATAGTAGAGGACGCGCTCGGCGTGATCGAGGCCGGCGATCTCTTCCTTGTGCTCGGCCTCGAACAGGCGAATCTCCTCGCGATAATTGATGTCGTTGCTGTACGGATACGCGAGTATCAGGCCGGCGAGCAGGACCAGCGCGAGCGCATTGCCGCCGTAGTCGCGGCTGGCCTCGCGCAGCTGCTGATCGGAGCCGGTGATACCGAACGCCCGCAAGAGTTGGGCCCCCTCCTCGGGCGTGAAGGGCGGGAGCTCTTCGCATCGGTAAGCCGGGAACCCGTCGAGCTCGGGAAGCGGCTGGCGGGTGGTGACCACCACCAGCCGGCCGGCGTTGCCGGTCTCGAAGCAGGCCAGCTCCGTAAGAAACTGCTTGATCGGCGCGTCGAGCAGCTGGTCCGGTCGCTCGGGAAAACGGCCCTGCAGGGTCTCGAGGTTATCGAGCACCAGGATGGTGGACGTCTCGCGGTACCAGTCGAGCAACAGCTTGGCCTTGCGGTCCTCGGACAGGAATCGGCTCTCGCGCGGCTCGCCACCCCCGGCCCGCAGGCTGGTGATCTTGGTTAGTAAGTCGTTGGAGTTACCCGCGAACTGGTCGGACTTGTCGACGAACTGCCAGGCAAAGGCGCGCGTCGTCGTTCGCATGTCCGCATTGAGACCACCCAGCCACTCTCGCACCAATACGGACTTCCCGGTGCCACCCGCCGCGCGGATCGCAATCACCGCAACCTCGGCCGATTCCAGTGCCTCTCTGAGCCGCTGACGCACGCCCCTCCTGCCCACCAGCTGCCGCAGCCCGGACGGCAGGGGCTCGAGCTTGTCAATTCCTCCCCATGTGTTGCCGTTTGCCATAACGAATCTCCCCACTTGGCCGATTATTCTTCAACATCGCCTGCACCGGACGCCGAGACCGCTGAAGTCGATTGTTTCAATTCGCGACCGCCTGCCTTACCAAGCGCAGGCCGATCCCGCGATCCCGCAGCGCGGGGCGGAAACCCTCGCGCGAGCCATCTAGGAGTTCAGCGGCGCTGCTCCACCAGCTGCGGCCCCGCGCGACCCGCAGCTCGGCCAATGATTTCCCGTCACAGTCGCCCAGCTCGAAGCCTGGCGGGTCCTCGAACGCGTCGCAGCACCACTCCCAGACGTTGCCGGCGAGGTCCATGACGCCCTCCGGACTGGCCCCGGCGGGGTAGATGCCGACCGGGACGGGCGCGCCGATCCCGCTGCCGCTGGTGTTTGCTCGCGTCTCGGGGTCGGCGGCCGCCTCACCCCAGGGGAAGGGTCGGCGCTCCTCGCCCCCGGCAGCGAACTGCCACTGCCGTTCGGTGGGCAGCCGAATGGATTCGCCCAAGACCCGGGAGAGCCAGCGGCAGAAGGCCATGGCCTCGTACCAGGAGACACCCACCACGGGGCGGTTGGGGTGCGCCTGCTGCTCGCGCCAGGCATACGGGTTGGCATGGTCCCCCATTGTCTGACGCCAGTTCCAGCCCTCCCCCTGCCACAGGGACGGGTCTTCATAGCCGCCAGCCGCGACGAAGGCCGCGTACTGGGCCACGCTGACCGGAAAGCGCGCGATCTGAAAAGCAGCGACGGGTAAATTCAGCCACCCGGTCCCGTCGGGCACGGGGAGCTGGCCCGAGAGGGGCCCGATCCAGGCGATGAGCGGCAACTCGCGGCCGTCGAGTCCCACTCCCAGGCGCGGGTCGCCGAGCGCCCCGAGGTATTCGCCAGCCTTGGCCCGTTCCGCGGCCGTCAGGTGTCCCTCCGAGAGCAAGTGTTGGGTCCAGTCAACGACGCGCCTAAGCGTGTCCCCTGTGAATGGGTGGCGCGGAGCTCGCTCGACGACCCGCAGTTCCACCAGTGCCCGGGCGGCCAGCGCAATGTCGCGCCACTGGGTCTCGGCGAGCCGCTCCGGTGAGGTTCCGTCCGCAGGCAGCAGGCGAGCGACGATACCAAGCGCATTCGCCAAGCCGCCAAGGCGCACCTTTCCGACCGCGAGCAGGAAGACCTCGCGCCACCAGCCCGGGTCCTCCCGCACCAGGGCGACCAGACGCTCGCCGGGGTCGGGCTCGCTGTCGACGAGGTGGCAGCAGGCGAGATACTCGCGGCAAGATCGGTGGGGAAAGTCGAAATGGTTGCCGGTCCCGCGCACTAAGAGGCCGGCGCGCTGATCGAGAAACTCCAGCAAAGGCTTGGCGCCGACGTTGTCCGGGAGGCCCTCGGCGAAAAGGCCCAGCACCTCCCGGTCGCTGACGGCGTCCCCCGCGCCGGCCCGGTCCTGGTCGGCCGAGCCCTGATGACGGGCGTGTATGTCCCAGGCGAGGGCTTGGATGCGGTCGCGCACGATGCCGGGCTCGCCGAACAGCACCGGCCGCAACAGGTCCGGCACTAGCTCGGAGGCCCCGTCGGGCCGCTGCTGCCAGCGTGACAGCAAGAGGTCGATCACTTGCTCGTAGAGCTCGGCGCGGTCCTCGGGCAGGCGGACCCGCCTCAGATGCAGGGCCAGGATCAGGCTCAGCATCAGCGGTCGCGAGGCGAGCTCCATCAGGTAGTCCCGCTCGCGTAGCGCCACCTTGAGGTCGCTCGCACGCCGCTCGCGGACTTCGTCGTCCCAGCCCAGAGCGCGCCCGATCCGCCCATGGACGCGATCGACGAGTTGCTCGACCCGCTCCGGGTCGAGAGGCTCGATGGCGAGGAGACGAAAACCGGCCCAACCAAGACCGTCTCGGTCGAGCAGGGCGTGGGGTCGCCCCGTGACCAGGATGCAGGCGTCCGGACCCAGCGCCTCGGCGAAGCGCACCAGGGAGCGGCGGAGCGCCGGCCTTCGCCCATCCGACTCGGGGACCTCGTCGAAGCCGTCGAAGTAGAACGAGCCGCGCCGGGTCAGCTCTGGCCGTAACTCACCCATGAGTTCATGCACATTGGCCATTTGCAGGCGACGCGCTAGCTCAGCCTCGATTAGGCGCCATACGAGCTCGGCCGACTCGTCCCCGCGCTCCGGCGGAATGTGCTCGATGTGCTCGCGCAGCAGCAGGCGCAGCGGCCGGTGGGCGGCCGCGGTATCTGGGTCGCGCCAAGTCGCGCTGGCCTCGGTAAGCTGCCGCGCCTGCTCGGCGGCCCGCTTGGCGACCAGGGTCGACTTGCCGGAGCCAAGGCGGCCGCGCAGCAAGTTGAAGCGCGCCTTAGGGGTGTCGAGGAGGAGCACGCCGCGGCGGGGGACCATTGAGGTGCCGGCTTGGCGGCTGTCGTTCGCCAAGCCCACCTCGACCACCGGGGGGTCCAGGTAGACCTCGGCCACTGAGATCTGGGTGCCGAGCTTGTCCGGGGTCGGATCGACGCTCGCCAAGGTGCGTCGGGTCCAGTCGTCGATCAACCATTGGAGGTATTCGCGGTAGAGGGGCGGCAACTCCGGCGGCGGGGGTGGCGGCCTCCCGCCCGAGCGGTGGAGGAGCGTGATGATCTCCCTGTGGACGCCAAACCGAAACTCCTGGATCTGACCTCGAAGGCGCCTGTGCATCTCCGCCACCAGGTTCTCGGCGATCACCTCTTCCCCGGTCGCGGCAAGGGCTTCTAAGGATTCAATCAGGGCCTCGCTGAACAGGCTATGGCAATTGGCCCCTTCATACGACGGCTCCCGCGGTGCCGAGGAGACCAAGAAAAAACCCGGACGGTCCCTGAGCAGGTCGGTCAGCGCCAGCATCGCCCCGCTGTAGCAGCAGTCGAGCCAGACGACCAGCTCCCGCGCCCCGCTATCCTTGAGCGCATCCAGGAGATCCGGCAGCGGCAAGGCATAGCGGTCGTCTGCGGCGCAAAGACACAGGGTCTCCCGCGCAGGCCGGCCAAGGCTGCGACGCTCCGACTTGATGGTCGCATGTCCCGAGAAATAGAAAAGGAGGGTGTCGGGGGAGCCGTCCCCAGGGCGAATCAGCCGGTCGATGGCGCTTTCGAGCGTTTCGCGGTCGACAAGCTTCCGGGGATCGAGCGCGACCGCGTTACCCTGCTCCGAAGGGCGCCTCGGGAGCAGATCCAGGTAGTCGAATTCTTTGTAGGACTCAAACAGCTCGTAAAGGGCCTGGGCATCCTTCGCCGGGGCTTCCAGGTCGATCCCGGGGGCAAAGCAATAGCGGTTCAGCCCGATAAAGAGCCCGCGGCGGCGGGACATGGGATTTCCCTACGATCTGTACGTTGTCCTTGTAGTGTACTCAATATGCAACGCTCTTGTGCACCTGGATGGCCTGTCACTGGGTCTCATGTAGGCGGTCGGTTACTTTTCTCGACGTTGATGGGTGAGTCTTACCTGAGGGTGCCTCGACGCTAAACGAAAGGCTATGTTTGGGTGTTGCACTTCAATCTTGAGCCAGCCGGCCCTTTCTCGACACGTCCGCCCTCGGGGCAAGCGTGAGGGATCGGCGATGTCCCGGTCAGCAGCTTTGACGGGAACCCGGAGGGCCAGCGCGAGGACCTGCCGGTGGACAAGAAGCTCATCGACTTTGGCTTTCAGAAGTCCTGTGCACGCGGCGCGCGACTGCGAAACGAGGCAGCACACGTGAACAACGGAAGGTACGAGTGGCGTTTCGGGACTGGCCTCCCACCTGAGAAGACATATCGCTGACCGGGGACAAACCATCCCGCTGAAGGTGCCCGCGCAGGTCCGCCGAGGGGATCGCCGTGCCGGCCCGACCAACCAGGGAAACTCAGGCTTCGGCGTTCTCCGTTTCCGGCTCGTCCGCTGCTTCCACCACCACTGCGACATCCCCCGTCGCCTCCTCAACCTCTGCCGCCTTCCCCTGCCGCACCGCCGCCTCCCGCGCCCGCCGCTCCAACTGCACGATCCGGCGCCCGACCTCCAACAACTCCACCCGCCAGGAGTAGACCGCGTTCTTGCGGTCCTTATTGCTGAGCGCACGGTTCAGCCACAGGACATCGATCTCCATCATCAACCGGTCGAGCACCTGCACCAGCGTGGTGTATAGGGCCAGTTGGGGAGAGGAAATCTTGACTGTCAGCGTCCGCGGTTGGGTGTAAGCCACCGGCTTGGTGATGCCGTGCTGTTTGCGCTGCCCTTCCAGTCGCTCGATCTCCGCCTCCATCCGCTGGGCGAACGCTTGGATCATGGTATCCACGATACCGTCGACCTGATCCATTTCGTCGTCGTCCCCGATGATGCGCAGCACTACGTCGATGGCGTACAGGGCCGCGGCGACCCGGAAGAAGCCGCGCTCCAGGACCCGTTGGGCGTGCTGGGACTGGACCTTGACGGTCTCGGGAACGTAGGGCCGGCTATAGCGGGATTCGCGACGGGCAGTCGGCTTGGGGGCGGGTGAGGCCATGGGCTATTACCGAGTGGACGGTGATGGGGGTCGAGCGCCCAAGGTATGCGGCACCGCGTGGGGCTGTCAGTCGCAGAAGGTTGCGGAAAACCGGCACTTTGCGGGAGATCGCCCCCAAGAGACGCCTGTTAGCCGAAAAAGACGCGACACCGCTTGCAAGCCCGCCGGACATCGGCTACATATCCTCTGCGCGGTAGCTGGCCGCCCGAGGCGCTTCGGACCTCGGAAGAGCAAGCCATAACGATCCCTCGTCCCATCTCCGCTGCCCCGTTCGCGCTCGTGCCGTTAGCCGTGCGCTGTCGGCGCAATCGCGACCCGTTCCGTCATCGATAGGCCAGGCTGCCAAGCCCGCGCCGCCCGATCCGCCTGTCTACCTGAATCCGGCCACCGACCCTTCGCGGCCGTGTTGCCCCGCGTTCGCGAAGATCACCCCCACGATCAAGCCCAACGATTCGCGTTGAGTCCCCCAACGCTTGCGCCGGCTCGCCCAATAGCCCCCGCCAACCCCCGATTCCCCTGTCCGCTGCGATCGTCCCGTCGCCGCAGCCCCCTGCGTCCGCAGCGGACAGGCGAATTGTCGCGTCTCCCCCGGCGGAGACCCGCATAGCGGTAGCTGGCCGCTCCCGGAAAACAGCCAAACCCATAGCCGCGACCGACGGAGACAGCCGCCCCGAGACCGGACGGGCTGCCACGGCGGGTCACCCCCGACCGTAGCGTCCCGACTGCGCTCGCTCGGCCGTCCTCATCGACCGCGACCGTTCGACCACCCCACCGGGCACCGGCCGCCCCACGGGGCATGGTGCCCCGTTCTCCCTGGAGACCAGAGCCATGAGCGACCTCGCAACCACGCTCCTGTACGGAGCAATTCTCGTCCCGATCGCGATCCTGGGCCTTGCCGCCCGGGTGCGCCGGGTCCGGGCGCGCCGCGCCCGCCCAACCGACTGGGCACATTACGACGTGCCCACGGTTATCCGCCGCCGCACCGGCGGCACCGACCAATAGGAGACCGCCATGTCCAGAGGCATCAACAAAGTCATCCTGATCGGCAATCTCGGGGCGGACCCCGATGTGCGCTACATGCAGTCGGGCGATGCCGTCGCTGCCGTGTCGATTGCGACCAGCCAGTCCTGGAAGGACCGCAACACCGGCGAGGCCAAGGAGCGCACCGAATGGCATCGCGTCGTGTTCTTCGGCAAGCTCGCCGAAATCGTCAAGCAGTACCTCCACAAGGGCTCCAAGGTCTACGTGGAAGGACAGTTGCGGACCCGCAAATGGCAGGCCCAGGACGGCTCGGATCGCTACACCACGGAGGTGGCGGTCGCCAGCGGCGGCCAGATGCAGATGTTGGACAGCAAGCCCGCGGGCGACGCCAAGAGCGCCAGCCGCGACTTCCAGCGACCTGCAACCCGGACCGAGGCACCCCCGCCGACACCCGACACCGATGTGCCCTTCGACGACGACATCCCGTTCTAACCCATAACGCCGGCGCCGCCGGCATCGAACCGCCCATCCCGGGGAGCGCACGACTCCCCACGGGGACGGCGTGTCTCCCCGGGTCATCGACCCCACGGAGAACGCACCATGTCCCAACCCATGACCTTCAAGAAGGCCACCAAATCGTCCTGCCTGTTGCGCGCCGCGCTGTTCGGACCTTCGGGTGCGGGCAAGACCTTTACCGCCCTGCGGATCGCCACCGGACTGGGCGGGCGCATCGCCGTCGTCGATACCGAACGGGGCTCCGCCTCCAAGTACGCGGACCGGTTCGTCTTCGACGTTCTGGAACTGGAGAAACCGACGATTGCCAACTACGTGGCGGCCATCGAGGCCGCGGCGTCGGCGGGGTATCGCGTGCTCGTCGCCGACAGCCTGAGCCACCCCTGGCACGAGCTGTTGCAGGAGGTGGATCGCCTGGCGTCGGCCAAGTACCAGGGCAACACCTGGAGCGCATGGAGCGAAGGGACCCCGAAGCAACGCCGTCTGATCGACGCCATCCTGGGGTTCCCCGGTCACGTCATCGCTACGATGCGCTCCAAGACCGAGTGGAGCGTCGAGTCCGGCAAGGGCGGCAAGACCAAGCCGGTGCGCGTCGGCCTGGCCCCGGAGCAGGGGAAGGGCATCGAGTACGAGTTCGATCTGCTGCTGGAGCTCTCGCAGGACCACATCGGCCAGGTGGCGAAGGACCGCACCGGGAAGTTCCAGGACCAAACCCTCGACAAGCCCGGCGAGGACTTCGGCCAGGCCTTGGCCGCGTGGTTGTCCACGGGTCCCGCGCCCGTCCGACTGGCGCAGGCGGCCACCTCGGATCCGAACGGAGCGGAGCCGGAACCGCCCGCCAGCGCATCGCCTATCGCGGATTCCCAACCGACCGCGCAGGACGAGGAGGTCTACCGCAACATCGAGAAGGTCGTCGCGCGCGCCAAGCTCAGCGGGGCCTGGCTCACCGCGGAGAACTATCTTCGCGCACGCGTCGGCGGCGCGGCGCTCGACTACGGACTGAAGCTCTTGGACGAGGCCAAGCGGGAAGCGCAAACGGCGAGCGCCGGAACGGCGCGGGCCGCGTAGCGCGCGTCCGTGTCCCGCCCAAGGGACACGGGCATCGGCCGAAGAACGGCGGTTTCGCAGCCGAAACCGCGTCCACCCCATGGGGCACCCGCTGCCCCACCGGGGTCGGAGTGCCCCTTTCGTTTAGGAGCACCCCGATGCGAGTCATCGATATCCCTCAGAAAACCCCCGCATGGCTCCAATGGCGCGCGGGCGGCGTTTCGGCCTCCGACGCCGCTGCGGTCCTCGGCCGCTCGCCCTATAAGACGCCCTGGCGCCTATGGGCGGAACGGACCGGGCTGGTCGCGCCCGAAGACCTGACCAACAACTTTCATGTCCGCCGCGGCAATGCCTTGGAAGACCAGGCGCGGCGCGACTTCGAGGACCGGCACGGGACCTTTCTCTTGCCGCTGTGCGGGGAGAGCCGCGCGCACCCGACGATCCGCGCCTCGTTCGACGGCATCGACGACGACGGTTGCCCGGTGGAGCTGAAAATCCCGTGCGAATCGGTATACGAGGAGGTCATGGAGATCCGGGAGCTGTCGCGCGCCTACCAACTGTACTGGGTGCAGCTCCAATCCCAGCTCTATGTGACCGAGGCCGAACGCGGCTGGCTGGTCTTCTATCGGAGCCCGGGGGTGGTCACCGAGTTCGAGGTCTTCGCCAACGAGCAATTCCTGGGCGAAACCCTGGTCCCCGGGCTGCTCGGGTTCTGGGATGCGCTCCAGCGCAAGCGCGAGCCGCCCCGGGACCCCGAACGCGACCTTTTCATCCCGACCGGCGAGGCCCTGGCCACTTGGACCCGCCTGGCCGGCGAGTACCGCCGGCACGCGGCCGACAAGGCGCGACTCGACGCCCAGGCGAAGCAGGCCCAAGTCGCCATGGACGGCATCGAGAACCAACTGGTCGCGCTGATGCGCGACTTCCTGCTGGCCGAGACCGCGGATCTGCGGGTGGTGCGCTACCGGAAGGCCGGGGCCATCGACTACAAGGCGGCCCTGGCCGACCTGTTGCCCGCGGTCGCTCCGGCGACGCTGGAGCGCTACCGGCGGCAAGGCGCCGGGTGCGTCAAGGTCACGGTCGCGCAGGCCGAGCCCAAGGCGCCCGGCGAAGCCGCTGGAACCGGCGAGCCTGCCGAGCCCAAAGTCCGCAAGACCCGGGCGAAGCGTGGCGCCGCTCCCGAAGCGTCAGCCCTGGCGCTCCTGTAACGCCATAACGACAGGTCCCGCAGCCGCCCGCCTCGCGCCGGCGGCTGCGGGACGCCTGTCCCCTGCGATCCTGCCGGTCCGCAGCGGACAGGCGAATGCTCGCGTCGCCCTTGGCGGAGACGCGCATGGCGGTAGCTGGCCGCACACCAAAAGCAGCACAACCCATGTCTTACCGCTCTCGGTCAGGCGCGGCTGCCGCTGCACCGACCGCCGAAACCCCCACGGGGCACCTGTTGCCCCCTGGGGTCATGGTGTCCCCTTCTTATGGAGCGACCGACGCCATGAACAAAGACGACTGGAAAGCCTTTATGGTTTGGCTGGAAACAGCCAGCGATGAAGATCTCGAGACCAAGATGTTGCGCATCGAGGCCGCATCAGCCGGTTTCAGGGAGGCAGGACCGAAGGCGGATGCCAGAAAGATGATCGGCGCGATCAGGCTCGAACTGGATGCCCGTCGCGCGACGCGCTGAGCACCTCAAGGCGCTGGCGCGTCTTGAGCTGGCGCTCGATCCGGTCAAGGGACGCCCAGTCGCTTCTGACAATCGCCAGCAAGGCGCGCGTCTCAAGGCTTTGCTGACGCTTCTCAAGGCGTTGTTCCATGTACTGGAAAAACAGCGGAAACGCGACCCGGCTCGCCTGATACAGATCCTCACGGGTCTGGATGCGGCGGATGTCGATTCCGCCATAGCCAAAATAGGATGTGTAGAACTCTCGGCCCTCGGCCGTGAACGCGATGCGCCCATCCGGCGCTTCGACGAAGAGTTCTTCGTCCGCAGCTGAGCGTTCGTTCATTTCTCGGTCCTCGGTGGTCCCCTCGTAAGGCTACCACGGACCGATTGCAACCACCCCACCCGGGGAGACCTGTTCTCCCCCCAGGGGAGGCGTGCGTCTCCTCGGGTTCTGCAACCCCTGGAGACAAACATGAGTGCCTTCCAACGATTCGACGTGGCCAAGACCTTCGGCGTCCAGGCCCGCGCCGGACTCGAAGTTGTCGGCTTTGTTGATGAGACCCATCCGCACATCCCCGTGCGCAAGCCCTATGTGTTCCGCAACGAGGTTCTGCGGGACATCCTCGCCTTCCTGCGCGATCCGGGCGGCGATGGCTTGTTTCTGACCGGCCCTACCGGATCGGGCAAGACCAGCCTGGTCACTCAGGTGGCCAGCCGACTGCGCTGGCCAGTGCAGTCGGTGACCTGCCATGGACGCATGGAACTGCACGCCCTGAGCGGCCAGTTCGTCCTGGTCCAGGGCGAGACCAAGTTCGTTCACGGTCCCCTGGCCGTGGCCGCCCGCGATGGTCACGTGCTGATCCTCAACGAAAGCGACCTGATGGACCCGTCCGAGCTGGCGGGACTGAACGACATCATCGAGGGGCAACCCTTGGTGATCGCCGAGAACGGCGGCGAGGTCATCCGGCCGCACCCGAAATTCCGGGTCTTCGCCACCGGCAACTCGGTGGGCGCCGGGGACGGTTCGGGCCTCTACCAGGGGGTCCTGCGCCAGAACCTCGCCTTCATGGACCGCTTCCGGGTCGTCCATGTCGGCTACCCGGAGCCGACGATCGAGAAGGAGATCATCAAGACCCAGGCCCCGAAGCTGCCGGACCTGATCGTCGAGAAGATGATCGCCGTCGCCGGCGAGGTCCGCCGGTTGTTCGTCGGCGCCAAGGAGGGCGGGGCGGAGTTGACGGTCACGATGAGCACGCGGACCCTGGTCCGGTGGGCGGGCCTGTCCCTCACGTTCAAGGGCGCGCCCAAGGTGTTCGAGTACGCCTTGACTCAAGCCCTCACCGCGCGGGCCGAGCCCGAGCAACGTGAAGCGATCCACCGGATCGCCGCCGACGTCTTCGGTGACTATTGGGAAGGGGCGGTGCCGTGAACCGGGCGTACCGCCTGTACCGATTCGACAACGACGACGGATCCGCGAAGGAGTGGGCCTACGCCGACCTCGGAACCGGGTCGGCGGAAATCCGCTGGGGGAAAGCGGGTGCCCTCAGGAGCTCGCAGATCAAGGGCATTCAAGTGGCGCAGGCGCGCTCCGACGACAAGGAACGCAAGGGCTACCGCTATGTCGGTATGGTCGCGCTCGACGGCCACGGCGCGCGCGTAGCGGTTCCAACGGTCCCACCGATGGCCGCGCCGACGCAAAGTTCCGTCCGGCCCCCGCCGGCCAAACCGACGAGGAAGCCGATCGACATTGCCGCCCTGCTGGGTGGGGATGACGACGGGTTCTACTTCTAACCACCCAACCGCCAACCGCGGCGCACGTTGTCGCCGACTGGCGGTCGCGCGCGTCTCGGTGTGGCAGAGAGACCAACCGTGCAAGACATCCACCGCATCCATCGCATCACCGACCAAATCACCCTGGTCGTGCTTGGTGTGAACATCTGGTCTGGGCGCAAGAAGCTTCGACCCGAAGACCTGAAGCTCGGGACCGAGATCCCGCCCGAGGAGCTCGTGTCACTGGGGTCGAAAAGGATTTGCAATCCGGAGGCGCTGAAGGAATTCGGCCGCATCAAGAAGACCGGGGAGCGGGCCTGCCTGCGCGTCGGTACGCGCTTTCTGGGCGGCTACGCAGTTCCCAACTGCCACGCCGAGTCCGTGGCGGAGATGCTCGCGGTCATCAAGGCCGAGTTCGACGCAGAGATCATCAAGTTCTTGTCCGAGTATGACCAGGCGTTGGAGGACTGGATCTCCAGCGTGCCGGCCTGGGAGGAACCGATCCGGCGGGCCATTGAACCCGCCAATGTGGTCGGCGGCCGTCTGCGCTTCGGCTTTCAGTTGGTCCAGATCGCCCCGGCCGACACGCCGGGAACTCTGGAGCAGGAGGTCACCGGGCTCGGCGATGGGATTTTCGCGGAAGTCGAACAGATGGCCCGGGAATTGGATCAGAGCTTTGAGGGTAAGGGGAAACTCCACCGCCGTGCGCTGGGGACCTTCAGGCGCATCCGGGAGAAGCTGGCCTGTCTCTCGTTCATCGACCACCGGATTGCCCCCGTGGTCGACACGATTGACGACTGGTTCGCGCGGGTCCCAATGGCAGGCCCGATCGAGGGGCCGATCTTCAATGAAGGCATGGGCCTCGCCCTGTTGCTTGGGAACTCCAAGCGAATGGCCCGGCACGGCGCTGGTCAACGGACGATGCAGACCGGCGAGAGCGTACCGGACCACGACGAGGAGATTGGCCTCGTAGCCCTGGACGGGGCGGGCGTTGACGCTGAGAAGTCGGCTCCACCGCAGGCCCCTGAGCGGTCCTTCGATGAGGAACTGGACGCGATCTTCGGGGCCGAGTCGGCAACGTCCGGCGCGCTACGGCCCGCAAGAATCGCGCACCCGCCTCTGTCGTGGGTCGAGCCCGCGGGCGACGAAACGGAAGAAGAGGCACTGGCCGTCGACGACGACGGCTTCTTTTTCTGACCCAACGGCGAATTGGGCGCTCCGGCGCCCGATCCGTCTTTAATTACCCCCTCGGGGCGCCCGTCGCCCCACGGGGGTCGGTGCGCCCCGATTGTTGGAGCGCACCATGAACCAGAACAACCTGATGCAGGCCCTGCCCATCGTTGCCGCTGCCTATGGCCGCAGGTTCGGGGTGAAAGTGTACGTCGGGGGAACCCAGGCGTGCACGGATGGCAAGATCATCCGCATCCCGGAACTCTCGCACGAACCGGTTGCCAAGACGTTGGCGTGGGGTTTCCTGACCCATGAGTCCGCTCATCTGCGGTTCACGGACATGCAGGTCTTCACCCGTGCCGCGACCAACGGACCGCTCACGCGGACCGTTCTGAACATCTTGGAGGATGTGCGAATCGAGAACGCGATCTTGGGACCGTACCCAGGGTCCGTGAAGACCCTGGACGAGACGCTGGAATGGCTGGTCCGCGAGGGCAAGACCAAGGCGGCCGATGAAGGAGACAGTCCGCCGACAATCCTTTGCACATTCCTGCTAACCATGCTGCGGTACCGGGTCAGACGGCAAGCAATTCTCAGGGAACCCGCCGGGGAATCGGAACGCATGCTCCGAAAGACCTTCCCGGCCAGCTTCGTCCATCGCTTGCTGGGGCTTCTCGGAGAAGTTCATGGGCTTGACAGCACGGCCTCCGCTGCCAACTTGGCGAACCGCATTGTGGCTCTCGTCCAGGTGGAGGCACAGGAGCCACCGCCTCCGGAACCAGAAGACGATGAGGCGGCCGGGGACCAAGAGCCCGGCGACGATGAGGCAACCGGAGATCAAGAGCCCGGCGATGATGAGGCAGCCCGGGAGCAAGAGCCCGGCGACGGCGAGACAGCCCGGGAGCAAGAGCCCGGCGACGGCGAGACAGCCCGGGAGCAAGAGCCCGGCGACGATGAAGCAGCCCGGGAGCAAGAGCCCGACGATGATGAGGCAGCCGGGGCCCAAGCGCCCGGAGACGACGAGGCAGCCGGGCGCAGCGCTCTCCGGGCGATTCTCTCGGCAGGTCAGGGCGACCTGCCAATGGACCTCTTCGAGGAAGTAGCCCAGGAACTGAACGGGCACACGGCTGGCACCTATACGCCGCTCCTGCCGTCGTTAGAGGACTACCAAGGCAGCCAAGTTCTCGGCAACGCCCGGCTCGCTGCGGTGAAAGGGGAGTCCGCAAAGCTCGCGGCCAGGCTCCAAGGCCTCGTTCAGGCCCACGACATGGCCAAGACCAGAGCGGTGAGGCGGGGACACACGGTCAGCACCAGACACCTGCACCGGGCCGCAGTCGGGGACGATCGGATCTTTCAGCGCAAAGATACGCGGGCAGCCCGAAACACGGCCATCCACTTGGTCCTCGATCTCTCCGGCTCAATGGAAATGGGCCCAGATCGCATCGCCTTGGACGCAGCAATGGCGCTCGCCCTCGCGCTCGAGCCGATGCGCGGGGTGTCCTGTGCCGCAACGGCGTTCCCAGGCCAGGACGAGGACCCCTCAATCGTCACGCGGATCAAGAGCCACGGTGATCGCGTGGCCGCGCGGGCTGGGGCCTTCGTCCAGGAAGCACGAGGAGGCACCCCGATGACGGGGGCGCTGTGGTACGCCGCGGCGGACCTCTTGGCGCGACCGGAGGCGCGCAAAGTCATCCTCACGCTCACGGATGGCGACCCAGACGATTGGGATAGTGCAAAGACCATGGTGGGGTGCGCGACCGCCGCGGGAATCGAGATGATCGGCGTCGGCATTGGCACGAGCGTCGACCGGCTGTTTCCGGTCGCCGTTCAGATAGGCAGCGTAGCCGACCTGAAAGGAGAGTTGTTCCGTATCGCGGAACAGCTTCTTCTGAAGTAACGAACCCACGCCAGTTTCAGGCCGGCAGTCCCTCGCGGACTGCCCGGCCTGATTCGGGAGGCGTGCATGCCCTGTGCTCTTGGCGTTCTCGCGACGAGAGCCCAGCGCACGCATGGCTTCTTCGGTGCTCCATGGCGAGACCGAGAACACCGCCAGCTGAGCGGGATACAAGAACAGCCGAACCGACGACCGACTCGAAACCCTTCGCGGGAGCATGACTCCCAGCGGGGCGGCATGTCTCCCCACCCACCGGAGCGAGACATGACCATCCCCACCGAGATCGCGGAGCGCATCGCCGCGGCTGTGCGCACCATCGCCACGACCGCCAGCAGCCGCTTGGGGTCGGACTGTATCTGGCACGCCTTGGCGTGCCGCTACCTGCTGGCCCGCGAGGGCATCGAGGACGCGCGCCTGGCGGCCGTCTATGCCGCCTGGCGCGTCGATGGCAAGGACCCCGGCGCCGTGGTGTGTCACCACGTCGAGGGGGTGCCCTGCGACCCCGGCAGCGGCGGGCTCGCGTTTCATGCCTGGATCTCTTGCGGGACCCAGGTCTTCGATGCGACGACCTACCAACTGCGCCGAAAGATGGCCCTGATGGACGCCGCGGACGGCGGCCGGACTCCGGTCCGGTGGTCGCCGCCGTTCCTCCTGGTCGACCGCACCAAATGCAAACCCTGGCGGTCGGTGCGCGACGGTTTTCGGCCGGGACTGTTCTGCTACGAGGAGATCCCGGCCATCGCCGAGCGCGTTGCCGGCCATCCCGATACCGCATTGGACGCGGACGCTATGGCACTGTTGGAGCAAGTCTACGGGCGGGTCAAATGCGGCGATCCGCTCGTCGTGATCGGCCCGTGCGGCATCGCCGCGACCGCCGGACCGCCTGCCAACGGGCCTGACCACCTAACCGGAGAGTAACCATGAACCGACCCGCTACCCGCCACTGGCTGCTGATCGTGGAGGGCGATGTCGAGCCCTTCGTCGTCGGGCCTTTGGAGGAGCCCGAGCTGCTCGCCAGAGCCCGCGAGCACCGGGCGAACGACCCGTCCGAGGACGACGGCCTGTACGCGCTGTCCCTGGACGCCGCGGGCGACCTGCGCATCGATGCGTTCGCGTCGGCCGCGCTGGAGCCGCAGGAGCAGCGGCTCCCTTGACCGCAACACCCGCCATCCGCTCGCCCTGAACCGGGCGCGCGGCCCGACCGACCCCCCAGGGGAGATTCGCTCTCCCCGCGGGGACGGTTCGTCTCCCCCGTTTCATCGACCCCGGAGACCGCCATGACCACCCAACTTTCGCTGTTCGACGACGACCCGGACGACGACGGCCGCCGCCCGGCCCTGTCGCCCACCGATCGCACCCTGGTGGCGAAGGCCATCCGCTGCCTGGAAGCGAGATACCTGACCAAGAGCGACGCACTGACCAGTCCGGAGGCCGCGCGCGATTACCTCAAGCTGCGGCTTTACGGCCTGCCCTGCGAGGTCTTTGTCTGCCTGTTCCTGGACAACCGGCACCGCGTGATCCGCTACGAGGAGTTGTTCAAAGGCACCATCGACGGTGCCAGCGTGCATCCCCGCGAGGTGGTGCGCAGGGTCATCGAGACGACCGCAGCGGCGGTCATCTTTGCCCACAACCATCCCAGTGGGGTCGCGGAGCCGAGCCAGGCGGACCTGCGTATCACACAACGGCTCAAAGACGCGTTGGCCCTGATCGACGTGCGCGTGCTCGATCATCTGATCGTCGGCGATGGGGCGATTGCCTCGCTTGCCGAGCGCGGACTGCTGTAACTCCAGGAGATCCAGCATGCGCTTTCGGCGTTACGAAAAGACCCGCTTCGTTTGGAGCAGTCGCCGCCAGGCGGCCTATCTGGCGAAGTGCCGGCGCGAGCGGGAAGCGCTCCCCCTGTTTGCAGAGCGGATCGGGGGCGAGCAACGGTCGGTCGAGGACGAAGGCCAGCGACGGGAACGGCAATGGGCGGCCAACGAGGCACGCTGGCGACAGGAACGCGCCGCGCTGTGGCGGCGGGCCAGAAAGGCGCTGGCGGATGCGCCCAACCGTCGGGATCTCGCCCGCGCCTGGAATGGCCACCGGTGGCTACCCGGAGACCCCTGGTACCTCCTGGACCTGATCGACCAGTCGACGCGCGCCGGGTAATCGGCGCGTTGTTCCCTCCCATCGGGGCACGCCTTTCCCCGATGGGGGAGGCGCATGCCTCGAACAACTGAACGCGAGGTACGCGATGAACGAGACGACGATTGCGAGCCCCAGGCTCGCGCTGGCGAGTACGTTCCCGACGGGAGCCGTAGGACCGCGCCCGACCGTGCGGTTGCTCGGCCAGCGCTTTGGAGAACGGCGATGAAACTCGAAGCGGCGACAGTGCGGGACCACGCCCGCGGCCAGTGGATCGGCATCCTGGGCCGTCTCGCCCCGACCTTGGAACAGGCCCTGGCCCGTCCGGGGCGCCACGTTCCTTGTCCCGTCCATGGCGGACGCGACGGGTTCCGGGTGTTCCGCGATGTCGACCGAACGGGCAGCGGGATCTGCAATACCTGCGGGTCCTTGCGCGACGGTTTCGCACTGCTGATGTGGGCGAACGACTGGGGCTTCCGCGAGGCCCTCGAAGCCGTGGCCGGCGACCTCCGGTTGGATGCCGGGGGCACCTGGACGGCGCCGAAGCCGAGACCGAAGACCGCACCCGCCCCGATGCCATGCCAGGATGCCGATGGCGCCGAGGCCGCCCTGCGGCGGGTGTGGTCGCAGACGCTGGACCCGACCGACCCCCAGGCCGTGCCGCTCCAGCGCTACCTGCTGCGGCGCGGCATCGATGCTGAGCCGGACCCTCGCGTTGTCCGGTTCCATCCCGGGTTAGGGTATTACGACCAAGAGGGTAGGAGGATCGGTACCTATCCGGCAATCGTCGCGCGGGTGTTGGATGCGCAGGGGCGGCCGGTGAGTCTGCACCGGATCTACCTCGATCGGGAGGGGCGCAAGGCCCCGGTAGCGAGTCCCAAGAAGATGATGACACCCATGGCCCCGGTTCTCGGCGGAGCCATCCGCCTATACCCGGCCGGGGCGACCCTGGGGATCGCCGAGGGCATCGAGACGGCCCTGGTCATCCGCCAGCGCACCGAGATGCCGGTCTGGTGCGGCGTCTCCGCGACGCTGCTGGAGCGGTTCGAGCCGCCGCCGGGGGTGTCGCTGGTGGTGGTCTGGGCGGACCTGGATGTCTCCGGCGCGGGCGAGCGGGCGGCCCTGGGGCTGCGCGAGCGCCTGCTGGCGCGGGGTATCCCGGTCGCCGTGCATGTCCCGCGGGGACCGATCCCGGCGGGCACCAAGGGCCTGGACTGGGCCGACCTGTGGCGGCTGGAACTTCGCGCTGCCGCCGCGTAGCGCTGGGCTTTG
Source organism: uncultured Gammaproteobacteria bacterium (assembly GCA_963780725.1). Classification (GTDB taxonomy): domain Bacteria; phylum Pseudomonadota; class Gammaproteobacteria; order Chromatiales; family Chromatiaceae; genus Thiodictyon. The sequence continues at coordinate 2,057,189 of CAWACV010000001.1, forward strand.
CCCGTCTGTCCCCTCTGACCCCGCACCGGCCCAGCCGGTGCGGGGTTTCTTTTGCCCAAGTCTGGCGAAAAAGCCGTGCCAAAAAAAGTATCTCAATAAACTTGAATGCAAGCACTCTTAGACATATCTTTGGCAGTCATGAGGTTCGGGTCCTATCGCCACTGGGGGCAGCCTTGAAGCATCTGGTGCAGATGACAGCTTTCGACCTGGCCCGACCGAGGTCTTGGCTTGTTCCGGCGCGCTCGCCCGCCGTCGGCCATGGCGCGACGTTTGCCAAGGCGCGCGGCTTGCCGTCATGACCGATCCGCTGCTGGTCGACCTGGCGGAGTGCGCGCGCCAACTGGGGCAGATCAGCACCCGCACGGTCCGGCGGCTCATCGACGCCAACTCGATCCGGTCGGTTCGGGTGGGCAGGCGCTTGATGGTCACCATGGAATCTCTGCGCGAATATGTAAACCACAAAAACGTCGACCGTAACGAGCCGGGTCGCGTGGAGCCGGATGGGCGGGGAGAGTAGCACATGCCGAAATGCAAGAAATCTGATCGGAATGTCCTCTGCGAATGCGGCGATTCGGGATGCCGGTGTGTGTCGCGCGCCGACGCCAGCTTCACCGTACATGCAGACCCTCTGGAACGGCAGATTGGAAACCGGAAGGGCGGGCGAGATGTATTACGCAGGAGCATGCGTTGCGCTTGATCGATTCGGTATAGGCAGAGCCGCAGACGCTGCGTCCAGAGGGTTTCTTCTGGCTGGCTCTCAATGCGCACCCCGATCCACGGGTTGGCGGCGCGCAGAGGCGATGCGCACTCTGCGCGACTGGCGGGCACCTATTACGCGGGCTTATCACGAGAATCGCCCGGGGGCGACGAAACCTCCAGTGGTATTACCGATCCTGGGGAAAATTTTTTCCGATTGGGGCTCGGATGGGCCGCTTTGCGCGAGCGCGCACCCGGGAATATGGCCGGTGCATCTGAATTCGTGGGCATGCTGACCAGTTGCCTTTGCTCTACTGATTGGTTTCATGGCCAACCCCACCCGACGTGTAGGGCTTTCCCGCACAGGAGCGCCAATGTCCGTTCGTCTTGACCATTCAGCGGGGTTCAAACCTGCCGCCGCGACTGCCGTGCCTATTAACTCGCTGCGAACCGAAAAGCAGGAAGCCGCCCGACTCGGCTTTTCTGTCAGGACCTTACAGCAGTGGCGGCTCAGAGGCGGTGGCCCGCCTTATCTCAAGATCGGCTCCGCTGTGCGTTACAACCCCGACGCGGTCGATGCCTGGTTGTACGAGCGCACCCGGCACAACACCGCACAGTCCGAGATGTGACGCTTGGAAACCGCCAGGGGGTAACCCGGGCTTGTCACCGGACGGGCGGGCATGCCCGAAAGCTTGAGCGCACCGCAGCCAGGAGGGCAACTGGGGCGGGGCGCGAGAGTTCGGCTTAGGCGAAGACTGCCGGATTAGCGGCGAGCGCGTCCCGAGCCGGTCGCGCTGCTGCTTCAGGTTGACGATCTGCGCAAACTCGCCGACGCCGAGCACGCCGGTGTCCCTGGACGGCAAACCGGGGACGCGACACACTCGCCGCGGTATCCGTCCGTTCGACCACACCCCGAAGACCGTGCTAGGCGACCCGACCGACAGGCGATACCAGGACTTCGCCGCTGACGGCGCCGTCGCGCAAGGCGCCTGGCCCGACACCCTCACCCGCTTGGGTGTCGACCCCAACCGCCTGCAACCGCGGCACGTCGCCGAGGCGGGCAGCTCGACGGCGGAGATTGTCCCGCACCAGACGCGGATCTCCTTCGCTGTGCGATCGACGATGGCGCGGCAGTCCACGCCATGGATCAGCCGACCCGGAAGGGGGTGCCCGTGGCGACCGCCGGAAGGTAAAGCAGGATTGCGGCAATCCGGGCAACGCAGTCCGGTGCGCGGTCCAAACCCGAGCGGATCAATTTCGGGGGAGTTTGAGCAACCGTGACTTTGCTTCGCGTGGTTGCTCATTGGTTGCTCAAACGAAAACGGCCTAGACGGTAACCGTCTAAGCCATTGTCTTATTGGCGCGCCCGGAGAGATTCGAACTCCCGACCACCTGGTTCGTAGCCAGGTACTCTATCCAGCTGAGCTACGGGCGCTTATTTGGAGGCGCTCCATCCCTGGAGGCTCTATCCAGCCGAGCATGCCTGCCGACTGATTGACCGTTGGTGCGGTGGGTTGTACCCGTCTGTCACAGAGCGGCGCATTATCCGGACGAAGCCGGGATCTGTCAATCCGCTTGCGCGAGAATCTTCGGATCCGGGTCTATGGGATCGATCAGACCGGGGTCGTCGTGGCGTGCGTCGTTGACCCGGCGGCTGACTGGCTCCAGCGTCCAATCCGCCGGCGGGGCGGGCTTGAGGAGCGGGAGCAGGGCGGCTGGGTCGCGGTTGGCTGGGGCGAGCCATTGCGCATAGTGCTCCGCGTTCAGGATCGCCGGCATGCGGTCGTGGATGGGGGCGATCGCCGGGTTGGCGTCGGTGACGAGGATGGTGCAGGAGAGCACGACCGTGTTCGCAGCGGGGTCGCGCCATTGCTCCCAGAGTCCGGCCATGGCGAAGGGCGCGCGGTCGGTCCTGCGGATCAGGTAGGGCTGCTTGCCCCCGGGGCGGGCATGCCATTCGTAGAAACCATCGGCCGGGATCAGGCACCGGCGCTCCCGGAATGCGTTGCGGTAGGCGGGCTTGACCGAGACCGTCTCGGCCCGGGAGTTGATCATGGAAAAGCGGCTGTCCGGTCCCTTGGACCAGGAAGGGATGAGCCCCCAGCGCAGGAGTGCAAGGTGCCTGCGTCCGTCGGCCCCCGCGCAAATGGCGAGTATCGGCTGCGTGGGGGCGACGTTGTAGCGTGGGCGGACCTGCAGGGTCAGGGCCTGCCCGGGCGCGAGCGCCAGATCGAAACGCTCGGCGTAGATCTCGGGGTCCGAATACTGGATGAAGCGTCCGCACATAAGCTTGTTCTCCGGTTGGCGCCCTGGGTATTAGGCCTTGGGCGTGGACCTTCAGTTGGCGTATCCGCTACCATGCGGACTTTACGGCTCGGGTTCGGGGGCGGGGCAGTGCACGGGTCAGTCAAACCGGGGGATCGGACCGTGGTGGTGCTTGGGGCCAGCCCGAAGCCGGTGCGGTATTCGTATCAAGCGCTTAAGCTATTGAGCAATAAGGGCTATCGGGTAATTCCAGTGCACCCCAAGGCAGAGCGGATCGATTGCCTGCCGGTGCTCCGGGATCTGGCCCAGGTGCAGGGGCCGGTAGATACCCTGACGCTCTATATGGGGCCCGAGCGGGTGCATGGTCTGATCGGCGCCATCCTGGATCTGCGGCCTGGACGGGTGATTATGAACCCGGGTGCCGAGTCTCGGGAGCTGGAGCTGGCCCTGCACCAGGCCCGCATCCCCTACGAGCATGCCTGCACCCTGGTGCTCCTGCGAACCGGCCAGTTCTGAGCGCCCGCGGCGGACCTGGCTCGCTCGTGGCACTGCGGTTGGGGAGTTCGCACGGGTCGTCCGACGTACATGTGCCCCGGTTCTATCGTTCCACCGAGGTATCCCAATGTTCAGTCTGCAACCGATTCGCTTCTTACGTCGCCTGCTCCGCCTCGGGGCTGCCCTCCCGCTGGCTCTCGCCGTCGGTTGCTCGGATTTGGCGACCGACATCGGTATCCGCCCCAGCGCCCCGCCCACGGTCCCTCCCAAGGTGGAGAAGGTAGAGCCGGTGACCCAGACCGGGCGGAACGCTGCGGTGCTCAGCGTGCACATGCGCAAGTCCTACCAGAACGCCTGCAAGTACGGTATGACTCTGACCAACAATCTGCCGTTCAAGATCGCTGCCATCTCCTACCGGATCACCGCGATCATCAAGGGCGACGTGTCTTTCGACACCCAAAACAAGAGCTTCAGCGGGATACTGCCGGGCGAGCGCCAATATCGGGAGCTGACTTTCCAGGGCGTGACCTGCGAGGAGATCGATCGACTGGAGGTCGTGGACCCGGGCCGTTGCAACCTCTCGGATCTCAACCGATTTAACGCGGGGCCCGGGGATTGCGCCAAGTTCACCGACCTGGGCAGCGGCCGGCTGGTGAGTGTGGTGTGGAAGAAGAAATGAGCGGCGGCTGAGCTGGAGACCGTCCGCCAGCGCCGAATCGCGATGCCCGATCCCACGACCATCGACACCCTGCTGGCCATCATGGCGCGGCTGCGCGATCCGGACCGGGGCTGCCCCTGGGATCTGAAGCAGACCTTCAGCAGCATCCTGCCCTATACCCTGGAGGAGGCCTACGAGGTCGCCGAGGCGATCGAGCGCGACGACCTTCCCGGTCTCTGCGACGAGCTTGGGGATCTGCTGCTTCAGGTCGTCTTCCACGCCCGGATGGCGCAGGAGCAGGGCGCCTTCGCTTTCCCGGACGTGATGCGCGCTATTTGCGACAAGATGGTCCGGCGGCACCCGCATGTGTTCGCGGACCTGGACCTGAAGGACGCCTCGGAGGTGCGTGCCCACTGGGAGCGCGCGAAGGCGGCCGAGCGCGGGCGCAAAGCGGGTATGCCGGGGGCCGAGGGGGGCGGGGAGCCCGGGGTGCTGGCCGGGGTTGCCCGGACTCTGCCGGCCCTGGTGCGGGCGGAGAAGCTCCAGCGGCGAGCGGCCGGCGTGGGATTCGACTGGGAGCTGATCGACGGGGTCTTCGATAAGGTCCGGGAGGAGCTCGAAGAGTGCCGAGAGACCCTAATCGGGCAGGCAGAGCCATCCGAGCGCGTCCACGAGATTGGCGATCTGCTCTTCTCCTGCGTCAATCTGGCCCGCCATATGGGCGTGGACGCGGAGCAGGCGCTGCGTGCGGCCAACCGGCGCTTCGAGGATCGCTTCGCCCGGATCGAGACTGACCTGCGTGCGCAGGGCCGCACACCGGGCCCGGACTTGCGCGAGGAGATGGAGCGGCTGTGGGAGCAGGCGAAATCCTTGGAAATGTCCATAGGAGAAGCGCATTTGCCGCGCACAGACCCATGAGCTTTCTCGATAAGATCCGTGCCTGCAATGCCTGGGACCCCGCCGCTTATATCCCCTGGGTCTTGGACGGGGAGCGCATCGGCTCGCTGCGTCGGGATCGGGCGGCGGAGCTTGGGCGCTGGCCAGCGCGTTTTCGCCTGCATACGGATCGGGTGGACTGGATCCAGGCCCCCAGGGACTTCCAGGCCCGCACCCAGTCACTCGCGGAGGTGGTCGAGACCCTGGTGGGGCAGGGGGCTATCGGCTATCTGCACGGCGAGCTCTACGGGGTGACCCCGGGCGGTCGCGAGCAGGCGCGCTGCCTGATCGACCGGGCGGCGGTGCCCTGGTTCGGGGTACGCGCCTTCGGTCAGCACATGAACGGCTATGTCCGCACCCCAAAGGGCCTGGAGCTCTGGATCGGCCGCCGCGCGGCGGACCGCCGGGTCTATCCACTGCGTCTGGACAACCTGGTGGCGGGGGGGCTGCCCCACGGGGTGGGCTTTGCCGAGAACCTGCGTAAGGAATGCCGGGAAGAGGCGGACATCCCGTCGGATCTGGCTAGCGAGGCCGTACCCGTGGGTGCGGTGACCTATTGCCGGGACTCCGATCTGGGGCTCAAGCCCGACGCGATGTACTGCTACGACCTGGATCTGCCTCCAGACTTCGAGCCGCGCTGCACCGACGGGGAGGTGGATGCCTTCTATCGCTGGCCGGTCGAGGAGGTGGCGCGCTTGGTACGGGACACCGACGACTTCAAGCCCAACTGCAATCTGGTGATCGTCGACTTTCTGATTCGACACGGCCTGATCCCCCAGGACGACCCGGACTATCTGGCGATCGTCCAGGGTTTGCGGGCAACGCTACCCTCGATACCCAGGTCTGCCTGACATTGCCAAACCGGAGCGGGAAGCTGCACCTGGTCCGCGGGCCTCCGCCCTCGGTCCTTGCTCTGGGCGCTTACCCGGGCCATCCTTTCGCGTATTTCCGAACCCAGTTCGAACCCAGCAGGGCCGCATCCGCGGCGAGGTCAGCATGATTCCCTCCCAGTCCGTCCCCCAGCCATCGTTCCAGGCAGAGCCCGAGTCCGCGGGCGCGTCCCCGATTCGGCGGCGTCCCACGGTCCCGGTCCGCGTGGGTGCGGTCGCGCTGGGCGGCGGGGCACCGGTGGTCATCCAGTCCATGACCAATACCGACACCGCGGACGTCGAGTCCACGGCCGGCCAGGTGGCAGCCCTGGCTGCGGCCGGCTCGGAGCTGGTACGCATCACCGTCAACACGGAGTCTGCCGCACGGGCGGTGGCCCCGATCCGAGACCGGCTGCTCGCCCTTGGCTGCACCGTGCCCCTGGTGGGCGATTTCCATTTCAACGGCCATCGGCTGCTCACCGACTATCCGGAGTGCGCCGAGGCGCTCGCCAAGTATCGGATCAACCCAGGCAACGTGGGTCACGGAGAGAAGCGCGACAGCCAGTTCGCGACCATGATCGAGATCGCCTGCCGCTACGACCGCCCGGTGCGCATCGGTGTCAACTGGGGCAGCCTGGACTCCGAGCTGATCGTTCGGATGATGGACGCCAACGCCCGTTCCGCGCGGCCCAAGCTCGCGGAGCGGGTGATGCACGAGGCCATGGTGGAGTCCGCCATTGCGAGCGCCGCCCGAGCAGTCGAGCTGGGCCTGCCCAAGGACCATATCGTGCTGTCCTGCAAGATGAGCGGGGTGCAGGACCTGATTGCGGTCTATCGCATGCTGGCGGAGCGGGGGGACCATGCGCTGCACCTGGGGCTGACCGAGGCCGGCATGGGCTCCAAGGGGATCGTCGCCTCCACCGCGGCGCTCGCGGTGCTGCTGCAAGAAGGGATCGGCGACACCATTCGGATCTCGCTTACCCCTGCCCCGGGGGAGGCGCGCACCCAGGAGGTCCAGGTGGCCCAGGAGATACTCCAGACCATGGGCCTGCGCTCCTTCGCCCCAATGGTCACCGCGTGTCCCGGCTGCGGGCGCACCACCAGCGATACCTTCCAGCACCTCGCCCAGGACATCCAGGCCTATCTGCGTGCCCAGATGCCCGAGTGGCGCACCCGCTATCCGGGGGTGGAGACCATGCAGGTGGCCGTGATGGGCTGTGTGGTGAACGGTCCCGGGGAGAGCAAGCACGCCAATATCGGCATCAGCCTGCCCGGGAGCGGGGAACGCCCTGCTGCGCCGGTGTTCGTGGACGGGGAGAAGGTCGCCACACTCAAAGGGGATGGGATCGTCGAGCAGTTCAAGCGCATGGTCGACGAGTATGTGGAGCGGAAATATGGATGAGTGGCAATGGCGCGCTGCGGGTCGCTGGGGCCGAGTGCGATCGTCCTCGCCTGCGCGCACCGCTCCTGGCGGACGACCCATCGGCGGTTCCGGTGGGACCTGGGCATGAACATTTAGCCTGACCGCGGCCGGTGGCCGTCCGGCCCCGGTCCTCGGCCCTCGGCCCTTCCTCCTTCCACAACCCCAAGAACGAGGCACCCCATGCGCATCTTCGACGCCGATCCGCCCATCGTGAAGGAGCTGAAGGAGGAGAGCGAGCCACTAGGCAAGAAGGAGGTCCCGGCCTTTACGGTCGTCACTGCCCGTCATCCAACCTTGGGGAAGCTCGTGATCGTCACCGCCCGCGACGGCAGCGGGGTGGTGGTCGCGACCGAGGAGTAGCTCGGATCGATGCCCCCCGCCGGATTTCGTGGGCGAGTACCGGGTCTCTCGGATCTTGACCGAGCGCCTGGATGGCCAGTCCCGGCGCCGACGGTCCGGGCGGGCGCCGACGTAGCGCTCCCCGCCGCGGATCCGAGCTTCGTGGTGTGACGGCCCGCCGGTTCGGCGGGAAGGGACAGGCGTATAACCGTTGCCTGTGTGCGCAGCATTAGATTCAAGGTTCTGAATATGGCAACGGTCTTTGAGCTCGACGGCCTGCGGGTGGCGATCTATCCGAACGACGAGAGCCCCGCGCGCGTCCATGTCATCGGAGACACCCGCGAGGCGGTCTTCGATCTCCATTGTCCCCAGGGGCCTCCGCAGATTCGCGAGAGCTCGGGGTTCTCGCAGCCCGAGCTGGACCGAGTCGCGGCCGCCCTGACGGCCTCGCTCGACACCGCATGCAACGAATGGAGCAAGATCTATGGCGAGCCTTGACCATCCGAAAGGCGCCGAGTCGCTCGTCGCCCGGGGCCGGCGGTCGGGGCCGATCGCCCTGTCTGCCCGCTACGACAAGCGCGTGCATCGCGTGGTGATCGGGCTGTCCAGCGGGATCGACGTGGCCTTCCCCCCACACAACGCCCAAGGGCTGGAAACGGCCAAGGCCGCGGACCTTTCTGTCATCGAAATCAGCCCATCCGGATTGGGCCTGCACTTCCCCAAGCTGGATGCCGACCTCTATCTGCCGGCCATCCTGGAGGGAACCCTGGGGAGCCCCCGCTGGACCGCTGCCCGGCGGGGCCAGACCGGCAGTGTACACGCCGGTGGCGAGCCGCTAGGTTTCTTATCCGAAACAGGCGGATAGTCTCCAGGAAACCGACTCGGGCCCGCGATGCGGGCGCCCGTCTCGACCGCCGCTATCCGCGTCGGGATCGGACGGGCACTTACAGCTCCATTCTGCGGCGCCCGCCGTCGCTTCCGAGGCATGGCGCACGCCGCAGGCCCCGACTCAGCCTCGTTGCAATAGGCTCCGCAGGTCGCCGATCGCTGCGTTGACCTGGGAGATATAGGAGGCCATGACGAGCGAGTGATTGCCCATGGGTCCGAACCCTGTACCGTTCAAGATCATCGGGCTCCAGACGGTGTTCTGGGTGTTCTTAAGCTCCCGGTTGATCTGTTGCAGGGACACCAGCGCGTTCTTATCCTTAAGCACGGATTCGAAATCTATCTCGATCGACTGAAGGGTATGCAGCAGTGCCCAAGTGTAGCCGCGGGCCTCGAAGAATACGTCGTCGATCTTAAGCCAGGGGGTCTTGGTCTGAGTCTGTGCAGGGACGGGCGTGGACTGGCGGGCGCTCGGGTCGCCGGCGAGCTCGGTGTGGAGATGGGTCTGACCGACTGCATAGGACAGACGCTGGGCCAGGCTACCGAGGCGCTTCTCCACCACCTCCAGATAGGTGCTCAAGTTGTCCGCTCGGGCGAAGAACTGTCCGTCTAGATCCCTCTCGTCGGAGAGACGCTTGAAATACCGGTTCAGTGCGGCTGCGCCTTGGCGATATTCAGACTCGGTGGACGGCAGTATCCAGGAGTCCGAGTTGTAATTGAACTGGGGTTGGGCGATCTCCAGATCTTTGTCTTCGACAGATTGGGACTGGGAGCGGCTGAAATCGTTACGTAAAGCGTTTGCCAGATCGCGCAGCTCGGTCAATGCGCCGAACTCCCAGTTGGGGATATTGTCCAGATAGACGCCGGGCGGGGTCAGGTCGTTGGTGAGATAGCCGCCGGGCTTGTCGAGCAGGGTCTCCGCAATGCGGATCGCACTGGCCGTGGTGGCGACCCCCGGAACCAGCTTGGCCCCGTCGTTGTTGACCAGGCTCAGCGCATTCTCGCGCACGTCGAACGCGGCGGGCGAGCGCGACCAGACGATACTGAGGATCACGATCACCACCAGATAGGTGACCAGAAAGAGTCCGGCGGTCCACCACAACCCTTTCTCTTTCCAGACTCGGGGATTGTAGAGTGTGATCAGGTGTTTGACCTTATCGGTCAGGGCCGCTGATTTCGAGGTTGCGAGATCGCTCATGGAGCTCTCCTGTGGCTGGGGTGAGGCTCGGGATGGCCCCGCGGTACGCGACCGCCGGGTGCCCATCGCTTGCCTAGACGGAGTGTTAGGTTCAGGTCTGCAAGATGGGGGCGGATTCTCCCCTTTCGCGGACTCCAAATCTATCCGGATACCGCAGGTCCGTCCCGGTCTGTGGCAAACGACTTGGCCGGCGCGATTCTCAGGACCGCGCCACCCCCAGCGGACTCTCCGGGTCCACCCCTTCCTGCTCCAGCGAACCCCGTCGCAGCGCTCGATGCGGTAGTCCCGCGCCGGCGCGGCCCCAGGCAGATGTTCCAGATGGCGCAGATGGGTGGTAGATGCGCCGGTTAGCGCTCGCCAGCGGCGACAAGCGCCGGTCGGGCAGGCGCTCGAAGACCTGGCTCATCCTGAGCGCCCGACCTTGGGGGCGGCTATCCTGCGTCTTCCAGCACCCCGCTGCGCTCCAGCAGAAACTGCAGAAGGAGCGGTACCGGACGCCCGGTTCCGCCCTTTTCTTTGCCGGAGAGCCAGGCGGTACCTGCGATGTCCAGATGCGCCCAGCGGTAGCTCTTGGTATAGCGGGCGAGGAAGCAGGCGGCGGTGATTGAGCCGGCCTCGCGCCCGCCCACGTTGGCCATGTCCGCGAAGTTGCTATCGAGCTGAGACTGATAGTCGTCCCACAGCGGCATGCGCCAGGCGCGGTCCAGTGCGGTCTCGCCGGCCTTGAGGATCTCTTCGGCGAGCTTGTCGTCCTTGGTGAAGAGCCCGGAGGCGTGCTTGCCCAAGGCCACCACGCAGGCCCCTGTGAGGGTCGCCATGTCGAGCACCAGGGCGGGGTCGAAACGCTCGCAGTAGGTGAGCGCGTCGCAGAGGATGAGCCGGCCCTCGGCATCGGTGTTCAAGACCTCGATGGTCTGGCCGGACAGGCTCTTTAGGATATCTCCGGGCTTGTTGGCGGCCCCGTCGGGCAGGTTCTCGGAGGCCGGGACCACACCGATCAGGTTGATGGGGAGCTTCAGCTCGCAGACTGCCTGAACCGCGCCCAGGACGCTCGCACCCCCGGCCATGTCGTATTTCATCTCGTCCATGTCTGCCGCTGGCTTGATCGAGATGCCCCCCGCATCGAAGGTGAGCCCCTTGCCGACCAGGACCACCGGCTTGGCGCCCTCCTTGCCGCCCCGGTATTTCATCACGATGAGCCGCGCGGGCTCCCGGCTGCCGCGGGAGACCGAGAGCAGTGCGTTCATGCCCAGCTCCTGCATCTCGTCCTCCTCCAGCACTTCAGTCTCCAGGTCCTCGAAGCGCTCGGCCAGCTCCCGTGCCTGGTCCGCAAGATAGCCGGGGGTGCAGATGTTGCCGGGGAGGTTGCCGAGCTCCCGGGCCAGGGTCACGCCCCCGGCGATGGCTGCCCCGTGGCGTAGCGCGGGCGCTGCCGCATCCAGGTCTTTTTTCTTCTCAAGCCACAGGGTCAGCGTGCGCAGTGGGGTCTTGGGTGCCTGCTTGTCTTCTTTGGTACGGTTGTAGCGGTACACCCGCTCGGAGGCGACGGTCGTTGCGTCGCGCACCGCGAGATAGGGCGTGGTGCCCTGGGGGGCCAAGTCCGGGAGTGCACACAGTGCCTCCCCGGCATGGGTGCGCTGGAGCAGGTCCACGGCGGCGGCCAGCGCCTGGCGATAGACGGAGCGGGTGAATTCCTTGCGCTTGCCGCAGCCCACCAAGAGCACCCGCTCGGCGGCCACTCCGGGGAGCTCGTAGAGCATCAGAGTGCGTCCGGTCTCCCCGTCCAGGTCGCCCATCCGCAGGAGCTCCGAGAGCCGCCCGGCGCTCGCCTGGTCGACCGTCTCGGCGGCGCCCCCGAGCTTGCGTTTGTCGAACACCCCGAGCACCAGGCAGGGGGTCTTGTGCTTGGCCAGGTCGCCGGTCTTGATCTTGAATTCCATGGGGTCGCACCTCGGAGTGGCAGGGCGGCGGCCGGGCCGGCCCTGACGAGTGATAGGATGACAGGCAGTCTACTCATAACAAGCCGCGAGTGGCGAGTCTCGGAGCCCACCCGGTCCTCGGCCCTCGCCGCTCGCCACTTTTATACAATGAAGATCCTCGATCGATATTTGGCCTGGGCGGTGATCGGCGGGACCCTGGTGACCCTGGGGGTGCTCCTGCCTCTGCTCGGCTTTTTTATCCTGGCGGACGAGATGGATCAGGTGGGGCCCACCGGCTATCGCTTCCGGGACGCGCTGCTGTTCATGGCGCTCAGCCTGCCCCGTTATGCCTACCAGATCTTTCCCATCGCCACCCTGATCGGCGCACTGGTCGGCCTGGGGTCGCTTGCAGCCCGCTCCGAGCTGGTGGCCATGCGGGCTGCGGGGGTCTCCGTGGGGCGCATCGTCTGGGCCGGGCTCCAGGGCGGGACGGTGCTGGCACTGTGTGCGGTCCTGGTGGGGGAGGCGGTCGCCCCGGTGGCAGAGCAGCGCGGGATCGAGCTGCGCCGGGCGGCACTCTCCGGAGAGGTGGCCCAGAGTACCCCCTACGGTTTTTGGGCGATCGACGACCGCTCCTATGTGAACATCCGGGAGATACTCTCCGGGACCAGCCTCAAGGACATCTCGATCTTTCAGATAGACCCCGCTGGCGGGACCCTGGTGGCCACCCATGCACAGGGTGCGCGCTACCGTAACGGCCAATGGGTGCTGGAGGGGATCAGCCGCAGCCGGGCCAGCCAGGAGGGCGTGCAGGTGGAGCGCATCGCCAGCTCCGGTTGGGCCTCCATGCTGGACCCTGGCCTGCTCAAAGTGGTGGTGGTGGATCCCCAGGCGCTCCCGGTTTGGGGACTGTGGAAATATATCCGCTTCATGCATGTGAACGAGCAGGACCCAGGCAGCTACGAGGTGGTCTTCTGGGGCAAGATCGTCCACCCGCTGCTAACGCTCTCCATGGTCTTGATCTCCATCCCGATCCTGCTCGGCTCCGCACGTACCCGCGGCGCCGGTGCGCGCATGTTCTTCGGGGTCCTGGTGGGCATCGTCTATTACGTGGTCAGCCGTGTCTTCGGCTTTCTGGCCCTGCTCTATGGCCTGAACCCGGTGGCGGCAGCACTGGCCCCGCCGTTGTTGTTCATCGGCATGGCGTTGTTGGTGCTGCGCCGGGTAGGGTGACGTCATGGGCTGGGGCGTCCGACCGGCGGCCCGATCTCTTGCTGATCCGAACGAGCGGCCGGATCGCGGTCCAACTGCGCTACGGCGGCGAGCATAGGGATCTGGTCCTCGCATCCGGGGATCGGGCACTGTTGATCGGTCCGGGGGTTTGGGCACAACAGACCTATCTGGATGCGGGCTCGACCCTGCTCGTGCTCGCGAGCGATCCCTGCTTGATCGGGCCGCTGCGCCTTTCGCGGGCGCCAGCCGCTGGAACGAGGGCAAGATTCACCTGGGTTATCTGTACGCCGCAGACCCGTCTTTGGAGACCGCTCGCCGCATCCTTCCCGGAGGACTCCTTTTCGCGCCGCTGGTCGAGGATCTCATCGGTTGCCCGGTGGGGCCGGCGGCCAGGTCGCACGACGACCTCTACCTGGTGCATCGCGATTCGGTCGTGTCGCCGGATGCCATGTCCCGATACTTCGATCGCGTGTCCGAGTTGGTGCGCCAAGCCCCGGACTCGGGGCGCTACCTGGCGGACCTCCGGGGATGCTCTGCCCGGCCTTTGACTAGAGCCGAGCTTGGGCGAGTGATCGCCAGCGAGGCCATTCTGATGGGATTTCGGGTCCCCGAGCGCTCCGTATCCACCAATTGGATCGCAGATCGCTTTATCGAGGCACTGGACGGACAGCCGGGTATCGAGCAGGCGATGGGGACCACGGTCGCCGGTGTGACCCCGGCGAACGGGACCCGGGGAGATGCATGGACCGTTCGGACTCGGGCTGGTCCCTTGGGCCCATTCGACTGCGTCGTCAATGCACTGTGGGAGGGGCGGCTGGCGGTCGATCGCAATCTCGGACTGTCCCCGCCTGCAAGCTGGACCCATCGTTATCGTTTGTCGCTGTTCGTGCGGACCGACAAGGCCATCCGCATCCCCAGCGTCGTCATCGCTACCGGTCCGTTCGGCGACATCAAGAACTACACCGATCGGGATTTTTATTTCTCGGCTTTTGCCTGCGGTTTAGCGCCCTTTTCCGGCTTCCCAGGTCGGCGGGCCAAGCCATAGACATCGCCCTTATGGACACCGTCGAGCTGTCTCCATTTGCTGTCGGTAGCGGTGTTCCAGGTCCAGGTCTCGCCACGGTTGGGACAGGTCCCGAGCTGCCGGACCTTGCGACAGGTGAAGCGCGTGCAGGCGCCGGTGCATACGCAGTAAGAGTCGCCATCCAGGCGCCAGCGGCCCAGATAATCCGGGCGGCGCACGCCATCGCGCCAGGCCGCACCGTAGAGCGTGCCGTCCGGGGCGTGAAACTCCTGCCATTTACCATTCGGCGTCGTCCCTTCCCAGGTTCGATTCTTATAATAGGTCGAGAGCTGCTTGGCATCCCAATAATAGGTGCCACAGGGCACACGAATGGATTTTTTGGTCGGCGCCCCGACCGGCTTTGAAGTCGGCGCCGCTACCTGTGCCGAGGATGGCTTCGCGACCGGGGTCGGCGCCGACACTAGTGCCGAGGATGGCGTCGCTGCCGGTGCGGGAGCGCGCTTGGCCTCGCGTTGCTCGCACTCGCCGATGAGCGACTTCGCATCGGTTGCGTGGCTGCCGTCGGGGAATAGCGCGAGATAGTCCCGATAACCCTGGCACGACTGTCCGTCCTGGGCCGCGGTCCAGGACGGCCCTTCGGCTTGTGCCGCCAGCCGCGCGCAATACATCAGCTTGCGTGTCTGCAAGGGGGCCAATTGGCTGTTCGGGTATTGGGCGACGAACCCGCGATAGGCGGCACAGCATTTCAGCTCGATCCGATCCTTACAGCTGGCGTCGATCCGACGCCACGCCTCGGCGTCGCTCGCGTCTTTTGCGACCTGCGCGGCAGGCGCCGCGACCGCGACCGCCAACAGCGCCCACAGTGGTGACCCACGGCGGCGAAAAACAACCATAAACCTGTTCCTCGGTAGATCGGTACGTTGATGTCCAGTTGTGGAAGCCGGATGCGGAGCCTACGGCGGCGGGAGTGCCTCCCGGCGTCCTGAGCACTCAAGACCTGGGTCAGCACGCGATCCTGGCCTACGGCGTCATGAGACCTGGAATTCGAGCCAAGAGGGAGAGCTACTCGCTGCCACGGGTTTGGCGGATCGCTCGGGCGCCTATCGCGACAGCGGCGTCAGGGCCGGTCGGTGCCGCTCAATACTCGGGCACAGCACGATTCGCATGACCGAAAAATACGCGCACCTGGCGCCGGAGAACGTCCGGGCTGAGGTGGAGCGGCTGGACCAAGGGCAGAGCGCCCCGCGGTTGAGGGTCGTCGGCGACGCCTGAACGACTTATGCACAGGGCAAGCAAATGCAGTGCGTCACATTCCGCGTCACGCTGCACTTGATGGAGGTTGTGAAATGACGCCTAAGCATCTGAAAAATATGGTGGGCGCGGCAGGGTTCGAACCTGCGACCCCTGCCGTGTGAAGGCAGTGCTCTCCCGCTGAGCTACGCGCCCGAGCCCTTCTGTGAAGGGACGCGCATGGTAGCTGCATTGCCCCTATCCGTCAATCGGGGGCCGCCGCGTCGGGCGCTGCGGAATCCGTTGCAGTCGATCGGTGGCCGACCCGGGGGGGTCCCCGAGCGCCGGGCCGGCGAGCAAGACCCCAACGCTGCACTCGATGGGGCGATAGCGCGGCGGCTTATGGGGCGAGCCCCTTGGCCTGGCGCCAGATGCGGATGGCCGCTGCGTCGCTGGCCTGGTCCCGTGCGTAGAGCCGATCAAGCTCGGCGCGCCGTTCGCGCGGGGCCTCGCGCAGGAGTGCGGCAACGGTCAGCACCGGTCCGGGGGCCCGGGCCTCCCCCGCTGCGACCAGGGCTAGATAGAGGGTACGGTCTCCGATATCCAGGCGGTCCTCGACCCGGCAATCCAGCCAGGCGCGGCAGCCTGGATAGCGGGGATTGCCGTCTGGCGTGGTGTCGGGGGGGAGGTCCGCGAGCTTGTCGCAGCGGTGGCCGCTCTGGAGCCCGAAGCGCCAGACCGCATCCAGGTCTGCGGGTGCGAGCAGATGTAGCGCGAAACGTCCGCTGCCTTGGATCAGACCCCAAGTGTGATGCTGTCGGGCGATGCCGATCGACATCCGAGGCAGGTCGGGGACAATGGATGCGCGCGCGGCGGAGGTGGCGATGAGGCCGCCGCGCCGGCCGGCGTGCGCGGCGGTGACCAGCCACACCGGCGGGTCGTAGAGATGGAAGACCTCGGCGATAGCGGCATGATGCAGGCTGGGGTCGCTGTCTTCCTGCATGGGAGCGCTCAGGGTGCGATGCGCTCGGCACGTCTGAACGGCATCAGTGGGGTCGACGGCTCGAATATACCCAACTTGTCGTCGTGGATGCGCTCGCGCTGGGCCTCTTCAAGGGTGGGCGGTGCGTCTATGTCGGGAGCCGCACCTGGAATCCCGGCGGGGAACTGGCCGATCCGAGTTTGATGGGAGCCCCCGCCGTCGCCGCCGATGTCCAGGATAGGCAGAAGGGTATCCATGGCCTGCAATGCGCCGCCGCCTGCTGCCCGAGCGGAATCCATTCGCTCTCCTGGGGAGTCAGTGTCCAGGTACGGGCTACCCGCGTCCTGCATGTACATGAGTCCCAGCTCGGGCTCGGATCCTTGTCCGAGCGGGTCGTCCGGGCTGGCCGCGCCCGCGGGCGCAGCCAGCCCGGTCCGCTCTTGGGCCGGGAAGTCTTGCAGGTCCCGATGCTCCCCGGGTACGGCGTCGTCCGGCTCGGCCTGGAAGGCGTTGCCCCCTGGGTCTCCGGTAGAGCTGGACATTGGGTCCGGGTATTCCACTTTGTCCGCAGTGTCCTGCCGCACGCCCCCGGACTGCCCCGGCTCGAGGTTGTGAAGCGTCGGAATATCCGGGGTTTCGAGCACATTGCCCAATGCGTCCGTGTAGTCCCCCGTCGCATTGGGCGAAAAGGCGTGGCCGTAGGCGTCCAGGTAGGTGCCGTCGGGTTGCTGAAAGTAGGAATAGCCTTGCGGATCTACGAGGCTGCCGTCCCCGTAGCCGGAGTCGCGCAGCTCATCGGCCGCCGCGGGGCAGACGGCGGCGGCCAGCAGCAGAATCGGAAGCAGGGGTGGCCGTCCGTTCATAAGGTGTGGGCGCTGGGGCTCCGTCATCGCTGATTTGGGTCGTTGCGGTTGCTTGCCGATCAGGGCTTGCCTGAGTGTCCGCTTATGCAGCAGGCACGCTGCATTTTGCTTACAGGATTAATAGCATTGGTCCGAACTGGGCGGAGTGCAAGAGTGCGGATCGCCGCTGCGTGACTATCCAACCCGACGATCGGTACGGTTCCGGTCAGGTCGCGCGCAAGTTTGCCGCGGCCAGGGTGGAGGATGAGCCCAGCGTGCTGTCGGGTGCACGCGGCCTCACGGTCTCGGACTCGCTGTCCGGGTTGCCGCTCGTCGAATCCGCCGATGGCTGGGGATACTGCGGTCTGCACCCTTGTTCCAGGCGCGCGCGCAGGCGAAACAGACAGAAGCCCTCGCCCAGGTCGCGCAGCTCCGCAAGCTCAAGGGCGGTCTCTTTGTTGCCGCCGAGCAGTACGACCTTCGTGTGCTCCCAGAAACGCTCGTGCTCCGGCATCAGGAGGCTCCAGCCGACCTGGTCGCCATAGATCAGGATGGCGCGCAGGGTCTCTCCGCGGACCTGGGGAGCCCCGCCAGTGCCGCCTATGGCGTCTGCCCGCCGCACCGCCGTCGGACGCGCATAGTCCGCGAACTCGAGCACGTCTACCAACAGCAGCCCGCTCTCCGGGCGATGGATCCGCGCTACCTTACCGAGTCTGGGGCGTCGGATGCCTGCCTCGCCCGTACCGAAGGCCAGGAAGGATCCGATAGCTAGACGGACGGTAAAGCGGGTTTCCTGAGTCTGTAAACGCAATCGCCCGGGGACCTCCTGGACCACGTACCAGAGGCTTTTATCGGTCGCGGTGTGGTCCTCCCCAATGGCGGCCGAGCGTTGGGCGAACAGGTCGGAGAGCTGCCGTCGGGTCGCGAAGCGCCCGTCCCTGTCGTGCACTGCCTGGAGATGGGCGAAGACTTCCTGGAATCCCGCGTGGATTCGGATATCCCGGGCCTCGCCGCGATGCCTCGGGTCCGGCTCGGCGCACCGTTCGCGCTCGACGATGCGCACCATCAGGTGCCCGGCTGCGAGCTGCCGGGCCGGGTCGAGTCGGGCGAAGCGGCGCGGCAGGAGGTAAGGGTTACGCTCGGAACGCGCCTTGCGCAGCTCTTGGAAGTCCGCTGCCGCTTGGGCAAGCAGGACCGAGTAGTCGAGCGCCAGGGCGGGACCTTCGCTATCCGGTCCGGGGTCCTGATCCGGCTCCCGGGTCCTGTAACAGCCTGTCCACGCGATATTTGGGGCTCGAGTCCGGGTCTCGGATGGTATCCGGTTGCCGTTGTGCGGCAGGTCCGCCGGATGCTCGGGTAGGAACGCCACCGCATCGCGGATGGAGCGGAAATACTCCAGGACGAACGGCATCAGCGACTCGGGCCAACCCAAGAAATCGAGTATCCAAGGCGCCTGAAGCGTGGCATAGAGCTCGCGCAGGCTCTGGGTGTCGCGCGAGCGGCGGGCACGCAGGAGGCTCCCGACCGTCTCTAAAGGGATATCGACCTGCTCGTAATCCAGCATTGCCCGGAAGACCGTATTGGCGATCCGCCAATGACTGCCGTCCAGCCGCTGGTAGCGCAGGGCGCGAACCTGTTGGATCAATAGGATCAGCTCCAGGATGCGGTGGGCGCACAGGTGCACCCGGCGCCGTGCCCGGAGATACCAGAAGGGCGTTTTGCGGTAGTCGGACTCCAGGACCGTCTGGTAGGCGGCGAGCAGGACCTGGAGCGCGTTGCCGAGACTGTCCAATGCCTCCCGACGACCCTCGTGCTCCGGAACGCCGCCAGGCCCTTCAAGGGTGTCTGCCACCGCCTCGCGACCGATCGGGGCCAAGGTCGCCAGGGCCAGCTCCGCGAGTGCAAAACGGGGGTGGGGCGCCACGCGCGAGCGGTTGAGCGTGCGGACATGCTCGACGATCGAGGCAAGCTGGGTGCGGCGGTTATTGGCCGATGCGGCGTAGCGCTCGCGCGTCCGGTCGGCGGACAGATCCGCCCGCGAGGCCTGGCGCGACGGGACAGGTAGGTCGAATGCGAGATCGAGTACCCGCCGCGGCAAGTGTGTTCCGAAGAAACGCGCCCATCGGGTGCCTTCTTCGTCGAGAAGTGCGTCGTCGAGTGTCATTATTTCGGTCGCCTGGGCGCGCTCGGTGCAGAAGTCGCTCTCGGGTCCGCCCTGCCCGGGACTGGGTATCCCGGGCAGGCTGCGATCGGCGGACTCGCGTCGATGCCGAGTGCGCGATTTTACCCGCGGGCGCTCCGACTGGTAGCCGGTACCCGATATTCGGGTCGGAGATGCGGACCGGGCAGCATGCCGGCGAGGCTCGCATCCCGCCGGCTCACAGACGCCCGGTGGCGCGCCGATAGGCGGCGGAGCGGCGATCGCCCCCGCGGGGTCTGGGCGAGGTTCGGCGGTTGAGGCGCTCCTCGACCTCGCGGCAGAAGGCCGGGTCCCCGAGCACCCAGGCCTTGTTGGTCGCATCGCGGATCTGGGTCAGCAGGTTCTCGTCGATGGGGGTCTCGAACCCCTTGGCATAGGCGCTCTGGCGAGATTTCTGGCTGCGGCCGAGACGCTCGTAGACCGCATGGGGGGTGACCAGGCGATCGTCCGTGCCGACCGTGTTGGCCGCTAAGCTCGACCACGCGTACTGGGCGGGCTCGGTCACCAACCCTGCACGCACAGGGTTCTGCTCTATATAGCGGCTGACCGGCAGCAGATAGGTGGCGGGGTCGATCAGGGTGGCGCGGTAACGCCCTTCCCACAGGGTACCGGTGCGCTCGTAACGGCCGTTGAAGTACTGGACGTAGTAGCGTCCCACGTACTGCATCAGCTTGCCGATGCCCTCCTCGCCGAGCGGGGTCAGCAGCAGATGGAAGTGATTAGGCATCAGGACATAAGCGTGGATGCAGCAGTCGAATTTGTCGGCCGCCGCGCCGATCTTTTCCCATAGAAACCAATAATCCTCCTCCTCGAACAGGATCTGCTGGCGATTGTTGCCGCGTTGGATGACATGCTGAGGGAAGCCGGGCAGGACGAAGCGGGGTAAACGTGCCATGAGTGGGGTCGGATACGCTTGATTGACTTGGTGGCAAGTATAGTCGACCCGGGGCTGCCCCAGTCCCGCCGAGCGCCGCTGCCCGCGCCAGGCCGTGGCGCGGGCAGCGCCTCTACCCGTATAATGAGAGGTTCGCATCACCGGAGCCGAGCATGTTCGACGTCAACCAGATTGCAAATAAGATCAATGACCTGAAGGGGCGTGTCGCGTCCCTACGGGGGTATCTTTGACTACGCCGAGCGCAAAGATCGGCTGACCGAAGTCCTGCGCGAGCTGGAAGACCCTAAGGTTTGGGACGATTCCGCACGCGCTCAGGCACTGGGCAAGGAGCGCGCGGCCTTGGAGACTGTGGTGCTCACGGTGGATGACATGGACTGCGCACTGGCGGATGCCGATTCCCTGCTGGCCTTGGCCGCGGACGAGGAGGACGACGCCACCGCGGCGGACCTGACCCGGGACCTGGATCGCTGCGAGGCGCGGGTGGCCGGGCTTGAGTTCCGTCGCATGTTCTCCGGGGAGATGGACGACAAGAACGCCTTCGTGGATATCCAGGCCGGCTCCGGGGGGACCGAGGCTCAGGACTGGGCAGAGATGCTGCTGCGCATGTATCTGCGCTGGGGCGAGCGGCGCGGATTCAAGACCGAGCTGATGGAGGCATCCGCCGGAGATGTGGCGGGCATCAAATCAGCTACTGTGCATTTCGAAGGGGATTATGCCTTCGGCTGGCTGCGCACCGAGATCGGCGTGCACCGGCTGGTGCGCAAATCCCCCTTCGATGCGGGCAATCGGCGCCACACTTCGTTTGCCGCGGTCTTCGTCTCCCCCGAGATCGACGACACGGTGGAGGTCGACATCAATCCGGCGGACTTGCGCATCGATGTCTACCGGGCAAGCGGTGCGGGCGGCCAGCACGTCAACCGCACCGAGTCGGCCGTGCGTATTACCCACATCCCCACGAACACCGTGGTGCAGTGCCAGAACGAGCGCTCCCAGCACAAGAACAAAGACCGGGCCATGAAACAGCTCAAGGCCAAGCTCTACGAGCTGGAGATGCAGAAGCGCCGGGCGGTCCAGCAAGCGGTGGAGGACACCAAGTCCGACATCGGCTGGGGCAGCCAGATCCGCTCCTATGTGCTCGACCAATCGCGCATCAAGGACCTGCGCACCGGCGTGGAGACTGCCAATACCCAGGGGGTGCTCGACGGCAATCTCGACCCATTCATCGAGGCGAGCCTGAAGAGCGGGCTGTGACGGCTTAAGGAGCGATTCGGACATGAACGACCAGACCCAGGGTGCCGCGGCCGACGAGCGGCCGGAGGGGACCCAGGACGACAACAAGTTGATCGCCCAGCGCCGGGAGAAGCTTGCCGAGCTGCGCGAGCGGGGCAATGCATTCCCCAACGACTTCCGCCGCGATGCCTTAGCGGGGGATCTGCACGCGTCCCATGAGGAGACCGAACCGGAGACCCTGGACGGCCAGGGGGTGCGGGTGTCCGTGGCCGGTCGGTTGATGAGCCGGCGCATCATGGGCAAGGCCAGCTTCTCGCATCTCCAGGACATGAGCGGGCGCATCCAGCTATTCGTGCAGCGGGAGCTCTTGGGCGAGGATGCCTACGCCGCCTACAAGCGGGACCTGGACTTGGGCGATATCGTCGGCGCCGAGGGCACCCTGTTCAAGACCAAGACCGGGGAGCTGTCAGTGCGCTGCACGTCGCTGCGTCTGCTCACCAAGGCGTTGCGCCCGCTGCCGGAAAAGTGGCACGGACTCTCCGATCAGGAGACCCGTTATCGTCAGCGTTATGTGGATTTGATCGTCAACGAGTCCACCCGGACTGCATTCCGTACCCGGGTCGCGGTCATCCAATATATCCGGGATTACCTGAACCGGCGCGCATTCATGGAGGTGGAAACCCCGATGATGCATGCCATCCCCGGCGGTGCGGTGGCTCGGCCATTCGTGACCCACCATAACGCGCTCGATATGCGGCTCTACCTGCGTATCGCCCCGGAGCTGTTCCTCAAGCGCCTGGTGGTAGGCGGATTCGAGCGCGTCTACGAGATCAACCGCAATTTCCGCAACGAGGGGTTATCGACTCGCCACAACCCCGAGTTCACCATGCTGGAGCTGTATCAAGCCTATGCGGACTATCGCGACCTGATGGACCTCACGGAGGACCTGTTCCGGGGCCTGGCGGAGACCGTGCTGGGGACTAGCGCATTCAACTACCAGGGCACCCCATTCGACTTTTCCAAGCCCTTCGATCGATTGACCGTACGCGAGGCGGTGCTACGCTACAATCCCGGGCTCGCACCAGCGGACATCGACGACCTGGAGTCCGCCAAGCAGGCCGCGGCGGGTCTCGGCATCCCGGTCGAGCCCGGCTGGGGATTGGGCCGTATCCATATCGAGATCTTCGAGCGCACCGGCGAGCACCGACTGATCGATCCGACCTTCGTCACCGAGTATCCCACCGAAATTTCCCCGCTCGCCCGCAGCAATGACTCGAACCCGCTGGTGACCGACCGCTTCGAGCTCTTCATCGGCGGGCGCGAGATCGCCAACGGATTCTCCGAGCTTAACGACGCCGAGGACCAGGCCGAGCGCTTCCGCCACCAGGTGCTTCAGAAGGACGCCGGGGACGAGGAGGCCATGTACTACGACGCGGACTATATTCGCGCCCTGGAGCACGGCCTGCCGCCCACCGCGGGGGAGGGCATCGGCATCGACCGCCTGGTCATGCTGCTGACCGACTCTCCGTCGATCCGGGATGTGCTGTTGTTTCCGCATATGCGGCCGGAGGATTGATGCGCCTGAGAAACCTAGCTACTCGCAACTAGCAACTCGCCACTAACTGGTATACCTCGTTTGAGGCGTGCCCTAAGCCGGCGGCGCAGTAAAGCCATAAGGTGGCGGTCGCAGCCGCAGCACCGGTCCGCCCGGGCCGAGCCTGACCTCGCCGCCCTCGGCCGCCTCGATCTCGACCACTGCCAAGAGCTCATAGCGGTCTGCGCCCACCGGCCGTGCATCGAGCACCCGCCCGGCGCCCTGCTCGGAGCCGCTGCCCGGGGAATCGAGCTGGTCGCCCGGACGCGGCGGCATCGGGCTTTCGACCTCGCCCAAGTACATGCGCCGTTTGAGCCGGCCCAGGTACTGCATGCGCGCCACGACCTCCTGGCCCGTATAGCAGCCTTTGTTGAAGCTCACGCCGTCGAGCGACTGCATGTTGGCCATCTGGGGCACGAAGGCGTCGGCGGTGGCGGCATAGACGGTCGGGATGCCGGCGCGGATGTCCAGCAGCGCCCAGCCGTCCTCGTCTCCCGGTCGGCAGGCGGGGCTCAGTGCATCCCAGATGGCGCCCAAACGCTCGACATCGCCGATCAGCTCGAAACGGGGCAGGGGGGCGGGGAGTCGTACCGCGGTCACGCCGTCCGTCTGTGCGAGGTCGTTTTCGCCCTCCGGCACGACTAGCCCCAGCCTCGCAAGCCGCTCGGAAACCTCGTCCCCCGCGACGCCGATGCGCACCCAGCGGTCGCTCGCGTCCTCCAGGGTTACCCGGGCGCGCAGGACATACATCCGCAGTCGCTTGAGCGCGTCCGGGAGTCGCTCCAGCGGCAGCTGCAGCACGATGGCATCGCCGATCCGCATGACCCGGAAGCTCGCGAGCATGCGCCCCTTGGGGCTGCAATGGCCGCTGAGCTGGCTGTGGGTCGCGGAGAGCTGGCGGATGTCGTTGGTGAGCTGGCCCTGGAGGAAGGTCTCGGCATCGGCCCCGGCCACCGCGATCAGTCCCAGATGCGAGAGGTCGAAGAGCGCGCACCGGCCTGGGTCTGCCCCGACGGCCCAGGGCGGGTCGAGCAGGACCCGGTCGTCCGGTCCGAAGCGGGCGCCGCGGGTGTCTAGAAAGCTGCGCCAGTCTGGGTTCATAAATCGACTACCTCAAGATGCGGGCGACGTTGCGGGTCGGCGGCGGGCTCGTCGGGGTATCATACCCAAAGCCGCCCCGCCTGCCGGTAGCTTGAGTCTCCGGCCGCCCGCCCGTCTCGACCCTGGAGCAGATCACCTCTTGTCTACACATCAACCCAGCCCGCCGGCGGATAGCCTGGTGCTTTACAAGGTTCACCCCGCGCGGGTGCTCGCCGTGGGCGAGAAGATCGAGATCGAGCTGGACGGGGGCCAGACCAAGCGGGTGCGCGCCAAGGATGTGGAGCTGCTGCACCCGGGTCCCCTTCGCAGCCTCAAGGATCTGATCCCGCAGCAGGGCGAGCCAGAGGCCGCCTGGGAGCTCTTGGAGGGCGGCGAGACTACCCTGAAGGACTTGGCCGAGCTGGCCTTCGACGCCTTTACCCCGGCGACTGCCTGGGCCGCCTGGGAGCTGGTGGCGCAGGGGCTCGCGTTCACCGGCGAGCCGTCCGCGATCCGTGCGCGCCCCCGGGAGGAAGTCGAGCGCGACCGCGCCCAGCGCGAAGCCAAGGTCTCGGCCGAGCGGGACTGGCAGGCATTTATGACACGGCTGGCCGCCGCCCGTCCGGCTCCGGAGGATGCGGAGCGCCTCAAGGAGGTAGAGCGGGTCGCCCTAGGGCGCAGCGAGCACAGTCGCATCCTGGAGGCACTGGGTCACCAGCCGACCCCGGAAAACGCCCATCGTACCCTGATCCAGGTCGGACACTGGCCCGATCGTTACAACCCCCACCCGGGGCGTTGCGGGGTGCCTGCCGGGGACCCCGATCTCCAGGTCCCGGGGTTGCCGGAGGAGGAACGGCTGGACCTCACTGGGCTGCCAGCCTATGCCATCGACGACGAGGGCAGTCAGGATCCCGACGACGCGCTCAGTCTGGACGGCGATGTGTTGTGGGTCCATGTGGCGGATGTGGCCGCACTGGTGGCGCCCGAGGGTGAGTTGGAGCGCGAGGCGCGTGCTCGGGGCTCCAACCTTTATCTCCCGGAGGGGATCGTCAACATGCTCCCCACAGGGGTCACCGAGCAGCTTGGGCTCGGGCTGCAGCCGGTGTCCCCGGCACTCTCCTTCGGGGTGCGTTGCGACGCCGAAGGCGAGCTCGCCGAGGTCGAGATCCACCGCACCTGGATCCGGGCCGAGCGTCTGACCTACGAAGCGGTGGAGGGGCGCCTGGAGGAGCCCCCCTTTGCCGCGCTCAAGGCACTGGCCGAGCGTTTCCGCGCCCGGCGCTCGGCATTGGGGGCGACTAGCCTGGACCTGCCCGAGGTCAGCGTGCGGGTGACCGACGGGCAGGTCAGCGTGCGGCCCCTGCCGCGCCTGGCGAGCCGCGCACTGGTGACGGAGGCCATGCTGATGGCGGGGGAGGGTGCAGCGCGCTATTGCCGCGATCGCGCTATCCCGATCCCATACGCCACTCAGGCGACGCCTGAGCCTGGCGACAATGCCCAAGATCTGGCCGCCATGTATGCCCGTCGGCGGGCCTTCAAGCCCACCCGGTTGGTCGGGGCGCCGGACCCTCATGCCGGTCTGGGCCTCCCGCTCTACACGCGGGCGACCAGTCCGCTGCGGCGGTACTCGGACCTGCTGGTCCACCAGCAAATCCGAGCGGCCTTGGCCGGGCGGGATCTGCTGACTGCGGAGCAAGTGGCCCTGCGCATCGCAGAGTCAGAGACCGCCGCCGCGGCGGTACGCCGCGGAGAGCGGCTTTCGAACCTGCACTGGAAGCTGATCTTTCTCAAGGATCGCCCCGGCTGGCAGGGCGAGGCGGTGATCGTCGGTCGGGAGGAGCGCAAGCTGATGGCGCTGATCCCGGAGCTGGCCCTGGAGACCCGCCTGCGTCTGCGCGAGGAAGTGGAGCGCAACGACCGGGTGCGCCTTGGGGTGCGCGATCTGGACATTCCGGCCCAGACCGCAAGCTTCCGCGTAGTCGGTTGACCGACCACGCGGAAACGCCCGGGCCCGCTACAGCCTGTCGGGAAATCCCCTGTTAATGACCGGCAGATCGCCGCTCGCGTTTGTACGGGCAGCGGCCAGCGCCCCGCCGGTTGTGTCCAACCGTCAGCCCGAGGGATCAGGCCCCCCAGCGCCTTACCTTGCCGGTGTCCACATGGACGAAGTCCGAGCTTGGGTAATAGCCAACGCCCCCGCGCCCGACGGTCAGGGCAGCATCGCGGATTTCGCGGGTCGGCAGATCGGGGAAACGGATGTCCATCGCCTGCCCGACCAGATGCAGGCTGTTGCGGGCCACGCCGTGGGACGAGCGCCGCAGCATGGCATTGGTGCGGGGCGAGCGGTAGGCGCTCAAGACCTCGTAACGGGCTTCCGGGTCTCCCAAGTGGCTCTTCACCTCGTAGAGGATATCGAAGAGCTGGGGATCGATCGGGATCGCCTCTCCGGTGCGGAAGTCTTTCAGAAACTCGTTGAGCTTGTTGAGCGCGCTGCGCTGGTAGCGGTCCCCGATGCGGTAGACCAAGGAGATGTGCTGGTCCGTGTGCATGTGGTGCAGCGACAGCCCGCGCGGACGCTCAGGCGGCCTTCTGGCGAAGGCGGGTGTGGCTGCAACAGTCAAGGCAGCACCCAGGAAATAACGTCGATTCATGTTCCCCCCGGTACATTTGGACGTTAAGGTCAGCGAAATTCGATTATAGATAGCTCGATCCGAAATGCAATAAAAAATTTCGCCCCTCGCCCGCCCTGCGCAGCTTCCAGCGTCGCACTAAGAAACAAATATAACCAGGCGATAAAGTTTCGGAAAAAATGAGCTCTTGAGAATCTACTTGATTCGACTTTATGTCCGATCGGCAAGGTGTGGGTTTCGGTTCCGGGGAATCGGTGCTAGGGTTGCGGCATGAGCTGGAAGGTTGAGATTATTCGTCGCGAGCTGGCCTTCGAGGGCTTCCTGCGCCTCGCGCGCTACCGGCTCCGTATTGTGTCGCCGGGGGATACGGATCAGATTTCCGTGTACAGGGAATGCGTGGAGGGACTGCACTCTGCCGCCGTGCTGCCTTACGATCCGTCCACCGGACGGATCGTCCTGGTCGAGCAGATGCGTATCGGCGCGGTGGGAGCCGGGGACGGGGGATGGCTCCAAGAGCCCCCCGGTGGGGTCGTGGAGTGCGGGCAGACTCCCGAGGATACGGTCCGCCGGGAGGCATTCGAGGAGGCCGGCTGCCGCATCGGCGCCCTGATCCCGATCGGCCAGTGCCGCCCGAGCCCGGGGTTCAGCGACGAGTGCGTGGCCCTGTACTGCGGGAAGACGGATGCCTCGGGGCTCCCGCTCTACGCGGGCCAGCGCGAGGAGGGCGAATGCACCCGAGTGGTCTGCTGGGAGCTGGATCGCGCGCTTTGTGAGCTGGGACAAGGGCCGCTCACCGCGGCAACCGTTATCATCGCGGTCCAGTGGCTGGCATTGAACCGGGGCCGCCTGGGCGAGCTGTGGGGCGCCGAGGTTGCAACGGCACCGGGCGAGCTGCGAAAACCATAACCGAGGTCGGGCTTACGACGATCGGGCGAATCGCACCGGCATGGCCGGAGACTTGTGGGGGGCTTTAGATGCTCAGGCTCATGTTGTCGATGCTGCTTGCAGGGTCCGCGCTGGCCGTCGCGGACGCCCGTGCGGATGTCTATAAGTACGTAGACTCGAAGGGCAACACCTATTTCACCGATGCGCCGCTGCGCGGCGGCAAGTATCGGCTCGAGTGGAAACGGGAATCGCAGAACCTGATCAGCCAGAACCGCAAGCGTCTGCGCAGCCTGGCTGGCAGCGTCCCGACCATACCGGGCAGCTCCAAGAGCTCCAGCTCCACCGAGTCGAGCCGGTCCCTCGCGGCCCGGCGCGCCCGTTTCGAGCGCGTGATCGCTGCCTACGCACTGCGTTACGGTCTGACGCCGGAGCTCCTGCATGCGGTGATCCGCGCCGAATCCGCTTACAACCACAGCGCGGTCTCCTCAGCGGGGGCTCAAGGCCTGATGCAGCTCATGCCGGGTACCGCGGCACGCTATGGCGTGAAGGACAGCTTCAACCCCGTAGAGAACGTTCGCGGGGGCGCTGCCTATCTGCGCGATCTGTTGGATATGTTCGACCAGGACCTGCGGCTCGCGCTTGCGGGGTACAACGCGGGGGAGAATGCGGTCATCCGCTACGGAAACCGAATCCCGCCCTACTCCGAGACCGAGAACTACGTACGCAAGGTGCTTGAATACCTGTGGTCCGAGCGGACGAACGCTCGAGTGGCGTCCGCACGCTAGCATCGAGCCAAGCTGCTTGCGAGACCGGTCGCCCTTCCCATCGTGCTGCCCCGATCGGTGTCGACTCAGAGAATTTAGGATAGAGGCTCCGTTGTCGCTCCGGTCGCCGACCCGTCGCCCTGGAGCATCTTGCGGATCGAGACCAGGGCGCGGTCGATGAACGGGTGCTTGGGCCTGGGGATGACCCGGGCGCTCCCGGTCAGGATCTCCTGGGCCAGGTCCTTCAGTCCCTTGATTTCTGCCTGCATACCGGAGCGGTCCACGAACATGCAGGTCGAGGTCAGCGGACTCATCCACGACAGCTTGATGCGGCGAGGCGCCGCGCCAGGGGCGCCGTCGATCTCGAACCAGGTGCCGAAGCGCATCTTGCGCAGCCGCTCGACCATCTGACGCTCGGGCTCCGAGAGGTCCTCGTCGCTCGCGGTGCTGGTGCCGAGCGTCGGCGGGGCGCCGAGCGACCCCTGTCCCAGTGCGGCCGGCAGGAGGATCTCGGGTTGCTCCAGGGTATGGGTCTGCCAGTTCTGGGGTGCATCGAGCAGGGCCAGCAAGGCGTCCACGCTGGCGCTGTTGAGGCTGCCCAGGCGGCGGGCGGTGGCTGAGATCTCCTCGCGCAATCGGGGAATCGCGGCCATGCGCGCGCGGCCGGTTTCTGGCGCGCTCTGCGGGTCGAACAGGCCGACGAGCTGCTCAGCCAAGGCCGTCGCGTGTTTCCAAGTACTGCCGCGATCCTGCTCTTCGTCCCGCAGCAGGATAAAGACCAGATGGTCCATCCAGGTCTTCGACAGGAATCCGGCTACCGGCTTGGGGATCGGGTAGCGGTCGACCAGACGTTGGATCTCGCGGGCGGCGCGCTGCTTCGCCAGGGTCAGCTTCTCGCGTCCGCGCGCAGCCTCCTGGGTGCGCTGCTCCATGGTGTCGCTGCGCCGCTGCTGCTCGCGCATCTTGTCGTCGAAGAACTGGAGCAGCTCGTCGAACAGGCTGACGTCGTCGGTGAACTCCTGTAGCACCCGATCGACGATCTGCTGCATCGCCGGGAACATGCCTCGGTTGGGGTTACCCTCCTCGACCCACAGGCTACCCGCCTCGACCATCTGATCGAGCAGCCGGCGGGCCGGGTGGCGGCTGTCGACCAGCAGTCGGCGGTCGATCAGTGCAACCTTGAGATAGGGCGTATGGAGGTGGCTCAAGAGCGCCTTGGCCACGTTCGGCAGGACCGGATCGTTGAGCATGTACTCGAACAACATGCCGATCAGGTCGATGAGGTCCGCGTCCATGGGCGAGAGCTTGTCGCGGTCAATGCTGCTCAAGATCTGCTGGCGCTCCAGGCTGAGCGCATCCTTGACCCGCGATACGAAGGCGGCATCGATTTCGACAGTGGGGAACTGGGTGGCCTCGGACACTGCGGTCGAGACCAGTTGGGGGGTGCGGCTGGCCTGGAGGCTGGAGATCGCCGAGAGCAGCTCCCTGGTCTGGGCCTGGGCCACTTCGGGGGCGGGCTCCGGGACCGACCGACCTCCGACCCGCCCGCTCCCTCCAGGCCTGCGTGTGGACATCAGGTCGAGGATCGCGTCGAACAGCTCGGCACCCAGGGATTGAGGCTCCGCCATATCCCCGGCCCCGCCTCGCTGGATGCGGGCGTCGGCTCTGCCCGGCTCAGCTCTACCCGGCTCCGCTTGCCCTGTCTCTGGCTTGCGCTCTGCGCTGGGCTTGGCTTGGTCCGAGCGGACATGGATCGGCTTGAGGTTGGGCAAAATGCCCGCGCCGATCAGCAGTGCGTTATATTCGTCGTAGGTCGCCCGGGCTTGCTTCAGCACGAACTTGTCGAACAGTGCGTAGAGGATCACCTTGACCCGGACCTCGACGTCCAGACCCTCCATGGCGCGCCGAAAAGAGCGCACCAAGTGGTGGGGGCCGGCGGGGATCTCGTAGTCCTTGAGCTTCTTGCCTGCGTTAATCGCCCCCAGGCGCTGGCTTAAGGCAAAGAGCTCTGGGAAATAGTTGGCGTTGGCGCGCAGCACCAGGTTCTCCGACGCGACGGACTCCTCCATCTCGTCCGGCTCCATCAGGGACAGCTCCAGGCCATCCAGGGAGCTATCGGCACTCAGCTCTTGGGAGGGGGGCTGCGCCTTACCGAAGCGGTCGAAGCCCTGATTGATCTCCTGGCGAAAGATGTGCTCGATGTCGGCGCGCCGCCGGGTGAGCTGGCCCATGGCCTCGAAGAAGCGGCTCTGTACCGCGTTGCTCTCGGCGCGCTCGGCGAAATCCAGCAGTGCTGCGTTGGCGTTCTGGAATAGCTCCGCTAACTGTGCATCGCAGAACACGAGCACGGTGTCGCGACACTGGTCCAACACCGCGTCGTAACGGCGCCGCTGGGTAGAACGCGTTATCGTGTTGTCTGCCATGTCGATCGCCGGCTCTCCCCGTTCACACCCTTAGGCTCGTGTCCCGGCGCCATGCCGGGCTTGCTACGGTCTCGAGTCTTGCTAATCCTCGCCGATCACGCGCTCGTCCCGCGGGGTGGAGAGCAGCCGCTCCGCCTCGCCGATCTGTCTGGCGAAGACCAACCGGTACTCCACCCCGCGCTCGCCCTCCTGGCGCAGGGCCCGCACGCGCGTGCGTGCATCCTGGTAATTCTCCAGGGTGGCGATATGCGAGAGCTCCCGGGGCGGCGAGATCCGATAGACGAAATAAGGCATGGCACCTGAATCTTGAACGATGATCCGCCCGGGGGGCGGGCAAGTGCGGGCGGCCCCGGGGTCCGTTCCCTTGGCCCGGGCCTTCGGTCCCCGGATCGCGGGACCTGCCAGGAGGGCGTCGCGCTTGTGGGAGTTTATATCAATACCCTGGGGGAGTAATACCCGTGCGGGACGCTAGCCTTATCCGCCGAAGACCGGCTTGAGGGTCGCCGCATGGCGCGCCAGTGCCCAGCGAACATGCTCTCGCACCAAGGGGCTAGGGTGATCGGCGCGCGCCTGCAAGGCGCAGGCGACCGTGTCCGTGGGCGGGGCGTTGCCGAGGGCCACCGCCAGGTTGCGCAGCCAGGCCGGGTAGCCGATGCGGCGGATGGCGCTGCCCTGGGTACGGGCGAGAAATGTCGCCTCGTCCCAGGCGAAAAGCCCGATCAGGGTCGCTCGGTCCAGTCCTTCCCGGGGCAGGAAATCGGTCTCCCGGGTGAGTCTGGCGAAGCGGTTCCAGGGGCAGACCCATTGGCAATCGTCGCAGCCGTAGATGCGGTTTCCGACGAGCGGGCGCAGTGGCTCGGGGATGCTGCCCCGGTGCTCGATGGTGAGATAGGAGATGCAGCGTCGGGCGTCGAGCCGGTAGGGGGCGACAATGGCCCGGGTCGGACAGATCTCCAGGCAGGCCATGCAGCGACCGCAATGGTCCTTGGCGGGGGTGTCCGGGGGCAGCTCCAGGTCCGTATAGAGCTCTCCCAGAAAGAACCAGGACCCGGCGCGGGCGTCGATCAGATTGGTGTGCTTGCCGATCCACCCGAGTCCGGCCTTCTGGGCCAGGGGTTTCTCCAGCACCGGGGCGGAGTCCGCGAAGACCCGGTAGCCGAAGGGACCGATCGCCTGGGCGATACGCCCGGCGAGCCGCTGGAGTCGACGACGCACGGTCTTGTGATAATCCCGCCCCAAAGCGTAACGGGAGACGAACGCAGCCGCGGGGTCGGCGAGTACCTGCCCCATGTCCCCACGAGTCTCCGGCAGATAATCCATGCGTGCCGAGATCACGGAGATGGTCCCTGGCACCAGCTCGGCAGGACGCGATCGGCGGGTGCCGTGACGGGCCATGTAGCCCATATCCCCGTGGAGCCCGTCAGCCAGCCAGGCGTGCAGCCGCGCTTCCGCCTCGCTCAAGTCTGTGTCGGCGATGCCGACTTGCTGGAAGCCCAGCTCCAGGCCCCAAAGCTTGATGGCGCGGGCGAGCGCTGCGGGCGAGGGTCGCCCGGTAGCTCCGGTACCGGGCGGGTCTTGCGGTACTGCTTGGTCGTTCGCAGGCATGGAGACTTGCCAAGGTTCGTGCCGCCCAGGCGGCGAATGTGCCGAAGGGGTCGCGGGCCGGGCGAGCACGGGTTAGCATCGGCGAGCCGCCATCCTATCCCGTCCGGCGGCCAGGGCGAGCGCGACGGCATCCCGCGGGATTCCCGCGGGCCCGCAACCCTGCACCTCAAGCCCCCTGACCGACGGAGCAGCGCCAACCATGCCATCGGAGACCCCGGCAGATCGCGTTTTCACGGACCGTGCCATCGAAGCATTTATCCGGATCGCACTGATCTCGATCCTGGTGGCCTGGTGCTTCGAGATCGTGCGCCCATTCGCGGTGCCTCTAGTGTGGGGGTTGATCATCGCCATCGGGCTCTACCCGGCCCACCAGCGCCTTGCAGCGCTGCTTGCGGGACGCTCCGCGACCGCCGCAGTCGTCGTCTCGGTGCTGATGCTTGGCGTGCTACTGGTCCCGGTCGTCCTGCTCGGAGATTCAGTGGTCAACGGCGTGCAAGTCGTGCTCAAGGACTTCGAGTCCGGCGGGCTGCGCATCCCGCCCCCCCCGGACAGCGTGGTCCTGTTCCCTCTGGTGGGCGATTCGATCCACGAATTTTGGCGCCAGGCATCCACCAACCTGGAGTTGGCCCTGACACGGATCGCCCCGCATCTCAAGGTGGGGGCACAGTGGCTCGCTGGTCTGGCGGCGGGGGCCGGGATCGGTATCCTCCAATTCGTGCTGGCCATCGCCATCGCCGGGGTCCTGCTCGCCCACGCCCAGGAGGGCCAGCGCGCTGTGCTGGCGGTGGCCCGCCGGCTCGCCGACGAGCGGGGGCTGGAGTTTGCGCGTCTGGCAGAAGCCACTGTACGCAGCGTCACCCGCGGCATCCTGGGTGTGGCGCTGATCCAGTCGATCCTGGCCGGGCTCGGGTGGCTGGCGGTGGGGGTGCCGGGTGCCGGACTCTGGGCACTGCTGGCCCTGCTACTGAGCACGGTCCAGATCGGCATCCTGCCGATCACCATCCCGATCCTGATCTATGTCTTCACCCATTCGAGCACCCTAACCTTCGTGTTGTTCCTGATCTGGAGTGTCCTGGTAGGCAGCCTCGACAATGTCCTGAAGCCGATTCTGCTCGGGCGGGGCGTCCAGGTACCGATGGCTGTGATCTTCGTTGGGGCCATCGGGGGCTTCTTGAGCTCCGGGATTATCGGGCTGTTCGTCGGCTCTGTGGTCCTGGTGCTGGGGTACAAGCTCTTTTTAGCCTGGCTCGATCATGGCGAGCCGGGCGACGCCCCAGGCGCCCCGAACGACGAAGCGGGCCGCCAGGATACGAACGACTGCCAAGGAGACCCCCGATGAATCGCCGCTCTATCCTCAAGCTGTGCGCCGCGGCGACCGCCGTCCGGGCATTCCCGGTGGATGCGCAGACCCTCGTTATGATCGGCGGACCCATGGCAGGCAGCGTCTATTTCACCCGGGACGCCCCGGGGATCTGGTTCAGCGAGGTGGAGCGACACCTGCCCGAGATCCGCACCGAGGCCGCCCCGGGCGAGACCGTCTCGGTGACCATTAAGACCCCGCATCCCATGGAGGGCTGCCGACATTACATCCAAAAGCACAAGCTGCTCGACGCACAGTTTCGGCTACTGAGCCAAAAGACCTTCGACCCCGACGGAGAGCCCCCGGTCTCCCGGCATGTACTGCCTGCAGGGTATCTGGGCCCGATCTATGCAGTGAGCGTGTGCAGCGTCCACGATACATGGATCGAGGGGGCGATGGTCGGCGGGGAGGGCCTGGCGCCCAGGCTGTAAGCACCCGCCAAGCCGTCCGCGATCTCCTCCTTCGCCAACCGCGAAGAAATTTATGGAATGTATCGTCGGCAGATGCCTACGGACTGTCTAAACTCTGGCGCAGAGCAACAAGCCGCTCTGCGCCGGTGACGTGCCCGCGCCGGGAGCCCCGCGAACGAACGGAGCGTCGGTGGATGATCGATCAGGCCCTATCCTTCCTCAAAGACGAGCTGAATCTGCGCCTGAAGGGCAGCGCGGCCGTGCCGCCGGAGAGCTCCGACACCGAGCGCGATGCGGTGGTGTTCATCGACGGGGACAGCCTGGACCCGATCGCTTTCCAGGTCGGGGCGGTCACCGCACTCTTGGTCAATATCGAGCACGAGCGGCTGCTGCGCGCGGCCGAGCCCTACCGGCGCACGTCGCCGGACGGCGCCCCGCAGCGCGTCAGCCCGGAGGTCCGCATCGATCTGTCGGTGCTGTTCGTTGCCCGCTACAAGCAGTACGTCCAGGCGTTGAAGGTCCTCTCCGGGGTCATCGGGTTCTTTCAGGAGCATCCGGCGTTTCTGCGCGGCGAGTATCCGCAGCTGCCCGACGGCATCGAGAAACTGCTGGTCGAGCCGGTGACCCTGGCCTTTGCCGCGCAGAACGAGGTCTGGAACGCGTTGCGCTCCACCTATCAGCCGTCGTTGCTGTACCGGGTCAGGACACTGGTATTCCAGGACCCGCAGCCGGTCCCCGCACCGGTGATCGACGCGACCGGGCTGACCGTTGTGCATAACACGAGGCGCTGACCCATGCGTCGGCATCGTCGCTCGATGCTGTGCCTGGAGCACGATTTCTTCCCCGACGGGGGCTGGGCGAGCGTGCGTATCGAGCCGCGCCAAGCGACCGCAAGGCTCTTGCAGCGGCATCGGATCGGACTGCGGCAGCGGCCTGCCGGGCTGGAGCTGATCGTCGCGACCGGGCAAGCCGGTGCACCGGACTTGCCGCTGCCGGTCGCGGACCGGTTGGAGCTCTTGGTCTGCGCCGACGATTCTGCCTTTGCGCTCTATACCGATCTTGCGGACCTGCCGGCCGGGTTCCTGCTGCACTTCGACGGGGTGCTGGACCGGGACGGTACCTTGAAACTGCGCCGGGCGGACGCTTTGGCGCGTGCTGCAGATGACCCTTCGGCCGCGGTCGCGCTGCTCCGGGTGCAGGGCGCCTGGCTGGCCGCGGCCGACGGAGAGTCGACGGCCGCGGCGCAGACGGTGCTGCGTCTGCCGGCCAGTGCGGCTTATTGGCGCTATTACTGCGCGCTACCCCGGTCGGCGGATGTCGAGGCCCTGGCGATCGTGCAGCGGCGCTCCGATCGTGACCGGCGGCAGATCGAGTTTGCGCCGTCCGGCCGGATCGACTTCGGCGATGCTGCCGACACCGACGATCCGGTCGCCCGAGGTCTGCATAGCGCTCGGCCCGGTGCACGCATCGTTGCGCTGACCTCCGCCGCCGCGGTGCCGGCCCGTGCCGTGGCCTGCCCGCATCTGACCCTGATGCTGGGCGAGCAGGCGTTGGTGGAGCGGTTACCAAGTCCGCCCCTTAGCAGTTTGTTGGCTGCCCGGCGTCCCGGCGAGGCGCAGCGGCATGGCGCCGCCATCGCCTTTCGTACGGTCGATGCCTTCTCCCACCCGTCCTAAGATCTTGGAGCTTGATCCCCAATGTCTACCTATAAGACACCTGGCGTCTACGTCGAAGAGGTCTCCACATTGCCGCCCTCGGTGGCCGAGGTCTCGACCGCGATCCCGGCCTTTATCGGCTATACGGAGCGCGGGAGCGGGGTCGCTCGGATCCGCAGCCTGCTCGAATACGAAGAGCGGTTCGGCGGCCCTCGGATGGCCAAGTTTGCAGTCACAACCCGTGCCGTTGGCCAGGCACGCGCCATGGACACGCTCGCGTTCGCCGACGAAGGAAAACCCGCCTTTCTGCTCTATTACGCGTTGACCCATTATTTCCGCAACGGTGGCGGGAGCTGCTACATCGTCTCCATCGGCAATTACGACGCGGGGCTCGCTAAGGATAAGTTCCTGGCCGGGCTCGAGCTGGTCGCGCGCGAGGACGAGCCGACGCTGCTCCTGTTCCCGGAGGCGGCCATGTTGCAGGACGAGGACGACTACCATGAGGTCTGTCAACAGGCACTGAAACAATGCGGTACGCTGCGCGACCGTTTCGCGCTGTTCGACGTGCCAGGCAAGCCCGCGGACCTGCGCGACGGCATCGGCACCGATTCGCTGAGCTACGGCGCTGCCTATCACCCTTTTCTGGAGACCACGCTGGCCTACCGCTATGAGGAGAGCGGCGTGACAGTCACGCTCGGCGACGGGAGCAAACCCAACCTCGGGGAGGACGCGGTCAAGGTCTCGCAAACCTCGCTGTACAACGAGATCAAGGCGGCGCTTGCCAAGCAGCGCGTCACCCTGCCGCCGAGCCCGGCGGTCGCTGGCGCCTATGCCCGTACCGACCGCGACCGCGGTGTCTGGAAGGCGCCCGCCAATGTCAGCCTGGCCTCCGTGATACAGCCGGTGACCAAGATCACCGCGGACGATCAGGAGGGGCTCAATGTGGACCCGACCGCGGGCAAGTCCATTAATGCCATCCGTTTCTTTACGGGTAAGGGGGTGCTCGTCTGGGGTGCGCGCACCCTGGCCGGAAACGATAACGAATGGCGCTATGTATCGGTGCGCCGGTTGTTCGCGACCATCGAGGAGTCGATCCAGAAGTCAACGTCCTTCGCCGTCTTCGAGGCCAACGACGCGACCACCTGGCTCAAGGTCAAGGGCATGATCGAGGGCTATCTCTACGGTCTGTGGGAGAAGGGCGCACTCCAGGGCTCGAAGCCGGAGAGTGCTTATTATGTGAACGTGGGATTGGGCAAGACCATGACCGCTCAAGACATCCTGGAGGGTCGCATGATCGTCGAGGTGGGCATCGCCGCGGTGCGCCCGGCCGAGTTCATCATACTGCGTTTCATGCACAAGCTGCCGGAGGCCTGACACCTCGGCGCGGGCAGCGGGCCGTCGTGCCGCGGCGGCCCAAGCCTATTGCAAAGCCCCCCGATCGGACCGCTTACCGCGAAGACCACTGGAGCATAAGCCATGGCCCTGTCGAAAGAAGAGATCAAATCCGCCTACCCGCTGCCGGTCTACAACTATAAGGTCGAGATTGGCCCCGATTCGGTGGCCTTCACCGAGGTCACCGGTCTTTCGGTTGCTTACGACACCTACACCTTCAAGGAGAGCCCGGTCGAGAGCGGTGCACCGGGTCCGCGCGTCATGACCATGCCGGCCCAGGCGCAGGCGGTCAAACTGACGCTCAAGAAGGGCGTGGTGCGCGGTGCCAGCGTCGCTGCGCTCTACGGCTGGATCGGCAGCAAACAGCTTAATTTAATCGAAAAGAAGGACGTCTTCATCCGACTGTGCGATGAGAACGGCGAACCGGTGATTAGTTGGAAGGTGGTCAACGCCTTCCCGACCAAGCTGGATGCACCGGGCTTCAACGCGACCTCCAACGATGCGGCACTCGAGAGTATGGAGCTGATCGCGGACTCGCTCGCGGTCGAGGAGAGCTGAGGGCCGCCCGATGCCGCTCTCCAAGGACCAGATCGCCGCGGCCTATCCGCTGCCGGCGTATAGCTTCCGAGTCGATGTGGAAGGTGCCAGCATGAGCTTCTCGGAGGTCTCCGGCATCGCCGTCTCCCGCGACACGCTGACCTATCGGCATGGACTGAGCTATTGGGAGGGCGAGTCGATCCGCACCTATCGTGCCGACCGCTATATCCCGGTCAGCCTCAAGAAGGGTGTGGTGCGCGGCATCAGCGCACTCTACGATTGGCTCAACGCGGGCGGAGGCAGCCGCCGTGCCCTCGATGTCCATCTGTGCGATGCCGCCGGCGAGCCGGTGGTGACCTGGCACATCGCTAAGGCAGTGGCGGTGAAGCTGGAGGCGCCGGCGCTCGATCCGAACCAGAACGACGTCGCCGTCGAGCGGCTGGAGATCATGGCTGCCGGCATCTCGTTGGAGCACCGCTGACCGGGTGCCGAAGGGTACCCCCGGTCTCGCCTTATTAGCGCCGCCATAGCGACAGGAGCAGCCGACCCATGCCCATCCCAGCGCCCGGCCCGGACATCGAGATCCTGGCGTCGTTTCGATTCAGCGTCGTGTTCCTGATGGGCGGGGTCGCGCCGAATCCCACCGAGATCCGATTCCAACGCGTCTCCGGTCTGTCCGCCGCGATCCCGACCGCGACGCTGGTCGAGGGCGGACAGAATCTGTATACGCATCGGCTGCCGGAACGCGTGGACTATGGCAATCTCATCCTCGAGCGCGGGCGCATGCTGGTCTCGCAGATCGATGCGGTGCACGGGGCGGCCTTCTCGCTATTCCAATTCGCACCATCGGACGTCATCGTGACGCTGCTCGGCGAGGATGGCGAGCCGGTGTGCGCCTGGTTATTCCTGATGGCCTATCCGGTGCGCTGGTCGACATCCGATCTGGATGCGACCAAGACCGAGCTGGTCATCGACACGCTGGAGTTGGCCTACAGCCGTATGCAGCAATTGAAGCTCTAAGCGGGGAGAGCACAGATCATGCCGATCGAGATCCGCGAGCTGGTCATCCGCGCGGTCGTCGAGCAGGGGAAGCAGGCGCCCGGAAGCAACCCGGATCCGGGTGTCCCTCGCTCCGACGAGGAGCGCGAGGCATTGGTACAGGCCTGCGTCGAGCAGGTGCTGCGCGTCCTGCGGCGAGAGCGGGAGCGTTGAGCATGGATCTGCCGGACATCTTCAAGCTGGAAAAGCTCAAGATCCTCGCATTCTCTGACCAGGAGCGCACCAAGCCGGTCGTGGGCGGCGTCTTCGAGGCGATGTTCAACCCCGAATCGATCAAGCAGCGCCACTCGGTGCGCTACGGTCCGGAGCGGGGTGTCGCCAGCACCGACGGCACGTCCGCCTATCTACGCACTGAGCCGTCGGATCTCACGCTCGATCTGCTGCTCGATGGCACGGGGGTGACCGAGCGGATCGCCCTGCCCCCCGGGCCGGCGGCCAAGACCGTGAGCCAGCGGGTCGAGTCGTTTCTGGGCGTCGCCTTCCGCTACGAGGGCGAGATCCACCGCCCGAGCTATCTGCGGGTCCAGTGGGGCGATCTGTGGGGCGGCAAGGGCTTCGACTGCCGATTGGTCTCGGCCGATGTGACCTACACGCGCTTCGGTCGGGATGGTAAGCCGCTGCGGGCCACGCTCTCGGTGGTGCTGAAATCCGACGCCACCTGGGAGGCGCAGCTGCGCCAGAACAACCCCAGCTCGCCGGACCTGACCCACGGCCACCTGGTCCAGGCGGGCGACACCTTGCCGCTGCTTGCCGAACGCGTCTATGGCAGCGCGAGCCACGCGCTCTTCCTGGCGCGGGAGAACGGGCTCGACGATCTGCGTTTTCTCGAGCCTGGCACCGAGCTCGCCTTTCCGCCGCTGCCCGGGCACGGCAAGCGCGGGATTGCCGCGCGATGAGCGCCTTTTCGGTGAGCATACGCAGCGGCGGTGCGGCGATGGACCGTGCCTACGGTTTGGTCGCGCTGGACATCGTTAAACAGGTCGACCGCATCCCGGATGCGACCCTGACGCTCTCGGACCGCCATACTCCGGAAGGCGACTTTCCGCTCAGCGACGCGGACTTCTTCGCCCCGGGGGCGGAGATCGAGATCGCCGCCAACTGGATCCGCCAGCCCGAGACGATGCTCTTCCGCGGGCGCGTCGTGCGCCATGCGCTGCGTTACGACGACAACGGTCCGGTCCTCGAGATCGAGCTGCGAGATGTGGCGCTCAAGCTGACCCGCCCGCGGCGCTCGCGGGCCTTCAAAAAGGATACGACCGACCAAGAAGCCTTCGCGCAAGTCGTCGAAGACGCGGGCCTTACCACCGACCAGGTCGCCGACACCAAGCTGAAACATCCGGCCCTCCTCCAGTATCGGGCGAGCGACTGGGACTTCCTGGTCGCCCGGGCCCAGGCACTCGGGCTCTGCGTGGTCGTCGACGACGGTGTCCTGTCGCTGCGCGAGCCCGACCTCTCCGCCGCTGCGGACCTGACCCTGCAGCTCGGCATCGACGCCATTCATGCCCTGGAGCTCGAGGTCGACGGGCTCGACCAAGAGTCAGGCATGACCGGCCGCGCCTGGGACCCGGCAGCCCAGAAGCTCACCGCCGCAGTGAGCGCAGCCGACTTCGCACTGGCCCAAGGCGACCCGCAGCCGGCCGCGGTCGCCAAGCAGTTGGGCTTCGCCCAGTCCGAGCTGTCGCACACGGTGCCGCTCGCCACCGACGAGGTGCAGGGCTGCGTAGACGGAATGTTGAGACGGAACCGGCTCGCCATGCTGCGCGGGCGGGTCGGACTCCCCGGACGTCCGGAGGTCAAGCCGTTCCAACTCGTGGAACTGGTGCGGGTGGGCAGCCGCTTCCCCGGCAAGGCACTGGTCACCGCCGTCAGACACCGGTTCGGCGATGGGGGCTGGCGAACCGATCTGACCCTGGGTCTACCCCGGCGCCGGCTGGCCGAGGAGGCGAATTTCGTCGAGTTACCGGCCGCCGGCCTGCTGCCGCCGGTCTCCGGCTTGCAGATCGGCGTGGTCGGCGAGCCGGGCGACGAGTCCGATTCAGAGCAACGCATCTGGGTCGTGCTGCCGGTGCTCGGCCAGGACGCGCAGCCGATCCTGGCGCGGCTAGCCACCCCGCACGCCGGGACCGACCACGGCTTGGTGCTCAGGCCGGAGCCCAAGGACGAGGTCATCGTCGGTTTCCTGAACGACGACCCGCGCCAGCCGGTGATCCTGGGCGCCGTGTTCAGCAGCAAGCAGCCGCCGCCGGGGGACTATGCGCAGGCTGAGAAGGACAACCTCGCCAAGGGCCTCGTGACCCGCTCCGGCACCACGCTCGGGTTCCTGGATGGCGACAAACCCAAGCTCTTCCTCAAGACCCCGGCCGGCAACCAGGTGCTGCTCGACGAGGAGAACGAGCAGATCGAGCTTAAGGATCAACACGGCAACAGCGTCCTTATGAATGCCGACGGGATCAGCATTACTAGTGCCAAGGATCTGATCGTCGAGGCGAGCGGCAAGGTCGAGATCAAGGGCCAATCCATCGATTTGATCTGAGCCGCCGATACCGAGCGGCCACATCCCTGCAACGACAAGACCAAGCGGATACGCGAGGAGCCATGCGGATGAATGCGGTGACCCTGGAGCTCAGCATCGAGGAGACGAACCTGGTCCTAGAGGCGCTCGGGGCCATGCCCTTCGTGCGCGTCTATGCGCTGGTCGGGAAGATCCAGCAGCAGGCGCAGAGCCAGCTCCAGGAGGGCGTACGCGCGGACGACCCTGGCTCCGGAGGCTCCGGCTTGGCGAACGCCGGACAGCGGGAGCCCTCTGCATGAGCCCGGAGCCCGGATTCAAGGGCCGCGGCTTTTCCTTCCCGCCGAGCTTCTCGCGCGGTGGGGCCGCGGTGGCGATGGTCGAGGGCGACGAGGACATCGCCCAGAGCCTGCAGATCATCCTCGCCACCCGCCCCGGCGAGCGCACGATGCAGTCGAGCTTCGGCTGCAGCTTAGACGAGCTCCTGTTCGAGGAGATCGACCAGGGCCTGATCGGCCGGGTGACCCGCATGGTCTCGGATGCCATCCTGTTCCACGAGCCGCGAGTCGACCTCCTGGGCGTCGAGGTCTCGCCGAGCCGCGAGACCCCCGGACTGCTCGCGATCGCCATCGCCTACCGCAGCCGCATCACCAACTCGCGCTGGAACCTGGTCTATCCCTACTATCTGCGCGAGGCCTTGCCCGATCCGGGCAAGGTCGGGGCCTAGATGCCATGTCCGATAGCGTCATCGTCGACGGCGACACGGCGACCTTCATGCCGAGCTTCGGTGCCGCCACGGTGGTGGTCCGCCCGGGTCGGATCGCCGGCAGCGGTCCGCCGACCCAGGGCGGCAAGGCGATCTGTATCGATGGCGACGAATCGTCGGTCGAGGTAGCCGGCTGCATGTACATGACGCCTCAGTACAGCATCCCAGGCTCCGGGACACTCAAGATCGATTCGCTGGCGGGCGACCAGTTGACGCAGAAATCCAGTGTCGGCGGCACGCCAATGATCCTCAAAGGCGGCAACTTCAAGGCCAAATTCGAGGTTCAGAGCCCGGCCAAGCAGCCGCCGCCCGGTCCGGGCTCGCCCATCCCGGACAGCACGCCACAGTACTCGGGCAGCGGCAGCTTCGTCACGATCAACACCGAGCTCAAGGCGACCTGAGCAGGATGCCTTCCGGAGCCAGCAGCATGTCGAGCCCATTCCCGCACATCCGCCGACTCCCGCGCGACGGCACCAGCCAGCGCGGCCGACGCCCGGACGCGCTCGATCCCGCGAGCGCGCCGCTCGAAGGGCGCACGCTCGCCGAGCGGCTCGATTATTGCCGCCGGCTGGGGCGACTCCTCTTGTGGTACGGCGAGGACGACCGCCCGGACGGCACCTGGGACCGGCTGCTCGGCCCCGATGAGGAGTCCGTGCAACGGCTCGCGGACTTCGCGACGGACCCAATGCGACTGCCGACAGAGCTGACCGCCGGGCTTGCGCCGCCTCATGTGGCCTTATTGCTTGCCGTGCTGCGACTCATGGAGCCCGTACGGGAGCGGCTCAACCGGCTTCCCGCCCGCCATCTCGATTTCTACCAGCGCGAGATCCTGAAGCTCCGCCCGCGTCCGGCCCAGCCGGACCGGGTGCATGTGCTGGCCGCACCGGCCGCCGGTAGCCGAGTCGCCCGGCTGCCGAAGGGCAGTCTGCTCGCCGCTGGCCGGGACCCGGACGGACGCGAGCTTGTCTATGCCACGCAGCACGAGCTTGCCGTGACCCGTGCACGGGTCGCCGAGCTGCGATCGCTCTTCGCCGAGCTGCAGCTCACAGACCCGCCAGCGGTACGCCGCGACCGCCGCCGCACGCCGGGCGAGCGCTTTTTGGACCTCTTGCGGCTCGCGCTCGGCGATCCCGGGCCTGGGGACCCGTTGCCTCCCCGGGCGGGCTGGCCCCCGGTCGACGAGACCCTGGTCACTGACATCCTCGCGGGCTGGGTCGACTTTGCGCGCAGCGCGCTGCACCTGGAGTTGTTCGAGCTGCGCGAGCTCGTCCGCTACAAGCGCCAGCGTGATGCCGACGGGCCCGACTGGGAGCTCATCGAGGATGCGCTCAATGCAATCGGCGCACGCCGCACCGAGGCGCCCTTCGATCTCCGGTCCCGGCTCGGCAATGCATTCGACCCGCGCGCCTTTGCGCGCAACCTGACCGAGGCACTGGGTCGGGAGCCGGACTTCGGCGGGCTTGAAGACGTCGAGACCATCGACGACCTCTACGACCGGCGAGACCGCGAGGAGGTGCGTCGTTTCTTGCGCGATACGCAGCCCTACGACGCACTGCTCGACCCCGAAAGTCGCGAGGATCCGCCCGATCTTGCGCCGGACTTCATCGCGATGATGCAATGCAAGCTGTCGATCGATGCGCAATGGGCGGCCATCGTCGGGCTGTTGGAGCTGGCCGGGCGCAGATCGCGCGGAGACCCGGGCTTTGCGCTTGCGGGTGCCACGGGTTTCGATCCGACCGACTTCGAAGGAAACCTAGCCCGCGCGCTGCCCGGGCTCGACTTCGCGCGGCTGCCCCCGATCGGCTCCCGCGCCCCCGTGCGCAGTATCCCGGCCTATCTGTCGGTCGTCGAGGAGATCGAGGCCTATTGCTTCATGTCGGCCGAGTCCTTCCGGTTTCTGATCGAGCAGGCACTGCCCGCGCTCGAGACCGTCGGCGGGGACAGTGCAAGGTGGCGGCGCGCCGACGACATACTGGCGCAGGCGCGCGCCGCCAAGGCGATCGCCCAGC
Source organism: uncultured Gammaproteobacteria bacterium (assembly GCA_963780725.1). Taxonomy (GTDB): domain Bacteria; phylum Pseudomonadota; class Gammaproteobacteria; order Chromatiales; family Chromatiaceae; genus Thiodictyon. The sequence continues at coordinate 2,101,186 of CAWACV010000001.1, forward strand.
GGCGCGCGGCCCTTGCGCGGGTGCGCATGGCGCAGTCTGGCCCCAGGCTGCAACTGGCCGCGTTGTTGGCCGCCGCACTCGGACTTCCGACGGACGAGCGACCCCCGCTCTCGGCGCTGGTCGAGGATGCGGGGCGCCGGCTGGTCTCGGAGCGCGATCTGGAGTTGCTGGTCAGGCATGCCGATGCGGTCTCCGCCGACCCGCCGGTCGTGCCCAGCGGACCGGATTGGCAGGAGCTGGAGTCGGTCGCCGAGCGGGTCCAGCGCGCCCGGCTCGGCGTCGCCGCGGCACCCATCGAGCGGCGCGATTGGGTCGCGCTCCATGCCTACGCGGATGCGCGAGCCGTGCGGCCGACGCTGCCGACCGGCGAGACGCAGTCCGAGGGCGCGGGAACGGACGTTCGTTGGCGCACCTTCGGCGAGGCACCGGCGCGGCAGTTACAGGACAGCCCGCCCGAGCCGATTCTGGGCTGGGCCATGGCCTCGCCGGTGCTGGCCATGCGCCAGGGCCGCCGCCGAGTCCGTTTGGCGCTGCACTTCGATGCTGCCCATATGACCGATGACCAGCGGGCGGCGATCCGCGCGCTCGTCCCCGCGCAGGAGACCCCAGGGACCGGGCCCTTCAGCGTGCAGGCCAGCGGTGCGGACGGCTGGCACGGCGCGGACGGCTGGCCCGGGGTCGCGGCCGAGTCCTTGTGGCTCGAGACGCTCGCGGTCGGCGGGGCTTCGCGGCTAAAGCTCAATCTGACTCTGGCCTTCTCGGAGTCCGCTCCGGCCATCGAGGCATCCCCCTCTGCGCTGGGCGTCCCGAGCCCCTGGCCCGCGTTGCGACTGATGCCGAGACCGGTATGGGATCCGGACCTCAGACGGCAGACCGGGGGAGAGGCCCTGCTCGGCGGTTTCCGTAGCCACTATCCCGTGCTGCGTGTGCTGCGGCTCGCCGCGTTGGAGTGCTCGGTCGCGGTGGGCGATCCGGACCGCACCGATTCGGGGCTCGGTCTGATCGAGCCCTTGCTGCGCAACGATCGGGGGCCGCTCGATCCCGGCAAGCCATTCGACCCCTTTGGCCATGCCCCCGCGGTCGGCTCCCGGCTGTCCGTTGCAGACCCGGAGCTGGCCGTCAAGCGACTGGACGCCCTCTGGATCGATTTCGACTGGATGGGTGTCCCCATGGACGATCTGGGCAACTGGTACGCGGGCTACAGCAAGCAGGTCGAGCTGGGTAAAGAGTCGCCGCCGGGGAGCATGAACAAGGTACTGACGATCCAGGCGGCGATCCTGGATCGCAACAGCGTGCGTCCGCTCGGCAATCCGGTCGCCCTCTTTGGCGACAATGCCACCAAGGCGCACCGTGTGAAGCTGACCCAGGTCGACGATGCGCTGGCGAATGCACCGTCCGCCCTCGAGCGGCCCGCACCGAAGGACCCGACCCGCTGGCCGCGGTATCTGCGCCTGGAGCTGACCCCCCTCGACTTTCAGCATGCCGTGTTTCCCGGCGAGGCTGCCCGGGCCGCTGCGGCGACCCCGCCGCTGCCATTGAACCCACCCTATACGCCCCGACTCAAGTCGCTCGGCATCGGTTATACCGCCGGCACCGTCTGGCCGCCGTCCGGCAGGACGGTCGGCGACACCCCCGTAGCGCTGTTTCACCTGCATCCGTTCGGTATCGGCAGGCCGCCGAGCGAACCCGACGGCACGGTCGCTTTACTGCCGGACTACGACGAGAGCGGCGCGCTCTACATCGGACTCGAGGGACTCGCGGCCCCGCAGCGACTCACGCTCCTCTTCCAGCTCGCGCAGGGCAGCGCCGATCCGGATCTCGCGCCCACGCCGGTGCGCTGGAGCTGTCTGGACGGCGATCGTTGGATCGACCTGGGGCAGGGTCAGGTGCGCCGCGACGACACCCGCGGACTGATCGAGAGCGGCACGGTGGAGCTGGACCTGCCCGAGGTTGGTCCCGCGACCCTGATGCCTGGTGGGCTCTATTGGCTGCGCCTCGCGGTCGACGGGGACCCGCGGAGCCTCTGCGACACGGTGGACGTGGCAGCGAATGCCGTGGCGGCGGCGTTCGTCGATCGCGACAACGACCCCTCGCATTACGCCGCCCCGCTGCCCGCGGGGACGATCGAAGGGCCGGCCCGCCCGATTCCGGGCATCGGCGCCATCGTGCAGCCCTACACCTCCTTCGGCGGCCGTCCGGCCGAGACCCCGGAGGCGCTCGCCACCCGTGCCGCCGAGCGCCTGCGCCACCGTCGCCGTGCATTGACCGCCTGGGACTACGAGCGCCTGGCACTGGAGCGCTTCCCGGCGCTCTACAAGGTCAAGTGCATCCCGGCCGCCCCGGACAGCGATTCCGAAGGCCTCGGCGCGGTCCAGGTCATCGTCATCCCGGATATCAGCCGGCAGCTCCCCTCAGACCCCTTTGCACCCAAGGCACCGGCCGGACTGCTGGCGGAGATCGCCGATTATTTGCAGGCAATGGCCGCACCGGGCGCACGCATCGCGGTGCGCAATGCAGACTTCGTCCCGATCAAGGTGCGGGTCGGTATCCGCTTCAACGACGGCTTCGATTTGGGACTGGCCCGCGCCGGGCTGAACGATGCCCTGAGCCGCTGGCTGTCGCCCTGGGCCTACGACGAGGGCGCCGATATCGTCATCGGCGGGGCCATCTATGCCAACAGCATCGTCGATTTTCTCGAGCGTCAGCCGGCTGTGGACTATGTCGAGGAGCTCAAGCTGTTCCGGCTCAATGCCGAGGCCGGGCGCTTCGAGCCGGTGGCCCGTCCGACCGGAGCCGATGCGGATGGGTACCGCGTCGCCGCCGCGGCGCCCGATCAGGTGCTGGTGGCCGCCCGCGGCCACGAGATCGATCCGATCATGCCCGGCGTCGGGACCGACGAGCGCTTCACGGGCATCGGCTATATGAAGATCGAGCTCGATTTCGTCGTGGCCGCAAACGCCGCGACCTAGACAGACCGCAGAATACCCGACCCCATCGCGCCACAGAGGACCCAACATGGACCTTCCGAGCACCAAGAGCCGCGCCCAGCTGAAGCAGTTCTTCGTCAAGAACGCGATCCCGACCGAGGGTAACTTCGCCGATCTGATCGACGCCGGCTTGAGCCAGCGCGACGATGGGCTGGTCAAGTCGTCGGGCAGCCCGCTCAGCATCGAGGCCGGCGGGGGCGACACCAGCCAGAAGCGGGTGCTCAACCTGTATCGCAGCTTCGCCGACCAGCAGCCGGTCTGCGTGCTGAGCCTGAACCCCTATGGCGACCCGAGCAGGCCCGAGAGCGCGCGTGCCGGTCTGGGCATCGGCGATGCCGTGGGCAATACCCGGCTCTTCCTGGACCCGGCGAACGGGCGGGTCGGCATTGGGACCACTGAGCCGCAGGCGAGGCTCCAGGTACAAGGCGGTGCGATCATGCCGAGCGCGGGCAATGACGAGAATGCCGGAATCCTATTTCCGCGCGACCCGTTCGGCGGCGGAGGCGACCGAGCCTGGCTGCGCTACTATGCGCGCACCGGCGAGGCCGCGACGCTCGAGCTTGGGATAGCCAACGATGTCAACGACCATCTTGCCCTGATGCCGTCGGGCAACGTCGGTATCGGCACCAATGAGCCGACGCACAAGTTTCATGTCAAGACCGGGGATGCCGTCGGTCTGTTCGAGTCTACGGGTACGCAGGCATACTTGCGATTTGTGTGCAACGAAGGATTGGACAACCGCGTCGAAATCGCGTGCCGGCAGGGAGGACGCTTGGCGCTTTGGGTAACGGGGGGCCGGGATGCATTCAATATCACGCGCGCTGGGAATGTCGGTATCGGCACCGAAGATCCCAATGCGAAGCTGCACGTCCGGGGCAATGCCGGGGTGCTTAGCTTGGAGGGTACCGATCATTCATACATACAATGGTATCCCCAAGGCGTTTCTGCAGGTAGAAAGGCTTGGGCGGGATTCGGAGAGGGTGGTACGAATAGTTTCACGATCCAAAACGACGCCGGCCGGATGCATATTCACGGCGCCGAATTGCTCTTTCTGCTGAATCATGACGGTGTGATTATCGGCAAGGAGTGGGGCGGCAACGGCAATCTGACGGTCCAAGGGAATCTAACCGTCGGCGGCACCCTGGATGTCCCGGGAGGCATCGTGCAGGAGGGTTGGACGAGTCCGAGCGGGAATTATCAGAACGGTTGGATGCCGTACGGCGATGGGTACAACAGCTTCGGTTATTTTAAAGACCGATGCGGTATTGTGCATCTGCGCGGCTTGGTCAAGAACGGGAGCATCGGTCAATCCATCTTCACGCTTCCCAATGGGTACTGGCCCGAAAACCGCGAGATCCATTGCGTCCGCACGCACCCCCAAGATAGTGCGCGCGTCGATATACTACCCAACGGCCAGATCCTGCCCGTTAGTGGCAGTCCCCCCTGGATCAGCCTGGACGGAATCAGCTTCCGCGCCAAGCCGCTTTTCATATTTATACCACCCCCGGTCCTGTTTCCTATCGGCTAGCCCAAACGATTCCATTCCAGAAACCGTTACCCGCCGGATGAACCGCAATGGCTAACCCCGCGCCAACGACTGCTGCAGAGACCGGTGATGCACTCAGCTTCGACGGCCTGCGCGCCGCCGGCATCCGCGAGCTGGAGCGCCTGGCTGGCGGACAATGGACCGACTTCAACACCCACGACCCAGGCATCACGATCCTGGAGCAGGTGTGCTGGGCACTGACGGACCTGGGTTATCGGCTCGGCCACCCGATCCCGGACCTGCTCGCCGAGGGCGGCGGAGACGGCTCGCGCGGTCTGGTGGCGTCGGCCGATGCGCTCGGCTGCGAGCCGGTCACGATCGACGACCTGCGTCGGCTGATCCTGGATATCGACGGGGTCGGCAATTGTTGGATCGAGCCGGTCGAGACCCCGGAGCCGTATCTCCACTATCACCGCGAGCGGCACACACTCGGCACCCAATCGATGCCGCCGGAGACCGTACCGCTAAAGATCAAAGGGCTCTGGCGGGTGCTGGTCGCCTGTGCCGACTGCGACGACCGCAGCCAGGGCCAGATCCGCTCCGAGGTCGCCCGCACCCTGTATGCGCACCGCCCGCTGTGCCAGGATTTCGACGAGATCGGGCTGCTGCCCGTGGAAGGGATTGCGGTCAGTGCCGACATCGAGATCGGTCCGGTCGCCGACCCCGAGTCGCTGCTGCATCAGGTGCTGCTCGCGATCGCCGACTACATCTCGCCCCGAGTGGGGTTCGCGACGCTGCAGGGACTCGAAGCGTCGGGTGCAGCGCTGGAAGACCTCTTGCAGGGACCCCGGCTCCGCCATGGATTCATCGCCGATGCGGACCTGCCGAGCCCGCAACGGCGCACCAGCCTGCGCACCTCGGACCTGATCCGGGTCGTTATGGATGTCCCGGGCGTGCGTGCCGTGCGCGACCTCCGGCTCGTGCGGGCGCGCGACGTGACCGGCGGCCGGGCGGGCGATGCGCCCTGGCAGGACTGGGTGCTGGAGCTGGACCCGGCGCTGGCCCCCCGGCTGGAATCGAGTGCCGAGTCGATCGCCGCGCTGATCCGGCTGCACCGCGATGGGCTGCCGGTGCGCGTGGACGGCGAGCGGGCCAAGGCACGGCTCGATGCCGCCAGGTCAGCGGGCGCGCGGCGGCTTCCGGCACCCTCGGAGCTTGCACCTCCGCTCCCGGGCGGGCGCGATCGGCGCGTGGGGCGATATCGCTCGATCCTGCACCAATTCCCGCAGTGCTATGGCGTGGGGCCGGTCGGTTTGACATCGAGCACGCCGCCGTTGCGACGCGCTCGGTCGAAGCAGTTGAAGGCCTATCTCCAGATCTTCGATCAACTGTTAGCGGACGCATTCGCACAGGCGGCCGCTGCCGGCGCACTGCTCGCCGGCGACGACCCGGATGCGCCGGTCTATGCGGTCGGACATATCGAGGCTGAAGACCTGGGTCTCGACGCGCTGCGCAGTGCGCCCGGGAGCTATCGCGACGACCTGGGAAAGGCCGCTCTGGCGGCCCGGTCCGCGGCGGACGACCTGGTGCTGCGCCGCCGCCAGCTCGATCATCTGCTCGCTCGCTCGGGCGAGGTCTTCGTCGATCCGCCCCCGGGAGGCTCCGCGCCGGACGGCCGCGATGGCTGGGACGGCGTCGAGGCGCGCCGGGCATTGCTCTCGAGCCTGGGCCGGGCTGCCGCCGCGCGCGGCACTGCGCTCGACAGCTTGGGTCCCGCTGGGCCGGATCACCGCTCCGGACTCGCGCTGCGTATCGCGCTAAAGCTCGGGCTGCGCCCGGAGCGCGGAGAGCGCTTTTTCCTGGTCGAGCATCTGCTGCTGCGGGCCGTCCCCGGCGGCTCGGCGGCCGACGGCGACGAGGGCCAGACCGAGCCATTGCTGCGTGAAGTTCCCTCGCCGGACCCCTATTCGTTGCAGTTGAGCTTTGTCTTTCCGGGGGCGCGCGGTCGCTTTGCCCCGGAGCCCGCAAGCCTGGACAACGCCGATTGCCGCCGACTGGACTTCCGCTGCTTCGTCGAGTATCTGATCCGCGAGGAGACCCCGGCCCACCTGACCCCCTACGTGCGGTGGCTCGCGGACGACGCCTTCGATGCCTTCGCGGCCGATTGGGCCAACTGGCACGAGCGTCGCCGGGCCTCGCTGGCCGCGCGCTACGGTATTGCCATCGCCGATTCGGGGGTCTGAGCCATGACCGAGCCGATCCTTATCCAGGAACGCGACGCGCGCGACCGCATTGTCGAGGCGCTTGGACTCGGCGCGACGACGCCGATCCAGAACCTGCCGCTGCCGACCGAGACCCTGGTGGTGCCATTCGAGTCGCGGGCCTCGATCCCGCTCGGCTACAGCCAGCAGGGCGTCGACTATCGGCTCGCGACCGGACAGTGCGCGACGGCCACCGGCGCCTGGACCGCCGGTACCGGCACCGCGCTCGCGCTGGTCACGGAGCCGGTCGTCGAGGACCGGACCTTCGGCGTCTGCGCCCGCAAGAACGGCAGCACCGTTTTATTGAGCCGGCGGGTGAGGGTGCGCGTCGGTCTCGATGACCGGCTTGCAGCCAGGATACCGACGGACCCGGAGTGGGGCACCCGGGTGCTCGATCCGGCCCTGGATCCGCCCTATCCGGATACTGCCGAGCGTCTGACCCGATTCGGATCGATCGTGCAAGTCGCGGTCGACGATGCGCAGGAGGGCGTGGTCTACACGCTTGAGACCGAGCCCGCCGTGCCCGGGGAGACGGGCAAGACCGTCTCCGAGCGGCCGGTGGGCGGTCTGGGGCCAGGCCGCACCGCGGTGCTGACCACCAAGCCGCTGGAAAGGATCTGGTGCTGCGTATTCGGGCGACCCGCGAGCTCGGTACGGTGATGACCCTTCTGATCGATATCAGGTTGCCGGTCAAGGTCATGGCTAGCCCTGGCGCAGCCGCGGCGCTGGCCGAGGGTCCGATCGCCGCGTACGGCGCAGGGCAGCGGCTGCGTATCGTGCGCAGTCAGTCCGGGGTGGCCTATCGCGTCTTCGCCCGGCCCATCCGGACCTGGAATATCGCCCGGTCGGTCTCCCGCCAGGACGTGTTGCGACACTGGACGTTCCGGACGGTCATCCGGTGCGGGTGTCGCTGCCGGAGCCTTTTCTGGATTGGGCGACACCGGCCGGATTCGAGCCGATCGGCGAGCCCCTGCCCGGCAACGGCGGGGAGCTGCTCCTCCCGCTGCCGGCCGCGCTTGCCGATCGGGTGCTGCTGGTGCAGGCGGCCAAGTCCCATGCGCGGGAGGGCGCGCCCCCGCTGCCGTCCGCCGTGCGGCTCGCGAGCGCGCTCGTGCAGCTGGTGCGGCCCAACCCCGCGCCGGACATCGCGCTGGAGATCGATCTGCCGAGCGGCTCCGTCGCCGTACAGGGCGGCCAGCCCGGGGTTTTTTATTATCTGCGTCCGGCCGCGGACGAGGGCGACGAGCTGCCTTACCCGGCCTATGTGCACCAGCGAGATCCCGGCAATCCGCTCCTGAACAAGGGCATCGGTGCGCTGGAGATCGGGGTGGACCTGGCGATCGCCCGCGCCCGTCCGCTCGCAGAGACCCCGCCGGACCCGACCCGCGAGCCGCCGCTGCCGCCCTGGATCGAGACCGAGGGCCTATCCGCGGGCGGCGAGCTCCATCTGCGGGCGGTCAAGGCACAGACCGGGCTTGTGCAGCAGCTCACGGTGCCGATCCGCATCGGCGTGCGGCGCGGGCCTTGAGCCGGAGCACCACTGATGCCCACCGCGAAGCACCGGATCGGACGCCAGGTCTTTGAGCTGTCGGTCGCGGACGAGCGGACGGCTCGACTGATCCAAGAGGGCACCGCACGGCTGCACCGCACCCGACTGCTGCCCGAGCTCAGCCGCTGGCTGGACGCCCTGGCGCCCGCCGACCGGACCGTCCGTATCGAACGCTTGAGCCTTGATCTGGGCAGACTGCCGGCCGAGGGATTCGACTCGGCGCTGATCGCGGCATTGGGTCGAGCTTTGCCATCGGCCATGGCAGAGGCCCTGGCGGAGCGGTCTCCGGCAAACACCGACCCGGCCGAGGCCTCGGAGCTGGAGCTCATCGAGCATCTGCTCGCTAGCGGTAATCTGCCCTGGTGGGGAGACCCGACCCGCAACGATGTGCTGGATGCGGCGCTCGAACATTGCGTGCGCACAGCCCAGGCGCCGCTCGCGGCACTGCTGCGCAGGCGGTTGGCCGCTGGCGCGCAGGCCCGCCGCGCCGCGCTGCATCTCAGACAGCGCCGGCTGGCGTCGCTGGTCGATCTGCTCGCGCCGGGGCGCGGCACCGATGCCCGCGACATCGTGGCCGCATTGCTGCGCGCCGTCCCGCCCGGCGAGCGCCGACGCCTGTTTATCCAGCTCTGGGGCGCGGTCCTTCAGACTGCCGCGAGCGGTGCCGAGGGGCGACTGGGATTCTGGCGCGATTCATTGGCGCGTCTCGCCGCGGTCCGCGGTGTCGGTTTGCGCCCCTTGCTACAATGGCTCATGGCGGGCGAGGGGGGCTTGCCGACGCCCGGATCGGTTGTCGGAGGATCGGCGGCCGAGCTGCTTGGCCGGCTGATCGCGGAGCTGCCGCCGGCACGGGCGGCGGCGATCGATGCGGAGACGGTCATCGCGCGGATCGCGGTGCTGATCGGGCGGGGGTTGGGGCCGGTCGCGCTGCTGTCGCATCTGGAACGGGCATTGAAGCGGAGACCGGCAGCCGCCGCGGCGCTTGCCGACCTGGCGGATGCGCTGGCCGGTGCCCTGGGGCGCCGCGACGCGGATGCGACGTTCGCCGCGGCCGGTGCGCTGCTCGCCCGGGGGCGCGCGCTTGACCTGCTGCCGGCCGATGCCGTCGCGGACTCTATCGCGCGGTGGGCGCAGACCCCGGACGGACTCGACCCGCGACGTATCCGCGCCCTGGCCGAGGGTGCCCCCAAGGCCTCGCTGTCCAGACCATCCTCTGTGGCGACATCCGAAGACGAGCTCCAGGTCACTAATTCCGGGCTTGCGATCCTCTGGCCATTCCTGACCGCCTTCTTCGCCCGGCTGGATCTGCTCGACGGACGCGCCTTCCGCGACGACACGGCCGCCGCGCGCGCGGTCGGGTTGCTCGAGTTTGTCGCCGCGGCCGACCCCAGGCCGCCCGAGTACCGACTCTGCTTGAATAAGCTCTTGTGCGGGCTGGATCCCCACAGGCCCTGGCCGGCGGACGGGGCGGGTGGCGGCTCCCCCTGCGGGCCAGAGCGCGAGGAGTGCGCGGGCCTGCTAGATGCCGTCATCGCCAGCGCCCCAATCCTGAAATCCATGTCCCACGACGGGCTGCGCGGCAGCTTCCTGCTGCGTCCCGGGGTCCTGCGCCAGGATGCGGCGGGTTGGCTGCTGCGAGTCGAGCGCCGATCCTATGACCTGGTGCTCGACCGCTTTCCCTGGCCGATCGGCTGGGTCCGGCTGCCTTGGATGCCGGCCCCCTTGCGGGTGGACTGGTGAGCATGGACGCGCTCTGCGCCAACGCCCGCGATCTGGCGCGGGAGCTGGACTGGCTCGCGCGGGTGCTCCACACCCGTTTCAGGCTCTATTTCGGCGAGTCCTGCGACCACGCGGATGTACTGGACCTGCCGCCGCCCGTGCTGGCCGACAGCGATTCCGAGTATGCCCGGATGGTGGTTCGGCTCGGGCTCGACTTCTCCGAGCGGCTGGCACTGATCCTGGCCCTGGCCCCGCAACTGCGCCCGCAGCTGCTCGATTGTCTCTGCACCCGCAACCAGACCTACGACCGGCGGTTCACAGAGCTCGGCGGGGTGCAGCGCGGCGAGTCCGGGATGCTCCCCACCGGCGAGACGCTTGCCTTTCTGGTCGGCGGCACCGACCTCGAGCGTCGGTTTCGCGTCCAACTGCTGCTGGACCCGGATCATGTCTTGCAACGCGAGGGTATCCTGGCACCGGTCGCCGAGTATCCGGACCAGCCGACGATGCAGTCGCCGCTCCTGATGCCCGAGGATGCAGTCACCCGGCTCACCAGCGCCCGGGTGCGCCGCCCCGCATTCGGCGCGCACTTCCCGGCCCAGTTCATCGACACCGGACGCGCATGGGATGACCTGGTGCTGCACCCTGGCACCCGCGCCCAGATCGACGAAATCGCGACCTTCATCGAGCACGGCGACACGCTGATGCAGGACTGGGGCATGGCCGCGAAGCTGCGGCCCGGTCTGCGCTGTCTGTTCCACGGCCCACCCGGTACCGGCAAGACCATGACCGCCTGTCTGCTGGGGAGAACGACCGGGCGCGATGTCTACAAGGTCGACCTGTCGCTGGTGGTCTCGAAATACATCGGCGAGACCGAGAAGAACCTGGCGCGCGTCTTCGACCGCGCCCAGACCAAGGGCTGGATTCTGTTTTTCGACGAGGCCGATGCGCTGTACGGCAAGCGCGTCGAGAGCCGTGACGCCCATGACCGCTACGCAAACCAGGAGATCGCCTTCCTGTTGCAGCGGATCGAGACCTTCGACGGCATCGCCATCCTGGCATCCAATCTGAAGGACAACATCGACGACGCCTTTTTGCGCCGCTTCGAGTCGATCGTCTATTTCCCGATGCCGCGCGCCGAGGAGCGGCTCAAGCTCTGGCGGCAGGGGTTCTCGCCCAAGGCGCGTCTAGCCGACGGTTTGGACCTGGAGTCGTTGGCCCGCGAGCATGTGCTCTCCGGCGGCTCTGTCATGAACGCGATCCGCTTCGCCTCGCTGAGCGCCATCAAGGAGGGCCAGCGCCCCATCGTCGCCGCCGATCTGCTGAAGGGTATCCGCCGCGAGCTGGCCAAGGAGGGCAAGACTTCATGAGCGCCGGGCGTGCGCGCCGGACCATGGCCGAGACCCCGGCGCCGGCCGGGAGGGCCTCCGCCGGGCGAGCCGCCGCTCGCCCGCGGTCCGGGGCCGCACGCGCACCAAACGATCGTCCGGTCTCCGAGCGCACCGACTGCGACCGCAGCCCCCCGGGCACCGGCCCGGCACCGGGTCTGCGTCCGGCGGTGGAGCCGGCCCTGCTGCCCGGCAGCGTCGCGCAGCAGAGCGTTCCCGCGGAGAGCCCGGGGGCCTTGGCTGCACAACCGGCCGGGCCGACGGCCGCGCGTCCGGCGGTGGAGGCAGCCCCCTTGTCCGGCAGCGTAGCGCCGCCGGGCGCTGCCGCTGCGTCGCTCGGGTCGGCCGCGGTGGAGCCGGTTTGGTCTGGCGCTTTGGGCATGAGTCCCACGGTGGAGCCCGCCCCGCTGCCGGGTCGTGTCGCGCCGCCGGAAGCTGCCGCCGCGACCGCTGGGCCGGCGGCGGAGCCGCAGCGGCCCTCGGCCGCGGCTTCGCGCCCGGCGGTGGAGCCCGCCCCGTTGACCGAACGTGTCGCGGCGCTGCCGGTTCCCGCCGCCACGATAAGGCCGCGGGCGGAGCTGGCTACTCGTTCGGCCGAGCGCGCGCGTGCTTCGGCGGGGCCCGCCGCACTGCCCGACAAGGTCGCGCCGCCCCGTGCAGCGGTCGCATTACCCGTCCCGGCGCCCGCGGGGGCGGCCTCCACCGCGGCGCAACCGGCAGCGGTTGGGGACATTGGACAAGAGCCATCGCCCGAGGTCGTGGCAAGCCTCGGGCCGACGCCCTCCGGCCCCGCGGCAAGCGGCGATCCAGCGAGCGTGGCGATCTCCGCCGCGCCGGTTGGCAATGCCGCCCCTGGCATCTCGTCGGCGAGCGGCGTCGCCTCACCAGCCGCGGCAGCAACGGACGATTCCGCACCGGGCGCCCCCGGCGCGGCTGGAGTCCGATCGGCCGAAGCGGCGCTCGCCCCCGAGAGCGGCGGCGGGCCGCCGGCTGCGGAGCCGGCCGCGGGCGGCCAGGGCGGGGCTGGTATGCCAACGGCCGAGGTAGCGTCTGTCCCCGAGACCGGCGGCGGCGAGGCCGAGGGCGAAGCGGAGATGGAGTCGCGCCTGGCCGCGGTACGCGGCAAGCCCTCCGGGAGCGCCCCGGACTCGGATGCCCAATCCTCGGCCGAAGCGCCCGACAGCGAGACCGATCGCGCAGCCGCCGACCGGGAGTCGCAGGTCGCCGCCGAAGCACTGGTGCCGCCGCAGCCTGGTGCCGCGGACGCCCTCGTACCGGCCGACGGCGAGCCGCCAGCACTGTTGGCGGCGGAGTCTCAGGCGGATGAAGCGGTCCGGGAGGACCGGGCGGAGGAAGAGGCGCAGGAGCGGGCCGAAGACGCGACCGAGTCGCCGAGCCAGCCGGTTCCCCCGGGTCTGGCCGGCCCCGTCGTTGCGACCCCGCCCGAGCCCGAGCCAGAGTCCGCCACCGAGGCCGCCCCGGAATCCGCCGGGGAGACCGCGGGCACCCTGGAGCCGGCCGAGCGCGGCGTCGCACTATCGGTCCTGAGCGAGGGTGCCGCGCGCGGCGGGGAGGGCGGCGCAGCCGGCGGGGGCGATGGCGGCAGTCCCATCGAAGATCCGCCCAAGCCAGCGGTTCCCGATGTCTCGGGTGCGGACCCTCAGTCGGCCATGGGCACCTTGGCGACCCTGGAGCCGGCCGCGGCCGTGCAAGCGCTGGGCGGGGTGGGCGCTTCGATCGGCTCCAGCGTCGGCGAGCAACGTCAGGCGATGGCCGATAATCCCCCTCAGATGCCGCGCCCCTATGGTCTCGATGCCAGCGACGGTAGCGCGACCGAGGTGGCCCGCAATGCCCCGGTGGCGCGGTCGCCGTCGCCGGTGGCCGAGGTCCCAGCGGGCGCGGCGATCCCGGTGCCGGCCCCCGCGCCGCTGCCGGCCCCGCCCCCGCTGCCCATCGCCACGGTCGCGCCGCTGTCCGTGGCGGGCGGGGGGGACGGCACACTCACTGGCGCGGATACCGATCGTCTGCGCTCGTCCGTGGCGACACTGCCGGGCTCGGACCCGGGACTCGCGGTCAGCGCCGGCCCCGCGCCGGTGCTGGCGCTCGCCGGCGACGCCGATCCGGGGCGGATGCAGGCCCAGCAGGCGGAGCTCGACCGGACCATGACCGAGGCGCGCACCCAGGGCGCCCTGGATGCCGCACAACCCATGGGCGAGGACCGCATCCTTCCCAGGCGCCAGGCGGGCGGGGAGACTCTGGTCGCCAAGCTACCCCTGGGCAGCGGCGCCGCGGCCGGGGCTACTGGCGGGGGCGAGATCCCGACCGAGACGGTCGGCATCCTCGCCAAGGAGCGCTCGGGCGCCGAGCTGGCGGCCGCCGCCCGTCAGGCCCGGTCGGACATGGCGGCCAAGCAGTCCGAGCACCGCACCCGGGTCGCCAGCGAGCGAGGTCGCGCCGATGCCGAGATCGCGGCACTGGAATCTGTTGCGGCCGGGGAGCAGGCCGGCGAGCGCAGCGGCGCCCGAGCGCAGGTCCAAGGTCTGCGGGGCCAGTGGAGCGATGCCCAGCAGAGCGCAGTCGCCAAGCGCAGCGGCGAGGCCCGGGATGCGCGGGCGCAGGGCGATGGCCAGGTCGCCGAGGAGCGCGCTCGCGGCGAGCGCGAGGCGAGCGGGCATCTCCAGACCGGCGAGCGCGAGGCCGCGCAGGCGCGGGCCGCCGGCGAGTCCGAGGCCCAGGCCGAGAAGGCCAAGGCCAAGGAGCGATCAAGCGGGGTCTTCGGTTGGCTGGCCTCCAAGGCCAAGTCGTTCTTCGACGGGATCAAGGCGGGTATCGTCAAGGCCTTCGAGAAGGCCCGTGCCTGGGTCAAGACGGCGATCGAGAAGGCCAAGCGGCTGGCGGTCGCGGCGATCGAGAAGGCCAGATCGGCCATCGTCGCGGCCATCCGCAAGGTCGGCAGCGCACTGATCGCCATCGGCGACCGTCTGCTGGCGGACTTCCCGGGTCTGCGCGATCGTTTCCGCAAGGCGATCGCCGACCGGGTGGCCGCCGCCGAGGCGGCGGTGAACCGTATCGCCGCGGTCCTCAAGGTCGGGGTCCAGAAGGCGTTGGACGCATTGGGCGGTGCACTGGATGCGGCACTGGGTCTGCTGGAGAAGGGATTGCTGGCGGTCGTCGCGGTCTATTCGGCCGTGGTGCAGGGTGCGCTCAAGGCGGCCCAGGCGATCGCCGACGCGCTGGGCGTCTTCGCGGCCCTGATCAAAGATATCGCCGCCGGCCCCGGGCGCTGGCTGCGCAACCTGGGCAGCGGCATCCTGAGCGGACTCAAGAATCATCTGTGGCCGGCCTTCCGGGACGCGGTCAAGGAGTGGTTCAACCAGAAGGTGGAAGAGGTGCTAGGGCTGGGTACCGCGCTCTGGGCTTTGCTCTCCAAGGGCGGGTTGGGTCTGGTCCAGATCGGCGGTATGGCCTGGGAGGCGATCAAGGCCGCCATCCCGCCGACCCTGATCCAGCTCTTAATCGAGAAGCTGGTGTCCATGCTGATCCCGGCCGCCGGGGCCATTCTGGCCATCGTCGAGGGTCTCCAGGCGGCCTGGGGCTCGGTGAAGCGGCTGATCGCCGCAATCGGCAAGTTCGTGCTGTTCCTTAAGGCGGTGCGGCCGGCACGCGCCGCCCAACCTTTCGCGCAGGCGCTGGCGGCCGGCGCGATCGTGGTCATCGATTTCGTCGCCAACTGGCTACTGCGGCGTCTGCGCAAGCCGGCAGGGAAGGTGGCCGGCAAGCTCAGAGCGATCGGCAAGACGATCATGGCCAAGCTCAAGAAGGTCGCCAAGCAGGTGGGCGCCAAGCTCAAGGCCGCGGGGGCCAAGATCAGGGCGAAGCTCGGGGGTAAGAAAGGGGCCAAGGCCGGAAAGGGCGGGAAGGGCGGAAAGGAGAAGCTCAAGAAGAAGTCCAAGGAGCAAAAGGCGATGGAGCGGTTAGACAAGGCCGCGCGCGAGCTGCCGCCGAAGATCGAGGCGCTGCTGGCCAAAAGGGTATCGCGCCTGGGGATGCGCGCCAGACTGCTGTACTGGCGTGCCCAGTATCGCTTGAGCCGTCTGGAGATCCTGGGCTCGGGGGCGAGCGTGGCCATTCGGGCGACCGTCAACCCGACCCGGGACCTGGTCAAGCATTTGCTGTCCGAGGAAGGTCCGAAGCTGTTCAAGATGATCCGCGAGGTTGGCCGTCGGCTGCTCCGCCGTCGAGATGTGGTTGACGCCATGGAGCGCATCGTCGCGCAGCGAGCCAAGGGTCGCGGCAAGTCGCCCGATGAGCCGATCGAAATGGAGTCGGGCGGTCCGGGGACTTTGGGTCAGGTGGCAGATGTCTCTGCGTTCAAGTCCGGAAAAGGTGCGAGATCCAGGATTGCCGCGGGAAGTGCACGCAAGAAGGGCACCAAGGAACATATGACCGTGGCTGGCGAAACCGTAACGGAAGGTCAGACCTACAGCTCTCACCCGGGTCACATCAAGACGCAGTTCAAGGGCCACGGGGGGAGCTACGAGGAGATTCGTGCGGAGCTGGACGCCATCAAGCGGGCGACGGGTCGGTCCGATGCAGAGCTGGCCAAGGCAGTGATTACTGTACAGCGGAGCGGGAAACTTCCTAAGGAATTAAAGGGATTCAAGAATCTTGCCGCGTTGGCTCGACTACAATCCGTTGAAATGGGCCGAAGCTCCGCGCAGGTTGTCACCGGTACCTTAGGGCTTCGAGCAGGTCGCGGAGGGCAACCTGACAATCGGCAAGTACTACAGCGAGAAACACAATACGATGGTTGGTCAAGGGGCGGTGCGAATCGCCTCCCAGACCAGCGCGGACGTCGGATTGGAGCCCGAGCGGGAATATTCCGGCGGGCGGAGCGCAACCAAGAAGGAAGTCGCACAGATGGAGAAGACCGAGCTTGAGCTGATGAGCAATTATATTTACTCGAAGCTGAACATCGATAGGCCTTTGGTGAAGGACGCGGCGCAGCTCGAAAGACTGATCAAGAAGGATCTCGAGGATTATATCGAGCACATGGTCAAGCTCAATCTGTTCGGTCTCGGGAGATCGAAGTGACGAGCATTCGGGTGGCATTGAAGGGTCGGGTTCCAGAGGCGCAGATCGATGCATTTGCCGCGGCTTGGGATTGGAGCCCGTTGCCAAACCTGGGCAAAATGGCCGAAGAAGGCTTTGAAAAGGCCTGGATCTCGACCAGGTCGGCCGCCCGAATCTGGTATAGGGACGATGCGGTGCTCGGGCATCAGTGTCTCCTGATCGAAGGTCAGGAGGCTCAAGATGTCGCGTCCTGGGTGAGTCTGCTGCTACCGGTCCTGACGCGGGAGGATTTGCGCCAGGCGGTTAGCGAGGCCCGTGACCCTGCCGCGTGGGTGTTGCTGATGAAGCTTGCGGCGGCGGTTGCTCAGTCAGAGTACGATCCTGAGATATTCCTGATTCTTGGCGCGGGTTTTGTATACTTCGAGCCCCAGGTGCGGCGGGCGGCGGTCTTGGCGGCGGCTTATCTGTCTTGGCGAGAGCTTGAGCCACCGCTGGAGCGTCTCGCGGGCGAAGATCCGGACGGGGATGTTCGCGCGGAGGCAGTCGTCGCGCTTGACCGGCTTCGCGCCCGCGACCGGCACTGCGCCGCGCAAGACACTGTTAAGCGGGGGCTCTTGTAACCGACTTTAGACATCGGTTCCTCCCGCCGGACGGGTGGGGTTTCGATGTCGCCAGGAGGGCAGTTTCTGCTTCCGCCTAGCAGAGCGGAAAAGGACACGTCCCTGTGCAAGCTTGGTTGGGTATCGTAAGCGGTGCGCGATCTCGGACTCTTGCGAGAGACTTGCGGCAGCAATCCGTCAGGGTCGGGGAGACCCGTGCCGCGGGCGCCCGCTTCAGCCCTAATGGATCTTCGCGCTTCGGAGCGGGTGCCTCAAGGTTCCGTTTCGAACCTTGACAACAAGGCAATACCGTGAATCGCGAAGGCAGGCTGCTCGCCTGCGACGACCTCGCCTTGGGCGAGCTGAATCAGCTTGCGCTGCGGTTGTCGATGCCGGTTCAAGGGCCGCCCGACATCGCCGCGGATACCTTCAAGCTTATGCGCGACAGTCGATCGGCATTTCCCCGTATGTCTGCAATTCGCGGCGCAACGAGTCAAACGCATGCAACTGATTGTCGATTACGTCAGCGAGCTCTGTGGCGCCGAGGGCATCGATCAATGCTTCGAGGCATTGGAGAGAGCCATCATCCGCCTCGGATTCGATGGCGTCGTCTATAGCTCGTATCTCTTGCGCCTGAATGGGGAGGGGGGCGCATCTCCCGTGCTCCTGCGCTCGGATGGCTTCGACGCTGCCTTCTTGAAGCACTATGTAGAAGCAGGATTCGCCGATCGGGACTTCACCATAAAACGCATCCTGCAAGGCGACTTGAAGCCGATGGATTGGTGGCATGAAGAGGAACGAGGGGCAGTGGAGCGAGAGGAGAGGACCGTCATCGAAGTCGCTCGCCACGACTATGGTCTATACAATGGGGTCTCTATTCCGACCCTCAGCGACAAGGAGGAGATCGCAGGCGCAAGCCTGGTGAGTCGCGACCAGGGGCCGATATTCAACAAGCTGCTCGACGAGCGGCTCGAGGTGCTGCGCAATCTCGTTCGTCTGTTCCACGATCGTATCCACGCCGATCCTGTCTGCCGTAAGACTATGATGCTCGCGCGTCTCTCGGATCTTTCCGAGAAAGAGCGAAAGGTCCTCAAATTCCTGACCACCGGACGTCCTTTGAAGTGCATCGACGGAGAGGAAGTCACACCCGCTTACGCCAACAAGCTGCTGAACGAGCTGTCCCAACGACTGGGGGCGAGCAACCGTCAACAGTTGCGCTATCTCCTCGGCCTTTATCGTATTCACGAGCTGTGGGAGTCGTGATCGCGAAGGCTGCCTCCTTTCGCCAGAAATTACACAAAAAAGATATTTCGTTCCGCGCGATGATCTCGGAGCCGGGCATCCCGGCTCGCTTGCGCCCGAGCCCGCCCTTTGCAAATCACGATTGGGTCGCGTTGTCAAGGTTCTAAATAGAACCTTGAGGCACCTGATCCGAAGCCCGAGGATTCCCCCACAAACGAAGCGGGTACCCGCGGCACGGGTCTCCCCGGCCTGCCGCAGGTCTCTCGCGAGAGTCTCAACCGTCACTTACGGCATTTGCCGCCACAGCCGAGCGCGTCCCCGGGACCAGGATATCAACCATCGTCGCCCTGACCGGCTGGGCGCAGGGCAGTGACCGCCGCCAGTCCGGCGAGGCGGGGTTCGACGGCCACCCTGGTCAAGCCGGTCGAGTTGGTCACCCTCCAGCAAGCCCTGGAGGTGTGCCGCCCCGAGTCCGCCTGCGGGCGCCTCCGCGACATTCGGTGGGACGTCCGTCAATCGTCGAACAGGGGACCGATCTTGGTTGCACCGCCGCCGACCGCCAAATCCAATCCCGTCGCGCGTCGTCCTCGCGCCTGGTCCGTGCCTGTCGGCGATGGGGGCGAGGGACCGTTTCACTCCACATTACCGGATCTATCCGGTCTGCGCGAGATGGAGGCGGGCCTCGCGCTCGCAGCCAGCGCGGTGGCGCACACCGTCGAGGGGGTCGTCGTCACCGATGCGAATTGGCGGATCGTCGCCGTCAATCCGGCGTTCACGGAGATCGCCGGCTACCCCGCCGCCGAGGCGATCGGCCGCGTGTCCGCCGCGTTTTGGCCGGATCCCGAGGGCGCCGGGGCGCCAGAGACCCTTGCCGACGCACTGCGCGAGCGGGGATATTGGCGAGGCGAGATCCGCTGCCGTCGCAAGAGCGGGGAGTCCTATCCCGCATGGGTCAGCGTCAGCGAGATCCGCGACGGCGGGAGACCGACGCATTACGTCTGGCTGCTGTCCGACATCACGTCCCAAGAGGACGCGAAGACCCAGCTACTGAGGCTCGCTTACTGCGATAGTCTCACCGGGCTGCCCAATCGGGCCAGCGCGCTGGAGCGGATCGGCCGCGCCTTGATCGCCTCAAGACGGGACAAGCGGTTGCTCGGGGTACTCTATCTGGACGTCGATCGGTTCAAAGACGTGAACGATACGCTGGGGCACGCGGTCGGCGATCGACTGCTTCGCTTTGTCGCCCAAGCGCTTCGGGAATCGGTCAGCCAAACCGACACGGTGGCGCGTCTGGGGGGCGACGAATTCGCCGTCCTGGTGCCGGACCTGAAACGCGCGTCGGCCGCGGGACAGATCGCGACCGCCATTCTTCGCCGCTTCGCGCAGACCCCCTTGTGTGTCGACGGACGCGAGATCCACATCGGCGTCAGTATCGGGATCGCACTGTTCCCCAAGGACGCCGAGGATTGCGAAGGTCTGTTGGCGAGTGCCGACGATGCCATGTACGCGGCCAAGGCCGCCGGTCGTGGCGCGTTTCGCTTCTACGCGGCAGCGACCGGCACGCGCTACCGGGAAGGCAGCGCCCTGGAAGCGGAGCTGCGGCGTGCACTCTGCCGCGACGAGCTGCGCCTGCTCTACCAACCCCGGATGTGCCTGCGCACCTCCCGCATCGTCGGCTGCGAGGTGTCGTTGGGTTGGCAGCGCGCTGGCTATGGGATGGTGGAGCCGGAGCTCTTGCTCCCTCTGGCCCATAAGACCGAGCTGATCGTCCCTTGCGAGCATTGGGCGCTGCGCACGCTTGCCGCCGAGACCGCGCAGTGGCCGGGGGCGATCGCCAGCAATCTGCAGTTTGCAGTCGACGTTTCGGCGGTCCATCTGCGTGCGGTCCACGCCGAGCGTCTGCTGCGCGGTCTCGAAGCGATCGGCGAGGCGCTCGGCCGTCGACCGGAGCTGGACTTCCGCGAGCTCGACCCGACGGATTGTCCAGACCGGACGCTGGACATCCTGAAGCGTATCGCCGACCTGGGATTTCCGCTCGCACTGGACCGCTTCGGCGCGGGCCCCGTCTCGTTGCTGTCGCTCAAGCGCCTGCCGCTACGGCGCTTGAAGCTCGATCCGTTGCTGATACGCGAGGTCGACCGTAACCGCGAAGCGGCGACCGTCGTTGCCGCGATCATCGATTTGGCCCATTCCTATGGCTTGAGCGTCTTGGCGGACGGCGTTGAAACCGCGGGACAGATCGGTTTTCTGCAGGCCCATGGCTGCGACGAGGCCCAAGGGATTTTCAAGAGTCCGCCGGTGGATGCCGACACATTCGTAGCGCTGTTGGCCCAAAGCGATGCGTCGCAAGTGTGTAACCGATCCAGCGCAACTGGGCTCGCTTCGAAAGCGCCGTGCGTCTCGGGTATCCCGTTCCCGAGCGTTTCGCTCGACCCTTAGGCGCGACCCGGCAGCACCGACTCCCGTTGCCAGCGCCCGGCCCGGTGGACCAGGACCTCGCCGCGCTCCGGATACCACTGGGCCAGGACCGAGCGGATTGCCGGCTGCCCGCCCGCCATGGTCTGGTGGTCCGCCGGCCGGTGTGTGTGTCCGTGGATCAGGCGTACGGCACGGAAACGTCCGAGATACTCCGCAGCGGTTTCCGGGCTCGCGTCGGTGATGTCCTCGGGTTTGACCGCGGTGGCGGTGCGGCTTTTCTTGCGGTAGTCGTCGGCGATCGCCCGGCGTGCGTCGAGCGACTTCCAAAGAAACAGACGCTTGACGAGCGGGTTGCGCGCACGGCGACGAAAGCGCAGATAAGCCACATCGTCGGTGCAGAGCAGGTCCCCGTGCATCAACAGAGTCCGCACCCCGTCGATTTGCACCACCGCGGGCTCGCGCAGGAGCGTGCAGCCCGTGTCGCGGCAGAAACGCTGGCCGATCAGGAAGTCGCGGTTGCCGTGCAGCAGGGCGCAGTCGGTGCCGGCGGCAGTCAGGGCCCGCAGGGCGGCGCGCACCTGGGGGTGAGGCGGTGCGTCGTCGTCGTCGCCGATCCAGGCCTCGAACAGGTCCCCCAGGATATAGAGCCGCTGCGCCCGTCGGGCGCGTCCCGCGAGGAAGTCCAGGAACAGGTCCACTGTCCCCGGGCGCTCCGGGGATAGGTGCAGGTCCGAGACGAAGAGGGTTTCTTCCGGGAAGCGGCGAGTGGCGAGTGGCGAGTGGCGCGAGGGAGAGGGGGGGGAGTCCTGGGAGGGCGGGGACACGGCGGCGCTCCGATGGCTCAGGGGAGGACCTCGGCGCGCTCGATGAGCACGTCATTGCTTGGTACGTCCTGGTGTCCGTGGCGGGTACCGGTGTCGACCGTTTTGATGGCCTCAACGGTGTCCATGCCCTCCGCGACCCGCCCGAAGACGCAATAGCCCCAGCCATCCTGACCCGGGTAGTCCAGGAATGCATTGTCGGAGACGTTGATGAAGAACTGGGAGGTGGCCGAGTGGGGGTCCATGGTGCGGGCCATGGCGATGGTGCCGGACAGGTTCTTGAGTCCGTTGGCGGCCTCGTTGCGGATCGGCGTGCGGGTTGGCTTGGGGACGAAGTCCGTGGTCATGCCCCCGCCCTGGATCATGAACCCGTCGATGACGCGGTGGAACAGTGTGCCGTCGTAGTGGCCGTCGCGGACATACTGCTCGAAGTTGGCGCAGGTCACTGGCGCCTGCTCCGTGGCCAGCTCGATCAGGATATCGCCGCGGTTGGTGCTGAGCTTGATCATGGGGGGTCTCCAATGAGGTGTCCCGGCTCGCTCCGGGCGCAGGAAGCGCGGGCTTGGCGGGATCGACCGCTCATGGTACGGACTTCATTCCAGACAGGAAAGACCGCGCAGGGCTGAGGTGGCACGGGCGCCCTGCCGGGAATCCAGGCGCGACCCCCTGGCTGCCTTTGCTACCATGGCGGCCAGAACCGGCCCGGTACTGGCCGTCTAAACGGAAGTCGTTGCAATGCTAGAGATTTACAACAGCCTGACCCGCCAGAAGGCGCCCTTTGTCCCGATTCTGCCCGGCAAGGTCCGGATGTACGTGTGCGGCATGACGGTCTACGACCTCTGCCACCTTGGGCATGCCCGGGTCATGGTGGTGTTCGACGTGGTCTACCGGTATCTGCGTCGGCTGGGCTTCGAGGTCGAGTATGTCCGCAACATCACGGACATCGACGACAAGATCATTCGCCGGGCGGAGGAGCGCGGAGAGTCCATGGCCGCGCTCACCGAGCGCTATATCGCCGCCATGCACGAGGACTCGCAAGCGCTTGGCATCCTACCCCCCAGCTCCGAGCCCCGGGCGACCGCCCACATTCCGGAGATCTTGGGGATGATCGGAACGCTGATCGAGCGCGGCTTTGCCTATGCCGCGGACAACGGCGATGTGTATTACTCGGTCGCAGCCTTTCCGGGCTACGGCCGGCTCTCGGGCAAGGACCCGGCGGATCTGAGGGCCGGGGCTCGGGTGGACATCGGTGAATCCAAGCGGGATCCGCTGGACTTCGCGCTCTGGAAGTCCGCCAAGCCCGGGGAGCCCGCCTGGGACTCCCCCTGGGGGCCGGGACGACCTGGCTGGCACATCGAGTGCTCCGCGATGTCCACCTGCGAGCTGGGTAACCACTTCGACATCCACGGCGGCGGGGCCGATCTACAGTTCCCCCACCACGAAAACGAGATCGCCCAGTCCGAGGGGGCGACCGGAGAGCCCTTCGTCGACGTCTGGATGCACAACGGATTCGTGCGGGTGAACGAGGAGAAGATGTCCAAATCGCTCGGCAATTTCTTCACCGTCCGCGAGATCCTGCAGCGCTACCGTCCGGAGGAGATCCGCTATTTCATCCTCACCAGCCAATACCGCAGCCCGCTCAACTACGACGACGAGCATCTGGATAATGCCCGCGCCGCCTTGACCCGTCTCTATACGGCCTTGAGGGGTCTGCCCGACGCCTTGCCCGCTGGCGGCGAAGGCTTTCGGGAGCGGTTCCAAGCGGCCATGGACGACGACTTCAATACCCCCGTCGCCCTCGCCGTCCTCTTCGACTTGGTCAAGGAGATCAACCGAGTACGGCCAACCGACGAGAACGTCGCTGCCGGACTCGGTGCGGAGCTGCGCTCCTTGGGCGAGGTGCTCGGGATACTCCAGGGCGACGCGGAAACCTACCTGCGCGGCGGTATGCCAGGGGATGCGGGGGAGGGGGCCTTCACGGACGCGCGCATCGAGTCCCTGATCGCCGAACGGCTGGCCGCCCGCAAGGCCAAGCAATGGGCGGAGGCCGACCGCATCCGCGACGAGCTGGGCGCCGCCGGCATCCTGCTGGAAGACGGACCGGGGGGGACCACCTGGCGGCGGCGTTGACCGGATTCCGATCGACCCCGATCCGACCGCTGGACGCTCGCACGTTTCTGCCAGCCTCTCATATGCCATCGGGGGCAGGTCGCATTTTTTTGCGTCCTTTTCACGCCCCCGTGACGGGTTCTTTCACGCCACCCGCCTAGTCTCCTCCTCAAGCCCGACCTCTCCGGTCGGGAAACCGATGAGGAGAGACACCCGTGAGCCACGTCACCGGCATCCGCCAAGACAACCTCGGCAACCCCGTCACCGCCGCCAGCGCCGATCTGGTCAGGACCTACGAGCAGGCACTGCAGGAGTTTCAGTGCTACCGCGGCGACCCGATCGCGACGATCCATGGGGCCCTGGATCGGGACCCCGCGTTTGTCATGGGCCATGTGCTCCATGGCTATCTGAATCTGCTGGGTACCGAGCCCGCCGGCTTCCCGGTCGCCCGGTCCAGCCACGAATCGGCCTGCGCCGTGCCTGCCAACCCCAGGGAGCGGGCCCACCTGCGCGCACTCGCGCACCTGATCCGCCACGAGTGGCGCGCCGCCAGCCGAGTGCTGGAGGATATCGCCGTGGAGTATCCGCGAGACGCCCTGGCGCTCCAGGCGGGCCAGCTCGTGGACTTCTACACGGGGGACTCGCGGATGATCCGCGACCGCATCGCCCGTGCCCTGCCGGACTGGTCCAGCGGCATGCCCGGTTATCATGCGGTGCTCGGCATGCATGCATTCGGCCTGGAGGAGACGGGGCTCTATGCCCGTGCCGAGGCCTCCGGGCGGCGCGCGGTCGAGCTGGAGCCCCGGGACGCCTGGGCTTGGCATGCGGTTGCCCACTGCATGGAGATGCAGGGCCGTCGTCAGGACGGGATCGCGTGGATGCGGAGCGACACCGACGCCTGGTCCAGGGACAATTTCTTTGCCGTGCACAACTGGTGGCACCTGGCCCTGTTCCATCTGGACCAGGACGAGATCGGGATCGTGCTCGAGCTCTTCGATGGGCCTATCCACGGGGCCCGTTCCCCGATGGTCCTGGACCTGATCGATGCCTCCGCCCTGCTCTGGCGCCTGCACCTGAGAGGTGTCTCCCTGGGCGAGCGCTGGCAGGCGGTGGCAGATGCCTGGGAGCCCCAGACTGGTGCGGGCAACTACGCCTTTAACGATGTCCACGCCGCCATGGCCTTCGTCTGTGCTGACCGCCCGGCGGTCATCCAGCGGGTGCTGGAGGCCCAGAGCGGGGTCGCGCAGGAGTCGGGCGATAACGCGGACTTCACCAGGGAGGTCGGCGCCCCGGTGACCCGGGCCATCGTCGCCTTCGGCAATGGGGACTACGGGGAGACGGTTCGCCTGCTGCGTCCGGTGCGCAACCGCGCCAACCGCTTCGGCGGCAGCCATGCCCAGAGGGATTTGCTCGATCTCACCCTGATCGAGGCCGCCCTGCGGGACGGTCAGCAGGCGCTGGCCCGGGCGCTCGCGGCGGAGCGGGCAGACCTTAAACCCGAGAGTCCTGCCAACCGCGAGCTCCTCAGGCGGGCGAGCGCGGAGCGGCGGCGCGCAGCCTAGGGCGACGGTCCGTTCAGCAATCGCTAAGGCTCCGACCCCGGGGCTTCCGGGGTCGGGCCGTCCTTATCCATTCACTGGAGACACGACCATGGTCGAGACATCCATCCAGCCGGTCGCCCCGTCCAGCCTCCCGCGCTGCCTGAGCACGCTGACCCGCGCCTTCGAGGACGATCCCATCGCCCGTTGGGTCTTTCCGGACCCTGCCGGCTATGCCGCGGGCTTTCCGGCGGTCGTCGGCGCCTTCGCCGGGATCGCCTGTCCCCGGGAGACCGCCCTGCAGATCGGGGAGTTCGCTGGGACTGCGGTCTGGTTGCCGCCAGGCGCGGAGCCGGACGAGGATGCCTTGGGCAGGGCCGTCGCGCTGGGGGTGGACGAGGACCGTTTGCCGGCCGTCTTCGGGCTGCTGGAGCGGATGGCCGAGCGCCATCCAACAGAGCCTCATTGGTATCTGCCATTCATCGGCGTGACCCCCGCATTCCAGGGTCGCGGCTACGGGTCGGCGCTGCTCGCCGAGACCGCACGGACCTGCGACCGCGAAGGCATTCCTGCCTACCTGGAGGCGACCAGCCTCGCCAACATCGCGCTCTACCGGCGCCACGGTTTCGCGACCCTGGAGCCCATCCGCGTGGACCGGTCTCCGCCCCTGACGCCCATGCGCAGGGAGCCGGGGGCCGCCGGCACCTAGCCGCGCCGCTGAGGAAGGCCGTGACCGCTCGCAGCGTCGGCGGCGATGCCCTTGGGAACCGTCAGTCCGGCCCGCTCCAGACCCTCCACCAGAAACTCCCGGTCCTCGACAAGACGCATTGGGTTCACGTGGAGCAGCCAGCGGACGGGCTCGTCGGGCGCCGGGTCGGCGCCCGAGCAGATGCGCCGCCGAAAGAGGTCCAGGAAGGCGTCGCGGTGACGCCGGGCCTCGGCGCGTCGGCCGAGATAAGCGTGGGCGCAGGCCATGCAGGCATGCATGTCGGTGGCGGCGAGCGGGGCCCGGCCAGCGAAATCGATGGCCGCATGGAGCTGTCGGGCGAGCAGCGCGGTGCCGGCGGCGAACGCGAAGTACCAGTCGTCGTGGATGGGGTTGAGCCGCCTGGCCAGTGCGGCACGGACGGTGCCGCGCTCGGCCTCGCCCAAACAGGCGTCGGAGTACGCGAGCTGGGCCAGCATGTCGGCGTCGTTTGGGTTCAAGGACTCGGCGCGCGCCAGGTGTCGCTCGGCATGCTCGAAGTCGCGCCGGTAGAGCAGGATGCGCCCCAGGACGAAGTGGGTCAGATGGTCGCTGTCGTCCATGCGCGCGCCGGCTGCGGCATAGTCGTAGGCGCGGCGCTCGTTCTCGGCCCAGCGCTCCCAGGCCACACAGCTCCATTCGTTGAAGTGGCTCAACGAGAGCCCGGTGAAGGCGCGGGCGAACCCGGGGTCGATCTCGAGTGCGCGCAGAAAGAGCGGACGGGACTCGATCAGGCTCTCGGGGTTGCCCTGGCGCAGACAAGCGATGCCGCGCAGCCAGCAGTCGTAGACCTCCAGGCTCTCCAGGGGTTGCCGGGTTGCCTGCCGGAGCAGGTCCCCGTCGATGCGCACCGCGAGCGCGGCGGCTACCGCCCGGGAGATCTCGTCCTGAGCGGCGAAGACCTCCTGGGCCTGCGCGTCGAACCGCTCGGACCAGAGACAGTGTCCAGCGGCAGTGTCGAGCAGCTCGGCCCCGATGCGCAGGGTCTCCCCGGCGGCGGCGACGCTGCCCGCCAGGCAGTAGCGGGCGCCGAGTCGGGCGCCGGCCTCCCGGGGGTCGGTTCGGGCGTCGGCGAGTGCAAAGGACGACTGAGCAGCCATCACCCGCAGCGAGCGGAACCGGGTCAGGGCACGGATGACCTCTTGCGCGAACCCCAGTGCCAGATGGCCCTGGGTCCCGTCGGGAGAGCGGTCCGCGAATGGCAGCACCGCCACCAGTGGCGGGGTGCCGGACTCGCGCTCGGCGGCGGGACGGGCGCGCAGAGCGCGCAGCAGCCCCTGGGTGGCGGGGGAGGGCGGCACCCCCAGGCGCTCGGCCAGCACCCGACGGCAGTGCTCGTAGCGGCGCATGGCACCGCCCAGTGCGCCGCGGTCGATATCGAGCCGGATCAGGGACTGGTGAACCTCCTCCGCGGCGGGATCCAGCTCCAGTAGCCGCTCCCCGAGCGCGAGTGCGGCCTCGACGTTACCGGCCTGGACCTGCCGGGCGAGCTGCCTGGCAAGTGCGCTTAAGGTGCGCCTGCGCAGGCGCTCGCTCTCGGACTCCACCCATTCGTCGAAGGGTGCCTCGTAGAGCACGAATCCGTCCAGGAGGTGACCCCGATAGAGGGTAGCGGCCAGACAGAGCGACTGGGGCGAGTCCAGGCGCAAGGCCAGATCCAGCTGCGCCGTGTCCGTCGCGACGCACTCCGGGCGCAGTCGCACGCCCTCTCGGGTCGAATCGATCAGGACGGTCCCGACAGGCTCCAGGGCACGGCGCAGCATGGCGAGCGCCTGGCGCAGGCTGGCCCGCCCCTGGGCCGTGGCGCTTCGCGACCACAGGAGATCGCTCAATCGCTCCCGTCTCACCGGGGCACCTGGCTGAAAGGCAAGGATTGCTAGTAGACCCATGCACTTGCGAGTCGGCAGGGTGATCTGCTGGCCGTCCTGCAGGACCTCGAAGCCCCCCAGCAGCCGGATCGCCAAGCGCTCCGCGGCACGCGCGGACTCTGGAGCTGGCTCAGCCCGGGGGCGTTCTGCGACAGGAGTGACGAAGCGTTGCATGGCGTCGTTCGGTGCGCGGATGGAGGTGTCCGCGATGTCTGGCCCCGGAGCCAACGACCCCGGAGTGGGCGAAATTTATTCGATCGGTATCTGCGCCTTGTTGCGCTCGATCCAGGTACTGAAATCCTGGAGCTTGGGGTTCAGGGACCGGGCGAGATCCGGGTCTCTGGCCCCGCAGAAATCGGTCTCGAAGTCGGCCTTGAACTGGAACATGTTGGCCAGGTCGTCGGCCCCGGGGAACCCGAATGCCCGGTACTGAGCGGGGGTGACCGCGTTGTAGACCACCTCCTTGCCCAGGCCTCGGCTGAGCGCCGCGGCCATCTGGGCGCCGGTGAGGTGCTCGCCTGCGATCCCGACCGTGCGCCCGATGTAGCGCTCGCCGCCCTTGAAGATCCCGTAGGCGCAACGCCCGATGTCCTGCGCTGAGATCCCGGGGAGCCGTTTGTCGCCCATGGGCAGGGTGAACGCGAGCCGGCCGTCCGGACCCTTCTTGGGTGCCATGCCGAAGTGGATCAAGTTGTCCCAATAAAAGGACGTCAGTAGGAACGTCGTGGGTACCCCAAGCTCCTTGAAATAGGCGTCGGACTCGCCCTTGGCATCGAAGTGGGGGACCTTGTACTCGCCCATCAGGGTGGGCATCCGGTCGTCGGAGAGCGGCACCCATCGACGTGTATCCTCCAGAGTCGACCAGATGGCATGGTGCAGGCCCGTCGCTTTGGCCGCCTGGGCCATGGCCTTCGCCTCCGCTTTCTCGCGCTCCGGAGAGAAGTGGGCCCAGAAGAAGGTGACGAAATAGGCCCCGTGCGCCCCCGCGAGGGCGCGCGCAAGGCTTTCGGCATCGTCGATGTCCCCGGCGACCACCTCCGCGCCAAGCTCGGCGAGCTCCCGGGCCTTTGGAGAGCTCGGGTCTCGGGTGATGGCCCGAGCGGCGAATCCGCCGTCGGGGTCGTCGAGTATCGCCCGCACCAGTCCGCCGCCCTGGGCACCGGTAGCCCCAAATACCGCGATGATCTTGTTCTCTGCCATAGTCTGTCGCCACTGTTTGTGTCTTGATTCGAGACCGGCATTGCCCGCCGTCGGTCGGCTTCCGCTTCAATGCCGTTCGGTCATATCGAGGCCCGTTGCTCCCGCGCTGCGGCCACAGCACTCTCTATTCGGGGAAGAGCGCGGATGCCGGTCCGCGCCCGCGGCGGTCGCTTCCGGGACTCTCTCCCGGCGGCCCCGGGCCTCGATTGCGGGGAGAGCCCAGGTGCGGATCGAGTGGAGCACGACCGGGTTGGCCACCCCTGGGAGAATCTCGGTACGGATCGAGCGGAGAACAAGCCACAAAGGGCAGGAGCAGCAAAAGGGATGCAAGGGCTCCGAGGGAGTCGCCTGGAGTCCATCGGCGTCGGCCAGCGTCGAGGGCCGCACGATTTTCAATGGGGCTGCGGTTGTCATTCCGTCTGTCCTCCTCGTTCCGGTTATTGGATCGACACTCGGTGTGGCGGCCCCGACAAGTGCCCTATGGCCTTCTCGTGCTCCCCGAGGGCCAGCGCGATCTCGCCGGCCAGGACCTCGCGGTAGATGGCGAGGATCTGGGCCTCCCAGAGCCGGGTGGCGGCCATCTCCGGGTCGTTGGCGATTGCCGTCAGGCCGTCAGAGACGCCTCGGCCTCGGCCAGGTCGCCCTTGCGCACCTGAGCCAGTCCGCGGGCGTGGCTCCAGATCCCGGTCGGGTAGATCAGGTCGTCGGCCGGGGCCGGCTCGGCCAGGAGCTCGTCCCAGCTGCCGAACCGGACCCAGACGAAATAGGGCATGGACCAGTAGTGCTGTAGGGTCGCGTACCCGGGCTGGCGCATGAGCTTTTGGTCCTGGTGGCTGCGCATGTGGAGCGCTGCCGCCAGGGCCTTGTCACGATCCCCGATGAAGCTCGCCGAGGCCGCCAGGAAGTGATGGTTGTGGGGCACATAGGCGACCGGGTAGAGCCCTTGGGCGTGACATTGGGCGATGTAGGCGTTGTCAGCCAGGATCGCCTTTTCGTTGGCCAGGATGGCGTCCGAGTAGCATGCGCAGAGGCTAGTACAAGCGACCGAGTGCCGCAGTCAGAAATTTCCCGGAGCTCCGTCCGCACTGGTACGGATCGCGTAGGACTCGGCAGGTGCCCTGTCAGGGATTCGCCCTGGCCCCAACTCCCCCAACCCATCGGCGCTTGACATCCCCCGGGGGCCGATCAAGATGCGGACTCGCAGATCGCTCACTGCCTGGCCCCGGCCCTGCCGCCCGCGTGCGTTCCTGCCCTGTTCGATTCCGTGGCGGCTCGACCGCTCTCAGTCCAAGGGTCCTGCCATGGCCGCGCGTGCCGCATCGTCCGAGCTTCTGCATATCCTCCTGATCAAGCCGTCCCATTACGACGACGACGGCTATCCGATCCAGTGGTGGCGCTCCTCCCTGCCCGCCAACAGCCTGGCAACGGTCTACGGCATCGCCCTGGACTGCGCGGAGCGGCGGGTGCTGGGACCCGACGTGGTGATCCGGCTCCATGCCCGCGACGAGACCAATACCCGGATCGTGCCGCGGCGCCTGATCCGGGAGCTGAACAAGGCCGGGGGCCGCATCCTGGTCGCCATGGTGGGGGTCCAGTCGAACCAGTTCCCCCGCACCCTGGACCTCTCGCGCCAGTTCCGCGCGCAAGGGGTGCCGGTGATCGTCGGCGGCTTCCACGTGAGCGGCTGTCTCGCGATGCTCAAGGACATGCCGCCGGACCTCCAGGAGGCCCTGGATCTTGGCATTTCGCTCTTCGCCGGGGAGCTGGAAGGGCGCCTGGAGGGGCTGCTCAAGGACCTGACGCAGGACGGACTGAAGCCCATCTACAACTATCTGAGCGATCTGCCGGACATGACCGGCATGCCCACTCCCATCCTGCCCGCCGACCGGATACGACTCACGATGGGCCGGCGGACCAGCTTCGATGCCGGCCGCGGCTGCCCCTTCCAGTGCAGCTTCTGCACCATCATCAATGTCCAAGGCCGCAAGTCTCGCTATCGGACCGCCGACGACGTGGAGCGCCTGGTGCGTGCCAACTTCGCCCAGGGGATCGCCAACTTCTTCATCTCGGACGACAACTTCGCCCGCAACGGCCACTGGGAGGCGATCTTCGACCGGCTGATCGCGCTCCAGGACGAGGGGATCGTGCTCCAACTGGTGGTCCAGGTGGACACCCAGTCGCACCGCATCCCGCGCTTCGTGGAGAAGGCCGGAAAGGCCGGCGTCACCCGCGCATTCCTGGGGTTGGAGAGCATCAACCCGGATTCGCTCAAGACCGTACAGAAGGGCCAGAACAAGATCGCCGACTACCGGGCCATGTTTCAGGCCTGGCATAGCGCCGGGGTCCTGACCTATGCGGGCTACATCCTGGGATTCCCGGACGACACCCCGGAGACCATCCGCCGAGACCTCTCGATCATCCAGCGGGAGCTTCCGGTAGACATCCTCGAGTTCTTCATGCTCACACCCCTTCCCGGATCCAAGGATCACCAGCGGCTGGTGGAGTCCGGCGCCTGGCTGGACCCGGACATGAACAACTACGACACCCAGCACACCACCATGGAGCATCCCCGCATGACCGCGGACGAATGGCGGGGCATCGCCCGGGAGGCCTGGGACTTCTATTACAGCGACGCGCATGTGGCGACCGTGCTGCGTCGCTCCCGCCTCTGGGGCTACGACCCCAGGCACATGATGGCCAAGCTCTTCGCCTTCCACGCCCCCATCGTCTACGAGCGCCTGCATCCCCTGGAAGGCGGGCTGGTCCGAATCAAGCACCGGCGAGACCGTCGTCCCTGTTTCCCCATCGAGAACCCGTTTGTGTACTACCCCAAGCTGGTCTGGGAATACATCCGCAAGTATTCGGGCGCCTATCGCATGCACCGGCGCTATCGGCGCATCCTCGCCAAGGTCATGGCCGAGGCCGTCGAAGGTTACACGGATGCAGCCATGACCCTCGTGGACGCCGGGGAGGAGAAGCGTCTGGAGCTATTCACCGCCACCGACGCGGCGCGGCAGTATGTCGAGAAGCGCCGTGCCCGAGCGGCGCAGCGCAGGACGGCGGAGAGTGTCCAGCCGAAGCCGAGGGAGTCGAACGAAGAGACCCCGAAGCTTCACGGCCCCGGCGCTTGCTGATAGTATCCCCGCCAGGCGCGCGAGGGTTTCCGCTCGCGCGGTTTTAAACCCATGGAAGGCGTCGTGCTGTCGGCAGCCCTGTCGATCGCCGCATTGGTTTACTGGGGGCTGCCCTCCGCCGCGGAGTTGGCAACCTTCGCCGACGCGTCGCGAGCATCCGAATTTTTATCCGAATAGGCGATTGCCCGGACAGCGAGATATTCATGCCACGCCGGTAAGTCCGGGTTCCTATTCCTATCCCCCTGCGGCTTCGGCGACCGAAGCCCCGTCCGCGAGATCAACCCATGCTGGAATGGATCGTTAGCCCCGAGGCCTGGGTGGCCTTGGTCACCCTCACCGCGCTCGAGATCGTGCTCGGGATCGACAACATCATTTTTATCTCGATCCTGGTGGCGCGGCTTCCCGCGGTGCAACGTAACCGGGCGCGCGTCCAGGGCCTGGCGCTCGCTATGATCACGCGTATCATGCTCCTGCTCTCGCTTGCCTGGATGATGCGGCTCACCGAGCCATTGTTTACTATCTATCTGGGCGCACTCGATTTTGGTATAGTCGAGGCCGATTTTGCAAATTCGCTGGCGATCTCCGGGCGGGATCTGATCCTGATTTTTGGCGGACTCTTTCTGCTGTGGAAAAGCGCCCACGAAATCTTCGAGAGCATGGAGGGGGACGAGCACGATGCCGAGGTGCGCGCACCCTCCCGCTATTGGTTGGTGCTGATACAGATCGCGATCATCGATATCGTATTCTCGCTGGACTCCGTCATCACTGCGGTGGGGATGGCGAGCCATGTGGAGGTTATGGTGATTGCCATTATATTGGCGGTCGGCGTGATGATGCTGGCTGCGAAATCCATCGGAGATTTCGTGGATGCGCATCCCAGCATCAAGATGCTTGCCCTGAGCTTCCTGATCTTGGTTGGCGTGGTCCTGATTGCGGAAGGCGTGGGCCAGCACATTCCCAAGGGCTACATCTATTTCGCCATGGCCTTCTCGGTGGCGGTGGAAATGCTCAACATCCGCGCACGCAAGCAGCGGGCGTCTCGGGCGCCGGTCGGTGAGCCCGCCGCGGAGCCTGTCCACTTGCACGGGCAGCCCCATCCGGCCCCGTCGTCCGGGGACTCTCGGTGGATCGGCGACGAGCCGGATCGCACATAGTGCGCGCGCCCCGGCACCGGTCCATGAGAATGGGTAGCCGGTGCCGCGGGTTCCGGTGCAGCAGCAACCGGGTCTCGGTCTGCTCCCCGTGAATATCCGGATACTCTGTCCCGGGTTGCTCGGTCCCCCGGACCCGCCCACTGGCCAGCTCCCGCCGACCCCTGCCCTGGACCGCCTGTTGGCCCGTGCCGACTGCCTCGAGTCCAGCCAGCGAGACCCGCTCGAGACCCTCGCGGCTGCATTCGGTCTGACGGTTTCCCCCGATCGCGACCTGCCGAGTGCGGCACTCTGCCTGCTCGCGCAGGTCCCGGAGTTAGCGCGCGTCGGTTGCTGGGTTCATGCCGACCCCGTCTATCTGCGACCGGACCGTGACCGGCTTCTACTCTTCTCAGGACCCTCCCTCGGCGTTCGCGAGGACGAGGCCCGAGCGCTGATTGCCGCTTTCAACGCCCATTTCGGGTCCGATGGACTGGAGCTGGCTGGGCCCAGCCCGGACCGCTGGTATCTGAGGGTTCCAGGCGCGCCCGAGCTTCGTACCTCGCCTCTGCACCTGGTCCATGGCCGTTCGGTCGACCCCTACCTGCCGACCGGAGCGGATTCCCGAGTCTGGGCGCGCTGGCAGAACGAGGCCCAGATGCTGTTCTTCCAGCACCCGGTCAACCAGGCCCGGGCGGCGGTCGGGCGCCCGGCCATCAGCGGCGTCTGGACCTGGGGTGCAGGGGTCTTGCCCTCGGTGACCGGCGGGCCGGCGCTGACCGTTGCCGACCATCCGCTCGCGGTTGGCCTGGTGCGGGCTGGCGGGGGCCGCATCCAATGCCTCGACGCCTTGGCGGGGCGTAACGGGTCCTGGCCCTGGATCGGCGATGAGAACGGGGCAGAATCCATCCTGCTCTTCTGGGATCGTCTCTGGCAGCCAGCCATCGAGGGCGACTGGGATGCGTGGCGGCGTTCCCTGTCCGAGCTGGAGACCCTGGCCGCCGGTCTCTGGCTCGACCTAAGGGCCGGCAGGCTCAGCGCTCTGCGCATCGACGACGGGAGCGGACTGAGGTGCGCCCTTGTCCGACTCGCCCTGGGGCGCTTCTGGCGGCGGCGCGGGGGACTGCGCGAACGGATGGTCCGGCTTGCGGGACCGCGCCGACCGCGAACGAGATGCGGGCCATCGCGTTTGTCAGTGAATGCCGACGGGGCGCCGGCGGCATAGCCGCGATTCGTCCGGGTTCGGGCGCGACGGTCATTCGTCATGGGTCAGAAAATCGCGCACTAGTCTGTGATATGCCTCCGGCTGCTCGATCATCGGAAGATGTCCGCAATCGGCGAGCTCCACCAGACGGGAGCCCGCCAGCCGCTCCGCCAGGGCGCGCACCGCGGAGATCGGCATCATCCGGTCGGACTCGCCGCTTACCAGCAGGGTCGGTGCGGTGACCTTGACGATGGCATCGAAGAGCTCCGGGCTCCCCGAGGCGATCGCGACCTCCAGGGCTGACAGCGGATCGGTGTTCAGAAATTCGTGCACCCCCTCGCGCACCAGCGCGTCGTCGTCCGGCACCTGGCCCACGAAGGCCCCCGCGATGCCCCGGTATAGCACTGGCTGATTGCCCATCCAATCGATCCAGGGCTGCCACAGCCCAAGCCCCGGTCGCGCCAGGTCGAGCCAGGGTCGGGCGAGCTCGAAGACCCTTGCGCATCCCGGCAAAGGCCCGTTCCAGTGCGAGCCGCTCCACCTCGTTGCGAACCGTGCCCAGGCTGGTGACGACCAGCTTGCGCACGCGCTCGGGCCATTGGGCGGCCATGAAGACCGCGAGGGCACCGCCAAAGGAATGCCCGACAATATCGAAGCGTTCCAGCCCCCACCGGTCGGCGAGATCCATCGTCAGCCGGGCCAGGCTATCGATGTCGATCTGCTCCCGGCGGGGTGGGGTCTCGCCATGTCCGGGCAGATCCAGTGCGTAGACGTCGCGGATATCCGCGAGACAGTCGATCGTGTCCTGCCAATGGCGCGAGGATCCGCGCCAACCGTGAACGAGCAGGAGCGGCGTCCCGTTGCCCTTACGGCGATAGGCGACTGGGCCGCATGGGAGCGTCGTGTACTGAACCGGGGTAAAAACCATCGCAATTCATTCGGTTTGGATCAGAAAATCGCGCACCAGTCTGTGATAAGCCTCCGGCTGCTCGATCATAGGCAAATGTCCGCAATTAGGAAGCGTTTCCAGGCGGGCAGCCGCCAACCGGTCGGCCAATGCCCGCGCCGCCGAGATCGGCATGATCGGGTCGGCCGTGCCGCATACCAGGAGCGTTGGGGCGGTCACTTTGGGCAGTGCCTCGAGCAGGGCCGGGTTTCCCGCGGCAACGGCAACCTCCAATGCAGACAGTGGGTCTGTACGCAGAAACTCCAGTACCCCGTCCCGAACCAGGTCCTCTTCTTCCGGCAGTTGGCGCACGAAGGTTGTCGCGATGGCCCGGGCGACCAACGGCTCGCTGGCGATCCGGTCGATCCAGGGCTGTATCAGATCGTGCAAAGGTCGGCCCAGGCCGAGCCATGGCCGGGCGAGCCCCAGGCCCCGGCTTAGGTGCGTATGGGCCTGGCCAAGGGCGAACCGCTCCAGCTCGTTGCGTGTAGTGCCTAGGCTGGCGACGACCAGCCTACCCACCCGCTCTGGCCACCGGGCGGCGACGGAGATTGCCACCGCACCGCCGAAGGAGTGTCCCGCGAGATCGAAACGCGCAAGCCCCAGCCGGTCGGCGAGCTCCATCGTCATCTCTGCCAGCGACTCGATGTCGAGCGGTTCCTGCCAGGCTGGGGTCTCCCCGTGGCCGGGGAGATCGAAAGCGTAAACGCTTCGGGCGTCCGAGAAGGAGTCCAGGGTGCACTGCCAGTAGCGCGAGGAACCGCGCCAGCCGTGGATGAGCAGGAGCGGGTCGCCGCTGCCGGCCTGACGCCAGGCGACGGTGCCGGAGCTGAGTGCGATGTGTCGAACAGGGGTGAATTCCATGGGTATCGGGGCTCGATGCAAGTGTGGGAGTCGACAGATCGAATCCGAGAGGGATTCGATCCGCCTAGGGCTCCGGCCGCCCTGCGATTCTACGTTCGTCGCCCGCGACGGGTGGGATGCCGTTTCGGTATCGGTGAGCCGCATCATTGACAGCCCCACCCACCCTGGCGTAACTAGCCGAATGCCGCAACCCGCCGCGCGCGGGTCTTCGATCGGTCGCGCTCCGAGTCGCTGGTCGAAGCGGCGGGGTGGGGTGGCTGCGACGAGCGCTGCCCGTCCCCCTGTGCCCGGTTCCCTGGCACAATACCCATACCATAAGAACGTATGCCCGGAGGCCATCGATGTACCACCGTCCGCAACCCCTGCGCCTCTGGATGGGGCTGCTGCTCGCCTGCCTGCTGTGCATCCAGGGCGCATGGGCCGCGTCGGACGAGGGCGACTCGGCCCCAGCCCCAGCCGCCGCCTCCGCAGACGGCGAGGACGCCAAGCCGGCAAAGCGCAAGGTCGCCATCCCGAACAAGCGCTGTCTCAAGTGCCATGCGGACGAGGACGAGAAGACCTCCGAGCGGGAGGACGGGACCGTCGTCAATATTTTTGTGGACGAGGAGCAGTTCGAGAGCAGCGTCCATGGCAAGCAGCCCTGCATTGGCTGCCACAATAGCATCACCAAGGCCCAGCACGACCAACCGCTACCCAAGAGCATCGGGTGCGTGGAGTGCCATCGCGAGAAATGGAAGGAGCAGATCGGAAGCGACGATCCTAAATACAAGCGCCTGGACGTGGTTATCTCCCAGATCGACAGCTATATGCGCTCGATCCATGCCCGTCCCAGCGTTAAGGATCAGTCCCGCACCAACGCCACCTGCTACGACTGCCACGACGCCCATAACATCGGCACCATCGGCAGCATCCAGCGCGCCGAGCATCGCCAAAAGAACCCGGAGGTTTGCGGTCGCTGCCACGAGGACCAGCAAGACATCTACGAGACCTCGGTCCACGGCAAGGCGGTCCTGGAGAAGGACAATGCGGACTCCGCGGTCTGCTCGGACTGCCATACCACCCACGAGATCGACTCGCCCGAGCAGGACTCGGTCAAGCTCGCCATTACCCAGAACTGCGGCAGGTGCCACGAGAAGCAGGTCCGGACCTATCGTGCCTCCTATCACGGTCAGGTCACCCGCTTGGGTTATACCCATACCGCCAAGTGCTTCGATTGCCATGGCAGCCACGGCATCATGAACGTGAAGGATCCACGTTCCAAGGTCCACGACAACAATCGTCTGGAGACCTGCAGGAAGTGCCACAAGGACGCCCCGGAGGGCTATCTAGGCTTCCATGCACATGGCGACGCGAATGACCGCACGCGCTACCCGGAGATGTGGATCGCCAAGCGATTCATGGACGTGCTGATCCTTGGCGTCTTCCTGTTCTTCTGGACCCACATGCTGCTCTGGATCTATCGCGAGTGGCGCGACGGCAAGGCGGGCAAGGGCTATAAACCCAATCCGGATGCCCCGGAGCAGGTCTATTTCCGCCGCTTCACCACCGGCTGGCGACTGATCCACGGCATCTTGGCTATCGCAGTCATGACCCTGGTGCTGACCGGGACCTCGGTGCTGTTTTCAGGCCAGGCCTGGGCTCAGACTACCATGCAGCTTATCGGCGGGCCCAAGGTTGCAGCCATTATCCATCGCGTCGCCGCGGTCACCTTCATCGCCATCTTCTTCGGACACCTGTTTGCGGTCGGCTGGAATATTTATCGGCAGCGCAAGACATTCCGCTGGTTCGGGCCGACCTCCCTGGTGCCCAACCTGCAAGACTTCAAGGACATCGCACTGATGTTCAAGTGGTTCTTGGGGCTGGTCCCAAGGCCCAGGTTCGACCGCTGGACCTACTGGGAGAAGTTCGATTACTGGGCGCCCTTCTGGGGTATGGTCGCCATCGGAGTCTCGGGGCTCATGCTCTGGTTCCCGAGCGTGACCGCGAGCTTCCTGCCCGGCTGGGTCTTTAACGTCGCAACCATCGTGCATGCGGAAGAGGCGATCCTGGCCGCGGTGTTCCTGTTCACGGTGCATTACTTCAACGTGCACTTCCGACCGGAGAAGTTCCCCATGGATATCGTGATGGTGACAGGGGCGGTGCCGCTCGACGAGTTCAAGCACGAGCATCCGCTGGAGTACGAGCGCCTCAGCGCCACCGGCAACCTTGAGAGGCACCTGATCAAGCGTCCGTCCCGGCGCGCAACGCGCCGCGGTCGGCGTCTCACCGGGCTCTTCATCGTCATCGGTCTGCTGCTGGTGGTCTTGGTGATCACGGGCTATGTGGAGCTCCTCAAGCAGCATTGACCGCCGGGTGTCCGCCGGCCCCAGCCCTTGTTTCTATCCTAATGGTGGAAATGCCCTGCGCGACGCTTGGCGTCGCGTAGGGCTGGGGCGCTTGAGAGACTGGGCAAGCAGTCCTGCAGGATGGGTAAAATACCGCTTAACCCATCGTCCGCTTTTCGTAAAGCGTTGCTTGCCGGGTTTCGTTGCGCGCGACCCAGCCTCCGGCGCGGATCCAACCCAACCCAACCCTTAACTCCCGGTGACAAGAACCCCAACATGAAAGCCAGCGAGATCAAGAAAGGAATCGTCATCGATGTGGACGGCGCCAAGGTCTATGTGACCGAGCTCCAGGTTCAGACCGCCTCCTCGCGCAGCGGCAACACGCTGTACAAGATCAAGGGCCGCGACGTGCTGACCCGCCAGAAGGCCCAGGCGAGCTTCAAGGGCGACGATCAGGTGCAGACGGTGGACTTCGAGCGCCGCCCGGTGCAATACCTCTATCGGGACGCCGACGGCTGCACCTTCATGGAGCGGGATACGTACGAGCAGCACGCCTTCGACCTGGATGCCCTGGAGTCCGAGCTGCCCTATCTCATGGAGGGACTGGAAGGCATCATGGCCCTGGTCGTGGATGGGGTGGCGGTGGGCATCGAGCTGCCCGCCGCGGTGGTCCTGACGGTGGTGGAGTGCGCCCCGGCCATGAAGGCTGCATCGGCCTCCGCCCGCAACAAGCCCGCCACCTTGAGCACCGGCCTGGTGGTTCAGGTACCCGAGTACCTGGCCACGGGGGAATCCATCAAGGTCAACACCCAGACCGGCGAGTTTATGTCGCGCGCCTGAGCCCTTTTTTGCGTTCGTTTGCGGCTTAACCGATCTGATTAGTCCGATGCGCTTTATCCACGCCGCCGACCTTCACCTCGACAGCCCCTTGCGGGGACTGGAGCGGTATGCCGGCGCTCCCGTGGAGCGTCTGCGCACCGCAACCCGCGGCGCTCTGGAGCGGCTGGTCGATCTGGCCCTGGCCGAATCCGTCGACTTCGTTCTCTTGGCCGGAGACATCTATGACCGGGATTGGCAGGACTTCCACACCGGACTCTTTTTCCGCGAGCAGATGGTGCGTCTGCATCGGGCGGGCATCCGGGTCTTCATGATCCAGGGCAATCACGATGCCCAGGGCGTGATCTCGCGCCAGCTCGCGTTGCCGCCCAATGTGCGGGTCTTCGCAAGCCGCAGCGCTCAGACCGAGCGTCTGGACGACCTGTCCGCGGCGATCCACGGTCGCAGCTTCCGCGATCGCGCTGAGGATGCGGACCTGGTGCCGTCCTATCCGGACCCCTTGCCGGGGATGTTCAACATCGGCCTGCTGCACACGAGCCTGAGCGGGCGGCCCGGTCACGATACCTATGCCCCCACCGATGTCGCGACCCTGGTAGCGAAGGGCTACGACTACTGGGCACTGGGCCATGTCCATTGCCGCGAGCGGGTACTGGATACGCCGCGCATCGTCTTTCCCGGCAATCTACAGGGTCGCCACGCAAACGAGACCGGCCCTAAGGGATGCGAGCTGGTGAGCGTAGAGGCGGGCCGCATCGCGTCCGAGCTCGTCCCCCTGGACCTGGTGCGCTGGAGTCAGGTGGCGCTCGACCTGGGCGGCATGGATGGCCTGGATGCCCTGGGTGCGGCCTTCCGGGCGGCATTGGCCCCGCGGCTGTCGGGCGCCGGGGACCTGCTGCACGCGGTGCGCGTGACCCTGACCGGCTGTACCCGTCTCTACGGGATCGAGGCCGATCGGCCGGGTACCCTGGACGCGGCCATCCGTGCCGCGGCCCAGGACCTGGCCGAGGCCGAGGTCTGGATCGAGCAGGTACGTCTGGACTTGGTCCCGCCCCTGGACCGGACACTGGCCGCCCAGCGGCAGGACGCGGTGGGAGAGCTGGTTCGGCTGGTGGATGCTCTGCGCGGCGACGAGTCGATGCTGTCCGCCCTGGCACAGACCCAGTTGGGAACCCTGCTCGACGCACTTCCTCCGGAGGTGACTGGCGACGAGGTTCCGCGGCTGGGTCGGACCTCCGATCTGCTGGCCCTGCTGCGGGATGCGGAGGCGACGGTGCTCGCGCGGCTCGCGGCGGCGGGGGGAGAGTCATGAGACTCATGCAGCTCCTGCTGCAAGCCTTCGGCCCATTCACGGACAGCGCGCTCGATTTCGCCGACAACGGCTGTGGCGCGCCGGCCAATCTCCACCTGATCTACGGCCCTAACGAGGCCGGCAAGTCCTCCGCACTACGGGCGATGACCGACCTGCGTTTCGGAATCCCGCTGCGCAGCCCAGACGATTTCGTACATCCCAGCAGCCAGTTGCGCATCGCCGGGGTGTTCCTGGACGACTCGGGCAGATCGCTGGGTCTGGTGCGTCGCAAGGGGCGCGGGGTGACCCTGTCCCGGTTCGACCCCGCGACCGGCGCCCAGTCGGACCCACCCGAACCGCCCGCGGATCTGCATCTGGCACTCACCGGCGGGCTGGAGCGTCTGGATTTCGAGGCCATGTTCGGCCTCAACCACGAGCGCCTGCGCGCTGGCGGCGACCGGCTGCTCAAGGGCGAGGGGGAGCTTGGGGCGGCCTTGTTCGAGGCCAGTGCCGGAACCCGAGGTATCAAGGCCATCCTGGCCGGCCTGGAGTCTGATGCCAAGGCCTATTTCAACCCCCATGGGCGGGCTCAGAGCGCCATCGTCAACGAGTCGCGGCGTCAG
Organism: uncultured Gammaproteobacteria bacterium; assembly: GCA_963780725.1. Lineage (GTDB taxonomy): Bacteria > Pseudomonadota > Gammaproteobacteria > Chromatiales > Chromatiaceae > Thiodictyon. The sequence continues at coordinate 2,142,536 of CAWACV010000001.1, forward strand.
CTCGACGAGCAGCGCCAGCTCTGGAAGCAGGCGCAGACCAGGCCCGCAGACTGGCAGGCACTGAAGCGAGCCCACGAGCAGGCTTGGGACGCACTGGCAGAGATCGACCGGGACCTGGAGACCCAGCGCCGACGCGGGAACGTCTTAACCGAGCTGCGCACCGTCGCCCCACTGCTGCGCGAGCACGATCGGACACTCGCCGAGCTGGACGCACTCAACGAGGTGCCCGACCTTCCGGAGCATGCACGCGAGGAGCGCCTGGCGGCCGAGCAGGCACTGATCCGTGCGCGTCAGGACCGGCAGGATGCCGAGTTGGAGCTGACCCGATGTGCCGGCGCACTGGCCGGCCTGACGATCGAGACACCCCTGCTGGAGCATGCGCAGGCCATCGAGCGGTTGGCCGCCCGGGTGGAGACGCTGACCCAAAGCCGACTCGAGTCGCGTCGGCAAGGGGCGCGCGGCGACCAGATCGCCCTGGATCTGGTCGCCCGGGTGGAGCGGATTGCCCCGGGACAGTCGCCGGAGGCATTGGCGAAGGCCGTGCCCTCGGCGGCCGACCGCGTCGCACTCGATAGCCATCTCGAGTCGATCGCGCGCTTAGGCGAGCGCCTGTCGGGTCTGCGCGAGCGGGCCGGGGAGCTGGACCAGGCCGGGCAGCGGGAGGCTGACGAGGGTCCGGCCCCGCCGGACGCCAGGATCCGTCAGGGTCTGGCGGTTGCCTTGCACCAGGCCCAGGGATTGGGGGACAGCGTCCGCCGAGGCACAGATCTGGACCAGACCGTTCAAGGGCTCGCGGCCCGACTGGCACAGGCGTTGGCAGACCTCGGCGCGGAATCCGTCGACGCGCTGCGTCTGGCACGCCCACTGCTTACAACCGCCATCGCGCAGTCACGCGAGGAGCGGGTCAAGCTCGACCGGGCAGAGGTCGCGGCGCGCGACGAGGACCGCCGACTGATCCACGACACCTACATGCAGCGCCAGCGCCAGCGCGAGCTGGCCGCCGCGGGGGAGGTGGTTACCGCTGCCACGCTGAGCCAGGCTCGGGAGCGCCGCGACCGCGGTTGGGGACTAATCCGCCGGGCCTATATCGAGCGCGCTCGCGACGCCGCTGCAATCGGCCCGGCATTCGATCCCGACCGAGCGCTGCCGGAGGCATTCGAGCTCGCCCAGGACCAGGCTGACCGACAAGCAGACCTGCTGCGGGCCGACGCCGAGCGTGCCGCCACTCATGAAGAGTGCGTCGGACGGATTGCCGATATGGACCGGCGGCGTCAGGAGATCGCCTCGGAGCTGGCAGCGCTGGCCGCCTGCCGTCAGGCGCTGCTGACCGAGTGGTCTGCGCGCTTGGCGCAGGCCGATCTGCCGGACCTGGACCCGGACGCACTGATGGAGTGGCAGGGTAACAGGCAGACCGCGCTGGATAGCGCGGATCGGCTGGCGCAGGCGCGCGCCGACCGGGATCGGGTGCGCACTGACGTCGCGACCGCCGGCGCGGCGCTGGTCGCGGCCTTGGAGTCCGCCGGACAGGTCGTCCAGGGTGCCGACCTCCCGACCTTGATCCATCGGGGGGAACTCTGGGAGCGGGGTGCCACCAAGGCCGAGGCGCAACACGAAGGGCGCCTCAAGGCGGCGCGGCAGCGGCAGTTGGACTCCGACAAGCTGGCCGCCCAGATACGCACTGCCGAAGATGGCCTGCGCGTCCACCTGTCCGCTGTGCAGGTCTGGTACGGGCGGCTCTCGCTCGCCCCCGCCAGCTCGCCCGAGGCACTGAAGGCGCGGTTGGAAGAGCTGGACGCGCTGGCACGCCGCTATGCCGATCTGGGAGACGCGCGGCAGCGGCAGTCCGAGCACCTGGCCCTGGTGGATGACTTTGCGGCCCAGGCGGCGGGTCTTGCCGCCCTGTTGGGCGAGCCAGCCCCGGAGCTGCCGGAAGACCTTGCAGACCGCCTGAATCGGCGGCTCGCCGATGCGCGCGATCGCGAGCGCCAAAGGGCAGGGCTCGCCCGCGATCATGCCCGCGCCCTGGAGACTCGACGCAGGGCCGCGGCGGAGCTGGATGCCCAAGCAGCCATCCTTGACCGACTCTGTGCACTGGCCGGCGCGGCAACCCTTGCGGAGCTCCAGGAGCGCGAAGACAGTGCCGCCCGCAAACGTCTGGTCAGGACCTCCCTGGAGAGCCAGCGCAGGCAGTTGGCACAAGCCTCGCCCCGCCCCGAGGGGGAGCTGCGCGAGGCACTGAACGACCGCGACAGCATCGCCATCGACGCCGAGCGCGAGCGCTGCCAGGGCGAGATCGCGCGTCTGGAGCAGGAGCAGGCGCGCGCCCGACAGACCGAAGGCCAGACGCGCCAGGCGCTTGAATCCATCGACGCCTCGGATCGGGCGGCACAGGCGCGCGAGGCGATGGAATCCGCCGCCGCCCGCTACCGCGGCGCCATTCGGCCCTGGGCTCGACTCAAGCTGGCCCATGCATTGCTGTCCGAAGCGTTGGACCGGTTTCGCGAGCGCGCCCAGGCACCCATGGTCGCCCAGGCATCGACCTACTTCGCCCTCATGACCGGCGACCGTTACACTCGGCTGGTGGCGGACGAGTCCAACGATCGGGCCGTTCTGCGCGCAGAGCGGGCCGACGGGGTCGCCCTGGGCGTCGAGGCACTAAGCGAGGGCACCGCCGATCAGCTCTATCTGGCCCTGCGACTGGCGGCGCTGGAGCTGCGGCGCGCCTCGCACCCGCAGCTGCCGCTGATCTTAGACGATGTCCTTGTCACCTCCGACGACACCCGCGCTGCCAACTGTCTACGTGCGCTCGCCCGGTTTGCGGAGGGGGGGCAGGTGATGGTCTTTACCCACCACCGGCACTTGTTGGACCTGGCGCACGAGGCCGTGGGGGGCCAGGGATTGATGACTCACAGTTTGTGATGGCCGAACGCGCTGGACGGGTCGGTCGTCTCCTGTGCGAGGGCCGGGGCTCGGGTAAAAAGATCCGCCCCGACTCGATCGAGCTGCTGGTAGATCCGGCGCATCCACACCTTGACCCGCTGACGGTCCATCATTCCCAGGCCAGAATCCTTGTTGTAGGCGGCCGCCCACAGGCTGGTGCCCTGGTGGTCGATCTTGCGCATGGTGGCGGCGTGCAGGTCCGGCAGGTCGACGACCGCGGCCCCCAAGTCCTCGGCGCGGCTACGCACCGCTGAGGCGTCGAAGGCGGAGAAATCCTTGCCGCGGCCGTAGTTTCTGACCACGACATAGTCGGCATCGCGGTTGTAGCGGTCGCAGAGCGCGCCGAGCAGGGCGATGCCATCGGCACCGTCGTCCAGGACGTGCCAGAAGACCACCGGGACCCGCTCCTCTTCCGCGAGACTCAACAGGTCGTTCTGCTCGATCCAGCGCTGCAGCGGCAGCGAGGTCTGGGCTGCCAGATCCACCAGGATATCCTGGTCCGACTCCAGGGCGGTTTCCATGAGCCGGTCGGCACTCTCGAAATCGTCCAGGACGATCGGTTGGGTGAATTCGCCGTAGAAGCGCAGCAGTGCGCCGTGGGAGCGGTCGGTGTCGAAGCCGGCGAAGGGGATCTGCCGGTCGATGTGGTACTGCGCGAGTATCCGCGCCAGCACCGATTTGCCGACTCCGCCCTTCTCGCCGCCGACGAAGTGGATTCTACTCATACTGCTACCTGTTCTAAGTGGGTGAATGGGGAAATGAAGCAGGCTTCGCCGCGGCCCCCTGAGGCGGCGCACACGCACCAGTGGCACCGAACCCTCGGCGGGCGACGATCGGGTCATTCGGGTATCGTGCGAGCCAGCCGGAACCCCAGACTGCGGTGCCTGAAGCCGGCCCCCGAGCGGCAGCGGTAGGCGGAGCGCAGCTGGACCGCATAGCCATACCAGGAGCCGCTGCGGATCACCCGGCGGCTGCAATTGCCATCGAGCCAGGCACTGCCGTCCGCGGGGGCACCGACATAGTTGTCGTTCCAACAGTCCTGGGTCAGCTCGTTCACGTTGCCGTGAATGTCGTAGAGGCCCCAGGGGTTGGGTGGGTAGCTCGCCACTGGTAACGATTTGTGTAAATCCACGTCCTCGCCGACCTCGCACTCGCTATAGGGGAAGGTGCCGTCGTAATTCGCTTGTGCGGTATGGAGGCAGTCGCCGCTGGAATAGGGTGTGGTAGTGCCGGCGCGGGCAGCATACTCCCACTCGGCCTCGGTGGGCAGCCGATAGAGCTTACCGGTGTTGGCGTTGAGCCAGCGGATGTAATCCTGGATGTCGTCCCAAGAGACGTTGATCACCGGGCGATTCTCCCGGCCCCAGCCCTCGTCTTCCGGTACATGGGGGCAACCGCCGTCGGCGACGCAGGCATCCCAGTCGGCGAAGGTGACCTCGTGCCGGCCGATCTCGAAGGGTTTGACGCAGACCCGGTGCTGCGGTCCCTCGTCTGCATCCCGCTCCGGCTCGCTCTCCGGGCTGCCCATCTGGAAGCAGCCGCCAGCGATGGGCGCCATGGCGATCTCGGGGATCAGGCTCAGGTTCATGGTGCGCTCGCTGTCGGCGGCCACCACGACGGTCTTTTCAGCCGGATCGAAGCCGGTCTTGGCGACGCGGATGCGATGCTCGCCGGCCGGAAGTCGGAGCAGTAGGGTCTCGTCCGCGTTGGCGGGGGAGTCCCCGGCGGGCTTCCCGTCCACCGCGACCTGGGCGCCGCCCGGAACGGTACGGATGCGCACGGAGCCCGCGTCTTCGGCGAGTGCCGCGGTTGCCAACAGTGTGGCGAGGATTAGAAGAATCAGGGCCTTGGATTGGTGCACAGGGGGTTATTCCTGGTAATTTGCTGCGGGAATACGGCTGACAGTCTCGGGGAGTCTGGCGCTCCCGCGCACTGTCGGCGCCGATTCTAGACCAAAACGCCGCCAGGTAAGGACGGCCGGCAAATTCGGGTCCCGGGCGGCACCCCGCTGGCGACCGGCCGACATCTGGATCCGGGCCAATATCCATCCAGCCGGACCGAGGCTACACTGCGTCAGCTTCGTCATCCCCGGGGCGGAGCCTTAGCGCTCGCCACTCCCCACTCGCCGCCTATTGAGTATCCGCTGCATGGAAACGCGTCCCTATCGCGCCGATATCGACGGACTGCGTGCCATCGCAGTCCTCTCCCTGATCTTGTTCCACTATGGTGTGGCCGGGATCTCCGGGGGATTTCTAGGTGTCGACATTCTGTTTGTTGTCTCGGGCTATTTGGTCGCGCGCAGCATCTTTCAGGATGTTCGTACCGGTACCTGGTCCTATTCGGGTTTCTATGTGCGGCGGCTGCGCCGGCTGTTTCCGGCGCTCTTCGCCACTCTGGCGGCGTCCTATGCGGCGGCCCTATTCCTCTTGATGCCGGACGACCTTCAGTGGTTTGCGACCGCCGCCCTGCATTCGGCCGTAGCGACCTCCAATTTTCTTTATTGGTTCAAGGCGGGTTACTTCGGCGCCAGCGCCGCCGACACGCCACTGCTGAACACCTGGGCGATCTCGGCGGCGGTGCAGCTCTATCTGGTCTGGCCTGTCCTGATGCTGGCCGTTCTGGGGCAGAGCGCGACGCGGCTGCGTGTCGGCCTCTTGATCGCGATCATGGCCCTCGCCGCCGGGCTCTCTGTCTGGGCCGGGCAAGTCGTGCTTCAGACCGACGCACGCGCGGCCTTTTATCTGATGCCTTTTCGGATCGCGGAGCTGGCCGCCGGGGCGCTCCTGGTGTGGGTGCCGCGCCTGCCCGCACGACTGCGCCGTTGGGAGGACTGGCTGCTGCTTGCCGGGATCGGGCTATTACTCTTGTGCATCGTCGGCTATGACCGCAAGACGCCCTTCCCCGGGCTCGGCCTGCTCCTGCCGACCCTGGGGGCGGCGCTGGTCGTCTATGCCGGGCAGGCGCCCAGACTCGGATATCTGCTGCGCAATCCGGCTCTGGTGTGGGTCGGGCTCATCGCCTATCCGCTCTACCTCGTGCATTGGCCGCTCCTGGGATTCGTGCAGGTCTACCTGCTGCGGCCGATCGCAGGATGGGAGAAGCCGGCACTGATCCTGGTGGCCCTGGGGCTCGGTTGGCTTCTGGCGCGTCTCGTCGAGCGGCCATTCCGGGACCGCTCGGACCGCACCCGCCAAATGCGCCCGCCGGCCTTCGCCCTGGCCTGCGCCGGGCTTACGATCGCGCTCCTGTGGACATCCGCCTTGGTCCTGCTCGGCGAGGGCTGGGTCTGGCGCATCCCTTCCGAGGTCCGTGCGCCCCTGGCCGGGCTGGAGTTTGCCCGCCACGGCCGGGAGACGGCCAATCGCGTGGGGGTCTGCCATCTCAACATGTGGGTGGGAAAGACCGCGCTGGGTGGCTATGTGGACGACCGCTGCATGCATGTCGACCCCGAGCGGCCCAATTACCTGATCATCGGAGACAGCCATGGGGGGGATCGCTATGCGGGGTTGTCCGCCCTGTTTCCCGAAGTGAATTTCCTGCAGATGACCACCGCGAGCTGCCGGCCTCTGCTGGATACGGATTTCACGGATTACTATTGCCCGGAACGGATGGAATATGTCTATCGGGCATATTTGCCGCGAACGCGGCTAGACGGGGTGATCCTGGCCGGGCGCTGGCAGGAGAAGGACCTGGACCGGCTGCGCGCCACACTCAAGCACCTGCGCGGACTCAAGCACCGGGTCATCGTCTTGGGACCGGCAGTGGAGATCTTCCCCTGGGTGCCGGATCTGGTGTTCCACCACGGGCGTCTTGCGGGTCTGGAAGCGTGGGTCAGTCGTTTCATTGCGCCGGAGCGCCTAGAGATGGACAGGCGCATCCGCGACTTAAGTGTGCAAGAGGGCGCCGAATATTACAGCGCCATCGACGCACTCTGCCCAAACCTGCGCTGCCCGGTCCTGGGCCCCAGCGGGGGGCTCTTGATCGTGGACTACGGGCACCAATCCCCGGAGGGTGCACTGGCACAGGCCCAGGGGTTCCAGCGCCTGGGGCTCGCGCTCCCGCGCCGGGAGCCGGTGCACACCTGTAGCCCAGCGGCGGCCCAGCCCCCCGGCACCGGGGGCTGATGCCGCGCCCGGGTCGATCGCCGATCCCGATCGCTCCCTGTTTCGTTAAGGCGGAGCCTACCAGCGCTCGCCGAATGGCCGCAGATCCAGCTCGAAGGTCCATGCCGAGCGGGGCTGGCGGGCGAGGAAGAAGACCGACTCGGCGATATCGTCCGGGCGAGCGAAGAAGCTGTCCGGGGCCTCGGGCATCATGGCCCGGGAGGCCGGCATATCGACCACCGCGTCAATGATCGCATATGCCACATGGATACCCTCCGGGCCCAGCTGGCGAGCCAGGGACTGGGCCAGACTGCGCTGGGCAGCCTTGGCCGAGCCGAAGGCGACGAATCCGGCGTTTCCCTTGATGGATGCAGTGGCCCCGATCACCACGATGCTCCCCTGGCCGGCGGCGCGCATGTCCGTGATGACCTCCTTGACCGCGAGCAGGCAGCCGTAGGCGGTGACCCGCCACGCATCCTCGAAGGCCTGCGGAGCGGTGGCGTCGATGTCCCCGAAGAACCTGCTGGAGGCGTTGTAGATCAGGGTCTGGGGCGGACCCAGATCTTGGCGGATGGAGGCGAAGACCTCCCGCACGCTGTCCGGGTCGGCTGCGTCATAGGCATAGGCGCAGCTGCCGACGATCTCGGCAGCCAGGGTCTCCAGCGACTCCCGCCCGCGTGCGAGCAGGGCAACCCGGTATCCGGCGCGGCTGAACTGGCGGGCGAAGGCGGCGCCGTTGCCGGGGCCCGCACCGACGATGACGCAGACTGGGACGCTCATGGGGTCTCCTTCGGGGTGTGCGGTGCGCTCGGTCGATCCGATCGGTCGGCTGAGTCGCTTCTTGCGGTTTTGCTCCCCCCATTGTGTCCTTAAGCCGTCGAGCTGACCAGGGCGAGGCGCAGCAGTGCGGGTGCGTCCGCGCTCGCTATAGACTGGTATGGCCCGGCAGTTACCGAAGGCGGAGGTCCCGCATACCCGATCGCCGGAGTGCCGCACCGAGGTTCGGGTCGAAAGGCGTCCGGGGCACTGCCCCGATCCGTTATCATGTGCATCTGCGATCCGCCCTGGACTCCAATCCCCGTGACCTACCCCCGTCAGAGACAGCTTCGGCGCTCCCATGTGTCCCGCCGGGGCGCGTTTACGCTCGTCTTGACGGCGCTTCTGGCCGTGGTGGCCCTGGGTGCCTGTGCCTCCCGCCCCGGGAAGATTCAGGCCCCGCCCGAGGCCGACGGGGTCAAGTCTGCGCCCTTAACCGCTCCAGACAAGGCCAAGGACGACCTGCCCCCGCCCGAGCCCCAGTGGCGCACCGGCGGTGAAGCCCTGGGGATCAGCGAGCCAGCCCGGGCCCCGGTGCCGCTGGGCGAGGGGGGGGGCGGGTTTACGCCGTTTAGCCAGGATCTGGCCGACCTGCGCGCTGAGGTGGCCATGATCTGCGGCTCCGCCCGGATCAACAAGGAGAAGGAGAAGGATTATCTCCCAACCCTGGTCAAAGACCTGTATCTCTCCGGGGTGGACCCGGCCTTAGCCACCGAGGCATTGATCCAGTCGGATTGCGCCTCCCTGGCCTCGGTGGTGCGCGAGATGATCGCCCAGGGCGGCGAGGAGTCGGTGGCCGCGGTGGTCGGGCGCGCACTCTTTCTGAGCGGCCCCGGCGCCGAGCGGACCATCGAGTCCGCGGCCTCGGCCGGTCTGGAGCGCAACCTTGGCTCCTATTCCCAGATCCCGAGTAGCGCGCCGATTGCGCCGGCCGCAAGCGGCTCCCTGTCCGTCGCCATGGCCTATTTTCCCTCCCGGGCCGAGTCCCCGGGACTCGCGACCGCCAAGGCAGTCGATACCCTTTACAGCAATGCCACGCCGGGCTACGGGATCTACACCTTCGTGCTGCTTGGGGCCGCCTTCGACCCAACCTCCCAGCCGGACGTCTCCCGCTACGCCGAGCTCCTGCGGGTGATCGAGACCTATGTCCTGGCCGCAGACCAAGGCACCCGCGGGCCCAGCCCTGAGTCACACGCCTTCCTGGTCGCGGTGCAGTCCGGGCGGGGCGATGTGCCCCTGATCGAGCAGACTGGGCCAAAGCTCTCCGACCCCATGCGTCTGGAGCTGGCGCGCTATCTCAGGCAGCAAGGCCAGACAGCCCTGGCAGGGCGCCTGGATGACCGGCCCGGTCCCTTTTTAATCTCCAGCCTGGAGCCGCGTCTCATGCCCACCAGCCGGGTCTCCCCCCGTCTGATCGTGGATCTGTCCACGATCGGTCCCGAGTACATGTATGCGGTGGTGGATGCCTTCGACCAGCCGATCCCCGCCGAGCAGAGCGGGCGCCCCGGGAGCTTGACGCCGATCCGCGACCGCCTGCTCGGGCTCTTCAATCGACGCGTGCCGGAGTATGACCTGGAGCCGACCATCAAGGACGCCTGGGTCTTTCGGCTCGGCGGGCCATCGCCCGGCCAGGCCGCCGACGCGGCCGGGTCTGGCGAGGCGTCTGTGCAGCCAGGCGCCCCCGCGGCAGCTGACCAAGCGCGGCCCGCAGTCGACGCCAAGCCGGCGGAGTCGTCCTCCAAGGGCGCAGCCCAGCCCCAGACTCAGCCCCAAATTGAGCCCCGGGCTCAGTCCAAGCAACCGTCGGAGACCCCAACGCCATGATCTCGTTCGGCGTAACCACACTGTTCCGCTTCCTGATCGGGATCTTTCTCTTGCAGGCGGTGACCGCGCTCCTGGTCTATACCGCCCTGGGCACGGATTGGCGGACCACTTGGCCGCTTTTTCTGCTGCTCGGAGGCTCGATCGGAGTCATGGTGGCCTTTTGGTTCAGCACCATCGTGGGGGCGGACCGGCGCACCGCGGTGGCCCGGGCGGACAGGCGTTTTTCCAAAGAGCGCGAGAAGATCCGGGTCAAGGCCGAGCAGATCCGCGCCAAGGCTGCGCGCGGCGGGGTCGGGCGCGGCATGAGCCTTAAGACCGGGGTCGCGGTGGGCGGGGCCGTGGGGCTGGGGGTGGCCATGATGGTCACCCAGTTCATCACGCTCGGACTCGTCACGCTCACCGCCGCCGGGGGCGCGGCCTTAGGCTACGGGGTGCGCGCCCGCCAGGAGAAGCTGATGGCCTCCCGGCGCCTGGCGGCGGAGGAAAAGGCACTCAAGGTCATCTCGACCCAGGAGGATCTGCCGGCCATCGAGGCGCCCCCCCGCCGACGACTGCGGGCGCCGCCCGAGGGCTGAGCTCCAAGCGCGAGAGCGCCTGTGACCGAGGCGGTGTGGGGCGGCTCGTCTTGGTCTCCGCCCCCCGCTTGCCCCATGATGCGCGGCTCGATTGAGCCCCGCGGAAGCCTGACATGACGGACACCCCGACCTACAACGCCGAGGGACTGGAGCGCCAGCCCCTAAAGACCTTCACCGAAAAGGCGTACCTGGATTACTCCATGTACGTGATCCTGGACCGGGCACTGCCCCATCTAGGGGATGGGCTCAAGCCAGTCCAGCGGCGCATCCTTTACGCCATGTCCGAGCTGGGGCTCGCGGCCACCGCCAAGTTCAAGAAATCCGCCCGCACCGTGGGCGACGTGCTGGGCAAGTTCCATCCCCACGGGGACACGGCCTGCTACGAGGCCATGGTGCTGATGGCCCAGCCGTTCAGCTACCGTTATCCGCTGATCGACGGCCAGGGTAACTGGGGCTCCCCGGACAACCCAAAGTCCTTCGCCGCCATGCGCTATACCGAATCGCGCCTGACGCCCTATGCGGAGCTTCTGCTCTCCGAGCTGGACCAGGGGACGGTGGACTGGCAGCCCAACTTCGACGGCACCCTGGAAGAGCCGAAGATCCTCCCCGCGCGCCTGCCCAATCTGCTGCTCAACGGTGCGACCGGGATTGCGGTCGGCATGGCCACCGATATCCCCTCGCACAACCTCCGCGAGGTGGCCAATGCCTGCATCCATCTCCTGGATCGACCGGACGCGACGGTGGAGGACTTGGTTGCCCTGGTTCCGGGCCCAGACTTTCCGACCGCGGGGGAGATCGTCACCCCCGCGGACGAGCTCCTGAAGATCTACCGGACCGGCGGCGGGAGCCTGCGCCAGCGCGCGCGCTACGAGGTGGAGCAGGGGGAGATCGTCGTCACCGCGCTCCCTTACCAGGTCTCGGGCGAGCGGGTGATGGAGCAGATCGCCGCCCAGTTCAACGCCAAGAAGCTCCCCATGATCGAGGACTTCCGGGACGAGTCGGACCACGAGTTCCCGACCCGCCTGGTCATAGTCCCGCGCTCCAACCGGGTGGACCTGGATCGGCTCATGTCGCACCTCTTCGCGACCACCGATCTGGAGCGGAGCTATCGGGTCAACATGAACCTGATCGCCACTAACGGCCGGCCCCGGGTCATGGACCTCAAGGAGATCCTGACCGAGTGGCTGGCCTTCCGCACCGCGACCGTCCGCCGACGGCTGGAGCACCGCCTGGCCAAGGTCCTGGATCGGCTGCACCTGTTGGACGGTCTGCTGATCGCCTATCTCAATATCGACGAGGTGATCCGAATCGTGCGCACCGAGGACGCGCCCAAGCCGGTCCTCATGGCCCGCTTCGTACTCTCCGAGGCCCAGGCCGAGTATGTTCTGAACACGCGGCTGCGCCAGCTCGCCCGTCTGGAAGAAATGAAAATCCGCGCCGAGCAGGCGGAGCTGGCGGAGGAGCGCGACCGGCTCCAGGGCATCCTAGGCGACGAGGGCAAGCTCAAGGGTCTGATCCGAGAAGAGATCGCTGAAGACGCAGCCAAGTACGGAGACGACCGTCGCTCGCCCCTGGTCGCTCGCGCCGCCGCTGCGGCCTTGGACGAGACCGAGGTCACCCCCAGCGAGGCAGTGACCGTGGTTCTCTCCGAGAAGGGCTGGATCCGCGCCGCCAAGGGCCATGACATAGACGCCGAGGGACTAAGCTACCGCTCCGGCGACAAATTCCTCGCCGCCGCGCGCCTGCGCAGCAACCAGACCGCGGTCTTCCTGGACTCCACGGGCCGCAGCTACTCGCTCCCAGCCCACACGCTCCCGTCCGCCCGCGGTCAGGGCGAGCCGCTGACCGGCCGGCTCGACCCGCCCAAGGGGGCGCGCTTCGTCGCGGTCTTAGGCGACCCCCCGGAGACCCGGCTGGTGCTCGCCAGCGACTCGGGCTATGGGTTCATCGTCCGGATGGAAGACCTCTACGCCAAGGCCAAGGCCGGCAAGGCAGTCCTCAACCTCCCGGATGGGGCGGCGGTCCTTCCGCCCATCCCAATCCCTGAGTCCGATGCCCTGCGTCTGACCGCGGTCACCAGCGCCGGCTACCTGCTGGTCTTTCCACTCTTGGACCTCCCCGAGATGCCCCGGGGCAAGGGCAACAAGATCGTCGGTATCCCGAGCAGCCGCCTTGCCGCTCGGGAAGAGCTCCTCGCCGCCCTTGCCGTCGTCCCCCAGGGGGCAGGGCTTGCCATTGTCTCGGGCAAGCGCACATTCACGCTCAAAACGGGGGATCTGGACCTCTACCAGGGCGAGCGCGGCCGGCGCGGCAAGCTGCTGCCGCGGGGATTTCAACGGGTGGATGGGCTCAAGACCGAGCGTTAGCCGTCCCATCCTTGAGGAATGCTTGCCCAGTCGCGCCGCCGTAGGCCTCGATCATCGGTCCGGCCGTGATCTGGCCGTTACCCGTAGGGTGCGCCGTGCGCACCTTCGGCAGGGACGATCTGGCATCGCGCTAGAGCCTTGATGCGCACGGCGCACCCTATAGGCTCCCTGGCCGGGACGACGATCGAGGCCCCGCCGTATTATTACCCAATCTCTTACTGAGCGGCGAGCCATGTGGTGATGGCCACCCGCCGCTTCCGCTCCGGGGAGCACCTGGAAGACACCCTGATGCGCTACGTCGCCACCTACAACCATCACATCCCGCAACGCGCACTCGGCCACTTCAGCCCCGTGGAGGCGCTCCAGGAGTGGTATCGAAAGGAGCCGGATCTGTTTGTTTTAGAGCTTAACAATCTTCCGGGTCTTGACAGCGCTCGCGGCGCCGCTGCATTCCTTATCTTCGGCCTACCTCATCGACGCTGGCTGGATCGGCCCGGACCCCGCGCCCGTCTGTGCCACCGCCCGGGCGATCTCGTCCAAGTCCTCTGGGGTCAGGACCAGGGACGCCGCCCCGATCCAGCCATCCACCTGCGCTGCGTCTCGCGCCCCGACTATGGCCCCGGTCACGCCCGGCCAGGCCAGCGTCCAGGCAACCGCGACCGCGGAGACCGTGGCGGCGTGGCGCAGTGCGATGGGGCGCAGGGCATCCCGCAAGGCAATGTTGCGGGCCAGGGCTGGCTCGTTGAAGCTCCCCGTGCGCCGCCGCCAGTCGTCGGCTGCCATGCGGGCGACCCGCGCGACCGAAAAGCTGTCGGTGAGGATGCCGGACTGCATGGGGCTGTAAACGATGACCCCGGGGCCGTGGGCTGCGCACCAGGGGATCACGTCGGCGCCGGCGTCGCGGCGGATCAGGGAGAAGGGGGGCTGTAGCGAGCTGACCGGGCGGACTGCCCGCGCTGCATCAAGGAGCGGCACGTCGTAATTGGAGACCCCGATCGCCCGGACCTTGCCCTCGTCGACGAGGCGCGCCATCGCCCCCCATGATTCCTCCACCGGGGTGCCGATGGCGTCCGGCCAATGGCATTGATAGAGGTCGATGCGCTCTACCCCCAGGCGCCTCAGGGACGCCTCCACATCGCGGCGAATCGCGTGGGGGGCGAGGGTCCGGACCGGGTCGTCGTACGGGCGCGTCGGGTCGGCGGTCAGCCCGCACTTGGTGAAGACATAGGGACGGGCCGCGGCCGGGAGGGAGTGCAGTGCCTGCCCGACGATCTCTTCCGAGTGTCCGAGTCCGTAGATGGCGGCGGTGTCGATCCAATTGACCCCCAACTCCACAGCATGTCGGATGGCGGCAATGGACGCCGCGTCGTCCTGTGGACCCCAGCCATAGGACCAGCCGCCCCCGCCGGTCGCCCAGGCCCCGAATCCGACCCGGGAAATCGCCATGTCCGTGTCGCCCAGCCGTTGTGTCGTCAGGTTCATCGCAAGCCTCCGGGATGCATGCCCGAGGTCGCTCGGGCTTCGGATCGATAGGATAGGGTAGTCGCTCGGACAGCGGACCGGGGACGCCGATCCGCCCGCGCCCTAGTCCATTTGGACCATGCGTCGGGGGCAACCGGGGCAGATACTAGAACAGCGCTCATGGACGTATGCGGCCATAAAGGATTTGCCTGGACAGGGAGCCCCACACCGGAAGTCGGGGCAGGGAGTCGTCGATTTCGTTGCGCCGACCTCTGCCAGCCCAGAGGGCGGCCACTCCCGTCCGCAGCGCCCTGCCGCTTTCGACGCTCGTCGCACCCTTCGACTATTCGTCAGCTCACGCAAGCGATCTCGACAGTCGTCTGCGCCGCTCGCCGGCCCAGGATCTCGATCAGGGTCGGATGCTCGCCCACCAGCGGGCTGGGATAGACCCGGAATCCGGGCATCTCGCACATCACGCGGCGGCAGATCCCCGCGATATCCCCTTCCGGTCCGGCATGCCGTCCGGGGGCCAGGAACAGCATGGCGAGGATCGTCGGCGTGTCCGGATCCTGTCGTGCCAGGCATTGAAGCAGGGTCTCCAGCAATTCCCCGTTGAAGTCGTATTCCGCCCCTGGTCGCCGTTCCATGGCCGCCTCCAGGACTTGATATCCGGTCCCCAGACGGGCGCGCAGTGCCCCTGCGAGCCAGGTGCGCACGGCGCTGACCTGGGGCAGGGGAGATCCATGGTCCACCAGCACAACCCGCCGGGCAGCGATGCCCAGTCGCGCGGCTGTACCGGCCACTTGGTCGGTCAGGATGTCCGCCAGCTGCGGCTCGCCGATGGGCAGGGGGCAGAGCTCGCGTGCGACGCGCAGCCGGAAGGGTCCATGTCGGGCCGCAAGTCCTTCGGCGATCTCCGGTACGAGGCGAGTCAGGGCCGCGCTCGGGCCGAAATAAAGCGGCAGGATCTGAAAATCCCGCTCCCCCGCTGCCAGTGCGCGGTCCAAGTAGGCCGCAAAAATATCCGCACCCCTGCCGTCCAACCGGTCCGCTGGCACCCGGTCCGAGTGCTGGAGCGAAACAGGACTCACCGGCGACCCCAGCCGCTCGCTTAGCGCTGCGGCGAGACGGCGCAGGGTGCGCGTGGAGTCCGGCCGGGTGGAGCCGTTGTCGAGCAGGAGTCTGGCGGTCATGAGGGTCCCCGAGACGCGGCCGATCCGCAACGCCATCGGCGAAAGCGACGACCGTCGCCCGCTGTCAATGCCCGGCCAACATGGCCCTCAGCATCCAGGCGGTCTTCTCGTGGACCTGCATGCGCTGGGTCAGCAGGTCCGCGGTAGGCTCGTCGCGGGCCTCGTCCACCGCCGGGAAGACCTCGCGGGCAGTGCGCACCACCGTCTCCTGATCCTTCGCCAACTGGCCGATCATCTGGAGCGCCGTGGGGCTTCCGCTCGCATCCTCCACGGTGGCCAGCTCCATAAATTCGCGATAGGAGCCTGGTGCGTGAAAGCCGAGCGCCCGGATGCGCTCGGCGATCAGATCCACCGCGAGCGCAAGCTCCGTGTACTGGGTCTCGAACATCAGATGCAGGGTGTTGAACATCGGACCTTCCACGTTCCAGTGGAAGTTGTGGGTCTTAAGGTAGAGCGTATAGGTGTCGGCGAGCAGCCGGCTGAGTCCCCCGGCGATCGTCTTGCGCTGATCGTCCGGGATACCGATGTCGATCTGGGTGTAGGCGTTCATCGCGACCTCGTTTATTTGAAGAATGGCTGGGGACCAAGGGCCTGTTAGGATAGCGCTCGGCGCTTGGCCGGGGGGTATTCCCCCGGCACCGGATAATGGCGTCGGTGTCGGAGCGAATCCAGGCCCCCTGGACGGCTCTTTACCGCCCACATCTTGCCCCGCCCCTGGGTAGAATGGGTAGAGGAGGGATAATCCAATCTGTTGCGACCGGATGCGGTCCACCGCGCTTTCCTGTTCGACCCCGGCCCCGCCCATGATCCGAACCCGACCCACTGTCCTGCTTGTCGACGACGAGCCTCTGTCCCTGGAGACCATGGCCCGCACCCTGGAGGAGGAGCTGGAGGTCCGCACCGCCACCAATGCCCGCGACGCACTGCGCATCCTGGAGGAGGACTGGATACAAGTTGTGGTCTGCGATCAGCGCATGCCCGATGTCACGGGCGTCGAGCTTCTGGCCCAGGTACGCGTGCGCTGGCCGGAGGTGGCGCGCATCGTCGTCTCCGGTTACACGGAGGCCCACGACATCATCGAGGCTGTCAACCGTGCCGGCATCCTCCAATACATCGCCAAGCCCTGGCACCCCGACAACCTGATGCTGATCGTACGCAACGCTTGCCGACTGGTGGAGCTCCAGCGGGAGAACGAGCTTCTGGCCCTGGAGATGAAGCTCGCCGCGCCGGCCCTGGAGGAGCAGCTTGCCCGCGCCCGCGAGCGGCTCAAGCGCAGCTTCCGTCTGGACGGCGTCTTGCGCACCGCGGGAAGCCCCATGAACGCGGTGTGCGAGCGCATCGCCCGGGTCGCTCCCTACGATATCCCGGTGCTGCTGACCGGAGAGTCCGGCACCGGCAAGGAGCTCCTGGCACGTGCGCTACATTACAACAGCCCGCGCGCCGACAAGCCTTTCGTGGCCGAAAACTGCGGGGCCATGCCGGATCAGCTCCTGGAAAGCGAGCTCTTCGGCCACGAGAAGGGTGCCTTCACCGGGGCCGTGAGCGCCCGGATCGGGCTTTTCGAGCAGGCAGGCGGCGGTACCATTTTTCTGGACGAGATCGGCGACACCTCCCCGACTTTCCAGGTCAAGCTCTTGCGCGTACTTCAGGAGCGCGAGGTTCGCCCATTGGGGGCCAATCGGCGCCGCCAGGTAGACGTTCGGGTGGTTGCCGCGACCAACCGGGACCTGGAGCGGGAGATTCGCGAAGGCCGCTTCCGCGCCGACCTCTACTATCGGCTCGCTGGGGTTCGCGTGCATCTGCCGACGTTGCGCGATCGGCCCATGGACATCTCCGCCATCGCGCTCGGAATTCTGGACGAGGCGTGCCGTACCTTTGCCAAGCGGGTGAACGGATTCACCGACGAGGCGCTCGCCTGTCTGGCCGCGTACCATTGGCCGGGCAATGTGCGCGAGCTCCAAAACGAGGTGCAGCGCCTGGTGGTCCTGGCCGACGGCTCCGTCATCGGGGCGGACCTGCTGGACGGCCGCATCCTGCGCGCCATGCCCGGTCCCGCGTCGGCAACCGATCCGGACGGGGATGGCGACGCCCCCGGGGCGCTGTTCCCCATCGGCCCTTTAAAGGATCGGGTGGAGGCCCTGGAGGCCCGGGTGCTGCGCGAGACATTGATCCGACACCGCTGGAACAAGACCCAGGCGGCCGACGAGCTGGGCCTGTCCAGGGTCGGTCTGCGCAGCAAGATGGAGCGTTACGGGCTCGCGCCCGCGGGGAGCGAACGGGACCCGGAGGGGGCCGTTTAGACGGTCGGCAGCAAGATCTGCGGGTTTCGGACAAGTCGTACGCAACCGTGCCGGGGGCGATCGTCGCTGCGGCCCCCGTCAGGTAGAGCGTCCTGGCATCGATTCCGATGATCCGCCGATTCGATCCAGGCGCAGGCGCTCCGGCAAGCGGGCGAGGTCTTCCGGCTCGTCGATATCCGACAGGGTATCTCCCTCCCAGATCCGCCAGGTCAGGACGCGCAAGCGTGCCAGCGTCAGAGCGGCTACGGCCGACGTGCTCCAGGGGATGTCCGCGAACAGGCTGGGATGGAAGGCCTGCAGGCCCAGCAGCGCATACCCGCCGTCCGCGGCCGGGTAGAGCACGGCATCATGGCAATCCAGTGCACTTGCCGCCGCGCGCAGGAGACGGTCGGTGAGCGCGGGGCAATCCGTACCGATCAGCAGCACGCGCTCGCCCCGATCCAGGGGACGTAGCGCGGCGCGGGCCAGGCGCGCACCCAGGTCGCCCTCGCCTTGGTCGCTGGTCTCCAGACCGTGCGGCACGCGTATGCCGGCCCAATCGGCGTGTGCGAGGGTCGGGCTCGCGCACAGCTCCACCGGGCCTATTCCGGCCGACAGGGCCTGCTCCAGGGTGTCGTTGAGCATGCGTCGGGCCAGCCGCGCCGCACCCGCCGCACCCAAGGCAGGGATCAGCCGGGTCTTCGCTCGGCCGGGGACGGGCGCCTTAGCGAGCACGAGGATGCGTGCCCCGATCACCGCGCGGCCTGCGACGGCAGGGGGGCGGCAGCCCGGTGCGGGGCGCGGTAGCGCGCGGCCAAGACCTCCGCCGGTATGCCGCGCCGATCGTCGAAGCGCAGTCGCCCGCGCAACCCTTGCAGGGATGCCGGGGTCGCGACGATGCCGGTCGACTCTTTCAGGGTGGGCAGGACGATTGACAGCTGCATCCCGTGACGCGCGGTTTCAGCCCGCGCCCCCCATCCGGGTGTCGGAGTCAGGGCCGGTCAGTGCGCCGCCGCAGCTGCTGCCCTGGCCGGCGGTGCAGCCATAGCAATGGTCTGCCACCGCGACGGGCCGATCGGCAAAGTCGCACTGGAGCAGGTCGCGGAGATGGGGACGCGCGGCGGACTCGCCGTCGCCGCCGAGCGGCAGGCCCAGTTGCTGGTTGAAATCGCAGTCGAACAACCAGCCCTGCCAGTCCACGCTGATCAGCGCGCGGCACATGACCTGCTCCAGGTTGGCACCGCAGTAATTGTGCTTCAGCAGATGCAGGTACTCGGTGAATCCACCCTTGGAGACCAGGGTGCTGCCGAACCGGGCGATGGGCATGTTGGCGAGGGTATAGAGCCGGCTAAAGACGATGCCGTGACGTTCTTGCAGCTCCCGCTTGTACTCCGCCTCCAGGCCCGTTTGCGGGGGTGGCAGATCGGCACCGGCGGGGTTATAGACCAGATGCAGCGCGAGCCCGCTGCCCGGCTGCCCATAACCCAGGGCGTTCAATCGCTTGAGGGCCGCGATGCTGCGCGCATAGACTCCCTTGCCGCGCTGCCGGTTCACAGTCTCCTCCAGATAGCAGGGCAGCGAGGCCAGGATCTCCACATCCTGTCCGGCGAGGAAGTCCGCCAGGTCCTCGCAGTCCGGCTCGGACAGGACGGTCAGGTTGCAGCGGTCGATCACCCGCGCCCCCTCGCCACGCGCCGCCTCGACCAGCCAGCGAAAGCGAGGATGCAGCTCGGGCGCACCGCCGGTGATGTCCAGGGTCTCCAGACCGTGCGCGGCCAGCACCCGCGGGATCAGCTCGAGGTTGGCGTCATCCATCCGCTCGGTGCGCTGGGGGCCGGCGTTCACATGGCAATGCACACAGCTCTGGTTGCACCGGTAGCCCAAATTGACCTGAAGGGTGGTCAGGCCGCGGCGGCGCAGCGGCGGGAAATCGGTGGCCCGCAACAGGGGGAGGGTATCGTGCATGTGAGTGGTCTCTTTGTTTCGTCGGTCGATCCGATCCGCATCAGTCCCTGACCACCGGAAATCCCGCCCGCCGCCACTCCGGCATGCCGTCCTGCAAGCGCCGGGCGTCGAATCCCGCCGCGCGCAGCCGGGCGACCGCCTCGAATGACAGCACGCACCAAGGGCCGCGGCAGTAGGCCACCACCTCACGGTCGGCGGGCAGGTCCCTGAGTCGTTCCTGCAGGCGATCGAGGGGGACGTTCAGTGCCCCGGCCACATGACCCTGGGCATACTCCTCGGGCGGGCGCACGTCGAGCACGGTCACCAGACCGTCGCGCACCCGCTCGAGCAACTCCGCCGCCGGAACCGGCTCCAGGGCATCGCGGCCTTTCAAGTAGCTCGCCACCAGGTCATCGACCGCCCCCAGATGGGCCTGGGCAATGGCGCGCAGGGCTGCCACCGCGTCCATGACCCGCTCGTCCCCCAAGGAATAGCGAACATGCTTGCCGTCGCGCCGTGCCTGCACCAAGCCGGATGCCTTGAGCTGCTGGAGGTGCTTGGAGGTGTTGGCGATGGATAGTCCGGCCACCTGGGCCAGGTCCTCGACACTGCGCTCCCCCTGGGCGAGGAAGTCCAGCAGCTCCAGGCGTGCCCCATGGCCCAGGGCGCGGGCGATCAGTGCCAGGTGCGCGAACAGGGACTGCTTGGGGGACAGCTTGAGGTCTGGCGGCTGGGGCATGAGCGCGGCTCGCTGGGGTGGGTCGGCAACAGTCGAAAAGGACGTTGAACGACGACTGAAGGCGTCTGAGTATAAGGGCTCATCTGCCCGGTCGGTGCGCACGACGCGCGAGCGGGACTCCGAATCTTCGACCTGGTCCTGCACGCGACGCCCTGGTTCCTGCTCGCCGTCAAAATTGCCCGTCTGGGGCGGTCGAAGGAGAGATGAACGCCACGAACCCTCTGCTCTTCGTTTACAACGGGGACAGCGGTCTCTTCAACACCCTGGGCGACATCGGCCACAAGCTCTTCTCCCCCAGCACCTACCCCTGCCAACTGTGCGCGATCACCCACGGCGTCTTCGCGGAGCGCGCCGAGTGGCGAGCCTTCGTCGAGTCCTTGGGCGTTCCGTGCGAGTTTCTGCACCGCGACCAGTTTCGTAGCCGCTTCCCCGGCATCGCGGCCCCGCTCCCGGCGATTTTCCGCCTGGTCAGCGGCGAGCCACAGGTCTGCGCGGGCGCCGCGGCGCTCGCGGGCTGCTCGGGGCTTCCTGACCTCATTGCGCTGATCCGCCGAGACTGTGCGAACCCGAGCGCCCCCGACCGCCAAGGTCGGGGATGAGGCAATGCGGGAGCTGCACGCCACTTTCGACGTAACTGACGCCCGGCTGAGCGAAGGATCCGTCCAGCCCCTAACCGGCGCCGCATGGGATGTACGCTCGGCGCCAGTGTTCCAGGCCTGAACCGGGAGATGCTTGCCCGGTAAGGGCAAACCGGAGGTCATAGGCTCTAGGGATCTCGCCCCGTGCTGTGTCCCACCACAAGTGGGATAGCTCGACTGCAGATTGTATCTATTATTTCAAATATGTAATATCAGTTTCAGCATGCAATTGGAACTGACCCGTTGGCTCCTCCTTTCCGTCAGCCTGCCAGGCCGCCCGGCCAGCACGGCGCGAGTCCGGCTGTGGCGGGCGCTCAGGGATTTGGGCGTAGGCAGTCTGCGCGACGGGGTGTCTGTGCTCCCCGCGTCCGAGGCGGCCAAGGCCGCCTTCGAGTCCTTGGCCGGTGAGGTTGCCGCGGAGGAGGGTACCGCCTGGTTGCTGGAGCTACCCGCCCAGTCGGCCGAGGTGGAGCGGGCCCTCGCCGCCCTGTTCGACCGAACGGCGGACTATGCGGAGCTGATCCGAGGGATGGCCAAGCTGTCCGTGGAGATCCCGGGGCTCGATGAAGCCGGTGCCCGACGGCGCCTGCGCCAACTGGACAGGGCACTGGCCGAGGTGGAGCGCATGGACTTCTTCCCGGGGACGCCCCGCGGACAGGCGCAGGCGGCACGCGCCGCCCTCGAGGCCGCGATCAACCGGCGCTTCTCCCCCCAGGAGCCCGGGTCCTCCCAACGCGCCATCGTGCCGCTGGTCCCGGCGGACTACCGGGGCCGCACCTGGGCGACCCGTCGCCACCTGTGGGTGGACCGGGTCGCGAGCGCCTGGCTGATCCGCCGTCACATCGACCCCGAGGCCCGATTTCTGTGGCTGGATAGCCCCGCGGCCTGTCCCCCGGACGCGCTCGGGTTCGACTTCGACGGGGCCTCCTTCAGCCATGCCTCGATCCCGGGCGGCGAGCAGGTCACCTTCGAGGTGCTGCTGGCAAGCTTTGGTCTGGAACAGGCCCCTGGGCTTGCGCGCCTGGGGGCACTGGTCCACTACCTGGACCTCGGCGGCCTGCCGGTGGCCGAGGCAGCCGGCCTTGAAGCCGTGCTGGCAGGGTTGCGCGCCGGCTGCCCCGACGATGATGCCTTACTCGCGGCAGCGAGCCCGATACTGGACGCCCTCTACCTGCATTTCTCGACCCCTGGCACCTGATCTGACTTCCCCCGGGACAGCATCCACCGCACCGAGGTACCCCATGTCCGCCACCCGCAACGCCATTGCCCCATCCCAGCCAGGGTCTCAGGCTGTACCCCAGGCCCCGCCCGCCCCGGTCTCCCTGTTCGAGGCATTCGTTTATTGGCTCAAGCTCGGCTTCGTGAGCTTCGGCGGCCCTGCGGGACAGATCGCCATGATGCACACGGATCTGGTGGAGCGCCGCCGCTGGATCAGCGAGCACCGCTTCCTGCACGCGCTCAACTACACTATGGTCCTCCCTGGACCCGAGGCCCAGCAGCTCGCCACCTACATCGGCTGGCTGATGCACGGCACCCTGGGCGGTATCCTGGCCGGGGTCCTGTTCGTGCTGCCCTCGCTCGCAATCCTGATTGCCCTGACCTGGGTCTATCTGGCCTATGGCAACGTTCCGGCGGTGGCCGGAATCCTCTATGGCATCAAGCCGGCGGTCACCGCCATCGTGGTCTTCGCCGCCTGGCGGATCGGCTCCCGGGCGCTGCGCAACGGGGTCTTGTGGGCCATTGCGGCGGCGGCCTTCGTGGCAATCTTCGCGCTGAATATTCCGTTCCCATACATCGTCCTGGCAGCCGGGATCATCGGCTATGTCGGTGGGCGCATCGCCCCGGACAGGTTCAAGACCGGCGGCGGTCATGGGGCCTCGAGCATGACCTTTGGCCCGGCCTTGATCGACGACCACACCCCGACGCCGGGGCACGCCGGATTCTCCTGGCCGCGTACCCTGCTCTACAGCCTGGCGGGTCTGGGGCTCTGGGCCCTCGTCGAAGGTCTGTTATTCCTGAGCTATGGCTGGCAGGGACCGCTCGCGCAGATGGGCTGGTTCTTCACCAAGGCGGCCCTGGTGACCTTCGGCGGGGCCTATGCAGTGCTGCCCTATGTGTACCAGGGTGGGGTGGAGACCCACGGCTGGCTAACAGGTCAGCAGATGATCGACGGCCTGGCACTGGGGGAGACCACCCCCGGTCCGCTGATCATGGTGGTCGCCTTCGTCGGCTTCGTCGGCGGTTGGACCAAGGAGCTGTTCGGACCCGAGGCCCAGGTCCTGGCCGGCATCGCCGGGGCCAGTGTGGCGACCTTTTTCACCTTCCTGCCGTCCTTCCTGTTCATCCTGGTGGGCGCTCCGGCGGTGGAGGCCACCCGGCACGACCTCAAATTCACTGGACCCTTGACCGCGATTACGGCCGCAGTAGTGGGTGTGATCATCAACCTGGCGGTCTTTTTCGCCTGGCATGTGCTCTGGCCCCAGGGCACGGACGTGGCCCCCTTCGCGGGGCGCTTCGAGTGGTTCTCGCTGCTCGTCACCATCGCCGCCTTCCTCGCCCTCTGGCGTTTCAAGGTCGGCATCATCCCGGTCATCTCGGCCAGTGCCATGGCCGGACTCGGTTATTCACTCCTCACCTGAGCCCGTCGCGGGCGAAGGTCGTCTCGCCTGACCGGCTCGGCCCGTTGATCGCAAGGACGGGAATTCCCTGCGCGAGGCGCAGCGCCGTTCGTACAAATTGAAGGTACTGGCTTCAATCTGTAAAAACTCGGGCGGTTAGCTCGGGCGGCGCACAACGTTCAACGCTAAGGTTGAATGATAGCGCTGGATCTGCCAGCATTGGTCGTGAAGGGCCTGACACGCCTGCTGCTCGCCCTGGCGCTCGCCGCCGGCATCGCCCTCGCCCTGGTCTACCGGGAACACCTGGACGCCGCCGCCTCGACGGACTGGGTCGCGGCCGGGCCCCTGGTCTTCATGGCCGTCTATACGCTCGCCACCTTGCTGTTCTTGCCCGGGTCGCTCCTGACCCTGGCCGGCGGGGCACTCTTCGGCCCGGTCTGGGGGACGCTGTACAACCTGACCGGGGCCACCCTCGGGGCCGCGCTCGCCTTCCCGATCGCCCGCCTGCGCCAGTGCCCATGATGCCTGTGACCGAGCTCAAGTCCAGGTCGTCCAGGGCGGCATGACCGCCTGGCTCGCCAACGGCTGGCCCATCGAATCGCATCCCACCAACCGGAGTAGCTCCCCATGAAGGCACTGTTCATTCTCAACGACCCCCCCTACGGCACCGAGCGCAGCTTCAACGGTCTGCGCCTGGCCAAGGCACTCGCCGGTAAGGGTGCCCAAGTGACTGTCTTCCTGATGGCCGACGCCGTGGCCTGCGCCAAGACCGGCCAAAAGGTCCCCCAGGGCTACTACAAGCTGGAGCTGATGACCAAGTCGATCGGCCGCGGTGGCGAGGTCCTGCTGTGCGGGACCTGCATGGATGCCCGCGGCATCGCCGATGCCGAATTGGTGGAGGGCGCCCGGCGCAGCACCCTGGACGAGTTGGCGGAAGCGACCCTGGCGGCAGATCAAGTGCTGGTATTCTGAGCCGTCGATAGCCGATCGCTTCCCGCGAGAGTGGACGATGAAAGACACCTGGAATCGCACACCGCCGACGGCCGCGGAGGCCGACCGCGGCAGCCCGATCGGGGGCCTGTGGCCATCCCCAGACTACACGCTGCAGGTCGAGCAGCTCTATGCAGCAATAGGAGAAACGATCTACCTCGCGGAGATCGAGGCCACAGAGGTCCAACTCGGCGTTCGCCTCACCGACCGGCCATACGTCTTGCTGGGTGTCGTGGAATTTCCGCGACCGGATCCGACCAAGGGCCTGGCCCCGCACCTGATCCTGCTCGACGACGGGCGGGGCCTCAACTTGGGGCGAATTGCCCGCATCGCCCGAAACCGGCCCTTCGGCCCGACACCGTCCGACATCCTCTTTCAGGACCGCAGTGCATTGCAGACGCTCCTGTTCAACGAGCGGCAATTGTCGAACGAGCTGATCGCCCGTCGCTCCAAGGCCCTGCTCGGCGAGATCCTCGGCGCGCGAAGCGCACCGCCGCAGGCGCGCTTGCCGGAATTGGCTGCCGGTCATGAGCAGTCGGATGGGGCCTAACCGCCGATCCCGCGGTGAGGTTCGCGGGGCCTTGGTTCCGCGGTCGGACACCCTCGGTTCGCTGCGGATGCGGCTCTCGCAGTCGCGGATGGCGTCCTTCTCGCCAGATTCGACCGGTGCTTGACCCCCACCTGCCGGAGGAGAAACCAACTTGCCGGTTGGGCGTACCGCCGATCGGTCTCTTTACGGCGATTCGGTGCCGGGTCGTGCGGACCTGGTCCCGATACCCAACCGCGGCAGTGGATTAGGGCCCGTGCCGCGGCTGGCGCGTTTTGTGCTTAGCGTAAGGCCATCGCTCGACCTCAGCGCGGAGCCAGTCCCATGCAGCAACCACCCAGCGTACTCGTTCTCGGTATCGGCAACGTCCTGTGGGCCGACGAGGGGTTCGGCGTGCGCGCGGTCGAGGAGCTGGCGCGCCGTTTCCGCTTCCCGCCCAATGTTCGGCTGCTGGACGGCGGGACCCAGGGGATCTATCTGGTGGATCAGGTGCGTGCGGCGGACGTGCTGGTAGTTTTCGACGCGGTAGACTATGGATTGCCGCCCGGGACCATGAAGCGGGTGGAGGGGGATGAGGTGCCGCACTTCATGGGGGCCAAGAAGATGAGTCTGCACCAGACCGGGTTTCAGGAGGTCCTGGCCCTCGCGGATTTGCTGGGGGACTACCCGGAGCGCCTGCTGCTGATCGGGGTCCAGCCGGTGGAGCTCGAGGACTTCGGCGGCAGCCTGAGACCGGAGGTCAGGGCTTGCATCGGGCCAGCCATCGATCTGGCCCTAGGGTATTTGGCCGGGCTCCAGGTCTTTCCTCAGCCCTTGGACGAGGTACCCGAGACGCTCGCAGACATGCCCCACGAGTCGCTGACCCTGGAGCGCTACGAGGGAGGACGCCCGAGCGAGGAGCTAGCCTGCCGGGTGGGGGATGCCAGGGTGCTTGCACGCCGGGGCGGCGTCTGATGTGTATCGGGGTCCCGATGCAGGTGATCGACTGCGGCCCGCTCTGGGCCTGGTGCGACGACGGCGGGGAGCGCGCCCAGGTGGACATGCGCTTGGTCGGTCCCCAGCCCCCTGGGGCCTGGGTCTTGACCTTCCTGGGCACGGCCAGGGAGGTCCTGGGGGAGACTCAGGCGTTGCGGGTGCGCGATGCGCTGGCGGCCCTGGCGATGACCGCCCAAGGCCAGTCGATCGACCATCTGTTTTCGGACCTGGTGGATCGGGAGCCGAGCCTTCCCGAACATCTGCGTAGCCTCGCCGACCGGTTGCCCAATCCATGACAACGCATATACCCGCGACCCAACCGGCGCAGCACCCGCTGATCGCCGCACTCCCAGAGCGCCATGGCATCCAGCGGGTCGACTCGGCCGGGATTGCAGGATTGATCTCGGGCCACCCGGCCACGGTGCTATTCTTCGCCGGAGATCCGGTGCTGCATCCGGAGTCCTTGGACTTGGCAGTGATCCTGCCGGAGCTGATGAAGACCCTGGCGGGGCGTTGTACGGCCGCATTGGTCGACGGCCCCGACGCGCGGGTGCTTCAGGCGCGCTATGGCTTTTCGACCTGGCCGGCGTTGGTCTTTCTCGCCCCGACGGGCTATCTGGGCTGCATCGAGCGGCTGCGCGACTGGTCGGTCTACCGGGAGGAGAGCGAGCGGCTGCTCGCGTCCGTACCCGGGCGATTGCCGGCCCTGGGTATTCCGGTGGTCGAGGAGCGGCCGGCGGCGCTTCATCGATCGTAGACGTACATGGACTGCAATCCAGCCATTCGTTTACGTGCATCTGCGGACCAATACGTTTCGGGAGACTTGACCATGAGTCCCTTTCCCATCTCCGGTTTGACCCTCGGCCCCGGCTCCCAGCCGGACGCTCCCGACGGCGCCGGGCTCCACTATCTGCCCATGCCTCAGGGGATGGAGACCTACCGGCCGCCGCGGCTGCCGGAGCCCGAGCGCGCCGTGGCCTGCGCAGCAGGTCTCGCCCTGCTGGGGCGGCTGCTCGATGCCCTGGACGCCTACCAGGTGGGCGATGCGCCCTGGGAGCTGGACCTGGCGGGGCTCCCGGGTCCGGATCTGGATCTGATCGATCAGACGCTGGGGGAGGGGGAGGTCAGCATCCGACTCGCCGGGGCGACGGAGCTGCGCGCTCAGGAGACCCGGCTGGCCGGATGCTGGCGGGTGCGCGGGGCGAACGGGCGCGATCGACTGGAGGTGGCGGACATCCCGCGGCTGGTGCGGGCCACCGCCTTCACCGGGGCGGCGCTTCAGGTGGACCTGAGCGCCCCCCCGCCGGTGGGGACGATGAACGCACGGTCGGTGCTCGCCGAGCTCAATGCCCAGGTCCTTGCCTGGACCCCGGGCGCTGCGGCTTACGTCGTCAATCTCACCCTGCTGCCCCAGTCGGAGGCGGACCTGGCCTACATGGACGAGCGCTTGGGACAGGGGCCGGCGACCATCCTGTCGCGGGGTTATGGCAACTGTCGGATCTCTGCTACCGCACTCGCCAACTGCTGGTGGGTCAGACACTACAACGCCGACGAGCGCCTCATCCTGAACACCCTGGAGGTGGTCGACGTGCCTGCCGCGGCCCTGGCCGCCCAAGAGGACATCGAGGATAGCGCCGGGCGCCTGCGCGAGATCTTGGAGGCACTGAATTGAGCGCCGAGCCCGGCCGCTTCGCCCCGCGCTCCGGGTTTGAGGGCTCCTATCTGGGCGACGGGACTCGCATCGGTCCGAACACCCGACTGGAGTGCAAGATCTGTTGGCAGGTCTACGATCCGGCCCAGGGGGACCCTCAGTGGCAGATCCCCCCGGGGACCCCCTTCTCGGCCCTGCCGGACCACTGGCGCTGCCCCCAGTGCGACGGGGACCGCGATCAGTTCATGGCGCTGCCTGGCTGAAGCTCGAGGCCCGCCGCCGGTCGCTCCGAGTAAATCCGCAGGCATCGCGATCAGCCGCCGGGATCTGCTGCGCGGACGGGCCGGGCGAGCCGATCATGCCGACTCGCGATCCCTGATGTCCCCGAAGCCCTCGGGGCTCTGGGAAATAGACCATATCAACGATATGGATATAGGGATTAATACTTTCACTTGCGAGCACGCTATACTGGACCATCCGTAAGGTTGGTGGCGGCCTTGTCTCGGCAGGCGGCCTTACTTCCGCTCGCTTTGCGGCGCCCGGTTGTCTTGGGGCTCGGACAGCGATTGTCGTTTTCTGGACCCCTAAAGATCCGCCGGAGGGCCCCACACTTGTTCGGACTATTCAATTCACTCTTTACCCCGGCCCATGGGTCGGTCGGCCGAATCGACTCGGCCCCGATCCGCGCGGCGGTGGAGCGCGTGGTGGACGGGGTAGACCCCCGACTGCGAGCGGTCCCCCATTACCGGCGCATCCTGTCGCGTCCGGTGGAGCATGCGGTCGATTATCTGACTGCCAACGTAAACGCGCTGCCCCCGCCCACCGTCTTCGACCGGCGCCGTTTCTCGGAAGACTCGCGGCTGCGCGCGCTCTTCGTCGGTCCCGATCATCTCCTTGAGATCTTGAGCTTCAGCCCCGCGGTGCGCGGATATCTCCAGCAGACCGGCGGCACCGCGCCCAAGGAGCTGTTTGCGGCCCTGCGCATGGAGCGGACCGAGAAGCGGGTGCTGGGCATGGCGCTCGACGGCGACCGGGTGCTGCGCGATGTCCCCCAGACCGCGGTGAATTTCCACAATCACCGGATCGATTTCCCGGCCCACGTCGAGCAAGAAACCCGGCGCCAGGTCCAGGAGCGCGCCTTCGATTACCTGATCGAAGTGGCCGGGCAGCACCTGGCCTCGATCCGCGCCCGCCGGGCGCAGCTGGAGCATCAGCGACGGCTCTTGCTTCAGGCCAGGGGCCGGGCCTCGGCGAAGGGCTGGCCGGGCGTGCGCGGGGCGGAGCCGCCGGTCTATGGGGTAGCCGCCGACCCGGGCGACGACGCGCGGCTGCGGGATCTGGAGGTGGAGCTCGAGGGGCTGCGCACCAAGGTGGCGACCCTCGGGGATCAGCTTGCCCTGGTTGCCCGGATCTTGAGCGAGCCCGCCAAGCACCTGCGCCTCGATCGCGTCTCCCTGACACTGGACCACATGAACATCAAGGTTCCAATACACGCGCGCAAGGCAGCCGATACCCTGACCTTCAACGACATGCTGATCGGCCGCAATCGCCGGTTGACGATCGAGCTGATCCGGTTCGCCAGCAACGATCTCTTGCAGCCTCTGGATTTGGTCGATGGCGCCCAGCGCGCCTTGCGGCGGGCGGGTTAGCGCACGGCCGATCGCGCTGGCTGCTTGAAGACGGTCCCCTTAGGGCACCATGTAGAATCATCGGACGCTCGACCTGGGTCCGCGCCTGTGCCGTCGATCGGCGTCCAGGTCTGTCCGGCGGCGCTCGGCGCGCGGGTCGGGCTTGACGACCCGCGGCGACCGGGCGACACCCAGCATCGGTCCCGACCGCTACCACGCACAGCACCGCCAGCCATGAACGTTCTTTCCTCCGTTGTACCTGCCGATATTCCAGCCTTGGATCTCCAGGCCATTCGCGCCCAGTTCCCGATCTTGAGCACCCAGGTCTACGGTCGGCCACTGATCTATCTCGATAATGCCGCAACCTCGCAGAAGCCCGAGCGGGTGATCGCGGCCGTGACCGATTACTACCGGGAGCGGCATGCCAACATCCATCGCGGGGCCTACCGTCTGTCCCAGACCGCGACGGCCCTCTACGAGGCCGCGCGCGAGCGGGTGGCCCGCTTTATCGGTGCCGCCGAGCCTGCCGAGTGTCTGTTCACCCGGGGCACAACCGAGTCCATTAATCTGGTGGCCGCATCCTGGGGCCGTGCGAATCTGAAGCCCGGCGACGAGATCGTGCTCTCGGAGCTTGAGCACCACTCCAACATCGTTCCCTGGCAGATGGCGGCCCAGGCCACCGGGGCGCGGATCCGCGTCATCCCCATCGACGATCGCGGAGCCCTGCGGATGGACGAGTATTTCCGGTTGCTCGGGCCGCGCACCCGGATAGTGTCGGTCAATCACGTCTCCAACGCCTTGGGCACAATCAATCCGGTCGCGGAGATCGTCGCCGCCGCCCATGCCGTGGGCGCACTGGTCCTCATCGACGGCGCGCAATGGGTGGCGCATGGCCTGACGGACGTGCAAGACCTTGACGCGGACTTCTATGCATTCTCCGGTCACAAACTCTATGGGCCGACCGGAATCGGGGTCCTCTACGGCAAACGCCGGCTGCTCGACGCCATGCCCCCCTATCAGGGTGGCGGCGACATGATCGAGCGGGTGACCTTCGAGCGGACCGAGTACGCGGAGCTTCCAAACAAATTCGAAGCGGGTACCCCCCATATCTCAGGGGCCGTGGGCCTAGCGGCGGCCATCGACTGGTTGGACGAGATCGGTGTGGAGCGGGTCGCAGCCCACGAAGACCGGCTGTTGCACCGCGCCACCGAGCGACTCTCGGGTATCCCCGGGGTGGAGATCAAGGGCACCGCGCCACTCAAGGCAGGCGTGCTGTCCTGGGTGGCGACGAACCCGCCCATCGCCACCCTCGATATGGGTACCAGGCTGGACCTCGAAGGCATCTGTATCCGTACCGGACACCATTGCTGCCAGCCGCTGATGGACCGATTGGGAGTCTCGTCCACCGCCCGCGCATCCTTCGGTGTCTACAACACCGAAGACGAGATCGATCGTCTGGCAGAAGCGCTTACCGGGATCGTCGCGGCTGCGCGCCAGGGTCGGGCCGCCGGGAGCCGTCGAGCGGCGGAGCCTTCGCCATCGGCCCCCGAGTCGTCCGAAAGCGAGGAGCCGATCGGCTATCCCGCCGCGGCAGCGCAGTCCCCGGAGGCGGCAGCGCAAGAGATCGCCGAGCTCTTCGATTGCCTGCCCGATTGGACCATGCGCTATCAGCAAATCATCGATCTGGGCCAACGGCTGCCCGCTATGCCTCAGTCGCTCAAGACCCCCGCTAATTTCGTCTCGGGCTGCCAGAGTCAAGTCCACCTTTGCGCCCGCATTCGCCCCGGATCGGCGGATATCGTCGAGTTTCTCGCCGATAGCGACTCGGACATCGTGCGCGGACTCATCGCGCTGCTCCAACAGCTCTTCTCGGGTCAGAGCGCCCAGACGATCCTGGCCTTCGACGCACTCGCGTTCTTCGCCCGGCTGGGGCTCGACCGTCACCTGAGCCTGACCCGCCGCAACGGGCTCGCCGCAATGCTTCAACGCATCCGTCAGCTTGCGGGACAAGAGGTCCGCGAGGCGAGCGGGCGACCCGTCCCAAGCTCCTGATTATTCGCGGGTCTTGAGTCGTCAGGGCTGACCTCGCGAGGGGTCTTGAGGGAGACGCGCGATCAGGCTCGCGAGCCAGTCGCGCAACGCGGATGGGGAGTCGAGCCGATACGGTGCCTGGGTCGCGGCCCATTCCCCCACCCGAATGGAATATCCACCGAGTGCATTGACCGCAGCGAATCCATCTTCGTCGGTCAGGTCGTCGCCGGCAAAGACCGGGGTGCGTCCGGCGTAGGGCGGCAGGCCCATGAAACGCCGGATGGCCATACCCTTGCCGGCCCAGGCCGGCAGGATCTCGATGACCGATTTGCCGGTCTGGAGCCGATATGCCGGTCCCAGCGCCTGCCCTGCATTCACTGCCAGAGCCCGGATCTCGGACTCAAGCTCGGGGGCCAGACGGTAGTGCAGTGCAAGCGCGTGGGGCTTGTGCTCCAGCAGCGTGCCGGGCAGTCGGATGACCGCTTCCCGGAGCAACGCCCTGGCCTCGGACAGGTCCGTTCCGTCCACCGGCTCCGGTCCGGTCTCGATGCCGCCTAAGCGCCACTGGGCGCCGTGGGTGCCGGCCGCGTCGAAGCGCTCGGGAAAGAGCCGGTCGATGTCGCTCAGCGGGCGCCCGCTCACCAGGGCCAGAGCGCCGCCCAGGCCAAGCGAGAGTGCGCGCAGTTGGGCCGACAGCGTCGGCGGCAGGCGTACCCCGTCGGGCGTCGGTGCCAGATCGAGCAGGGTCCCGTCGATATCCAGGAAGAGCGCCCAGGCCCAGCCGTCCGACGGGGTCGGCGGTGGGCCGCTCATCGCCGAGTCGCCCGCGCCCGCCGACCGAATGGTACTGCGACCCGTTCGATCTGTTCCTCGATCCGTTGGCGTTTGCGTAATCGCGCGGCCTCCAGGAGCATCCGCCCGGCCCAATAATAGACATTGTTCTCGCTGACCAGCGCACGCATGAGATGCATTCGCTCGCGCCGCTGCTGGGGCGGCATCAGGAGCCCGCGATGCATGGCCTCGCTCATCGCACGGGTGTCGTAGGGATTGACGATCAGTGCCTCGATCAGCTCTCGCGAGACCCCCGCGAAGCTGCTCAAGACCAGTACCCCATCCTCGTCGTCGCGGGCGGCGACGAACTCCTTGGCCACCAGATTCATCCCGTCGTGCAGGCTGGAGACCAGACACAGGTCGGCGGCGCGAAAGACGGTGAAAACCTGGTCGGGCTCGTGGTGCCTGGCTACCAGCACGATGGGTCTCCAGTCCGCTCGGCCGAAGCGCTCGTTGACCGCGTTGGCGACTGCCTCGGCCTCCGCCTGGGTCTGGCGATAGATCGGCAGTCGGCTGCGGGTCGGGGCAGCGATCTGCAACAGGCTGAAACGGCCGATCCATTCGGGGTGGTCCTCGAGCAGGGTGGACACTGCGCGGAAACGATCGGCGATCCCCTTGGTGTAGTCGAAGCGCTCCACCCCGACCGCCAGCAGCGTGTCGGGCGCCAGACCATGCTCTCGACGGACCGCGACCCGACACTCGGGTACGGTCGGCTGGCCAACCAGCGAGTCCGGCGGCCACTCGATCGAGATCGGGTAGGGCCTCACCAGGGTCGTGCGACCGCAGGCGAGCGTCGTACCTTGCTCCCGATCGATACGGCACTCTAGAAAGCGATCGACCGAATCCAGGAAATTCAAGCAGTGGAACTGGGTGTGAAACCCCAGGATCGTGCTGCCCAAGAGCCCTCGCAGGATCTCCTCCCGCCAGGGGCAGATACCGAAGACCTCCGGATTGGGCCAGGGGATATGCCAGAACGTAACGATGGTGGCCCCCGGCAGGCGTTCGCGCACCAGCTGGGGCAACAGGGCGAAGTGATAGTCCTGGACCAGGACCACCGGGTTCGGCGAGCGCGCCTCGGCAACCACCGCGTCCGTGAACTTGCGGTTCACGGCTCGATACTGCGCCCAGTCGGAGGCACGGAAGCTGGGTCGCACGAAGACGATATGACACAGCGGCCAGAGCCCCTCGTTCGCCAGCCCGTAGTAATAGCCATCCTGCTCCTCGTCGGACAGCCAGACCCTTCTCAGGGTGTATGCCGGGGACTCCGGGGGAACCTGTATATGGTCTTTGCCATCGACCGTGCGGGCATCGGCCGAGCCGCTCCCATGGGCGATCCAGGTCCCGCCGCAGGCCCGAACGATGGGCTCCAGTGCGGTCACAAGCCCGCTCGCCGGGCGCTGGACCCGGATCGTTTCGCCCTCTTGGTTATGGGTATAGGGCTCCCGGTTGGAGACCACGATCACCTCGGCGCCCGGTAGCTCTGACTTCAGCAGATTTCGGAGCGTATCCGGGCTCCAATCCACCCGGATGGCATCGGAGATCCCGCGCGGTACGTCCAGATTGCGGAGCATCTCGCGCATTTCGAGCACCAGCGGCGCTATATCGGGGGACAGATCCCGGTCCGGCGTTCCACCGTCTTCGGTCGGGGCCAACCCCTTGCGCACCGCGCGCAACCATCCTCGGAGCGTCAGCCGGGCAACGACGACGGTGATCGCCGAGATCGCCAGCCCGAGCCCGGCGAGAAAGACAGTCAGATAGCGCCCCACCTTAGCGCTGCGCCGTTCGATGAAGCTGAGATCGTGGACGATCACCAGATCGCCGAGCGCGGCTCCGTCATCCCCGAGTGCGAAGGCCGCGGTGAGCACGGTTCCATCGTTGAGCGGCTCGACCTTGAAGGCGGGCTTGCCGGTCGAAGCGTCCGCCGGTCCCGGCGGACATCCCAAGGCCGACGGCCAGGTGGGCGAACGGTGGATCAGCAGACCCCCGGGGGCGCACAGGCCCACCGCCAGGAGTCGCTCGTCGCGGGCGATGCGCGCAAAAAGTCCGTCGATGCGCCGGCCGTTGGCATCGCCGGCGTTGCGGACGACGGAGTCTTGGATAGAATCGAAGACCAGTTGAGAGCGCATCTCCACGTCGGTGCGCAGCCACCGCTCGATCAGCTCGCCCAAGAGCGGCGTGGCGGCCCAGGCAACGGCCCCCAGTACGACGAGCAGCGGGATCAGGAATCTCAGTGCCATTCGCATGGATCGTACCTCCTGCAGATCGGGGGCGCCGGGGCTGCACGCCCAACCCGGAGGCAAACGCGGAGTCCGCGGCCGGGCGCAAACATCTGCAAGCCCCCAAAAAAAGACGGGGCGCAGGTACCCGGTTATTGACGCAACGACCGTCGCGACAGTTCCCCCGCGATGGCTAACCAACGTTCAGGGCCTCGCGTCTCCGGCAGCTGTCGTCGCTATCAGCTTCAGTAGACGTTCCAGAGGTACCTTGACCCAGTCCGGTCTGTTCGCCAACTCCTCGCGCACCTCCCGGAAGATACTCTCCAGGCAGAACATGGAGATGAGCCGTTCCGCCGCGCCGGGCGCTGCGGGCCAGGTCGGGCAGCCCAGGATGCGCTCGCGATAGCCGGCCATGAATGCCTCCCGCGCAACCGTCTCCCAGGAGCGGGCGAGGGGCTCGAGCCTCTTCAGGTCCTCCGAACGCTCGGCCGTGACCTTGGCGAGTGCCGACGCGGCGGCGTAGTCGAGCGAGCGCAGCAGGCCGGCCAGGTCCTTGAGCGACGATCCCTTGGACCGTCTGGCCTCGATCCCTTCGGCAGGCCCGGTCCCGAAACCGATCAGCACGACGTCGCTGCCCACGATCAGGACTTGGCCCAGGTGGAAGCTCCCGTGCAGGCGCGTCTTCACAGCCTGGACCGGAACGCCGAATGCGGACAGGGTAGCCGGCAGTCGATCTTCCTCGGCGAGAACCGCCCTCGCTGCCGCCAAGGACGCCCCCGACAGGTTGCCGATGTCCTGCCTCAGAAGCTGGAGCGTCGCCGCACCCTCGGCGGCAATGGCCATCGCCCAGATCCCCGGCTCTTCCGGGGCGATCGGCTCCGGCTCGAAGGCGGGGTCGCCGCGCGCGGCGGCCAGGGCGGCGTGTAGCTCCGCGGTCCGCCGGCCCAGGGTCGCCATCAGCAGGGCATAGCCGGCGTGCATCTGCGCGTCGTCCAGGCTCCCGTTCGGCGGGGCCGCGAGCGACTGGGTCAGGAAACGGTCCAGGTATCCCTGGGTGTAGGACCAGGCATCCCCCTGGTTCTCCACATAGCCCTGCAATGCAGCCAGTGCGGTCACGGTCCCGTCGGACTCCAGCAGCTCGACCGCGCCGCCGACCGGGACCGTGCGAACCTCTGGCGCATGCTCGGTGAGGAACCGGCCCATCTCGAGATCCAGGTTGACGCGCGGGCGCAGTCGGCGGGAGCCCTTGAGGAACAACCGCTCGCCGAATACCACTGCGTTATTGCTCGCCTCCGTCAAGCGGCGGACTGCGGGCTCGGCCGTTAGCGCGCCGATCAGTGCCGGGTAGGCGGACGTGGCGGAGAACGTCAAGGTGTAGGGGCCGATCGCGAGGCGCTCGCCAGTCCCCATGGCGGCGAGCAGCGACCTGCAGAAGGCCTCGTTGGCGAAGGCGTCGTACAGGACCCCCATGCGCGCGTGCTGGCGCACGCGGGCCAGGGTTACCGGGGCAAGCGCGCTCAAGGGCTCCTCGTCCTTTCCCTCCCAGGCCAGGGCGAGCGGGAGGATGTAGCGCTCCGGCGGTCGATCGTGCAGTGCGACGGAAAGGACGGTCATGAGCCAGGTGCCGCCCGGGGTAGACCAGTCTGCCATCCCCGCGATCGCAACCGATTCCAGCTGCGCATCCTTGCCCGCGAACCAGCGTTGTCCGGGGAGAAAGCGCGGAATCGCGTCGCGCTCGAGCTGGCGCCGCAGCCCCTCGGCCAGGGACGCCCGGGTGGCCCCGACCCGCTCCGGGATGAAGGTGCCGATGTCAGCCGTGAGGACAAGCACCGGCAGCTCCAGGGCCGGCAGTCGCAGCTGATGCCAGCCGGGCGCCTCGGCCTCGGGGGCGAGCCTGAACCAGTAGAAGGCATGACCCGGCAGGGTTAGGAGGTAGGGAAGCTCGCCGATCGGGGGAAAGGGGGTCCCTCCCATCAGCTCCACGGGGACCAGACCGCGAAAACGGCTCAGGTCCAGCTCGACCGGCTGCGCCGAGCGCGCCAGGTTGGCGGCGCACAGGATCGTCTCGCCCTCGTGCTGGCGCACATAGGCGAAGATCTTGCGATTGCCTGGGTGGAGCATGGCGAAGGTGCCGCGGCCGAATGCCTTGTGCGCCCGGCGCACCGCGATCAGCCGCTTCATCCAGTTCAGCAGGGAGTAAGGCTCGCGCCGCTGGGCCTCGACGTTGACCGCCTCGTAGCCATAGACCGGGTCCATGATGGGCGGCAGATAGAGTCGCTGCGGGTCCGCCCGCGAGAATCCGGCATTGCGGTCCGGGCTCCACTGCATCGGCGTGCGCATCCCGTTGCGGTCGCCGAGGTAGAAATTGTCGCCCATCCCGATCTCGTCGCCGTAATAGACGATCGGCGACCCCGGCAAGGAGAGCAGCAGGCTGTTCAACAGCTTGATACGCTCCGGATCGTTATCCATGAGCGGGGCCAGCCGGCGGCGGATGCCGACATTGACGCGCATGCGCGGATCGACCGCGTACATCCGGTACATGTAGTCGCGCTCGCGGTGCGTGACCATCTCGAGGGTCAGCTCGTCGTGGTTGCGCAGGAACAGGGCCCACTGGCAGCTGGGCGGGATCTCCGGGGTCTGGGCCAGGATCTCGGTCATCGGATAGCGGTCTTCCTGGGCGACCGCCATGTACATCCGCGGCATCAGCGGGAAGTGGTAGGCCATGTGGCACTGATCCCCATCCCCGAAATACTCGCGCACGTCCTCCGGCCACTGGTTGGCCTCGGCCAGGAACATGCGGTTGCGGTAATGGGCATCCACGACGCTGCGCATTTGCCGGATCACCGCGTGGGTTTCGGGCAAATTCTCGTTGGTCGTCCCCTCGCGCACGCACAGGTAGGGGATCGCATCGAGCCGCAGCCCGTCGACCCCCTGGTCGAGCCAGAATCGCATCACCCGGATGACGGCCTTCACGACCGAGGGGTTGTTGTGGTTGAGGTCCGGCTGGTGGGAGAAGAACCGGTGCCAGTAATAGGCCTTCGCGACCGGGTCCCAGGCCCAGTTGGAGCTCTCGGTGTCGGTGAAGATGACCCGGGTCTCCGGGAACTTCTGGTCGGTTTCGCTCCAGACGTAATAGTCGCGCTTGCGGGAGCCCGGCGGCGCGCGGCGGGCGGCCTGGAACCAGGGGTGCTGATCGGAGCTGTGGTTGATGACCAGCTCCGCGATCACGCGGATCCCGCGCCGGTGGGCCGCACGAACGAACTGCCGGAAGTCCTTGCGGGTGCCGTAGTCGGGGTGGACGTTGCGGTAGTCGGAGATGTCGTACCCGTCGTCGCGCATCGGCGACGGGTAAAAGGGCAGGAGCCAGAGGGTATTGACGCCGAGATCCTGGATGTAGTCCAGGCGCGAGGTCAGCCCGGGAAAGTCCCCTATCCCGTCGCCGCTGCTGTCGAAGAACGACTTGACGTGCAGCTGGTAGACGACCGCGTCCTTGTACCAGAGCGGGTCGTCGGCGAGTGGGACTCGGGGGCTCTCTTGCGGCGGCATAGGCGGGCGACTCGATGGCCGGATGGGATACGCCTGTCGTGCGCCGGGGCCGGGGTCGATGCCGTAGGCTTGTCCCCAGCTTGCCTCGATCTGCCAGGCTGGCGCTGTTTGCCTGCTTGCGGCGCGCGACGCGCGGTACACTGTCTCGGCGCGACAGGTTGCGGGAAGGGGTGGTGCCGAGCGTGCTTTGGCGACCAACGCAGTATAGTCACCGCGCTCTGCGAGACGTCCGCTCGGTGGCACTCGCGAGTTGTGGTTTCTTACCCATCCCGAGACGCAGATCGAAGCCGTGGAGAGACAATGACAATATGATCTCGGCTGCACCTGATCGCCGACCGCGTGTGCGAATGAACCCGCGCATCGCCAGCTGGTCCGCCGCTCTGTTGTTCGTGGCCGTCTGGTACCTAATCCTTCGGATGGGCATCGAGATGCTGCTCGGCGCACGGATCTGGTCCGAGGCATTTTGGCGGGATCTGGCGGCACATCTGCTGATCGGAGGGCTGCTGTTCGGGATGGCGCTGAGCCTGAGGCGCTTTTTCCTGGCGAGCGCCACACTCTTCACCGCGCTGGCGCTGGCCAACGCGCTCAAGCTCTCGATCCTCGGTGGCCCCTTGATGCCGGACGATTTCCTCGCCGCGAGGAATCTTCCGTTCCTGCTCGACGGTTGGCCGCTCGCGGGCGCGGCACTCATGCTTGTCCTTCCGACCGTTCTGCTGTGGCGGATGATCGCATGGCGCCAAGCCCGGACCTGGGTCAACCTGAGCGCCATCCTGCTCGCGGGCGGACTGCTTTCTGCATTCGCCGAGCCGGCGAGCTTCGCACTGGACGCGCGTTTCGGCCACTCCGTGTGGAACCAGCAGGCGAATTACGCCTCTCGCGGCCTGCCGCTCCACCTTCTCCAGGAAAGCGCACGCGCGCTCGCGCGCCGGGAGCCGGCACCCACTGCGGCCGAGGTCAGTCAGGCGCTCGATCGTCTTGGCGCTTGGGCTCCCCGGGATCTCGTCGAGGTCGGCGGATCCGTCCGCCCCGGACGCAATCTGCACATGATCGTGCTCGAATCGTTTTGGGACCCCCGCGAGCTGCATGCCTCGCAACTGTCGAGCGACCCGCTCGATCCGGCCTTTCGCGAGCTATGGGAGTCCGCCGGGCATTCGCGCGCGCTGGTCCCGGTGTTCGGCGGATACACGGCGAACAGCGAGCAGGAGGCACTCTGCGGATTTCCGGTCGAGCGCGACAACGTCTTCTTCGAGAGCGGGCTGCGCCGGATCGTGCCCTGCCTGCCACGCCATCTGGCAGGCGCCGGCTATCGGTCCTTCGCCTCGCACCCGAACTGGGCCTCCTTTTGGAACCGGGTGAACGCCTATCGCCGCATCGGTTTCGACACCTATTGGTCGGACGCCGATTTCGCGCTCGACGACATGAACGACCAGTTCCTGAGCGATGCCTCGCTCTATCGGCAGGTCTTGGAGCGGTTGGGCGAGCGGCTTCAGGGACCGACGCCGGTGTTCAACTATGTCCTCACCTATTTCGGGCATCTTCCCTATCCGCTCAACGAGCGTCGTCCCCCCGTCGTTTGGGCAACCGAGGGTCACGAAACGGTCGGGGCGTATGCCAACACCGTTTATTACAAGTCGCGCGAGCTGATGGATTTCCTGCACAAGCTGCGGCAGCTCGATCCGGACGGGGTGGTCGTCCTGTTCGGCGATCACCTCCCTGCGCTCGGAGGACAATTCGGAGGTTACAGAGAATCCGGTTTGCTGGCTTCCGAGCAGACCGATTTCACCGACGACATGTTCCGCACCCTGGTCGCCACGCCCATAATCCTCATCGATGGGCGCCAAGGTGTCGTGCCCGTCGGCGATCTGCCCTTGTATCGGCTGCCAGCTCTTCTGCTCGAGCTGCTCGGCGACCGTCGCGCCTCGATCATGGCGCTGACCGCAGCGCAGCGGCATGCCCCGGCGATTCGCCCCCTTCCAGGCATGCATTTCGTCGGCAGCGTCGGAGCTTTGACAATCTGCCGCGACGATTCGCTCCTATCCACCGACTGCGAGGCATCCGCCGCCTGGCTGGACGCCATCCGTGTCCTGGAGCGCGACATCTTCGGCGGG
The DNA here is from genome assembly GCA_963780725.1 of uncultured Gammaproteobacteria bacterium. Taxonomy (GTDB): domain Bacteria; phylum Pseudomonadota; class Gammaproteobacteria; order Chromatiales; family Chromatiaceae; genus Thiodictyon. The sequence goes on from CAWACV010000001.1 coordinate 2,182,555, forward strand.
GACCAATACGCGATCGACGGCCTAGATGCCGCGCCGGGCTTCACGGAGGCGGCCTTCGAATCCCCGCCCGAGCCCCGGCAAGTGCGTCTCTGATCGTTCTCGCCTGTCTGTCGTCGTCGCGACCGGTCGCCGTTTGGGTCTTATCGATCGCTCCTCAGTCGACCGGCAGCTTCAGTCGCCGTACCAGCCCCTTTTCGATCTCGACGATGACATAGACGGACAGGGCGATCGCCAGGATGCGCAGCCAGGTGTCGGCATCGAGCGCGACCGAGTGGAACAAGGTCTGCATGAAGGGTGCGTAGGTGTAGAGCAGCTGGAAGCCGATGACCAACAGGATCGCCAGCGGCACGTAGGGGTTACCGATGAGCGCGCGCGGGTGCCAGGCGGGGGCGAGCAGGAATCGGCTGTTCAAAAGGTAGAACGCCTCGAACATGACCAGCGTGTTGACGGCCGCGGTGCGAGCGGTCTCCAGGCTGGCACCCTGATCCAGCTCCCATCGGAAGATCCCGAGGGTCCCGGCCACGAGGATCAGCGAGACCAGCAGGGTGCGCCAGAGGAAATAGCCCGAGAAGATCGGTGCACGCGGGTCACGGGGCGGGCGGCGCATGACATGGGTCTCGGCGGGCTCGAAGGCGAGGGTCAGGGCGAGCGTGACCGCGGTGATCATGTTCACCCACAGGATCTGTACCGGCAGGATCGGCAGCACCATGCCGAGCCCGATGGCGACCAGGATGGTGCCGGCCTCCCCGCCGTTGGTGGGGAGGATGAAGAGCAGGGTTTTGCGCAAGTTGTCGTAGACGGTGCGGCCTTCCTCCACGGCGCTGGCGATGGACGCGAAGTTGTCGTCGGCCAGCACGATCTCCGCGGCCTCCTTGGCCGCCTCGGTGCCGGTCAGGCCCATGGCGACGCCGATATCGGCGCGTTTCAGTGCAGGGGCGTCGTTGACGCCGTCGCCGGTCATCGCGACCACCTCACCCTGGGCCTGCAGCGCCTGCACCAGGCGCAGCTTGTGCTCGGGGCTGACGCGCGCGTAGATGTCCACCGCACCGACGGTTTGGCGCAGCTGCGCGTCGTCTAATCCCTCGATCTCGGTACCGGTCATGGCGCCGCCGGTGCCGGCACCGGTACCGACGCCGAGCTGGGCAGCAATGGCCGTTGCGGTCGCCCGGTGGTCGCCGGTGATCATCTTGACGCGAATGCCGGCGGTCCGGCACGCCGCGACCGCGCGGATCGCCTCCTCCCGCGGCGGGTCGATGATCCCGAACAGTCCAAGCAGGGTGAGCCCAGCCTCCACGTCCGCAAAGCGCAGATCGCGCCGCCCGTCCGTCGCGGCTCGGAAGGCACAGGCGAGCACGCGCTGGCCGCGCCCGGCCACGGCCTCGACCTGCGCCTCCCAGGCGGCAAGCTCCAGTGGCCGGTCCTCGCCGGCGCGTCGCTCCCACGCGCACATGGCGAGAATCCGTTCGGGGGCTCCCTTGAGGTAGACGAATCCATGGCCGGCGTGATCGTGGTGCAGGGTGGCCATGAACCGGTGCACGGACTCGAACGGGATCGCGTCGGTGCGGGGGCGCATCTCGCTCTCGGTCCGTGGGTCCAGCCCGGCCTTGGCGGCGAGGACCACCAAGGCGCCCTCCGTCGGGTCGCCAGCGATATGCCACTGATCCGCGTCGCGCTCGAGCCGGGCGTCGTTGCACAGCAGACCGGCCCGCAGGAGATCCAGCAAGTCGTCCTGGGCAAGCGGGTCGACCGGGCGCCCGTCCAGGCGGAGCTCCCCATGCGGTGCGTAGCCTACGCCGCCCACCTGAAACGTCCGTTCTGCCGTGATAACCGATTGCACCGTCATCTCGTTACGGGTGAGGGTACCGGTCTTATCGGAGCAGATGACGGTAACGCTCCCGAGCGCCTCGACGGCCGGCAGCACACGCACGATCGCGTGGCGCCGCGCCATGCGTTGCACACCGATGGCGAGGGCGATCGTGACGATCGCCGGTAACCCCTCAGGGATGGCCGCCACGGCAATCCCCACGGCCGCCATAAACATATCCCCAGCCGGCTGCGCCCAGAGGACTGTGCCGAGGGCAAAGGCCGCCGTCGCGATCAGCAAGATGGCGAGGCTGAGCCAGCGAGCGAACACCGCCATCTTGCGCAGGAGCGGTGTCTCCAGGCGCTGGACCTCCCCGATCATCTTCGAGATGCGTCCAAGCTCCGTCGCATCTCCGGTGGCGACCGCCACGCCGCTCGCCTGGCCGAAGCTCACCAGGGTTCCGGAATAGGCCATGCAGCTGCGGTCGCCCAGAGACGCCGCGGCCGATACCGGGTCGGTCTGCTTCTCCGCCGGCATGGATTCGCCGGTGAGCGATGCCTCTTCGATTCGCAAGTTCTTGACTCGAAAGAGGCGCAGGTCCGCCGGCACCCGATCGCCGGACTGGATCAGCACCACGTCGCCTGGCACCAGGACCTCGGCATCGATGACGGTCGGATGTCCGGCGCGAACCACGGTGGCCTTGAGCGACAGCATGCGTCGGATCGCCGCCAGGGCCTGCTCGGCCTTGCCCTCCTGGACGACACCGATAATGGCGTTGATGACCACGACGCCGACGATCACCCCGGTATCGACCCAATGGCCCAGGGTTGCGGTCACGGCGGCGGCCGCCAGCAGCGTATAGATGAGGACATTGTGGAACTGAAGCAGGAAGCGCAGGAGCGGACCCCGACCCTTGCGCTCGGCCAGGCGGTTGGGGCCGAAGCGCACGAGTCGGTCGGCGGCCTCGGCGGGGCTCAGCCCGTTCATGCCGGTGGAAAGCCGCTCCAGCACCGCCGCGGCGTCGGCCGCGTGGTCCGGCGTGTCGAGGGCAACTTGGGGGGATTGGCGGTTCATCGGATGGCTCCGCGGACATGTCGCCGAGTCCTGCGCTCCGGTGCGATGGCGCAGCTCGGGCGCAAACGGGACCCATGGGGCGGACTCCGCGAGGATATCCGACCCCGGAGTCGCGCACGCCGTCCCTCGGTCACCGCCTGGGCGAGGGTGACAGGAACGGCTCACGCCTTGGTGCCCGACGCCCTTTCCGTTATCGTGCCCCGTCCTTAGGCCCCGCCAGATGTCGAGGAGTACCCACATGCCCAAGGCGTCCGCCGCACTCGCCGGGGCACTCGCCCTAATTTCGCCCCTCGCCGTCCTAGCATCCGATGCCGCTCCCAAGCTCAACCTGATCGATCATCCGGTCGGGCTGGCCGCGCTTGCGATCTTCATCCTCGCCTACCTGCTGGTGATGGCGGAGGAGTTCCTGCACCTGCGCAAGTCCAAGCCGGTGGTGATCGCTGCCGGCCTGATCTGGGCCATGCTCGCCTATGTCTCCGCCCAACAGGGGGCACCCCAGGCGGCCGAGCAGGCGGTGCGCCACGCCTTCCTGGACTTCTCCGAGCTGATGCTGTTCCTGCTCGTGGCCATGACCTATATCAACGCCTTGGCGGAGCGGCAGGTTTTCGAGGCCCTGCGTGCCTGGCTCATCCGCAAGGGTTTCGGGTTGCGCGCCCTGTTTTGGATGACCGGCATCCTGGCCTTTTTCATCTCGCCCATTGCGGACAATCTTACGACCGCGCTCCTGATGTGCGCGGTCGTCCTCGCGGTGGGGGGCGACAACCGTCAGTTCGTGACGCTGTCGTGCATCAACATCGTAGTGGCGGCCAATGCGGGCGGGGCCTTCAGCCCTTTCGGCGACATCACGACATTGATGGTCTGGCAGAAGGGCATTATCGACTTCTTCGGATTCTTCCCGCTGTTCGTCCCCTCCCTGGTGAATTGGCTGGTCCCTGCGGTCCTGATGCACTTCGCGGTGCCCGATCTCAAACCTAAGACCTCGTCAGTCGATGTGCCGATGAAACGCGGCGCCCGGCGCATCCTCGCCCTGTTTCTGCTCACCATCGCGACCGCCGTGAGCTTCCATCAGGTCTTCCACCTGCCTCCCGTGATCGGCATGCTCACCGGGTTAGGGTATCTCCAGTTTTTCGGGTTCTATCTGCGTAGGACGCACCAGAAGTGGAACCATCGCAACGGGGATCGGGCGAACCAGGTTGGGGATATGACCCCCTTCGATGTCTTCGAGCCGATCGCCCGCTCGGAGTGGGACACCCTGCTCTTCTTCTATGGCGTCGTTCTGTGCGTCGCCGGCCTGGGTTTTGTCGGCTACCTGTCTCTGGCCTCGGAGGTCATGTACCTGCAATGGGGGCCGACGGAGGCCAACATCGGGGTTGGATTGATCTCTGCCGTGGTGGACAACATCCCGGTGATGTTCGCCGTGCTGTCGATGAATCCGGACATGGATCGGACCCAGTGGCTGCTCGTCACCCTGACCGCGGGTGTCGGGGGCTCGCTCCTGTCCATCGGGTCCGCGGCGGGCGTCGGGCTCATGGGGCAGGCGCGCGGCATGTACACCTTTTTTGGTCATCTCAAATGGACCCCGGCGATCGCGCTCGGGTATTTCGCAAGCGTGTGGGTCCATCTAGCGATCAACGGGTGATGGTATGCCTTGAGGCTCGAGCCGGATACCGATCTCGTCGTCTGTCGAGCTGTCCGAGCGGATGGCCGGACACGCCTGAGCGTCCCCTGGGCCGCGGACGCCACGGCTGCCGGCAGCCCGCTCGGGCGCCGATCAGATGTACTTGACCTCCATGATTTCCAGCTCCCGCTTGCCGCCGGGTGCATCCACTACGGCCACGTCGTCCCGGCTCTTGCCGATCAGTGCCCGGGCGATGGGAGAGCTGACCGAGATCAGGCCCTGCTTCAGATCGGCCTCGTCGTCGCCGACGATCTGATAGGTCAGCTCCTCGTCCTTGTCCACGTCCAGCACCAGGACTGTGGCGCCGAAAACGACCTTGCCGTTGGCGGGGACCTTGGTCACGTCGATCACATGGGCGTGCGAGAGCTTGCCCTCGATATCCTTGATGCGGCCCTCGACAAAGCCCTGCTGCTCGCGGGCCGCGTGGTATTCCGCATTCTCTTTGAGATCGCCATGGGCGCGCGCCTCGGCGATGGCCGCAATGATGCGCGGGCGCTCGATACGCTTTAAACGGTCCAGCTCCGCGCGCAGCTTCTCAGCGCCCCTGGCGGTCAGAGGTACCTTGCTCATCGTTGGAATCCTCAAATTGAGCTCGCCGGGCTTGGCCAGCCCCGGCACATCCGGCCCCATTTGCGGGCCTCCAAATAACCACGGGCGCCCCAAGGCGCCCGCAGACACAATCTTACTCGTACCGTGCGGATGGCGGCCCCCGAGGGGCCGCCATCCGCGCGTATCAGTACAGGTTTTGTAGCCGATTGACGCTCACGATGTCCAGTTGTTTCAATGCCAGACAAGTCGCCTCGGCCCCGGCGATGGTCGTCGTGTAGCTCACCTTGTGCTGGAGCGCGGCGCGGCGGATCTCGGCGGAGTCGGCGATCGCCTGGGCGCCCTCGGTGGTATTGACGATGAAGCTCACCTCGCCGTTCTTGATCATGTCGACGATGTGCGGCCGGCCCTCCATGACCTTGTTGACGATGGTGCAGGGCAGTCCGGCATCGTGCAGGGATGCGGCCGTCCCGCGGGTTCCATAGAGCGCAAATCCGAGCCCCAGCAGCTCCCGGGCCACCCGAATCAGGCGGACGCGGTCCGCAGTGCGCACGCTCAGCATCGCCTTACCCTTGGTCGGCAGCAGGGTCCCTGCGCCCTCCTGGGCCTTGGCATAGGCCTCTCCGAAGGTCTCGCCCACGCCCATGACCTCGCCGGTGGACTTCATCTCGGGCCCCAGCACCGTATCGACCCCGGGGAACTTGATGAAGGGGAAGACCGCTTCCTTGACGAAATAGTGCTTTGGCCGCTGCTCCTTGGTCCGGCCCTGACTCGCCAGCGACTGGCCGACCATGCAGCGGGCCGCCACCTTGGCGAGCGGCACCCCGATCGCCTTGGAAACGAAAGGCACGGTGCGCGAGGCGCGCGGGTTCACCTCGAGGATATAGATGTCGTCCCCCTTGATGGCGAACTGGGCATTCATCAGACCCACCACGTCGAGCGCCAGGGCCATGCGGACCATCTGCTCGCGCAGGCGGTCCTGCACCGCGGCCGAGAGGGTATAGGGGGGCAGCGAGCAGGCGGAGTCTCCGGAGTGCACCCCAGCCTGCTCGATGTGCTCCATGATTCCGCCGATCAGCACATCCTTGCCGTCGCAGATGGCGTCCACGTCGATCTCGATGGCGTCGTCCAGGAAGCGGTCCAGGAGCACCGGGGATTCGTTGGAGACCCGCACAGCGCGGTGCATGTAGCGGGTCAGCTCGGTCTCGTCGTAGACGATCTCCATGGCCCGTCCGCCCAGGACATATGACGGGCGCACCACCAGCGGATAGCCGATGGTAGCGGCCAGGGCCACGGCGTCCGCTTCGCTCCGGGCAGTGGTATTGGGGGGCTGCTTGAGCTTGAGCTCGTGGATCAACTGCTGGAAGCGCTCGCGGTCCTCGGCGCGGTCGATGGCATCCGGGCTGGTTCCGACGATGGGCACCCCGGCAGCCTCCAATGCGCGGGCGAGCTTCAATGGGGTCTGGCCGCCGTACTGGACTATGACCCCTTCCGGCCGCTCCTTGTCCACGATCTCCAGCACGTCCTCCAGGGTCAGCGGCTCGAAATAGAGCCGGTCGGAGGTGTCGTAATCGGTGGAGACAGTCTCCGGGTTGCAGTTGACCATGATGGTCTCGTAGCCGTCTTCGCGGAGCGCAAAGGCGGCATGGACACAGCAATAGTCGAACTCGATCCCCTGGCCGATCCGGTTTGGGCCGCCGCCCAGGACCATGATCTTGCGCCGGTCGGAGGGCTCCGCCTCGCACTCTTCCTCATAGGTCGAGTACATATAGGCGGTGCTTGCGGCGAACTCCGCGGCGCAGGTATCCACCCGCTTATAGACCGGGCGGATGCCCAGTGCATGGCGACGCTCGCGGATCTCCTGCTCCTTGGTGCCCGTGAGACGGGCAAGCCGCCGGTCCGAGAACCCCTGGCGCTTGAGCGCATAGAGTCGCGGGCCGTCCAGTGCCTCCAGTCCCTCGGTGCGCACCTGGGCCTCGGCGCTCACCAGCTCCTCGATCTGGGCCAGGAACCAGGGATCGATGCGGCTGAGCTCATGGACGTCGGCCAAGGTCATTCCGGCGCGGAAGGCGTCCGCGACGTAGAAGATACGCTCGGCACCAGCCTGACGCAGCTCGTGTCTGATCGTCTTGCGGGCGTCCGAGTGATTCAGGTCGACCGCCTCGTCCAGCCCGTAGCGGTCGGTTTCCAGTCCGCGCAACGCCTTTTGCAGCGACTCCTGGAAGGTGCGACCGATCGCCATCACCTCGCCGACTGACTTCATCTGGGTGGTGAGTCGCGCATTCGCTTGGGGGAACTTCTCGAAGGCGAAGCGCGGGATCTTGGTGACTACATAGTCGATGGAGGGCTCGAAGGAGGCCGGGGTGGCCCCGCCGGTGATCTCGTTTTTCAGCTCGTCCAGGGTATAGCCCACGGCCAGCTTGGCCGCGACCTTGGCGATGGGAAAACCGGTCGCCTTGGAGGCGAGGGCCGAGGATCGGGAAACGCGCGGATTCATCTCGATGATGATCATCCGCCCGTTCTCCGGGTTGATCGCGAACTGGACGTTGGAGCCACCCGTGTCGACCCCGATCTCGCGCAGCACCGCAAGCGATGCGTTGCGCATGATCTGGTATTCCTTGTCGGTCAGGGTCTGGGCCGGCGCGACCGTGATCGAGTCCCCGGTGTGCACACCCATGGGGTCGAAGTTTTCGATCGAGCAGACGATGATGCAGTTGTCCTTGCGGTCGCGCACCACCTCCATCTCGTATTCTTTCCAGCCGAGCGCCGACTCCTCGATCAGCAGCTCGTGGGTGGGGGAGAGGTCCAGTCCCCGCCGGCAGATCTCTTCGAGCTCCTCGGCGTTATAGGCGATGCCGCCGCCGCTTCCGCCCAATGTAAAGGACGGCCGGATGATGCACGGAAACCCGAGGGGGGCCTGGACCTGGATCGCCTCCTCCAGACTGTGCGCCATGGCCGAGCGCGGCATGTCCAGCCCGATCTTGCGCATCGCCTTGCGGAACAGGTCGCGGTCCTCGGCCTTGTCGATCGCCTCCCGCGAGGCCCCGATCAGCTCCACCCCGAAGCGCTCCAGAACCCCCTCACGCACCAGATCGAGCGCGCAGTTGAGTGCAGTCTGCCCGCCCATGGTGGGCAGCAGTGCGTCTGGCCGCTCTTTCTCGATGATGGCGGCCACCGCCCGCCAGGTGACCGGCTCGATATAGGTGGCGTCAGCCATCTCCGGGTCGGTCATGATGGTGGCCGGATTGGAGTTCACCAGGATGACCCGGTAGCCCTCCTCGCGCAGCGCCTTACAGGCCTGCGCACCGGAATAGTCGAACTCGCACGCCTGACCGATGACGATTGGCCCGGCGCCGATGATCAGGATGCTGTGGATGTCGGTACGCTTTGGCATTCTGGAGTTTATGTCCGCAAATGAACGCAAATGAACGCAAATTTAAGAAGTGAATGCCTTAAATCCGGGTGATTTTTCCGCGCTGGTTTACGCTCAGACGCTCTGGGCGTCGTCATGCCCCCAGACGATTCGCTTGATCTCCAATTTCGGCGCACCAATGGAGATGGGCAAATCGACCATCGTTGCCCGCTCCCCCATTTGCGTTCATTTGCGTTCATTCGCGGACAATTCTCCTCCCCGTTGCTTCATGAGTGCGATGAAGCGGTCAAAGACGGGCGCCACGTCGTGGGGTCCGGGGCTGGCCTCCGGGTGTCCCTGGAAGCTGAAGGCCGGGCAGTCGCGGCGGCGGATGCCCTGGAGAGAGCCGTCGAAGAGCGAACGGTGGGTTGCCTCCAGGCAGTCCGGAAGGCTCGCCTCGTCCACCGCGAACCCGTGGTTCTGGCTGGAGATCATGACGCGCCCTGTGATTAAGTCCTGGACCGGGTGGTTGGCCCCGTGGTGCCCGAATTTCATCTTGAGCGTTCGAGCCCCGCTCGCGAGCCCCAAGAGCTGATGCCCGAGACAGATCCCGAAGATCGGGATACCGGTGTCGAGCAGCGCGCGGATGGCGGCGATGGCGTAGTCGCAGGGCTCCGGGTCGCCTGGGCCGTTGGACAGGAAGACCCCGTCAGGGCTCAGTGCCAGGACCTCGGCTGCCGTCGTGCGGGCCGGGACCACGGTCACCCGGCAGCCGCGGGCCACCAGCATGCGCAGGATGTTGCGCTTGATCCCGTAGTCGTAGGCGACGACGTGGTAGGGCAGGTCGCCGGACGCCTCGCGATGGCCGTGGGTCAGGCTCCAGACCCCCTGGGTCCAGGCGTAGGGCTCCGCGGTAGTCGCGTGCTGGGCCAGATCCATCCCTTTAAGCCCGGGGAAGGCGCGGGCCGCGGCCAGTGCGGCGGCCTCGTCGATCCCGTCGCCAGCGCAGAGGCAGCCGTTCTGGGCACCCTTCTTGCGCAGGATGCGCGTGAGCCTGCGGGTGTCGATATCCGCGATGCCTACGACGCCCTGGCGGACGAGATACGCGTCCAGGCGCTCGGTCATTCGGAAGCTGCTGGCCAGCGGCGGCAGGTCCCGGACGATGAGTCCGGCCGCCTGGATACCCCCGGACTCCTCGTCCTCGGGGTTAGCGCCGGTGTTCCCGATATGGGGGTAGCTCAGGGTGACGAGCTGGCGGAGATACGACGGGTCGGTCAGGATCTCCTGATAGCCTGACATGGCGGTGTTGAACACCACCTCGCCAACGCTCGTGCCGTCGGCACCGATCGAGGTGCCACGGAAGACTGAGCCGTCTTCCAGGACCAGGGCTGCGGGTTTTCTCAAGGATGTCTCCGAACCGGGGGAGTGCGTGGCGCGACCGGTCGGGGAATTCGGCGGCGGGCGCGGCGTCACGCGGTGGGGCTCGGACGGCAGAGGACCGAACCCTGCGGGATTCTATAGGTTAGCGTGGGAAATCGCCATCCGTATGGGCGCCGCGCATGGCGCCCATTGTCGGAAGGTTAATAAAATTTATATAAAAATCATTTTATTACTTGCATATCACAGATGTTCTCTGGCCCAGGCGACAATGGAGCGGGTGTCCATGGCCCCGGCGGTGCGGGCCGCTTCCGCGCCGCTTCGGAACAGTGCGAGGGTAGGGATGCTGCGTATACCCAGCCGTGCGGACAGGCCCTGGGCCTCCTCGGTGTTGACCTTGACGAGCCTGATCTGCGGCTCCAGGGTGCCGGCCGCCGCCTCGAATGCCGGTGCCATGGTCCGGCAGGGTCCGCACCAGGGCGCCCAGAAGTCGACCAGGATCGGCAAATCGCTGCGCTGCACATGACGGGCGAAGCGCGCCTCGTCCAGGGCGGTCGGGTGACCGGCGAAGAGCGGGCGATGACACTGGCCGCACTGGGGGGCGGCGACGAGTCGGTCCCGCGGGACCCGGTTGACCGCGTCGCAGTGTGGACAGACGACATGGAGGGATTGCGACATGGACATAATCTCCAAGAAAATTTCCGAATCGCGGGGGGGCGTCGAGCGACAGGCTGCGCGCGACTCGCCGCTCGACACGCTCTTGAATACCCCCTCCGATACAACCATTTTGCGCCACAGTCGTTGTATGCCAAGTCCCGGAGATCTAAACCCATGGCCGATTCGCCCTATGTCGTGACCGTTACCGCCCAGACCTTCCAGTCGGTGGTAATCGACGGGTCCTTCGACCGGCCGGTGCTGGTGGACTTCTGGGCCGACTGGTGCGCCCCCTGCCGGACCCTGATGCCGATCCTGGCGAAGCTCGCCGACGCCTACGGGGGGCGCTTCATCCTCGCGAAGGTCGACACCGAGGCGGAGAAGGCCCTGGCCGCTCAACTCGGTATCCGCAGCCTCCCGACCGTCCAGCTCTTCGTTTCCGGCCAGCCGGTGGATCAGTTCATGGGCGCGCTGCCGGAGTCGCAGGTGCAGGCGTTTCTGGACCGCCATCTCCCGCGTGCATCCGATCGCCTGCTCGACCAGGCCCGGGGCCTGATGGCCGCAGGGGACCTCGCGCGTGCTGCCGCCCTGATCGAGCGGGCGCGCGCCGATGACCCGGCCAACGCCCGGGTGGCCCTGGCGGAGGTCCAGCTGATTGCCGCCCGCGGGGACATGGCCGGTGCACTGGCCGGGATCGAGCGTTTGCCCATCGAGCTGGCCCACGACCCGGAGGTCGCGGCAATGCGCGGCCAACTGCGTTTCGCCGAGGTCCTGTCCGGCGCACCCGGGGCCGCGGCGCTAGAGGCGCGGATCGCTGCCGATCCGGCCGACAGCGAGGCCCGCTACCAGCTCGCCGCCCACCTGGTGCTGGCTGGCGACTTCGAAGGCGCACTTGAGCACCTGTTCGCACTCATGAAGCGCGACCGCGCCTACGGGGACGACGCCGGCCGCAAGGGCATGCTGGCGGTCTTCGACCTGCTGGGCGGCCAGGGCGAGCTGGCGAGCCGTTATCGGGCGCGGATGATGACCGCGTTGTATTGAGTGGCGGGCGGCTGGCGGCTGAAACATTGCGGCTCGCGACTATCCGTTGAAGTACCCCAACGCCTCCCAGGGATGGCCCCTCCACCGCACCGGCGCGACCGGCTTGTCAGGGGTGCCGGGCGGGCGCTCGTCTCGATCACCCGCCGGCTCGCACCGGCATACCCCAGCCACGGCCACCAGTTCGCTCCTATCGAGCAGCACTGGGACATAGGGTCGCAGCCAGCGCGGGATCCCCGCCTCCTGGAAGAGCTTTTTCAGCGGTCGGCGATGGGTGGTCCCCGGTGGCCGGCAGGTAAGCCCAGTCGCCCCGAAGCGCACCCTCAAGGGTCGTAAATCCGCCCCTGTCCCGTCCGGGACCCGCTCCAGGGTCCCTAGTCCGTCCGGCAGGTCCAGGACAGGTCCCTCCCAGTACAGCTCCAGGTCCGGCTGCGGCGCGGGTAACGGGTGCAGACAGAACAGGTCCCGACGGTAACGGCGGATCTCGCAGCCGCGCCAGGCGACCAGCGGGTCCGCGTCGGCACGTGCGGGCAGGACCTCGGCGAGGACGCGCTCCAGGCGAGCGGTGTCCGGCAGTGCGAATCCGCGCCGCCGCAGCCACAGGCGCAGCACGGCCTTGCGCAGGGGTGCCTCGAGACCCAGAAGTCCCGGGATGGAGACTGTGCCGGGGCGCTCCCCGGCGAGCCCGCGGAGTGCCTCTGCGGCCATCCTGTCCACCCATGTCGCAGCCTCGGCGCAGTGCGCGGCACTGCGCGCCAGGGTGGCGGCCGCCGCTGGCCAGCGCCCCCTGATCAGGGGCATCGCCCGGTTGCGCAGGAAGTTTCGGTCGAACGACAGAGATGCGTTGCTCGGGTCTTCCACCCAGGTCAGGTCCAGGGTGCGGACATAGCGCTCCAGGTCGCTGCGCTGGGCGCCGAGCAGCGGGCGTACCAGTCGCCCTTGCCCCAGCTCGCCCACCGACGGCATGGCTGCCAGACCCTGAATGCCGCTGCCTCGGATCAGGGCCAGCAGCAGGGTCTCGGCCTGGTCGTCCTGGGTGTGGGCGGTGAGCAGCAGATCGCCGGGGGCGAGCAGAACGGCGAGCGCCCCGTAGCGCGCATCCCGTGCCACCGCCTCCAGACTCTCCCCTGGCACCGGTTGAAGCCCCAGGTCGCGGACCAGGCAGGGGATCGCGAGCCCCGCGCAGACCGCCCGGCAGTGCGCGGCCCAATGGTGGGAGTCCGGGTGCAAGCCATGGTCGACATGAATCGCCGAGAGCGGTCCCGGCAGGCGACCGCGCGCCGCCGCGGCGGCGTGCAGGAGCGCGGTCGAATCGAGCCCGCCGCTATAGGCGATCCAGATTCGTCCTACCCCATCGAAGGGGGCGAGTGCGGACACCAACCAGCTCGGATCGAAGACGGACATGGTCGCTCTGGCGCAGTCCGGACCCGGTCGAGCGCGCTCACTCCGCCTTGGAGAACGGACCCCCGGCTGGGCGCTGCTCCTTGACCCGGCCGAAGCCCATAAGCCGCGCATAGCGCTCCGCGATCAGGGTGTCCATGTCCAGGGCCGAGACGATGTCGAGCTGGGCGAGCAGCGCCGATTTCAGCGCGCTGGCCGTCGCATCCGGGTCGCGATGGGCGCCCCCCAAGGGCTCCGGGATCACCAGGTCAGCCAGGCCCAGCTCCTTGAGACGGTCGGAGGTGATGGCCATGGCCTCCGCCGCGAGCTGGGCCTTGTCCGCGCTCTTCCACAGGATGGCGGCGCAGCCCTCGGGCGAGATGACCGAGTAGGTGCTGTATTGCAGCATCAGGAGCCGGTCGCCCACGCCGATGGCAAGCGCCCCGCCGGAGCCCCCTTCGCCCACAACAGTGCAGAGGATCGGGGTACGCAGACGCGCCATAGACCGCAGGTTGTGCGCGATCGCCTCGCTCTGGCCGCGCTCCTCCGCACCCACGCCCGGGTAGGCCCCGGGGGTATCGATGAAGGTGAGGATGGGCAGGCAAAAACGCTCGGCCGTCTCCATCAGGCGCAGGGCCTTGCGGTAGCCTTCGGGGCGGGGCATGCCGAAGTTGCGGAGTATCTTCTCCTTGGTATCCCGACCCTTCTGGTGCCCGATGACCATGACCGCCCGGCCGTCGATGCGCGCAAGACCGCCGACGATGGCCGGGTCGTCCGCAAACGCGCGGTCCCCGTGGAGCTCGTGGAACTCGTCGAAGATACGTCGCACATAGTCCAGCAGATAGGGCCGCTGGGGGTGGCGCGAGAGCTGGGAGATCTGCCAGGGGGTGAGACCGGTGAAGATCGACTCGGTGAGCGCGCGGCTCTTCTTCTCCAGTCGCTCGATCTCCTCCTGGATGTTGATCTCGTTGTCGTGCCCGACCAGGCGCAGCTCTTCGATCTTCGCCTCGAGCTCGGCCACCGGTTGTTCGAAATCTAGGAAATTCAGATCCATAGCCGCCGCATCATCGTCGAAACCTCACCCAAGCCCTAAGAATGCCCCAGGATGCCGATCGGGCTGCCCGCGCTTGCGGCGGGGCGCCAGCCAGGCACAATAGCTTAACCACTCGCCAGGATGTATGCCGATGATCAAGCGCTTTGAGATTTCGCCGCCCGGGGCTGTTGCGACGCAGCTCCTTGCCTCCGTTGCGCCACCCGCGCCTTGGCCCCCGCTCGTCACGGTCAAGGCGAGCTACCAAACGATCTTCTGGCTCATCGTGTCCATCCATGCGGGGTTCTGGGTGTTATGGGTGTTTTTTCCGGAGATCTTGGGTCTCTGGTTGCCGCCCATGATCGAGTGGAGTCGTTGACGGTCGGGCTGAGATCATTGGAACAGGACGCGGATCGACTCGATCCCCAGGCCTGACCAAGCGATCAACCGGGTCAGGACCTGGCCGATCCAGCCCGCAAGCTCCGTCACGCGGGGTATCCGGGCGAAATCCGCCGCCGGCGCGTACCACGCCAATGCGCCGACCGCCGACGCCATCGCCAGGCTGCTCAAAGGGTCCGACAGGCTGAAGGGTTTGAGTGCCGTGCCGAAGGACCGGTTTACCCGGCTGCTCATCAGGTCCACGCTAGACAGCTCGTCCAGGCACAGGTGCGTGAAATATCCCAGTCCGACCATGGCCCCGGCGAGCCAGGCACTGTGGGCCGGCTCCCGTACCAGCCAGTAGGCCAGGTCCGCTGTGGCCAGCGTGGCGAAGGCGATCGCGAGCCAGGAGTGCCAGATCCCCCGGTGGACGGTGAGTCTGGCGAACAATGCCTGTAGCAGGAAGCGGACCCCCAGGAAGAGCCCGCACCAGACGAGTGCCAGCTCCAGGGGTAGGAAGCGGTCCGTCAGGGGCAGGGTCCAGGCGAAGGCGAGGACCGCTCCCAGCACCCCAAAGGTGGCTCGCACCGGGGCCGAGGCGTCTGCGTCGATGTCCGGCAGCAAGCTGCCGGTGACCCCCAGGGCGAAGAGCGCCAGGGTATCGTTCGGGGGCACCAGGCCAAGCCCATGCAGCCAGACTGTGGCTGCGCCGCTAACAAGGATGCCTCCGTTCAAATGGGTTTGGAAGTCGGCCATGGGATCTCGGAGCTCGCGAAACGGGGACGGGGCTATCGGGGCGGGCGGGGCGTGTGGAACACGGCTAGCCTGGCTACTCGCAAAGTGCAGCTCGCCGCCAACGGGTATCGACGTCGAACTACCCCGAATCCGGAGTATGGCCACTATGCGCATTGCCGAGCAGCCCTTTCCCTGTCCCGCCGAGTCCAACGGATTTCTCTCGGATCACGCCAGGCTCCTGCGCGAGAGCTACAGACGATTCGCCGGGCGGGACCTGATCGACCCCGGGCTGCCCGATCTCCCGGCCGCCCGGGCGCTGTTCTCGGCCCCCTTCGCACTGCTCTCCCACGGCACGGGGCCGGACCCCATCCTGAGCTATGCCAACCGTAAGGCCCTGGAGCTCTTCGAGCTGGATTGGGAGCGGTTGGTCGCCATGCCCTCGCGCCTGACTGCGGAGCTGCCGGAGCGGGCGGAACGGGAGCGGCTGCTCCAGGCGGTGCGCGAGCATGGTTTTGTGGAAGGCTATGCCGGGGTGCGCGTCTCGGCCAGAGGCCGACGCTTCTTGATCGAGGGGGGCTTGGTCTGGAACCTGGCGGACGGCACCGGACGCCTCCGGGGCCAGGCGGCGAGATTCGGGCAGTGGCGTTATCTGTAAGGCTTACCAGCCCCAGTCGAAGCGGGCGCAGTTGGGCGCCAGGCGGTAACGATAGCTCTGGCGCGCACGCACGCGCGCGACACGGCGGCACTCGTTGAGGCCGATGGTGTAATCGAAGATGTACTCGCCCGGGTCGAGCTGGAAGCTGAACTGCTCGTTGCGCCCGACCTTAAACGTCTTCTGGCCATCGATGCGCAACAGGATGGGCGCCCAGAGCCCCACCCAGGACCCGTCCCGGAAGACCGTCACATTGGCCGCGTCGATGGGGTTGCGTACCTGCGGCGTCGGGCCGACCGGCCCATAGGCGCAGCCGCCGAGTGCCGCGGCGAGTAGGCCGACCGCGAGGGCGGCGGGCAGGGCGAAGGTCCTGATCATGGGGTCCCCAAGCTGGGTCCGGTTTGGCTCCCGGTACGCCCGCGATCATGCCCGCGCGCTGGCGCGAGCGTCAATCGCCCGAGACCAGGCGATCGACCCCGCGGAGCGCGTCGGGCCGACTGAAAGTCGGCGCTCCTTGTCGCCGCTGCACGGCTCAGGCCATCAGCGCGCGCATCTTCTCCTCGGTGGGATCGAGCACCACCCCGCGCTCGGTGACGATGGCATCGACCAGACAAGCCGGAGTCACGTCGAACACCGGGTTGCGCGCCGCACAGCCCGCCGGTGCAAGCCGCCGCCCGCCGCAGGACAGGAGCTCTTCCGGGTCGCGCTCCTCGATCGGGATGGCCGACCCGCTCGGGATCTCCATATCGACCGTGGAGGTCGGTGCTGCGACCATGACCTTGACCCCATGGTAGCGGGCTAGGACTGCCAGTCCATAGGTCCCGATCTTGTTGGCCACGTCCCCGTTGGCGGCGATTCGGTCGGAGCCCACGATGACCCAGCCGACCCCGCCCCCGGCCATCAGGCTGGCGGAGGCACCGTCGGCCTGGAGGGTGACCGGGATGCCCGAGTGCATCAGCTCCCAGGCGGTGAGCCGGGAGCCTTGCATCCAGGGGCGGGTCTCGTCGGCATAGACCCTGCGGATCTTACCGGCCGCGTAGGCGCTGCGCACCACACCGAGCGCGGTCCCGTAGCCGCCGGTGGCGATGGCCCCGGCGTTGCAATGGGTGACGACATCGGTGGGGCCTTCGATCAGCTCGGCGCCCAGCTCGCCCATGCGTCGGTTGGCGGCGCGGTCCTCCGCATGGATGGCGAGCGCCTCGGCGAGCAGGGCAGGGACCGGGTCTCCACCGTCTAGACTTTCGATGCGTTGGCGCATGCGCCGGATCGCCCAAAATAGGTTGACCGCGGTGGGCCTGGCCGCCGCCAGACGCTCCAGGTCCGGGGCGATCGACTCCTTCCAGCCCGCACCGGCGGCGGCGAAGGCGGTCCGGGCGGCCAGCACCACGCCATAGGCAGCGGCAACCCCGATGGCTGGTGCACCGCGCACCACCATGGCACGGATACCCTCCGCCACCCCGGGTGCATCGTCATAGGCCAGAAACTCCGCCCGCTCGGGCAACAGGCGCTGGTCTGCGAGATAGAGTCGGCTCTGGTGCCAGACGGCGGCGTCGTCGGGTCCGGGGGTGGCGGGCAGATTGGTTTCCATGGGGGGCTCCGGTAGCATGAAGCCGGGCATTGTCCACTATCCGACCCGTTCCTTCATTAGGACCAGACCCATGCACGCCGACCTTCTGCTCTTCCCGCAGTGGCTGCTGACCGTAGATCCCCAGGACAGTGAGCTTCGGGAGCACGCGGTGGCGGTGGCGGATGGGCGCATCCTGGCCGTTTTGCCGGCGCAAGAGGCGCGCGCGCAGATCCAGGCGGACCGCACCCTTGAGCTCCCCGGCCATGCACTGATCCCGGGCCTGGTCAACGCGCACACCCACGCATCCATGACCCTGATGCGGGGGCTGGCGGATGACATGCCGCTCATGACCTGGCTGCACGAGCATATCTGGCCAGTGGAGAAGCGCTGGATAGACCCGGGATTCGTGGGTGACGGCACCCGGCTCGCGGTCCTGGAGATGCTGCGCGGCGGGGTGACCTGCTTTAACGACATGTACTTCTTTCCGGAGGTCACAGCCCAGGTGGCGGCCGACGCCGGCATGCGCGCGCTGGTCGGCATGATCGTGGTCGATCTACCCACCTGCTACGCGGACGGCCCGGACGCCTATATCGCCAAGGGGCTGGCGATGCACGACCATTATCGGGGCCACCCGCTGATCCGGGTCGGGTTCGCCCCCCACTCGCCCTATGCGGTGTCGGACGCGGCCCTGGTACGGGTGCGCACACTGGCCGACGAGCTGGATGTGCCCATCCATATCCATCTGCACGAGACCCGCGACGAGGTGATCCAGTCGTTGCGCGACTACGGCGAGCGGCCCATCGCCCGCCTGGACGGATTGGGGCTCCTGGGCCCCAACCTCATCGCGGTGCACATGACCCAGCTCGAAGACGGCGAGATCGCGCGCCTGGCCGCCGCCGGTGCCCATGTGGTGCACTGTCCGGAGTCCAATCTCAAGCTCGCGAGCGGCTTCTGCCCGGTGGCCAGGCTGCTGTCGGCCGGGGTCAACGTCGCACTGGGCACCGACGGTGCGGCCAGCAACAATGACCTCGATCTGCTCGGGGAGATGCGCACCGCCGCACTGTTGGCCAAGGGCGTGGCCGCCTCCGCCTCCGCACTGCCGGCCGCCGCTGCGCTGCGCATGGCGACCTTGAGCGGCGCGCGCGCACTGGGACTGGACCGGGAGATCGGCTCCATCGAGCCCGGCAAATCGGCCGATCTGGTGGCGCTCGATCTGCGCGACGCCCAAACCCAGCCACTCTATCGCCCGGTCTCTCAGCTCGTCTATGCCGCCGGCCGCCATCAGGTCCGCCAGGTTTGGGTCCGGGGCCGCCAGTTGATCCGCGACGGGGTGCCCACCAGCCTGGATCCGGAGCTCGCCATCGCCGCCGCCCAGGCTTGGGCCCGGCGCCTGCGCCCGGTGTAGGGCAATTCCCACAATCTCTGTCTCACTACCCAGACTCCAAACGGCCGGTCTTCCGATATCGACTGGCAGTCACCGTTATAGCCGCTGTCGACATCCTCCGCACAGCCCCATCGCGGCGAGAGACCCTATGCCTCCTCACCACGGACCCGAGTCCCGCCGACCGACAGCAGGCCCGCGAGCCTTTGTCGGACTCCTCCTGCTCCTCGTCGGCGGACCGCTCCCGGCCGACGCCCCGCCAGCGCTGCCGGAGCTGCCGCGGACCGACGGCATCGGCCTGCCGCCGCCACCTCCGGCCCTCGGTCTCCTCGACTGGGGACGCTTGATCGGCGAAAGCCGGCGCGCTTGCGAGGGGCCCTGCGTCACCCCCTTCGGTCAGGTACTCGGGGTGGCCGACGGGGCCGAGGCCCGCTCGAACTGCGTCTCGACCTGCGTGCGCCCCGAGCGCCGCGCCCTCGAGCTGGCGAGCGGCGGCGTCCGGGTCTCGCAGGACGCCCCCGACGACGGCTCGGCCTATGTCGGGATCGCCTACCAGTGCGTCGGCTACGCCCGGCTGTGGTGGATGAAGAACCGCTCTCTGACCTTCGGCGACGTCGACATCGCCCAGGATATCCTCTACCTCGGCGAGGCGACGGAGCTGCGCACCGGCAAGACAGTCCCGGTCGGTCGGTCGCTCAACGGGACCGCCCGGCGTGCGCCTCGGCGCGGCGACCTGCTGGTTTACCTCGCCGAGCGCGACGATCCGGAATGGCGTGCCGGGCATGTCGCAGTGGTCGTGGGTGTCGATCGCGCGCGCGGTCTGGTCGCGCTGGCCGAGGAGAACTACGACAACCGGCCCTGGCAGGCCCCGCACGCCTATGCCCGCCGGATTCCGCTGTTCGAGATCAATGGCCGATTCACGTTGCTGGATGTCCCGCCGGAGCGTCGATCGAGTGCCGATGGCGGCCGAATCGGCGGTTGGGTCTATCCGCTGCCCTGACGTTCGTTCGCGTTCATTGGCGGACACACTGATCTTTCTAGGTTCGGCAGATGCAGGCGCCGCAACGCCGAACGGATGTCGGCCTTGGTCCGGCACCGCTCCTCAGCCTCGCGACCAATCGGGGATGATGGAGCGGTCGCCAGCGTTTCCATCATGACCTGCGCCTGACCTAAGGGCTGGAGAGTGAAACCGGCCTGGAGGCGCGGGTCACGAATGGGAGAAGATGCTCACTCCCATGGTGCGGGATTGCCCGAAAACGGCGGAGCTTCCCGGTCGGACAATTCCAGGTGCCGGACGGCCGGGTTGTAGCGTAGGCAGTTCGGGGTGCAGGCGCACTCGAAGGCGATCTTCATCGGTGCGATCTTTCCCTCGTTCTTGAGCTGGAACAGCCTCGGCACCACCCGGTCGCGCAGGCCCTCCGGATCGATCGTGTTGACATAGATCCTGGTGCCGCCCTCGAATCCCGCCGGGGTCGAAACTCGCCATTTGATCAGGATGCGCCAAGGCATCGGCACATCCACGTCGGGTGGCTTGTAGTACCACTCCTCGTTGCAGGGGATGTCCGGCCCGGCGGCGGCATGACAGCCATGTACCAGATCCGAAATGCCGCGCAGTGCTTCCGCCGAGTGGCTCCAGGGCTGACTGCGCTCGCTTTTTGAGTAGATCTCCATGGTCGGGAAGCGATGGCCGAAGCCGGCGAAGGAGATGGCGTGATCGTTTTCGGCCACGACCAGATTCCGGTAGGCCGCGAAATTGACAGCCGCCTCGTTGTATATATTCGGATTATCCCGCGCCCGCCGCAATGCCAGGTCGTTCTGCACGCCGCGCTCGTCGATCGCCACCAGCTGCTTGTGGAGATGATCGAATGACGCACCTGCCTGCTTCAGCCAGTTCTGGAACACGGCGACATATCGGATATAGCGGTTATTGGCATACAGATCGCGCAAGGCGTCGACCGTGAAGCGCATATACTCGTAATGCTCTTCCGGGGTCAGGGTCCCCGAAGACGCCAGTTGATGATCATGGGTGGCACCATCGATAAAATGGCGCCGCGCAACGATCAGCTCATGGCCGCCGCCGAAGAAGGCGTTAGCCATCTGCAGACGCTCGTCGACAGACAGCCGTTTGCGTTCCGCCTCGTCGAGTCCGGAGGCCCTCAAACGCTGATCCACCACTTGCAGTACGTGATGACGGCCCACCTCCGAGGCCAGATAATCGCATTTGTGCGCTTCGATGTGCTCTGGCATCTGGTAGTCGAAGTTCTTCTGCCAATAGTCGAAGGACACGATCTCGAAGAGGTTGGGAATGCGGCGGAATTCGGCCACCGTGTCGAACAGGTTGGCGGCATGCAAATGGCGTAGCGTGCTGACGCCGTGGCCGGCTTGGATCAGCCGCGCCTTCTCGGGAGGCGTCTCCAGATAGCGTCGGGCGCAGAACGAGCAGTAGGCATCGTGCTCATCGGGATTCAGGGGCGCCGGGTTCAGCGGCCGCACCCCCAGCGGCCGATTGCCCCGACCCGGAACGGTCCAGACCTCCGTACCCGTAAAGGGATTGACCTGCTTAATGGTTCCATCGGCCATGCGCATGAGATAATTGGCTTCCGGAATGATCTGAGACAACATGGCCGCCGTACCTCGCTGTTGGATGGAAATGGGTCGAGTCGGTTGAAGCTAATCCCCGGATAATCCGGACCACGCCGACCGACGCACCCGAAGGCACCTTTGTATTGCAACCTAAAGTGGGACGGGGTACCGGGAACGAATGGGCCGGAGCGATGCTCGATCCGTAATCACTGGGCAACGCTCACCCACGGTCGAATTTTGGCAAGCTTCTTCTCGCCGATACCCTTGAGCCGGACAAGCTCATCGATACTTTTATAGGGCCGGCCTTCGATAATCGCGTTCGCGGTCGCTTCCCCGATCCCGGGGACTCGCATCAGCTCGTCGCGCGCCGCGGTGTTGAGATCGACTCCGCCGGCCGGCTGCTGCGTCCCCTGGGCAATTCGGCTCTCGGACTTCTCGGTTCGCTCGGCTTGGCGCTCCTGCGTCAGCATATCCCAATCCGTATAGGCCCAGATGCCTTTGCGTTGCGTGGCGGCCAGCAGCTCCGCATCGCGTAATACCTCGCGATAATCGTCCTTTGCGAGACCTTGCGGCGAGGCGCGGTAGACGCCGAACGCACGGGCGAGTCCCTGGCCGACCAGATGGGCGGCGAGATCTTTCCCGTCGGCAGTGGTCACGAAGGCGTAGATGCGCTTATACCTGCCGTCTCCCATCGCATCCGCAAACGCGGTATGGATGGTAAACGGATTCGCGAGCAGCGCGCGCACCTCCCGCGTCGCAGCGTCTCCCTGCGACTTTGCAAGCTCGATGGACGAGCGCGCACTGCCGCCATAACCTGCAATCCCGAAATACCGACGCTGCGCCCGTAACCGCCGGGCGTCCACGTCGTCCGTCACCCGCGACTCCAGACAGTCCGCTCCATACAGCCGCAGGGTATGCTCCGAGCCGTCCGGAAACCGGACCAGAAAGCTGTCGCCGTCCGCCCATTCGGTGGGGACGAGCCGAACGCCTGCGATTTCCTGAAGCTCCGCGGCGAGCGCCGGCAAAGACCCAAGGAGCAAGGCCAACAATAGCGATAGCGCGCGACCGCTCGAAAGCGCCGATGCGGTTCTTCGCCACAGCGAAGTGTCGTCGATCATTGGGATAGTTCTTTTCTGAGTTGACTGTCGAGCCCGAAACACAGGTCGCTGATGTCTGCGGAAGCCGGCGAAGTTCGCTGGCAAGTCCTCGCCATGAGGGAATCCACGAATCCTTGACGATCGGACGCTCCGGCGCATGGTCGCCGAATCGGTTTCCCCGGCGCATTCGAGATCCAGAGCCGTCGGCGTACCTCCCGCGCGGCCACTTCGGCACTTTGCCCGATATACTTGCAAGATCAAAGATCCGAGACCCCGGAGACAACCCAGTGCCGAGCGCCCTGAAGCGCCGTTTCGTCCCGCTCGACGACTATTTCGCGCTGGATTGCGAGGGCTGCGCCGAGCGTTGGGAATGGCGCAACGGCGAAGTCTACTGCATGAGCGGCGCCCAGCCGGAGCACAACCTCTGTTGCTTGAATATCGGCGCCGAGCTGCGCGCCAGGCTGCGCGGCTCGGGCTGCCTGACCTTCCCGAGCGACCAGCGGGTCAAGGTGCGTACCGGCAGCCCCTATCTGTATCCGGACCTGTCGGTCGCCTGCGGCCCCAGGTTTGCCGCGATCAATGGCCTTCGCACCTTGCTGAACCCGACGCTGATCGTGGAGGTCCTGTCCCCGAGCACCGCCGGGGACGACAGGGGCAGCAAGTTCATGCAGTATCAGACGATCGAGTCGCTCGCCGGCTATCTGCTGGTGGACTCGACCGCGGTCGCCGTCCTGCACTATCGCAAGGCGGGCGAGGTGTGGACCCCGCGGCTCTACGAGCGGTTCGAGGAGACGCTCGACCTGCCCGAGCTGGGTATCGCGCTGCCGCTCGCCGAGATCTATCTCGACACCGGGCTGCTGCCCGGCTGAGACGGCGCAGCCCATGGGCAACCTGTCGCCGCCGCCGACCCCAAGGCGGCGCACCGCCCGGCTGTCTGTCGGATCCGGACGCGCTACGCTTCACTCGCGACCTGATCGCCCAGCCGCTCGCGCCCGAGATGCGGGTGGCGGTGATGGGCGGCGGCAATGTCGCCATGGACTGCCCGCGCTCGACGCTGCGGATGGGAGGTGCGACTGGACGGCACCGGCCGGACCTGGGGGCCTGGCGGACCGCACCGACTGGACCTGGTGGATCTGCACCGCTGGAACCATAGATTGATTAACTCGGGCGGCGTCCCAAGCCGCCCTCCGCAATCACTGACGCTGACCGCCGCCCGAGCGGGATCAGTTGTTCTGGATGACGATCCGCGGGAACTTGGCCGCATAGTCCTTGGCCTGAAGCGACAGCTTGGCCGCCGTCTTGCGCGCGATTTCCCGATAGATCTCGGTTGCCCGCGACTGCGGCTGTGCGACCACGGTCGGCTTGCCGCTGTCGGTCTCCTCGCGGATATGGATATCGAGCGGAAGCGAGCCCAGAAGCGCGATGCCGTATTGATCGGACATGCTCTGGCCGCCGCCTGAGCCGAAGATATGCTCTTCGTGTCCGCACTTGGAGCAGATATGGATGCTCATGTTCTCCACGATGCCGAGCACCGGGACCTCCACCTTCTGGAACATCTTAAGACCCTTGCGGGCGTCCAGCAGGGCGATGTCCTGGGGGGTGGTGACGATGATGGCACCCGAGACCGGGACCTTCTGGGCCAGGGTCAGCTGGGTGTCGCCGGTACCCGGGGGCAGGTCGATCACCAGATAATCCAGCTCGGACCAGTTGGTGTCGTTCAGGAGCTGCTCCAGTGCCTGAGTGACCATGGGGCCGCGCCAGATCATCGGGGTCTCCTCGTCGATCAAGAAGCCGATGGACATGGCCTGGAGGTGGTAGGCCTCCATGGGCTCCAGGCTGTTTCCGTCCTTGGAGTCGGGCTTGCCCGTAATCCCCAGCATGCGTGGCTGGGAGGGCCCGTAGATATCGGCGTCCAGGATGCCGACCCGCGCCCCCTCGGCCGAGAGTGCGAGCGCCAGGTTGACTGCCGTGGTGGACTTGCCGACACCGCCCTTGCCCGAGGCGACGGCGATGATGTTCTTGACATTGTCGATGGGCTTGAGCGATTTCTGGACCGAGTGGGCCTTGATCTCCCAGCTCACATCCACCGCGACCTGGGCGACCCCGGGAACGGTCATGACCTGTGCCTTGACCGCGTCTGCGATCGCCTGCTGGACACCCTTGGCGGGGAAGCCCAGGACGACCTTGACCTTGACCTGATCGCCCTCGATCTCGATCCCCTTGACGACGTTCGCAGCCACCAGGTCTCGGCCCAGATGAGGCTCCACATACCCTTTGATTGCCGACTCGACCTGCTCTTTCGTGACTTCTGCCATGTTCTGCTCCGGTGTGACTGCGTACCGGGCGGGCCGGCACTTCGGTGTTGATGCGTGTGGATTTCAGGGTGGGGCGCGGGCCTTGCGAGCGGGCTCGCGGACATACGCTAAGGCCCGACATCTCGCCCAAGTCGGGCTCGGCCCCGCCCAAATCAAGGCTGGACCGGCGACTGTCCGGTTGGTCCGGGGCCGCACCCCCGTGAGATACTTTGTCACTTTACCTGAAGCCCGACCCAATCCCCCATGACCGATCCCCGCGACATCCTGATCACCAGCGCGCTGCCCTACGCCAACGGACCCATCCACATCGGGCACCTGGTGGAGTACATCCAGACCGACATCTGGGCGCGCTTCCAGCGGATGCGCGGGCAGCGCTGCTGGTACGTGTGCGCGGACGACGCCCACGGCACCCCCATCATGCTCAAGGCCCGCCAGGAGGGGATCGCCCCCGAGGCACTGATCGCCCGGGTGTCCCAGGAGCACCAGTCGGACTTCGCCGACTTCAGGGTCGCCTTCGACAACTATCACTCTACCCACTCGGACGAGAATCGGCATTTCGCGACCCTCATCTACGAGCGCAACCGGGATGCCGGCCACATCGCCCGGCGCACCATCACTCAGGCCTACGACCCGGTTGAGGGGATGTTTCTTCCGGACCGATTCATCAAGGGCGAGTGTCCAAAATGCGGAGCGCCGGACCAGTACGGCGATAACTGCGAGGTCTGCGGGGCGAGCTATTCGCCCAACGAGCTCAAGAACCCACGCTCGGCGGTCTCTGGCGCGGTGCCGGAGCAGCGGGAGTCGGATCACTTCTTCTTCAAGCTAGCCGACTTCGAGCAGATGCTCAAGGACTGGACCCGGGGCGGGAGCCTGCAGAAGGAAGTCGCAAACAAGCTCGGAGAATGGTTCGATGCCGGTCTCCAGGAGTGGGACATCTCGCGCGATTCGCCCTATTTCGGGTTTGAGATACCGGACCACCCGGGCAAATTTTTCTATGTCTGGCTTGACGCACCCATCGGCTACATGGCGAGCTTCCAGAGCCTGTGCGACAGCGAGAAGGGCAGGGCGGCAGGGCTCGACTTCGACCGCTATTGGGGCAAGGACTCTCAGGCCGAGCTGTATCACTTCATCGGCAAGGACATCATCTATTTCCATGCCCTCTTCTGGCCGGCCATGCTCAATGGGGCCGGTTTCCGTACCCCGAGCGCCATCTTCGCGCATGGGTTTCTGACGGTGGACGGGGCCAAGATGTCCAAGTCCCGGGGCACCTTCATCAAGGCCCGGACCTATCTGGACCATCTCAACCCCGAGTATCTGCGCTATTACTTCGCCGCCAAGCTGGGTCCCGGGGTGGACGATATCGATCTCAATCTGGAAGACTTCCAATTCCGGGTCAATGCGGACCTGGTGGGCAAGGTGGTCAATATCGCGAGCCGCTCGGCCGGCTTTATTGCCAAGCGATTCGACGGACGACTCTCGGCCGCGCTCCCTAACCCGGACCTGTTCGCTCGATTCGTTGCGGCCGGGTCATCCATTGCGGACGCCTACGAGCGGCGCGAGTACAGCCGTGCAGTGCGCGAGATCATGGCGCTCGCGGACCGGGCAAACCAGTACATCGACGAGCAGGCACCCTGGGTGCTCGCCAAGCAGCCGGGCAAGGAATCCGAGCTCCAGGACGTCTGTACCATGGGTTTGAATCTGTTCCGGCTGCTGATCGGTTGGCTAAGGCCCATTCTGCCCGGCACAGCGGCGGATTCGGAGTCGTTCTTGCAGGTGCCGCCGCTCGCTTGGTCGGACCTGGATCGGCCCCTGTTGGACCATGCGATCGCCCCGTTCAAGCCGCTCATGACCCGGGTGGAGCCGGCCCAGATCGCCGCTATGCTGGAGGCATCCAAGGAAGACCTGACGGCGAAGACCGTGGCTGGGGAGGACCGGGGGGAGGTGCTGGCGCAGACCGATACCGGCGCCCATCTCGTCCGGGACCCCATAGCGCCGGTCATCGACTTCGATGCCTTTGCGAAGGTGGACCTGCGGGTCGCCCGCATCCTGTCCGCCGAGCTGGTGGACGGGGCCGACAAGCTCCTGTCGCTCAAACTCGACTTGGGCGGCGAGACCCGCCAGGTCTTCGCGGGAATCCGTGCCGCCTACGACCCCGCGAGCCTGGTCGGCCGGCTCACCGTCATGGTCGCCAATCTCGCCCCCCGCAAGATGCGCTTCGGTGTCTCGGAGGGCATGGTGCTGGCCGCCGGACCGGGCGGGAAGGACATCTTTATCCTCGAGCCCGACCAGGGGGCCGAGCCCGGGATGAAGGTGAAGTAGACGATCGATCAGGTTGCCTCGCTCCCTTGAAAGTCGAAGTCCATGGCCTCCGCCGGCGGCTGGACATAGGGTCCTTGGATGAGGTCCGCGCCGGCCAGGTAGAAATGCTCGATGGCCTTGGGTCCGTCCACACCGGTGGCGATGACCAGGGCGCCGCGGTCATGGGCGCGCCCTACCAGTGCCTTGAGACGCTGCGGCGGAAGTATGCGCACCGCGTCCGCCGCGAGCCGCACATAGGCCGCCGGCAGCGACTCCAGCACCCGCTCGCCCGGCGCGCCTTCGCACAGGCCGTTGATGCATAAACGGATTCCAAGGCGTCCGAGCTGAGCCGCGCGCCGCAACGCGGCTTGCGGGTGGCGGTCCGCCTCCCCGAGCTGGATCTGGATGACCGGGCGCAGCCGGATCAGGTCGCGGGCGGCGATCCCGTCGCGCACCTGGCCGATCCAGTCGTCGTCGGCTTTGCCGACGAGCGGGCGGTGGATGAACAGCTCCACGGAACGGCCTGCGACGCGGCAGGCGTTCAGTGCGTCGAGTCCGGCGTTCAGCACCCAATCGTCCACCCGATCGGTCAGGCCGGCCCGCAGGGCCAGGGGACCGAATAGCCCAGGTCGCACCAGCTCTCCATCCGTCGTGCGGAGCCTGGGGGTTGCCTCGTAGCGCTCCGTCATATCCCCGCGCAGGGCGACCATGGGCTGGTAGAGGAGCTGGAGCTGGTCCGCCAGAATGGCCGCGAGGATGGGATTGTGCTCCGCGGCCACGTCTTCGGTCGGGCGCGTATAGCCGACTGCCTGTGCCTTGCCCTCCCGCAGACTGACGCTTGCCGCCTTGCGCGCCCGGGAGACCAGGGTCACGGCCTCGCCCCCGCTGGCTGTCAGTGGGCACCATCCGATCCCGAGGTCGATCCCCTGGCCCACCGAGTCCGCCGGCCCGTTGTCGGCACAGACGCCTGGGTGCAGCGCGCGAGAGACCGCCTCGCCCAGTGTATCGGCGAAGGCAGCCAAGTCCTCCTGACCGGGGCGCCGGACCAGCACTGCCACACCATGTTCTCCCGCGCGTGCAGCCAGATCCCCGGGCTCCAGTCGGGTCGCCACCTCTGCCGCCAGGTGCGCAAGATCTGCGCCGCTTCCCGAATACTCCAGATAGATCAAGGCCCAGCCTGCGCCGTTTCCGGGCCGGATCTGGCGGTCCAAGGTCCTGAGCAGGCGCTCCCGGTTCGCCAGACCGGTCTCTGGGTCCAGCCCCGTGCCGACCGGCTGTCGACGAGCGACCCTGGAAGTGCGCTCCAAACGGCTGCGCACGGCATCGACCAGACGTTGCGGGGAGACCGGCTTGGCCAGGAAATCGTCTCCCCCCACCCGCAGTGCGTCGAGCTGGAGCCCTGGGTCAAGCTCCCCGGATAGAAACACGACCGGTATGCAGGCAAAGCGCTCCTGGTCCCGGATGATCCCGGTCAGCTCGATCCCGCTCGCCCCCGGCATATGCAGGTCCATCAACACCAGGTGCGGCTGGAACCGCTCCAGTGCCCCCAGGACCTCCAGGGGATCCCTCACCCGTTCGGTCTGCATGCCCGCGCTCTCCAGGACCCGGGCGGCAAAGAGCGACGCCACCGGCTGATCGTCCACCACCAGGACCCGGGTTGCTTCCCGATCGGGACAGCCGAGCAGCGTACGCAGGTGCGCCGCCAGCTCGATCGGATCGAGGCCGGGGTCCAGGCAGTCGGTCGCATGAGCGCGCAAGGCGGCTAGACGATAGCGGACATCGGCGGGGGGTGCCAGACAGGCGATCGGAACGCCAGGGTCGATCCCGGTGCGCAAGGTCGAGGCGAGGGCGCCGAGGTCCGCGGGCTCCCGGAGCATCCCGGTGTCGACCAGCACCATGGACCGGTGGCCGTTCTCCAGCGTCTCTCGCAGCTCTAAGCGAGCGGTCAGGTCCCCGACCGATTCGAAGGTCTGTAGATCGATCCCGTGCGCGAGCAGGGCGGGCGCGAGACGTTCGCTTAGATCGGCGTCTTCCGACACGAAAAGGACGAGACTCGGGTGCCCTGGGACATGCTGGCCGATGCTCATGGCAGTGCGTCCTGAGTGGTGCTGTTCCGACGCTCGCCTTGTGGCACCTCAAACCTGGCCACGGGCGAGGGTTTGTCCGATCAGTGTAGACGCGGCACGCCATGTGGAAAGGTGCGCCCGTCGGGTGGCGCACGCGCACGATGGGTGTTTATTTTGGGCCTTCGAGGTCCGCAAGCCAGACGGTAACCTTGCGGGTCCCCGGCGCCGTCACGCCGGGGCAGTCGGCGAGGGCTAGTGCAGGGCGGACTCGGCGTCGCGCTCGCGGGCGAATCCCAGCAGGTGCCGGATCAGGGGGTCGTCGCTCAGTGCCCGTGCCTGGGCGAGGGTGTGCAAGGCCGCCGGGGAGTCTCCCCGGGCAAGCTCCGAGACTGCGCGGGCGAGCAGGCCATCGGCGGCTTGCTCGACCACCAGCAGGGGGGCGAGGTCCAGTCCGCAGCGCCGGCAGGTCTCGCCCCCATCCCAGCGCGCCCGGCAGTTGGGGCAGCGGTCCATCAGGTCTCCAGGTAATAGACGAGGTCAGCCAGCTGGCCGACCGCCTGCTCCAAGGCAGCGGCGCCAGCCTGGTCCCGAGCCCCTTGGGCGAGTGCATCGCGCACTGCCTCGATCCCGTCCACCAGATCGTCCCGGTCTTCCGGGTTAGCGCCTTCGAGCAGGCGCTGGGCCTTCTCGATCAGCGCCTGGGCCTCGACTGCATGGCGGCGTCCCTCGGTCGGATCGGGGACCGCATCGGCAGTGGTCCCGAGCTCCAGTCCGTCGCTCTCGTCGGCGGAGTCGCCATCCCCGTCATCGATCAGCGCGGACAGCCGCTCCCGGGCGGCGTCAAGCTCTTCGCTCGCGAAGCGGGCGGTGGCGTTGTCGATGGTGATCTGGGCCTCCAGTCCGGTGCGCTTCTCCCTGGAGCTCACCTGTAGGATGCCATTGATATCAAGCGAGAAAGTGGTGACGATCAGATTGCCCGCGGGCACGTCCGAGAGCCCGTCGATCCGGAACGAGCCGATCAGGGTGTTGTTCAGCGCGTCCCGGTCCTCCCCCTGGTAAACGTGGACGATGATGGCGGTCTGGCCGTCTTCGAAGGTCTGAAACGCCTCGCTCTTGGTTACCGGGATGGGGGTATTCTTGCGAATCAGCGGGATATAGGTGTAGGGGTAGAGATGCCCGTCGAGCTCGGCGATGGCGCTGGTGCCGAACGTATAGGGGGTCACGTCCACCAGCACGCTCGCCACCTGCTGCCCGGCGATCACCGCCGCCTGGATGGCTGCTCCGGTGGCCACGCACAGCTCGGGGTCCACCTCGCTGCGCGGGGTCATGCGCAGGTCTTCCTCCAGACGACTTTGGACCAACGGGGTGCGGGTTGACCCGCCCACCAGCAGCACCTCGTCCAAGTCCGATGCGGTTAATCCAGCCCCTTTGACCGCGATATGCACCGCCTCGATGGTCTCGTCGACGAAGGTGGCTATCAGCCCTTCGTAGTCTTCGCGGCTGAGCTCCACCGAAAGGTGCACCGGCCGGCCGTCGCGCTCCAACAGATATTCCTCCTCGATCCGGGCGAAGGGCGCGTCGCTCAACTGGATCTTGGCGGCCTCGGCGGCGCGGGCGAGCCGGGCCATGGCGATCCGCTCGTCGCGCGGGTCGTGACCCTCGGCCTTGAGTCGGTCTACGAGCCAGGAGACGATTTGTGCGTCGAAGTCGTCCCCGCCGAGCTGGTTATTGCCGTGGCTCGCCAGGACTTCGGTCACCTCCCGGCTGATGCGCACCACCGAAACGTCAAAGGTGCCGCCGCCCAAGTCATAGACCAGGATGGTCTTTCCCTGGGGGTGGTCCACCTCGTAGGCGAGCGCTGCGGCGGTGGGCTCGTTGATGATGCGCACCACTTCCAGACCCGCCAGCTCGCCGGCGTCGCGGGTCGCCTGTCGCTGGGCGTCGGAGAAATAGGCCGGGACCGTGATGACTGCCTTGCCGACCGGCTGGCCCAAATCCTGCTCTGCGGCCTGCTTCAGGCGCTTCAGGATCAGGGCCGAAATCTCTTGCGGGGTATAGGACAGGGGCCCCATGGGGACCTTGGTGTCTTCGCCCATGCGCCGCTTGATGGAGCGGACTGTACGCTCCGGATAGAGCGCATATTGGTTGCGGGCAGACTGACCCACCAGGAGCGCGCCGTCGTCGCCCAAGCCCACCACCGAGGGCAGCAGCTTGCCCCCGTCCACCGCGATCACGCGTGCCTGGCCGTGCTCTACGACCGCAACCTCCGAGTTGGTGGTGCCGAGGTCGATGCCGATGATGATGTCGTTCATAGTTTCAGTGGCGAGTGGCGAGGGTCTGGTCTGCTGCTGCCGATGGACGGGAGGGACTCGATATCGATTGCCCAGCCGTGCGATGCGCCGCTAGCCGGTTGCCAGTCGGTTTACGGTAACCTCCGCAGCGCGCAGCAGCCGCTCGTCCTGGGTAAAACCCCGGCGCAGCTCGGCGAGCACCGTGCCGTCCGGTTGGGCCGGGTCCTGGCCGACCTCCGCCGCGTGCATGGTCCGGGGGTCGAAGCGGGCGCCGAGCACCGGCAGTTGGCGCACCCCGCGGCGGGCAAGGCTCTCGTCCAGGCGCCGCAGGTTCATCGCCAGGCCCTCTGCCATGCCGTTGACGAAACCGTTCGCTCCGCCGCTGCGGGCGAGCCAGGTGGGGCGGTAGCGGCGCGCCTGGTCGTGACCGGCCTGGAGCCGGTCGCGCAGCTCCAAGAGCTCCAGAATCAGCTCCCGCTCGGTGTCCTGACGGGCGCGCCGCTCGGCCTCGGCGCGCTGGGCCGCGCCCTCCTCGAGCCGGCCTTGGGCTGTGCGCACCAGGTCGAAGGCGTCGCGGAACTGCTCAAGGGCAGACTTGACCTGTCGCGACTCTAGCCGGACCTCGGTCTTGAGTGCTGCGAGCTCGGCGAGCAGGGTATAGAGGTCGGGCAAGCGCGTCACGCTGTCGCGGTCCGCAAGCTCGTCCTCGGCGTCGTCCCCCAGGTCGTCGAGATACGTGGCGAAGCGCGCGAGCAGATCGTCGCGAAGCGATCCGTCCATCAGGCGTCACCCCGCAGCATGGCGGCGAACAGCTCGCGGCCCGGGCGCCCGGGGACGCCCACCGGTCCGGCCTTGTCCAGACAATCGGCGAGCGTAGGCGGGGTGGCGTCGAACAGCGACTGTGCCAGACGGTCGCGGCGGCTGCGCAGCGACTCGTAAGCGGCCCGCAGCGATTCGAACCGGCGCGGGTCGCGCTCCGGCGGACAGGCCCGGACCCCGGCCAGGTAGGCGGCGTGCACGGCTGCGTCGTCCGCGTCCGGGGAGATACCCAAGACCAGATAGGGGTCGCTCATGGGAATAAGTCCAGTTGCTGCTCGGGTGGGGGCTCGTCGGGGTCCGATTCGTCCGGCCCTTTAGCCGGGCTGCCGGTCTTGGGTTGCGCCGGGCCAGGACCCTTGGGGGCCGGTGCGGGCCCGGACCCTCGATTGCCAGGATTTGGCGGAAGCGGCGGCCCCTGCTCGTGCATGAATCGGACGATCGAGTCGATGACCGCCTCTCGTCCGAACTCGCGCTCCAAGTCCTTGAAACGGCGCCGCTCGGCGGCGCTGACCCCGGCAATCTTGAGGATCTTGTCGATCCCCATGCCCGAAATCATCTCTCGAAAAATCTCCAGCGGGTCGAGCCCCGGGCCGCCGAATTCCAGCCCCTCGTCGTCCTCGTCGTTCAGGTCGAAGATCCCGGCGGGATCCGACATGAATCCATAGGGTTGATAGCGCCGCAGGATCTCTCCCAGACGGTGTGCGCTACGGTTGTCCCCGAGCTCGCGCGCGAGCGCCCAGGCGGCATCCAGGCGATCCAGATCGCCGCGCTGCGGAAACCGTCGCGAGCCCTCGCCATAGATTGCATCGAAGCGATGCAGCTCGAAGATCGGCGCCCCCGGCCAGCGCTTCAGGGCAGAATCCGCGAAGGCGCGGCGTGCGTCGTCGAGCTGCGCCCGGCTCAGGGTCTCGCAGGCCCCCTCCAGATCCGGACGGGAGAGCGGCCAGCGGGCGGCTGCCTTGAGCGGGGCCTCGAATAGCCGGCGCAGCTCCGCGGAGAGCCCGTCTCCTCCCTCAAGGTGTACGCGCAGGCGGGTCAGGAAGGCGACCAGATCGCCCTGACTCGGGGCCGGGACCTTGCTCATGCCCGCGGTCTTGAGCACCGCCGTGGGCGACAGCCCGGCGGCAGCGGCCTCCCTGGCCAGTGCGAAGGCGCCGGGCATCCCGACCCCCAGGCCCCGCAGCCGCTCGCCCAAGATCGCTTTACCCAGGGCTGGATTGATGCCGAGCTCGATCAGTCCGCCGAGCAGCTCGCGCCGCTCTTTGAGTCGCCCGCCCTGGTCCCACTCGGCCGCCTGCTCCAGCTCCTTGGCCGCCAGATCGAGCCGCTTGGCGCGCAGCTGTTTGCCGGCATGGGCCAGGTGTGCCTTGACTAGTCGATCCCGGGCGACCGTATCGATGGGGTCTATGCGCAGGATCTCGCGGGCGTAGCGGGCCGCCTTCTTGAAGGCGCCCGCGGCCAGTGCCAGGTCCAAGGCGGTCGTGAGCAGCGCCGCGTCCTCCGGAAAGCGTTTGAGACCCAGCTCCAGCACGGCACGGGCGGATTTGAGGTCGTTGCCGCGCAGTCGATAGCGGGCCAGGCGCTCGTAAGTCTCCCGGTGGTCCGGGTCGTATCTCAGGCTTAACAGCACCGACTCCGAGAGCACGCGATCGGATGCATCCGGGTCGTCGGAGGGGACAATCTGAGCCAGGATGTCCCGATGGCTGTCCACTCGGCGCAGGACCAGCGCCAGGCGCAGCGCGGCATCGCTGCCGGGCTCGCCGGTCCCACGGGCTTCCAGATAGTCGCCGTATTCCTCCCAGGCCTCGATCTCCACCCAGGGCTTAGGACTCTCTTCTGCCCGCCAGGCAGCGACCAGCAGTCGCTCTTCTTCGGAGAGTCGACGCCAGCCGGCCTCCGACATCCAACCCGCGCTCTTAGGGAATCCGGGTACCAGGAGCCGCAGCGACTGGCGGCGCGCCCAGTCCTCGCCCAGGGTGGCGCGATGGCGGTGGAGTAGCCGCAGCAGGGATCTTGGACCGGGCTCCCCGAGCCGTCGGTAATCGATCAGAACCGACTGGCGCTCTGGACCCCAGCCAGCGAGCGTCAGGGCGAAGCGGATCGCGGGCTCGGCTGCTCCGGCCAGACGCTCTGGAATGGCTCCAGGGTCGCCCAGGACCGGCTCGCAGGCCCGGCGCAGCGGGGCAAATCCGGAGTCGTCCGGCACCCGGGCGAGCATGGCAGCGGTCTGCGCGGGGGCGGCTGGCAGGCGTTGCAGGGCCTTGATGACTTGGGCCAGATCCCGATAAGGGGAGCGGAACGGGATGGCCGAGAGTGCCTCCCGGAGCTCATCGTCGTCCCCGCCGCAATAGGCGTCCAGTGCGCGAGAGGCAGCCACACCCTGGGCCACGATCGGGTCGTCGGGGGGCAGTGTCGCGGCGACCGCGGGATCTCCCGCCAGGTGATAAGCGGCGAGCTTGGAGCGCAGTGTCGAGAGCAGTGCCGGGTCTAGCCGCTGCGCCCCATCGACCGCCGCCTCCGCGACGGCCGCGACCTGTCCCAGACGCAGCATCAGGGCGAAATAGTCGGGCTCGGGCGCCAGGTCAGGAGCGACCTGGGCGCGGTTCTCCCACACCGTGAGCGCCTCCTTGGCCATCCCCTTGGCCGCCAGCTCGCGGGCGCGACCCGCATAGGCATCCGCCAGGGCCAGGCGCCACTCGGACCGGTCGTCGATGCGCAGCAGATCCTTGAATGCTGCGATCGCCTCCCGGAACCGTCCGGCCCCCGCATGGCCCCGGGCCGTGGCGAGCAACGACTCGGGTGAAGGCGGCTGTGCCTTGGCGGAGACGGTGCGGGCCTTGGGGGATTTCTTCATGGTCTCAAGTCGAAGGGCGGAGCATGACTCAGCCGCTGGGGCGGAGCCGCCGGGCTGGACTGGGTTGCATTATTGATGATTCGTGGGCCCTCGTGGAAGTCGGGGGCCGTCCCATTGCGAGGGCTCGCGAGCTCCCCGGAGGATGCAGCGACTGGTGCAGCCAGCGGCGGCGCCCGTGCAGGCGATACCGGAAGCACTTCGGCCTTTCGCTTTCCCTGCGAGTATCCGCTTGTACCGAAAGCGTAACCTCGCGACTCGCCGCTCGCTACTCGCAACTGGCGCGTATAGCTCATCCCTTGCGCGCCTTTTCGAACGCAGCGGCCAGCGTGCCGCCGGCCGGGGCTTTCTGCTCGGCTGGCTGCTTCTGCGCGGCAGGGCGCCGGGACTGCTCCTGCTGGCGGGGCTGTTGGCCGCGCGGTGCGCCGCGCTCCGATCGCTCGGTCCGCTCGCGCTCGGGCTCTGCGGTCCGCCGCTCGGCAGGCTCCCCCAGTCGCATGCTGAGCGCCACCCGCTTGCGCGGGAGGTCGACCTCCAGGACCTTGACCTTGACCAGGTCTCCGGACTTCACCACCTCGTGGGGGTCTTTCACGAACCGGTCGGCGAGCATGGAGATGTGCACCAGCCCGTCCTGATGGACCCCGATATCGATGAATGCCCCGAAGTTGGTGACGTTGGTCACCGTACCCTCCAGGATCATCCCGGGCTCCAGGTCCTTCAGGGTCTCCACGCCCTCTTTGAATTCGGCGGTCTTGAATTCGGGGCGGGGGTCCCGGCCGGGTTTCTGGAGCTCCGCCAGGATGTCCTGAACCGTGGGGAGTCCGAACCGTTCGTCGGTGAGCTCCGTGGGGTCCAGCCGGCGCAGTGTGGGCAGATCGCCGATCAGCTCGCGAATGCCCTTGCCAGCACGTTCGCAGATGCGGCGGACCACCGGGTAGGCCTCCGGATGGACGGCTGAGGCGTCCAGGGGCTCGTCTCCATCCGGCACCCGCAGGAATCCGGCGCTCAATTGAAACGCCCTCTCCCCGAAGCGCGGGACGGCCATGAGTCGCTTACGGTTGGGGTAGGCCCCGTTGGCCTCCCGGAAGGCGACGATATGCTCGGCGAGCCCCTTGTTGAGCCCCGAGACCTGGGCGAGCAGGGGCACCGAGGCAGTATTGAGGTCCACGCCGACGGCGTTCACGCAGTCCTCGACCACGGCCTCCAGGGTGCGGGCGAGCCGGGTCTGATTGACGTCGTGCTGGTATTGGCCCACGCCGATCGCCTTGGGCTCGATCTTGACCAACTCGGCGAGCGGGTCCTGGAGCCTGCGGGCGATGGACACCGCGCCGCGGAGCGAGACGTCCATGCCCGGCAGCTCCTTGGACGCCAGCTCGGAGGCTGAATAGACGGAGGCGCCGGCCTCGCTGACGACCAGGGACCGCAGCCCGAGCTCGGGGTGCCGCTTGATCAGCTCCCGGGCCAGTTTGTCGGTCTCCCGCGACGCGGTGCCGTTTCCGATGCTGATCAAGCGGACTTGGTGTGCCTCGCAGAGCACGGCGAGCCGGGCGATGGACTGGTCCCACTGGTTTTTGGGTTGGTGGGGATAGATGGTGTCGGTGGCCGCGACCCGCCCGGTGGAGTCCACGATGGCGACCTTGACACCGGTGCGCAGGCCCGGGTCCAGACCCAGGGTGGGCAGACGCCCGGCAGGGGCGGCCAGCAGCAAGGCCTTCAGGTTGCGCCCGAAGACCCGGATCGCCTCCTCCTCGGCCGATTCCATGAGCCTGCCCTTGAGGTCAAGGTCCAGCCGGGTGAAGAGCTTGACCCGCCAGGTCTTGCGCACCGTCTCCGCGAGCCAACCGTCGGCCGCACGGCCCCGGTCCTGGATACCGAATTGCGCAGCCACCGTGGCGCGGTAGATGGCATCCGGATCTTCGCCCTCGCCGGGCAGCAGGTCGAGGTTGAGCACGCCGACATTGCGGCCTCGAAAGAGGGCGAGGGCGCGGTGGGAAGGGACCCGGGCGATGGGTTCCCGGTAGTCGAAATAGTCCGAGAACTTGTTGCCCTCCTGCTCCTTGCCCGCGACCACCCGGGAGACCAGGATGCCGTCGTCCCAGAGCCGGTCGCGCAGCCGCCCGACAAGCTCGGGGTCCTCGGCGAAGCGCTCCATGAGGATCTGGCGTGCGCCTTCCAGGGCCGCGAGCGCGTCCGCCACGCCCCTGCCCGCATCGACATAGGCCGCGGCCTCGGCGACTGGCTCCCGGGTCGGATCGGTCAGGAGCGCATCGGCCAGTGGCTCCAGGCCCGCCTCCCGGGCGATCTGGGCCTTGGTACGGCGCTTGGGCTTGTAGGGTAGATAGAGGTCTTCGAGGCGCTGCTTGGTGTCGGCGCCCTCGATCTCGTTGCGTAGGGCTTCGGTCAGCTTTCCCTGCTCCTCGATGCTCGCGAGTATCGTGGTGCGCCGCTCGGCGAGCTCCCTCAGATAGATTAGGCGCTCTTCCAGGTGTCTGAGCTGGGTGTCGTCCAGGCCGTCGGTGGCCTCCTTGCGGTAACGGGCGATGAAGGGGACTGTGGCCCCCTCGTCCAGCAGACGGATGGCTGCCTCCACCTGGGCGGGACGGGCGGAAAGCTCCTGGCTGATGGTCTGGATAATGCTGATCATTCTGTGAATGGCGAGCTGCGAGTGACGAGTGGCAAGTTAGGGGTTCGGGCCCCGCGAAGCCGGCGAGCGGCGGCGCGAACGGGAAGAGCCGGCGGACTGCCGCGGGCGTGCAGGCCGGATGTCTGTCAGCCGATGCGGCAGGCGTTGCCGTAGACGGCCATGATGGACTTGAGCTCCACAAGCAGCAGGCGCCGCCCGTCGGGGGTCAGGTCGCGGGTCTCGGGTAGCTCGTCGCCCTGCTCTAAGGTGGCAATGGCTTGGCGGACCCGATGGCAACCCTGTTGGCAGAGCGAATCGATCCGGGACTCGACGAGCGCGTCGGGCCGCTCGCGCCCGAGGGCTTGTAGGGGCATAGTGCTGGGGACTCCCGGCTTGGTTGTAGGCAGCGATTATACCCGCCACTGGCGAGCTACTTGTTGCGAGTAGCTGGGTTTCTTATCTGAAACAGGCGGATAGTTTCCAGTGACCGTTCCCGTCCGCTGGCAACCGGTGGCTGCGCCCCCCGCGCTCGCCGCCGGGGACCTGCACCTGTGGCGCATCCGTACCGGCGATGGCGGGGCGGCTCTCGATGCCTGCCTGGCGCTGCTCGGCGAGCGGCAGCGCGCGCGGGCGCTGCGCATGACCCATCCGGGCGCCAGGGATCGCTATGTGCGCTCCCAGGCGGGTCTGAGGCAGATCCTAGGCCTGTACCTGGGGTTCGGCCCGGCGAGCATCGTCTATGGCTACGGTCCAGCAGGCAAGCCTGGGCTGGCGGGGGAGTGCAACTGGTTGGAATTTAACTTGACGACCACCGGCGATCTGGCCCTGGTGGGGCTCTCCCGCGGCATGGAGTTGGGGGTGGACTGCGAATGGATCCGTCCGCGTCGGGACATCGAGTCGGTCGCCCGGAAGATGCTCGACCCGAGGCAGGTCGAGACCCTGATCGCGACCCCGGAGCCCGAGCGCCTCGCCGCCTTCTACCGCGCCTGGACCGCTCTGGAGGCGGATGCCAAGCGCGACGGTCGGGGCCTGTTCCGACCGCGCCCGCCTGGCGCCCGTGCGCCGCAGGTCCGGCACTGTATCCCCGAGCCAGGCTATGTGGCCGCGGTCGCCCGAGTCGGACTGCCGGTCGTCGATCGGTGGCAAACCCTTGAGCTGGCCCCCGATGACGGTCAGGGATGTGCCGCGTAGGCGCCACGCGTCGTCAATACGTTTCAGCCGCCCCGTCGCCGAAGTTCGGTGTCATGCCATGATATTGACTCCGCCATCCACGTAGACAGTGCTGCCGGTGAGACGGCGGGCATAGGGGGTGGCGAGGAAGGCGCAGGTGAAGCCGACGTCCATGATATCCACCAACTCGCCGAGCGGCGCGCGTTGCGCGGCCTCGTTGAGCATCAGGTCGAAGTCCTTGAGTCCAGAGGCGGCGCGGGTCTTGAGCGGACCCGGCGAAATGGCGTGGACCCGGATGCCCTGCGGGCCCAATTCGTAAGCCAGGTAGCGGCAGGCGCATTCCAGGGCCGCCTTCACCGGCCCCATGACGTTGTAGTTCGGAGCCACTTCGTTAGCGCCATGGTAGGTCATTGCGAACATGGCCCCTCCCTCGGTCATCAGCGGTGCGGCGAGGCGCGCCATGCGGATGAACGAGTGGCAGGAGATATCCATTGCCTGGGCAAAGCCATCTGCCGAGCAATCGAGCAAACCGCCCTGCAGATCGGCCTTGGGTGCGGAGGCAATGGAGTGGACCAGGATGTCGAGCCGCCCCCATTGCTGCGCCAATGGCCGAGAATAGCGCCTCGAGCTGCCCCGGCTGGCTGACATCGAGCGGCATGAAGATCGGGGCCTCCAGCGCTTGCGCCAGCGGCTCCACATAGGGCTTCGCCTTGTCGTTGAGATAGGTAATCGCGAGATCGGCCTCTAGCTCGCGGAACGCCTTGGCGCAGCCGTAGGCGATGGAATACTCGTTGGCGATGCCGGCGACCAGTGCCTTCTTCCCTTTAAGCGGCGGACGGGGGATTTCGACGGTCATGATGCGACCTCCTTAATGTGCTGGGCTGAGTAGGCGCAGGGTGTGCCGGGCGATCATCAGCTCTTCGTTGGTGGGTATGGTCCAGACCGCCACCGCGCTATCCGTCGTGCCGATGCGCGTCGTTCCGTCCGCTTTGGCGGCATTGAGGGTGGGATCGAGCTTCACGCCGAGCCAGGCGGCGGCACCGGCAGACCTGCTCCCGGATCGGTGCGGCGTGCTCGCCGATGCCGGCGGTGAACACCAGCGCGTCGAGCCCGCCCAGGGCGGCGGCGAGCGAGCCCAGCTCGCGCCCGATACGGTAGACGAAGAGCCTCACCGCGAATTGTGCCCGCGGGTCGTCGGAGGCGAGCAGGGTGCGCATATCGCTGGACAGGCCAGAGACGCCGAGCAGCCCGGACTGCTGGTAGATCAGCTTTTCGATGGCGCGGGCGTCCATCTTCAGCTCGTCCATCAGGTACAGCACGACACCCGGGTCCAGGTTGCCGGTGCGGGTACCCATCGGCAGACCGTCGACTGCGGTGAAACCCATGGTGCTGGCCACGCTCTTGCCGGCCTGGATGGCGCATCCGCTGGCGCCGTTGCCCAGATGCAGCACCACGGTGCGTCCCTGCGCCGCGCGTGCATCGATCTGGGGCAGGACCGAGGCGATGTACTCGTAGGACAATCCGTGGAAGCCATAGCGTCGCACGCCGCGCTCGGTGATCTCCGGCGGCAGGGCGAATGCCTGGGCCAGCTCCGACTGACCGCGATGGAAGGCGGTATCGAAACAGGCGACCTGCGGCAGGTCCGGACGATTGGCGAGCAGGGTGCGGATCGGCGCCAGGTTGTGGGGCTGGTGCAGCGGGGCGAGTGGAATGAACCGCTCCAACCGTTCGAGGATCTCGGCATTTAGTCGCACCGGCGCCGAGTAGTCGAGACCGCCATGCACCACTCGATGCCCCACGGCGGCGAGTCGGTGCTCCCCGAGCCGTGCGCGCAGGAAGTCGGTCAGATGGGCGACCGCACCGTCGTGACCGAGCGGCGTCGCCCTCGGCCCAGCGCTGCTCGGCGATGACGGCGCCCGCCGCGTCCCTGGCGACGAACCGGGGCGCGGTATAGAGGCCCTCGATCTGCCCGCCGAGCAGCAGGTCGAGCGCCTGGTCTCGGCCGTCGGCCCCGATCCCGACTGGATCCCGACCCGAGCCAGGAACAAGGAGAACTTGATGCTGGACGAGCCCGCGTTGACGACGAGAATCGCATCGCTCATGAGGCGACCGCCTTGTTTGCGTTTTCGCGCCGGGCCTGGACGATCAAGGCCCCTACCGCACAGGACGCCAGGCGAGTGGTGATCGAGTCGGCGCGGCTGGTGAGGATGATCGGCACCCGGGCGCCGAGCACGATCCCGGCCGCGTCCGCGTCGGCCATGAAGGTCAGGCTCTTGGCCAGCATATTGCCCGCCTCCAGGTCCGGCACCACCAGGATGTCCGCGCGCCCCGCCACCGGCGAGTCGATCTTTTTGATCTGGGCCGCTGGAGGTCGATGGCGTTGTCCAGGGCCAGCGGACCGTCCAGGACGCCGCCGACGATCTGCCCTCGGTCGGCCATCTTGCATAGGGCGGCGGCCTCGATGGTGGACGGGATCTTGGGGTTCACGGTCTCCACCGCGGACAGGATCGCGACCTTCGGTTCTTTGAAGCCCAAGGCGATGGCGAGATCGATGGCGTTCTGGACGATGTGCTGTTTGTCTTCCAGCGTCGGGAAGATGTTGATCGCCGCATCGGTGACGATGATCGGTCGGTCCAGGCGCGGTACGTCCATGACGAAGGCATGGCTGATTCGCCGCTCGGTACGCAATCCGGTCGCGGACGCCACCACGGCAGCCATCAACTCGTCGGTGTGCAGGCTGCCCTTCATCAGCATCTCGGCCTTGCCCTCGCGGGCCAATTGCACTGCGATATCCGCGGAGGCGTGGCTGTGCGGTGCATCCACCAGCTCGAAGCCAGAGATGTCGAGCCCAAACTGCGCAGCCAGGGCAGCGATCTTGGCCTTTGGGCCGACCAGGATCGGCATCATGAGACCCTGCGCGGCTGCCTCCACCGCCCCCCTGAGCGAGCTCTCGTCGCAGGGATGGGCTACGGCGGTCTGCGGCTCTGGCGTCACGGCCTGGCCGCGGGCGATCAGGCGCTGGTACTTGTCGCGTTGTGGTTGCATGGGGCTGGTCCTCGTTGTCGATTGCGATCAGTCGGCCTGAGCGGCATCCGGTGCGGCCGCGGTGTCGCCGAAGAGTACCGCGATCCGCGCCAGGCGTTGCGCCTGCTCGCCGCTGGCCTCGCCAGCCGCCGAAACCACCTGTCGGATCGCCGTCAGTGCCTGCGCCCGCACCGCGGAATCGGCAGGCAGCATCCCGGGAATGGCAGCGAGCGCTGCATCCTGGTCGAGCAACAGCGAGAAGAATTGCTCGCGCAGCACCTGCTTAAACTCCTCCAGGGTCAAATCCTCCCGCTCGGCGCGAATCTGGCGCAGGACTCCAAATGCGCGCTCGTCCACACCCTGACCCGCCAGGCCGATATAGACCAGACTGCGAATCGCGGCCTCGCGTACCCCGCCCTGGGCCAGGCGGGCCTTGATCTCGCCAATGCGCTGTTGGATGAAGGCCAACCGTTCCGGCTCTACCCCGGGGTGGCGCCTCGGCGGCGCGTCCGAGGCGCGGATGCCCACCAAGGCTTGCAGCACCGGCGAGCTGTAGATCGCCAGGAAGATCTCCT
This sequence comes from uncultured Gammaproteobacteria bacterium, assembly GCA_963780725.1. Classification (GTDB taxonomy): domain Bacteria; phylum Pseudomonadota; class Gammaproteobacteria; order Chromatiales; family Chromatiaceae; genus Thiodictyon. The sequence goes on from CAWACV010000001.1 coordinate 2,224,913, forward strand.
CCAGGCTGCGATCGCGCAGATCGCGCCAGCCGTCGAGGGCGGCGACCATGCCGTCCGAGACCATGGCTTGCAGTTGCACGAATGGATTGTCGGGCGCAGCCGGCCGGCGCTGCTGCCGGACTTGCTCTGCCAGGTCGGCGACTTGCCGCATCAGGGGATTGCGATCCGAAAATAGTGCGAACGGCAGCTCGCCAGGGTTAAGCGTGGGGAGCCAGTCGGCTGTCCGCGCACCGCCGAGCGCCTGGACAAAGGGCTGGAATAGGGTGCGGTAGAGTCCCAAATTGATCTCCGAGACTCGCCGCACCGTAGCGAAGCGGCGCTCGTTCTCGGGGTCGGGTCGGACGATGGCCCGGACGTCATTGAGGGTCCGCGGCTCGAAGCGGACGATCCAGTCGCCGCCGATCAACTCCGGATTGACCGCGTCCGCGGTCTTCGGTGTGAGGACCGCCTCGTACAGCCCGGGCGGCAGCACGTCGATCAAGTCGATATTCGACGCAAATTCTTCGTGCTCCTTCTTGGCGACGCCGCCGGAGACGAAGATGCCGAGATGTCCGACGCTGTCGTGAACCGCGTAGACGATGGTCTGACCGGCGGCCCGCAGGTCGTCGTCGGTCTCGTACAGATCGACGATCCAGCCGAGCGCCTGTTGCGGCGGTGTGATGTCGTCGCCCTTGGAGCAGAAGCACAGGACGGGGGAGCGGATGTTGCGCAGGTCGATACGCACGCCGTCGCTGGTGACGATCTCCGCGGTCGCCAGCCGGTTGCCGACGAACAGTTGATCGACGATCCACTGAATCTCTTGCGCATTGAGGTTGACGTGGCCGCCCCACCACTTCTCGAAGTCCAGGAAACGCTGCTGCTCCGTATCCACCTTGGCCCAGAGATTGTAATTCTTGGTCCAGAGCGTATTGGCCGGATTGAGGTTCTCGAAGTTCTCGACGAGATGGCCGCCATCGAACTTTCCGCCTTCCAGGTCGCCCAGCAGCGCGGTCATCCAACTGCCGCCGGCCAGGCCACCCGTGTAACGCATCGGGTTCTCGCCCTCCACCCCGGCCCAGTAGGATAGGGGTGAGCCGGGGACGATGATGGGCCCGAAGAGCTCCGGCCGGGTCGCGGCCACCATCATCACCGCCCAGCCGGCCTGGCAATTGCCGATGACGCAGGGCTTGCCCTCGGCCTGTGGGTGCAGCGCGATGACATGCTCCAGAAACCGGGCCTCCGCCAGCATGATGTCCTCGATGGTCTGGCCCGGCTCTGGGTCTGGGGTGAAGCCCACGAAGTAGCAGGGATGGCCGGCGCGCATCGCCACACCCAACTCGCTGTCGGCCTTGAATCCCCCGATCCCCGGTCCATGTCCGGCGCGCGGATCGACCACCACGAATGGGCGCTTGCGTTGGTCGATGCTCGCCCCTTCCGGCGGTTTTACCCGAACCATCAGGTAATTGACCGGCCGCTCGAAGGTGCGTCCATCGAGCACTAGCTCGGTGTCGAAGCTGAGTACATGCGGCACCGCCTTGGCCTTCTGCGCATAGTATTGGTCGCTGCGCCTGCGTAGCACGTCCCAGAAGAGCACAGTCCGCTGGGTCGCATCCACCAGATATTCGCCAAGCGGACCCCAGGCTTGAAGCACTGCGTTCATGGCTGCGCTTGCCTGGGGCACGTCCGCTGCCGTGCCGACGGATGGGGTCTTGGGCGCTTCGGACATCGGGACACTCCTCGGGTAGAGCTTCTCGGGTGAAGGCTTAGGATCGCATGCGCTGCGCAGGCACCGCTAGCGGCGTACCCGAATCTGGGATCAAGCCGCCTCGGCCGCACGCTCGTCGCGGAACTGGAGGGATGCCAGCCGCGCATAGAGCCCGCCCTGACGCATCAGTCCCTCGTGGTCTCCGCTCGCCACCACCCGCCCCCCGTCCAGGACCAAAATGCGGTCCACCTTGCGCACGGTCGCCAGCCGATGGGCGATGACGATGCTGGTGCGCCCGTGCATCAGTCCATCCAGCGCGAGCTGCACCAGTCGCTCGCTCTCGGCGTCCAGCGAGCTGGTCGCCTCGTCGAGCAAGAGCAGGGTGGGGTCGCGCAGCAATGCCCGGGCGATGGCGATACGCTGACGCTGGCCCCCGGAGAGTCGCACCCCGCGCTCGCCCAAAAAGCTGTCGAACCCCTGGGGCAGACGGTCCAAGAACTCCGCCGCGTGGGCTGCCTCCGCCGCACGGCGCACCGCGGCGTCGGGCACATCGTCCAGCCCGTAGCGGATGTTCTCCCAGGCATTGGCCCCGAAGATCACCGGGTCCTGCGGGACGATGGCCATCTGCCGGCGTAGCTCGGCCGGGTCCAGGTCTTTGAGGTCCACCCCGTCGAATCGGATGCACCCCTGGGTCGGGTCGTAAAACCGCAGCAGCAGCTGAAACAGCGTCGTTTTCCCTGCCCCGGACGCACCCACCAGTGCGACCCGCTCCCCAGGCCGGATCGTGAGGCTTAGATCCTTGAGCACCGTGGCTTGCGGGTGTGCCGGATAGGCGAACGACAGTCCGGCCAGCGCAATCTCTCCGCGCACCGGGCGGGGGAGGGGGCACGGGTCGGCCGGCGCGCGGATCTGGGGCTCGGTCGCCAACAGCTCCATCAGACGCTCGCTGGCGCCAGCCCCGCGCAGCAGCTCCCCCACCAGCTCGCTTAAGCTCCCCACCGAGCTCGCCACCAGCACCGCGTAGAACAGGAAGGCGGACAGCTCCCCGCCGGTCAGGCGCCCGGCCAGGACCTCCCGGCCCCCAACCCACAGCACGACCCCGATGGCCCCGAAGGTGACTGCCACCGCCACCCCGCTCAAGGTCGATCCCAGGGCGGTGCGCCGCACTGCTGTCTTAAAGGCCGACTCTACCCGCTCCCGATACCGCGCCCGGTCCACCGGCTCGTGACAGAATGCCTGCACGGTGCGGATCGCGTGCAGCACCTCGTCCACAAAGGCCCCCACGTCCGCGATGCGGTCCTGGCTCGCCCGCGACAGCCGCCGCAGCGGAAACCCGATCAGCCAGACCGGCAGGACCACCAGCGGCGTGCCGAGCAGCACCAATCCTGTCAGGTGCGGGCTGGTCAGGGCCAGCATAACGGTGCCCCCGATCACCAAGAGCAGGGTGCGCAGGGCCATTGCCAGGGTGGAGCCGACCACCACTTGGAGTAAAGTGGTATCGGAGGTCAGACGCGAGATGATCTCCCCGGTGCGGGCGGTCTCGAAGAAGCCCACATGGAGCGCCAACACCCGTTCGAAGACCGCCGTGCGCACGTCCGCGATCACTCGCTCCCCGATCCAACCCAGGAGAAAGGAGCGTGCCATGATGGCCGCGGCCATGGCCCCTACGACACCCAGAAACAGCAGCAGGGACCGGGTCAATGCGGCCTCGGAGCCGGTCTTGAGGCCGTGGTCCACCACGTCCCGGATCACCTGTCCGAATGCCAGGACTGTGCCCGCCGCCACCAGCAGGGCCACTGCCGCCAGGCCCATCTGCCATAAATAAGGACGCACGAAGCGCAGGAGCCGCACCAACGGTGCCAAATTGCGGGTCATGGGTCGATCGGAGGGTGCGGACAGGCGACGTCGGGACATGAAGGCACTCGCTGGGGGAGCGCTGCCAGGAGCGCAGACATTTTGTCGGCGCTTGTGTCTTAGGCAACGCTCGGACTGCTGGAAGATCGGCGCAGGGCAGGTCGGGCTCGCTACCTCGGGGCAGGATCGGTCCCGATCAAGGATCGAACGGGCCGCGGACCGCGCAGTCGATACCGAAACCCGATTGCCACGGACCGGCTCCTGCCATTGTCGCCCGAGCTGCTCCGCCAAGTCGCCCTGAATCTGGTCCGGCTGGCCGCCCGCGGCCAGCCTCCGGCGCATCCGGATGTGCGCGAGACGTCGCAACTCGCAAACGCAGATTCCCGGCTCAGCTCTATGCCGGGCAACTTTGCTCCGAGATCGTGACGGGGACCAAATTCCTTCTCCCCGGGGAAGGCATACGCTCGGAGCAAGCGAAATCGCCATAAGGCTGGAAGGTCGCCGCGACGGGCATCTATCGCCCACCCCCGGGCGGCCCCGGCGTTTATCGGCGGATACCGATTAGCCCGCGCTGACAGCGGGCTGCCCCGGTGGGGGTGTCGCGACCCCGAGTGGCGGGGTTGGGGAGTCGATTCCGTGGTCGGCCAGGGATGGGACCGGATGGCTCGGCGTGTCTAGTAGTCGAGGCGGTCCCCCGGACTGGGGACGACTGCATGGGGGGACCGTGTTTGGCATGCCATTGAAAACCGAGCGCGATCACACGCTGGCGGACCGACCGGACGGGCGCGACGAGCGCGAGGGCGGTGCAGATCCGTCGCGTGTCCGCACTCGCCTGAAGCGGCTGGAGTCCGAGCGCCAGGCCCGGCAGCGTCTGCAAGCCCGGCCGGTTGCGGGGCACGAGGTCCCGACCAGCGAGCCCTGTGGCGCTTTTGCCCCGATCGTCAACGGGGTCTACCTGGGGGAGCGTTGCGGCTCCAGCGACCGGCAGTTGGAGATCCTGCGCCGGGTGGTCGCCCTGGCGTCCGGGGAGATGGCACTGCGCGGAGCGAATACGGGGCTCCCGAACGGGTTCGGGATCGAGCGGCTCTATGTCCCCCCGACGACCGACCTGTCCCTGCCGGATTGGCCCGATGCGTCGGCGCTCGCCGCGGCGGGCTGGCTTGCGGTCCCCGAGGATGGGGCCGGTGCGCACCCGGTCCGGGCGCGGAGGCTCACGGCCCTCGAGGCAATCTCTCTGCGTCGCTCCCAGGCGATCGTCGGCGCGCCCGGGGCCGGCAAATCCGTCCTACTCGACTTCGTCGCCCATGCGCTGGCCACCGGCGACCGGGACGCACTCCCGGATTGGCCCGAGTCCGAGTGGAACAGTCTCCCGGTGTTGCTGCGGCTGCGCGACCTTGCCGCCTGGGTGGCGGCCCAGCCCTCCGGCATCCACGCCAGCGGGTCGCTTGTCTGGGGTTTTATCGGCTACGACCTGGCGGGGCGCAATCTCACATTCTGTCTGGATACACTGAGGGCCGCGGTGTCCGAGGGCCGAGCGGTGATGCTGTGGGATGGACTCGACGAGATCCCCGCCCCGGTCCTGCCCCTGGTGCAAGATAGTCTGCTCGATTTCCGCCGGCGTGCGCCCCGTTGCCGCTATGTGGTTACGAGTCGCATGCCGCCCTATGGGGAGCCGGATCGGCGGCTGCCCGAGTCGGATTTTCCGGTGGCCAAACTGCTCCCGTTCGATGCGGAGCGCATCGATCGATTTGTCCTGGACTGGTTCGCGGAGGTCGTCTCCTGCGCTCGACTCGTCGAGGCCGAGGCCGAGCTCCAGGCCGATGCCTTCAGGGAGGCGCTGCGGGGCGCTCGGGCGTCTTCGCTGGCCGGCAACCCATTGCATCTGGCCCTGATGGCACTGGTCTATTCGCACCGCGGAATCGTTCCGGAGTCCCGCGCCAGGCTGTTCGAGGCGTCCGTCGAGGTCTTGCTCACCCGCATGGACGCCGGGGGTGCGCGAGTCGGCGAGGTGCTGCGGGAGTTACGTCCGACGGGCTTCGAGTTTCCTCACCGGACATTCCGCGAGTATCTCGCAGGCTGCCGCCTGGCCCATTCCGCGGGTTTTGCCCAAGAGGCAGGGGAGCTGGCGGACGAGCGCGCGCAGTGGCGGGAGCCGATCCTGCACGGGGCTGGTCTCCTGACGCACGATCGGTCCGATATCGACCGTTCCATCGAGCTGGTGGAGCGACTCTGCTCCGGGATGTCCAATCCGGACGATGCGGGTTGGCGGCGCATCTGGCTTGCCGGCGAGGTGGCCCTGGAGCTGGGGGCGAGCCGGGCGCGCGACTCCGAGCGCGGGGTGCGGGCCATCGAGCGGGTGCGCAACCGATTGGCGGCCCTGGTGGAGTCCGGACGTCTGCACCCGGAGGAGCGAGCGGCCGCGGCTTCGGTCCTTGGGCGTCTCGGGGATGTGCGCTTCCGCTGTCGCGGTTTCCGTCTGCCGATCCGCTATCGCGGCGAGCGCGAGAAACCGCTGGGGCTGGTCTCGGTCAAGCCGGGAAGCTTCCCCATGGGCAGCCCGGACGCGGCGGATGGGGTGTCGCCCGACGAGCTGGGCAATCCCGGACCAGTACGGTTGAGCTATCGGTTCCGGATATCCCGCTACCCGGTCACCGTGGACCAATTCCGCGTGTTCGTGGACGCGTGCGGCTACGAGCGCCAGGAGTGGTGGACCCGGTTAGGTTGGGCCTGGTGTCAGGGGCAGCCGCGCCGCGCACCGGAGGATTGGACGGCGCAGACGGCCGAGCCCAACCGGCCGGTGGTGGGCGTCACCTGGTACGAGGCCGAAGCATTCGCCCGCTGGCTGGACCGCTCCATGCGCGAGTCGAAGACCGCCATGCCGACGGGCTATGGACTGCGTCTGCCCACAGAGGCGGAGTGGGAGCTGGCCGCCCGCGGCCCCGAGGGCCGGCGCTACCCATGGGGCGATCGCTTCCAGGATGGGTTTGCCAATGTCCGCGGGTGCCTGGGCTGCCCCTCGCCGGTTGGGCTTTACTCCCAGGGGGCTACCCCCGAGGGCGTTCATGACCTGGCCGGCAACGTCTGGGAGTGGACACTGAGCCAGGACCGGCCCTATCCCTACCGGCCACGCGACCGGCGTAACGATCCTGACGCCGAGGCCCCGCGCATCCTGCGCGGCGGCTCCTTTGCCGAGGACCCGGTGCGCGCGCGCGCACTGGCCCGGGCGCGGGCGGCAATGGAGGCCGCCGCTGGGGACATCGGGTTCCGTCTGGTCCTGTCGCTGTGCGACTCGCGGGTTGCAAAGGAAGATCCAGGGCCATCCAGGCTCGAGTGTCCCGTACAGTCACCGCCGCTTGATCGACTCGAATGCCGCGAGGGCCTCCAACCGGGTCTTGGCGAGGTCCACCAGGGGCCTGGGGTAGTCGAGGCCCAGGCGCAACCCGGCCGTGCGCAGGACGGTCTCGGGGGCGACCCAGGGCTGGTGGATGTATTTGTCGGGTAGCCGGGAGAGCTCCGGGCACCAGCGGCGCACATAGGTCCCGTTCGGGTCGAAGCGCTCCCCCTGGCGGACCGGGTTGAAGATACGGAAATAGGGGGCGGCATCGGCACCGCACCCGGCGGTCCACTGCCAGCCCAGTGTATTGGCCGCCAGGTCCGCGTCCACCAGGGTGTCCCAGAACCAGCGGGCGCCGGCCTGCCAGGGGATCAGCAGGTTCTTGGTCAGGAAGGAGGCAGCCGCCATGCGCACCCGGTTATGCATCCAGCCCGTATGCCATAGCTCGCGCATCCCGGCGTCCACCAGTGGGATGCCGGTACGCCCGCCCTGCCAGGCTGCCAGGGCTTCGTCCGTCCCCTGGCCGCACCCTGGCGTGCGCCAGGGAAAGCGGGCGAAGCGCGGGTCCAGAGGCTCCTCGCAGGTATGGGGGAAATGAAAGAGCAGGTGATAGGCGAACTCCCGCCAGACCAGCTCGCGCACATAGGGCTCGGCCGCCGGGGCGTCGAACGCGCCATGGCGCTCGGCGATCAGGGCAAGCAGCCGGCGCGGGCCGATCTCGCCGAAATGCAGGCTGGCCGATAGACTGGAGGTCCCCTGAGCTCCGGGCAGATCCCGGCGAACCCCGTAGCCGGTCAGATCGCGCTCCACGAAGGCTCGGGCGCGCTCCAGCGCGGCGGCCTCCCCCGGCTCCCAGCGCCGAGCCAATCCCAGATCCCACCGCACCCGCGGCAGCAGCCCTAGATCGGCCACGGCGAGCCCTTCGTACTCGGGTGCCGGGGATAGCGGCTGCGTCAGTGCAGTAGGGGGCAAGCCCAGGAGCTCCGCGGAGCATCTGCGCCAGAAAGCGCCGTAAACCCGGAGCGGTCCACCGGCTTGCGCTTGTACTTCCCAGGGCTCGCGCAACAGTGCGGCTCCATGGCTTTCGACCCGCAGACCGTCCTCGCGCAGGGCTAGCTTGATCTGCGTATCGCGTGCCCGGGCGGCTGGCTCGTAGAGCCGATTCCAGTGCACCCGGGTGGCTCCGATCCGGCGGGCTACAGAGCGCAACGTGTCTAAGCTACCGCCGCGGGCAATCGCCAGACAGCTGCCGCGCGCGCGAAGCTCCCGGTCCAGGGCGACGAGGCTGCCCTGCAGCCACCAGCCGCTTGCCGCGCCTGGCTCCCAGGGGGCCTCTTCCCAGGGTGCATGGATGTAGAGCGGAAGCACCCGCTCGGCCCCGGACAGCGCGGCGGTCAGGGCCGGGTTGTCGTCGAGGCGCAGATCTCGGCGCAGCCAGACGATGGCGGTTGGAGTCATATCCGAGTCGATGCCGGCTGGCTGGCACAGGGGGCGAAGATCTCCTGGAAGAGCGCCTGCATCGCTTGGGCGCTCCGAATCATTCCTGCGCCCCGAGCCGCGGGGTCAAGAGCATATCGCGGGCGGTTGCAGGCTCCCAGACCGCACGCCTGACGCAGAGGTCGCCGTCCTCGTCGTTGACCAGATCGAGGGTCAGGTGCAGGACCTCTGCCTGGACATGGCTCAGGTCGGCGACGGAGTCCAGGGTCTGGCCGGCGAGTGCAGCATAGAGCTCGGCGCGGCCCTCGCCCAGGTCCCAGGTCTCGAACCGTACCAGGCGCGCGAGCGCATACACTGGGCGGTGAAGCAGGAGATAGCGGATCATGAAATGGAGGGTGTCGTCGCCAGTCATGCCGGCGTGGTCGCTGAAGTCCTCGCACAGCAGTGCGTAAATCGCGGCCGCATCCCGGCGCTCGGCGGATGCCTGTGCGCGGTCGATCATGGCGCGCATCCGGTCCTCCGGGGTCTGAGGGCCGCAGGCAAGAAGCGGCAGGGTGAAGAGGCCGATCAGGCCCCAGCGAGTCACGGATACGGCCATCGTCGGGTGCCTCCGGGGGCGGGGGGTCGATCCAATCGGGTTGGGGTGGCAGGGCGCACGTGCCGTGCCCCCGGGGATGCGGGTGGACGCAGTCCGGAATTCACCGCTCACGCGTCGATTTTGGCACGTGGATTGGGGTGCGGGCCTGGCCGTCCGGCGGTCGAATCGGCGCGACCGGCACCGGTCGGGGAGTGCGCCTTGTCGCGAGACATGAGCGCCTGGTCAACCGACGGGTCTCTTCGACGCCTCCCCGGGGACCTCCCGGACCAGACGGGGTACCAGATAGCCCGGCAGCCGCGCACGCACGCACTCCATCAGGGACAAAGCCAGGGCATCCGGGACCGCGAAATGGGCGGCCCCCTGCACCGGGTCGAGCTGGTGCAAGTAATACGGGAGCACGCCGCACTCGAACAGCCGCTCGCTCAAACCCGCCAGGGTCTCGGCGGAGTCGTTGACGCCGGCGAGCAGCACGCCCTGGTTGAGCAGTGCGACCCCGGTCCGACCCAAGTCCGCGAGTGCCTGCCCCGCCGCGCCCATAAGCTCCCGGGGGTGGTTTGCATGGATGACCAGCACGGTCTTGAGCCGCCGCGCCCCGAGCAGATCGCACAGCCGTTCGGTGACCCGGGAGGGCAGGACTACCGGCAGACGGGTGTGCAGACGCAGCCGGCGCAGGTGAGGAATGCCGTCGAGCCGTGCAAGCAGATCGCCGAGCGCATCGTCGTCGAGCATCAGAGGGTCGCCGCCGCTCAAGACAGCCTCCGCCAGGCTGTCGTCGGCGGCGATCCGTGCCAGGGCCAAGTCCATGCGCGCCAATTGAGTGCCCATTTCCGCATACGGGAAGTGTCGGCGGAAGCAGTAGCGGCAGTGGACGGCACAGGCCCCGTGGGCCATCAGGAGTGCACGCCCGGCATATTTGTGCAGCAGGCCAGGGGTGCGGGCGGCCGGAGCGTCGCCCACCGGGTCGAGCACGAAACCGGGGATCACAGCCCGTTCCGACAGGCGCGGCAGGACCTGCCGCAGCAGGGGGTCCTGGGCGTCGCCCAGGGTCATCAGGGCGGCGAATCCCCGCGGGACCAGGAGCCGGAAGGGTCCGGGGTCCGGGTCCAGGTCCGGGATAGCGCCGGGTGCAATCCCCAGATCGGCGAGCAGTGGCGCAGGGCCCCGATAGGCCAGTGCCAGGTCGCGCCGCCAGGGGTCGCTCTGACAGGGGGCGGCGCTTCGCGTTACCATTGTCCGATTCGGCTCCATCGTTAAAGAGGACCACATGGCAACCTATAGCACCAGCGAGTTCAAGAGCGGACTCAAGATCATGTTGGACGGGGATCCGTACAACATCGTCGAGAACGAGTTTGTCAAGCCCGGCAAGGGCCAGGCATTCAACCGCGTACGCGTTCGCAATCTCAAGACCGGCAGGACGGTCGAGAAGACCTTCAAGTCCGGAGACACGGTCGAGGCCGCGGACGTCCATGATACCGACATGCAGTACCTCTACAACGACGGGGAGCAGTGGCATTTCATGGACCCCGCGAGCTTCGAGCAGATGACCGCCGATGCCACGGTCGTGGGCGAGGCGGCCAAGTGGATCAAGGATCAGGACATGTGCAAGGTCACATTGTGGAACGGCCTGCCGCTGTCCGTAGAGCCGCCTAACTTCGTGGTGCTCGCCATCGTGGAGACGGATCCGGGCCTCAAGGGCGACACCTCAGGGGGCGGCGGCAAGCCCGCCACCCTGGAGACCGGTGCGGTGGTGCGGGTTCCGTTGTTCGTTCAGGGCGGCGAGCTAGTCCGGGTGGACACCCGCACCGGGGAGTATGTCTCCCGCGTCAAGGAGTGACGCCTCAGCGGCGCCTGGGCCGACCCGTGGCCGCTTGCGGCTCGCCCGCCGATCCGGGCGGGGAGGGCGATTGGGCGCCTAGCGCATCCTGCGAGTCGATCCGTGCGCGCGCCGCGCTGCTCGCGCGCATCCGTGCATACTTCGCCGATGCGAGTGTGCTGGAGGTCGAGACCCCGATCGCCTCCCGCGCCGCAGTCAGCGATCCGGCACTCGAGAGCCTCGCGACCCGCTGGCATGGTCCCGGTCAGGGGCAGGACGGGCTTGCCCTCTATCTGCAGACCTCCCCCGAGTTTCCCATGAAGCGCCTGCTGGCCGCGGGCTTGGGGCCGATCTACCAGATCTGCAAGGTCTTCCGAGACGGGGAGCGGGGCCGCCTGCACCATCCGGAGTTCACCCTGCTGGAGTGGTATCGCCCGGGTTGGGACTATGGTCGCCTGATGGACGAGGTGGCTGAGCTGGCCCGACTGGCGCTCGGACGCCCCGACCTCCAGGCCGAGCGCATCGCCTACCGAGACCTGTTCCGCGACAGACTCGCACTGGACCCCTGGACTGCCGATCCGGCGGAGCTCTATCGCGCCGCCCGGAGCCTGGGCATCGACGGGGCCGAGTCCCTGGACCTGGACCGGGACGGCTGGCTGGATCTGCTGCTGACCCACCGGCTGGAGCAGGGACTGGGCCGCGGTCGGTTGACCTTCCTCACCGACTATCCCCCGAGTCAGGCGGCACTCGCCCGCGTGCACGAGTCGTCCGAGTCCGGGGATGTCCCGGTTGCACTGCGCTTCGAGCTTTATCTGAACGGCGTCGAGCTGGCCAACGGGTTCCAGGAGCTCACCGACCCGGAAGCCCAGGCCGCCCGTTTCGCCGCCGACCTTCAGGCACGCCATGCTCGGGGACTCTCCGAGCCCCCGGTGGACCAAGCCTTCCTTTCGGCACTGGCGGCCAGGATGCCGGAGGGGTCCGGCGTCGCACTAGGACTTGATCGGCTGCTTATGGACCTGTTGGGGGCGCGTCATATCGATTCGGTCCTCGCGTTTCCTGTGGAACGGGCCTGAGTCCTCGCCTTGACAAGAACCCCTGCCGGGCGAGCTAACGTCCGCGAAGCTTGGATTGCAATCCGGACCTTGCTCGCCAGAGCCTGGTACCTGTATTAAACTGCCCTGCTAACCCGCAAGCCGATGCGTCCGATCGGTCTCGGGATCGCTAAGCCGGGTCGCCCTCCGAAGGCGCGAGGGGACCTCTTCGACGACGGACCAAACCGCACCTTGGACAGCCCCAGGGACCGGAGCATCGATCAATGAAAACGCCAAAAAGCCTCGAACCGCTGGTGCGCGACGGTCTTGTCGATGAAGTGATCCGCCCGCTTAAGAGCGGCAAGGAGGCCGCTGTTTATGTTGTGCGTTGCGACGATGCAATTCGCTGCGCCAAAGTCTATAAGGATGCCAATCAACGCGGATTTCATAAGCAGGCATTGTATCGCGAGGGCCGTAAGGTACGAAACAGTCGTCAGGCCCGTGCGATGGAAAAGGGCACTCGCTTCGGACGCAAACAGCAAGAAGAGGTTTGGCAAAACACCGAAGTCGACGCCTTGTACCGATTGGCCGCTCTCGGCGTGCGCGTTCCGCAGCCCTTCGATTATGTCGAAGGCGTGCTGCTGATGGAGCTGGTAACCGACGAGCACGGCGAGGCTGCGCCCAGGCTCAACGATCTTGAGCTAACCGGGGAGCAAGCGGTGGAGTATCACGACTTTCTGATCAAGGAAGTGGTTAAAATGCTGTGCGGCGGCCTGATACACGGAGACCTGTCTGAATTCAATATCCTCATCGATGCGCAGGGCCCGGTCATTATCGACCTGCCCCAAGCAGTCGATGCTGCGGCTAACAATAACGCGGCCAGAATGCTGGAGCGCGACGTCAGCAATCTGGCCGGCTACTTCGGTCGTTTTGCGCCCTCGCTGCTTGCCACCAGCTATGGTAAGGAAATCTGGTATATCTACGAGAGCGGCAATCTGACGCCCGACGTCAAGCTGACTGGCCATTTCAAAGGCAGCAATAAACAGGCCGATATAGACAGCATCATGAGAGAAATCGACGATGCGCGTGTGGAGGCGATCGCCCGTAAGCACGATCGACAGGGCTAACCTCCTTAATCGGCGGGCGCACGCGGAGCGATCGATCGGGTTAATATGCGTCGATCTGCCCGTGAGTGGCGAGCAGCTATACCCGAGAGATTCGAGATTTCCGGTTTCATGGAAACGATCTGCCTGTTTCGGATCAGAAACCTAGCCACTCGCAACTCGCAGCTCGCCACTAACGCTTATAAGTCAGTGACTTGGGGGTGCGCCCGGCGCACCCCAAGCCTAGCTCAGCCCCCGAACGCCTTCTGAATCGCTGCCAGGTCCATGGACTCCAGGTATTGCTGGACCGCCTGCTCACCGGCCTGGGGATTGCCCTTGCCCTGGACCAGGATGCGGTTGCCGACCATCAGGGTGATCTCGACGCTGCCGTCCGCCTCCTTCTTCTGCATGCCGCGTTGGCCTTTGAGTGCGAAGGGTTTGCTGCTCGGGTCCGCCTGCATCATGAAGGGGGAGGAGAGGAACATGGTCAGCATGGGCAGGAGCGGGGAATCGGCGGTGACGTGCAGGGTGACCTCACCCCCGTCGTCCTTGAAGTAGCGCCGGCTCAGGTTGGTCCCGGCGATCATCGTGGCGAGGCCGGCGTTCTCCGACTGTCCCTGGTCTGCCTGCCAGCCCGCAAGGGGCTCGGGCAGCAGTAGAACCAGCTTGGCGGCGACCTGCTCCTGGATCTTGGCGACTGTAAAGTTCAGCGTGTCCACCGCGGTGCGCAGGTCCCCGGCCTCGTAGGACTTGCGGGCTGCGTCCAGTTGGTCGGTGACTTCGTCGGCACCGACGGACCCGGCCGCGGCGAGCGTGAGCGATGCGGCCAGGGCGACTGCGATAGGCGAGCGCGTAGTCATGGGGTTCTCCGGTATTTCCCAATGGCGGGGCGGCAGATTATGGCGCGGATGGGGCCGGAGCGCCCCCGCCGTTCGTGCGGCCGGGGGCGGCGTCGGACGGTCGGCCCGCTGGCCGGGCGCCGTCCGGTGCGATCGCGGGATCAGGCGGCGGGCTCGGCGCTCGCGGCGGCCCGGGCGATCTCGCGCGCCGCGTAGACCACCAGCACGCCCCACATGACCTTGTTGACGATGTCGCCGATGTTGACGGTGAGCTCGCGCAGCACCACACCGATATCGGACGCGAAGACGATGGCATATAAGAATCCGGCAGGGAAGATCGCCCAGCCGACCAGGAAGAAGAAGAACATATAGCCCAGTGCGTCGCGTTGCGGCGGGATCGTCTCGGCGCTCGGCAGTCGGTGCATCACGAGCAGGATCGAGGCCGCGAGATAGAGCCACAGCGTCCCGCTCACGCTGAACCAAACGAATGCGGAGAATGTCAGTCCGGCGCCGCCCAGGGTGGACTGCTCGCCAAGATAGCCGGTCGCGATCATGGCGGCATCCGCGATGGCGAGCTTGAGCGCGAATCTGCTGCCGACCCGTTCCCACCCCATCAATAGCGGGAACATGAGGATCAGGATCATGGTGGTGGCCATCCAATAGGCGTAGCGCACCGCAAGCGGGTTCTCGGTGAGTGCGGAGGCCATGTCCGAGATGCCTGCCGCGCTGGCCGCCAGGGGTTGCAGGCGGGTGAAGTAATAGAAGTGCAGAGCCGCGGAGACCGCGCAGACCAGAAGATTGAGGATGGCCAGGAGCTTGAGCTTCCCGGTCAGCCGCGGGGTCTGGGCGATGATGTACAGGAAGGCGAGCAGGGCGGCCGCGCCGCAGGCCAGGAATGAGTAGTAGGTAAGGTTAAAGAGCGTGGTCATGGAGTCGGTCTCCGATCGGAGCCAGTGGCGAGTCCGGCGGACCCCTTGGCGGTGGCGACGCGCACGGCATACCAGGTGCCGTCGATCCCGTCGCCGGTGACGTCCCCGGCGACGGTGTCGCCGAGCCAGAGATAGAGCGGCCGTCCGGCATGGCTCCATTGGCGGGTGCCGTCGGTCCGGGTTACCGACCCGAAGGGCGGCGCGGGCCGATCCGAGCCCCCGAGCAGGAAGGGACGCCAGAGCCGAGTGCAGCCGTCGGTGCAGCGGGACACACCCTGGGGGTCGCGCTTCGAGATATAGAGCGTGCGTCCGTCGGGGCCCGCCAGCACGGGTCCAAGGCGTCCATGCTCGGTGCGGAAGATCTTGGAGGAGACGTCGACCGCCCCGGCCACCGGATAGCGACTTTCTACTGGGGTCTTGGCGGACACGGGGGCCGACGCGACTGCGGGGGTCGCGGGCCGCATGGGTGCCGCGGCGGCGGGCGGCCTGGGCGCCGGGGCGGCGATGGCGGATCGGGACCCCGGGGCGCTGGCAGGCGACAGGGCCAGGGTCGCGTGGCCAGCGGCGCCCGCGGCCCCATAGGTGGCCGTCTTGGGGGCTGCCCGAGCCGTGGCAGCGGCGGGTGTCGCCGGAGCCGGGGCCGTCGGCGCGGCACCGACGCGCACCCCGGCCGGGGCGAGCGTCGTCGGGGGGGTGGGCGCGGGGGCCGCGCGAGGCATGGCCTGAGTGACTGGCGGGGCCGCCGCCGGGTAGCCGGGCGGCGACCAATAGGGCGGGTAGCCGCCGTAGAAAGGGATCGGGGGATAGTAGTAGTAGCCAGGGGCAGTCCCTGGCTGCTCTGCCCGCGCCGCGGCGGACAGTCCGAGTGCCAGGCAAAGAGACGATGCGATGCGAATCGTTACAGCCATTACGACACCTGCTCCAGTGTCCGGTGGATAAAGTCCAGGACCTCGTCGTCCCGATAGGGCTTGACGAAGTAACGGTCGACCCCGACCCGCAGCGCCTCGCGCCGGTGCCGCTCGGCGGAGCGCGAGGTAATCATGCCGATCGGCAGTGTGCTTGTCTCGGGTTGGGCACGCACATGGGCGGTCAGCTCCAGCCCGTTCATCTGCGGCATCTCCATGTCCACCAGCAGCAGGTCGACCGGCTCCCGGGCCATGGTGCGGATCGCTTCCATACCGTCGCGCGCTGCCAGAGGGCGAAAGCCGCCATCTGCCACCAGCTGGGTCAGGACCCGTCGCATGGACAGCGAATCGTCGACGATCAGGACGGTCGGCAGCCTGACCCGCTCGGTCGCCTCCTGAGCCGCCAGGTCGGACAGATCGGTCCCAGCCAGGCTGCCCAGGATGGCCGGCAGGTCGACGATCGGAGCGACCCGGCCATCGCCCAGGACGCTCGCCGACAGGAGCCCGGGGACGCGCGGCACCAGGGGCCCCAGCCGCTTCGCCGCCAGCTCCCGCCCGTCGAGCAGGGCATCGACCAGTACCGCACGCTCGCCGCCGTCGCAGGTCACCAGCAGCACCGGCCGCCGCCGTTGGCGCTCCATGTCGGGGGTGGGCAGACCCATGAGCGAGTCGATATGGACCAGCGGATAGTCATCGCCGCCGTAGCGGAAGCGCCACCCCTGGGCCGTGTCGCGTAGCTCCCCCTCGTCCGACAACACCGCCTGGCGCACGGAGCTTGCCGGGATGGCGATGGGCCGGTCGTTACACTGGATCAGCAGGCAGTAAACGGTGAGCAGAGAGGCAGGGATCTGTGCGCGCAGCAGATAGCCGGCCCCGGGTTGGGCGTCGATCGTCAGGGTGCCGTTGAGTGTGCGCACGATTCCGGCCACCACGTCCATGCCGACTCCCCGGCCGGACACTTGGGTCGCCCGCTCGCGGGTGGAAAACCCGGGTCTCAGGGTCAGCATGGCCAGCTCCTGAAAGCTTGGGTCGGCGGCGGGATGGAGCAGACCGTTGGCGATCGCCTTGGCCCGCACGCGCTCCAGGTCCAGACCCTGGCCGTCGTCGCCCACTGTGAGCTCCAGACGGTTGCCGCTCTGACGCAGGGCGATCTCGATCCGTCCCTGGCGCGGCTTGCCGACGGCTTCTCGCCGTTCCGGGGGCTCGAGCCCGTGATCGATGGCATTGCGCAAGGCGTGCATCATGGCCGGCATCAGGCGGTCGAGCACGTCGCCGTCGATCTGGACCTCGGTGCCGCCGAGGTCCAGCCCGGCTTCCTTCCCGGTCGCGCGGCAAGTCTGGCGGACCGTCCGCTCCAGGCGCGAGCGGACCGAGCCGAAGGCGACCATCCGGGTGCCCATCGTGACTTGCCGGATCTCCTGGCTCAAACGGATCTGCTGCTCGGCCAGCTCGTCCAGGGTACGGATGGTCCCGTCCAGGCTCTGGGCCAGCTCCCGGGCGTCGCTCACCCCCTCGTTGATCCGGCGGGTGACGATATGCAGTGCGTCGTATTGCTCCAGCTCCAAGGGGTCCAGGAGGTCGGCGGCGCCCTGCGGTGCGTCGCGTCCGGGCACCCGGAAGTCCACCAGCTTCTCCAGCTCCGAGACCTGAAGCAGGTTGCTCCGGTCCAGCTCGTCGGCCTCGCGCAGGGTGCGCTGGGCGTGTCTCAATGCGTCCTCGGATTGGGACAGGGCCAGGGATAGCTCGCCCACCAGGCGCAGCAGGTCGTCGATGGCCCTGGCCGGGACCTGGAGATAGGACTCCTCCGCGTCCGCATCGCCTGAGATCTCGGGCAGGGGCGCCTGGGCGTCCTCGTCTTCGGGGCCCGACAGCGGCTCTGCATCCGCGAGGGCCGCCGCGCCCTCCCGGTCGAGTCGATTGGCCCAGTCCAACACCTGCTGCACCAGCGGCCTCAGCCCTTCGGGGTCCGGAGGCTCCAGACCGTTGAGCATATCGAGCATGGCGGCGAGCCCGTCCGCCCCAGCCACCAGGGTCTGACCCAGTGCACGGCCCGGGGCCAGCTCGCGCTCGATCAGGAGCTCCAGCAGGTCTTCCAGGTAATGGCTGAGGACCGCTATGGCACGCACACCGCAGATATTGGCGGAGCCCTTGAGGGTGTGGGCAAACCGTTGCGCTTGGCGCAGGTCCTCGGTCCCGACCCGGCCGCTCGGCAACCCTTCCAGGACCGCACCCAGACGTCGGGCCAGGTCCGGACCCTCGCGGCGGAAGCTCGCCAGCACCGCCGAGTCGGTGTCATCGGCCGGGACCAGCGACAGATCCCCGGTCTCCAGCTCTGCCGCGCGTGCGGTACCGGTCTCCGACTCCAGGGCCAGGGGATCCTGGCGGAGTGCGGCGACCAGGGGTCCGATACCGTCCCGGTCCAGGGGCTGCGGCCAGTCCGGATGCATCAAAGACCCGGCCAGACCCAGCCGGGCGACCGCGCAGAGCGGGTCGCCCAGATAGCGCAACATCCGCCCGGGCAGGGCGGCCAGATCCTCGATCAGTGGGGCAGGCCAAGTGTCCTCGGGGGGACGCATGGCGATCCGGTCCGCGAGTCCGGCGCATACCTCGGCGAAGGCGCCGAGACCGACCGCCGCGGAGGCCTCCGCGACGCGCCCCAGGATGTCGCCGCAGGCGCCTGCCGCAGCGCTCCGGCGGGGGGCATCGGCGGCACCGCCAAGCGCCGCGACATGCGCGAGTAAGTCTGCGCGGCTGTCTTCGATGGCCGTGGAGAGAATGGCGAGCAGCTCCGCCGCGTCCTCTCCGAGTGCGGCGGATTCCAGGTCGGCTTCCGCGGCCGTTAACCAGTCCGAGTCGGCCCCGGCGACCGGCTCTGGCTCGGGTTCTGGCTCCGATTCGGGTTCTGGTTCGGGCTCCGACTCGACCTCGGCCGCGCTGGCCAAGTCCAGCCACAGGGCCGTCGCCTCCGGTCCCAGGGGCGGATCGAAGACCTCGGAGCAGGCCAGCTCCAGCAGCGCGGCAGTCACCTCAGGGTCTTCGGGGGACTCCAGATGCACCTGGAGCAGGGCCAGGAGCTCTAAGACCATCACGGCAGACTCGGCGTCCCCGGCGGCCGCGCGGTCGGGCAGGCAGCCGACCGTCAGGTCCAGGAAGGCCAGGAGCTCGCCGACCGCCGGCCCCGCGTCCTCGAGGGCAGTCCAGAGGTCCCCCAGGGACTCGGCGAAACCGTTGGCCGCGGCCAGCCGTTGCGGCTGTTCGGCGGATGGGTCTCCGGCCAGCTCGACGGACTGCTGGAGCGACGGTAGGGCGGCCGAAAGCGCCTCGGCCAGGGCAACCGCTTGCATGGGCCGGACCCCGGCTTAGCCCGGGCCCGACGCGACTGCGCCGGCCGGGGGCGGCAGGCGGAACAGTCCGATGGCGTCCAGGAGCTGATTGGAGTAGTCCACCAGGCTGTTGGTCTCCTGGGTCTGATGGTCGATCTGGTCGGTAGTCTCCAACGTGCCCGCGCGCATGGAGTCCACGCGCTCCATCAGTTTGCGGTTGGCAGCTACCTGGGTCTGGGCGCGCTCGTCGATCTGGCGCACCGCCTCGCTCAGGTTGGCGGTGGTCTGCTGGATCTCTTGCATCCGCTCGCCTGCACCCTCGATGGAGCGCGATTCGTTGCTCACCGCCTCGGTAGCCTGGTTGACGGTATGAACGGTGTCGGAGGTCTCGACCTGGATATTGGCGATGAGCGTGGCGATCTGGCTGGTGGCGGCGCGCGAGCTGTCGGCCAGGCGTTGTACCTCCTGGGCCACCACGGCGAACCCGCGTCCGGCCTCGCCGGCGGTGGCGGCCTGCATGGATGCGTTGATGGCCAGGACGTGGGTGCGCTCCGAGAATCCGTTGATAATATCGACGATGCCGCTGATCTCCTGGGAGCGCTCGCCCAGGCGCTTGATGCGCTTGCCGGTCTCTTGGATGGTGTTGCGGATGCGCGTCATCCCCTGCACCGCGCCGGCGACCGACTCCAGGGCCAGGTCGGTGGACCCTGTGGCGGTAGCGGCGGCCTCGCTGCAGAACCGCGCCAGCCCGGCGATATGGTCGATGGAGTCCACGGCGGTTGCCAGGTCGTCGGCGGTGCGCTCGATCTCCTCGCGCTCGGCCCGTGCCACTTCCACGACCCGGCGCCCCTGGGCCTGGACCTCGAGCGATGCCTGGCCGACCCGCTCGGCGATCTCGCGCACCTGGACCATGACCCGGGCGCTTTCTGCGGTGATTCGGTTGAGTGCGTCGCGCAGGGGACCTGTGATGTCTTCTCTCACCGGCACCGTCAGGGTCAGATCCCGGGCCTCGCTGATCTCGTTGCCGACCAGCAGCATCTCGATAATCGAGTCGTTGAGCTCGTCGTTCTGGCGCTCGAGGTAGTTGATGCTGCGGTTGAAGGCTGCCACAGTCCGGCCCAGCTCGTCGTCCGCCCCGGCGGCGAGCCGCTGCGAGAAGTCGCGCCGAATCTCCATGCCGGAGAGTGCATTGCTGATACGCTCGGCCGGATTAAGGATGAAGCGCCGGGAGAGCTGGGCGATAGCGATATAGATGGCGATGCCGATCAGCAGTGCGCTCAGGATCAGCAGCGCCAGGACCAAGGCCAAGGCGATCTCCCTTTGGCTCGCATTGTCGGCGATCGCACCCTCGAACAGGCCGGCCAGTGCGGCCTCGGCTGCCGGGCGGAACCCCTGCGCCAGACCGATCGCCACCGTGCCCACCTCCCGGCCGTCGCGGCGGATGGGGAACTCCCGGTAGGTACCCGCGGCGGCTGGGGCGTGGCCGATCAGGCTCGCACCGGCTGGGTCGCGGATGTCCACATAAGCGAGCTCCGGATCCCGCTCGGCGAGCGCGACGAGGGTCGCCAAACGGGGGTCGGCCCCCGGGTCCACGGTGCGTCCTGCCACCTCGGCGAGCAGTGCGCCCGCGGTTTCGAGCGAGCGGATCGTCTTCTGCTCCAGAACCCCGGCGAGGCCTGGGTCGCGGTCCGGCCGCAGGCCCTGGAGATGCTCGGCACGCTCCTTGTAGAGCCCGTCCAGACC
The DNA here is from genome assembly GCA_963780725.1 of uncultured Gammaproteobacteria bacterium. Lineage (GTDB taxonomy): Bacteria > Pseudomonadota > Gammaproteobacteria > Chromatiales > Chromatiaceae > Thiodictyon. The sequence goes on from CAWACV010000001.1 coordinate 2,245,506, forward strand.
CCACAGAATGGCCGCGGAGGCGAGCAGGAAGACGAGCAGCACCAAAGCGGTGGTGGCGATGGTGAGCTTGGCTGAGATAGTGAGGTCGCTGAGTTTCATGGCTCGTCTCGCGAGTGTGTAGTGCCGGTCCCGAGCAGGCTCGCGCGCTCGGCGAGGGCTGCGAGCAATGCGTCGAGGTCCGTCTCGAGATAGATGGCGCTGCCAACCGCGACTGCGCTGCACGCGAGCTCGGCGGGAAAATCCGGCCAGGGAACGAGCGACTCCCGGTGCGAGCCGGGCGGCACCAGGACCCCAGCGATCTCGTCGATGCGCAGTGCGGCGGCGGCGCCCCGTCGACCCACCACCAGGAAATAGCCGCCGCTGCCGGCGGTGCCCGGGGCGAGCAGGGCATTTGGGTCGTAGACCGGGACCGGGTCGCCGCGGAAGCTCCCGAGCCCGAGACAGAATGCGCGGGTGAAGGGCAGCCGGGTGCATTGGAGGGTGGTGCGGACCTCCGCGGGGCAGTCCGCGGGCAGCAGCAGCCACCGCGCCCCAATCCGGACTGCGTGGCGGTAGTCGCCGGCGTCCGGCCCCCCGTCCGCCGCCTCGGTTGCGGACCAGGTCCAGGCCCCGGGGCGGACGCAGGCCGCGCTGTGCCCCGGGGCTGCGTTATCCCTCATGATACAGTCCCGCCGCCGCCCGCCAGCCGGCTTACATGCCCCAGGATCTCCGCGGCCGAATAGGGCTTGACCACATAACCCTTGGCCCCTTGGAGCTGTGCCCACATCTTATGGGCCTTTTGGTTCTTGCTGCTCACGACCACCACCGGGATACCCACAGTACCGGGGTCTTCCCGCAGCGATCGGGTTGCGTGGAAGCCGTCAAGGTCTTCCATCACGATGTCCATGAACACCAGATCGGGGTGCTCGCTCTGGGCAAGCGCCATGCCCTGTCGCCCGGAGGCAGCTGTGATGACCACATGGCCGGCCTTGATCAACAAATCCCGCAGGTGATCGCGTTCGGTAACGGAGTCATCGACGATTAAGAGCTTCGCCATACCTTGACCTCTTGCGAGTTCGACCGAAACCAGTGGATTCAACGCAGATAGCGTTGCAGCGTTTCGTTCAGACGATCGATCGACAACGGCTTGGTGAGATAAGCGTCCGCCGAGGCGAGTGTGCCGCGGAGCTTGTCGATTCGGGAGGACTTGCCGGTGAGCATCACCACCGGGGCCTGAACGCGGATAGTGCGCTTGAGCATGCGCGAGACGTCGAAGCCGTCGATCCCCGGGAGCATGACGTCGAGAAAGATCAAATCGTAGGCTTGCTCGCGTGCCTTGGTCAGTGCCTCTTCGCCGGTGATGGCGAAATCCACGGCATAGCCGCCCTTGGCAAGTCGCAGCTCCATCATCTTGCGCACCGACTCGCTGTCGTCCACCACAAGGATACGCTTGCCGGAGAGCGGCGCCGCGGGGAGCCGGCCGGGGGCCTTGTCGGCCACGAGGTTGGTCGGCATGTCGTCGCGGATAGCCAGCTCGGGGGCGAAGTTGTAGACGTCGGTGACCAGGTCGTCCAGTGCCTTGAGTATCCGGTTGGCGAGGACCGGCCGTTTGAAGAATACTTGGGGACTATCCTCGTAGATCCCCGGCGAGCGGTCTGCGATGCCGATGCGCACGATCGGGAACACTGCGCCTAACAGCCGTTCCCGCAGCGCCCGCCAGGCCTGGGGGCCAGCTGGCAAGTCCTCGTTAACGGTACAGATATCCGGTTGGTGCCGGCTGTCCAGCCAGCGCACATAGTGTCGGGGCCGCACCTCCGAGAGCATGAACGCTCGCTCGAGCGCCTTCTGTTCGCTGTCGGAAAAGCCGCAAAGGGCAATCGTGAACTCTCTGTTTGGGCTGGTGGACATCAGGAGCCCCTGCTATACGTCACTGCCACATCGGGGTGGTCGTCGTGCGCGATTCAACGAAAGACGCGCAGACGCCGGCGATACTTTTACTGCTTCAGGTCATGGGCGCCGGTGCTTGGGACGCCCTAAGCCAATACTACCAGTGAGGGATTGTGCGGGATTGTGCAGCCGCTCCCAGAAGCCGACGGGGCCGGCGCGCAGACCCTGGCCGAGCGGACGCACCGCCGATCCTCAGGGCGTGTTGTTCGAGCATGCTTAACTTGCGGGCCAGCGGGGCCGGCTTGAACGCCGGGGCTGGCGCCGAACCGGGAAGACAGAGCGGAGAAAACGATCGATGTCCATAGCGCAGAACACAACCCCGGACGGGATCTTGGGCAGGGGCCAGGGACCGATTGCCTTCGGCCTCGTCGTCGTCGGCGACGAGGTGCTCAACGGCGATCGCACCGACGCACATCTGGCAGCCTTCAAGGCGCGGCTCGCTGGGCGCGGACATGGCCTGGCCTGGCACTGGCTCCTGCCGGACGATCCGGCGACCATCGTCGATCATCTGCGTTTTTCCATGGGCCGGCCGGAGCCCGTGTTTGTCTGCGGGGGGATCGGCGCCACGCCGGACGACCATACCCGGGCCTGTGCCGCCCGCGCAGCCGGCATCCCGATGGAACGTCACCCAGAGGCCAGGGAGCTGATCGAGGGGCGCTTCGGCGAGTCCGCCTATCCGCACCGAATCCTGATGGCTGACCTCCCGGCGGGCTGCACCCTGATTCCCAATCCGGTCAACCGCATCCCCGGTTTCTTCCTTTCCGGACACTGGTTCCTCCCGGGCTTCCCCCAGATGGCCTGGCCGATGGCAGACTGGGTGCTGGACACCCATTTCGGGACCGCCGAGCCGGTGCGGGAAGGGGCCGTGGAGGTCCTGGGTGTGGCGGAGAGCCAGTTGATTCCTTTAATGCAGGAGCTCGGCGGGCGCTTTCCGGCGGTCAAGCTCTTCAGTCTGCCCCATCTGGGCGGGATACAGGGGGGCGATCCGCACATCCTGCTCGGGGTGCGCGGGCGATGCTGCGTGGACGAGGCATTGCAGGCGCTGCGGTTGGGGCTGGCCCAAGGTGGGATTCCGTTTCGGGAGCGTGCGCTCTAGGCTATCCGCGCGGTTCGCTGCCGGGGACCGGCACCCCGCACGCGGTCACGATCCGATACTGAAGTCGGACAGCGAGGCCAGCGCCGCCGGAGCGCGATTGCGGTGCCGGTGCCCTGTCCCTATGCTTAAGGGGATTTTGCGACCTCAGCGGCCAATTGCCTCGACGGTCATCCTTCCAACCGACCAGTTGCATCGGTCCGCTCCCAGTCCGCATCTTGCCGCCATCCGGCCCGCATCGGTGGATAGCAGCGACCCCCGACCCCGTCGGCCTTGTCGTACCAATAGGTAAACCCATGATCGAAATGGCCGACGCCCTGGAGATCCTGCTCGCGACGGGCCTACTGGCCCTGAGCGTGCTGTCGCTGAACCTGGCCCTGATCGCCGCCGCCCGTTTACTGGCCCCGCCTCGAAGCGCACTCCGGGCCGAATTGGACCCCGATGACCTGCCCCGGGTTCTGGTCCAGCTCCCGCTCTATAATGAGGGGGAGCTGGTTCGGCGCATCCTGGGCGCGGTGTCCGCCCTGGACTGGCCGCGCGATCGACTGGAGATCCAGGTCTTGGACGACAGTACCGACGGCTCCGACCGCTTGAGCGAGCAGGCGGCTGCGGATCTGAAGGCCCGGGGATTTAAGGTCGAGCTGCTGCACCGCACCCGCCGTACTGCCTTCAAGGCAGGGGCCCTGGCGGCAGGTCTTGCGCGCTCCGCGGCGCCCTATGTAGCGATTTTCGACGCAGATTTTATCCCGCCCCCGGACTTCCTGCGGCGCACCGTGGCGGTGCTCGAAGGAGGGCCGGGGCTCGCCTTCGTCCAGGCCCGCTGGGCCCATCTGAACGCCAGCGAGAACCTGTTGACCCGCACCCAGGCGCGGCTTCTGGACGGCCATTTCCGGGTCGAGCAGGAGGCGCGCTGGCGCCTGGGGCTGCCGGTGCCGTTCAACGGCACCTGCGGGGTCTGGCGGCGGGCCGCCATCTTCGACGCCGGCGGTTGGCAGGGGGACACACTGACCGAGGACCTGGATTTGAGCATGCGCGCCCGGCTGCGCGGCTGGCGTGCCGCCTATCTGCTGGACCTGGCAGTGCCGGGATCGCTGCCGGTCTCGGCCTCGGCCTGGCGCGCCCAGCAGTTCCGCTGGACCAAAGGGTTCGCCCAGTGCGCAGTCAAGCTCACCCCGCTGGTCTGGCGGAGCACCCAGCTGCCGCTGTGGCAAAAGCTCATGGTGACCTTGCAGATGGCTCAACCGCTGGCGTTCGCGCTGGGTACGCTCTGCACCCTGCTCGGGCTCCCCTTCATCGCCGGGGCGGCGACCGCCGGGGCGGCCCTGAAGGCGGCGGCGGTCTGGGCCTCGCTGGCCGGCACCTTGGGCAGCCTGGGGTTCCTGGCCATGGGGGTCACCCGGGAGACCGCACCCGGGGCTGCCCGAGAGATCGTCGGCTCCCTGTTCCTCACCACCGGGTTACTCATCTCCAATGCCCGGGCCGGGCTTGAGGCGCTGCTCGGCCACCGCAGCGACTTCGTACGTACCCCCAAGACCGCCGCACACCGCGGCAAGCGCCGCATCTACGGGCTGATCGAGGTGGGGGCAGGGCTCGGGCTACTGGCCTTCGCACTCTCCGAGCAGCCACTGGCGGTCTTCTATCTCACCCTCGTTATCGGCGGACTCCTGGGTCTGGGGCTGATGCAGCTTTTCGACGGCCGCGACCCGCGGAAGCTGGTGCGTGCCGGGCGCTGATCGGCTCCCGGGCACTTCAGAAATCTTCAACCTGCCTCTATGCTCAGGATAGGCGAGGGCCCAGCTCCGCCGTCTCCCCGAACCCTGTCGCAACCAGATCGCCGAACGAGGGTCCCGCCATGTCCACCGCCATCCAGACCGACGCCAAGTCCGCCCCCAAAAACGGCCCAAAGGGCAAGGCCCAGCGCGGGGCGGTCACCCGCGGTCAGGTCGCCCAAAAACTGGCCGGGGTCGACGCCATCGAGATCAAGGCGACCGTCCCGGACCATCAGATCGAGCCGGCCCTTGTGCGCTACGGGCTCACGGTGGACAACGACGAAGAGCGTTATATCTATTTCTTCGATACCCCGGACCTGGCGCTCTACCAGACCGGGATGATCGCACGTGCGCGCCGCGTCGTCGGGGACCGGCACGACAGCACGGTCAAGCTGCGCCCGGTGGTGCCCAGCGAGGTCCCGGAGCGCTGGCGCGCCCTCGTGGGCTTCAAGCTGGAGGCGGATGCCAGCGAGACCGGCGTCGCCAAGTCTGCCTCGCTGACCATGCCGGTGGAAAAGGGCCTGATCAAACAGGTCGCCTCGGGGGACAAGGGGATCGCCCGGCTCTTCGCCAAGGAGCAGGAAGAATTCCTCGCCACCTTAGGCGATCGGCATATCGATTACGACAGTCTGGCCGTCCTGGGTCCACTGACCGCCCATCGCTGGAAATTCGAGGACCCCGCCTGCCCCTGGCGGATCGTCGCGGAGCTGTGGAAGCGCGAGGACGGCGATCGGCTCATGGAGATGTCCGTCAAGGCCCCGGTGGCTCAGGCAGCGGCGGCTATCGCAGGATTCATGGCATTCCTGGCGGAGGTAGGGGCGGAACGGGACCTGGAGCAGCAGGCCAAGACCCGCTGGGCCTTGGAATATTACGCGGCCAAAGTCCGCAAGGCGGCATGAGGGGCCAGCCGTGACCACCGACTCCAAGACCCCGATCGTCGCCCGCTGGGAGTGTCGAACCTTTGCAGCCGACCTGGCCTCGGTCAGCCTTGGCATGACCCGTTACGACCGCTCGTAGCTCGATCGGAGCGATCCGCCGCACACCTGAGGCATCGATCGTAACTCCGGCAGCAGGTCGTCGCGGACCCGTCGCGGCCGGGGGCCGCTCCTGCGGGCGTAGGAGCGGCCCCCGGACACGACGAATGCCATCCGCGGGGTTGCCGAAATTATGGTCAAGGCCATATCTGAAACAACAAGTATGCGTGGAATCGCTCCGAAGCAACTTTCACGAAGGCGGACAGCGAGCCCAGGGATGCGATGGACTTGGGGACGGTCTTCTTTTGGGTAGGACGGGGCATGGGTCAAGCGAGAGCGGTGCTGGCTGAGAAGGGATTACGGATACGCAGTCGCCCGTCGAGGACCTGGCCGTCCTGGAAGTCTTCCGACCACAGGGTGGTGCAGTCGGCGTCCAGGGCGTCATAGAACGGGAGCTGGTAGCGGGCTGCAAGGCGCAGGGCCAGCTCGTGGACCTCCACCGTCAAGGCCCGCACCGGGCACAGACTGCGGACCGTGCTGTGCATCGTCGTCGCAATGCCCTAAGCCGCAGACGATGGGTTTCGCTGCGAGACTGGGCAAGTATTCGGAGCGATCGCGAAGAAATCCCGACCCCGTAGGTTGGGCCGACGAAGGAGGCCCAACATTCGGACGTTTAGGGTGCATCCGACGTTGGGCTTCGTTCCTCAGCCCAACCTACGCGGCATTCTTGCCCAGCCTCTGCGCTCTGCCCCGGTCGACGGATCTGCGCAGCCTGAAAAGAGCCGGCCGCTAGCCCGTTAAGTCGGTCCAGACCTTGAAGGTCTTCAAGGTGTTGGGGCCGAAGGTATTGCTGATCGCCACATCGGCTGCATCGCGACCGCGCGCGATCAGCACCCGGCCCATGCGCGGTACGTTATTGCGGGGATCGAAGGTGTGCCATTGACCGCCCAAGTAGACCTCCATCCAGGCAGCGAAGTCCCCGGGGGCATAGGGGGGCGGGGTGCCGATGTCGCTCAGGTAGCCCGTGCAGTAGCGCGCCGGGATGTTCATGCAGCGGCAGAACGCGATGGCCAGGTGCGTGTAATCGCGGCAGACGCCGACCCGCTCGTTGAATGCTTGCCAGGCGGTCTTGGTGGCGCGGGCATGCTCGTAGCCGAAGGCGATTTGACGATGGACGAAATCGCAGATGGCCTGGACCCGTCCCCAGCCGGTGGGAGATTTCTCGAACAGGCGCCAGGCGACCTCCGAAAGCAGGTCAGTCTCGCAATAGCGGCTGCCCAGCAGAAACACCAGGGTCTCCTCGGGGAGATCCTGTACCGGGTGCTGAATGGCACCGGGGACGAAGGCATCCGGCTCGCCACGGTCGTTGATTACCGCGTCGGTAAAGAGCCGGATCTCGCCCTTGGGTGCGACGATCCGGCTGCACCAGTTTCCGAAGGTATCGCGATAGGCGGCGATCGGGATGGATGGGCTGACGATCAGGTGATCCGGGACCGAGATGTCCGAGACGCGGGTAAAATGGATACTGAGCGCCAGTATCATGGGCGTCGGCTGGGGGCAGTCGTAAACGATCTCGTATCCGACCCGGATTTGCATGATAAGGCTCTCGTCGGTGCGCCAACGACTATCGGACGCGGTGCGTCGTCGTGTCGTTGGAGGCAATTGGTCTTAAGGTTCGGTCCGATGTGTATGCGCCGGCACCCGCATCAAGACCGCAAGTCCCGCCAGCCCGGAAAAGGCGGAGGCCAGGAAGATCCCCAGCTTGGCGCTGTCGATCCGACTGTCGCCGAAGGCCAGGTTAGCAATAAAGAGCGCCATGGTGAAGCTGCAAGGTCGTACGGTCTTTGGTGTCGCCGCTGCCCTCGTCGCTTGCCGAGTAAGCGATCGCCACGACCAGAATGGCGCCGATGTCGTCGACGATCGCCAGGGACAACATGAACACACGTAAGCTTTGTGGAATACGCGTCCCCAGGAGCGCCAGGCAGCCGATGACGAACGCGGTGTCGGTGGCCATGACCGTGCCTCAACCGGCCGCCCCTGGTTCGTCCCATTGCAGGGTCAAATAGAACGCGGCGGGTACCAGCATGCCGCCCAGTGCCGAGGCGATCGACAGTGCGGCCATCCGTGGGTTGTTCGGCCGGACGGTGGCCGGTCATCGCGCATAGCGGGGATCCTGCGGGTTCAGAAAGCTTAAGTCCCCGCGATGCGGTCGTAATAGCGTGCGCGGTAGAGGAGTCGCGGCACCGGGCCGTCCGAGAACCCGGTGCGGGTGTGGAGCACATTGTTGCAGATCAGGCCCCAGCCGGGCTCGAGCCGGCCATCGAAGTGCCAGTCCGTGGGGGTGTGTAGCACGGACTTGAGACAATCTACCGCAGCCAGGGTCAGCGGGTCGTCGCGCCAACGGATATTGCGGTTACGGTTGGTATAGCGCATATGCAGGCGCCCGTCCGGTCCGATGGAAAAGACCGGGCCGGAGCGCTCCGGGCGGAGCTCGCCCGGGAAACTCTCGTCGCCCCCGTTGGCAGGGATTGCCATGCAGTCTGGATGCATGAGTGCCCGGATATAGTTCGGGTCCCGATCGCGCACCAGGCAGTAGACGATCTCGTGGTCCAAGAGCGCATTGGAGCCGCCCTCTGCAGCGGGGTGGACGCAATGAAGCAGGAGTCCGCGGATCTGGGTCTCAGGGGTGTTGTAATAGCCGTCGGTGTGCCAGGCGATGGGCCGGTCGGAGTAGGGGATATAGGCCGAGTGTCGGGCATCGGTCTGGACCTTGAGCGAAGTGACCGCGTCTTCGTCCGCCCCGCGGTTGTGGTCGAGCCGAGCGAGCCCGAATTGAGCGCCGAGCCCGACCGGGATCGACTTGTCCGGGTCGTCTCCGGTCTGGCCCGCATAGATGGCCATGTTGGCCCGTCGGCAGCGGTCCAGGATGGCCGCATGCTCGGTCTCGGTGAGCCTGCGCGGGTCCCGAGCCTCGACGATCAGGTCAGCGAGCCGGGTGGGTGCGGCGGCCAGCCGGGCATCCCGCCAGCAGCGGTAGGCATCGGCATCTTCCAGGTCGAACGGCGATCCGGGCGGAGCGACTCCCCACCGGTGTGCAAGGGATCTGTCTTCGGGTTCTTGGTGCCGACTGATCATTGCGATGACCCCTGGAGTCGATCGGTGAAGCGATACGGATCTGTACTTAGGCCCTACGTTACGGCCTTAAAGGATTGGAGCCCTTTCCATGCAGGAACCCGGGGCGTTGCCTCGGGCCCGTATGTCACTCCACTTCGGGAATGCACTCCCTGGCCCTCGGCCAATCTATTAGCCCACGATCTCCAACAGCACCTCGTCCGGGTTCACCGCGTCCCCCTTAATGACATAGACGGCGCTGACGGTACCGGCGACGGGTGCCTGGATCTCGGTCTCCATTTTCATGGCCTCGGTGACCAGCACCGGCTGGCCGGCGGCGACCCGGTCGCCTTCCTTGACCAGCACGTCAACGATGTTTCCGGGCATGGAGGTGGTCACATGGCCCGGGGCAGCAGGCTTTGGCCGTTTGCCTGCGATGGCCTTTTTGACCGCGCCCTCGGTGCCGCCGGTCAGGACCAACTCGTCCAGGGTCTCGACCAGCACCTCTTCCGGCACCCCGTCGATGTCCATGTAGAAATGCCGGTCGGCCTGCCCCCGGTGTCCCGCGCCTGTGACCTTAACGTGATAGGTCTCGCCATGGACCGCGATATTGAACTCGGTGGGTGCGGTGCGCGCCGCCTGTGCGCTGGGTGCAGGCTCCAGGGGCTCGGGGTGCAGGGTCCCGGCCGCCCGGTGCTCCAGGAATGCGCGTCCGACCTCAGGAAACATGGCGAAGACGAGCACGTCCTCTTCAGACTCCGCCAGTGTCCCGATGTCGTGGGTCAGCCGCTCCAGCTCGGGTCTGAGCAGATCGGCCGGGCGGCACTCCACCAGCTCCTCGTTACCGATCGCTTGCTGCTGGAGGGTCGGGTTGACCGGAGCGGGGGAGCGCCCGTAACGGCCCTGGAGATAGAGCTTCACCTCGTTCGTGATGGTCTGGTAGCGGCGCTCGGTCAGCACATTGATGACCGCCTGGGTGCCGACGATCTGGGAGGTGGGGGTCACCAGGGGCGGGTAGCCAAGATCTTTGCGCACCCGCGGGATCTCCTCAAGCACCGCGGACATCCGATCGAGCGCGTTCTGCTCCTTCAACTGATTGGCCAGGTTGGAGATCATGCCCCCGGGAACCTGATTGGTCTGGACCCGGGTATCGACACCGGTGAAGTCGCTCTCGAACTGATGATAGCGCTTGCGCACCTGATAGAAATACATGCCGACTTCCTGGATGGCCTCCAGGTCGAGCCCGGTGTCGTATGGCGTACCGCGCAGCGCCGCCACCATACTCTCGGTGGGCGGGTGGGAAGTGCCCCCGGCCATGGAGGAGAGCGCCGTATCGATAGTGTCGCAGCCGTGCTCGATGGCCTTCAGGTGACACATATCGGCCAGGCCGGAGGTGGCATGCGAGTGCAGGTGCAGCGGCAGGCTCACGGTATCCTTGAGCGCCTTGACCAGCTCCGCGGTGACATAGGGCGTCAATAGCCCGGCCATGTCCTTGAGCGCGATGGAGTCGCAGCCCATCTGCTCAAGCTCCTTACCCATCCGCACAAAGGTCCCGATGTCGTGGACAGGGCTTTGCGTATAGCAGATGGTTCCCTGGGCGTGCTTGCCGGCGGCCTTGGTGGCTTCCACCGCAGTCGTGATATTGCGCAGGTCGTTCAAGGCATCGAAGATCCGGAATACATCCATGCCGTTCTCCGCGGAGCGCCGCACGAATGCGCGCACCACGTCGTCCGAATAATGCCGGTAGCCCACCAGATTCTGGCCGCGCAGCAGCATCTGAAGGCGGGTCCTGGGCAGTGCCTCGCGGAACTGGCGCAGGCGCTCCCAGGGATCTTCTTTCAGGAACCGCACGCAGGCATCGAAGGTGGCCCCACCCCAGCACTCCAGCGACCAATAGCCGATGGCGTCGAGCTTGGGGAGAATCGGCAGCATGTCCTCCATGCGCATACGCGTCGCGATCAGGGACTGATGGGCGTCGCGCAGGACGACTTCGGTGATGTTGATCTTCGACATGTCGGGAACCTGAATTGAATGCTGGTGCGCAACGGATCTAGCGAGGGGAATGCGGTAATTATCTTCCCGGCTCCGCCGCCCGAAAGCTAGAGCCCCGCATGGGCGGCTATGGCAGCAGCCAGGGCGGCGGCGATGTCTTCTTTGCGGCGCCTCTCTGAGTATTGGAGCAGCTCCGGGTGTGCCTCCAGGAATCCGGTATCGAAGCGGCCGGAGCGGAAGTCCGGGTGGCGCAGGATCTCCTGGTAGAAGGGCATGGTGGTCTTGATGCCGAAGACGCCCATGTCGCGCAGCGCCCGGGCGCCGCGGTTGACCACGTCCTCCCAGGACAGTGCCCAGACGATCACCTTGGCGAGCATCGAGTCGTAATGTGGCGGAACCGTGTATCCGGTATAGATACAGGTGTCGGTGCGCACTCCCGGGCCGCCCGGGGCATAGTAGCGGGAAATCCGCCCGAAGCTCGGCAGGAAGTTGTTCTTGGGATCTTCGGCATTGATCCGCAACTGCATCGCGAATCCGCGCCGGCTGACCTCGTGCTGCCTGAAGCGCAGAGGCAGACCGGCCGCGACCCGGATCTGCTCCTCAACCAGGTCGACCCCAGTGATGGTCTCGGTGATGGTGTGCTCCACCTGGATACGGGTGTTCATCTCCATGAAATAGAAGCGACCGCTTCCGTCCTGTAGAAACTCGACGGTCCCCGCATTCGTATAGCCCACCGCGCGCGCGGCTAGCACCGCGAGCCCGCCGACATACTGGCGCTCGGCCTCGTCGAGCTGAGGGGAGGGGGCGATCTCGATCAGCTTTTGGTTGCGCCGCTGGATGGAGCAGTCGCGCTCGAACAGATGGATGCAGTTTCCGTGATGGTCGCCGAGGACCTGGACCTCGATATGGCGCGGGTTGACCACGCAGCGCTCCAGGAAGACCTCCGCTCGCCCGAATGCCTTGGTCGCCTCCGAGATCACCCGTTCGTAGTTGTGGCGCAGCGCGGCGGCATCGTCGCAGCGGCGGATACCCCGCCCGCCGCCGCCGGAGGTGGCCTTGAGCATGATCGGGTAACCGATCTCGTCGGCCACCTTCAGTGCCTCGTCCAGGCTCTCCAGATTGCCCGCGCTACCGGGAGTGACCGGGATACCGGCCTTCTGCATGGCGATGCGGGCCTGCGTCTTGTCTCCCATGCGCCGTATCACCTCGGCCGAGGGACCGATGAATACGATGCCGCGCCGGGCACAGGCCAGCGCCAGCTCCGGGTTTTCGGAGAGGAATCCGTAGCCCGGGTGGATGGCGTCGCAGCCGGTGGAAAGGGCCAGATTGACGATGTTGTGGACATTGAGATAGCCGGCCAGCGGGTCGCTGCCCAGGCTGTACGCCTCGTCCGCCTTCTTAACATGCAGCGAGTGCCGGTCCGCCTCGGCATACACCGCCGCGGAGCGGATGCCCATCTCGGCACAGGCGCGGATCACGCGCACCGCGATCTCGCCGCGGTTGGCGATCAGGATCTTACGAAGCATGGGGTTAGCCTTTGAGGGGACTTGTCGGGGCGGCTTGGGGGCTGGAGGCGGGGACCTCAGGGGGCCGCCGGACTGCTGCGCTGCAATATAACCGAATGCCGATATTGTGCAAGCGGGGGCCGCGGCGGGGCATCTAGCCGTTGGAGAGCCCGCCGCCTAAAACGATGACATCGGGGTCCAGGAGATTAATCACGCTCGCAAGCCCCCGGGCCAAGCGGTCCGTGTGACGGGCCAGCACGGCCACCGCGGTCTGTTCGCCATTGCCAGCGGCAGCGAGGATCTCCGGCGGCGAGCGCCTTTCTCCAGAGATGCGCTCATGGTCCGCAGCGAGCCCTGGTCCGGACAGAAAAGGTCCCCAGGCAACCGCGATCGCCTCGATCTTGGTCCCGCCCAGATCGACCCCGATGCGCACGCCGGCCGACTCGACTCAGGTCCCGGCCAGATCGGAGTGGGCGGGCTGACCCTCACCCGAAGGGTTGGTGAAGCGGTCGTTGAGGGTCTGGATATAAGTGTCGCAGTCGAGCAGCACCTGTTCGACCCGCCCTGGCGACGCCCCTCCCCAACCCCGGGGTACGGTGTGGAGCAGTGTGCGCCAACTCTCGGTGTTGAACCGGAAGGCGCGGACCAAATCCAGGTGCAAGCCTTTCTCTTCGGCCTGCTTGCGCACCCAACGGGTCAGGCCCCGGGCCATCAGTTTGCGCAGTCCGAAATGGACCAGCAGCACCAGGACGATCGAGCTGACGACGAGTGCGCGCGGCCCCCAGGAGATCTGCTGGATCTGGGCGAGCCAGGGCGGGTTGTAGGCAAAGTCCACCCAGTGGCCGGCAGGGATGCTCCAGACGAGGAAGAGCGGAACCAGGATGGCGACGAGGATGGCCTCCGCTGTCCAAACCCGTCGGCGCCAGCGACCCAGTGCCTGCTCCAGGAGCGGGGCCGCGGCGTTCGACAATGCGGTGGCGGTCTTGTCCAGAGCGGCGACGATCCGGTAGGCGCGCTCGATCTCCACCGAGCGCATGCGCTCGTGGATCTCGCCCAGATCCGCGTCGCGTTTCGTCTCGTAGCGACGGCGGCGCGCCTCGTCCTCGATCGGCGTGGCGGCCTCCGGGCTATAGATGGTGAAGAAGCGCCCGGCGGTCAGCCCCTCTTCGCTCAGCGCCCGCTGCCAGGCGGCCACCACGTCCTCTGGGTTGTCCTCCCGCGATGTCATGTCGATCTGGTTTAAGATAAACAAAAACTTGCCAGAGTCTGCCCGCTTGATGGTGTTGCCGACCAGGTGGCTCAAGGTGTCGCGCATGGCCCCCGGCTCCGGATGCCGGGCGTCGAAGAAGACCAGCACCAGGTCCGAGAGGTCGATGATACGGTCGACGATACGCAGGGTCGCGGTGCGCTGGCGATCGGCGTCGAATCCGGGGGAGTCGATCAAGATCCGTCCGCGCAGACGCTCGCTCGGGCAGGTCTTGAGCTGAATATAGGCGTCGATGCGCCCGCCCTCGCCACCGGCCACCTCGTCGATACTGGTGGAGATGCGATAGAGCGGGAAGCGCGGATCCGCGTCCAAGGCCACCCCGGGCAGCGCGCGGGTAGTCTCGTTTCTGCTGTAGCAGATGACCGTAAATCGGTCGTCCACCGCCTGATTGCCGGTGCGCTGTACCTTGTGTCCAAGGAAGTGGTTGATAAAGGTCGACTTGCCCGCCGAGAAAGTGCCCAGGACAGAAATCATGGGCCACCAAGCGATCTTGGTGGCGAAGGAGTCGTTGGTGTGGATCAGGCCCATGGACTGGGCGACCGAATCCAACTCCCGGAAGCTCTGGACCACCCGCAGCAGTACCGGGTTCTCCTGCTCCAGGTGGGTCTCCAGATTCTTCAGGCGCTGGGAGACGATCTCGGCATTGGGCATCGCGGGGCTCCTTAAGGGGGGCAAAGCGGCGGGTCAGGGGGAAAGGCGGCGGGTTTGGGCATCTGCGCCCCGGACTCTTGGGCGGGCTGGGCGCTGCGGGCGAAACATTGTGCGCGTGGCGCCACGGAATCTTGACCGCACATGGTATCCTGATCGCTGGCGACGCGGTAGTCTTGCCCCCGGCGAGGGCGCGTGCAACCGCCGGGCTCTGCATTTCGCACACATACAGCAGGCGACTCGGCGGGGCTGCACCCAAGTCGCGAATGCTTAATGCGATTGCTCTGTTAGAGCGCTGCGGCACTGCCCCCGCGCCCGACTTACCTTTCTGTTTTAGCGAGCGTTCTTCGGGGATTGCTTGAATCCGTTGCAGGGGCGCGTGCATACTGCGCGGCGGTCCGGTCACGGGCCCATGCATAAAGGGGCAACGGGATGCCCGATATCGCTCCGAGGCCCAGCCTGCCATGGGCGACCGACGAGTCGGGCGGCCAGCGTCCCGGTCCGGCAGTTGATGCGCCGGTCGCCCGATTCACTACAAAGCTCTTGGTGTGCGATCCGATGGGAAACATGACTAGAAGCGCCGCGGCTGCCTGCCTGCTTGTACTGGCCCTGGGCACGACCGGGGCCGCCGACGCCCAGACCCCCGGGCAGGGTCCGGGTTCCGGCGCCGGCCGTGCTCCGATCCCGGCCGCCGCAGATCCGGGCGAGATTGCTGTAGTCGAGCAGGCACAGGGAACGGTGACCGTCTCCATAGGCGGCACTGTGGTGCCCTACAAAGAAGTGACGTTGGCGGCCCAGCTCCCCGGGCGGGTGACCTACCTTTCCGGTATCGAGGGCGACTCCTTTAAGGAGTCCGACCTGCTGGTCGCCATCGACGATGCCGAGCTGGTCGCCAAGCGCCGCGCGATGCTCGCCCAGATGGCGAGCGCCGATGCGCAGATCCGCAATGCCGGGGTCCAGTACAGCCGCGAGATCTTCTCCCCCCGCGCCAGCAATGCCCCGGGCGGCATGGGCATCCCGAACCTGTTCGATCAGATGTTCACCCGTCCCATGGAGAGCATCGTGGGCGACAGGGAGCGCGGTGCCGAACGCAGCGCCGACCTGTTCGCCTCCAGCATCCAGGTTCAGGAGGCACAAAACGCCATGATGCGGCTTCAGGCCGAGCTTCAGGCACTCGACTCCAAGATCCGCGACGCCCGCAGCATTGCACCCTTCGCGGGGGTGATCGTCAAGAAGTTCGTCGAGGTCGGGGACACGGTGCAGCCCGGCCAGCCGCTGATCAACTATGCCGACGTGGAGTACCTCCAGGTCGAGGTGGACGTGCCTGCCCGACTGCGCCAGGGGCTCAAGGAGGGCAATATGATCGAGGCCGAGCTGGACCTGCATAACCGTCGCATACCGGCTCGGGTGGCCCAGATCTTCCCCATGGCTGACCCTCAGCGCCATACGGTGAAGGTCAAGCTGGACCTCCCCCAGGGAGTCTCGGCGCCCGGTATGTATGTCAAGGTCATGGTGCCCGACCCGACGGTCCCCGCCCGCGCCAGTCCGGTGATCCCGGTGAGCGCCATCCGTTACAACGGTAGCCTGCCCGGCGTCTATGTCATGGACGAATCGGGGATGCCCCAGCTCCGGCTGATCCGGATCGGCGAGGAGATCAGCGGAGGCCGGGTCACGGTCCTGAGCGGACTGATCCCGGGCGAGCGGGTGCTCGCCAATCCGGGTCCGCGGGTGACCGCTGGCTGGGCCAAGGAGTCCGGGGGACCTGACCGCTAGCTTTCCATCATATCGCCCGGGCTTCTGATCGGCCCTGTCCCGGCCCCGAGTTGTAACCCGCCTCGCACTCGCATCGTCCCCGCGACGCCGCGTCTGTGCGGAAGTCAGGATGAGACATGAGCCAAGACGCCACCTCCGCCACCCCGGACCGTAAAGCGCCCCCCTATACCGACGAGTCCTTAGGGATCGCCGGACGCAGCGCCCGGTTCTTCATCCGCTCGCCGCTCTCGCCCCTGTTTTACGGGGCGATGCTGCTCATGGGGCTTCTGGGGCTGATCCTGACCCCGCGTCAGGAGGACCCGCAGATCTCGGTGCCCATGGTCGACATCATGGTGCAGTACCCGGGGGCATCCGCCCAGCAGGTGGCGAATCTCGCCATGCAGCCCCTGGAGCGGATCATGAGCGAGATCCCCGGGGTCAAGCACGTCTACTCGGCCTCGCAGCGCGGCCAGGGGATGGTCACCGTAGAGTTCGACGTAGGCCAGCCCATGGGTCCGTCGCTCGTCAAGGTCAACGACAAGCTCGCCTCCAACATGGACAAGATCCCCCCCGGGGTCCTGCCGCCGCTGGTCAAGAGCAAGGGCATCGACGACGTGCCCATCGTGACCCTCACGATCTGGTCCAAGGATCTCGATCGCGACGGAGCGCCCGACGTTGACGACGGCCAATTGCGGCTCTTGGCCCAGGATATGCTCCAGGCGGTTAAGCAGGTCAAGGACACCGGACCCGGTATGATCGTCGGCGGGCGCCGCGAGCAGGTCACCATCGATGTCTACCCGGAGCGACTGTCCGGCTACCAGATCAGCCTGGATCAGGTCGCCCAGACGCTCAAGACCGCCAATGCGGAGGCATCCGCAGGCGGATTGGAATCGAGCGGCTCCCGTTTCACGGTGACCACAGGCTCCTTCCTCACGAGCGTGGACGACGTCAATCGGCTGGTGGTGGGGACCTTCAACGCCTCGCCGGTCTATATGCACGATGTGGCCCGGGTGTCGCTTGGGCCGGAAGACGCCTCCCAACTGGTGACCTATTATTCGGGACCCGCCGCCACGAACGCCGAGGCCTCGCAAGGCCGTCCGGCGGTCACCATCGCGGTGGCCAAGAAGGAGCTGACCAACGGCGTTACCGTCGCTAATGCCATCATCGACCGGGTCGAGGAGCTCAAGGGCAGTCGCATTCCCAATAACGTCGAGGTCTCGGTCACCCGCAACTATGGCCAAACCGCTGACCAGAAGGTCAGCGAGCTGATCTGGAAGCTCATTAAGGCGACCTTCTTCGTCTTCGTGTTGGTGCTTCTCGCCTTCCGGGCACTGCGCCCGGCCATGGTGGTCATGCTGGTCATCCCCGTGGTGCTCTTCATGACGGTGTTCGTCGCCTGGGTATGGGGCATCACCATCGATCGGGTGAGTCTATTCGCGCTCATCTTCTCTATCGGCATCCTGGTGGACGATGCCATTGTCGTGGTGGAGAACATCTACCGGCGCTGGCTGGAGGAGGGGCGTACCGACGACGAGACCGCGGTGGATGCGGTGCGGGAGGTGGGCAATCCCACCATACTGGCAACCTTCACCGTCATTGCCGCACTCCTGCCCATGGGCTTCGTGAGCGGCATGATGGGACCCTATATGGCTCCGATCCCCAAGCTGGGATCGGTCGCCATGTTCATCTCGCTGTTCGCTGCCTTCGTATTCACCCCTTATCTCGCCATCTCCAAATGGCTGCGGCCCAGCATGGCCTATCTGGAGGGGGCCGAACGTCGCGAGCACCGCGATGCGGAGGTTATCGAGCGCTTCTTCCGCGGGATACTTACGCCCCTGATCGAGAGCCCCCGCAAACGGCGCATCTTCCGCCTGACACTCTGGGGCAGCTTCCTCTTCGCCTGCTCGTTCTTTTATTTCAACTGGGTGGCGGTGAAGATGCTGCCGCTCGACAATAAGCCGGAGTTCTCGGTGGTGTTGGACATGCCGGAGGGCACCGCGCTTCCGGTCACCGCCAACCTGGCCCACGGCATGGCAGAGCGGCTGCGGACCATCCCAGAGGTGACCGCCATCCAGCTCTATGCGGGCACTGCTCGGCCCTTCGACTTCAACGGCATGGTCCGTCACTATTATCTGCGCTCCGAGCCCTGGCAGGCCGAGCTTCAGGTGCAGCTCACCGACAAGCACACGCGACACCGCAGCAGCCACGAGATCGCTGTGGAGGCGCGGGAGCTGCTTAAGAAGGTCTGGGAGGGTAGCGGTGCAGCGGTCTCCGTGGTGGAGATGCCCCCTGGACCGCCGGTGCTGCAATCCGTGGTGGCTGAGATCCATGGGCCCACCCCGGAGCTGCGCCGGGCCTTTGCCCGGGACGTGACCGAGTATTTCCGCAAGGCCGAGAGCGCCCGCGACGTGGACAACTATCTGCGCGGGTCCTACGACTATTGGCGCTTCGACGTGGACACCGAAAAGGCGGTGCGGCGCGGAATCTCGGTGGATGCGGTCAACCGCAACCTGGCCATGGCCTTGGGCGGCGCCGAGGTGGGCGACATCAAACAGCCCATGGGCCAACAGAGCGGGCACGAGCCGATCCGGATCGTGGTCGAGGTCCCGCTCGCGGAGCGCTCCCAGGTGGAGCGATTGGGGGATCTCCCGATTCAGTCCAGCCAGGGATTCACCGTGCCCTTGCGCGAGCTTGGCGAGTTCAGCAAGTCCCCTGAAGAGGACATCATCTATAACAAAGACCTACGGGGGGTTGAGTTCGTCGTCTCGGACGTAGGCGGTCGGCTGGCGGCCCCGGTCTATGCCATGTTCCAGATCCAGGACCTGATGGCGGCGGACGGCTACACCGCCCCGGACGGGACCAAGCCGGCTGCTGGCGGGGGACTTGGAGACGCCTTCTACTGGTTCGGGCCCCCGCCGGACGACTCCCGACTCTCCTGGGAATGGGGAGGCGAGTGGACCGTCACCTACGAGACCTTCCGAGACATGGGCGCCGCCTTTATCGTCGCCCTGTTGCTGATCTATATCCTGGTGGTGTGGGAGTTCGGCAACTTCCGCATTCCGCTGGTGATCATGGCCCCGATCCCGCTTACCCTGCTCGGCATCATTCCGGCCCATTTCGTCATGTCCAAGCTGGGCTTGGGCGGCGAGTTCACGGCCACCTCCATGATCGGGTGGATTGCATTGGCCGGTATCATCGTGCGCAACTCGATCCTGTTAGTGGACTTCTCCATCCACGAGATCCAGCGCGGAATCCCGGTGGCGGAGGCGGTGATCCGCTCTTGCAAGATCCGCACGCGGCCCATCCTGATCACGGCGCTGGCACTGGTGGCCGGCTCGAGCGTCATCATCACCGACCCGATCTTCCAGGGGATGGCAATCTCGCTCCTGGCCGGCACCTTGGTCTCCACCGTGCTCACCCTGATCGTCATCCCATTGGGCTGCGTTGCCGCAAGCAGGGACCTGTGCAAAGTGGCGGCGGCGACCGCCACCAATCTGCCGATCTCCGGCCTGCCGTGTCAGATCGAGGTGGCGCAAGAGGCGGCGGCGAGTCCGGTGCGCGAGGCGGGGGGTCTCACCCGTGCGCTCGGCAAGGTCTGGACAGTCCTGACCCTGATTGTCTATGCAGTGCGCGGGATCGGACTTTTGCTGTTGGATCGTTTCAAGCCTAAGCGCAAAGGCAAGGGCGTCGACCGGGAGCCGGGGGTCGTGGCCCGCACTCTGGCCAAGATCGGGGGGATACTCGCCCTGATCCTCTATGCCTTTCGCGGCATCCTGATCCTGCTCTGGGACATGGCGAAGAATGCCACGAGGCCTAAGCCACCGCCGCGCCCGAGGCCCAAGCCTGGCGGATCGGGGGGCCCGGTTGGGAGCGGCGGCACGCCGAGCCCGGGTGCGCCAGCGGCACCCCCCGCGCCACCGGCCGAACCGAAGACCGCGTCCGCTGTGGCCGCCCCCCAGTCGTCCGCATCGGCTGCGACGGTCGCCGCGACTCCCGAGAAACGCTCGTCCCCCGCGAAGACAGCCAGCGGAGACGGCAAGCGGTCCGCCGGACGGTCTCCGGCCGCATCCGCCAAGTCCGCGGCCCCCACAAGCCCCAAACCGACCATGCCGTCGGTCCAGAAGAAGGCACCCCGCCGGGGGATACGTCTTAAGATCGATGACGACTCCGGGGAGAGCGACCGCTGAGCGGGGGACCTTCCATGTCGGACTCAGGCCCGGGGGGACGTAGGAGGGGACGCCGTCGGCGCGTCAGGGGTGACTTTGCAGATGTAGGGACGACCCTTAGTCCAGCAGGTCCCCGGGCGCTGGCGAGCACGACCCTGGTTCTTTACCTGCTGAGCGCCGCGACTCTCGGCGGGGAGCCCTTAGCCCCCTGGGAGATCGAGGGCTATTCTCAGGCGCCCGCCTGGGGTGGGGTCGAGGACTACTCCGGCATTCCCCGGTCCGCCGATGCACCGCCCGCGTGGAACGATCCAAACCGTTCGCCGCCGTCCACAGGGGCATGGTCCGGACGCGACCGGGCGCCAGCGCCCGAGTCCACTCGGGGCTGGAGCTACCCGTCGGGCCAGGACGGTCGGGCATTGGACGGGGAGGGCGCCTATCCCCGCTATCCATTCTCTCCCGACGCCTACGGCGCGTCGCAGCCCGGCGAGGGCCGCTATGGGGAGGACCCCGGATATCGCTCCCGCTCCGAAAGCGCCCCGGCCCAGGCCAGCCCGCCGCGCCCGACGTCCGACTGGGGTGCTGGGGATCTGCCCGCGGGCGCCTATCCCGGCTATCGGTTCCGCGGCGATCCGGAGTCGGACGAGACGGCCCAATCCGACGGGATAGGCTATCGGTTTCGGCCATTGTCTCCGAACGAGCTCGGGCGCTGGAAGCACGACTCTGGCTGGCGACCCATCGAGCCGTTCGCCGGGTCCAGGCGGGCGGAGCCCAGGGAACAGGCTCCGGAGCGCAGCGATGGGACCGGACCGGCCTATGGCTATGCGCCCAATCCCTGGCAGTCCCATTGACGCCTCGCTGGGCGTGTGGGCCTGCGGTCACCGTCGCCGACCGGCCTGCCCGCGCGGTCGGGTCGGAGGCCGATGCACTTCAACGATGAGGAGGGTAGATCATGAGACTCGAGACACGCATCGCAGCGGCAGCCGTCCTGGCAGCACTCGTGGGGGGGGCTGCTCAGGCCGGCGGCGACCAGGTCCAATTCTCTGCGGAAATGGTCAGACACGGACCGGACGGCAAGACTGCGACTGGCCGGATGTATGTGGGGGATGGGCGCACACGCATGGAAATGTCCCAGCAAGGGCGCGACGTGGTGCGTATCAGCGACGGGGTCCGGCGCATGGAGTGGATACTGTTCCCGGCCGACAAGACCTATCTGGAGCGCTCGGCCCCGCCCGCCCCTAAGGGTGCGACGCCGCCCGACGCACCGCCCTCGGCTGAGGCTAACCCCTGTGCCGGAATGCCCGAGGTGACCTGCCGCCGGGTGGGCGTGGAGGACGTGAACGGACGACCAGCGGTGAAATGGGAGATGTCCATGACCCATCAGGGCCAGACCCTGACCGGTATCCAGTGGCTGGACCAAGAGCGTGCCATGCCGCTCAAGCACCAGATGCCCAACGGCCAGGCCATGGAGCTCAAGATGCTAGGCACCGAGACCTTCGAGGGTCGGCCGGTCGAGAAGTGGGAGATGACCGCCACGGCTCCGGGCCAGCAGCCCACAGTCACCTTCCAGTGGTACGACCCGGAGCTCAAGCTCGCGTTGCGCGACGAGCTTCCCGGGGGCTATGTGAGCGAGCTCAAGAGCATCGTCATCGCTCCCCAGCCCAATACCCTGTTCGAGGTCCCGGACGGATACACCCGTAAGACACCGCCGCCGGCCGTGGACTCGGCGACCCCGCCTGGGCAGTAACCGACAGGATCGGAAGGGTAGCATGATCACCGTCATCGGCAGTCTCAAGGGCGGCTCCGGCAAGAGCACGGTCGCGTTCAATCTGGGGGTCTGGCTGGCCATGGCCGAGGTCAGCGTCCAGCTCATCGACCTGGACCCTCAGGCGACCCTCACGGATGTGGTGGACGTGCGTCAGGAGGAGGGCTTTCAGCCGCACCTACGGGTGTCGGACAAGCGGGCACTCACGCGAGATCAGTTACGCACCGCGGACGAGACCTTGATCGACGTGGGCACCGCTGACATGGATGGGATGCGCCAGGCGATCGCGCTCTGCGACCGGGTCCTGATCCCGGTTCAGCCGTCCCAGGCCGACATCTGGTCGGTGCAGCGCTACATCCATCTGGTGACTTCGGTGGAGCGGGAGTCCAGTCCGGAGCTCTTGGGATTCATCAACCGCGGCGACACCCACCATGCGGTGCGCGAGACCAACGAGGCCGCTGCTGCACTGGTGTCGCTGCCCGGTGTCCGTTTTATCAAACCCCGGTTGTCACAGCGGACGGTGTTCCGGCGCTCCTTCAGCGAGGGGCTGGCGGTCTTCGAGCTGGAGTCCAAGGGCAAGGCGGCACGGGAGTTCTTTGCCCTGGCCGCCGCCCTTTACGCCAATCTGGTGAGCTGATCGGGGATCGATCCGACCGTCCCCCGACCCCGTGCGTTTCGTGCCGTTACGTTGCGCCTTGTCGGAGGACGATTTTCTGATAAGCTCCCGGAACTGTCTATACAGACTATCAATAGGCCACTGAAGCGATCATGGCGGAAGCCCCCACACCCCAGGGACCTCCCGGCCCCTCCAACGGTCCCCCCGAATCTTCCGGCGAGGCGTTCGGGATCTTCTCCAACGGTGCAGGTCTCCCGTCCGACGTGACCGACGCCCAGCTCAACGCCTTCGCCATCGACCGACTGTCCCAGACCTTCGAGACCAGCGCCAAACGCTGGGAGCTGATCGTCTATCCTTCGCTCTTCGCCTTCATCATCCTTGCCGCCTACGGATTCTATCTGGTCTTCAGTCTGGCCAAGGACGTGCACTACCTGGCAATCAGCGTAGACTCCAATATGACGGTGATGGCGAGCAACATGCAGTCGATCTCGGACAACGTGGGCCAGATGAGCGCCAACGTCCGCAGCATGGCGGTGGGGGTCGACTCTATGGCCCGAGACGTGAGCACCCTGGAGCCCATGCTAACCAGCATCCAGACCATGGACCGGTCCATGCAGCACATGACCTTGACCACGTCCAGCATGAGCGGCGACATGTCCAACATGAACCGCAACATCGGCCGGCCGATGCAATTCATGAACTGGTTTATGCCCTGGTAGCCGTCTGACCCGTTGCCGGAAAGCGGAAGCGATTGCCGGAGCCCGAATGAAACCCGGTAAGCACCAGACGGTGCGTCTCATCGTTGCGATCTCTTCGCGCGCACTGTTCGACTTGAGCGAGTCCCATCGGGTCTTCGAGACCGACGGGGTGGATGCCTACCGTGCCTATCAGGTCGCCCACGAGAACGACACCCTGGAGCCCGGGGTCGCCTTTCCATTGGTGCGCAAGCTGATGAGCCTCAACGCCGCCTTGGGCGAGCGTGGCCGGGTCGAGGTCATCCTGCTCTCGCGCAACAGCTCGGACACCGGGCTGCGGGTGCTGACCTCGGCGCACCGGCACGGACTCGACATCAGCCGCGCAGCCTTTACCGGCGGTGCCAGCCCGTACCGTTACGTCGCGGCCTTCGGCGCACACCTGTTCCTGTCCGCAGATCCCAACGACGTGCGTCTGGCCCTGAGCGCCGGGTGCGCCGCGGCCACAGTACTGCCCGGGACATCCGCGGACCAGGGTACGGACGATGGCCAGGTGCGCATTGCCTTCGACGGGGATGCGGTCCTTTTCTCCGACGACGCCGAGCGCCTATTCAGGGAGGAGGGGCTAGCGGTCTTCAACGCCTCCGAGTCCGCCGCCGCACACGAGCCACTGCCGGGCGGCCCATTCAAGGGACTCCTCGTCGCCATCCACCAGCTTCAAGCCCTGTTTCCGGGCGAGTCGTCTCCCATCCGCACCGCGCTGGTCACCTCCCGCGGCGTCCCGTCCCACGAGCGGGTGGTGCGGACGCTGCGCGCATGGGACATCCGCATCGACGAAGCACTGTTCTTGGGCGGTCTCCCAAAGTCCAACTTTCTCGCCGCATTCGATGCCGACATCTTCTTCGACGATCAGGAGGTCCACTGCGATGCTGCAAGATTGCATGTGGCCACCGGGCATGTCCCACATGGGGTCGCCAATCGGCCTGAAGACCGATCGGCACAGAGCGGCGAGCATTGCGACACCCCCGGCGCTTTGGACGAGGCTTGTGGACATGGTCCGGCCCGCTGACGGACGCTACAAAGCCAACTTCACCAAAGGCGGTCTCATGGATACCGCCGGCCAGCAAGCATGCGCCTGATCGCCTTTATCCGCGACTTTACATAATATACATTATCCGCAATCTAGGACGGGGGGGCGGAGACCGTGAACCCAGCAACCGAGCCGGCTGCGCCGGATATCGACGACATCTTGACCCAGGGCTACCTGGGCAATTTGACCGTCCTGCGCGCGCTGCAAGCGCGCTGCCGCTTCACCGATGCGCAAGCGGCCCGGGCGTGTTGCGTCGCGCCCGAGACCTATCGGCGCTGGGGTTCGGATCGGCACCCGAACCCCACGGGGGTGCGCTTGCTCGCGATCCTCGCGGGCTATGTCCCGTGGCCGGGCTGGGAAGGCTGGGAGGCGGACAACGGCTGTCTGTTCCCGCCGGGCTACACCCGCCACGGCTTCGCCCCGGGCGACGTCTTCGCGATGACCTTCGAACGGCAGATCTCCGCGGAGCTGCGCCGGCGGCTGCGGGCGCTGGAATCCCAGGTCGGCGCGGGCGATCCGGCGGAGCGCCGAGCGCGGGGCAAACGGGCGTAACGGCGGCGGCTGCGGGCCCATGCGGCGAGGCACGAGCCGCGGGGCCGCAGCCGCCGCCGTTTGCCCGGTCGCGCCAGGGAGCGTCAGGCGTGCATCCGGCGACGCCCGAACGAGCGCGCCCGGACGGCGCGCGGCAGCTCCGGTCTCCGGGCTCGGCGACTCTCCACCTTGCCAAACCGTCTTTCCTGCTGCCCCCGAGTGGCGTCAGGACAGCCGCCGCGACCTCCTCGGGGGGAAGGACTAGGCAACAAGGTCGCGAAGCCTCCTTGGTCCGAGGAACGAGGACTGAAGACCCGGCCATGGATGGCCGGCTTGGACCTCTCGGCCGGCACGGTGGAAGACTGATTCGGATGCTCGGTTTTCCCAGTCTCTCTCCCAGCTCCGCTCCCACCGTTACCGCTAACGCTTCCTCTCGCAGCTGCGCGTCAGAGGCGATCTCTCGCGCTCGGTGTCCGGTCGGCGGGGGTCTCCGACAAAGGGGTGGGCCAGTAGCACACCCCTTTAGTCCCACTGGTGGGAATTTTTCGCTTTTTGGGGGGTGTCGTGCGTGAACCCATGACCGACACCGCCCGATTTTCCCCCGAGCTGGGCGCCCTGTTGGGCGCCTGCGAGGACCTTGCCAAGACCCCCCGGCAAGGCCGCTTGGCGTTCCTGACCTGGTGCCAGGGTCAGGCCAAGGGCTGGCCCTGTGCCCGTGCGTCGGTCTCTCGGTCTTCGTGGTTCAAGCATCTCGGCATCTTGCGTGCTGCCGGGGCGCCGGATCTGCCGGAGATCTCCGGCGACCTCCTCGCGGCGTTAGCCGCTCCCGAGAACGATGGAGCCCGAAGGGCTGCGCAGGATGAGGGCGGGATTTGCCGGCAACCTGCGCAGCCTCCGGCGCTGTTTTCCGCGGTGGAAAAATTTACCGCCCCGGAAGTCGCGGCCTGACGGCCGCAAACGAGTGGCCCCGCGGCGGCAGCAACCGCCCGGGGCCGTGGTCGATTGGTTCGCATCAAGAGGTGATCGAGATGACATCGACGTCGAAAGTATACCCCCGCCCGTCTTCGGCTACCGAGACCAGAGTCCCCTGCCCCGTCGGTCTACCTGACGCCATCCCCTTGGAAATCCTGGGTTCCGTGTTGGACGGCTGCAAGCGTGCCACTCCGAACAAGACCCGGGCGCGCGGGGCCTTCTTGCTCTGGTGCGATGCGCAGGTCAATGGCTGGGCGCCCGCTCGCTCGCGTGTCGGGCGGAGCTCTTGGTGGATCTACCTGGCGGTGTTGCGGACGGCCGGTGTTCCGGGTGCGCCTTCCAGGTCGTCCACAAGTCCACAGGGGGCACCCGGCCCCTTCAAGGGCCGGAGGGTGCCGACTGTGGACCCTGTGGGCGACACGATCCTTTCGGGCTCGCTCGAGCCCGTCTTGGTGGGTCAGCCCTCGCCGAGTCTCGGCGCCCTCGCCCTCCCAGGCCGCCGCTTCCGGGTCCGCTGCGATGTGCCCCCCGAGTCCTGGTGTCCGTGCGGTCCGCAGTATCGCGGCTATGCCGCATCTCTTGGCCTGACCGGTGGCCAGCTTGGCGAATTCAATCGGGTCTCGCTCGATCGCAATGGAGATTGGGAAGCGCGGTTGCGCTTTCCCGATGGTGCATTCATGGACGACGTGGAGCTGTTTCGCTTCTTGGCCTGTGTCGAGCTGATCGCGGAAGACGATTCGCAGCTGCATTGCACAGCGTTAGCGCTAACCCGGTCGCTGTTATGAGAACGCGCAACGCTCGCTTATTGCTTGGCTCTCTTTTTTTGCGCTATGGTGGGCAATATGACCGTTCACTCGATATACATTATGCGCAATCGCACTGTAGGCGCAATTTAGTAATGTCCGGTTTGTGCCAGTTAGAAATGTCCGCCCGCGCGGCGCGTGCTTATCTCAGGGACATCGTTCCCGAGATGCGAGGTCTGCACCGTGCCGACGACAACGACGAGTTTGCTAACCATGAGCGCTTGCGAACTGGATACCTTGACCGCGATCGAACGTGTAGGCGAAGGTCGGCTCACTCAGGTTGCGGCCAGTCAGCAGTTGGGGATCACGCCGCGGCATCTGCGCCGCTTGCTCGCGGCCTAGGGTCGCGACGGCGCCGTGGCCCTGGTGTCGAAGAAACGCGGCAAACGCAGCAACCGGGCCTACACGGATGCGGTCAAGACCGCGGCCCTCGCGTTGGCGCGGGGCTGCTACCAGGGGTTCGGCCCGACCTTGCTCGCCGAGAAGCTGGCGGAACTGCATGGCCTCGTGCTGTCGCGTGAGACCCTGCGCCAATGGCTCCTGCAGGCGGAGCTCTGGCGCAGCCGCCAGCAACGCCACGCCGCGGTCCACCAGCCGCGCTACCGGCGGGGAGCTGATCCAGATCGACGGCTCCGGACCACCATTGGTTCGAGGATCGCGGTCCGGCATGCACGCTGCTGGTGTACATCGACGATGCCACCGGCCGTCTGGTGGAGTTGCGTTTCGTGGACTCGGAATCCGCCTTCGACTACTTCCACTCGACCCGGCGTTACCTGGAGCGCTACGGCAAGCCGGTGGCCTTCTACAGCGATAAGCATTCGGTGTTTCGGATCAATCACGTCGGGGCGATCGGCGGAACCGGGTTGACCCAGTTCGGGCGCGCCCTGCACGACCACAACATCGACATCCTGTATGCCAACAGCCCCCAGGCCAAGGGCCGCGTCGAGCGGGTGAACAAGACCCTCCAGGACCGCCTGGTCAAGGAGTTGCGGCTGGAAGGGATCGACACCCTGGAAGCCGGCAACGCCTATCTGCCCGCCTTCATGGAGCGCTTCAACGCCAAGTTCGCCCAGGCGCCCGCCAACGCCACCGACCTGCACCGGCCGCTAACGGAACTTGACGATCTTGAGGAGATCGTGAGTTGGCAAGAGGAGCGCACCGTCTCCAACAGCCTGACCCTGCAGTACGATCGGGTCGTCTATCTGCTGGAACCGACCGGGTTGGCGAAAGGACTGCGGCGCAACCGGGTCCGGGACTACGATTACCCGGACGGCACCGTCGCCATCAAGTACCAAGGCGTCGACCTGCCCTACCGCGTCTTCGACAAGGTTCGCCACTTGGAACCGGCCGACATCGCCTCAAACAAACGCTTGGGAGCGGTGCTGCAGTTTGCCCAAGACCAGCAACGCGAGCATCCGGTCACACGCAGCACCTACGCCCCGACGCGGCGCGGACAGCAGCGGCTGGCCGAAGAACGCTTCCGTCTGACCAATCCCGCGGTGGTGCAAGGACTGCCCGAATTGCCCGGCGCGTGAGCGTAAGCTCGCGGGACCAAAGGACGATCCACGGGCCGAGTCGCCCGGCGCGCGACCGGCCCATGGACCGGATCGGGCCACTGGCGACCCGAAGCTGCCGCAAGCGTTTTGCTCTGGAGCGGGGCGACGCGCAACTGGGAGCCCGCACTCAAGGTCTTCCTCAACCCCGGAAAACCTCTCCAAGCGGAGCACCAGACCGAAGCAACGGCGGCATGACCAATGCGACAACTGGCCTTGACACCTACCGCAAGCGCCGAGGCGCAACGCAGGCGATGAGCGGCCCGCCGAGTGTCACGAAGCCACGTAGAGTGCAATCAACGGCGCCAGATTGAGCAGGAGTATCCCGATCTTGTAGATGGCAAGACCTGCGTAGTGAATAGCGTCAAAGGTCTCTACGGAGATCTTGAACCACCGGCCATGCAGGCCATACATCCAATCGTGGGCCAATACAAAAGCGCCGCACCAGACAAATAAAGTCGCATAATTGAGCGCCACACACCATAGCAGAACGTGCTTGAGTTCATTCGGCGTCACAACTCGCCTCCGCGGCACCTAAGGATTTGGCTTATGCGGCCCAATGCCGCGTTGGGGGGCTCCGAAGCCAGTATATGCAACTCCTGGACGTGCGACTGTGTCGGTCGCCCGGTCGACTGCCGATCTTCGTCCACGAATACCCGCTTGTCGACATCGCGCCGCGCCGACGCCGCACCAAGCGGCATCGGCTGCCGATTGCTGCTCACCGTCGCTAGTCCCGCGCTTTGGCGACCGCTTCTCCCACCTTCTTCTGTTCCTCTGCGGACAATTGCGACGGTCCGAGGTTGACGGTCAGTTGGTCGATTGTGCCGTTGAAGGCGAACGGCACCTGGTAGTCGTTGTCGTTCACGGCCGTGCGGGTGTCGACGCCAACGTCGAAGGTCTCGTCGGCCACCTGCAGGAACGCGATGGAGTTGGCTTGCTTGCCGGTGGCGACGACCTTGCCGTCCACCTTCAGCACACCGCTGCCGCCCTTGGCGATGCCGGGGCCGTCTTAGGTGTAGTCGAACGCGAGCGTGTGCTTGCCCGGCGTCAGCGCCTCCTCGCCTGCCCAGCGGTACTGGGCAAGGATGAGCATGTTGTAGTTGAACACCGGTTTGCCGTCGAGCAGGTACAGTCCCCATCCGCCCCAGCGTCCCCCAAGGGTGGCGAGCATCCCGTTGCCGCCGCCCTGGGGCACATCGACATCGGCGGTAATCGTGTACGACCGGCCGATGATGCTCGGTGCGTTGGCGGTGGCAATACCGGGGTTCACACCCGTGTAGGCGAACACCGTCTTGCCGGCGGTCGTACTCGGGCGCGGCTCGACCGCTCGCGCAAACGATCGGTTATCCAGCGGCAGCACATTGTATTTCTTCGCCTCCTCGTCGAACAGCGCCTGCATTTCTTTGAGCTTGCCGGGCATCTTCGCCGCGAGATCGTTGGCCTGCGAGTAATCCTCGGTCAGGTTGTACAGCTCCCACTGGTAATCGGGCGGGGCGGGCAACGGCGCATTCAAGATCCACGGCCCATGCGGGGGCGTCGTGTTAGCGTACCAGCCGTCCTTGTAGATCCCGCGATTAGCGATCATCTCGAAGTACTGGATGTGGTGGGTCGTCGGTGCCTCGGCGTTTGCCCTTTTAAAGGTGTACGCCATGCTTACCCCTTCGATGGGCTTTTGCTTGATGCCGTCGACCGCTTCCGGCGCCTTGATACCGGTGGCCTCCAGGATCGTCGGAACGATGTCGATGATGTGATGGAACTGGTTGCGGATGCCACCCGGATCGTCGATGTGCCCCGGCCACGAGATCGCCAGGCCCTGCCGCGTGCCGCCGAAGTGCGACGCGATCTGCTTGGTCCATTTGAACGGCGTGTCGAACGCCCACGACCAGGCCACCGCCATGTGCGGATAGGTCGCCGACGAGCCCCAGGCGTCGTAGAACTTCAGTTGCTCGGCTATGGGGAAGTCCAGGATGCCGTTGTAGGCAGTCCACTGGTTGGGCGTGCCCACCAGCGTGCCCTCGGGGCTGGTGCCGTTGTCCCCGACGATGTAAATGATCAAAGTGTTGTCGAGCTGGCCCATGTCCTCGACCTGCTGGATGACGCGGCCGATCTCGTAGTCGGTATAGGCCGCGTAGCCGGCGAACACCTCCGCTTGGCGGGCGAACAGCTTCTGCTCGTCGGCCGACAGCGTGTCCCATTTCGGCAGATCGTCGGGCCAGGGGGTCAGCTGCGCATTCGCGGGAATGACTCCCAGCCGCTTCTGGTTGGCGAAGATCTGCTCGCGCAGGGCATTCCAGCCCATGTCGAACTGGCCTTTGAATTTTTCGACAAACTCGGCCTTGGGATTGTGCGGCGAATGGGTGCCGCCGGGAACGTAGTAGACAAACCAGGGCTGACCCGGGTCGGCGGCCTTGAGCCCCTTCATGTAGTCGATCGCCTCGTCCGCCATGTCGGTGATCAGGTTGTAGCCGGGCTTGCCCACCCACGGAAAGATCTGCCGGTTGTTCTGGAACAGATACGGCGTCCACTGGTCGGTCTCCCCGCCCATGAAGCCGTAGAAGTAATCGAAGCCCATTCCCGACGGCCATTGGTCGAAGGGGCCGGCGATGCTGTACTGGAAGTCCGGCGTGTTGTGGTTCTTGCCGAACCAAGAGGTGGCATAGCCGTTGTCTTTGAGGACCCGGCCGATGGTCGCGTTGTCCGGACCGATGATCGAGTCATAGCCCGGAAAACCCATCGACAGCTCGGTGATCACACCAAAGCCCCCCGAGTGGTGGTTGCGGCCGGTGATCAGCGCCGCCCGCGTCGGCGAGCAGAGCGCCGTGGAGTTGAAGGCCGTGTAGTACAACGGCGTTGCCAGCAGCGCCGCACCCTGGTATCGCCTGGAAATGGCCATATTCATACGCTGTTCGCTCCTCATCGAGCCGCTCGGTTAGTGTTGGGGGGTGGTTTGTGCCCCGCGTGGAGGGGCACAACGGCCCCACCAGCGGGCGAACACCAGCCCCCGCATAACTGTAGGTGTAACCCAGCCCGATGGTAGGCAGTTAAACACGCGAATAAATAGGCTATTTGTGTAACCTCTCAATAAGTCGCGGCAGTTTCAGAATCAGTTAGTTGCGGGGCGCGAGGACGCTTCGCCGCCCACATGTGATGTGACCTATGTCGAACATTCAAAAGCGTGCAGAGTGCTTCCAACGGGTGTCGCAACCATGCTTGGGATGAAAAAGCTCGACATCGCGGAGCTGCAACGAGCTCACGCGGGTTAACTGTCAGCACCCTTCGACCATGCTGAACGGATGTGTAGTTGCGCACTATGTGAAGCCTGGGCACAGCCGTGATCGCAGCTCGTTGTGGTTGCTCCCGCCCCCAGACCTGGCGGCTCCGCATCACGTCCCGAGCGATGCGAGGCCGGCGTCATGCCCCAGACGACCGACTTGCCGGCCCGGCCCGCGAGCAACGGGGTCATCGACCGGACCAGGCCAATGGCCTGCGACCTCAGCCGCACGGGCAGTAGGAAAAAGAAGTCGGGCGACGGCCGGGCGCGCACGCCGCCACCGCCGGGATTCGGGCCGACGGCGGATGCTTTACGCCAAAGGGGACGGATACCGGGCCGCGATCGGCTCCAGCACCATATCCTCGGGCAGATAGGCCAATCCAACGCCCGCCAGTGCCGCTTGCAGCATCGGCGGGCTGCTGCTGAAGACCCACTGGCCCGCGACGCGCACATTCACCGTCTGTCCGTCCCGCTCGAGCTCCCACTGGAGCAGCTCGCAATGCGTCGGCAGACGCATGTTGATGCAGTCGTGCGCCGCCAGATCTTGGGGGGTCCGAGGCGGTGGATAGTTGGCGAAATAGCCCGGTGTCGCGACCACGGCCATGCGCGGGTCCGGGCCGATGCGCACGGCGATCATGTCCTTCTCCACCTGCTCGCCGAGGCGCACGCCAGCGTCGAAGCGCTGGGCGACGATGTCGGTCATCCCATAGTCGACGCTGATCTCGACCTGGATGTCCGGATACTCGGGCGGGACCCTCGACAGCTTGGGCCAGAGGATGGTCTCGGCGGCATGTCCGGCGGTGGTGATGCGGATGGTCCCCGCGGGTTTGTCGCGCAGATCACGCACCGCCGCCAGCTCGGCCTCGATCTCATCGAGGCGCTGGGTTCAGGCCGGTGTCGGCATGGTGCCGCCGGTACACATGATCGAGCATGCCCTCTCCGCCTACCACGACATCCCCCATGGCGCGGGGCTGGCCGTGGTCAATCCGGCCTGGATGCGCTTCGCTGCCCACAGGCGTCCCGAGCGCTTCGCCCAGTTCGCCCAGCGCATCTTCGGACTGTCGCCGGACGCGAAGGACGCGCTGACCCTGGGCCTGGAGGGCATCGACGCCTAAGAGGGCTTTCTGCGCGAGATCGGCTGCCCCACCCGCCTGTCGGAGCTGGGCATCGGGGACGCGCTGTTCAAGGAGTACGCCAGGGACGCCGTGCTCGTGGTCCATGACGATCAGGGCCGATTGCTGGGTCGCCCGCCCATGACGCAAGACGACATCGTCGCGGTGCTGCGCGCGGCGTTGTAGCCAGGAAACCATCATGGGGTCTGGGCGCGCTCAACAGCCGACCGGAGCACATCAAGGCCGTGGCAGATGCGTCGCTGAAACGCCTGCAGACCGATCATATCGACCTCTTCTATCAGCATCGGGTCGACCCCGATGTGCCCATCGAGGACGTGGCGGGCGCGGTCGCCGAGCTGATCCAGGCCGGCAAGGTCGGGTACTTCGGTCTGTCCGAGCCGGGTGCCGAGACGATCCGCCGCGCCCACGCCGTGCAGCCGATCACGGCGATCCAGAACGAATACTCGGCCCAGATCGCGCTCGCCTGGCTGTTGGCGCGCAAGCCCTGGATCGTGCCCATTCCCGGGACGACCAAGCTGCATCGGTTGGAGGAGAACATGGCTGCCGCCGAGGTCGCCTTGACGCCGGGCGATCGCGCAATGATCCTGTCCGACGTCGGCGGAAACCTCGATTTCGTGGTTTTCCGCTCATGCTCGTCGGCTTCATGCGCTTTTCTTCCGACTCTGACCGGCAAAGCACCGACCTGCAGCGCGATGCGCTCGTTTCGGCGGGCGTCGATGCCCGGCATCTCTTCACGGATCGCGCCTCTGGGGCCAAGGATGACCGGCCCGGTCTGACCAAGGCGCTGGACTACGCCACATGGATTGACTGTCGCAAAATGCCAAGCATGCCTGTGAGGTTGTGCGCACAATCCTGCGTCGGAGAGGGCCCCGGTTGCCCCAGTAAGACCGGCGAGGTCATAACCGTTTCTATTTCCATCGCCTGAAAGGAGGAAATTCTGTGAGCCATCGATCGTTCATCCCACATGCATTCGCCTGCGGGATCGCCCTGGTCATAGCGGCGATCAATCCGGGCGCGGCCCTGGCAAAGGAAAACGTCTTGGAGTCGCTCCCCCATGCCGTCGAGGCCTATATCTACGGCTATCCGCTGGTCACGATGGAGATGACCCGGCGGGTGATGACCAACGTCGAGAGACCCGAGGGTACCCGCGCTCCGATGGGTCAGATCGTGCGGATGCGCGAATATCCGACAGCGGCCTTTCGCGACGTGACCGCCCCGAACGCCGATACGCTCTATACGACCGCTTGGGTCGACGTCGGCGATGAGCCTTGGGTACTGAGCCTGCCAGACGCCCAGGATCGCTACTACCTGTTTCCGATGCTCGACGGCTGGACCGAGGTCTTTGAGGTGCCGGGCAAACGCACCACCGGGACCGGCGCCCAGACCTACGCCATCGTCGGTCCGCACTGGAAAGGCAAGCTGCCCGAGGGTGTGAAGGAGTATCGCTCGCCCACCGACATGGTCTGGCTGCTGGGCCGCATCTACTGTTCCGGCACGCCGGAAGACTACGCGGCCGTCCACAAGCTCCAGGACGAGATCTCGCTCGTCCCCTTGAGCGCCTACGGCAAAGCCTATACGCCGCCGCCGGGGAAGGTCGATCCCGGCATCGACATGAAGACCGCCGTCCGCGACCAAGTCAACGCCATGAGCGCGGAGGAATACTTCAACCTGCTCGCCCGGTTGATGAAGGACAATCCGCCGAGGCCCGCCGATGCGCCGATGGTGCGCAAGATGGCCCACCTCGGCATAGTCCCCGGCAAACCCTTCGACACCTCGAAGCTCGGCCCCGTCGCCAGGGACACCCTGGCAATGGTGCCCAAGATCGCCCAGGACAAGATCATGCTCTGGATGAAGGAAGGCATCCTTGCGGGCGACATGAAGCTCGAGAACGGCTGGCTCTTCACGACCAAGACAGGCCTCTATGGCACCAACTACATCCAGCGTGCCCTGATTACGGCCATCGGTCTGGGGGCGAACCGTCCGCAGGATGCCGTCTATCCCACCTCCGAAGGGCCGTCGATTCTCGGCTCCTACACCGGCGAGAAGAATTATGTCATGCACTTCGACAAGGGCCAGCTTCCGCCCGTCCAGGGCTTCTGGTCCCTGACCATGTACGATGGGCAGTACTTCTTCGTCGAGAATCCGCTCAACCGTTACAGCATCAGCCCGAGGCAGGATCTCAAGCACAACCCGGACGGCTCGGTGGATCTCTACATCCAGCACGCGAGTCCCGGTGCGGATAAGGAATCGAATTGGCTACCGGCCCCGAAGGACAAGTTCATCCTGATGCTGCGACTGTATTGGCCGGATGAGACACCGCCCTCGATCATCGACGGCACCTGGACGATTCCGCAGGTCAAGTTCGCGGAATAGGCAGCCGATCGGAAAGCGCGGATCGATTCCGCGCTTTCCGCGAGAAGCTCCAATCGAACGACCAGACTCTGACCGCCCCGGCAAGCGCCCTGGCGCGCACCATTCGGCAAGCCAAGTCCATCCGCCGTCTGCTGCCGGAAGTCAACAGGACCCGCGGTGGGTCTGAGGACTCAACCCGAGCCCCGGCATGAACCCTGACCTGCCAATCGTCCTGGCCCTGCTCGTCGTGGCCATCCTCATGTTCGCCTTCAACCGGCCGCGGGCGGATGCGGTGGCCTTGATCGCGATGGTGGCCCTGCCCTTTACCGGCACAGTCACTGCCACGGAGGCCATCGCCGGTTTCAGCAATCCCAACGTGGTCCTGATCGGGGCCATGTTCGTCATTGGCGAGGCACTGGCCCGCACCGGGGTCGCCCAGAAGATCGGCGACCGGCTGGCCAGCGTGGGAGGCAGCAGTCCCTGGCGCCTGCTGACCCTGTTGATGTTGGCTGTGGGCGTCCTGGGCTCGGTCATGAGCTCTACCGGGGTCGTGGCCATCTTCATCCCAGTGGTCCTGCGCATCGCCAGCCGAACCGGGCTGCCGGCCAGTCAGCTCCTGATGCCCATGGCCTACGCGGCCCTGATCAGCGGCACCCTGACCCTGGTCGCCACTTCGTCGAACCTGGTGATCAACTATGAGCTGGTGCGCTCCGGTGTGGCGGGCTTCGCCTTTTTCGATTTCACCCCCTTCGGTTTGCCGATCCTGGTCGTAGGCATCCTTTATATGCTGGCGGCACGCCGCTGGCTGACCCCAAAGACCCCGGAGAGCGGCGCCCACCGGCGTCCGCGGCTGCTGACCTGGGTCGAGCGGTACCGCCTCGCGGATCGGGAGCTCCGTGTGCGGGTGCGGACCCGGTCCCCGCTGCTGGGCCAAACCCTGGGAGAGATGGAGATGCCGGCCAAGACCGGGGTGCGCATCCTACTCATCCAGCGCGGTCGCGGGCGTGGTCGGCGCTTCCTGGCCCGGTCGGAGGACCTGCAGTTGGAGCCCGGGGACATCCTGCTCCTGGACTTGGACACAGCCCACGCCGACCCGCTGGCCCTGGCGGAGCGCTTTGGGGTAGATCTGCTGCCGCGCTCCGGGGGCTATTTCCTAGACCGCACCAAGCAGGTGGGCATGGCCGAGGTCATGGTTCCCTATACCTCCAGCCTGCTGGGAAAGACGGTTGCGGAAGCGGAGCGGCGCGCGGATTCCGAGCTATCGGTGGTGGGGCTGCGCAGGCGGCGCGACGCGCTGGGGCCCCACGGACTGCGGGAAAAGGTCCTGAAGCCCGGCGACACCTTGCTGCTCGCCGGCCCCTGGAAGAGCATCCGCCGGCTCAAGGCAGGGGGCCAGGATCTGGTGGTGCTCAACCTGCCGCGGGAGCTCGACGATATACCCCCGGCCGCGAAGCGCGCGCCACTGGCGGTCTTGACCCTGGCTATAGTCGTGGTCCTGATGGCCACCGGCTGGGTCGCCAACGTCCAGGCGGCCCTGATCGGCTGCTTGCTGATGGGGCTATTCGGCTACATCGACCTCGAGCAGGGCTATCGTGCCATCCAATGGAAGGGCCTCATCATGATCGTCGGCATGCTGCCTTTCGCCCTCGCCCTGGACCGTACCGGCGGCATCGATCTGGCGGCCCAAGGGCTCATCGCCCTAGTGGGGGATGCCGGCCCCTATGCCGTGCTGGCCCTCCTGTTCGTGGTCACCGTGGTGCTCGGGCTCTTCATCGTCAACACCGCCAATGCCGTGCTCCTGATCCCTGTAGCCCTGGCCATGGCGGAGGCCATGAACGCCTCGCCCTACCCATTCGCCATGATCGTGGCCCTGGCCGCCTCCTGTGCCTTCACGACGCCGATCTCTCCAGTCAACACCCTGGTCACCACCGCGGGCAATTATCGATTTGTCGACTTCATTCGGGTCGGACTCCCGCTGACCCTCATCGTCATGGCGCTGAGCGTCGGTTTAGTCCCCTGGCTGATGCCGCTCTGAGCCCTGAGCCCTGAGCGGACCCTTTGGACCAGTGGCGACTTGCGCGGAGCGCTCAACTCCTCAATCCAGCGTCCCGACATCTAGCGGCACGGCAGCTTCAGCCAGCGCCACCCGGTTGCGTCCCCCGGCCTTGGCCAGGTACAGGGCGGCATCGGCCCGCCCGAGCAATGCAGCGGCATCGGTCTCGTGCGGTGCCGCCGCGGCCAGGCCGACGGAGACGGTGACCGGGGGCAGATTGCCGTCCCGATGGCGCACCGGAAGCAGTGCGACCGCCTCCCTCAATGCCTCGAGCCGGGCGTGCGCATCTTTCAGGCTCGCGCCGGGTAGGATCAGGGTCAGCTCCTCGCCGCCGTAGCGGCAGGCGAGATCGCCGCTGCGCAGCGAGTCGCGCAACAGCTCGCCGACCGCCCGCAGGACCTTGTCCCCCGCCTCGTGGCCAGAGGTGTCGTTGAGTGCCTTAAAATGGTCTAAGTCCAGCATGGCGACCGCCAGGGACTCGCCGGTGCGTCGGCAGCGGGCCAGCTCCCGCGGCAGGGTCTCGTCCAGATAGCGTCTGTTGAGGAGCCCGGTTAGCGGGTCGCGGATCGCCTGCTCGCGCAGGGCAGCCTGCATCCGGTCGGACTCGCGCAGAAGTGCGGCGATGCGCAATCGGCTCGCAGTCTGAACCCAGACGAAAATGGCCAGGAGCAGGCTGACGACGCTGCCCGCGACGGCGATCGCGGTGGCTTTGTCGCTGCGTTGGCGGGCCTCGAAGTCGAGGGTGGATGCGATCGCCAAGGACCAGCGATGACCGCCGAATGCAAGCTCCCTCACTGCCCGAAACTGTGGCTTCCGGACGCCCCCGGCAGCCGCTGGCTGCAACGCGAACAGCCGCGTCTCTGGGCTCGGACGGTCGCCGTCGTACACCTCTACCTGGAGCCCCGGCGTGAGACCATCGAAGTCCAAAGCACCTAGCACGCCGTGCATCAGCTCGCCCATGCGCAAGGGCGAATAGGTCCAGCCCACCAGATTCGCGCGGCGGTCCGCCAGGGTCGCTCGGGGTCCGTCGGGGCGATAAACGGGCAGGAACATAAGGAAACCCGGTTGGATGTCGGTGGTGCCCTCCTGTTGCAGGGTGACCTTGCCGGACAGCGCCGCTTCCCCTTGCTCCCAGGCGCGCACCGCCGCAGCCCAGCGCACCGGCTCCGGCGACATGTCGTAGCCGAAGGCACGCAGGTTGCGTCCGGCGAATGGCTCGATATAGATGACCGCGGTATAGAAGGCGCGCTCGCCCTCGGGCCAGATACGGTAGTCTGGGAACCCCTCCTTTCGCACGGCGGCGATATGCTCCGCCTTGCGGTTCGCCGGAAGATAAACCGTAAAGCCGATCCCCTGCATGCCGGGATGGCTTTCCTGGAGCCGCAGCGCCGCGACGTAGCGATGAAACTCCTGGCGGGTGACCGAGACCGACGAGTCGAGCAGACCGACCACCCCCCGCAGCACCTGCACGTAGCCGTCGAGTCGCTCCTCGATCCCTCCGGCAACCTTGCTGACCCAGAATCGAAACTCGTCCTCGAGTGCGCGCCGCGCATCGTCGCGAGCTGCGTGCCATAGGGCAGAGGTCAGCCCGAGCCCCATGGCCAGGACCAGTCCCGGGCCTAGCAGCAACCCGAGCCGTCCGGTCAGGGCCGGGTGCTTCGGCTCGACTGGGGCTGGCGTTGCCATGCGCTTAAAGAGCTACCCGTGCCCTTCGCCTTCCCCGCACCGCTGCGCCAATCGCTCCAGCTCGTCCGCGTCGAACCCAGCCCGGCGTCTGTCCCGCAGGTTGAGCGGGCAACGGATCTCGCCGGTCATATAGGTGTCCACCAGCTCGAAATAGGCCGCAACCGGGTCTAGTTCGCGTTCGGCACACAGATGCCTGAGCCAGCGTGAGCCGGCGGCTACATGCCCGACCTCGTCGCGCAAAATGGCCTCCAGACACTCGGCGGTCTGGGCGTCCCCAGCGGCGCGAAGTCGCTTGATCATACCAGGGGTTACGTCCAGCCCCCGAGCCTCCAGCACCCGCGGGATCAGGGCCATGCGCGCCAGTGGGTCATGGGCGGTGCGCCGGGCCATCTCCCAGAGCCCGTCGTGGGCCGGGAAGTCCCCGTAATCGAAGCCCAGCTCGATCAGGCGTCCGCGCATCAGACTAAAGTGCGCGCATTCCTCCGCCGCCACCTGGATCCAATCGGAATAGAATTCCCCTGGCAGGCCGCGGAAGCGCTGGACCGCATCGAGCGCCAGGTTGATGGCATTGAATTCGATATGGGCGACCGCGTGGATCAGTGCCGCGCGGCCCTTGAGACCCGAGAGCCGGCGCCGGGCCAGGTCCCGGGGCGGGACCAGCGCCGGGCGATCCGGCCGGCCGGGATGGTCGATCGCCGGTCCGGCGCCCGCCGCGTCCAGCGCCAACTCGCCGGCCGCCCAGGCGGCGACGGTGCAGGCGACGAGTGCCTGCTTGCGCTCGGGGTCTGGCTCGGCCAGACAGGCGGCGGCAGCGTCGAACAGGTTTGCTGCGGTTGGGTGCGTCTCGGGATTCTTGTTCATGAGGGATCGCATTCGGCGCGCCGTATTTGGGGATGTCGATTGCCTTAAAGGCGTAGTCCCAGGACCAAATCCATCACATTAGTGCCGGTCGGCCCGGTACGGATCAGGTCCCCGCTCGCGGCAAGCAGGTGACCGCTGTCCGCACGGGCCAGGCAGTCGGCCCCGTCGAATCCGTCCAGGGCCGCACGTTCCAGGGTGCCGCCGTCCACCAGGGCGCCAGCGTCGCCGGTGTTCCCGTCTCCCCCGTCGGTGCCCGCGGCGATCAGGAAGCAGTCGGCGCGGCCGGCGAGCTCCAGGGCAGCGGCGAGGGCCAGATGCTGGTTGCGTCCGCCCCGGCCGGGCGCGGGCGGGAGCCGCACCGTCGTCTCTCCGCCCCAGACCGTGAGTCCGCGTGGCCCGTCCATGACTCGGCGGGCCAACTCGCGACCGCGCGAGGCTGCATCGCCGGCGAGAAGGGTTTGATCGACCCGGACAGCCAGGCCGGCCGCCCTGCCC
This sequence comes from uncultured Gammaproteobacteria bacterium, assembly GCA_963780725.1. Taxonomy (GTDB): domain Bacteria; phylum Pseudomonadota; class Gammaproteobacteria; order Chromatiales; family Chromatiaceae; genus Thiodictyon. The sequence goes on from CAWACV010000001.1 coordinate 2,285,579, forward strand.
GCCTGGGCCGCGGCCTCGCGGGCCAGGTTCAGGCTCGCAACCAGCTCGATTTCGGGGCACCGGGACCGCGACGTCGGCCGCTGGGCAAGCCCGCACTCGGTCAGGCCCCGGAGCCAGTCCGGCAGGTCCAGCTTGGCCAGGGCCGGCACTAGCTCCAGTGCCGGTACCAGGAGTCCGGAGCCGATGACTGCAGGGTCGTCCCCGGGGACATCGGAGATCGCCAGTGCCCGCACGGGGGACTGCGGCAGTGCGGCCAAGAGCCCCCCGCCCTTGATCCGGGAGAGTGCCGTTCGCACCCGGTTCATGCAGCCGATCGGGAGCCCGCTGCCCAGGAGCCAGCGGTTGACGGATTGCAGGTCCGCCAGCGTAACCTCGTCCGTCGGGACTTCCACCAGGCTGGACGCCCCACCGGAGATCAGGAACAGCAGGGTTGCACCCGGGGGCGTCGCGGCCAAGGTCTCAAGCAACCGCTCGCCCGCATTCAGGCTGGCCTGGGTGGGCACCGGGTGTCCGCCCGCCAGGCACTCGATCCCCTGCGCCTCAAAAAGATTAAGGTCCTCCGGTGGCTCCTTGGCGATTAGTATCCCGCCCAGGCAGCGGCCAGGGAGTGCGTCCAAGGCCCCGCGGGTCATGGACTCGGCTGCCTTGCCCACTGCGATCAGCCACACCCGACCGGCCAGATCCCGGGCATTGAGTGCGCGGCATACCGCCGCCCGCCCGTCTACCGCGGTCAGCGCTGCCGCGAAAACCCCGACTAACCGGCGGCGCGGGTCCTGCCTATCGATCATCCACGGACTCCCGGTTTCACTGCTACCCTGATCTCACCCCGGCCTCGCTTTGACGGCATCCCCAGTCCGGGGATTGACAGTTTGCAATGATTAAAGCGCCCCATGCTGATCTACTTCGGGGTATCCTGCTACCCGCTCCGGGCGGCGGCACGCACCAGCCGAGGTACCGAGCCATGAGTCTCTGGCCCCAGTGGGTCCGTTCGAGCTGGCCATTCGTGCTGGTCTTGACGATCGCCTCGGTCGCCGCCTTCGCGACCTGGCTCACCGTCGGTCTTTCGATCAATGAGCCGGTGCCCCGCCTTGCCGTCGCTGCACTGGTTTTCGTGGCCGTCGGGGCGACCCTAATCCACTATGTATTCTCTTGTCTCAGACGGCACCGCCGCGAGGCGCAGCGGCGTCCGCCGGTCCCGGGATCTAACTGATGCAACCGCTCGCGGGCGCCTGTCCGGTCGAGGCTCAAGGGCGTTGCGCGACCCAATCGCGCAGATAGACCGGCCGCGCCAGCTCTGCCGGCACCAGACCTCCGGCACGGGCCGCGGCGGCGGCGATCGGAATCAAGTCCCGGGCTTCGCAGATCGCTTCCGGAGCGGTCCCCGCCAGAGAGCCCGCAAGCCGCTGCGCCAACGGGCCGCCATAGGCCCCCCAAGCGGACCCCGCGCCCCACCAGCCCTGTCCCTCGGGAACACGGACCTCGCCCGGACCGCAGACCAGCTCCTCGCCGCAGGGCCGAGCGATCCCGTCTTCAACGATCTCGAAGGCACCCCAATAGACCTCCCCCATGCGGGCGTCCAGGGCCGCGAGTATCCGGCATTGTCCGCCGCGGCGGTGTTGGCCTTGGGCGAGTGCGGCCAGTGTCGAGACCGGGATCGTCTGCAGGCCGGCCCCGAAGGCCGTCCCCTGGGCTACGGCGCAGGCGATGCGCACCCCGGTGAAGGACCCGGGTCCGCGCCCGAAGGCGATGGCGTCAAGTGCCCCGAGCCCGATCCCGGCTGAATCCAGCAGTCCCTGCATCATCGCCAGGATCAGCTCTCCGTGCCGGCGCGGGGCCAGCTCCAGGCGTTGCGCCAGCGTCCCCTCCCATAAGAGCGCGGCGGAGCAGGCATCGCCGGAGGTATCGAGCGCGAGCAGGTTCATTTGATGGAAGTGACGCGTGTCGAGGGATAATCGGAGAGATTGGCTTAGCTCGGGCTAGCGCGCAACTGCTTCGGGCTCCAATCGCGAGATCCTCATCCCATTCCATTCGCCAGTCGCGACTATCCTTAAGATTGACATGGGATCTGGATCATGATGCTGGCAGATAAGCTAAGCTATTTGGTCTTTGCCGGAAGCCTGCCCGCCTGTCGTCGATCCCCCGATTCCCTGGCCGGCATCCCCTGCCCTATAGGCCCAGTCCTGCACCGGACACGTGCCCCCTGCTGTACCCATTGGGAGACTAAAATGACCGATTATGTGCGTTGGCTCAACGAGCTGGGCATGCAGGACGTACCTGTCGTGGGGGGCAAGAACGCCTCCTTGGGCGAGATGATCCGCAACCTCACCGGGGTTGGCGTGCAGGTGCCCGGTGGCTTTGCGACGACCGCCGACGCCTATCGGGAATTTCTGGCTAAGGACGGACTCGACGAGCGTATCCAAGCAGTGCTCGACGAGCTGGACGTGGAGGACGTGTCTGCACTCTCCGAGGCCGGTCCGCGTATCCGCGCCTGGGTCATGGAGCAGCCTTTTCCGAAGGCTTTGGAATCCGCGATCGACATGGCCTACGCAAAGCTCACCGCCGAATCCGGCGATGCCGCATCCTGGGCCGTTCGCTCGTCGGCCACTGCCGAGGACCTGCCGGACGCCTCGTTCGCCGGCCAGCAGGAGACCTTCCTGAACGTCCGCGGGTTGGACAGCATCAAGCACCGAATCAAAGAGGTCTTCGCCTCGCTGTTTAACGACCGGGCCATCGCCTATCGGGTCCATCAGGGATTCGAGCACCGCCATGTGGCGCTGTCCGCCGGCATCCAGCGCATGGTGCGCAGCGATCTCGCGGCCTCCGGCGTCGTGTTCACCCTGGACACCGAATCCGGATTCCGCGACGCGGTCTTTGTGACTGCGAGCTACGGACTGGGCGAGATGGTGGTCCAGGGGGCCGTGAACCCGGACGAGTTCTACGTCCACAAGCCCACCCTGGAGGCCGGGCGTCCGGCCATCCTGCGCCGCCACGTGGGCGACAAGGCGATCCGCATGGTCTATGCGGCACCGGGCAGCCCCTCGCCGGTCACGACCGAGGACGTACCGACGGCCGACCGTCTGCGCTTCTGTCTCACGGATGCGGAGGTCACGGAGCTGGCGCGCCAGGCGGTTGCTATCGAGCGTCATTACGGTCGCCCCATGGACATCGAGTGGGCCAAAGACGGGTTGGACGGGCGGATCTATGTGGTCCAGGCCCGCCCGGAGACGGTCCAGAGCCGCACCGGCAATATGATCGAGCGCTACGTCCTGCGCAGCCGCGGCCCCGTCCTGGCCAGCGGGCGGAGCATCGGCAGCCGCATCGGCGCCGGTCCTGCCAAGATCGTCGAGTCCGTCGCCGACATGCACCGCGTGGAGCCCGGAGATGTACTGATCACCGACATGACCGATCCCGACTGGGAGCCGGTGATGAAGCGTGCCTCCGCCATCGTCACTAATCGGGGGGGCCGCACCTGCCACGCAGCCATCATCGCCCGGGAGCTGGGCGTACCCGCCGTGGTGGGCTGCAACGATGCCACCGACCGCATCCGCGACGGTCGTTCGGTCACCGTGAGCTGTGCCGAGGGCGACACCGGTTTCATTTACGAGGGTATCCTGCCCTTCGACCATAAGCTCATCGAGCTCTCGGCCATGCCCGAGATCCCGGTCAAGATCATGATGAACGTAGGCAATCCGGACCGCGCCTTCGCATTCGCCGCCACGCCCAACGCCGGTATCGGCCTTGCCAGGCTGGAGTTCATTATCGGCAACTCCATCGGCATCCATCCGCGGGCGCTGCTGGAATTCGATACCCTGCCCGCAGACCTCAAGGCCGAGATTGCCCCGCGCATCGCCGCCTACGCGAGCCCGCGGGAATTTTATGTGGCCAAGCTCGCAGAAGGCATCTCGACGCTCGCCGCCGCATTCTCGCCCAACCCGGTCATCGTGCGCATGTCGGATTTCAAGTCCAACGAATACGCCAACCTGATCGGCGGGCGACGCTTCGAGCCCGAGGAAGAGAACCCCATGATCGGCTTCCGCGGGGCCGGGCGCTATATCGCCGAGAGCTTCAAGGCATGCTTCGAGCTGGAGTGCGAGGCACTGAAGCGCGTGCGCAACGACATGGGCCTGACCAACGTCGAGATCATGATCCCATTCGTGCGTACCCTGGGTCAGGCAAAGGCTGTGGTGGATGCGCTCGCCGGGCAGGGACTGCGCCGCGGCGAGAACGGGCTCAAGCTCATCATGATGTGCGAGATCCCGTCCAACGCTGTCCTGGCCGAGCAGTTCCTGGAGCACTTCGACGGATTCTCCATCGGCTCCAACGACATGACCCAGCTCACCCTGGGCCTGGACCGGGACTCCAGCCTGGTGGCGGCGGACTTCGACGAGCGCGACCCGGCGGTCAAAAGGATGCTCTCCATGGCCATCGCTGCCTGCCTCGCCCAAGGTAAGTACATTGGCATCTGCGGTCAGGGACCGTCCGATCACAAGGACATGGCGGACTGGCTGCTGCGCGAGGGGATCGGCAGCATGTCGTTGAACCCGGATACGGTGATCGATACCTGGATCTACCTCGCAGAGCAGGCTAAGACGTTATGACCCTGGCTCGCAGGCGCGCCGCAGGCTGATCGCACGTTGCAGGTCGGGGATGCTGCGCTAACCCGACCTGCCCGGTCTCCCCGCTCAAACGAGCGCGGTCTCCTGGAAATGGAAGCGCAACGAGTCCTCCGGGAACTGTATGAAGTTGCCCTGGATATAGTCCACCCCGCTCGCCCAGACCCGGCCGATCGTCTCCGGGTTCTCGATACCCGCCGCAATCACCTTGGCGCCGCACTCTTGTAGGGCACCCACCAGGGCCTTGAGACGCAGCCCCGCGGATTGCGTCACCAGATCCCGGGCCAGCTTGATGCTGCCGATGGGCTGGCGGGCGACGAGCCCCATGATGTCGTCGTCGTCGGTGACGCCAGCCAGGCAGATCTCGATTCCCAGCCGACCCAGCTCCGGGAACAGGAGTCGAGCGTGCGCCTCGCTCGCCACGATATCCAGTGCGTTGAACTCCAGCACCGGCCGCTGGCGGATCAGGTCCAGGCGCAGGATCTCGTCGCGCACCCAGTGGAGCCAGCCGGGGGTGGCCAGGCTGGCCGCGGACTGGAAGATCATGAGCCGGGTCGGACGGCCGGCGTCGCGCTCCCCGCGCAGCACTTGCAGTGCCCCGGACAGGACCCACCGGTCGATCGCCGGGAGCAGGCCGTAACGGGATGCCACCGGCAGGAAGGTCAGGGGCGGGATGATGTCCCCATACGGGGTACGCAGCCGCAGCAGCACCTCGTAGCGCTCCTGGTGTTTTTTGCGCAGAGATAGGATGGGCTGGTAGACGAGCTGAAAGCCGCTTCCATTTAGCGCCCCGTCGAGCAGGCCGTGGAGCGCGCTGTCGCCCGGACTGAGACCGGCGGTCAGTGCCTCGTGTAGCATCACCCGGTTGCCGCCGAGCTCTTGGGCCTGATCGCACGCCGACTGTGCCCGCGAGACGAGGGTCAGTGCATTATCCGCCGGGGGCAGGAAGCTGCCGATGCCGATGCTCAGGGTGAGGCGCGCCCGGCTGAGCCCCATGGGGATCTCCAGGGATTCGGCCGCCGTTCGGATGTCCTCGGCCAGGCTGGCAATCGCGTGGTCGTCCCGACACCTAACCCATAGAACGAAGCCCTCGATGCTCATGCAAGCACCGCGATAGGCAGAGCCCGTCCGGCGCTGGATCAGCTCGAGCACCGCGGGTCGGACCTCGGCGAGCCCGGCCTCGCCGAAAGGGGTCAGGGACGGTGAATCGGGATCGATCCGGATGAACAGGACCGCCTGGCCTGGGGTCGGAATCGGGTGGTCGCCGATCGTCTGATCGAGGCGCTGAAGCAGATGGGTCGGGGAGAGGAGCAGCGCACCCGGGTCGCTTCCTTGCACCGCGGGAAGGGTGCACGCGATCCCCTCGGCGTCGCCGAGCGCCTGGCGGATACGCCGCTCCACCGTCGCTACAAGCCGCTCCTGTGCCAGGGGGCGCGCCAGATAGTCTTCTCCGCCGAGACTCAGGACCTCTCCCCGATGCCCCGGGTCTTGCTCTGCGGCGAGGAAGACGATGGGCAGCTCGTGGATGCTCCCGTGGTCCCGGATCGTCTCGGTGGCGGCGCGGCCTCCCCCCTGGGGCAGTCCCAGGTCCAGGAGCACCAGGTCGGGCTTGAAGCGATCCAGTGCCCCCCGCAGCTGGCGGGTATCGACAACCAAGTCGGGTACCATCCCGGCTCGCCGCAGCATGGCTGCGATCGCGTTGCCCTCGTCGAGGTCCGCATCGACCACCAGGACGCGCCGCACTGCCGACGCCTCGGCGTGAAGAAGCGCTGCGAGCCGGGCAGCCAGGCCAGCCTCGTCGAAGGGCGGCTCTAAGGCGGCGCTGGCCCCCGGGTGGCGCTCCAGCAGTTGCTCGGCGGTCTCCCCCTCGGAGGCCAGACAGATCAGGCGCGGCCGATTGCCGGTGGCATCTCCGAGCCGCTCCAGGATGGACTCGGGGCTACGCTCGGGCGGGAGAATATCCGACTCAAGCAGCAGGACGCGCACTCGAAGGGTAGCCGCCGCCAGCATCATGCCGGCCACCGTGCGAAAGCCCCGCACCTCTGTGCCGGACGGACCCAGCCGGGTCCGCAGCCCCTCGAAAAGCCCCTGGTCGGAGCCCAGATAAAAAACCGCGTCGATTGCGGGCCGCTGAATTTCAGGCATCATTGCCCCTCGATTGCGCGGTCGAGAGTCGGTTCTGCACAGCGTCGTAACGGCAGTGATCGAGAGTCTTCGAATGTTAAAGTCCAGCCCATCGGGATGCCAGCAGAACGCGTTTTCCCATAGATTTCTTGAGGGCATGCTTGCGCCCGCCCCGGGTTTGCGGACAGCCCCATGATCGCCCGGACGCCCGAGCGGTGCGAGCTTACCGGACTGATCCTCGCGGGCGGCCAGGCGCGCCGCCTGGGGGGGGCGGACAAGGGCCTCGTCCACTGGGCCGGCCGTCCGCTCGTGGAGTGGGCGATCGCCGCCCTCGCCCCGCAGGTCGCGACCCTAATGATCAGTGCCAATCGCAATCTCCAAGTCTATGCGGCCTACGGTTATCCAACGATCTCCGATGCGCTTCCGGGGTTTGCGGGGCCCCTGGCGGGCATCGCCGGGGCACTGGCCGCGGCATCCACGCCCTGGGTCCTGTGTCTGCCCTGCGACGCCCCCTGTCCGCCGGCCGACCTGGCGGCCCGTCTGGCCCATGCCTTGGCGGCAGGACGGGCGGAAATCGCCGCGGGCAGCGACGGCACCCGGCTCGAGCCCCTGCATGCCTTGATCCCGGTGACCCTGGCCGAAAGTCTGGATCGATACCTGGCGGCCGGCGGACGCTCGGTCCGGGGCTGGTACGAGCGTCACCGCCTGGCAGTGGCCGACTTCAGCGACTGTCCCCATGCCTTTGCGAACCTCAACAGCCCGCAAGACGCAGTGCAGCTGAGCGACCTGCTCGCGCCCCGGGGCTAGACGTCCGTCCGCTCGGCTTCGGGAGCCCTTGCCCATCGCCGACCGGACTTGGGCAGTCGCCCCGCCCGAGCAGGGCCTGGAGCGGCGAGGGTTGCGCTGAGAATATCCGGGGGCTGGGGTCGTTCGAGGCCGGCGCTTGGGATAGTCTGTGCGCCGTCACTGAACCGGAGAGCGATCGATGCAGTGTCCGAAATGCGGAGTCGAGCAGCCCGATGACCGAGCCGTTTGCGGTCGATGCGGGATCGTCTACGCGAAATATTACAAGTATCACCCGCGGCCCGGGGACCCAATGCCGGACCCGCCCCCCGCACCTTCGATTCGAGCGGTGCGGTCTGCGTTCGACGAGTCCGACCGGGGGCGCGAAGGTCTGGGCGCACTGCTGCTCCCGGACACCCAGGGCGGGGATTGGATTGGGCTCGGCGCCCGCGGTGCGCTCTGGGTCCTGCTGCTCGTCTGGGGTCTGTACCTGATGCTCGCCTCGGTGGCCAGCAATACAGTCGGGCAATCGTTCCTGCACATGATTAACCTGCCCTTTCACGAATTCGGACATATCCTGTTTCGCCCATTCGGGGACTTCATGACCTCGCTCGGCGGCACCCTGGGCCAGCTCCTGATGCCGGCCATCTGCGGCGGGGTCTTGCTCGTCAAAACCAGAGACCCCTTCGGGGCCTCCGCCTGTCTGTGGTGGTTTGGGGAGAATCTACTGGACATCGCCCCCTATATCGACGACGCCCGGGCCGGTCAGCTTCCGCTTGTGGGCGGCAACGATGGCGAGTCATCCCCCTACGGATTCCACGACTGGGAATATCTGCTCGGAGAGACCGGGCTCTCCCATCTGGACCACGCCATCGCCCGCGGCAGCCATCTGCTGGGTAGCCTGATCATGCTGATCGCGCTGGCGTGGGGCGCCTGGCTGCTATATCGGCATTATCGGCAGTTGCGGGGTCAGGACGGCTAAGAGACCTGTGCGACCCGGGCACGGATCGGGGGAGATCCTCCTACCGGTTGCCGGACGAATCCTGCCGTCTCGGAGGGGCAAAGCCAGCCTCTTTGGGTGCCTCTGCGGTCGCAGGCTTGCGCCGCTTGCCGATCGCCTTGCGATCGCGCTCCCGCTGCTTGACCCGCGGTGCGGCGGGGCCGGTGCCGGGCTTTGCCTGACGGGTGCCGGGCTTGTGGCCGCCCTTGCGCTTGGCCGTGCCCTCGAAGCGCGCCTTGAGCCCCGGGACGACGCGCGGCTGAAGGTCCAACTGGAGATAGCGCTCGATCGACTCCATCCGGTTCCAGTCGGGTGCTGCGACCAGCGAGATGGCGAGCCCCTTCTCCCCGGCACGCCCGGTGCGTCCGGTGCGGTGCAGATAGTCGTCGCCGCGGCGCGGCAGCTCGACATTGACCACGAGCTGAACCCCGGGGACATCGAGCCCCCTGGCTGCCAGATCGGTCGCCACCAGGACGCCGATGCGACCGCTCAGGAACAGACCCATGATGCGGTTGCGCTCGCGCTGGTCAAGCTCGCCGTGCAGCACCCCCGTGCGCACGCCGTGCCCGATCAGAAAATTGCCGAGGGTCCCCGCCCGCTCTCGGGTGTTGACGAAGACCAGTGCCTTCTCGAAGGGCTCGTTACGCAACAGCCACAGTAGCTGTTGCTCCTTCTGCGCCAGTCCGTCGCTCAAGATCGCCTGATGTGCGATATCCGGGTGCTGCTCGCGGATGGGGTCGAGACCTAAAACCTGGGGGTCATTGAGGAACCGGTCGGTGATCGCCTTCAGGCCCCGATGGTGTAGCGTGGCCGAAAAGAGCATGGACTGACGATCGGGGTTGCTGTGCCCGACGATGGTCAGCACGTCCGGCCCGAAGCCCATGTCGAGCATGCGGTCGGCCTCGTCCAGGACCAGGATCTCCAGGCCGCTTAGGTCCACTTCGCCGCGCTCGATCAGCTCCAGTAGCCGGCCGGGGGTTGCCACCAGGATGTCTGGGTTCTTGCGCAGCGCGACAATCTGGCGGTCGTAGCGCTCGCCCCCGGTGATGACTGCGGCGGTAAGCCTGGTATAGCTCCCAAGACGCGCACCATGGATATAGACCTGGCGCGCCAGCTCCCTGGTGGGGACCAGGATCAATGCTCGGGTGGTACCGCCCGGGTCGCGCGCATCCAGGAAACGCTGCATGATGGGCAGCAGGAAGGCGGCGGTCTTGCCGGAGCCGGTGGCGGCGCACACCAAGAGGTCCTGTCCGTCCATCGCCAGCGGGATGACTTGGGCCTGGACCGGTGTCGGGGTCTCGAAGCCGGCTCGCTCCAAGCCGCGCAGGAGCGCCTCCGGGAGCAGGAATCGGGTGAATTGGTCGCTCATGGGCAGCAACATACGCTTGTGAGTGGCGAGTGGCTAGCTGCGAGTGGCGAGTGCGCTGGTTCATTCTTACAAAACAGATAGATACCATCGATCGAATCGAGCGCTCCGATGCCCGTCGGTTGACGCTCGGGCATCCGGGATCGAGACCGCAGTGCCGGCTCCCCGGACGGTGCCGCCCGGCTTCCCCGATTTTTCCGCCATGACTGACCTTTGTTTGCCCGGGTCTGCGCAAGTTTGGACCGCTGGCGTGCCGGTCTCCAGCCGCATATTGAGAAAAGAGGATTGAGCCGCGAATGAACGCGAACGAAGCCATCATCGCCAAGCCCGCCGCGGACTCCGAGGTTGCCAGCAGCATCGGGCTCGAGGGGCCTGGACCGCGCCGTCGGCGCGTCTTGCCCTGGCTCTTGGCGCTCGGGCTCGTCGCTATCATGGGGCTAGGCGGGACGCTCTGGCTGCGCAGCGGGCAGTCGTCCGAGCAGGTCCGGTTCAAGACCGCGGAGGTCGTCCGCGGGGACCTGACGGTCAAGGTCACTGCCACCGGGGCACTGGAGCCACTGACCCAGGTAGACGTAGGGACCGAGGTCTCGGGGACCATCGACACCGTGGAAGTGGATTACAACGACCGGGTCAAGGCGGGCCAGGTCTTGGCCCGGCTGGACCCGGACCAGCCCCAGGCCAAGGTCCGCCAGTCCCAGGCGGCACTGACGCTCGCCCAGGCTGGGGTGGTGGAGGCCCAGGCGACGGTAACCGAAACCGCCAATAAGCTTAGGCGAACCCGGGATATGATCGCCAAGCGACTGTCCTCGCCGGAGGAGCTGGACACCGCGTCTGCCGCTGCCGAGCGCGCGGTCGCCGCGCTCGCCGTCGCCCGGGCCAAGGTCCAGCAGGCCCAGGCACAGCTCGACTCGGACAGACGCACCCTGGAGAAGACCGAAATCCGCTCCCCGATCGACGGCACCGTGCTGCGGCGCCAGGTAGAGCCGGGGCAGACCGTGGCAGCCTCGCTTCAAACCCCTGTGCTATTCACCCTGGCGGAAGACCTGACTCAGATGGAGCTCAATGTCGCGGTGGACGAGGCCGACGTGGGCCAGGTGGCAGCGGGTCAGGCAGCGAGCTTCACGGTGGACGCCTACCCGGACCGCACCTTTCCCGCCACCCTGACCCAGTTGCGCTATGCCCCCGAGACCGTCAACGGGGTCGTTACCTATGCCGCGCTGCTGACCCTGGACAACGCCGACCTGTCGCTGCGCCCGGGAATGACCGCGACCGCAGAGATCGTGGTGCGCGAGCTCAAAGGCGCCGTGCTGGTTCCCAATGCCGCCCTGCGCTTCAACCCGCCTCGGCCACAGGCGGCCAAGAGTGGGGGCCGCGGGTTGGTGGGCATGCTCCTTCCCGGGCCACCGCGCTCGGCTAAGCGCACCCCGGAGCCGAGCGCCCAAAACGGCAAGGGTGCACGGGTCTGGACCCTGAATGACGGCGCCCCGGTGGCCCGAGAGGTCAAGACCGGGTCCACGGATGGGACCCTGACCGAGATCTTAAGCGGCACCCTGGCGCCGGGCGCCGCGGTGCTGGTGGACGTCGAGCGGACTGGGAAGTGATCCCGATGGAGAGCGCCAACAATCTCGATCTGCCGAACAGGGCCGACTCCCCTGCCCCGCCGCTCCTGGAGCTGCGCGGGGTGAGCAAGGTCTACGGCACCGGAACGGCCGCCATGCGCGCACTGGACGGGGTGGATCTGCAAATCCGGGAGGGCGAGCTCGTTGCGGTGATGGGGCCGAGCGGTTCCGGCAAGTCCACCGCCATGAACATCCTGGGCTGCCTGGATACCCCCACATCCGGCTCTTATCTATTTCGCGGGGTGCCGGTGGAGACACTGACCCGGGACCAGCGTGCGCTCCTGCGGCGCAATTATTTAGGCTTTGTCTTCCAGGGGTTCAATTTATTGAACCGGACCTCGGCCCTGGAAAACGTCGAGCTGCCACTAATCTATCGCCGCACCCCGCGTACAGAGCGCCATGCGCGCGCGCGCGCGGCCCTTGAACTGGTGGGTCTCGCGGGCTGGGAGGGCCATACCCCAGGCGAGCTCTCAGGCGGCCAGCAGCAACGGGTCGCCATCGCCCGGGCCATCGTCACCGAGCCCAGCCTGCTCCTGGCGGACGAGCCCACGGGCAACCTCGACTCCGCCCGCAGCCACGAGATCATGGAGCTACTCGACGGGCTCAACCGGGAGCGCGGAATCACCGTGCTCATTGTCACCCACGAGGCCGACATGGCCGCCTACGCCCACCGAATCGTACATTTTCGCGACGGGCTGGTTGCCGACGACCGTCCCAACAACCGCCGCTCAGCCCAGATCGCATCGATCCGAGCTTATTCGGGTTCTATTGCGGACACTCCGACTCCTTGACCCATCGGGCACCCAAATGATCTGGAACGCACTCTTGCTCGCACTGCGTGAGATCCGCCGCAATGTGCTGCGCTCCATCCTGACGATCCTGGGGGTGGTGATCGGGGTCGCCGCGGTGATCGTCATGGTCACTTTAGGAAACGGGGCGACCCGTGCGGTCTCCACCCAGATCGAGAGCTTGGGCAGCAACCTGCTGATGATCCGTATGGGCCAGCACATGGGTCCGGGACAGAGCTCCAGCGCCCCGCCATTCAGCCTCGATGACACGGTGTCGCTCGCCAGGGACATCCCCGCTATCCGACTGCTCGCACCCTCCGCAAGCGATGCGGTCACGGCCATCGCCGGCAATAACAACTGGTCCACGACCATTAACGGCACCGACAACCGATTCTTCGAGGTCCGCAATTGGACCCTGGAGAGCGGGCGGATCTTCACCGAGGGCGACCTGCGCTCCGGGCGGGCAGTCTGTCTCATTGGGGCCACGGTGCGCAAAGAGCTGTTCGGGGCTCAAGATCCCATCGGCGAGCGCATCCGACTCAAAACGGTCTCCTGCGAGATCGTCGGGCTACTGGCGTCCAAGGGCCAGAGCAGCATGGGCCACGATCAGGACGACCTGGTGGTTATGCCGTTGCGCACCTTCCAGCGACGGATCGCCGGTAACCAGGACGTGACCCTGATCCAGGTCTCCATCCGCGACGGCGACTCCACCGAGCGCGCCAAGACCGACATCGAGCGGCTGATGCGCGAGCGCCGTAAGATTGCACCCTCCGAGCAGGACAACTTCAGCGTGCGCGACATGAAAGAGGTCGCCACCATGCTGACCGGCACCACCCAGGTACTGACCGCGCTTTTGAGCGCGGTGGCCGCGGTGAGCCTATTGGTCGGCGGTATCGGGATCATGAATATCATGCTGGTCTCGGTCACCGAGCGCACCCGCGAGATCGGCATCCGACTCGCCATCGGTGCCCGGGAGCGCGAGGTCCTGATGCAGTTCCTGGTGGAGGCGGTGACCCTGTCTTCGCTCGGCGGGGTGCTCGGGATCGCGCTGGCCTTGGGTGCCTCCATGGGTCTCGCCGGGGTGCTCAAGGTCCCATTCGTCTTCGACGGCGGGATTGTGCTGACCGCCTTTCTGTTCTCGGCCGCGGTGGGGGTGGTCTTCGGGTTCTTTCCGGCGCGACGGGCGGCTAGGCTCGATCCGATCGAGGCGTTGCGGCATGAGTAGGCGGGAGGGCCCGAGCGCCCTGAATCGCGCCGATCGTTGGATTTCCGAAACCGGTCTGAGCGGGCTGCGTCTCGGATGCGATCCGGACGTTCATCCTCGCACCCTGCTGCTTCACGGCTTTACTGGATGTGCGGAGGATTGGGCCGAGTGCTGGGCGAGCGGCGGGCCAGCGCTCGCGCTGGACCTGCCCGGGCACGGGGCCAGCCCGGATCCCCAGGGCGACTGGGATATGGCGATCGCGCGTCTAATGGACGCATTGCCCGAATCTATTGACCGGGTGGTCGGGTATTCATTGGGCGGACGCATCGGCCTGGGGTTATTGCAGGCCGCACCCCATCGATTTCGCTGCGCCAGCATCGTCTCTGCCCATCCCGGCCTGTCCGACCCGGCCGAACGTGCCGTGCGGCGCGCTACGGACCGATGCTGGATCGAGCTGTTGCGCCGTGACGGGACCCCCGCCTTCGTCTGCGCCTGGGAGAGCCTGCCCTTGTTCGCAAGCCAGACCCGGTTGCCCGCCGAGGTACTCGCCGGGCAGAGGTCCCGGCGCTTGAGTCACCGGGCCGATGGACTGATCGCGTCCATGGAGATCTTCGGGCTGGCGGAGATGCCGGAAACCTGGCAGGACCTGCGCCGATTCACTGGCGAGCTGCAGTGGATCGTTGGCGGGGAAGACCTGAAATTCATCGAGGTCGCCCGTCGGGTCGTTGGACTGCGGCCGCAAACGGAGCTGCATGTATTGGCGGGCATCGGCCACAACCCGGTACTGGAGGCTCCGCGGGTTCTGTCTGGGCTGTTAGTCCGCTGACCGTCGGGGTCGGCGACCGGACCACCTTAACCCGTGAGGGCGGCAAAGACCGCCGGCAAACGCTCCGGCAGCTTCGCCACCTGATCCACGATGGAATAGTTGTTCTCCCCGAAGATTCGGGCCACATAACGGTCCGCGAGCGGGTCCAGGGTGAGGCAATAGGTATGGATGCCCTGCATCCGCAGGTCTTCCACCGCCTTCTTGGCGTCTTGCCGGAGATATTGAGGGTCGCGCTCGTCGATATCGGCCGGCTCCCCGTCCGTAACGAGCAGCACCAGGCGCTTGCTCGCGCTTTGGCGGGCCAGGTGCCAACCGGCGTGGCGCAGGGCCGCGCCCATGCGGGTAGAGAGCCCGCCTTTCATCCCGGCCAGCCGGGATTTGGGCCCGTCGTCGTAGGGCTGGTCGAAGTCTTTGAACCGATAATACTGCACGTCGTGGCGACCGTCGGACGCGAATCCGTGGACCGCGAATGCGTCCCCGATGGAGTCGATGGCCCAGGCCAAGAGCCCAGTCGCCTCGCGAGTCAGCTCCACGATGCTGGGGCTTTGCGGATCCCCCTTATCGATGGGCTCGTTGGAGGACTCGGAGAGGTCCATCAGTACCACGAGGGCAAGGTCGCGCAGATGCCGCGTAATCCGGATACTGATCCGCGGATCGGGCATGACACCCCGGCGGATGTCGATCATCGCCCGCACTGCGGCATTGAGATCCAGCTCCTCGCCCTCCTCGTAGCCACGGCGTCGCACGATTCCCTGAGGCTGCAGTGCGTCGATGAGATGTCGGATACGGCTTGCGACCGGTTTGTGCTTGGTCAGGATCTCGTCCATGCGCGCCGGGTCGCCCTTGGGCTGGCGGCGCTCCAGCACAGTCGCCCAATCCGGGCGATAGAGCTGAACCTGGTAGTCCCACTCCTGATAGTGATAAGGCTCTGAGACCGGCTCCTTGCCCTCAAGCTCGTTGATGGTGCAACCTTCCTGGTCCAGCCAGAAGGGGGTCGAGAGGGTCCAGATCTCTTGGGCGTCGTCGCCCGCCAGCTCGCAATCGACCTCGTTCACCATCTCCATGACGTTGACATTTCGCCGTACCTGAGCCTGGCTGGCCGGTAGGTAATCCGCCCCGTAGGCGCGGAAGTCCGCATCGCTGAAGGACCAGATGTAGCGATTGTCGTCCCTGTAGGGCAGCGGCCAGCGCTCCAGCACCCGCAGGTTGGGCAGGTGTGTGGTTGCGGTCACTGCGTTGTAGAAATCGATCCCGGCGTCCCAGCTAATCCGGTTGTCTTGCGCCCGCTCGGTCAATCGGGCGCGGAAGGCAGCGGCGGCCTCGTCGATCGCGGGAAGACCATCCCGGTAGTCTTCGTCGAGAAGCGCGTGGGCCATGCGCATCATGAGATCCATCATGGGATGGAGCTCGCTCGCCTCGTCGTCCGGGGTCATTGGTGCGGTGAAAAACTGCAACCAAAGCTTTTTCAGACCCGGAAAGTCCCGGATCGCCAGGTGCTCCACCCGGGCGTCTTCGAACAGCTCGATGAATTTCATCTGGGCCGGAGATAGCTGCTCGGCGCTGATCGCCTGTCGCGTATAGACTAGGTGGGCTGCGCAATGGGCAGCGGCGGCGCGATAGACCTCAAGCCCCGGGGTGCCGCGGAAGGGGTCGAACGCATCCGGGAGATGGATCTGCCAATCCTCGATGAATGGCTTCAATCCTTGCCTGGACTCGTAATCGCCCGAGGTGGGCCGCATGAAAAATGCCCGCGCCCAGAGTGCCCGCAGATAGAAGTTGAGCTTGCGCTGGTTATCGACGAAGAGCGTCCCCCGCCGCTCCTTCTGAAGCACGGCCTTGGACGACTCGGTCTTAAGCCCGAAATAGGCGAGTTGACCGTCCAGGTCCCGGGCATGGGCCTGAGCACCCCAGAGCGCCCAGCGGCGCAGCCCGCCGAGGGTGAGCTTCCCCAGCAGCTCGTCCATGTTTTCCATCATGGGCCGCAGTGCCCGGGGCGCCTTGCCGGCCAGCAGATGCAGCAGGTTGAGATAGCCGCGCACAACCTCCGCATCCCCCAGCCGGGTAGAGGCCAGCGGCATATTGGCCATGACGAGCGTCAACACGGTGCCCGAGGTATGGGAGGCGAGCTTCATGAGCGCTTCGACAATATCCGGGACTATGCCCTCGCCCACTTCTTTAGCCACCCCCGGCATCTCCTGGACATAGGTCATGACCAGGTCGGCGCCCTTGTTCAGGGTGCACATAGCCTTGATACCTGTCAGGTAATGCTCGACCCCCTGGGGCGACATGACTCGCGCGGCATCCTGATAGCTGGACTCCAGTGCCTGGTTGTGCGCGTGCGCCGGATCGAGCTTGAGGCAGGAGACGTATTGGCTGAAATCGATACTCATAAGGATGAAGCGCCAAGGCTGCTCGACTCGTCTCGACCTAGAAGAACGTATTCACCGCAGCGTCGAGCGTATCCCGCATATCAGGATCGTCTGTCAGCGGCCGAACCAGGGCCATCCGACAGGCCGACTGGGGATCGATCCCTTTACCGATGAGCTGAGCGGCATAGACCAAAAGCCGTGTGGACATGCCCTCGTCCAGCCCGTGGCCCTTGAGGTTGCGGCTGCGCTGTGCGATCTGCACCAGCTTTTCCGCCACCTTGCTGTCCACGGCACCCTCGTGGGCGACGATCTCGGCCTCGATCTCCGCGGTTGGGTAGTCGAAGTCCATGGCCCCGAATCGCTGTTTGGTGGACTGCTTCAGGTCCTTCATCAGGGACTGATAACCCGGGTTATAGGAGATGACGATCTGGAAGTCCGGGTGGGCGTTGACCAACTCGCCCTTCTTTTCCAGCGGGAGGTTGCGGCGGTGGTCGGTCAGCGGATGGATGACCACCGTGGTATCCTGCCGCGCCTCCACCACCTCGTCCAGATAGCAAATGGCCCCGATGCGTGCCGCGACGGTCAGGGGCCCGTCCTGCCATTTGGTGCCATTAATATCCAAGAGAAAGCGTCCGACCAGATCAGAGGCCGTCATATCCTCGTTACAGGCTACCGTGATCAGCGGTTTCCGAAGCCGCCATGCCATGTACTCCACAAATCGGGACTTGCCGCAGCCGGTCGGCCCCTTGAGCATCACGGGCATCCGCGCCGCATAAGCTGCCTCGTAGAGCGTCACCTCGTCCGCCACCGGACGGTAATAGGGCTCGGTGCGGATCAGGTATTGCGAGCCGTCGATATCGCTCATGGTGAGTATTCTCGCTCCCACGCCTCGCGTGGCGTGGATACGGACCGCTTACGCGGTCTTGATTGCATTCCCACGCACAGAGACTGAGAAAGTATTCGCCGCCAATCCGATCCCCGCGCCCGATGTGTAGGCTGGGTTGAGCGCAGCGAAACCCAGCAACTCTTGCGATGGCTCAGACGATGGGTTTCGCTATGCTCAACCCATCCTACGGGAATATTTGTTCAGCCAGACGGCATGGGAACGAGAAATCGAGGAGTGCCCCGCCCCATAAGGCGAAGCGGGGACATCCTCTTCCTTTATAATTACTCACATAAGATTTTCGCGCGAGCGAAAATCTTCTTAGACTGGCTTTCCGCGGAACACCACCATCTCCGCGCCCTTCGACTGGGCATAATTGTCGAATCCGATCAGGCGCACATGATTTTTGGGGTGCGCCTTATGGCAGGCCTCTGCCTCCGCCAAGACGGTATCGATGTCGGTCTCGCCGAACATCGGCAGCTTCCACATATACCAATAGTGGTCGAAGGCGTTCTCCGGCTCGGTGTGCTCGATGGCCGGGTTCCAGCCCTTGCGGATGATGTACTCCACTTGCTTACGGATGCGCTCGGCATCCATCGATGGCAGATAGGAGAAGGTCTCGAACTTGCGGCTGTTGACGTCTTCGAGACTGGACCGATAATCCTGCATGTCGCTCATGGGGTTTCCTCTGCGAGAAATTGAGTAAAGCCGAAGCCCGGGGGTCGGATGAGAGGCGCTGGAAGCAAGCTACAAACTACGAGCGGCGATGAAGAATTCCTAGCAACTCGCCACTCGCTACTCGCCACTCATTTATGAGCCACGTCCAGTTTGTCCACCGTATCGAACTCGAACTTGATTTCTTTCCAGGTCTCCATCGCGGCCTTGAGCTCGGGGCTGCTGGCAGCGGCTTTGGTCAGGACCTCTTTGCCTTCCTTTTCGATCGCGACGCCCTGGTTGCGCGCCTCCACGCAGGCCTCCAGTGCCACGCGGTTGGCCGCGGCGCCAGCGGCATTACCCCAGGGGTGACCGAGCGTACCGCCGCCGAACTGGAGGACCGAGTCGTCGCCGAAGATGGTGACGAGGGCGGGCATGTGCCACACATGGATACCGCCGGAAGCGACCGGGAATACCCCGGGCATGGAGCCCCAGTCCTGATCGAAGAAGATTCCGCGGCTGCGGTCCTCCTTGATGAAGCTGTCGCGCATGATGTCGATCCAGCCCAGGGTCGCCTCGCGATCGCCCTCCAGCTTGCCCACGACGGTGCCGGAGTGCAGGTGATCGCCGCCGGACAGGCGCAGGATCTTGGCCAGCACACGGAAGTGGATGCCGTGCTTGGGATGACGGTCGAGCACCGCATGCATGGCGCGGTGGATGTGCAGCAGAATGCCGTTGTCGCGGCACCAGTTGGCCAGGCCGGTGTTGGCGCAGAAACCACCGGTGATGTAGTCGTGCATGATAATCGGCGCGCCCAGCTCCTTGGCCCGCTCCGCGCGCTTGTACATCTCCTCCGGGGTCGGGGCGGTCACGTTCAGGTAGTGACCCTTGCGCTCGCCGGTCTCCCGCTCGGCCTTGTCGATGGCCTCCATGACGAAGTCGAACCGCTGGCGCCAACGCATGAATGGCTGGCTGTTGACGTTTTCGTCGTCCTTGGTGAAGTCCAGACCGCCACGCAGGCACTCGTAAACCGCCCGGCCGTAGTTCTTGGCCGACAGGCCCAGCTTGGGCTTGATGGTGCAGCCGAGCAGCGGCCGGCCGTACTTATTCATGATGTCGCGCTCGACCTGAATACCGTGGGGCGGCCCGCCGCAGGTCTTCACGTAGGCGATCGGGAAACGGACATCCTCGAGTCGAAGGTGACGCACGGCCTTGAAGCCGAAGACGTTGCCTACCAGCGAGGTGAACACGTTGACAACGGAGCCTTCCTCGAACAGATCGATCGGGTAGGCAATGAAGGCGTAGTAAGACTCGTCGTCGCCCGGCACGTCTTCTATCGCGTAGGCACGACCCTTGTAGTAGTCCAGATCGGTCAAGAGATCGGTCCAAACGGTGGTCCAGGTGCCGGTTGAAGATTCGGCGGCGACGGCAGCGGCGGCCTCCTCCCGCGGGACGCCCGCCTGGGGCGTGATCTTGAAGCAGGCCAGAATGTCGGTGTCCTTGGGTGTGTAGTCCGGCATCCAGTAGGTCTCGCGGTACTCCTTCACGCCCGCGCTGTAGCTCTTGGCCATGTTCGCTCCTCGTAGGAATTGATCTTCAGTGGTGAGGGCCGCCGCGGGGTTTCGGCTGCCCGCCTGGACCGACAAGGGTTGTCCGGGTAAAGACCCAGCAAGTTTGTCTGGAGACTTAGTTTAGTGAAATCGAAGATAAATGGAACTAACGTTTCCTGATATCCCCGATATCAAAACCTTTATATCTGATTGGGGATCGCACGGAGCTTTGTCCTTGCGCACGTGACGCTCGGACCGGCGCACCGAGGTGACCTGAACGATCGTCGTCCCGCTCCGAGGCGACGGGTAGGTCGCGGCGGGCGGCGCATCGGCCCGCCCAGCCAGTTCCTCGCGCGGGAGCGCGCTACATTAGGACCCTGGGACGACACGACACCGCGAGACACGGGCCTACTTAGTTAAGGCCATGAAGAGCCGCGGGAGCTGCTCGGGCAACCGCTCCACCCGGTCGATGACCGTGAAACGATTGCCGAAGCAATCGCGCACGTATTCGTCGGCATGGCTGTCCAGATTGATGCAATAGGTATAGATACCCTGCCGATCGAGCTCCTGCACAGCCTTGTGTGTGTCTTCGATAAGTAGGCGCTCGTCGGTCACGTCGATGTCGTGGGGTTGGCCGTCTGTGAGGATGAGCATCAGCTTCTTCTCCGCCCGACGCGCCTCCAGATAGTGGGCGGCGTGTCGCAGGGCCGCGCCCATCCGCGTCGAATAGCCGGCCTCCATCGCGGCGAGACGGGCCTTGACCTGGTCGTCCCAGTGCTCGCTGTAGCCCTTGATATGCTGGTAGCGGACCTCGTGGCGGGTGTTGGACGAGAACCCGGCGATGGCGAATTCGTCGCCCAGGTGCTCGATGGCCCAGCCGAGCAAGGCGACCGCCTCCTGGCTCAGCTCCAGGATGCTCTGGCTGCACCCGTCCGGCACCTGGTTGAGCGACTGCGACAGATCCAGCAGGAGCATGACCGCGATGTCGCGCCCGTCGTGGCGGTGGCTCATATTGATGCGCGGGTCCGGGGTCGCCCCGCCGCGGAAGTCGATGAGCGAGCGGATGGCCACGTCCAGGTCGAGCTCGCTCCCCTCCTCCTGATAGCGCAGACGCACATACTGCTGCGGCTTGAGCAGGTCGAGGATCTGTTTGAGGCGCTTGGCCAGCATCCGGTGCTTGTCCAGCAGGGCGTCGATCAGGGCGGGATCGCCCGCCGGATGCAGACCTTCATAGACGCTGACCCAGTCCGGGCGATAGGTCTTGCTCCGATAGTCCCACTCCGGGTAGTGGCGAGGCGGCAGGGTCTCGGCCTCATCGGGCGGACGCTGCTTGCGCTCCTCGAAGGCTTCCTCCTCGTCGCCCTGCTCGATGTAGCGCCACAGATGACGGTTGTCGTCGCGGTAGTCGACCACGGTATCGGCGAAATAGACCTTGGATGAAAGGTCCTGCTGGCGGCGGGTGCGAGCGATGTAGGCGATCGCCAGATCGGCGACCGCCTGGGTGCTGGACTCGCCTTGAGCGAGGTCGGCGTGGAATCGGCCAACGAAGTCGAGCAGGTCCGGGTTGCGGTAGCCGTGATCCGGATCCAGCGCGGCGCGCGAGAAGAGGGTCAGGCGATGGCGAATGCAGGACTCGCGCTCCGGGTCGCAGGCGTCCTCCAGTGGCTTGGGGTGCAAGGCCAGGAAGAGACGGCGCAGCCCAGGGTAGTGACGCAGGGCCAGCGACTCCACCCGGCAATCCTCGAAGGTCTCCACGGCCACCCGCTGGAAGGGGCTCAGGTTATCCGCCACCAGCGAGACGCTCCAGCGCAGATGGGCGGCCACATGCGCGAGCAAGGCGCGATATCGGTCGATTCCGGCCACCCCGTCGCGATCGTCGTAGACATCCGGAATCCGCACACCCAAGGCGTCGAAATAGGGCATGGGCCTGCGCAGCGCGTCGAAGGCGTCCGAATAGGGGACAAATGGCCGATGCTCCCGCCACAGTGCGCGCAGATAGAGATCCAGCTGGCGCTCGTGGTCGACGAACAGGGTGCCGTGGCGCTCGCGCTGGAGGACCGCCCGGCTGTCCGCCGATTGCAGGCTGAAGTAGTCGCGCTGGCGGTCCGGGTGATCGGCGTAGTGGCGCAGGCCGTAATCGACCCAATTTCGCAGCCCATGACAGGTGAGCTGGCTCAGTAGATAGGGTATCCGCTCCAGCAGGTCCGGAAGGCTTGGGCTCGGAATGGTCGTGTGGAAGCCGTGGATGGAGCCGGTGGTGCGCTCCATGAAGTCCAGGATCATCTCCGTATAGCGTGTCAGGAGCTCCGCGCTAGCGAGGCGGCGCGCCGCCTCGGCGACGCTCTGCAAGAACGGCAGGATCGCCTTGCCGTTGGGGCTGCGGGAGATCTTCCAGACCGTCTGCGAGATCAGACCCAGGGTCTCCTCGCCCAGATCCGCAGCGACCTGTGGCATCTCCTCCAGATAGACCAGGACAGGCTCGAAGCCGCGCCCGATCCGGCAGATCAGCGACGCACCTTCCAGATAGTCCTCGATGCCCGCCTCGCTCAGCCGGGCCTGGGCCTCCGCCATGCAGTCGGGAAAGACCTGATCGAGTTGCGGGAAGTTGCAGCGCAATTGCTGGCGCAGGGACACCAAGGTCTCGGGCAGGGGCGGGGCTAAGGCGGGCATGGGGGCTCCGACGGAGGCTGTCAGGGGCAGTCAGGGTCGTAGCGTAACCCGGCCAGCGGCTGCCTGGTAACCGAACAGCTACGCCTTTTTCACGAACTCGGATTTCAACTGCATGGCACCGATGCCATCGATCCTGCAGTCGATATTGTGGTCGCCGTCGACCAGGCGAATGCCCCTGACCTTGGTCCCGACCTTCACGACCGACGAGGTGCCCTTCACCTTCAGATCCTTGATCACCGTGACCGAGTCGCCGTCAGCCAGCACGGTCCCAAAGGCATCGCGTACAATCGGCTGTTGGTCGGCGTCCTCCAGGACTCCGTCGATGGCCCACTCATGGGCGCATTCGGGACAGACATACATGGCGCCGTCTTCATACGTGTGCTCCGACCCACAGGCCGGACATTGCGGTAAGCTGCTCATTCTGTACTCTACGATTGATTGGCCTTCTGGAGCCAGGCCCCAGAGACCGTGAAAAAATCGGTCATTTCGGCAGAATGCCGAAAGCCAGCGCCATCGACCTCCAGCGCGGGTCGACCGCGACGCTAACCGCTCCCAAGCTGTGACACTGGACAAGAATTCGAGTCGATCACGAAGAAATCCCGATCCCGTAGGTTGGGCCGACGAAGGAGGCCCAACATTCAGACGTTTAGGGTGCATTCGACGTTGGGCTTCGTTCCTCAGCCCAACCTACGCGGCATTCTTGCCCAGCCTCTATACGTGGGAGCGCGAGCAAATCCCGGCGAATTAGACCCCGCTGCCAAAAAACAAATAGGCGGCAAAAACAGCCGCCGCGAATCCTGCCAGGTCGGCGATAAGCCCACCCGCGACCGCGTAGCGGACGCGCTTGATCCCCACGGCACCGAAATACACTGCAAGGACGTAGAAGGTGGTCTCGGTGCTGCCCTGAATGATACACGCAAGACGCCCCGCGAACGAGTCGGCGCCCTCGGCGCGCATGGTCTCGATCATCATGGCACGAGCGCCGGAGCCGGAGAGTGGCTTCATCAGCATCGTTGGCAGGCCGTCGACCCACCGGGTGTCGAAGCCGGCCGCGCCGACCAGACCCTGTGCGGCATTCATGGCGACTGCGAGTGCACCGCTGGCCCGCAACATGCCGATCGCAACCAGCATGGCGACCAGGTAGGGAATGATGGTCACGGCGGTCTGAAAGCCCTCTTTCGCGCCCTCGACGAACGCCTCGTACGCGTTTACCCGTCGCCACAAGGCAGCAAGCAGAAAGGCCACGATGATCGACAGCAGCAGGAAGTTGCTGACCAAAGAAGATCTTGCAGCCATCTCCGTGGCGGGCAAGCCGGCGAAATATAGAGCCAGACCGCCGACCGACAGGGAGAGCGCGAGGATCCAGGTCACCACCACCCAATCGAGACGGATGCGCTGGCGCACCGCGACAAAGGCAAATCCGGCGAGCGTTGAGCAGTAAGTCGCCATCAGGATCGGAATGAAGACGTCGGTGGGGTCAGCCGCGCCAAGCTGTGCCCGATAGGTGAAGATGGTCACCGGAAGCAGCGTGATGCTCGAGGCATTGATCACGAGAAAGAGAATCTGTGCATTGCTAGCCGTACCCGGGTCCGGATTCAACGTCTGCAGTTGCGTCATCGCCCTGATGCCGATAGGCGTTGCCGCATTGTCCAGCCCGAGCATATTGGCCGCCATATTCATGGTGATCGAGCCCAAGGCCGGATGCCCCGGCGGCACTTCGGGAAAGATCCGGGCGAAGAGCGGAGACAGCAGGCGGGCCAACAGATCGAGAAAACCGACGCGCTCGCCGATCTTCAGTATCCCCAGCCAGAGACACATCACACCCGTGAGCCCGAGGGCGATCTCGAAGGCCAGCCTCTAGCGTTGTCGAACCCGGCCTTCATCATCTGGGCGAAGATATCGGGTTGACCGCCGATAAAGAACTGGAACAGCGCGGAGGCGAAGGCGACAAGGAAAAAACCGACCCAGATCAGGTTAAGCATGGCCGGCGCGACTTACAAAAAGAGCATTCAACAGAGGCAGGGGTAGCGGTGTCGGATTGCCGAAACACGGCGGACATCTTCTTGCAACCGTCATCCAACGTCGCATTCTTAGACTGGACAATGGAGAAACCAAGTGTGATGGACGTTATGCTACCTCGCGCATAGGGCGGACCCGTGGCTGCGGGAGGGGTCGGCCTTCCGCATTGAAGTGGCGGATCACGTCCTCAACGACGGCGCAGAGTTCTCCATAAAGAATAACGGGGTCATCCCCATGGATTCCGGTGATCAGATCAGGGCATCGACCGATATAAACCTGATCTTCCTCGCTCCAATCCACCCATTTATGGTACTTATCAAGGTCTTTCATTTGCTTACTATTTCAATGGCTTGCGCTACACTTTTCTCTTGATATCGCTTCGCGTCATCAGCGGGCTATCCGCTCAGTGTAACTGCACCGGGATACTTCGGGTGAACTAGCTTCCGGCGAGAGCCTTTTCCGCCTCCAGCGATTTCTTTGAAGCCTGCCTGTTTCAGGGCATTAAGCAAATCACGGATCTTCTGAGGCACCGGTGGTCCTGCTTGCTATATGCGCCCAACGCGGAACCCGAAGCGACAAAAATCGCGTGGCGGCATAGCTTCGCAGATTTCTGCGAAGCCGAGCGCGCGGTTTGGGGTCGCTTTCTAGGTGCTGGTTAGGCATCGTTTC
Organism: uncultured Gammaproteobacteria bacterium; assembly: GCA_963780725.1. GTDB lineage: Bacteria > Pseudomonadota > Gammaproteobacteria > Chromatiales > Chromatiaceae > Thiodictyon. Next base: position 2,310,716 of record CAWACV010000001.1, read on the forward strand.
TCTCGGCAATAAGAGAAACCGTTGTCCGTCCCCGATTTACCTCTTTACTCGTCCCCGATTTACCTCTTTACTTCAAATTTGCTAAATAGTCTGTAGGACCCTTGTATTCAACACCCAAGCAAACGGAAACGCAAACGTCTTTTTGTATTCTTACGGATGCTCCTTGGGGCGATATCCCATACCCGCAAATATGACCCGAAGCTCTGAAGTATTTCGGGATTCTGGTAGCGTCTTCAGGAATTTTTAACTTAATCTCAACGCGCGACATTTCCGCCATTGAAGGGTCAATCATGTCAGAGATACCCACGAAAATTAGATCGCTACTGTATTTGCTCAGGCCGAGGCAATGGGCTAGGAGTTTGGGCCAGCTATCTTTAATAAGCCGAACGGTTTCTGGCCTTCCGCTCAAGTCTGGAATTCTAAGCGGTTCGTTGAGTGCAGTATAGGCACTATCAGAACAACCGTATATCGCTATTACAACTGTGCAACTTAACAGCCACTTCATCAGATTTCTTTTCCTTCGACCGCGCTGAGGACAAAATTCATAAGCAGCCTCGAGGGGGTGTAGCAGAGTCAAGCCCATCGACTGGAACGACTGGGTAGCTCCGGTAGTCAATTTCAACTGGAAGCGCTCCCCAGAACCCCTCTAATGATCGCATTAGCTGCGCTAGTTGGCTCTTGCTGATTGACACCATAGGGAGATGGCCCGACTCTTTAGGAACGTAAAAATACTCGGGATGTTCTTGTAGGACGGCATTGAACTTTGGACCTTGGCCGTGCTTGAGAGCATTGACTACTGCCAGCGCCCGCGATAATTCTTCCCAATATGTAGAAAGGCAGGTGATTTCGAAATAGTCTTCAAACATCCGCCTAGCGTAAGCGACTAGGCTTTCGGCGCGATTTCGCGCTGGAATATTTAGTCCTTGAATCGATCTCTGCTCGATCAGAAGCTCTCTAAACTGCCTTTCCCACATATGAAACGCAGACACGAATCCGAGGACACACACCTCGCATTGGGCCCAGCTAACCATCGCGGAGCCTAACTCCAAGTCGAGCGGATCTTGATCGGGCGTTAAATCACTCTTCCCAAGCGAATCGATAGCAGGCATCAGGAGGTCAAAATACAGTGTGTCCAGATGCCCGACTTGAACGGCCTTACTAGTAGCTCCGTCAATGAGGCCGCGATATTTCAGCTTAGGCATAAATACAGCATCTAGAATATTATGGAAACACCGCATCAATAGCATGATGCAGCGTGGAGCGGATATCCTCATCGTCGGTGATCGGATCGACCAGAGCCATCCGACTCGCCTCGCGCGGAGGGATCCCTTCATCCATCAGGTTGGCAGCATAGACCAGAAGCCGGGTGGAGATGCCTTCATCAAGCCCGTGCCCCTTGAGGTTTCGGGCTGCGGCGGCGATCTTGACCAGTGCGGAGGCCAGCTCCGGGCTTGTGCCAGTCTCTGTGGCGACGATCTGAGTCTCAAGATCCGCGGGCGGATACTCGAAGGTCAGCGCCGAGAACCGCTGCTTGGTGGACTGCTTCAGGTCCTTCATCAGGGACTGGTAGCCCGGGTTATAGGAGATGACGAGCTGGAAGTCCGCGTGGGCGGTGACGACCTCGCCCTTCTTGTCCAACGGCAGGTTGCGTCGGTGGTCGGTCAGCGGGTGGATGACGACCGTGGTGTCCTGGCGGGCCTCGACGATCTCGTCCAGATAGCAGATGGCGCCGATGCGCGCGGCGACGGTGAGGGGGCCATCGAGCCAGCGGGTGCCGCTGGCATCGAGCAGATAGCGCCCGACCAGGTCGGAGGCGGTCATGTCCTCGTTGCACGCGACTGTGATGAGGGGCTTGCCCAGACGCCAGGCCATGTATTCGATGAAGCGCGACTTGCCGCAACCTGTGGGTCCCTTGACCATAACGGGGAGACGGCGTTTGTAGGCTGCCTCGTAGAGCGCGATCTCATTGCCGTGGGGCTGATAGAAGGGCTCTTTGGTGACCTTGTACTGCTGGATGTCGATGCTCATGGGGCTCGTGGGTCGCTAGGGTTCTCGGGGCGTCGGTTGGTTGCAAGGTTAAGCGCAACGCTGGATCAGGGCAAAAAAAACCCCCGCGAGGCGGGGGCTCTTGCTCAGTGGGCCAGGTGGCCTACTTGTGCTGGGCTGCGGCGCCCAGCTTGTCGCGCCAGCCGGGGAAGAGCTTGTCGGCATCCGACGGGAAGGAGGCGAATGCGCGGGCGAATTCCTTGTGCTCCTTGGCGAACTCGATCGGGTCGGCCCCGGCCTTCCAGCACTCGTAGGACTGACGGAGCGAAATCGCACCGGCCGCCGGGGAGTCGATGTGGCCGTAGGAGCCTCCGCCGGCGGTGTTGATCACGTTGCCGTGGCCCAGGTTCTCGAAGAAGCCGGGCAGACGCAGGGCATTCATGCCGCCGGAGATGATCGGGGTGGTGGGCCGCATCCCGTACCACTTCTGGTAGTAGACCGGGCCCTCGCTCTCGTCGCGCTCGATCATGTAGGCGATGTTGCGGTCATCCGCACCGCCTTCCATCTTGCCGTAGCCCATGGTGCCGACGTGGATTCCGGAGGCGCCTTGCAGGCGGGACATCTTGGCCAGCACGAAGGCGGTGTAGCCGCGCTTGGCGGAGGGCGAGGTGATCATGCCGTGGCCGGCACGGTGATAGTGCAGGTACTGGCCGGGGTACTGGCGGCGGGCGGTGGTGATCATGCCGGGGCCGCCGACGAAGCCGTCCACCAGGAAGGCGACCTTGTCCGCATCGGGGCCGAAGGTCTCCAGGATGAAGTCCGCACGGGCGCACATCTCGTAGTGATCGTCGGCGGTGATGTTGGCGGAGAAGAGCTTGGCCTGACCGGTCTCGTCCTGGGCGCGCTTCATGGCGTCATAGACCAGGGGATAGACCTTCTTGGCCGGGCAGAAGACCTGGTTGCCCTGGGGCTCGTCGTTCTTGATGAAGTCGCCGCCCAGCCAGAACTGGTAGGCGGCATGGGCGAAGGGCTCCGGGCGCAGGCCGAGCTTGGGCTTGATGATGGTGCCGGCGATGTAGCCGCCGTCCTTGACCGGGCGGCCGAGGATGCGCCACAGGTCGGAGATGTCCTTGGCCGGGCCGTCGAACAGCTGGATGGCGCGCTCAGGCATGTAGAAGTCGATCATCTGACCGTATTCGATGTCGCCCATGCCCTGGTTGTTGCCGATAACCAGGGTCAGGAAGGACACGATCATCATGCGCCCGTCGGTCATGTTCCGATCGAAGAGCTCGATCGGATAGGCGATGCGCATGTCCTCGGTCGCCTCGTCGATGTAGTAGACCAGCGCATCGACGCCCTTGGTGAAGTCGTCCGTGGTGGAGACTTCGACATTGGTGCCGGTGGAAGATTCGGCGGCGAAGTGCGCGGCAGCCTCCAGGTAGCCGTGGCCGGCCTTGGGCTTCATCTTGTACGCGACGAGGATGTGCTTGCCGCCCGCGATCAGGTCGGCTTCTTTCAGGCTAAGGTCGGAGTAGCGGGCGGACTGGTCGAGCGCCATGGGGTTCACCTGGGAGTCTGTGTGGGCCGAAGCCGGGAGGTTCGTACCGTGCGCAAGCCGTCCGTGTCTCGTGGATCCCCGGTCGCTAACCGCGCATTCAGTATGCGTAAAATTTACATGGATTTGCCATATAAGTACATTCTAAGTATTTTATGGGTTCGATAACCTTGGGGTTATCCGGTTGCCAAGCTGCCAGCCCGGTTCGGAGACAGAGCATGCATGTGACCCTTCGCCAACTGCGGGTCTTCGAGGCCGTGGCGCGGCACTTAAGCTACACCAAGGCGAGCCGCGAGCTGCACTTGAGCCAGCCGGCGGTGTCCATGCAGGTCCGACAGCTCGAAGATGACCTGGGGCTGCCGCTCTTCGAGAAGCTCGGCAAGCAGACGGAGCTGACCGAGGCCGGGCGGGAGCTCTACCAATACAGCCGCGGGATTAACCGGGCACTCCAGGAGATGGAAGAGGTCATGGAGTCCCTGAAAGGGGTGAGCCGGGGCCGGCTCAACATCGCGGTGGCGAGCACTGTCAACTATTTCGCCCCCCGGCTGCTGGCCGTCTTCCACCAGCGATTCCCGGGAATCGCCCTGCGCCTGGACGTCACCAACCGCGAGTCCCTGGTCCGTGCACTAGAGACCAATGCCGTGGATCTGGTTCTGATGGGGCTGCCTCCGGAGGAGGTCGAGGTCGAGTCCGAAGCATTCATGGCGAACCCGCTGGTGATCATAGCCCCGCCGGACCACCCGCTGGCCGCCCAGCGCGCCATCCCGCTGGAAAGGCTGGCCGGCGAGGTCTTCGTGATCCGCGAGCCCGGCTCCGGGACCCGGCTCGCGATGGAGCGATTTTTCGCCGAGCACGGGATAGCCCCGCACCACGGCATGCAGATGACCCGCAACGAGGCGATCAAGCAGTCCGTGCGGGCCGGGCTGGGCCTAAGCGTGGTATCGCTGCACACCATCGAGCTGGAGCTGGAGACCGGGCGACTCAAGGTGCTGGACGTAGAGGGATTTCCCCTGGAACGCCAGTGGCATCTGGTCTACCGCAAGGGCAAGCGACTGTCCCCTGCCGCCCGCGCATTCCGCGACTTCGTGGTCAGCGAGGCACCGGCCATCGCAGCGCCGGTGGCCTTAGACTAAACTATCGCGTCGCGCCCGCCCCTGGCCGGCCGCCTCCCGCCGCCGCCCGACGGGATCTCCCCGCGCCTCATCAGGACCGCGCGGGCCTTGTGCGCCCCCGGGGGCGCCGGACCATCGTTATTAAGAACCGGTCAGAACATGCCCCATCGGCACCCGCTGCTCAATTCCATCGAAGTCCCCTCGGACCTGCGCGCCCTGACAGAGCCCCAACTGACCCAGCTCGCCGGGGAGCTGCGCAGCTTCCTGATCGATAGCGTCGCCCAGACGGGCGGACACCTGGCCGCGGGGCTGGGGGTCGTGGAGCTGACAATCGCGCTTCACTATGTTTTCGACACCCCCCGAGACCGCCTGGTGTGGGACGTAGGCCATCAGGCCTATCCTCACAAGATCCTCACCGGCCGACGCGCCCGCATGGGTACCATGCGCCAGGAGGGCGGACTCTCCGGTTTCCCCAAGCGCTGCGAGAGCGAATACGACACCTTCGGGGTCGGCCACTCCAGCACCAGCATCAGCGCAGCCATGGGTATGGCCCTGGCCGCCCGCCAGCGCGGCGAGCGCCGCCATGTGGTAGCGATCATCGGCGACGGGGCCTTAAGCGGCGGCATGGCCTTCGAGGCGCTCAATCATGCCGGATCGCTGGACTTGGACCTGACGGTGATCCTCAACGACAACGAGATGTCCATCTCCCCGCCGGTGGGGGCCATCAGCAATCACCTGGCCCAGATCCTCACCAGCAAGCTCTTCACCACGGTGCGCGAGGGCGGCAAGACCGCGCTGCGCGCCCTGCCCCAATTAAAGGAGCTGGTGGGCCGTTGGGAAGAGCACATGAAGGGTATGGTGATGCCGAGCACCCTCTTCGAGGAGCTGGGCTTCAACTATATCGGCCCTGTCGACGGACACGACATCGGCGCACTGATCCATACGCTGCGCAACATGCGCGGCATGCGCGGGCGGCGGCTGCTGCATATCGTCACCCAAAAGGGTCGCGGCTACGAGCCGGCCGAGGGCGAGCCAGTCACCTACCATGGCGTCACCCCCTTCGACCGCCAGACCGGCAAGCTCCACAAGGGCCAGGCGAGCGGTCCCACCTACACGCAGGTCTTCGGCGACTGGCTCTACGATACGGCCGAGCGCGACCCGCGCCTGGCGGGCATCACGCCGGCCATGTGCGAGGGCTCCGGACTCACCGCCTTCGCCAAACGGCACCCGGAGCGCTTCTTCGATGTCGGTATCGCCGAGCAGCACGCGGTGACGCTCGCCGCCGGCATGGCCTGCGACGGGTTGAAGCCCGTGGTCGCCATCTATTCCACCTTCCTTCAGCGCGCCTACGATCAGCTCGTCCACGATGTCTGTATCCAGAACCTGGACGTCACCTTCGCCGTAGACCGTGCCGGACAAGTGGGTGCAGACGGTGCCACCCATGCCGGCAGCTTCGATCTCAGCTTCGCCCGCTGCCTGCCCAACCTGCTGATCCTGGCACCCTCCGACGAGAACGAGTGCCGGCGCATGCTGCGCACCGCCTACGAGCACCCGGGCCCGGCCATGGTTCGCTACCCGCGCGACACCGGACCCGGCGCGGCCATCGACCCGGCCGCCCCGCCGTTGCCCATCGGGCGCGGACGGCTGGTGCGCCAGGGCCGGCGCATTGCCGTGCTCGCCTTCGGCACCCTGCTGACGCCGGCGCTGGCCGCCGCCGAGGGGCTGGACGCCACGGTCGCCGATATGCGCTTCGTCAAACCACTGGACGAGGACCTGATCCTGGATCTGGCGCGCGGACATGAGCTGCTGGTCACCGTCGAGGAGAATACCGTCGCCGGTGGGGCTGGAAGCGCGGTCGCAGAGCTCCTCGCCGAGCGGGACGAGCTGGTTCGCTGTATCCACATCGGGCTCCCGGACCGCTGGGTGGATCACGCCACCCGCGCCTCCCAGCTCGCAGCCTGCGGGCTCGACGCCAAGGGCATCGAGGCCAGAATCCGCGGCGTGCTCGCAGAGTCCAACCAATCCCTGGGGCCGGTCGCGACCCTTGTTAAAGGCGCAGGCGCCGGATGATCGCCATTCATAATCGCTTGCTGCTTCGGGCCGCAGCACTGCACTAGAGCGGATGCCGGTCGGTTGTCGGGCACCGGGATGACGAGTCCGCATGAGGACCACGCTCAACTAGGGAGTTTTTCTCCGATGATCGACCTGGACGCGGTTGCAGCGGGGCTCACCCGGGGGGAGTTTTTCCTGGAGTATCTCCCGACGGTCTCGCTCGACGACGGCCAGTGCGTCGGGGCAGAGGCCCTGACCCGCTGGCGTCACGCATCCGGCATTATTCCACCCGGCACATTCATTCCGCTGCTGGAAGAAACGCCGCTATCCGGGCGTCTGACATACTGGGTGATCGATACGGTGGCCGCCGAGCTTAGCGGTTGGCTCCGGGCGAATCCCGAGGTGCATATCAGTATCAACGTGCCCCCGGAGATCCTCGGCCGAGGCGGTTTGGGGTATGCGGGCGAGAAATCCGGACTGATCGAGTTTGCACGGCAAGTTGTGCTTGAGATCACGGAGCGAGGCGTTCCGGATCGTCTCGGTTTGGCGGCGATTGCCGGCATGGACGCCTATGGGGTCCGGTTCGCGCTCGACGATGTCGCCATGACCGGCGCCAACCTGGCAATCCTGACTCGGTGCCCGTTCCACACGATCAAGCTCGACTGCACCGCGGTGCAACGGATTTCCCCCGGTGCCCCGCGTCCGCAATGGTTGGATGGTCTAGCGGCGTTACTGCAAGGCTCGCGTCTCGATGTGGTCGCCGAGGGGGTCGAAACTGCCTACCAGGCTGAAACGCTTCGGGAGGCCGGGATACAATTCGCTCAAGGCTTCTATTTTTCTCGCCCGACGTCGGCGACCGGCCTATTCGAGTTCCACACCCGCAACGGGCAATCCGCGCCGAGCCCGCAACAGCAAGCGACTCGACCCGCGAAGTGAGTTGCGGATCGTTCGTCGCCTCATGGAAACAGATCAAACCGTGACCGTCGTCGTCGACGACCGCGAATCCGCCGGCTCGGTGCTGGCGGTCTTGCAGCGGCAGGCATGCGTGCGGCTGCGGGTGGAGCGTCTCCCGGTCGGCGACTATCGGGTGGATGACTCTCTGCTCTTCGAGCGCAAGACCCTGCCGGACCTGGTCGCCTCCATTAAGGACGGCCGGCTGTTCGCCCAAGGGCTGCGGCTCGCCAATCTCCCCTCGCCATTGCGCGGGGCTGTGATCCTGGAAGGCACCGCCCGGGATCTGGCGCAGTGCCGGATGCGCAGGGAGGCGATCCAGGGTGCATTGACGACCTTGACCCTGTTTCTGGGTCTCCCGCTGCTGCGCTCCATGGACCCGGAGGAGACCGCCAGCCTGATCCTGCTCGCGGCGCGCCAGGGCCGCGCATTCGCAAGCGGTACCCTGCCCCGCCGGGGCCGACGGCCGCGCGGTAAGGCCCGCGTTCAGAGCCGGATACTCCAAGGGTTGCCGGGGGTCGGACCGGAGCGGGCACGGCGACTCCTGGAGCGCTTTGGTACCGTCGAGGCCGTGATGGCCGCCCAGGCCAGCGAGCTGGCGGACGTGCCCGGTGTCGGCAAGGGGACCGCCAAGGCGATCCGCTGGGCGGTGGAGGAGCCCCCGGCTATCTATGGATTTACAGACAATCCGAAACTCGGTCCGGATTCCTACGGGATCGACAGCCGACTCCAAGGGCTCGCGCCGATATAGCCTGGCGCGCTCACCTGCCTGAGCCGTTGCGTATCGCCCATAAGATGGCCAGTCCGACGCCAGCGACGACCAGACCGGCCGCCGGCCCCCCTATCGCAAAGGCCAACCCAGCCAGGACGATCGACACCCCGAGGCGGCCGAGGCGACAGAGCCAGAGCGCGACGGCGTTGAGCACCGCCAGTGCGATGCTGCCGACTACCAGGACGAGCAGGCCGGCCCCCAGACCGTTCTGCGACATCGTGACCAAGGCCCCAAGGATCAGGGCAATGCCGAGCAGCCAGACGCCGACGTCGATCAGGATCTTCAGTACCCGGGGAACCTCGTGGCCGCGCTTGCGGGCGGCCGGGATATCGGAATCGGCTTCCTCCTGTTGCTCCGCCGGAGATCGCGCTTGTGCACGCTCGCGGGCGGCCTGGATCTCGGTCTCGGCTTGTCGCCGTTGCTCCGCCAGGCGCTCGGCATCGGCCCGCCATTGCGCTTGCATGCGCTCGCGGGCGGCCTGGACCTCGGTCTCGGTTTGCCGCCGCTGCTCTGCGAGGCGCTCGGCGTCGATTCGGCGTTGTTCCGCCAGACGCTCGGCGTCGGACCGCCGTTGCGTCTCTGCACGCTCGCGCGCGGCCAAATCATCGAGCTGCGCCCGTCGCTCGTCCTCGCCCTGGCGTTCGGCCGCGACGCGCTCCAGCTCGGCAGCGGCATCGATCTGCGCCGGCCGCTCGGCCGTTGCGGGTCGCCTTGCGGGCCGGCCGAGCAGTCTCGGAAGGGCACCAGCCATCGCGGCTCCGCCGGCAATCCCTATCCCAACCGCGAGCAGGACGAGCATGATCGCGGCCATGCCGAACCGCTCGACGAGGGCTTGGCCATAGCCGGCAGGCACGGCGGGAGTCGCCTCAATCGTCCCGTCGATCGACGCCCCAGCCCCCGAATCCCCCGCCACGGCAACCACCACCCGGAACCCGGTATCGCTGGTGCGCGTGCGGCCGGTCTCGTTGTGGACTGGAACCTCGTAGCGCAGTCCGGCGGCGAGCTGCGCCGGCGGGTCGTAGCGTCCGCCGCCGCGCACGACGAACATGGGTGCCTGCCCCTGAGGAGTCTGGCCGATGGTTCGATCCAGCAACATCTCGGAGACATTGCCGTAGAGGTCGTGCAGGCCAAGCGGATTGGCGGCGCGGGTACCGATCGGGTGGACCCGGCCACTGGCGTTGTCCTTGCTCCAGGCATGCAGGTCGATACCGCCGGGCATGGGATAGCGGGTCTGGGCAAAGATCTCCGGGGGGACTGCCAGTCCGCCGCGGGCGGCATACTCCCATTCGCCCTCTGTGGGCAGCCGGACCCTGAGGGGACCGGCCTCGGCGCGCGGCAGGCAGGCCCCCCGGGCTCCGTCGGCGCAGTCCGGGAGTCCCTGGGCATGGGCGAGCAGCCAGCCGGTCCAATCCTCGCCGAATGTCATCGCGTCCTGCCAACCGATGGTCGAGGCAGGGAGTCGGGCGTCGCGGGGTTTTGCGGATGGACACTTGCCGCCGTTGGCAAAGGCCGCGACGGCCGCGACCTGGAGTCGGGTGACCTCGTACTTGCCTGCCAGAAGGCGGGGGTTGCCCTGCCGATCCCGAAAGGGTCCGGCGACGTCGCTGAAGTCGCGCCCGGCGACCTTAGGGGCTAGATCTGCCCGTTGCGCTGTGGTCACGGACCGAAAGGCCATGGCCCCTTTGCAGGGGAGCGGCAGAATCAGGTCATCCGACCGGGGTCGCGGATTGAAGACGGCCTCGGGCCAGGCGACCACCGGCGCCGTTGCGGCCCGCGGGAGTGCGCCCGGGAGCAGCAAGCAGGCAACGACTATCCCAAAGCTGGGCCAGGGGCCGGATGCGGCAGGCGTTTGGACGGGCTCACGCAAGACGACAGTCTCTTCCTTAGCGAGCGGACTGTGAGGCATGCTACCACCTCGCCGTCGACCGGCAGTCGCGGAGCTCGTCCCAGCGTCCACTGGGGCTGACCGCGAGATCCCGCCGCCTTAGTCCATCTTGCAGGTGCTCCGGGGTGCACGGGTCGCCTTGCCGGCCTGGGTCTTGAGTCGGTGTTTCATGCGCTCGACCGGGGTCGCGGTGGGCGGCGGCCCCTCGGGCGGCTCGGCGAAACGCTCCGACCAATTGGAATACCCCAATAGCCGCGCCGTAGATGCCGAGCGGCACGCGGCCTAAGTTCATGGTTGAACTGCGCCTCGAATCGTTTTATTCGATCCGTTCGTGCCCGTCGCTGCCGCATCGTTTTTAACCACAACCAGGAAATCCGACGGCTTTGCCGGGGATGATTACTATGCGCAATTCGGGTGGGAGATCGCTAAAGCTGTAATCGGGGTCGCCCTCGCACCGCCGATGAAGCTTAGCTTCAGAGCGAGCTCTATAGCCAAGAGCGAAAGAGGAAATAACCATGTTCGATAAAGATCGCTTTATACAAGACTGTGTGAACGCTGTCACTGAAGGTCAGGGGGCAATTTGCGAGGTTGTGGCAGAAGCGGTTTCCGATAGCGTTGGGGTGATGTCCGCGCTTGGCGAGCCGGAACACGCAGGAATCGCACCAATATATAGATCGCCTGATCTAACCATCATCAACTTCGTCTGGGCACCGTGCATGAGTCTCATGCCACACAATCACCAGATGTTTTCCGTTGTCGGCATATATTCTGGTAGAGAAGATAACATATTGTGGAGAAGAAAAGATACGACCATTGAGGCGGCTGGAGCCAGATCTCTAGGAGTCGGCGGCGTAGCTACACTAGGTATGGAGATTATCCATTCTGTGCTTAATCCAATCGGCAAGATGACGTGCGCGATACATGTTTATGGCGGTGATTTTTTTCAACCGGCTGAACCGAGAAGCGAGTGGGATCACGAAACGCTGATAGAGCGGCCATGGAATATCGATAAGGTCAAATCTCTATTTCGAGAAGCAGAGGCAAGATTTTATGCCACAACAGAACGGGGCTAGCTCGACTCCCTGGAGCGGGTCCGCGAAATCGGCGTCAGCCACGACCTGCGCAGCCGCGAAGACGACATCGCCTGGCGCCTGCGCTGGGGCGAGCGCTGGCTCTACGTTTTTCTGCTGCTGGAATTCCAGTCCACCGTCGACCGCCTGATGGCGGTGCGGTTGCTCGCCTACGTCGGGCTGTTGTACCAGGACTTGCCCGCCGCTGGAGAAATCCCGGCCAGCGGTTTCCTCCCGACCGTGCTGCCCATTGTATGATCGGCGGGGAGGGCTCGGGCACAGTCGCGCTCATCAAAGCCCGCAAGGCCCCGCCCCGGGCAGCCAGGAGCGCCATGCCAACGATCCGCCCCATCCCCGCCTTCGACGACAACTACATCTGGCTGCTGACCGAGCCGCCCGGGCGCACCGCCGTCGCGGTCGACCCGGGGGATGCGGACCCGGTGCTCGCAACCCTGGCAGCCGAGGGGCTGACGCTCTCGGCGGTGCTGGTCACACACCACCACGGCGACCATGTGGGCGGGCTCGCGGAGCTTCAGGACGCATGTCCCGGGCTGCGCGTCTATGGCCCCGCGGACCCGCGCATCCGCGGCGTCACGGACCGGGTGTCGGACGGAGACCGGATCCAGCCCGCGGGGCTTGAGAGCCGTTTCGCGGTGCTTTCGCTCCCCGGCCACACGGCGACCCATATCGGCTATCTCGGCGAGGGTGCACTCTTCTGCGGCGATACCCTGTTCGCGGCCGGCTGCGGGCGGGTCTTCGACGGGACCTTCGAGCAGTTGTCGGCATCGCTGCGCCGCATCGCCGACCTGGACTCGCAGACCCTGTGCTATTGCGCTCACGAATACACCCAGGCCAATCTGGGGTTCGCCCGCTGGGTGGAGCCGCAGAGCCAGGCAGTCGTCGAGCGCAGCCTGGAGGCCGATGAGACCCGTCGCCAAGGGCTGCCGACGGTCCCCTCCCGCCTGGCCCTGGAGCTTGAGACCAACCCCTTCCTGCGCACCGGCGAGCCCGGCCCTATCGCCGCTGCGGAACGTTTCGCCGGCCGGCCGCTTGCGAGCCATGCCGAGGTCTTCGCCGCGCTGAGGCGGTGGAAGGACACTCGGTACGACTGAGCGCGAATTGACCCGGCGGGCGGCGACTGATAGAAACGCGCCGACTTTATGCCCTGTTCCAAGGCGATCCCCGATGTACCACTCACTCCCCCGCCTTGGCGCGAACGCCCCGATCCTGCTTGCACTGCTCGCAGGGGCTGCCACCGTCCTGGGCTTCGCACCCTTTTCGGTCTTTCCGCTCCCGGTCCTGACACTGGCGCTGCTCTACGGTGCCTTGGCCGCGGGCGGCCCGGTACCCGGCCAGCCGGATACCGTCGAACGGTGCCGGAGCCCAGGGCGCGCGGGCTTCCTGCGCGGCTATGCCTTCGGTCTCGGGCTGATGGGCTTCGGGATCTTCTGGATCCGTATCAGCTTGAACGAGTTCGGGAACATGGAACCCTGGCTCGCCAACCTGCTGATGGGGCTCTTCGTGGCCTTTATGGCAGTCTATTACGGGCTGCTGGGCTGGCTGACACGCCGGCTCGGCCGGGGCGATCCAAGCTGGGTCGGTCCACTGCTGCTGTTCCCGGGGCTCTACGTGCTCCTGGAATGGCTGCGCGGCTGGCTCTTCACCGGGTTCCCCTGGCTCAAGCTCGGCTACACCCAGATCGACGGTCCCCTGGCGGGCTATGCCCCGATCGCCGGCGTCTACGGGTTGAGCCTGCTAGTCGCACTCTCCGGGGGGCTCCTATGGTGCCTGATACGCTTGCACTCGCGCGGACGGGCCGCGGCCCTGGCAGGGCTCCTCGCCATCTGGCTGGGGGGGCTTGGGCTGCAACGGATCGCGTGGACCTGGCCCGCCGGGGAGCCCTTCCAGGCGACCGTGGTCCAGGCCAACATCCCCCAGGCGACCAAGTGGGACCCCGACGCACTGGTCGGCATCATGGATGCTTATGTGGATTTGACCCTGGAGCATCTGGACTCGGGACTGATCCTATGGCCGGAGACGGCCATCCCGGACTTCCTGCACCAGGTCCGCGAGGCACTGATCGAGCCACTGGCGGAGCGGGCGCGCCGCGAAGGCGTCGAGATCGTCATCGGCATCCCAACGATGAACACCGCCACCGGGCATTATTACAACGGGCTCCTAAGCATCGGAAGCCAGGAAGACCTCTACGCCAAGCGTCACCTGGTACCCTTCGGGGAGTTTATGCCCTTCAAATCCTGGCTGGTTCCCCTGGCCCGCGCCTTCGAGGTCCCCATGTCGGACTTCAGCGCGGGCGACAAAGAACGGCCCCTGCTGCGCGTGGGGCCTTGGGTCGCCGGGGCCTCGATCTGTTACGAAGACGTCTACCCGGAGCTGGTGGCCCAGGCGCTCCCCCAAGCGCGCTATCTCATCAACGTGAGCAACGACGCCTGGTTCGGCGACTCCCTGGCGCCCCACCAGCACCTGCAGATGGCTCGTATGCGCGCACTGGAGACCGGCCGCTATATGGTCCGGGCCACCAATACCGGGATCTCGGCCATCGTCGACGAGCGTGGACGGACGATCGGACAGGTGCCATCCTTCGTGCGCGGCAGCTACACGGGCACCGTGGAGCCGCGCGCCGGTGCTACGCCGTTCGTGCGCGTGGGCAACGCGCTGGCCATCGGGCTTGCCTTGGCCCTGGCGGTCGGCGGGATGCTGCTGGAAGCTGGAGGCTGGCGGCCTTTTCGAGGATCATGAGCCGATCGACCCACCCCAGGATGTACTCGTGCAGGCACTGATCGTCTTTTTTTTCCAGCTCTGCCTGCTGCGCCGGGCGCCGCAAGACCTCCCCGCCTCCGGGACCCTGTTCGGCCTGATGCTGATCGCCGACATTGCCACCGGCTTTTTCGCGAGCGTGGCGAGTGCAACCCCCCTGGCCGCCGGCCTGGCCCAATCGGCGATCGAGGTGTCCCTGATGCTCGCGCTGCTCTCCGTGGCGCTACGGCTCGCGGGGCATCCAGGGCGCTTCAACCAGTCGGCCACTGCGCTCTTGGGTGCCGGCACGCTGATCGGTATCCTGGCACTGCCGGCGGTCGCCATGATCCCACCAGGGGGCGAGGCCACCGATCTCGCCGCTTTGGGCGTCCTGTTGCTGGTGGGTTTCCTGTGCTGGAGCATTCTGGTCACCGGCCATGTGGTGCGCCATAGCTTCGGGCTCAGTCTGGGCCAGGGGATCGGGATCGCAGTCGCCTACCAGCTCTTGGTCATCCTGGTCATAGACGCGCTCTTCGGTTAGCCCGATTCGCCGATCCTGTCCCATTCATCACGGACTGCCTCATGCACCTGCACATCCTCGGAATCTGCGGCACCTTCATGGGCGGCATCGCGCTGCTCGCCCGCGCACTCGGCCATCGGGTCACTGGCTCGGACGCCAATGTCTACCCGCCCATGAGCACCCAGCTCGAGTCCGCCGGGATTGCGCTCCTGGAGGGCTACGATTACGACCCCTCCCGTCTGGACCCGGCCCCGGACGTCGTGGTCGTCGGCAATGCCATGCGCCGTGGCATCCCGGCCGTGGAGCACTTGCTGGACCGGGGACTGAGCTACTGCTCCGGCCCCGAGTGGCTTAAGGGCAACCTGCTGCGGGAGCGCTGGGTCCTGGCGGTCGCCGGCACCCACGGCAAGACCACCACCGCGAGCATGCTCGCCTGGGTGCTCCATGACGCCGGACTCGACCCCGGGTTCCTGATCGGCGGGGTGCCCCAAGATTTCGGCGAATCCGCGCGCTTAGGCACGGCCCCCTTTTTCGTGGTGGAGGCGGACGAATACGACACCGCATTCTTCGACAAGCGCTCCAAGTTCGTCCACTACGGCCCGCGCACCCTGATCCTCAATAACCTCGAATTCGACCACGCGGATATCTTCGACGACTTAAGCCAGATCCAGCGCCAGTTTCACCACTTGGTGCGCACGGTCCCGGGCTCTGGTCTCATCGTCCATCCGGCCGCCGACTCGGCCCTGGACCAGACCTTGAGCCTGGGATGCTGGACCGGCCGGGAGACCTTCGGCGAGGGCGGCGATTGGTCCGGCGAGCTGCTCGCGCCTGACGGCTCGGCATTCCGGGTCCGGTTTCGGGGCGAGCCTGTGGGCGAGGTCCGATGGGCACAGACCGGCCTGCACAACCTGAGCAACGCGCTCGCGGTGCTGGCAGCCGCCCGCCATGTGGGCGTCCCACCGGCCGTCGGTATCGAGGCGCTGTGCCGCTTCCAGGGGGTCAAGCGCCGCATGGAGCTGCGCGGCGAGGCCGGGGGCGTGCGGGTCTACGACGATTTTGCCCACCACCCCACTGCCATCGCGACCACGCTCCAGGGGCTGCGCCGCCAGGTGGGCCGCCAGCGTATCCTCGCCGTTCTGGAGCCCCGCTCCAACACCATGCGGCTTGGGGTCCACAACACATTGCTGCCGGACTCCTTGTCCGACGCCGACCGGATCTATGTCCATGCACCGGTCGACCTGGGGTGGGACGCCCGAGGGGTTTTTGCGGGCTTAGGCGAGCGGGCGGCGGTGCTCGAGTCGGTGGCAGCCATCGTCGAGCGGATCGCCGCCGAGAGCGCGCCTGGCGATCAGGTGCTGGTGATGAGCAACGGGGGGTTCGGAGGGATTCATCAGAAGCTTTTGGATGCACTCAAGCCGGCATGATCGACTCCAGACACACCTGGCCCCGCACCGTCACCGTCGCCATCACCGGCGCCTCCGGCGTCCAGTACGGCCTGCGCCTGATCGAGTGCCTGGTCCAGGCTGGCCTGCGCGTCTATCTCCTGGTCTCGCAGGCCGGTCAGGTGGTGCTGCGGATGGAAACGGGGCTCGAAGTCCCGGCCCGCCCGGCAGAGGCGGAGGTCTTCTTCACCGACCGCTATGGCGCCCTGCCGGGTCAGATCCGGGTCTTCGGTCGCCAGGAATGGACGGCCCCGGTGGCGAGCGGCAGCAATCCACCCGAGGCCATGGTGGTTTGTCCCTGCACCACCGGCACACTCGCCCGCATCGCCGCCGGATTCTCCCAGGATCTGATCGACCGGGCGGCGGACGTGACCATGAAAGAAGGACACAAGCTGATCCTGGTGGTACGGGAGACACCCTTCTCCACCATCCATCTGGAGAATATGCTGCGCCTCGCCCGCGCCGGGGCCACCGTCATGCCCGCCAATCCCGGCTTCTATTTCAATCCCACCCGTATCGAAGAGATCGTGGACTTTATGGTCGCCCGAGTCCTGGACCACCTGAACGTGTCCCACAGGCTGGCCGGGCGCTGGGGAGAGCACCCGGACCCATCCGATCCAAGTCACCCCGGCCGCCCAGCTCAGTAGCGCTTTTGTTTTCTGCCACAAAATCTTGCGGATTTCACGGAAATCAAGATAAATTTAGACAATTATGTCGATGAGGTTTTTGGCTGTCTCGAATCCGAGTTTTTGGTCATGCCGAAAGGTCCAGGGTTCATCGATTTTCCAGTCTTCGAGAAAGGCCTTGATCATAATTTCGGCCACCCCGCGGATGACATGCGTCGCGGCCGGGGGCCGCTCCTACGGGCGTAGGAGCGGCCCCCGGCCGCGACGGGTCCGCGACGACCTGCTGCCGGAGTTACGATCAAGGCCGGCAGGAATATCCCACCTGGAGCCAGAGCCCCTTTAAGACTGCCCTGCAAGCTCGCAGAGCCGTCGGCGGTCCCGCTTGCCGGATTCCAGGAGGGGCATCTCGGGGATGCGCATGAATGCGCGCGGACGCTCTGGTCCCGAGAGCCGTGCGCGGCACCAGGCATCCAGGTCCGCGGGTGCCGCGTCTCCGCAATAGACGGCAACCAGGCGCTGTCCCCACACCGGGTCGACAACGCCGACCACCGCGAGGTCCTTCACCCCGGGCGCGCCGAGCAGGACCGCCTCCACCCGGGCCGGGTGTACATTGACCCCGCCGGTCACCAGGACCTCGTCGGCGCGCCCGAGGATGTGCAGTGCCCCGTCTGCGTCCGCGCAGGCGAGATCCGAGGTGACGAGCCAGCCGTCGTCCAGGCCCAGACCGGGGACCCGGGCCGGAGTGGCATAGCCCGCCATGGTGAGCGGACCGCGTACCCGCAGTGGCGCTGGGGGCTCGCCGCAGCGGGGGCAGTCCAACTCCAGGCCGGGCAGAGGCAATCCGATGCGCCCGGCTGTGGGGGCCAAGCTCAGCCGATCGGAGGTGGCAATCTGGGAGGCGGTCTCGGTCATCCCGTAGGTGGCGTGGATGGGCCAGCCCAGGTCGATGGCCCGGCGCGCCAGTGGCTCGCTTAAATGTTGCCCGCCGACCAGGACGACCCGAAGGCAGGGCGGCGGGCGGGTTCCGTTCGGGTCCAGTTCCAAGAGGCGGGCCAGCATGGGCGGCACCAGCGATACGTGCGTGATCGAGCGATGCGCCAGGTCATCAAGCACATTACGTGCATCGAAGCCATGGGTCAGGACCATGCGCGCCCCGGCCAGCGCGCACCGATAGGCGATGGAAAGCCCTCCGATGTGACGCAGCGGCAGACAGCAGAGCCAGGCATCGGAAGACTGGAGCCCCAGGCAGCGATTCGAAAGCTGCGCGGAAGTCCAGATCGTGCCGACCGTCAGCATGGCTGCGCGGGGGGCACCGGTACTGCCGCTGGTCTCGACCACCAGGGCCAAAGGCGAGTCCCAATCGTCCCCGCCTGCGCCACGCGCCGGACCCTGGGCCGCACCGGGGACCGGAATCAGTCCCGGCCCTGGCGCCCTGCGACCCTCAGCCCCGATGCACTCCCCCGCCCCGCGCCAGATCCACTCGGCTCCGGTCTGGGCCAGCAGTGCACGAACGCTGTCGGCCTCAAGGTCCGCCCGCACCGGGAGCAAGGCAGCCCCTGCCCGGGCCAGCGCGTGCTGCATGAGGACCAGGTCCGCACCCGGCCGCTCCGGCACCGCGACCAGTTGGCCGGGCTCGACTCCCTGCCGATGCAACTCTGCGGCGCGCCAGTCCGCAAGCCCCGCCAGATCCCGGTAAGTCCAGGCGGGACAGGCAGGCTCTCCGGCGTCGACCATGGCGATGGCCTCCGCGCCCCCCCCGAGACACCCGTCCCAGGCCGCGCCCGCGGCGACTTGCCCCAGCCTGGTCGCCGTCCCGCCCTCTGGGAAATCCCAGACCCTGCCGACCCGGCGAGACTCGCCGTCGGGACTCGCAGATTCCTGCCCGCTGCGACCCGCCGCGGAGTCGAATCCTCGCCGCCGCTGTCCGATACGATCGTTCGCTGTCATGAAAGCTTCCTTCCGACCAAGAGCCCGTAACCGACACGATGCGGCCCCCGTTGCGCAATCCATCGCCAGCCGCAGGCGCAAGCCGGGGGCCGCGGCTGTCGCCTTCGCTTGACGTTGCGATAGACTGACACCCGTTCGCCGATCCGGTATCTTGCCACGTCCGCGCTCGTCGCCCATCGGCGCGGCCCACCGTGGCGACTCGGACTCGGGGACCGCCACGCGATTCCGCCAGGTAAACTAACCCATGCTCGCATCCCTCGATCTACTGGAGCAGTTGCAGGCCCGTCTGGACGAGGCGATCGGCCTGATCCCCCTGGGCGCGGAGGGCGGGCTCGCGTCCCTGACCCTGGAGCTGCCCCTGGGTCCGGCCCTGCCGCCGGATCTCGACTGTCCGCGCTTCGGTTTTGTCTACGGCACCCGCGGGGAGCTCCGCGCAGGCTACGGCGTCGCCGCAGAATGGACCGCCGGGGGTCCGGCCCGGCTCGAGTGCCTCGGGGCCATGGCCCGGGAGCTGGCCGAGCAATGGCGCCAGATCGATCCGGATGAGACCGGTTTCGCAGGGTTCGCCCTGCTTGGATTCGCCGCCCACCCGGACTCGCCCCCTGCCGGGAGCGCGGCCGGGCTCGACGGCGCCGGGGATCTGCCTAATGCGCTCCTGTGGGTCCCGGAGCTGGCGCTGGCCACCCGGCGCGGCCAGGCGGCCCTGATCCTGACGACCCGCCTGCCGGTACTCCGGGTGGACCTGCTGGCCCGTTGGCAGGGCTGGCTCAAGCGCCTGGTCCCAGCGCTGGCCGCACCCTTGCCGGAGCCACTGACACCGAGCCGACTGACCCCCCTGGGGAGCCTGCCGGACCTCGCGGATTGGCGCGCACTGGTGGAGTCCGCCCTGGCCGAGATCCGGCGCGGACCCTTAGACAAGGTCGTCCTGTGCCGTCAGGTGGGGCTCCAGGGACGACGGCCGTTCGACCTGCGCCGCCTCCTGGCAGCGCTCACCTATCTGTTTCCTTCCTGCCAGGTGCTCAGCATCCAGCGCGGTGCGACCAGCTTCGTCGCCGCCACCCCGGAGTGCCTGCTGCGGGTGCACGGGCGCCAGGTGGAAGTGGACGCCATCGCCGGCACCGCTGCACGCTCCGCAAGCACCGCCCAGGACGCAGCCCTGACCGCGGCCCTGCGCGCCTCCGACAAAGACCGGCGCGAGCACGCCCTGGTGGTGGAGGCAGTGCGCGGTGTGCTGGAGGCTTGCTGCACCGGCGTCCAGGTGCCGGATGCGCCCGCCGTGATGCAGCTCCATAACGCCCAACACCTGTGGAGTCCGGTCACGGCCCAGCTGCGCGGGGATACGGATCTCTTCTGTCTGGCCGAGCGCCTGCACCCCACCCCCGCCACCAACGGCCAGCCTCGCCAGCAGGCCCGCGAGTGGTTGACCCGCTCGGAGCCTATCGAGCGCGGCTGGTACACCGGGGCCGCGGGTATCCTCGAGCCGGATTTGAGCGGCGAGCTGTGGGTGCTCCTGCGCTGCGCCGAGGTGAGCGGGGACAGCGCCCGGCTCTTCGCAGGGGCAGGCATCGTCGCCGGCTCCGACCCCCTGGCCGAGTGGCGCGAGACCGGCCACAAACTGGCAGCCATCGCCACCGCGCTCCAATTCGCATGAGCAATCCCCAGCCGCCCAGCCGAGACCCGGCCTGCGCCGGGGTGCGCTGGTGCCTGGCGCTCCTGGACGGTCTGGTGGCGGGCGGGGTACGGCACCTGGTGCTGTCCCCGGGCTCCCGCTCCACGCCAGCGATCCTGGCCGCCCAGCGCCAGCAGGCACTGATCCTGACCCCGATCCTCGACGAGCGCAGCGCTGCCTTCCATGCACTGGGGCTCGCCCGCGCCTCGGGGCGACCGGTCGCGGTGCTCGCGACCTCCGGCAGCGCCCCCGCCCACTGGTACCCGGCCATCATCGAGGCCAGCGAATCCGGGGTGCCACTGGTCCTGATCTCGGCGGACCGTCCGCCGGAAATCCGCGGCTGGGGGGCCAATCAGACGATCGACCAAACCCGGCTCTTCGGTGCCCAGGTACGGGCATTCTTCGACCCCGGAGTGGCCCACGACTGCCCCCATGTGGGACGCACCCTAGGCCTATTGGGATTGCGCGCAGCCTGCACGAGCCAGGGTCGACACCCGGGGCCGGTTCATATCAACCTGCCGCTGCGCGAACCCCTGGTGCCGGTGGGCGACTGCGGACCCTGGGACTCGCGCTCGCCCGCTTGGGAGGTCCCCCGGGACGCATGGTCGGACGCGGACCTGGGGTCCGCGGTACTGCCCCCGGCCTTGACCGCGGCACTGAAGAGCCGGATGGGCGGGCGTGGCCTGATCTGTTGCGGCCCCGATGACTATTCCCAGTCGTTCGCCCCGGCCCTTTGGCGCTGCGCACAGTCACTGCGGGTCCCGGTGCTGGCGGACCCGCTCTCCGGTCTGCGCTTCGGTCCGGCCCCAGGCAACCGCATCGCTCGCTACGACACCCTGCTGCGCAACCCGGCCGCGGCCCGCGCACTGCGCCCGGACTGGATGCTGCGTTTCGGCCGGGCGCCGGTCTCGCGCACCCTGCTCGATTGGCTGGAAGGGGTCCCGACCCTGCTGGCGGACCCGGCCGAGCGCTGGTCGGACCCGGGGCACGATCTGGTGCGCCAGCTCGTCATGGACTCCACTCGGTTGTGCGAGGCGCTGGCCGCCGACCCCTGGACAGTGGCGGACCCCGACTGGCTCGCCGGCTGGAGCGCGGCCGAGGGGGCGGCAGCCCGCCTGACGGCCGAGATTCTGGCTGAATCGCCCTGGTGCGAGCCCCACTTGATCGGTGACCTAATCCGCACCCTGCCCGCCGGAGACGGGCTCTTCTGCGCCAACTCGCTGCCGATCCGCCAGCTCGACACTTGGTCCGGGTGCCGGGAGACGACCCTCCAGGTCTTCGGCAACCGCGGGGCGAGCGGGATCGACGGCCAACTCTCCACACTTGCCGGGATCAACGCCGGGGGCGTACCCACCGCCGGGCTCTTGGGGGATCTGTCCTTCCTGCACGATCTCTCGGGTCTCATGCTCGCAGAGCGGCTCGACCGGCCCTGCATCGTCCTGAATAATGGAGGCGGTCGTATCTTCGACTACCTGCCCCAACACGGGCTCCCTGACTTCGAGCGGCTGTGGCGCACCCCCAGGCCGCTGGAACTGGGGGCACTGGTGCGGTCCTTCGGGCTCGTCCACTGCCGTGTGGAGGATTCCGCTGGCTGGCGGGAGGCATTCGCACAAGGCATGGCGACCCAACCCGGTACCCTGATCGAGGTCAGGGTCGATGCGGCCCAGAGCCAGGGCCTGCACCGGGAGCTGTGGCAGCAGGCGAGGGAGCGGGTCTTGGTCGAATAACGAAGGGTCAAGGGCTAAGGGCCGAGGGCCATGCGCATCCCTCGGCCCTTAGCCCTTGGCCCTTGGCCCTTCTTACCGTGGAGTCAGTAGACATGCATCAGACCGAGGACCGGCGCGAGCCCCAATGGGAGACCCCGCCGGGGCTGGATTATGGGGACATCCTCTACCAGCAGTGGGACGGGATCGCCAAGATCTCCATCAATCGGCCCGAAGTCCGCAACGCCTTCCGCCCGGAGACGGTGCTGGAGCTGATCGACGCCTTCCGCCGTGCCCATCTGGACCCCAAGGTTGGAGCGATCGTGCTCACGGGGGTCGGCGACCTGGCCTTCTGCTCCGGCGGGGACCAGCGAATCCGCGGAGACGGGGGTTATCGGGATGGCTCCGGGACCGAGCACCTGAACGTCCTGGAGCTTCAGCGCCAGATCCGCACCCTGCCCAAGCCTGTAGTGGCCATGGTGGCAGGCTTTGCCATCGGCGGGGGCCATGTGCTGCATCTGGTGTGCGATCTTACCATCGCCGCGGACAATGCCCGCTTCGGTCAGACCGGACCCCGGGTGGGGAGCTTCGACGGGGGCTTCGGGGCTGGGCTCATGGCACGCACCGTTGGGCTCAAGAAGGCCAAGGAGATCTGGTTCCTGTGCCGCCAGTACGACGCCAGGGAGGCACTGGAGATGGGACTCGTCAATACCGTCGTCCCGCTCGCCGAGCTGGAAGCGACGACCGTCGAGTGGTGTCGCCGAATGCTGGAGCTTTCGCCGACTGCGCTGCGAATGCTCAAATGCGCATTCAATGCGGACACCGACGGACTCGCCGGTATCCAGGAGCTGGCCGGCAACGCCACCGCGCTCTTCTATATGACCGAGGAGGCCCAGGAGGGCCGCGACGCATTTCTGGAGCGGCGGGCACCGGACTTCGATAAGTTTCCGCGGCGACCGTGAGTATCCTCGGAGAGGGCCAAGGGCCAAGGGCCGAGGACCAGAGAACGGAGGCTGCCATCGGCACTGCAACTTCTGCACTCGGTCCCAGCGCCCTTTCCCGCTGGGTCGCTGCGGCCCGCCCCAAGACCCTGCTGCTCGCCACCACTCCCATAGTGGCCGGGATCGGGCTCGCATTTGCCCAGACGGGACGGCTCGCGTACCTCACCGCGGCCGCGACCCTGATCGCCGGGGTCGCCATCCAGATCGGCACCAATCTGCATAACGACGCGGTGGACTTCGAGCGTGGCACCGACACTCCGGATCGGGTCGGACCGCCGCGTGCCAGCGCCCAGGGGTGGTTCACCGCCCGGCAGGTCCGCAACGCTGCCCATCTCGCCTTCGCGGTCGCGTTGCTCCTCGGGTTCCTTCTGGTGCTTCGGGGGGGCTGGCCGATCCTGGCGATCGGCATAGCCGCACTGGTGTGCGGCTATGCCTATACGAGCGGACCCTGGCCCATCGCCTACGGACCCTTCGGCGAGCTCTATGTGCTGGGCTTCTTCGGCATCGCCTCGGTCGTCGGGAGCCATTATCTCCAGACACAGTCATTCGACTGGTCGGCCCTGACCCTGGGGATCGCCCTGGGTCTGCCGGCAGCGGCGGTGCTGCTGCTCAACAACTACCGGGATCTGGAGACAGACCGGGTGGCCGGGAGACGCACCCTCGCCCACTTCCTGGGCCGGGGACGGGCGCAGATTCTGTACGCCGCACTGCTGCTCTTGCCCCTGCCGCTCCTGACGGTCGCCGGTCTGGCGGGATCGACCTGGCTCGCACTGCTTGCCTTGCCCCTGGCCCTGTCGCTGATCGCCCGGTTGGTGCGCGGTGCCATCGGTACGCAGATCAACCCCATGCTCGGCCAGACCGCACTCTATCAGGCGCTTCTGACCCTGCTGCTGCTCGGCGGGCTCGCCATCGCACCCGCTCGTTGGGCATCCTGACCGTCCGAGAAAAATAGATACGATGTAAAGTGTTTTTCCAGCTGCGACAGGATGGTCGAAGGGCTGGCATACTGCGGAGCCGAGCGCCATTCGCATCGAGTCCATCGGGTTTCAACCGTACCGTCTTCCGTTGCGTCGACCCTGGGTCAGCGCCCGGGGAAGCATGTCGGCGCGCGAGGGTTGGCTGATCGCGATCGAGTCCGGCGGTCTCCGGGGTTACGGCGACTGCGCCCCGCTCCCGGAAGCCGGGACGGAGACGCTGGCGACCGCCGGGCTGGCTTTAGCCGACTGGCGCGGACTGCTCCAAGGGTCTCCCCTGGCCCAAGCCCTGGGATCGCTCGACTGCGTTGCCCGTATCGCACCCGCCGCCGCCTATGCCCTGGAATGCGCCCTGCTGGACCTGGATAGCCGAATGCAGGGGTTATCCCTGCGGCGACTGCTCTCAGGCCGTGCCTGCGAATCGGTCCCGGTGAACGGCGCACTGGGTCCGCTCGCAGAGCTCGCGACTGCGGACCTGGCCCGAGCGGCTGCGGATGGATTCCTGGTGCTCAAGGTCAAGGTCGGGGTGACTGATCCAAGCGTCGAGCTCGAGCGGCTGCGCGCCCTGGCCCGCGCCCTGCCCGCGGGCGTGACCCTGCGCCTGGACGCCAACGGTGCCTGGGACCGCGCTAGCGCGACCGATATAGTCTCCGCGCTGGCGGGACTGCCCATCGAGTGCATCGAAGAGCCGCTGGCGTTGCCCGACCCGGCGGCCCTGGCCGAGCTCCAGACCCTGGCCGGGTTCCCGCTCGCCTTGGACGAATCGCTCCCGGGTCTCTTGGCCCAGGGTCAGGATCCGGCCAGGCTTCCGGTCCGCCGGGCAATCGTCAAGCCTGCGGTCCAAGGCGGGTTAAGGCGCAGCCTGGACCTGGCCCGCCGCTTTCAAAGCGCGGGTATCGAGGTCGTCGTCACCAGCCTGGTGGAGTCCGCCGCAGGGCTCTGGCCCACAGCGCAGTTGGCCGGGGCTATCGGCAGCCGTGTCCCACAGGGACTGGCCACCGCCGATTGGCTTGTCCGGGACCTAGGCCACCCGCCCAGGCCCTGGCGCGGTACACTGCACCTGCCGGAGCGTCCAGGCTCCGGATTCGAGCCCTGCGAGCCCATTCTTTCGGGTCTTTGAGTCGATTTCTTTATCCTGCGTTTATCGACCCTTCGCTGACGAACGAAACGCCTACACGCACCGAGCCACTCTCCATGGAACCCGCGCCCTTCATCCACGAGCTACGCGTTCGGCTCCACGACACGGATGCAGCCGGGGTGCTGTTCTTCGGACACTTGTTCCGCCATCTCCACGACGCATACGAATCATTTATGGCGGACATCGGATTCCCGATCCATGCGCTGATCCGCCCGGCCGATCCGCAGTCGGGGCTCGCCCTGCCCATCGTCCATGCGGAGGCGGACTACACTCGGCCCCTGCGCCAAGGCGATGCGGTGCGCATCGTTCTCAGGGTCACGGAGCTGCGCAACCGCTCGTTTGCGGTGGATTATCTGGTTGAAGACGCTAAAGGACGGCCCTGTGCCCGCGCCCGCACCGTCCATGTCGTGGCCGGGCGCGAGGACGCGGAATCGGCCCAGCTGCCGGAGCGGCTTCGGCTGGCCCTCCTGGCACGGATGGAGTGCAAGGCCCCGGGGGACCATGCGGAGCGCGGCGGGGTCCGATTATGATCGCGGCCCGCGGATCTGCACCGGAGTTAGGCCCCGATCATGGCCATGGCTATGGTCGTGATTGTGATCGTGGGGCGGCGCGGCCGGCAGCGCTTGCCCGGCTGCAACCAGGGCCACCGCGGCCAGAGGATCCGATTCGCCGGTGGCATGGACCGCGATGCCGTGGCGCGCCAGTCGCTGGACGAATCCCTGGCCCGCGCCCTGGGTCACCAGTGCCTTAAGCCCCAGCCCGAACAACGGGTGATCCGCCCCGTGATACTCGTGGATGGACAGATCCTTGGGGAGGTCGAGGCGCTCTACCTCCCGGGGCGTACCCGTGTCGTCGGTCTCGTAGACGATGAAACGGCGGGACTTGCCGGCATGGCCGGTAATGGTCTTGAAATTCTGGCTGGTGACGGCGATTCGCACGGTACTGCTCCGCTGGAGTTGAAATGTCGAGTGTTGGGCGCTGGGCGTCTGGCACCGCCATCCCTGGGGTGCAACCGAGCGCCGAAACGAGAGAAATCGTTGATCGGTCTCGGCCCCGCGGGCCTTTCCGAGTCTAGCGAGTAACGCTTACGGCGGGCGCTGTGCAGCGATCGAGTAGCCCCTTGGCCCAATCCTCCATGACTGCGTTGGCCACCGGCATGGGGGTCTCCATAAAAGAGACGACAAACCCGCGCTCGGTCTCTGCGACTCCGATGGAGCGCGGACGCATCGCCAGACAATGGGGCTCGGGCAGTGCGATGCCGAAACAGAAGATCAGGTTCCTGGCCGCCAGGATGCCCTCCCCGATGCGTCCCTCTGGGAGCGATCGGGTATGGGCAAAATGGTCGAACTCAGCGATGAAGACCGCGCACCGATGTGCCTCGATGCGACACCTGAAATAGGCGCAGATAGCATCCACGGATGCGAGGCTGGTTTCTTCCCGCCCGATCTCGATGGTAAAAATCGGATACGTCTCGTGCAGCAAGGTTTGCTTCAACGTCGGGACTCCTGGCGGGGCGGTCGCGCTTGGCCCGGCTCGATGCGACGGTCCTGTCCGATCTCGGATGGGTCGGGACAACAAAAAGCAGCTTAATGGCCCCCCGGCTGGCGGGCATTACGATCCGTCAATCCTCTGCGATGCGCTTGAGATTGGGTATGTCCAGCAAAAACAGGTTCGGCGCGGTCTCCGAGAGCAGACTCTGGCGGCGCAGCTCCGCGATGGTACGGCTGGCGGTCTCGGTGGTGATCCCGAGCATTGCGCCCATGTCCTCGCGGCCGAATAGATGACACTCGCTGGTCTCCCGGTCGCGCACCAGCCGCAGCAGGAGCCGCGCCACCCGCTGGCGGGCTGAGCCGGTGGACAGCTCGGTGAGCCAGGCGTCCGCTTCGCTCAAAGCCCTTTGCCAGCGCGCCATCAGCTCCCGGTGCAGAGCCGGGTTGTCCGCGCCAAGCTCGCGCACCAGGCGCGCGGGAAAGCGGCACACCTCGGTCACCTGAAGGGCCACCGCTTCATGCTGGTAGACGCCGCCCAGCAGGGCCTCGAGCCCGAGCACATCCGTCGCCCGGGCCAGCCGCACGATGCGCTGGCTCCCGTCCGGAAGGTACTGGACCAGCTTGAGCGCCCCCGAGCGGACAGTGAACATGAACTCCCCGCCGTCGCCCGCGCGGTAGAGTGCGGTGCCGGGTTTCAGAGTGAACTGGTCGATGGGATCGTGGATGCGCCCGAAGTCCGGCTCGGAGAGGCCGGAGAACAGCACCGAGGTCCGCAACGAGCAGTTTACACAGTCGGCCTGGCCGGACCAGGCGTCCCGCAATGCGACGCTCTTCACCAGTGGTCCTCGCCGACATCGGCGGTGTCGTCGTCGCCGTTGAGATCCCGACCGCGCCGACCCGCTTGGTCGATCTCCAGAATGCCCGCATCCTCCTCGGATCCCTGAGGGGTCGCCCGTAGGGTGAATTCATCCCCGTCCAAGTCTTCCACGCCGATAAGATAATAGGTTTCCGTACCGTCGATCGGCGATTTAGGATAAGGCGGCGAGAAGCTGTCTTCGTCAGCGTCGCAGTCGCCGTCCGCGGCTCGGTTGTAGCAGCCGCTTTCCGTGTAAATCCGCTCCATATACTGGGCCGACTGCATCAGCACCGCTTGGGCGTCCGCTCGGCGGGTTTTTTCAACCTGTGTGCGATAGGACGGGTAGGCGATAGCCGCGAGGATGCCCACGATGGATACGACCACCAGCAGCTCGACGAGCGTGAAGCCTCCGCGCGGGCTCGCCCCATGAGCCGCAGGGCGGGATGGCGAGCGGAGCGGCCGGTTCGGCATCGTTGAATACTCCCGAATGCGTGTTTGCCTGGACACAAGATACACCCCCGCGAGGCACGGGGCCCGGGGGCTCGCCGCCAGAACCGTCGAGCGCCTCGCCGCCAGCGCCAGATGATCCCGCGACCGGCAGTCCAGGGCAAGCGATGCCCGCCCGAGCGATGCGCCCAGGACCTGGCCGACTCGCTTTCCCGCCGGTCGGAAATCTGCAATGCTAATGCGTTGCCGCGCACCCTACACCCCGCCCGGCCGGCCCAATACCGAGGACAGCATGATCTCCCTGACGTTGAACGGCGAGCCGCGCGAGCTCGACCTGGACCCGGATACGCCCCTACTGTGGGTGTTGCGCGACCACCTTGGTCTCACCGGCACCAAGCTCGGCTGCGGGATTGCCCAATGCGGGGCCTGTCTGGTGCACCTGGACGGGGTCGCGGTCAACTCCTGCGTAACCCCGCTCTCCGCCGCCGCGGGCAAGCGCGTCACCACCATCGAAGGGCTGTCCGCGGACGCCCGGCATCCGCTCCAATTGGCCTGGATTGCCGAGGAGGTCCCCCAGTGCGGCTACTGCCAGCCCGGCCAGATCATGGCCGCGGCCGCCCTGCTCGCGGAGCACCGCAATCCCACCGAGGAGCAGATTGCGGCGTCCATGTCGCGGGTTCTGTGCCGCTGCGGCACCTACAGCCGCATCCGTCGAGCCATCGCCCGGGCGGCCAGCCCGGAAACCACGGGGGGTGGCTGAGGTGTCGCGGCGCGTCTTGCTGACCCGCCGGGAGCTGCTCAAGGTGGGCGCCCTGGCGGGAGGCGGTCTGATGCTCGGGATCGGTCTGCCCTTGGGCGTCCGCGCCGAGTCCGTTCCCCCGGTACCGGAAACCCGGTTCGTCCCCAATGCCTGGATACGAATCTACGGCGACGGGCGTATCGTGCTGGTGGTGGCACGCTCCGAGATGGGTCAGGGGGTCATGACCGCGCTCGCCATGCTGATCGCCGAGGAGCTGGAGGTCGGCATCGACCGGGTCCGGGTGGAATTCGCCCCGGCCGAGCCGGCCTACGCCAACCGGCTGCTCGGCCAGCAGCTCACCGGGGGCAGCACATCGGTGCGCGAGGCCTGGACGCACCTGCGCGAGGCCGGGGCCGTGGCGCGCGAGCTGCTGGTACAGGCTGCCGCTCTCACCTGGAAGGTCCCGGAGTCCGAATGCCGTGCCCGCAACGCCCGGGTCGCCCACGCGGACGGCAAGCGGAGCTTGAGCTACGGGGACCTGGCTACCCTGGCCGCAACCTTGCCGGTCCCGGAGTCGGTGCTGCTTAAGGATGCCGACGAGTGGACTCTGATCGGTACCGAGCAGCCGCGGCTCGACACCCCGGACAAGGTCGCCGGTCAGGCACGTTTCGGGATCGACGTGCGCCTGCCGGGGATGGCGTTCGCCAGCATCGAGCGCTGCCCGGTATTCGGCGGGCGGGCGCGCCGTTGGGACTTGACTGCCGCTAAGGCGAGTCCGGGCGTGATCGACGTGCTCAAGGTACCGAGCGGGTTCGCGGTCGTCGCCAGCGACACCTGGAGCGCCTTGCGCGGACGCCGGGCGCTCAAGATCGATTGGGACCCGGTGGGCAACGCACGCCTGGACAGCGCTGGGATCCGGTTGCGCTTCCGCAAGGCGCTCGACAAGCGCGGCGCCCTGGCGCACACCCAAGGCGAGGCGAATCGGGTGCTCGAGACCGTCGCGACCCGGGTGGATGCGGAATACGAGGTGCCTTTCCAGGCCCATGCCTGCATGGAGCCCATGAACTGCACCGCACATGTGACCGCGCAGCGCTGCGAGGTCTATGTGCCGACCCAGGCCCAAACCCGCACCCTGGAGACCGCCCGGCGCCTGTCCGGACTCCCCGAAGACCGGATCTCGATCCATACGACCTACTTGGGCGGCGGTTTCGGGCGGCGCGGCGAGCAGGACTTCGTGGCGGACGCGGTGGATTTAAGCAAGCGGCTCGGTCGTCCGGTCCAGGTCATGTGGACCCGCGAGGACGACATCCGCCATGACTTCTACCGCCCCATGACGCTGAACCGACTGCGCGGCGGGATCGACAAGGACGGCAATGTGGTGGCCTGGTCGCACCGCATCGTCGGTCCCTCCATCCTGGCCCGGATCAAGCCGGCGGCGATCCGCGACGGAATCGATCCGACCTCGGTCGAAGGGGCCGCCAACCTCCCCTACGCCATCCCCCACCTGCGGGTCGAGTATCGCCGCGCCGACACACCGGTCCCGGTGGGCTTCTGGCGGTCGGTCGGCAGCAGCCAGAACGCCTATGTCGTCGAGTGTTTTCTGGACGAGCTGGCGCGGGCGGCCGGGCTGGACCCGGTGGCGCTGCGCCGCACCCTGCTGGCGGGCAAACCGCGCCACCTGAAGGTGCTGGAGCTTGCAGCCCGCGAGTCTGGCTGGGACCGGCCGCTGGCAGACGGGCACGCCCGAGGGTTCGCGCTCGCGGAGTCTTTCGGCAGCATCGTCGCGCAGGTCGCAGAGATCGCGCTGGTCGACGGCCAGCTGCGCATCTTGCGTGTGGTGTGCGCGATCGATTGCGGCCAGGTGGTCAATCCAAACACGGTACGCGCCCAGATGCAAAGCGGTATCGTCTATGGACTGACCGCGACCCTCAAGGGGTCCATCACACTGTCCAAGGGCCAGGTCGAGCAAGGCAACTTCGACGATTACCCGCTCCTGCGCGCCGACGAGATGCCGCAGATCGATGTCCACATCGTTGCGAGCAGCGAGGACCCTGGCGGGGTGGGCGAGCCAGGCACCCCGCCGATCGCCCCGGCGGTCGCGAATGCGCTATTCGCCCTGACCGGACAGCCCGTGCGCTCCCTGCCGATCAAGATCGCGCTCGCGCCGCGTCCCCCGGCGCTCACAACGGAGTCCGAACCACAGCCCAAGGCTGAACCACAGCCCAAGGCAGAACCGCAGACGAAGGCAGAACCGCAGACGAAGGCTGAACCGACGCGTCAGGCCCAACCGAAACCCGAGGTCGCGCCCATGCCCGAGGCCAAACCCGAGGCCGCGCCTCCCCCGGAGGCTCAGCCCAAGGCCACGCCAGCACCTGAGGCTCAGCCCAAGGCCGCGCCAGCGCCTGAGGCTCAACCGACGCCAGCGCCTCGCTCCGGCCCCGGGGCGTCGGGCTAGCGTCCGTTCGGACGCGATCGACGCCATCGTCGTCGGCCCGCACAGGGCCGATAGCGCGACGGCCGCATTCCAGTCAGGGCGATCCGCGAGACCGATCGCCCCCCCGCTCTTCTTGGAGCTCCTGACCGCTTGGCGCGAGACTTCCCGAATTCGGATCCGTGGGTGCGGGCGGGGCCTCGGGCAGGATCGGGATGTCTATGGCGACCGGGTCCGCGGGCGGCGGCAGCTCGGATGGCAGTCGGATCTGCCCAGGCGCCTGCGGCAGCGGCAGCGGGGGCGTATCCAGAGGACGGTCATGCGACCAGCCCCAGGCGAGCAGACCGAGATTCAGGGCGAGCAGGAGCAGGAATGTCCAGCGCAGCATCAGTGCGGCTCCTCGCTCAGTCGGGCGAGTCCCCGCAGCACCAAATCGGGGGCCTGCGTGTGGGGCAGCTCGATCAATGGGGAGAGCAGGGGTGCATCCCCGCCGGTCAGCAGGATGGCGGGCGCATCGGCCAGGCGACCGTCCGGGTCAGGAGCGAGCCGACTGCACAGTCGCTCGTGCAGACGCACGGTCAGGGCAGCCAGTGCATGCAGGCTGCCGGTGGCCACTGCGGCACCGGTATCCGTCGCCCATGGCTCGGCCGCGGGCTCCGGCTCCACCCGCGGGATATGGGTACCTGCGAGCAGTGACTCGCGCATCATATGCAGCCCCGGGAGGATCAGTCCGCCCAAGTGCTGGCCGTCGGCCAGCAGCATATCGAAGGTGGCGGCGGTACCGGCATCCACGATCAGACAGGCACCCCCGATGAGCTTGCGGGCCGCGACCAGTGCGAGCCAGCGATCCACCCCCAGCCGTGCCGGCTCGGCATAAGCGACCTGCACCCCGAGACCATGAGCGCGGGTCTCTGCCTGCTCGGCCTCGATCCCCCAGAAGGCAAGTACCGCGCGGGTCACCGCGGCCCCCACCGCCGCCCCGCCTACATTAGCCAACAGGACCCGTTTCGGGGCCTCTAGACGCTCCCAATCCGCGAGCAGGTCTAATGGGGTGCCCCCGGCGTGGTGGACGCACTGGACGCCCTGAATGCCCCGCAGGTCATGCAGCGCCCAGTGGAGATTGGTGTTGCCGATGTCGATCAACAGATTCATTCGGGGTCAAGGCTCCGTGGGGTCCTGGCCGAGGCTAGTCAGGGATCTCAGACTGACCTCCCCGGCATGAAAGCTGCGGATACCTTCGGGAGTACGCAGGCGCAGCGACCCGTCTGGGCCGATCCCGGCATGTAGGCCCGAGACGGTCCGGTCGCCAAGTCGAAGGCGGACGAGCTCCCCGCGCAGGAGGTCGAACGACTCCCACTCCGGGATAAAGGGCTCAAGCCCAGTCTCGCCATAACGGACCAGGGTCTGCGCCAGCGCGTCGATCAGCTGGGCAGCCAGGCGATTGCGCCCCGGCAGCCGCCCGCCCAGTGCCCGGTCAAGATCGGTCCAGGGCTGGTCTATGGTGCGGGCCGACTCTACGTCCATGCGGAAATTCAGTCCCAGACCAGCCACCAGGGCACTCGGCCCCTGGGCCTCTCCGGACACCTCCAGGAGCAGCCCGCCGAGCTTGTGCCGCCGCCACAGAAGGTCGTTGGGCCATTTAAGCCCCAGGTCCTTAATCCCGCAACGGCGCAGCACCTGGGCGACGGCCACTCCGAGGGCCAGGCTGGCACCGCCCAAGGCGGCCGGGCACTGAGGATAGCGCCATAGGAGCGACAGATACAGATTGGCCCCGAAGGGCGAGATCCAGGGCCGGCCGCGTCGGCCGCGCCCGGCGGTCTGGCGCTCGGCCAGACACACGGTGCCGCCGGAGGCGCCGGCAGCGCCCTCGGCCAGCAGGCGGGCGTTGGTGGAGTCGATCCGCTCATGGATCTCCAGGCGAACGATGCGCCCCTGCCCCAGCTCAGCCAGCTCTGCAAGGATGGCCCCGGCATCCAGTAGCTCCAAGGGGGCCGCGAGCCGGTAGCCGCGACCGCGCTTGGACTCGATGGCGAGTCCCAGGTCGTCGGCGAGCCGCCGCATGGCCTTCCAGACTGCCGCGCGGCTGATCCCCAGCTCCCGGGCGATCGACTCCCCGGAGCGGTAGTCCCCGTCGGCCAGCAGGCGCACAAGCTCCAATCTGGACGCCATGCCGCCGTCTCAGGCCAGTCCGGCGAGCCAGGCCGAGCGCGCCTGAGCCTGGGCTTGCGACACCGGGTCCAACAGCATCAGCTCGCAGGTGTCTGCAGCAGCGGGACGCGGGTGGGCCAAGAGCTCAAGAAGCTCGTCGCGTCGGAAGACATGGATGCGTACCGGCCCCGTATCCGCTGCGCGCGCCACCAGGCGCTCCAGATTCTCCGCCGTGGCGCGCAGTCCGTCCACGGCAATCACCAGATCCCCGGGGGCGAGGCCTGCCTGCTCCCCAGCCCCTCCGGTCAGCACGTGGGCGATCGCCGCCTCCGGCCCCCCGGGGCGAAGCCGCACGGCGAGCGTGGCCTCGGTATGTACCGGCTCGAAGCGATCCACACAGCCCCCCATGTCTTTGGGTCCGGTGGGCGGGCGCAGGCGCACGGCGATACCGACGGTTGCGAGCGGCCCGGCGAGATCCAGGTCCTCGGTCGAGTCCAGTGTCCGGGCAAAGAACGGCCCCAGGTCCAGCCCCGAGACCTCGCAGGCCACCTGCTCCACCCCGCGCTCCGGAACCCCGATGCCAGGGCGGCCGTAACGGGTCCAGAGCGCGCGCATGACGTGATCCAGGGAGACCCGGCCGGCGGTCCCCTGGCGGATCTTCAGGTCCAGCGCGAGCGCCGCGAGGGCGCCCTTAGTGTAATAGCTGATCAGGGCGTTAGGGGCGTTCTCGTCGGCCTTATAGAGCTTGATCCAGGTATCGAAGCTCGACTCCGCCAGGGTCTGGACCAGCCGCCCCGGGGTGCGCTGTACCCGGGTCATGGTCTCGGCCAAGAGCTGGAGATAGGCACGGGTGTCTATGCAGCCGCTGCGCACCAGGGCCAGCTCGTCGTAATAGGACGTGATCCCCTCGAAGGCCCAGAGGAGCCTGGTATGGACCTCCGCCGAGAGTCCGCCCTCCATGAACGCCAGGGGTCGGATACGCTTGGCCAGCCAGAGATGGAAATACTCATGGCTGCACAGCCCCAGGAAGCGGCGATAACCCTCCGATGGGTCAGTATTCCCGGGGCGCGGCAGGTCGTCGCGGGCGCACAGCAGGCTGGTCGAGAAGCGATGCTCCAGCCCGCCGTAGCCCTCGCCCAAAGCGGAGACCAGGAACAGATAGCGGTCGGCCGGCAGCTCCCCGAACAGGGCCGCGTGCTCGGCGCAGATGCGGTTGAGATCGCGCGCCAGACGGTCCAGGTCGGCCCGGTGGCGTCCCCAGATCGCCATTCGGTGGGGGACCGCACGAACCTCGAAGGTCAGCAGGTCGAAGCGACCCATCTCCACCGGGTGGTCGATCAGATCTTCGTAATTGTCCGCACGATAGGCCCCGAAACCCAGGGGCTGTGCGTCCAAGGGCGCGAGACTGGTGGCCACGCGCCAGTCGGCATAGCCAGATCCCTCGGGCGGCAGCAGATCGATGCGGACCGGCTGGTCGGCTAACCCCTGGACGCGCAACAGCAAGGCGGGTCCGTTGAAATAGGCGTGGGTGCAGTCGAGATAAGCGGCCCGGACCGAGAGGTCCCAGGCAAATACCTCGTAGGACAGGGTAATCGGGCCGCCTCCGGCATCCTGGTGATCCAGCTCCCAGGTCTGTTTGTCGATCTTGACGAGCTTGAGCGCCCGCCCCGCCCTATCCGACGCGACGATCCGCACCACGTTGCGCGCAAAGTCCCGGATCAGGTAGCTCCCCGGGATCCAGGCAGTCAAATCGAGCCGAAGCACGCCCGCGGGCGGACGCTCGATCGCCAGCTCCACCCCGAACAGGTGCCCCTCGGGGCTTAAAGGACGTATCCGGTAGATCGGATCCAAGGGCTCGGGGGTGGACATCGGCGGATCGCGGGGCTGTGACCTCTGGCGGGTGCCAACGGTACCAGATGCAGCGCCGGATCGCTTCCCCGGCGCAGCATTCGGAAGGACCGGCGATCGCGGGGGGCCTGAAACGAAAAGGGCTGACGGCCGCAGAGGCCATCAGCCCCGCCCGATCGGTGCGCAGTGGGGGCGACGATAGGGAAGAGGCCAGGGCCTGAAAGCCCCGGCTCGCGGCCAGTCTACCAGCGCGGCCCGCGGGAGGGACGCTCGCCGCGCGGCTTGGCCTGGTTGACCTTCATGTTGCGGCCCTTCAGAGGGGTTTCGTTCAGTCCCTTGATGGCGGCATCTGCTTCCGAGTTGTTCGGCATCTCGACGAAGCCGAATCCCTTGGAGTCGCCGGTGAACTTATCGGTGATCAGGTTTACGCTGGAGATCTCGCCGTAGGTGGCGAAGGCGTCCCGCAGGTCGTCTTGAGTCACAGAATAAGCCAGGTTGCCAACATAGATGTTCATCATTCAACAGTTCCGTCAGTGTGCATTGAAGAGAGAGTGAGAACGGTCGAACGATCAATGCACAACTGATTCGACAGTCTTTGCCTCCAACCGTTGGAGGCGAAGTGGACCCGATCCTTCAGGATAGTCCGCACCCGCACGGGCTGCCTAACCCGGCGCCCGCGTGCGTCGGCCGGAGGTAGGCGCATGCGCCGGCCCGCCCGGTCCGCCCGATCCGATGCGGCCTCGGCTCACGGGGCCGCTGCGACCGGGGCCGCGCCCTGGGGTCCCGCGGCCGCGGGGCCGATCCGCGTCCTCGTCCGGGTCCGGGGGCGGCACCGCGGAAGGCTCGAAGCCGGCGACCGGGGTGAGCGGGATCTCGCGGCGCAGCAGCCGCTGTATGCCTTGGAGCAGACCCCGTTCGTCATGGCTCACTAACGACAGGGCGTTACCGCCGGCACCCGCCCGGCCGGTGCGGCCAATCCGGTGCACGTAATCCTCGGCCACGTTCGGCAGCTCGAAGTTCACCACCTGCGGTAGGTTGACGATGTCCAATCCGCGGGCGGCGATGTCGGTGGCAACTAGTGCGCGCACCGCCCCCTTCTTGAAGTCCTCCAATGCCCGCGTCCGTGCGGACTGGCTCTTATTACCATGAATGGCGGCAGCGGCGATCCCGTCCCTGACCAGATGCTCCGCCAGTTTATTGGCGCCATGCTTGGTGCGGGTGAAGACCAGAACCTGGTCCCAGCCCTCGCGATGGATCAAATGGGCAAGCAGATCGCGTTTGCGCGGCTTATCCACCGGATGGGCGGATTGCACCACGGCCTCCGCTGCGGTGTTGCGGCGCGCCACATCGACGGTCTTGGGGCGCTTGAGAATTCCATCGGCCAGCCGCCGGATCTCGTCCGAATAGGTCGCCGAGAACAGCAAATTCTGGCGCCGTTCCGGAAGCAGACGCAGGACTCGCCGGATATCGTGGATGAACCCCATGTCCAGCATGCGGTCTGCCTCGTCGAGCACCAGGATCTCCACTCGGGACAGATCCACAGTATGCCGCGTAGCATGATCGAGTAGACGGCCTGGTGTGGCGACGAGGATATCTACCCCGCGCTGGAGGCGATCGACCTGGGGTTGCATGCCCACCCCGCCGAAGACCACCGCGGAGCGCAGAGGCAGGTGTACCCCATAGGCATGCACGCGCTCGGCTACTTGGGCAGCCAGCTCCCGGGTTGGGGTTAATATCAAGGCACGGGGATGCCGCTGAGGGTGTCCCTGATCGGCGATGCGTTGCAGTAAGGGAAGTACGAAGGCGGCGGTCTTACCGGTCCCGGTCTGGGCCCCGGCCAATAGATCGTGACCCGCCAGAATCTCGGGGATAGCTTGCGCCTGAATCGGCGTGGGCCGTCCGTAGCGCTGCGAAGCGACCGCTCGCAGCAAATCGGCCCTAAGGCCGAGCGAATCGAAAGACATGTAGACTCCGGCGCCTGTTTATCCAGGCGGCCCGCCCAGTAGCTCTGGGACCGGTCAGGGCGAAAAATGACTAGGACGTTCGAGGATGAGGCCTGAAATTCGAGGAGTCAGCCGCGAGAACGGTGCATCGACCGGATGATGCGAGGGCTAGAGTCTAGACACATCCGCGGAAAAAAGCCAGCGCATTTCGCGGGGATCGCACCACCGTACCGGCATCTCCGCCTTTAGGCCATGGCTGCCTGGTCGGCACGCTATCCGCCCCAAAGGGGCCGCATCGCAGCGGCCCCGACCCTTCAGCTCAATACGCCCGCCGCTCGACATCGGCTGTTGCCGCTCCGACAGTTAGCCGATCCCGAGGGCGTCGCGGGGATAGAGACACCGCAATCCGCGCTCGGCGACCGCGGATTGCGGTGCGGCAAGGATTTCCCGGCGCCCCCCTTGCGGTTAAAGCGCGTTAGGCGTCCATCACCTTCAGGTAATTGGCCTTGAACGCCTCGCGGTCGGACTTGACCGAGGCATCGTAGCCCTGCTCCTGCATCTTTTGCTTCATCCAGCCCGGCAGGACGCCGCGCACGTAGACATTGGCCGGATTCTCCGGGTCCACATAACGCGTGTACTCCCGACCGGTTGCGGCTGGACGAGCGGCAGCGGCGGCGCCACGGCGGCGGCGCGGCACGATCAATGGCACGATCTCATCGAGATCGTAGCCGCTCTGGATAATCAGATCCCTGACCGACTGCGCAACGCTGTGCTTGGCCTCCTGGCGACGGACGACCAGCGCCCGCTGCAATTCGGCCTTGCTCTGCTCCATCTCCTCGATCTGCTGCTGGATCTCCTCAACGCTCAGGTTAGCGTACTCCACGTGGTATACCTCCGGTTGGGTTAAAAATCGCTTGGCTGCGCGAACCGTAATTGATCGCGTGCTTACTAATGTATTCGGTTTAAAATCGAAGTCAAGCAATCGCGCAAAAAAATGTCCGAACGGAAGACCTGCCCCGGGGCAGCGGACTCATGACCCTAATGGCAAACAGTATGGCTCCCAAGGACTCGGCTGCGCGCCCCGCCGCGACTCCTCATAGGCTACAGGACTGAAGGGGCCGGGGGTGTTTCCGGGCAATTGCACAGTGGCGAGCGGCAACCTGCGCGAGGGTGCAGTTCATTGGCGATGCGGGCCGGGTGAAGCTAGCCGGAAGTCCGCCTGAGAGTGGCCGGGGACACAGTGCACCGGGACTTGCTCCGGACATCGATCAAGCGGCGGAAAAGGCGTAGTCCGGCCAGTAGCGAGACGGTAGCGCGCAGTATCGGCGCCTAGGCGAAAGGGGTCGTGCGGAAGTCGATGGTGCCCGGGGCGGGACTCGAACCCGCATGCCTTTCGGCGAGGGATTTTAAGTCCCTTGCGTCTACCGATTTCGCCACCCGGGCGGGGGCGAGCGAGAAATCTCTAGGGTCAATGGGGCGTAAAGGAGCCTGAAATACAGGGCGCGAGAGGGGGCGATGTGGAGGCTGAGCCCGGAATCGAACCGAGGTAGGCGGATTTGCAGTCCGCTGCATGACCACTCTGCCACTCAGCCTAAGCCGCAAATTATAACGGGCATACGCGCCCCTGTCACTACCCTTCACCAAGGCGCTTTGAGCGCCTTTCCGCACCCGCCGCTGACAGGACGAATTCGGCGTCCGGCGGATGGCCCAAGCCCGTGTGGCTCAAGCTAAAGGTCCGCCCCCAACCCCAGCGAGTCCACCGACATTGCGCAGCCCCGGGTCCTGCAGCCGCGACCGCTGCACGGCATTGGCTTCCGCCCGACCGAGGCGCGCCTGGTACCATGGCTACGCGCTATCCCGCTCAACCGCGGATGTATCCACAGGGGCGACCATGGCCGATTCCACTAACTGGCATCAACGCTCGACCGACGCGGTCCTCGCCGACCTGGGGACCTCGCCGGATGGGCTGCCCAGCGATTCCGCGGCGGCGAGGCTGGCGCAGTACGGTCCCAACGAGCTGCCGCTTGCGGACCAGATATCCCCATGGGCCATCCTGGCCGACCAGCTCAAGAACGTGCTGATCGTCATCCTGTTGATCGCAGCGGCAATCTCCGGGCTCTTGGGAGAGATCCTGGAAGCGATCGCGATCAGCGTCATCGTGCTGTTCGCAATCGTGCTTGGGTTCGTCCAAGAATACCGCGCCGAGCGCGCACTGGAGGCCCTGCGGCGGATGGCGGCCCCCAATGCCAAAGTGCTGCGAGGGGGGTACCAAACGACCGTCCCCGCTCGCGATCTCGTTCCAGGGGACTTGGTTTTACTCGGCGCTGGGGATCGCATACCCGCCGACCTGCGGCTCATCGAGGCGGTGAATCTGCGGGTCAACGAATCGGCCTTGACCGGCGAATCGAGTCCGGTCGGCAAGACCGCCCGGGTACTTGTGGAGCCCAACCTGGGAATCGGCGACCGGGTCAACCTGGCCTATTCCGGGACGGATGTTACCTACGGAAGGGGGCGCGGGGTGGTCGTCGCCACCGGACTTTCCACTCAGTTCGGGCAAGTGACCGGGATGCTGGCCGACGTGGAGACGGTCCGCACCCCGCTCCAGCAAAACCTGGACAAGGTTGGGAGGGTACTTGCCATCGCCGCCGGCGTGGTCGTCGTACTCATTGCCGGACTCGGGGTACTGCGTGGGGAGCCGCTCCTGGAGATGTTCATATTCGGGGTGGCCCTGGCCGTGGCCGTGGTCCCCGAGGCATTGCCGGCCGTGGTGACCATTTCGCTCGCCATCGGCGTTCAGCGAATGGTCAAACGCCATGCCCTGGTCCGGCGCCTGCCCACGGTGGAGACCCTGGGCAGCACGGCAGTGATCTGCTCGGACAAGACCGGCACTCTTACCCGCGACCAGATGACGGCCCGCGAGATCTGGATGGAATCGGCGCGGTGCCGGGTAGAAGGCAGCGGATACGACCCCGTCGGGAATCTGACCCTGTCGCCGGATGGACCCGGGGAGCGCGCTCTACTGGAAGCCCTGCTCGGGGCGGCCGTACTTTGCTGCGATGCGTATTTGGTCGAAGAGGATGACACCTGGCGTCTGCACGGCGACCCCACCGAGGGGGCCTTGATCGTAGCCGCGTCCAAGGCCGGGCTCGACAAACGCGCCCTGGAGACCCGATCGCCTCGGCTCGATGAGATCCCTTTCAGCTCCGAGCGCAAGCGGATGACCACCCTGCACCGCAGCGGCGATGGATCGGTCGCCTATTCCAAGGGTGCTGCCGAAGTGGTCCTGTCCGGCTGCTCCCATTGGGCGACCGCCGCGGGGATACTGCCGCTGGACGAAGCGTCGCGCCGGCGTATCGGCGAAGCCGGGAATGCCATGGCGCGCCAGGCGTTGCGGGTGCTGGCCGTCGCTTATAAGCGGGATACGGAGCTCGCCCATGCAGAGGAGTCGATGGTCTTTGCGGGCTTGGTCGGCATGATGGATCCGCCCCGCCCGGAGGCCCAAACCGCCATCGCGCAATGCGAGCGGGCCGGCATTCGTGCCGTCATGATCACCGGAGACCACCCGGATACTGCCCAGGCGATCGCGCGCGAGCTGGGCATCATGAAGCAGGGCCGGATGGTGTCGGGCTGCGAGCTTGACGCCATGAGCCAAGCCGACCTAGAGCGCCAGATCGAAGACATCGAGGTCTATGCGCGGGTCTCTCCGGAGCACAAGCTGCGGGTGGTACAGGCCTGGCAGAGCCGAGGGCGCATCTGTGCCATGACCGGCGACGGAGTGAACGACGCCCCCGCGCTCAAGAAGGCCGATATCGGGGTCGCTATGGGCATCGCAGGGACCGACGTCAGCCGCGAGGCGGCAGATATGACGCTCACCGACGACAACTTCGCCAGTATCGTCGGGGCGGTGGAGGAAGGGCGCGGGATCTATTCGAATATCAAAAAGTATCTGATGTATCTGCTGTCGTCGAATATTGGCGAGATCGGTCTGATGGCGGTAGCGACACTGGCCGGCATGCCGCTGCCGCTGTCGGCCGTGCAGATCCTTTACGTCAACCTGGCCACCGACGGGCTCCCCGCGCTGGCACTGGCCTTCGATCCGCCCGAGCGCGGCCTGATGGAGCGCCCCCCCCGGGGCCCCAAAACCGGCATCTTTACCCGTCCTGTTGTGGCATTGATGGCGCTCGGCGGGCTGTGGTCCACGATCGTCAACGTTACACTCTTCTACTGGACTTTAGGCCGGGGCGACATGCTGGGCCTCGATCCGCGGCAGACCCTGGCCCATGCAATGACCCTGACGTTTCTTTCGCTGGTCCTGATCCAGTTCTTCAAGGCATACAACTTCCGCTCGGACCGGGAATCGGTCTTGCACCGGCCCTTTGCCAACCGCTGGCTCAATCTCGCCGTGATCTGGGAGCTGGGACTGCTGGTCGCGGTCCTCTATGTGCCGGTGTTAGCCCAGGCGTTCGGGACCTACCCCTTGAACGTCGCGGACTGGCTGATCGTGGTCGGGTCCGCCGCCACGGTGGTGCCGGTGCTGGAGCTCGGCAAATGGGCGATCAGACGCTGGGTGCCGGAGGAGAGGGTCGCACACGCGCGCCTGCTGCCCCAGTCGCGGCCGACCCTTTAACGCGACCGCGCCTCGCGTCCCCGAACAACGGCTCGCGAGCGCTCGTTAGTAAAGACAGGATTAACGTGAAAGTCGCGCCGGGAGCGCGCCCCGCCTCTCCCTCTCCCCCCCGGAGAGGGCGGGGTGAGGGAACGGCCATGGCGACCGCAACTTTCATGTTCCGGGGTGGTGCGGGCGCCATGGCCGTTAGCGCGATCGATCGTCGGGGCACGGGGGGACCCTAAGCCCGGAACGCGGCGCAAAAGCGTGCCACGAAGCGATCGTAGTCCGCCTCTGGCAGGGCATCGATCCCGGCCGCAGCCTTGCGTCCACCCCCGGTCGCGAACTCCCGGCACAGTGCATCCGCCCCGTCCGGATGGGCCAAGGGGGCGCGGATGCTGACGAGGAAACCCCCGGCCGGAAGCTGGGTGAGGAGCGCATGGGCGCGCTCGGGGGATTGTTGGGCAAGCGCGTTAGCGAGCACCCCGCCGACACGCCGCGCCCAGGCCTGAGCGGGCAGTATAAACAAGCGATGACGCTCGCCATCCAGGGTCGGCGCGACAGCGCGCGCGCGCGCCATGTCGTCCGCGTAGCCCGCGCTCAAGGCAGCGAAGGCAGAGTCCTCCGCGACGAAGGCCAGCGGGTCCGCATAGGGATGAAGCCGGCGGAATAGCTCGTCCGGAGCGAAGTGCAGATCGGCCAGGGTCTCGCCATAGCCGTTATAGTTAAGATAGATGCCGAGGTCGCGCAATCGCTGGAGATCGGACTCGGCGAGCCCCAGCGGCGCGGCCGCGCGCCGCGCGGTCGCATCGAAGTTATCCCCGAAGGTGCCGACCACCGCCCAGGCACGCCGACGGCCGTTCAGGTACCCGTCCACCAACAGGCTGGTGCCCTGGTCCGGACGGGTTTCCACATGGCAGTCCAGACCGGGGTGGACCGGGATCTCCCCAGGAAAATGATGATCGAAATAGCGGACCGAGGCGCCAGCGGCAAGCACTCGATCAAGTGCCTTGCGGTTGCGCTCCAAGGCGATGTCGAGCACCGTGATGCGGTCCCCGGGCCGCGCCGGTACGCG
This sequence comes from uncultured Gammaproteobacteria bacterium, assembly GCA_963780725.1. Classification (GTDB taxonomy): domain Bacteria; phylum Pseudomonadota; class Gammaproteobacteria; order Chromatiales; family Chromatiaceae; genus Thiodictyon. The sequence goes on from CAWACV010000001.1 coordinate 2,353,456, forward strand.
CTCCAAGAGCCCGATATCGCGCTTGACTCCGGTGACCTGGATGGCTGCCACGGGCTCTTCGAGACGCAGCTGTTGGAGTGCGCAGAGGCCGTCGGCGTCGCCGTTGAAAACGTCGTATCGAGTCATGGACGGGGGCTCGCGATCTGGGCTTGCGGCGCATGCCTGGCCGGGGCTAGGGACGTGGAAACCGGTGCAGGGCACGCGATTATGGACCGACTGGCTGGTTTCCGCCAAAGCCGCCGCGGATCGCGGCATTGCCCGGGTGGACGCGTGTCGTTAGACTTCGCGGTTTACCGAAGCTGCCCCCTCGGCGCGCACGCAGTGACTGGCCAGCGCCCGTCGCGCGTTGCCCTGCCGAGACGATTCCCCGATCACCTCAGAACCCGGAGCCCTCATGGCCATCGAGCGCACACTTTCCATTATCAAGCCGAACGCGGTCGCCAAGCATGCCATCGGCGCGATCCTCAGCCGCTTCGAGGCTGCGGGGCTCGCGATCGTCGCGGCACGCATGATCCACATGTCTAAAGAGCAGGCATCCGCGTTCTACGCGATCCATCAGGGCAAGCCATTCTTCGACGAGCTGGTAGACTTCATGACCTCGGGTCCGGTCATGGTTCAAGCACTCGAAGGTGAAGACGCAGTCGCCAAGAATCGCGAGATCATGGGCGCGACCAACCCGGCCAACGCAGCCCCCGGGACTATCCGCGCCGATTTCGCCGATTCCTTCACCGAGAATGCCGTGCACGGATCGGACGCCCCCGAGACCGCCGCCGTCGAGATCGCCTTCTTTTTCCCCGAAGGCGTCTGCCCTCGCACCCGCTGAGGCCCTGCCCCACCCCGCGGGCATTGCTTCATTTTATAAGGATATCCCTTGGAATTCGCCGACCTAAGACCGAATCTGCTCGACCTGGATCTCGCCGGCTGCGAGTCCCTGGTGGTATCGCTCGGCTTCAAGGCATTCCACGGCCGCAACCTGTTTAAATGGATACATAAGCATGGCGTCCTCGACTATGACGCCATGACCGATGTCCCCAAGGCCCTGCGCACGGCCTTGGGGCGGGCCGCGGACCTGCGCCTTCCCCGCATCGTCCATACCCAGCCGTCGGCGGACGGCACCATCAAATGGGTGTTGGAGCTGGATGACGGACAGCGGGTGGAAACGGTTTATATCCCGGAGGACGGGCGCAGCACCGTGTGCGTCTCCTCCCAAGTGGGCTGCGCGCTGGATTGCGCCTTTTGCGCCACCGCGCGCCAGGGTTTCAACCGCAATCTCAAGGTGGGAGAGATCGTCGGTCAGATCTGGCATGCGACCCGCTGTCTCGGCGTGCCGCCCACCAATGTCGTAATGATGGGCATGGGCGAGCCGCTCGCCAACTTCGAGGCGGTGGTCAAGGCCATGGCGGTAATGCAGGACGATCTCGCCTACATGCTCTCCAAGTTTCGCGTAACCTTAAGCACCTCCGGGGTCGTACCCAATATCTATCGGTTGCGGGAAGTCGCAGACGTGTCGCTGGCGGTCTCCCTGCACGCGCCCAATAACGCGCTGCGCGACCAGCTCGTTCCAATCAACCGCAAGTATCCGTTGGAGGAGCTGCTGCCCGCCTGCCGCTTCTATATCGCCAACGACAAACGCCGCCGGGTGACCTGGGAGTATGTGATGCTCGACGGGATCAACGACAGCATTCAACACGCTAAACAGTTGATCAGGCTACTGGAGGGCATCCCCTCCAAGCTCAATCTGATCCCATTTAATCCGTTCCCGGGCAGCGGGTTCGTGACCACACCGCCGGAGCGGCTGGATGCCTTTCGTCAGCGTCTGATGCGCTCTGGCCTGCTCGCATTCACCCGCAAGACCCGCGGGGACGAGATCGCCGCCGCGTGCGGCCAACTGGTGGGCCGGGTCGACGATCGCACCCGCCGGCTCGGTATCCTGCCGGTCGCGCCGCCGGCGTCCCTCCCGACCGGCGGGGTAACCGCGCGATGATCCGTCCCAAGTTGCGCTTCGTCGCGCTGGCCGGGATCTGCCTAGCGCTCGCGGCTTGCGGCCACGGCCAGAAACGCGACGACGCATCCTTGGGACTCGACGCCGAGAACAGCCCCGGGGACCTCTACGTGGCCATGGCGGCGGAATACTACCGGCTTGGCCAAATGGATGCCGCCTTGCGCAACGCCGAGCAGGCGCTCGGCGAGGATAAAGGCAATCCGCGCGCCCACTACATGATTGCAGTGATTTATCAGCAGCTCGGCGAGATCGCCCGGGCCGACGGCAGCTTTCAGCAGGCGGTGGAGCTCTCCCCGAAGAATCCGGATATCCGCAACGCCTACGGGACCTTCTTCTGCAATCAGCGCCGCTATCCGCAGGCCCAGGAGCAGTTTGCCAAGGCATTGGAGAACCCGCTCTACGCCTCGCCCTGGGTGGCCATGACCAACGCAGGCACCTGTGCTGCGAGCGCTGGCAATCTCACCCAAGCGGAGACCGAGTACCGGCGTGCGCTCGCGGCCAACCCGCGCTTCGGACCGGCCCTGGTCAAGCTAGCGGAGATCGAGCTCGAGCGCGGCAACGCCAAGTCGGCAAAGACTTATCTGGACACCTATTTTCAGGCCAATGCCCCCTCCCCGCAGGCACTGGAACTGGCCATCAAGATCGAACGCAAGCTGGGTAATTCCAAGGGCGCGGCCACCTACGAGCAGGTACTGCGCAGAACGTATCCCGGCGCCGCCGGGACCTGAGGACCTTTACGCAGCCCATCGCCATGAATCCGAATCAAGTCATGAGTGCGGACGAAAATAACGTTGTCGAGCTCTCCGAGAGCCCCGGCCGGCGCCTGCGGGTGCAACGGCAGTCCCGCGGCCTGGAGGTGGAGCGCATCGCCACCCAGCTTCACCTGCGCCCAGCCATGATCGAGGCCTTGGAGCAAGACCGCTACGGGGATCTCCCCGGACGGGTGTTCGTCGCTGGTTATCTGCGTAACTATGCCAGGTTGCTCGGGATGGATCCGGCACCCCTGATCGCCGCCTATCGCGCAGCCAATCCCGCCCCGGAGCCGAGCGCGCCCAAAGTCGCCGCTACAGCTCGCCGCGAGATCGGCAGCGGCCATATCCTGATGCGGCTGATCAGCCTGGCCATCCTCGCGGGCGCGCTCGGTATGCTTGCGTTGTGGTGGCAGAATCGCGTCGATCTCTTGCCGGAGATCCTTCCTGAGGAGATTACCTCGGCGCTTGCACCGACACCCGAGGGCGCCGCCGGCGTCGACCAGGCACCTGTCGCAATCCTGCCCCCGGAGAACCCCACGCCCGATCCGTTGCCGATCGCCCCGCCTCCGGTCGTCGCGGGTGTCGAGCCCGCCGCCGATCCCCCGCCTCTACTGGGGGCAACCCTGACACCGCCGCCGGACGAGCCCCCCGTGGCGTCCCCAGCGGAGCCGCAACCCGTCGCCAAGGCGGAGCCAGAGCCCATCAAGCCGGTCGACCCCCAGGCCCCGGTGGACCGCGAGGTCGCCCTGAGCTTCTCCGGACCCTGCTGGATCGATGTGCGCGACAGCGCCGGCAAATCGGTGCTGAGCGGAGAGATGCAGAAGGGCGACCGGCATGTGCTGGAGGGCCAGCCGCCCTACTCGTTCGTGATCGGCAATGCGACCGCAACCGCAATCTCGGTCGGCGGCAAGCCATTCGACCTGGGAGGCGTGGCGCGCGGAAACGTGGCCCGTTTCAAGCTAGACCCGGAAGGCGCCCAATGACCGCGCAGAACGACACCGGGACCGCACCGCCGCACCAGACCCAGAGCCGCCCCCAAGCGCAATCCATGAGCAAATCCATCCAGGCGATCAGGGGGATGCACGACATCCTTCCGGAGCGTATCGGCAACTGGCACCGCATCGAGGACAGCGCCCGCCAGATCCTAGGGGCTTACGGCTATGCGGAGATTCGTACCCCCCTGGTGGAGGTCACGGAGCTCTTCAAGCGCTCCATCGGCGAGGTCACCGACATCGTCGAAAAGGAAATGTACAGTTTCCTGGACCGCAACGGAGACAGTCTGAGCCTGCGTCCGGAGGGTACGGCGAGCTGTGTGCGCGCAGCCATCGAGAACGGATTGCTCGCACACCCCCAGCGGCTCTGGTATCGCGGCCCCATGTTCAGGCACGAGCGTCCCCAGCGCGGTCGCTACCGCCAGTTCCACCAGATCGGCGTTGAGGTCCTGGGACTCGCCGGACCGGATATCGACCTGGAGGTCATCCTGCTCACGGCGCGCTTGTGGCGTACCCTGGGGCTCGCTAACCTGCGTCTGGAGGTCAACACCCTGGGCGATTCCCAAGAGCGTGCCGCCTACCGCGAGGAGCTGGTCGCCTTTCTGGAGCGTCATCGGGAGCGGCTCGACCCCGACAGCCGTGCGCGCCTCCTGACCAACCCGTTGCGCGTGCTCGACTCCAAGATTCCCGAAACCCAGGCGCTGGTCGCGGATGCGCCCTCCCTGCTTGATCGCTTGGGGGATGAGACCCGCGGACATTTCGAGGCAGTGTGCCGTGGCCTGGAAGGGGCCGGTATCCCCTACCTGATCAACCCGCGTCTGGTACGCGGGCTCGATTACTACAACCGAACCGTCTTCGAGTGGATTACCGAGGATCTCGGTGCCCAGGGCACGGTGTGCGCCGGCGGGCGTTACGACGGGCTGGTCGCCCAACTGGGCGGACGCGACACCCCGGCGGTGGGCTTCGCATTGGGGATCGAGCGCCTGGTGGAGCTTCTAGAGCTGGCCGGCGATCCGGTCCCCGCTCCGCTGGACGCCTATCTGGTCGCGGTCGGTGCCGCTGCCCAGGCTCAGGCACCCCTGATCGCCGAGCGACTGCGCGACCTGGCTCCAGGGCTGCGCCTTCTGACCCATTGCGGCGGAGGGAGCTTCAAGAGCCAGTTCAAGCGTGCCGACAAGAGCGGTGCGCGCTACGCACTGGTGCTCGGCGACGGGGAGTTGGAGCGCGGCGCGATCGGTGTCAAGCCGCTGCGAGACGACTCCGGACAGTGCGATATGGACCTTGCGCAAGCCGCGGCCTTCCTGACCTCCGGTTGAAGGCGCGCGCGGCGAGTGGCTAGCGGCAAGGCATTCGCGGGAAAACCGCCGGACTGTGCGCAACGGCACTGGTCCACCCCAAGACCAGTCTTCTTGCCGTTTTTCTTCCCCCCACTTCGCCGGTATTAGCGTCGGGAAACAGACGCCGACGCCAACCACCGGCGAGCAGACTGAAAGATCAGCGTTTATTCAAGGAAATCGAGCGTGACCCCCTACGAAACCGACGAAGAAAAGGTCGAAGCCATCAAGAAGTGGTGGCGGAACAACGGCGCCTCCGTGGCGACCGGCATCGTCATCGGACTCGCTGTGGTGCTCGGGTGGCGCGCCTGGGGAGACTACCGCAACAGTGTTGGCTCTCAGGCATCGGCCGCCTTCGAGCAGCTCCTGGCAAGCGCCGATACCGGCCAGGCGGAGTCCGTCGCCAAGCAGGCAGAGCTCTTAGGCGCCGACTACGGCTCCACCCCCTATCCGGCCTTAGGCAATCTTATCGCAGCCAAGGTCCTGTACGAAAAGGGAGACTCGCCTGCCGCCATATCCGCCCTGGAATTTGTGATCGCGCAGGCCCCGGACCCAGCACTGGCACGTCTGGCGGCGCTTCGCCTGGCGCGCATCCAGTTATCCGAGGGCAATGCAGACGCAGCCGCCGCTACCCTGGCCGCCCACGACAACGGCGTCGACTTTGCCGGAGACTTCGCCGCGGTGCGCGGCGACATCGCGGTCGCCCGAGGCGATACCGCCGCGGCCCGGACGGAGTACGAGCGGGCGATCGCCGCCGGGACCAGCCTGCCACAGGTCGTCCGACTCAAGCTCGACAACCTGCCGGCCGCCGGCTGAGGCGGAGACCCCTACATGTGCCATCGGCCTCTCGTCTTGCGCCTCGCCGCCCCGATCGCTTTCGCCATTGCAGTCGGCGGTTGCAGCTACATCCCGTGGCTGGGCGGCGAAAAAGATCCCACTCCGCCCGCCAAGCTTGCGGATCTGGTCCCGGAGGCAACCCTGGTTACACTATGGTCCGAGCGGGTGACCAAGGGCAGCCAGGGTCGTCAGCTCTTCCTGATCCCTGCGGTCGGCGGCGGACGGGTCTATGTGGCCGATGCCCGTGGCCGGGTAGTCGCAGTGAACGCCGACAATGGGCGCGTCGTCTGGGAGCGCGACACCAAGCTACCCTTCTCCGCCGGCCCCGACCTGGAGGGCGACCGCCTGGTGCTCGGAACCAGCAGCGGCCTGGCGGTCGCCCTGTCGTCCAGCGACGGGCACGAGCTGTGGCGCGCCCAGTTGAGCGGCGAGGTCCTGTCCGTCCCACGCCACAGCGGGGCCGGACAAGTCGTCGTCCACACACTGGACGACACGATCACGGCCCTGGATGCCGCTAACGGCAGCGAGCTGTGGCGGGCCAGCTACCCGGCCCCGTTCCTGACGCTACGCGGTAGTAGCGCCCCGGCCGTCGCCCCCGGGGCGATCCTGGTCGGACTTTCGGGGGGTAAGCTGATTAAGCTCGATCCGACCGATGGCACCCCCTTGTGGGAAGTGACCGTCACCCCGCCCCGGGGACGCTCGGAGCTAGCGCGCATCGCCGATGTCGATGCGGACCCCATCGTGGTCGGCAACCTGGTCTTCGTGGGGACCTTCCAGGGCGATCTGGCTGCTGTGGACCTGGACAGTGGGGCCATCCTATGGCGGCGCCAGCTCTCCTCCCACGCCGGACTCGCCGCCACCACCGGGGACCTGTTCGTCACCGGCTCCGACGATCAAGTTTGGGCGGCAGATCCGGCCGGCGGTGCCGGACGGTGGCGCCAGGAGCGTCTCAAGAACCGCCAGCTTACCGCCCCAGCGCTGATCGGGGATCGGATCGTCGTCGGGGATTTGCAAGGTTGGCTGCACCTGATCGCCCAGGACGACGGGCGCCTGGTCGGCCGCACCCGGGTCGCCAAGCAGCCTATCGCCGCCCGACCCGTCGTCGCGGGCGGACGGATCTATGTCTATGCGAGCGACGGCACACTGGCCGCCCTGACCGTCGGGGCACCTCCGGCGGGCACACGCGGCACCAGCAACCAGCCTGCCGAGGCCGGCGACCGGGCTGCGATGCCGGCCGATGACTCCAACGCCGCCGCGGGCTATCCCGCCGCCACCCCGCCACCTTAGAGCACCTGCCCATCACCATGCTTCCCGTCATTGCCCTGGTCGGTCGCCCCAACGTGGGCAAATCGACCCTGTTCAACCGCCTGACCCAGACTCGCGACGCACTGGTGGCTAACTTCCCAGGGCTGACCCGGGACCGCCAGTACGGTGTCGGGCGCATCGGGCCGCGCCCCTACATCGTGGTGGACACGGGCGGCATCGACCGGGAGGGCGACGGGGTCGAGGAGCCGATGCAGCGCCAGGTTCAGCTCGCCATGGACGAGGCGGACCACATCTGCTTCCTGGTCGACGGCACAGACGGCGCCATGCCGGCGGACTTCGAGATCGCGCTGCGATTGCGACGCCTGGGAAAGCCGCTGACCCTGGTGGTGAATAAGGCCGACCATGGGGACCCGACACTGATTGCGGTCGACTTCCATGCACTGGGGCTCGGAGAGCCTATTGCGGTCTCCGCCACCCAGGGCCGCGGTGTTGGCGCGCTGATGGACCGCGTGCTGGAGCGGATCGCCGCCGTCCCGGCAGCGGGCGACGGCGAGCCCGGCGGGGCGGACTCTGGCACCAAAGTGGCCGTCGTCGGCCGCCCAAACGCGGGCAAGTCGACCCTGGTCAATCGGCTCCTGGGCGAGGAGCGGGTGGTCGTCTTCGACCGGCCCGGCACGACCCGGGACAGCATCTTCATCCCCTTCGAGCGTCTCGGCCGGCGCTATACCCTGATCGATACCGCCGGGGTGCGTCGCCGTGCCCGGGTCACGGAAGCGATCGAGAAGTTCAGTATCGTCAAGACCCTCCAGGCGATCGATGCGTGCAATGTCGTGATCCTGGTGCTGGACGCCCATGCGGGTATCGGAGAGCACGACGCCACCTTGGCAGGCCATATTCTGGACAGCGGCCGTGCACTGGTGGTCGCGATCAACAAATGGGACGGGCTCGACCCCGAGAGCCGCAGCGAGGTGCGCACCCAATTCGCACGCAAGCTCGCCTTTCTGGACTTCGCCGCCCTGCATACCATCTCCGCCCTGCATGGGAGCGGCGTGGGGCTCCTGCTGGAGGAGGTGGACCGCGCCTATGCCAACGCCACCAAGGATCTGCCCACCCCCGAGGTGACCCGGCTCTTAGCCGCCGCGGTCCAGGAGCACCAGCCGCCCCTGGTGCACGGCCGGCGCATCAAGCTGCGCTACGCCCACCAGGGCGGGCGCAACCCCCCGCTCATCGTTATCCACGGCAATCAGACCGACGACGTACCCGAGACCTATCGACGCTATCTGATCAACCGCTTCCGCCGCGACCTGCACCTGGCTGGAACCCCCCTGCGGATCGAATTCAAGAGCGGCGAAAACCCCTTCAAAGGTCGCCGGAATCTTCTGACCGAGCGCCAGATCAAGCATCGCCGCAGACTCAAGGAATTTGTTGGCCGCAAGCGCTAATCCCGACCCCAGGAAGCGCAACCGCGGAACACCAGGAAACGGAACGCGAGGCCCGATTTAGTCGGTCGACAGCACGACCGATCGTTGTCGCCATGACCGGGATCATGCCCAGGCCGCGACGCGGCTCCGTAAAATCCCTACACTAGTGGCGCCTTTGCGCCCGAACGACGGTCACCGCGCCGCTGTGGACTCGTCGCTGCGCGCCTCGGCCGTTGTGACCTCTCAATTTCCACATTTGGAGAATCCAATCATGTCTTCGTCCGCTTCCGCCCGCAGGGGCCCGGGTTTCTTCTACTACTTGATCCAGGCGATCCCGTTTGCCGCCCTCTATGCCATCGCGGTGGTCCTGGTCGCCATGACCGAGACCGATGCGGCCGGCAGCATGAAGGCTTGGCTCCAGTTCATTCCCCTGGTCGCGGGCGTCTCGGTGGTCCTGGGTTGGGGCAACGTGCGCGGCAGCGATTATTTCGGCTACTTGATCCGCCAGGCACTGCATTGGGGCGGTCTGGGGGTCATCGTCTACTATGTCATCGCGCTCCCCGAGGTCCAGCAGTTCATGCCCAACGCCATCACCGGATTCACCATCCTGTGTTTGTTGGGCCTGACCGCCTATCTGGCCGGCATCTATACCGACTGGCGGATGATGGTCTTCGGCGCCGCGCTGCTCGCGAGCGCGGTGGCCATCGTCTACCTGGACGACTGGAGCCTAATCCTGGCGGGCGCAGCCCTGGCGATCGTCATCGTGACACTGTTCATTCATCGCCTCTTCCGCCGCTTCCGCTAGCGGCGCTCGGGCAGGCCGTCCGCTGCGGCGGTCTGTCCCCATCGAGGCAGCCCCCGCGCCGGTCGGGGCAAGATCCCCACAGGGCGCTTGCGCGCCGCGACGGGCGGACTGCCGGATCCAGGGACGGACCGCGAATAGAAGGGAGCGTTCCAGGGGCGGCAGATCGAAGGCCCTGCCCTGGTCGAGGCGAAGCCCCGGCCGGATCGCCGAGGCTCCAAGCTGCGTGTCGGGAAGGACCCCCGGCGCGAGCCGCGCGATTATTCGCCAGTCTTGCAGGTATTGAGGCCGAACAGCAGATAGGCCGGGCACCAGCCCATCAGTGCGGTGGCCAGGGGCACCACGCCGATAGCGCCGAGCCAATTCTGGGTGACCACGCCCCACAGGATCAGTGCGAGACCCGCGACGATGCGGATGGTCCGGTCAATGTTGCCGACGTTCTTGGTCATGTTCATGAGCGGTAGCTCCGTGATTGGTGAGTGGATCTTTCGAGGGTTGCCAGCCCGAGCGAAGGTCCAGTCTAGTGGGGCCCGCGCTCGCCGTCGGTGACAATGTCACATGCCTCCCCCGAAACGACGGCGAGCCGCTGCGGGTCCAGCACTCGGATAGTCCCCCGTCCGGTCGCTACTATCCCCTGATCTTCCAAGCTCCCGAGCAGCCGGCTGACCACTTCCCGGGACGACCCCAACTCGGCGGCCAGGGCCTGGTGGGTCACCGGGATCTCGGCACCGGCACCGAGCCCAGACGGACCCAGACGGGAGCACAAGAGCGCCGCCAGACGCCGGTCCAGACGACCGAAGGCCACGGCATCGAGCAGCTCGATCACCTCCAGCAGCCGGTCGCTCACCAACCCGAATACAAAGGCGCGCCAGGCCGGATAGTCGCGCATCCAGCGCTCCACCTCGCCCTGGCTCACCAGCACCGCATCCACCGCGGTCTCGCACTGGGCAAAGGCTGGAAAGGCCCCCTGGCGCAGGATGCAGGAGGCCGTGAGCACACAGCTTTCCCCAGGGCGGATCCGGTAGAGCGTGATCTCCCGGCCGTTCTCTCCTAACCGGTAGACCCGGGCCGTGCCTTCCGCCACCAGTGCGAGATGGGCGCACTCCCCGCCCTGGCGCCCGATGGTCTGGCCGGCGGGCAGGCGGGTCATGGTCGCGGCGCTCCAGAACGACTTCCGGAACCCGTCGTCGGCACCGCCCAGGAAGGGAAAGGTGTTCAGCAACCGTTGGCGCAGGGCAGGATCGACGATCATGTTGGGGGCCGCCGCGTGCGCGGACGTTTAACCCGCGCGGCCGGAGCCCCGTCCGCAGGCTCCAACTCCACCACCGCGCGCAGCGACCCGCCGGCCAGACGCGCCCGGATGACGGTGCCGGGCGGGGCCTGACCGGGATCCCGCAGGATGGCCCCGTCCGCGTCCCGCGAGACGATGGCATAGCCGCGCGCCAGGGTGGCGAGCGGGCTGCGTGCGTCAAGCCCCGCCGCCGCCCGCGCCAGCCGCTCGCCAGCCTGCTCCAGGGTGCGCCGCTCGCACCAGGCAAGCCGCCGCGAGAGCCCGTCCAGGGACGCGCCCGCACGCTCTAGACGCCGCGCCGGGGAGGCCCCCTGGAGCGCCAGACGGGCCGGCTCCAGGCGTCCGCCGAGCCGTTGAAGTTGCCGGTCTATCGACTCGGCGAGTCGCCGCTCCAACTCGTCCAAACGCTGCGCGCCACGTTCCAGACGGGCGCTGGGGTGCAGCAGCGCCAGGTGTCGCAGGACCGCGGCCAGACGCTGGCCCCGAGCCTCGATCACCCGGTCCTCCAGATGGATCAGCCGGGCGGAGAGCGCCGCGAGCCGCTGCGACAGGTGCTCCGCGGAGGGCGCCACCAGCTCCGCCGCCGCCGAGGGGGTGGCTGCCCGGCGGTCGGCCGCCAGGTCCGCGAGCGTGAAATCAACCTCATGGCCGACCCCGGTCACCACAGGGATTGCGCAGGCCCGAATGGCTCGCACCAGCGACTCGTCGTTAAAGGCGGCCAGGTCCTCCAGCGAGCCCCCGCCCCGGGCCAGGATCAAAACATCGCAGTCCCGGCGCCGGTCGGCGAGCGCCAGTGCCGCGACCAGAGACTCCACCGCCCCAGCCCCCTGGACCTGGGCCGGATAGATCAGCACCGGCAGCGCGCGCAGACGCCGCCCGAGTACCGTCAGCAGATCATGGACCGCCGCCCCGGACGGCGAGGTGATCAGACCCACCTGGCGCGGGAAGGACGGGAGCGCCCGCTTGGCGGACTGCGCGAACAGCCCTTCCGCGTCCAGGCGACGCTTAAGCCGCTCCAGCTCCATTCGCAGCGCACCCTCCCCGCCCGGCTCCAAATGCTCCACCACGAGCTGGAAGTCCCCGCGGGGCTCATAGAGCGTCACCCGCACCCGTGCCAGCACCTGCTGGCCGTTCTCGGGCCGGAACCCGAGCAGCAGTCGCTTGGCCCGGAACATCGCGCACCGCACCTGAGCGGCCTCATCCTTGATGCTGAAATAGATGTGCCCGGAGGCCGGCTGTGCCAGGTTGGAGATCTCCCCGCGCACCCAAATCAACGGGAAGCTCCCGTCCAGCACCGCGCGCACCTCGGCCGCAAGGCGCGCGACGCTGTAAATGTCGCGGTCGAAATCCAGGGCTGGATCGAGCGGCTCGGGTTTCATGGGAAGTGGCGAGTGGCGAGTGGCGAGGCATTCTAACGAGAAGTGGTTCGGTGGTGGCTCCCAGTCCTGGGCCTTAGCGCTTGCACTGCACCCCTGGCAGCCGCTGGAAATGCTCAGCGTATGGCATGGACGGTCTTGGGGTCGTCGAGCCAGGCGGCAGAGTTGTTCGTGGCGACATCCCAGGCAAGGAGCAGAGGGGTGTCGATCACTGGGGACTGCCAGCGGTTATCCGTCGGACCCAGGAGGTCGGGGACGGTATGCGCAGCCGTGCGCGCTGGATCGATGCGCCCCGCCAAGGGGCCAGCGGCGGGCCAAGTCTCTTGCGCATGGGCGCGCCGCAACCGTTGCAGCAGTGTTGCCTTGACCCGCCGCCAAGTGAAGTTTACGTGGGCACTCGGAAAATCTATACTCACAGGTTATTTTTTCGGGGCTACTGCCCCGTTCGGAGTGCTTGAGCCATGCGTCTGATCCAGGAAGCCCTGACCTTCGATGACGTGCTCCTCGTCCCTGCCCACTCCCGTGTGCTGCCCAACGAGGTTAGCTTCCACACCAGGCTGACCCGGGAGATCGCGCTCAAAATCCCGCTGGTCTCGGCCGCGATGGACACGGTGACCGAGGCGCGACTGGCGATCGCCATGGCCTTGGAAGGCGGCATCGGCATTATCCACAAGAACATGAGCACGGAGCGTCAGGCCCGCGAGGTGCTGGCGGTCAAGAAATACGAGAGCGGGATCATCCGCAACCCCATCACGGTCTCCCCGGACGTGACCGTGGGCGAGGTCCTGCGCCAGACCCGGTCAAACAATATCTCCGGCGTCCCGGTCACCGAGCATGGGCAGTTGGTGGGTATCGTCACCGGCCGCGACCTGCGCTTCGAGACCCGCATGAACGAGCCGGTCTCGGCCATCATGACCCCTAAGGAGCGACTGGTCACGGTCAAGGAGGGCGCCAGCCGCGATGAGGTAGTCAGACTTCTACACCAGTACCGCATCGAAAAGGTGCTGGTGGTCAACGACCGCTTCGAGCTACGCGGGCTCATCACGGTCAAGGACATCCAGAAGGCCAAAGACTTCCCCAAGGCATCGCGGGACCACCACGAGCGGCTGCGCTGCGGGGCCGCGGTGAGCGTCGGCAAAGGCACCGACGAGCGGGTCGCCGCACTGGTTGAGGCCGGGGTGGATGTGATCGTGGTCGACACCGCCCATGGGCATTCTCAGGGAGTCCTGGACCGGGTCGCCTGGGTCAAGCGCCAGTTCCCGGAGGTCCAGGTCGTCGGCGGAAACATCGCCACCGCGGACGCCGCCCGTGCATTAGCCGAGGCCGGCGCGGACGCGGTCAAGGTCGGCATCGGCCCCGGCTCCATCTGTACCACCCGAATCGTCGCCGGGGTCGGCGTGCCCCAGATCACAGCTGTGGCCAATGTGACCGAGGCACTGGATGGAACCGGGGTCCCGGTCATTGCGGACGGCGGTCTGCGCTACTCCGGCGATGTGGCCAAGGTGATCGCAGCGGGTGCACACAGCGTCATGATCGGCGGGCTCTTCGCCGGCACCGACGAGGCCCCCGGGGAGGTCGAAATCTATCAGGGTCGCTCCTATAAGTCCTATCGCGGCATGGGCTCGCTCGGTGCCATGGGCGCTAAGGAGGGCTCCAGCGACCGCTATTTTCAGGAAGACTCGGAAAAAGACAAGCTGGTCCCCGAGGGGATCGAGGGCCGGGTTCCCTACAAGGGCAGCGTGCTCAACGTCATCCATCAGTTGGTTGGCGGATTGGGCTCGGGCATGGGCTACACCGGCTGCGCCACGATCGAGGAAATGCGCACCAAGCCGCAGTTCGTGCGGGTCAGCATGGCCGGGATGCGCGAATCGCATGTCCATGACGTGCAGATCACCAAAGAAGCCCCGAACTACCGCATCGACAATTGATTGCTTGCGCCGGATTGCGCTTGAGGCGCAATCCGGTGCAAGAATCAATATGCTTATTTCCAATAGGCGATTAGCGCCATATCTCGACTAAGAGTCTAGGCTCGCAGCCGTCGCGTCCAGAGCCCCGAAGGGGCGTGACATACTCGCCCAGGGCAACGCCCTGGGTTGTGGACGAGAGGGTCGTTAGCCCTGAAAGGGCATGACATCGGGGCGCCCTCGCAACGGCCTTCGACGCTGAACGCTCTTGAATATGTCTCCTCTCGCATCCCCAGCATCGCCAATCGCCGCGTACCTTTGCCGGAACCACTGCTAAATCATGGCCAACATCCACACCGACCGCATTCTGATCCTGGACTTCGGCTCTCAGTACACCCAGCTCATCGCCCGACGGGTGCGGGAGGCTGGGGTCTATTGCGAGCTGCATCCCTGGGATATGGGTGCCGAGGCCATCCGCGCGTTCGCGCCCAGGGGCGTGATCCTGTCCGGCGGACCAGAGTCGGTCCATGAGGCGGAGACCCCGCGCGCCGACCCCTTGGTCTTCGCACTCGGTGTCCCGGTGCTCGGGATATGCTATGGGCTCCAGACCATGGCGCACCAACTCGGCGGCACCGTCGCCCCGGCGGATCATCGGGAATACGGTTATGCGCAGGTCCGCGCCCGCGGCCATTCCCGGCTGCTGCGGGAGATCGAGGACCATACGAGCCCGGAGGGTTATGGACTCCTCGATGTCTGGATGAGCCACGGCGACCGGGTAGAGACCCCGCCACCCGGCTTCAGCGTCATCGCGCAGACACCCAATGCACCGCTTGCAGGCATCGCCGACGAGGCTCGGGGCTTCTACGGGCTCCAGTTCCACCCGGAGGTCACCCACACCCGCCAGGGCAGCCGAATCCTGGACCGCTTCGTCCACGAGATCTGCGGCTGCGGGCGGCTCTGGACCCCGGAGCGGATCATCGAGGACAGCATTGCCAAGGTCCGCGCCCAAGTCGGCGATGACCAGGTCCTACTCGGGCTCTCCGGCGGTGTCGACTCCAGCGTTGTCGCCGCCCTGCTCCACCGCGCCATCGGCGAGCGGCTGACCTGCGTCTTCGTCGACAACGGGCTGCTGCGCCTTGGAGAGGGCGATCAGGTGATGGCCACCTTCGCCCGCCACATGGGCGTGAAGGTCATCCGCGTCGATGCCTCCGAGCTGTTCTTGGGGCGGCTCAAGGGCATCGCGGACCCGGAGCAGAAACGCAAGGTCATCGGCGCCAGCTTCATCGAGGTTTTCGACGACGAGGCATCCAAGCTGACAGATGTCCGCTGGCTCGCCCAGGGAACCATTTATCCGGACGTGATCGAGTCTGCCGGCGCCAAGACCGGTAAGGCCAAAGTCATCAAATCCCACCACAATGTCGGCGGATTGCCGGATGACATGAAGCTCGGACTGGTCGAGCCGCTGCGCGAGCTCTTCAAAGACGAGGTGAGACGCATCGGTATCGAGCTGGGCCTGCCCTCCGAGATGGTTCATCGTCACCCGTTCCCAGGCCCGGGATTAGGCGTGCGCATCTTGGGCGAGGTCCACCGAGAATACGCAGAGACGCTGCGCCGCGCCGACCATATCTATATCGAGGAGCTCTACCGCGCCGGGCTCTACGACAAGGTCTCCCAAGCATTCGCAGTCTTCCTCCCGGTGCGCTCCGTGGGCGTGGTCGGCGACAATCGCCAATACGCCCATGTCATCGCGCTGCGCGCTGTCGAGACCATCGACTTCATGACCGCGCGCTGGGCGCATCTCCCCTACGACTTACTGGATCTGGTGTGCCGGCGTATCGTCAACGAGGTCCCGGGCGTCTCCCGCGTGGTCTACGACATCACCGGCAAGCCGCCGGGGACTATCGAGTGGGAATAGTCTCCGACGAGTCATGAGCCACGAATGAATGCAAACCAGGGCAAATAGGGCAAGCCGGCGATCGTGACGCTGGAGTGCAAGACCAATCCGGAGGACGAGGACTACATGGTCCATGCCTTGGACCTAGCCCGACGAGCGGCGGAGGAAGGCGAGGTCCCGGTAGGCGCCATCCTGGTGCGGGACGGCGAGACGATCGGCCAGGGCTGGAATCGCCCCATCGCCGCCGCAGACCCCACGGCCCACGCGGAGATCTGCGCCCTGCGCGACGCCGCCAGTCGGGTGGGCAACTATCGGCTGCCCGGCTCCACCCTCTATGTCACCCTGGAGCCCTGCGTCATGTGTGCCGGCGCCATCGTCCATGCCCGCGTCGAGCGCGTGGTCTACGGTGCGCCGGACCCCAAGGCCGGCGCCTGCGGCAGCGTCTTCGACCTACTCCCCTCCGACGCCCGCTTCAACCACCGCACCGCCTGCTCGGGCGGCGTGCTGGCAGAGCCTTGCGCGGAGACTCTGCGAGCCTTTTTCCGCGCGCGGCGTTGAGTGCTTAAGCGCCGAGCTCAAAGCGCCAAGAACCCACAGAGACCGTGGACAAAGACGCGGTGCTCGCCTAAACTAACCGACTCGCTGCTACCCAATGCAGCGAACCCCGCATCCCGGAGAGGTGCCGGAGTGGCCGATCGGGCCTGACTCGAAATCAGGTGTACGCGCGAGCGTACCGTGGGTTCGAATCCCACCCTCTCCGCCAATTTACAGAAAATACAGCTTTTAAGACAATAGCTTAGTAAGTAAACGCTAAGCGAGTCCCAAACAGTCCCCCCAAGCCGCGTCGCGGGACTTGAGAAACGCCAGGTCCGGGCGATAGATCAGCCACACCTGCTGGGCGGGCGACTCTCCCAGGTAGCCGCACCCCGCGACCTCATCGGGCTCGGCGGCGACCGGCCGGGCCTCGTTGGTCGCCATGTGAAACAGGAGCGTCCCCAGTTGCTCGAAGGTCGGCAGGTTCTCGCCGGTCAGTAGCTTGTCCATCTCCACCGGGGCACCCAGGGTGCAATAGGTGAGCTCGCCCCCCAGTCCATCCGATGAATCGGCAACGGTCGGGCGCGGTCCTTGACGGTGCGCTTGAACCGCATTCGCCAATCGTACTCCGATGCCGCGTAGGTCAGCCCCGGTTTCTGGATCTGCAACAGCATGGCGTTGAAAGGCGCGAAGTTGCGCAGCCGCGAGACAAAACCCAGCAGCTCCAGATAGTCCGTGCTGGTGAGATACAGCCGCGAGCGCTCCAGAAGATCGGCGAGCAACGACCGCTCGGCGTCGCTCTGCGCCTGATCCGGTTGCCCCGGACCCGCAAAATTGCCTTGTTCCGTCATGCGATGCCCCCCGTGCGCTGGTTTGCCGGTGCCCGCGTCGCTGTCGCGGGCGACCCGGCCGCGGGGCACGTCAGATTACGTTGCGCGGCCTTGATCGTCGTTCCGGCCTCCAGTGCGCGACGCCCCGGCACTACGAAAAAGGGGCCGCTCGGGCCCCTTTTTCTCGTAGCGGCCATCCGCGGACGGCCTCTGCGTTGCGTCGTGCAGGCGATTATTCGCCCAGCTCCACCGCCTTCATGCTGAGCCGAATGCGGCCCTGCTTGTCGACCTCCAGGACCTTGACGCGCACTACGTCGCCCTCTTTCAGCTTGTCGCTGACCGATTGCACTCGCTCCTCGCAGATCTGGGAGATGTGGACCAGGCCGTCGCGGCCGGGGAGGATGGTGACGAATGCGCCGAAATCCATCAATCGGGCGACCTTGCCCTCGTAGACCTTGCCCACCTCGACATCGGCAGTGATAAGACGGATGCGGCGCTTGGCCTCTTCGCCCGCGGCCTTCTCGACCGAGAAGATCTTGACCACGCCGTCGTCCGTGATATCGATGGTCGCACCGGTCTCTTCGGTAATGGCACGGATGACCGAGCCGCCCTTACCGATGACATCGCGGATCTTCTCCGGATGGATTTTGATCTCGATGATGCGCGGGGCGTGCTCGGACATCTCGGAGCGGTGGACATCGATGACTTTGCCCATCTCGCCCAGGATGTGGAGCCGTCCGGCCTTGGCCTGCGCCAATGCGACTTCCATGATCTCGCGGGTGATGCCCTCGATCTTGATGTCCATTTGAAGGGCATTGATGCCCTCGGCGGTGCCCGCGACCTTGAAGTCCATGTCGCCCAAGTGGTCCTCGTCGCCCATGATGTCCGTGAGTACGGCGAATTGGTCGCCTTTCTTGATCAGACCCATGGCCACGCCGGCCACCGGCCCCTTGAGCGGAACGCCGGCGTCCATCAGGGACAAGCTGGTGCCGCAGACGCTGGCCATTGAGCTGGACCCGTTGGACTCGGTGATCTCGGAGACCACGCGCACCGAGTAGGGGAACTGCTCGATTCCCGGCATGCAGGCGAGCACGCCGCGCTTGGCCAGGCGCCCGTGGCCGATCTCGCGGCGCTTGGGGCTGCCGACCCGGCCGATCTCGCCGACGCAGAAGGGGGGAAAGTTATAGTGGAGCATGAAATGCTCGCGCCGCTCCCCCTCCAGCGCATCGATGATCTGGCTGTCGCGCTCTGTCCCTAAAGTGGTAATGACCAGTGCCTGAGTCTCGCCGCGGGTGAATAGCGCCGAGCCGTGGGTGCGCGGCAGCACGCCGACGCGGATCGAGATGGGTCGCACGGTCTTGGTATCGCGCCCGTCGATGCGCGGGCGGCCGTCCAGGATATTGCCGCGGACGATCCGCGACTCCATGCGCTCGATGGCACCCTGGACCTGCTGCACGCTCCAGGTGCAACCCTCGACTGCGCGGACGCGCTCGATCACGTCTGCGCGGATGGCATCCAGAACCGAATAGCGGGCCATCTTTTCCTTGATGGTATAGGCCTCGGCGATCTGCTTCTCGAAGGGGGCGATAGCCTCGGCGAGCTGAGGATCGGGCAGTACCGGTGTGAAGGCCATGGGGGCCTTATGAACCTCGGCGGCCAGCTCCCGGATCGCCTGGATGACAACCTGCATCTGCTCGTGGCCGAAGAGCACTGCGCCCAGCATGACCTCTTCGGAGAGGCCCCGGGCCTCGGACTCCACCATGAGCACCGCGTGCTCGGTGCCGGCGACCACCAGATCCAGATCGCTGTCCGGTCCCAGGCCGATGACCGCGGGGTTCAAGATATATTCGCCGTCTTTGTATCCGACCCGCGCCGCGCCGATGGGTCCGTTAAACGGCAGCCCGGCCACAGCGAGTGCCGCGGAGGTGCCGATCAGAGCCGGTACCTCCGGATTGACCGCGGGATTTAACGATTTCACCGTGGCGATGATCTGGACTTCGTTGGTGAAGCCCTCTGCGAACAGCGGCCGGATCGGGCGATCGATCAGGCGGGAGGTGAGAATCTCGCTTTCGCTCGGACGGCCCTCGCGGCGGAAGAACCCGCCCGGTATGCGTCCGGCGGCATAGGTCTTTTCCTGATAGTCGACGGTGAGCGGCAGGAAATCGCGCTCCGGGGTGGACTGCTTGCCAACCACCACGGTGACTAAGACGACGGTGTCGTCCATGCTGATCAGCACGGCGCCGTCGGCCTGGCGGGCGATCTCGCCAGTCTCAAGGGTGACCGTCTGCTTGCCGAATTGGAATTCTTTACGGATCGGGGTGGGAATCACGGGTATGACCTCGGGTGTGGGCCGCGGGCTTGGGCCTCGGGCATGGGCCTCGGGTGTGCGTCGCCGAGGCATCGGATCGGAAGGGCCAAAGGCCAAGGGCCAGGGGCCAGGGGCCAAGCAAATCCTCGGCCCTCGGCCCTCGGCCCGAGGCCTTTCTTCAGCGGCGCAGCCCCAGGCGCCCGATCAGGTCGCGGTAACGGTCCAGGTCCTTGCCTTTCAGATAATCGAGCAGCTTGCGCCGGGAGTTGACCATACGCACCAGACCGCGTCGGGAGTGATGGTCATGCTTATGGATATTGAAGTGCTCGGTGAGCTGGCTGATGCGCGCCGTCAATAAGGCAACTTGGACCTCGGGGGAGCCGGTATCGTTATCGCCCCGGGCGTACGAATCGACGATTTGCTTCTTATCCGCTGCGGTCATAGTCATTGAAGGTCTCCTTCATCTCGATGGGGGACATGGGAAAAGGCCTTAAGCATCCCGGCGGCACCTGCCGACCGGGCGATCGCCCCGACAATGACCTCAGGGGATCCGGCCTCGTTTAAGAATGGACGCGGAATCTTACCGGTTCGCGACGACGCGTCCAAACGGGATTTCTTTGGGTGAGCTTGCGGCGACCGGCACCCTGCATCGCCGGCGGCCGGTCGCTGGAAGCTTCCCTACACCAAACGCTTGGGCTGCACCTTGCCGTCGTCTGCGATCTCCCCGACGCCTAAGAACCGCTTGGACGGGTCGTAGAGCCGGACTAGGCCTTCGGTGGGCGCCTGGGGCACCAATACCGCTTGGCCCTGCTGGAGATAGAAGGCGGCATCCATAGAGAGGCGTACCGCCGGCCAGTGGCCGAGCGCGCTCTCCAGGGGCAGCAGCAGTGCATCGAGCTCCGCCGCCCCGCCCTCGCGCTCAGCCAGATCCCGCACTTCGTCTAAGGTCACGAATGGCTGGGCGGGTTCTGCATAGGGGCCGACCCCGGTGCGCCGCAGTTGGCTCACATGGCCGCCGCAGCCCAGGTCCCGCCCAATGTCCTCGGCTAGGGTACGGACATAGGTACCCTTGGAGCAGTGGACGTCGATCTCGATCTCGGGGACGGCGGTCCCGTCAAGTTGGCACTCGCGCAGATCCAGCGCAAAAATCTGGATGCGTCGCGGGGTACGCTCCACCTCGATCCCCTGGCGGGCCAGCTTGTAGAGCCGCTCCCCGGCGTGCTTGACTGCCGAGTACATGGGCGGGAGCTGGTCGATGGGGCCCATATAACGGGCCAGCACCTCGCGAATCCGTTCGGCATCGATGCCCTCTACTGGACGGGTCTCGACCACCTCCCCCTCCGCGTCCGCTGTGGTGGTGGTGACACCTAAGCGCACCCGCACCCGATAGCGTTTGTCCGCATCCAGCAGGAAGGCCGAGAACTTGGTGGCGGCCCCCAGACAGACTGGCAGCAGACCGGTGGCCAGCGGATCCAGGCTCCCGGTGTGTCCGGCCTTAGCGGCCCGGTAAAACCTCTTGACCCGTTGCAGGGCCTCGTTCGAGCTCTGCCCTAGCGGTTTATCCAAGAGCAGGATTCCGGTGACGTTACGTCCCGGGTTACGGCGGCGTCCCATGAGGATTGAGCTCCTTAGGTCCTGGGCTGCGGGGGCCCTTGGGGGTCCCGATCGGCGGCGGTGTCGAGCTCGGCATCGTCTTCGTCGGACACGGCATCGGCAGCGGTCTCGTCGTCCAGCCCCTCCACGGCACCCTCGATCAGGGCGGCGAGCCGCTCGCCGCTCTGGATCGACTCGTCATAGACGAAGTGAAGCTGAGGCATGGCCCGCACCCGGTTGACCCGTTGGGCCAATCCATGACGCAGGAATCCGGCGAGCCGGCCATTGAGCAGGCGCTCCTGCGCAACCGGCTGCTCGCCGCCCTCCCCGGTCCCGGCGAAGCAGGTAAAGAAGACCTTGGCATGAGACAGGTCCCGGGCGACCCGCACCTCCTGGATGGTGATGTTGGCAAGGCGCGGATCGCGCACTTCATCGCGCACCAGGAGTGCGAGCTCGCGGCGAAACTCGGCGCCCAGGCGTTCGGTACGATCGAACTCTTTCATCCTGCGATCACAGTACGCGCGCCTTCACGGTCCGCTCGAACACCTCGATGTGGTCTCCGACCTGGACATCGTTGTAGTTCTTTACGCCGATGCCGCAGTCGGTGCCGGCCCTGACCTCGGAGACGTCGTCCTTGAAGCGGCGCAGCGACTCCAATGTGCCCTCGTAGATCACCACGTTGTTGCGCAGGACGCGGATCGGGTTGTTGCGCTTGATGACCCCATCCACCACCATGCAGCCGGCGATCGCACCGAACTTGGAGGATCGGAACACGTCGCGCACCTCCACCATGCCGATGATCTCTTCGGTGATCACGGGCTTGAGCAGGCCGGAGATGGCCTTCTTCACGTCGTCGATCAGCTCGTAGATGATGCTGTAGTAGCGCAGGTCGAGCCCCTTGTCCTCCACCACCCGGCGCGCCGCAGCGTCTGCCCGGACATTGAATCCGAGGATGATGGCGTTCGAGGTCACCGCCAGGTTGGCGTCGGACTCGGTAATCCCTCCCACCCCGGTGGCGACCAGACTCACCTTGACCTCGTCGTTGGTCAGCTTGAGCAAGCTGTCCCGCAGGGCCTCCAGACTTCCCTGCACATCGGCCTTGACGATCAGGTTGACGCTCTTGAGCTCCCCCTCTTTGAGCTGGGAGAAGAGCTGATCCAGGCTTGCCCCCTTCTGCTCGTCGATCCGGGAACGGCGCACGCGGGTAGAGCGCAGCTCGGCGACCTCCCTGGCACGGCGCTCGTCAGCCACCGCGAGCACGTCGTCGCCCGCGTTGGGGGTGGCCGAGAGCCCCAGCACCTGCACCGGGATGGAGGGTCCGGCCTCCTCGATGGGGTTGCCGGCCTCGTCGAACATGGCACGCACGCGGCCATACTCGCTGCCGCTGACAATCACATCGCCGCGCCGCAGCGTCCCGGATTGGACCAGGATGGTGGCCACCGGGCCGCGACCCTTGTCCAGGCTCGACTCCACGATGGCACCGCGCGCCGGGCCGTCCACGGGCGCTTTAAGCTCCAAGACCTCGGCCTGGAGCAGGATGGCGTCGAGCAGGTCGTCGATCCCGGCGCCGGTCTTAGCCGAAACCTTGACCAGCATGGTGTCGCCGCCCCACTCCTCGGTCAGCACCTGGTGCTGGGAGAGCTCCTGCATGACCCGGTCCGGATTGGCGTCGGGCTTGTCGATCTTATTGACGGCGACCACGATCGGGACCTCCGAGGCCCGGGCGTGCTGAATCGCCTCGATCGTCTGAGGCATGACCCCGTCGTCCGCCGCCACTACCAGGACCACGATATCGGTCACCTTGGCGCCGCGGGCACGCATGGCCGAGAAGGCTGCGTGTCCGGGGGTATCCAGGAAGGTGACAACCCCGCGGCTGGTCTCTACATGGTAGGCGCCGATGTGCTGGGTGATTCCGCCGGCCTCGCCGGAGGCGACCCGGGTGCGCCGGATATAATCCAAGAGCGAGGTCTTGCCGTGATCGACGTGACCCATGATGGTGACCACCGGTGCGCGTGGCTCGGCCTTCGCCTCTTCGATCCGGGCGTCGACCTCCTCGATCAGGGTGTCTTCCGCCGTGCGCATGTCCTCGGCGACCGCCTTGTGGCCCATGTCCTCCACCAACAGCATGGCGGTGTCGCGGTCCAGCATCTGGTTGATCGTGACCATGGTGCCCTGCTTGAACAGCGCCTTGATCACATCCCCGACCTTGACCGACATCCGGCTGGCCAGCTCGCCCACGGCGATCGACTCGGGAACCTCCACCTCGCGCACCACCGGAGCGGTAGGCCGCTGGAACAAATGCTTGTCCTGAAGCTGGGGCTTGCCCAGCTTCTTCTTGCGCCGCTGAGTGCGACCGCCGCCGGCAGCCTCCGCGTCCACCTCCTCGTATTCGGTGCGCGGAACATCGGCATCCCGGGCACGCAGAGAATCCTTGCGCGCGGCCTTCTTGACAGAGCGCTCTTTCTCGGAGAGGTCGGCGATCTTTTTGGGCGCCGCGACCGGCGCCACTGGTGCCTTCTTGGGGGGTTTGGCGGGCTCGCCTCGGCGGCGGACGGTCTCCGCATCCTCTTCCGGGACCGGAGGCTCGGCCTCCAGAATCGAGGGGGCCGCGGGCGCGGTCTCCGCGCGCTCGACGGACGCGGCAGACTCGGCAGCAAGGCGCTCGGCCTCTTCGGCCAAGCGGCGGGCCGCAAGCTCGGCCTCCGCGCGGCGGCGACTCTCTTCGGCCTCCCGTCGCCGCTCTTCGTCCTCGCGCTGCTTGCGCTCCTGATCCTCCTGATCGGCCAGCCGGCGCGCCTCCTGCTCGGCACGCATCGACTCCAGCTCCGAGCGGCGTCTAACCTCGTTATGGGGTCCGCCGGCCAGCCCGCCGCGCTCGCGCAACGGACGCTGCGCCTCCACCACCGGGCGGCGCGGTGCCGTCGACTGAGGGGCTGGCGCTGGGGCCGTGGCCGTGACGGGAGCCGGAGCGGGGGCCGGAGCCTCGTCGCCGCGCTTGACATAGGTGCGCTTGCGCCGGACCTCCACACTCACCGTCTTGGCCCGCGCGGCAGGCACTGGACGGGAGCCGCGCTCGCCGGTCGCGCCGCCGGGGACGCGCGGGGCTGCAGCGGGCTGACGCAGCTCGCTCACGCTCTTGCGCTTGAGCGTCACCTGATCGGGCGACGCGGCATTCTCCGGCTCCGCTTTGCCGTGGCTACGGCGCAGATAGCCGAGCAGCTGAAGCTTCTCCTGCTCGGTGAGGGTGGCGTCCGCCCCGCTCGCGCGGATGCCGGCCTCGTTCAATTGGGCCAGAAGACGTTCGACCGGGATGCCGACCGTGGAGGCGAGTTGTTTAACCGTGACTTCACTCATGAGCTGACCTCCTACCGGGTTTCCTCGCCGGCATCCGCAAACCAGGGCTCGCGCGCCTTCATGATGAGGCGGGCGGCACGTTCTTGGTCCATACCCTCGATCTCCATCAGATCGTCGACCGACTGCTCGGCGAGATCCTCCATGGTGGCCACACCGCAGGCGGCGAGCGCCAAGGCGAGCGGCTCGTCTACGCCGTCCATACCGAGCAAGTCGTCGGCGGGCTGGGTACCCGCACCCTCCTCGGAGGCAATGGCACGGGTGAGCAGGACATCTTTGGCCTTCTCTCGCAGGTCGACGATGGTGTCGTCGTCCAGCTCGTCGATCGCCTGCATCTCCGCCATCGGGACGAAGGCCACCTCGTCCACCGTGGTGAAGCCCTCATCCACCAGGATGGCGGCCAGACGCTCGTCTACCCCGAGCTGGTCCATAAAGCCCTGCACCGAGCGGCGCGCCTCCTGCTCGCTCTTGGCCGCCGCCTCTTCCTCGTTCATGACATTGAGCTCCCAGCCGGTAAGCTGGCTGGCGAGCCGCACATTCTGTCCGCCGCGGCCGATCGCCTGCGACAGGTTCTCTTCCTTGACCGCCACATCCATACTGCGTGCCTCCTCGTCGATGACGATGGAGACTACGTCCGCCGGGGACATGGCGTTAATCACATACTGGGCCGGATTGTCGTCGTAGAGAATAATATCCACCCGCTCGCCATTGAGCTCGTTGGAGACCGCCTGGACCCGCGAGCCGCGCATACCCACGCAGGCCCCCACCGGGTCGATGCGCGGGTCTTTGGTGCGCACTGCAATTTTGGCCCTTACCCCGGGGTCGCGTGCTGCGCCTAGGATCTGGATCATGCCCTCGCCCACCTCGGGCACCTCCAGCTTGAACAGCTCGATCAGGAGCTCCGGGGCGGTGCGGCTGACGAAGAGCTGGGGCCCTTTGGCCTCGGCACGCACGTCGAAGAGGTATCCGCGCAGACGGTCGCCGGCGCGCACCGATTCGCGCGGAATCACATGCTCCCGGGGGACTAATGCCTCGGCGTTGGCTCCCAAATCGAGAATGATGGTGCCGCGGTCCGCCTTCTTGACGATACCGGTCACGAGCTGGCCTTTGCGGTCGGCGTAGGCATCCACGATCTTGGTGCGCTCGGCCTCGCGCACCTTCTGGACAATCACCTGCTTGGCGGTCTGGGCGGCGATGCGCCCGAACAGCTCGGACTCGATCTCCTCCTCCATAAAGTCGCCGATCTGGAGCTCGGGCTCCAGGATTGCAGCGGCGGAGGCCGTGATCTGGCGCTCCGAGGCCTCCAGCACCCCCTCCACCGGGTCCGGAACTATCTCCCAGCGGCGAAAGGTGCGGTACTCCCCGGTCTTGCGGTCGATCGTCACCCGCGCATCGATCTCGCCCCCGTGCTTCTTACGGGTAGCCGAGGCGAGCGCGGCTTCGATAGCCTCGAAGATCACATCCTCGGGGACATCTTTCTCGTTGGATACGGCCTCAACGACCAGCAGGATCTCTTTGCTCATACCGTCGATGTCTCAGCTCTGTGCGACCGGCAGCTCTACTTACAGTCAGGCGCTTGCCAGCGGGCCTATCGAAAATCCGGAATCAGGCGGGCGGACTCAACTGCCCCCAGCGGGAGCTCCCAGGTCCGCCCCTCGGCCTCCAAGCGGACCGTCCCGTCCCCCGGCCCATCCTCCGCGAGCCCCAGCAGGACCCCCTCCAGGTTGCGCCGGCCCTCGACCTTCTCGGCCAGCCGGACCTTCACCCGCTGCCCGACGAAGCGCCGGAAGTGCTCCGGAAAAACCAGGGGGCGATCCAGCCCGGGGGACGAGACCTCCAGGTCATACTGGCCTTGTAAGGGGTCTTCCACGTCCAGCACCCCGCTCAACTGGTGACTGACCGCGGTGCAGTCGTCCAGATCGATACCGTCCGGGTGGTCGATATATACCCTTAGAGTGGCCCCGCCGCCGCGCTGGAAATACTCCACGGCGACCAGCTCGAAGCCCATGGGCTCCACCACACGGCGGGCCAGGAGGGTCAGGGTGCTGTCAACCGGCTGCATGTCGCGACCTACCGAGTACGCGCCCGGCCGAGCCTTCCGGATCGGACCCAAGGTCGGGCCCAGGGTCGGGCACCGGGCAAAAACAAAAAATGGGCCAAGGGCCCACTCGCTTGTCGGCTCCCCCGGCGGTCGCCCGCGGCGCGGGGACCCACACGGGGAGATACAAAAAAACCCCGAGGTCGGGGTTCATGACGGGGCCAACGGGAATTCGCCAGCGCAGAATCTAAAAACGGCGAGCGTTCGTGGATACTGTAATCCGTCACTTCCTTAAGCGCTGGAAGTTTATGTCCTCTGCGTCCGATGCGCAAGGCAAAAACGGACTTACCGCCGCGGCGGCGGCCCTGAGATAATCGCGCCCGAGCCAACAACGCTCGTTGCGCAACCTGATCGACCAACAGATGAACCACGCACGCGCCCTCGAGGGGCACCTCCAGGAACGGGTCACCGACCGCACCGCCAGACTGCTGGCCGAGGCCGCCGACTGGCTGCGGATCGCCCGGCCCGAGGTCGCGGTCCGCTTCGATCTGCGCGGGCGGGCCGCGGGCCAGGCGCGCCTCGCGGAGCGCGGGCCGGCACTGATCCGATACAACCCGGTGCTGCTGCGCGCCCATCCGGAGACATTCCTGACGAGCACCGTCCCCCACGAGGTAGCACACCTGATCGCCTTCGCACGCCACGGTGCACGCATCCGGCCTCATGGGGCCGAGTGGGTGGCCATCATGCGTCGCTTTGGAGCGCAGCCCAGGCGCTGCCACGACTACGACGTCTCCGGGCTAAAGACCCGACAACTGCGCGAGCTCGACTATCACTGCGCCTGTCGGGGACACCGCCTGACCAGTATCCGGCACCACCGGGTGCTGGCCGGCCAGACCTATATCTGCCGCCAGTGCGGCTCGCCCCTTCAGCCGGGGCAGCACCCGGAGATCCCCCTCGGGACTACCGAGGAGGTCCCGGGCTGAAGCCCAGTCGCGCCGTTAGCCCTAGGCCACGGCGCAACCGCAACCGAGCGGATCAGCGGGGGGCGTAGGGTCCCGGGGCATAACCGGGGGCATAGCCCGGACCATAACCCGGGTAGCCGTAAGGCACCGTCATCGGGCTAGGTGCGCCCATTCGCTCCCAGTGCTTGCGCATCTCTTCCTGGGCGGCCCGACGCATCGCCTGATACTCGGCAAACAGGCGGGCGCGCCGCTGCTCGATGGTCTCCCGAGCCTGGGCGGGCTGGCCGGCCGCCGACGGGGCAGCCGTCACCGCACTGGGGGCGGTCGCGGCGGGGGCCGGCTGCACCGGCGTGACCGCCGCGGGGGGCGGGGCGGAGTCAGGTGCGGCGGATACCA
The DNA here is from genome assembly GCA_963780725.1 of uncultured Gammaproteobacteria bacterium. Lineage (GTDB taxonomy): Bacteria > Pseudomonadota > Gammaproteobacteria > Chromatiales > Chromatiaceae > Thiodictyon. The sequence continues at coordinate 2,381,339 of CAWACV010000001.1, forward strand.
TCGATGGCGGCGCGCTGGGGGCCGGGGCCTGGACCGGGGCAGCCTGAGCGGGCGCCGGTGCCGGAGCCAGAGCCGGCGCGGGAGACACCGGGGCGGCGGACTTCGCCTGCTGAACCGCGACCGGGGCCGGCGCAGGCTTGGGCGCACTGGGCGCGGCCGGCGAGGTCAACGTGACCTTCGGTGCGGCCGTCACAACCGAGGGCGGGGTCTGAATCGCGGTCTCCTGGGCATTGCGCGGGATGGCTCTGAGGTACAGGATGCCGAGCGCCAGCACCAGCCCCCAAAGCACCAGCTTTGTGAACCAACCGAGACCAGAGGTTACTGCATTGGACATGGCCGTCTCTCCCCTTCTATCGATGACATAAGCTCTCGCACGAGACGGCGCCGATTGAGGCGCCGCCAATATTCAGCCGGCCTCAGCCAGGGCTGCCAGAACCTGCTCCACCCTCCCGGTGCAATATTCCAGGTGCACGCCGATCTCCTCCATCGCGATCGCGCCCTCCCCTTTGCCCGCCGCCCAGTTGACCACGAAGGCCAGGCTCGCGTAACAGAGCCCCAACTCGCGAGCCAGGGCCGCCTCCGGCATTCCGGTCATGCCTACCAGATCGCAGCCGTCGCGCTCCAGCCGGGCAATCTCCGCGGCGCTCTCCAGGCGAGGACCCTGGGTCGCACCGTAGGTCGCACGGCCGGCGGCCGGGACCCCGGCGCGTGCGCATGCATCGAGAAGCGACTGGCGCAGCTCCGGGCAGTAGGGCTGGGTAAAATCCACATGTAGCACGGGACCCGAGTCCCCATCGCTGTAGGTGTGGTCGCGGCTATAGGTGTAGTCGACGATCTGATCGGGCACTGCAAAGGCGCGCGGGCCGAGCTCCGGAGCGATCCCCCCGACGGCGGCCAGACCCACCACCCGGTGCGCACCCTGGGCATGCAGCGCCCACAGGTTCGCCCGGTAGTTAATACGATGGGGCGGGAGTCGGTGTCCCTCGCCATGGCGAGGCAGGAACAGACACTCGCGACCGCGCAGGCGACCGCGCAGGATGGGGGCCGAGATGGGTCCGTAAGGGGTATCCGGCATCAAGGACTGGGGCTCGCTCAGCGCGGCGAGGCGCGCGAATCCCGAACCGCCGACGATTGCAAGCAGACCCATGCGACTACCCTAGACTGCTACGACAGTTGGGAAGTCTACCCCAGCGCGGAGCGAATCGAATAAAACCCGGCAAAAAAATGCCGGCGCACCCGCGATCGCGGGGCGCCGGCACGCCTCCTCAGCGGAGATTCGCGTCGTTGCGCGCCGGGGTCTATGACCCTCTTGTCTCTAGAGGCGGGCCTCCTGGAACATACCGATCTCCACGAGCTTGGGCAGCAGCACCTGCTCCTCCCGATCGATGCGCTGGCTCACCATCTCGAAGACCTCGTGGGTCTCGGCCAGAAACTCGTCCGAGAAATTGAAGTCGCAGTTCTTCAACCAACGCTTGTGGTACTCGTCGAAGGTCTTGCGTAGTGGCTTCTCGCCGCTGATGAAGCCCCAGGCGATCGACTTCACCTTGGGGTCTTCGTGGATCAGCAGGCTCGGGTAGAGGCTGCGGTCCTCGTCCGCCAGATGCCGGCGCACCTTTTCGCCCAAGTCGCACAGAAGCTCGTAGGCGGTCTTGGCGTTGGGACGAATGCGCAACTGCTCTTTGGTCAGGATCGCGCGGAGATCGTCGATCATCTGCCGCAGCTCGGAGTGAGTGCCGCGATAGTTATCTAGGGTTTGCATGAATCATCCTCCTCGTTGTTTCTTCAAGAGCCCAGGCCCAGTGTGCGGTCCCCGGGAGACGCCGATCGACGAATACCCTTGCGGTATCTGGCAGGACGTCGGGCGCCCCTAACGCTGTGAAGCACGGTGTAGCCGAAATCCGGCCGCGAGTCAAAAACCTCCAGATTATATTGGAGATTTAGCGAATACCGATAAACCATCCCATTACAGGTCCTGGTCGGCGACGGCGAACACCCCGGGTAAGTTGCGGAAGTAGCCCTTGTAGTCCAACCCAGATCCGTACAGATAGCGGTCCGGCACCTGTACACCGACGAAATCGGCCTCGCAGCGGTGCGGACGCAGCTTCTCGACCAGCACGGCCGTGTGCACACCGGCCGCCCCGTCTTCCCGGCAGGCGCGAACAATGGCGTCCAGGGTGACCCCCTCGTCCAGGATGTCGTCGATAACCAGCACCTGCTCGCCGCGGATGGTATCCGACGGACGGTAGCGCCAGTCCAGCGCTCCGCCCCGGGTGGTGCCCCGGTAGCGGGTGACATGGACATAGTCCAGCCGGAGCTGGAAGGGCAGCCGCGGCAGGATCTGGCCGGCCGCGACGATCCCCCCGGTGGCCACGCACAGAACCAGCGGATCGGTGCCGGCCAGACGCGCAGCGATCTCCCCGGCCATACGGTCGATCGCCTCGGCCATGGCTTGCGGGGTCACCAGGCATTGTGCGCGTGCGGCGACGCCGTCATAGATCTTGGTGTCTAGCTTCATGTAGGGCCCCGGAGCGAGTCGGTGGTTGGGCGTCCGACCGGAGCGACGATGGCCGGTCGGTCGGTGTCGTCGCCTTGCGCGCTCAGGAGTCGGTCGGCGGCTCGGTCGGGTCCCCGAGCGCCAGGTCCAGGGTGCCCAGGTCTTCAAGCAAGGCCACCTGATGGACGCCGGCCTGCCAGCGGGGGTCCTGGTGCAGCCGCGCCCGCTCCAGCCGCCCGCGCCCGTGCATACGCAGTAGACGCAGCTGAGCCGTGGGATCCTCGCGGCCGAGGAATGCCTCGACGATCTCGATGGCCGCCGGGCGATTGTTGCAGATCAGCAGCATGTCGCAACCGGCAGCGGCGGCAGCGCGGGCGCGCTCCGCATAGCCCCCGGCGGCGCCGGCTGCGGCCATGTTGAGGTCGTCGCTGAAGACGATCCCGGCAAACGCGAGCCGCTCGCGCAGCACCTCCCCCAGCCAGAACGGGGAGAAGCCGGCGGGCTCGGGGGCGGCCCGGGGATAGACCACATGGGCCGGCATGACTGCCTCCAGCCCGTGGGCGATCAGGCGCTCGAAGGGCACCAGATCTTCCAGCCAGATGTCCTCCAGGCTGCGCTCGTCCCAGGGCAGCTCGGTGTGAGAGTCGGCCGACACCCCGCCGTGCCCGGGAAAGTGCTTGCCAATCGCGGCCATGCCGGCCTGACGCACCCCTGCGGCCCACGCCAGACCAAGCTCGGACACCGGGGCTGGCGAGCGTGCGAAGCCGCGGTCGCCGATCGCCGGACAGAGTCCGCGGTCCAGGTCCAGCACAGGGGCGAAGCTGAAGTCCACCCCGACTGACAGGAGCTCCGCCGCCATGAGCCAGGCGACAGCGGAACAAGCGGCGCACGCACGGCGGGCATCGTGCGCATAGAGTGCGCCGAAACGGCCAGCCGGAGGCAGCCGGGTGAAACCCTCCCGGAAGCGCTGCACCCGCCCGCCCTCCTGGTCCACCCCGATCAGCAGGCGCGGAGCCCTTAACCCGTGGATGTCCGCGGCGAGCTCGGCGAGCTGCTCGGGGGAGTCGTAGTTGCGGGCGAACAGGATGACCCCGCCCACCGCCGGGTGGCGCAGAAGCTCCCGGTCCTCGGCGGCGAGCTCGGTCCCCGCCAGATCGACCATGATCGGACCTAACGACATGGCGGGCTCACCGGCTGTCCGATCGGGACCGGTCCTGGGGTCACAGAGCGTTCGAGTTGGTCGGATGGAGGCTGTCGCATCGGCTGGCTCGCGGCGGGGGCCAGGCGCCAACGCCCGACCTGATCGCGGTTTGTAGCACAGGGCGGGGTCCGGGGCCAGCGTACCGGGGTCCGGCGCGGGCGCGCTCCGCGCTTCCTCCGCTGGCGCCTGGGCGGCCGATCCGACCGCTGCCGCCCGGGGCCGCTGCGCTCGCGGCGGGGAAGGGTCCTGGTAGCGCATGGGCGATCGGGCCAAGGGCCGCCAGCCGGTCGCTGGACAGGACACCGAGCGGTGTCCAGACAGACACTGCGATCGCGCCAAGCAACCAAACGGGTTTCATTGCGGGCGTCATTGGGTCACTATTGTACCTAAAGAGCCACAGCGGCAGCGTGCGGCTCAGGAGCGGCAAGCTTTTAGCCCGCCCCTGCGCCAACACCGCCCCCTAGACGTTCCACACGCGACTATCGCCCCTGTGCCGCGTTGGTTTTCCAAGGCGCGCCCCGATTTAGCGCGCATGGCGCCGTCGCCCGAACCGGGTCGCGGTGCGACCCAGAAAATGAGGATCGAGAGCCCCATGAATGCAAAGAACCTGAACATACTGCTCTGGATCGCGGTCTCCCTATGGCTGATCGCAATGCTGAACGGTATGACCAATACGGTCCCGATCGAGGCGCGGAACTTAAGCTACAGCCAGTTCCTGCAAGAGATCTCGGACGGGTCGGTCGCCGAGGTCCGCATTCAGGAGCGCACCATCAGGGGCACCCGCACCGACGGGAGCCACTTCGAGACCTATAACCCCGGCGACCCCGGGCTGGTCGGCGATCTGCTCAAGAACGACGTGACCATCCGCGCCGAGCCCCCGGCTGAGCCCGGCGTGCTCACCCAGATCCTGGTCTCCTGGATGCCGTTCGTGGTCCTGATTGGCCTTTGGATCTGGTTCATGCGACGCAGCGGCGGAGGCAGCGGCCCCGGCGGCATCTTCAATTTCGGCAAGAGCCGCGCCCGCCAGCACGCCGAGGGCGACGTGAAGGTTACTCTGCGCGACGTCGCGGGCGTCGAAGAGGCTAAGGAAGAGGTCGGCGAGCTGGTGGAGTTCCTGCGCAACCCCCAGAAATTTTCGAGCTTGGGCGGGCACATCCCCCGCGGCGTGCTCATGGTCGGCCCCCCCGGGACCGGCAAGACCCTGCTGGCTCGGGCCATCGCCGGGGAGGCACGGGTGCCATTCTTCAGTATCTCGGGCTCGGACTTCGTGGAGATGTTCGTGGGCGTTGGGGCGTCGCGGGTGCGAGACCTCTTCGAGCAGGCCAAGAAGAACGCACCCTGCATCGTTTTCATCGACGAGATCGACGCGGTCGGGCGGCGGCGCGGCGCCGGCTTGGGCGGCGGCCACGACGAGCGCGAGCAGACCTTGAACCAGCTCCTGGTCGAGATGGACGGATTCGCCGGCAACGAGGGGATCATCGTGATCGCCGCCACCAACCGGGCGGACGTGCTCGACCCCGCCCTGCTGCGCCCCGGCCGCTTCGACCGACAGGTCGTCGTGGGTCTGCCGGACCTCTCCGGGCGCACGGCGATCCTGGAGGTGCACATGCGCAAGGTGCCGCTGGCCGACGACGTGGACGCCCGCACCATCGCCCGCGGTACCCCGGGGTTCTCGGGCGCGGACCTGGCCAATCTGGTCAACGAGGCGGCCCTGCTGTCGGCCCGCGCCGGGCTCTCCACGGTCACGATGGAGATGTTCGAGAAGGCCAAGGACAAGATCATGATGGGCGCCGAGCGGCGCAGCATCGTCATGTCCGAGTCCGAGAAGAAGCTCACCGCCTACCACGAGGCCGGACATGCCATCGTCGGGCGACTGGTGCCGGAGCATGACCCCGTGCACAAGGTCAGCATCATCCCCCGCGGGCGGGCGCTCGGGGTCACGCTGTTCTTGCCCGAGCGCGACCGCTACAGCATGAGCAAGCGCCAATTGGAGAGCCAGATCTCCAGCCTGTTCGGCGGGCGCGTGGCCGAGGAGCTGATCTTCGGGGCCGAGCATGTGACCACCGGTGCCTCCAACGACATCGAGCGCGCCACCGAGATCGCCCGCAAGATGGTCACCCGATTCGGACTGTCCGACGCCATGGGACCGCTGGCCTACGGAGACGAAGAGGGCGAGGTCTTCCTGGGCCACTCCGTGACCCAGCAGCGCCAGATCTCCGCCGACACCGCGCTCTCCATCGACCGTGAGGTGCGCGCCATCATCGACCGCAACTACCGGCGCACCACCGAGCTGTTAAGCGCCAACATGGACAAGCTCCACGCGATGGCCGATGCACTGCTGCGCTTCGAGACCATCGATAAGGACCAGATCGACGACATCATGAACGGCCACCCGGCCCGCGAGCCCAAGGACTACGGAGGCCAGCCGCCGACGACCCGCACCAGCGATGCTGCGGGCGGCGGCCAGCCGCTGAAGGATCCGCCGATCGTCGGGGGGGCCGTGGGCGAGGTCTGAGCCTGCTCCATCGGTCAGCCCAGGGATGGGCGTCTCGGACACAGACAAAAGACCCGCGCGGACAACCGTGCGGGTTTTTTAATGGCTCCGACCGTCATCGATGCCGCGGCCCTTGATGCCCACTGGGCCGCTTGAACGGTAACGCCTCCGGCGCCAGCGTACGCGCCCGCAACTGCCCGCAGCCGCCCTCGATGTCCTGCCCGGCGGATGTCCGCAGTCGGGTGAGTATGCCGCGCCGTTGCAGCGTCTCGGCCATGGTCGAGGCGCGCTCCCAGGAGGGGCGCTGGAAAGCCAGGCCCTCGTTAGCGTTATAGGGGATGAAGTTCATCATCGCGTATTTGCCGGCCAGCAGTCTGGCGATGCCGTCGAGCTCACAGTCGCTGTCGTTGATGCCGGCAAGCAGCGTCCATTGGTATTGGATCGGATAGCCGGTGGCGCGGGCATAGCGCTCGGCCAGCTCAGCGAGCTCCTCCGGGTCGATGCGCGGCGCCTTAGGCAGAAGCTCCGCGCGAAGCTCCGCGCGGGTACTGTGAAGCGAGAGGGCCAGGGCCGGCTTGACCCGCCCTAGAGGCAGGCGCTCGAAGACCCGACGGTCGCCGACCGTAGAAAAGACCAGGCGCTTGTGCCCGATGGCGCCGTCCGTGCCAAGCAGTCCGATGGCCTCGAGCACATTGTCCAGATTATGGGCGGGCTCGCCCATGCCCATGAAGACCACCTTGTCGACGGCACGGCGGGTGCGGGCCAGGGCCACCTGGGCGACGATCTCGGCGCTGCCGAGACTCCGGCGCAATCCGTCGCGTCCGGTCATGCAGAAGACGCAGCCCACCGCGCAGCCGACCTGGGTGGAGACGCACAGGCCCCCGCGGGGCAACAGTACGCTCTCCACGGTCTGGCCGTCCGCCAGCTCGACCAGGAGCCGAGCGGAGCCATCCGCCCCAGGGTGCTCGGCGCGCAGGCGGGCGAGACCCGCAAGCTCCGCGGTCAACATCGGCAATGCCGTGCGCACCGCTAGAGGCAGGAAGTCCTCGGCGCGGCTGCGGCGCGTATCGACGGATTGGACACGCGACCAGGCCTGGAGCACGCGCTCCTCGTGGCAGGGTTTGGCGCCCTGCGCGCGCAGGCGCTGGCGGATGTGCTCGATACGCATGAGTCGCGCTCTCGATCTATCGACCGGGCATCGCCCGAAACTGCTGGCGAGAGCGGCTGCACCTTCGCCGCTCGGGCACCTTGAGAGACTCAAGGCGCCAGAGCCGGGGACTCTCGATCCTGGACGCCTGCCCCGCTCGCCCGCTCAAGCGTACTCGGCAGAGCTCTGGGTCGTACGGAACAACAGCCACAAGCCGAAGGCCAGGACCGCCACCTCTGCACCCAGCGTAATGATCAGTGCCATCAGACTCATCATGTCTACCGCCGATACCCAGCTCGCGGCTGCCATTCCCATCCCCTGGGGCTGAATGACCGGGACGCCGGCCTGGGGCGCGGACAGGAAATAGAACAGCAGGTGCCCGACCTCCAGGAGCATCACGACCATGGAGAAGAGTATCCCCAATACGCTGGCAACCACGCCGGTCCACACGGTGGCGATCAGCTCGGTCTGGGAGGGACGAGCGCTGGCGTCCGCGATGCGTTGGCCAAGGCCGGTGTAGCGGTAAAACCAGTAGGTGGTGAAGACCAGGATCAGGAAGCTCGCGACGGTCAGATACTCCACCAGCGGGAGCCCGACGCGAGGCCCGGTCGTCGACCGACTGAACACGAACATGTAGAGCATCAGGAGCAACGGAAAGGCCCCCGCCACGATCTGTAGCCAGAAACCCGACCAGCCCAGGCGGCGAAACGACTTGGCAAGGCTATTGCTTTTCGATGACTTGAGACTCAGGGCGAGCTTATCGAACATGATCTGCTTACCTTCTCGGGTGTTGCGATCGGAATGACGGCGACGGCCGCATGACCGGCGATGGTTGCGGCGAGGCAGCGGCCTGCCCGGCTCGGGCATCCGGGCCGTGCCGCTAGGATAAACCTCTGGTGGAGCGCGGGAAAGCGCGGACCAGAGGCGATTGCGAAAATCGGATAGTGGCCGGTCCTCAACCTTAGCTACCATCGGTCTTGCGTACGCCGACGAAGCGGACCATCCGGACAGCCCCATCGTGCCCGGCAGACCGATCGACCTCACCACCCGGAGGATACCCATGCCCACCCTCGCCCGCCTGGCCGCGGCCCTGGTCCTGTCCCTGACATTGGGGATCGGAAACCTGGCCCTGGCCGCCGCCAAGTCCGCCGATCCCATCTCGGCGGACCAGATCGAGCAGCTTGTGGCGCCCATCGCGCTTTACCCGGACGCACTGATCGCCCAGATCCTGATGGCATCGACCTATCCGCTGGACGTGGTCCAGGCCAGCCGCTGGCTCAAGGACCACGAGGACCTCAAGGGCGAGGCCCTGGACAAGGCGGTCAAGGAGGAGCCCTGGGACGACAGCGTGAAGGCACTGGTCTTCTTCCCGAGCGTGCTCGCCTTCATGAGCGACAACCTGGATTGGACCCAGGACTTGGGGGACGCGGTGCTGGCCCAGGAGGAGGAGGTCACCGACACCATTCAGCGGCTGCGCCGGGAGGCGGACAAGGCCGGTGCGCTCGCCAGCACCGAGCAGCAACGGGTGGAGAAGGCCGGGGACACCATCGTGATCCAGCCGGCCCAGCCGGAGACGGTCTATGTACCGGTTTACGACCCGGTCAAGGTCTACGGCCAGTCCGCACCCCCGGCCAAGACCTATTACCCGGACGCCTACGCCGACGCCACCGCCAGTTACGCCAGCGCATTCCCGTCCAGCACCCTGGTGCCCGCCGGCAGCGTCGCCTACCCCGGCACCGTGGAGTCGACGAGCGACGACTCGGACAACGACGCGCTCGTCGGCTTCGGCGTCGGCGCACTCGTGGGCGGACTGCTCACCGCCGCCATCATGTGGGACGATAACGATAACGACCGGCTCTATTATGGCGGAGGCGGCTATTACGGCGGCGGGTCGTATTGGAGCCAGCCCAATTACTGGAATAACAACGGCTGGCGCAATCCCAACAACATCCAGGTCAACCGCAATATCGACGTCGACCGCACCGTTAACCGCGGGGACATCACCGTCAACAAGGGGATTGTCGGCAACGAGGTCAAGAAATGGCAGCACAACCCGGAGCGGCGCGGCGGTGTGCGTTACCGCGACAGATCCACCGAGCAGCGCTTCGCGGCCCAGCGTAAGGACCTAGCGGTTGATCGGGACACCGCGCGCGGCCGGCCGGGCGTGGGGGACCGCCCGGTCAAGGCGCCGGACCTGGGCCGGGTGCGGGCGGAAGGGGCGGCCAGCGGCAAGCTCGCCCAGATCGGCGGGGATCGGGGTCAGGGCGGCGGCCAGGTCGCCAACCTGAAGGACCGGCCGGCTGCCGGCGGAGACGCCCGCGCGCGGGCCCAGGCACGCCCGGCCGCGGCTCCCAAGGCCAAGGCCAAGGCCAGACCCAAGCCCAAGGTCCAGGCCACACCGGCGCAGCGGCGCCCGGTGGATCGGACGGCCAAACGCCCGGCGCAATCGCAGGCGAAGCGCCCGGCGGCATCTCAGATCCAGCGTCCGACCAGGGCCGACGCCGCGCCCAAGGTGCAGCGCCCGGCAAGCCGCCCCAGCGCACCCCGGGGTGGGACCTTCAAGGCCGACAAGCCGCGCATGGACCGGGCAGCGAGCCAGCGAGGCGGGGCCAGCCGATCCGGGGCCGGTCGCGCCCAAGCCGGCGGGGCGAGGGGTGGCGGGGGCGGCGGTGGGGGTCGCGGCGGTCGCGGTCGCGGCTGACCCGGCCGAAGCGGCAAACCGCTCCCGCGCTGGACCCGATCGATCCTGACCCTCAACCGAAGTGACGCCCTCCTGACACGAGACCGAATCCATGAACAAGACCCAAACCCTGATCGCCGCACTGACGGCCGGATTACTGCTAGTCCCGGCGCTTCCGGCCGCCGAGACCCCCACGCCCGGCCAGACTGGGACCACGGGCTCCCAGTCCCCCGCCGCCGCCCCGGCCTCGACCGACCCGGACCAAGCACAGCGTCCCCAGGCACTGCGCTTCGCGACCCCCGACGCCGCCGCCATGGCCCTGATCGAGGCCGCCGCCGACGAGGGCGCCGAGGCGCTCTACGCCGTGCTCGGCCCGGACCTGGACGATCTGGTCTCCGGCGACCGGGTGGCCGACGCCGCCGATCGCCGCTGGTTCGTCGAGAACGCCCAAGCCGCTGCCCATATCGAGGGCGAGGACGCCGACAGCGCCATCCTGGTCATAGGCCCGGACGACTGGCCCTTCCCAATCCCGCTGGCCCGGGACGACGCGGGCTGGTATTTCGACACTGAGGCCGGTATCGAGGAGATTCTGGACCGCCGCATCGGGCGCAACGAGCTCCACGCCCTGGCCGCCATGCGCGCCTTCGTGGACGCGCAAAGCGAATATGCCGCCGCGGACCCGGACGGCGACGGACTGCACGCCTATGCGGACCGCTTCTTCAGCACCGCGGGCAAGCAAGACGGGCTCTATTGGCCCACCAAGCCCGGCGAGCCGGAGAGCCCTTTGGGTCCACTGGTCGCCGAGGCGGTGACCGTGGGGTATAGCGGCGCCCAACCCGGCGAGGGACCGCGCCCGTTTCACGGCTATCTTTTCAAGCTCCTGAAGGCCCAAGGGGGGCAGGCACCCGGCGGGGCCATGGACTATGTGCAGGACGGGCACCTGACCCGGGGCGTGGCGCTACTCGCCTGGCCGGCCAGCTATGGCCAGTCTGGCATCATGACCTTCCAGGTCAACCAAAAGGGCTTGGTCTACGAGCAGGACTTAGGCGAGGACACCGCCACCGCGGTCGCTGCCATCGATGCCTTCAACCCGGGAGACGGGTGGCAGGCGGCGGTGGATTGACGGGGGTCGAGCAGCCGGACGGGATGCCAGGATGCCGCAAGCCCGGCCAGGGATGGCCAGGGTACAAGCGGCCGAGGCCCGACTCCGATCGACTGGCGGAATCCGCCCTCGGCGTTCTCCTCGTCCGCACTCTTCCGAGACTGGGCATTGATCGCGCTCCGGGTTTCAGGAGCCTTGCCTGCTGTATATTTGGCGTCGCCGCGGTGGCGCCAGCCGGTATGTCAAAGAATTCCAACGATCAGGATGAAGGAGCGCCATGGACCATCCCGACAACCCCTTCTCGTTTGCCGGATTGCTGCACCATTGAATGACGGCCCCTTGGCCATCTCGCCGAGCGCGACCGGTTTTGGGTTTTCGGTTGGCCGCTCGGGGGGACACATGGCCCGCTCGATGATGCTGACGGAGCTACGTCTACTCTTCGCCGCGGTCCCCGCCGCCGCGGGCCGGGCGGACTACCGCGCGGCCATCCTGGAGGGCAATGCGCTCGGCAAGCCCACGTTCTCCAGCCGGCAGAAGAGCGAGAAGCACCTTTACGAGCTGTACGGGCTCGACCCAACGCTCGCCCTTTTTCGGCTGCTACGCCGCTTCGCTGCGGAGGACCCCGAGTCGCTCCCGCTCCTGGCCCTGACCTGCACCTTCTGCCGCGACCCCCAGCTTCGGGCCAGCTTCGACCTGATCGAGACCCTTCAACCCGGCGAGATCCTGCACCGCTCCAGGATGGAGGGGCACCTGGAGGCGGCCTTCCCCCAACGTTTCAGTCCGATCATGCTTGCCGGTCTGGCTACCCGGGTCGGCGTCACCTGGGCGGCTGCCGGCCACTTGAAGGGCACCGCGACGCGGACCAGGGTGCTGCCCATCCCCAGGCCAACCGCAACGGCGTACGCCATGCTCGCAGGCACACTGCTCGGTCTGCGAGGAGATGCGCTGATTTCCTCCGTTTTCGCGCGTATCGTTGGGTCCGATCCATCCCTTGTCCTATCGCACCTCGCCCAGGGCGCGCAGCGTGGTTGGCTGCGCCTGCGCCACGGCGGCGGGGTGATCGAAATCGACTTCTCCGCCCTGCTGACCCCGCAAGAGGAGGCCCTGCTGCATGGCCCGAGCTGACCACCTCCTGGCGAGCTACCGCCGCCACGTCTCGCTCACCCCGCGCGCCCAGCTCCCGCTGAGCCAGCGGGTCTGGTTCGTCGTCTATCCCCCGGACGACGAGCGCCGCATGGTCAATCGCATCCCCGAGTTCGAGATCGCCACCCGCGACCACGGACTCGACTGGCAGCACCTGGACCTTAAGGGCGTCTTCGCCGACTGGATGGACACCTTCGATCCCGAGGAGCGCGACGCCTGCCTGGCAGAGCCTTCCATCGTCGAGGACTACGCCGACCCCGGCTTTCTCGACTATCTGGGCGAGCGCCTGCGCACCGCCATGGCGGCCGTGCCGCCGGATCGGGCCGTCGCCACCGTCTTTGCCGTCTCCGGGCTCATGGAGCTCTACGACTTCGCCCACGTCTCCGGCGTGCTGGAGACCCTGGAGGCCGACCGTCTGCCGGGCATCCTGGCGCTCTTCTTTCCCGGGGAGCGGGAGGGCAACACCTACCGCTTCCTCGGCGCCCGCACCGGTTGGAACTACCTCGCCACTCCCATCCTCGCGGAAGGCTGACCATGTCCGACTCGACAACCAAGAACCGGGACCTCTTCGTTAAAGACCCCTTGTCCTGGACTATCGCCAACGAAGGCGTCTCCAGCAACAACGTCGAGGACCTGGACACCCTGCGCTACGAGCTGACCACCTTCGTCTGCGAGGGCGAGTACCGCACCGGCCTGGCCAAGATCGTCCAGGGCTATCTGGACAACCTGGGCAAGGAGCAAAAGGCGGCCTGGGTCAGCGGCTTCTACGGCAGCGGCAAGTCCCATCTGGTCAAGGTCCTGCGTTACCTGTGGACCGATTTCCCGCTGCCCGGCGGCCACAGCGCCCGCACCCTGGCGAGCCTCCCGGAGGACATCCGCGACCTGCTCAAGGAGCTGTCCACCCGCGGCAAGCAGGGCGCCGGCCTGCACAGCGCGGGCGGCACTATGAAGGCCGGCGTCGGAAGTGTGCGCCTGCGTCTGCTCGGCATCGTTCTGGCCTCTGTCGGGTTGCCGCCCAAGCCGTCCCGTGCCCGCTTGATCATGGATCTGCGCGACGACGGTCGGCTGGAGGACATGCGCGGCCTGGTCGCCTCGGCCGGCAAGGAGCTCATGGGCGAGCTGGGGCGCATCTACACCTCGAAGGCACTCCACGAAGCCTATCTCGCCTGCTACCCGCACCATGGCAGCGCCGCGGCCGTCGCCCAGGCATTGCGGGCAGAGTACCCGGATAAGGTCGACGACATCAGCATCGCCGACATGCTCGCCATTTCCCGTCGTGCATTGGAGCGCGGGCGTCCCGCCCGCGATTCCCGGCCGGGACGGCCGGGCTCCCTTCTCCCCTGCACCGTCATCGTCCTGGACGAGATCCAGCAGTTCATCGCCAACAACGCGGACCTCGCCCACGACGTTCAAGAAGTGGTCGAGGCACTCTCGAAGGAAATGGACGGGAAGGTTCTGGTCGTCGGCACCGGACAAAGCGCACTGACCGACACCCCCGCACTCCAACGCCTGATGGGCCGCTTCACCACCAAGGTCCATCTGAAGGACAACGATGTGGAGCGTGTGGTCCGTACCGTCGTGCTCCAGAAGAAGGAAGACGCCAAGCCGGCCATCGCCGACCTGGTCTCCAGACGCTCCGGCGAGATCGCCCGCCAGCTCAAGTCCACCCGCATCGCGACCTGCGCGGACGACGACCAGGGCTATGTCCCGGACTACCCCCTACTTCCGGTGCGGCGGCGTTTCTGGGAGCGAGTGCTGCACAGTTGCGACCCCAGCGGGACCGCCGCCCAGATGCGCACTCAGCTTCGGGTCACCCACGAGGCATGCCGTCTGGTGGCCGAGCAGCCGCTCGGTGCCGTCATCCCCGCCGACTTCATCTACGACCAGCTCGCCAGCGAGCTGGTCACCACCGGCGAGCTACAGAAGCGCTTCCAGGAGATCATCGACGCGCAGAGGCGCCACCCGGACGGCCCCCTGCGCAGCCGTCTCTGCGCCATGGTCTTCCTGATCAACAAGCTCCCGCGGGAAGGGGTCGACACCGGCGTGCGCGCCAACCCGGAGCACCTGGCGGACTTGCTAACCGACGACCTGGGCGACTCCGCGACCAGCCTGCGCGCCCAGGTCCCAGCCCTGGTCCAGGCGCTCGCCGACGAAGGCGTCCTGATGGAGATCGAGGGCGAATACCACCTTCAGACCACCGAGGGGGCCGCCTGGGAGTCCGAATACCGTAAGCGCCGCGCCTCGCTGCTGAACAACGAGCCCCAGCTCGCCGCCGAGCGCGGTCAACTGCTCTCCAAGTCCATCGCGACCGCACTCTCGGGCGTCAGCGTCCTCCACGGCGCGGCCAAAGAGAAGCGCAAGGTCGCCATCCACCACGGGATGAGCCCGCCACCCGCCACCGATGGTCTGGCCGTCTGGGTGCGCGACGGCTTCCAGGAGTCGGAGACGGCCGTCATCCAGGACATTCAGGGCCGCAGCACCCTGGACGCGACCATCCATGTGCTCATCCCCAAGACCAAGGCGGACGCGCTGAAGAATGCCCTCGCCTCCGCCCGGGCCGCGGCGGATACCCTGAGCTTCAAGGGCGAGCCAGGCAGCGACGAGGGACGCGCCGCCCGTGCCGCCATGGCCAGCCGCCAAGCGGGAGAAGACTCCAAGGTCCGGTCGCTCATGGGGGACATCCTGGCCGGCGCCCGGCTGTTCCTCTCCGGCGGCCAGGAGCTCCAGGTCGAGAGCCTTAAAGACGGCGTGGAAGAGTCCGCCAAGTCCGTGCTCGACCGCCTCTATCCCCAATTCCATGTGGCCGACTCGCCCAACTGGCCCACGGTCTGGAAAAAGGCCAAGGAGGGCAACGCCAATGCCCTCGCCGCGGTCAATTACCAGGGCGACCCCCACCGGCACGCCGTCACCGCGGCCATCCTCGCCGAGGTCGGCGCCGGCAAGAAGGGCTCCGAGCTGGAGTCGCACTTCGCCGCCGGCCCCTACGGCTGGCCGAAGGACGCGGTGGATGCCGGAGTCGCGGTGCTGCTCGTCAGCGGACACCTGGGTGCCCGCCTCCAGGGCCAGCCCGCGAAGGTCGCCGATCTGGACCAGCGCAAGATCGGCCAGGCGGACCTGCGGGTAGAGCAGCCCGTCCTCACCGCTGTCCAGAAGCTCAAGATCAAGAAGCTCTTCCAGACCGCCGGCCACAAGTTCCAGCCCGGCGACGAATCCGCCGCCGCGCCTGGGTTCGTCGGCTTGCTCAAGCAACAGGCCCAGGCCGCCGGTGGCGAGGCCCCCGCCCCCGTCGCACCCAACCCGCCCATCCTCACGGAGCTGAACGGCCTTGCCGGCAACGACCTGCTCTACAAGCTCCACGACCGCGCCGACGATCTCACACAATCCCTGACAGACTGGCAGTCCGTTGCCGAGAAAATCGACGACCGCCGCCCCAACTACGCCCTGGCGGGCCAACTGCTGGTCTATGCCCGGGACCTGCCGGGCATGGACGCACTGACCCAGACCCTGGAGGCCATCCGCGCCAATCGCAGCCTGCTGGACGATCCCGATCCTACGGCGACCCTGCTCCAGGCGGTCGGCACCGCCCTCCGCGGCGCCCTGGCGCAGGCCCAGGCCAACCATGCCGAGATCCTGGCCGCCGAGCTGGCGCGGCTCGACGCCCATCCCGTCTGGGCCGCCCTGCGGGAGACCGATCGCGCCAGCCTGCTCCGGGAGGCGGGCGCCGTTGCCGCGACGCTGCCCGCTGCCGCGACAGATTCCGAGTTGTTGGAATCCCTCAAGCGGCGCGACCTACGCGGCTGGAAAGACCTGGCCGACGCCCTGCCGACCCGCTGCGACCAGGCGCTGGCCGCCGCCATCAAGGCCGCCGAGCCCAAGGCCTGGCGCCTCAGCCTACCGGCCGCGACCATCCACGATGAGGACGAGCTGGAAGACTGGCTCGACCGGGCGCGTGCCCGGATACAAGCGGCGCTGGGTCAGGGGCCGGTGATCCTGTAGAGAAGCCGGGGGGTCCCGCCCCGGTTCGACCCACTGTTCAATCGGGGCGCGCGTGGCAAGATATGGCAGAGACCCTTGAGCTGCCGACCCCGCCCAAATTCAAGAACCCGTTCGAGCGAGGCTGACGCCCAAATGAGCCAACAGTGCAGCTTTTGCGGCAACCGAAACCTGAGTGCCAAGCGCACCCGCTATATCCATCAACAAGGCGGCGAGATGCTGATCGTCGAGGACGTCCCTTGCATTGAGTGCGACTACTGCGGCGAGCAGTATTTCGAGATCGCGACCTTGAAGAAGATCGAGGCCGATCATGCCGCCCTAGCCGAGCACCGGAAACGTCCGAGCCGGACCCTGAAGGTTGCGGTTGAAGACTATGCATCGCTTTGATACTGGCGATTCCGGCATCCGTCATGCCGCGCGCGGACTGACCTCGCTCGCGATGGTCGCACCGAGGTCCCGCTCGGCCACCTTCAAGTCATAGCTTGCCTGAAGGTTCAGCCAAGACTGCGCGTCGCCGCCGAAATAGCGCGACAGACGTAACGCCGTATCCGGCGTCACGGCCCGCCGCTCCTTGACGATACCGTGCAGCCGCGTAGCCGGAACCCGCAGGCTTTGAGCCAACGCGTTGACGGTCAGATTCAGCGGCGCCAGAAAATCCTCCCGCAGGATCTCGCCGGGATGGACAGGGCGCAGACCATTGACAGGTGTCATGGAGTCAGCCTCTTCAGTGGTCATCGACAATCTCGACATCGTAAGCATCGCCCCGCCCCGATCCAAGCCTCGCTTGGACCGCGTGCGTCCCGCGTACTAACATAGACGCCACCAGCCCCGGCCAAACCGCAGACAAAGCATGTCATCGACCCTCAGCGACAGCGGCTCCCTCCCCCCCGAACGCCCCCCCCGCGCTGCTCGTTCCGCGCGCCTCGGTCTGCGCGCCACGCCCGAGCAAGAGCAGGTGCTGCGTCGTGCCGCCGAGGTCGCCCACAAGTCTCTGACCGACTTCATCCTGGACAGCGCCTGCCAAGCCGCGGAGCAGACCCTGGTCGACCAGCGACTGTTCCTGGTTTCCGGCGACCGCTATCAGGCCCTGTTAGACCTGCTGGACCGGCCCCCCGAGGACAACGCGGGCCTGCGCGACCTCTTCTCCCGTCCGGAGCCCTGGACGACTCCATGACCCTGGGCGGTCCGGAGCCACTGGACGCGCGCCACCAAATCGACCGATTCGACTGCGGCAAGCCGGCCCTCGATGCCTGGCTCGCGCGGCACGCCCGCCAGGCCCAGACCAGCGGCTCGGCCAAGACCTTCGTCGTGACCCAGGAGAACCAGGTGGTCGGCTACTACAGCCTCACCGTCGGCCAAGTCGACACCCTCGATGCCCCCGAACGGGTCCGCCAGGGCATGGGGCAGTATCCGATCCCCGTGGTAATCCTCGCGCGGCTGGCTGTCCAGCTCCGCTGCCAGGGCCAAGGTATCGGCTCGGCGATGCTGCGCGACGCCATCCGCCGCACCCTGACCATCGCCGAGCAGGCCGGCATCCGCGCCCTGCTGACTCACCCCATCGACGACCCGGCGGCGCGCTTCTACGAGCGGTTCGGCTTCATGCGTTCGCCGCTGCGCGAACAGCAATGGCTGCTCCTGCTCAAGGATGCCCGCCGTCTGGTCATGATTGCACCGAACGCCTAGCAAGGACCCCCGGACATGTCCAGCACCCTGACCAAGGACCAGCGCTCCGCCCTGGAAAAGCTCACCCTCAAGGCCCGCGAGGCGGCCGAGACCGCGGCGCGCTCCGCCCTGGAGAATCTGGCCGTCCATGAGGACAGCTACCGCGCCCACATGGACGAGGACGCCCGGCGCCTGCGCAACCGCTTGCGCGCCCGCGGCCGGGCGCTCGGGGACCGGCTGGACCCCGGCGGCACCCAGTCGATCGATCAGCTCGCCGAGGCCGCCGCCTACGAGCACTGGCATCGGCTGCTCTTCACGCGCTTCCTGGCCGAAAACCACCTGTTGCACACCGGCGCCGAGCACGGCAGCGTCCCCGTCACCCTGGCCGAATGCGACGAGCTGGCCCCCGAGCTTGGCGCCCGCGACGGCTTCGACCTGGCCTGCCGCTTCGCCTCCGAGACATTGCCCGGCATCTTTCGCCAGGACGACCCGGTGCTGGATCTGCGCCTGGCCCCCAACCACGAGGTCCAACTGCGCCGCCTGCTCGACGAGCTGCCCGCGGAGATCTTCCGCACCGACGACGCCCTGGGTTGGACCTACCAGTTCTGGCAGGCCAAGCGCAAAGACGAGGTGAACAAGTCCGGGGTCAAGATCGGCGCCCGGGAGCTGCCCGCGGTCACCCAGCTCTTCACCGAGGACTACATGGTGGAGTTTCTGCTCCACAACTCGCTGGGGGCCTGGTGGGCCGGAAAGGAGCGCGGGCGTCCCGCCGGCGATTGCGCCACCGAGCTTGAAGCCCGCCAAGCCGCCGCGCTACCCCCCCGGGACGGACTCCCCGGCATCGACTGGGCCTATCTGCGTTTCGTCCAAAGGAGCCCGGCCGTCCCGGCCGGGGATCGCGCGCGAGACACCCGCGCTCCTTTCCTCGACCCCGATGGCGACATCGACATCACCGAGCACAATCTGCCGCACTGGCAACAGCACGAGTCATGGATCTTCGTCACCTGGCGCCTCGCCGATTCGCTCCCCGCGGACAAGCTCCGCGAATTGCAGACAGAACGGCAAGCGTGGCTCGCCCATCACCCCGAGCCCTGGGACCAGCCCACCACAGACGAATACCACCAGCGCTTCACCCAACGCATCGAAGATTGGCTCGATGCCGGCCACGGTGCCTGTATCCTGCGCTCGCCCGAGATCAGGCAGATCGTCATCGATGCCCTGGCCTTCTTCGACAAGAAACGCTACGAGCTCGGCGACTGGGTCGTCATGCCCAACCACGTCCATGTACTCTTTCGCCCCTTGGGCGACCATCGCCTACCCGACATCCTGCATTCTTGGAAAAGCTACACGGCCAAGGCGATCAACAAGCTTCTCGGCAAGACCGGACCGGTCTGGCAGGAGGACTACTGGGATCGGCTAGTCCGTAACGAGCGCCACCTGGATGCGTGCCAACGCTACATCGCCGAAAACCCTATCAAAGCCCAACTCCCCGAAGGCGCATTCCAAAGGAGCCCGGCCGTCCCGGCCGGGAATCGCGGGCGGGACGCCCGCGCTCCTTTCCACCCCGCCGCCGGCACCTTCGACGGCTGGCCCCGCTCTGCCTCGGAGATCCGTTTCCTGGACCCCTGTATGGGCAGCGGGCACTTCCTGGTCTTTGCCCTGCCTATCCTCGCGCGACTGCGGATGGAAGAGGAGGGATTGAGCGCCGCCGATGCCGTTTACGCTGTGCTGCGGGACAACCTGCATGGGTTGGAGATCGACGAGCGTTGTACTCAGATCGCGGCGTTCAATGTGGCGCTGACCGCTTGGAAGCTCGGCGGGCTATCAGCCCTTGCCGGCGATGCATCTGGCCTGCTCCGGCCTCGCGCCGAACGCCCGCGAAGCCGACTGGCTGGCGATTGCCGGCGACAACGAGAAGCTCCAGAACGGCATGGAGCGGCTTTACCGACTGTTCCAAGAGGCGGCGGTGCTGGGCAGCCTCATCAATCCGCGCGCCGACGAGGGCGATTTGCTGGAGGCCGGATTCCATGAACTCCAGCCGCTGCTGGAAAAGGCGCTGGCACAGGAGACGCAAGGACGACACCGCGCATGAAATGGCCGTGACCGCGCGCGGCCTGGCCAAGGCGGCGGAAATTCTCGCCGGCCAGTTCACGCTCGTCGCGACCAACGTGCCTTACCTTGCACGAGGAAGACAAGAAGGTGGGATTCGTCCCGGTGAGGAAGGCTTATTAGAATATTTTGATCGTGTTCATCCCGACGCAAAAACCGACCTCGCGACATGCTTCATTGAACGCTGCTTAGACTTCTGTGCAACCGGAGGGAACACGGCTCTTGTAACTCCGCAGAATTGGCTCGCTCTTGGAACTTACGCGCGGTTACGGGAAAACCTTCTCCGCCAAGCTTCGTGGGCTTACGTGGCGCGACTTGGGCCGCGGGCCTTTGAGACGATTGGCGGCGAGGTCGTCAATGTTGTGCTAGTGAGTTTCGGTCGATACCAACCGACCGAGATTCATCGCCTTGCTGGAATTGATGCGACAGAAGAAAAAACTCCGAGCGATAAGGATTTCGCGCTCCGATCAAAACCTGCCGAGTTGGTGAGACAAGACAGCCAGCTTCAAAACCCAGATTCGAGAATCACTTTGGAAGAGGGCAGTCAAGGGACGCTGCTTTCCGCCATCGCGCATGGAGTTCACGGGCTTGGGAGCAAAGACAGCCCATGCTTTTTTCGACAATTCTGGGAGGTTGCGGCGCTGGGTAAGGATTGGGAGTTTCTGCAAACGACTGTGGACAAGACACAGTCCTTTGGCGGCATGGAGCAAATAGTCTTTTGGGAACAAGGGAGAGGATTGCTGCACGAACGTGGTCAACGCGGCGAAGCAATATTGGTCGGGGGGATGGCTTGGAGGAAAAAAGGTGTCATCATTAGTCAGATGAACAAGCTTTGTGCATCATTGTATCTCGGAGACATCTTCGACAAAAACGCCGCCGTAATTCTCCCGGCGGCCGAGACGCACATTCCAGCGGTTTGGGCGTTCTGTTCGTCGCCAGAATACAATGCGGAGGTTCGGAAGATTGACCAGACGGTCAAAGTAACGAATGTGACGTTAGTCAAAGTTCCCTTCGACCTAACGCACTGGCAAAAGGTGGCGGCGGAAAGATATCCGCAGGGACTGCCCAAGCCATTTTCCAACGACCCCACCCAATGGCTCTTCAACGGTCACCCCAAAGGCTCCGACGCGCCGCTCCAAGTCGCGGTCGCCCGCCTACTCGGCTACCGCTGGCCACGCCAGACCGGCTCCGAGTTTCCGGACTGTCCGGCCCTGGGTCCGGACGGGCTGGAGCCCCATGCGGACTCGGACGGCATCGTCTGCCTGCCGCCCATCAACCGGGAGCCGCCCGCCGCGGTACGCCTGCGCGCATTGCTCGCGGATGCCTGGAGCGCGGGCGTCCCGCCCGCGATTTCCGGGCGGGACGCCCGGGCTCCTTTTAACGAGCGGGAGCTGCTGGCCGCCACCGGCGCCAAGCAGACCAGCCTGGAAGACTGGCTGCGCGACTCGTTCTTCGAGCAGCACTGCAAGCTCTTCCATAACCGCCCCTTCGTCTGGCACATCTGGGACGGACGCAAGGACGGTTTCCATGCCCTTGTGAACTGTCATCGGCTGGACAACGCCAACCTCCAGAAGCTCGCCTACAGCTACTTGGGCGATTGGATTCGCCAGCAGGAAGCGGACGCCAAGGCCGACAAACCTGGCGCCGCTGAGCGCCTGGGCGCCGCCCGCGCGCTGGAGCAAGAGCTGATCGCGATCCTGGAGGGCGAGCCGCCCTACGACCTCTTCATCCGCTGGAAACCGCTCGCCGAGCAGCCCCTCGGCTGGCAGCCGGACCTGAACGACGGGGTGCGCCTCAACATCCGCCCCTTTATGCAGGCCCGCGACCTGGGTAAGAAGGGCGCCGGCATCCTGCGCGCCAAGCCCAACATCAAATGGGACAAGGACCGCGGCACCGAGCCCCAGCGCGACAAGGCCGACTATCCCTGGTTCTGGCATGCCGAAGAGCCCCCGCTCGCCTGCCCCGGCGGCCCCGAATTCACCGGCAACCGCTGGAACCTTGTTCACTTGACCCTGGCCCGCAAGCGCGCCGCGCGAAAAGACGCGATGCTTCCTGTCTCGGAGTGACGCCCGGCGCAAAGTAGGATGCCCGCACACCTTCGATGTTCTTCATTGATCGACATCCTTGAGAATACAGTAATCCCCGCGCTGCATGACGACACCTAGCCGCGCAAGAGGAGCACACCGATGACCGACCCCCAATTGCTGCGCATCCAGAGTATCCGCGTAGATCGGCTTTTCGACCTTTTCGATCATCGGGTCGATTTGAAGCTGGACGAACGAGTGACGATCCTCCACGGCCCAAACGGAGTCGGCAAGACCATGCTATTGAGAATGGTCAACGCCTTGCTGGACGGCAGATATAGCCTGTTTCAGCGAGTCCCTTTCCGTCGCTTTGCCTTAGAGTTAACCGACGATAGCCGAGTGGAGTTGACCGCCGTTTCGGGGAAGCCCTCGAAGAAGCAGCGCCCGATGCTTCGGCTAACTTTGTTCCGCGCTGGGAAGGAGCTGGATCGCCACGATGTATCGGCGAATCAGGACGTGGTGTCGATGGCTGAGGCCGTCACGGGACACTTTCCCTGGGTGCGCCGGGTTGCCGACGATCTCTGGGCAGACGACCGAGAGCCAGGCTTGCTTTCCGCAGAAGACATCGTCTCGCGTTATGCCAATGAAATTCCGCAGCGACTGAGGCCGGAAAAGAGCAGCTCGGACCCGTCCTGGCTTAGCGACTTGCGGAGCACGGTCAGGGTGCATCTGATCGAAGCCCAGCGCCTCCTGCGGGTGACATACGAGGATTCGCGGCGCTATCGTGCGGGTCCGCGAAGCCTCTTTACCGTATTGGACTATGCGCGGGACCTGAAGGCAGTCATTAACGATACCATGGCCCGTTACGGGCAGCAGTCCCAGAGTCTCGATCAATCCTTTCCTCAGCGTCTCTTGAATAACCGCACCGCGATGTTACCCGCGGAGACGCTCAAGGAACGTATGGAGAAACTGGACGCGCGACGCGCCGAGCTGAAGGAAATCGGGCTACTGGACGAGCCGGGAAGTCATCCTTTCGATACCGCCGCGCTCGATAGCCTGGACCCCGCCCAGCAAAGCGTCATGGCCCTGTATGTGGAAGATACAGAGCGCAAGCTGTCCGTCTTAGACGATCTCGCTCGGCGCGCCCGGCTGTTGCTCGACAATGTGAACCGTAAATTCCACCACAAGCACATCCGGATCGACCGGGAGTTGGGGCTTGTAGCGGAAGGCGAGCAGAGTCGATCCCTCGGGCTGGATGCCTTATCCTCGGGGGAGCAGCACGAGCTGGTGCTCCATTACGACCTGTTGTTCCGGGTCCGACCTAATACCTTGGTCTTGATCGACGAGCCAGAGCTGTCGTTGCATGTTGCCTGGCAGAAGCGGTTTCTGCCGGACCTCCTTGAGATCGTCGCCGCGGCGCAGTTCGATGTGCTGATGGCGACTCACTCGCCTTTCATTGTCGGCGATCGGTCTGACCTGATGATCGGCTTGGACGCGGAGCTAGTATGACACTGATCGGCTACAAGGATGCCGGAGTTGTCGCTACCGAAGTAATCATGACGCGCCAGCTTCACGCTGGCAGCTTCTTGATCGTGGAGGGGGAAGATGACCATAGGTTTTGGACCTCGCGCGTTGCGCAGAGCCATTGCGAGCTCGTCATCGGCAACGGCAAAACGAATGTAGAGGGGGCGTTGGTGCGCCTGGATAGAGCCAGCTTTCGCGGCGCGCTCGGCGTGGTGGACGACGATTTCGATCGTCTGGAGGGACGTGTCCGACCTTCGGTCAATCTAATCGGCACCGATACCCACGATCTGGAGTGCATGCTAATCCGCTCTCCGGCGCTGGAACGTGTCCTGGCCGAGCTTGGGAGCCCTGCGAAGGTTCGGGAACTGGAGCAGCGCGAAGGTCGCTCGATTCGGGATGCACTACTGGAGCGCGGGTTGGCGCACGGCCGGCTGCGTTGGCTCGCGCAGCGGCAGGGCTGGGAAATTCCGTTTGCCAAGCTTGGACCGGAACGGTTCTTGGATCGAGACGCTTGGACAATTGCTGGGGAGCATCTTTATGATGCAGCGGTGATGACCGGTGCGGTCCCTTCTATTGACCATCTGCGTCAGGGGTTGGAATCGCTGCCGACTGCCGACCCCTGGTCAGTCTGTCAAGGCCATGACTTAGTGAGCATTTTGCGTGTGGGCTTGACCAAGGTGCTCGGTAGTCTCAAGTCAAGTAAGGGAGTGGCTGACATTGCCGCTATGCTACGTAGCGCATTCGACGAGTGCGAGCTTCGCGACGGGCATCTTGGCGCCGCAATTCGCGCGTGGGAGGCTGGTAATATGCCGTACCGGGTCCTTTGATCCGACAATCCAGTCAAACGTTATCGCGATTCTGTACGGATTTTGAGACATCCCGCTCGAAGACGGCGTCCATTATGATCGAAACCATCGAGTTGCTGGAAGGCCGCATCACTGTCCATCCGGATCGCTGCAATGGAAAGCCGACCATCCGCGGTTTGCGCATCGCAGTCAAAACTGTGCTCGGACTATTGAGTGCTGGCGAGTCCTTCGAGGAAATTCTGCGCCAGTACCCGTCGCTCGAGTTGGCGGATATCGATGCCTGCCTTCGGTTTGCCGACGAGACGCGAGCTTATCGCGCAGATCCGCGAGTAATGCCCGATGCTGCAAGAGGAGCTGGCGATATCTCGGAGCTTTTCGGCAAGGTGCAGATCGACCCTGACTACGACTACAAGACGTTGCGCCGCGATCATCCTCGGTAGGTGCCGAATCGAATCGGGGGCGAGGAGACGATGCCGATCGGGCGTACCTGTCGGTCCTGCGCCAAGGCTCGCTGGCGAATAGACTTGTTGAAATTTTCAACATGCAGGCATCTGTCATGGCAATCATGAATTTCAGCGTTCCCGACGACGTCGAGGATGCGTTCAATCGGGAGTTTGCGGGTTGCAACAAGAGCGCCGTGGTTGCCCGACTGATACGACAGTCCGTTGCGGAAGCGGAGCAACAACGGCAACGCGGGGCCGTATTCCGGGAATTGACGGCGGGCCGGGCAGAGCGACCCCCATTGACCAAGGCCCAGTTGTACGAGGCGCGCGAGCACGGTCGCTGATGGCGGAATTCAAGCGGAACGAGTTGGCCGTTGCCACACCTGACGCGGGGATGCCCCCAGCCTCTTGGCCCTCGATTGGCAAGCTCTGCCATAATCCAGTCGCCAACCGCGAGGTGCCAGACGATGCCGACCCGTAACGTGCTGCTCACGGATCCCCAGGAAGCCTTCATCTGCGACCTGGTCCGCTCCGGTCGCTACCGTAATGCCAGCGAGGTGCTGCGGGAGAGCCTGCATCTGTTGGAGCGTCGGGAGTCTTTGGAATTTTCCAAACTCAACTACTTGCGTGCCAGATTGGACGAGGCAGAACACGATGCGGCAGCCGGTCGAACGGTGGCGTTCGCACCCGGCCTGTTGGACGAGAGACTTGAATCCGACGCGGGCGAGTTGCCCACGCTCCATTCTCCACTGAGGCTATGAGCACCACCATCCTCGAGCACCTGATCGACCGCCTCCGCCAGGCGTCCGTCTACAACCGCCACGACCTGGTCCCGCCGTCCGTGGTGCTGTGGACCGACGGCGAGGGGCTGTGGTCGCGGGTCGTCCATCTCGTCCGCGACGCCATGCCGGAGCTGCTGATCCTGGGGCCGGAGCCGGGCGAGGAGCGCACCGGGCCTTCCACCTGGCTGCGCTATCGGCTGGCCCGAGGCGACTGGTCCCGGACCCCGGTGCTCTATCTCCCGGGTGTCCCGCGCCACACCTTCCGGGGCGCGGCCGGGTTTCCGGAGGCGGCGCGGCATCTGTTCGCACTCCAGTATCAGGGCCAGTTCTGGGGCCAGCAGAACGGCAAGGACTGGACCCCGGCGGCCTTCCTGTCCTCGGATGAGGGTGGCCTGGATCTGGACCTGGCGCGCGACCGGGCGACCCAGGAGGCGGTCTCGGATCAGCTCGCACAGGTGCTGCGGGCGACGCGCGAGGCGCTGGCGGGCCGGCGGCTGGAGGCGTCGGATTTCCACGGGCTGGCGGCGGCCGATCCGGTGGGGCTGCTGTTGGAATGGATAGGAGCGCGGGCGTCTCGCCCGCGATTCCCGGGCGGGACGCCCGGGCTCCTTTTAGACGCGGGCGAGACGCCCGCGCCCCTGTGGAGCGCTTTCGCCGCCATCTGCAAGTCCAGCTTCAAGCTCGATCCGCAGAAGGATGGGGTCATTACCGCGGTCGAGCGGTTGGTAGCCGGTGGCGGGGTCTGGGATCAGGTCTGGCAGCGCTACTGCCAGGCCCCGCGTGTCTTCGCCGGGGTGCGCAAGGCCCTGGATCTGGTCCAGCCGAAGGACCTGTTCGATGCTGCCAACGAGCGGATGCCCGCCGCTAACCGTTCTCGGGAGGACTCTCTGCGCAATGCCCTGAAGGGCCTCGCGGGGATGCCGACTGCGCAAGCCCTGGAGCGGCTTCGGACCTTGGCCGCGGAGCATAGCCCGCGGGCGGAATCCGTCTGGGCGGCCCTGGACGAGGCGCCGCTGGCTCGGGCGACGGTCCATTTGAAGGCCCTCGCGGAGGGTATTGCGGCGGGGGTCCTGGGGCACGACTGGGCCGCGTTGGCACAGGGGTACCTGGAGCGCGGCGGGTCCATCGACACTGCCGCACGCCGGGCCTTCGACGCGGTGCGCGATCAGGGGGACCTGGACGCCGTCGCGGAGGCCCTGCGCGCGGTCTACCTGCCCTGGATGCGGGGGTTGGCGGAGCAGGTGCAGGGTTGGGTCGGGAGCTATCCGGCGGCCAGTCCCGGGTCCGCTCCGCTCTACGAGCCGACCGCCGGGACCTGTCTGGTCTTCGTGGACGGGCTGCGCTGCGACCTGGGTCTGGAGCTTCAGCGTCTGTTGACCGCCCAGGGTGTGGATGTCCGACTGGAGACCCGCTGGTCGGCCCTGCCGACGGTGACAGCCACTGCGAAACCGGCCTGGCGGCCCGTGGCGGACAGGCTGGTCGGCCAGACCCTTCCGGACGGCTTCGAGCCCCAGGTGGCCGAGACCGGCAAGCCACTGACTGCGCATACCTTCCGCAAGCTCCTGACCGCGTGCGGCTGGACCTGGCTGGACCCGGGCGAGACCGGGGACCCGCTAGGCGCCGCCTGGACCGAGATCGGCACCTTCGACCACGACGGCCATTCCCAGGGGGCGCGTCTTGCCTGGCTGCTGGACGACGCACTGAACGCCGTCGCCGCGCGGGTGCGCGGGCTACTTCAGGCCGGCTGGCGACGGGCACTGCTGGTCACGGATCACGGTTGGCTGTGGATGCCCGGGGGCCTGCCAAAGCTGGACCTGCCGGGCCATTTGACCGCCTCCCGCTGGCCACGCTGCGCCGTCGCTGCGCCGGGTGCCCAGCACGGCTTTCCGGAGGCCCATTGGTTCTGGGGCGGGGGCCATGCGGTGGTTCTGGCCCCGGGTGTGGGGTCCTTCAAGGCCGGCGTGGAATACAGCCATGGGGGCCTGAGCGTGCAGGAGGCGCTGATCCCGGTGCTGACGGTCGACGGCGCCGCAAGGTGCCGGGGAGCCGGTCGCCATCCAGAGTGCGCAATGGAAGGGGATGCGGCTGCGGGTCGCCTTGCAGGGCGCCCACGCGGGCACCTTGCTCGATATTCGCACCAAGGCCGCGGATGCGGACTCCAGCGTGCTCGGGACCGGGCAGCGGCTCAAGGCCCCGGATGCGGAAGGTCAGGCGTCCCTGGTGGTGGCGGACGATACGCTCGAAGGCACCTCGGCGGTGCTGGTGGTGGTGCGCGACGGGCAGGTGGTGGCTAAACGGTCGCTGACGATCGGAGGGGATTGATCCATGCAGCTGGATGCGCTCGACGGGATCGCCGCCCAGGCGTTCGACGGCTACATCGTCCGCAAGGACCTGGTGCGCCGGTTCAAGGGCCAGTATCCGGTGCCGACCTATGTGGCCGAGTTTCTGCTCGGGCGCTATTGCGCCAGCACCGACGAAGGGGAGATCCAGGAGGGATTGGAGATCGTCCAGCGCCAGCTCGAAAGCCGTACCGTGCGCGCCGGGGAGGAGGAGCTGTTCAAGGCCCGGGCCAAGGAGCAGGGGCGGGTCAAGCTCATCGACATCATCACGGCCCGGCTGGACACCAAGAACGACTGCTTCGTGGCGGAGCTGCCGAGCCTGCGGCTCAAGGATGTCCGCATCGAGGATGCCCTGGTCCATGCCCACGAGCGGATGCTCACCGGCGGCTTCTATGCCGAGCTGGACCTGAGCTACGACCCGAGCATCGCCGAGGAGAAGAACGGTCGGCCCTTCGGGATCGAGTCCCTGCGGGAGATCCAGCTGTCCAAGCGCGATGCCCTGGAGACCATGGCCCGCGGGCGGATGGCCTTCAGCTTCGAGGAGTGGCAGGCGTTCCTGCTGCGCAGCATCGGCCTGGAGCCAGAGAGCCTGTCGCCCCGGACCCGGGACGTGATGCTGCTGCGCATGGTCCCCTTCGTGGAGAACAACTACAACGCGGTGGAGCTGGGGCCGCGCGGGACCGGCAAGAGCCACCTCTACCAGCAGGTCTCGCCCTATGCGCACCTGGTCTCCGGCGGCAAGGCGACGGTCGCGCGGATGTTCGTCAACAACAGCACCGGCCAGCGGGGGCTGGTCTGCCAGTACGACGTGGTGTGCTTCGACGAGGTCTCGGGGATCAGCTTCGACCAGAAGGACGGGGTCAACATCATGAAGGGCTACATGGAGTCCGGCGAGTTCAGCCGCGGCAAGGAGAGCATTCGCGGATTCGGCAGCATCTCATGGTCGGCAACTTCGACGTGGACGTGGCCCACCAGCAGCGCATCGGCCATCTGTTCGGACCCATGCCGCCGGAGATGCGCGACGACACCGCCTTCATGGACCGCATCCACGCCTATGTCCCGGGCTGGGACGTACCCAAGGTCAACCGCGAGCAGTTGACCGACCATTTCGGCCTGGTCAGCGACTTCCTGTCTTCCTGCTGGAATCATCTGCGGGCCTCCTCCCGCTTGCAGAAGCTCCAGGGACGGATCCAGTTCGGCGGGGCCTTGAGCGGGCGCGATATCAACGCCGTCCAGAAGACCATGAACGGCCTGCTCAAGCTGATGTTCCCCTACTCCAACGCGGGCGACGGCGACGGCGCCGAGCAGGCTCGACTGGAGATCCCGGACGCGGCCATCGAATGGGCCGCCCGGCTCGCCCTGGAGTGTCGGCGGCGGGTCAAGGAGCAGCAGAAGCGCATCGGCTCCGCCGAGTTCCGCAACACCCATTTCAGCTTCCAGATGGGCGTCGACGGGGTGGAGCAGTTCGTCTCTACCCCGGAGCTCCAAAGCGAGGACAGCATCGGCGACGATCCCTTGCCGCCCGGACAGGTCTGGGTCCTCTCGCCCGGCGGGTTGGACGAGCACCCGGGGCTGTTCCGGCTGGATGCGACCGAAGGGCCGGGCTCCGGGGTACGCATCCTGAACCAGCCGCCCCCGGCGCCGTTCAGGGAGAGCGTGCGTTGCGCAGAGCAGAATCTCTATGCCCGGGCCAAGGAGCTGGTGGGGGATCGCGACCCGCGGGCGCACGAGTTCTCGGTTCAACTGCGGGCGTTCGACGCCAGCAAGTCGGGCTCTGCAACAGGCGTGGGTGCCCTGCTGGCCCTGTGCTCGGCGCTGCTGGAGAAGAGCCTCAAGGGCGGGCTCGTCGTGGTCGGCGGGCTCAACCTGGGGGGCTCCATCGAGCCCATCTACAACGCCGTCGGGATCGTGGAGGCCGCCGCGGACAAGGGGGCCAAGACGATCCTGCTGCCGGTGACCGCACGCAAGCAGCTGGTGGAGCTGGACGACGATATCGCGACCCGGGTGACGGTGGTCTTCTATGGGGACGCGCGGGATGCGCTGCTCAAGGCACTGATCGAGTGAGTAGCGAATTGCGGCAGCCCGACTTGGAGAAGCGCACGCTGGATCTTGGGACCGGAAAGCCGGGCTTTCGGAGGGTGCAGTAGGGCGCAATGGCGTGCCGGAGATCCCGGCCCCAGCCCCCGCGGATCTGGGATAATGGCCCGGCATCTTGCCATTCCCAGGAGCCGGCCCCCTGTCACTCGACGCACCCCTGCATGCCTTCGGCTCCCTGGCCAGCGCACCGGCCTGGCCCGCACTGCGGTTGATGCTGCACATCGCATTCTTCGTGTCGGCCGGGATGGTCCTGAAGCGCATCTTCGACCTGATGACCCTGGGCGCAGGGAGACCAAAGCGGCCACCGGCCAAGGGCGCACGGGGCGGGGCCGCCCCGCTGCCCCTGATCGGGCTGGCCCTGCTGTTCGCCGCGGCGCTGGTTTATCAGGGGAGCTGGCAGCTCACCGGGCTCTTCCGGCCGCAGTTCGTCGCCTTTATGCAGTCCCACGACCGACGCGAGTTCAACCCGGCACACCGCATCCAGCGCGGGCGTATCCTGGATCGGGAGGGCCAGGTCCTGGCCTATAGCCGGGAGCAGGACGGAGCAGTGCGCAGGGTCTACCCCTTGGGCCCCGCCTTTGCACATACAGTGGGTTACAGCAACCCCCGCTACGGGGCCACCGGGGCCGAGTCCGCCGCCAACGCCCAGCTCAACGGGGCCACCCCGGACCGGCTGGCGTCCTGGGGGGAGCTTACCCACAATCTGCTGATTCAGGACAAGCGCCCCCGCGGCCAGGATCTGGTGCTGAACCTGGATGCGCGGCTTCAGCAGCTCGCACTCCAGGGCTTGGGCGAGCGGCGCGGGGCAGCCGTGCTGCTGAGGCCCCGAGACGGTGCAATCCTGGTGCTGGCGAACAACCCGTCCTTCGACCCCAACTGGCTGGGACCCTCGTTGTTTCAGGGCCGGGACCCGGACACGCCGCTTCTGAACCGGGCGACCCAGGGCTTTTATCCCCCTGGCTCGACATTCAAGGTCGTCATGGCCGCGCTGGCCATCGAGGCCGGATTCTCCGGCACCCTCCCCTGCCCCGCCGAGGGCTACACGACATCGGCCCGCTATCCGCGCATCCGCGACCACGGGTTCTACGAGGCCAGGGCGGGTGGGCGGACCTTCCGCGGCTCGGGCAGCCTGGACCTGCCCCGTGCATTCTCCGAGTCGTCCAATGTCTTCTTCGCACAGCTTGGGGTGCGCTACGGACGCGATGCGCTCTTCGAGACCGGGGAGCGCTTCCAGTTCGGCCGCCAGGTGCGGCTGTACCCGGGTACCGACCGGGCCGGGACCTTAAGCACCGGGCGCATCCCGCGGCTCAAAGAGCGGGACCTCTACGGGTTGGCCCAGGCGTCCATCGGTCAGGGCCGGGTGCTCGCCACCCCGGCCCACATGGCACTGATCGCCGCCGCGGTGGCCAACGGGGGGATCGCGATGCGCCCGCGCCTGCTGGCGCAGGAGCCGCCCGCCCCCTTGGGCCCCTTCATGTCGAGCGCCACCGCGGCACGGCTCGCCCGAATGATGCGTCAGGTCGTCGCCCAGGGGACCGGTCGGTCGATCGACGAGCCGGGGCTCGCCATCGCGGGCAAGACCGGGACCGCGGAGAACCCCAGGGGCGCGGCCCATAGCTGGTTCGTCGGGTTCGCCCCGGCGGACGCCCCCAGGCTCGCGGTGGCGGTGCTGGTGGAGCACGGGGGCTATGGGTCGAGCGCCGCGGCGCCCATCGCGCGGGATCTGCTCGTTCAGGGCCAGACGGCTGGGACGAGTCGATTGGCCGCAGAGGCGTATTCGTCCGACAATGCACGGCAATAGGAATATGGGGCTCGGCATGCGTCGGCGGGCAGACTCGTTCATTGCCGGGACACCGCTCTGGCAGGATGTCTCTTGTCGCATCTGGCAGGATGTCTCTCGTCGCATCTCTCCGCGGGTCGGCGGTCGGATCTCGTGAGCGCCGTTGCTGCCTGGGATCTGCGCCAGCCCGAGCGGCACCTGCTCCTGTGGTGCCTGGCGTGCATCGCGATCGGTTTTCTGCTGGTGCTGGGGTCCGGCCAGACCGCGGGGCGTCCGCCGGCCTGGATCGACCTGCTACCGCTCGGGGTCTATGCCTTCAGCCTCGCCGCATTGCACCTGACCCTGACTGCAACCGGCTTCCGTGGGGACCAGGTGCTGGTGGCAGCGGTCGGATTCCTGGCCGGGTTCGGGCTGCTCGCCCAGGCCCGCATGGGCGCATTCGACGGGGCCGATACGCTGGCCCCGGCTCGGCTGATCTTTCCGGGAGGCATTCTCGCCATGGCCGCGGTCGCGCTCGCCTTCGGGGGCGGTCGCTACCGGACCCTGGCTGCCTGGCCATGGGTCTGGGCCGGACTGTCGCTCGTTCTGGTGGGGGCCCTCCTCGCCACCGGCCAGCGCTTCCGGGGGGCGGTCTTCGGACTCGGATTCACCACCCCCACCGAGGTCCTCAAGCTCAGCGTGGTCCTGTTCCTCGCCGGTCACCTGGATCGGCATGGCCGGGCGCTGGCGCGCTGGCACCCGCGGTTTCCGCTTCCGCCCTGGAAGGCGCT
The DNA here is from genome assembly GCA_963780725.1 of uncultured Gammaproteobacteria bacterium. GTDB lineage: Bacteria > Pseudomonadota > Gammaproteobacteria > Chromatiales > Chromatiaceae > Thiodictyon. The sequence goes on from CAWACV010000001.1 coordinate 2,413,929, forward strand.
GTGGCCGCTGGCCGCTTTCTGGCTGCTGCTCGCCGGGCTTTTGATGGCACAGCGGGACCTGGGAATGGTGTCGATCCTGAGCCTGGCACTGCTGACGCTCCTGGTGTCCGGGACCGGGCGGCCTGGCTATCTGGTTTACGGTGTACTGGCTGCGGCGGCCGCGGGGGGGCTCCTGCTCGCGTTCTTCGAGCACGGGGAGCGACGGGTGCAGGCCTGGCTCGATCCCTTCCAGGACCCGACCGGAGACGGGTGGCAGATACTGCAGGGACTGTCCGGCATGTACTCGGGCGGGCTTTGGGGCGAAGGGTTCGGGGAAGGCAGACCCGATTACACCCCGATCGCAGACTCCGATTTCATCTATTCGGTCATCGGGGAGGAGTTGGGATTCCTGGGCTGCACCCTGGTGGTGCTGTTCTTTCTGATTCTCTTCCAGCGGGGGCTGGCGATCGCCGGGCGCAGCCGCAATCCATTCGGCCGGCTGCTGGCATTGGGCATCACCGCGGTGCTCGCCGCCCAGACCTTCCTCAACATCGCGGGCGTCACCAAGCTGGTCCCGCTGACCGGGCTCACCCTGCCGTTCATCAGCCATGGCGGTGCCAGCCTGCTCACCGCCTTTTTTGGGATCGGTCTGTTGCTCGCCATCTCCGACTCGGACCCGCCTGCCCCGGGCCGCGGGCAGCCTCAGCCCAGGGCCGCGCCTGCTGCAGGGCCGGAGACCTCTTCAAAATCAGTCGCTAGGCGCCGAACCGCGAGCCAGAAACCCCGTCCCGGGCGAGAGCGGCCGGCTACCGATCCAGCTCCTCTGCATAACCCTTAGGCGGCGGCGTCCACCCCCGCTCGGTGCGGTCGTGCAGTTGCAGCCGATCGGAATTCAGTGCGTCCTGGAGCGTCCCGACATGCTCGCGCAGACGCGCCTGAAGCGCCTGGTTGCGGGCGATGTCCGGGTTCTCGTCCCACAGGTCGTACATACCCTCCAATCCCTGCTCCTCGTGACGGCGGAATGCGCGGGCCATCTTTTCGACCCGGAACGGGTGCAGCCCGAGTAGCTTGAGCGCCTCTGCGCCCAGGGTCAGCGACCCGTCGAAGACCTCCCGCACCGCCAGGTCCACCCCCGCACGTTTGAGCAGATACAGATGCCGCACGTCATAGGCACGGGCGAGGATCTTGACCGCCGGATAGGTCCGGCGCACATGCTCCACCATCTCCAGCGCCCGGTCCTGGTCGTCGATGGCGACGATGAATAGCCTAGCCTGATCGATCCCGGCCGCGTGCAGCAGGTCCGGGCGGGAGGCATCCCCGTAATAGCTCTGCACGGCCAGCTTGCGCATGATGTCGATCTGGCTTGCCGCGTGGTCCAGGACCACGGTGCGCACCCCGGCCGCCACCAGAAGACGGTTAACGATCTGCCCGAAGCGGCCGATCCCGGCGATGACCACGGTCCCTTGCTCGCGAACGGGGTCTTCGATGGCGTCCGGTTCCCGGTCCTGACCCCGGGATACGCGCGGCACCACCAGACGGTCGTAGAGGATAAATAGCGCCGGAGTCAGGAGCATGGAGAGTGCGATCGCCAGGGACAGGATCTCGGAGAGCCCCTGCGGAACCACCCCGTTCTGGACCGAGAAGCTCAAGAGCACGAACCCGAACTCGCCGGCCTGGGCGAGGCTCAAGGCAAACAGCCAGCGGTCCCCGGAGGCGAGCCTAAAGGGCCGGGTCAGGGCCAGCAGCACCGCCGCCTTCAGCGCCATCAGACCCAGTGCGATGCCGAGCACTGCGCCCAGGTGCGCCAACAGGATGCCGAAGTCGATCCCGGCCCCCACCGTGATGAAAAAAAGCCCCAGGAGCAGGCCCTTGAATGGCTCGATGTCGGCCTGGAGCTCGTGGCGGAACTCGCTGTTGGCCAGCACCACCCCAGCCAGGAAGGTACCCAAGGCCGGGGACAGCCCCACCAGGCTCATGAGGAGCGCGGTGGCGACGACCAGGAGCAGTGCGCTAGCGGTAAAGACCTCCCGCAGGCGCGATTGCGCGATGAAGCGGAACAGCGGGCGAGTCAGATAGTGTCCGCCGAGGACCACCGCGGCCACCGCTCCCAGCACCACCAGCGCATGGGCCCAGTCCGGCAGCCCCTGGATCAGGCTCAGGATGGCATGGGCGTCCGCCGCGCCCGAGTCTGCGATCGGTAGCTCCCGAGAGTCCCCCTGTTGTGCGGACCCGGGCAATGCCATGAGCGGGATCAGGGCAAACATGGGAATGACTGCGATGTCCTGGAACAGCAGAACCGCGAAGCTCGCCCGCCCGCCCTCGGACCGGGTGAGACCTTTCTCGCTCAAGGTCTGGAGGACAATTGCCGTAGAGGACAGCGAGAAGATCAGCCCCAGGGTCAGTGCCAATCCCCAGGGGGCGCCGAGCAGCAGTGCAGCCGCCCCGATCGCCACTGCGGTGAGCCCCACCTGGAGCCCGCCGAGCCCGAGGAGTCGGGTGCGCATCTCCCATAGCAGCTTAGGCTCCAGCTCCAGTCCCACCAGGAAGAGCATCATGACCACGCCGAATTCTGCAAAGTGCTGGAGCGCCTCGGTCTCCGCGCCCACCAGACCGAAGGCCGGTCCGATCAGAATGCCGGCGATCAGATAACCGAGCACGGAGCCCAGCCCCAGTCGCTTGGCAACCGGCACCGCAACGGTGGCCGCTGCCAGATAGACGAATGCGTCGAACAGGAATCCGTCCATCCGCTTAGCCCCCGCGGACGATCGAGTCCAGGTCGTGATTGAGCCGCGGGAGGCGACGCGCCATCTCCAGGTCCAGGCGGTCGTCGCGCATGGCCGCGAGCAGCCGCACCCAGTCCGCCACATGGCAGTCTAAACGTCCCTCGTCGACCGCTGTGCGCGCCCCGAAGAGCGCGAAGGGAGGCAGATAGACCATGCCGCAGAGCAGAGCGGTCTGCTCCAGCGGATAGAGAAGCTCGCGGATACTGAAATGGTTATAGCCTTGAGCCTGGTAGGCCGGCTCCGGTCCCCCGGCGCTCAAGGCGCTGAAGAAGAGTTTGCCTTTGAGCGCGGTCCCCTCTGCCCCGTAGGCAAATCCGTACTCCAGCACCAGATCTTGCCACTCCTTGAGGATAGCCGGGGTCGAGTACCAGTAGAGCGGGTGCATGAAACAAATGGCGTCGTGTGCCAAGAGACGCGCCTGCTCGCGGTCAACGTCGATGGCGAAGCTTGGGTACTCCGCGTAGAGATCCACCAGGGTCACCCCAGCCATCCGGACTGACGCCTCCACCAGTGGGCGGTTGACCTCCGAGCGCTCCAGGGACGGATGCGCGAAGAGCAACAGGATACGCCGCCCGGTCCCTCCCTTGGGCGCCGCGGTCCCCACCGATTCGTCTTGTCCCGATCCCCACCCCATCCGATCTGTCCCCTTCCGGTCTCGCCGTCTGGGGTGGAGCTTAACCAAGCTCGCCCCTAGGTTGGAAGGGGCCGCGCAAGATCCGCGCCCGACTAGCCCGGAAAACCAAGGGTTGACGCGGGGTCAAGGCACTCGGGGTCTCTGCTAGGCTCTTAACGATCGACGTGCCCTGGGACTCGGGCCGCGCACCCAAGCCGGCGCGCCGGCGTCTAACCGGGCGCAGTCCTATCGCATAACGCCGATGCACCTGGAGGAGGAACGATGAAGAAGATCGATCAGCTACTCGAGAATAAAGGCAGTCAGGTCTGGTCCATCCACCCGGACGCGAGCGTCCTGGAGGCACTGGCCCTGATGGCCGAGAAGCACATCGGGGCGCTCCTGGTTATCGACGACACGGGGCCGGTGGGTGTGATCTCGGAGCGCGACTATGCCCGCAGCGTGGTCCTCAAGGGCAAGACTTCCCGCGACACCCGGGTACGCGAGATCATGAGCACCCATGTGGTCTGCGTGACCCCCGACCAGACCATCGAGGAGGGCATGGCCCTGATGACAGAGCGGCGGGTGCGTCACCTGCCGGTGATCGACGGGGGACAGGTGCTCGGACTGGTTTCGATCGGGGATCTGGTCAAGTCCATCATCTCGGAGCAGAAGTTCATCATCGAGCAGTTAGAGCATTATATAAACAGTTAGGCAGTGCATTCGCGCCCGCGCGGGCCGATAAAGGCACCCTAGCTTCACCGACCCCCACGGACGCCCCCATGACCGAGCAAGCCACCCAGCGCCACGCCACCGAGATCAGGCTCCATGCCAAATCCAGACTGGTGTCCATCGGGTTCGACGATGGGGCCGCGTTCGAGCTGCCCTGCGAGTATCTGAGGGTCTTCTCCCGCGCCGCGGAGGTGCGCAGCGCAGACCGGCCGGTCACCGGCAAGGAGGAGGTCAGTATCCTCTCCATCGAGCCCCAGGGCCAATACGCGGTCCGGCTGGTCTTCGACGACGGACACGACAGCGGCATCTATTCCTGGGACACGCTCTATACCCTGGGGCGTGACCGGGAGCGCAATTGGGTAGAGTATCTTGCGCGTCTGGAGGAGATCGGCTACCGGCGCCAGGAGCCGGACCAGAGCGATAAGCAGGTGCGTCTGCTGTATTTCTCCTGGCTGGCCCAGAAGCTGCGCAAGGAGTCGGAGCAGGCGGCGATCCCTGCGGCGGTATCGGACGTGGATGGGCTCCTGCGCTGGCTCGGCCAACGCCGTAAGGGGGCCGCGGCGCTGTTCGCCCCCGGGCGGGTCAGGGTCACCGTGAACAAACAGTTCGCGGAAGGCTTCACCCGGCTGCACGACGGGGACGAGATCGCGCTGGTGCCCGCCTCCCCTACGGCGCCTGCCACGCCGGATTTGCTCTAAGCTCCGAGCTACTACAACTAAAGTGGACCCCGCCAGTAAAGTGGACCCCGCCAGGTCAGCCAGCGGCCCGCATCGCGTCCGGATTTAACACCTGCATCGCTTCGTCGCCCATGCCCATGACCAGCACCCCCTTGGCAGTCGCGCGACGCACCACGCTGTCGTCCGGATAGAGGCTCGCCAGGATACCGACCGGGCGTTTGGACTGGTATTGCGGATAGAAGCGCGGCAGCTCGGCCAGCTTGGCGAGCAGCGCATCGATATGGGTATCGTACAGACGGGACTTGGTCTCGTTAACGAGGACGGTGTCCGGGCAGACGACCATGGCGTCGTATTCGCAAGTCTCCCCGTCCAGGCGGCGGACCACGCGCACGGCAAACAGCTCCGGGGCGACGCAGCCGAATAGCTCGACGGCGACCCGGGGCAGGCTCGGGGCTACGATGTCTTCGACCAGGGTCCCCAGTCGATTGGCGAGCTCGCCCCATTGTTTGTTCATGCGTTGGCGATCGCGCACGGCCTCGTCCTTGAACTGGCTCATCTCGTCCTTGAACTGGCTCATTTCGACCTTGAATCCGCGCATTTCGTCCTTGAATTCGCGCATCTCCTCGGATAACCGGTTTAAGGACATCTCCGTGCGCATCGCCTGGTAGCTCAGCTCCTTCATGTACTCCCGGAGCTCGTCGACCTCTTGTCTCAAGGCGTGGGTGGCCATCGTGCGTGCCTCCAGGACAACCGTTGACGCTTGTGCGCGAGCATAGCAGGCAGCAGTGCCTGCCGGGCGCACTGCCCAGTCTCCGGCCTTGCCGGATCGGCCCCAGCGCACGCCGAAGTCCCGCTCCATCGGTGTGCGGGTCGCGGCGCAGTCACTCATGAGGGACCCTCTGCGAAGCGCGCCCGATAGACCTCGATCAACGCTTGCGCCATCCTGGCCGGCTAAGTGCCAGCCCGACTGGACCCCGTTGGCCCAATGTCCGCTCCGTGCGCGCGGCGCACCCTAGGGGAGCCGTTATTCCGGGAGTGACAGCGCTAGCACCCCGCCAGTGCCCGGATCAGATCCCGATTGGTCCAAGAGCTGGCCAGCCGCGCAGCCCGTTGCGCCGGGACCCAGCGATATTCCAGATGCTCCAGCCGGTTGAGCCGAATCAGCCGCCGGGTCTCCAGGACCAGTGCGAACCAGTACTCCCGGTTGAACCGCACATTGGGCGCGTAACGCTCCCTCCAGGCGCGCACGATCGGAAAGAGGACCGAGCGCCTGAGGTCGATCAGTGCCGAGCCAGCGAGCAGCCCGGTCTCCTCCCGGACCTCCCGCAACGCCGCGCTACGAGGGCTCTCCCCCGGAGCCAGGCTTCCGGTCACCGACTGCCAGAAGGTACTGGGGGCCGTGCGCCGCAGCATCAGGAACTCCCCGCCCCGGGTGCAGATAACCACCAGCACCGACTGTGGGCGCTTGAATGGCCTGGGGATCGGTGCGCCAGGGCACTCCGGCTCGATCGCCACCGGGGCGGCCGACTCCGGTGCCTCGCCGGCGTCCCACCCGGCCCCGCCCTGGGACTCGGCCCCGTCGTTGCGCGCCGCCTGCTCGTCCACGGGCTTCAGGCCTTGGCCCGCAGGCGCAGACCCAGCTCCTTGAGCTGGGCCTCGTCCACCGGGGACGGTGCGCTGGTGAGTAGACAGGCGGCGGTCTGGGTCTTTGGAAAGGCCATGACATCTCGGATCGAGTGTGCGCCGGTCATCAGCATCACCAGGCGGTCCAGTCCGAATGCAATTCCCCCGTGGGGCGGGCAGCCGAACCGCAGTGCCTTGAGCAGGAAACCGAAGCGGTCCTCCGCCTGCTCGTCGCTGATGTTGAGCAACTGGAAGACCCGGCTCTGGACCGACTCCCGGTGGATTCGGATGGAGCCGCCGCCGAGCTCGGTACCGTTCAACACCATGTCGTAGGCTCGGGAGAGACAGGCCCCGGGGTCTGTCTCCAGGAGCTCGATTTGCGCTTCTTTGGGGGCGGTGAACGGATGGTGCAAGGCAGCCCAGCGCCGATTGGCCGGGTCGTGCTCGAACATGGGGAAATCGACCACCCACAGCGGTCGCCACTCGCCCTCCAGCAGGCCCCGATCATGGCCCAGTCGGACGCGCAGCGCACCCATGGACTCGTTAACCACCGTTGCCTGGTCCGCACCGAAGAAGATCAGGTCCCCGTCCTGCGCACCGGTGCGGGCCATGACCCCGTCCACCGCGGCATCGGTGAGGTTCTTGACGATCGGCGACTGCAACCCCTCCCGGCCCTTGGTCGACCACTCGTTAACCTTGATATAGGCCAGGCCTTTGGCGCCGTAGATGCCGACCAGCTTGGTGTACTCGTCGATCTCCTTGCGGGAGAGCCCCCCGCCCTGGGGCAGGCGCAGGGCCACCACACGGCCCTTGGGGTCCTGAGCAGGCCCGGCGAAGACCTTGAAGTCCACCCCGACCATCAGGTCTCCCACATCGATCAGCTCCAGCGGTACGCGCAGGTCCGGCTTGTCGGAGCCGTAACGGTCCATGGCCTCCCGATAGGCCATCCGCGGGAAAGGGTTGGGCAGATCGGTGTCCAAGACCTCCTTAAAGAGCCGGCGGATCATCTCCTCCATGAGGGACATCAGCTCGTCCTCGGTCATGAAGGAGACCTCGATATCGAGCTGGGTGAACTCCGGCTGGCGGTCCGCCCTCAGGTCCTCGTCCCGAAAGCAGCGGGCGACCTGATAGTACCTGTCCATCCCGGACATCATCAGGAGCTGCTTGAAGAGCTGGGGGGACTGGGGCAGCGCGAAGAACTCGCCCGGGTGGGTGCGGCTGGGGACCAGATAGTCGCGGGCGCCCTCTGGGGTGGACTTGGTGAGAATGGGGGTCTCGATGTCCAGAAACCCCTGGTCGTCCAGATAGGCGCGCATGACCCGCGTCACGCGGCTGCGCACCCGCAGGCGCTCCTGCATCTCCGGCCGGCGCAGATCCAGATAACGGTAGCGGAGTCGAACCTCCTCGGAGGCGTCTGCCACATGGGCGTCGAGTTGGATGGGCGGCGTCTCCGAGGCGTTGAGGATCTCCAGGTCCAGGCCCAACACCTCGATCTCCCCGGTTGGCAGGTCGGCGTTGACGGTGCCCTGCGGACGTGCGCGCACCCGGCCTTTGAGCTTCAGCACAAACTCGCTGCGTACTTGCTCGGCGCGGCGGAAGACCTCGGCCCGGTCCGGATCCAGCACCGCCTGGACTAAGCCCTCGCGGTCGCGCAGGTCGATAAAGATGACCCCGCCGTGGTCGCGCCGACGGTGCGCCCACCCGCACAGGATGACATCCTGTCCGATGTGCTCGCTTCTCAAATCACCGCAGTAATGGGTACGCATGTGCCGATCGCCCTGTAACGCCGATTCCGTTCCGGGCGGGCTCGCACCCGCCCGGATAAAACGGGCCAAGATACTGGCCCGGTGGGGCGGGCGCAAGCCGGGGAATCGCCGAGCGGCGGTCTAAGACCGGGCTCGGCAGCAGGCATGGGCAACTGAGAACAAGCCGCCTGTCGGCGGCTGGCCGACTGAAAGTCGGCGCTCCTGTCAGCCCTTGGGCAGCGGCTCGGGCAGTCCGGCGGTCGGCAGGGACCTGACGGCAGGCGACGAGCAGCCGGCCGCGGGGCGCACCTTAAGAGTCGACTCCCGACAGGTCCGTTGCAGTTCGGCGCGCGGCGCCGTAGAAAAGACCTTGCAAAGCGTTTCAGTATTCGGTACTGTGCGTTCCGTGCAGTGTTTTCCTGTAGTGTTCCGGTAGTACCTCCTCCCCGCAGTGTGTGGCAGATCCTTCCGAAATATCGCGACAGTTGTCTGCATATATACGCGTTTTAGTTTCATCCAGAGGTATCCGTAATGGCTACAGGCACAGTTAAGTGGTTTAGCGACGAGAAAGGCTTTGGCTTCATCGCCCCCGCCGACGGCAGCAAGGACGTCTTCGTCCATCACAGCGCCGTCCAGGGTAGCGGCTTCAAGTCGCTGGCCGAGGGACAAACAGTCTCGTACAACGTCGAGCAAGGCCAGAAAGGCCCCAGCGCGACCAACGTCGTACCCCAGTAAACCTGGGTGCCAGGCGGCCCGCCGCCTGGTCTAAAAAAGCCCCGCCCTGGCGGGGCTTTTTTGTTTCCGGTCCGTCGTGCCCCGGCGACCCGCCCTCCCCCTCTTAGACCCTTTTGCGGAACCCTGTTGTGATATCCACGGCCAACATCACCATGCAGTTCGGCGGCAAACCGCTGTTCGAGAATATCTCGGTCAAGCTCGGCGGCGGCAATCGCTATGGACTGATCGGCGCCAACGGCAGTGGCAAATCCACACTGATGAAAATCTTGGGCGGCGATCTGGAGCCGAGCGCCGGCAATGTATCGGTGGACCCCGGCAAGCGTCTCGGCAAGCTGCGCCAGGACCAGTTCGCCTACGAAAATCATACGGTGCTGGATACCGTCATCATGGGCCACGAAGAGCTGTGGCAGATCAAGCAGGAGCGCGACCGCATCTACGCGCTGCCGCACATGAGCGAGGAAGACGGCATGGAGGTCGCGCACCTGGAGGTGCACTTCGCCGAGCTCGACGGCTATACCGCAGAGGCGCGGGCCGGCGATCTGCTGCTGGGGCTCGATATCCCGTTAGAGCAGCACGACGGTCCCATGAGTGCCGTGGCACCGGGCTGGAAGCTGCGCGTGCTGCTCGCCCAGGCGCTGTTCGCCGACCCGGACATCCTGCTGCTCGACGAGCCAACCAACAACCTGGATATCAATACCATCCGTTGGCTGGAAGAGGTGCTGAACGCGCGCGCCAGCACCATGATTATCATCTCCCACGATCGGCATTTCCTGAACAGCGTCTGCACCCACATGGCCGATCTGGATTACGGCGAGCTGCGCGTCTACCCGGGCAACTACGACGAGTACATGACCGCTGCCAGCCAGGTGCGCACGCGCCAGTATGCCGACAACGCCAAGAAAAAGGCCCAGATCGCGGAGCTCCAGACCTTCGTCAGCCGCTTCTCCGCCAACGCCTCCAAGGCCAGACAGGCGACCTCCCGTCAGCGCCAGATCGAGAAGATCAAGCTGGAGGACATCAAACCATCCAGCCGGGTCAACCCGTTCATCCGCTTCAGCCAGGATAAGAAGCTCTATCGCCTAGCCTTGGAAGTGAAGTCACTGGCCAAGGGTTATGGCGGCAGGCCGCTGTTCAGCGGACTCGACCTGACCGTGGAGGTCGGCGAGCGGGTCGCCATCATCGGCCCCAACGGTATCGGCAAGACCACCTTGCTGCGGAGCCTAGCCGGGGATCTCGTGCCCGACAACGGCACGGTCAAATGGTCCGAGAACAGCAAGTTAGGTTATTTCGCCCAGGACCATGCTGCGGAGTTTGCGCAGGACACGACGCTGTACGACTGGATGGACCAGTGGAAACAGCCGGGCGACGACGAGCAGGTCATCCGCGGCACACTGGGACGGCTCTTGTTCTCCCAAGACGAGATCAAGAAGCCCGTCAATGTGATCTCGGGCGGCGAGCAGGGCCGCATGCTGTTCGGCAAGCTGATTCTGCAAAAACCCAATATCCTGCTGATGGACGAGCCCACCAACCATCTGGACATGGAATCCATCGAGTCGCTCAACACCGCGCTCGAGGAATACCCCGGCACCCTGATCTTCGTCAGTCACGACCGGGAATTCGTCTCCTCGCTCGCGACCCGCATCGTCGAGCTGACGCCTCGGGGCGTGGTCAACTTCCGCGGCAACTACGAAGACTATCTGCAGAGCGAGTCCGCGGCGGCTTAAAAGCGCGCCCGCCGGGCGGCTTTTGCCCGAGTATGGCGCAACGGCGCTCCGCAAGCATCGATGCCCGCCGCTCGTGGCGATGGTTCCCGCATATCGGCCAGCCCTCTGCAACCATCTAAGCCCCCGACTGGCGGGGCTCGCAAGGCGCGCCCCCCCCTGGGACCGACAATCAGGCAGCGTCGCTCTTGGGCGCAGGCTTGCTCTCGGCGGGCTTGGCGGCAGACTCCTTGGGCTTGGCCGAGTCCGGCTTGGATTCGGCGGACCCGGACTTGGCCTTGCTCCCGGACTCGTGCAGGTTCTTCTTTTTGTCGCCGGTCTTGAAGTCGGTCTCGTACCAGCCGCCGCCCTTGAGCCGGAAGCCTACGGCGGAGATCACCTTTTTGAGGGTCGGTTGGCCGCAGGCGGGGCAGTCGGTCAGCGGTGCGTCGGCGAGCTTCTGCATCTTTTCGAGCTCTTCGCCGCAATGCTCGCAACGATACTGGTAGATAGGCATTCTGGGGTTACCTCCGATTCGGTTGAATAGACGCGATTTTTAGGGTTACCGTCGAGGAAATCAAACCGGCCGGGATCGCCCGACCCTTGCGTGTCCGCCCGCCCTGGGCCTTAATGGCTCGCCGTTCAGTCGCCGCCGCGAGGCACAATGACCGCCCACCAAGCCCGCTCCGTGCTCATCACCGGCTGCTCCAGCGGCATCGGACACGCCTGCGCCCACGGGCTTGCCCGGCGCGGTTGGCGGGTCGTCGCCTCCGCCCGCAAGGCCGCCGATGTGGAGCGGCTGCGCGCCGAGGGCCTAAGCGCGGTGCGGTTGGACTTGGACGACCCGGGGTCGATCGGCGCGGCGCTCGCAGAGACCCTGGCACTGACGGGCGGGACCCTGGACGCGCTCTTCAACAACGGGGCCTACGGTCAGCCCGGGGCGGTCGAAGACCTGACCCGGGAGACGCTGCGCGCCCAGCTGGAGACCAACCTGCTCGGGTGGCACGACCTGACCTGCCGGGTCATCCCCATCATGCGCCGTCAGGGCCAAGGGCGCATCGTACATAACAGCTCGGTGCTCGGTCTGGTCGCCATGCCGTTGCGGGGGGCCTATGTGGCGAGCAAATTCGCGCTCGAAGGGCTGACCGACACCCTGCGCCTGGAGCTGCGGGGCACCGGCATCCATGTCGTTCTCATCGAGCCCGGACCCATCTCGAGCCGATTCCGGGAAAATGCACACCGGGTTTTCCGGGAACGGATCGATCTCGGGGGGAGCATTCACCGGGATGCCTATTTGCGAGCTCAGGCCAGGCTCGTCAAGGAGGGTCCGGCCCAGCCTTTTACGCTACCCCCGGAGGCGGTGCTTGCCAAGCTGGTCCATGCCCTGGAAAGCCCCAGGCCAAGGCCACGCTACCCGGTGACGGTCCCGTCCCATCTGTTCGTGTGGCTGCGCCGGGTCTTGAGCACCCGGGGGATGGACTGGGTGATGTGGCGGGTCTCCGGGAGCCGGGCCAGATAGTTCGGCGCCGGACGGCCCCGGCCCTAGTGCCTGCCGGTCCGAGAACCTACAATGTTCAGTCACCCAAGAGCCAGCGGCCCCAGGCCCTCCAGGAGTCCCCATGACCGACACCGCCGAATCCCGCACACAGATCCTGATCGGGCTGGCACTCGCCGCCCTCATGGCCGCGACCCGCGGCCAGGAATTCGCGCCCCTGGGGCAGCACCTGCCGGACGCCACGCTCGCGGCGTTCTTCCTTGCCGGATTCTATCTGCGCCCCGCCGGGGTCTTCGCCGCACTGATCGGGCTTGTCTCGGTCATCGACTTGACCGCCATCGGTTGGGGCGGGGTAAGCGCCTACTGTCTGAGCCCCGCCTACTGGATGCTGATCCCCGCCTATGCAGCGCTGTGGGGGGCCGGGCGTTGGTATCGCACCCTGCATCGACCGGATCTGTCCTCCCTGCCCCGTCTGGGCGCGCTGCTGATCGGCGCCGCCATGCTGGCTGAGGCGTTCGCGAGCGGCGGCTTTTACCTGCTCTCGGGCCGCTTCGAGCCAAGCCTGTTGGGTTTGGGCTATAGCCTGGTGAGCTATCTGCCCGGGACCCTGGCGGCGCTGTTCGCCTATGTCGCCGCGGCAGCCCTCGCGCATCTCGGGCTGACGTCCGCAAGCCGCGCCCACGGCGAGCGCTTGCCGCTATGACCGACGACGCCGCACGGGAGCGCCACCGTCGGCGCATGCAGCGCCACAAAGAGGTAGTGGACGCCCGGGTCGCCGGGGCCACCATCGACCGCGGGGTGCTGGTGGTCCTGACCGGCAACGGCAAGGGCAAGAGCTCGTCGGCCTTCGGCATGATCGCCCGCGCCCTGGGACACGGGATGCAGGTGGCCGTGGTGCAGTTCATCAAGGGCAGCTACGCCACCGGCGAGGAGACCTTCTTTCGGCGCTTCCCGGATGTCCGCTACCACGTCATGGGCGAGGGCTTTACCTGGGAGACCCAGGACTCCGAGCTGGACCGACGCGCCGCGCTGGCCGCCTGGGAGCTGGCCGCGGGCTTCCTTAAAGACCCGGCCATCGGCCTGGTGGTACTCGACGAGCTCAACATCGCGGTGAAGCTGGGACTGGTCCCCCTGGATCCGGTGCTCGACGCGCTGGAGTCCCGCCCGCCCCATCAGCACGCGGTGGTCACCGGCCGCGGCGCCTCGCCAGCCTTGATCGACATTGCAGACACCGTGACCGAGATGCGCCCCATCCGCCATGCATTCGATGCCGGGGTCATGGCCCAGAAGGGCGTCGAGCTGTGACGCCTTCCGCGGTTAGAGTCCCGGGGCAGGCATGAGCCCCGCGGACAACCCCCGGCGCACCCTGGTCCTTGGCGGGGTGCGCTCAGGCAAGAGTCGACTTGCCGAGTCTCTGGCGCGCGGGAGCGATCTGCCGGTGACCTATGTGGCCACTGCCCGCGCCGGCGACGCGGAGATGGCGCGGCGCATCGACTTGCATCGCCTGCGCCGCCCGGCCGACTGGCGCCTGGTGGAGGAGCCGCTGGACCTGGCCGGGGTCCTGGCCCGGGAGTGCGACGCCGGAGGTTGCGTCCTGGTGGAGTGCCTGACCCTGTGGCTGACCAATCTGCTGATGGAGTCTCACGAGCCCCGGATCGGTCGGGCAGCCGCGCCCGATCTCGACCGGGAGATCGACTCGCTCGCCGCCGCGGTGACCCAGGCCCCCGGCCGACTGATCCTGGTGGGCAACGAGACCAATATGGGGGTGATCCCCCTGGGGGAGCTCTCCCGCCGTTACTGTGACCTGGCCGGCCGGTTGCACCAGGAGCTGGCCGCGCGCTGCGACCAGGCAATATTTCTGGTCGCCGGCTTGCCCCTGACCCTCAAGGGACCTCCCCCATGACCGATTCGCTCGACTGGCTGGCCTCGCCCTGCCGGCCCCTCGACCCCGCCGCGGCCCAGGCTGCACGCGACCGCCAGGACCAGCTCACCAAACCCAAGGGCGCGCTCGGCAGGCTCGAAGACCTGGCGGTCCGGCTCGCCGGGCTCCAGGGCCGGCCCTGCCCGAGCCTCGACCCAGTACAATGCGTGCTCTTCGCCGCCGACCACGGGGTGGCCGCAGAGGGCGTCTCGCTCTATCCTCAGTCGGTGACTGTGGAGATGATCCGCAACATCGCACGCGGCGGGGCTGCTATCGCGGTGCTGGCCCGCAACCTGGGGACCAGGCTCGAGATCGTCGACTGCGGGAGTCTGACCGACCCCGGACCAATCCCCGGTGTGCGCTCCGAGCGGGTCGGCGCTGGGACCGGCAACATCGCCCGCGAGCCGGCCATGACTCGCGACCAGCTCGCCGCGGCCCTGGGCGTCGGGCGCGGGGCGGCCGAGCGCGCCGCCCAGCGCGGCTGCGGATTGGCGATCGGCGGGGAGATGGGGATCGGCAACACCACCCCCTCTGCGGCGCTGGCCTGCGCATTGCAGGGCAAACCGGCCGCCGAGATGGTCGGCCCAGGCACCGGGCTCGATCGCACCGGGGTAGAGCGTAAGGCTCGGGTGGTCGCCGCGGCGCTGGCCCTGCACGCCACCCCGGACGCTGGCCCGTCGGAGCTGATGGAGCGACTGGGCGGATTCGAGATCGCGGCGCTGGCGGGATTCTTCTTGAGATCCGCACAGCTCGGCATGGCGGTCCTGGTGGACGGATTCATCTCCAGCGCCGCCGCACTCTATGCCTGCCGTGCCAATCCGGGCCTGCGGGACTGGCTGTTCTTCGCGCACCAGTCAGCCGAGCCCGGCCACCGTCTCATCCTCGAGGCATTGGACGCCGACCCGCTGCTGGATCTGGGGATGCGCCTGGGCGAAGGCAGCGGCGCCGCGGTGGCGTTACCGGTGATGCGGACCGCCTGCGCACTGCATGCCGGGATGGCGACCTTCGCCGAAGCCGGGGTCACAGGTTGAGGAGCTGGCTAAGGAATGACCGACCGTTTTGTCACACTGCTGCGCCATGGCGAGGTCCAGGGCGGGGCGCGCTTCCGCGGCGGTCATGACGACGCGCTGAGCGAATCCGGCTGGGCACAGATGCGCGCGGTGGCCGCCCGCGCTGCGGAGCGCCCTCAGCCCTGGGGGCGCATCGTCAGCTCCCCGGCCCGACGCTGCGCCGAGTTTGCCCGGAGATTGAGCCAGGAGAGCCGGCTGCCGCTGACGCTCTCCTGGGCCTTCGCGGAGCGCTGCTTCGGCGACTGGGAGGGGCTCGCCGCCCACCAGATCCCGGCCGCGGAGCTGACCCGCTTCTGGGACGACCCGGCGGGCTACACCCCACCCGGGGCCGAGCCATTCGCCAATTTCCGCGCGCGCGTACTCGCCGGCTGGACCGCACTGCTGGATGATCCGGAGCCACACACCCTGATAGTCACCCACGGCGGCGCCTTACGGGTCATCGCCGCAGCGGTGCTCGGCCTGACCGACCTCACCGGCATCCTGATCGAGGTCCCGCTCGCCTGCGTCACCCGCGTGCGGCTGCCGCCGGCCCCAGGCCGGCCGAGCCTGATGTCGCACGGCGATATCCCCGGCTGAGCCGGGGGCTTCGCCACAGAACGAGTATTTTTCCGCAGACGAACGCAAATAGGACCAGCGCTTGGGGGATCGGCCAACGCCACCCTCATCGACCGATACGATGAATCTATCCCCGCTCTGGATCGCCGGCCGCTTCCTCACACGCCTACCCTTCCCAGATCCGGGGCCCGTCGGGGCCGCCGATCTGGGCCGGGCGGTCCCCTGGTACCCGGCGATCGGTCTCGTCTTGGGCGCGCTGGTTGCACTGACCGCCGCGCTGCCGGGCGACTGGGGGCTCGGCGGTCCGGCACCCGCGGTGGCGGCTTTGACGCTGGCGCTCTGGGCCTGGTCCACGGGCGGGCTGCACCTGGACGGGCTGGCGGACAGCGCGGACGCCTGGGTGGGGGGCGGGAGCCGGGAACGCACCCTGGAGATTATGAAAGACCCCAGGAGCGGTCCCGCCGGTGTCAGCACCCTGGCACTGGTGCTGATCCTGAAGTTTGCCTGTCTGGAGTCGCTGGTCGCGGCGGGCGAGATCGCGCTACTGGTCTGGGTCCCGATGCTCGCACGGGCACAGCTGCCGCTGCTCCTGATCTACACCCCCTATGCCCGACCCCAGGGCATGGCGGGGGACCCGGCGCGCAATGCTCCCCGCGGTGCCTCCCGGCTCGCCATCGGACTCGCCGCGGGTGCAACGCTACTGGGTCTCGGCTGGTGGTCCGGTCTCGCCGCGCTCCTGGCGTCGATCGGACTGTTCTGGCTGGTGCGCCGCAGCCTGATGCGGCGCCTGGGCGGGTTCACGGGCGATACCGCCGGTGCCCTGGTGGAGCTGACCGAGACCCTGCTGCTCCTGAGCCTTGCACTGACCCGCGGCCCCGCCTGACGCGTCACCCTCAGCGGAAGCTCAATCGCCCTCGAACTCGCACAATGCGAAGACCTTGTGCCCGTGCTTTTCGAGCCGCTGGCGACCGCCGAGATCGGGCAGATCGATGACGAAACAGCATTCGACGATCTTGCCCCCCATGCTCTCGATCAACTTGCATGCCGCCTCGGCCGTTCCGCCGGTCGCGATCAGGTCATCGACCAGCAGCACATGCTCGCCCTGGGACACCGCATCGACATGCATCTCGATGCGATCGGTGCCGTATTCGAGGTCGTAATTGTGGCCGACGGTCTCGGCCGGCAGCTTGCCCTTCTTGCGAATCGGCACGAAGCCGACACCCAGCTGGTAAGCCAGCGCCGCGCCGACGATAAAACCGCGCGCCTCGATGCCGGCCACCCGGTCGATCTTCGCGGCGGTATAGCGATTGACCAGCTCGTTGATGGTGACCCGGAAGCCGACAGGGTCCTTGAGCAAGGTCGTGATGTCGCGAAACATCACACCCTGCTTGGGATAATGTGGAACGGTACGAATGCGCGACTTGATGGGCATGGCTCGATATCCGGAAACGTTTAGCGGAGATTCAACAGGCGGCCGGCAACGGCATCCAGGTGCCGAACCACATCGGGATCGCGCGCATCCGGCGGCGTGATCAGTGCATGCTCGAGCGCGCGGCGGCAGCCGCAAGCGGCGGCCGCGGCGGCATCCGCGTGCAGGCGCGGCGCGACCTTCTTTACCAGGCTGCGGGCGTTATCGGCATTGGCCAGCAGAACCTTGACGATGGCATCGACGGTGACGTCGTCGTGGTTCGGATGCCAGCAATCGTAATCCGTGACCATCGCCACAGTCGCATAGCAAAGCTCAGCCTCTCGCGCCAGCTTGGCCTCGGGCATGTTGGTCATTCCGATGACGTCGCAATTCCAGCTGCGATAGAGCTCGGACTCGGCCAGACTGGAGAACTGAGGCCCTTCCATCACCAGATAGGTGCCGCCGCGCGCCACCTCGATGCCTGACTCGCGCGCCGCAGACTCGAGATGGTCCCCGAGCCGGCGACACACCGGATGTGCCATCGACACATGCGCCACCAGGCCGGTGCCGAAAAAGCTCTTGGCTCGGGCAAAGGTGCGGTCGATAAACTGGTCGACGATGACGAACGTACCCGGACGCAGATGCTCGCGCAGCGAGCCCACGGCGCTGACCGAGATCACGTCCGTGACCCCTGCACGCTTGAGCGCATCGATGTTGGCGCGGAAGTTGATGTCGGACGGCGGAATCCGGTGTCCGCGGCCATGGCGCGGCAGAAACACCATCTGCTGCCCGTTCAGCTCGCCGCACAGCAACTCGTCGGAGGGCGCGCCGAAGGGCGAGTCGATGCGCTGCCAGCGCTTGTTGGCGAGCCCTTCGATGTCGTAGACACCGCTACCGCCGATGATACCGAGCACCTGGGTGCTACTGTTGCCTGCCATTCGATGTCCCCCGCGATGCGATTACCGACAGGCGCGGGATTGTACCCGATCGGAGTCTCTGCCGGTGCGACACGCCCGCGTCTAGGCTGGCGGCGTCGATCGTCGTCCCACTCGCATTGGACACCAGCGCGCTCGTGACATCGCCGCGCGGCTGGGGGGCCGTTCCAAAGTGTGTAGGAGCGGCCCCCCGGCCGCGACGCGTCCGCGGCGACCTGCCGCCGGAGTTTCGATCAAGGCCCGCGTCATGGCCACTCCTCGGTGGGAAAGTATGCCTCAAGACCCGGCTCCCGATGCGTCGATCGATTAATGGTCCAGTAGCAGCTCAGGCGGCTGTAATTGTCGAGGTCCATCCGTACCAAGCAGGTTTCCTCATGACCCGGCTACCGGAAGCGAACCACATCCGACTCGCCGGGCTCGGCCCGCTCTACCGTGCCGGCCGCAGCGATTCGTTCTTCTGCGATGGTCTTCACGAGCTCCAGACGATCGAGAGTGCCTGTGACCGGGTCAGCGAAATGGCGACATCTTTCCCCCTCCTTTTCCCTTCTGGCGAAAGGACTGGGCTTGGCCGGTTTTCCCGAACGTTCAACCTCCGGTACCTATCTGTCCAGATAATAAAAATAGTCAAACGAAACGATAACCAGCCCGACTATGCCTACAAGGATCATGAAAAAGTAGGATTTGCCTCTTGCTGTCTTAAGATCGAAAGTAATTCCCCCAGCCGAAAAAGACCCACCCGTAAGCCCGAGCACGCTTACCATAACTAATAGAAGAGCGGTATTTGCCGGCTCGCTCAACCACTTAAGCATGATCGCTTGCCTCGTTGGATACTTTTAAAACCGATATGGATTCTAGAACGTTATTATATGCAGGGGAAATACTTTCTATTAGAGACCCTGCTTGCGCCGAGCAAACCAGGCCAATTTCCGAAAATGCCAGTGCCACCATTGCAGCGCTCATTATCAACCGCTTCATGACCATTTATCTCCTCTTTGCTCAGATTGTCAGACCGCACCAATCTCTACATCGAATCTTTCGGCCTCAGCCGCAGGGACTCCAGTTACCCGGCGCCCCCGGCACAATCCCGGACGTGCGGCTTTCCGCATCCGGTTCCTCGGCTTTACTCGCTCATCAAATGGAACTTCACAGTTGCCCGTTCCAATGCCCGGTTGCTATTACCCTCAGTGAGGTTGGCTCGCGCAGATCGCCTTTACGTGTCCCAACACCGACGGTTTCGTCATCGCGCTTTATCCAGGGACCAACGGGGCTTCCGAGCTCTGGGACGTCTCTCTTCTTGCCTGATGGATCTGGCTGACGTCCGCACTCTTGCTATGAACCGAGCGCTTCGTATCCCCTGTCCACTACTTTAGTACTGTCGGCATCCGCGACAAGTCTATTTCGAAGCTGTGCCTGTACTTAAAGGAACGCGATTTCCCTACAGCCTGCAAAGCTATTTGTATACGCTTACCCCACCTGTCGTTCGCAGGTTTCCCCGCTCCGAAATGGGACCAACACTCGACGTTGTCGCTGCGCAAATCAACGCCGACGCCATCGAGCAGAAAACTTTCAATGGTCTTGATGTCACCGGAAACTGCTGCGCTAAAGAACGCATCGTTACTCACGAGCTCCCTCTTGCTGAGTCCCAACTAAGAAGCTCAGCTGAATCGGCGGAGCGAGAGCGACGCCGATTTCAGCTGGAGCGATAGCTAGGCTCCCCACACGTCGCATCGCGCCGGCCCGCGCCGAGCCAATGGCAGCGCAAAAGGGGCGGCGGAAAAAATTCTTTCCGGTCAGCGGGAGCGAGTCCGTTCTCGCATCAACTTCGTTATGCGAGAACGGACTCGCTCCCGCTGATTAGCGCAAATCCTGAATTTTTTCAGCCACAAATGCAGCGCTGCTATTCGCTCACTCAAAGCCGACCGGGCCTTACACGAGGTGAATCCTAGCTAGGTTTCGCCGGACGAACTGCACGATAAACGGGTTTCGCGTCCAGATGTCATCGGGTTTTACAAGAAATGTCAAGGGGTTTGAGCCCTAAGAAACCTGGTCTGTTCGTGCGTTATGCGGCCATCTGGCCGCATAACGCAGTAATGCTGAAGGCACTGCCGCCTAACTCACCCGAGAGCATGGGCCGGACCTGGAGAATTTTCATGATATTGCAGCGACTTAGCTGGCGATGCTCACTGCCGTGCTTAGGTGACTTATGCGGCCAATCGACCGGCGGAAGTCGCTTCCGGGGACTCGAATGGGGCGCTTGGGATGCGGCTCGACGCAGCGCGTCGAGACCGCGGTGGTAACATGACCGATGACCGCTGGATTCGCTATCTCGAAGCATACTGCGAAGAGAATGGCTCAGGCTCCGACCGAGCCTGGATTCCTTGCCCTCGGTCTGCGCAGAGACGAGCAGGTTTCGCAGGCAGTGCTTCGATGAACCCGACCTCCACGCCCCTCGGGGCTGGTGTCCCGGCTCCCGGCAGTCACGGATGCCGGGTTTGCTACCGCTGAATCCCGTGGTCTGGCCGCCGACAAAGATGGCGGCCCGGGCCAGCTCGACCAGAAGGCTCGCGCAAGTTGACGAGATCCGCGCCGACGTCCAACGCGGGGTCAGCCATCCAACGGACCCGATCAAAGACGTGTCCGTCTGCGACCGCCGGCGGGGCTTGGTCGCGGAAACGCCCCAGGCGCGTCGGCTCGCGCGACATCGGGGGTCTCCGCAGGACGAGCCCACGCGTACGGCGGCCTTGATCGTAACTTCGGCGGCAGGGCGTCGCGGACCTGTCGCGGTCGGGGTGGCCGAAATTATGATCGAAGCCCGTACGCCGGCGGCTTTGCCGTACGCACGCAGCCGTTGTACCCTCGCAGCCCCTTATGCCGCGGCCGATTCGTCGCGCCCAAGACTTCGCCCTAGGAGCCCCCATGGCCATCAAGTCAGACCGCTGGATCCGCCGCATGGCCGCGGAGCACCGCATGATCGAGCCCTTCGAGCCCGGACAGGTCCGGGAAGGCGAATACGGCCGAGTGATCTCCTACGGGACCTCGAGCTATGGCTACGACATCCGGTGCGCCGACGAATTCAAGATCTTCACCAATATCAACTCGGCCATCGTCGACCCCAAGAACTTCGACGCCAACAGCTTCGTGGATCTGAAGTCCGATATCTGCATCATCCCGCCGAACTCGTTTGCCCTGGCCAGGACCGTGGAGTATTTCCGAATTCCTCGGGACGTGCTCGTGATCTGTCTGGGCAAATCGACCTATGCGCGCTGCGGCATCATTGTGAACGTCACGCCCTTGGAGCCCGAGTGGGAGGGTCATGTCACCCTGGAGTTCTCCAACACCACGACCCTGCCCGCCAAGATCTACGCCAACGAGGGGGTAGCCCAGATCCTCTTCTTCGAGTCCGACGAGGTCTGCGAGACCTCTTACAAGGACCGGGGCGGCAAGTATCAGGGCCAGCGGGGCGTGACCCTGCCCAAGTCCTGATCTTGGGTTTGAGCGACCCGACCGCAGGGTTGGGGCTTTTGACGATGTGAGGAGCTGTCACCCATGAGCCTCGACCGCAACCACCGCCTGTTCGTGGTCCTCGCCGGGTTCTTCATCTGTAACGCAGTGATCGCCGAGTTCATCGGCGTCAAGATCTTCGCCCTGGAAGACACGCTGGGACTTGCCCCCTTCGACTGGCAGCTCTTCGGCCAGTCGGGCTCGCTCAACTTCACCGCCGGGGTGCTTCTGTGGCCGGTGGTCTTCATCATGACCGACATCGTCAACGAGTATTTCGGACGGCGCGGAGTGCGCTTCCTCTCGTGGATGACGGTGGGCCTGATCCTTTACGCCTTCGCCTTCGCCTATCTCGCCATCGGGCTCGTGCCCGCGAGCTGGTGGGTAGGCATCCAGGCAGACCGCGGGGTACCGGACATGCAGGCGGCCTTCGCGGCAATCTTCGGCCAGGGGATGTGGATCATCATGGGCTCGACGATCGCCTTCCTGATTGGCCAGGTCGTCGATGTCGCGGTCTTCCATCGGGTGCGCCGGATCACCGGAGAGCGGATGGTCTGGGCGCGTGCCACCGGATCGACGCTGATCTCGCAGCTCATCGACAGCTTCGTGGTGCTCTATGTGGCCTTCGTGCTCGGCCCCCAGCAGTGGCCCATGGAGCTGTTCCTGGCGGTCGGCACCGTCAATTACATCTACAAATTCGCGGTTGCCATTGCGCTGACGCCACTGATCTATCTGGGGCGTTTCATGATCGACGGCTACCTGGGTCCCGCCCTGTCCCACACCCTCAAGGAGCGGGCGGCAGCAGGCTAGCGTCGCGCTCGAGTCTCGCCACCGCCTCCGAGACCCGACTCATCTGTTGCGACCACCACCGGACTGCGACGGGGTCCCGAGCGGTCGGCAGGGTCCAGAGCTTCAGCTCCGGATGGATCTCGAGCATCGAGAGCGCGGCACTGGGGTTGTCGGTCACCACCGCACCCGAGTCCAGGAACCACATGTTCCCCCATTTGAAACTGCTCTCGACGATGGAATGACCCACCAAGACCAGATCCGCCCCACGGATGCGCCGTCCGGGCATCCCGCGCATGGCCTGATTGGCGCTGCTGCGGGACCACAGCGCGGTCTGGCGGGCAAGCCCCGTCCCCGCCTCCAGTGCCTCCAGCAGCTCCGGCCAGTCGCAGGTTCGGTCCACGTCCGCATGGACCAGTCCGATGCGCCCGACGCCCGTCAGCAGCTCCGCCGCCCAGGGCAAGGCCTGGAGACGCGCGCGCAGGTCGGGGGCGTCCCAGGGGAATCCGAGTGCCCAGTCCCCGCCGTTGACGGTCCACTGGAGCCAGCTACCGCGGTCGGTCCCGGCATCCAGCATAAGCTGCTCGTGATTGCCGCGAATGGCGCGGAACCAGGGTTTGTCGAGCAGGTCCAGGCAGCGGGCTGAGAATGGACCCCGATCCACCAGATCGCCTAAGGACCAGACCAGATCGCGCCCCGGGTCGAACCCGGCGACGGCCAGCAGCCGCTCGAAGGCATGAGCCATACCATGCAGATCCCCGACCGCAAAGACGCGGCCCGGATGGGCTGTGAGATCGATACGCTCGACGGTAGACACGGACACCGGCCGGGTTAGTTGCTTGCGAGGTCCCTCCCGGGCGACGGGTTCCAGGCCACGGGGGGTCTGGAGGGCGGCCGGTCGGCATAGCAGAATCTCGCCGGGATTGGCCCGGACCTGACCTTGAACCTTAACATAGGGCATATGCTCCTCGAGCGGCTGCCTTACAAGCGCGGGCGCGCGGGCGCGCGGGAGCCCGGAGTCTGGTCGGAGATCGGCCGCAACGGCGCTCGAGGCCGCCGCGTCAATCGGCACGCCGAGCGCGTCGTCGAGCGTCGGATCCCAGGACTTCTCCATAGAGCTCCAGCATGCGCTGCGCCAGCGCCGGGGCCGACCAGGATTGGACATAGTCCTGCGCCTCCCTGGCCAGGGACTCGCGCAGTGCCGGGTCGGTCAGGATGCGCACGCACTTGTCCGCAAAGTCCTGCTCGTCTTCCTCCGCGATCAGACTGCCGCGACCTTCGCCGAGCACCTCCCGAGTTCCCATGACCGCGGTGGAGACCACCGGCACACCGAGCGCCATGGACTCCAGGAGCACCAAGCCCTGTGTCTCTGTGCGGGAGGCGAAGACAAAGGCATCCCCAGCGCTGTAGCAGTCCTCGAGTGCCCCGTCGCGGTCCAGGTAGCCGACGAAGAGCGTGTTGTCCCCAAGCCTCAGATCGCGGGCCTGGGCCTCCAGCCCCCGGCGCGCCGGCCCCTCCCCAGCCACCACCAGCAGGACCTCCGGTACCCGCTCGCGCACGCGCGCTAACATCCGGATTAGAAACTCGATGTTCTTCTCGAAGGCCAGACGGGACACATGCACCAGCACCGGACGCTCCGGCGGGATGCCATGGCGGGCACGGAAGCGCGCCCCGTCCCCATGGCTGAACTGCTTAAGCTCGATCCCGGTCGGGACGACCCGGGCGGGGGTGCGCACCCCGTAGCCTTGCAGGATCTCGAGCATGGCCAGAGAGGGAACCGCCAGGGCATCCACGTCGTTGCACTGGGCGGCGGAAAACCGCCGGGCGAGCGCCCGCAGCCAGGCCGAGGGGACCAGCGGGACATACTTGTCCAAGTATTGCTCGAAAAAGGTGTGGTAGCTTTCCACCGTCGGGATGCCCAATCGACGGGCCAGGGCCACCCCGCTGTAGTGGGCAACGAATGGGGTCTGGATGTGCAGCAGGTCGAAGCCCCGCCCGGACAGATCCTGCCGATGCCGCCGCAGTGCCCGCACCCGCAGGATGCGGTCCTCCGGGTCCACCGGCAGGTAGCGCGAAGGGATGCGAATCACCTCGAAGGGCTCGGGGTCCGCGTGCCCGTAGTCCGGGGCGATCAGGGTCACGCCGTGGCCCTTGGAGACAAACTCCCGGGCGAAGGTCTGGATCGAGGTGGAGACCCCGTTGACTCGCGGGAAATACACATCGGAGATCATCAGAACACGCATTGATACTACCCCCGGCCCGCAGACAAATCCGGTAATGATAACGACAGGCACCGCCTGGGACGATGAAGGAATCATGACATGATCGAGAGACCGTGCCACGCGCCGCGACACCCCCTTTATTCCGGCCTGGGGGCGATCGTCGCCTTGGGGCTGCTCTTGGCATGCGGCGTTGGCCCTGCCGCCGCCGCACCCACCCTGTGGGGCTACGGGGTCAAGTCGTGCAGCGATTATCTGGCGGCGAGCCCGGCGCAAGGCGCCCCTGCCGCGGTGGTCGGGCCCGAGTATCTGCGCTACCGGGAGTGGTTGGCAGGCCTAGTCACCGGGCTCAATCTGGCCACCGGCGCCGACGTGCTGGCCGGTGCCGAGCTGGACGCGGCCCTGAACCGTATCCGGGCGCACTGCCGGGACCGCCCCAGCGACGACTTCTTCAACGCCAGCATGGCCCTGATCCGCGCCCTGGGTCAGGTCAAGGGGACCAGCGGGAAAGGCAAAAAGCACTGACGTATCCATACGCCGGACAAGCGCATATGCCTTGCCCGAACCGGCGCCGTCGAGCCATTGAAAGGCGCGAGAGCGCAACCGATACGCCTCCACGGCCGCCGGGGCTCGGCCCGGACCATCGCACGGCCCGGTCTTCGTATCGTCATCGTTTCCAAACGGACCTGCAATAGACCTCGGGTATAGTCGGTGCCGATTCACCGATGACCCGAGGACGTCCAATGGCAGTCATCCACTGCGCGTTGCCAATTAAGCGCATACCGCGCCCCCGGAGCCGTAGCGAACGCGCGGCGCGCGCTTGATTCGCGGGTCGTCAATGGCAAGCCCGCTGCAGGTTGCGGTCGTCACCGAGACCTATCCCCCAGAGATCAATGGAGTCGCCAATACGATGCGCCGGCTGGTGTCCGGCTTGGAGCAGCGTGGACACCGGGTTCATGTGGTGAGGCCCCGCCAAGGCGCCGATACCGCAGCCGCAAGGACGCTGTCCGCCAGAGAGACCCTGGTTCCCGGCCTGCCCATACCCGGATACCGCGGTTTGCGCTTCGGTCTGCCGGTCTTTTGGCGCCTGTATCGATTATGGGGCAGACAGTGCCCAGACCTGGTCTACATCGCCACCCAGGGGCCATTGGGGCGCGCGGCACTCAGGGTGGCACGCGAGCTGTCAATCCCCGCGCTGACCGGCTTCCACACCCAGTTCCAGCAGTACAGCGGGCACTATGGCCTGGGGCTGTTGAAAGAGCCTATCGTGCGCTCTCTGCGGCGGTTTCACAATCGCTCGGATGCCACACTGGTCCCCACGGCAGCCCTACGCGACCGGCTTACGGCCCAGGGATTTATCAATCTGCGGATCTTCGGGCGTGGCGTCGATACGGAGCTGTTCTCCCCTACCCGCCGCCGCGCAGCCCTCCGCGCTCAATGGGGATGCAGCCCGGAAGACCCGGCCCTGCTCTATGTCGGACGGCTGGCGGCGGAGAAGAACATCGGGCTCGCTCTGGACACCTTCGCCCGCGTCCAGACAGCACTTCCTAATACCCGATGCGTGCTGGTCGGGGACGGTCCGGAGCTTTCCCGTCTACGCCGGGACTTCCCACGGTTTCGTTTCGTCGGCGCCAAGATCGGCACGGAGCTCGCGGAGCACTACGCGAGTGCCGATCTATTCGTCTTTCCCAGCCTAACGGAGACCTTCGGCAATGTGGTCCCCGAGGCCATGGCCAGCGCACTTGCGGTGGTCGCCTTCGACGATGCCGCAGCCCACAGCTACATCCGCTCGGGAGACAACGGTATCACGGTCTGGACAGGCGACCCGGCTTCTTTCATTGCGGCAGCCCTGGATGCGGCCAGAGATATCAAGCGTCTGCGTCAATACGGGACTAGGGCCAGGGCCACCGCTGAGACGCTCGGCTGGGACCGTGTCATCGACTCGGTCGAAGAGATCATGCATGAGGTCATCGGCAGACGCACGGACGAAGATCGTTTGGCCAAAAAACCATTGTAACTATCGGGTGCAGATCGCCATCGGCAATTGCCTGGCTAGCGGACCCGTCGCGGCCAGGGGGCCGCTCCTACGCCGGTAGGAGCAGCCCCTGGCCGCGATGAATGGCATCCACGGGGTGGCCGAAATCACAATCAAGGCCAATTCGCCGATCTTCACGGGATCTTCATCCGACATCAATCATGCTGCAATGAAGCTCTCGGACCATAGGCCAAATCCATCAGCGAAGAGCGCAATGCAATGTCCGGGATCAAGCGCCTGAGCCCCCTGAAATACCGCAGCATCTTCATCTCCGATGTACATCTGGGATTTCGCGGCTGTCAAGCCGGGTTCCTACTCGATTTTCTCCAGTCCACCCAATGCAAACAGCTCTATCTGGTGGGCGACATCGTCGACATTTGGGGGATGCGCCGCGGGGTCTATTGGCCTGAGGCCCACAACGCTGTGGTGCGCGAGGTGCTGGAGAAGGCGCGCGGCGGCACTCAAGTCGTTTATGTTCCAGGCAACCACGACGAGCTGGTACGCGCGCACCTGGGCGCGGACTTCGGAAACGTGTCGATCCGCGACGAGGTAATCCACGAGACCGCAGCTGGTCAACGGTTCCTGGTACTGCACGGCGACCGGTTCGACAGCGTGGTGCAGAACGGTCCCTGGCTCGCGCACCTGGGCGCCCGCGCGTACGACAACCTGCTGGCGATGAATCGCGTATTGAGCCAGATACGGCGCTATTTTGGGCTTCGGTACTGGTCCCTGGCCAGCTACCTCAAGCGCAAGGTCAAGAACGCAGTGAGTTATATCGGCAGCTTCGAGCGGGTACTGGCATCGGAGGCGCGCCACCTGGGGGTCGACGGCATGATCTGCGGCCACATCCATCACCCGGAGATGCGGGAGCTGGATGGGGTACTTTATTGCAACTGCGGGGACTGGGTGGAGAGCTGTACCGCGCTCGTCGAGCACCATGACGGGCGACTCGAGCTTCTGCGTTGGACCGACGCAGTCCCCGAAACCATCGCCGCGCCGTTCGACGTACTCGCGCTCGCCCGTGCGGGCTGAAGGACCCCTGGCACCGCCCCGCCCCCGGCCCCCGATATCATCAAGAGCCCCACCGTGAAAGCTGCCCATACCCTCCGCGACCGTATCGACCAGGCCGTCTTTAACGCAATCTATGCCAGATCGCTGGTCTACAATGCCTGCTGGGAAGACCCGGCGGTGGATCGTATCGCCCTCGAATTGACCCCGAACGACACATTGCTGGTTATTACCAGCGCCGGATGCAACGTGCTGGATTATGCCATCGAGGGGCCCAGGCGCATCCACGCGGTCGACGCCAATCCACGCCAGACTGCACTCCTAGAGCTTAAGCTTGCGGGCATCCGGCGCCTGGCATTCGATGATTTCTTCGCACTCTTCGGGAGCGGTGTCCACGATCGCTTCAGGGAGCTCTACCACGATACCCTACGCGCCGATCTCTCCCCATTTGCACTGCGGTTCTGGGACGAGCGGCTGCACTGGTTCAGCCGCAGGCACGGGAGCTTCTATTTCCAGGGTCTGGCCGGCACCGTGGCGCGTGGGTTTCATACCTATCTCAGAGTCCGCCCTCGCCTGGCAGCGAGTGTCGAGGACCTGTTCCAGGCCAGCTCCCTGGACGATCAGCGGGCCATCTACGACACCCGGGTAGAGCCGCTCATGTGGGGTCCGGGCATGCGCTGGACATTATCGCGCCAGCTTACCATGAGCATGCTGGGCGTACCCTACGCGCAGCGCCGCCAGGTCCAGGAGCAGCACCAGCGCGGGGTGGCGGGTTTCATCCGCGAGGCTGTCGAATATGTCTTCAGGGAGCTGCCGGTGTGGACCAACTATTTCTGGTGGGTCTACGTCAACGGTCGCTACACGCGCGAATGCTGTCCCGAATATCTTAAGCCGCAGAATTTTGCCGCGCTTAAGGCCGGACTCGCGGACCGTGTGGTACCCCACACCGGCACAGTCACCCAATTCCTGCAGAGGACAGGGGAGCGCATCTCCCGATTCGTGCTGCTCGACCACATGGATTGGATGAGCTCCTATTACCCAGAGGCCCTGGCGGAGGAATGGACGGCCATCCTGGAGCGCGCCACCCCCGATGCCCGGGTCATCTTCCGCAGCGCCCACGCCGCCCCCGCCTATCTGGACCTGATCCAGATCGGCGAGCGGCGCGCGCGCCTGCGCGAGCTCTTGGTCTTCCACGAAGACTTGGCCCGGGATCTCCAGCGTCGCGACCGGGTACACACCTATGCCGGCTTCCATGTGGCCGATCTGGCCGTCGCCTGACCCGTGGTCATGAGCGAAGCCCAGGTTCTGCTGCGTCTGCTGCGCGGCCAACCCCGCCACGGTACGCACGCCGAGCGGCTGGAGGCGTTCTACCGCCCCCAGGCCGAGCACTACGATACCTTCCGCGAGCGGCTGCTGCACGGGCGCGCAGAGCTGATGGAGCGACTCGCCCCGCGCCCCGGGGCACACGCGATCGAGCTGGGTGCTGGCACCGGCCGCAATCTTGAGTTTCTGGGCGAGCGACTGCCCACCCTGGGCTCGGTGGAGCTGGTCGACCTGTGCCCGGCCCTGCTGGAGCAGGCCCGCCGCCGCACCCGCCACCTGACCAATGTCCGGGTCGTAGAGGCCGATGCGACCGCCTACCGCCCTGCCTGGCCGGCCGATCTGGTCTATTTTTCCTACTCGCTCACCATGATCCCGGATTGGCGGGGTGCGTTATGCAACGCACTCGCCATGCTAGCGCCGGGCGGCACACTGGGCGTGGTGGACTTCTATGTCTCGGACCCAAACCCCGCCCCAGGGTTGCAGCGGCACGGACCGCTGACCCGCGGGTTCTGGCCACGCTGGTTCGCCCACGACGGCGTGCATCCCAATCCGGCGCACCTAAGCGCACTGCGCGCACTCCTACCCGATCATGAGCTATCCGAGCACCGGGCACCCGTCCCTTACCTGCCCGGACTGCGGGTACCCTACTATGTCTTCGTCGGGCGTGTGCCGCGGACCTAGAGCGCGCAAGCGGGGATCGCGGGGGCGTCTCCCTGAGCGGACTCAGGATGATCGGATACGTGGTAATAGCGACCAGAGATCCCGTCTGCGGATGGGTCCGATCAGGCGCGGGTCTGCGCTATGATGGTGTTTCGAAGGACTGCGGGTTAGGAGTCCGATACAGGCTGCGACCCCAGGTCGCCAGATTCGGCCGAGGGGGTACAGCATTGTCGGGCAAGGCCGCCGTTGCGGTGCGATTGCCGGACGACGCCCCCGACTCCGGGTGGACAAAGGGGAGCGAGAAAGCGCCAAGACCATGCCGAATATTCGCCCGGAACAGCTCGATGCCTTACGCCAAGCCGCCCTGTCGGCGTACCGGGGCGAGCTGCTGGTGCACTATCGGGGCTTTGCACCCGAGCTGATGCAGGTCGCTGGCGAGGAGCGGTTCGTTGCTTTCATCCGCTATGGGACCGATAAGGCCATGCACATGGGCCTGACTCTGCGGGGTCCCATGCGGCTGCTTCTCGATGCCATGTAAATCCTTGGTCAGGACTTCGATCGCGACCCCAGTGCCGGCCCCTGTGGCCCGAGGGGGACCCGGCCGAGATTCCGATGCCCTTCGCCGAGCGATTGCACGCCAACCTCGTCGATTACCTAGCACGCTGTATCGGGGCGGACAAAGGCATCCTGATGGGAGTGCTCCGCGGTGTCCTGTCCATGCAGCTCGACCCCGGTACTCTATTCCGGGGTACCCGTTCAAACCCCGTCTTAATAAAACAGGGATCTGTGAGACACGCCGGACGTGTTATGGGAAGATCATGCCCTAAGCGCTGGGGGTTACGCGGTAGCGGCAACAGACATCCGACCTGCGACGTGAAGCTGAGCAAACACGGCATCGAGCCGCTCGACGACGCCCACATCAGGGCGTTGTCGGAGTGTGCGCTACGGGTGTTGACGACGAAGGTGTTGGCGGAATTGAAAGAAGCCCACGACCGTCTCTGGCAGAACCCGTCGAACCGCTCGCGTGCGCCGAGCAGCCGTCCGACGTGGGCAGACGAACCGCCGGTGGGTGCAGGCGAAGCGGCCGGCAGCGAAGGCAGCGACGTGCCCACGCGTGCGCGCCAAGACGGCCAGGCGCGTGGCGATTGCGAGCAGTCCAAGCCGAGCGGGTCGCCTCGCGGAAAGGCGGACAAGCGGGTCGGTACCGCCGGTCACGGGCGTACGCAACGGCTCGAAATCGACGCCGAGCGCCTGCACGACCGCGATATCTGCCCCAGCTGCGGGGCGCCGTTGTCGGAAGACACCGAGCCAGCGCGCCCACGCTGCGCACTACGAAATCGATTTGCTGAAGCGCGCGAGCGGCAACGCCGGGATCGTCGGGAACGCCGTGATGGCGCAACGGTTCGGCCGACACCTACTCGACACCCTCGAACCCTGATGGCAGCGGTCTACGCCGCGCGCGAAGACCCGCCCGGGCAAGGTTTGCGCGAGCGCCATGCCCCGCGCTTGGACGCGCTGTCCGCGGACTGCATTTGCCACGCCGATGCCGTGCACGATAAGACCCCTGCCTTGGCGCGCGGGCTACTCAGCGACTGGGACCACCTTCTGGGTGGTGCTCGATTATCCCTGGCTGCCGCTGACCAACAACTAAAGTGGACCCCGAAAACCGGACAATAATTTAAGCTTGCGCCAAACCGAAAGGGGCAGAGAAGAATGGGCGAAGCGAAGCGCAAGACATACACGGCGGCGTTCAAGGCGAAGGTCGGGCTGGAAGCGATCCGCGGGGTCAAGACGGTCAACGAGATCGGACAAGAGTACGGGGTGCACCCGGTCCAGGTCGGGCAGTGGAAGCGCGAGATCCAAGACCAGGCGGAGACGCTGTTCGCGAAGAAGCGCGGGCCGAAAAAGGAGGACGGCCCGGGGGATGCGGACCGGCTCTACAGCGAGATCGGACGGCTGAAGGTCGAGCTGGATTGGCTCAAAAAAACCCTCCACCGGGCCGCGCGCGCCCCGCACCTGTAGGCGCAGAAACTCGTTCGGGCGGGCCAAGGTCGTAGGATCGCCGAGAGCAGAGGCCGTCTACTTTTTGGTGGCTTGCGACCCCGGAAAAAAACTTGGCCCGGGGACCGTTGCGAATTTGCGTGTGGTGACGCCCGCGGGCGATCCCGATTAGGAAAGTGCTCGATCTCGCCGTCCCCGCTCTCGGCTCCCCTTGACCGACCCGAGAGGCAGACCGTGGAAGCTTTCGAATCGAGAAAACGTCGTCGCCAAGCGCGACTGTCCGCCGTTAACGCCCATGCCGCCGGCATCGACGTGGGCGCCGAGTTTCATGTCGTCGCCGTCCCGCCGGAGTGCGACGACGCGCCGGTGCGTACCTTCCAAAGCTTTACCGGCGATCTGCATCGCCTGGCCGATTGGCTCCTCGCCTGTCGGATCGAGACCGTCGCGATGGAGTCGACCGGCGTCTACTGGATCCCGCTCTACGAGATCCTGGAGGCGCGCGGCATGAAGGTACTGTTGGCCAACGCGCGCGATGTCAAGCACGTGCCCGGGCGCAAAACCGACGTCAACGACGCCCAATGGCTCCAGCAGCTGCACACCTTCGGCCTGCTGCGCGGCAGCTTCCATCCGCCTGCCGAGATCGCGGCGCTGCGCGCCTATGTGCGCCAACGCGAGCGCCTCTTGGAGTACGCCGCCGCGCATGTGCAGCACATGCAGAAGGCGCTGACGCAGATGAACCTGAAATTGCAGCACGTCGTCGCCGACATCGCCGGGCAGACCGGCATGCGCATTATCCGCGCGATCCTTGCCGGGACGCGCGATCCGCAGGAGTTGGCAGACTTGCGCGACGGCCGGTGCAAGCGCTCGGCCGAGGAGATCGCCAAAGCGCTGGACGGTCACTATCGGCCCGAGCATCTGTTCGCCTTGGAGCAGGCGCTCGCCCTCTACGATGCGTACCAAGAGCGCATCGCCGCCTGCGACCGGCAGATCGAAGCGGCGCTCGCGCCGCTGAGCGCCCCCGAGGCTCCTGCCGAGCCGCTACCCCCGCCGGGCGGCAAGACCCGTCACAAGAACGCGCTCGCCTTCGACGTGCGCACCGCCCTCTACGGCGTCGTCGGCGTGGACCTGACCCGCATTCACGGCCTCGGACCCTCGCTGGCGCTGAAGCTGGTTGCGGAATGCGGAACCGATCTGTCGGCGTGGCCGACGGCCAAGCACTTCGTCTCGTGGCTGTGCCTCTCGCCCGGCAACAAGGTCTCGGGCGGCAAGCTGCTGTCGGCGCGCACGCGCCGCACGAGCAACCGCGCGACCTCGCTGTTGCGCCTCGCGGCGGTGACGGTCGGCAAGACCGACAGCGCGCTGGGCGCCTTCTACCGCCGCTTGGGCCTGCGCATCGGCAAGGCCAAGGCGATTACCGCCACCGCCCGCAAGCTCGCGATCCTCTTCTACAACACCCTGCGCCACGGGATGGACTACAGCGATCCCGGCGCCTCCTCCTACGAGGAGCGTCACCGCGAGCGGGTGCTGTACCACCTCGAGCGCCGTGCCAAGCAGCTCGGCTACGTCCTGGAGCCGACCCCCGCGGCAGGAGTTTCTTAGGAAAGTCCGGGCTGAGCCTGTGAGCGTGCGGCGGGAGTGGATCGAGCGCCCGGCGGCGGCGGGGCCGGCGCCCTTGGCGGTGAGCCGGCAGTGTGCGCTGGCGGGAGTGACGCGCTCCTGGGCGTATGCGCCGCGCAACGAGGGCATCTTGGACGAGCTGGACTTGACGCTCTTGCGGTTGATCGACACCGAGTACACCCGTCGGCCATTTTTCGGCAGCCGGCGCATGGTTCTACACCTGGCAGAACAGGGGCATACGGTCAATCGCAAGCGGGTGCAGCGGCTCATGCGGGTCCTGGGCTTGGCCGGGATGGCGCCGGGACCCAACACCAGCGAGCCGCACCCGGCGCACAAGATCTACCCGTACCTGCTGCGCGGGGTGGCGGTGGTGCGGCCCAACCAAGTGTGGAGCACCGACATCACCTACATCCGCCTGGAGCACGGCTTTGCCTACCTCGTGGCCATGCTCGACTGGTACTCCCGTCGGGTGCTCTCCTGGCGGCTGTCCAACACCCTGGAGGCGGGGTTCTGCGTGGACTGTCTGGAAGAGGCCCTGCGCGTCCATGGCCGGCCCGAGATCGTCAACACCGACCAGGGCTCGCAGTTCACCGGCGACGCCTTCACGGGAGTCCTGCTGGAGGCCGGGATCGCCATCAGCATGGACGGACGGGGGCGCGCCTTGGACAACATCTTCGTCGAGCGCCTGTGGCGCAGCGTCAAGTACGAGGACGTTTACCTCAAGGGCTACGCCAGCCTGCCCGAGCTGCTGCTCGGGCTGACCGAGTATTTCGCCTTCTACAACGGCGAGCGACCGCACCAGGGATTGGGCTACCGCACGCCCGAGGCGGTGTACGGCTCGGGGGAAGGCGGCGGGGCCAGGATCGCGGAGCGCTTCGGCTCGGCGGCGGGTCCGTCCACGGCGGAGCGTAGCGGAGCCGTGGACGGACCCGCCGCCGAGCCGGGGCAGCGCCAAGGCGCTGCAATCGATGTAACCAGTGCAGCTTAAATTAGGGGAAAAACTGTCCTGGACATGGGGTCCACTTTACAGGGAGGCCGACGACGACGGCGGGACGTGGAGCGATGCAACGATACCCAGTAAACCGGCGACCGATGCAACATTCCACCCGTGCTGCCATGTCGAGAATAGGTTCATAGACAAGATTCCAGAGTAGCTTCGAACCGTTGAGAGGTGACAGCGCTCTGCGCCAGAGCTCCTTAGAATCAGCGAATGCCGTGCCACCCCGTTCATCACGAGGCAGGCAAATCTGATACCAACCCATTCAATTTTAGATGATCGCGTTGTTTAATAGAGTTTTTTGAGACGCGGAACAGGGACATGGCGCAACCGCGAGCCGCGAACTGTAAAATTTTCTGACAGACACCGATGTCACAGCTTGTTGCGGGCTGGCAAGGCCGCGTTACCTTGCAGGCGCGAAGCCCGCCCAGGTAACCGCTAGCCCGGAAATCTCGCCACGGGGTTGGAAAAGGGCCGCCATCCAGTGCATAAAGGTTTTGCGATCAACCGATTATGCACGAGCAAGAGGGCGGTCTGTCCGTGACGGAGTGTAGCGGCGAACAGTTGGAATTTCACGCGCTGGGTAAGCGCGCGGTGGTGGGCAGATTCGACGGGGGCGCGTTGCCATCAGGCGCATCTCATTGAACACAACTTTATGTATCCTGCGTAAGATGCTGTCTTCATAATTTTTCTATGTGCGTCATGGCCTGGACAGACGAGGAAATTCGGGGGATCGATCTGGGCGACAAACCCCGCAACGACCGCGCGGTGCTGTTGCTGGAGCCTTTGGCCGAGCCGCCGACGGCGAGCATCTCCGGGGTCTGTAACGGCTGGGCCGAGACGCAAGCAGCGTACCGGTTCCTCGTGGGAGACGGTTACGAGCGGATGGACATCCTGGAGCCGCACCGGCAGTGCACGCGGACGCGGATGGGCGTGCATCCGGTGGTGCTGTGCCTGCAAGATACCACCGAGCTGGACCCCGACCCAGGTGATCGGTGGGCTCGGCCCGTTGAGCTACGATGCCCAACTGGGGCATGTAGACGTACGC
This sequence comes from uncultured Gammaproteobacteria bacterium, assembly GCA_963780725.1. Taxonomy (GTDB): domain Bacteria; phylum Pseudomonadota; class Gammaproteobacteria; order Chromatiales; family Chromatiaceae; genus Thiodictyon. The sequence continues at coordinate 2,449,089 of CAWACV010000001.1, forward strand.
GGTCAGCCCGGCGCGCGAGCCGCTGGGGGTGGTGGATACCCGGATGTCGGCGCGGAAGCTGAATGCCCCCGACGGCACGCGCCCTGGAGTCAAGGAGAGCGTGTGCTGGAGCGATGGGTACGCGCGGGTAGCGGAGCTGGCGACGGAGTTGCCGCAGACGCAGTCGACCTATGTCGCCGACCGCGAATCCGACATCCGCGCGCTCATGGTACGCGCCCGCGACCCCGACACGCCGGCGGATTGGCTGCTGCGCTCCAAGCACAACTGCGCGCTGTCCGAGGGCGGGTGGCTATGGGTGAAGGTGCTGGCGAGTCCGTCGGCGGGGGAGATCCGCTTCGGCCTGCCGGGGTGGCGCGGGCGCTCGGCCCGCGAGGCGCGCCAGCAGTTGTACGCCCAGCGCGTCTCCTTGTCGGACGGGGGTCGCGGGACCTTCGAGGTCACCTGCGTCATTGCCCGCGAGATCGGCGCTCCACCCGGGGTCTGACCGATCGAGTGGCGCCTGCTGAGCAACCGCACCGCCGAGACGCCGGATGCCGTTGCGGAGTTGATCGACCGGTACCGGGCGCGCCGGGAGATCGAGCTGCCGTTCTTGGCGCTCAAGGAAGGCTGCCGCATCGAGGCGCTGCAACCGAGCACGATGGAGCGCATCGAGCGCGCCTTGGCGCTGTTCCCGGTCGTCGCCTGGCGCATCGTCCGCCCGATGCGGCTCGGGCGGACGCTTCCGGATCTCGACGCGTCCTTGCTCTTCGAGCCCGAGGAATGGCAGGCGGCTTTTTTCCTGGCCGAAAAGCCCCTGCCCAAGCAGCCCCCGCGGCTCAACGAGGCGCTGCGCTCGATCGCCCGCCCGGGCGGGCTTCTCGGGCGCAAAAGCGAGGGCGAACCGGGCGTCAAGACCGTCTGGCTCGGCCTGCAGCGCATCATGGACTTCGCTGCCGGGATCAAATTCGCCAGGGAGGCTCATGAGTTATGAAATGTGTGCAATGGGATGAGCACAACCCACACACCGGGAGCCTACGATTGGAACCCGTCTTACCAGCTGTGCCGCGAGATACGAATCGTCGATCGCTGACGGGCGGCCCAGGTCGGGCGGAGGTCAGGCGTGCCTCGACCGTCGCTCCGGCCGCAGAACCAGTCATCTTGCGACAGACAGCAAGCCGTGGGCACCCTGGACCGCCGACTTTCAGTCGGCGCGTGGCGCAGGCCCGCCGCTCTCCGGGACGATCCAGCATCGGGCTCCGAGACCGGACTCGAGCGGCGGCACTCGGAACAATCCGCGCTTGCCGAGCGCTCAGTCCAGATCCGGTGTCTCGCCAGTAGCGATGTAGACCACCCGCTCGGCGATGTTGGTGGCACGATCGGCCACCCGCTCGTAATTGTGGGCGATCCAGGTCAGGGCGACTCCCCGGGCAGCCTGCTGCGGGTCATCGCGGATCAGCGCCACGATCGCATCGATCGCCTCGCGCTGGAGCGTATCGACCTCCTCGTCCCTGGCCGCTGTCGCCCGTGCCAGCACCTCGTCCCCACCTTGCCCAAAGGCATCCATGGCATCGACGAACATGGACACGGCCGCGTCGCCCATATCCGCGATGCGCAGGACGAGCTCGGCCGGGAATGGGCGGTCCTGGTTGCGCAACAGAATCCTGGCCACATCGGCCGCGTAATCGGCGATGCGCTCGATCTCCGCGACCATCTCCAGGGAGGCACCGATGATGCGCAGGTCAAGCCCCGCCGGCTGATAGGCTGCCAGGGTGAGCAGCGCCTCCTGCTCCAGGATGCGGCGCTCCCCGTTAATCTCGGCGTCGCCCGCGACAATCTCCCCGGCCAGGACGAGATCCTGGCCCCGCAGGGCCTTAAGCGACTGGCGCAGGGCCAGCTCGACTCGCTCCCCGAGCGACACTAACCCCAGAGTCAGCGCATCGCGCTTCTTGTCGATCAACAGCGGGGACTGGGTCATCTCAAGATTCTCCGGATCGGGTGGATGCCGTCCTTCGGGACACGGACAGCCGGACCCTTAACTTACCGGGCAGGTTTTACCGTCCCGTGACGGATTGCGCTTCGCAGGGCCGATCCCGGGACCTGTGTCATGATTCCAGAGTGCATATCCCAAAGACCCCGGGCACCGTCGCGACCGCAGCAAGACCTTAGCTCGTCTGTGACTGGGTCCTGGCGATGAGCCCGATCGCCCCCCGCTGACCAAGAGACATCGCCCCATGCCGAACCTGCGATCGTTCCTGCTGCCCGCATTCCTGCTCCTGACCCCACCGACTGCCAAGGCCGCCGAGCTGTTGGCCTGCGTAGTGGCCGGAATACCCGATAACCCGACCTACAACGGCATGGCGACCACCCTGACCAAGCTCAAATGCGAGCTCCCGAAGGCCGACTATTACCCGACCCTGCCCGAGCTCTACCGGCAGGGGTGGAGACTGCTCCAGGCAGTGCGCGCGGAGCTGACCCTATGCCAGGCGGCTCAGGTGCCTTCCCCGCTTTATTACCTGGAGCGGGAGGCGGCCGCTGCACCAACACCGATCGCCCCCAAGAAATAGCCGCCCATCAGCGCTTCGGGGGCTCGACCGCACCCACCGATCCCCCGACTCGCCCCTGCGATCCCGCCATACACCGGATGCGAGATCAGATCCAAGCCTGGGCCGGCGAGGCATCGCACCATAAGTACCGTTCGTCTATAAAAATAGACCGTTTATCGAAGTCGATCGGCGTATTCCCGACTCCGACATAACGCCGACACGGCCCCGTGTTACCCAGTCGCCCTAGCCAAAGGCACCTAGCAGGGCACCGCCCAGACCCGAGATCCCCAGCGTCGGTCCGTCACTTTCGTTTCGAGTTGCACTCGGAGCAGGTGCCTCTTTGCGCCAGAAAAATGGCCGCCCGCGATCCTGACGGGTCGATCGGCAATGGGTGCCCGGACCCGATCCGGTCCCATTCGCGATCGCGGCGCACCCATCGCCCATATTCGTCAACCGACTGGAGACCCACGTGAGCCAACCCCGCAGACCACTACTGACCCTCGCCATCCTGGCCGCCCTGGGCGGCGGTCAAGCATTCCCGGAGATCGCGGGCGCCGACAACACGGTCCCCGGCACGCTCACGACCGATGACCTGCAAGTCTTGGGCAGCGCAGCGGTCGGGGCGGGACTGGATGTCAAAGGCTCCAGCTCGACGGCCGGTCTCGATAACCTGGGGCAGCTGCGTAGCAGCGGGGACACCCTGCTGGGCACCCTGAACGGCAGCGCGATCGTGACGATCCAGGACGACCTGGTGTCGGCCGTCGTGCTCAACCAGAGTTACGAGAACGGCCTGGTGGTCCAACTCGCACAGACCAGCCTGTCTGGCGGAGACGACACCGGAACCACAACTGCGACCGCCAGCCTTCAGGGAATAGCCATCGCCGGCCGCGGAGCCGCCGCTGGCAATCTAAGCGTGGATGGGCAGACCGCTACCAGCGGCCTCGCCAACACCGGCATGCTAGCCAATACCGGGTCTCTGACCAGCTCCGGCGACGCGCGCCTCACCAGCCTTGACGGCAGCGCCAACGTCGCGGTCACAGACGGCGACGCGGCGATCTCGGTCCAAAACGCGGTCGGGGGCGCCAACGGGGTCGTCGCCAACGCCAGGGACACCACGCTCTCCGGCGGCGACGACGCCGGCAACACCCTGCTCCAGGCGACCCAGGACGGCATCGCCATCACCGGCAACGGCAGCGCCACCGGCAATCTAAACGTCGCCGGCCACACCGTGACCAACGGCCTGGACAACTCCGGCGACGCGCGCCTCACCAGCCTTGACGGCAGCGCCAACGTCGCGGTCACAGACGGCGACGCGGCGATCTCGGTCCAAAACGCGGTCGGGGGCGCCAACGGGGTCGTCGCCAACGCCAGGGACACCACGCTCTCCGGCGGCGACGACGCCGGCAACACCCTGCTCCAGGCGACCCAGGACGGCATCGCCATCACCGGCAACGGCAGCGCCACCGGCAATCTAAACGTCGCCGGCCACACCGTGACCAACGGCCTGGACAACTCCGGCGACGCGAGCCTCGCGAGCACCGACGGCACGGCCGTGGTCAGCATTGCCAACGGCACCGCAAACATTCTGGTGAACAACGGGATCGGCGGGCAAAACGGAGTCTCGGTCACGGCGCAGGGGACGACTATTACCGGGGTCGGACCCACCGCCATCGGCAGCGCGGACGGAACCTCCGGGGTCATCGTGGACGATGGTGCCGCCAGCTTGGGCGTGGAAAACGCGAGCGGCGGGACCAACGGCATCGCCGCAACCGCGACCTCCACCGTCATCAGCGGAGGCACTGGGACGACCCATGTGACCGTCGACGACAGCGGAGTCACCATTTCCGGGACCGGCCCCAGCAAGGGCAATCTGACCGTTCAGGGCACCACCACACTCCAGGGCGGCCTGAATCTGAACGGCGGCATGCAGGTCGCGCCGAACCGCACGGTCGACTTCGGCGGCAACCGTCTACAAGGCGTCGGGGAGGGCGTGGCGCCAACCGACGCGGTTAATCTCGGCCAGCTCGACGATGTCCAGCAAGAGGCCCGCCGCGGCGTGGCCATTGCCGCCGCACTGGACACCTCGCTCCCCGATTCGGACAAACGTTTCCGCGTCAACCTGGGGGGCGGCTATTACAACGGCGAGTCTGCCGTCGCCCTGACCGGCGCCGGCCGAGTCAACCGGGACATTGCCGTCTACTTCGGCATCGGCTCCGACACCGACTTCAAAGAGACCGCAGGCAAGATCGGCGTTTCCTATCAGTGGTAGCCCAACCCCGCCGCCGATCCCGATCCGTCCGTCAGTCCAAGCGCCGACCGTACCGGCGCAACCGATCCAGCTCGACCAACCCGTCCCGGAGCCCGTCATGCCAGGTAATCGCTCGCTCGTCCCACTCGCCCTCGGCCTTGCTACCGCACTCGCCTGCGGCCCCGTCGGCGCCGGTCCATTCGACGCCTACAGGGGTGCCGGCGCCACCGTGCACTTGGGCCCTCGCCCCTTCTTTCTGGTCGACGACATGACCCAAGGCGCACTGAAGGACAAACTCAAGTCCTGCGCCAACCGCACCATGCGACGCACCGCTTTCTCCATTGGACATCGCGGCGCAGCACTTCAGTTTCCGGAGCACACATTGCAATCCTATGTGGCCGCAGCCCGCATGGGCGCCGGTATCCTGGAGTGCGACGTCACCTTCACCAAAGACAAGGCCCTGGTCTGCCGCCACTCGCAGTGCGACCTGCACACCACCACCAACATCGTCGACACCCCGCTCGGGGCCAAGTGCACCCAGCCCTTTCAGCCGGCCCGATTCGACGCCGCCGGTAACCGTACGACGGCGGCCTCCGCCCAATGCTGCACCAGCGACCTCACCCTGGCGGAATTCAAAACGCTTCGCGGCAAGATGGATGCCTCCAACCCGTCCGCCCGCACCCCAGCCGAGTATCTGGGGGGCACGGCCAACTTCCGCACCGACCTATACGCGGGTCAGACCAGCGGCACCCTGCTGACCCACGCAGAGAGCATTGCGCTATTCAAGGTCTTAGGCGTCAAGATGACCCCAGAGCTCAAGACTCCAAGCGTGCCGATGCCTTTCGATAGCGACGGCAACGGGGCGGGGGATTATTCCCAGGAAGACTTCGCCCAGCAGATGATCGACGAGTATCGGACCGCAGGGGTGCGGGGGCGAGATGTATACGCCCAGTCTTTCGACATCCGCGACGTGCGCTATTGGGTCGCGAACGAGCCTGAGTACGGTCGCCAGGCGGTCTATCTGGACGATGCCGAGACCGTCGCCGCACTCCCGAGCGCGGCGGACCTGCTGGGCTACAAGGCCGAGGGCATCAATATCGTCGCGCCACCCACCTTCGCCCTGCTGGCCGCCGACGGGGCCAACATAGTGCCGTCCCAATACGCCCTCGACGCCAAGGCGGCGGGGCTCCAGATCATCACTTGGACCCTGGAGCGCTCCGGAATCCTCGCCGACGGCAACAACGGATTCTATTACCAGACTTTCGACTCCGCGATCTCGCGCGAAGGCGACACCATGCGGGTCCTGGACGTGCTGGCGAAGGACGTCGGGATTATCGGCATCTTCAGCGACTGGCCCGCGACCGCGACCTATTACGCCAACTGCATGGGACTGCTGCGCTGAGGGCCTCCGACCCATAGGCACCCATCCGCCCTGCGGCCTCCAGGACGCAGCGGCGGGACGCGAGGCCTCGCGTCCCCAGGGCGGGGGCAACCCGCTCCATGGCCGGTCGGCTGTCATATAGCGGCCACCCCGGCGCAACCGATCCGCAAGACCGCCCCGATAGACTCGCGGTGGTGCGCAGCACGCCCCGCAACCGTTCCGATCGCCGCCCGATTCGGGCCGCGACCAATTACTCATCCACGGAGCCTCCATGTTTCAAAAAACCCGAATCGTTTCGGCCATCTCCGCCGCACTGGCCCTGTCCGCCGCTTGCACGGCAGCGAGCGCCGGGACATTGACCTTCGACCCAATCCCCTTCGCAGCGGCGGATGCGGAGAAACGCGCCATGGAAGGCTCCGACAACGCGACTGTGAACAAGCAGCCGACCCCGATCGGCTTCAAGACCCTGGTGCGCAGCGGAGACGAGCTGCCGCTCCTGGTCGGCACGGCGCCCTCGGCGACCCAAACGATCCGTTACGGCACGCTGGTGAAGAAGGACGGCACGGCACTGATCGACGAGGCCACCGGCGCGCCTGCGATTTCCAACTCCAACGACTTCAACTCACTGCTCCAGGCCGGGGGTAACCTGTATCTGGTGTCCCATTTCGAGACCCGTCCTGCCGCGATGTATCTGACTCTATTGGATCAGGAGGCGAACGGCGACCTGGTCGCCAAGGCGACCCGGCCTATCGATTTTTCCGCGGTGGAGGGCGGATGGGTGCACTGCGCCGGCAGCGTATCCCCCTGGGGCACCCACTTGGGCAGCGAGGAGTATGAGCCGGATGCCCGCCAATGGGTCGATCCTGCCGTGCCCATCAGCGCCTACAACGCCGCCATGCACGGCTATTACGACGCTGCGGGCTGGAAGTTCAATAACGGCGCAGCCAAGGGCGACCCGATCGGAGATCCCGTCAAGGCCAAGGCACTGGTGAACCCCTACGACTATGGTTGGACCACCGAGATCGCGGTCCAGGCCGACGGTTCCACCGACGTGACTAAACACTATGCCATGGGCCGTCTGGCCGTCGAGCTAGCCTATGTCATGCCGGACAAAAAGACCGCCTATATCACCGACGACGGCACCAATACCCTGCTCGCATTGTTCGTCGCCGACACCGCCGGGGATCTGAGCGCCGGCACGCTCTACGCCGCCAAGTGGACTCAGGTGACCGGCAACGAAACCAACGGCGGGCGGGCCAACCTGAGCTGGGTCAACTTAGGCCATGCGACTAATGCCGAGATCGAGGCCTACCTGGCCGCCGGTACCGACTTCGCCGATGTCTTCGACTACGAATCCGTGCCTAATCCCGACACCGGGACCTGCCCGACCCTGACCTCCGTTAACAGCGGTCACGCCGCGCCCTACCACGAGTGCCTGCGGGTCAAGCCGGGCATGGCTAAGGCCGCTTCGCGTCTGGAGCTCCGCCGTTATGCCGCCCTCAAGGGCGCGACCACCGAGTTCCGCAAGATGGAGGGGATCACTTACAACCCCGAGCTGCGGGTCCTGTACCTCGCCATGAGCGAGGTTAACAACGGCATGCTGGACAGTACCACAGCCAACACGGCGATCGGCGGCAACAACCACATCCGGGTCCCCCGGAACGACTGCGGCGCGGTCTATTCCATGGCGGTGGGCGGAGCCGTCAAGGATACCAATAACCAGCCGATCGCCAGCGCCTATGTGGCGCGCACCATCACCGGCATCGTGGCCGGCAAGCCGGTCTCCGGCGATCCCAAGAACACCTGCGACATCAATGGGATCGCCAATCCGGACAACGTGACCTACCTCCCCCGCTACAACACCCTTATCATCGGCGAGGATACCGGCAGCGGACACCAGAACGACGCGGTCTGGTCCATGGATTTGCGCACCGGCAAGCTGGCCCGCATCCTCAGCACGCCCTACGGGTCCGAGACTACATCCCCCTACTGGTACTCGGACCTGAACGGATTCGGCTATCTGATGGCCGTAGCCCAGCACCCCTATGGCGAGTCCGACTCCGACAAGCTGATTCCCGGGAGCGGCGACGAGCGCGCCTATACCGGCTACATCGGCCCATTCCCTGCGCTGAAGTAGACACCTCCTAGGCCGGTCGGCGAGATCTCGCCGACCAGGCCGCTGGGTGGCCCGGATAACCGGGACCTGCGCCGTCTCGCATCGTCAGCGAATCTCTTGACGACTTCCGGCACGCCGACGTCTGAAGCTGACGGCTCCGATGCTGCTCAATGCTCTGGAAATGCAGTCCACCCATCCAGCCAATCGGTGCGACTCCCCGGCCGAATGGCTCCCACGAAGTTGGCGGCCTCGTCCCAAAACTCGCCCTGCGGGATCGGTGCAACCAGGCTCGTGAGGGACTCGTTGTAATCGGGAGTAAAGTCCGGTGCAGTCGGGCTATAGGCACTGGCCGGGATCAGCGCGCTCGGGACCACGGCCGAACGGACCTTAGCCCCCTGGAAAAACCCGGCCTCGTCGAAGCCGCCATCGTCGTCGCCTGTGCCCTCCTCAGACTCGAAGATCCGTCCGCCGACTGCATCGCTGAAGACCAGCGCATCCGCCTTGAGTGCCCCGGTCTCGATCTGCTCGACCGTCGCCCTGTCACGCACGTCGATCGCATCCAGCGAAAAGCCGGCGATCAGGGTGTTGCGCAGATCCGCCCCGGTCCCGCGTCTTAAGGTTATGCCCCGCTGGGCAACCGCGGGATTGCCGCCGCCCAGGATGGTGACGTTGGACAGGGTTGGGGCCGAGCGCGGGGTCGCGTTCGGATCGTCCTTGAGGTTGTCCGCCTCGATACCGCTGTCGCCCTTGGCCGCATCCTGGGCGATCACGATAAACTGACCGGAGCCGGTCCAGCCGCGGTCCCAGTCCAGCCCGTCGTCTGCGGCACGGGTGATGACTATATTGCTCAAGTTGGCAGTGCCGCCGAACAGCTCTATGCCATCGTCGAGGCCCATGTGGACCTGCACGAAGCGCAGGATGGTGCCGCTGCCGCAGCCGCCTAGGGTCAGCCCGTTGAGCTCGTTGTCCTTGGAGATTTCATAGCCGGCAAACTCGATGCGTACATATTGCAGGATGCCGCAGCCATCGGACTCGTCTCTGCCGCCGTAGGCCCCGCGCGAGTCCTCTCGATCGATCCCCTCCACATGGGCGGCCGACGTATTCACCGGGGCATTGCCAAGCAGCACCAGCCCGCCCCAATCGCCGCGGGCACGATCCCCGACCGGTGCGACGCTCGTGAATACGATCGGCTGCTCTGCGGTGCCGCGCGCCTGGATATTGGCATCCCGCGTGACGATCAGGGCGGAGCCTGGGTTGCCGAGTATGCGGGTCCCCGGCTCGATCGACAGGATGGCCTTGCCCTCGACGAACACCAGTCCGTTGAGGCGATAGACCTTGTTCGCCCGCCAGAGGGTATCCTGCATCAAGCTACCTTCCACATCCACCAGGGCCAGGCGGTCCAAGAGTCCGGTCTCGTTAGCCAGATAGGCGCCGCCCACCACGCCCAAGGCAGCCAGCACGATCGCCGCCGTGGTCGCGCCGGACTGGCGGCGACCGACCGGCCTCGCCCCGGCAGTGTCCGCAAGCCGCCCGCGGGCCTCGGACCGGTCCGGACCGCGCTTGACGCCGCCCACCGGCCCAGCCTCGAGGGCACGGATCTCCTCCGCCAGCCGCAGGATCTCCTCTTGGCTCGACTGCAGAGCCTTCTCCAGCACATCGGCGCGGTAGGCCTCGTCGTTGCGCAGGGCGTTGAAATGCACATAGGACACCCCCGGGACGCTCCCATGCGGGGCCATGTCCACTGCTCGCTTGAGGCTCCAGAGGAGAGAAGTGAGACGTGCGCGCTGGTTTTCGACGGCAGTAGACGTCATGAAGATTTACCGAAAGCATTAACGTAGGGAGGCCCTTGCAGTCGCCATGGCGCAAGGGCTCCGGTGCAGGGATGGAGCAGAAACCTTCCGGCTCCTGTGGCGCGAGGGCCTGGTGTCTGGCACAAGCTCAGCCAAGGAGAATATCCGGGTTGGATTGATGGCTTGTTTCGGTCTTGTGACGATTTAGGTGCGGGATTGGGGAGGGCCGACGAAGCGATCCGATGGCGATACAGCCGACGCTGGGAGTACCGATAGTAAGTCAGCGGACGGAATGGTCCGTTTCACGAGCAAACCCCTTCTTGACCCACCTGAGTCCAAGCCAGGCAAAGCCGAGGACGAAGGGCAGCGCGATGCCCATACCGAGCGTCGCGTCGATCGGTACGCCACCTTGCTCCAGACCCTTGAGCGCGTATCCGATGAGCCCCACGCCGTAATAGCCGATCGCGATGACGGACAGGCCCTCGACCGTTTCCTGGAGTCGAAGCTGGAGATGCGCGCGGCGGTCCATCGATTCCAGCAGCCGACGATTCTGCTCCTGCATGGAGACCTCCACACGGGCACGCAAGAGACTGGTCAATCTAGCGGCACGCTCGGCCAGGTCAGTCTGGCGATGCTGCGTCGACTCGCAGGTGGCGATCGCCGGGGCTAGACGGGCGTCGAGAAACTCGGTCAGTGTCTGCAAACCTTCGATGCGTTGCTGACGCAGCTGCTCAAGCCGCTGACGGACCATCCCATAGTAGGCACGCGAGGCATCGAAGCGATACGTCGTTCTCGCCGAGATCTCCTCGATCTCGGCGGCGAGATTGGTGAGGTCGGCCAACAGATCGCTCTCGAAGGTGGGGTCTGCCGACGCCCCCTGAGTGGACATGCGCGATGCCAGCAACGCCAGTCGACGATCGGCATCGGTCAGCGTAGGGGCCACTTCGCGCGCCAGTGGAAACCCCATCAAGGCGAGCGCCCGATAGCAGTTGATATCCAGTATCCGTTTGGCCAGGCGCCCGGCCTGATTCTCGGACAGACTACAGTCGCGCACCAGGATGTGCAGGAATCCGTCGGAATGGATCTTGAGGTCGGACCAGGCGCGTGCCGACCCGCCCACCACCTCGGAGCCGATGATTGGATTGCCGTCGAAGAGCGCGGCCAGCTCCGCGCTGTCTCGCTCGGGCACCGTACAGGAATCGATGGCCATCGAGACCGCGGTGATCACCTCGCCGGGCAGCTCGCGCAGCCAGTCCTCTGGGAGCTCATGGAGCACGGGATTGGCGAAGGGATGCGCGAAGGCGCCCTGTTTACTGAAGGTATAGGCGACGAGCTCGGTGTGACGCTCCCAGCGCACTCGCATTGGCCCCAGGTCGACCGAGTAGTGCCGATCAACCGTCTCCGGGATCGGCCGCGCATAGTGCGCCAGAAGCTGCTTGAGATGCACGATGTTATCGTCTATTCCCCGCTCTCCGCACACGACGGCGAGATAAGAAATCCGTTCCGGAGCACGCAGCGGATCGAAGGTGCGGGAATGAAGCTCGGCCGTAACGACATGACGGAGCGGATGCTCTTTAAAGACAAGGGGCATGATTTGGATAATCCGTATTGGGATATGCAAGTGTCGCGATGCGCCGCGGCTTGGGGAATAACCGTAAACGCTTCGGCTGGCGTTTCGCGCAAGGCTTCAAGGGCGCACGGCTCGATCCACAGTCTGAAACACCGTGGCGGGGGAACGGGCGCGCTCGGGACAGGTTGAAAAAACGTCGGTGCGGGTCAAGTGGCACAATCGCTTGTGCGTCCCTCCGACAGGGTCCTGACCTTTGTAACATGACACCCGATTTCACGCTACCCTATCCTGGCCGCGCGGTTGCCGTCGGCCGAGTGCGGCGCGCATCGCCCAAGAGGCCTCTCGGGATCGACTGGTATGCAGAAAATCGTTGAGCTCCTGGACAAGCATAAGCTGGTGGAAAGCCTGCTTCACAACCAGGCGATGCCACGCCACGACCTGGTCGAGACACTGGTACGGAAACAGCACCTGGCTGAATTGCAGAAGCTCCTGGCGCGCCTGTCGGCGACCGAGATCGGCGATATCCTATCGACCTTGGGCGTTGCGGACGCGAAACTGCTTTGGGAACAAGTGGACGCAGATCGGCAAGACGATCTCCTGTGGGAGATCCCGGACGACCTGCGCGAGAGTCTGGTGGGCGCACGCGAGCCCCGCGACGGTGCCGGTCAGATGAACGCCTTCGAGCTTCACAATGGGCGTCTGCGTCAGGTTTCCATCAGATCCCGTCGGGATCTGGAAGAGATCCGCCCTATCTGGATCGACCTCCTCGGCGCTTCCAAGGGAGAGCGGCGCAGCATTGGAGCGCATTACGGTCTGGATTTGCCGGATCCCGAAGAGTCCACCGATTTGGAAGTCAGCGCACGTTTTTACGTGGAGGAGAACGACGAGGTCCATCTCCATTCCAATTTCCTGTTGGACCGCGCAGGCGAGTCGCGCAGCGTCCCGGTCGCTTTCATCCTGCACCGCAATATTTTATTCACCGTGCGCAACGAGGATCTGCCGGTATTTCGGTTACAGAGATTGCGGGCACGCAACCAACCGGGCTATGTGTCGGATGGCAAGGACGTATTGCTCGATCTCTATGGCGCAGACATCGAATACTCGGCCGATTCTCTTGAGGAGATTTATGCTGCGCTGGGACAGGTCGGGCGCCAGGTCTTGAGCGAGACCATGACCGACACCGAGGCATCCGGCATCCTGGCCGATATCGCGGAACAAGAGGACCTTAATGGACGCATACGCAGCAACATACTATAGTTATCCGCAGAAGGGTTTATATTCGATCCGCCCAGACATAAATTCGTAAGATTACCTCTTTGCTCGCGAGAACGGCCATGATCCGCAAGCGCAAGATAACCGTACCTTACCCGAACCTCATCGAGCAGTATCTCGAACGGGAAGAAAATCCGGAAGTTCGGTTGCGGTTGGCGCTGCTCAACCTCCTTGGCAAGCTGGACCGCCAGATGGCGCTCGAAGATATCTGCGACTTGCTCAAGGTCCCGGTCTCGACCGCTTACGTTTGGATGCGCGCCTGGAAAGAAGAAGGCTACCCGGGACTGGTCCACCCGTGTCGCACGACCGAGCGACCGCCGGGACGGCCGCCGACGCTCGACGCGGCGGACTTGGAGCGTCTAAAACTGTTGCTGAGCGAACGCGATCGCTGGACGACCGAGGAAGTTTGCGGGCTGATCGAGCGCACCTGGGGTGTGGCGCTGTCGCCTTCGCAAGTGGCCCGCATCCTCAAGAAGAAGCTAGACATGCGCTTCTCCAAACCTTACCCGCAGGATTATCGGCGCCCCGAGGACGCCGAAGAGCAGTTGAGATCGAGGCTCGACGAGGCGTACAAGAACCTGATCGAAAAAGGATACTCGCCTGAGCGCATTGCCCTGGGCGCCGTCGACGAGGCGAGCCCGCAAACCACCGCGAACACTGTAAGATTCTGGCATTTCGGCAACCCGCCGATGATCCGGAATACGACGCGTTACAAAGCGAACGCCATCGGCTTTTACGCCATCCGCGGCCGATCGGTAAACGATTTCCTTGTCGACTCGACCGGCGATTCGATCTGCGGATTTCTCGCCGAGATCCGCGCGGCGAATCGCGATGCGGACGCCGTCATTGCAGTTCTCGACAATTTCAAGAGCCATCGCAGCGAGGCGGTCCGCGAGGCAGCAAAAGCTCTCGATATCGTGCTCGTTTATCTCCCCGAATACTCTCCCGACCTTAATCCCATCGAGTTCATCTGGAAGTCCATCAAGCGCTCCGTCTCGCGGAATTTCATCTTTTCTCGCGACGATCTGCGCGCAGTCATCTCGGAAGCATGGGATGAGTTGGCGACGCGCCTCACTTTCGCTAAAGAATGGATCGAGGAATTTGCTCCTATCGTTCTATGCTATAAATAATTTTGCGGGCAACTATAGATACGCAGCGCATGGTATCCTTCCTGATGCGGGGCAGATTTCTATCGCAGAATCAAGTCGACGACGCCAAGGAAATGCTACGCGATATCGAGTCTCTGAACAGCCATACCACGTTCCTGTTCGACAAGATTAATTTTTTGATGGATACCACCGTGGGATTCATCAACATCAACCAGAATCAGCGGGTGTCGGTATTAACGACGGTGAGTGTCGTATTCATGCCGCTCAACGTGCTGGCCGGCATAGGGGGCATGTCTGAGTATTCGATGATGACCCAGGGCGCTCCTTGGCCGCTGGCTTACGCTGCAATCACCGTTACAATGGCGGCGATCGCCTGGTTAACTTATCTGGTGCTGCGGTTTTTCGAGAAACGCAGAAAAAAGAGCTTTGTCGCGGGTCGCATCAAACCATCGGGGGACCCGGCCCGAGCTGGATTTCGCGGGCGCCTGTAAAGCGGAGCCAAGAACGGCACCGACAGCCTATACGAATTGCCCATGGATGCGAGGGTCAGCTCGCGCTGACTACGAGCACCCCCGCACAGATCAGCAGGACGCCCAGCGCACGCATTATGGTTACCTGCTCTCCGATCAGGTATCCGAAGACGACCGCCAGGGCGAAACCCAGACCTTCCAACGGGTAAGCCTTGCTGACATCCCAGCTCGCCAAGACGCCTAACCAAGCGATTGCCCCGAGCGTATAGAGTGCGAGTCCGCCGAGTACCTTGGGATTGAGCATGACCGCAGCCGCTATCTGGAGTCCGACTGGCCCCGCCAGTGCCGTCTTGACCGCTATACTCGACATACCGGCCTTGATCAGGAATTGTGCGACTACCGATAGCAGGACGCAGCCGATTGCAGCGAATGCGGTGCTCATAGGCTCGCCAGATGGACGAAAGAGGTCGGTCGGGCTACCCTAGACATGCCGATAACTGCGGCGCAGATTGTGAATCGCATCATCGCGGAGTCAGGCAGTGGAATGCGCAAGCGCGAGCCCCGGGGCCCGCAGCTCGATACTGGTCGGTGCGCGGCTATGCACCAGGATGCGATCGAGAATCTGAGGCACCTCGAATACGGCACGATTATCGATCCGGCGCACGCGCGCCTGGTATTCCGGAAGACTTCGCACGATCTCGGCGACCGCCGCGCGTACGCTGCGAAAACTGCGGTGCACGACGCCCAGGCCGTGTTGGCGCACCCATTCCGTATTCCAGCGCTCTTGGGGCATGGTCCAGGGATTGAGCGTCACGATCACCGGCAATCCCTGCTGCACGGCCTCGCTCAAACTGCCAGGCCCCGGCTTGCCGATGAAGAAGTCGGCCAGCCTCATCCAGTGCGCCACCTCCGACGTAAAACCGACCACTACCCGCGGCGCTCGCGCCGGCAGGTCGCGCAACTCCGAGGCCAGCGCCTCGTTGCGACCGCACATCAAGATCAAAGGGGTCTCGGGTAAACGTTCGGCGATGCGTGCCATGGCCCGCGAGCCGGTACCGCCGAACAGTACCAGACCGGTCGGCGTGTCCGCGTCCAGACCCGCCCGCCGCCGCTCGGCGGCACGATCGATCGGCATCTGCGAGTAAAATTCCGGTCGCAGGATCATGCCGCTGGTGCGGTGGACGCGGCCAGGCTCGCAGCCTGCTGCCAAGGCCTGGGAGAGCGCATGCGCAGTACCGCAAACCACATGCTGAGCCAGGTCTGGCTCGATCCAGAAATGGGGCGGATGGTCGGCCATGTCGGTGAGCACCGTGACGAACGGAACCCCGGGGCAGGCCAGCGCCAGGCCGTCGTGCAGTGCGCGGTTGAAGTTGGGGATCAAAGACACGACGAGATCGGGCCGGGTCCCTCGCCAATGCGACGCCAGCCGCTGAACCAGCGTGGCGTGGCCCCAGCGGATCGCACTATGCAACAGCTTCAGCTCTTGGGTCAGGCCCAAGGTAAAGCCGCTGGCCAGCCGCTTATTGTAGATGTCCTCGGGTTCCATGCCCGTGAGTCGGCGAAAGAGCCCCGCCGGATCCAGGACCTGCGCCAGGTTGACCTTGCGCACACGCCACGGACGCCGCTGATCGCGGATTGCCTGCTCCAGCGCTTGCGCTGCGGCACGGTGGCCGCCGCCCGCGTTGAACCAGATGAGGTCGACGGTTCTCATGATGCTAATGGTTGAGCGCATGGATGGGTGGTCGCGGGAACGGTCGATCTGTCCCGCCGCTCCGGGGCCGTACGGCGCTTTCGGCTCGCATATCGGGACAAGAGCGTAACCGCGATCAATTACGTCGCTGAGACAGACAGATGACCGTACCGTGTCGGGGACAGGGGTTCGTCGCCTATCTGGGGTTCGAGCCGGCGGGAATGCTGCGCATCGATTACGAGCCCCCTGTGGCCGCAATACCGCGGTCGCCGCCAGAGCTGGATTGTTCGCAGCCTCACCCGGGATTGGCACGAGGGGCTGCATCGGCGCCTCGCGCTCTAGACGTACAAAGGGGCCATGCGCCGCCAATAAGACCCCCGGTGGGCACGTCCGTCCCATTCGTGCAGTGCGTGAGGCACTCCCTTCTCCCAGAGCAGATGGCTCAGATAGCGGTTGTTGTCCAGAAATGGGTCCTGGTTGCCGACCGCCAGGACGATGTCCATACGCCGCAAGGCCGCGATCCGCTCCGGACAATGGAGGTTGACCAGATATTGGGCCGGAGTATGGAAATAGACGAGATCGTCGCGGTGTCCGCCGAAGAGGTCCCGAAAGTGCTCCACGTCGAGCGTTAGATCGTAGCGTCCGGAGAAGGCTGCCACTTTCTGGAACAGATGGGGGTGACGGAAGGCCACATTGGCGGCGTGGAAGGCGCCCAGACTGCATCCGTGGGCGATGGTGCAGGGATGCGGGTTTTTGTCCGCCATTAGCGGCAACACCTCGTTTAATACATACTCCTCGAACGCCTGGTGTCGGCGGATACGCTCGGCGGGGTGGCGCCAGAGACAATAGAGCGACTCCCAGTCGATGCTGTCCACGCAATAGAGCTGGAGCTGGCCGGCCTGGATCTTATGGCCCAGGGCATCGACCAGGCCTAGGTCTTCGTACTCGTGAAAGCGTCCGTCGCGGGTCGGAAAGATCAGGACCTTGGCCCCAGCATGGCCGAAGACCAAGAGCTCCATGTCCCGTCCGAGCCGCGGGCTGTGCCAACGATGGTATTCGCGGTTCATGGGGCATGCCGGGTATGCCTCGCGGCGATTGGACCATCCTAATCCGCCCAGGTTGCAAGGACATGACCCCCAGGCCCCCGGGTCTTGGCCATGGATCCGGCCAGTGGCGCCGGCGCACCGCTCAAAGTGGCGCGAAAAAGGCCCACAGCTCGGTCAGCAGCGCCCGCTCCTGGTGCGCCTGGTCCGGATAATCGAAGTGCCCGGCATCGAGCACGAACAGCCGCTTATCCCCCGGGATGGCGTTATAGACCGCAAACTGCCCTGGCGGTGCCACCGCCGGGTCGAAGCGCGCGGCGGCCACATGCATCGGTTGGCGGATCTGCCGGGCGGCCACCGCCGAGTCGAAATAGGCGAGCGTCTCCATCACCTGCGGCTGGCTGCGGGCCAAGTCCTGGACCGCAGCGCCGCTACCGACGGTGGGTAGCGCAAGCCGCAGTGGCTGATGACCGAAGGTCGGCACATTGAGATGTCCGCGAGCGATCCGCCCATCCCAGGCCAGGGCCAGTGCGCCGATGCCACCGCCCAGGCTGATCCCCAGATAGCCCAGATGCCCCGCCAGCTCGGGAAACAGCGCGAGCAGGGCCGAGACCCCGGTCCAGACATCGTCGACGCAGCCGCCAAGGATATAGCGGTCGCGGCGGTCGATGTCGTGGAGCACATGCCAGTTGGGGTCTTCCGAGATCGGCGGCCGGCGGCTGCGGCTTAAGCCCCGGAAACAGGGCACCAGATAGGCCCCGTCCGGCCGCGGCAGATCCAAGGGCGGACCCGAGATCCCGCCATAGCCGTGACCCAGCACGAATCCGCGCACCGGCGGCCCGCGACGCGGGGTCAGGAGCCAGCCGCGAATGGGGAAGCCGTCGGTAGAATCGTACTCCAGCGCATGGACCCGGAAGCTCGGATGTGCCAGATCCGCTGGCCGCAGCCGGGGATTGGGGACGACGCTTAAGGCGCGCGCGTAGCGGGCGCGCCAGAAGTTCGCGAAATCGGGGGGCTCGGGCGGAGGCTGGAGCGCGAGCAGCGCATCCAGGCTGTACCCATAGGTGGGATCGAACGGGTAGCCGTGAGTAAAGGGCATGGTTGGGAGTGTGCGGCGGGCTCGGGATGAAGGGAAGGAAGATCCGTAAGATGCGGTGAGGAGCGGAAACCGGTGGCGAATCCCTCTCATCGACCCAAAGCGCCCTCCTGGTCGCGAAGCGGAGCTTCGCCGCCAGAACGAGAATTCGCCGCCAGTGTCAGGAGCGAACCGCTTCGCCGAGCGCATCGGGTCGCATCGGGTCGCATCGGGTCGCATCGGGTCGCATCGGGTCGCATCGACAGCGTCGATTGTGCTAGGAGAATAGGCTAACGGATACCCCTGGGTTGAGGTTCCCACAGCGGCATGGCAAGACTTCCGAGAGTGCGAGCATACTCTGCCGGCGCCCTGTCTGACCCCCAGCCCCCGTGCCTTGGGGTGCGCCCGGGACCGGTCTTCAGACATATCTGCAATGGCGGCAATGGCGGGCGCGCATCCAGGGCACCGAGCGGGGCGCGGCATTCGACTTGGGTTTTCGGCTCGCGGAGCCGCCCGACGCGGACGAGTCGCGGTCCGCGTCGCAGAACGATTTGCAGGAGATGCTCGACTTCTGGCGCCGTCATGTCCAGGAGACCCCCGAGATGAGTGTCGCCGAGCTCTTGCAGCGCACCGCCCAAGACGACAGCTTCGAGGTCGACCGCGACGACGCGCTCTCCGGGATGCTGGAACGTCTGCA
Source organism: uncultured Gammaproteobacteria bacterium (assembly GCA_963780725.1). Taxonomy (GTDB): domain Bacteria; phylum Pseudomonadota; class Gammaproteobacteria; order Chromatiales; family Chromatiaceae; genus Thiodictyon. Next base: position 2,468,072 of record CAWACV010000001.1, read on the forward strand.
CGACCGCAGCCGTATGGTCCAGGAGCCCGAGGACGGCGAGACGGTCGCCCCGACCCTGCTGGTGGCCCCCACCTCGGTCATCGGCAATTGGGCCTTGTGCATAATTTCGGCCACCCCGCGCATGACATGCGTCGCGGCCGGGGGCCGCTCCTACGGGCGTAGGAGCGGCCCCCGGCCGCGACGGATCCGCGACGACCTGCCGCCGGAGTTACGATCAAGGCCGGCGCAGCACTGGTCGCGCGCCTGCTCATGAACGAGATGCCGGAGCGCATCGACGAAGTCATCGCAAGCCTCAATCTCTATCTGCTGCCGCGCACCCGCAAAGACTTCGCCGTCACCGAATGCTCCTGCCCCGACAGCGCCAATCCATGCAAACACAACCCGGGGGTCTACTATCGACTGGCAGGCGAGCTCGACTCCGACCCATTGCGGCTGTTCGAGCTACGCGGACTTTCGCGCGAGCGGCTCAACCGCGGACTCAAGGCCACGCCATTAGGCAAATCGCTCGCCAGCCTGACCGACGAGCCTTTGGTCGAGCCCGAGCCCCGGGACTCCTATTTCACCCGCCCGATCGGCCCCGAGCCCGCCGCACCGCCCCTCGACTATCGCACCTTCTGGAGCGGCCAGCGCCGACTGCCGACCGACATCGAGCCCGCAACGCCCGCTGCCGTGCCGGCCATCCTGGTCAGAAGGGCCGGCGATTCGCCGCCGTTTTGGGATAGAGACAGCGCGTTCGTCGAGACCATGGAGGAGATCTATCGGCGGGTGCGGGAGAGGAATAAAGACGCGCTCTAAGATGTCCATCGGCCCCGATCGTCGTTCCCGCCAGAGCGCCGATATCGGCAGTAGCCTGGAGGTCGAGGCTTTAGCCGGTCGGCGCCAGCCGCGTGCCCGTTCGGGACCGGCTAGAGCCTCTGTCTCCTGTGGGGGCGGATTCGATAGCGGCCGGAAAGACGATCGATGTCACGTACTGTCTCAAGTTCAGGCGCTCCCTCGAGGCGCTCGACGCGGCGGCCAGACGCTCTGCACGTCCCCCTGCGCTTAAGCTTCGCCGGAGATCGACGCCCCGATTCCAGCGCTCTGTGCTCGGTTTTCCGAAAGCTTGATCGGGTCGCTTTTCAGGTCTTTGTTTGCGCAGGATCAACTCGGAACTGTTGCAACTTGTTTCTCGATTGACGAGATTACTATCCGTGGCGGGTATGTCGGAGACGGACTTTGAGAGAAGGGCTGTCTCCGGCTGTGGTGGGTGGACGGCTTGGCGAGAATGGGTAGGCTTGGATTGGGATACCAGGGAGCTCGGGCGAATTCAATCTAGTACCCTAGGGAAACGCTGATTAAATCGGGTATTCCGCCGCGACGCATCCGAAGCGCGCGATTTTTTAGCGAAGCCGAAACGTTAAGCGGTTTTTCGTGCGAATGTCCCTCTTAGCCGGTGGCGGTTGCCCTATTAGCCGTTTCGGCCTTGATCGTCGTTCCGGCCGCAGGAACACCGGAGGCCGAGGCTTTAGCCGGTCGACCTCGCATCTACGCGGCCTTGGTCCGGCTAAAGCCTCGGCCTCCGGTGCGCGACGCCCCGGCACTGGCCGGAACGACGATCAAGGCCGAAATTCCCATGATTGAAGATCCTATCGTCGCAGAAGTGCGAAAGTATCGCGAACAACACGCTGCCACCTATGGGAATGATCTAAGAAAAATTGTCGCGGCACTTCGCGAACGCGAAAAGATGTCGGAGCGTCCGGTACTAAACCCAGGACCGAAGTACATTTTAGGAAGTCCAGAAGCTAACGAGAAATCGGGGGAGAAATCGGGGACGGACAACGATTTCTCGGTTAGCCCTGACAAATGAAATAGCCTCCGGCGTAGGGGCCCCGGTTGCCCGGCGCCCCCCGCCACAGACCCGGACGTGCAGTTTTCCCGCATCCGGTGAATCCACTTCCCACACGATATCGAGATTGACCCCGAAGTACCGATGAATCGACCGATCCGGCATTCCCGCCGGCCTCCGACACGGGATCTTGTGGGTTGGGCCTCGATCGTCGTCCCGGCCAGGGAGCCCGTAGGGTGCGCCGTGCGCACCAAGGCTCTAGCGCGATGCCAGATCGTCCCTGCCGAAGGTGCGCACGGCGCACCCTACGGGTAACGGCCCGATCACGGCCGGACCGATGATCGAGGCCTTCGCAGCCTCGCGGACAATCTCGATATTGCGAATTGCCGCATCCTGCGTTTTGGTGTCGGCCAGAAAGGCTTCATAGGTCATCCCACCGATGTAGGCCCCGATACGTTCTATGGCCTCCCGGATATCCGCCAGACGCTCGGCATCCCCTCTACTCGACATACAGGATGCCCTCGGCAATACCCTTGGCAACATCGCTGCGACGAATATCTCGGATCCCAGCCGGGGTCAGCACATCGACCTTGCGCCCGAAGACCCCCGTGGTCGACCAAATCTACGAAACGCAGACTGATCGGACGCTCGAATTCCAGGACCGGATCGACATCGCTCGACGCGTCGGCCTCCCCCCTGGCGAACTAGCCGAACAGCCCGACCCGGGAAACGCCAAACTCCTGGGCAAGCAGCGGGCTTTGCTCGCGCAGCAGTCCCAGGACACGCTCTTTCGTCAACATCGACTAAGCGCTCGACGGCGGTAGCCAGTCGGTTTCGAGCACCCGTGCACGGTCCCAGGGGCAGGTTTGCGGCAGATCGGCGATACCGGTCTCCCGGGTCGCGGCATCGAGCGCATCGTCCCAGGCATCGGCCCACCAATCCGGGTCGTTCAAGGATTTGACCAGGCTCGGCGTATGGCGCAGCCGCCGCGCAATGCCGTTGCGCTGGGTGCGAATCGTGACTTCCCAGCTCGCGCACCGCCGCTGCGGCTGGTATTGCCATTTCATCAAATGGGCGAGCAGAACTGTCATGCGACTGGCAAGCTCGCGCTGTTCGCCCTTGCCCACGTCTTCGATCTCCTCGGCGATATGCTCGATGTCGATCTGGTCCAGAAGTCCGGCCCGAAGCAGCCGGGCCTGCTCGTTCGCCCAGGCGACGATGTCGGTATCGTACCGGGGGGCGTCCGTGTAGTGGGTTTGCAGCTTGGCCGTCATCGCTGGAGGCATTCGCTCAAGGCGGGAATGACTGATGAGTGTAGGACGGGCAGATCGGGCGGACAAGCGTCCGCCGAAGGAGCCTTGGCGCGCACCGGATGGTCGCTTCCGACCGGCGGTCGTTGCGTCGTGTGGGTTTCTCGCGCCACGCCGCTCGTTGCCCAGATAGCCCAGGCCAGCGAGCGGACTTGCGCGAGGAATGGGCCCGGGTTTGCCCGCCGGACCCATGATCGACGCTGCCCGGGCTAAGGCGCCCCCACCCGATACACCGCAATACTCCCGCTCACCTCGCTGGAGACGACCACCAGCGGTTGTCCGCCCGGATGGTCGGCGGCCGGGATGAAGACCGACGACTCGGCCGAGACCTGGCCGTCCGGCACCCCGGGGGCATAGTCGAGGAAGCGCGGCCGGTAGGGGTTGGTCAGGTCGTACATCAGCACCCCGCCTGCCGCCCGCTCCAGGACCACGAAGGCATATTGACGACCGTCGATGGTCGCCAGGGTCACGCCCTCGGGCTCGGGCCCCTTATTGTCGCTGCGGGTGTCGACCTCCGAGGCCGCGCCGTCGTTGGCGTTGAAGAGGGTCGGGGCGACCTGGGCGCCGATCCGCTCCAGTGCGTCGCCTGAATCGAATGCCTGGATGGCCGAGTCTCCGTCGATCCGCCACAGACTGAAGGAGCGTGCGCCGAGCACATGCAGCTCCTCGAAGGCCGGGTCCGCGTCGGTGTTGCCGTCGATATTGGACACGGTCAGCCGGCCCAGGTTGGCGTTCTGCTTGAGGGTCGCGCCGTTGGGAAAGGCGCTCGCGTCCAGGGTCAGGGTGCTCACGCGGGCCTCTTCTGTGCGCGCATCGCCCTCGTTGGCGGTGGCGAGGAAGGTCTCGCCTCCGGCGGAGAAGGCGGCGATGCCGTCCGGCATGTACATCCCGAGCACTGGCCAGGGCTTGATCTTGATGGCGGGTCCGTTGGAGGGACCGTCGCGATCGCTGGCATCCAGTGCGTTATAGAGCTTGCTGTGATCCTTGCGGCCTAGCGGGACGATCTCGGTCACGACAGGCGGGCTTAAGCTCAGGTCCAACACCCCAATCGAGTTGGCCTCCTGAAGCGAGACATAGGCCATGGAGTCGTCCGGGGACAGTGCGATGTACTCGGGCTCCAGGTCGGCCGAGACCGACTTGCCGGGGAAGATCCGAACCCCGCGCTCGCGCAGGTTCTGCTCCTGGCCATCGAATGCGCTAAAGCCCACTTGGGTGGCGACCGGGTTTGCGGCACCGGCAGAGAGGTCCACCAAGGTCATGCTGCCCTGCGGATCGGTGGTCCCCTCGGGCTCCCCCTCGTTGGCGACCAGGATGCGATCCCCGGCCCGATCGAAAGTCACCATGTCCGGCAGTGCGCCGGTCTGGACCTGGCTCAGGATTGCCCCATCGGCGTCCATCAGAACCAGGGTTCCGTTGGCGGTTTTGGGATTGGCGACCACCGCGGCGGCTACCACCCCGCCCTTGACCGCAACGCTGGTGACGGTCGCTCCGTAGCCGCTCAGGTCGATCGTGTCCACCAGGCTGGGTGCGTCGGCGTCGGTCAGGTCAACGATTTGCACCCCCGCGGTCGCCGCGTTGGTCACGAAGAGCCGACGGGTCGCTGGGTCGTAGGCGGAGATCTCGGCCGCCGGAAGGTCGAGCGTTCCGGCCAGGGTCAGACCCAGGTTCGAGGGAGGCAGATCGAATACATTGTCGGCGCGTGCCGAGAGGTTCTGTATCCGGAAGTCGTCCGCGGCCGCGGTCTCGGGCTCGTCGAATGGGACGGTGGAGTAGTGCGCCTGGAGATACTCGGCAAATGCGTCCTGTTCGCTGCCTGCAGCGGCGAAGCTGGCAGTACCGGCCCAATCCACCGGCGATAAGTCCAGGATGCCGTTGCCGTTCAGGTCCTCGCCCGGGTCCAGGCTGCCGCTGCCGTTCGAGTCCTCCCCGATCAGGTCCACCCGGGCGGTCGCGGGTGCGGTGGACGACGGGAAGGGATAGCCGTCCCCGCCGCTTGCGAGGAAGTTGAGCGTCACCATGCGGAAATTGCGCGCCGGGTCGCCGACCAGGTTGCCGCCCTCCACCACCCGGTCGATGACCGCCCCGCTCTCGTCCACCACCGCGAGCGATTGGAGCACCGCCGCCGCACCGCCCGCCACGGGCGGTGCGAAAGCGAAGCGAAGACCGGAGATCTGGGGGAAGCGGCCCTGCTGGGAGCCCGCGGTGGACGCGGCGATGCCGTGATAAACGATGTCGCGCAGCTCCTGCGCAGTGACCGTCACCAGGGCGAGCCCGTTGTTGAATGCGAGCGCAGTCTGGATATCGAGCTGATTGACCAGCCCCCCGGCGGGCGGTACCAGGATGGCATCGTCCGGGTCGGTGGAGCCCGGCGGGTAGGCTACCCCGCCGATGGCCGCGCGGATACCGCCGCCGTTCTTCAACGAGATGCGGACATCTCCATCCACCTGCCGGGCGTACCAAAGATTGGAGTCCGCGGTCAGGTTGCCAAGGTTGGTTTCCTCGGTACGTACCCAGGGACGGTCTCCGCGCAGGAACACCGAGGTCTGGCCGAACGCGTTGCCGGCCAATTCGTCGACAATCTGCTGGAGACGGTCGGCGATGGCGACCACCTGCGGGTTGGCGTCGGACTCGGAGAGTCCCATGCGGACCAGGCCCTCCGCCGAGGCGGCATAGGCCCCGTTGACCGCCGGGTCCAGGCTCGCCAGGTCGATCCGGCCGGCCCCGTCGAAGTCTAGGATCAACCGCCCCAGGTACTTGAAGTCCCCGTCGGTGTTGACCACCAGCACCGGCTCGCCATTCGCTGACGTATAGCTCAGCGGATAGGTGTCCGCGGCCGGACCGTCGCCTGGATAGAGGATGTCGTTGGCATCGAGCAGCCGGGTGTTGGAGCCGCCGCCTACGATGATATCGACCCCGGAGAGCCGGGTCGCGAGCCCCCGCTCCACCGAGAGCTGCTGCATATGGGCGAGCAGGACGATCTTGTTCACGCCCATCGCACGCAGCCCGTCTACCGCGGTCTGGATCTCCGCGGCCAGTGCGTCCAGATCGTCTTTGTCCGCCGGGCGGATGCCGATACCGCCCACCGTGGTGATCTGATTGAGCTTGGGCGTGCTGGCCCCGACGATACCGATAACCCGCCCGTCGACCTCGATGGTGGCGGTACCGGCGAGACGGCCCGGGATGGCTCCGGCGGGCTGACCCTCGGCGACGAGCAGCGGCGCGGTGTTGGGCTCGGTTGCGAAGCTCAGATTCGCCGAGAGATAGGGGAAGCTTGCGCCCGGCCAACTCCCGCCGGCGGTGCTCTGGGGGGCGACCAGACCGGCGAAGGCTGCGGGTCCGCCGTCCAAGTCATGGTTACCCATGGCCGAGGCCTCGAAGCCCATCGCATTCAGGAATGCGACATGGGCGCGCCCTACCCCGGCGACCCCCAGCAGATCGGCCATGCGCGGGTCCGCTGCGGCGTTGTAGTCGACCCCGGGGATCCAATTGTCCCCGGAGCTTAAGGTCATGGTACGGGTCGGCAGGTCGGCGCGGAAGGCAGCCAGCAGCGCGGAGAAGGCCCGCACGTCTTCCAGCGGTCCCTTGCCGTCGATATCGGAGGCATGCAGGAGCTGGACCGCGAAGGGTGCTGCATCGTGCTCCAGGGCCAGCTCGTAGCTCAACGCCCTGCGGGCCATCTGGAAGCGCACCCGGGCGATCCCGGAGGTCGCGCCGCGGTCCAGCGCGTAGCCCGGGTCGGCGGCCAGATCGATGTAGGGATAGCCCTGTCCGGTGACGCCGTCGGCGCCTATCACCGGCAGTGTGGCGCCCTTGACCACCACCCGCCAGCGACCGGCCAGGTCTTCCAGGCTCGCATTGCGCGCCCGGACCTCGACCGTGTAGGCGCGGCTGCGCGCATCGTAGAAAGGACCGTTGGCCAGGGTCGCGACCCCGGCGGGGGCCGGTGCCCAGTCGGCCCAGGCGGCAGGGGCTGTACCCAGGGCTAAGGCCAGTGCGGCGGCGATGGGTTTGAGCGTCATCGTGTTACTCCTGAGCCGGTTGGGCGCGGCGCCGACATCCAAGCCCAGCAAGACCGATGGCCATGAGCGCGAGGGTGGCTGGGAGCGGGACCGGGCTGATGGCGATGTCGGAGACCGACAGGGTGTCGTCGATGCCGTCCAAGTCCTGGACTGCAAAGAGGATCTCCGCGCTGCGCCCAGCCCAGGCGCCGATGTCGAGCGGGCCGCCGGCCAATAGATCCAGAGCGGCCAGGGTCCCGCTAGGATCCGTGAGCTGGGCAAAAACCAGATCCGCGGGACCGCTCGAGCTTGCGGAGATCCCAAGCGACAGCAGCAGGGTGCTGGCCCGACCGAGCTGTGGGACCAGGAAACCCTGCATGAGCGAGACGCTCCAGACCCCGTCGGTCAGGAAGCTGGTCGAAAGGACTGCAGCGGCACCCGTGGCCTGGAAGTTGTTCGGATAGGCACCGGGCGGGGTCGCGACCGTGACGAAAACATCGTCCGACCCGTCGCAGACGACACAGCTCGCCACCTCCCCGGACCAGCCGTCGAGTCCGGCGGCGAAGTCTCCGTTGGTCAGTGCCGCTTGGGCGGGCACGGCAGCGAGCAGTCCGAATCCCAAGGCCAGGGGCGCGAGCGCTCGGGCGATCGTCGGTTGCATGGTCCGGTCTCCTGTGGGCCGCGCGGGCGGCATGGACGGTAAACGCCGACCCCGCAGGGGCTGAGGGTCGCGCGCCAGGAGTCCGCGGCGGACCCCATGGTCCGCCATTTTTAAAGGCCGACCGTGACGGGCGGATGACGATTCGCTGAAGATTCGGCGACCGGGTCGTCCGGCGGCAACTCGCTCCGCGGCTTGCACCCTACCGGCGCCCAAGCTCTCAGGCCCCATCGAACCTTCACCCATCCGTCATATGGCCGTCATCTGCGAGGAATAGGATGTTCATCTGGCCGTCACGCGCGCTTCATCCAGGGGTAAAGCGGTGCGCATACCATAGCGGCGCTAGACCTTAAACCCCAATCGAGCGACACCTTATGTATAAGACATCCATCGCCGCAGTCCTGGCCCTGGCTGCTTCTTCCCTTTCCGCTCAGGCGGTTGCGCGCGACGCCATCAATATCGTCGGGTCATCCACCGTGTTCCCCTTCGCCACGGCCGTGGCCGAGACCTTCGGGCGCGGCGGTGACTTCAAGACGCCCAAGATCGAGTCCACCGGCACCGGCGGGGGCATGAAGCTCTTCTGCGGCGGGGTGGGCGTGTCCCATCCCGACATTACCAACGCATCGCGGGCCATGAAGGCGTCCGAGTTCGAGAAGTGCCAGGAGGCCGGGGTCAAGGCGATCGTCGAGGTCAAGATCGGCTTCGACGGGATCGCAGTGGCCAACTCGAAGTCCGGGCCGGCGCTCGACCTGACGCTCAAGGACATCTTCCTGGCCCTGGCCAAGGATGTCCCGGACGCGAACGGCAAGCTGGTCCCCAACCCGCACAAGACCTGGAAGGATGTGAACTCCAGCCTGCCCGACACCAAGATCGAGGTGCTGGGGCCCCCGCCCACCTCCGGCACCCGCGATGCCTTCGCCGAGTTGGCCATGGAAGGGGGCTGCAACAGCTTCCCTGACTTGAAGGCATTGAAGAAGTCCGACGAGAAGAAGCATAAGGCGGTCTGTCAGGCGATCCGCGAGGACGGCGCCTATATCGAGGCCGGCGAGAACGACAACCTGATCGTCCAGAAGCTGGAGTCCAACCCCAAGGCGCTCGGCGTATTCGGCTATAGCTTCCTGGAGCAGAACGGGGACAAGATCCAGGGCTCTAAGGTCGGGGGCGTGGCGCCCACTTACGACAGCATCTCGGACGGCTCCTATCCGATCTCCCGCTCGCTCTATTTCTATGTCAAGAAGGCCCATGTGGGCACCATTCCGGGCATCAAGGAATATGTCGCGGAGTTCACCAGCGAGAAGGCATTCGGCCCCGAGGGCTATCTGGCGGACAAGGGTTTGATTGCGCTGCCGGATGCCGAGCGCAAGTCGGTCGCCAAGGAGGCCAAGGCACTAACTGTCATGGATAAGCCTGCCCACTAGGGTCCCCGACCGGACCTCGGCGGCCCCAGGTCGCCGCGGTCCGGTCAACCGATTATCCGATCGATCGATAACAAGCCCATCCTGCACCCGATGTACGCCTGGATACTCCTAATCGTCTTGCTCGGCGTCCTGTCGCTGGCCTACCACGTCGGGCGCAAACGCGCGATCTCGACCGCTGGCGGGGTCTCGCGCATCAACACCCTGCACTCGCTACCTTCCTATTACGGCTTCTATGCGGCACTCTGGGCCGGTATCCCCGCCCTGCTCCTCATGGCACTGTGGACGGGTTTTCAGGATCAGATCGTCACCTCCCTGGTCCGCGCAGACTTGTCTCAAGCGCAGATCGCCGGTCTTTCGGAAGGCCGAATGGGATTGATGTTGAACGACATCAAGAATCTGGCCTCCGGCAACATGGTCTCGGCGGAGACAACCCCCGAGGTCCAGGCGGCGGCGGATCGATACGCCCGGCTCCAGCGACTGGCCGGGTGGTCCATGTGGCTCCTGGTGCTCGCCACCTCCTTGGGCGGCATGTCGCTGGCGTGGAGTCAGACCAGACCGCAGATGCGCGCCCGTAACCGGGTCGAGTCTGCGGTCTTGTGGATCATGATCCTGTTCTCGCTCATCGCAGTCCTGACGACCCTTGGGATCGTGCTGTCGGTGGTGTTCGAGTCCATCCAATTCTTTCAGAAGATCTCCCCCTCGGAGTTCTTCCTGGGCACCCTATGGAGCCCCCAGACCGCGCTGCGCTCGGATCAGGTGGCCGCGGCAGGTGCCTTCGGGGCAGTGCCGCTCTTCACCGGCACCCTGTTGATCTCGGCCATCTCGATGTTCGTGGCGGTGCCCATCGGGCTCATGTCCGCCATCTATCTTTCGGAATACGCGACCTCCCGGGTGCGCTCGGTGGCCAAGCCGCTCCTGGAGATCCTGGCGGGCATCCCGACGGTGGTCTACGGGTTCTTCGCGGCATTAACCGTCGCGCCCTGGATTCGCGAGGTGGGCGAGTCGATGGGCCTGGCCGTCGCCTCGGAGAGCGCACTGGCCGCGGGCCTGGTGATGGGCGTCATGATCATCCCGTTCGTCTCGTCGCTGTCGGACGACGCCATCAACGCGGTGCCCCAGGCCATGCGCGACGGCTCCTATGCGTTGGGTGCCACCCAATCGGAGACGGTCCGCCGGGTCGTCCTGCCGGCGGCGCTTCCCGGTATCGTCGGCGGTGTCCTGCTCGCGGTATCCAGGGCGGTGGGCGAGACCATGGTGGTGGTGATGGCCGCGGGGCTGGCGGCGAATCTCACTGCCAATCCCTTGGATAGCGTCACCACGGTCACGGTGCAGATCGTCACCCTGCTCACCGGCGACCAGGAGTTCGACAGCGCCAAGACACTGGCCGCCTTCGCACTGGGCCTGACGCTCTTCCTGGTGACCCTGGCGCTCAACATCGTCGCCTTGCACATCGTGCGTAAGTATCGCGAGCAGTACGAATAGCAGCATGAACAACGAAGCTCAGGTTCCAACCCCCGCCGCCCCGCGGCGGACTATCGACGCGGTCAACGCGAGCCTCAAGCGCCGCTATGCTCAGGAGCGGCGATTCCGGCTCTTGGGCGCGCTTGCGGTGACGCTTGGTCTGTCTTTCGTCGCACTGCTGTTCGGGGACATCTTTCTGAAGGGCTATACGGCCTTCCAGCAGACCTATATCCAGGTGCCGATCGACTTCGATGCGGCGACCCTGGACCCGGAGGGTACCCGCTCCCGCCAGGCACTCTCCGACGCGGACTATCTGGGGGTCATCAAGGCATCGTTCCGCGGGCTCTTTCCGGACGTGACCGAGCGTGTCGCCCGCAAGGACCTCTACGCACTGATCAGTCCAGGCGCCCCGCAGCAGCTTCGGGAGATGGTGCTGAAGCATCCGAGCCTGATCGGAACCACCCGCGATGTCTGGCTGCTCGCCAACGACGACGTGGACATGCTGATCAAGGGCCAGATGGACCGAGACGCAGCGGAGGCGGACCGGCGCATTAAGGATAGGTCGGTGACCTGGATCGACCGTCTCGCCACGGACGGACGCATCGAAAAGCGCTTCAACACCGGGTTCTTTACCAACGGGACATCCCGCGAGCCGGAGCTGGCGGGCATTGCCGGGGCGCTGATGGGGACCTTCTATACCCTGATTCTAACCCTGATACTGTCCTTTCCGGTCGGTGTGGGCGCGGCCATCTATCTAGAAGAGCTTGCACCCAAGAACCGCTTCACCGATCTGATCGAGGTCAACATCAATAACCTGGCGGCGGTCCCGTCGATCGTCTTCGGTCTGCTGGGACTTGCGGTCTTCATCAACTTCTTCGGCGTGCCCCGCTCTACACCCACGGTGGGGGCCCTGGTGCTGGCACTGATGACGCTCCCGGTCATTATCATCGCAAGCCGTGCGGCCCTGAAATCGGTTCCGCCTTCGATCCGGGAAGCGGCCTTGGGGATCGGCGCCTCGCCGCTCCAGACGCAGCTTCACCATGTGCTGCCGTTGGCGCTCCCCGGAATCATGACCGGCACCATCATCGGCATGGCCCGCGCCCTGGGCGAGACCGCACCGCTCCTGATGATCGGCATGGTCGCATTCATCGTGGACGTCCCCCAGGGATTCAACGACCCGGCCACCGTGCTTCCGGTGCAGATCTTCCTGTGGGCGGACAGCCCGGAGCGCGGGTTCGTCGAGCGCACCTCGGCCGCCATCCTGGTCCTGCTCGGATTCCTCATTCTGATGAACCTGGCCGCCGTCCTGATACGGCGTCGGTTCGAGCGGCGCTGGTAGACCTGCGCCCGCGACCCCTTTCAAGGTGATCCCATGAATGCCATCGCCCAAGACATCGTAAAAAACACCGCTGCGGTCACTGCCTCGGACCTGGCCCGGGGGGGGACCGTCGGCGGCACCCTGGGTGACTTCACCGCCGCGGACCCGCGCATGGTCTGCCGGGACGTCAACGTCTGGTATGGCACCAAGCACGCCATCCGGGACGTGAGCCTGGATATCGGCAAGAACGAGGTGGTGGCCATGATCGGCCCCTCGGGCTGCGGCAAATCCACGTTCCTGCGCTGCCTGAACCGAATGAACGACACCATCCCGGGATGCCGGGTGGCCGGCTCCATCCGGCTGGACGGCCAGGAGGTCTATAGCAAAGGCGTAGACCCAGTGCCGCTGCGCGCCCAGGTGGGCATGGTCTTCCAGAAGCCGAACCCGTTCCCCAAGTCCATCTACGAGAACGTCGCCTATGGGCTGCGGATCCACGGGCTTACCAACAACAAAGCTGAGCTCGACCTGCGGGTCGAGCAGAGCCTCAAGAAGGCCGGATTGTGGAACGAGGTCAAGGACCGTCTGGATCAACCGGGCACCGGACTTTCAGGCGGCCAGCAGCAGCGTTTGTGCATCGCCCGAACCATTGCGGTCTCTCCCGAGGTGATCCTGATGGACGAGCCCTGCTCGGCCCTGGACCCTATCGCCACCGCGATCATCGAGGAGCTGATCGACGAGCTGCGGGAGAACTACGCCATTGCCATCGTCACCCATTCGATGCAGCAGGCGGCCCGGGTCTCCCAGCGCACCGCTTATTTCCATTTGGGCGACCTGATCGAGGTCGGCGAGACCAACCAGATCTTCACCAATCCGCGGCACAAGCTCACCGAGGACTATATCACCGGACGCTTCGGCTGATGGGCTACCCAGGCAGCCCCCCCGCCCGGGCGGACCTTACCGACGGCCACACGGTGCGCGCGTTCGACCGGGACTTGGCGCGCTTGCGCAGCCTGATCCTGGAGATGGGGGAGCGCGCAGTGGAGCAGACCCAGGGGGCCATCGGCGCCCTGCTGGAGGACGACCCCAACCTCGCCTACCGGGTGCTCGACCGGGAGCCGCAGATCGACTATCTGGCCCTGGACGCGGACGAAGAGGTCTTCCAGCTCATCGCCCGCCGACAGCCGACCGCGGTGGACCTGCGCATCGTGCTGGCCCTGGGGCGCGTCGCCGCGGAGGCCGAGCGCGCCGGAGACAAGGCGGTACGCATCGCTCGACGCGCGCTGGATCTGCGCGAGAACGGCGACGAGCTCCCCGAACCCGTACTGGAAGGCGTGCGGCGGCTCGACGAGATCGCCTGCTGTGCCTTCCAGCGCGCGGTCGCCGCGGTCGCCCACTTCGACATCGAGCAGGCGGTCGGCATCTTCGAGGACGAGCCGGCGCTCTATGCCGCTGCCCAGGCGTTGAGCGACACCCTGTTGTCTACCGAGTCTCCGCCCCTGTCCCCGGCCCAGCTCGCCCCCCTGCTCTCGATCGAGCACGCCCTGAAGCTCATCGGCGAGCACGGGGCCGCCATCGCCGAGCAGGTCATCTATGTGGCCGAGGGCAAGGACATCCGGTTTCGTAACCGGGAGATCCTGATCGAGACCTTGCGGCATCGGGGCGGATAGCGCCGCACATCGGGGCACGAGCAAGTCTGAGCGATTATTTGTCTGCAGATAAACGCAAAATTGCGCGCGTTTGCGGACGAATCGCTGTCCGGTTGAACCCGCCGTGAGATCTGCCGGATGATACCGGCCTCTGACCCACCCCGAGATCTCCGCCATGCGCCGTCTGCCCGCCGAATGGGAGCCCCAGAGCGGGGTCATGCTCACCTGGCCCCACGACCGCACGGGCTGGGTCGGCGACCTGGAGGCGATCGAAGGGCTTTGGTCGCAGCTGGCCGCCGCCATCGCCCGCTTCGAGCCGGTGCTGATCCTCTGCCGCGACCCCGAGCACCGGGAGTCGGTCCGCGCCCGGGCGATCGCCGCCGGTGCCAACCCGGACCGGCTATGCCTGGCGCTGGCCGCGAGCGACGACAGTTGGGCACGGGACCACGGGCCGATTACGGTCATCGACGGCGGCAGGCCCCGGCTGCTGGACTTCCGCTTCAACGGCTGGGGCGCCAAACACCCGTTCGAGCAGGATGACTGGATCAACCGGGCGCTGTCCGCTTCGGGAGCGTTCGGCGAGCATCCGCTGGAGCCGGTGGATCTGGTCCTGGAAGGCGGCGCCATCGACACCGACGGCCAGGGCACCCTGCTCGCCATGGAGCGCACCCTGGTCGATCCGCTGCGCAACCCCGGCCTTACCCGGGCGGACATCGAAGCGGTACTGACGGAGCGTCTGGGGATCGGGCGGTTCCTCTGGCTCACCGAAGGCCAGATCAGCGGAGACGACACCGACGGACACATCGACACGCTGGCCCGGTTCTGCGACCCGAAAACCATCTGCTATGTCGGTTGCGAAGACCGGGCAGACCCGGATTATCCGGGGCTGGCTGCCATGGTGCGGCAGCTTCGCTCATTTCGGGACGCCGCGGGCCATCCCTACCGCCTGGTTCCGCTCCCCTCCCCCGCCCCGGTGCTGGAGACCGACGGGGCACGGCTTCCGGCAGGCTATGCCAATTTTCTGATTCTGAACGGCGCAGTGCTGGTCCCGGTCTACGGGGACCCGGCCGATCGCCTGGCCATGGAGATCCTGGCAGGGCTGTTTCCCGGCCGCGCTGTCCTGCCGCTGGACTGCCGCCCGTTGATCCGACGCTTCGGCAGCCTGCACTGCGTCACCATGCAGCTCCCGGCAGGCATGGAGCGCCGACTTTCGGTCGGCGAGTAACCCCCCATGACCCAATTCAACCTCAAGATCGCCCTGGTCCAACACGCCGACCTAGGCACCCCCGCCGCCAACTTGAACGCATTGGAGTCCGGTATCCGGGCCGCCGCCGCCCAGGGCTGCCGTCTGGTCCTGCTCCAGGAGCTCCATAACGGCCCCTACTTCTGCCAGACCGAAGACCCAGAGCGCTTCGACCTGGCAGAACCCATCCCCGGCCAGACCACGGCCCGACTCGGCGCGCTGGCCGCGGAGCTGCGCACCGTCATCGTCGGCTCGCTATTCGAGCGACGCGCCGCCGGTCTCTACCACAACACAGCGGTGGTGCTGGACTCCGACGGCCGGATCGCCGGGACCTACCGCAAGATGCACATCCCGGACGATCCGGGCTATTACGAGAAATTCTATTTCGCTCCCGGCGACTTAGGCTTCGCGCCGATCGACACCGCCGCGGGCCGGCTCGGCGTGTTGGTATGCTGGGACCAGTGGTACCCGGAGGCCGCGCGGCTCATGGCCCTGGCCGGGGCCGAGATCCTGCTCTACCCCACCGCCATCGGCTGGCACCCGGAGGAGCCCGCAAGCGAGCAGGCCCGCCAGCTCGACGCCTGGATCACAGTCCAGCGCGGACACGCCATCGCCAACGGACTCCCCATCGCGGTCTGCAACCGGGTCGGACTGGAGCCAGACCCCGGGGGACATACCGCAGGCGCCCGGTTCTGGGGCCGATCGTTCGTCTGCGGTCCACAGGGCGAGATCCTGGCCCAGGCGGGCACGGAGCTCCCTGAGCTGCTGATTGCGGATATCGATCTCGGGCGCAGCGAATGGGTCCGCCGCCGCTGGCCATTCCTGCGCGACCGGCGGATCGACGCCTATGCAGAGCTGACCCGGCGCTTTCGCGACAGTTGACCCAACACAGCGGCCGGCACCGAGCGCCGACCCAAGCCGCGCTAAACTGCGACCCGCCCACACAACCGGAAAAGCCGACGATGATCCAGATCGCCCCCGAGCCGGCCCGCATCGACCTGCATATCCCGCATGCCTTGCGCCTGGACGACGACCTGCTGTTCGCCTTCTGTCAGGCCAACCGGGAGCTGCGTATCGAGCGCAATGCCCACGGAGATCTCGAAATCATGCCGCCGACCGGCGCCGAAACCGGGGCCGGAAACTCGGACTTAAACCTCGATTTCGGCAACTGGGCGCGGGCTGACGGCCGCGGCGTGGTTTTCGACTCGTCCACCGGATTCCTGCTCCCGAACGGCGCCATGCGCTCGCCCGACTTGGCCTGGGTGCTGCGCGAGCGACTCGCCGGGCTGCGCCCCAAGCAGAAGCGCAAGTTCCTGCCCCTGGTCCCGGACTTACTGATCGAGCTTGCATCCCCCACGGACGCAGCCGAGTCGTTGCACGCCAGGATGCGCGAATGGCGCGACTGCGGCGTGCCGCTCGGCTGGCTGATCCTGCCCGAGCCGCGCCAGGTCTGGCGCTATGTCCCAGGCTCGGAGCCGGTCTGTCTCGAGCACCCGCAAAGCATCGGAGACGATGCGCTGCTGCCGGGGCTTGCACTGCCGCTCGGTCGTATCTGGGAGCCGGACGTTTAATCCTCACCGGGTTCGGACTTAGGCCGCGAATTCGCCAAGCCTGCGAGTCCACAAGACCTGATCTCCAGCCACTCGCCACTCAAGAACAAGAGGACCCCCATGAGCAGTACCCCCAACTCCGCCACCGCCCAAGACCCCAAGCTCCTGATGCGCTCCATCATCCAGCGCGTCGCCACCGGCCCAGAGCTGTCTAAGGACATCTCCCTGGAAGAGGCCCGGGCCGGCATGGGCGCCATCCTGCGCGGCGAGGCGGACCCGGTTCAGGCCGGGATCTTCCTGATCGCCATCCGCATGAAGCGGGAGACCGACGAGGAGCTTAAAGGCATCCTGGATGCGGTGCGCGACGCGACGACCCCGGTGGTGGCGGACGTGGACGATGTGGTCGACATCGCCGACCCCTACGACGGCTATAACCGCTGCCTGCCCGCTGCACCCTTTCTGGCCCCTGTCCTTGCCGAGTGCGGGGTGCCGGCCCTGACCCAGGGCGCGCTCGCCGTGGGACCCAAATTCGGCGTCACACATCGCCATGTGCTGGAGGCGGCCGGGGCGCCGGTGACCTTGACCACCGCGCAGGCGGCGGCGCGTCTGGCTGACCCGGAGCTGGGCTGGACCTATCTGGACCAGTCGGCCTTTTGCCCGCCGCTCAACGGACTCGTGGACCTGCGCACCCGGATGGTCAAGCGCCAGGCGTTGACCACGGTGGAGGTGGCTGCCCGGCCTATACACGGGCGCAAGCACACCCATCTGGTCACGGGGTTCGTGCACAAGCCCTATCCGCGGATCTACGCACTGCTCGCCCGGCACGCCGGATTCGATTCCGCGCTCCTGGTGCGCGGTGTGGAGGGCGGGGTGATCCCGTCGCTGCGCCAGACAGGAGCCTGCTTCAATTACCAGCGCATGGGCGAGGAGCAGTCGTTCGACATTGACCCCGAGGCCATCGGTATCGAGCAGCCGATGCGCGCGGTGCCCCTGCCGGAGGACCTACCCCAGACCGCCCGGCCCGGCGACGACATCGCGGTCGCGGTGGATGTTCCGGCCACCGCGCGGGCCGCCGCAGAGGCGGGGCTCGCGGCCCTGAACGGTACGCGCGGCCCGACCTACGACAGTCTGGTCTTCTCCGGAGCACTGGTACTCTGGCACCTGGGCCGGGAGCCGTCGCTGGCCGCCGCCGCCGGGCGGGTGCGCGAGGCACTGGACTCCGGCCGGGCCGCCCGCCGTATACGCTGAAGGAGGGTCCGATGGATAAGCCATTCGTCGCAGTGGCCCGGGTCGAGTCAGTCGCCCCGGGCCGGTTCGTCAAGGTGGTGGTGGACGAGCGCCCCTATGTCATTGCCAACGCCGGGGGGCGCTTCTATGCGGTGGAAGACAACTGTAGCCACGAGGACTACCCGCTCTCCTACGGCTGCCTGGACGGGGATCGCATCAAGTGCTCGCTGCACGGCAGCCGCTTCAGCCTGGCCACCGGGGAGCCCATGGAAGAGCCGGCAGAGTCCCCGATCCGCACCTTCCGATGCGCGGTGAAGGACGGCTGGGTCTGGATCGACCCAACCCATCCGGCCAACTGAAATATCAGGCCCGCCCGCGCCTGGCCGGCCGGTCTTCCTCGTCTAAGTCGCCGTCGATCCGGAAGCTGGGACCCAAGTCGATGTCGCCCGCACCGATCGACTGTGGCTCCAGCCTCGGTGCCTCCAAGGGCGCGGCCTGGGGTACGGGTCGCCCCGATGCGGACTTCAGCGCCACCGGCTTCGCTGGCGCAGGCCTGGCAGGCGCGGGCTTGTGCGTGCCGGTCTCTGCAGGCCGGCGCAGGGACAATCGACTGCGAGCGTGCGCCGCCCGCCGATCGTCGGCCACCAGGATCTCTCCAAGATCGTCCAAACCGTCCAGGTCATCCGCGAGCGCTTGCTCGGATGGAGCCGACTCGACCGCCGGGACCGCCTTGAGTGCCACCCGGACCCGCTTGGCGATCTCCGCCGCCGAATAGACATCGGACTCGCGGAATCGGACCAGAGGCAGTCCGGCGGCGGCACAGATCCGGTCCAGTGCGTCCCGGGGGATGCCCCGGCGCAGGCGCGAGCGCGGCGCCAGGTTAACCGCGCAGACAATGGCGCTGGTGTCAGCCCGACACACCAGGAAGTCGAAACGGCGCTCGGCCAGCCGCTCCCAGGCGCGACGCCTGGTGCGGCGATCCAGCCGTCGGCGCGGGGCGATGACGTCCGCCGCCCGTACCCGCCCGTAGACCAGGTAATTCTTACCCACCGCCCGCCGCAAGACCGCCAGAAAGGCGAGCTGAGCGGGGGTGAACAGCACCGGATCGGCCACATAGGGCAGGCGGTAACGGCGCGCCGCGGTCTTATAGAGACTGATCAGGAAAGCCAGGAGCACCAAGGCCCCGAGCCCGAGCAGGAAATACAGATGTCCCAAGTCGTTCATCCCCAGCGGCGCGCGCCCAGGCGGCACCGCCAATCGCATTCATCGTTTCGGTTGTTGCCGCCCGGGGTACCGAGCGCAAGGCGAACATGACGACTAACGCGCGACGGCCAAGGCAGGTCCGCACTCAATGGCGGATACGCACCCGCCAAGTCAATGTGGCGCTGCCATCGGCCGGGACCTGGACCTGCCAGGAGGCCAGGCTCGCGGACTCCTTGGTGTGGCGCTGGCTTTCTTCCACCAGATCCCAGTCCCCCGGGATCTGCTCCAGCACCTTGACCGTCACCGCGTCCGACTTGGCGTTCTTGAGCTCCAGCTCGAAGGCCGCCTCGTAGACATAGTTGTAGGCGCTGGTACCGGAGCGCTTCTTGAAGTCGGTCTGCTTGCGCCGCGCGGTCACGTCGAAGCTTTCGCCGAGCTTGAGGGTTAAGGTCTCGTTCTTCGGGGTATGGTCGATGGCGTCCTCGCCCACGAACTGAGCATTGCCCCTGCTGTCTTTCGAATAGACGCGCACCACACCCTTGGGCAGAGGAACGCCCAGGCTGCCTCCTTTGTTATCGAAGCGCAACGTCGATTCCACCGGCAGCTTGGACCAGCCGTCCGGACTCTCGCTCTGGTAGACATAAGGTTGACCGCGCACCAGAAGCTCCCGGGTCACCGGCACCCTGGGTGCAGACAGCAGCGCCACCTGCTTGGTCTGGTTGTTCAGGATATCGGTGGGCCGAGGCAGGGTATAGAGGTGGTATTCGTCCAGTGCCTCCTCCTGGGGCATCATGTCCGGGGGGGCGGCCATGGCCATCGCCTTCATCTGCATGGGCGGCATGACCTCCTGCACCCGATTGAGCTCCCCGGCGACGAGCTGGACCTGGGCCTGGCGGTAAGGGATGCCGCTGCTGTTGGTCAGGGTGACCCAGCCGTTGAGGTCCATCGACTTGCCGTCGGTGCCGATATCGGCAACATAGTCTGCATTCCAGGCGAGCCCGCCGGTGAGATAAGACAGCTCGAAGGTCCCGGGGCCGGCGGCGTCGGCGCTCAAATGCAGGATCAGCGTGGGCTGGTCGCGTAGATCGGTCGGGACATCCGGAAATGCCAGGTGTCCGACCACGCCGGTCTCGATGCGGTCGGGGTAGCGCAGCACCACGCCGTCGTTGGTGGCGAGCACGGTCGCCTCCTCCTCGGTGCGGGTCCCGTCGTCGGCGGTGCGGATGGCCCGCACCGTGCGGCCCACATATTTCTTGAGCAGGCTCTGGGGGGTGAGCAGATCGAAATCGAAGCTCTGCTCCAGTAGCGAAACTTCGAGCCGGCCGGAGGTTTCGGAGAGCAGCGCGGTCTCGGGGCGGATGCGGCCCGAGACATTGCGCCAGGCGAGCCGGTTCTCGCCCTGCCCCAGGGTCGCCTGGCGGCGGTCCTTCACCAGGGCCAGATCCTGGTTATAGATGGTGATAGCCAGCGACTCCTGAGCCTGGTCGTCTATACGCTGCTCCTGCGGCTGGGTCGGCTGGACGGTTGGCTCCACGGCTGCGACTCCTGGAACGGGGATCGTGACAGATGCGATCAGGGATGCGGCGATCAAGGCACCCAAGGTGCCGGTCTGGCACAGGCCGGCCAGCGGTCGCGGACGGCGGGGCTCTGGGGGGCGGCTCTGGCTTGGTGTGGGCATGGGTCTCTCGCCTGACAACGGGTGACTGGGGGAGCGGTCCGAAGGGCGCCAATTTACACCATCGCCTTGACCTTCAGTGGCGCAACGGACGGCCGGCGGGAGCCGTGTCCGCGAGGGAGCTTGGCTTGAGGTCCGCAGCCTGAGGGCCGATCGCCGTTACGAGCCGCACCAAGAATGAAGCACGCCGCTAACCCGGTGGCGGTACAGAACCTGCTCGCACGCAATCGCGGCACGTCCTTGGGTCCAGCAGGGTGCGCGGATCAGACCGCGACGGCGCGACGGCGCAGCAGCCAACCGATGCCGATGGCGACGAGCAAGGTCAGGACTCCGCCGACGATGCCCGACAGACTGGTCCCAGGGTCTACCGCGGGCCAGGCCGGCGCGCCCTCGTGGGCCGCCCCCTCGCCCGCCGAGGGCAAGCCGTAGTCCGGCAGAATGGCGGTCTTTTCCTGGAGTGCGCCGAGCGTCTCGTGGATGCCCCCGCTGGGATGCGCCACCTCTTCGGAGCCGCTCACGCCGGCGATCGACCACTCCAGACCGTCGGGGTTGGCGGAGGCGAACCAGGAGAGCGCGCCGCCGGTCACCGCGGCGACCACGCCGAGACCCACCAATACCTGACGCATCGAGCCCTTGCCCTCGGGCCGATCGGTCGCTGCGCGGTCGAGGATGTCAGGGTGCGCTTTCCACACGAAGCTCACCACCGCGGCGGTCACCAGACCCTCGACGATGCCGATGCCCAGATGGATGGGTTGCATCAGCAGCAGGAAGGCCGAGAAGGGCAGCTCCGAGATGCCGGAAAAGACGGTCTCGAGCACCACACCGAAGGCGCCGAGCTGCAACCCCACGATTGCAGCGAGCATCGCGGCCAGCGTGATGCGGCCCGACGTGGGATGGTTGCCGACCAGCGGCTTGTAGATCAGGGGATAGGCCACGAAACAGGGGAAGACCGCGAGATTGAAGATGTTGGCCCCCAGCGCGAGCAAGCCCCCGTCGGCGAAGAACAGTGCCTGCACCGTGAGCACCGAGGCCATGACCAGGAAGGCGGCATGGGGTCCGAGCAGGATGGCCAGCATCAGCCCGCCCCCAAGATGGCCGCTGGAGCCGGTACCCGGGATGGTGAAGTTGATCATCTGCGCGGCGAAGACGAAGGCGCCCAGGACCCCCATCAGCGGGATCTTACTGTCGTCCAGATCCTCCCTGACCTTCTTCGAGCAGTAGACGGTCAGGGTCGCGGTGGCCGCCCACAGGGTTGCGCCGACGGCCGGGGACAACAAAGCGTCCGCCATATGCATGATGGTCTCCAGTCATGAGTGTTACGTGAAAAAAATATGTGCTACTTTACCCGGAAATTAGCGACGCTGGCGCGGCCTGTCAATTTTTTCGTTCTCGCCGTCGCCACCGGCAGAGACCTCCGCTTGAGCAGAAGCTGTGTCCAACATCGACGCGTCCTTCTTCGACCTCGGGCGACTCGACCGCCTGGCGCGGCAGGACACCCCGATCCATCGGCTCGATCCGCGGGCCAAGATCGTGACCACGGGTGTGTTTCTGGCCTGTGTGGTTTCGTTCGACAAATATCGGGTCTCGGCACTGCTGCCCTATACGATTTACCCCATCGCACTGGCGAGCGCGGGACGCATTCCATTCGGGTATCTCGCGAAGAAAATCCTGGCGGTAGCGCCGTTCGCGGTGTTGGTGGGCATCTTCAACCCGGTGCTCGACCGAGATATCTTGCTCCAATGGGGGCCGATTGCAGTGAGCGGGGGCTGGGTCTCCTTCGCGTCGATCCTGATCCGGTTCGCGCTGACCATCGGGACCGCACTGGTCCTGATCGCGGTCACCAACTTCGAGGGTGTTTGTCTCGGGCTCCAGCGGCTCGGGGTGCCGCGGGTCTTCACGCTTCAATTACTGTTGCTCTACCGCTATCTATTCGTCCTCGCCGAAGAGGCCGTGCGCCTGGTGCGGGCGCGCGCGCTGCGCTCGTTCGGGCATCGGGGCCTCGGGATGCGGGTGTACGCAAGCCTGGTCGGGCATCTGCTTCTGCGGACCCTCGACCGCGCCAATCGTATCCATATCGCCATGCGCTGTCGGGGCTTCACGGGCGAGATTCGATCTGCGCGCAGCCTGCGCATCGGCTGGCCCGAGGCGCTGTTCACGCTGGGTTGGTCCGGGGTTTTCATCGCATTGCGTATCTGGAATCTACCCCAGACCATCGGCGATCTGGTGCTGGGGCTGCGCGGATGAGTCACCATCTAGTCGAGGTCGATCGACTCGCCTACGCCTATCCGGATGGCACCCAGGCGTTGCGCGAAATCTCTTTTCGGGTGACTCACGGTGAATCGGTGGCGATCGTGGGTGCCAACGGGGCGGGAAAATCGACCCTGCTGCTTCATCTTAACGGGTATCTCAGGCCCCAACAGGGGCGGGTGCGGATCGGCGACTTCCCGCTCGCGAAGGAGACCTTGGCCGCGGTGCGGCGCACCGTCGGCATGGTGTTCCAGGACCCGGACGATCAGCTCTTCATGCCCACGGTGCAGGAGGACGTTGCCTTCGGCCCGCTGAACCTGGGCCTTCCTGCCGATGAAGTGGAGCTGCGCGTGGTCGACGCGCTGGAGCGTGTGGGTGCGCTCGCCCTGCGCGAGCGCCCCCCTTACCGTCTGTCCGGAGGGGAGAAGCGGGCGGTGGCGATCGCCACGGTGCTGGCCATGGACCCCGCCATCCTGGTGATGGACGAGCCCAGCTCGAACCTCGACCCGGGTGCACGCCGGCGGCTGATCCGCCTGTTGAGCGGCTTCGAGCACACCAAGCTCATCGCCACCCACGATCTGGATTTGGCGCTGGAGCTGTGCGAGCGCACGATCGTGCTGCGCGAAGGCCGGGTCGCTGCCGACGGCCCCTCCACCGAGATCTTTGCGGACTCGGAGCTGCTGGCATCGTCCAGTCTGGAGCTGCCATTGAGGCTTCAGGGATGCCCGGTGTGCAGCGGAGCCCGTGGCCGAACTGCATCGGAGCCAGTCGCGGCCGGACCGCCAGTGACCAGCCAGTGAGGCATCGGACCTCGCAACATGCAGCAGCGGCATCGGAAAGGGGCGGAGCAGAGCCAAAACATCGGCCAACGAGACCGGGCCGAGCGCGTTCTTCCCGAGGAACGCCTGTCAGTGGATCTGCTTCTGGCGGTCCTGGGCGGGTAGAGCCGGGCGTAGCGCCACCGGTCGTCCACGATCCACGCCCTCCCTGCCCGCTTCCCCCCAGTGCCTTCGGCAGCGCTTGCAGGGCCACGTCCAAGCCGATCTTGTTGCCGTACTTGAAGCGGTCCGCCACGGCCCGCGGTCATACCCGCGTCTGTCCGCTCCCTTCGGGGCTTCGGTTAGAATGGCTAGCGACTGCCGTCCGTCCCAGGGTACTCGCTTGCAGCCCAAACCCCGGTCGGGAGCGGCTCGGCCCGTGCCCGGCACCGGGTCTGGGACGCACAAGGCGCCGCGAATGTCGTCCCATAAGGAGCACAGCATGCCAGAGCAACCGGTCGGCGAGCGCCATACCGATCCATACGACTTGCCGGGCGGCACGGCCGCGTCCCTGCTGTTGCCGGACGCACCGGCCGCATGAGTCTGCCGCTCGCAGTCCTGGTCCCCTTCGTGGGCTCGGTGCTGGTCGCCTGGATCTCTCGCCGGGGGATCCATCATGCCGCCTGGGCGGCGGCTGGCACAACGCTGGCGGCGCTGGCCATACTGGCCCCGCTGCTCCCGGGGACCTTCGCCGGACACACAACCGTCGAAACGCTGACCTGGATGCCCGCGGTCGGCCTGGACTTGAGCTTCCGGCTGGACGGGCTGGGGATGCTCTTCGCCCTGATGATCTTAGGCATCGGGCTGCTGATCGTGCTCTATGCGCGGTATTATTTCTCGCCGCGCGATCCATTGGGCCGATTCTATGCCGAGATGCTGCTCTTTATGGGCTCCATGCTCGGGGTGGTCCTGTCGGAAAACGTCATCCAACTGTTGATTTTCTGGGAGCTGACCAGTCTCTCGTCATTCCTGCTCATCAGCTATTGGTCGGAGCGCGAGGAGGCGCGCCGGGGCGCACGGATGGCGCTCACGGTGACCGGGGCCGGGGGGCTGGCGCTCCTCGGCGGATTGCTGCTCTTAGGAGAGATGGCAGGGAGCTACGAGCTGACCGCGATTCTCGCATCTGGGGATGCCATCCGCGCACACCCGCTCTATCTTCCCGCGTTGATCCTGATCCTGCTCGGAGCATTCACAAAGTCGGCTCAGTTTCCTTTCCATTTCTGGCTACCCAATGCGATGGCGGCGCCGACCCCGGTATCCGCCTATCTGCACTCGGCCACCATGGTGAAGGCCGGGGTGTTCCTGCTGGCACGGTTCTTTCCTGCACTGTCCGGGACCCCGGAGTGGTTTGTGCTGGTGGGGGTCACCGGGCTCGCCACCCTGCTGCTCGGTGCCGTGGTCGCGCTATTCAAGCACGACCTCAAGGGACTGCTCGCCTATTCCACGATCAGCCATCTGGGGCTGATCGCCATGCTGTTTGGCATCGGAACCCCGCTCGCGGCATTGGCCGGGGTCTTTCATATCATCAATCACGCCACCTTTAAGGCCTCGCTTTTTATGGCCGCCGGGATCGTCGACCACGAGACCGGCACCCGGGACATGCGGCGGATCAACGGGCTCTGGCAGTTTATGCCCCATACCGCCACGCTCGCCATGGTGGCAGCGGCGGCGATGGCCGGGGTGCCGCTCTTCAACGGTTTCCTGTCCAAAGAGATGTTCTTCACCGAGGCGGTGGGTGTCTCGGGGCGCCTGGCGCTGGGCTGGCTGGTTCCGGTGGCGGTGACCGTGGCCGGGGTCTTCGCCGTCGCCTATTCTTTGCGATTCATCCACGATGTCTTTTTCAATGGGCAGCCCATCGACCTGCCCCGCTCCCCCCACGAGCCCCCGCGCTGGATGAAGGTTCCGGTTGAGGTGCTGGTGGCGCTGTGTCTGTTGGTCGGGATGCTGCCGGCACTGACGGTAGAGCCCATCCTGGCGGTGGCCGCGGCGGGGGTGCTCCAGGGTCCGCTCCCGCCGCACGATCTGGCGATCTGGCACGGGTTCAGCGTGGCGTTTGCGATGAGCCTGGCTGCGCTCGCCGGGGGCGGACTGCTGTATCTCTGGCGTCGGCCGCTGTTTAGGCTACATGCTCGGTTGGAAGGCCGATTCGAGGCACGGAATCTCTACGACTGGCTGGTGTCCGCCCTGTTCGGTCTGACCCGTCGCCTCACGAATCTGCTCGATAATGGCTCGCTCCAGCGGATGCTGGCGCTGTTTATCGGCAGCGTACTGGTTCTGGGGACCGCGGGGCTCTGGTCCGACGTGCCGCTCACGGGCGCGCGCGCGGGCATCCCGCTGGACGGGATCAGTCTGCTCGCCGGTCTCGTCCTGGGATCGACCGCGTTGCTGGCAGCATTCCTGCACCGCCGCAGGGTCGCCGCACTGATATCGATGGGGGCGGTGGGCCTCGTGGTGTCTCTGGCATTCGTCAAGCTTTCGGCGCCGGATCTGGCGCTGACCCAGTTGTCGGTGGAGGTGGTGACCGTGGTCCTGCTCTTGCTGGCACTGTATTTCCTGCCCCAGGAATCGCCGGCCGAGCCGGGTATCCCGCGCCAGGTGCGCGATCTGGCCCTGGCGGGAGCGGCAGGACTGGGGGCGGCAGCACTCGCCTGGGGGATCATGACCAGGCCGCCGGACTCGATCGGCGGGTATTTCATCGACAACAGCGTGTCGGGGGGCGGTGGGGCCAACGCGGTCAATGTGATCCTGGTGGACTTCCGGGGATTCGACACCCTGGGCAAGATCACGGTGCTGGCGCTTGCGGCACTCGGGATATACGCCATGCTGGAGGGACTGCGCCTGCCGGCCCCGGCGCGCGACTGGAACGGGCGGCACTGGGACTGGGACCTGCATCCGACCATCCTGGCAACGGTCGCCCGGCTGCTGCTGCCGCTGGCCTTGCTGGTGTCGGTCTTCGTCTTCCTGCGCGGGCACAACCTGCCAGGCGGCGGATTCGTCGCCGGGCTGGTGACCGCGGTGGCCCTGATCCTGCAATATCTGGCCAATGGGGTAACTTGGACCCAGGAGCGACTCCCCGGGGACCTGCATCCGGCTATCGCCTGGGGTCTCCTGATCGCCGCGCTCACCGGGCTTTGCAGTGTGGCACTGGGTTATCCGTTCCTCACCTCGGCCCACGGCCATGTCCATCTGCCATTGGTAGGGGACCTGGAGCTGGCCTCCGCCATGGCCTTCGACTTGGGGGTCTATCTCGCGGTGGTGGGGGCGACGCTCTTGATCCTGATCCAATTGGGACTGCTGCATCGGGGGAGCCATAGCCCGGACGCCCGCACCGTCGCGACCCGGGAGGCCGGCTAGATGGAAGCATTGATCGCTCTGGCCATTGGGCTATTGACCGCCTGCGGGGTCTATCTGGTGCTGCGCTCGCGCACCTTTCCAGTGGTGCTGGGGCTCGCCTTTCTCTCCTACGGGGTCAACCTCTTCCTGTTTGCCACCGGCCGGCTGGCGGTCGGGCGTCCGCCGCTGATCGTCCCGGGCGCCCCGGGCTATGCAGACCCACTGCCCCAGGCACTGGTCCTCACGGCCATCGTAATCGGGTTCGCAATGACTGCATTCGTCATCGTGCTGGCGATCAGGGCCAGAGCGGAGCTGGGTAACGATCATGTGGACGGGATTCACGAGTCATGACCGGAATCGGAAAAACACTCCGCCAATGAATGCCAATGCGCTGGAACCGATCGGGATGGGCTCGGGATGAGCCATCTGGTCATTGTGGCCGTGCTGCTGCCTTTGTTGGCGGGCATCGCGCTGCTTTTTCTGCGCGGGGCGGATATCCGTTTCAGGCGGATCCTGGCGCTTGTTTCAACGGCCGGTCAGATCGCGGTGGCGCTGGCGCTCACCCGCGCGGTGACCGGTGGCGAGATCCTGGTCTATTCGCTGGGGGATTGGCCGGCACCCTTCGGGATCGTGATGGTGGCAGACCGACTCTCGGTCTGGATGGTGCTGGTCGCCGCATTGTTGGCCCTGCCCGCGCTCTACTACGCCATCCACGGGGGACCGGGCGGGAGCGACCGCGACGGACAGCATTTCCATGTGCTCTTCCAACTCCAGCTCTTCGGGCTCAACGGCGCCTTTCTCACCGGGGATCTGTTCAATCTGTTCGT
The DNA here is from genome assembly GCA_963780725.1 of uncultured Gammaproteobacteria bacterium. Classification (GTDB taxonomy): domain Bacteria; phylum Pseudomonadota; class Gammaproteobacteria; order Chromatiales; family Chromatiaceae; genus Thiodictyon. The sequence goes on from CAWACV010000001.1 coordinate 2,495,829, forward strand.
CTTTTTCGAGGTCCTGCTGATCGCCTCCTACGGACTCCTGCTGCACGGCGGCGGTCGCGCACGCACGCGGGCCGGACTGCATTATGTGGTCCTGAATCTCGCTGGCTCGACGCTCTTTCTGTTCGCTGTGGGGACACTGTTCGGGGTGCTCGGCACACTCAATATGGCGGATCTGGCGGTCCGAGTCGCCACCGTATCCCCGCAGAGCGCGCCATTGGTGCGGGCAGCCGGACTTCTGCTGCTCGGGGTCTTCGCGCTCAAAGCGGCCCTGGTGCCGCTGCATCTGTGGCTGCCGGCCGCCTATGCGGGTACCGGGGCGGCGGTGGCCGCACTCTTCGCCATCATGACCAAGGTGGGTGCCTACAGCATCCTGCGGGTCTATTCGCTGGTCTTCGGACCTCAGGCGGGGCTTGGCGCGGACCTAATCGGGGCTTCGCTCTTGCCGCTCGCGCTCGCAACCCTGTCGGTCGGCATGCTCGGTGTCATGGGGAGCGACCGTCTGCGCCGCCAGGTCGCCTGGCTGGTGGTCGCATCCGTCGGCACCCTGCTCGTGGGGGTGGGGCTGGCAAGCGTCCCCGGGATCTCCGCCGGGCTTTACTACCTGCCACACAGCACCTTCGCTGCCGCAGCGCTGTTTCTGCTCGCGGACCTGATTGCAGGTCAGCGCGGGGAGCTTCAGGACCGTCTGGAGCCGGGGCCGGTGCTGGGTCGGCACTGGCTGCTCGGTGCGCTCTTTTTCGTGCTGGCTGTGCTGATCGCCGGATTGCCGCCGCTCTCCGGATTCGTCGGCAAGTTTTTGATCCTGCGCGCTGCATTGGATCACCCGTCCGCACCCTGGGTGCTCGCAACCGTGCTCGGATGCGGGCTCCTCGGCGTGATGGCCCTGGCGCGCAGCGGCAGCCTGGTCTTTTATCGGGCGGTCGAGTCCGAGCCAGACCGGGAGATCGACCCGAATACGCCGCAGCCCAGTGCCCGGGAGCTGGCGCCGGTGGCAGTCCTCCTGGCCCTGACGATCGCCATGACGATCTGGGCCGGCCCCCTCTCCGACTATACCAGAGCCATGGCGGAGCAGATCCTGAACACGGACGGCTATATCCAGGCGGTGCTGGGACCCGATGCGGGGATTCGGCCATGAGTCGCGCATGGCTCGACCGGATTCTCGATCGTCTCCTGCCACACCCCTGGCTCAGCCTGGCCCTGACCCTGGTCTGGCTGCTGTTGGTCAACGGCGCGTCTTGGGGCCAGCTTTTGCTCGGGAGTTTGCTGGGCTGGTCTATCCCGCTCTTCACCCGCGCCTATTGGCCTGAGCCCGTGCGTATCCGCCGGCCGCCGACACTGGCCCGATTCGTCGCCCTGGTCCTCTGGGATATCGCGGTAGCCAACCTGGCGGTGGCGTGGATCGTCCTGTTTCGCTTCCGTCGGGTGCGACCCGGGTTTGTGGAGATCCCGCTGGATCTCAAAACAGACCTGGCGATCAGCCTGTTCGCCAACACCGTCTCGCTGACCCCCGGAACCGTCTCGGCCTATTTGAGCCCGGACCGGCGCACCCTGGTGGTCCATGCACTGGATCTTCAGTCCCCGCAGCGCCTGGCCGCCGAGCTGAAGGCCCGTTATGAGTCACCCTTGCAGGAGATCTTCGAGTCATGTTAAGCCTCGCACTTCCCATCGCGCTGGCCTTGGTCGGGGGCGCCTTCGGATTGACCCTGTGGCGGCTGATCCGGGGCCCGAGCGCACCGGACCGCATCCTTGCCCTGGACACCCTGGCGATCAACGCCATCGCGCTCCTGGTGCTCTTCGGCATAACGCTCGACAGCACGTTTTATTTCGAGGCGGGCCTGCTGATCGCCATGATGGGATTCGTCGGCACCCTGGCCTTCTGCAAATATCTACTGCGCGGCGATATCATCGAATAGGGTTCAAGATGCTCGATCTGCTGCTCTCGATCCTGATCCTGCAGGGTGCCGTATTCACATTCGTCGGATCGCTGGGTCTGACCGTCCTGCCCGATTTCTATACCCGTCTGCACGGACCCACCAAAGCGACCACCCTGGGCGTCGGTAGCCTCCTGATTGCCTCCGCCATCTATTTCAGCACTCGGGGTCAGGGGTTGAGCCTGCACGAGATCCTGATCGCGATCTTCCTGTTCATGACCGCCCCGGCGAGCGCACACCTGCTCTCCAAGGCTGCCCTGCACCTGCGGCTGCCGGGCCTGGCGCCGATCCCTGAATCCGTGACCTTAGAATCGGAAGATCTCGCGCCAAGCTGCCGAACCGCCGAGATGTATGCGCAGCTTGAAGAAGACCGCCAAGCGCCAGCGCAGTCCCCGGCGGGGCTCATTGGCCATCCGCTCGCGGCGCCTCCGACACCGCCACGCGATTCCGCCCCAGCGCCTTAGCCTCGTAGAGTGCGGTGTCCGCCGCCTTGATGCATTGGTTGACGGTCTGGCCAGGGCCGCAGGCGGCCACCCCCAGACTGATGGTGAGACGCGCACGGGCTGAACCGACGACGATCTCCACCGCAGCGACCGCCTCGCGCACCCGCTCGGCCACCGCCGCACCGGTTTCCAGCTCGGTGTCCGGCAACAGGATCAGGAGCTCTTCCCCACCCCAGCGCGCCACGAGGTCCTGGCCGCGCACGCTTTGGGTCAAACACTCCGCGGCCCCGATCAGGGCCTGGTCGCCCACGTCGTGCCCGTAGGTATCGTTGATGGCCTTAAAATGATCCAGATCGCCGAGCATCAGAACGAAAGGGGTACGGCTGCGCTCGAAGCGCTTCGCCTGGTAATCCAGGTGCTCCAGCATAGCCCGGCGGTTCATGAGTCCGGTCAGCGGATCCGAGCGGGCGGTGTGGGCGAGCAGCTCCTCCGCACGCGCGCGCTCGGCCACCTCGTGCAACAGCTGCCGGTTGACCTCGAGGAGCTCGCGGGTACGCTCGCCGATGCGCAGCTCCAGCTGGTCCCGGGCCTGCTTCAGCTCCTGCTGGGCGCTATCGGCCTGGGCGCGGCTCTCTGCCAACCGCAGAGACATGGCATTGAATGCGTCCACCAATTGCTCCAGCTCGTCGCCGCTCGATACCTCCGCCAGGCGATCGAGCTGACCGTCCGCGATGGTCCGGCAACGATCGATCAGCATGCGCACGGGCTTGACTACCTGGGAGGACAGGACACGGCTGAAGATCAAGGCGAGGATGATCGAGAGCGCCAGGGACAGGAGGCCCGCAATGCGGATTGACTGGAGCTGACGCCCGAGCTCTTCGGCGCGCATGTCGAGCCCCACCAGATACTCGCCGTTGCCATTGCGGATCGGCGCATAGCCGGATAGGAAGGTGCCCCACTCGTCCGAGTAAGGCCGGTCGTCTACCGACGGATGCTGGAATCCGCGATGCAGCGTCGGCAGTGCCTCGGGATACTCGCGGCCCGGGGATGCCTGGCGTTCGCTCACGTCTGTATCGAGGACGAAATACACCCGACCGCCCTCGTGACGCATGACATACAGGAAAGCGATGTCCGCGTTGGTCCGCTCCAGGTTGCGAAGCAGTGCAAGATTGCGCCGGTATTCCGGTCGGTCGCGGTCGGCGGGGGTGCGGATGGCGTCCAAGTCCCGGGCGTCGAGGACCTGTCCAATCAAGGCGGCGGTATTCTCGAGCCGAAGCTGGATGCTGTCGGTGATGCTGGATTCGGCGCTGAGATAGAAATAGCTGCCGATACTGCCTGAGACGAGCAGGACCGCCAGGAAGTGGCTCAAGAACAGCTTGCGGCGGATAGTCAGACGCATGGTGGCTCGCGGTGCCCGATCGAGAAAGGTTGGAACCGGGCCTATCGAAACCCGCGGCAGCCGCTGGCGCAAGGGGCGCACCGCCAAAGTGCCGGTACGGCTGGCCGGGCGGGATCATACGCCACACGGCACGACGGCTGGTCCATAATCGCGCCCAGATTCCAAACCCTACAAGGCAACGACACAGATGACGAAGCTCAAGCTCGGTATCCCCAAGGGCAGCCTGGAAGAGGCAACCCTCGCACTCTTCAAGCAGGCCGGTTGGACCATCGCACCGCGCTCGCGCAACTACTACCCTGAGGTGGACGACCCGGAGCTTGCCTGCGCACTGGTGCGCGCCCAGGAGATGGCACCCTATGTCGCCAACGGCACCCTGGACCTGGGGCTGACCGGGCTCGATTGGATACTGGAGACCCAGGCCGAGGTGTCCGAGGTCTGCACCCTCGTCTACTCCAAGAGCTCCAATGCGCGCAGCCGCTGGGTGCTCCTGGTACGCGAGGACTCCCCGGTGCGCTCGGTGGCGGACCTTCAAGGGTGCAAGGTGGCCACCGAGCTGGTGGGCTTCACCCGGCGCTATCTGGAGGGCCAGGGGGTCGCGGCCAGCGTGGAGTTTAGCTGGGGGGCCACCGAGGCCAAGGTGGTGGAGGGCCTGGTGGACGCCGCGGTGGAGATCACCGAGACCGGCAGCACCATCCGCGCCCACGGACTGCGCATCGTGGAGGACCTGCTGTTCACCGAGACCCGTCTGATCGCCAACCCTGCGGCCATGGACGACCCGGCCAAGCGCGCCAAGATCGACCAGATCGCGCTCATGCTCCAGGCCGCGCTGGCCGCCCGCCATAAGGTCGCGCTCAAGCTGAACGTGCGCGCGGATCGGCTCGACGCGCTGATCCCGCTGCTCCCCAGCCTACACGCGCCCACCGTCAGCCACCTCTACGACAAGGAATGGCTGGCGGTGGAGACCATCGTAGACGCCGCCGCGGTGCGCACCCTGATCCCGCGGCTGCGGGCAGCGGGGGCCGAGGGCATTCTGGAGTACGAGCTGCGTAAAATGATCTAGGAAAGTTGCGAGTCGCGAGGGCCGAGTGGCGAGACATACTCGGTGCTCGACTCGCCGCTCGCCGCCCGCAACGTCCCCAAAAGGAGTCCACGATGTCCCTCGCCTCGCTCGTCCGTCGCGCCATTGCATTGGCGCTCTTTTTCGGTGCCCTGACGCTCGCGATCAACCTGATCGGGGCGCTCGATCGGGTCAAGGGGCTCAAGACCGACTTGGGCGAGATCGAGAACGTGCGCTACGGGCTCCTGGACGCCGATCAATGGGTCGCGCGGCTCTCGGCGGTCGCGGAGCGGCGTATCGACGCCTTCGAGCTAACCCCGACCAACCGGCCTCAAATCAAACGGGCGGTGGAGCGGGTGCTCAATCTTATCCTCGCGCAGGTGGAGCAGTATCGGCGCCAGCGCAACCTTCAGTCTGGCGGGTCCCTGGCGGATCAGCTCCGGGGGGCGCTTCAGCAGAGTCTCCAGGATCTGCTGATCGACTTCGGCGACCTGCGCAACCGGGTGCCACAGTATGCGGATGCGATCGTGGACGAGCTCGGCAAGCCCGAGGCCAAACGGGAGATCAAGGCCCAACTGCTTGCCTTACTCCGCCAGGCCGCTGACACCACCTTCGCCAAGACAGACCGCGCACCGCTTGCGGCCAGGCTTGCCGCACACGGATGCACGGAGGTCGCCCCCTGTGCGGCACGGCTAAGGGCCGAGATCGAATCCGCCCGCCTGCCGGTCTTCTACCGGACCCTCGGACTCTTGGGTCTCGTCGGGGCACTGTTCGCGCTCTGTCTCGGCGCGCCCGGCCCGAGGGCGCCGGGCGCGGAGGCAAAGGGTGCGCACCGGGTCCCCGGACTCGATCCGCTGCGGCTCCTGCTGCTCACCGGAGCGACCCTGATCCTGCTCGCCGGGGGCGTGCTCGCGCCCATGATCGAGATCGAGGCGCGCATCTCGCAGCTCAGCATTCAGCTCCTGGGGGAGCCCGTGATCTTCTCCGACCAGGTCCTGTATTTCCAGACCAAGAGCGTCTTCGACGTGGTCTCGATCCTGGCCCGCACCGGGGGCGCGGACCTGATCCTGGTGGCAGTGCTGCTGGTGGTCTTCAGCGTGATCTTCCCGGCGCTCAAGATCGCCGCAACCTATGTCTATTACTACGACTACCTGGGCCTGCGGGGCGCGCCCCCGGTACGTTTCTTCGCGCTCAAATCCGGCAAATGGTCCATGGCGGACGTCATGGTAATCGCCATCTTCATGGCTTATATCGGGTTCAGCGGACTGACCGCCAGCCAGCTCGGGGCCTTGAGTCGCACCGGCGCCGCGGTGGAGGTGTTGACCACCAACGGGACGGCGCTTGCCCCGGGGTTCTTCCTGTTCCTCGCCTTCGTGCTGGCAAGCCTTACGTTATCCGCGGCGGTGGAGAACCGGGTGGGCGCCGGCCACTCCACCTGAGATCCCCGTCAGCGCGCCCCGCAGGCCCAAGCGTGGCACTCGGACACCCAACCACGGAGCACCCATGAGCACCCGGACACAGATCTCAAGCCGCGCACCCGAACGGACAAGGTCCCGAACCCTGGCCCTGGCGCTGATCCCGGCGCTCTGCGCCGCCGCCGCCCCGCTCCCGGCCTGGGTCGGCACACTCCCTGACGGAGCCGAGGTGCGGGTGGATCCGGACACCCATAAAGCGACCCGGTTCGACGGCCACCAAACGGTGCCCCTGTGGGACGGGGTGCACCGGATGGAAGACGGTACCGTCGTCATAGTCCGGGATGGCACAGTAGTCCCGAGCGAGGCGATCCTCGAGGGCTGGGAGGCAACCGTGCGGGAGCAGGAGGCCCTGGCCGGCCAGCCCTGCGAGCTCTTGGAGCGGCGCGCCTGCGGACGCGACAACAGCTGTGCCGCCGCACCCGACTGTCTCAAGGCACGGCGGCTCAAGAACCTGGAGCGCGAGCACCAGCGGCGTGCCCCCATCGGCGCCGGTCCACACCCGGCCACCGAGGTGGGCAACCAGTGCGGGGCCGCACTCGCCGACCCGACTCTCGTGCCCTGCGCGGCGGTCCGGGCTATCGGCTCCGGTCCCGCCCCCGGTCCAAGCCCCTGCCTGGCGCTGGTCGAGCGCGTGTGCGGGACCGACGGACACTGCGCCGCTGCACCGGCCTGTTCCCCGGCCCGTCAGCTCCTGACCCAGGAGACTGCCGAGCGTGCCGCGGTCGGCGATCCCGGTGGCCTCACCCCCTCCGGTAACCAATGCCAGGAGGCACTGGGCAACGGCTTTTTTGCGTCCTGTCCCTGAATTGCACGCCTCACAGAGCCGCAGCAGTCGATAGCGAATCGGAGGCCCGATCCCGGTCCGGGCCAAGCACCGCATTACCCAGCAGATAACGATAGCGCTCGCGCAGGCGCTCCTTGTCGTAGGGGTAACGCATGGCGCACGGATAATCCTTGCAGTAGGCCCCGTCGGTCAGATAATTGTAGACCAGATCCGGGACACTGAAGTTATGCATGGTCGGGTACTTCCGCGGCTTGCCGTCCTCCACCACCAGGATACGGTTGTGATAGAAGGCGTCCGGGATTCCGTTCAGATAGCCCAATTGCCGGTAGATCTCCGGTCCGGCGCGCAGCACCGGCACATGGTCGGCCACCGCGATCACCAAAGAGCGGGGATAACGGTCTGTGATCCACTGGATCTGCTCGGCCAGTGGACCGCTGCGGTGATAACCCTGATTCACAACCCGCTCCAGGGACGTGTCCCTGGCATCCACCTTCCAGCGGATCGGACGCTGCACCTCGAATGGCATGTGTCCGTAGGTGGTCAGCAGATAGTTGAAGAAGCGCCGCCCCCCCTCGCGTCCCTCCAGAAACTCCCGGTTTTGCCGGTAAAGATCGGCATCGAATAGGTACGTGCTCTCGCCCACGCTCAAGTAGGATGGGCGTCTGCTCAGCTCCCGGGGGAAATACACTTCCTGGAAGCCAATGCCGGGATAGGCGCGCTGGGCATTGAAGAAGCTTGGGTTATAGGGATCGCTGGCGATGCTGTCGTAACCGATGCGGGCCAGCACCTCGGGCATGCAGGGCACCCGCCGACCGGCGAACAGATTGAACTCGAGGCTATCGAACTCGCGTAGCGAGGGCACGCCGCACAGCAGCTCGAACTCCGCCCGGGCTGTCCCGCCGCCGAAGGTCGGCGAGACCGAATAACCCCATGCCTTGCCGTACCGGCGCAGAAAGTCCGGAGCGATGATCTCGTTGCGTCCGCGCACGGGTTGCAGGGTGCGTGCATCCAGGAAACTCTCAAGCACCAGGAGGAACACCGGCCGGTCGTCCAGGACACGTCCGCCGAGATACTCCACCAACCGATCGTAGTAAGCGCGCTGCTGCGGATTGTTCGCATAGATCGCCAGGCGCCCCAAGGCGATCCGGCGTTTGGCCTCGTTATAGAGGGCCACCGTGAAGCGGCCGTTGAGGGTCGCGTTGTCGGCCTTGACCCAGGGATTGACCCAGCGCACCCCCCATTCGATGCCTGCCTGAATACGCGCAGGTGCGAGCGCCAGAAGCCCCAACAGGATCAGACCAGGCATGGCAACCAGCAGGCTTCTCCATGTGTAGCGCACCTGAGTGAAAAGGATGTAGACGCTGGCCGCGGCCAGGCCGAGCAGGAGTGCCTGAAACGGCCAGCCGAGCACGGCAAGCAGCTCCGGGATCTCTTGAAGGGCCGTCAGATCCGGGGCATCGTCGAAGAAATGGCCATAGATGTCATGGGCCGCATAGGGGCCGAAGACAGCCAGCAGGGCCAACGGCAGGCGCCAACGCGAGGGCCGCAGGATGTAGTTCGCGACAAAGAAGATATACAGGGCGAGTGGATATTCGACTCGGAAGATATCGCGCCTGCCGGGGCTATCCAGATACAGGTCGCCTGCCAGCCAGACCAGCACAAAGCACAGGGTGAAGAGCAGGTAGGGCCACAGCGGAAGCAGCGCGGCACGGGCCAGCGGCAAGCCATGGGCGGATGCCAGCGAAACCCCAGTGGCCGGGGCAAGGGCGGCGGACTGCGCCACGGAGCTGGTCATGATTGGTCACGCAACAGTCGTCAAACCGTAACAAGGCTGCGTATCCTAGCAGCCTCTGCGTGCTTGTGCGTGGCCGGAAGCTTGCCCTGGTCGCCCGGATCTGGTAAGCGCTCGCGCCGCGCCAGGCGATGGGCTCGGATCCTTAGGCTTTCCTTCGGGGATGCGCCAGGAATGGGCGGGGGCGCGCGCCTCGCTAGGGTGCGGTCTCGGGATTCCCAGCTCGTGGAATAACCAACGTCATCCCAGAGATCAGGCGGTCGGGATCGGGGAGTACATGGCGGTTGGCCTCGTAGATGGCCTGCCAGCGGCTGTGGTCTCCGTACCAGCGGCTGGCGATGAGTGCGAGCGTATCTCCGGGGCGGACCCGGTAGACGCTACGACCACCCGTGGCCCGGGCAACGGCAGACTGGTGGCGGTGCAGGGTTTGCTCGATCTCGCGCAACGCCTCGCGCGCCGGGTTACCCCGTCCGTCGCCGGAACGGTCTTGGGCCGCGCGCAACGCCGCGGCGGCGCTCGCCGCCGCGGCGCGCGCCTGGGGCCCGCCGGACGCAGGGTCCGGGGTCTCCGGGACTGGGGCTTGAGGGCGAGCGGCGGCGAACCCGCCGCCTTGGTCCCCCCGCTCGGACCTGGCGGTGCGCAGCTCGCCCGCCAGGCGCGTCAGCTCCGACTCCTGTGCGGCAATCCGGGCACGCTGCTCCGCTTGTGTGGATTGTGCAGCGCGCAGCCGCTCCTGATAGGTCTGCTCGGCACGGCGGCGCTCCGCGGAGAGTGCGCCGAGCTGCTCTTCCAGTGCCGCGGTGCGCCTACGCTCCGCATCCCGCTCGGCGAGGAGCCGACGCCTGGACTGCTCGGCCTCGCTCAAGGACCCAGCCGCGCGCGTACCCTGCTCCTCCAGGCGCTTGACCCGCAGCTCTAGGAGCTCGTTAGCATCCCGCAGCGCGCGGACCTCCGCGGCCAGACGCTCGGCCGTCTGGATCTCCGCGGCCAGCCGGCGCTCCGCCTGCATGCGCGCCTGGTCCGCGGCCTTGCGGGCCGCCGCTGAGTCCTTGAGCTTGCCTTCCATGCCGCGAACCCGCCGATTCAGCTCCTGCACCCGGGCCGACTGAAGGGCCGCGGGCTGACCGCCCGCGCCTGTCGCTGCCACCGTAAGCTGGCGGTCCGCGGCGAGCGCCGCCCGGGACCCCGAGCCCGGACTCAAGGATAGGGCCAGGGCCCAGGCCGCGACCGCGACCCATCGGCATAGGACCGATGGCCGGCTGGCCCTTGGGGCGGCGCCCACTGGCGATGCCGGGTCAGCCGACCGACGGCAATCCGGCCAGGGCCATGGCGACCTCGGACTCGTCGTAGACCAGGTCCTTCAGCTTGCCGGCCAGATAGTCCGTGTATGCGCCCATGTCGAAGTTGCCGTGGCCCGAGAGCATAAACAGGATGGTCTTGGATTCCCCCGACTCCCGGCACCGCTCGGCCTCCTCGATGGCGGCTCGCACCGCATGGTTCGACTCAGGGGCCGGGATAATGCCCTCGGCCTTGGCGAACCGGATACCGGCGGCGAAACACTCCAACTGGTTATAGGAGCGCGACGAGATATAGCCCAGCTTGGCCAGGTGGCTCACCTGAGGGGCCATGCCGTGATAGCGCAGCCCGCCGGCGTGGAATCCGGGAGGGACGAAGGTGGAGCCCAGCGTGAACATCTTCACGAGCGGGGTCAGATGGGCGGTGTCGCCGAAATCGTAGGCAAAGCGCCCCTTCGTCAGAGTCGGACAGGCGGATGGCTCCACCGCGATCAGCTCCACCTTGCGGCCCCCACGCAGTTGCTGGCCCAGGTACGGGAAGGCGAGTCCGGCGAAGTTGCTGCCCCCGCCGGTGCAGCCGATGACCATGTCCGGGAAGTCCCCGGCGATGTCCATCTGCTCCATGGCCTCGATTCCGGTGACGGTCTGGTGCAGCAGGACATGATTCAACACGCTGCCCAGTGCGTACTTGGTGTCGTCCCGTTGGGCGGCGACCTCCACCGCCTCGCTGATGGCGATGCCAAGGCTACCGGTGCTGTCCGGGTGCTCGGCAAGCACGGCGCGGCCAGAGGCTGTCGTATCGCTTGGGCTCGCGATGCATTGGGCGCCGAAGGTCTCCATGAAGGCGCGGCGGTAAGGCTTCTGCTGGAAGCTCACCTTGACCATATAGACCAGGATCTCCAGCCCGAAGAAGGACCCGGCGAGCGCGAGAGACGAGCCCCACTGCCCGGCGCCGGTCTCGGTCGAAATCCGCTTGACGCCCTCGATCTTGTTGTAAAAGGCTTGGGGGATCGCGGTGTTGGGCTTGTGGCTGCCCGCCGGGCTCACGCCCTCGTATTTGTAGTAGATCTTGGCCGGGGTGTTCAGCGCCTTCTCCAGGCGGCGGGCGCGATAGAGCGGGGACGGACGCCACTGGCGGTAAACCTCGCGCACCGGCTGCGGGATCTCGATCTCGCGCTCGGCGCTCATCTCCTGCTCGATCACCGCCCGCGGGAAGATCGCGGCCAAATCGTCCGGACCGATCGGCTGTTGAGTGCCGGGGTGCAGGACCGGGTCCAGCGGGACCGGCAGATCGGCGTTGATGTTGTACCAGAACTTAGGAAGGTGCTGTTCGTCGAGCAGGTACTTGACCGCGTCGCTCATTTGCTCTATGGCCTCGTCAGTGGAAGGTGGCCGGCGGTCGAAGCGCCGTCGGTCTCGTATCGGAACGGTGGATTCTGCCAGTTTCCGACCGGCGCTTGTATCCCGATGCACGCGCGCTTTGCTTCCTGTCAAGGTGTGCGGCGATCGCGGACGGATCCGCGGCGCCCGGCGAGGTCGGCACGCGAGTCGCCGCAACGCTTAAGCGTTAAACTTAGGCATCCAGGTCGCCGGCCATGGGGTCGGCGCAGACATCCGCCGTTCCCCACCCAACAACAAGCCAGTCCCGAAACCACTTTTTCCGGAGGAACCATGAGCGCCACCGAGACCGCCGCCATCGCGACCGAAGCCGCCACCGCCAACGCCGCCACGATCGCCTCCGCGACCCCGATGAAGTATCTGGAACGGGCCATGGACGGGCTACACGACCTGGGTCTGGTTCCGTCGAACGGGAACGGGCAGGAGGCCCCCATCATCGCACTCCTGAACCAGATCACGGGCTTGGACGAGGGCCGGGTGACGGCGATCGCACGCACCCTGAACCAATCGTCGCTCTTCAACGACGTGGTGCGCGAGCAGGTCCAGGCCATGCAAATCGGCCAGCGCTACGAGGACATCACCAATGCATTCAACAGCATCCGCGACGATGCGAAGTCCATGGTGGACCAGATCGAGGACGGCAAGCTCGATACCTTCGAGCGCATCGGCAATGTCTGGATGAAGGTCACCCGTGGCGATATCGCCAGCCGATTCGACAAGATCAAGGGGACCTATCTGGACGTCACCGCCTCCACCAACGACCAGATCCAGCGCGAGCAAAAGATCCTGAACGCCTACCAGGACTTCCGCGGGGCGCTCAAGCAGTCCGAGGTCCTGGCGCTGGAGGTGCTGAAGACCGCCCAGGGCAAGCTCGACGCCGCCAAGGCCAGCGTCGACACGGCCATGAAGGCGGTGGAGTCCTTCACCGGGACCGAGCCGGCCGACCGCGCCCGCCTGGAGATGGCCCGGGACGAGGCGGTGCGCGCACTCCAGCAGGAGGAGAAGCGCTACCAGATCGCCAAGGACCTCTCGGATAACCTGACCGTCTCCTACAACACCTCCGAGGTGGTCATGGCGCGTCTGCTCCAGACCACCAACGCCAAAGAGCGGGTCTATGCGCAGGCAGTCAGCTTCTTCAGCACCAACGAGGTGGTCCTGACCGCGTTGAGCGCCTCCTTCACCGGCATGTTCGGCCTGCACGAGGGCACCCAGACCATCGAGGCGATGAAGGCGGGGGTGAGCCAGTCCCTGGAGGTCCTGGCGGACATCGGCGGCAAGGTCCAGGAGGCTGCGGTGCGCGCCGGCTACGGGCCAACCATTCGCGCCGACTCGATCAAGAAGCTGGTGGACTCGGTGGTCAACTGGCAGACCAAATCCCACGAGATCATCGAGGAAATGCGCGTACAAAGCACCAAGAACGCCAACGAGATCCGCGACGCGGTGGAGGACGGCAAGCGCAAGCTTGCGCGGCTCGCCGACCAGGGTAAGGGCCTGGTCCTCGAAGCCCGGCAGTGAGCGCAGTCATGGGTGCCGACGCGACCCCCGGCTCAGTCCTCGCCCCCGGCGGGGAGGGCACCAAGCCGCCCCTGGACGACATAATGCTCGCCATGGACGTGGTGGATACGCTGCGTCGCCGCGAGCGCCTGGCACGAAGCGAGCTGGACGAGGCCGGCCGGGAGGCAGATCTCAAGGAGCGACTGCATAAGATCTATGCGGACCAGGGCCTGGAGGTCTCCGACCGGGTGATCGAGCAGGCAGTGGCGGCCCTGCGGGAGGAGCGGTTCGCCTACAAGCCGCCGCCGGCTACGCTCGCCACCCGGCTCGCCCGGATCTATATCCGCCGCGGGGTCTGGGGCAAGTGGTTGGCCGGGATCGCCGGGGCCGTGATATTAGCCGCCACGCTCTATCGCTTTCTGATCGTCGCACCCAAGGCCGCACTGCCCCAGGAGCTGACCGATCTGCACCGGGAGGTCGCCGCCATGGCCCAGACCCCGGACGCACGGACCGCGGTCAACCGTGTCTATCACGCCGGTCAGGCGGCGCTGCGCGAAGACAATCGGGACGCGGCCAAAGAGGCGCTGACCAAGCTCGCAGACCTGCGCACCGTCCTGGGACAGGAGTATCTGGTGCGGATCGTCAACCGACCGGGGGTCCAGACCGGGATCTGGCGCATCCCGGACGTCAATACCGGTGCGCGCAACTATTACATCGTGGTGGAGGCGCTGGACCCCTCGGGCCGGGTGCTGACAGTCCCGATCATGAATGAAGAGACCAAGTCATCCGAGCGGGTCAAGCTCTGGGCCCTGCGCGTCGACGAGCGAACCTTCAAGTCGGTCGCCGCTGACAAACAGGACGACGGCATCGTTGCGCGCGATCGCTTCGGCTATAAGGAGGCCGGACATCTGGTACCGGATTACGAGCTGCCAACCACCGGCGGTGCGATTACGAAGTGGTAAAGAGAGGCCGACCAAGAATGGCCGAGGGAAGCGCCCTCGGCCATTACAATCCTCGGCCCTCGGCCCGTCTTTTTAAGGAGTGATTCATGGTATCCGGCAGACAAACCCTGGCCAGCATCGACCAGGCGATCGCCGAGGCGCGCGCCAAGGTAGCCGCCGTGGAGTCCGAGATCGAGACCTTGCGCCAGCAGGCCCTGGATGCGCGCCAGGCGCATGCCCAGGACTTTAGGGATCTGGCCCGTATCCGCCTGGACCAGCTCGGCAGCGCCGAGATGGTCAAGCACCTGGACCAAGCGGAGCAACAGGCCAAGGCACTGCTCGGAAAGCGCCATGGCGCGCTCGCGGAGCTCGAGCGCCAGCTCGATCAGGCGGAGCAGACGTTCCAGGCATTGGAGTCCGAGCGCAGGACCCAGGCCGCCCGGGTTGACGAGGCCGAAGCGTCGGTAGACGCCGCCGAGGCCCAAACCCAGAACCGGCTGGGCTCCGACCCCGCCCACCAGGCACAGCGCCAGCGTGCAGAGGAGGCCGAGCGCCTGGCCCGGCACGCACACGAGAAGGCAGCCCAGAACGAGGCCGAGCGGGAGCAGAAGGGCGCCTCCTACCGGTCCGACCCGCTCTTCATGTACCTCTGGAACCGCAAATTCGGCCTGCCGGAGTACCGCTCCGGCGGCCTGATCCGGATGCTCGACGGGCAGGTCGCCCGGCTCATCGGCTACGCCGATGCCCGCGCCAACTATGCGCGCCTCAACGAGATCCCGGAGCGCCTGCGGGAGCACGCCGCCAGCCTCGCCGCAGCGGCCGAGACCGAGCTTCAGGCGCTGCGCGCCCTGGACGAGACCGCCCGTGCGGCTGACGGTATCTCCGGCCTTGACGCCAAGCTCAAGGAGCAGCAGGAGCGGCTCTCCGCCATCGACGCGCGCATTGCAAAGGCCGCAGACGACCGCCAGGCACTCCAGGTCCGCAAGGCACTGTTCTCCGCCGGGGAGGACGATCACACCCGCCAGGCCATCGACTTCCTGGCCTCGGAGCTGGAGCGCGACGACCTGATGGAGCTGCGCCGCCAGGCCATGAGCACCCCCTTGCCGGAGGACGATCTGATCGTCTCCCGCATGCTCAAGCGCGAGGACGAGTCCCGCCGGCTCGATGCCTCTGTCCAGGGGCTCAAGGCTGCCATTGCGCAACAGCAGCAGCAGCTCGCCGAGCTGCAGTCCCTGCGGGCTGACTTCACCCGCAGCCGCTACGACCGGGACGGCTCCACCTTCGCCAACGAGGCATTGATCCTCGCGACCATCGGGCAATTCCTCAACGGACTACTGGACCGCGAGGCACTCTGGCGTGTCTTGCGGGAGCAGCAGGAATACCGACCCGTGCGCTCAGACCCCCGATTCGGCTCCGGCGGATTCGGTCGCGGCACCCCCTGGGGCGGCGGTGGAGTGGATTTGGGCGACATCCTTGGCAGCCTGGGCCGCAGCGGCGGTGCCGGTCGGGGCGGATTCGGCGGCAGTCGCGGGGGCGGAAGCGGCGGAAGCGGCGGGAGCGGCGGGAGCGGCGGGAGCGGTGGAGGTTTCCGAACCGGCGGCGGGTTCTAATGCCGGGGAAGAGGCGACGGTGCGCAGGGATATCCGATCTCCCCGCGGGGTCCGGCAGTAAGGCCAAGTCACGACGGTTTCGGGCAACCTCGGGTCTATCCGTCGCGGGCCTGGCCTGAAACGGCTACGCGACCGTCAGGCGGCTCCTGTGCGCCTTGCACGCACCATGACGCCCATCAGGCCCAAACCGGACAGGGCGATGGCGAGGGTCGCCGGCTCCGGCACCACCTCGATGTTGTCGAGCTGGTGGTAGCCGGGTGTATTGGCCCAGCTCACCGAGACCAGGTCGATAAAGCGCCCGTCGAAGACAAAGCTCTGGGCGCCGTGCAACCCATCCAGGACGAAGCTCTGGGTTACGGTGCCCAGATCGGCGGTGGTCGCGGTGAATTCGACGCTGTAAAGAACGCCTTCTCCGACGATGAGCTCGGCCAGGTCGATCGACTTCCCAAGCGGCGATCCAGACCTCCATGGTCTTGGACGGGGCGCGCTGCGGGGCGAGCTGGGCGGGGCGCTGGTCGGCGGCGACCGGCGGGGATTGCCGACCGGTCGATCCGCGCGTGGCGGCACAGCCGGCAAGCGCCCAGACGAGGCAGGCGAGCGGGACAAGCGGTCCCAACCGCCACCGACGGGCGCGGATTATGGCGCGCCCTCCCCGACCCCGACGGTTTCGGTCCCCGCTAGCCAAGCGGCCAGATCGTCCGGACGGCCCTGGCGCAGGCGCCCGTCGGAGGCGATCAGGAAGCGCGTCCCGCGCACCCCGAGCAATTGGGCGGTAACCAGGGCACGCTGCACCGTCCCTTAGCCGCAGCCGTCGGCCGGTGCGGGCGGCGAATCGGCGTGCGCGAGCAGGGCCTCGAGCGCGGCGGCGCGGTCGGTCGCCGCCAGGCAGTGCAAGGCCAGGACGGCAGCCTGGGACGCCGCGCCGATCGGCAGCGGGATCAGCCGGAACCGGTAGCGGTCGGCGAGCGCCGGGAGCGCGGCGAACAGCGCCGCGCAGTGGGGGCAATGGGGATCGACGAAGGCCAGCACCTCGGGTCCGGTCCCAGTGTCGAGCGCGCCCAGATCGGCGGGCTCCAGCGCGAGGCGCTTCAAGTCGATCCGTCCGGCCAGCTCCTCCGCTTGGGCGAGCGAGGTCAGCTCGGCCCCGTGCCAGAAGTCGTAGGCGGTCCCGCGGATCAGGTAGCGGCCGTTATCCGAGAGGTAGAGGAGTCGGCCGTCCGCGGTCTCCCACATCTGAAGGCCCTGGGCCGGCAGGCGGGCCATGCGGCGGATGGCGGGCCGTCGGCGCCGAGCGGGGCGCCGGCGCTCGCAGCGGGGTCGGCGCCGTGGTCGGGGCCGACGCGGCCAGGGCGGCGGCGAGGAGAGTCCACGGAATTCGGACTGGAGGCATGGACAGGGCCTGGCAGCGGTGGATCGGCCGTCAGGTTGCCGCATCGGGGGCGAGGGAGCGAGAGACGAAAATGCTGATTATTTGCCGGAATGCGGGAGAATATGCGCGGAGCGGTTACTCCTGGTGTCGGTCCGGGTCTGCAATTGACCTAGAGCACTGGTTGCTCTAGCCTATCCTCATGCCATGCGTCGCCCGCTTCTCCAACTGCCGCGTCGAGGTTCGGGCCTTGGACCATCCGCCGCCCCACTTCCACGTCGTGATGTCGGATCGGCGGGACAACCTGGTCGAGATCGACACTCTGGCGATGCGCGGCCCGATCCGCGCCCGGGAGATCGCCGAGGTGCTCGCCTGGGCCGCCGCGCACCGGGGCGAGCTGATTGCCGAATGGAGGAAATACCACCCATGACCCGCTACTTCTTTCCGCAGTTGGAAGAGGTGCACGCCTTGGCGCCCTATCGACTGCGCACGCGCTGGAGTACCGGCGAGATCCTGGAGGTGGATGTTGCCAGCCAGCTCCGAGCCATCCCGTGCCTTTCGCCGATCCTCGCCCCGGAGGTTTTCGCCACGGCCCATCTCGCCGAATGGGGCGGCAGCGTCGAATGGTTCGATACCGAATTCGGCGCGGACAATCTGTACGCCTGGGCCAAGGAACAGGCTGGCCTACCCTCCCATGAGCGGTTCGACGCCTGGATGCGCCGCAACGGCCTGAGCCTCACCACCGCCGCCGAGGCGCTGGGCCTGTCACGGCGCATGGTCAGTTACTACCGCACCGCGCAGCGGCCGATCCCCAAGACCGTGTGGCTGGCGTGCCTGGGGTGCGACTATCTCCGGCAACAGGCAGCGTAGCCAGGGCGACAGGTCGCTTGTAACCGGCAGCGACAGAGTAAACGTTCGCGACGAGGCGCATGCGCCGTCCGACACTCCCGCGCTGGCATACCCCTGCGCGGCAGACGCCTGTGCCATTCGGATCGGTTCTTCGTTCCGTCGCGAGCGATGTCTCTGCCTGAGCGCCTATTCCTCGCTACTCGCCCCTCGTAACTGGCACCTGCCCTGTATAACGACACCTTCAACCAGTCTGTACCGCTTGGACAAGAAGATTGTAGAGTTGCCAGAAGCTCGCGGGACGAGTATCCGCTTTAAACACATTCACGTTGCTGTCCAAGTCACGGCGATGGACATCGCGAATGATGCGAAGAAAATACAGGCGCGCCCGCGGGTCGCCGATTTGATTGACCTTCTCGGCAATGCCAGGGGGCCCGGCCCTGAACGCGGAATCGGTGTCTTGGACATTCAGCAGCCTGCCGAACCGCTCCAGCAGCCCGCACCAGACATTGGTCGGGCCGCCATCGCGCCAGGCCACGGCATGGAGCGCCTGCATGAAGCACAGGCGCTCTCGCTCAGTCAGCGTCAAGGGCGGTTTCATGGCTCCTCCAGATGTCCGATGCGGATGCGAGGCGTTTGCCGGTGCCGTCGCAGAGGTCTTGCAGTTGTTTGAGTGGGCCAAGACAGGCCGGGTCGCGGACGATACGTTCCAGATCCCGCCGAAAATCTCGCGCCAGGGCCGTTTGCAGTTGCAGTCGGCGGTAGACGGCCAGGGTCAGCGTCGGTCCGCTTCCCTCCACCGACAACACGCCATCTGCCTCGATACTCAGAGAAAAACACCAATCGAACGGCTTGAACTGCACGCCTACGTGATCGAGCAGATCCACTGTAAGTTCCAGCGCTGGCAGGCTGTATCCGCCGATCCGCTGGACGGCATCGAACAACTGCTCCCGGAGCAGGCGATAGTAATCGCGCACCACGCCCACCTCGGCACCCAGATCCGCGTGCTCGCGGGGCAGTGTACCCTGCACCACATCGAGCAACACGACCATGTCGGTCAGATGGCTGACCTGAAGCGCGGTCAAAAACTCGTCATAGGCGAGGGCCAGGTCGCCCACCGCTCGGATCAGCCCGCCGCTGGTATACTCCATAACAAAGCTGTTCACGGATCTGATGCCTTGCGCAGAAGATAGCTGGCCATCCTGGCCGTGTTTAACCAGCGCATCGACGAGCTCCCGAACCTGGGGTAAGAGCGCCTCGGTCAGCTCGTCCTCGCAGGCATCCGCCAAGGCATCCACCCGGGCAAGTGCCTGGAGGGCCGCGCACCGCCTCTCCAGTTCCCGATAACGCGCTGTCTCGTCCCCCAAGGCCGCACCGAGCCGCGCCCACTCATCACCGACCAGCTTGACCGACAAGCGGAGGTCCGCGCTGAAGACTTCGTTGCTCAGGCGGGCCTTCATCTGATCGAACTTACCGGTCCAGAAGTCGTCCGTCTGCCGGCAGGAGATGAGCTCCACGGCGCTGGACTCGAAGAAATCGAGAAAGCCGGTCTCGCCGAAGTACGCCGTCAGGCTTTGTCGCGACTCCTCCCAGGCGGTACCGTCGGCCACGTTCACGTCAGCCTTGTTGACGACAAGCCAGGTGCGTTTGCCCCGCGCCTCGAGTAGCCGCAGCTTCTCGAATTCCGTCTGATTGGCCGGCTGCATCGCATCGGTGATCCAGATCACGATGTCGGCGATGTCCAGGATGCCCAGCGTCTTGTCGTCCATGGCCTGGTCGTGGTTGAAGCCGGGGGTATCGACCAGTTGCAGCCGGGTGAGCAGCGGGTCGTTCAGGAACACCCGCACCTCGCGAATGGTCGCCAGGTCTTGGGCCACCGCGATGTCGTGCAGCTTGGCCGCCCGTTGCAGATCGGCGAATGCTTGATGGGTGATGACCTCGGTTGCGCTGCCATCCCCAAGCTGCCGATCAATCTCGACCCGCCCCACCGCGTCCGGATCACCATAAACCAGCCGGGTCAGGGTCGCGGTCTTGGGCAGGATGGCGACCGGCAGGACCTCGGTTCCGAGCACGCGGTTCAGGAAGCTGGACTTGCCCGCGCTGAACTCGCCCATCACGACCACGGTCAGCGGGTCTTTGGCGAGGTGCAGGATGCGCCGGGTGATCTCGCCGATGGTCGCGTGACGCCCATCCAGGGCCTTTTGGATCTTCTTCGCCCCGACGACGAACTGGTGCCCCCTCAGCACCACGTCCTTTTCGGATTGGCTCATGGGTTCACCTGCAAAGTCAGCGCTGCGATCTCTGCGCGCAGGGCTCTGAGCGCGGCACCCTGGTCCTCGATACGCTGAATGGCATCGAGCTCCGCAAGTTTCTCCCGCCAGGCGCGGGTGATGTCATCGTTCACGTCCGCGCAGATCTGCGCAATGCGTTGCGCCTGATTGGCCTTGATCCGGTCGATGACCTGCCACTTATCGTCTTCGATGCGCTCGGCCAGTTGACCGCACGCGGCCCGGACCTGATCCTGGCGTCGGCCCGATGAGCCGCGACTGAAAAAGAAGGCACCCGCCAGCAGCAAGGCCCCGACGGCAATCGCCGGCACACCAAAGAGCATGAAACCGGAGGTGGCCGCGGCGGGTGCGCCGGTAAACAGGGTGCCGATGGTCGTCAGGATACCTGGCGTCGCCGTGGTGACGGTGGCGGTTTGCCAGATTGCGCCAGCCCCCACCAGCAGACCGGCGATACCGGCACCCCCGGCGATTGGCGCGGCCTGCGCGAGTGGGTTGCCGTCGAGTCCGCGCCAGTGCAGCACATATTCTTCCATCGATAGGGACTGCGTGGGTAGCACGCCGATGGTGGCCTTCTCTTTCTCGATGGTGCCTTTGATCTGCTCCACAAATGCCTCGTCGATGTCCCGCAGCCGTCGGCTGGTCTCCTTCTGTAGCCGACTGAGACGCTGGGCGAGGAAGTCATTGATTTCCCGTTCCGAACGCCATCGTAAGGCCCCTTGTTCCAGTGGCAGCACTTCCGTCTCCAGGGCCTCGAACAGGCGCTGGAGTTGGTCCCGGTAGTCCTGAAAGTCCAGTTCAAGCGGGCGCTTGAGACCCGCAAGGAATGCCTCGCGCTGCTGCGCATAGTCCGCGATCTCCTGCTGCAGTTGCGCACGGCGACGGGACCGGCCCTGGGGGTCCAGCGCGAGCATGTCCAGGCGGGCGGCGAGGATGGCGCTGTACTTGTCCAGCTCCTTGTTGAATCGGGCGATGCGCAGTGACAGCACATCGGTGAACTTGCGGGCGCTGAGCACATCCCAGACCTGCTGCTGGATCAGTTGCGCGTTCTCGCCGGTCTTGGCCGACACGGGCAGGATCGGGATGCGCAGGTCCGCGGCGGGGGCCGCCGCACCCTTGGCGAGGGACGCGCGGACCTGCTGCTCGATGTACTCAAACACCTCCGCGCGCTGCGCGGGTTCGATCTGGTCCCAGTAATTGACGATGATGAAGAGTCGGTCGAGCAGATCGCGGGTCAGGATCTCGCCCTCGAAGAAGCGCTTCTGGTAATGGGAGAGCGGCTGCAGTGCGTTCACGAAGAATAGGACGCCGTCGGCCTGGCCCAGATAATCGAGCGTCAGGCGCATGCGCTCGGCGTTCGGGTCATTGAGCCCCGGAGCATCGATGAGCTCGACCCCGGCGGCCAGCCGCGGCGCGGGGACCTCAACGATGACGGGAAGGGGGCTGTCGGTGGCGCTGCCCGCGGTGGACACCCAGTCCTTCAGCGTTCCGGCGATGTCTTCGGTGGCCTCCTCGGCGTCCAGGTCCACGCCCTCCCGCGCGGATGGCCGGTAGCGGATGGCCTTCAGACACTCGCCGTGGCGGATGCGGGTGGGCAGGGTGGTGGTCGGCGTCGGCCAGGCCGGCAACAGGTCCTGCTCCAGCAGGAAGCGGTTGATGAAGCTGCTCTTGCCGGTGCTGAAGTCCCCGACGCAGAGCACCCGGAACAGCAGATCCCCGGCGAGTCCGTCCCGGAAGCCCTGAAGTAGATGCAGGTCTGGTTTAGGGTCCGGCACCATCTGGCCCTGCCGGAGCAGCTCCATGAGCCGGTCCAGGTGATCCTGGAACTGCCGCTTGCGTTCCTCGAAGACGGTGAAATCAGTCATGGGCGGTCTTCAGGAGGGGCCGGTCGCAATGAAACGTGCGCGCAGGTCTTCGAGGTCCTGTCGGCCGTTGCGTAGTTGGTTCCGGTCCAGCCGGGCGGTGACCAGACGGCGTTCTTCCAGGGCCAGGGCCTCGGGGAAGCGCGCGGCGATGACTCCACTCATGATCCGGGCCGGGTCGATGGCCTTATCGAGGTGCGTGGTGACCCGGTGCCGCAGGTCGGTGATGAGGCCCGCGAGCTGATCGCTGTAGGCAGCCCTGGTCTGCTGTGCCTGCCAGTTGCGGGTCGCATCCCGAATCCAGCGGTAACCGCTCGCGGCGCCAGACAGGGCGCTGAACACCCCGGTGGCCGCCCCACGGAGGCCGACACCGATCAGCGCGCCAATGGCGACGCCGGCACCGGGGATCAGGCTCGCCAGTCCGGCGGTCACGGCCAGTGCCCCGCCGGCCCCGAGGACCCAGGGTAGCGCGACGGTAACCACTGCATAGCCGGCAGTGGCGATGCTGGCGCCAGCGAGCAGCGGCCCGAGGTCAAAGTCCTTGCGGATGCCTTCGATGCGGGCGCTGGTGTGCGCAACGGCTGGCAGGATGCGCTGGTCGAGGTCGCCGAAGGCCCCATCGAGGTCAGCGCGGAACTGCGCCAACAGGGGCGTCAGCCGATCCTCCAACGCGACCCGCAGCCACTTGCCGGGTGCGTCGCCAGCGAGTTCGTCCAACCTGGCGGCCTGGAGCCAGGACTGGGACTCCCGGCCAATGTCGTCAAAGGCCTCGCCGACCTGGCGTATCAACATTGCCTTGGCGTCGAGGATGCGGCCCCGCAATGCGAGCTCCTCTTCCCGGATGGAGACCCGGAAGTCGGTGATCGCCTGGGTGATCTGGAGGATCGCCTGGCCCTGGCGGGCGTCTTCATCGCTGGCGGCGGCGATGGCAGCGCTCAGCTTCTCGACCGCGGACTCGACCAGGGTGCGCAGCAGGTTGTCCCCGGCGTCGCGCAGCAGTACCTGCTTGCGCGCCGCGGCAAAGCCATGCACGGCCGCGAGCAGTTGCTCGTGCTGGTTCGGGTGTTCGAGGGCGGCCGGGCCGGTTGCCGCGGTGGCGGCATCAAGGGTCTGGCGGGCGGCGCACAGAAAGACCCGCTCGCCGAGGGCCTTGATCGGCCAGTTGCGTAACGCGGCCAGGGTCTTGACCACGTGCGTGCGGACGGATGCGGCGCTGTTCGCGGTCAGCGCGTCGCAGAAGTTGATATTGAAGAAGAACTTGTCGAGGTCCTTCTGGCGCACCAGTTGGCCGAGGAACTCGGCCTCGGAGGCGGTCAGGGCCTGCTGTGCGCGCAGCATCAGGACCACTACGTCCACCTTGTCCATCAGGTCGAAGATCACCGACTCGGCCATCGTAGTGGCGTCATTGACGCCCGGTGTGTCGTAGATGACGAGATCGGACCACGGCGCCCGGATCGGGGTCTCGATGTGCAAGGGCCGACCAGTGTCAGCGAGTTGCAGGATCGCCTCGCGGGATAAGGGCCGCGGGGTGGGTGCGTCGGCGGGGTCGGCGTCTGCATCGGCGACGACGACTTGGCCGGGGCCATCCCGGTGGCTGATGCGCATGACCTGCCGGGTGCTCGGAATGAACTTGGCAGGCAGCAGGTCCTGGCCCAGGATGGCGTTGATGAAGGTGGATTTGCCGCTGTTGAACTCGCCGAGCACGGCAACGCCCAAGGGGCGGTCCTGTTGTTCGCGCAAGCGCTCGAGCAACTCGCGCTCGGCGGTGAAGTCCAGGGACTCCAGACCCGCGATCTGCCCGGCCTCGTCGAGTAAGGCCCGCAGGTCGTGCTGGCAGGCGTGGAGGCTGTCTGCTGTGTCCATATTGGCTAGATGTCCGCTCGGGGGGTGCCTTGGTTGCAATGGTCGGGAGCGGTGGCGATGAACCGCTTCGCGGCCCGCGCAGTGTAGCGCGTCGCCCCGCAATCGTCTGTTTATCGATGCTGTTGCCGGACCCCGGGGAGGCGATCTTGTTGGCTGCGAAGCGATTCGGTCCCCTAGAGTCCGTCGCTCCGGCGCCGGCCAACCGAGCAAAACAGAGCTATCGGCTGTCGGATGCGCCGGATGCGAACGCACTGCTTTGAGCTCTTTAAACGCATGCTCCACCTCGGTGAGTTGGATGTAATAAGCCCAGAGCTGCGCCGGATTGTCATTGGCGAGATTGGTGCGCAGCAAGTAGCGACCCTCGCGGCGACGGGCGAGACGCAGTTTCCTGCGGTTGAGGGTGACGGCGAAGGTTTTGGGAGTGACCGGTTCGTCTTTCTTGGGAATGCGCACCTTGACCAACGCGTAGGCGCGCCCCGCCTCTTTCTTGGCCGCTCCGAGCTTCAACAGCAGTTGATCGCGACGCGGCGCTTGGCGCTGCAGCTCGTGCAGGCGTTTCCAGAGACGCTTGAGGCGGCGTCGGCGCATCGCCCGTTCCTTGTCTCGGCGTCCGCTGCTCAGCGCCAGGACATACGTCTCCGGGTCTTGCGTCTCCTCCTCTATCGTCAGGAGCTTGACTGCGACCTGCTCGCGCACGACCTACCATGGCCGGTCGAGGAAGGGTTTTTCCAGCGCGGTCAAACGGTCTTTGGGTGTACCGACCAGATAGTGCACCGGTGGGTCGGCGTCGCACATCAGCGCCAAGGTTTCTTCGGTGGGAATGCCCCGATCCATGACCCACATGCGGTCCGCCTTGCCGTACTGCCGCTCGATCTTGGCTAAGAAGTCTTTAAGAGTCTGCTTATCGAGAGTATTGCCGGGGAGGACCTCGTAGGCCAGGGGGAAACCGTCTGGAGTGACGATCGGGGCGATGACCGCCTGCACGCAATCGGAGCGCTTGTCCCGGCTGTAGCCGAATTGGCGCAGGCCCGATTCGGGCGGATTGCATTCGAAGTAGGTGCTGGTCAGATCGTAGAGCAGGATCTTGAAGAGTAGACGCCAGCGCCCTTGCAGGTAAGAGAATAACGCTTCTTTATGCTCCACAAGCTTGTCGAGACAGCGGTAGAGGGTGTCGTTCTGGGCAATGGCGAAGTCTTCCCCCAGCAGGTCGCCCATGGCGCTGCGGTCGAACCGGGAGCGATGCAGGCGCCATTCGCTGCCCGGATCGATCAGGCGATAGGCCACCAACGTCTTGAGGACATGCAGCCAGCGTGTCCCCTTGCGACTGGGCGGCAGGCGTGGACGCTAGAAGGCATCCAGCCCCAACCGGTCCCACAGCTCGCAGGGGAGCCAGCACGCGCCCCATTGACGGGGCCGGCGCAGTTGCAGCCCGCTCAATTTGACCTGCACCACCGCACACGCCAGCTCCGGGGCCGGTCGGTCTTCGGGGAACAAAGCGATCTGGGCGGACGCGCCGCAGTCCTCGTCGAACACCTTGAGAACGTAAACCGGTTCAACGGCCTAGGTCGGCACTACAGATGCCTTCGGGCGATGCGATCACGGCTAATCAGCCACTTGCGGGCCGCTCCACGACCGAAAGAGCCAAATAACAGTCTGGGAAGAGATCGAATAGCGGAAGTCGGGGTAGAGCACGGACGCGACAACCATATTTTGACCATGTGTTATTTTCGAGACGCCGACGCGACGGTGTCGCGCAGATCGGCCAAGTGCCTGGAGGCGCGGACCGACGCACGGCATGGCGCAGCGAGCCTTTAAGACGGCATGGAACCATTCAGAGACGGCTGGCAGTGCGGCTGTGGCAGCGACGTTGATCGGATCGGTGGACGCTGAGGGCCCTGAGCCCCGGGTCGACAGCGTCTCGGCAATCCCGGTGGCGGGCTGGTCCCGCACTACCCCTGCGCCTGCATCGCGCGCCGCACGAGCGGGATCGTGGGCTGGCGCTGCTCGCGCAGGCTCAGTGCGTCCACCCGTCCCACCAGATCCAGGAGAGAGGCCGGATCCCGGGGGTAGCGGGTCATGATGTAGCGGACCACCTCGGGAGGTAGGATCAGACCCCGGCCTCGGGCGGACTCCAGCAGCAGCGATTCGCAGCCCGGCTCGTCCAGGGGTACGAGGCGATAGCGCGGGCCCCATTGGAGCCGGGAGCAGAGGTCCGGCAGCTCAATGCCCAGTGCGTCCGGGGCCGCTGTGGCGGCGGTCACAAGCGCGCGTCCGCGCTCGCGCAACCGGTTGAAGAGGTCGAACAGTGCGCGCTCCCAGTCTCCCTGGCCCGCGATGCGGTCCAGGTCGTCTACCGCCACCAGGTCCAGGCGCTCCTCCAGGTCGTCGAGTACCCCGGGGGCAAGCCCGGGCAGTCCGAGCGGACAGTAATGGGCCTGTCGGCCCTGGCAGGCGGCGGCGAGACAGGTGCCCTGGAGCAGATGGCTCTTACCGGTGCCCGGGAGCCCGAACAGGAAGAGGAACGGCTCGCCTCGACCCGCCGCGGTCGCCTCCAGGGCCGCCAGTGCCTCCGCGTTGCCCCCAGGGAGATAGCCGCCCAATGTCGGCTCGAGTCGGAGCTCGATGGGGAGGTGGAGCTGCTGGGGGCGGGCGACCAAGGCCGGGCCTGGGCGCGGGTACGGTAGCGCTCAGGCGGGTGCATGGGCGAGGGCCAGGGCGACCCCGCCGATGCGCCGGCCCAGTGCCTGACAGAGCCGCCGCTCCTCGTCCAAGACCGGGAGGTTGCTCTCGGGTCCCGCCAGGTGCGATGGCCCGTAGGGGGTGCCGCCGCTGCGGGTGTGGAGCAGATCGCCCTCGCTATAGGGCAGCCCCACGATCAGCATGCCGTGGTGAAGCAGCGGCAGCATCATACTGAGCAGGGTCGCCTCCTGGCCCCCATGGAGGCTGGATGTGGAGGTAAAGACCCCCGCGGGCTTTCCGGCAAGCGCCCCGTTGAGCCACAGTGCGCTGGTGCCGTCCAGGAAATACTTGAGCGGCGCGGCCATATTGCCGAACCGGGTGGGACTACCCAGGGCAAGGCCCGCGCAATGGCGCAGGTCCTCGTGGGTCGCGTAAGGCGGACCCTCGGGTGGAATACTGTCTGCCATCGCCTCGCACACCGCGGAGACGGGGGGTACGGTGCGCAGCCGCGCCTCGATCCCGGGGACGGACTCCACCCCCCGGGCGAGCTGGCGCGCCATCTCCGCGGTGGCGCCGAAACGGGTGTAATAAAGGACCAGGATGTAGGGCATGGGGCACTCCCAGAAAGTCGGTGCCTAGTCTAACAGTCTTAGAGCCCCAGCCCCGCGCGTTGAAACCTGACGTGGATGCCGCGAGAATTCGGTCCTGGCCGGGCCGCCCCCCGCAACGCGCCCCACCGCACCGTCACAGGAGAACCGACCCAATGACCGCCCCCTCCCCGTTCGGGAAGCCCCGATATCTGCCGCTCCTCGCACTCCTGCTCGTCAGCGCCCTAGGCGGCCCGCTGGCGACTGCGCAGGAGACCCGGGACCCGGCCAAATATTTCTTCGACCAGACCTTCGGGGACTTCCAGGAGGAGCTCGCAAACGCCAAGACTCAGGGCAAACAGGGCATCCTGCTGATGTTCGAGATGGATGGGTGTCCGTTTTGTCACCGCATGAAGACCACAGTGCTGAACCGCGAAGACGTGCAGACGTATTTCAAGAAGCACTTCCTGATCTTCCCGGTGGACATCGAGGGCGACCTGGAGATCGCGGACTTCGCAGGCCGGTCCATGACGCAAAAAGACTTCGCGCTCAAAGACTACCGGGTGCGCGCGACACCGGTGCTCGCCTTCTTCGACCTCGACGGCAAGCTGATCCAGAAATACATCGGGGCCACCCGGGACGCCCAGGAATTCCTATGGCTCGGGGAGTACGTCGTGCAGGGCCACTATAAGGAGACCCCCTTCCCGCAGTACAAGCGGGAGCGCCAGGCGACAGCCGTCAAGACAGGGGCGCCAGGATGAGCGGCCCGTCCGATACGACTCGCAACGGGACCCAGCACGACCAGGGGACCGCCGAGCACCGGGTCTGCTACCGGTGCCTGGTGGGCGGACGGGTCCAAGGGGTCTTCTTCCGCGCCGCCGCCCGGGAGCAGGCGATGCGGCTCGGGGTCACAGGCTATGCCCGCAACCTCCCGGACGGACGGGTGGAGGTGCTGGCTTGCGGGGAGCCCCATGCGGTGGCCCAGCTCCGGGACTGGCTACGCACGGGCCCGCCGCAAGCCTCGGTCACCGGGATCGCCTGCGAGCCACTGGACTACCGGCCAATGACCGGCTTTGCCACGCGGTAAGGGCACAACCCCGGCCTTATGGCCGTCCCAGGACAGCCCGTCTCGGTGCCGGTACGCTCAGTATCCCCCCGCCCCCAAGTCCAGACGCTCGGGGTAGGCGGGGAGCCGCACTACCCAGGTCTCCAGACGGCCGTCCGGGTAGAGCCGCAGCTCCCGATAGCCTGGCGGCCTGGTGTCCAGCGCGAAATCCCGAGCCCCCGGGAGGAACTGGACACAAGTCGATGGGGTGCCCAGAATGGTGCAGTCCCCGCGGGTGGCCGTAAAATCCTGGTGGATGTGACCGCACAGCAGCGCGCGGATTTGGGGATGGCGGGCGGCGAGCGCAATCAGCTCCTCACCGTTCGACACGCCCATGGTATCCATCCAGGCGCTCTGCACCGGGACCGGGTGCTGGTGCAGGAAGATCAGGGTGGGGGCCGGCTCGGCGGCGATCAGCGCCTCCAGGCATCGGAGCTGGTCGAACCCCAGGCGCCCCCCGTCCTCCCCCACGCAGGTGGAGTCCAGAAAAACCAAGTGCCAGGGACCTAACCGCCGGCCCGCCACCGTGCCCACCGCGGCGGCGCCCAGGTGCGACTCCATCAGGTCCCGGCAGTCATGGTTGCCGGGGATGCAATAGCAGGGGAGCCCAGTGGACTTAAGAACCCGGGCCAGATAGGCATAGCCCTCCGGGCTTTCGTCGTGTACAAGGTCTCCAGTCAGGGCCAGCGCCAGAGGCCGCGGCTCGTCGCCCACGCCTTCCTTCAGGGCGTGGGCGAGCACGGATTCGAAGCTCTGCCGGGTGGTGAGGCCCAGAAGCTTGCCCGAAGGGTCGCCGAACAGGTGTAAATCCGTGATCTGGATCAATCGGAGCGGGCGCATACCACCCCCCTGGGCCCACATACGGCGGGGCCTCGTTGTGCGTCGTCGATCTTGGCTGCGCTGGCATTCCCATTTCAACCCCGCGCGGCTATGTTTTTGCAGTCCGTTGACAGCAATTTTTATCAGCTTCCCGGAATGTCTGCATGGCAACGGGTCACAGATCGGCATCCGGGACCGCCAAATATCGTCGGAGCGTGAAACATGACTCTAAACGAGCTGCGGTATGCGGTGGCTGTGGCCCGCGAGCGACACTTCGGACGGGCAGCCGAGGGGTGCTTCGTCAGCCAGCCCACACTCTCGGTGGCGGTGCGCAAGCTGGAGGACGAGCTGGGGATCACCCTGTTCGAGCGCGGTCCCGGGGAGGTCACGGTGACCGCTGTGGGCCAACAGGTGGTCGAGCAGGCCCAACGGGTGCTGGAGGAGGCAGATGCGGTGCGCCGGATCGCCCGCCACGGCAAGGACCCACTGGTCGGGGTCCTGCGCCTGGGGGTCATCTATACCGTGGGCCCCTATCTCTTGCCTTACCTGATCCCGTTCGCCAGGGAGCAGGCGCCCTATATGCCGCTGGTCGTCGAGGAGAGCTACACGGCCGCGCTGGCGGAACGACTCAAGCGCGGGGAGCTGGACCTGATCGTCGTCTCCCTACCCTTCGAGGAGCCCGGCATACTTACCCGACCACTGTACGACGAGGATCTGGTGGTGCTCCTGCCCGC
Source organism: uncultured Gammaproteobacteria bacterium (assembly GCA_963780725.1). Taxonomy (GTDB): domain Bacteria; phylum Pseudomonadota; class Gammaproteobacteria; order Chromatiales; family Chromatiaceae; genus Thiodictyon. Next base: position 2,525,594 of record CAWACV010000001.1, read on the forward strand.
CAGCCACCCGTTGGCCGCGCGCGATCGAATCTCGGTTGCAGACCTGGCGGGGGAAGAGGTCCTGCTGCTCGGACCCGGCCACTGCTTCCGCGACCAGGTCCTGCGCGCCTGCCCGAGTTGCCTGGAGCCAGGCACCGCGGGCAGGTCCATGCAGCGCCGGGTCGAGGGCGGATCGCTAGAGACCATCCGCTGCATGGTCGCGAGCGGGGTCGGGATCACCGTGCTACCCTGTACGGCGGTAAGAGGGGACGCCTTCTCGGCGCACGGCCTACTCTGCGTGCGTCCATTCGTCGATCCCCCGCATCGCCGGGTCGCGTTCGCCTGGCGCCGTAGCTTCCCGCGCATCGAGGCGGTGGAGCTGATCGCCCGGGCGGTGCGCTCGGCGGCCTTGCCCTGCGTCGACTATGCCAGAGAGACCGAGTAGCCGAATGGCGTTCGACAGATCCCAATAAAGGCGGGCTATCGCGCCCATTGGAATAAACAATTTCGTCGGTGCCCCCCAAGACCGCTATCGTCCCGGCGCTGGCTCAGCAACCCCAACTCATACGAGGAGACCGCTATGGAGCTCAAGGGCAGTAAGACCGAAGAGAGCCTGAAGGCCGCCTTTGCCGGCGAGTCCCAGGCCAACCGCCGTTATCTCTACTTCGCCGCCAAGGCCGACGTAGAGGGTTATAACGACGTAGCCGCGGTGTTTCGCTCCACCGCGGAGGGCGAGACCGGTCACGCCCACGGACACCTGGAGTACCTGGAGGCGGTCGGAGACCCGGCCACTGGACTCCCGATCGGTGCGACCTCTGCCAATCTCAAAGCGGCCATCGCCGGCGAGACCCACGAATACACCGACATGTATCCTGGGATGGCCAAGACCGCCCGGGTCGAAGGCTTCGACGAGATCGCCGACTGGTTCGAGACCCTCGCCAAGGCCGAGCGCTCTCATGCCAACCGCTTTCAGAAGGCGCTCGACAATCTGGAAAGCTGATTGCCGCCAGCGCCTGCACCCGCACAGGGTGCAGGCCCGACTCTAAGGGGCGCCCCGCGCCCCTTTTTTCGTGCTGCGGCATTTTCGTGCAGCACTCCCCCAAGTCCCCGACCCAAAAGCAAGACGATGCCCGACCTAAGCCCAGAGACCCAGCAAGACCGCTATATCAGCTTCATCGGCCTGGACTGCGACGCCAAGGCCGGCGAGATTGTCGTGGGACTGCGCCTGGCGATGACCCGCGATGGGCGCGACGACCCTTTCTGGAGCTACTTCGCGGCCAAGCTCGACGGCACCAAGGGCCCGGCGCACGACGCCCTTTACCATATCCACTCCAATCTCAACGACCTGCGCGACCTCCTGGAGCGCTGGGACGAGACAGAGCTGGCCAGACTCCTCGAGACGCTGGAGGTCGAGTGCTGCTAATGGTTAAGGCGTCGTTGTCGGGGCATGAACGCCGTGGTCGGCCAGCCACCGGACATCGACTTCCCAGCGGATGTCTTTCACGTCCGGCTGGTTCTGGACCAGGATCATGGCAAGCTTCTGCGCATCGATCAGGCGCTGCTGAGCAGCGAGCATGCGCGGGTCGTCCTGGGCCACGTTCGCCAGCTCCGGATGAAGGATGGCGAGGAATCGCACCGCCGGGATATCGAAGGAGCGTGGGGTGGAGATGGTGGCGATGCCGTCCTTCAGACTGACGACTTTGAATCGATAGGGGTAATCGGCGATCGGCGGATGCTTCTCAAGCTCCGCGTTGATCTCCCACACGCGGGGAGTCCAGATCGAGTAGATCCAGAAGGCCAGCAGTGCCAGGCCCAGGGCGGCAAGCGCGATGCTGTAGATGCGGGTAAAGCGGTCCATGGGAGGGGCCTCGGTTCAGATCTAAGGGGCGGGCCCAAAGCGGACCCGGGCTGATTCCCGAGCAAAACTATCGGATGGCGCATCGTCCGGCAATGCGCATCCGCAACCGGCCCACTGCGGCCCGCCCTCCCCTGACCCGGCTCCGGCCCCCGATCCACGCTTCCGCGCCCAGAAGCGCAGGGCGAACGCCAGGCGCGCAATGGAAGCTAGGAGACGCTCCGGTAATAGAGGTTTTGCGGATGCTTCGCCTCGGCAAAGAAGAACCAACGCTCGGCCAACAGCCCCAGGTATTGGACGGCGAACGCGACGATGGGAAGGGTCGGGGATTCGGTGGCATAAGATGCACCGATCAGCAGAATGGGGATCGGGAAGACCAGGACCAAGAACAAAAGACGCACGGCAGTCAAGGTGCCCCCCGTCCGTCCATGGAAAAACTCCTGGGTGTTGAAAGAGCCGGCGCTCGCGCCCTGGGCCTTTTGGAGCACCGACCGGTGACGAACGCCGATGGCGGTCTGCGGCGTGCTCTTGTGCTTGAGCCTGGCATTGCGAGAGAGTGCGGCCAGGCGCCCGGCGAGTGCGATTAGGGTCGCAACCACCGCCCAGGTACCGAAGAATGCGACGAGCTGGTTGCCGAGATAGGCCGAATAGGCGGCGGCCAGCATGAATCCGGAGGCTAGCCCCAGGAAGGTGAAATTGACCACGGTGAGCGGCGAGTGCCATTCCTCGATGAATCTGATGCCCGCGTAAATCATGGCTGTGCAGACGAAGAGCGCAAAGCTTGCAAGGGTCCCGGCCAATCCGATCAGCAGGGTGGGGTCTACGGGAATGGACTGGCCCAGGACGAAGAGCGGCCGCGTCCAGCCGAGCCAGTGTGCCAGACCGTAGGCCAGTACCAGGACCATAACGAGGGGCAGCACCAGGACCTCACGGGACAACCAGGATGTGCGCCATTTGGCCGCCGCCCGCCAAGCCCGCTCGGGCCGGCCCAGATGGAAGAACGAGGCGCCGAGCCCCGCCGCCAGAAGCGCCAGGGCAGTGAGGGTGCCGATCGCGTAGAAGGGGTCCGCCTGCTCCGGCAATAGGTTCGCCAAAGCATAGAGCTGACCCGTATACATGGCCAGGAACATGCCCTGACCGGCGCCGATCAGTGTAGTGAGAAAGATGACCGAGAAAGCGGGGTGCATGGGAAGTTCCGAGTAGCGAGTAGCGAGTAGCGAGTAGCGAGAAAGAGATAGAAGAGTCCCGGAAAATCAGAGAGCTGACCGAATGCGCTGGAGAGCGCCGAGGGCTCTTACTCGGCCCTCGCCACTCGCAACTCGCCACTTCCCCCTACCAGGACACATCGTCCAGCGCCTCCTCCCCCGTATAGCTCGTGAGATCCTCTTTGCGTAGCGGGTTGTCGGCGCGGATGAGCTCCTCGGGGTCGATGTACAATCGGGTCTTGCGACGCGGAAGATAATGGTTGGCTGGCTTGGTGCCCCACTCCGGCATCAACTGGTAGCCGCCCTGCTCGCGAATCGCGATGGAGACCTCCGAGTCCGGGTCATGCACGTCTCCGAAAAGCCGTGCGCTGGTCGGGCAGGCGAGCACGCAGGCCGGTTTGCGCTCCCGCTCCGGCAGGCTGTAATCGGTAATCCGATCAATACACAGGGTGCACTTTTTCATCACCCGCTGTTGCCCGTCGAGCTCCCGTGCGCCATAGGGGCAGGCCCAGGCGCAATACTTGCAGCCGATGCACTTGTCGTAGTCCACCAGGACGACGCCGTTGTCCGCCCGCTTGTGTGAGGCACCGGTCGGGCACACCGGTACGCAAGGAGGCTCCTCGCAATGCAGGCAGCTCTTGGGGAAATGCACCGTCTCGGTGTCCGGGAAACGCCCGATCTCGAAGGTCTGGACCCGATTGAAGAAGGTCCCGGTGGGGTCCGCATCGTAGGGGTTTTCGTCCGTCAGTGGCCCGGCCCAGCCGGACGTGTTCCACTGCTTGCAGGAGGTCACGCAGGCGTGGCAGCCGACGCAGACATTGAGGTCGATGACCAAAGCCAACTGGGTCATGGGCGGTTACCGGGGACTGCGCTCGTCAAGACGCCCCTGAGGGCATGTGTCGATAAGACGGACCAAGACATCAACGCCGATCCTCTTCGTCGTCGTCTTCGTCGTCGTACTCGTCGTCGTCCGCATCGTCGCCCAACAGCTCCCGGGCCAGCTCGTCCGGCTCCACTTCCAATCCCGAGAGCTCGTCGTCCCAGTTGGTCCCCACCAGCACCCCGTCTTCGCTCATGCCGGCAAGCCAGGTATCGATGAAGATGTCCAGATCCAGACTCGCGGGGACATAGCCGGCCCACTCGTCCGAGCAGTGCGGTAATGCGTGCTCCTCGCTCGACCAAAACGGATAGACGTCCGTGCCCTCGTATTCGCCGGACTCGCATACTGCCCAGCCCTTCTCGGACTTGAGCCCCCACACCAATCCGGAGGCACGCGCCTCGCGCACGAAGCGGTCGTGGTTGTCCTGAGGATCGGATGATAGATCGGTCATTTGCTTACACTCGTTACTCGCCGCCGATTACTTGCCGCTCGCTGCATCCCTTATCCCCGCCGCCCGAACATCCCCGCCATATAGGCCTGCCACCGGCCGCGCCGCCGCTCCTGGCCGGGCAGAAGCGGCATGGGCTCGAACTGAGGAGAGACGACTCGCGGCTCGTCGGGGTCTGCCTTATAGACACGCACCCGCACGTCGAACCAGGCGGCCTGTCCGGTGACCGGATCCGAGTTGGAGACATGATCCCCGGACTCGTTCGGGGGCAGCTCCTCGTTGATCAGGTGGTTGAGCAGGAAACCTTTCTGGGACTCGTCCGCACGGTACGAGAGGCCCCAGGCCCCGGCTGCCTTGCCGATGGCATTCCAGGTCCACACGGTTCCGGGCTCTACCGCCTCCGAGAAACGGCACATGCAACGGACTTTGCCGTGTGCAGACTCCACCCAGATCCAGTCGCCGTCGTCGAAGCCGTTGGCGGCGCCCACCTGCGGATTGACGAACAGATAATTATGGCTGTGGATCTGGCGCAGCCAGGCGTTCTGACTGTCCCAGGAGTGATACATGGCCATCGGCCTCTGGGTGAGCGCATTCAACGGATAGCGGTGGGTATCCGTGAGCCGGTTCTCCAGTGGCTCGTAATAGAAAGGCAACGGATCGAAATAGGTCTCGACACGCTTGGCCAGGCGCTCCGGGGGTCGGCGGCCGGGGCGCTTGCCTTGGGCTGCCAGACGAAAGCGCTGCAACACTTCCGAATAGACATGGAGAATGATCGGTGCAGCAAAGCGGGTCATGCCATGGGCGCGCGCCCAGTGCAGATAGCCCTTGTTCCAGTTGCGCATATACTGGTAAGAGCGCGGCAGCTCGTGGTGGTAGACGCAGCCATGCTTGGCATACATCTCCCACTGGCGCGGATTGGGCTCGCCCTTGAGGAATTTCTCGCCGCCCTGCCCTCGCCAGCCGGCCAGGAAGCCGATACCGGAGCCCGGGGATGTCTCGTAATTGACGATGAAATCCGGGTAATCGCGGTATTTGCGCGAGCCGTCTTCGGTCACGAAGGCCGGGAGCTTGAGTCGCGAGCCCAACTCGACCAAGACATCCTGGAACGGTTTGCACTCGCCCTTAGGCGGCAGCACCGGGATTCGCACCGAGTCCACCGGACCGTCGAACTCGGAGATCGGCCGGTCCAGCATGGACAGTACGTCGTGGCGCTCCAGATAGGTGGTGTCCGGCAACACCAGGTCCGCGAAGGCGACGGTCTCCGAAGAGAATGCATCGCAGACCACCAGGAATGGGATGCGGTACGCGCCGTGCTCGTCCTTGTCGACCAGCATCCGGCGGGTCTCCACCGTATCCATGGACGAGTTCCAGGCCATGTTGGCCATAAACAGCAAGAGCGTATCGATGGGATAGGGGTCGCCCCGCCAGGCATTGGCGATGACGTTGTGCATCAACCCATGGACGGCCAGCGGATACTCCCAGGAGAATGCCTTGTCCAGACGCACCGGCTCCCCGTCCGCATCGACGAACAGGTCCTCGGGTTTAGCCGGCCAACCGAGCGGCAGACCGTCCAGTGGCGTGTTGGGCTGCACCCCCTCGGGGCCGTGCGGCGGTTTGGGACAGGGCGGGATGGGGCGAGGGAAGGGTGCCTTGTGGCGAAATCCCCCCGGGCGATCGATGGTACCCAGAACCGTCATCAGTATCCCGAGCGCCCGGATGGTCTGGAACCCGTTGCTATGTGCAGCCATACCGCGCATGGCATGGAAGGCGACCGGGTTGCCAGTCACTGAAGCGTGCTCCCGGTCCCAGGAGTCGGTCCACTGGATGGGCAGCTCGATCTTTTGGTCGCGCGCGGTGACGCCCATCTCTTGGGCCAGCCGGCGGATAGTGTCCGCGGGGATGCCTGTGATCGCCGCCGCCCATTCCGGCGTATAGTCCTCCACCCGCTCCTTGAGCAGTTGGAAGGCAGGTTTGACCGGGGTGCCGTCATCCAGGGTATAGGCGCCCATGAGCCGCGGGTCCGCCCCGGGCGTGTGGGTCAGGACCTGGCCCTTGTGACGATCCCACCAGAGCTTGTTCTCGGGATCGATGCAGCCCTCCTCCACCGGCACGTTTGCTAAACGGTAGAACAGACCATGGTCGTCGCGGGCAGGGTCGTCGATCACCAGCTCCGCGGAGTTGGTGTACTGGATCAGGAACTCGCGGTCATAGAGCCCGAGACGGAGCGTCTCGCGAATTATCGCCAGCAAGAGCGCTCCGTCGGTGCCGGGCTTGATAGGCACCCACTCGTCGGCGATGGCCGAGTAGCCGGTGCGGATCGGATTGACCGAGATGAAACGCCCGCCGCGACGCTTGAACTTGGAGATGGCGATCTTTAAGGGATTGCTGTGATGGTCCTCGGCGGTACCGATCATCACGAACAGCTTGGCCCGATCGAGGTCGGGACCGCCGAACTCCCAGAAGGATCCGCCGATGGTATAGATGAGCCCAGCGGCCATGTTGACCGAGCAGAAGCCCCCATGGGCTGCATAGTTGGGCGTGCCGAACTGTCTCGCGAAGAGCCCGGTGAGCGCCTGCATCTGGTCGCGGCCAGTGAAGAGGGCAAACCGCTTGGGATCCTCGGCGCGCAGCTTACCCAAGCGCTCCGCAAGCAGCTCGAAGGCCGACTCCCAGGAAATCTCCTCGAAGTCGCTGGTCCCGCGCTCAGCCCCCGGCTTGCGCCGCAGTGGCTTGGTCAGACGCGCCGGCGAGTACTGCTTCATGATCCCCGAGGACCCTTTCGCGCAGATCACCCCGCGATTCAGTGGGTGGTTGGGGTTGCCCTCGATGTAGCGGACCTCCCCATCGCGCAGGTGCACCCGGATGCCGCAGCGGCAGGCGCACATGTAGCAGGTGGTTTCTTTCACCTCGACCCGGCCGACGCTCGCGTCCGAGTGGGTTGTGGGGTCCTGCATAAGATCAAGCCTGCGCGCCGGGGTAGAAGATCAATGAATTCTAATGTTCTTTCCTGCCCCTCCGCAAATCGGGGATCGCGGCGCCCCCGCCCTGGCGCATCCGTCACGCTCGCCCAAGCTTGCGACACGTCCTTGTGTGTCCGCCCTAGAAGGCAGTCAGCCCCGCCCGGCGCCCCGAGGCAAGCCCCCCGCCAACCGCAGCCGTAGCGCCAGGAACCCCAAGCCGATTCCAAAGAGCGCGATCGCCGCGGGCTCCGGGACCGTGGCCAAGTTACCGCGGACCTCCCCGCCCCCGAATTGCACCGTGTGGATATTGAAATAAGCCAGTCCAGCATTGAGCCCGGTAATCAATGCGTCCCGGGCACCGCTCACGCTCCCCCCGCCGACGTTGCTCTGGAAGCTGGGGTTAAAGCTACTGGCGACGTTCAGATCGAGTAGGCTGCTGAAGGTCCCCGACGTGACGTTCTGAGGAAAGCCCGGAAAGGTCGGTAAGGTGGTGGCAACCCCAGCATTGGCGGTGGGGAGCACGCAGCAGTGGATATGCGCGTTGGTGGTCGGACTCCCCAGATCGGAGAAAGCCACATCGATTTGCAAGGTCAAGGCATCCGTGTCGTACGCCAGCATCACTATGCCGCTCCCCGCCGAGGCGTTCGGGGGGTTCTCGGCCGCCCCGGAGAGCGTCGCCCGGTAGGCGATCAGGGCCGCATCTGCCCCGCCCGCCCACAGGGACATTAATACAATCAATCCTTTAAATTGCTTGGACATTGTGCCACCTGTATCGAGTCGAAGTGTCAGGATCGAGCCTCGTCCACGCACCGCAGGACTCGGCCGCCAAACCCACAGCTGTGCGCGAAGCGTGTCGTGGAATCTGTCGGCCTCGGCGAACCGCGGCACGCCCGCCCGGATCTAGAAATGACCTACCGAGACCTCGCAGCCGAGTCGGCCGGCAACAACGAGCGTACTGTCGCAGTGTAGCGGTTAGGAAATCGACGTCACGTGAAGTTTGGGGGCATTAATTGGGGTTATTCGGAGACGTGCCGATTGCGCGCAGCCCCGGGGCGACCAGGGCGCCATGATCGAGCCTAAGGGGTGCGCGCCGCAGCCCAGACCTCGATCTCGCGGGCGCCGGCGCGCAGCAGCACCCGCGAGAGCTCGGCCACGGTGCTCCCGGTCGTCACCACATTGTCTAAGATTGCGACTCGCGCCCAGGGGCCGGGCATCCGCGCTGCGAACGCGCCGCGGATGTTGCGCCGTCGCGCAGCCTCGTCCAGTCCGGTCTGGGGTTGGGTGGCCGTCACCCGCTGGCAGCAGCGGGCATCCACTGGGAGCCCAAGCGCGTGCCCTGTCGCGCGGGCGATTTCCAGGGACTGGTTGTAGCCCCGTTGGGAAAGCCGGGCCGGATGCAGCGGCACCGGCACCAAGACCTCCGGGAGCGCTGTTCCCCGCACCCGCACCGCCTCCGCGAGCAGTTGCCCGAGCAGCCGGGCACTGGCGAGTCTGCCTCGGAACTTGGCAGCCCCAATCAGGGCGGGAATGGGGGTCTCGTAGCGCAGCGCGGCGATACAACGATCGAACGGCGGTGGGCGGCGCCCACAGACCCCGCACACTGTCCCGGGAGGCAGCGGCCGGTCGAGCGGCAGGGCACAACGCGGACAGCAGTCGCGATTCGTCGGCAGATCCGCGGCACAGCCGGCGCACAGGTCCCTACCCCCACAGCCGGGCGCCCCGCACAGGATGCAGGTGGGCGGGAATAAGGCGGCGAGTAGCCGGAGGGCGGGTCGGTCTCCCATGGGGTCTGGCCCATTGTTCGGATCTCGGGTTTCCTTGTTCATTTCCTGGTCTTTCGCGGATTCTGGCGCAGATATGGGACAATCCTCGGGCCGGGACGGGAAGCGGCTGACGCCGCCTCGACGACCTCTGCGATAACATATCCGCAGCGCAGGGCCGAGCCGCCGCGGCTCCGCCCTTCCGTTAGTCACGACTGCGCGACTCGCGCATTTGTGTAAGTTCCGACAGGAGTGGACCGATGCCGATGCTGGAGTATGTCTTCTTTCAAGAACAGCCGCGCAAACGCTTCCAGGAGTTTCTTAAGGAACAGGGCTTGGTCTGGACCCTGGAGGCCGGGGAAATGGAGACTCTGGTGGTAATAGACGTGACCGGGGTCGACGACGAGCTGGCTGAGCGCATCGAGTCGGTCTACGACGAGCTGTTCGCCATGGAGCAAGCGCTCTACGCGGCCGCCTCGCAACCCCCCGATACGGAGGCGGCCACGGCGGTGGCGGTTCATCTGAAGGACGGCCGTAAGGTCCTTGCAGACCTGCCTCCCGATCTAGCGATCCGGGTGTTGACCGCGATCTCGCCGGAGGAGCTTCGGATCTTCGTGGCAGCCATCGTGGACGCGGTGGAAAACCCGGACGCACGCGACCTGCGCCCGGGCAAGCGATAGACCGGGGTTGATCCGGCATCGCACCTTTGGCTCGAAAGCGTCCGGACTCCGTCTAACCGCTTAAGCCTCGCGATCAATCGGGGATTTTAGCGGCCTCCGGAGTGGATCGGTGTGCCGGTGGCGTCCCGGCTCCCGAGTCGCGCTGGTCGATATAGCCGATCAGCGCGTCGATTCTTTCGCCCTTGGCCGGATCGATCCGCTTGGCCTCCTCCAAAGATGCCCGCGCCAATGCGTAATCGCCGCCATGGAGATAAGCGACGGCCATGCCGACGAAGGGGTCCGCCTCCTTGGGGTCAAGCTTGATCGCCGCACGGAATGCCTCGATAGCCGCCTTGTTCTCCTGCTTGAGCAGCAAGGCACCGCCCACCCGGGTGTGGGCCAGGGCCGAGCCCGGGTCCGATTCCACCGCCTGACGGAAGAGCGCAAGCCCCGCATCGATCGCTCCGGACTTGAGCTTGGCTTCCCCCGACCGGATCAGCGCCGCGGCATCGCCGGCCAGGGCGCCAGCCATCGCCGCGGACAGGGCAAGACCCAGCATGAAGCGGTCAAATATCACAGGCAACACCATGATAACAATAATAAAAAAAATCATCCGCGGTGCGCCGCGGCGGTGTCCAAGCGGGACAGGGGCGCGGCGCACCGACAGATAGGGCTATTTGAGCGAGCCCTTCCCGTATCGCTCCTCGAATCCGGCGCGCACCTTCTCTAGAGACTCCGCGCTCATGCCGTTGAAGTACCAGTCATGCCCGGGGATAGGCTTGAAATACTTGCTCAGCATGGCGTCGGCAAATTTCTCGTTGCGATCCCTCTTCTTAACCACCTCCCGCAGCTCGGGGATCCACTCGAAGTAGGTGTGCTTGCCCACCTCGTAGATGCCGTGCCACCAAGTGTAATCCGGGCCGCTCATCGAGGCGCCGTGCCGTGCCCGACGTCCCTCGTGATGCCAGATCTCCCACCAGGTCCACTCGATCTTCTCGTCGAAGGGCGCCGGGGTGAGATAGCCCTTGTCCTTCAGCTCGGCCATGACCGCGGAGATGGGCTTGGCGAACTTTTCATTGTAGAGCTCCACCACCCCATCGAACTGAAGATAGTGGCCCTCGATCACGCTGGTGGAGTGGCAGCCGAAGCACACCTTTTCCATCCGCTCCCGGCGGTCCTCCCAGGTCAGGACCTCGACCACCGTCGAATCGTGGGCCTTGTCCCCGACCTTGGGAATGGGTTTGCCCTCGGGCACATCGAGCTCCTGACCGTTCTCCAACCGCACCAGGTTGATCTTGGTGGAGATCGGCGGACGCAGGGTCCAGGAGATCCGCTCGCCCACGTCATGGGTCTTGCCGATCCCGGGGCCGGCGCTCATATGGCAGGTAGCGCAAGTGGGGGCAGCGCTATAGTCGACCCCCGCGACCCATTTGTCCGAGCTCAGGTTCATCTCGTCCACCTTGGCGCGGTAGATGATGCCGTGCTTGGACTCGTTGTAGACTTCGAGCTGTGGATGGTCCGGACCGACATGACACTTGCCGCAGGTATCCGGGGTGCGCGCCTGCTCCCGGGAAAAACGATGGCGGCCGTGACAGGCGGTGCAGGAGCCTAAGGATCCGTCCGGGTTGATGCGACCGATCCCGGTGTTGGGCCAGGTGCCGGGGATGGGCCGGCCCTTGTGCTTGCCTTCTTTCTCGAACTCCATGATGCCGCCGTGACACTGGCGGCAGCCTGCGTTCACCGCCTCGGGTCCACCCACCACTTCGCCCAAGAGGCCATCCAGCGAAGCGAGAATCTGACCGGCCTTCGCATGGTGGGAGCCATCCATTTCCTCCACCTCGGTCTTGTGGCAGCGGGCACAGTCCTTGGGCGTCACCACGATGGAGATCAGCTCATTTTCGTGCATGAAGGCGTCCACCTCGCCCTCCTTGGCCTGATGGCAGTCCAAACAGGTAACCCCGGTCTGGCCGTGCTGGCTGCGATTCCACTCCCAGTAGAGCCCGGGGCTCTCGGTCATATGGCAATCCACGCATTCCTCGCCCTTGGGATCGCCCCAGTCGACCCCGGGCTGACCCTCGGCACGGGCGGCATCCGCCACCTGGCTTAAGGCCAGCAGACTGGCCCCCATCCCCAACAACGCGAGTCTTGCCGGCCAGCGACCTCTGCTCTCGTGCTTCATGGTTCGCTCCTCTCTTACGGTTTTCGCGCTCCGAATGGCCGACCCCAAACCGGCCCGCGACCCGGGCAGGCGGCGGGGCAGCTCCAAAGCCTTTTCCTGTCGGCAGACGCCAAGGTGCCGGGCGGGATCGGGGGCCGCCTTGATCCGCATCAAGGACATCCCCGAACTGGCCGGACCCAGAGTCTCCGCTCGACGATTCGGTCCGCACCGGTCCCCGAAGTCCCGGCACCGGGCCATACGCCGCGACGAATCCTGTCCCCGGGGCCGTCCCGGCGCAACCTGAACATTCGGTCACTTGACCTTACCCCACGGAAGGTGCATTTAAGGCGACCGCGCCGGGACGGCACTGAAGCGACACGCCCGGTGCGCCCAAGATCTTCTTACCCATCCTTAGCAATGCGTTGAACCTGACACGGGAGTCGAACATGATCGAGGTTCGCGAGCTCAGTCGCAGCTATGGCGGACTCAAGGCGGTGTCCGAGGTGTCGTTCGACATCGGCCGCGGCGAGATCGTCGGGCTGCTCGGCCATAACGGGGCCGGCAAGACGACCATCATGAAGATGCTGACCGGATACCTGGAGCCCACCAGCGGCCATATTCGGATCGACGGGCTGGACCTGGCCGAACGCCGCCGGGAGGCCCAGCGGAGAATCGGCTATCTGCCCGAGAACTGCCCGCTTTACCCCGAGATGTCGGTGCTGGACTCCCTGGAGTACCAGGCGGTTCTGCACGGGCTCCCGGTCGGCGAGCGTCCGGCTGCCATCCGCCGGGCGGTCGAGCGTACCGCGCTCCAGGCCAAGGCAGGTGCCCAGGTGGCCACGCTCTCGCGCGGCTACCGCCAGCGCCTGGGCGTGGCCCAGGCAATCCTGCACGCACCTAAAATCCTGATCCTGGACGAGCCCACCAACGGACTCGACCCGGCCCAGATCCAGCACATGCGCGAGCTGATCGAGGAGCTGGCCAGGGACGCCACGGTCATCGTCTCCACCCATATCCTGCAAGAGGTGGAGGCAATCTGCGCGCGGGTCCTGATCATGCGCGGCGGACGCCTGGCGCTCGACAGCGACCTGCGAGCCATCGGGCGCAATCCGCGACTCCTGGTCACCCTGGACCGCCCGGCGGCGGAGGCTCAAGACCTGCTCGCGTCACTGCCCGGGGTAACCGCGGTGACGCCCATCGACGAGTCGGGTGGGCGCAGACGTCTGGCCCTGACCGTGGCGGACGCCCGCGCCGCCGCCCCCGCGGTGGCCCGCGCCATCGCGGAACGGGGCTGGGACCTCTTCGGTCTGGAGCCCGAGCGACGCGACCTGGAAGCGCTGTTCCGGGCCATCTCGGAGACCGGGGCGGCAACGGACGCCGAGACCTCCGCGGAGGCCGCCCATGTCTGACATCCTGCGCATCGCCCGCAAGGAGCTGTCCGTCTTCTTCGGCTCCCCGGTGGCTTATATCTTTATCGGGGCCTTTCTGTCCGTCTGTCTGTTCGTCTTTTTCTGGGTGGAGTCGTTCTTCTCCCGCAACATCGCCGATACCCGCCCGCTTTTCGAGTGGATGCCGGTACTGCTGATCTTTCTCGCCGCCGCGCTGACCATGCGACTGTGGAGCGAGGAGCGGCGGGCCGGGACCCTGGAAGTCCTGCTGACCCTGCCGGTGCCGACCTGGCGACTGGTGGCCGGCAAGTTCCTGGCCGCGCTGGCCCTGGTAAGCATCGCGCTCGCACTCACCCTGCCTTTGCCGGTCACTGTCTCGCTCTTGGGACCGTTGGACTGGGGTCCGGTGCTCGGGGCCTATCTGGCAACCCTGCTGCTCGCGGCCGCTTATCTGGCCATCGGGCTCTTCGTCTCCTCGCGGACCGACAACCCCATCGTCGCACTGATCGGCTCGGTGCTGCTCTGCACCGTCTTCTATCTGCTGGGCTCAGAGGCGCTGACCAACCTGGTCGGGTACCGAGGCGGGGAGATCCTGAGGCTTCTGGGGAGCGGCTCGCGCTTCGATTCCATCACCCGCGGGGTCATCGACCTGCGGGACCTGACCTATTACGTCTCGCTAGTCGGTGTCTTCCTGGCGCTCACCGTCTACAGCCTGGAGCGACTGCGCTGGGCGACGGACAGCGACCGGCCGGCGGTCCACCGGCGGCTGAGCCTGGTCACCGTGCTGGTCGTCGCCAACCTGGTCGCCGCCAACCTGTGGCTGGCGCAGCTCGACGGTGCGCGGGCGGACCTGACCGATGGGCGACTCTATACCGTCTCGGATGCCACCCGGACCTATCTCGGGCAGCTCCAGGAGCCGCTCCTGATCCGCGGCTATTTCAGCGCGCAGACCCATCCGCTGCTTGCGCCCTTGGTCCCCCAGATCCGCGACCTGCTTAAGGAATATCAATTGGCCGGGGGAGGCCGGGTGCGGGTTGAATTCGTCGACCCCGCGGACCACCCGGACCTGGAGCGAGAGGCCGGAGAGCTTTATGGCATCCGCCCGGTCGCCTTCCAGACCGCCACCAAGTATCAGGCCGGGGTGGTCAACTCCTATTTCGACCTGGTGGTGAAATACGGAGACCAGTTCGAGCACCTGGGCTTTCAGGACCTGATCGAGGTCAAGGTGCGCGGCGAGACCGATCTGGACGTGCGACTGCGCAATCCCGAGTACGACCTGACCCGGGCGGTCAAGAAGGTGCTCTACGGCTACCAGGGGGGCGGCGACCTGTTCGCCGGACTGCGCGCCCCGGTGCGTCTGCGCGCATTCGTCTCGGACCCCAAGACACTGCCCGAGCCGCTACCGGCCCTGCGCAAGGACCTGGAGTCGGTCGCCAAAGAGCTTGAGGCGCGCTCTGGCGGGCGCTTCAGCTTCCAGATCCAGGACCCGGGGGCCGACAAGGCACTGGGCGAGGAGATCGCGCAGCGCTTCGGATTCCAGCCGCTGGTGCTGGGGCTGCTTGACCCCAGACCCTTCTATTTCTATCTGGCACTGGAATCCGGCGATAAGTCCGAGGCAGTTCCGCTGCCCGAGTCTCTGGACAAGGCGGGACTCGCGCGCTCCATCGAGTCCGGGATCAAGCGTTTCGCCCCAGGCGTGCTGCGCAAGCTGGCCCTTTACACCCCCCCGAGCCCGCCCAACGAATTCGGCATGCCGGCCCAGGAGCGGCCCAATTACGGATTGGTCCAGGATAGCCTCCGACAGGGCTTCGACCTGCAGGAGACAGACCTCGCCTCCGGCCAGGTCCCGGGGGATGCGGACCTGCTCCTGGTCTTGGGTCCCGAGGATTTGAACCGCAAGCAGCAGTTCGCCATCGACCAATTCCTGATGCAGGGCGGGACCGTGGTGCTCGCTGCCTCGGCGTTCAAGGTGGACTTGGGCCGGGGCGACATCTCGGCCCAGCCCCATGCGACGGGGCTTGAGGACTGGCTGGGCGCCCAGGGTCTGACGCTCGGCAAATCGCTGGTGCTCGACCCCAGGAATACCCCTTTCCCCATCCCGGTACGGCGCAATCTGGGCGGTTTCCAGGTGGAAGAGATCCAAACCCTGGACTATCCGTATTTCCCGGACGTGCGCGCGGACGGATTGGCCGCCGGGTCCGGCATCACGGCCAATCTTGGCCAGATCACCATGAACTGGTCCTCGCCTATCCAGGTGGATGCGGCCAGGACCAAAGGGCTCGCGGTCACCGAGCTGATCAAAAGCTCCCCGTCCGCCTGGACCAGCGACTCCACGCAGATGCAGCCTGACTTCAACGCCTACGGAGACTTGGGATTCCCCCGCGGCGAAGACCGGGGGACCAAGGTCTTGGGCGTCGCGCTGGAGGGCCGCTTCAAATCGGCCTTCGCCGGCAAGCCCTCGCCGCTGCTGCCCGAGCCGCAGGCCAAGAAACCGGAGGATGGGGCAGTCGACGGCAAGGCGCCGGCCGACCAGGACGGCAAGACCGATGTGGCCGATGAGGCGACCAAAAAGCCAGTCGTCTCCGGGGTCATCGAGTCGTCCCCAGCGTCCGCCCGGCTGATCCTGATCGGCTCCGACGCATTTCTCACCGACACCGCCATCAGCCTGGCGAGCGAGGCGACCCAGACCCGCTATCAGAAGCCCGTGGAGCTGATCCAGAACGCGGTGGAGTGGTCGCTCGAGGACCGGGGGCTGCTGGCCCTGCGCGGTCGCGGCCAGTACAGCCGGCTGCTCGAGCCGGTCGGCCGGGGCGAGCGGATGTTCTTCGAGTATCTCAACTATGCCCTGGCCTTAGGCGGTCTGGGGCTACTGTACCTGCTGGCCCGCCAGTCGCGCGCCCGGCGCGAGCGGACCCTGGGCCGTTATCTCTCGGCGCCCGACGCGCAACGGAGGGCTTAAGCCATGGAGCACACCATGAAGATCCGATCCACCGTCGCGGACTGGATTGCTGCGCTGCGCGGCCCGCTGCCTTTAGGCCTGGCCGCACTGCTCGCGGTCCAATCGATCGCCGCCCTGTCGCTGGGCTGGGGCAGCGGGGCCGCCCTGGTGCCGGCGACCGCAGACACCCCGTTGCTGGCCTTCGACCCCAAGACCGTCTCTGTCGTGCGTATCGACGGCAAGGGAGATACCGGAGAGACCAAGGTCTCGCTGGCCCGCGGTGCACAGGGCTGGGTGCTTGCGGACCTGGGGGACTTCCCGGCTGAGGGGACCAAGGTCGACGAGCTCCTAAAGAAGCTCGCGGACCTCAAGCGTCCGATGCCGGTGGCCACCAGCGAGGAGTCCCTCAAGCGCCACAAGGTGGCTGACGACGGCTACGAGCGCCGAGTGACCCTGGAGTCCGGCGGCAAGCCGATCGCCACACTGCTGCTCGGCGACTCCCCCGGACCCCGCCGCCAGCTCGCCCGCCCTGCTGGAGACCCGGCGGTCTATGACTTGAATCTGGCGCTCTACGACGTCGGCAACCGCCCGGACGACTGGCTCGCCAAGGACCAGCTGCAACTGGACCAAGAGACCATCGAGGGCATCGCCGCCAAGGACTGGGAGCTGGCCAAAGGCAAGGACGGCTGGCGATTCGTCGGCGCGGATGCGGGTCAGGCCCCGGACTCGGCCGCCGTGATCAACCTGCTCGGCCGCATCGGGAGCTTGAGCTACCGCGGGGTGCTCGGCACCCAGGACAAGCCCGAGTACAACCAGTCCGCCCCGGCCATGGAGCTTAAGCTCAAGCTCAAGAACGGAGACACCCGCACCTATCGCATCGGTAAGCCCAAGGAGGGTCAGGACTATGTGCTCAAGGCATCGGACCGGCCCTGGTATTTCAAGCTGGCCGACTTCGACCTCGAGGGCGTGATCGACATCGACCGGGCCAAGCTTGTGGGGACGCAGCCGAAGGCCGCCGAGCCAGCGAAGGCTCCCGAGCCCGCCCAGGCCGGAGCGCCAGCTAAGCCTGCCGAGCCGGCTCAACCCGCCGAGCCGGCCAAGGCCCTGGAACCGGTCAAGGCTGCGGAGCCCGCCAAACCTGCCGATCCAGCGCCAGCCGCGGAGCCGCCCAAGGCGCCAGCGGAGGAGGATGCGGACGCACCGGCCGCAACCGCCCCGCCCCCAGCGCCAGCCACCCAGACCGTCCCGCCGCCAGCGTCGGCTCAGCCAAGCGACAAATAGTCACAGGCAAGCCCGGGCCGCTCCCAGCGGCTCGGGCGCGGGATCTCCATCGTCGCGCCGGCCACAGAGGCTCTCGGGTGCGCTGTGCGCAACCAAGTGCCGCGTTGGATTTCTGGTCTGTATCTATCTGTTTAGAAATAGATATCTCGCCACTCGCCACTGGCCGGTATATCATGGCGGGGGGCGTCCGCACCGGGAGCGCCCATCCAGACTACCGATCTCGGCCCAGGGCGGGACAGGCCCAGGCGGACTCGGCCGGTCGCCCCAATCCAGCGGACCAGACCGGACACCATGCCCACCGACGCACTCTTCAACCTGCTCGCTACCCTGGATTTCGCCTGGCGGCGGGAGCCGGCAAGGCCCGCCGCGCCGACCAACATTCAGTGGCGCGCCGATGCCTGCGACCCGGGCTCGATCCTCTTCTTCCAGCGCTTCGACGACGATCGGACCGACGAGGAGCTGTATCGGCGCTATCTGGCGGACGGAGCCTTCCCGGTGCTGGTGACCAACCGGATGCTCGATTGCTTCGACCGACTGCCTGGCAAGGGTATCTATGTGACCCGGCCAGACGAATGGGCAGAGACCGTCGGACGCTTCTGCGATCTGGTCTATCCCTTAAGACGCGAGGGACTGCGCTTCCTCGCGGTCACCGGTACCAACGGCAAGACCACCACCGTCAAATATCTCGAATCGATCCTCGCGGCCAATCGCCTGCGGATACTCTCGGTCGGCACCCTGGGGCTCTCGCGCAACGGCGAGCCGCTGTTGGAAACCGGATTCACCTCCCCGCCCCAGATCGAGCTGCGCCGGATACTGTATGCCGAGCAGGACCATTGCGACGCGGTGGTGATGGAGGCGAGCAGCCACGCACTTGACCAGGGGCGGGTCCACGGCATCCCGTTCGCCGCTGCCGGCTGGACCAATTTCACCCAGGACCACCTGGACTATCACAGGGACGAGGCGTCTTATTTCGCTGCCAAGTCGCGCATCCTTCAGCAGATCGCGCCCGGCGGCCGGCTCTATTGCACGAGCCCGGAGGTCGCGAGACGGCTAGAGTCGCAGGCTGCCCCGCCGGTGCCGATCGAGGTCCTGGGGCCCGCGACCCTGGGGCCAGAGGCGATCGCCGCCAAACCATTCCTGGCGCTGCGCCACAACCGCGAGAACTTTGCATTGGCCGTGGCGCTGGCCGACCGGCTGCTCGGACCGGGCGAGCGCAACGATTGGCAGCATTTGAGCGCGGTGGACGGCCGATTCGAGTGCCGCACCGTCGGCAACCGTACCATCGTCGTCGACTTCGCCCACACCCCGGATGCACTGGAAACCATCCTCCAAGCCATCCGCGACGGATTCCCCGACGCGCGGGTCCTGACGCTCTTCGGCTGCGGCGGCGACCGGGACCGGGGCAAGCGCCCGATGATGGGTGCGGCGGTCGCCCGAGGCTCGGACCACGCCATCGTCACCTCGGACAACCCCCGCACCGAAGACCCGCAGCGGATCGTCGCGGACATCCTGGCCGGGATGCCGGAGCAGTGCCGGGAGGTCGTCGTCGATCGCCCACAGGCGATCGCCCGGCTCTTCGACCTGCTCGCCGCCCGCCCGCACGATGAGCGCTGGGTGGCGCTCATCGCCGGGAAGGGCCACGAGCGGTATATCGACCGCAACGGGCACAAAGAGTATTACAGCGACCAGGACCAGGTGGAGCTCAACCTGCAACGACTCGGTTGGTCCTGAAGGAGCCCGAATGCCCCTGCGCCAGATCTATTCAGTCCCCACCGGCCTGCTGCTCGGCATCGCACTCGCCCTGATCTTTCCGGATGGCGCCCATTATGTCGCCTGGCTGGGACAGATCTTCGTCTCGGTGCTCAAGCTCCTGATACTGCCTCTGATCCTGGTCTCCATCTATGCCTCCCTGGCGGGCGGGACCGAGCTGCGTCAGATCGGCGGACGGGCGCTCGTCTATTACTTGGCGACCACTGCGGTGGCTGCCGCACTCGGAACCACGCTCGGACTCGCATTCTCCCAAGGACTGCCGCCGGGGCTACTGGACCTTCCGCCGGTGGAGCCGACCGCCACCGCATTCAGCGTCGATCGGCTGGTCTCGAGCTTCATTCCCAGCAATCTCTTCGCCTCGCTGGCGGAGGGCAACGTGCTGCACATCGTCTTCGTGGCTGTCCTGGCGGCAATCGCTTCCCGACGCATCGCGCAGACCCATCGGGCGACCCTGCTCGCCGGCGCACGGGCATTGGACGCGCTCCTCATGCGCACCCTCGATGGCGTGCTCGCCATCGCCCCCATCGGGGTCGCGGCCCTGGTCTATGCGGGCCTGGCCGGGATGGATTGGGCGGGGGTCTTCGAGCTCCACGCCTTCGTCTGGGCGGTTGGGCTCGGCGCATTGCTGCACGCCGGGATACTCCTGCCCGCGCTTTACCGGGTTCGTACCGGTCTCCCATTCCTGCCCTTCCTGGCCGCCTGCCGCGAGCCGCTGCTCACGGCGCTGTCTACGGCGTCGAGCAACGCCACTTACCCGGTCTCCAAGCGCGCACTGGAGGCATACGGCATCAGCGAGCGCGTCACCAGCCTCACCCTGCCCTTGGGCGCGACGCTCAACATGCACGGCTCGGCCATTTACCAGTCGATCTTATTGATCTTCATGTCGCAGTTGGCCGGGGCCGACCTGACCACGCTCCAAGCCATCTTCATCGTGCTGCTGACCATGGCCTCCTCCGCCGGCACCGCCGGCATCCCCGGGGGCGGGATCGCCATGATGGCATTCATGCTGAGCCTGCTCGGACTGCCGCCGACCTATCTTGCGCTCTATCTGGTGGTCGACCGCTTCTTCGACTACCCGATCACCGCCGTCAATGTCTGGGGCGATCTGGTGGTGGCGGGTATCGTCGACAGGGAGCTGCAATCGGGCGAGACCGTCTCCTTGCCCGTCCCCGTTCAAGCCACCGAGCCTGCGCCATGATTCGAGCAAAGACCAGGATTGCACTGTTGACACTCAGCTTATCCGCGGCGGCACTCGCCCTGTCCGCGCAGGCATCCGCGGCCCCCAGCTGCCGTCAGGGCGCAGAGGTGCGGGTCTGGACCGCGCCGCTGAGCCCGGAGCCGGGCGAGCCCATGGAGATCCTGGCTGTGTCGACCGACGGGGATCTGGATCGAATCCTGGTCACCGACCCCGCGGGATCTCGGAGCACGCTGCGCGGGATCCGCTACGGCGGACCGCCCTGGGCCCTACACGGTGGGGTATTCCGCCCCAGCTCGGGGACCTACCGGATCGAGGCGGTCCGCGGCAGTGCAACGGTCGCCTGCGGCGAGGTCCGGGTGGGGGGCGGTGCCGGGGACCTGGGCACCGGAGACTGGGACCTGGCGACCAACGCGCTCTTCGCCGTCTGGATCGAGCGGCTGTTCGACGCCCCGCCGCAGCAGGCATTGGGCTTCGACTCGCTTGCCCCGGTGCTGCGGGACCCGGAGCGCAACTTTCTCTACGGCTACCTGGGCGCGGGGGAAGACCGCCGGCTCCCCGCTGAGCCGGACTGCGCCGACCTGCCCTATTTCCTGCGCGCCTATTTCGCCTGGAAGCTGGGGCTGCCCATCGCCTACCGACCCTGCTCGCGCGGCAGCCGCAGCAGCCCGCCGCGCTGTCAGGCCCCGGTGGTCGACAGCACCTTCGTCGGCTCCCCGGCATCGGCCCAGGAGCTCCGCGAGGTCACCCGCCGAATCATGGATACTGTCCACTCCGGGAGCGGTCGCACCGCACTGAGAGACGACTCCACAGACCTCTATCCGATCCCGTTGGACCGCTCTGCCCTGTGGCCCGGGACCGTCTACGCGGACCCCTACGGCCATGTGATGGTCTTGGTCAAATGGGTCCCCCAGCGGCCCGGCGAGCCTGGGCTCCTGCTCGCGGTCGACGCCCAACCGGACAACTCCGTGGCCCGCAAGCGTTTCTGGGAAGGCACCTTTCTGTTCGCAGACACACCGAGCGCCGGACC
This sequence comes from uncultured Gammaproteobacteria bacterium, assembly GCA_963780725.1. Classification (GTDB taxonomy): domain Bacteria; phylum Pseudomonadota; class Gammaproteobacteria; order Chromatiales; family Chromatiaceae; genus Thiodictyon. Next base: position 2,547,100 of record CAWACV010000001.1, read on the forward strand.
CGGATTCAAGGCATTCCGGCCACTGATGCGCACCGGCGGGGGCGGGCTGCGACTTCAGCCCAACGGCGCGCTCGACGGCCGCAACGGGCTGCCGCCCTACTCCACCGAGCAGGCCGGACTCTCCCCGGACGACTTCTATGCCCGTATGGAGCGGCTGATCAACCCTGGCGGTCTGGAGCCCGAGTCCGCCTACCGCTCGACGCACGCCGCCCTGATGGAGCAGTTGGAGACCCGGGTGGGCTCGGTGGACAACGGCGAGTCATACATGCGCGCACACCCGGGCACCGTCATCCCCATGCCCAGCGGCCCGGCGATCTTCGAGACCACCGGCCCCTGGGAGGACTTCGCCACCCCGTCGCGCGACATGCGGCTGCTGATCGCCATGAACGTGCTCGAGGGTCTGCCCGCGCGAATCCGCCGTTATCCGGAGCTCTATGTCCTGCGCGGCACGAGCGCCTCCGGCGCCGCGCAAGACATCGTGCGGCTGCACCAGCGCAGCATCGGCCAGAGCTCCATCGACTACCGACGCAGCGACGGCAGCACCTGGCCCTTGACCTTGGGCGACATCTACGCCCGCCGCGCGGGACTCGAGGTCGCCTACAACCCCAACGACTGCGTGGAGCGCCGCTGGGGCGCGTCCCCCGACACGCCGGACCATCCCACCTGCCGCCGCCAGGCACCGCCGGAGCAGCGCAAGCGGATGGAGGAATACCGGGACTGGTTCCGCGAGGCTCGCCGGCCGCCGCGGTAGCGCCGCGCTCGGGGGAATGAAGAATGAAACCGCGCATTTGTCCCGGACTCGCTGCCGCATCCGGCTTGACGCACGCAAAGACACAGCAGCAGTCCGAAGGAGTCTATCCCTTGCCGATTCACACCATTGCCCCGGCCTGGTCCCGGTTGGCCGCAGTCCTGACCGCTTGTCTGGTCCTGGCCTCCTGCGGGGGCACCCCCGAGCAAGCCGCCGAAGGCGCGGCCGGTACCTGGTCCGGGCGCTCGCTCGGGGCACCGCCGCCATCCAAGCCCGGGGTCAGACAGGCCATCGTCAACCGCGCCAAGGCCGAGTGGCAGTTCTTCGGCCGCCAGACCGTCGTCATCCGCGGGCCTGACGAAAGCATCCCCCATGTCGGAAACTGGGAGGACGACGGCCGTGTCTACAGCGACCGGGTCAATCTCTACTGGCGCGCCGCCGGGAAGCCCAGCCTCGACGGCATGGACTGCAAGGACCCCTGGTCGGCCGCATTCATCAGCTGGGTGATGGAGAATTCAGGCGTTCCCCGCAGCCAATTCCCCCCGGCGAGCGCCCATTGGGTCTACCTGGCCAACCTCATCGACCAGGCCCCCTACCCCGGCCGCTGGTTCGTCCCCCGCCGCGTTCAGGACTACAGCCCAGAGCCCGGCGACCTGATCTGCGCCTCCCGGGGCCTCACCCGCCCGGAAACCTTCAACGGCTATACCAGCCCCTCCCAACTCGCCGGCTACAATACCCATTGCGACCTGGTGGTCGAGAAATCCGGTCAGACCGTGGATGCCATCGGCGGCAATGTCAGGAACTCGGTCTCCCGGACCACCCTGGAGCTGGACGGACAGGGACACCTGAGGCCCGTGCCCAGACGGCCTTGGTTTGTGATCATGCAGAATCGGCTCTAGCGCCAAGACCCGGGAGACGATTGCGGCATTGCAGGCGCGGCGCTACGCACCGAGGCGTACTTCCGGAAGCGAGCGCAACGGGCGGATCTGGCCGAATTGGACCGCATCCTGACGAAGTCGGGGAACGAGTCTGCGCGCCCCGGGGATGAGATGCCCACTGGGCTGCCGAGCCGGTAGCTCCAAGGAGCAGTCGGACTCGGTCGTCTTTTCGGCCGGCACCGCTGCTGTACTCCCTCATAAGGCCGTTCCGAGACTGGTCAAGAATCCTGCGAAGCTGCATCGCGTAGCCGAGATGCAGCGGATCGACCCGGATATTTGTGCTCGCGATAGGTTTATGAACCATTCGGGTTAGAATGGCGTTGCCCGTTGACTCAACCCTGTTGGAGACCGCCATGGATACGTGTACGAGCGTTGCTGCCACGTGGATGGGTGCATGGACACAACCCGATCCGAGTCCGCTTGAAGACGGTGCCCCGCAAACGCCCACTTCTACTTACAGCGCCCCCGAGATCGTCCGATTCGGAAGCGCGGTCGGTTTGATCCGGCAGCACATCGAAGGACAGCTGATCGACGGCAACGACGGATGGTGGGTCTGGGGGTCCTGACCCGAGTGGGCAGACCGCGACCCAGCCACGGACATCGGCTGTCCAGCGGAGCGTAGCGCTTGCGACGCCCGGCGGCCGACCTGCAACCGGTCGTCGGGCGTCGGCCTGATGTCCTCGCCCCCGCATCCAGCCCCCTCTACCTCGCAGGCCCCCATTCGCTTCAGGTTCAAGGATGATCGAGCATATACTGACCGGCGCTGCCCCCACGCCTTCGCCCGCGGCACTCTACCGGTTGGGCACCCACGTCATTCTCCTGCTGCTGATCGACCGCACGGCCCGGGTGTTGAATCTGGAGGGGGATTTTCACGCCTTGTCCGAAACCGCCGCGGCGCTGCTCCGTGCGCTCCTCCAGACCGATATCGATGCCGAGGCCCAACGCTTGGCTTGCCGCTACCAGGTCGCCTTGCCCCGGATTCGGCACGATCTGGAGACCTGTGCGCGGACCTATCTCCAGATAGGGGTGATCCGTCCGACGACCCAGCCCAGTCCGGACGCCTCCACGCCAACCTCCAGGGTCCTGATACAGATGCTCGGAATGGCCCAGCGGCCAACTGGGCGTCGTCTGGAGCGCCAGGTCTGGTGGCTCCTGCCGCTGTTCTATCTCGCCACTCGCCGCTGGGGTTGGCCAGCCACCCTGCGCGGCTGTCAGCAGGTCGTCAGTCGCCTTGACCGACGAGAGGCCGTCACAGGGTCTCCGCCGGTGACGCCCGACGGGATCGAGGCGGCCGTGATCGCGGTGGCTGCGCGTCATCCAGTCCCCGTCGCCTGCAAGGAGCGCGCACTCGCGGCCTGGTGGCTCCTGCGCGCCAACGGCGTACCCGCACAACTGGTCTTGGGGGTCGAGCTCTTCCCGCTGGCAAGCCACGCCTGGTGCGAACTGGCCGGACGGGTGATTGCGGATCTGCCGGAACGCTGCGCGCGTTTTACGCCGGTGGTGCGCTATGACTGACGGCCGCGCACCCGCCGCCTTCCCCCCGACGGTCGCCCCGGTGGGTTTTCGCGTCATCGTCCGAGGCGACGCGGTGGCCTTGCACACCCGTAACCCCGGTCGCGGGGCGCCGTTGGCGAGCACCGCCCGCGCGGCGGACTGCCAGGCGGTCTTGTTCGGCGATCTCTACTACCGGCGGACGCTCCGCAACAGCCTGCCAGCCGATCCCGCCCCCGTCCTTGAAGGCGGCGGCGCGGAAGACGACTCGAACACGGCCGTTGCGCTCGCGCTACACATCTATCGCGCCCAGGGTTGGCAAGGTCTTGCCCGATTGGAGGGAGACTTCTCCCTGGTCATCTGGGATGCCGCCCGGCGCTGGCTCATCGGCGTGCGCGATCCAATGGGTGGCTATCCCCTGTTCTGGATCCGCCAGCCTGGCTTCTATGCCTGCGCCACCGGACTGCGCGACCTGCTGGCCCTGCTGCCGCGACGTCCTGGGCCGTGAACGGCCCTACATCGAGGCGGCCCTGGCGGAACAAGCGGGGCTGGTATCGCATCGCCTCCCGGCCGACGACTGGCTCGATTTCGCCAGCTTCGCCGACTGCCCGCCGCACGACGAGCCCTACACGGCCCTCTGGCGGCTGTGGATGGACGCGATTAGCATCCGTATGGCGCTGGAACTGGATGCGAGCACCATCCTCACCGGCATCGGCGCCGACGACCTGCTCGACAGCCCGCCCTATCGTCTGGCCGAACGGCTGCGGGGCGGACATTGGGTTCAGGCCTGGCGGGAGGCGTCGCGCTGGGCCGAGGCCCGCCGCGCCAACGCCTGGTCCTTTCTCTGGCCGTTCGGGATCATGCCGCTCCTCGCACGTCATGGAGCGGGTCGACTGAACCGCCTGGGGCAACCCCGGACCGGGGCGACCCTCCAAGGTCAACGCGCGGGCGAGTTGCCCGACTGGATCCAACCCACCTTCGCGCGCCGTTACGACCTGCACGAGCGAGCCGTCGCCCAGGCCCGCGCGCCCTATCGGCAGTGTCAAGAGATCGGTCTGTCGGTTGCCCTGCATGCGCTTGGGGCGGTGGCCGGCAATGTCCCCCAGTGGATCCTCGCCGCGCCCCAGGGGCTGCGTCTGAGTCATCCCTTTCTGGACCGCCGGGTGCTGGCGCTGGGGCTGGGTATCCTCAGCGCGCGCCAGCCCGAGCCCGGGCCGCTGAAGCCCGTGCTGGGCGCGGCCATACCCGAGTTGCCGGCGCTGCTCCGCGAGCGCCGCAGCAAGGGCCATTTCAGCGAGCTCTACTATCTCGGGCTGGCGAAGTATCGACCCGATCTGGAGCGCTGGGTGCGGGGTTCCTCCCTGGTCGAACGCGGCGTACTCGATGCGGACCGTCTGATCGGCTGGTTGCACGAAGGGGCCTGGGGCGGCGCCAGCGCACGGCAACTGCAAGGCGTCAACTTCGCGTTATGCTTGATCGGCTGGCTGGCGCGGGAGTCAGGACAGGGGATGCCGGACTGACTTTTGGCGCAGAAACTTCACGCCGCTTTTGCATGACATTCGCTTTCGATCCAACAGAGTAAGATTACAGGAGGGGTGGCATGGGAGAACCGATAACAGCTACTGCAATCTGGGCCAGTCTGCAGATTTTCAGTGTATTGACCGGTGCGCTAACCCAGACCAACACACGACAGCGGATGGCCGACACCCAGCGCGAGAGCGTCGACCGCCAGATCGCTACGCAACGCGACCTGGCCGCGGGGCAGATGGCCTTCCAGCGCGAACAGTACGAGCGCCAGCGCCGCGACGCCCTGGCAGATGCCGAGCGGCGGCGGGTGGAGAGTCTGGGACTGATCGAAGAACAGCATGTCTTGTAGAACTGGCCCCTGCGGCTGTTCCCCTTGCAACTTCTGGGTCGTCCAAGCGACGCGGCCAAGGCCCGGTCGGAGGCGCTAACGCCCTTGGTCATCCTGCTGTCCATGCCCGCCTCCCAGACCGTCGAGGGCCAGGCATTGGACATCCAGGGCCATGTCCGCAACCGGCTGCACCAGTTCCTGGCGACCCATTACAGCCAGAACGGCAGCCCCCGTCCGGTCGAACTGCTGGATTTCGCCTGGAAGGACCCCAGCCATCGCGGGGGGGCCTCCATCAAGGCGCTCCATGACCGGCTGGACTGTCTGTCCACCCTGGTCCTGGAGGCGGATCTGGTCCAGGACGCACTGCCTTTCCAGTTCGCCTGGTGGGGGCCGCTCCAGGAGGGCTATCAATACCAGCACCTGGGCGAGCTCGACTGGCGCGAACTGCTCAAAGAGAGCGCGCGCGAGCGCGCCCGCCAATGGCGCGAGACCCGCGCCGAACTGGTCCGCGCGGGCCATGCCAGCGACGCTGCGGAGGCGGACCGGCTGTTCGGGGGCGAAAACCCCGCCAACCTGCGGACCCTGGAGCTGGAGGAACGACTGGGGACCACGTCCGGCATCCGGTTGCCGCCCTATACCTTCGCCCCCGAGGACTTCGCCTCGCTCTATCACCACCTGACCGCCTGGTATTGCGTGGCCACCGGCCTGGTGGCGGATCTGCATCACTTCCGCTACAACGACGCCCTGCCCCGGCTCCCCGCCCTGCTGCCGCAAGTCCTGCAGGGGACCCGTTTTCCCCAAACCGCCCTGACGGAGCTCCTGTTGAGCGTTTATGCGCCGCTCGCCGACGAGCGTCCGGACCGGGCGCGCGAGTTGCGGGCCCTGTTCGCCGAGTTGCCCGGCCTGCCGCCAAAGCCACCCCTGCTCGAGCGGTTGGAATCCCTGGTCGAGGCGCAGGAGAGGGCCGAAGCGGCGGCGGCGGCCTTACGAACCCAACGGCTCGCTCCCCAGGACCTGCATGGTCAACCCGCCGCCTTCGTGCAGCAGCGTCAGCGCGAGACCGCCGAGGCGCTAGGTCTGCCGATCGCTTTCGTGCACCGGCTCAAGGATGGCAGCCAGGGGCCGGCGATGCTGGTCATCCCGGCGGGGCGGTTTTTGATGGGCTCGCCCGCGCGCGAGATCGAGCGATTCGGGCATGAAGGTCCCCAACATCCGGTCACCCTCGCCCGGCCCTTCGCCATCGGGCGCTATGCCGTGACCTTTGCCGAGTACGACGCCTTCTGCGCCGGGACCCGCCGCCCCAAACCTGGCGACCAGGGTTGGGGCCGCGGCCTACGCCCAGTGATAAACGTCTCTTGGGACGATGCGGTGGCCTATTGCGCCTGGCTGAGCCAGCAGACCGGGCGCGCCTACCGCCTGCCGAGCGAAGCCGAGTGGGAGTACGCGGCGCGCGCCGGCACGACCACCGCCTTCTGGTGGGGCGTGTTAGCGGCTGTCGAAACCTGCGTCTAAGCGGTGCACATCGGGAGCCCAGGGGCCCCGGTCGTGGGCCCCCGGCGGCCGGTCAGAACGGGAAGTCGTTGTCGCTGGGAAAGAGGTTCAGCGAGAGTTGGGCGTCGTCGAGCTCGTGAGCTTCCTCATGGGCGCGGTCGTAGGTACGGAACGACTCTTGGTAGATGTCGCAGACACCTTCGAGCAGGGTTTCGAGGAAGTTGCGGACGGCCAAGGCTTGTTCGATGGACCAATCGTGCGGGATGGTGGGCGGGTGATACATGGGGACCTCCGGCGTGGCGGTTCAGTCGGCGGTCGGGGGTGTGGCGGCCTGGCGTGCGGCCCGTTGCCGGCGCCGTTGTTCCCCGTGCTCCTTGGCCTCCTTGAGCCGATAGGACTCGCCCTCGATGGCGAGGATCTCGGCGTGATGCACCAAGCGGTCGACGAGGGAGACGACACAGGCGGCATTGGGGAAGACCTCGCCCCACTCGGCGAACGGGCGGTTGGTCGTGACCAGGGTGGATTTTTCCTGGTAGCGGCGCGAGACGATCTCGAAGAGCAGATCGGCGTGGCGGTTGGAGTAGGAGAGATAGCCGATCTCGTCGACGAGCAGTAGACGCGGTCGGGCGTAGAGGGCCAGGCGATGGCGCAGGGCGTGGTCGCCGTCGGCGCCGGCCAGCTCGTTGAGCATCTGCCCGGCGCTGGTACAGAGCGCCGTATAACCGGCGAGTACCGCTTGATAGGCGATATTGCGGGCGAGCGTGGTCTTGCCCACACCGTTGGGGCCGATCAGGATGGCATTCGCCGCCTCGCGCACGAAGGCCAGGCTCATCAACTCCTCGACGGCCTCGCGTTCGCAGCGCTTGGGCCAGGTCCAGTCGAAATCGGCCAAGGGCTTGAAGCGCCCGAGGTGGGCGTTGGTAAGGCGGCGCTGCAGCGAGCGCTGGGTGCGTGCTTCCTCCTCCCACTGGATCAGGGCCGGCAGCCAGGGGCTGGCGGCGACCTCCTCCCAGTGGGCCAGCAAGCCGTGGAGCTTGAGCGCCTGGGCGCGCGCGAACAGGGGATCAATTGGGGCGGTCATCGTCGTCCTCCCCAGGCGTTTGCAGTTGGTCGTAGTCGCCGAGGCGCGGCGGTTGGACCACGAGGTCGCGCACGCGCGGATCGGGCGGTAACGCCACCGCCAGCGGGGGCGGTTGGTCGCGCTGCTCGCGCCGTCGCTCCAGGGCCAGACGTACCGCGTTGGGATGCGGGACCGCCCGGGCCAGTGCCTCGCCGATGGCCGCCTCCAACTCGGCCGCGCCATAGCGCTCGAGCAGGCGCAGCAGCGCGGCGGCGATGGAGCCGAGGTTGTCGCCGCGGGCGGCGGCCTGGATCAGCAGTTCGCGACTGCTGGGCGCCGCCTGGGCGAGGCGATCCTGGCCGCGGTGCTGGCGCGCCGCGCGTTTGCGCGCGGTCAGCTCCGCCAGGTGCGCCGGGTCCTCGATCTGCGCCCCCTGGTCGTAGCTGCGGGGGTGAGACGCGACGACCTCCCCGCCGGCGAGCACCCGCACGGCGCTCGGGCTGGCCGCCACCGCGAGGGTGCGCTGTACGTAGTCGGGCGGGATGCTGTAGTCGTTCCGGTCGAAGCGCACATAGGGCGTCTTGCCGACCCGCACCGCCACCTGCTCGTCGCTCGCAAAGGGGTTGTCCGGCAGGGCAATCAGGCGCGGTTGTTCCAGCGCAAAGGCCGCCCGCACGGTGAGCGTGCGGTCCTCCGGGCAGGGCCGATCGGCCGCCTGGCCTTGGCACCAGGCGTCGGCCTGGGCGTTGAGGTCGTCCAGGTCCTGCCAGGTGCGGGCGGCAAAAAACGCGTCGCGCACATACCGTATGGTTCTCTCCACCCGACCTTTTTCGTTCCCGCGGGCGACCGCGACGGGCCGCGGCTCGAAACGGTAATGGGCGGCCAGCGCCAACAGGGTGGGATGAAACCGGATGGCATCGCCCTGACGTTCGAGCACGGCGCTTTTCAAATTGTCGTAGAGGAGCACCCGCGGAACCCCGTTCCAGGCGCTGAAGGCGGCCACATGACCGCGCAGGAAGTTGGCCATGCGCGCATCGAGGCAGAAGCGCAGCAGGATCTGGCGCGACCAGCTCAGCACCATGACGAACGCCATCAGCGGGCGCGCGGCCCGCCCGACGGTGCACGTTCCGAAGTGCGCCCAGTCCACTTGGGCCTGTTCCCCGGGCAAGGTCTTCAGGCGCAGATAGGCCTCGGGTTGGGGGCGCGGGCGCTGCATGGCGACCAGATGGCGGAAGTGATCGGGACCCCCGGTGTAGCCGCGCTCGCGCACCATGGCGTAGAGACGGCTGGCGGTCAGGCGCGGGAATTGCTCTAGGGTCTTCGCCACAAAGGGCAGATAGGGGTCGAACAGGGACGCGCGGTGGGCGCGCGCACTCTTCGGCAACCCGGCCTGGGACAACACCCGATCGACGGTGGCGTGATGCACGCCCAACTGGGTGGCAATGGTGCCGACGCGCCACTTCTCCACATGGAAGTAGCGCAGGATCTTCGCTTCGAGCTCCGCGGGGATGGTCACGCTCGTTTGTTCCTCGCTCGGGCCACCCGGTGCCGTGCTCAGGGGCTTTGTGCCCGCACGCGGGGTGGCCATGGCATCGCTGGCCCATCGCGGCGCTGACGCAAGAACCCCAGACGGACGAACGCCGAACACGCCCGCCCGCAGAAACGGCAGCGTAGACCGGCGCCGGCAGGGACCGGCGCCGCGATGCCGGGGGGTGCCGTGGCACGCGACTCGGGGACCAGTGAAGCACCGGGGGGCGGAGCGGGTGAACCCCGATGCGTCACTTTCCGCTGCCGGGCCCGGTAGCGGCGCTGACGCTGGGCATGGGCAAAGCGACCCGGGCGGCTGCGCTGATAACGCGCCCCGGCCGCGCGCGTGCCAGCCCGCCGCGCCGCCTGTGCGCAGCCCGGGCCACAGTAACGGTTGCCCCGGTCGCAACGGCGGCAGATCGCCACCTGACGACCGCAACGGGCGCAGTTGAACAGGCGGGCCGTGCCCGGCATCGGCAACTCCTGCCGCCGAGCACTGGCTGAACGCCCGGACGCGGGCGATACTGAGGCGGCACGTGCAGGGCACGGCGCACGGTGCGGCACCGGACGGACTGTGGCGGTCGGAGCCGGTGCCGCACCGGTCTCGACGGCCCCTATCCTCTAGACCAAGACGCGCCCCGTGTCATCGCCCGCGGCGGCGGTGCCCGCCGCGCGGCACACGTCGCCTTGGCGCCGGGTTCGGCCCCGGCTCCGCTACGCTCCGCCGGGGCCGAACCCGGCGCCAAGGCGTGGCAATGGCTACCCACTGCAGTTGTCGTACGCGGTCCCTTTCACTCCCCCTTCAACACCCCCTTACCAGCCGATCTTCACCACCCTCGTTGGCGATTGCCCGCGGTATGAGCCAAATAGGTGCGCGTTTTCAAAGCCATCGACAGGGGCGACCGGATCGATCCGAGTTTGGCGAACTACGATGGGAACTACACGTACTGCGGCGGCCCCAAGGGCGAGTACCGACGACGCACCCTGCCGGTGGAGGGCTTCCAGCCCAATGCCTTCGGGCTCTATCAGGTCCATGGCAATGTCTGGGAGTGGTGCCAGGATCGCTGGCATGGGAGCTACGCGGGCGCGCCCACGGATGGCTCGGCCTGGGAGGCAAACGGGGAGATGTCCCCCGTGCTGCGCGGCGGCTCCTGGTACTTCAATCCGACGTGGTGCCGCGCCGCCTCCCGCTTCCACAGCTCCGCTGTCTTCCGCCGCGGCCTCCTTGGGTTTCGGGTGTGTTGTGGCGCCCCCATCGAGTAGCTGGACGCTGGGATGCTGGACGCTGAATCGCCGACACCCTGCCCCCTGACGCGCCGCGAAGCGGCGCTACGCGCGATTTTTGGATATCAACTAAATATGTTAGCCGTTTCCGCCCAGGCGTCCCGGCCAATCGCCGGCCTCAAGATGAAACGGCGCCAGCACATGCCGGCGCAGCCCCCAGGAATCGGCGTGGCACACATGGTTGATCCAGCCCTGGACTCCGGCGTCGAATTCGCCAAAGGAAATGACCCCGGATCGATAGTCTTCATAGGCTTCGCCCAGACGCCGGGTGGCATGACGCACGCGCCGTGCCTTGACCCGGCGATGGTCCGGGTAGACGACGAACCCCAGCCAGGGGATGCCGCTGGCGGTGGGCACCACCTGGGCGCTGGTCTCATGAATCGTCAGACGCAGCCGCGCCAGCCGTTCTACGATGGCGCGCTTCCACGCCCAGAGGGTCGGCTTGTCATCGGCGAAAAGCGCGAAATCATCGACATAACGCAGGTAGGCGCGGCACCCCAGCTCGCGCTTGACGAAGAGATCCAGACCATGCAGATAGCAGTTGGACCAGAACTGGGAGGTGAGATTGCCGATCGGCAGCCCGCGCGGGCGACAGGCGGCGAGGAGGTCGTCGCCCGCAAACCAGACCATCCGGTATTCGTCGCGCAGCACATCCCGGCCGCTGGCGAGGATGCGCGCGATCAGGTCAAAGAGGTCGAGTTCGGGGATATGAGGCCGCAGGGCGTCGAGCAAGATGGCATGGTCGATGGACGGGAAGTGTTGGCGGACATCGGCCCGCAGCACATAGCGGTAGCGGCGGGCGAACTGTTGCAGCCGATCGATCGCGCGGTGGGTGCCCTTGCCTGGGCGGTTGGCGTAGCTGTCCGGGATGAAGATGCGTTCGAAGCGCGGCTCAACGATGGCGCACAGGGCATGGTGCACCACCCGGTCGCGAAAACGCGCGGCGCTGATCTTGCGCCGCTTGGGCTCATGGATGAAAAAATGGGTGTAGGGACCCGGGGTATAGCGGCCATCGAGCAGTTCCGCGCGCACTTGCAGCAGCCGGTCGGCATGCTGGAATTCAAACGCTGCCACCGTCGCCTGGCGCCGTTTCCCGCGTGCCGCCCGCTCGAAGGCCCCCAGCAGGTTGGACCAATCACAGAGCGCCAGAAAGGCGGGGCTGCGGGGGGAGTCGGGCATGGCGGAAGACCTCATCCTGCTGACGCAGCTTTATGACCTCTTGAGCTGGTTGCTGCCGAAGACGGAGCGCTTCCCGCGCGTCTACCGTCAGACCGTCACCCTGCGTCTCATGAATGCCGCATTGGATTGCCAGGAGGCGGTCTTTGTCGCGCAGAGCCAGCGCGGTCCGCCGCGCCAGGCGGCCTTGCGTGACGCCGACGCCGCACTGAATCGTCTGCGGCTCTATCTGCGCCTCGCCCACCATTGGTGCTGGCTCAGTGATGGCCAATATGCCCATGTGAGCGCCCAGGTGGCCGAGATCGGCCGGCTGCTGGGCGGCTGGATCAAACAATCCGCCCGCTGATAAAGGTGGGCGCCACGGGAACGAATCCAGGTGGCGCCCGGTTTGGCTATGCGCCCGACGCGCCCGAGCGCGTGCGGACGGGACTGGCCTGCGCCATCGATCGCACCCCGGCCTCGGCCGGCAAACCTTGGTCGGCCGGCAATTTCGGTCGCGCCTTGGCGCTTCCGGGGCACTTGCGATGTGGGCGCCACAACACACCCGAAACCCAAGGTTGTCGTTGCGGTTGTCAGCGGTGTTGTGGTTGCGGTAGGCGGCGCGGCACCTCGTCGGATTGTTGTTCCAGGAGCCGCCGCGCAGCACGGGGGACAGAACTCAGGCCGCCCCACGGACCGGAGTCCGCCCCGCGAGTATGACCGCTTTTCTGCTCCCCCACGCGGTGGTTGGGACCAGAAAAGCGGGGAGAAGACCTGGTGGGCCAAGACCAGTCTGGCGGAGCTGTGCGAGCCGGACCTGCCCGAGCAACTGCGGCGGTGGCAGCCGCAGATGCGCTATCTGCTGCTCGACGAGCATCGCTACGCCGATGCCGAGCTTGCCGGACAGCACGTCAGTTTTTCGCTTCCTTTGCGCGCCAACGCGGCGGAGCTGGAAGCCTGGGCCGACCGGGTGCTCGAAGGCCCAACCTCAGAAGAGGTTCTCGGCGGCTCGCATTGAAACGGTCCTGTTTCAACTGTGGCTACGGCAGGGGGCGCTCAAGTCTTGAACAACCCTTCGACGGTCCCGTCCCGGGCCGCGGCCAGCAGCCAGGCGCGCAGTTGCTCGGGATCGCGGACGGCCCGGATGCGGGCTCGGGTGTCATCGTCGACCGCGAGCCCACGGTCGGCGAGCAGGGTCAGGATCGCCTCGGCCAGACCTTCCTCGCGTCCGGCCTCCCGTCCTTCCGCACGGATCGCATCCAAATCGGCATACCCCTGCCGCTGCAAGAGGTTGTTCAGGATGCGCTGGTGGGCGAGGGCGCGGTCGAACAGCGCGGCGACCGGAACCCGGTTGCGGAGGATTCCCGGCGCGGCAAGCGTGTCCTCAATCCCGAGGGTCTGCATCGGCTGGGCCTGGGTATGGACCTCCACCCGGCGCGGACCGGTCAAGCGCACCACCCACACGATGCGCGTGCCGTGCCCGAGCAGATCGGCGATCTTGGCCCTCAGCTCGGACTCGTCCTGGCCGCGTGCCGCGTATTCCAGCGCCAGCAAGGGGGCATCGGGGATCCAGCCGCCGTCTCCGCCGGGAGTGCCGACCGAGACATCGGGTGCGCGCAGGGTCACGGGATCGGGCGCATAGCCGGCGTCGACTCCGGTCCATTGCACGTCCGGGTCGCTGTCGAGCAGGGCTGCGCCGGTCGCGTTCGGACCTGCATGGTCCCGTCCAGCCGGAGCGCACCAGATCGGATGGCCGTTGGAGAGCTCGTAGCGGTCGCCGTCGGTCAATTGATCGGCGCGGAACGGGCCCGGCCCGGCCATGGGTTGGCGGCGATTCATCGGGATCGGCTCTTGGCGGCGGTTTGCCTTTGTCAGTAGATAGCACCCGAGGACCGCCTGCGCAATGGCGTGGCGGCGGGCAAACGGCTCCGCCCGCGGCGGCGCGCGGCGAACCGGACGCGGTAGACGCTCCCGAGTCGATCGATGTAGCGATTGAGGATCGACGGGCAGAGCCAGTTAGCTGGGCGCCCGCCGGGAAGGTCTATTTGCCGCGTCTGGGATCAGGCGTCCGCGCTCGGCGAGCGGACCATGGCGGCGTCCACGTCTTCGGGAGCGATGGCCGACAACTCACGATCTCCGAGTGCGTCGGTCCAAAACGCGAGACGCCCCGGGGTCGCGCGATCAAACTCGCGCAACGCAACCAGGGCGTCTACATCAGCAGACAATGTGGGCATGTCGCGCTTCTCCTGCGGTGCGCAACGATCACAACCCTGAAACCAAGGGGCCTGAATCGCCTCGGCGGCGCACTACCGGAGAAAAATCAACAGCCTACAAGAAAATTGGAGCGGGAAACGAGACTCGAACTCGCGACCCCAACCTTGGCAAGGTTGTGCTCTACCACTGAGCTATTCCCGCTTAGGAGCCCGTTATTTTACGAATCGGCGGGGTGCTGTCAAGCTTCCGAATCAAATTTTTCATCGCCCCGGACGCCTAGCCGGGGCGCGCCTCCCCGGACAGGGCTGGCCAGGCTGCACGCAGATAGAGCCACATGGACCAGAGCGTGAGGATTGCGGCCAGGTACAGGAGCACGACCCCTGGATAATAGACCCAGTGTCCGAAGGCTGCGTCGCGCAGGAGGAGCAGGATGATGGAGACCATCTGGGCTGTGGTCTTGAGCTTGCCGATGGCCGATACCGCCACCTGCGCCCGGGCGCCGATCTCGGCCATCCACTCCCGCAAGGCCGAGACCGTGATCTCGCGTCCGATGATGACCACCGCCGGAAGCACCAGGATGACCCGCGGGTCCGCCTGCACCAGGAGCACCAGCGCCACCGCGACCATCAGCTTGTCCGCCACCGGGTCCAGGAAGGCCCCGAGCGGCGAGGTCTGGCCCCAGCGTCGGGCCAGGTAGCCGTCCACGAAATCGGTGACCGCTGCGGCGGAGAACACCAGGGCCGCCGCGTAGGGCGACCAGCGGGTAGGTAGGTAGAATACCAGCACGAATACCGGGATCAGCAGAATCCGCAGCAGGGTCAGCAGGTTCGGTGTGTTCCAGAGGGGGGGCACGGGCAAGGCTGTCACGGGGCCGCGGCTTCCAGGTGTAGAGCGTCGTAGATGCGCTGGGCGAGGTCGCGGCCGATACCGTCCACCTGGGCGATGTCCTCCGCCCCCGCGCGGGCGAGTCCGCGAAGTCCGCCGAAGGCCTTGAGCAGACTCTGGCGGCGTTTTGGCCCCACCCCCTCGATCTCTTCCAGGACCGAGGCGGTGCGCGCCTTGGCGCGGCGCTGCCGGTGCCCTGTGATCGCGAAGCGGTGTGCCTCGTCGCGGATCTGCTCGATCAGATGCATGGCCGGGGAGTCGGCCGGAAGTATAACGGGGGTCCCCCGGCCCAACAACCAAAGCTGCTCGGTCCCCGGACGCCGGTCAGGCCCCTTGGAAATCCCCACCAGTGCGATCCCGTCCGGCCCCACCCCGAGTCCCAGCTCCTGGAGCGCATCGGCCACCGAGCCGATCTGGCCCCGTCCGCCGTCGATGAAAAGCAGGTCCGGGATCGGGTATTCGCCCTGCTTGATCCGGGTGTAGCGGCGGGTCAGTGCCTGGTGGAGCGCGGCATAGTCGTCCCCGGGTGTAATGCCCTCGATGTTGAAGCGGCGATAATCGGACTTGCGCGGACCTTCGCCGTCGAAGACCACGCAGGAGGCGACGGTGCGCTCGCCCTGGGTATGACTGATGTCGAAGCACTCCATGCGCCCGGGGGCCTCGGCCAGGTCCAGCGAGTCGCGCAATGCGGCCAGGCGCCGGGCATAGCCGGCCTGGCTGCCTAGCCTGGACTTGAGCGCCACCAGTGCGTTGCCGCGGGCCATCTCCAGCCATCGGGCGCGCTCGGTGCGCACCCGGGACTTAATCTGGACCCGGTGCCCGACCCGCTCCCCCAGTGCCTCTTCCAGCAGCGCGCGATCCTCCGGCTCGGCAGACACCACTAGCTCAGGCGGGATCTGCTTATCCGCATAGAACTGGGCGAGGAAGCCCGAGAGCAGGGTGGCCTCGTCGGTGTCGTCCGGGGCCAGGGGGAAGAACGCCTTGTTGCCCAGATTGCGCCCGGCGCGGATAAAGAAGACCTGGACGCAGTTGACGCCCCCCTCCTGGGCGCACGCGACGATATCCAAATCCCCGCCCTCCCCGTCTACGTACTGTCGCTCGCGGATGCGTTGCAGGGTGGCGATCCGGTCGCGCAGCACCGCGGCACGCTCGAATTCCAGCTCGCCGGCCGCGCGCTCCATGTCGGCGGCCAGCTCCGAGATCACCTCGTCGGTACGCCCATCCAGGAACTTGGCGGTACGCTCCACATCCTGCTCGTAGACCTCCGCGCTGACCAGGCCCACGCAGGGTCCGGTGCAGCGCTTGATCTGGTACTGGAGACAGGGCCGCGAGCGGGTGCGGTAGAAGCTGTCCTCGCACTGGCGGACCGGAAAGAGCCGCTGGAGTAGCTGCAAGGTCTCGCGCACCGACCAGGCGCTGGGATAGGGCCCGAAATAGCGCCCCGGACCCTTGCGGCTGCCCCGGTAGAAGGCCAGGCGCGGGAATGGGTCCTGGTCGGTCAGGAGTATGTACGGATAGCTCTTGTCGTCGCGCAGCACCACGTTGTAGCGGGGCTTCAGCGACTTGATGAGGTTGCTCTCCAGGAGCAGCGCCTCGCCCTCGCTGCGGGTCACCGTCACCTCGATATCGGCGATCTGACCCACCATGGACAGGATGCGACCGTTCAAGGCACGGGTGAAATAGCTCGCTACCCGGCGCTTGAGACACTTGGCCTTGCCCACGTAGAGGACCTGGCCGGCCGCGTCGAGCATACGGTAGACGCCGGGGGACTGGGGGAGCTGCTTAAGCAGCGCCCGCGGGTCGAAATCGATCGAGTCGGATCCGGAAGGTCTCACGCCAAGCCGCCGGGAAGGTCGAAAAGCTCGGGCCGGGGATCCAGGCGCGGGGCGACCGCGCCGCTTGCTCCACCGGGGACGGACCCGGACCGGTCCGCGGACTGCACCATGGTCAGCGTCTCCAAGCGATCGGCCCCCTTAGCCGCCGCCCTCCGGGCTGTCGCCGATCGGCCCGTGGCGGAAGGCCAGCCGGGTCAGGGACGCGACGGGAGCGTCGGGCTGCCGCCTGGACGGGCGCAAGTCAAGCGGTCTTGGGTTTCGCAAGCTTCTTCTTGATCGCGTCGCCAAGCACGCCTGCAACGACGCCGCCGAGACCCATCAGCACCCATAGCGGGAGGCCGATACCGCCACCCAGGGCCACGATACCGGCCCCGCCATTCCCAACCGCGGCGAAAGTCGCAATCACTGCCCCCACGCCCAGTCGTAGCTTCCAGGAGCGCGCGTCCCAGGCCAGGTGCTTCAAGGCCCGGGCAACCAACTTGACGAGTGGCCAAGTGGCCCTCTTCTCGCGGGTCAGCCTGAGCGCCGCGGTCGCCTTCTCGCGCGCTGACCGATCGCTCTGACGAATGGCGCCCAGCCCCCGAGACCAGCTCAGGAGCAGGTGCTGCTCGGCCGGAGTGGCGCGAAGCACCGATCGCACCAATGCGGGCTCGGCAGCGGATTCTTGCTTTACGGTCAACGAAATCTCCTGGCAGGCACACGCGCTGCGCCGGGCAGCATGCGCACCGAACCGTCGGTGCGTCGCGATCGGCAGCGATTTTATCACCCCATGGATGACATGCGTCGCGGCCGGGGGGCCGCTCCTACACCCGGAGCGCTTGACGAGCATACGCGTTCCGCCCTTCGGGGGCTTGGCGTAGGGCACGGACGCGACATCAGCAGAGGTGGCGGAACTGCTATCGCGTTGCGCCTTTGTGGGCTAAGGGGGCTACGCGAGCTGCCGGCGGCGTCCCTCCCGCGGCAGTGCCGGTCAGACAGTCGCCTTGGACCCGCAGTCCGACCGCCGGCAGTGATTGACCTCCACCGTCAGGTGCAGCAGCCCCGGCACCCCGGCGACCAGTGCACGGTAATGCTCCACCGGGCGCGGCTCGTGGGTGACGAGCGAGACGATGCAGGCGCGTCCAGCGGGGCCCACCCGCCAGACATGCAGGTCCGAGACCTCGTTGTCTGCGTCCGCTTCGATGGCGGCCCGCACTTGCCAGGCGACTTGGCCCTGATCCTCAGCGTCCAGCAGCACCGCGGCGCTGTCCCGGGCCAGCCCCCAGGACCAGCGGCCGACGAGCAACGCGCCGACGATGCCCATCAGCGGGTCCAGAAAGCCCCAGCCGTAGACCAGTCCCAGACCCAGCGCGAGCAGGGCCAGGACCGAGGTCAGCGCATCGGCGACGACATGCAGATAGGCGGCGTGCAAATTGTGGTCGCGATGCTCGCCATCCTGGCGAGGATGGTCCCGGCCGTGCTCGTGGTCATGATCGTGCGCCTCGTGGTCATGATCGCGGTGCCGAGCGCGCCCCTCGCGGTCATGGGCATGGGTGTGCCCATGGCCCAGCAGCCAGGCCGAGATCAGATTGACCCCGAGCCCGAAGGCAGCCACCAGCAGTGCGTCGCCGTAACGGATTTCCACCGGCTGGGCGAGCCGGACGACGGACTCCAGGGCCATCCAGACTGCGCCGCCTGCGAGCAGCAATGCGCTGGTATAGCCGGCCAGGGAGGAAACCTTGCCGGTGCCGAAGGTGAACCGAGGATCGGCCCGTCGCTGGCGTGCGAAGGCATAGGCATAGGCGCTGATGCCGAGCGCAGCCGCATGGCTGCCCATATGCCAGCCGTCCGCCAGCAGTGCCATGGAGCCGGTCACCCAGCCGGCGAGGAGCTCCACCGCCATGGCCCCCAGGGTGAGCGCCACGACCCAGCGGGTGCGTCGCTCGGCCTGGATCTCGTCGTCGGCGGCGGCGAAGTCGTGGGAGTGGCCCCAGAGACTTAAGTCATGGGTGCGCATCGCCAACCACCCCCGCGGGGCTGCCCAGCCATTCGTAGGTCTCCAATGCCGAGGTATCGCACTTGCCGCAGGCGCTGCCGCAGGCGGCCCCGCCTTCCAGCCGGCGCACCCAGCCCTTACGCTCCAGGATGGCGAGCATGCCCCGCAAGGCATCGGGGCTGGCCCCGAACCGATAGGCCATGTCGATCAGGGCCACCCGCCGGTGCTGGGCGAGATAGCCGGTGAGCTCGGATAGGATCATGGTCTTTACTCTGTCTTACCCGGATTCGCGACTGGCCCTGACCGTCACGCCGCCGCCCGCGCCAAGCGCGCGCCGACCAGCTCCCGCGCCGACCAGCGGCGCATGGCGAAGACCACCGCGGCGAAGATGCCGAGCATCAGTCCGATCCAGGCGGCGGAGGATACCGGGTCGCGGGCGAAGATGGCAGCCTGGTAATAGACCGTCGCGATGGCGTACCCGAGCCCCGTGGTCCAGGCTGCCGCGAATACCGTCCAGCCCGGCGTGGTCTCCCGGTAGATGGCTGCGATGGCGGCCACGCAAGGGAAATACAGCAGAATAAAGAGCAGATAGGCGAAGGCCCCGGCAGTACCGTCGAAGCGCGCGGCCATGGCCCCGTAGGTGCCGGTGCCGACACCCTGCTCCGCTGCCGCAGCGGACTGATCTCCCAACTCGCCCACCGAGAGCCCGATCGGGTCGCTCCAGGCACCCAGCGCGTCTTTAAGGTTGGCCGGGACGGTCGCCAGTGCGGCCATCAGGCCCCCCGACAGGCTGAACGGCTGCGATTCCGCGCTGGCGGTCCCCTCCCCCGCATCCGACGCGGCCAGTGCAGAATAGGTCGCGTCCAGGGTGCCGACCACCGCCTCCTTCGCCAGAACCCCGGTGAAGATGCCGACCGTGGCCGGCCAGTTGTCTGCGTCGAGCCCCATCGGCGCGAAGGCCGGGGCCATGGTGCAGCCGATACCGGCGAGCAAGGACTTGTCGCTGTCCTGGTTGCCGTAGGTCCCGTCTGTGCCGATGCTGTTCAGCACATTGATGACCAGCACCATGGGGACGATCACCCGTCCGGCGCGCACCACGAACCCCTGGGTCCGCTCCCAGGTACGCAGGACCACGCCCTTGAGTGTCGGCAAATGATAGGGCGGCAGCTCCATGACGAAGGGGGTCGCCTCGCCCTTCAGCAAGGTCGCCTTCATCACGAACCCGGTGAGCACGGCCACCGCGATCCCGATCAGATAGAGCAGGAAGACCACATTCTGACCGCCGACGGGGAAGAATGCGGCAGCGAACAGCGCGTAGACCGGCAGGCGCGCACCGCAGGACATGAAGGGGGCCATGAGGACCGTGAGTATGCGGTCGCGCTGACTCTCCAGGGTGCGGGTCGCCATAATGGCCGGCACGTTGCAGCCGAATCCGACGAGCAGCGGCACGAAAGACTTCCCCGGGAGCCCGACCGCGCGCATGAATCGGTCCATGACGAAGGCGGCCCGTGCCATATAGCCGGAGTCCTCCAGCACCGACATAAAGATATACAGGAAGGCAATGATCGGGATAAAGGTGGCGACCACCTGGATACCCCCGCCGATGCCGTCGGCCAGGAGCACCATCAACCATTCGGGCGACTGCCAGCCGGTCAGGACCTCGCGCACGCCATCGACGAATACGGTGCCGGCTGCCTGGTCGAAAAAGTCGATAAATGCCCCCCCGATGTTGATGGTAAACATGAACATCAGGTACATGACCAGCAGAAAGATCGGAATACCGAGCGCCCGGTTGAGCATCACCCGGTCCATGGTGTCGGAAAGGTTGCGCGACGCCTCGCCGGTCTTGACCACGCAGGCGCTGACCAGCTGGTGTGCGAATCCGTAACGGCCGTCGGCAAAGAGTATATCCGCGTCATCCGACTGGTCTCCGAGCAGGGTGCGCAGCTCCTGCGGCGCCACCGCATCCCCCACCAGGGTAAGCGCCAGATCGTCGCCCTCCAGAAGCCGGGCCGCGACCCATCGGGTCGGGTCCCCGGCGGCCCGAGCGATGGGCTCGATACGCGGCGCGATGGCTGCGATCGCCCCCTCGACGACGCGGTCGTAGCGGATCTGAGCAGTCGGGACCGGACGCTCCCGTGCGGCGCTCAGCAGCACCCGACGCAGCATATCCATCCCCTCTCCGGTAGCCGCGCTGACCGCAACCACCGGGCAGCCCAGTCGCCGCTCGAGGTCCGGAACCTCGATCTGCAGACCCTTGGCCCGAGCCACGTCCATCATATTCAGGGCCAGCACCAAGGGCCTGCCCATCTCGATCAATTGGGTGGTGAGATAGAGGTTCCGCTCCAGGTTGGAGGCGTCCAGGATATTGAGGACCAGGTCCGACTCCCGGGCATGTACGAAGTCACGGGCGATCCGCTCGTCGATCGAGACCGACTGGTCGGTCACGTCCAGAGAATAGGTCCCCGGCAGGTCCACCAGATTGAAGTCCGCGGACTCGAAGCGGTAGCGCCCGACCTTGCGCTCTACCGTGACCCCGGGCCAATTGCCTACCCGCTGGCGGGAGCCGGTCAGCGCATTAAAGAGCGTGGTCTTGCCGCAATTGGGGTTGCCGACCACGCCGATCGTATACTGGTGCCGCCTGGGACCGGTCATGATTAGATCCTCTCTACCCGCAGTGCCGCCGCCTCGTCTTTGCGCAGACTGACCGAGGTCCCACGCACCCGCAGCTCCACCGGATCGCCCAAGGGCGCGACCCGGACCACTTCCAGCTCGACGCCCGGCGTGAGCCCCATGGACAGGAGCTTGCGCCGGTAAGCGCGCCCGCCCTCGTCATAACCCTGGACCCGGCCGCGGTCGCCGGCCCGGAGATCCTTCATCGCAACGGTCATTGAGGAATACCTATTTGGAGAGTGATCTGTGCATCATGGAACCGGCGTCACCAGGATCTTTCCGGCCATACCGCCGCCGAGCGCAATGCGCGACTCGCCGCGGGCCACCAGGAGCCCGCCGCCCTGGCGCTGGATCACGCGGATCTCGGTGCCGACGTTGAGACCCAGCTCCGTGAGCCGCATCGCCAACCCCTTGCCACCATGGAGCGCCAGGATACGCAGGGTCTTGCCCTCGTCGGCCATCGCCAAGGGGAAGCCTTTGATTGCACTGTCGATCGGTGCGGACCCGCCGACCGGTTCGGCGTCCGGAACCCGCACGGCGGCCGGTGCGACGGGAGCCGCGGCTAGCCCAGGATCCCGCAAGGACCAGCGACGGAGTGGATGGGTTGCGCTCGGGGACATGGATGGATACCGCGCTAAATTGGCTAACGAGAACGATTCTTATCGTATCCCGACAACGGCCGGAACGCAAATCCTTCTCAGCTACGGTACAGTATCCCGGCGCGAGCCCGCGTCCACTGGGATACCCTGAAGCGCGGGTGCACTGTCCGAGCGCCCCGAGCTTCGCCGGACAACACCCGGACTCAACCTTGTATCAGCCAGAACCCAACGGAGCTTTAAAAATGAACCCCGATTCGAGCGCCACCGACCCCAAGCCCGCCGATGACTGGCAGGTGTTCCAGCTGGACGAGCTGATGGCCCAGGTCCAGCCGGGCACCCTGTCGTTGCGGGAGTTTCTGCGCACCCAATCCTTGAGCTGCTCGATCTATCACGTCCCGGCCGGCTCGCCCGACATGGCCAGGGCACACGAGGAGGACGAGCTCTATCTGGTGCTCAAAGGCCGCGGGCGCCTGCGCGTGGGCGAGAGCGACCATGAGGTGCGCGCCGGCACCCTGATGTATGTGCACGCCGCCTGCGACCACACCTTCTTCGCGGTGGAGTCGGATCTGACGGTCCTGGCATTCTTCGGTGCGTCCTTGCGGCTCCCCTGGGGCCAGCGCTAGCCGCAGTCGTCCGCTCGCGAATCCTGTCTGTGTCTTTACGCCCGACGTCGATCCGACCCGACCGGGCCTCGCGGACCGGCGTCCCCCAGTGCCTCGCGGAAGCTGCTCCGTGCCCGCTCCAGGATCGGATCGAGCTCCCCGGCGAGCGGTCCCAGACCCGCGCGCAGATCCCGCTCGTAGGCATCCAGGGCCGCGGACACCCGCTCGGCGAGCGCACCGCGGGCAGCGGGGTCCAGCGCCTGCGCCAAGACCATGGCCGGCAAGCCGGATACCGGCTGTCGCTCCCACTCGTCGCTCCGGCAAGCAGCCCCGGGGCCCGCCGCCTCGTCGGACCCGCTTCGGTCGGGGCGGGGCTCGCCACCCGGCGATCCCCCGCCGAAGACGGCCAGGGCATCCAGGATCTGTGCCCGGCTAACCCCCATGCGCGCGGCGGCCCCGTCGATTCCCAGCTGCGCAGCGCATTCGGCCAGGCCCCGCTGCCAGCCGTCGAGTCCGGAAGATAATGGCACCCGCGGGGCCTCTCCGGCCTGCACGCTGCCGTCGGACAGGCAGTATTTGCGCGCATACCCCCGGGGGGTGACCATCAGTCCGGCGCGCACGAAGCTGCTGGCGTTTCCGACGATCAGTGTGGTGGTCATACCGATTTCGCCGTCGGACATGGTCGCCAGCGTCGTCAGCTCCACCGCCTGGCGGGGGCGATAGGCTGCATGCACCGCGGCCACCGGGGTGGCGGGTTCGCGGTGACGCAGGAAGATCGCCTGGGCCTCCCGGATCTGGCGCGGCCGGCGGCTGCTTTTCGGGTTGTAGAGAACGGTCACCAGATCCGAGCTGGCCGCCGCCTCCAGGCGCGCCGCGATGACCGGCCAGGGGGTCAGCATGTCAGAGAGCGAAATGGCGCAGAAGTCGTGGGTCAGGGGCGCACCGGCCAAGGATGCGCAGGAAGACGCCGCGGTGATGCCGGGAATGACCTCCACCCGGATACCGGAATCGGGGGTCCAGCCCTGCTCGAAGAGGACCTCGTAGAGCGGGCCGGCCATGCCGAAGACGCCTACGTCTCCGGAGGAAATCAGGGCCACGGTGCGACCCCGACGGGCCAGGTCCAGGGCCTCCCCGCAGCGGTCGATCTCTTCGGCCATGCCGCGCTCGACGACCTGCTTGCCGGCGAGCAGCGGGGCGATGAGCCGGATATAGGTACGGTAGCCGATAACGACCTCCGCCGCGGCGATGGCTGCCTTGGCTCGAGGGGTCATCTGGTCGAGTGCGCCGGGGCCTAGGCCCACCAGATAGATTTTGCCTTGACTCATTGGGTGGTTTCCGTGTTACCGAATGGCGGTCTCGGTCCCGGGTTGAACCCGCGAGAAGGGCTCATCCGGGAACGAGCGCGGATCGGGGGGATTGAACAGGGTGCGCGGCACGCCTTATGCGTTTTGCGCCCGCAGCGGCGATCGAGACTCGCCTTGGGGGCCGACCGCCGCTTTCGCGCTCCTCGCAGACCGATTGCCGAATTCGGGGACGGCGCAGATCCAGGGTCCGATCCCCGGATGCAACCGGCGCGCCGCCAGGGCGGCGACCTCGGCCGGGTACCCTAGGGGCCTGAATGAGACTCCGAGCTGGGCGCAGGCGAGACAGGTCCCGACCAGTGCGGCCAACTCCATTTCACCCAGACGGCGCAGTGCCTCGTAAGGATCGTCCAGGTGCCCGGCATGGTGCATCAGGGTCGCACGCACGGACTCGAGATCCGGCAGGTCTTCCCCGTCCAGGCGGTCGGCCGCGACGCTCGCCCAAGACGCTTGCGTGTCCGCGCCGGACATGGCGCAGGCCAGAGCCAGGGCCGAGTCGAGACCGCCTGACCCCAAGCCGCGGGCCGTCACCAGACCGATCCCGGCGAGCTTGGCCCGCTCCACCGCGTGGCGGCCGGCGCTCAGGGCCAGGTCGAGCCGGTGAATATCCAGGGGCGTGCAGTGCCGAGGGTCCGTCCGCGCGGCGGTCGAGCCCGGGCCGGTCAGGTAGAGCATCTCGTGGGTCAGGAACGGCGGCGCGCATCCGGGGGCAGGCGCGATGCCAGCCAGGGACAGGTCGCCCGGCTGCGGCGTCGCACCTTGCCAGTCGGCGCAAGCAGCCTCTCGCTCGGACACGAAGACCAGGAGTCGCACCGCCTGGTGGCTGGACCGACGCCCAACCGGGTCTGCTGCCGGGACGTCCAGCCAACCGGGTCTCACGGCGCCGCCGCCCCAGTCCGGGACGCCTCGCCGGACCGGACGCCACGCCCATCCAGGATGGACTCGATCAGATCCAGATCCAGATGCGACTCGATCGTATCGGCCAGCCGCTCGATGGCCGACTCGCGCAGGGCGCGATGGTCCGGGCTCTCCCGGACCGAGAGTCCCGCCCAGCGCAGGAGCGCGGCGCAAGCAGCCGGGGATTCGAAGAGTCCGTGGATATAGGTCGCCAGGACCTGCCCGTCCGCGGAGATGGCCCCGTCCGGCCGGCCCGCGTCCAGGATTGCAAGCGGTCGACCCAAGGCCGCGCCGGTGGTGACCCCGGCATGGATCTCGTAGCCGGACACCGGAGAGTCTTCCAGGGTCAGTCGACCGGCGACGTTCCGCAGGGTCTTCTCGGGGGCCAGCTCGGTCTCGAAGTCCAGGAGCCCAAGACCGCCGCTTTCGCCCGGCGGACCTTCCAGACCCAGCGGATCTGCAATGCGGGTCCCGAGCATCTGCATGCCGCCGCAGATCCCGATGACCCGCCCGCCGTAGCGCAGGTGCCGGGCGACGATCCGGTCCCAGCCCTCACGGCGCAGCCAGTCCAGGTCCGCCCGCACCGATTTGCTGCCGGGCAGGACGATCAGGTCCGCGGGGGGCGCCTCTTCCCCTGCCCGAACGTAACGCAGATCCACCTGGGGATGCAGGCGCAGCGGGTCGAAATCGGTATGGTTGCTGATGCGCGGGAGCACCGGCACCAGCACCCGCAATGCGTCGGCACACTTGGCCGGCTGGGCGGCCGACACCGCATCCTCCGCATCCAGGTGCCAGCCCATGAGATAAGGTAGGACCCCGAGGACTGGCTTGCCGGTCTCGCGCTCCAGCCAGTCGAGCCCAGGCTGGAGCAGTGCAATGTCGCCGCGGAATCGATTGATCACGAAGCCCTTGACCCGTTCCCGCTCGCTTGGGGAGAGGAGCGCCAGGGTGCCGACCAGATGGGCGAAGACCCCGCCCCGGTCGATGTCTGCGATCAGCACGACCGGGCAGTCGACCGCCTCGGCAAAGCCCATGTTGGCGATATCGTTGGCCCGCAGATTGATCTCCGCCGGGCTGCCGGCGCCCTCGACCAGGACCAGCTCGTAGCCCGCCGCAAGCCGGCCGAAGGATTCGAAGCACCGCCGCCCGGGCGATGCGCTTGTAGTCATGGTAGGCCACGGCATCCATGGAATCGATCGCGCGTCCCTGGACGATGACCTGCGCACCCCGATCCGTATTGGGCTTGAGCAGCACCGGGTTCATGTCCACCGTGGGCGAAAGCCCGCAGGCCTGTGCCTGGACCGCCTGGGCACGGCCGATCTCCCCGCCGTCGGCGGTCACCGCACTGTTCAGGGCCATGTTCTGCGGCTTGAAGGGCGCCACCCGCAGGCCCCTGCGGGCAAAGACCCGGCATAGCCCGGTCACCAGCACGCTCTTGCCGGCGTCGGAGGTGGTGCCCTGGACCATCAGGGTACGGGCGGTCAAGCTCATCCCTGCGGCATTACTCGCGTTCATCTGCGGACACCATTCTCTCCGGACGAGCGGCCAGTGCAGCCGCGAGCCGAGTCCACTGCGGCTCGCCCGCGGGCAGACCGAAACGCAGGCTAGGGGGGTCCTCGAAGGGTCGCACCAGCACGCCCAGACGGGCGAGCGACTCTGAAATCGCCGCCGCATGGGGGGCGATCGCCCACTGGAAGAGCTCGGTCCCGCCCTGGGGCGGCAGCCCGCAGCAGGCCAGGAGCCCGCGTAGCCTCTGGGAGTCCACGGTCAGGGACTCCCGAGCCGCGGCCTGCCAGGCCCGATCCTGCAGGGCCAGGGCGGAGACCAGCCGGGAGGGTCCAGACAAGGTCCAGGGTCCGAGCTGGACCTGAAGCCGGTCGCGAAGCTCCGGGCCGCTCAGCGCGAAACCGACCCGGGCCCCGGCCAGACCGAAAAATTTGCCGAGCGAGCGCAGCACCAGGAGCCCAGGCCTGTCCGCAAAGCGGGCCAGGCTCTCCACTGGCTGGCAGTCCATGAATGCCTCGTCCACCACCAGCCAACCGCCGCGCCTGGCCAGTCGTCCGTGCCAGTCGAGCAGGGTCCCGACCGACCGGCGCACCCCGGTGGGGTTATTGGGATTGACGACCACCAGCACATCGAGCCGGTCCAAGAGCCCGTCGGCGGTCGGATCCCCGTCCGGCAACGCGAGGACCCGATGCCCGGCCCGCCCCCAGGAATAGGCATGCTCGCGGTAACCGACCGCCGGGACCCCCACCAGACTCGGACCGCGCAGCATCGGCAGGGCCCGGATCGCCGCCTGGGAGCCAGCGACCGGAAGCGGGCGGTCCGCCCCGTAATAGTCCGCCGCCGCCCGCTCCAGACCGTCGTCGTCCTCCGGCAGACGCGCCCAGGCACTTGTCCACTCGCGGCCGGTCAACGCCGGCACGGACCAGCCCCGAGGATTGATCCCGGTCGACAGATCGAGCCAGTCGGACCAAGGAATCCCGAGCCGGTCGGCCGCCAGACGCAGGCGCCCGCCATGGATCGGCGGCGACGCATCGCACATCTTCATGGGCCCCATTCGCACTCGTTCGCGTTCAAAATCATTGTCATCGCCGAGCCCCGGTACCGAGTGCGGTCCCGGCGAGTCCGCCCAAGCCGGCCATCAGCTCCTCTGCCGTGCGCGGAGTCCGCCCGCCTGGCCAGGGCTCCCCCGGCGGGCGCAGGGCGCGGGCCAGGGTCAGGACAGTCGGGGTGCGCAGCCCGACGGCAGCGAGCAGCACCGGGTCGGCCAGGGTCTCGACCGTCTCGCCCTGATGCAGCAGGGTCCCCTCGCCCAGGATCGCCACCTCGTCCGCCCAGGCATAGGCCATGTCGACGTCGTGGGTGGAGAAGACCTGGGTGGTGCCCTGCATTTGCAGTGCGTCCAGGGCGGCATGGAGCTGGGCGACCCCCGCCCCGTCCAGCCCGGCGGTCGGCTCGTCCAGGATCAGCACCTCCGGCCCCATGGCCAGGACGCCGGCAATGGCTGCGCGTTTCTTCTGACCGAAGCTCAGCAGATGGCAGGGGCGCTCGGCCAGATGTGCGATACCCAGCGCATCCAGTGCCGACGATACCCGCTCCCGGACTGCGGGCTCGGGTAGCCCCTGGTTCAGCGGGCCGAACGAGACGTCCTGATAGACGGTCGCCGAAAAGAGCTGGTCGTCCGGCTCCTGGAGAACCAATCCCACGCGCCCGCGCCAGGCGGCCAAGGCGCGGCGGTCATAGCCGGCCGGCCGGCCGTCGAGCGACACCTGACCGCGCCGGGGCTTAAGGGTGCCGTTGAGGTGCAGGAGCAAGGTGGTCTTGCCGCATCCGTTGGCGCCCAGGAGCGCCAGCCGACGCCCCCGATGGACGCAGAGATCCAGGCCGCGCAGGGCCGTTGTACCGCCGGGATAGTCGTAGGTCAGCCCCCTGGCCTCAAGGATCGGCTGGCTCACCGGAAGGCCCGGTCCAGGGCCAGGCCGCCTGCCGCGACAGCCAGCACGGCGCCGGCGGTCGCCGCCAGCCGGGCTCGGGACAGCAAGCGCTGCGGCGACAGCACCTTAAGCTCCCCCTCGAACCCGCGGGCCGCGAGCCCGATCTCCAACCGCCGCGCGCGTGCCAGTGAGCGCCCCAGCAGGCCCGCCGCCAGGAGCCCGAGGGAGCGGATGGCGCGGCGGCCTGTGGCATAACCCAGCCTGGCCTCCTGGGCCTGGCGGGCGACCGCCGCACGCTCGGCGAGGACGAAGATCAAGCGATAGATCAGGAGTGCAATCTCCACCACCGGCTGGGGAACGCCCACCCGGCGCAGCCAGGGGACCAGCTCCGACACGGGGGTGGTGAGGGTCAGGAAGGCGAGACAGGACACCGCGGCCAGCGAGCGCAGACCGACATCCAGGGCCAGCCCGGCCCCGGCAGGCGACCAATCCAGCCGAACGCCCTCCGACAAGTCCAGAGAGACCGCCAGGAAGGGCAGGCTCGCGAGCAGGAAGCCCGCCGGAACCGCCGCTGTGCGCAGGAAGGCGGAGAGCGGCACCCCCGCACCGGCCACCGTCGCCCCGGCCATGGCGAGACACACCAGGGGTGCCGTGGAGCGAGGCGGCAGGGCCAGGGCGAGGACCATCATCCCGCCGGCCAGGAGCGCCCGCTCCCCCGGGTGGTGGCCGCGCCAGCGGTGGGTCCAGGCGTGCCGGTCAATCGGGAGCATGGCCCGAGGCGCGGTCGCTGTCCGACGCCGCCCGACGCTCCGACTGGCCGCGCCGCAGACCCAGGTAGTAGCCCAGGAGTCCGGCCCCCAGGGCGGCCTGCAAGGCGAACAGCAGAGATTCGATCTCCCCGCTCGGCGGCTCCCAGAGTGGGGAGAACCAGGGCTCGTACCCCGGATTGGCGCGGGAGATCGCGGCCTGCGCCTGGGCGTCGGCCCCGGCAAAGGGCTCCGGAAGTCCGCCGGTCACGGGCAGCAGCAGGGGCAGGGCGGCCAGGACCAGCACCAGTCCCAGCAGGACGAGATTCATGCGCTTCATGGGAGACTCCTTCAGGGTGTCGTGGGGCGAGCCGACGGGAAGCCGCCAGGGTCGGCCAGGCCGGCGCCGTGGTCGAAGCCCAGCTCGTCCAGGTCGTCGCGGCTGTATTGGATCAGCAGATTGACCACCACCACCGTGAGCAGCCCCTCGATGACCGCCAGCGGGATCTGGGTCAGGGCAAAGACGCCGCCGAACTTGGCCAGGGCGCCCAGGAAACCGCTCGCCGGGTCTGGGAAGGCCAGGGCGAGCTGGACCGAGGTCACCAGATAGGTCGCCAGGTCCCCGAGCATGGCCGCCCCAAAGACCGCGACGCGCAGCCCGACTGGACGCGCCAGCCGGTAGCACCCGTAGGCGACCCAGGGACCGACGATGGCCATGGAGAAGATGTTGGCCCCCAGGGTGGTGAGCCCCCCGTGCGCCAGGAGCAGTGCCTGAAACAGCAGCACGATCGCGCCCAACACGGCCATCGCAGAGGGACCGAAGAGCACCGCCCCGAGCCCCGTCCCCGTCGGGTGGGAGCAGCTCCCGGTCACAGAGGGGATCTTGAGCGCCGAGAGGACGAAGGCAAAGGCCCCCGCGCTCGCGAGCAGCAGCTTGGCCTGGGGGTGCTCCCGGGTCACCCGGGCGATGCGTCGCACCCCCAGCACTAGGAACGGGACCGATGCGGCAGTCCAGGCGGCCGCGTGGAGCGGGGGCAGGAAGCCCTCCATGATATGCATAGCCTTACTCTCCCCAATTCGATGAGAGCTGGGCGCAGGTGGGGAGAGACGCCTCGATACTCGGGCAGGCAGCCCGAGGGCCTGCAGGGGCCAGGGGACGCGGTCTCGCCACCGGGACACCCCGCCCGGATAGACAGTTGAGATCGCGGTGCCGGCAGGTCTCCTGGCTCGCAGGTCGCCGCCCTCCCCCGCCTTCCCAGCCGCGCGGGGCGGCCAGTGACGATTCTGGGGGAGGACTCGCTGCTTACAGTTGCGGGGGCAGCCGTGGCTTTGAACCACGTTCCCTTTTCATCCCACCCAACCCTTCGAGGTTAGGGGGAACCGGCACCGTTGCGCGGCGCAGCATAGGCCCGCGGGGGTGCGGGGTCAAACCCCAGCCGCGTCCCGCGTCCCAGCGGCGCGCATCCGGTCGCTTCGTCGACCCTGGGTTACGAGCTATTCGGCCCGTTTCAATGGTCGGCCCCTGCAACGGCGTTAAAATCGACCCATGGACACTCCCACTGTCGAGATCGCTCGCTTTCCCGCCCTGCGCCTGCTCGCCTGGCAACTGCACCAGGAGCGGATGAGCGAGCCCGATGTGCTCGCGCTCTACGAGCGGGAGTGGCGGCACCTGGACCCGGACCGGCTCGACCCACACGAGCGGGCACTGATCGAGCGCCTCGTGCGCACCTACGGACACGGCGTGCTCAATGTTTGAGCGCGCCCACCACCGGCGCATCCTTAGGGTCTTAAGCCAGATGGACCCGGATTTCCTACGCGCCACCGCCTGCTGTTTCGGCGGCGGCACCTGCCTCGCCCTCGTCTTGGGCGAGTATCGCGAGTCGGTGGACATCGACTTCCTGTGCGCCGCGACCGAGGGGTATAGAGCCATCCGCTCGACAGTCAGCGAGGGGTCGCTCGGCGCGCTGTTTCAAGTCGAGCCTCGGCTACTGCGCGAGGTGCGGGCAGACCGGTACGGGATTCGTACCGTGCTGGAGGTCGAGGGCGTTCCGGTCCGTTTCGAGGTGGTCCTCGAAGGGCGCATTCCACTACGCTGCGAGACGGTGGATGCGTTGCCCGTGCCGGTCCTCGCCCGCACCGACCTGTTCGCCGAGAAGCTCCTGGCCAACTGCGACCGCTGGGCCGATCGCAGCGCCTTTGCCCGCGATGTCCTGGACCTCCTGGTGATGTCGGCCCACTGGGGGCCGATCCCTGCAGAGGCGATCGAGATCGCCAGCAAGGCCTATGGCCCGGCGGTCCTCACCGCCTTCGAGCGTGCCACCCAGGCCCTCGCCAGCGACCCCGCCTACCTGGCGCGCTGCTTCGACGCCTTGGCCGTCTCGTCCGAGACCCAGACGATGGTTCGGGAGCGACTGGCACGGGTCGGGGCGCCCTGAGCTGCCGCCGAGCCCCGGGCACAGAGCCCTATATGCCCCCTACGAGGTATGCTTTACAGCGCAACCCGGCACGAGAGCCCGAGCCATGTACGCCCACCAGAAGACCCGCCCCAGTCTCTACGAGCAGCTTGAAGGATTGCCCGAAGGGTTGACCGGCGAAATCCTCAACGGCCAGATCTACACCCAGCCGCGTCCAAGCGGCGCGCATCTGGTCGCTTCGTCGGCCCTGGGTTACGAGCTGTTCGGCCCGTTTCAAAAAGGGCGCGGCGGCCCTGGAGGCTGGTGGATCATCGACGAGCCGGAGCTGCACTTCATCCAGGACATCGAGGTCGGTGTCCCCGATCTGGCCGGTTGGCGCCGAAGCAGACTGCCGCGGATACCGAAGGATCATCGCTTTACGGTCGTGCCGGATTGGGTCTGTGAGGTCCTGTCGCCGTCGACCGAAAGCAAGGATCGCGAGGTCAAGATGCCGATCTACGCCCAGTTCGGAGTCGCCCACGCCTGGTTGATCGATCCCCGGGCGCATACCCTGGAAGCCTATGCCCTGGAGCGCGGCGCCTGGCAGGAGATCGGGCGATTCGCGGGCGGCGCGCGGGTGTCAGTCCCGCCTTTCGACGCGGTAACGATCGACCTGGACGATCTTTGGGCACCGCTCGAGTAGACTTGACCATTGCAACTTCACTAACGAAGGCGCAGCGATGGCCCTCCAGATCGACATTCACGAGGCGAAGACTCAACTCTCCAAGATCATCGCCCGGGCCTGTCGCGGAGAGGAGGTCGTGATCGCCAAGGCCGGACGTCCGCTGGTGCGTTTGACGCCGATCAAGCGACAGCCAAGTGGCCGACGCTTCGGCGCGCTGCACGGGAAGGCCAGGGTGGATGAGCGATTCTTCGAGCCGTTGCCGGAAGATGAGCTGCGTGCTTGGGAATGACCGGGACGCAACTCTTGCTCGACACCCATGCCCTGCTGTAGTGGCTGGACGGCGATGAGCATCTGTCGATGCCGGCACGCGAAGCGA
Source organism: uncultured Gammaproteobacteria bacterium (assembly GCA_963780725.1). Lineage (GTDB taxonomy): Bacteria > Pseudomonadota > Gammaproteobacteria > Chromatiales > Chromatiaceae > Thiodictyon. The sequence goes on from CAWACV010000001.1 coordinate 2,579,327, forward strand.
TCGCGGACCAGCAGACCGTGGTCCTGGTCAGCGCTGCTTCGACCTGGGAGATCGCCACCAAGGTTCGCATCGGCAAGCTTGCTGGGGCCATTCACGTCATCGAGCACCTTCCCGAGATCCTCGATTCCCAAGATTTTTGCCACCTTCCGGTCAGCGTCGACCACGCCCGCCGTGCCGGCCTGATGCCCGGCGCACACCGCGACCCGTTTGACCGGATGCTGATTGCCCAGGCGCAGATCGAGGGGCTGACCCTGGTCAGCAACGAGGCCCTATTCGATACCTTCGGCGTTGCGCGATTGTGGTAGGCCGCCGATGACAGGACGCAACGCGGGTGCCACAGATGCCGCCAAGGAGCAGATGGCGGCAATCCTGCGCGCCCACCCCTCCGTACTGCGTTCGGACCAGGTGCGCAGCCGACTGGCCGGAGCAGGGATGCCATTGGACCTGTCGGCGGTCACGGCCATGCTGCATGCGATGCAACAGCAAGGCATTTTGACCTACCCAAATCGCCGCTGGACCCTGAAGAACCCACCGCCAGCCCCGCAATCAACCCCGCTGCCGCCTCGGAAATCATCCTCTCAACACACCATGCCGGCGTCCATCGCCGCGCAACGGCCAACGGCAACAACGGCGCCAGTCGAGTCGACGCCGGTCTTCAGCCCTTGTCTGCTCTTCCAGGTCGATCTCATCGACGCGGCGCAACCTGCCGATCCCGCGGCGCTGGGCCGTGCGCTGCCGCAAGGTTGGCCGTTGCTACGTCGCTTGCTTCCGTACTGGCGCGAAGCCCTGCGGGCCGAGGAACGCCCCAACACCATCCTGCCGCTGGAACGTGCGAACGTGGAGTTCTGCGGCCTGACCATTGCTGAGCCCTGGTGGCCCACCGAGCAGCGGCGGGCCGAGATCAACATCCCTGTTGAGCGCATACCGCCAGAGTTGTTGGCAAACCTCGCGCGTCGCGGCAATGGCGCGGAGGTCTTCCTCGGCTACCCCGTGCAGATGATTCCCGGTGCTGACCACCGCGGGGCCTTCGCCCGCCCGATCTTCACCTTCGCGTGTCGTCTTGTCATGACCGCCGGGGCACTCAAGATCACGGCGCCGCCGCAGGCGATCGACATCAACGCCGACTGGCTGGAAAAGCAGTTTCGTGATCCGATCGAACGCCGCGGCGTACTCCAATGGCTTGGCATCGCGAGCCCGACAACCACAGAGGAGGACGACGAGGCCGAGGTCCCTGGTGAGCCGCTGGACTTACCGACCGCTACCGTTCGGCTGGGCGCTTACCTTCCAACCACAAACGATCATCTGCTGGCACCCACCGCGCCGATCACCAGCCTGCCACAGACCACGCCGACGCCTCAGGTCATCAACGCGTTGGTCCTGTTCACCGCGCCGACCACCCAGTACAGCAAGCGGACCCTGGCCGACCTGACCGCCCTGGCCACCTGGAATGACACCCAGTTGGCCCAGACCGCGCTTGGCGCATTGTTCCTCAAGGCCACTGTGGCCGATCCGGAACCAGTGCCAGCCCTTCCGCCGTTGCCGCTGAATGAAGACCAGTACCGAGCCACGCGGGCGGCGCTGAACGCGCCCCTGACCGTGATCACTGGCCCGCCTGGGACCGGCAAGTCCCAAGTGGTCGCCGCCATCATGGCCAGCGCCGCGCTGACCGGTCGCACCGCGCTCCTGGCATCCAAGAACCACAAGGCCCTGGATGCGGTGGAGGAGCGCCTCGCCGACTTGCTGGCGAACGAGCGCACAATCTTGGTCCGCGCCAGCCGACCCTACGGCACCGGCAAGGCTTTCGACCTACGACAGGCCGCGGATTCCCTGCTCGCCCGCGGCTCAAGCACCGGCGATCGGACCCAACTCACCCGCGCCATAGCAAGGCTGGCACGCGCCCATCAGCGCCTGACAGAGATCGCAGTCAGGATGCAACAACAGGCCGATCTGGCCGAGCAGATCGGCGACCTCGAAGAGCGCATAGAAGACTGCGAAGGCACCCTTAACTCCGTGCAGATTGAATGGGTGCGCCAGCGGCTCCTGATCGGTCTACCGGACCCACCGGCACCGTCGGCCCTTGATCGCCCACTGTTGCCACTCTTGGATGCCTTGCGACGCTGGCTGAAAAGGCAGCGGGCAGGTCTGTTTTTGCGTCGCCTGGAGTCGCTGAGTATTCCGTGGGCGGTTGGCGACGACCAAGGCCGACTCGCCACTTTTCGGCGACTGCATCGCTACCAACAGGCGCTGGTCGCGCTTGAGAACATCAAACAGCAACTGCTGCCTGCCGCCAAGGCTGCAGCCCTGACGGGTGACCTGGCGCAGGGACATTTCGACCTGGCAGTGCAGGCGGCCCAAGTCTTTCAACTGCTGCCTCAGGCGCTCGAAGACCTGAACGATGACGTCAGACCAGAACTGGCCGAGCTCACCGGCTCGATGGCCTTGTTCGCCGGGGACGCGCTCGGTGAGCAAGGCAGCCAAGAACGCCGCCGAGTCATGCAGCGCGCCCTGCCGCTGTTGTTGCGCCACATGCCCTTGTGGGCCGTGACCAACCTCTCCGCTGGCCGCGCACTGCCGCTGGAACCGGGGCTGTTCGACTACGTGATCATCGACGAGGCCAGCCAATGCGACATCGCCTCGGCGGTGCCCTTGCTCGCCCGTGCCAAGCGCGCGGTTATCGTCGGCGACCCGGCGCAGTTGCGCCACGTCACCAAGCTCGCCCAAGAGCGGGAACTGCACCTGCTGGAGTCCAACGGACTCCTGGCCGCTGGCATCGGCCGTTGGTCCTATCGCAGCCAATCCCTGTTCAACCTGGCTGCCGCGACTCCTGGGGTTGCGACGCACCTGCTCCGCGACCACTACCGCAGCGCCGGCGCCGTCGTCAGCTATTGCAACGACGCGTTCTACGGCGGTCGGTTACGGGTGTTAACCGACGAAAGCCAACTGCATCCACCTCCAGGACAGCAACCGGGCATCCACTGGACCGATGTACGCGGACCGATTCTTGGCGCCGCCTCCGGCTGCCACGCCCTAGACGAGGCCAGCGCCATCATCGACCACCTGCGCCACCTGCTGGAGGTGCAGGGTTACACGGGCACCATCGGCATCGTCACCGCGTTTCGCGAGCAGGCCAAGCGCCTGACCGACCGGCTCACCGAAGCGTTATCGCCGGAGCTCATCGCCCGTGGCCAACTTGGCGCCTTCACCGCCCACCAATTCCAGGGCGACGCCCGCGATCTGATCCTCCTCAGTCTTTGCCTCAGTCCCGACATGCCCGTCGGTAGCCGCGCCTTTCTTGCCGAAAGCGGCAATTTGATGAATGTCGCTGTCAGCCGAGCGCGGGCGGTGTGTCATGTCTTCGGCAATCGCGAGGCCGCCCTTCGGAGCGAGATTCCGCACATCGTCAAGCTGACCCAAGCGGCGGAGCAGACCAAGGCCAAGCCGCCAGGAACATCCGTATTCGAGAGCCCGTGGGAAAAGACCCTGTACGATGCCCTGCGGACACGCGGGATCGAGCCGATTCCCCAGTTTCCCCTGGCAGGTCGGCGCCTGGACTTGGCCGTGATTCGCGGCGCACGCAAGATCGATGTCGAGGTGGACGGCGACCGCTATCACCGCGATCCCCAGCGGACGACGCAAAAGCAGCGACCTTTGGCGTGACCACCAGATCCGCAGCCTGGGCTGGCTGGTCAAGCGCTACTGGGTCTATCAACTGAGAGAGAACCTCGATGGATGCGTCGACGACATCATCTCCACCGCCGACGACTGAACCCGCCGCCCCGACGGCAACATCGGTTGGCGTCAATACGCCATCCGCTCAGCGACCGGAGCGCGCCTATCTGCTGATTGGGCTGTTGGCGTTGTCGATCTTGAGTTATGGCGGCATGGCCTGGTTTCTGGTCAAGACCTACCAGGCAGACGCGCGTCTGAACAAGCGCCTCGATCTCATCAACGACGAGATCGGCCAGACGACCAAGCGACTCGCCATACTGCGCGAGACCAGGCAGCAGGCCGAGGCCAGCACCGAGCAGTCGCGCGCCCAGGCCACCGAGAGCGAACAGCGCCTCGCGGCACTCCAGTCGCGTCTGCAATCCGAGCAGAAACGCCTAGACACACAGTCAGCGGCGCTGGCATCCGTCGAGCAGATCTACAGGGAACGGCAGGCGGGGTTGGACACAGCTACGGAATCCCTTGCCAAGGCGCGAACAGACCTGGCGTCCATATCTAAGGAGACCACCTCCTTGGCCGCGACGCTCGACGACCTGAAAAAACGCACAGCTAGCGCCAGCACGGATCTGGAAGACCGCGAGACCCAGCTCAAGGCGACCGAGAAGCGCCTGACTGAGCGCCGTACCGCATTGCAGCAGGCCGAAAGCACGCTGGCGGCGCTGCACGACGAGATCGGCAGCGGGCAGATCGCGTTGGCCAAACAGCAGGCCGAAGCGGAAACCGTTTCACGCCGACTCACGGAGTTCAAGGCCCAAGTCACCAAGGCGGACGAAGCCGCATCGGCTCTCACGTCCAAGGAAGCGGAGCTGGAAAGGGTCTCCGGGAGGCTGGAACAAGCCACAACCGAGCTCGCGACCGTCAGTGCCTCGCTCGCCGCTGCCCGCGACGAGGCCAAGGAACTCGACACTGCGCTGACCGAGCGACGCCGTCAAGCCACCGCGGCTGCCGCCAGCGTCACCGGTTTGCAGGAACAACTTGCCCTTGCCGAAACCCGCCTCGCGGAACTGCGCACCGTCGCGTCAGGAATCGGCGCCAAGCGCGAGCAGCTCGATTCCCTGTCGGCACAGATTGCGGACCAGGCGGCGACGTTTCAGGCCCAATCAGAAAAGCTTGCGGCGCAGCGAGCGGAACTGGCTGCGGTCCAGCAGTTCCAGGCCGATGCAAAGAGCAAGGTACAAGGCTTGGAGGCAGAGGCCGAACGGCTCAAACCCGTGACCGCTCAGGTCGAGGCGCTGCGCGGGGAGCGGGCAAGGTTGACTGAGGAACTGCGGGATCTCGGCGCCGAGATCGATTCCCTGTCCGCGCAGTTTGCGGACAAGGCAGCGAAGTTACAGGCCGAATCGGAAGGGCTAGCGGCGCAGCGTGCGGATCTAGCTGCACTGCAGCAGTCCGAGGCCAATGCGAGGCGCATGGTGCAAACCTTGGAGGCAGAGGCCGAACGGCTCAAACCTCTGACCACTCAGGTCGAGGCGCTGCGGGGGGAGCGGTCCAAGTTGATCGAGGAACTGCGCGATCTCGGCGCCGAATTGCCCAGGCAAACGACTGACGCCCGATCAACCCGCAATACCAATCAGTGACGCAGAAGCAGAATCGGAGAACCCTTGTGACTTGGGAACTGTTGGCCTTGGCCCTGTTCATTGCCGCCACGGGAGGTGTGTTGGTCCCCGCGGCCGCATTGATGAAACACCAGCAGCTGGCTCTTCGCATGGCACGCCAACCTGCGGCAACCGCCTTGGAGAACCTCGATGCCAAGCTGGTAGAGGCCCAGCGGAACCTGGATGAGGCCAAGGCAAGGCTCGTCGATCTGGCCGCACAGGAGGTGCGTCGGGACCGCGCGGTTGCGGAGGCCGAGGAGGCGTCTGCACGATTTGTCGATTTGCTTGAACGTCTTACGCTCTTGGAGCCGAAAAGGCTGGAATTGGAGCAGCTTGAACAGAATCTGGCTGCCCGCCATGAGGCGATGGCGGATGTGTTACAGCACACGGCCGAGGCAGAGGCCAAAGTTGAGCAATACCATCGCATTCTCAAACGTGTCGAATCCGACATGAAAGAGATGAAGGACCAAGCCGAACTAGCACGGAAGATGGCCGGCGAGCTTCCCCGTCTGGAGGCCGAGCTCCAGGCCAAGAACATTGAAAAGCAACAGATCGAATCAAAGCTCAATGACGAGCGAAGGGATTTGGCCGAAATTCAAGCAAAGCGTGAGTCGCTTCATGCCGAAGTATTGGGTCTGGAGCACCGCAAGGGCGAGTTGGAAAGAACCGTTTCAGACCTTGATGCGAATGTGCAGACAGCGAAGAAGAACCAAGTTGCGGCGGAGGAATCGGCGCTTGTAGACCTAAAGCGCCCCCCAGCCTGTCTTAGCGAAGCCCGGCTGGCCAGGGCGCGCGGCCAACTGAGTGAGCCGCAGGCCCTTGAAGAGCTCAAGGATTACCTGAATAAGCTCGGACTCAGCTTTCATGAGCGAACTCTGTACGCCTTCCACACCTGCATGAAGATCAATGATCTGAGCCCATTAACGGTACTTGCGGGAATCTCGGGCACGGGCAAGAGCGAGCTACCGCGTCGCTACGCCGAGGGCATGGGTATCCACTTCCTGCAGATGGCCGTCCAGCCGCGCTGGGACAGCCCCCAGGATCTGTTCGGCTTCTACAATTATCTGGAGCATCGCTACATCGCCACGGACCTGGCGCGTGCGCTGGCGCACCTCGATGTCTACAACCACCAGGATCTCGCCAACGATTGGCGTGATCGGATGCTGTTGGTGCTGCTAGATGAAATGAACCTGGCGCGAGTTGAATACTACTTCAGCGAGTTCCTGAGCCGTTTGGAAGTACGCAAATCCGTCAATACCGACAACGCCGCCTCACGGCTGGATGCGGAAATTCAACTCGATATCGGCGGGCGGGAACAGGCGTTCAATCTCTACGTAGATCGCAACGTTTTGTTTGTCGGAACTATGAATGAAGACGAGTCCACTCAAACGCTATCGGACAAAGTCATCGACCGTGCGAATGTACTCCGCTTCGGGCGACCGAAGCGCCTGGCGGATGGCCAACCGCGCAGTGATATCTCCCGGCCCGATCGTTTCCTGTCCCGCCAGGTTTGGTCAAGCTGGTCGCGAAGCATGGACCAATTGGACATGCTCAATCAGCAGGAGATGAACCAACTGGGCAAATGGATAGTCCGCCTGAACGACACGATGGATAGCCTCGAGCGGCCCTTTGCCCATCGCATCAATCAAGCCATCCGGATTTATTGCGTGAACTACCCACAGGGTGGACCCGATCACCTGCGTCACGCCTTTGCCGACCAACTGGAGCAGCGGATCTTGCCGAAGCTGCGGGGCCTCGATACCGCGGAATTCCAGGATGCCCTCGGCCAACTGCTGGCGTTGATTGAAGAGATTGGAGATGCGCCCTTGGCCGCCGCGATGCAAGCTGGCCGGCAACGACCGCTCTTTGTCTGGCAGGGAATCAATCGGGATACGTGATGCCCGCCTACGGCCCGATCATTCCACTGGAGTACCCCTGGGCGCTGTGTGAGGAACCGCGGCCAATGGTCATAGGCGCCAGTATCACGCTGCCTGCCGCCGCGATGCCGGCGCTCGCCCTGCCGGTAGGACACAGGCTCCAGTATCTGCGTCGCCCACATCAGCCCTGCCCGACCGATAATTTGCTGCAGTGGGGCGAGCATCGTCTTCAAGTCTGGACCTTGCCAACGGGTAGCGCTTCAGGGGATGAGGCGATTGACGCGCGCGTCTATGATTCACAGGGTGCGACTATAGGAGTACCACTACGGATCACCAATCACCTCGGCCGATATGATAGAGAGGGGCTTGGTGGTCCTCTCAATGAGCGCGCACTTGATCGCGAGATGCTCATTGGCGTTATCGTCGATCTGATCGCCGCCCTGACCAATCTTGACCGCGTCGAGGTTGCGGCCCAAGGCATGATGCGCGGTTGGGTGCGTGGCGACTGGCTGCGCGTGGCGGAAGTCCTCCGAGGCGAGCGCGATGCCGACGAGCCGCGGATGGCGCTGATCGTGCACCACGCCCGAACCTTGCATCGGCTGGTGGAGGAACTCGGCCGCCACCCGCGGCGCGTTCTGACCCGTAACCGTCGACTGCAACCGGTGCACCGTATCCAGGAGATGGATTCGGCCTGTCTCTCCTGGTATGTGCGCCAACCAGGGCGCACGTCGGTCGAAAAGGCCGGTTCGCGCCAAGCCCTGCTCGCCGTTGTCCGTGAAGAGACCATCGACACACCGGAGAATCGGGTCCTGCGAGACTTCTTCACGCGCACCGTGCAGACTGCCGAAGGCTACCTTGCGGCCAACCGCAACCTGTCGAATGCAACGCGCTACGGCGAGGTCAGCCGCTACGCGCGCGCCTGTGGCGCGTTGCTGCGCCGACCTGAGTTCGCTCAGGTGCGCAGCTTAGTGGGCGTGGCCCAACCCAATTACGTGCTCACGTCCGATCCGCGCTACCGACGCATCTGGGACGCCTACCAGGCGCTGCTGCGTCGTCAAAACGAGGTCGATGAGGCGTGGACCTGGCAGACACGGCTCTGGGGCGATCTGGTCACGATGGCGGTCATGGCCGCGCTACTCTCCTCGACCGCCGAGCCCGTGGCGATGTCGCCCGTCTATCTGCGCCGCGAGCAGGATCGGGGGCGCTGGTTGGCAGTGAAGGGTTGCACTGGGGTGTTCTCCACGCCGAAGCAGGTCTTGATGGTCTATGCGGCGGACAGCGCGCCACCGCAACTGCAAGCGCGCTACGGCTTGCTTGCCCCGCATCTGATCATTCGCGCCGAGCCGTTCGGCGATGGACGGCACCGGGATACGCTGATTTGGGCGATCGCCGGTGCCGGAGCCGAGTCTCTGATGCTAGGAGAGGTAACAGGACGCGCGGGGCATGTGATCGACACCTGGCACCGGGACCCGACGCGCCCATTCCGCGATCATTCCCGGATTCGTGGGCTGCTGGTAGTGCCTCCCGAACAGTGGCATGCAGCTTTACTGACCGCGGCGCACGGCGATGCGACTGGCATCGCATTGCCATTGGATGGCCGAGGATTCACGGCTGGGCTCGAATTGATTGGCAACGCCATCATCAACGGTCGCTCCGCATGAGCGTAGCGACTCAAGGCGGTCTTGGAATCGCGTTGGACGGCATTGTGGACGGCATCGCGATCTGCGCCGATGAGCCAACCCCGTGGCCACGACCGCAGCCCATCGCTCAGCCGGGCTGCGTGATCGAGCCAGCCCTGCCCGGCGAACGGCCACTTGCGGGCGACGCAGCGTTTGCGAGTCTGGATGGCCGTGGCTGGGACGCGGCGCATGCGCGGGTTCGCCGTCCAATCTTGCCGCTGCTCCGGGGCCTTGGGGGTCGCCCGGACGCACCCGCTGCCCCAGCCTCCTCAGCCGTCAGCGATCTCTTGGCTGCCCATGTCCGTGCCTTGGCGAACCAAGTGCCTGGTTCGTGTGTCATTGCGGTGCCGGACACCTTGACCGAAATGGGCCAGCAACGGCTGCTGGACGGCTTGCGCCGGGCCAATATCCCCGCGGAACTCCTGTGGCGACCCATCGCCACGCTGCTCGGCTGGGCCTGCCAGCAGTCGGTCGAGCAATTGCAAGCACTGGACAGGCTGTCCGTGCTCGTGGTTCATGTCGGCTTCTGGGCTCCGGAGGTCACGGTGATCAACCTGGAAGTCGAGGAGCACCAGGGTCGGCCATGGCTGATGCCGATCCGCGCTGGGCGCGGTCTCGGTCTCACGGACCCGAAGGCTTGGCCCATCGAGGTGGTGGCCCAAGCGATCTTGGATGCCGACCTTGCCCGCCTCGCCCTGCCGCCCGCGTCAGCGGATAGGTCGCAGTTGTGGCTCAGTCGGCGCCCCTGGGCCATGTTGTGCGGCGACTCTCTGCCAACCGAGGTCTTGCGCGACAGTTTGGAGCGCTGGCATCAACTGCTCGGCGCACTCTACCTACCGACAGATCAGGCTAAGCCGCTACTTCTTGCTCCCCTTCAAGACCTGCTACGTAAAGAGGCCAAGCGCGGGACGCCGGTGGATCGGGTGCTCATTGAGGGACCGCTGGTCCGGCTGCATGTCGGCGAGGCCAACCTTGGTGACTTGCTGGCCGGACAGTTGATGCAGCGGCTTGGTCAAAGCCGCTCCGCAGTAGAAATCCTGCGACCCGACGCATTAACCACCGCCTGCGGTGCCGCGCATTACGCTTGGCGCCGCCGGCAGGGGATACCCGGCTACTACGACACCGTGCCGGATCTACAAATCAATGCCCTAGTGGCACTGCGCCCGGCCTTTGTGAGCTTGATGCAGGGTCAGGAACGGGTGCCAGGTGGGCAGCGTATCGGACCACGGGAGGTTCCTGGATTTGCCATCAAGGCGGGGCAGGAAGCAATCAATTACTACTTGACCCGCAGCGATGAACCGACAGTCAGACTCACCGAGACCAGGCTGCCGACTCCGCCGTCGGCAGATACACCCATTAAGCTGATCGTGACCCAAACTCCCGGCCAAGGCTTCGCCCGCGTGGAAATCCGACCTGCCGCTACTACCCGCATTGGAGCAGCGCCAGGTCTTTCTCGATTGGGATTCGATGACAGATTCCGGTAAGTCACCAGACGAGGTACTCACAGAGCTTGCGCAGCAGTACGGTTTGGCTTATCCAGACCCAACACCCTTCCCCTGTCACGCCGCCACCTGGGAAGCGTGCGATGTCGTGTCCGCCATTCGACACTTCATCATGCAGCCCGAATCAGACGCATACGCAAAAGTCTGCATGTCCACGCTGGGACGAAAGTTTTCACTAGACTGGCTGATCAACAAGAAGCCGGGCAGTGGCAATAAGGCCGGGGTCTTCGATTCCGACGGCAATATACCGTCGGAGGAGGACTTGCGGAAGCATATCGGACCCCCGCCATCAGGCTATGATAGTTATTGCGTGCTCGTCGATGAGGCGAGAGAGATTGCTGGCCAAGAATTCGAGAGACTCAGGTTCTCCGCCATGAGGGGCTCTGACCTGCATCGACGCTTATTCCTGATCGGCGGGTGGCTGTATTCATCCGCACCGCCTCAGATGTTGGATTATGCACGGAAATCGCTGCGGACTGGCGAAACGATATTCAAGAAATATGATTTCAATTTTTCTGGTCGGTGTTTTTCATCAATCGATGACATCGGGGTGTTAGTCCGGCGCGTGCATGCCGACTTCCGTGACAACGGACTCGCACAGCCGTTCGACCGCACCAAGGCACTGTCTCTGGTGTTGGCTTATCGCCCCGATGCACCATTGGCTCTTAATGGCGCAATGGCCTATGATCTCGCCGACGCGGCGCTGCGAATAATGTGCATAGAGCAAGAGTCGATCGAAACGGGCAACAAGCCCAAGTTGGCAGGGACGTTCTTCGCCGCAGCATTCTTGCTGATGGGATTATTACGGTATCGTCGCGTTGATGTCAGCTTTCTTGATCAATCTCAATCGACTAATCAACAATTTGCCGAACGCCTCCGGGATCTTTTAACGCGAGCACGCAGAACAGGACAGGCCAACCTCAACGCGCAATTGGGAGACCTGTTTGAGCAAATCCCCGCCTTTATAGAGGCGAAAGGTACTGACGCCCTGATCTTCAAGAAGCTTGATGTCTTGTCCGAGTGATTAATCACGGCCACGGCGACCCTCATCGGCGATGTTCAAGTAAGCGCCGACGGCGGCACCGACGATGCCACTGGGGGTCCGCAGGCCGGTGCCACCGTCGAGGCGCGAGTCAGGAGACCTACCGTACTACCCACTATTCAACCGACGGGACGGGCGATCCCAGGAGACTCGCGTATGTCAGCACCCCGACGGGCGTCGGCCTTTCCCCTGTCCGGCATCCCAGCCGGACCCATCCCCCGAGCGGTCCGGCCGCAGACTCTGCAATGACCCTCGGCTTGCCACATCTGGACTTGGGTGTCCACCTCGCCCTGGTGCTTGCTGCCTGCCTGCTGGACGCGGTCCTGGGCGATCCGGTCTACCGGCTCCACCCGATCCGGCTCCTTGGATCCTGGAGTCTGGTCTGCGAGCGCGCGCTCTTCGCCCTCGGCTGGAACGGGCGGCTCGGCGGCCTGGCGCACTGGATGCTGGTAGTGTGCGGGGCACTGGCAGCCTGGTGGGCGGTGCGGGTCCTGCTCGCGGCGCTTCCAGGCGCCTGGGGGATGGGCTCAGCCTGGGCCTGGGATTGCTTCATCGCCTACAGCCTGCTCTGCACCCGGGACCTGCTGGACCACGGCCGGCGGGTGCTGGAGGCATTGGACGACCTGCCTGTCGCCCGCGCCCGGCTCGCCTTGCTGGTGGGCCGAGACACCGCGCATCTGGACCGACCGGCAGTGGTGCGCGCCACCATCGAGAGCCTGTCCGAGAACCTCACGGACGGGGTCCTTACCCCGCTTTGGGCGCTCTGTCTCTTCGGTCTGCCCGGTCTGATCCTGGTCAAGTCGGTCTCAAGCCTTGACTCGATGGTGGGCTACAAGAACGCCCGCTATCTGCGCTTCGGCTGGGCCGGCGCGCGCTCCGACGACCTGGTGCACTGGCTGCCGGCGCGACTCTCGGTGCCGCTGATCGCGGTCGCCTCGGCCATCCTGCGGCTGCACCCGCGGCAGGCGGCCAGCGCTGCCCGGCGCTGGCACGGCATGCTCCCGAGCCCCAATTCCGGCTGGAGCGAGGCCGCCTTTGCCGGTGCACTGGGGGTGCGACTGGGCGGCCCGGCCTGGTACGGCGGGGTCCTCAAGCGCGACGCCTATCTGGGCGACCCCGCCTGGCCTGCCGACCTGGGTGCCCGCCATCTGCGCCAGGCCCTGGACCTGACACTGGTCTGCGCCCTGCTGGCCCTGGCGGCGGGCCTAGCCCTGACGCCCCTGCGGGTTTGGATGCCCTGGTGATCGCGCGTCAGTCGATTGCTGGGTTTCGCTGCGCTCTACCCAGCCTACAAAGCGTGCGCGGCTCCGGTTGGCGGCGAACCTTCGCGCAGTCTCGTCAGGGCAGGAACAACCCCGCCACGGCCTCCGGGCAGGACGGGAAATAGCCATGCAGATAGCTGGCCCTGATCGATCCATGCCGATACGCCGCTTCTCCCCTGGCCCCGTCCGGGTGGTGCACCCCGAATGCGACCGGTGCCAACGGCGTCTCCAGGATCGAGTGGTGGAAGCTATGGCCCCGCAGCTGGCCCTGGGGCAGGTCCAGGGACTGCATCCCGAGCCCAGCCAGCCGTTTCTGCATCCGCCCATGGCCTGGAAGCAGTCCGGCCATGGGGGCGGACTTGCCGTCCCGGTCGGTCAGGGTCTCGAGCAGATACAGGAGTCCGCCGCACTCCGCGTAGATAGGCCGGCCCGCTTGCGCATGGACGTGCAAGGCCGAGCGCAGGGCCTCATTGGCGGCGAGCGCATCCAGATGCAGTTCAGGATAGCCGCCGGGGAAATAGACTGCGTCGGCCTCGACGGCCCCGTCCGCCAGGGGCGAGAAAAAGTCCAGCTTTGCGCCCATGGATTCGAGCAGGGCCAAGTTGTCCGGATACAGGAAGGAGAATGCGGCGTCCCGGGCGATGGCGATGTGCAGACCGGCGAGCAGGCGCGGCGGTGGCTGCGACGGACTCGGGGGCGGGTCGAACGGCACCGGCTCCGGCAGCCGGGCAAGATCGGTCGCGGCGATAGCCCGGGCGGCGGCGTCCAGACGCACCTCCAGGTCCTCGATCTCAGCGGCCTGGACCAGTCCAAGGTGCCGGCTGGGCAATGCAGCCTCGGAGACCCGAGGCAGGGCGCCCAGGAAGGCAATCGCCTCCGGCATCCCCGATTTGAGAAGCGCCATATGACGCTCCCCGCCGACCCGGTTCGCGATCGCCCCGGCGAATCGCAGCGACGGGCGATACCGAGCCAGACCCAAGGCCAGTGCGCCGAAGGTCTGGGCCATGCCCCCGGCATCGATAAGCGCAGCTACCGGCACGCCGAAGGACTCCGCCAGGTCCGCACCGGAGGGCGCACCGTCGAAGAGTCCCATCGCACCCTCGATCAGGATCAGGTCAGACTCCCCGGCAGCATCGTAGAGCCTCTCCCGGCATGCTTGCGGTCCCACCATCCACAGATCCAGGGGCAAGACCGGCGTGCCCGCCGCCCGGGCCAGGATCATGGGGTCCAGAAAGTCCGGCCCGGTCTTGAACACCCGCACCCTTCGGCCCTGCCCCCTGTGATATCGCGCAAGCCCGGCCACCAGTGTGGTCTTGCCCTGACCGGAGGCGGGTGCGGCAAGGAACAGTGCGGGGCAGTGTCTGGTGTCGGTCATGGGGGCTCTGGGGCGTGCGAGAAGACGCTGCGACTTGCAGGACAACCGCCCCGCTGGTCCTCGACATTGTACCCGAGTACCTTAGTCGTCTTCTCGCCCGCGCTGGGCCGCACTGCCCGGTCTTGGGTCATTGCCTAAAACAACTGGGCTGCGCACCGTGCCGACTGAAAATCGGCGATCCTGCCTTCAGCCATCATTGACCATCAGGAGCATCAGCAATTGCATATCACCCAAGCCGAGCGCGACGCGGTGCAGAACCTCTGGTTCGCCGCCCGAGCGGAAAACCTGGGTACCGGATGGGTCAGCATCGTCCATCACGAGGTCTTGCGCGATGCACTAGGCATTCCAGCGCACATAGTCCCCATCGCCTATCTCTGCATCGGCTATGTCAGCGCCTTTCACGAGCGCCCGGAGCTGGAATCGGCAGGCTGGCTCCCGCGCCTGGATCTGCAAACACTGGTCCATCAGGACCGTTGGGGGGCGGGGTGCGGCGACCATGGGTAAGGTCTGGTTCGTCGGCGCAGGCCCGGGTGCGGCGGACCTGATCACGGTCCGCGGCAGCCGGCTCCTGGCCCAGGCCGGGGCCTTGCTCTATGCCGGCTCCCTGGTCTCCCGATCGGCCTTGGAATGGGCACCCGCAGGCTGCGAGATCGCCGACTCGGCCGGTATGACCCTGCCCGAGATCGCCGCCTGGCTCGCCGAGCGCGCCGCCCGGCATGCGACCGTCGTGCGACTCCAGACCGGGGACCCAACCCTCTACGGCGCACTCGCCGAGATGGCCCGCCCATTGGACCGGGCGGGTATCGAGATCGGCATCGTCCCCGGCGTGTCATCGGCGATGGCCTCCGCGTCCGCCGCCGGGGAGACCCTGACCCTGCCGGAGGTCACCCAGACCGTGATCCTCACCCGCATGGAGGGCCGCACACCCATGCCGGAGGGCGAGTCGCTCGCCTCGCTCGCCGCACACCGGTGCAGCCTATGCATCTTCCTCTCCATCGACCGGATCGGTGCTGTGGTGGAGTCCCTGCGCACCGCCGGCTGGGCGGAGTCCGCACCCATCGCGGTGGTTGAAAAGGCGACCTGGCCCGGCGAGGAGCGTGTCCTGCGCGGGACCCTGGCCGATATCGCTTTGCGTTGTGCAGAGGCCGGCATCCGCCGCCAGGCGATGATCCTGGCGAGCCCCGCTCTGGGCGCCCGCTCGCGCGACGGGGGGGAGGTCTCGCGGCTCTACGACGAGTCGTTCTCGCATGGATTTCGCGGCGCAAAGGAATGATCGCTGGTATACGATCGCCACTGACGTAAACAAGCGTTCTGTTTGCGTTTAGTGGCTATCGGGATTGCGTCCAGGCCACATCCTCGACAAGACTCCCGGAGCTTGACAACCGCAAGCCGCTAAATCGAAGTCCCACTCAGGCCCTCCGACATGACCGCCAGACTGCAACCGATGCCACATCAAAGCCCCGAGCTGTATGACCGCGACATCGTCGCCTGGGCGCAGCAACAGGCGGCGCTGCTGCGTGCCGGCCGTCTCGCCGAGCTGGACATCGAGCATATCGCCGAGGAGATCGAGGACGTGGGTAAGAGCGAGCAACGGGAGCTGGCGAGCCGAATGGCGGTGCTGTTGGCCCATTTGCTCAAGTGGGTCTACCAACCGGAACGGCGGGGCAACAGTTGGCAACGCACCATCCGTGCCCAGCGGCGCTCGCTCGCCATGCGACTCAAGCGTACACCGAGCTTACAGTCAATGTTGCGGGACCCCGACTGGCTGGAAGAGATCTGGCAAGATGCCATTTCCGCGGCCAGCGCCGAGACCGGACTCGACGCCTTTCCGGACGATTGTCCTTGGGGAGTCTCGAAGATCCTCGATCCGGACTGGATGCCTGAGTAGCTGGCTATCGCTGGTGCGGCAATCCACCAGGCTAGACGATGCATCGCAGACCTTCGACAGGACTGGGCCACCTGACAATCCGTCAGGGAGTATTGTAAGGCCCAAGAAAGCGCACCCCGTTAAAATGGATAAGATGGGAAGGCGAATCGGCAACCCACACCTCGGTTTCCCAAGCGATCTCTCCCAAGTAGCGGCCCATGACTGCCCGATTCGGGAAGGCCGTCACATAGACCAGCCCAGCAGTCGACCCAGCGAACAGCTTAGACAATTCGCCATACCTCTTGCCATCGACGGGTCCATGGCTCGTCACCGACTCTACCAGCAGCAGCCAGTTGTTCGCCGTGTAATGCAGGACCACGTCCGGCATCTTGCCGTGGGAATCCACAGCGACGCCCAGGCCGGCCAGCAAGGCGGCATCGAAGTATCCCCACTTGTCGCCCGTGTCGCCTGCGTAGACAAGTACACTATCAGGTGCAAAGCGAGGAGCGAAATCTTCGACAAAAGCCCGGATCAACTCACTGTGCGCGCCGGGGCTGAGTGTAATCTCCTTGCCCGGTGCAATCTGTACCGGAATGCGGCTCTGTGCGCGCTCGCTCGCATAGCGTGCAACCAGGGTCTCACGTTCCGCCAGATAATCGGTCAGGCTATCATGCCAGGCCGGGGTACCGAAGCTCCGTAACAGGGCTAGGGTGGCGGGCTCGATTTGGTAGACTGCCTTAGGGCTATTCACCGGGCGGTCTGGCGCGTCCGGGTTGTAAAGCGCGATCCCCGCATCGACAAACTGGTGCATGGTCTGGCGACGGACGGTTTCGCGGGTGTTCGGCGCATAGTCTTTGTCGTAGTGCTCCCGCGCCCAATCCATAATCGGCGTGATGCCCATCAGCGGGTTTTCAGCATCGGTCCAAGGCTTGCCGGGCGTCAGGTTCAGCAATGCCAGGAGACAGAGAGCGGAACGATCGTTCTGCTGTGCCCGCGGAAGGCCAAGCGACAGGATGATTTGGTGCGCGGCCGCGGTATAATCGCCCTTGGCGCTCAAACTATTAGCATCCCCAGCTTCTCGTCGATCGTCGACTGCGCGATCTCTCCACGGGTCATCGCCCATTTGCCGAGCTCGATCAACACCTCGCGGCTAGGGTATTTCATTCGCTTGAGATCCGTCGCATTGACCTGGGTATGGCCGTTGAAGCTGCGGAAGTGTTCATCGACTGCCGTTGTATTAAGGAACATGGCCAATCCGTGCGCCAATGCCTTCGATAACCCTTGTTTTTTAGTATGAAAGACGTTTAGATGATTCTCGAAACCCAGCATTTCGACCTCGCCGAATCCAGCAGGATCGACCACGCTTGCGACAATCCGGCGCCTTTCTTCCTTCGATGAGAAACGGCGTACCACGCAGTAAAATCCGTTAGGATACAGCCATTTTTCAGTGTCGCTATTGCGCCTGATCGCATTGGGCTTTTTTAAGCCAGCATTAGGCCATTCCATGCCCCTGCTCCCAAAGTGGCCTGGGTACAGCAGCGGAACGGTGCCCGGCCCAGGCAGATCGCACAGATGCTCTTTAAGCCGAAAATCGACCACTGGCCCGGTCGACACCGCGATCTTCGAGATCCGCCAACGCGCAGCGAATGGCCGGGGACAGCTCGATCATGCCTGTGCCAGGCGACGAGGGGACATGAATAAACCGGTGCGGATCGTCCGGTCGGACAATACGGTCAAAGGGGTATTCGTGGCTTACCAGGTCGGCAAAAGAATCGTCGGTCGATGTCGAAATCGTCACGGGTCCTGGTTGCCCGCCGCACTCGAGCCTGAGGATAATATTCTCCTGCAGCACGTCGTCGTCTTTAAACGCTTGGCTGCGCGACTTGAACAGATGCAGGTGCCGAATTGCAGACCGATCCAGCAACAAGTCGCGGAAGGGACGATAATAAGGCCCGTTGCAGAAGCTGCGAGGGATAATGGCGACGATCTGCCCGCCCGGGGCCATAAGCAACAGAGTCAGCGCAACGAAGGCGGAGTAGAGGTTGACCGTCTCGATGCCAACCTGGCGCAGCAGCAACCGATCACGGGAGCTGCTGTTGATTTTTTTGTAGGGAGGATTGAGAATGGCGTGCGTGAACGCCCCCTGCCCGAACTGGATGCAATTAACAGCGGCTTCGATGAAATCGCCGCTGAGAGCTTCGTAAGAGAAGGAGGATGTGCCCGCAAATCCGGCGAGAGAGCGATTCAGCTCCGCATGAATACTGGTGTCAAGCTCGAAGGCCGTCAGTCGAATGCGATCGAAGCTCTTCTTTCCGGACAGAAATCTCGCGAGGAAAGCACATGAAAGGGAGCCGATCCCGGCGCCTGCATCGAGCAGCTGGCAATGACCGTCGGTGGCGTCCGCAAAGAGACCGGCCATGAAATCCGCCGTTCTGGATGGCGTAAAAAACTGACCGAGCTGTGATTTCTTGTGTGCCGCGGTGTTTCTCGACACCTGCAGCCTAGTTTGCTCGACCGATGACAGCAACGACCTGACTCCTATGTTGCGCCCTACCCATGCTGCCGGACCGATTCGCTTTCGCCAGCGATCGACGACTACACCTCGCAACGCGAGCTGGCAAATCCAAGCGGAGCGGCCTGTGCGACGCTGCCCGAGACTAGGCGATGGCTCGAGACGGGTCAAGCCAAGTCGAGGGCATGAGGCGCTTGGATCTGACCGGGCGGGCAATCGCTCACCGCTCGGTGCCGATTTTCCCGATACCCATAGAGGTACGGTCCAGCCCAAACTCCCGACGACGCCGCACGGTCTCTCTGGGTAAGATGTCCGCCCGGACGGACCCGGACGGTCCGGGGCTTAGGCGCGGGGAACTGGCCTCGCCGCCCCGGCCGCGACGGATCTGCGCCATATTTTCAAAGACATCCTTCGAGAGCCCCCATCCGATGACCAACGAAGTCGTCCTGCTGGCCGCCCACGGCGCCCGCGATCCCGGCCACGAGGGCAACCAGGAGGTGGAGGCGTTCGCCACCGCCTGGCGTGCCCGGCACCCGGAGACCCCGATCCTGGTATGTTGGATCGAGCATGCCCCGATCCTGCTCCAGGATGGGCTGGATCGGGCGGTGGCGACCCTGGCGACCCACGGGAACGGGTCCGCGGACGGTGGGCAGGTCCTGGTGCTACCTCTAATCCTTAACGCCGCCGGGCATGTGAAGGGCGACATCCCCCAGGCAGTGTCCGCGGCCCGGGCGCGTCACCCGGGGGTGGAGTTTCGCTACGGCTGGCACCTGGGCACTACCGAGCAGCTCTTGAAGGCGCTGCGCCACCGGCTGCACCAGGCGATGGTGGCCCTGCATATGCCGGACCCCCGCACCACGGGCGTGTTGCTGCTGGCCCGGGGGGCCTCGGACATCGAGTCCACCGGGGAGGTGGCCAAGATGGCGCACTGGCTGTTCGAGACCACCGACCACGATCTGGTGCTGCCGGCCTTTACCGGGATCTGCTTTCCGCGCCTGGAGCAGGCGGTGCAGCGGCTCGACCGACTGGGGGCGACCCAGATCGTCGTGCTCCCCTACTATCTCTTCACCGGCCGGCTGATCAAGCGCATCGCAGAGCAGATGGTGCGTCTGCGCGGCCAATACCCCAGGCTGGCGATGGCCCAGGCCGAGCATATCGGCATCCACGAGCAGCTCCTGGATCTCCTGGACCTGCGGCTCGCACAGTGCCGGGACGGTAGCGCCCTCCTACCCTGCGACGGCTGCTCGATGGCCCTGGCTTCGGATCAGGCGGACACGCAATGACCGTGATCGCACAAGCGGAGGGCGGCGCACTGCTGACTGCGGCGGGCGCGACGATCGAGGGCGCGTCCTTTGCCACGATCGACTCGGAGGCCGACCCCCACGGCTACGACCCCGACCAATGGACATTGGTCCGGCGTCTGATCCATGCGAGCGGCGACTTCGACTTCAATGGCCTGACCTGCTTTCACCCGGGCGCCGTAGCGGCCGGGGTGGCCGCGCTGCGGGCCGGGGCGCCGATCCTGTGCGACGTGGAGATGATCCGCGCCGGACTCTCTCGGGTGCGTTTGGACGAGCTGGGGGTAGCGGCCCATCAGCTCATCGACCGGCCCGAGGTCATCGCACTGGCCAGGGCCGAGGGCACCACGCGCGCCGTCCAGGCGATTCGGCTCGCACACAGGGAAGGGCTGCTCGACCGGGCCTTGGTCGGCATCGGCAATGCCCCGACGGCACTCCTGGAGCTGATCCGACTGGTCCGCGAGGACGGCGCCTGCCCGGCATTGGTGGTCGGCATGCCGGTGGGATTCGTCTCTGCGGCGGAGTCCAAGGAGTCGCTGGCCGGGCTGGAGTCGGTTCCCTGGATACTGACCCGGGGCCGCAAGGGAGGCTCGACCCTGGTGGTGGCGGCGCTCCATGCGTTGATGATCTTGGCTATAGAAGGGCCGAGGGCCGAGGACCAGGGGCCAAGGGGAGAGGGCCAAGGAGAGAGGAAGGGCTGATGGCCGAGAGCGATGGGCGGTCGCCCGAGGACCGAGCCCAGGCCCTCGGCCCTCGGCCCCTGCCTAAACGCGGCAACCGCACCGGCTGGTCGACCGGGGCCTGTGCCGCGGCGGCTGCGACGGCGGCGGCCCTGGGGCTTGAGACCGGGGCGATTCCGGACCTTGTCGAGATCCTGCTCCCGGAGGACCGCAGGCCGGTCTTTCCGGTGGCGGAGCGGGAGCTGTCGGGCGGGGTCGCCCGGGCCACGGTGGTCAAGGACGCGGGGGACGACCCCGACGTGACCAACGGGGCCAGCATCGCGGCACAGCTCCGGGTCCTGCCGGGGGCAGCAGGCGAGGTCCGACTTCTGGGCGGTGCCGGGGTCGGGCGGGTGACCCGGGCGGGGCTCGGGCTGCCGGTGGGCGAGGCAGCGATCAATCCGGGCCCGCGCCGTTATATCGAATCCAACGTGCGCAGGGCGGCATCGGCACTGTTGGCGACGGGCGGACTGGAGATCACACTCTCGATCCCCAAGGGCGAGTCCCTGGCCCGCCGCACCCTCAACGCACGCCTCGGCATACTGGGCGGTCTCTCGATCCTGGGGACCACCGGGGTTGTCTACCCCTACTCCACCGCCTCCTTCAAGGCCACCGTGGTACAAGGGGTGCGGGTGGCGGTCGCCCAGGGCCAGCGGACGGTCTGTTTCAGCACCGGACGGCGCACGGAGCGCTACTGCATGGCCGCCTTCCCGGAGCTGCCCGAGGTCTGTTTCGTCCAGATGGGGGACTTCGTGGGTGCCGCGCTCGACGCCGCCCGGGACGCCCGGGTCGGGCGGGTCCTGGTAGGGGCAATGGCCGGGAAGCTGACTAAGATCGCCCAGGGTTTGCGGGTCACCCATGCCCGCAAGGCGGCGGTGGACATGGAGCTGCTGGCGCGACTGGCAGCGCAGGCCGGGGCCAGCCCGGACCTCTGCATACGCGTACGCGAGGGAGACACCGCCCGCTGGGTGGCCGAGCTGGCCGGAGAGGCCGGACTCGTCGGGCGCTTCCATCAGGTCCTTGCCCGGGCTGCGGCCGATGCGCTGGCGGCGGGACTGGCGCCAGGGACAGCGGTGGAGGTGCTCGCCTTCGCCCCCGAGGGCGAACGGCTGGCATGGGCGCAGACGATCGGCCGATGAGCCTCTGCTATCTGATCGGCGTGCTGGACGACGGCCCGGCCGGTCTGACCGCCGAGGCCCAGGTCCAGATCCGCGCCGCCAGACGGGTCATCGGCGGCCCTCGGGTGCTGGCGCTTTGCACGCCGCCGATCGATCCCGCGGCGGAGCGACTGGACCTCACCGGCAGGATCGATCGGGTACCGGACTGGGTATCGGAGTCGTTGGCCGCCGGCCAGCCGGTCGCGGTGCTTGCGACCGGGGACCCTTTATGTTTCGGCATCGGCGGCCTGCTGGCCGCTCGGCTCCCGGCCGGGAGCCTGCGGGTACTGCCAAGCTTGAGCACCCTGCAAGTCGCCTGCGCCCGATTCTTGCTGCCCTGGGCCGGTGCGCGCTGGGTCTCGGTCCATCGCCGCGACAGCGGCGACTGGGTGCCGGGGTCCGAGCCCGGACACGGGCTCTACGACCTGGCCCAGGCGCTGACTCGAGCCACCGAGCCCGGGGACCTGATCGGCGTGCTCACCAGCCCGGTCAACGACCCCGCACGCATCGCCAGGATGCTGTTGGCC
Source organism: uncultured Gammaproteobacteria bacterium (assembly GCA_963780725.1). Lineage (GTDB taxonomy): Bacteria > Pseudomonadota > Gammaproteobacteria > Chromatiales > Chromatiaceae > Thiodictyon. Next base: position 2,601,465 of record CAWACV010000001.1, read on the forward strand.
GAGGGTCTGGACCTCGACTTCGAGATCCGGGTGGCCGAGCGTTTGATGCAACCCGCCGAGCGACTGATCTCGGGCATCGCGGCGACGGCGCTTGCGAGCCTGCCCTGTGCAGCGCCCAATCTGGTGCTGCTGAGGCGCCGGGTGCAGGCCCCCGCCCTCCCCGCCTTCGGGCTACCGGACCGGGCCTATCGCCAGCGCACCCCGGACCGGGGGCTGATCACCAAGCGCGAGGTGCGGGCTGCGGCACTGGCGCTGCTGGAGCTCAAACCTGCCGATCTGGTATGGGACATCGGTGCCGGCTCAGGCAGCGTGGGTTTGGAGGCTGCCCGACTCTGTCCCCGTGGGCATGTCTATGCCATCGAAAAGAACGCGGGTGACCTGGGACTCGTCGAAGACAACCGCCGTCGGCTCTGCGTTGCCAACTACAGCGCCCGCGCTGGGCTGGCCCCGGACGGCTGTGCCGACTGGCCGGCCCCGGACGCGGTCTTCGTCGGCGGCAGCGGCGGGCGGCTTGCGCAGATCGTCGGCCAGGCACTCGAGCGACTGCGCCCGGGCGGACGACTGGTCCTGGCCCTGGTGCTGCTGGAGAGCCTGACCCGCGCCTTGAGCCTGTTGGACGAGCTGGGTGCGGACTGGTCGCTCACCCAGATCCAGGCCGCGCGCAGCCGCCCGCTCCTGGGCCAGCACCGTCTCCAGGCGGAGAACCCGGTTTGGCTCGTGCAGGTGCGGGCGGGCGGTAGCGGGGTAAACAACGAGGGCGCAGAGGATCTGTGTGCAAATGAACGCGAGTAAGCGCAAATGAAGTCCAAAGGCCGGCTGATCGGCGCATCCCTGGGCCCCGGCGACCCGGGGCTCGTCACCCGGGCCGCCTGGTCTGCGCTGGAGTCCGCCGCCTGCTGGGCCTGGCCGACCGACCGCGACGGGTCGAGCTATGCCTTGTCGATCGCAGCGCGCGCCGGGCTTGCGCCCCCCGCCGACGGACTGCCGCTGCACTTCCCCATGACCAGGGACCCCCAGGCGCTGGCGCTCGCCTGGGGCGCGGCGGCCGATCGAGTCCTGGAGCGTCTGGAGCTCGGGACCGATGTGGTCTTCCTGGTGGAGGGCGACGCCTCGACCTATTCCACCTTCGGCCATCTGGCCCGGGTTTGCCGCGACTTGGATCCGGGGCTCGAGGTCCGGATCATCCCCGGGGTGACCTCCTTCAATGCCGCTGCGGCGGCGGCCGGTCAGGCATTGGCGGACGGCGAGGAGACGCTGGCGGTATATTCCGCCCCCCAGGCCATGGCCGATCTGGACGGGCTCCTCGAGCGCAGCGACGCACTGGTCCTGCTCAAGGTCCGGCCGGTCCTGGACCGGCTTATCGATGCCTTGGCTGCGCGCGGACTCCTCGCATGCGCGGTCTTCGTAGAGCGGGTCGGCACCCCGGACGAACGGATCGTCCGGGATCTGGCGCAGCTGCGCGGGGAGAGGGTGCACTATCTATCGCTGGTGCTGATCCGCCGGGAGCGCCGCCGCGGGCTTGGTCAGGGTGCGGACCCCGGAAATGCGACGGCGTCCGAGCGCAACGAGGCGCGCGAGCGCTTCGGGACGACGCTCTTCGCAGTCACCCGGGGCGGCGTGCGCCTGGCCTGCGAATTGGCGCACCGACTCCCGGACATCGCCGAGATCCTGGTCCCCCGACGCCTGATGCCGCCGCCCGACGCGCCCGCTCGCCAGCGCTTGACTCCCTACGACGGCTCCCTCGCGACCCAGATCGGCACGCCCTTCCGAACCCGCCGCGCACTGATCTTCATTGCCTCCGCGGGCGCGGCGGTGCGGCTCGCCGCACCCCACTTGCGCGACAAGCGCAGCGACCCCGCGGTACTGGCGATCGACGAGACAGGACGCTTCGTGGTCCCCCTGATTGGCGGGCATGTGGGCGGTGCCAATGCACTGGCCGGGCAGGTCGCCGGCCTGCTGGATGCGGCGGCAGTCGTCACCACCGCCTCCGACAGCCAGGGGACGATCGCCGTCGACATCCTGGGCCGGGAGCTGGGCTGGCGGGTAGAGGCGGACCGGCAAACGCTGCGCCGGGCCGCCGCCTGCGTCGTCAACGGCGAGCCGGTGGCGGTGATCGAAGAGGCGTACGGCGGCGAGTGGTGGCCGGCCGACCGCCCCTTGCCCCCTAACCTGCGCCGGGTACCCCGGAGGGATCTGGCCGGGGCCGCCAGCGCCTATCTCTGGATAACCCGCGATGCCGCGGACCCCGAGAGCCGGGCTCGGCTAGGCGATTGCGTGGTGGTCTACCGGCCACCGGACCCGCAAGGATGAAGCCGGTCGCCCTCGGAATCGGGTGCGACCGGGGCGCCTCCCTGGAAACCCTGGAGTCGGCCATTGCACAGGCCACGGAGGGACTGGGTCCACTGAGTGTCCGCTGCCTCGCCACCATCGACCGCAAGGGCGACGAGCCCGCCATCCTGGCCCTGGCCGCGGCACGCGGCTGGCCACTTAGACTCTTCCCGGCCCCGGACCTGGCTCTGGTGGAGGTCCCAAGCCCCTCGGAAACGGTGCGCCTGGTCATGGGCACCCCTGCCGTCGCCGAGGCCGCCGCACTGCTCGCCGCCGGCGCCAAGGCCGCGGATCTCCTGGTCCCCAAGCACCGCTACCGCGGAGCCGACGGCAAGAACGCCACCGTCTCGGTCGCCCCCTGGACCCATGGTCCCGAAGAACGACCACTAATCGCGGACGTTAACGCGCACTGAGCCCGGCGCTTCGGGCAATCCTTGCAGCGTTTCCCCTCCTTGTATTTTTTACAGCACTGATCGGATTTCTTGGACATATGGCAGCATGCGTCATGGTTAAGGAGATCGGAGCACGAGGCCCCAGCCGATCAGCCCTGCCCCCGGGCGAGCCCGGCCCGACCTGAAGACTCGAGCTCCGGTTGGGGCCGGTCGAAAAGCTGCTGGAACGACACTTAAGGCCCTCGCTGGCGGGACACAGTGGTCAGGCGACGCCCTGCCCTTGCTCTCGATGTGACCATCGGACGCCACATTTCAAGCGTGTCGCCCGATTTGCACAAAACCGTCGGATCCCGAGCGTCCGGTTTCCAAATTTTCCTGCCGCTGACCAATGCGGCTACAACAAGCACCGCGGCGGGGGCGCCAGCCGCCGTGGACGGCTACGGCTGGGTCGCGTCGAACATCGCCATCACGCTATCCTCACAGCGGCTTGCCGACGCGGGGACTACGTCGATCGGCGAGGCACGCTTGAGCATCCCGCCGGTGTCAGCCGCTAATGCGTCCGGCTGTATTAACGCGGGCGGGCTGTCGGGGAATGTGAATACGGGAGACGCCGTCTGCGTCACCAGCTTCTTCAACGTTTTCTTCGATGTGACCATCACCGACATCGACCCTACCACCACATTATTCTCCCAGTTTGGTGGGCAGGAGACTTTGCTCATGATCGATGAAGCGGTTACATTGCAGCAAGTTGGAGAATGTATTGCCGACACATCCAGGCCCAATCTCGGCTGTCTCCCACTCGTGGGAAGCGGGTACGTCGGCGGGTCTTCCGTCAGTATCGGTTTACCGGATGTCAACGGCAATGGGGCCGACGATGCGATCAAGCTTACTTACTTGCTCTTTATGGTGGATGATTTAACGAACACCGTCATCCAAGGCGCTGATCTTATTGACACCTTCAACAGCACGATCGAAGGCAGTGGTTCAGTGGGGGATGCGGGTACCGATCCGCCTTTCTCCTTCACGCTGACCGGCCCAACCACGGCGCAACAGGGGATCGTGTATCAGGCGCAGGTCCCCGCGCCGGGCACGCTGGCGCTGATCGCTGCCGGCATCGGCTTATTCGGCTGGCAGCGCCGGTGCAAGGCTGCCTGATGACCCCATCATCCGAAGAGTGGCGGCCGGTGCCGATCCGCGCTGGTGCCACTCCGCCGCTCGCCCACCCGCCCATCTCGGCAGCGGTTTTTCTCCCCCTGCCCCGCTTCGCCTCGCGCCTCCACAACTGCCTCTTGCAGAGATAACGGGGTCATTGTAGCCGAATGAAGAAGGCACCCATCGCCCGCGACCCCTGCCCTTGCGGCAGCGGCGCCGCCTATACCGACTGTTGCGGCCGCTTCATCGGCGGCGCCGAGACGCCACAGACGGCGGAGCAACTCATGCGCTCCCGCTATAGCGCCTACAGCCGGGGCGATGCCGTCTGGTTGCGGGCCACTTGGCACCCGGAGACTAGGCCCGGGGAGGTCCGCACCAACCCCCAAGTGCGCTGGATCGGGCTCCGGGTCATCGATCGGGAGGCCGGCGGACCCGGAGACCGCCAGGGCATCGTCGAATTCATCGCCCGCTACCAGCAGGGCGGCCGCACCTTCCGGCTGCACGAGCGTAGCCGTTTCAACCGTGAAGGGGGGCGCTGGTTCTACTTCAACGGGGAGAACGAACCCCGGGGTCATCGGACCGGGACCGATGAGGAAACCCATCGAAGCGCGGAAGAACCCCAAGCCGCCAAGCCACCCGACTAATACCAATCCGCCCATTCGAGACATCGACAACTGCTTCGCGGTTAGTGTAACCAGCCCGGGTAACATGCGGCTCTCCGGGAACCCGAAGCGCCGTACCGCTCCCCTCGCCCGCCCGCTCGGCGTTGAGGGCCACCCCGTTGCAATATGACCTCCGCGACCCGATCCGCGGCTGTGGGAGCGGCTTGGCTGGGCGGTATCCGATTCTCAGCCGTACTCATATGGTCTATTTTTCCCGCGGATAGGGCCAGGCCACAACACCGCCCTCCATGACCCGGACGTTGCGCCAACCGTACCCTTGCAGGATCGCCGCGCTCTCGTAGCCGCGTAGCGAGATCTTGCAATAGAGGATGATCTCACGGTCTTTATCCTGGGGCAGCTCACCCAACCGGGAACGCAATGCTCCCTGCGGAATCAGGTGCTCGCCGATACCAAGCCGGAGCTCTTCGAATTCCAAGGGGGTGCGGGTATCGATGATGAAGCAATCCGCGCCCGCATCGACCCGTTGTTTGACCTCGGTGGCCGAGAGACCCTGCATGCGTCCGAGCAGTTTGTTCTCCAGCACATGGGCGGAGACGATGACGTGGTCGAGCGCCAGCGAATAGGGCGGCGCATAGGGCAGATCGGCATTGGAGAGGTCCTCGATCGTCAGCTTGCCCCGGATAGCCATGGCCACCGTCGCGACCCGCTTGCTGACATCGCCGGGACCGATGCACTGGAATCCCAGTACGCGGCCGGTCCGCCGGTCGGCAACCATCTTACTGATCAGCAGTTGCCCCTTCATGTAGCCGGGGATGTCGAGTCCGGACACGGTCGCCGTCTCGATCTCGGTCAGCCCGCTGGCGCGGGCCTCGGCTGCACTGAGCCCGGTGAAGCCCACCGCATAATCGAAGATCTTGCAGATCCCGGTGTGGGCGATCCCCGGAAAGCGGGCACTGCCGGCCTGAATCAGGTTCTGCCCGATCACCCGACCCTGCAGGTTAGCGATATCGCCATAGGGCGCACGGACCTTGTTGCCGGTAATCAGCGAGGTGCATTCCACACAATCCCCGGCCGCGTAGATATCGGGGTCGGAAGTTTGCATAAACTCATTGACCGCGATCCCCCCTTGGGCACCGATCTCCAGCCCCGCCGCTTGAGCCAGGGCGACGTTGGGCCTGACCCCGACCGCAACGACCGCCAGCTGGCAAGGCAGCTCAGTACCGTTGTCCAGCTTCACACCGGTGAGGATTCCATCCTTGCCGAGGAAGGCCGCCACGCCATTGTGCGCGATGATATCGGCGCCATGAGTACGGACATAGTTCTCCACCAGCTTCGAGAGATCGGGATCGAGGAATGGCAGAATCCGGTCTGTCTTCTCGATGACCGTGGTCTGGATACCGGCCAGATGCAGTGCCTCGCAGACCTCGAAACCGATCAGACCACCGCCGACGATGACGGCGCGTTGCACCTGTTTTTCGTCCCGGATCGCCCGCAGTGCATCGGCATCGCCGAGCGAATGCAGCGTGTGGATACCGTCCAGATCCGCACCTGGAACCGGCGGATAGAGCGGGCTCGCACCGGTTGCAATCACCAGCTTGTCGTATGGGACGGTGGAGATCTCGCCGGTTGGCAGGTGTTTGCAGGTGACCGTCTTGGCGGTCCGATCGATGGCGACCGCCTCGGTCAAGACCTTGGCGTCGATACGCTTGGCGGCTTGGAAAAACTTCGGATCGCGCACGATCCCGGCCGGGGTGCAGATGAGTTGATTACGGTCATCGAAGACCCCGCTCACATAGTAGGGGTAACCGCAAGAGGCCATGGATAGATCGGCCTCTTTCTGGATGATAGTAATCGCAGCGTGCTCGTCCAGACGACGGGCCTTGGCCGCCGCCTTCGGGCCAGCGGCGGAGCCGCCAATAACAACGATTTTGACAGGTTGCGACGACATATGAGAATCCTGGAAGTTGATCCGGGCGATTGGATCTAGCATTGAGCCCCGCGTGGCGATGCCGGCGAGGTCCCTCAAGCGTTAGGTCGTCCTGGGCGATACGCAAGCACCAGCACCGCACGTCATAAGGCTGGCCCTGCCCTAGCCCAGGGTGGCGAGATGAGGTTACCCGTGCCCGTGCGTCACACTTTCAGCGCAGGGTGCCGCGGCGGTCAGCGTGCCCCCCAGGTATTTCTCCAGCGACTGGCGCACCGTACCGCTCGCACCGGTGGCCGTTTTGATGCCAGCCTGCTTAAAGAAATCGATGGCGCGCCCGCCCATACCGCCGCTCAACATCGCTTCCGCCTGCTGCTGTTTGATGAAGTCGGGGATTTGACCGGGCTCGTGGGCTTCGGCGAAGGGGTTGGCAAGGGTCTGCGTCGCAGTCACAGTCCCGTTTTCGACCTCTACCAACACGAAATAGGGGGCATGTCCGAAATGCTGGGCAACCTGGCTGTCGAGGCCCTGGTTGGATTCGGCGGTAATGGCAATCTTCATTTCAAAGCTCCTGATTGTCGATCGGGTTGTTCAAAGGTACTGTCGGCAGGTCGCGCAGGGTGCTCTACCAGGAAGGGAACGACGCGCTCCCAGATGGCGGACAGGGCGAGACTGGCAGGGCAGTCGGGACGAAAGGCCGTCACCGCCTCGCCGGCCACCATCGCGCTCGCGACGGTTAAATCGAATGGAATTCGGCCGACTGCGGCAATCCCGCTCTTGCGGCAATACGCCTCGATATCCCGCGCGCCTACGGGATAGACATCGGCCTTATTGGTACAGACCAGCGCCGGCACACCGAAATGCTGGACGGTCTGCAGGGCGCGAAGCAAATCGTGGATGCCGGAGACCGTCGGCTCGGTCACCAGCAGCGCCAGGTCCGCACCGGAGACCGCCGAGATGACCGGACAACCGATGCCGGGGGGTCCATCCACTAGCATCAACCGGCAGTGCGCGTCCAGGGCGTGCTGGCGGGCACGCTGTTTGACCTGCGCCACCAGCTTGCCGGAGTTTTCCTGCCCGGGATACAGATGGGCGTGGTGGAGCGGTCCATAGCGGCTGTCGGACACCATGCATTGTCCGACCACCTGTTCCTGCATGGCGATGCTCTCGGTGGGGCATTGATAGACGCAGGCGGCACAGCCGTCGCAGGCGATGGGGTCGACAGCGAAACGCCCGGCGGTCTCGGCGACCGCGTCGAAGCGACAGACCGACTCGCAGTCCCCGCAGGCCAGACAAGTGTCTTGGTCGATTACAGCCACCTGCCCACCGCGGAATACCTGCGTGTCCAGCAATTGGGGCCGGAGGACGAGCTCCAGGTTGGCGGCATCCACATCGGCATCGGCCAACAGGACCCGATTGGCGAAGCGCCCCTGGGACGCCAGATGGGCAAAGGCCGCCGTGACACTGGTCTTCCCGGTACCGCCTTTGCCGCTGAGGATGACGAGCTGCTTCATGCGTTTGCCCCGGCGACGATGCACCCCAACAAATCCTTGAATTTAGAGCGATATTCCGATGCGGCATCGACCAGGGTCCGGCCGGTGGCGATGGCCTCGGCGATGCGTCGATCCATCGGGATACGCAGCAGAATCGGCAGGGAGCTGTCGGCGCAGTAGGCACCGACTGCATCGTCGCCAATCCCGTCGCGGTTGACGACTACCCCGGCAGGGACGCCCAGCTCGCGGGCGATGGCGACCACTTGTTTCAGGTCGTGCAGGCCGAACGGCGTCGGCTCTGTCACGAGCAGCACGAAATCCGCCCCGCGCATCGTCTCCACCACTGGACAGGAGGCGCCGGGCGGGGCGTCCCGAATCTCAAGGGAACGACGCAGCGCATCGCGGGCGGCTGGCGGCTGGCGGCTGGCGGCTGGCGGCTGGGTTGGAGTCCATTTTTTCAGCTCGCGCAGGATCGGAACGCCCATGGCCTGGCCCACATTCATCACACCCTGGGCAAACGCGATGCCCTGCGGTGTCGGGCCGCTGTCGATCGTGCCCATCACGGACAGATGCTCGCCGATCGCCTGCTCCGGGCAGATCCAGGTGCAGCTGCCGCAGCCGTGGCACAGATCGGCGAACACGAGCGTCTTCTGGCCGACCACCGCAATGGCGTTGAACTGGCAGACCTCGGCGCACCTGCCGCAGCAGGTGCATGCCTGCTGGTCCACCCGCGGGACGCGGATGCCGACATCCCGATGGGCATCCAGGGCGGGATGCAGGAACAGGGCGGCGTTGGGCGCCTCCACATCGTAATCGAGAAAGCGCACTGCGTTCCGCTCCACGGCCACTTGCGCCAGACTGGTCGCGACCGTGGTCTTGCCCGTACCGCCCTTACCGCTGGCGACGACGATTCGCACTGGTGTTAGACCCCGTGAAGACCGCCATGGGTGGCGGCGGTGGCCCGGGTCAGCTGTCCCGCCCTGAACGAGGCTAAGATGTCGGCGGCGCTGCATGCTTCGTGACCTGACGCGATGAGGCGTTGGATGTTCGCGGCCGACAGGGTGTCATACGCCTTGGGGCCATAGGCCCCGCTGACGACCGCTTGTGCGCCGAGCTTGGCGACTAGCTGCGCGGCCTGCACGCCCGCCCCGCCCGACGCCGACAGCGCCGGATTGGCATGGGCCGTCCAGGCGCCGGTATCCGTGTCTACCAGACAGAATGACTGGGCGCGCCCGAAGCGGGCGTCGAATGGTGAGTCAAGCACATGGCCGGCGATGGAGATGGCAAGTTTCATAACCGATGAGCTCTTGGTGTCTTATTTGTCATTTGAGTGAATCCAACCGCTCCGTCAGCCGTTCCATAACGGCGCGCAGGTCGGCGATCTGCTGCTGCATCCAGGAAGCGACCCGATTGGCGTTGGCGCCGAAGCCCTGACCGCGTCTGGCAAATCTGCGACCGCTACCGGATGGCCGGCCAGCGTTACCCTGTCCCACGCAATTTCCAGCGTGACGCCCTCGACGACCACCGCGGCCCTTACCGTTCGGACCAGTCCCATCATTGAATGGCATGGTTTTCTCCTCGAATCTGTGTTGCGACAGGTCAATAAACTCGATTCTCGGTAGAGAATCGGGTAAGTCTCTCCGGTTCGTTCGGCAGGCATCAGGCCAGGCTGCCGTCTTCGCCGATCAGGAGTGTGGTGTTGTCGAGATAGGCGTGCTTCGGGATCGCCAGATTGGTGGGCGCCGGGACGCTCTTGAACACCCGCGCTGCCAGATCGAAACGCGAGCCGTGGCAGGGGCAGAAGAAACCGCCCTTCCAATCGGCGCCCATGTCGTCGGGGGCGACTTCCGGCCGGTAGGTCGGCGAGCAGCCCAGGTGGGTGCAGATCCCGATTGCAACCAGATACGCCGGCTTGATGGAACGTGTGGGGTTCTGGCAGTACGCGGGCTGCTGGGGTATCTCGGACCTCGGGTCGACCAACTTCGGATCGTTGCTCGATAAAGACTTCGAGCATCTCGGGTGTCCGATGCACGACCCACACCGGCTGACCTCGCCATTTGACGCGCAACAGGGCGCCCGGCTCCAGGTTTCCGATATCCGCCTCGATCGGTGCCCCTGCGGCCCGCGCACGGGCGCTCGGATTCATGGAGGAGACGAACGGAACCAGAACATAGCCAGTGCCAACTGCACCGACCAGACTGGTAGCGGCAACGAGCACGCGTCGCCTCGTCTTATTCACACCTTGTGCCTTCATGGACGTCTGTCTCCTGGCTGATGGGCATGGGATCGACCCCCTGTCGGATGGGCGCCCCAGGCCGTTCGATCAAAGTCGATTCCCAACTTCGCTGATCGGCATCTTCGCCCCTTCACCCAGTGAATGACCCTGATATTTGTCAATGCAAAACGCACATATGTGCGTTTTACTGAGTCCGGAGCTCACATCGACGCACCCTGAGGAGGTATCGTGCCGGGTCGAAGACGACGCGCCCGCTGTATCGGATTCGATCCGGGCTTTCTTTGCTTCAAACCCTGCGGCAGGCAGGGACGGGGGATGGAGACCCTGTTTCTGCGTCCAGACGAGTTGGAGGCATTGCGCCTGGCAGACCTCGAAGGTCTGTATCAGGAGGCGTGTGCCGGGCGGATGGGCATCTCGCGGACCACCCTGTCGCGGACGCTGGCAGAGGCACGCCGCAAAGTGACGGACGCCCTGATCAACGGCAAACGGCTGGTGGTGGCGTCAACCCAGGAGAGCGAGAAGGCCGACGCAGCAAGGGAATGGCCGGTCTTGCACTCCGAGCAGCCACCGGAGACGGCACAAGCGCCGCGCGATGACCTTGGCGCCTCCTGCCTTCAACCCGACATGGAACCTCGGGTGGGGTCGGGGTCGACCCCCGCCAGCCGGCGCACCATCGAAGACGAAGACGCCGAGCATTGACATGGTCACGACATTCAGCCTCGCCACAGTCGGCCTATGTGTCGTCATTGCGGTCGCCTTGATTCCAGCGGGGGTGCATCTTGGATTTCGCGCGCCGCGCCTTCGTGAAACCGGCTCGCCGGGGGATGCGGGTCTCGTCTTCGAGGTGGTCCGTATCCCCACGGTCCGGCGCCGACACCTGTTCGGCTGGCTGATGCCGGCCCCGGGCGCCGCTTGCACCATCGTCGTGATGCACGGCTGGGGCGGTAATGCCGAGTTGATGTTACCGCTGGCCGTCCCACTCCAAGGTGCCGGCTTCAACCTGCTGCTCTATGACGCCCGCAATCACGGCCACAGCGATGCCGACACCTTTTCATCCCTGCCGCGCTTCGCCGAGGATCTCGGCATGGCTATCGCCTGGCTCAAGCGCCATCACCCGTGCCGGGCCGAGCGCATCGCCGTTCTCGGGCACTCGGTGGGTGCGGGTGCGGCGCTATTGGAGGCATCGCGGAATCCGGACATTGCGGCGGTCATCAGTCTTGCGGCCTTCGCGGATCCCGCCCAAGTGACGGAAAGCTATCTTCGGCATCTGCACCTGCCTCGCCCGATCGTGCGTCTGGTTAGCCGCTACGTGGAATGGGTCATTGGATATCGCTTCGAGACCATTGCACCGATGAACAGCGTCCGCCAGATCGCCTGTCCAATCCTGCTGGTGCATGGCAAGGACGATCGGATCGTGCCTGTGGAAGACGCGCGCCGCATCCTCTCCAACTGTCGCACCTCGCATGCCCGCCTTTTGGAGATCGAGGGCGCGGGACATGACTCGGTGGATCGGATCGAACGGCACGTCGGCGCTTTGCTGGGTTTCCTCGACGAGCATTGCGCCGCCAGCATGCCACAAGGTTGAGGCTCCTATCCGCCGACGCGGCTTGGGAGCATTGCGGGACCGCCGGGATGACGGACGCCTTGCGGCTAACCGGGCGCGAGCGCTTCGGCCGTCGCGTCGCTTCGATGGCGAAAGTCGTCCGGGATCGCCCATCTACGCCAGGTCGCGCGGCTTGACGACCTGCCAGGGTTCCCCGGCGTCGGATTCGGGCCGCGGAAAGACCACAAGGTGCCTCGCCTCCAGCCGGATTCCGATCTCGTCGCCGATGGCATGCTGGTGGTGACTGGGCACCAGACACAGGACTCGGGTGCCACTCGCCAGACGCAGGGTGTAGAGATACTCGGCCCCGCGGAAGGCGCGGCCCACCACGGTGGCCCGGCGCGGGCTGGACTCGTCGTAGATCAGGTCGTCCGGGCGGATCAGGACCTCCGCCAACTGCCCCGGCAGCGAGTCCATGGGCGCGCTCCCCGGCCACCCGCCCCAGCTCGGTCTTGACCCGCGTCTCGTCGACCGCCAGCGCGGGCAGCATGACCCCCTGGCCGATGAAATCGGCGACGAAGCGGTCGGCCGGCTCGTGATAGAGCGCGAAGCCGGTCCCCCACTGATGGAGCCGCCCCTGCCCCAGGACGCCGATCTGATCGGCCATGGCGAAGGCCTCGAGCTGGTCGTGGGTGACCAGGACGGCGGTGACCCCGTCGCGCCGCAGGACCTCCCCGACCTCGCGCGCCAGCTGCTCGCGCAGGTCCGCGTCCATGCTGGAGAAGGGCTCGTCGAGCAGCAGGATCTCCGGGCGCGGGGCCATGGCCCGGGCCAGCGCCACCCGCTGCTGCATCCCGCCCGAGAGCTGATGGGGATACTGGCGGGCCGCCCCTCGCAGGCCCACCAGCTCCAGCAGTTGCGCCGACCCGGGCGCGGCGCTCCCGCCGCGGCAGGCCGCGCAGCCCGAAGCCGATGTTGCGCTCCACCGTCAGGTGCGGGAAGAGGGCGAAGTCCTGGAACACCATGCCGATGCGCCGCCGCTCGGGGGCCAGGGTCCGGCCCGGTGCCGAGACCCGCCGGCCGTGGATCAGGATCTCGCCCGGCAGTCACCGGCTCGAAGCCGGCGATGGCCCGCAGCAGGGTGGTCTTGCCGCAGCCGCTGGGGCCCAGCAGGCAGCCGATGGCGCCCGTCTCCAGGACGAAGGACACCTCGCGCACGATCGGGCGCTCGCCATAGGCGACGGTCGACGTCGCGGACCTCAAGCTGGATGGGCATCGCGGGACCTGGTGATGGAGCGGCTCAGGAGGATGACCGGGAGCAGCCCGGCCAGGACGATGGTCAGCGCCGCCGGGGCCGAGTCCGCCAGGCGCTCGTCGGCGGCCAGCTCGAAGGCGCGTACCGCCAGGGTGTTGAAGTTGAACGGACGCAGGATCAGGGTCGCCGGCAGCTCCTTGAGCACGTCCACGAAGACCAGCAGCAGGGCGGTCAGCAGGCTGCCCCTCAGCATGGGAATGTGGACGCGCCACAGGACCTGGGCGGGGCGCAGGGACAGGGAGCGGGCGGCCTCGTCCATGGAGGGCCGGATCTTGCCGAGCCCGGCCTCGACCGTCTGCAGGGACACCGCCAGGAAGCGCACCAGATAGGCGAAGAGCAGGGCGGCCAGGGTGCCGCTCAGGAGCAGCCCGGTGGAGACCTGGAAGGTCGCGCGCATCCAGGCGTCCAGGCTATTGTCGAGCCAGGCGAAGGGGATGATCACGCCGATGGCGATGACGGTGCCGGGGACCGCATAGCCCAGCCCGGCCAGTCGCACGGAGGCGATGACCGGCGGGCTCGGGTACAGGCGCTGACCGTAGCCGAGCAGCAGGGCGAGCACCAGGGCCAGCAGGGCGGCGGCGGCGGCCAGACCCAGGCTGTGCCGGACCAGGATCCAGGAAATGGCGCGTCGTAGGCGGTGTGGGCGATGGTCGCCGCCCAGACCGCCAGTTGTCCCGCCGGGACCAGAAAGCCGAACAGGACCGGCAGGCAGCAGAAGACGAAGGCCGCCGCGGCCCACCAGCCGTGCAGACGATGGCGGCGGATCGACTGGTGACGCTGGCTGGTCTGGTGATAGCGGGCATGGCGGCGGGAGCCGCGCTCCAGGGCGATCAGCACCAGCACGAAACCCAGCAGCAGGGCGGAGAGCTGGGCCGCCCCGACCGGGTCGCCCAGGCCGTACCAGGTGCGGAAGATCCCGGTGGTGAAGGTCTGGACGCCGAAATACTGCACGGTCCCGTAGTCGGCCAGGGTCTCCATCAGGGCCAGCGACAGCCCCGCGGCAATGGCCGGTCGCGCCAGTGGCAGGGCGACCCGCCAGAAGGTCCGCCAGGGCCCGTTGCCCAGGGTGCGGCTCACGTCCAGGACGCACAGGGATTGGCTCAGAAAGGCCGCGCGGGTGAGCAGATAGACATAGGGGTAGAGCACGAGCGACAGCATCAGCGCCGCCCCGGACAGGGAGCGCACCTCCGGGAACCAGTAGTCGCCATGGCCCCAGCCGGTCAGGTGGCGCAGGGCACTCTGCACGGGTCCGGCGAAGTCCAGCATCCCCGTGTAGGTGTAGGCGATGATGTAGGCCGGCATGGCCATGGGCAGCAACAGGGCCCATTCGAAGACGCCGCGGCCCGGAAACTGGCACATGCTGGTGAGCCAGGCGGTCCCCACCCCGCCGATCAGGGTGCCGATGGCGACCCCTAGCATCAGCAGGAGCGAGTTGGTCACATAGTCCGGGAGGACCGTGGTCGCCAGGTGATGCCAGGTATCGCCGGCAGGCACGAAGACGAAGGCGACGATCACGAGTACCGGCAGCGCCAGCAGCAGGGCAACGGCGACGAGACCGGCGGACCAGAGCCGGGACGATCGACGGGCGCTCAAGCTGGCTCGGCTGGGGTTGCCTGGCTTGCTCGAATCGGGTCCGGGCCAGGGCCGCGCAGTGGCCCGGACCCGATGGTCACTTCCAACCCGCCCGGTCCATCAGCTTGACGGCCTCGGCATTGAGCTCGCCGAGCTTGGCCAGGTTCAGATCGTCCGCCTTGAAGGTGCCCCAGGCGGCCAGGGTCGCGCTCACCGGTACTCCCTTGCGCACCGGGTACTCGCCGTTGTTCTCCGCATACCAGGCTTGGGAGTCGGGGCTCGCGAGAAACTCCACCAGCGCGATCGCCGCGTCCTTGTGCTTGGCGGCCGTGGTGACGGCCGCGCCGCTCACATTGACATGGACGCCGCGCCCGGCCTGATTGGGCCAGAAGACGGCCACGGACTCGGCGGCCGATCTGTCCACCGGGTCATTTCCGGTCAGCATCCCAGCCAGGTAATAGGTATTGGCGATCGCGATGTCGCACTCGCCGGCGGCCGCGGCCTTGATCTGGTCCCGGTCGCCGCCCTTGGGCGGGCGCGCCAGGTTGGCCACCAGACCCTTGGCCCAGGTCTCGGTCGCCTCGACGCCGTTCGCGGCGATCAGCGACGCGACCAGTGATTGGTTGTAGATATTGTCGGAGGAGCGGATGCAGATCCGCCCCTTGAAGTCGGGCTCGGCCAGGGCCTCGTAGGTGGAGAGGGTGGCCGGATCGGTCTTGCCCTTGACATACAGGATAGGGCGGGCCCGCACGGTCAGCCCCACCCAGTGGCCTTCCGGGTCCCGGTAGGTCGGGGGGATCGCAGAGCTTAACGCGTCCGAGACGAAGGTCTGGGTCACCCCCGCCGCCTTGGCGCGGTGCAGGTTACCCGCGTCCGTGGTCACCAGCAGGTCCGCGGGGGAGTTGGCGCCCTCGCTCTTGAGTCGCTGGAGGAGCGCATCTTCCTTGCCGGTGACCAGATTGACCGCGATCCCGGTCTGCGCCGTAAAGCGATCCAACAGGGGTTTGATCAGCTCCTCCTTGCGGGACGAGTAGACATTGACCTCGTCGGCGGCGAGGGCCTCAGGCACAAAGGATGGCAGGCCGAACAGGCCCATGGCGAATGCCGCGGCGACGGCAAGGGGTCGAGACCGGAAATTCACGAGGTTGAGCTCCCTCAGCACAAAGGGTTTCAGGGCGAAGGACGATCGCGCGCGACGATGCGCCCAGGAAGCATAATAATGCGACCTGTTCGCATTTTAAACGCCTGTGCCGACAGAGAGTGCAATGCGAGATCCAAGGGGGCGGATCGGCGACCGATCCAGGGCCCGGGCGTCCGCCCTCCCCTCGTCGACCGTCGACCGGGGTTGGCCGTGCCGATGCGCCCCGGTCAGCGGACCGGTCGCCCGGACGCCCTTGCGGTGCCAGGCGAGACCGGAACGGCCAACGGCCCCGCGGCCGGCATCCCGACCGCGCCACCTGCCGGTCTTAGCCGCCGATGGCCCCGCCGTCGTCCTTGGTGACGACGACGACAGACGGTCGCGGGGCATCCGGGGGTCGAAGTCCGGCCAGCGGGTCGCCGGGTCTTCGAACGTCGAGGCGCGCCGAAAGCCCGGATAGTCCTTGGTGCCGTCGGTCCCGGGATGCTGGACGGCCAGGAACAGGGTCCGGTCGTCCGGGGTTAAGCGCGGTCCGCACAGCTCCGCACCCACCGGGACGCGGAAGAACATCCGGCCCGTCCCGCGGCCCGGTCCCTCCGTCTCCAAGGCCCAGAACCCGTCCGCCCCGCCCGACGCCGGCTTCCACTCCGTGCCCTGGTCGGTGGCGACCCAGAGCCAGCCCTGACGGTCCACGGCGCAGTTGTCCGGACAGGCGAACCAGCCGTTCGCACTGGTGCCCGGGCTCCAGAGCGCGGCGACGGCAGGGTCGGCCGGGTTCCCCGCCCGGATCAGCACCTCCCAGCGGAAACGGTCGGCGGCGTGGTCGCCATCCGGTGCGACGAGCTCCAGGATGTGGCCCCAGATGTTCCCGGCCCGGGGGTTGGCCCCGTCGATGCGGTCGGCACCCCGTTTGGCGTTATTGGTCAACATGACATAGACGCGACCGGTGCGTGGATTGGGCTCCACGTCCTCCGGGCGGTCCATCGGGGTGGCGCCCAGCACGGTGGCGGCGCGGCGGGTCTCGATCAGCACGTCCGCCTGGCTATGGAATCCGTTCTCGGGGGTCAATCCGCTCTCGCCGAAGACCAGCGGCAGCCAGATCAGGGTTCCATCGCTCTCGAAGCGCGCCACCGAGAGGGTGCCGCGGTCCAGCAGGTCCCGATTGGCGCCGCGGTCGCTCCGGTTGACCCGCTCGGCGGAAACGAATCGGTAGACATACTCGAAGCGCTGGTCGTCCCCGGAATAGAGCACCAGGCGGCCGTCGCCGTTGACGATGCACTCCGCCCCCTCGTGCTTGAAGCGGCCCAGGGCCGTACGCTTGACCGGCGGTGCGGCCGGATCGAAGGGGTCGACCTCCAAGATCCAGCCGAAGCGGTTGGGCTCGTTGGGCTCCGCGTTGATGTCGAAGCGCCGGTGGAAGCGGCCCCAGCCGTAGTGGCCCTCGGGCACGCCGTACCGGGCATAGTTCTCCCGCTCCGGATGGGGACTGAAGGCAGTTCCGGCCGCGTCCAGGGGGTGCTTCTTGAGGCTGCCCAGAAAATAGCCGTGGAAGTTCTCCTCGGCCATCAGATAGGTGCCCCAGGGGGTGATGCCCCCGGCGCAATTGTTGACGGTGCCGATGACACGGGTGCCGCTGGGATTGGCGGCGGTGCGCAGGCGCGGGTGTCCGGCGGCCGGGCCCGAGAGGACGATCTCCGTGTCCAGGGCCGTGATGCGCCGGGCATGGGGGCTGTCCGGGACCACCCGCCAGCGGCCCTGCTCCTTACGGATCTCCAGAATCGAGCCCCCGTTGCAGGCCATCTCGATCTCTGTCTGGGCCTGGGTCAGGCCGCGATGGGGATCGGTGCCAGCGTCCTCGCGATCCATGCCTGGAAACATGACCTCCTCGTTCGTGTACTCGTGATTGATGCAGAGCAGTCCGTGCTCCGAGCTGTCGGAGCCGGGTGGCAAGGGGATATACCCGATGAAGTCGTTGTTGTAGCCGAATTGCTTGGACTGGGCCGCGGCACTCTGCGCATAGGAGTCGAAGGCCGGGGCACCGGGAAGCACCGGGTCTCCCCAGCGGATAAGCACCTCCGCGGTGTAGCCTGGGGCCACATGGTGGGTCCCGTCGACGCCGCGGGCGATCTCGTCGAACCCGAACCGGGAGGGGATCGACGCCGGATCGTCGGGCAAAGCCCCGGCCGGGGGCTGGGTCTCCGACTTGCCTTCCGCCGCGGCGAGCAGGGCAAGCGGACTCGCGGCCAGCGCGCCCATGGCGCTCGCCCCCAGCATGCCCTTCAGCACGGCGCGCCGGTTATAGCGGGCATTGACGATGTCCCCGATGGTCGGCTCGGTCGACGGATTGGTGGGCCGGTCGTCCGCGGCCTCGTAGGACTCGAAGCGGCAGGAATGGTTCGGGTCGATCATGGCTGAGATCTCTGGTGCAAGGTCGATGGGACGACTGAGCCGTCCGGGGAAATCAGGCCGGCCGGGGTCCGGGTCGGCCGTCCTCCACCACGAAGGACGCCAGGGTCTCGCACGCCACATCCCGGGACTGGACCGAGGTCAGTGCCCGCAGGTCGGCCGTCAGTCGCTCCGGAGTCAGATCCAGGCGCAGGTATCCGCGGCGGGTGCCGGTGGCAAACTGAAAATGAGGGCCTTCGGACAGGACGGTGCGGATCTCGGATTCCGGCGGCGGACGGGACGTAATGGAGGTGGTGACAAACTCGCTCGCCACTGTCGGCGAACGCTCGTCGTCGAAGTCGGGCTTGAGATCAGCGACCCAGTAGGAGTGCAAGTCGCCGCCCAGCACCACCGGGTTCGCGGGTCGACGCTCGCCCAGATACTCGAGCAGCCGCCGACGCGCCGCCGGATAGCCGTCCCAGCAGTCCGTTCCGAAAGCCTGTCCGGGTCCGCCCTTGCAATCTGCCTGTGCCATCAGGGTCTGCTGGCCGAGCAGGTTCCAGCGGGCCTTGGAGGCATCGAGCCCCGCCGCCAGCCAGCGCTCCTGGCGCTCGCCGAGCAAGGTCGCCCGCGGGTCCAGTCGCTCCGCACAGTCGCCCACGACATTGGACCCACCCTGACCAGGCGCCGGGCAGGGCTGGTAAGTCCGGTACTGGCGATCGTCGAGCAGATGGAAATCCGCGAGCTGCCCATACCGGACCCTGGTATAGATGCGCATGTTCGGCCCGAGGGGCACCATCTGCCGACGCAGGGGCATGTGCTCGTAATAGGCCTTGTAGGCGGCTGCGCGCCTCAGCAGGAACCAGGCCGGATCGTCGTCGTTCTCCGAGCGGTCCCCCGCGTAGTCGTTCTCCAGCTCGTGGTCGTCCCAGACCACCAGCCAGGGGCAGCTCGCGTGGGCGGCCTGAAGATCCGGATCCGTCTTGTAGAGGGCGAAGCGCGTGCGGTAATCCTCCAGCGTCACGGGCTCCGGCAGTCCATGCTGGCGCACGCCGTCCGCACGTCCGGCAGACTCGTAGATGTAGTCGCCCACGTGCAGAAAGAGATCCAGGTCGTCCGCGACCGCGTGGCGATAGGCCGCATAAAGGCCCTGCTCATAGTGCTGGCAGGAGCCCAGGCCCAGACGCAGGCGCCCGAGTAGGGCGCCCAGGGCCGGAGCCGTTCGGGTACGCCCGACGGGGCTCGTCGCATCCCCCGCGTGGAACCGATACCAGTACACCCGATCGGGCTCCAGACCCGCCGGCTCGACGTGCACCGAATGGGCCCAATCTGGGTCGGCATAGGCCGTGCCCGAGGCCGCGATGGACTGGAATCCCTCGTCCCGGGCGACCTCCCAGCGCACCGGCACGGCAAGGGGCACCATGCCGCCGCCGGGCTCCAGCGGCCGGGGCGCAAGCCGGGTCCAGAGCACCGCGCCATCCGGCCGCGGATAGCCCGAGGCGACGCCGAGCGAGAACGGGTACTCCCCCGAGCGAGGCGCCGCCCGCAGCCGGGGCGTCGCGCCGGCAATTGCCAACGCACCCAGCGCGCGCAGCACCTCGCGCCGGGTCCAGACCGAGCGGCTCCAGGATTGGCTGTTGGACATCGAGACGGCTCCCCGCGGCAGTTCCCGACGGGGAGCCTAACGGCAGGCTGTTACAGCGCGATTGCCGCTCTTAGGGGTTCGTCGTGACCTCACTTGGCGGTGTGTTCGCAGTCTTGGGGTCGAGATAATCGCTCACGGCCTTAGAGCCGCCCGCCAGGAAGAACACCTTGGGGAACCGGACATGGCGCAGGGCGACACTCGCCGCCGTGGCACGGGTTCCGGATTTGAACAAGACAACGACCGTACGGTCTTGCGGAATGCGCTCGAGGCTCTCCCAAGCAAACAGCTTTGCGTAGCTCGCGGCCAGGCTCCAATCATAGGACCAGGCCGGAGTGCCAACGCCTGCCAGGCAGGCTAACGCGATTGCCACCAGCACATCGCTCGCTCGAAACATCTGTTCCTTATCTGCGATGCGCGCCCGTCTGCGAACCCATACCCTTCTCAGGATCAGTGACCAGGCACGCAAATGGCGCGCCGCCACACCGCCATGCCTGTGCGCACGAGGAGCAGGGCGACGATCAGGGTCAAGAGGCCGAGTAGACCCAGGCCGATAGAGCGATAGAGATCCGTGCCGGAGCGCTCGAACATCACAAGGCTCGCGATGCTGATGGCGGCCAGGGGGAAGGAATAGGCCCACCAGGAGAGGAAGAACTTGAGCCGGAGGAACCGGCCTGCCTGGGTGAAGAGCAGCAGCGTCAGGAACAGCGCGGCGTAATAGAGTATCCGCGCGAAGGGGTCCAGCTCCGGCATTAGACGCATATAGGCGATGAATCCCACCGCGGGCGGGGCGATCAGGATGAATAGTGTGGGCATCAGGCGCGCCTCGATGGGGTCGTGAAAGATCACCCGATACATGATGATGGTCATCAGGACGACCCAGAACAGGATGCCGATGCTGAAGAAGAACCAGGAGATATCCGGATAGCCCAGGGGCATGCCGGCCACCGGCACCAGCACGTTACCCACCGCAGGGATGAACCAGGCGGGGTTGATATGGTGCACCTGAAAATGCTCGTGATGGATCCAGGTGTTAACCACAAAGAGGGTGAACAGGAGGTGCAGAGCGGCACCGGCCATCCACAAAACCCGGCTCGCGTCCGGTGCTACGGGCAGGAAGGCGATCGACAGGAGCAGCAGGCTGATGGAGATGGTCGGAAAAAAGTTGAGCTTCACCGGGTGCCGAAGCTCCCCGACCACCGCCTGGCGATACAACGAGATCTTGGTCAAATAGATTAAGAGCAGAAAGCCGAATAGGGCGGACGTGACGCCGATCGCCCAAGGGTCGATCCCCAGGCTCAGATTCAGGACATGCTGGGCCTTCTCCCAGGCGATGGTGAGGCCAGCCATCCCCATGACCATGGCAAAGAAGGAGACGGGGAAGCTGGCCAGGCGCGGGACGGGTTGGGTTGCTTCGGTCATCGGGTGCTCCGGGGGCGGTCAGGCAAGGTGCCAAAGCGCGGCGGACAGCAAGCCGCTTAACAGGGTCGCGGTCGCTAGCACGGGCCCCCATGGCCAAAGACCGGGACGCACGGACGGCGAGGGACGCAAGGGGGGAATGGGACGATCGGACTGGGACATGACGAGGACTCCAAGAACCGGGCGGGTTCGCCGGCGGGTGCAGCACGGCGGCGCGGGTGAGCGATCAGTCTAGGGACAAGGGAGCCCCGAGGCATTGACAAACGTCAGAGTGAGCAAGTGGGTTTTTGTCAGGGTGTCGGGGCGGGTAAGCCCCAGTCCTTGAGGGTTGACAGGAAGGGTATTGCCGACTAATGTTATTGCGAATCGTTCATATTCGCAAAATCAAGGTCAATCGGACCGGACAGGCCCGGCCCGAATCCCAGCCATCGACCGAAGGAGACCGCAATGCCGCCAGTACCCAGCAGTCCCATCCGTCACCCAGTCCCCGCCGCGGCCAGGCAACCCGATCTGCACAAGGTCCAGAGCCGCGATCTGCTCCAGGGCAATAACCTGATCCTGATCGAGCACGGGGGCGACCGCTATTACCTGCGCATGACCCGCAACAACAAGCTGATCCTGACCAAATAGCCCGGACCGGTCCGGACGCGCCCGTAGCGCTGCAACCCAGCCAGCCCCGCCGGACCCAGATCCGGCAGGCCCGCCAGGTGTTTCCAAACACTCGTCACCGAAGGAGACGCATGGCATGCCTGTCCTATCCCCGATCCCGGACCAATCCCCCGATCTTTCTCTGTTGGAGCCCGAGGCACTGGAGGGTCGGCTGCGCGACCTGATCCGGGGCTATGTCCGTACCCGCTCCGCAGGCCTCGCTCAATCGGTCGTGAGGCACATCGAGGCACTGTGCAGCCACCCGGATCTGCGCGACCCGACACTCTTCTGCGCCTACCGCCGGCTCGCCACCCATTGGCGCTGGCTCGCCGCCCAGCAGGGGGACGTCGGGGCGGGCTGAGCCCGGCGCGCGGACCTAGATGGCCGGCTGGTGCTGTGCGTCGGCGGCCCGCTCACCCATGTGCGGGCGCTCAACCGGCTGGTGACCCACTGCAACGGTCGCTTCGACTACCACGACGGCGGCCTGGAAGACCGCGACCGGCGCCTGGAAGCGCTACTCGCCGGCGCCGACGCGGTGATCTGCGCCACGGACTTCGCGAGCCATTCCGCTTATCGCCGCACCAAACAATTCTGCAAGCGCCACGACAAGCCGCATGTCCTGCTCGCCCGATCCGGACTCTCGGCCTTTGCCCTGGAGCGGGTGGCGGGATAAGGGACCGGCGTCGGATCAGACGAAGGGCCAGGCCGAGGCCAACAGCAAGCCGCCCAGCAGCACGGCAACCGCGAGCACCGGACCCCAGGGCCAGAGACCGGCGCTCGCGCTCGCCCCGGGGAGCGCGCGCAGGATCGGACGATGGGGCTCGAACAGGGGCGTATCCCGCTCGACCTCGGACACCGGATCGCCCGGGGATGCTCGGTGGCGCGACGGCGCAGCGGGTCCTCGGGTATCGGCTGCGGCAGACCGGCGGGTTGGGATCAGGGAAAGCGTGGAAAGGATTTGCATCGCGGTCTCCTTCGTCGGATGGAAGGGGGACCAGCTCTGGGCCTGGCTGATCGGTTCAGGGTATAAATAGGAACGATTCTTAGGAAAGCCAGCCCCCGAGTCGTTCGCCGACGAGTCGTCAACCCAAGACAGGGGTCCGCGGTTGACAATCCATCCAACCCCGCTAGGATGCTGGCCTTTTATGCGCCCCGCCCCGGGGCCGAGCGGCGACCTATCCATGCCCCATCCGGACAACAGACACGACTGGACCCTCGATGAGGTCCAGACGTTACTCGACCTGCCATTCAGCGACCTGCTGCTGCGCGCCCAGACCGTTCATCGGGCCTGCTTCGACCCCAACCGGATCCAAGTCAGCACGCTGCTCAGCATCAAGACCGGCGCCTGCCCGGAGGACTGCGGCTACTGCGCACAGAGCGCACACCACGAGACCGGTCTGGAGGGCCAGCGATTACTGCCCTTAAACGAGGTGATTGCCGCCGCCCGCAATGCCCGGGACCAGGGGGCGACCCGCTTCTGCATGGGTGCGGCCTGGCGAAACCCGACTGACAAGAATCTGGATCATGTGATCGCCATGATCGAGGCTGTCCACGGAATGGGCCTGGAGAGCTGCGTGACCTTGGGAATGATCACAGGCGACCAGGCTCGCCGGCTGAAGCGCGCAGGGCTCGATTATTACAACCACAACCTGGACACCTCGCCCGAGTTCTACGGTCAGGTGATCTCCACCCGCACCTACCGGGACCGGTTGGAGACCCTGGAGCATGTCCGGGAAGCGGGTCTCAAGACCTGTAGCGGCGGCATCCTGGGAATGGGCGAGTCGCGCCGGGACCGGGCCTCGATGCTGTGTCAGCTCGCTAACCTGCCGGCACACCCTGAGTCGGTGCCCATCAACCTGCTGGTCCAGGTGGAGGGCACCCCGCTCTTCGGCACCGCGCACTTGGATCCGCTGGAGCTCGTGCGCACCGTGGCCGCCGCTCGCTGCATCATGCCCCGCTCCTATGTAAGGCTGTCCGCCGGCCGTGCCCAGATGAGCGACGAGCTCCAGGCATTGTGCTATTTCGCCGGGGCAAACTCAGTGTTCTACGGGGAACGACTGCTGACCGCACCCAATGCGGAATCCGACCGCGATCGGGCGCTATTCGAGCGGCTGGGCCTGTCCTTCGAGGAGATCGCCCCGGAGCGCGAGCACCCCGGGGCCTGCGAGCGGTTGGCATGATCCCTGGCGAGACCGGCTCAGGCCGAGGCCAGCTCGGCCTTGCGGCCAATCCGCAGCCCGTCGCGCAGGTTCAGGCCCAGCAAGGTCAGGTTGACCGCACCGGCCAGGCGCTCGACCCCTTGGACCGGATAAAAGGCTCCATCCATGGCCCCCTGGCTCGCCCAACGGTCCAGGATCAATGCACAGGGGACCAGCACCAGGAGCCCGTTGGCCGCCGCCGGTGCCATGCGTCGACGCTTGGCGGCGATGACCGGACCCCCGCGACCCCGGGCCAGCAGCAGCCGGCCCCGGACCCAGCGCCCGCCGCGCCTCAGGACCTAGCCGCCGGTCTGGAACGTCTGCGCGCGGCCGGTCTCTACCGCCGCCGTCGGATACAGGGCGCGCCGCAGGGGCCGGAGTCCGTGGTGGACGGGCGACCCATGTTGAGCTTTTGCAGCAACGACTATCTGGGTCTCGCCAACCACCCGGAGGTCGTTGCGGCGCTGCAGCGCGGCGCTGCGCACTGGGGCGTGGGGAGCGGCTCCGCACACCTGGTGAACGGACACAGCGCCGCACACCATGCGCTGGAAGAGGAGCTGGCCGATTTCGTAGGCCGGCCCCGGGCGCTGCTCTTCTCCACCGGCTATATGGCCAATCTCGGGGTTATTTCGGCGCTCGCCGGGCGCGGAGAGACGGTCTTCGAGGACCGGCTCGACCACGCCTCGCTCCTGGACGGTGCACTGCTCTCGCGAGCGACGTTGCGCCGCTATCCGCATGCGGACGCGGCAGAGCTGGCTGGGCTGGCCGACCGCGGTCAGGTGCGGCTGATCGCCACCGACGGGGTCTTCAGCATGGACGGGGACTTGGCTCCACTGCCCGCACTGGCCCAGGTCGCCCGCCAGACCGGTGCCTGGCTACAGGTCGACGACGCCCACGGGATCGGGGTCTTAGGTACAGAGGGCCGGGGCAGCCTGGATCATTTCGGTCTGGGACCGCAGCAGGCCCCCATCCTGATGGGCACCCTGGGCAAGGCCCTCGGGACCTTCGGTGCATTCGTCGCCGGCTCGGAGGAGCTCATCGAGACACTGATTCAGCGCGCCCGCCCCTATATCTACACCACGGCCACCCCGCCGGCACTGGCTGAGGCAACCCGCACGAGCCTGGCCCTGGCACGCCGGGAGGAGTGGCGACGCGAGCGTCTGCGCGCCCTGATCCGACGCTTTCGCCAGGGGGCCTCCCAGCTCGGACTACCGCTCGGGGACTCTTGCACACCCATCCAGCCGCTACTGGCGGGCAGCGCGCGTCGCGCACTGGTCTGGGCGCGCGCACTGGAGGATGCCGGACTCCTGGTCACGCCCATCCGCCCGCCGACCGTCCCGGAGGGAACGGCCAGACTGCGAATCACCCTGACCGCCAGCCACACGGATCGGGACTTGGACCGGCTCCTGGAGTCATTGGCGCAACTGCCCATTGGGACACCCGCTGAGTCAGACGAATAAGATTGTCCGCATATGAACGCATATCAACGCAATTCACGGTCTTGGGATCGCTTGGGATCGGCCATCCTTGTGCGCCCCGGCGAGACCTCGGCATGAGCACCCTGGCTGATGCGATCGGAGACCCGGAGGCCCAGGCGACCGACCTGGTGCTGCTCCACGGCTGGGGCATGAGCTCCGCAGTCTGGGACGCGCTGCCCGCGGACCTGAGCGCGGACCTGACCCAGCACCGCATCGAGCTCCCCGGCCACGGGCACAGCCCCTTCGGCCCGCCCTGCGACGGCGGACCGGCAGCCCTGGTTGCCTGGGCCGACGCCTGTCTGGCGGCGGCCCCGCCGCGGGCGGTGTGGCTAGGCTGGTCGCTGGGCGGACTGGTCGCCCTCGCCGCTGCGCTTCGCGCACCGCATCGGGTGAGCGGTCTGATCCTGATTAGCGCCTCCCCGCGCTTCGTCCAGGCCGCGGACTGGCGCCCTGCCATGGCCGAGGAGACCCTGGCGCAGTTCCACGACGGGCTCCTGGCGAACCCGACTCTGACCCTGGGGCGCTTCCTGGTACTCCAGGTGCGCGGCAGCGACCACGCCCGGGAGACCCTGCGCGAGCTGCGCCACGAGTTGGCCGC
Organism: uncultured Gammaproteobacteria bacterium; assembly: GCA_963780725.1. GTDB lineage: Bacteria > Pseudomonadota > Gammaproteobacteria > Chromatiales > Chromatiaceae > Thiodictyon. Next base: position 2,627,549 of record CAWACV010000001.1, read on the forward strand.
CCGTCCGGCACCCGACCCGGCGGCCCTGGCGCTGGGCCTGGACCTGCTGCGCGACGAGGACTTGCGCGGACCCCTGCCGGATCTGCGCCCGCCCTCGCTGTGGATCTTCGGCAGCCACGACACACTGGTCCCGGCCGAGGTGGCAGAGCGCATCGCCCTACTGCTCCCCCAGTCACAGACCCGGGTCATCCCAGGCGCCGCACATGCCCCCTTCCTGTCGCACCCCGGCGAGACCGCGGAGGCGATCCGCACCTTCCTGGACGGGCTCCACCTATGAATCGAAGAGTTTATTGTCCGCAAATGAACGCAAATTCGGATTGCGAGCGGTATACGTGCACATCTGCGCTCATTGCTACGAAGCATTCGTTCGCCAATCCGTCAGTCCAGCCAAAGAACACCCCCTAGAATAAGCTGCGCCGGCACGCAAGCCCAAGACAAGCGGGTTCTCGACAAGCGCCCCTGCAACTGCCCTTTTTGCGTTCATTTGCGTTCATTTGCGTTCATTTGCGTTCATTTGCGGACATATACTCTTTCAGGTCGATCGCACCCACCATGGACCAGACTCCCATCGATAAGACCCGCGCCCGCCGCGCATTCGAGCGCGCTGCCGCAGGCTACGACGCGTCTGCGGTGCTGCAACGGGAGCTTGCCGACCGGCTCCTGGAGCGGCTCGACTATGTGCGGCTCAAGCCCAGGCGCATCCTGGACCTAGGCTGCGGGACCGGATATGCGGTGGATGCGCTCGACCGGCGCTACCGGGGCAGCCGGATCGTCGCGCTGGACTTCGCCCACCCGATGCTGCTCAAGGCCCGTCGGCGCGGCAGTTGGCTGCGCCGGCCGCTCTGCGTCTGCGCCGACGCCGAGCGACTGCCGCTGGCCGACAACTCGGTGGACCTGATCGTCTCCAACGCCACCCTCCAGTGGTGTAACGACCCCCAGGCGACCTTCGTCGAGTGTCTGCGGGTCTTGAGCCCGGGCGGACTCTTCATGTTCACCACCTTCGGTCCCGATACCCTGAAAGAGCTGCGCGAGGCCTGGTCCAGCGTGGACGGATACACCCATGTCAGCCCATTCCCGGACATGCACGACTTAGGCGACGCACTGGTGCGTGCGCGCTTCGCAGATCCGGTGATGGACGCGGAGCGGCTCACCCTCACCTACGAGCGTCTGACCGACCTGATGTCCGACCTCAAGGGCATCGGCGCCCACAATGCCACCGAGAAGCGTCCCCGCGGGCTCACCGGCCCCCGCAGACTCGCCGCGATGGCCGCCGCCTACGAGCCGTACCGCCGCGACGGGCGCCTGCCCGCGAGCTACGAGGCGGTCTTCGGCCACGCCTGGGTACCGGAGCAAAAGCCCATGGCCGGGGGCATCGCCATCCCTATCAGCGCCATCCGGCGACGGACCGCCCCATGAGCCGCCCATGAGCGGAGTCTTCGTCACCGGGACCGATACCGACTGCGGGAAGACCCTGATCAGCCTGGGTCTGATGGCCGCCTGGCAGGCGCGCGGCGAGCGCGTCCTGGGCATGAAGCCCGTGGCCACCGGCTGCGGCCCCAGCCCTGCGGGCCTGCGCAACGGCGACGCGCTGCGACTCCAGGCCCAGGGCAGTGCCCTGGCGCCCTACGAGCTGGTCAACCCCTACGCCTTCGCCCCCCCGATCGCCCCGCACCTCGCCGCCGCCCGGGCCGGGATGGAAATCGCGCTCCCCCCGATCGCCAGCGCCTATCGTGCGCTCGCCGCCGAGTCCGATCGGGTGGTGGTGGAGGGGGTGGGCGGCTGGCGCGTCCCATTGAGCGCCCGGCTCTCTGTGAGCGATCTACCGCTGGCACTGAGGCTCCCGGTGCTGCTGGTGGTCGGGGTCAAGCTCGGCTGTCTCAACCACGCGCTGCTGACCATGGAGTCGATCGGGGCGCAGGGCTCCCGACTCGCCGGCTGGGTGGCCAATACGATCGATCCGCACATGCAGGCTAGCGAGGAGAACCTGGCGACCCTGACTGCACTGCTCCAGGCACCCTGCTTAGGCATAGTCCCCTGGCTACCCCGGCCGGTGCCTGCGCAACTGGCGGATTATCTCGATCCGGAGCTGCTGGCACGGCACTGAAGGCCGCGATCCGCGCCGAGTCGCCGCCGCTGCCGACCGGGAGCCGGCGGACTCGCTCGCCCAACACCCACTTTCGTCGCCCTAACGCCAACCGAGGGCTTCACGCCGATGCCGCTGGCGCGTTACCGTGCCTCACCCAGAGCACACCGGCCGGACTCGGGCATTCGAGATACACAGACCTTGCAGGTGACTAGCAATGGCAAAAAACCCAACCAGATCGAAAAACACTGCCGAAAAGGCCGCATCCAAGGTCAGTCCACAGACCGGCACCGCCGAAACAGTCGCCGAGGCCGCCGCGCCAGCCGCTACCGAGACCGCGGCGGCCCTGTCGAGCGCGCCGGTGCCAGCGGCCGATGCTGCCCCGGAGACGCTTGCGGACCCCGTCCCGCCTGAGGCCGGCGTCGCCAAACCCCAGACCGGGGCACCGGTACGGATCGCCCCACCCGCGACCGACGCCCCCGATCCAGAGCCGGCCGGCAAGCCCGCCCCGAAGGCCGGACGCACCCGCGCCGGGCGCACGAAGCAGGCAACGGCGACGGTTGCCGAAGCCCAACCGCCGGTGTCATTGCCCCAAGCGGCGCCGCAAGACAGCGAGCCCGCGGTATCGGACAGCCGACCGCAGTCCAAGTCGGGGCCATCGCCGGCACCCGGGACAGCGCTCGTACGCGAGCCAGAGCCTGTCATCGAGCCAGAGCCCCTGCCAGAACCGATTGTCGAGCCAGAGCCAGAGCCAGAGCCCGTGCGCGCGCCGGACCCGGGACCCAAGGCCACCGACAGCGGCGAAGACCGAACGGACTCCGGCTACCAGCCCGAGACCGACCCGCACACCGATCCGCCGCAGCCCAATCGAGGCAATCGGCCGAGCCTGTTCATTGTGCATATCACCCCCGAGATGGCGCCGGTGGCGAAGGTCGGCGGTCTGGCGGACGTCGTCTTCGGGATCAGCCGCGAGCACGCGATCCGCGGCAACCATGTCGAGATTATCCTTCCCAAGTACGACAATCTGCGCTACGACCACATCTTCGAGATGCACGAGGTCTACCGCGACCTGTGGGTACCCTGGTACGAGGGCGCCATCCACTGCACCGTTTTCTTCGGCTTCGTGCACGGTCGCAAGTGCTTCTTCATCGAGCCCCACTCCCCGGACAACTTCTTTAACCGCGGAAGCATCTACGGATTCAGGGACGACGTAATGCGCTTCGCATTCTTCTCCCGGGCGGCCATGGAGCTCCTATGGAAGGCCGGTAAGCACCCGGACATCATCCATTGCCACGACTGGCAGAGCGCGCTGGTCCCGGTACTCCTGTACGAAATCTATCAACAGCTCGGCATGACTCATCCGCGCGTGTGCCTCACCATCCACAACTTCCAGCATCAGGGCACCACCGGGGCCGAGCTTCTGCGCGCCACCGGGCTGCATCGGCCCGAGCGATTTTTCGATTGGCTGCGCATGGGCGACAACTTCCACAAAGGCGCGCTCAATCTGCTCAAGGGCGGCATCGTCTATTCCAACTTCATCACCACCGTCTCGCCGCGTTACGCCTTCGAGACCAAGGACCAGGGCCAGGGGTTCGGACTGGAGCAAACCCTGCACACCCACCACATGAAATACGGCGGCGTGCTCAACGGTATCGACTACGATGTCTGGAACCCGGAAGTGGACGGCATCATCCCGACGCGCTACGGGGTCGACAATCTCGACGGCAAATACGACAACAAGCGCGCACTGCGCCACCGGCTGATGCTGGCCGACAACGACAAACCGATCGTCGCATTCATCGGCCGGCTCGATCCTCAGAAGGGCCTGGAGCTGGTGCGTCATGCCATCTTCTACGCCCTGGAGCGCGGTGCCCAGTTCGTCCTGCTGGGCTCCAGCCCCGACCAGCGCATCAATAACGATTTCTGGGGATTGAAGCACATGCTCAACGACAGCCCGGACTGTCACCTGGAAATCGGCTTCGACGAAGACCTCGCCCACCTGATCTATGCCGGAGCGGACATCATGCTGGTGCCGAGCCAGTTCGAGCCCTGCGGACTGACCCAGCTCATCTCGCTGCGTTACGGCACTGTCCCGGTCGTGCGCACCATCGGTGGCCTGGCAGACACCGTCTTCGACAAGGACCACTCGGACCGTCCCCTGCACCAGCGCAACGGCTACCGCTTCGATCACTACGACGGCGCCGGGCTGGAATCTGCCCTGGGCCGCGCCATCGACTGCTATTACCAGTTCCCGGAGCACTTCCGCGAGCTGATGAAAAACGGGATGCGCGCAGACTACTCATGGAACCAGCCGGGAGAGGATTACCTGAACATCTACGACTTCATCCGAGCGCGTTGAGGAAGCGCAGACCGGGCAAATATCCCCGTAGGATGGGAAGAGCGCAGCGACACCCATCCTTTAGCCCGCATACAGAACAGGCGTGGCTGCGGCCGACGGCGAGCACCTTTCCCTATCCGCCGCACGGACTCGCCTACGCCGGAACAAACCACCACCAACGAGGACAACCATGAAAATCTATAATCTGTTCCCCCTGCTCGCCGGCCCTTTCGACACCTGGGAGCCGCACCTCGCACGTGCCGCGTCGATGGGCTTCGACTGGGTGTTCGTCAACCCGATCCAGAAGCTGGGGCGCTCCAACAGCCTCTACTCCATCGCCGATTATTTCTCCATCAACAAGGTCCTGCTCAACCCGGGGTCGCCGCTCGCCGCGGACGATCAGGTCCGCGCCATGGCTAAGACGGCCGAGGGGCTGGAGCTCTCCCTGATGATCGATCTGGTGATCAACCACTGCGCCGAGGACAGCGCGCTCTGCAAGAGCCACCCCGAGTGGTTCGTCCACGAGAACGGACGCGTGGCCAACCCCTTCTGCATCGAGGACAACGGCACCAAGGTGGTCTGGCGAGACCTGGCCCAATTCGACCACCATCAGGCATTGAGAAAGCCCGATGCCGCGGACGGACTGCTCGCCTATTATGTGCGGATGGTCGAGCACCTGATCGGGCTCGGCTTCCGCGGCTTCCGCTGCGACGCCGCCTATCAGATCCCCACCGAGCTGTGGCGCAGGCTCATCGAGCGTATCCGCAAGGCCCACCCGGATACGGTCTTCGTCGCCGAGACCTTAGGCTGCACCCCCAACCAAACCCGCGACACCGCCTCGGCCGGCTTCGACGCCATCTTCAACAGTGCCAAGTGGTGGGATTTCCACGGCAACTGGCTCTTGGAGCAATACGAATCCACCCGCCAGATTGCACCCTCTATCGGCTTTCCGGAGAGCCACGACACACGGCGCATGTTCGAGGAATTCGAGGGCAACGTCGATGCGCTGCGCCAGCGCTATCTGTTCACCGCGATGTTCGCGAGCGGCGTGATGATCCCGATGGGATTCGAATACGGATTCCGCAAGCGGCTCGATGTGGTTCACACCACCCCCAACGATTGGGAGCAGCCCAACGTCGACCTCACGGACTTCATCTCGCAAGTCAACGCCATCAAGGACCGCATACCCGCCTTCGCAGGCGAAGGCCGCATCGAGCGGCTCGATCATCCGGACCCGTCCATCCTGGTGCTGCGCAAGCACGCGATCGATGGCCCCGGCCAGGTCTTGTTGGTGCTTAACAAAGACCCCTGGAACCGTCAGTGCTTCTATGTCGATGACCTGTACCGGCTCATTCAGTCCCCCGCCCCGCTGCGCGACCTCTCCCCAGACTGGCCCATGGAGCACCTGCCGACCCCGTTCGAGTTCTGGCTCGGTCCCGGCATGGCACGGGTGTTGGTCGCCCCCGAGCCGGAGCGCGCCGCCGAGCGCCCACCGGAAACCGCGCGACCGCGCGCACGGCGCCAGAGCCCTAGCCAGATCTTCGGCGAACCCGCGGTAGCGCTGGCGTTATAAAGCTCGGCCGCTTTTGCGGAAGCAGCGGCCGGAGGCCGCTTCCGCATCCGCGACGACCTTGATCGTCGTTCCGGCCTGCGGCCTGGGATCGCCGACATTTCCGTCGACTAGCCGCCGAGAGGCGGCATGCTCGACGCGCCAACGCGCGTGCCGGGCCACGAAGCCCGGCTCCGGGTCGCTCCGCTGCGCAGGCTGTGCCGACGCAGGCTCAACTGCCCTGTCCAGATCGGGAACGTAAGACAAAATAGCGAGGTATAACACTTATCCAGTCATGCTGGCGCCTTCCAGCGGTGGCCGGCTACTCATGGAAGCTTTGCCATATTGACAAAGTAAATACGGTAGACAGCGAGCCGCTGCCGCCGAAACCTCGGCCAGGCATCGGGTTGAGGATTCCGCCTCGCACCGACCCGCCCAACGGCACTTTCCCCGACTTTCGCACCGACTGCCCGATCGGGCAAAATCCCCCGCGGAACGCAACAACAACACGCGCTTAAGCGGCAGGGGGACACGGGATGATCGACGTCGCCTTCTTTCGCAATCTGCCCCGGGCCCTGCCGGGGCTCGCACTCATCGTGCTGACCATGGTCGTTATCCGGCTCTGGATCGAGCCCTGGATGACGAATGCGGTGGTCTTCGATCAGAAGGGTTGGCTGATCAAGGTCACCCATCTCAATTACATCCTGCTCGGCATCATCTGCGGGATGCTATATCGCAATGTGCTGTTCATGGGGCGCATCCCGGCACTCTTCGAGGACGGATTCAAGCTCTCGCGCCTCATGATCAAGACCGGGATCATTCTGCTGGGCTCGCTTTATACGGTGCAAGCGATCGTGCAGCTCGGTGCGCTCGCGATCTTTCTGATCGGCGGCTTCGTGATCTTAAGCCTGGTCATGGTGCTGTGGCTCGGCAAGCTGTTCGGACTCGACCGTTCCATGACCGCGGTGATGGCCAATGCGCTCAGTATCTGCGGGGTCAGCGCAGCGATCGCCACGGCACCGGCAGTGGAGGCCAAGGCGTCGCATGTCGCCTATGCCATCGCGACCATCCTGGGCTTCGGGATTCTCACCATGTTTATCAGCCCGTTCATCGGGCATGCGCTGGGGCTCACGGATCTTCAATACGGCGCATGGATCGGGACCGGCATCCTCAACTCGGGTCAGGTGCTGGCCTCCGCGCTCGCATTCAATCCCAACGTGGCGCCGGGGACTGCGGTCTCGGTGGCCGAGATCTGGAACATCATGCGGGTCATCGCGATCCCCTTCGCGGTCTTCGCGGTCACGCTCTGGTATTGGTCCGGACGGATCGCGGAGGACTCGGAGGCCGGGCGCAAGGGGCTCGCGACCCTGCTGGTCGAGCGCTTCCCTCTGTTCGTGCTCGGGTTCCTGGGGATGGTGCTGCTGACCAGCTTAGGCGCCTTCGGAGAGGTCGGCCTCAAGGGCGGACCGCCGGCCTCCGAGACCATCAAGATGCTGCGTCTATGGATGACCTGGATCTTCGGGTTCGGTCTGGTGGGGCTGGGTGTCTATATCGATTTCAAGGAGTTGGCTCGGGCCGGGGGTGCGCCACTGAAGCTCGGGTTGATCGTCGGGGTCACCAAGTATGTGTTGGCCCTGATAGTGGTGCTGCTCATCCGCGACTATCTTGTTTCTATCTAAGCAAGGGTCGGCATAGAGAGGAGGAGCGACAATGGCCGAAGAGCATACCGGCAGCGAGACCATCGGGGCGGCCGGCGAAAAGAGCCGGATGACCCTGTTCCGCGACGACCGTGCCGAGGACTTGGGCGCCATCCTGTTGGCGATCCTGGTGGTGGCATTAGTCGTGGCGATCACGACCTTCTTCAGAATCACGGCCCCTCAGGTCCAGTCCGTTCCGGCCGCTGCGCCTGCCGCGGCACCGGCACCAGCGGCAGCACCCGCGCCGGGCCGACCGTGAAGGCGGGGATCGGTCGGGCATGAGCTTCCGCCGCATCCTGGTGGCGGTGGACGGCAGCGAGGCCTGCGCCCCGGCCTTGGAGCAGGCGGTCTGGCTGGCCCGTCAGGGGGAGTCGTCCCTAACTGGTCTGTTCGCGATCGACTCGGGCTGGGCCGATTTCATCGGCAACGACTGGCAGTCGTCCGGTGGCGCTCGCCGGGGGTTCCTGGACCATATGGGACGCGAGCAGGAGGGCCAGGCCCAGGCCGCGCGCAGCCAGTTCGAGCAGGCAGCCGCCGGGCTGCCGGGGGCGGTCTTCCGGGTGCTGACCGGGGACCCGGTGACTGTGCTCTTAAACGCGCTCGATCGGCCGGAGACCGGGCTCCTGGTCTTCGGCCGTCGGACCTTCCAGGTCAGCGGCCGGCCAAGCCTCAAAGGCGCAGCGGCGACCCTGGCGAAACACTGTCAGGGTGCGCTTCTGCTCCTGCCTTGAGATCCTGGCCTTGATCCTGAGCGGAATCATTCGGCCGGCACCTCCATGACCCGCCCCCGCGCGCTCTTCAGGTCCATCTCCGGTCCAGGTCCGCTGCGGGTTTGGAGCCGGATGTCTCCGGTGCCAACCCGAACCTCCACCCGGTCCCATTGGCCCGGGTCCAGTCCGACCACCAGACGGGTGTCGCGCTCGGTAAAGACCCCGATGTGCGCAAGGCTCAAGGCAACCGCACCAGGCTGACCGCCCAGTGTCTGCTCCACACGGCTCGTGGGCAGACCGAAGCCCCGCGCCTCCAGCTTCAGAGTCGCCCGTGCCGCACCCCCGACCCAATAGAGGATCAGGTCGGCCCGATCCGCAGCGATGCGCAGGACCCGCGGATCGCCCGGAAACTCCCCGACGCGGATGACCTCCCGGTGGTTCTGGTTGACCGGGGTGGCCAGGAGCACCGCGCCGAGCATCGCGAGGGCGAGCGCCCCATAGCCCAGACCCGCAAGCCAGGGGCGCCGCAATGGCTGCCTGCCCGGCCTGGGGCTTAAGGCCATCTCCGACTCCCGCCGCGGGATGCGCAAGACCCCGTAATAGAGGATCAGGGCCACCCCGTAGGCAAAGACCGCGGACCAGATCACGTCCGACAGGAAATGATCCCCCGCTGCCATGCGCCCGACGCCGAGCAGGCTGCCCAGGACGATTGCCCCGGCCAGGGCCGTCCAGGCAAGCCGGGGACGTCGCCGTCGCCAGATCAGGAAGAACACCCCGAGCATGAAACCCACCGAGCTGTGTCCGCTGGGGAACGACTTGCCCTTGCCCGGCTCCCCGGGCATCAGCGGCGGCAGGTATTCCCGAGCACCGCCTAGGTCCACGACCTGGTGCGGTCGCGGACGTCCCCACTGGTCCTTGACGATCCCGTTGACGAGGAGCCCGGGGCCGAGCAATGCCGCAAGCACGACCAGCCAGGCATAGGGCCGCAGTCGGTGCATCCCCGCCCACAACCGGCCGACCGCTAAGATCGACAGCCCCCCCAGCAACACGACGCCCATGATCAGGGGTGCAGCCACATACAGGGAAGACCACAGTGGCCACTCCCCGGCGCCCCAGGGGTTGTCCGATTCGGGGCGATAGAAAAGCCCGGCGGCCCACAAGTCGAGATGGGTCAGCCAGAAAGGGACAGTGCCGAGCAGTGCGACGAGGAGGAGCAACTGCGCCTGGGGGAGCCATTCTGGGCGGGAGATCTGCATGGGTGTCGTTAGCGGTCAGGGGTCGGAAAGCAGTTGCGACGATATCCAACCGCCGAACCGGAAAAATATATTGCTATTTTATAAAATTCTAATATACTGATCTTCAACGTAGCCGATCGGCCCTTACCGGAACCGAAACCGCTGCCGAGATTCTGAACCCGACTTGATAACCCTCTGGAGATTTTCTCATGCATGCCTTCGTTAAGACTGCCGCTGCCGCTGCACTGATCGCCGTGTCCGCCTCCGCCTCCGCCTGGTGGGGCGGCCCCATGGGCAACATGGCAGACGATTTCTTCGGCCAGGGGGACGGGGACGGCTACGGCTCCGGCGACTTCAACATGAGTATGAACGCCAGCGGCAGCGGGCACGGCCGCGGGTACGGCCGCGGCTACAACCAGGTGTCCAACAACTACGGCTACGGCTATGCCCCTTACTACGCCCCCTACGGCTACGGCTACCCCCAGGCACCGGTCGGCATGGTCGCCCCCGGTTATCCCCAGGCGCCGGTCGGCATAGTGCCCCCCGGGTATCCCCAGGCGCCGGCTGCCCCGGTCTATCCGCAAGCCCCGGCCGCCGAGGCTGCCCGCTAAAGGATCGAGCCTTGGCGTCCCGGTCACCCGGAACGCCAAGTCCCATGCGCCACGGACGCGCCACAGGCCCAGACCGTCACGGTCTGGGCCTTTTCATTGGAGACTCAGCGCACGAACCCGTGCTCGGCCAGATACTCCATGGTGATCCCACCCGACTTGGGCTGTGCGGCCCGCTCGCCCAAGAGCAGGCGCTCCAGGTAACGGGCGATCAGGTCCACCTCCAGATTGACCCGGCTACCCGGCCGATAGCCGACGATCGCGGTTTCGTCCAGGGTGTGGGGGACGATGTTGAGATCGAAGACCGCACCGTCCACGCCATTGACGGTCAGGCTCACCCCGTCCACGCAGATCGAGCCCTTGTGGGCGATATAGCGTGCCAGCTCTGCGGGCGCCTCGATACGCAGGCGCCAGGAGCGGGCGTCCTCGCGCCGCTCCAGGACCCGCCCCACCCCGTCCACATGGCCGCTCACCAGATGTCCGCCGAGCGGCGTGGAGAGTGTGAGTGCCTTTTCCAGGTTGACTGGGCTCCCGGGGGTCAGGTCGCCCAAAGTAGTGAGCGAGAGGGTCTCTCGGGAGACGTCGGCAGAGAAACCGTCCGCGGCCAGCGCCACCGCAGTGAGACAGACCCCGTTGACCGCGATGCTGTCGCCGAGTGACGCGTCGGCCAGCGGCAGCTTGCCGGTGCCGATGACGATCCGCACATCCCCGCCGCGGGGCTCTAAGCGGCGGATCTCGCCGACCGATTGGATGATGCCGGTGAACATTCGAGCCTCGCAAAAAAGACTTGTGAGCCAGAATCCTAAGAGTCTCACGCCAAGGCGCCAAGAAGAATGGGCATGACGGCTTGCCGCTAACCGCCTGCGCCCGATGGCGACCGGGGTCGCAGCCGCAGCCGCAGATCCGGCCCGATCCGCCGCACCTCTTGGATGCTCAAAGGGATACGTTGCTCCATGCGCTCGAGTCCGGGGAGTGCAAAGAGCCCGAGCCCGCCTTCGCCCATCAGGTGCGGGGCCAGATACAGGATCAGCTCGTCCACCAGGCCGGCGGCCAGCGCTGCACCGGCCAGGGTGTGGCCGGTCTCCCACAGGACCTCGTTGATCCCTTCTGCGGCCAGTCGGCGCAGGAGTGCGTCTAGGTCCACCCGGCCCCGATCCTGCGGCAGCTCCATGGTCCGCGCCCCGGCGGCGTGGAGGGCCGCCATCAGGGCGGGGTCGGCACCCGGGAGATGGGCAATGCGGGTCTCCCCGGGCAGGGTCAGCAGGCGGGCGTGGGCCGGGGTGCGCAGTCGGCCGTCGAGCACCACACGCAGCGGTTGGCGCACCGGCTCGCCGGGCTCCATCCCGGGCAGCTCGGCGGCAGTCAGGCGCACGTTGAGCGAAGGGTCGTCGGCCAGGACGGTGTCGACCCCGGTAAGGATGGCGCAGGAGCGGGCGCGCAGTCGTTGTACGTCGCCCCGGGAGGCGTCCGAGCTGATCCAGCGGCTCTCGCCGCTGCCCATGGCGGTGCGTCCGTCCAGGCTGGCGGCAAGCTTACAGCGGCACCAGGGCAGGCCCTGCTCCATGCGCTTGACAAATCCAGGATTGAGCGCACGCGCCTGGGCCTCCAGCAGACCCGATTCGGCCGCGATCCCGGCCGCGCGCAGACGTTCGAGCCCCTTGCCGGCCACCAGCGGATTGGGGTCCACCATGGCGGCGACCACCCGCGACACCCCCGCGGCGATCAGTGCATCGGCACAGGGGGGCGTGCGCCCGAAGTGGGCGCAGGGCTCCAGGGTGACATAGGCCGTGGCCCCGCGCGAGCGCTCGCCGGCGGCGGCCAGCGCGATGCGCTCGGCATGGGGCTCCCCGGCGCGCCGGTGCCAACCCTCGCCGACGATGGCGCCGTCGCGCACCAGGACGCAGCCCACCCGAGGGTTGGGGTTAGCGGTGTAGAGGCCCAGGCGTGCGAGCCGCAAGGCCCGCGCTATGAGCGCCGCATCCGCCGCGCTCACTTGGGCTTGAGCCCCAGGGGCTCCAGCAGATCGAGCTGTTGGCGTTTGGCCTCGGGGCTGGGCTGGCGCTCCAGCCGGTCGATCTCCTCGCGGAAGGCGGCCACGTCCTCAAACTTGCGATAGACAGACGCGAAGCGGACATAGGCGACCTGGTCCAGGTTACGCAGCTCTTCCATCACCAGCTCGCCCAGCTGGCGCGACGGCACCTCCCCTTCCCCGCTCGACATGAGCCGGCGCTGGATACGCGCCAGGGCCGCGTCGACCTGCTCGGTGCTGACCGGACGCTTTTCCAGTGCCCGGGCCATGCCGTTCCGGAGCTTGCGCCCGTCGAAGGGCACCCGGCTGCCATCGCGCTTGACGATGCGCGGCAGGTTCAGCTCCGGGGTCTCGAAGGTGGTAAAGCGCTCCTTGCACACCACGCACTTGCGGCGCCGACGCACCTGGTCGCCATCCCCCGCCAGGCGGGAGTCGACGACCTTGGTGTCCTCTGCGCCGCAGAAGGGACAGCGCATCTCAGTGCTGGTAGACCGGGAACCGCCGGCACAGGTCCAGCACCAACCCCTTGGCGGTCGCGATGGCCGCCGCGTCGCCGCGGGCGTCGATCACGTCGCACATCCAGCCCGCGATGTCCCGCGCCTCGGCCAGTCCGCAGCCGCGGGTGGTGATGGCCGGAGTGCCGACCCGGATGCCGCTGGTGACGAAGGGAGACTGGGGGTCGTTGGGGACGGAGTTTTTGTTCACTGTCATGTTGGCGGCCCCGAGCCAGGCGTCCACGTCCTTGCCGGTGAGACCCTGACCGATGAAGCTCACCAGGAACAGGTGATCGTCGGTGCCGCCGGAGACCACGTCGTAGCCGCGGGAGAGGAAGACCTCCGCCATGGCCTGGGCGTTCAGGACCACCTGGCGCTGATATTCCTTGAAGGACGGCTCCAGTGCCTCTTTGAAGGCGACTGCCTTGGCGGCGATGACATGCATCAAGGGCCCGCCCTGGATGCCAGGGAAGACCAGGGAGTTGAGCTTCTTCTCGATCTCCGGGTTGGACTTGGCCAGGATCAGGCCGCCGCGGGGGCCGCGGAGCGTCTTGTGGGTGGTCGTGGTGGTGACATCGGCGATCCGGACCGGGCTCGGGTAGACCCCGGCCGCCACCAGACCGGCCACATGGGCCATGTCGACGAACAGATAGGCGCCCACCGAGTCCGCAATGGCCCGGAAGCGTGCCCAATCCACCACCCGGGAATAGGCCGAGAATCCGGCGACGATCATGCGCGGCTTGTGCTCCAGGGCCAGTCGTTCGACCTCGTCGTAATCGATCTCCCCAGTGGACGGGTTCAGTCCGTACTGGATGGCGTTATACAGCTTGCCGGAGAAGTTGGGCTTGGCCCCATGGGTCAGGTGTCCGCCGTGAGCCAGACTCATGCCGAGCACCGTGTCGTACGGGTTGCACAGGGCCATGTAGACAGCCGCGTTGGCCTGGGAGCCGGAGTGTGGCTGGACATTGGCATAGTCCGCCCCGAAGAGCTGCTTGGCCCGGTCGATGGCGAGGCGCTCGGCAACGTCCACGAACTCGCAGCCGCCGTAATAGCGCTTGCCGGGGTAGCCCTCGGCGTATTTATTGGTCATGAGCCCGCCCTGGGCCTCCATGACCCGGGGGCTCGCATAATTCTCCGAGGCGATCAGCTCGATATGCTCTTCCTGGCGACGCTCCTCGCCCTCGATGGCAACCCAAAGCTCCGGGTCGAAGTCGCGGATCTGCATGGTGTTCGGAAACATCTGGATTCCCCTGAAGGAGACGGAAAACCGGCAAGTTTAATCGGTTTCGTGCGCGGCCGCTCGGGTTCGCGCCGCGCAAGGACTCCCCGGACCCCAACCCGCCGCACCTGCGGGCGGCCCAACCGCTTGGCCCGTAGACCCCAGAGCTATCTGGATTTTTCCCTTTAAACAACCCTATCTACCTGTATGTAAATAGAAAACTTGCCACTCGCCACTCGCCACTCGCCACTTGATCGGTATAGAATGAGGAATTGCCCCATCTACCGGGGTACCCAGGTCAACCCCAGGCTGGACTAACCCCATGCGCGAGCCCTTATACCCGTTCGACCACACCGACGCGGGTCAAACCAACGCGGATCCCCACGAGATCGGCAAGTTCGAGGAGCTCGCCTCCCGCTGGTGGGACCCCGAGAGCGAGCTCAAAACGCTCCACGATATCAACCCATTGCGTCTAGATTATATCGAGCGCGCCGGACCGCTCGCGGGGCGCGAGGTGCTCGACGTGGGCTGCGGAGGGGGCATCCTATCCGAGGGGATGGCGCTGCGCGGCGCCCGAGTGATGGGCATCGACATGGGGTCCATGCCGCTGCGGGTGGCGGAGCTGCATACCCTCGAGAGCGGGGTCTTGGTGGACTACCGGCGGGTCTCTGTGGAGACACTGGCGGGGGAGCGCCCGGCGAGCTTCGATGCGGTCACCTGCATGGAGATGCTGGAGCACGTCCCCAACCCGGCCTCGGTGGTGGACGCCTGCGCCCGGCTGGTGCGTCCAGGCGGACGGGTCTTCTTCTCCACCCTGAATCGCAACCCCAAGTCCTATGTGCTCGCCATCCTGGGTGCCGAGTACATACTCGGGCTACTGCCGCGCGGCACCCATGACTTCTCCCGATTCATCCGCCCCTCGGAGCTGGACCGCTGGGCGCGCACCGCCGGCTTGCGCACCGTCGATATGACGGGGCTCTCCTATAACCCGCTCGACCGGACCTACCGGCTGGCCCCCCGGGACCTGGACGTGAACTACCTGGCCACCTGCGTACGCGATGGGGGGGACTGACCCCGGCTGGGGCTTCCCGAGCCCGGCGACCCCCGAGGGCTCGTCCGTCTATTACAGCATCCGCTTCGCCGCGACCGAGCTGCGCGACGCGCTGGCAGCCATCTGCGGCTGGCGACACGAGCTTCGGACCATCCTCGAGCGCGTATCGGAGCCCGAGGTCGCAGCGGTCAAGCTCGCCTGGTGGCGCGACGAGTTGGGTCGGACCTTCGAAGGGCGACCGAGCCACCCTCTGGCGCGGTGCCTGGCGCCCGTCATCGAATGCCGGGGGCTTCCGCCCGGGCCCTTCGTCGACATCGCCCGAGCGGTCGAGCTGGAGCTTTCCGGCCGCTGGCCTCTGGACATGCCGGAGCTCATGACCAACGCCGAGCGCGACCTGGGCGCACTGTTCGAGCTGCTGGTGCGCGTTCAGGGCGATTTGGATCCGGAGCGGATCGCACGCGCGCGCCGGCTCGGTATCTATGGGTCGCTGGTCTACGGCATCCGCGACAGCGGATGGCTGATCCGCAGCGGCCGGTTGGGGTTCGTGCCCAGGGACCTGCTGGCCGGTCTGGGGATTGAGCCTACTGATTTGACCCAATCCGCCGGACGGCAACGCCTGCCGGAGGCCCTGGCGCTGCTCGCGGGCAAGGCGCGCACGCTGCGCTGCTGTACCGACGACATCGCCGGACTCCCGGCCGTCGTGCGCATCCGGGCGATCCTGCTGGACCGGCTGCTCGACGAGCTGGAGTCCGCGCGATTCGACCTGGCGGACCGGCGCCTGGCACTCACCCCGATCCGCAAGCTCTGGCACGCTTGGCGCGAATCCCGGCGCTGACACCGCTCGTCCCTATTCGAATTCATTTGCGGTCGAATACGCTTTTAGCAAAGACCACCGCACCAGCCTTGAGAGAGACCCGAACACCATGGAATCCGCACCGACCGCCAAGCCACTGAGCAACCGCATCGTCCTGATCACCGGGGCGGCCGAGGGCTTAGGCCGCTCGGTCGCCCAAGCCGCCGCCGCCGCAGGCGCCACGGTGATCTTGAGCGATCGAGACGAGCCCGGATTAGCGCCCGTCTACGACGCCATCGAGTCCGCCGGTTGGCCAGAACCCGCCATACTCCCGCTGGACCCGGACCTGACAGACCCAGCTGCCTGCGCGGCTGCCGCCAACGCGGTCGGCGAGACCTTCAAGCGGCTCGACGCACTGGTCCACTGCGCCGCCTACTCCCCTTATTTGAGCCGCATCGACGACTATGACCCGGCCGACTGGGACCGGGTGCTGCGGATCAACCTCACCGCCCCCTTTCTGCTCACCCAGGCATGCCTGCCGCTGCTGCGCGCCTCCGGCGATGCCGCGGTGATCTTCACCTCCGACCGGGTCGGGCGCACCGGCAAGGCCTACTGGGGCGCCTACGCGGCGGCCAAATTCGGTATCGAGGGCCTCGCCCAAGTCCTGGCGGAAGAGACCGTCGGAGCAGGCCGGATCCGAGTCGCCTGCCTGGACCCGGGAATCCTACGCACCGGCATGCGCGCCAGACTCTATCCCGGCGAGGATATCGACACACTCCCCCACCCGGACACAGCCACCGGCCCCTACCTGGAGCACCTAGCACGGCGCCCAGCCAAGTAGGCGACCGAGCCGCTTTATCCATAGGCGTCTGCGCGCGCACGCTTCCCGATCGCCGAGCGCAGAGGCGCCGAAGAAGGCTCAGGTCGACTTGAACCCGATCGTCTTATGGCTCCCGTCGCAAAACGGCTTGTTCTTGGAGGCGCCACAGCGGCAGAGCGCGGTCTGGGCACCCTCCCAGGCGAGCCGCCCGCTGGCTGCACGGATAGAGAGGTTGCCATTCATCAGTAATGGGCCATCCGGGGCGGGCTTGATGGTCAGGGGGCCGCCCTTGGCGGTCAGCCCTGGGCCGCGCTCGCCGACCGAGCCGTAGTCCTGGAATCCGACCTCAATGTGGGTGTTATCGCAAAAGGGTTTATTGCCGGACCGGCCGCAACGGCAGAGCGCCGCACGGAAACGCACCCCCGGCATATCCTCCGAGGCCCCTTCCAAGTGCAAGTCGCCGTGGGCATAGAGCGGTCCGTTGTAGGCGACGGTGACGGTGTTTTCCGGGGAGGCGGTCTCCGGGGTGCCGTCCTTGTCCCGGTAAGAGAGCGCCCCGCTCGGACAACGCTCGACGATCTCCCGTACCTCTGACTTAGCCGATGTGTCGGGGATGCACCATGGGTCGCGGCCACCGACGAAGAGGTCGCCCTGAGCGTTACCGCACTCGCCGATATGGATACAGAGACGGCCGTCCCACTGGACGTCGATCTCCTGACCCGGGTAGCCGAACACCTCTTTTTCGCTCATCCGACGGCCCTCGTATGTTGGTTGAATCGACTGCCCGCGATCTTAGGCAGATGCACGCGTTCCAGCGCATTTCAAGGCAAATCGAAGACCAACACCTCCGCATGCTCCACCCCGTTGATCTTTAAGGCCGAATCGCCGATCAGACGCGCCCCGTCGCCCTCGCCCATGGCGATCCCGTTGACCTCGGCGCGCCCCCGGGCTAGGTGGACATAGCCCTCGCGGCCATCGGCCAAGACCAGCTCGACCGATTGGCCGGAGTCGAGAAGGGTGGCGTACATCAATCCATCCTGATATGTGGGGATGGAGCCGTCGCGCCCGTCCGGGGAAACCAGCAAAGCGAGACGCCCGGACCGCTCGTCCGCGCTGAAGTGCTCCTGGCGGTAGCCGGGACGCACTCCCTGGCGGTTGGGCACCAGCCAGATTTGGAGCAGATGCACGGGCTCGGCATCGGAGGCGTTGTACTCGCTGTGTCGCACCCCCGTCCCGGCGCTCATATGCTGCACGTCGCCCGGGGCTATCGTCGAGCCGTTACCCATACTATCTTTGTGTGTTAGAGCGCCTTCCAGCACGTAGGTAACGATCTCCATGTCCTTGTGCCCGTGCGTGGGGAATCCTCCCCCCGGAGCGATGATGTCGTCGTTGATGACGCGCAGATTCGACACCCCCATGTGCCGCGGATCGTAATAATCCCCAAATGAAAAAGTGTGTCGGGTATCGAGCCAGTCGAAGCGGACATGGCCTCGCTCGACCGAGGGTCGCAGTTGGATCATGGCAGTCTCCCGGTTGGTCGTCGGATGGCATTAACCTATCTGCTAACTTGGTTTTTGACCAGTGGAATCGACGGGAAAGATCTTTGAGCGCTACGCAAGGATTAGGGCACCACGGAAGTCGGAACCCGAGTAGCCAAGGCCGAGGCGCCATGCGACGGCTCCGGTGCCCAACCGGAGCGTCGTCATCGAAGACGCCCAAACTAGGGCTCCCATTCCGCTCGGATGCGCTTACCGGACAGCGAGGATATTCCGTGTACGAAGACCCGCACAGGCACCGAATTTCACCCGATGAACGGCAGATTTTCTCCGACTACCGAGAGAACCGTCTCACGCGCTGCACTTGCGGGAATGTTAGGCTTTGGGCGTCTACGCCTGAGCTCTCAGACTCGGGTTTGCTTTGTCGAAATGCGGCGATGCACGCCGGTTGACCGGGAGTTGGATCGCCCGAAGCCGCAGAAGAAGACCCCGCCTTAGAGCGGCTAGGCGACATCCGCTGGGACGCCAGTCCACTGTCCACCGAGGGATCGATCTAAGTGACGCCAATGCCGAGCACCGAATCGAACATCGTACCCCTTCGTTCGCGCGCTTGGTCCGCAACCGATGCCGAGCGACATATCGCAGCTCCCTGGTCGGCGCGCCGCGGACCAAGCGCAGCCCTTGAGCTCGCGGGGGGACTCGCCCGTCTAGCCTGGACATCGCCGGACGACGGACGCGACGCGGATCACCTGCGCGAAGAGCTTGCTCGATTCCGCGATCTTTTCGAGCGCTTGCCGGTGGCGCTTCTGGTGACGGACCTTGGCGGCACGGTGCTGCGCGCCAATGCCACGGCGGTCGCGATTCTGCAACAGGACTCTCGTAGCCTTGTGGGAGCCGCACTATCGGACCACATCGCGCCGGAAAGCCAGGCACCGCTCGCCGAGCATCTCAGGCTTCTAAGAACAGGCACCAGCCTCAATTATTGCGAGATCGAGCTTATCGGCAGCGCCGGGGATACGCGCCCGATTTGCCTCGCAACGCTGAATGTCGGCGAAACGACCGACGGCCCGCTACGCTCCGCACTGCTCGACATCAGCGGTCTTCGCGCCATGGAGGCCGGTCTTGCGCTCGCCGCCAGCGTCGTGGAGCACACATCCGATGGGGTGATGGTCACAGATGCGGATCATCGAATTATCGCCGTCAACCCTGCATTTACTGCAATCACTGGCTACTCTGCCCATGAGATGCTCGGGCAAGTGCCCACCGTTTTTCAGACTGGCTCCAACAATAGCGGTTTAGAACAGGAGGTAACGAGCGCACTACACGAGCGGGGCTACTGGAGAGGGGAGATCCGCAGCCGCCGCAAGGGCGGCGAGTCGTATCCGGAATGGGTCAGCGTCAGCGAAATCCGCGACGATAATGGGCTCCCGGCGCACTATGTCTGTATATTTTCGGATATGACCTCGCAGGAGGAGGCGAAAGCCCAGCTCTTCCGACTCGCTTATTTCGACACCCTCACGGCCCTCCCAAACCGCATCAGTCTGCTTGAGCAGCTTAGCCTTGCGTTAACCGCCGCAAGACGAAACAAACACCTTCTCGGGGTGTTTTATCTCGACCTCGATCGTTTCAAAGAGGTGAACGATACACTCGGTCACGCGGTGGGAGACCAACTGTTGCGATTTATTGCGCAAGAGCTTAAGCAATTGGTCCGCCAAACGGATACGGTTGCGCGCTTGGGCGGAGACGAGTTCACTATCCTGGCTCCGGATCTGAAACGCGATCAGGCTGCCGCACAGATCGCGACCAAAATCGTTCGCCACTTCGAGCAAACCCCCTTTTGCGTCGACGGACGAGAAATCTACATACGCGTCAGTATCGGCATCTCCCTGTTCCCAAAGGACGCAGAAGACTCGGAGGGTCTACTGGAGTGTGCGGACGCTGCCATGTACGCAGCCAAGGCGGCCGGTCGTAGCGGCTTTCGTTTCCACTCGGCAGCGATCGGCGCCAGCTACCGAAAGGAAAACGCATTGGAATCCGAGCTGCACCATGCGCTCAGCCGCAACGAGCTGAGTCTGCTTTTTCAGCCCCAATTGTGCCTGCGCAGCTTCCGCATCGTTGGCTGCGAGGTGTCGATTGGCTGGGACCGTACGGGCAATGGCATTGTCGAGTCGGATGCCTTGCTCCCATTAGCGCGCAAGACCGAGCTCTTCGTCCCCTGCGAGCATTGGGCGATGCGCTCGCTCACTGAACAGATTGGCAAATGGCCGAGCCATATTCTGAGCGATCTGCGGTTTTCGATCGACATCTCGCCGATGCAATTGCACCCAACTCACATGGAGTCGCTACTGCACCGTCTCGAGGCCCTTGGCGGAAAGATTGGCCACAGACTCGAGTTGGAGATCCGAGAGTCCGACCTCATGGACTGCCCCACTCAGACACTGAATATGCTCACCCGTATCGGCGACTTCGGGACACGGCTCGCCTTGGACCATTGGGGGGTCGGCCCCACCTCGCTTCGGCAGTTGAAGCAGTTACCACTGGGTCGTGTAAAGCTCGATCCGAGCATCGTTTGCGACATCGAAACGGATCGCGAGTCCGCAAAGCTTCTTGCAGCGATTATCGCCGTCGCACATACCCTTAAGTTGGTTGTTCTTGCCGAAGGCGTAGAGACTGCGGGCCAACTGAAGATTCTCAGAGACCACGGGTGCGACGAGGCACAAGGCGCCTTGTTCAGCCCACCCCTCTCTGCGGACATGCTGTTGGCCACATTAGAGCAATCTTCCGAGAAACCGCTCGCGGGAAACGGCAGACCTGATATCCGCGCATTTCCAGGACAATCGAATGGTTTTTTCGCGAAGTTGGCGCGCGCATGCTTACGTCGCGATGCCCACCGGTCGCTCCGCTAAAGGGCCCTAAGATGGCCCTTATGAAACCGAGCCAAGGTCAAGCACAAAATGTCAACCGCCCGCCGCGGGCATCCGAAATCAGCCGACAGCAAGGCGACCTGGACCGCTAAGCGGTATTGTGTTGCATCGAAGATTGCTTGCGATTACTATCGTGGGCGGTTTTTTGCAGACTTAGGGGCCGCGTTTAGGTGCTCCAGCAATCCAGAGCCCGCGGTCCGCAAACACAGGTCCGCCGCAGTCGCTACGGAATATCGTCTCCCCCTGAAAACGGACTCTGGTCTTATACCCGAGCACGGAATGCTTGCCCACCTGAGATTTAGGTTGAAAACCCTGGTGTAACCAGCTGAAACCTGTTGTACCATCGATCCTGTGAGCGACCGTATCCTCCCGGGCGAACAGCGAGCAGGGCCGCACGCGGCGCACACCGAGCAGCGTAATGCAGACCGCATCGAGGCTGCGGTCCTCCTGGCGAGCCGCTAGAGGCAGCATATGGTGCAAGACCGACTAATCGACGGTGCCCAAATCGGCAAAAACGCGATCGGCTTCAGTGCGGACCCCAGTATCGGTAAGCCGCCAACCGCAATGTCTTGTTGCGTGCCGTTGCTAATCAACCTTTTTGAATGCGGAGCCCACGATGATTCCTGGTCAAGCACATTTGGCCGCGCTTGCCCGCGCCTACCCGCAACGCGAGGTGAGTCGGTTTCTTTGTATCTTCGCGGACACCGAAGAAGCGAGGCAGCACCACTATGCATTGAGATATAAGGTTTTCTGCGAGGAAACCGGATTCGAGAATCCAGACGCATTTCCCGACCGAATCGAGCGGGATCGCTACGACGCTCACGCACGCCACTTCCTCGTTTGGGACCGTCACGAGCACCAATGGGCTGGAGCCATGCGCCTCGTAGAAGCATCTTCGACCCGACTGCCTTCCGAAGAAATCGTGGGGGCTCCCTTACTGGGACTCGATGAGCGCCGACACCGCTCCGTAGAGTTTTCCCGGCTGTGCATTCTCAGTCAATACCGCCGAACGAACCAGTCGACCTTCTATGGACTCTACCGAACCGAGGGTCAGTATCCCCGCACAGCGTGTTCTGTTCTATACAGGCAGGAAGACAACGAGGTCCTTTTGCAATTACTCGGCGCGAGCTTTGGATGGCGACCGGAAATCGAGCACTGCTACTTTATAGTCACACCTGCTCTGGCGCGAGTGCTGAGCCGTTTCGGAATTCCTCTGAGGCAGGTGGGCGGACAAGTCGAGCATCGCGGAACGCGCATCCCCTTCCAATACGATGTTCGGGAAGCCGAGCAAGGTATGCGCGAAACCCTTGCCGGTTTCGCATCGATGACAGAGGGATCGCGCCCCTTCGAAAAATATTCCGACTTTATCGATGGCAATCTCGATGACGAGATAGCGATTCGCGCCGTCGACTCCGATTGCTTTACGTCGGGGCAGCGCGTCGCCCACGTCCAATAGTTGCCTAGCGCCGGGTTTTTCCGGCCGAGGGGTTGCCAGCGTGCACCGCCGTTCGCACTTGGCACCCCCTCTACTCCTGACTCCTTCCCACATCCGCCCGAGCTCACTCAAGTCTAATCGCGGGATCAGACGTTGGCGCGAGCGACAGGTGCCCCTGTATAGCTGCCTCGACCAGACAGTAGTCGTCGAGACGCACGCGCCCAACATTTCGCTTTTCACGTTCGCCAGGCAGCCGAATTCTGGAAGCGGAAGTGCCACATCTTTGGGGATCATCGATCTATGTGACAAGCTTATCGGAACTGTTGTGCTACGTCGTCCATGCTTGGTCGTACGTCTTCGTTGCAACGTCCGAAGGGATCGATCCATGGAGAAAAAAGCCTGCTCGAATTGCCGCTACAGCAACAATCCTGTAGGCTACTCAAGCGCTGACGTGCCGAGCGAAAGCGACTGCCGCTGCCCCATACCGGGATTCCCGTGGCACATCTACCACCGGTACCGGAGCCACGAAACCGTGATGCCCACCCTTTGCGGACACTATCAGCCAGTCAGTGCCGGAAGATGCGGCGAATGCGGCAAAGAACTTGGCCCGCAACACTTGGTGAAATATTGGGCATGCGGGGTGTTTTCGGTGATCCCATGCTGCTCTACAGACTGCTTGGCGGCACAGCAGGGGCAGTTAGATGCGGAGCGCGACGCCCTACCTCCCGTCCAAGCCTCAACCGATCCGCAGCTACGGGCTTGTCACTAACTGTCCCGCCCTAGATGTTGCGTCCCGGATGATTATTTCCCCCTGCGGATTTAAGGTGGCCCCATGACCAGGACAATTTCTCCCTTAATTTAGGCTGTGTTGGTGACATCGATTCCAGCACCTTGGCGCTGCCCCGGTCAGGGCCACTGCCGACTCACCGCAAACGGTGGCGACCCCGCCTCCACGCAGGCCCGATCCATTCCCGCCGCAACCTCAACAGGCCCAACCCGGACTTTCTCTTGAGCCAATCCAACTCGACGCGATTTAGCCGCGGCAGGAGTCGGAACATCGGATCACCGCAACGCATTGGGACTGCGCCTGTCCGACCACCCGGATCTTGAGCCGCCCGGACAGCCGCCAGCTTTTTACGTGTCCCGTGCATTACCGGAGCGGTTCCCTCGTGCTTAGCAGTCCCGCCAAGCAGCACCACGGGCCAAGATCAACCGAGTGCTGGACGACCTGCAAGGCATTTCGGCATCGCAAGAATTCCGGATGCCGAATCTCTGCCCGAGCTCTGGCGATTGGGAAACACACAACCGAAGGCACCGCGCTAGGCTATGCTTGTTCTCGCATAATCTTGACCGAAGCCAACGCAAGAATCTTTCGACGACTGGGGGGCTGAAGCGCACGAACCACTCGGAGCCTTGATCCGAGCTCTGGTCACCCTTGACTAACGCTTGGACAAGTTTCGTACGCGGACCCTGGCCCCCGGTCCCCGCCGGAGGGAGGAACGACGATGGACGCCCGCGGCGCGGATTGGCAGGTGGTGGCGGATACAATAACCGATCCCCCACTCGGGTGTCTAAAAAGCTGTTGACAAAGCGTCTTTTCTCCATCGCTCTTTGTCTTTGTCGCGGGTTATCGACCAAGCTAAAGCACAGAGCAACCGCAACCTTGCGACAAAGTGATGCATATATCGGATTCTTACGGCCATCTAGCGTTGGCACCCTCCGCACTCGCCTTTCCGATGCTGCCAATCCATGGCTACTCGGATTATCGGGTATTGATGACCCTATCCTTACTTGGGGTCTATTCAGACGCAGACTCCACCGACACCTATGAGCTTCGCATCTTCAGGCTTCACGACTCTTCAACAGCTCATACACCACTCCCGTGCCGCCCCCGGCTTCGCCAACAATCCACCACATGGACATCGCCGGCGGTTGTGGTATTGGGGCAGCGATATGTGAAGGTTCCCATATATGCCGTCTTTTGACTATTCCGTAGCCTTCTCCAGAAACATCGGTTGGATTACCGAAAACGAAGCATCCGTCCTACGGACCAAGCGCGTTGCAATCGCTGGCCTTGGCGGTGTCGGAGGTAGCCATCTCCTAACGCTGACTCGGTTCGGAGTCGGGGCATTCAATCTCGCGGAATTCGATGTCTTCGATTTGGCTAATTTTAATCGCCAAGCAGGGGCCACGTTACACAGCATCGGCAAACCTAAACTGGATGTGATGGCAGAGATCGCCCTCGACATTAACCCCGAGCTTGACATACGAAAATTTTCTGCAGGTATCGATCCCGCCAATATCGATCGGTTTCTCGCCGATGTCGATCTCTATGTCGATAGTCTCGATTTTTTCGCTGTGCGTATCCGCCGATTAGTATTCGCACGATGTGCCGCATTGGCCATACCCGCAATCACGGCCGCACCCCTGGGCATGGGGGTCTCATTCTTAGCATTCCTTCCTGGCAGGATGACGTTCGAAGAGTACTTTCGACTGGAAGGATACGACGAGGAGGAACAGCTGCTGCGATTCTTGATAGGATTATCCCCACGGATGCTCCAGACCCGCTATCTCGTAGATCGGACGCGGCTCGACCTCAATGCCCGCAAGGGACCGTCAACGCCGGTGGGCGTGGATCTCTGTGCGGGCGTCGCCGGGGCAAACGCGGTCAAGATCCTGTTGGCACGCGGCCAAGTGGACAGCGCACCCACTGCTCTGCACTTCGACGCTTACCGCAATCGCTTCGTCAAGACCTGGCGACCGGGCGGAAACGCAAGTTTCCTCCATCGCTGGCTACTCCGATCAGCCCGGCGCAAGATGGGCATCCATGCCAATCCTTCGCATTAATCGAGGTGCGAGAAAATGAGCAAGACCCTCAGCGACCGAATGACACGCATCCTGGATGCTGCTCGGTGGGCACCAAGCGGCGATAATACACAGCCCTGGCGATTCGAGGTGGAGGACGACGATACGGTAATTATACATGCATCGGACACCCGTCACTGGTGCGTCTACGATCTGGAAGGCCATGCAAGCCAGATCGCAGTCGGTGCCCTTTTAGAGAACATCGTCATCGCCGCGTCCCGCGAGGAGTTGGAGACAGATCTGCGGCTGCTTCCCGACGGCACCGACACACATCCGCGAGTGCGTGCGCGCTTTCGGGCCTCCAACGCCATTACCCCAGATCCCTTATTTGAAATCATCGCGCAACGGTCAACTCAAAGGCGCGCTCTGTCATGGTCCGCTCTTCGCCCCGCCGATCGAATGGCGCTTGAAGGCGCCCCGGGTCCCGGTTATCGTGTCTTCTGGGTGGAGGGTGTCCGCCAGAAGTGGCGCTTGGCAAGACTGTTGTTTCTCAATGCCTATATTCGCCTTACGATCGAAGAAGCATATCAGGTGCACAAGCGCATCATCGCATGGGACTCAGGCTTTAGCGAGGACCGCATTCCCGATCGTGCGCTCGGCCTGGACCCTTTCGCATTGGCGATCATGAAATGGGCGATGGCCAGTTGGAGGCGAGTCAGCTTTATGAACCGATATCTGGGCGCGACTCTGCTTCCTCGTCTTGAGCTCGACGTGCTGCCGAGCATGGGTTGCGCAGCCCATTTTTTCATCGTCGCAGACAAGCCCCCGATCGAGCTTCAGGATTATTTCAACGGCGGCCGTGCCATGCAGCGCTTCTGGCTCACCGCAACCGCCCAGGGGTTACAGTTTCAACCGCAAATGACGCCGATAATATTCTCTGAGTATACGAAGCGGTCGCTCCCGTTCACTGCAAGCGCCGAGGCGCGAAGACAGGCCGCCCGACTGAGGGCCGGCCTGTGCGAGCTCATTGGCGAATCGGTGCTCGACCGTGTCGTGTTTGCTGGTCGCGTCGGCTACGGTCCCCAGCCTCGCTGGCGCTCCCTGCGGCTTCCGCTGCCGCGGCTGCGCGCAAGCTAGAGCCGCAGGCTGACACACTTTTCTCGGAAGCGAACTAAAAAGGTATTGCTCTTATGATTCGCAGGTTTGCAGCAGCGTTTATTGTCCGACACACAGGCTTAACCCTTGCCACTGCGTTTTTAATGGCGTCTTGTGGACAGGAGACTGGTTCTGCGCCTCAGGTGCAGCCGAATACCCGGAGCTCGGCCAGCACAGCCCCCGCCAGCGCGCCGTTAACTAAATCGAGCGCCTTGGATCAGGCGGCAGCCATGGAGAAGTCAGGACGGATTGATGTCGCATTGAGCATGTACAAGCAGGTCTTGGAGGAGGATCCGCACAATACGACTGTTCGGGCACGGCTGGGGCACCTGTATCTCGCTGTCGGCAACGGGCAGTCCGCTGTCAAGGAGCTTCTGCGGGCGACGGAAACGGGCACGCCAATCAGCGAGGTGGCTGTCGATCTCGCACGCGCCCGCCTGATGGGCGAGCAGTACGGCGATATGGTTAGCCCCTCGGCAGATGCCTCGTTGGCAGAGATCGACGCGATCGAAGGTCTACCTCCAGCCGATCATGCAAAGCTCCAGGCTCTGACCGGACACGCCTTCTTACTCGATAACCGACCCGACGAGGCCGAAGCGCTGTACGCTGCGGCATTGCTCAGCCAACCGGATGAGCCTGAAGCACTTTACGGCCAGGCGATGCTTGCCGGAGAGCGACAGGACCCCGATACGGCAAGATCGCTGGTCAAGCGAGCCCTGGAGCTCGATCCGAGTCTGGCGGCAGCGTGGAGCTTTTTGGCACAGGTCGAACGATCCCGCGGCGATTCGAAGGCCGCGGAGACTGCCCTTTCCGAGGCGATTGAGCGCCGCGACAACAACTCAGCCGATATCTTCGAGAGGGGTACCATACGAGTGGCGTTAGGCAACGTAACAGGTGCCCTCGAGGACGCAAAGCAACTCGAGTCAACCGCCCGAGGCTCCGCATTTGCAGCGTACCTGCGAGGTTTGGTCGCATTCTCCCAAAAAGACTACAAATGGGCTGACGAGCAATTCCAACTCGCGCTCTCGAAGAACCCGGCATTCATGCCGGCCGTGCTGCACGAGGGACTGACGGCAGCAGCTTTGGGGGCTCCGGAGCAGGCTCGCGAGCTGCTTATGAGGTATTCATCCGCGTTTCCTAACGACATCCCAGCCCTTAAGGCGCTGTCGAAGGTCGAGCTTCGGCTGCGCAACTTCAAGTCCGCGGGGGATCTTGCCGAACGCGCCGCAACGTTAGATACAGAGGACACAGAGTCCCTGGAAATTCTTGCCTCGGCACGATTCGCCGCCGGCCAGCTCGTGGAAAGCGCTGCGGCAGTAGAGCGCCTTGCGGCAGCCAATCCGAATTCGTCGGTAATCCTGGAGAAGCTCGCTACCGTCTACGCTGCGCAAGGTAATAGCGAGGCTGCCAAACAGGCAGCGGCTCGCGCAAAGCAAATCGAGCAGGAGGAGCGCACCGGTCCGCCCAAGACCTCTGCCGACGAATTGGTAAAGGCAGGAAAATTGGACGAAGCCTTGAGTGCCATGCAACGCCTGGCGCAGGCCGATCCGAACAATGCCGACATCCAGGTGGCCCTCGCGCGCGTCCTTTTGGCCCGCAAAGAAACTGCCGACGCCGGGTCGGCGCTTCGCCGCGCCGCGAAACTCGATCCCCACCACGCCCCGGCCGCGGCTGGTCTAGCTCAGCTTGCCATTTCCCGCGGCGCACTCGACGAAGCGATAGGTTACCTCGAGCCGATCATCCAGCATCAGCCTGGCAATCTCCAACTGGGTCTGGTTTTTGTCGATCTATTGAATCGCCTTGATCAAACGGACCGTGCGCTGATGACCCTGGAAGAGTTAATCCGCAACAACCCGACCGCGTGGCAACCCCGAGCGTCCTTGGCACGTTATTGGCGAGAGCATGGCGACGCGCAAAAGGCCTTGGCACTTCTCGCACAGATCGCCGAGCCTGATGCACATAATCCACTCGTCTTAACGGAATTGGGAGAAGATCAGCTTGCAATCGGCGATGCCCGAAGTGCGGTAAAGACTTTCGAGCGCCTGACGACTCAGGCTCCCAATGTTGGCAACTCCCATTACCTGCTTGCCAGGGCACGTTATGCAGCGGGGCTGGCGAAGGAAGGCCGGTTGGCGCTATCGGATGCGGTCAAGCTCGATCCCGGACATGTGGTGGCCAAGGTCGCCCTTGCTCGCGCCATGCTAGCCGAGCAGAATTCGCAGGGTGCCTCCAAACTGGTTGCCGAGTTGGAGCGGACAGACCCGGAGCGAGCAGACGTTCTTGCCCTTAAGGCGGCCTTGGCGGTTAGGGAGCAGCGTTTCGACCTCGCGGTGGCCGCGTACGAGGCGTCGCTTGCGAAGTCGCCGATTAACGGCACCGCACTGAACCTGGCATTGGCTCGTGTCGCCGCTGGCGATCCGGATGGGGCGATTCATGGGCTGGAGGACTGGCTTCTAAAGCACCCGAAAGACAATGCAGTTAAAATGCGCCTTGGACATCTGGCCTTCGCTCTGGGACGATCGGAGCTCGCAAAGCAGCACTATCTTGATTTATTCAAGAATGGCGCGAGGGACCCCGTCATGAGCAGCCACCTGGCGTTGTTGTCGCTCCAAGGGGCTGACCCGAAAATGGCGCTTGCTCATGCCAAGCAGGCGACAGCGCTTGCGCCGACATCGGCCAGTGCACTAGAAACGCTCGGGCTGGTAGAGATGAATCTGCAACAGTACGACGCTGCCGCTGATGCCTTCGAATCTGGGATCGCTGCGGCACCGGAAAACCGCTCCTTACACTACTTCCGGGCCGCTGCGCTGGCCGCCATGGGAAAACTCAAGGAAGCAGACACAGCCTTGACTCAAGTGCTTTCAAATGGCGTCGCGTTCCCCGAATTGGCCCAGGCCAAGGCACTTCAGGCAAGAATTCATGCGCTCATCGATGCGGGACAGGAGTAGATACGGAGTTGGGAATATTGGAACCTACCGAAAGCGAGCCGCGGATACCTCGAGCCCGTTGGCTAACGGCCTTCGATGCGGAAACAAGACGGACTCGCCTACTTAAGACCCTGGTGTAAGATGGCCGTGAGCATTGCCCACAACGCGCGCCGGCGAATTCTGTTTGTCGCAGAGGCGGTGACCCTCGCTCATGTCGCCAGACCGCGGGTACTTGCGAATGCGCTCGATCCGATCCGCTACGAGATACATTTTGCCGCCGCACCTACGTTCGACGTTGCGCTGAATGGACTAGCTGCCGCGCGCTGGCCACTGCGCAGCATCGAGCCGGGGCGTTTCATGAAGGCATTAGCTCAGGGCGCTCCCATTTACGACCGAGAGACGCTGGATCGGTATGTCGCAGACGATCTCGACCTCTTGGATCAAGTGCGTCCAGACCTGGTCATAGGCGACTTTCGGCTTTCGCTCGCTATCAGCGCCCCGCTCCGCCGCATCCCCTATTTCGCCCTGTCAAACGCTTATTGGAGCCCGTTTGCAGACATTGCCCGCTGGCCCATTCCGGACCTACCGCCCGCTCGACTGCTCGGCGAACGCTTCACTGCGGCAGTATTCAATTGGATCCGACCGCTGGTTTTTGGAATGCACGGGGCGGCGCTGAACGCACTTCGGCGACGACACGGCCTCACACCCCTCGGCGATATGCGGGACGCCTACACTTGGGGAGACGAGACGCTGTACCTCGATGTACCGCAACTGATTCCGATGCGACTCTTACCCCCAAACCACCATTTCATTGGCCCCGTCGTATGGGAGCCCGAAGCGCCGCTGCCCGAGTGGTGGGGGGATCTAACTCGGAGCCGACCGACCCTGTACGTCACATTAGGCTCTTCGGGTCCAGCTACGCGGTTACCGGATCTCCTGGAAGGGCTCGCCACATTGCCCGCAAACATCGTTGTGGCAACCGCTGGTCGTTTGGCCCCCGGCGATTTGCCGCCCGGGATCTGGGGCGCGGACTACCTACCGGGAAGTCGCGCGGCAAGACGCGCCGATCTGGTCGTCTCAAACGGCGGTAGCCCCACTGGCTACCAGGCGCTCTCCGAAGGCGTGCCAGTGCTCGGCATCGCCTCCAACCTAGACCAGCATTTGGCCATGCATCATATTGCAGCGGCCGGTGCCGGACGGCTGCTCCGCAGCGAGCGGGCCGACCCCCGGACCTTAAGTGCCCTCGTGGAGCAGATGCTTACGACCGACCGCTATCGAATCGCGGCCCAACGAGTCCAGGGTTGGATGAGCAACTATCGGCCTGGGGAACGACTGGAAGAGCGGATCGCGGCGCGGATATCGTAGCGAAACTTGCGCGTCCCGCCATCATCGGCCCGAACGACGCCAGCTCCGCTGGGCCAACGATCAAATAACCGGAGATATTTGTGATCCCGAATCGACGCCTATCCTCTCCCGAATCAACGGATTGGACCAGATACTATCGAAAGCACGACGTCCCCGAGTTTATCGTTAACGCGCTACTCAAAGAATATCTGCTGTGCATAAGAAAATACTGCAACAAGACCCATGGGCTCACAATCGCGGAAGTGGGCGGAGCGGACAGTTGTTTCTTCGCAACACTGGACCGAGAGCTCGACATCGACAAGTATATCGTAGTAGACAACAACGAATACGGACTTGAGCTTACCCGAGAGAAGGTGAAATCGGATAAGCTCTCCTTAATGTACGGCAGTATCTTTAACGCACATGCACTGAATGTGTCGGCCGACATCGTTATTAGCGGCGGACTCATTGAGCACTTCGCCCCCGAGGAAACCAGGCAAAGCATCCTCGGACACTTCTCTTTGGCTGCACCCGGCGGATTAGTCGTCATCTCTTGCCCCACTCCAACATGGATCTATTGGTCGTTTAGGTCCCTGCTCGAGTCGATCGGAAAATTTCCGCCGGTATTCGAGCGTCCGTTGAAACTGGACGAGGTCACAACCGTACTCCAGGAGAAGGGCAGTCTGGTCGCTGCCTACCGGCTCTGGACGACGATCCTCACCCAAATGATTACGGCAACTCAGAACGTCCGATAATACACTGCTAGATGCGTTTCACTCGCCAAGCAGAACTCGTGCGCAACAAAAAAGCCCCCGAGACGATCGTCTCGGGGGCTACGCTATCGAGCACCCGGCTAAGTTTTTTGGATTATGCCTTGCGCCGACGGGCAGCGGCCCCGATCAGACCGAAAGAAGAGGCCATGAGCAGCAGCGTAGTAGGCTCTGGAACCGCGAAGGTCTCGGCCGCGGTGATGGAGAAGACCTGACGCCCACCGCCGGCAGTCGGGGTACCGTCCCACATCACAGCGGGACGGAGATTTTGCAGTGGCTGAGTGAGGTTTCCGGCGATGCGCATGCTAAGCAGCTTACCGCCGGTTCCATTATTCACCGGCAGGTTGTCGAGATTGAGATAGGCGCCGTTATAGTCTGTAATTTCGAACAGCAGATCGAAGGCACCAGTACCTGTACCTGGAATAATGGCGGTAAAGGAGGACACGTTACTGACCAACGTGGCCTCGAGAATGTTCGTACCGTTACCGAAGCCAGAGACTGTACCAGCTCCACTGCCGCTCACCGCCTTACCGCCGTCGGACAGATCGTCATAGTAGAGCGTCAGGTTCGGCGTCGATGTCTGTCCGCCGACTGGGTCGACGAATGTCACCGTACCCCCTCCGAAGGCATTTGGCGTAAAGTCGAACACCACGTCGTCGAAGCGGACGGTCTTAGTCAGCTCGAAGGCTCCAGCGGCCCCGTTGTTTCCGTTCAGCCCAGGCACGCTGACGATCGAGCCATCAGCCGTCAACGAAGCAACCACAAACTGGGTGACGAAGGTGTGCACATCCCCGACCACAAAAGGCGGCCCTACGCCCAAATCGACGCCCGTGGCGGCAGCATCGGACCAGATGTCGGAAAAGATCCAACCGCCGGCGCCAGCGCCGCCGGTCGGGTCAAGGCCGATCGTTGGCTGCGGAACGGCCAATGCGTTTCCGGCGATGGCCATACCGACGACGGCCGCCAGGCTTGCCGCAAGGGACGAATATTTAGTCATGACGAAAACTCCTGGTAAATTTAAGGGTGTTCGCTCTACCGACGGCGAAGGCAACCTAATTATCTCGTTCGACAGCAATGACAAGATTGCCGCTCTGGCGAACTTGTCGCTTAAGGTAAGCAAAGCATGTGCCATAAATAAAATATTTTTATAAAACAGACTTTTATATACTATCGAGCAATGTGCGCTACCGAGGCGACCGATGAAGTGTAAAAAATATTGACACCGGCGGGGCTCAAAGCCTTCGAACTGCTCCGAACCATCCATCGAGACGAGCGATCTTGCGAACCATACGGTAAGGTCCCAGGGATGCGACTCGACCGGACCCCGAAATTTCGACGATAAGCAATCTTGCGCATTAGATAAGGATTAAAGAAAGACGGGCGAAGCGAAGCGCAAGACCGACACGGCGGCCTTCGCAGCCATAAGCGGGCTTGGTGGAGATCCGGGGGAACGGGCTCGGGCAGGACCGCGGGGGCCACCCGGTGCAGGTCGGGCGGTGGAAGCGGGAGATCCAAGGGCAGACCGAGTCGCCGCTCGCGAAGAAGTGCGAGCCGATAATGGAAGGTGGCCCCGCGGATGGGACCGGCTGTACTGCAGGACCGACAGGTGCAAGGTCGAGGTGGGCTGGTTGCAAAAGGTCCGGGCTAAGCCCGTTAATATCTGGCGCGCCACCCGCAGCTGGCGTGCATCCCGATCCTAACCCACACCGCAGCGGCATCCGATCGGCAGGTCTGTTATAAAGAGCAGATAAGCCAAGGAAAAACTGTATGTATGTCGGGGGATTTATCTGCAGCACTCGGCAGCCACACATAACAGGCAATTACCGGCGCGGAATACCGCCGATGCCCCGTTTCTTGGAGTCGGCCCAAGATGTCGGGGCTTCGCAGAATCCGCATCGAGCCTTCCCGTGCTCCCCCACCTTGCAGCGACGCACCCCGATGCAAGGCGCGAGCCGTGGGTAGTTCTGCGGTGCATCGCCGATCATGACGAGATGAATCTCATGTATTACCGTTTGGTAGCCAAAAACCGAATTTTCGAAGCCAACCGGACCATCGTCGAGTACGAAATCCGTCCGGGCAACACCGTCACCTTCGTTGCCGAGGTGGACCTCACGCAGGTACAGCGTCTTCGCACGACCCAAGAGGCATCCAAAGCATCTTATACCGCTTTCGTGGTCAAAGCGGTCGCCTTAGCGCTGCGGCGCTACCCCTATGCCAATCGACGGGTCTGCAGACGCGGATGGTGGCCGTTCGCAGGGCACTGCCTACAAGCATTCGAGCGCTGCGATATCGCCGTGGCCGCGGAGCGCGACATTCCGGACATCGAATACTGCGCCTTCGTGGATATCGTCCGCGATGCCGACGGCGCCGGTCTATCCGACATCGACCGACAGTTGAGCGCGCTGGCCACCTGCGACGTCCATACGAACGAGCAGTGGCGATCCTTCAGCGGTGTGGTGACACGATTTCCGCACTGGCTGTCTACCCACCTTATTCGCTTGCCTTACTACTTTCCCGGATTTTGGCTTAAATTCAGGGGCGCGTCTGTCCTGATCAGCTCTCCGGCAAAATACGGTGTCGATAGTGTGGTGGCAACATGGAGCTGGCCGCTGGGGGTATCTTTCGGATTCGTGAAGGACCGCCCCGTCGTCCGGGACGGCGCCGTCGTTCCCTGCCCCACCTTCAATCTGGTGGTGAATTTCGACCGCCGGGTGATGGCAGGCGCGCAGGGTGCGCGCTTCTTTCGCGAGATTGTCCGGATACTGGAGAGCGCCGAGTCCGAGATGGCAGCTTTTTTGCGGGAGTCTGGTACGGAGACGACCGCGAAGGACCCCGCAGCGACAGGGAAGTAGAATATGGTCACCCAGTCGCCGCGCGATGCTAACCTGCCCGTCCGGACTCGACGTTAACGCATAAGCCGGAGGGGACGCCCATCTCCAGCGGCCACCCGGCACAGCGGCGACTCTGTCGGGCCGAGCCGAATGTCGTGTCCTGCCGGAACCTCCGACGGGGTTGCCAGACCAGTCGTCGGAATCGCTAGGGTTCGCTCGAATTTACGCCCCTCTCGAGCTCGCTGGAAATCCAGCAATAGAGCTCGCGCAGTTCCGGCGCCATATCCCGAACGAACTCGCGCGTATCCGTGACATAGACGGCGCGGATGCCGTGATGATCCACATCCCGCCCCATACGACGGAAGACCATTCCCGAACGCTTCAACAGCCGGGGCAGGAACGGCTCCATGACAGCGAACATGTAAGGTCGCTGCAACAGCTCCGCCATTGCGTTGCCGGCAAGCATCAGGGCCACAGAGATCAGGGGAAAGGTCCGGCGCTCGCTGTCCGAGAGGCTTAAGGAAGCGATCTCGCCGAAACGAGTCAGCGACTCGCCGGAGCGACGCCGGAATGCGCCGTCCACGGCAAATCGAGATGCCTCGCAGATCATATCGCGGGGCGCTGTAAAATCTGCCATTGCGACAGGATCCAGGCTTGCGGTGCAACACTTTTCATAAGGGAGCGGCTGGGCTACGCCATTCGCCGAGGCAGAGCACATACGAACGCATCCGGCTGCCATTCCCGATGCGACATGGACAATCAGACAGTGGGCGGACATATCGTCGAGCTCGTCCGTTTCCATGCGATCCGGGAAGCGGTCCGCGGGCTCGTATCCGAATTCTTCGCAATACACCCGGTAGCGTATCCGATAGGTCTCCTGACAATCGCGACTCGTGAGTGCCTGACGAACCGCGAAGTACCGCTGGAAATAATCGAGTGGTTGCTTGGATTCTACCATTGTCTTGGGCCGGTCATTCACCCTGAAGTCAAGCGATCAAGCCAGGTAAATCGCTGTATCTCAGAGAGATCAGTGTAAACCGGACTTCCGCACATCGCCGGACGGGTATTGGTTAGATCCGCTACGCAGTCGCGCCGACACCGGTAAGCTTAGCTTGCCACGCAGCTCCAGTGGACTGCATCCGTCGGATCTCGGGTCAATGCATTGCCGAGACCAACGCCCAAGACCCGCTCTAGCTTCGGGGTCCCGAGAGACCCGAGGGCCTGGAACCGATTGTGACCAACTCCACCACTCCACGATTGGCTCTGGCAAGATTATCCAGCGCCACATCCAAGAGACACTTGAAAAACAAGTAACCTTCTTTCGGGTGGTCGTCCAGATACACTGCCAGCATGGCCCCATTGATCTCTAGGGTGCTCCCCTCGGTGAGTGCGCGCACGGTCGCAATACTTTCGTAGGGAGCGAGCAGGGAAGACTCGCCGAACACACTGCCCTCGGTCAACACGGCAACAGTCACTTCGACACTCGACCGATCCGGGAGCTGGACCCGCCCCAGAACAGCGAGCCTGCCGCGCTGTATCGCAAACAGCGATTGGCCTCGGGTGCCCTGGGCCGTTAGAAGCTCGCCCGGCACAAACTCGCGCCGAACCCAGGCAACGCCTTCGGCGAGTCTGGGCTGACGCAGTAGCTCTTCGATTAACCGTAAGATCATTGTTGTAATTGACCTTATGTCTGCAAACAAGGCCGGGCGGTCCCTACTTCAGGCATCGCAGGATATCCCCGCAAGCCTCTCAAGCTCAATAACCCGATCGCGGCCTGGGCGCGAAGGGCCACAGTTGGCCGCTGGAATGCGACTTTCGCTCGCTGCGAGCAAGAGCAAGTCGCGATCCCGCGGCCATACACACGAGACTTAGGACCGGGACTCGATGAAGGCGCGCAAGGTGTCTTCCTCATCCTTGGTGAGCGAGGTCTGAAGCACCTTGCCCTTGCCCTTAAACTGCTCCAGGGCCGCCATCACCTTGTCCGGGGTGGCTTTTTTTACCAGAACAAAGATCGCCGAGCAGCCGGGCTTAAACTCTTCGGCAAGCTCCTTCATAAATGCGTCGTCGATCCCGATGTCGGTAAAGCGCCCGGACAGGGCCCCGGCGCCGGCCCCCACGGCCGCCCCGAGCAGAGGATTCAAGAACAGCATGCCGATCAGCATGCCCCAGAATCCGCCGCCGACCGCACCGGCGGCGGTGAGATTGACTGCCTGGTGCATCTTGACCTTACCCTTTTCGTCCTTGGTGACGATCACCACGTCCTCCATCTCGATCAGGTACTCCTTTTGCAGCTTGGCGAGCGCCGCACGCATCTCGAAGGCCAGCTGCTCTTCGGGGAACGAAATCACGACCAGATTGCTCATGAGCCTCTCCTGTGACGTTGGGTTTGTGGTTTGAGCGATGACACCGCGGCGACGAACCGGATTGCCCGGGGAAAGTCGTCCAGGCTGCCCTACTCGGACTCGGTCTTGGCCAGGGCATCGCGCAGGGCCTGGAAGATCAGTGCGCGGGCCGCTGGCTCGTCCAGCTCCGGAACCTCCCAGCCCATGATGCGGCAGTATTTCTTCACCAGGTGTCGCACGTCGTCGTTGAGCTCAGCCCGGTAGCGGTCCATTTCGACCTGCTCGATCGTCTTCATGCTTAGGTCTCCGCGTGCGCGGGACGGACCGGGCCTCTGAGGTCCCGGCCCCCGCCCGTGCGGCGCATCAGGATAGTAGAGCCCGCCCTTACTGCTTTTCGACCTTACCGGTAATGGCCCGGACATAGGTGGCGATGACACCGTCGCCCGGCTTCAGGTCGTCCAGGATGGCCCGGTCCTCGACCTTCAGGGTCACGGTCCGATTAGGACCGCGCACCGTTACCTTGGAGGCGGCCCGGTCCACCGATACCACCTTGCCGTAAAGCTTCAGCTTCTCGACGATGGTCCCGGCCGGCTTGGCGCCCGCCTCCGGCTCGACGGTCGTCTCGCCGATGGCGCCCATGGAGCCGGCGTCCCGGCCCTTCTCGACGTCCACCAGCACCGCCTCGGTCTCGGTCACCGTGACCTTGTCGCCGATCTTGATCGCGGCGATGCGTTTAACTTCGGGCGGGATGGTCAGGACCTCGAACACCCCCTCGGGGGTCTTGATAGTCATCTTGCGGGTGGGGATATCCACAACCGTGACGATCCCGACGATCTCCTTTACGGTGGCCTCGCCGGCGACCGGGGTGGTGGTATCTGCGAGGGCTTGGGGCGCCAGTGCGGCAGCACCCAGGGACAGGACGCAGCTCAGGGCAAGCGACAGGGGCAGTTTCTGCATGAGGAATTTCCTTGCGCGTTTCTTGTGGACTTGTTGGGGGGGAGCGGGACGGGGAGTCGCCGAAGGCACTGTTAGGGACGCGGCGACGTCCGCGAAAGGTACGCGCTATGTCCCCTGGCTGCAACCCGGTCAACTCCTTACCAAGAGTTAAGGGCACCTTCAGCGTCCGGCAATGACCCTCGCCGCATACTCGTCTCCACTCATCGCCAAGACCCGGCCCTTATGCCTGGCCCGGCGCAGAAAGACCATACCCAACGAGGAGCGATATCCATGAAACGCGCGCAATCGATCGAGCCCGCTGCCCCCCGCAAGCCTGTGGCTACGCGTACCGCCTTGGCCGGGGCCGTCGCACTGGCCCTCGCGGCCGGCGGCGCCGTGCTGGCCCAGACCCAGGTGCCCCAAAGCCAGCCCGTTACGGGCGCGAGCGTCGTTGTGCAACCCACGATGCCGAGCTTCGCGGACGTGGCCGAGCGTGTCGCCCCCGCGGTGGTGAACGTCACCGTGGTGTCAGACACGGCCGAAAAGCCGCTCCGGCAAGGCCATCCCCAGCTCCCGGAGGGTAGCCCCTTCGACGAGTTCTTCCGTAAGTTCTACGAGCAGCCCGGGATGTCCGGACCCCACCGTACCCAGGGCGCCGGCTCCGGATTCGTGATCGACCCGACCGGGCTCGTGGTCACCAACAACCATGTGATCGACGGGGCGAGCGAGGTCACGGTCACCTTGAACGATGGGGCCAAACATCAGGCCAGGGTGGTGGGGCGCGACGACAAGACCGATATCGCGCTCCTCAAGATCGAGGCCGGACATCCTTTACCCCATGTGGACCTGGCAGACTCCAGCAGCGCCCGGGTGGGCGACTGGGTCCTGGCGGTGGGCAATCCGTTTGGCCTCGGCGGATCGGTGAACGCGGGCATCGTCTCTGCCCGGGGCCGGGATATCCAATCTGGCCCCTATGACGACTATATCCAGATCGACGCCCCGATCAACCGCGGCAATTCGGGCGGCCCGTTGTTCGATGTCTACGGCCGGGTGATCGGCGTCAATACCGCGATCTACTCGCCCACTGGCGGCAACGTGGGGATCGGGTTCGCCATCCCCGCGGAGACGGTGCGTACCGTGGTGGCGGATCTCCGCGACGACGGCCGGGTCGAGCGCGGCTGGCTGGGGCTCCAGATCCAACCGGTGACCGAGGACCTGGCCGCTGGACTCGGTCTCAAGGGCACCGACGGGGTGCTGGTGGCCGACGTGCTGCGCGACGGTCCCTCTGCCGGGTTCGACCTCAAACCCGGAGATGTCATCCTGAGCACCGATGGCAACCCGATCCGCGACTACAAAGACCTGCCCAAGCGGGTAGCGGCCACCAAGGCAGGGACTGCGATGAAGCTCGAGTTGGTCCGGGCGGGCAAGCCCCTGACGGTCGCGGTGACCGTGGGCCAGATGCCGGCGGACGACTCGCAGGCCCTGGCCGCAGACCAGCCTGCCGCCGGGGAGGCGCAGGCACGCATCGGGCTTTATCTCGCCCCGCTGACCCCAGAGCTCAAGCGCGAGCAAGGGCTTGGCGCCGACAGCGCGGGGGTCTTCGTGGCCCGGGTAGAGCCAGGCAGCCCGGCCGACCAGGCCGGCATCGAGGCCGGTAGCCTGATCTCCATGGTCGGCGGCGCGCCAGTCAGCACGCCGGAGCAGGCGATCGCCGCCGTCCGCGCGGCGGCCGAGGCTAAACGCGACGCGGTGGTGCTACGGGTGGAGAAGGACGGCAAACCGCAGTTCGTGGCGGTCCCCTTCGCCGCTTGAGACGACGGCAGGGCCGGGAAAGGCCGGCCGGACCGCGGCCCAGGAGGCGGCCTCGCCCTGCCCTACCCTGCCGTATCATCCGGAGGGACGCACCCGTCCCAACCCATCGAGGCCATGGACGGCCCCCGAATAACCGCTATCATCCCGGTCCATGCGCATACTCCTGATCGAAGACGACCGCCAGATGGCGGACTACCTGCGTAAGGCATTGGGCGAGGTCGGCGCGGTCACCGACTATGCGGGAGACGGCCGCGAGGGGCTACTACTGGCGGCGAGCGGGGACTATGACGCACTGATCCTGGACCGCATGCTCCCCGGGCTCGACGGACTGGGCATCCTGCGGACACTGCGTGCCTCGGGCAACCGCACCCCGGTATTGATCCTCTCGGCCTTGGGGGAAGTGGACGACCGGGTGGAGGGACTGCGAGCCGGGGGAGACGACTATCTGGTCAAGCCATTCGCCTTCTCGGAGCTTCATGCCCGGCTGGAGGCACTGTTGAGACGCGGGAGCGGCGAGGCCCCGGAGACCCGGCTGCGGGTCGGCGACCTGGAGATCGACCTCCTGAAGCGAGAGGTGTTACGCGCCGGTCGCCCCATCCAGCTACAGCCCCGCGAGTTCCGACTGCTTGAGTATCTGATGCGACATGCAGGCCAGGTGGTCACCCGCACCATGCTGCTGGAGCAGGTGTGGGACTACCATTTCGACCCCCAGACCAACGTCATCGATGTCCATATCAGCCGCCTGCGCGGCAAGATCGACCGGGATTTCGACACCCCGCTCCTGCATACCGTTCGCGGTGCCGGCTACATGATCCGCGGCCAATGAGCGGTGCCGCACTGTTGCGGGGCCGTGCCGCCCGGGTCATCAAGAGCTCGAGCTTTCGGCTTGCCCTGCTCTATATGAGCCTGCTCGCCGTCTCGGTGGCCATCCTGCTCGGGTTTATCTATTGGTCCACCGCGGGCTACATGGACCGCCAGACCGACGCCACCATCGCCGCCGAGATCCAGGGGCTCGCCGAGCAGGCCCGGCGTCGCGGGCTCGTTGGCCTCACCGGCTCGATCCGCGAGCGAATCGCCCGGGACCCGGCCGGGGCCGGGGTCTATCTGCTGGCGGACGGGGACTTGAAGCCACTGGTCGGCAACCTGGACCGCTGGCCCGGCGGCTTCCCGGACGCAGAGGGCTGGGTGCACTTTCGCTTGCTGCAGCGCGGACCGGACCGCACCGAAGAGCACGCCGCGCGCGCCCAAATCTTTCTGCTGGGCGGCAACCTGAGGCTCCTGGTCGGGCGCGACGTGCGCGACCTGGAGGCCACCCGCGGGCTCATCCTGGATGCGCTGGCCTGGGGTTTGGCCATCACCTTCGGACTCGCATTGGCGGGTGGCTGGCTCCTGAGCACCCGATTCCTGCGGCGCATCGAGGCCATCAATCAGACCAGCCGCGAGATCATGGACGGAGACCTGTCCCGGCGCATCCCGGTGGGCGGGAGCGGCGACGACTTCGACCAGCTCGCCGCGGGCCTGAACGGCATGCTGGCCCGCATCGAGACCCTGATGGCCGGGGTACGCCAGGTCTCCGACAATATCGCTCATGACCTGCGCACGCCGCTCACCCGTCTGCGCAATAAGCTGGAGCTACTGCGCTCGGACCTGGGAGAGGGTCACCCGGCCGGCGCGCTTGCGGAGGAAACCATTGCGGACTCGGAGGAGCTGCTCGCGACCTTCAACGCACTGCTGCGGATCGCCCGGATCGAGTCCGGCGGGCGGCGCGCGGCCTTCGCCCCGCTCGACCTGCGCCCACTGGCCCAGGACGTGGCGGAGCTCTACGAGCCGGTCGCCGCGGACAAAGACCAAACCCTGACCCTGGAGGCCCCGGAGCCGGCCTGGGTGATCGGCGATCGCGACCTGCTGTTCCAGGCACTGGGGAACCTGGTGGACAACGCCGTGAAATATACCCCGGAGGGCGGCCGGGTGACGCTCGCGATCGCCCGCGTCCCGGGATCTGTGGTGGCTGAGGTGGCGGACAATGGACCCGGTATCCCTGCCGATCTACACGGCGAGGTCTTCCGGCGCTTCTACCGCGCAGACCACAGCCGCACCACCCCGGGCAGCGGTCTGGGCCTGAGCCTGGTCCAAGCCGTGGTCCAGCTCCACGGGGCCGCGATCGAGCTGCTCGATAACCGCCCCGGGCTCAGGGTTCGTGTTCGACTGAACGGCACACCCGCCCCGGATCGCACACAGCCCACTCAGAACGGGGATACGGGCGGGCCGGCAAGCCTGCCCGGAGACGGCCCGGACCGCACCGACTTCCGCCGCCCCATTGCCGCCTAAGCGGCCGCGCGGATGTGGCCTTGATCGTAACTCCGGCGGCAGGTCGGCGGCGGACCCGTCGCGGCTGGGGGCCGCTCCTACGCCCGTAGGAGCGGCCCCCAGCCGCGACGAATATCATCCGCGGGGTGGCCGAAATTATGATCGAGGCTGCGGATGTATACCCGAAGCACTTCGGTGTTTCGCTTCCAGCCCGAGTATCCGCTTGTATCGAAACCGGAACCTCGCCACTCGCCACTCGCCACTCGCCACTCGCCACTCGCCACTCGCCACTGGCAAGTATCTCAGGCATAGGCCGGCGCGAATGCCTTGGCAGGATCTTCGATCGGCCCGTTCCCTGCCCAGTAAGGCGAGAGCTTCCGGAGCTGGGCGACGATGGACGGGACCGCTGCGATGGTCCGATCCACCTCCTCTAAGGTGTTGTAGCGCGAGAGCGAGAAGCGCACGGTGCCATGGGCGGCAGTGTACGGGATGCCCATAGCACGCATGACATGGCTCGGCTCCAGCGACCCGGAGGTGCAGGCAGAGCCTGAGGATGCGGCAATCCCTTGCTTGTTCAAGAGCAGCAGGATGGCCTCGCCCTCGATGTACTCGAAGGCGATGTTGCAGGTATTGGGCAGTCGGTTGTTGGGGTCCCCGGTGACGAAGCAATGTGGAACGGACTCCAGTATCCCGTGCTCCAGGCGATCGCGCAGCGCGCGCACCCGGGTCTTCTCGTCGTCCATATGGGCGAGCGCCATCTCGCACGCCTTGCCCAGCGCCACGATGGATGCGGAGTTTTCGGTCCCGGCGCGGCGCCCGCGCTCCTGGTGTCCGCCCCGCAGCAACGGCCGGAATCGGGTGTTGCGGCGCACATAGAGGACCCCGACGCCCTTGGGGGCATGGAGCTTGTGGCCGGAGAGCGACAGCATGTCGATACAGGTCTCCGAGAGCACGATCGGCACCTTGCCCACCGCCTGGACCGCATCGGTATGGAACATGACCCCTGCCGAGCGGGCCAACTCCGACATTTCCTCCACCGGGAACAGGGTGCCGGTCTCGTTGTTGGCCCACATGACCGAAACGATGGCCACCCGGTCCGAAAGCAGATCCATGTATTCCCGGATATTGAGCCGACCGCGCCCGTCCACCTTGAGACGGTGGACCTTATAGCCCTCCTTCTCCAGGTGCTCGCAGAGCGCCAGGATGGCCGGGTGCTCTACCACGGTGGTGATGATCTCCTTACGCTCCGGCTGGGCCTTGAGCGCGGAGAGGATGGCGGTGGAGTCGGACTCGGTCCCGCAGGAGGTGAAGACGATTTCCGAGTCGTGCTCCGCACCCAGGAGCCCCTGAACCTGCACCCGCGCCTGCTTGATCGCCGCCCCCACCCGGTTGCCGAACTGGTGCAGGGACGACGGATTGCCGAACTGCTCGGTAAAATAGGGCAGCATGGCCTCCACCACCTCGGGTGAGACCATGGTGGTGGCGTTATTGTCGAGATAGATGCCGTGTGTCATGCCTGGGTCTCGCTCTATCCCAGGGCCAAGCCCCGGGCTGTTCGGTCAAGCCCCCGCGGGGCTTGAGTTGTGCCCAATGCCGGAGGTCGCGCCTTTGGCGACCCTTGGCCCTAGGACCTTGGCCCTAGGCCCTTCAAACCTTACGCCCGCTGCATTGCACTCGCCGGCAGCACGCGCACGAATTCGCCCAAGTCCTCGACAATGCGCTGCTGGATGCCGTCCAAGGTGGTCGCGGCCATCTGGCAGCCGACGCAGGCGCCGGTCATTTTCACATAGACCTTCTTACCGTCGATCTCGATCAGCTCCACATCGCCGCGATCACGCTGGAGATTGGGACGGATCGCCTCGATGGCCGCCTCGATCCGGCGCACGCGCTCCAGGGTGCCAAGCTTCTTGCGCTTGACCGGCTGGGGCTCGCGCGCGCTGGGATCGAAGGTGCGGCCCTCCTCGGCCAGCACTCGGGTCAGGATCTCCTCGATCCCCTCGTGACAGGCGGAGCAGCCGCCTCCGGCCTTGGTATAGTTGGTCACCTCTTCGACGGTGGAGAGCGCGTTGGCGCGAACGGTCTCCTCGATCAGCACCGCATCCACCGCGAAGCACTTACAGACCAGCGCACCCTCCTCGTGGTCGTCCTGCCACACCTCGCCCCGGAAGTTGGCCACCGCCGCCTGAAGCGCCTCCCGACCCATGACCGAGCAGTGCATCTTCTCGGGCGGCAAGCCGTCGAGATAATCGGCGATGTCCTGGTTGCTGACCTTGAGCGCCTGATCCAAAGTCATACCCTTGACGATTTCGGTGAGCGCAGAGCTCGACGCAATCGCCGAGCCGCAGCCGAAGGTCTGGAATCCGGCGTCCAGGATGGTCTCGGTCTGGGGGTCCACCTTGAGCGACAGGCGCAGCGCATCCCCGCAGGAGAGCGAGCCCACGTCGCCGATGGCGTTGGCGTCAGCCAGGGCCCCAGCATTGCGCGGGCTGAAGAAGTGGTCTTTGACCTTGTCCGAATAATCCCACATGGCGTTTCTCCGGATCCTTAAGTGGTCAGGCGCTGAACGATTTGCCGCAGCCGCAGCTTGCCGCGGCATTGGGATTGGCGAACTTGAATCCGCTGCCTTCCATGCTGTCCTGGAAGTCCACCGTGACTCCGGCGAGCA
Organism: uncultured Gammaproteobacteria bacterium; assembly: GCA_963780725.1. GTDB lineage: Bacteria > Pseudomonadota > Gammaproteobacteria > Chromatiales > Chromatiaceae > Thiodictyon. Next base: position 2,671,924 of record CAWACV010000001.1, read on the forward strand.
TGGGCGCGCTTAAGGGATCGACAAAGACCCTAATGTCCCCGAATTGAACGATGGCGTCGTCGGCGCGCGCCGCCTCTTCAAGGCTCATCCCGTACTGCATACCGGAGCAGCCGCCCCCGGTGACCGAGATGCGCAGTCCGGCGACGGGCTCCTCGGCCCCTTTAATGAAACGGCTGACGGCCTTCTGGGCGCTGGCGGTGAGGGTCAACATGGCGACTTGGCTCCGTATGGCTTGAGTCTTGCTTTGCTGCTGGAGAGCATCCAGCAAACGCCATGCCACCGATCAGAAAACTATCAATAAACTGTTTTTAATCGATATTTTTACCCTAACCGAACGCACTTGTCGGCTCTGCCACAAGTAAGACCCGCTGTCCTGGTGGTATACCCGACAAGCACCGTCGGTCCTGCCGGTCCCTGGCACCCCCACACAACATTCGCAAGAGTAGCGCTTCATGACGATCGACCAACTGACCCCCGGCGACCTGGTCTATGCCGCTTCCGACATCGCCAACGACGGCGGTATACCGGACCTGCCCGAGAATGCACTGATCGCCGCCGCCGGGACCCGTGGCGTGCTCGTCAACATCGGTCACCTGGAGGAAGACCCGGGACGCGCGCTCTACCTGGTTCGCTTCGAGGGACCGGATCTGGCGTTGGGACCGCCGACCGGATGCTGGGCGGAGGAGCTTGCCACGGCCCGACCGGAGCTTTGATCGCCGCCGAGGGCCTTGCAGCGATTTGCGTTCGTTTGCCGACCAAGTACGCTTTGCAGTATGACCCCGCGTGCAACCAGTTTGGCGCGGCTCCCGGCCGAGGTTTTCGACTGCCTAATCGTAATCGTGGGAGGGGGCATCAACGGCGCAGTGTCTGCCGCCGCCCGGTCGCTATAATCCATCGCCCCTCCAACCCGACCCCCGGGAGTCTCTCCATGAGCCGGATGCGCGCCCTGCGCCTGCGCCCGATCGCCCGTCCTTTCTCCATTGGCGCCCTGCTCGGCGCACTGCTCTGCCCGCCCCCGGCCCTCGCCGCCACACCCTGGGCGCAGGTCTCCATGCCCAGCCGGGGACCGGCAGCATCGATCGGCGGGGCCGCCAGCGGCTGCGTGGGCGGGGCTCAGGCCCTGCCGGAGACCGGACCCGGCTATGTGAGCATCAGGCGCGCCCGCAATCGTTATTACGGCCACCCGGAGCTGTTGCGGCTGATCCAGGACTTGGGCCGCAACGCGGAGCGCCAGGGCTTGGGACTCATGATGGTGGGAGACCTCAGCCAGCCGCGGGGCGGGCGGATGCCATCTTCCCATCACAGCCACCAGAACGGACTGGACGCGGACATCTGGTTCACCCTGGCTGATTCGCCGCTCTCGGCCCGCCGGACCATGGACGACAGGCCGGACCCGACCAGCATGGTCCAACCGGGCGGACTGTCCCTGAGCCCGGCCTTCGGGCGAGAGCAGCGCATCCTGCTGGAGGGCGCCGCGCGCCATCCGGCGGTCGACCGGATCTTCGTCAATGCGGCGATCAAGCGCGCGGTCTGTCAGCAGTCCAGGGGCGATCGCTCATGGCTGCGCAAGCTGCGCCCCTGGTTCGGACACGACGCACACTTCCATCTGCGCATCCGCTGTCCCGCCGACAGCCCCCAGTGCGACCCCCAGGCACCGATCCCGGCGGGCGACGGCTGCGGGAGCGAGCTGGCCTGGTGGTTCAGCGAGGAGGCGCGCAACCCGGTCAAGAAAAAGGGACCGCCCAAGGCCGACCCGCCGACCCCGGCGGCCTGCAAGGTGCTGCTGCGGGAGCCCTGAGCGTAGAGTGCAGCGAAACCCATCCTCTCGCCGCGATGGCAGGGAGCCGAGCGCCTAGCCGACGCGCGGATTCGCCGCCAGCGTTCCGTGCGGGGCATTCGGGCGGGGATGCACACCACGAGGATAGCTGCACGGCAACGGATCGGTCGGACCCCAGCACCGCCGGTCAGCGCCCGGACCCGCCCGCCACCCGTGGCGGCGTATCCCCCGTCCCGGGCACCGGCGGCAGCAGGTCCGAGACGCGCTTTGGCGGCTCGCCCAGGCGCGCACCGTAGATGGCCCGGTAGGCGAGCACCCGCTCCACATAGCCGCGGGTCTCGTCATAGGGGATCGCTACGATCCAGCGATCGGCTTCCGTGCAGGTGCGGGGCAGCCAGCGGGCGACCCGGTGCGGCCCGGCGTTGTAGGCGGCGGTGGCGAGCGCGGCGTGTCCGAAACGGTCGCGCATCCGGGCCAGATAGGCGCTGCCCAGTGCGATGTTGGGTGCGGGGCTTAAGAGCTGGGCCCTGCTCGGCGCTGCCCCGTCCAGGTCCAGCTCGAGGTCGGGGTCTGCAGCCAGCTCCCGGGCGGTGGCGGGCATGAGCTGCATGAGCCCCAGCGCACCGGCTGGAGAAGCGGCGTCCGTGGCGAAGACGCTCTCCTGGCGGATGACGGCCATGATCCAGTCCGGGGGCAGCGCGGTCTGCCAGGCCTGCTCGGACGCCAGGTCCAGATAGGCCAGCGGGAAGCGCAGCTTGAGATCGTCCCAGTAGCGGGTGCGGGCCAGGGTGAAGATCGCCTGGTCGTGCCAGTCGAGCCGGTCCGCCACGACGGCCGCGGCCATCAGGTCCGGGTTGTCCAGGTCGCGCGTCAGGGTGCGCCACTCGCGGCGCATGTCGGTCTCGCGCCCCAGTACCTTGAGCGCGCGGATGCGGGCCAGTGCGGGGAGACCCTCAAGACGGCCGATGCGCTCGGGCGCTGCTGGGGTGGGGGTGTCGGCCAGGCGGTAGGGCAGACCCAGCCGGTCGGCGGCCAGGAAGCCCCACAGGCTGCGGCGCTCCGCGGCCTGCGCCAGGGTCTCCCGCGACTCGGACTCCAGTCCCAGGGCCAGCTCCGCACGGCCTTGCCAGTAGAGCCAGCGGTCGCGCTTTTCCTCCCCGTCCGGCATGCGCTTCGCCCAGTCGGCCACCCGCTCCCAGGCATCGAGCTCGATGGCTGCGCGCAGCCGGGTTTCCTGGTGCGCCAGGTTGTCTGCACCGGCGGACATGCGGTCCCAGATGGCCAACCCCCGGGACTGTTGCTGCGGGTCCGATGCGCGGGCGAGTGCACGCCCGACTGCCCGATGGGCCAGGTCCCAGGCAGCCGGATCGGACCGCAGCGGCGCATCGGGCGAGGCGCTTGCGGATTCCAGGACCGCCGCCGCCTGGTCCGGGGACCGCCGGGCTAGCCGGGAGATCCCGTCGGCCAGGATGGCCGAGCGCATCGGGTGGGTGCCGGCCAGGGTCGTCGGGTCCAGCACCAGCTCCGGTCGCGCGTGGATTGCCAGCCAACGGTCGAGCCAGGGACGCTCGGGCTCCGGGAGCCCATCCCTCAGTTGGCCCGCCAGGCCAGTCTCTCCGGACTCCATGGCGAGCCGGATCCGGGCCCACCGGAGCCCCGCAGTCAGCCCGCCGGCCGCATCCCAGGCGTCGAACAGCGGATCGCAGGCAGTAGGCTCCGGGCCTGGCACGAGCCACAGTGGCTCAAGCTCCGTCGGGGTCAGTACCCGATCGGCCTGACCGGTAGCAACCAGTGCACGCAGATACAGACAGCGGCGCTCCACCGACTCGTCCTGCCGATAAACCCGGGCGTAATCGGCCCAGCGCTCGGCCCGGGCGAGCCGCTTGAGATAAGTGGCGCGCAACCGCTCCGCGAGCGGGGTATCCGGATACTCTGCCAAGAACCCATCGATGGCAGCGTCCGGCGCCCCGTCCAGATCCCGGGCGAGATCGGCGAAGCGCAGATAGGGATAGAGCGGGTCGTCTCGCAGCTGCGCGCTCAACGACTCGAATGCGGCGCGATCCCCCGCCTTCAGCGCCCGCTCCGCGCGCAGGAATGCGTCCGGATCGACGGCGAGGGCGGGCCGTGCGAGGATCAGGAGAAGGATCGGGAGCAGTCTCGCGTTCATGCGCGGATTCGTTCTTCGTTGAAAGTCGTCGGGATCTCGCGCGCGTCCTGGGGGCACTCGTGCGGAGCGGCGCTCGACCGCATCTTAGGCAGTCGAGACCGATATCCACAACCCGGAAAGGCCCGGAACGCCCCCGCGAGGACCCCATGCGCCCTGACCCCCAAGCCATCGCCCGACTGCTGCGCGAGACCGCCGCCCTGGAGATCCTGCCCCGACTGCGCCACGCCGTCTTGCGACACAAATCGGACGGCAGCCTGGTCACCGAGACCGACCTGGCGGTCCAGGGCCGTATCCGCACCGCACTGGCCCGGGACTTCCCCGACCTGCCGCTCCTAGGAGAGGAAATGACCGGGGCCGAGCAGGAGGCCCTGCTCGGCTCGGCCCAGGGCGGTATGTGGGCGCTCGACCCCCTGGACGGCACCAGCAACTATTCTCTCGGATTCCCCGGATTCGCCATCTCGCTCGCGCTGATCGAGGGCGGGGTCCCAGTCCTGGGGCTGGTGCTGGACCCGGTGCGCGACGAGTGCTTCCATGCATCGCGAGGCGACGGGGCCTTTCTGAACGGCGAGCCGATCCGACCCTTCGCCCCATCGCGGTGCTTAGGCGACTGCCTGGCTGCCATCGACCTCAAGCGCATTCCGCCGGAGCGCGTCCCGGGACTGCTAAGGCCTGGGGGGTTCCGCTCCCAACGGAACCTGGGAGCGGTCGCCCTGGAGTGGTGCTGGCTTGCCGCCGGGCGCTTCCAGCTCTATCTGCACGGCGGACAAAGGCTCTGGGACTATGCCGCCGGACGGCTGATCGCCACCGAAGCGGGGGTCGCGTCCCGGCTCTATCGGCCCTATGGGACCGAGTCCGCCGAAGGGCTGGGGCTGGACCAGCGGCTCGCGGTGGCCGCGGCGGACCCGGTGCTGCTCGATGCCTGGCTGGACTTCATCGGACTGCCGCTCGCCCCGGCCGGTTGACTCCCGCCGCTCGGGCCATATATTCAAGGACTTTCCAGCAGTGCCGGCCCCAACCCACGCTTCAACTTTACGAGGATCCGCCCCGATGAGCCAAGACGTCACCGGCCTGGACATGGAGTTGGCAAGCGGCATCGCCGCCTACGAGTCCAAGCAGTTCAGCCGGGCAGCCGGGTTGCTCAGCCCGCTCGCCTCCGCGGGCGACCCGCAGGCCCAGTACCGGGTCGCCATCATGGCCCAGAACGGGCTGGGCATGCACCCCAACCCACTGCTCGCCTACAAATATATGAAGTCCGCCGCCGCCGCCGGACTGGGGCTCGCCCAGCACGGGCTCGCATTCATGTACCTGGAAGGCGAATGCACCGAGCAGGACCCGGCGCGGGCAGCGCTCTGGTTCCGCAAGGCCGCCGAGCAAGGTTTAACCGGCGCCCAGACAAACCTGGCCATGCTCTACGAGCAGGGCCGGGGAGTCCCCAAGGACCAGGCAGAGGCCGACCGCTGGTACCGGCTGGCCGGGTTCGACGAGCGCTGAAGACACCCCTCCCCCGCCCGGCTGGGCAAGCGTTAAGCCCCGGGGCTGACATCCGACCCCCGACCGGCCTATAATCTTCGCCCCACTGCCGGGGTGGCGAAATTGGTAGACGCATCAGACTCAAAATCTGACGGGGGTGACCCCATGCCGGTTCGAGTCCGGCCCTCGGTACCAAGAAAAGACTAAGGGGTTAGGCCCAACAGCCTAACCCCTTTTTCTTTGCTCATCGGCCATGTGGCGCACTCTTGGCGCAGTGGCGCGCGACAGCCCGCAAAAAAGCGCAACCGACCCGCCCGGGTTCCGCGATCCCATCGGCAGCGGACCGCAGCGGGCGGCGCGCGATCGCCTCCGGTATGCTGGGCGCTTGACCGGTAACCCCGGGACGCCCGGGTCGTCGAGCCCGGCGGTTCTTGAACGATCGCCCCCGGCTGCCGATCAAGCGTCCAGCTTCAACTCAACGAGGAACGAGGAACGAGGACATGAGAGTGCTTGTCGTCGGTGCCACCGGCACCATCGGCCGTGCCGTGGCGGCGGCCTTGAAGCCGCGGCACGAGGTCCTGTCCGCGAGTCGGCAGACCTGCCCGATCGTCGTGGATCTCACGGATCCGGAGTCGATCCGGGCCATGTTTCGGTCCGTCGGAACGGTCAATGCGGTGGTGAGCGCCGCGGGCCAGGCCAGGTTCGGGCCGCTCGACCAGCTCAACGAGGCGGATTTCCGCTTCTCCCTCGACAACAAGCTCATGGGCCAGGTGAATCTGGTGCGCCTGGGTTTCCAGCATGTGACCGACGGCGGCTCCTTCACCCTGACCAGCGGCGTCCTGGCCCGCCGTCCCATGCACGGTAGCGCGGCCATCAGCCTGGTGAACAGCGCGCTGGAGGGTTTCGTGCGGGCGGCGGCCCTGGAGGCACCGCGCAAGATCCGCGTCAACGCGGTCAGCCCGCCCTGGGTGACCGAGACCCTGCGCGCCCTGGGCATGGACGAGGCTCAGGGGCTACCGGCCACCACCGTCGCCCGCGCCTATGTCCAGAGCGTCGAAGGCACCGAGACCGGGCTGGTGCTGGACCCGACCAACGGCTGACCCCAGGGCCGGCGCGCGTCGGCGCGGGACGATATCCCCCGATCGGGGCGGTCGGCCGGTCTCCCGCCGTCGACCCGCGGCCTGACCCTGGGGAGACCGGAGCAGCTATTCCCGCTATGATTTCACGGTTACCGAGCCCGGGGACGCAAGTCCCCGACCCCTGCCGTTGGAGTCAGCCGCCGAGCCTCCCATGCCCAGAGTCGATACCGACCGTTTCTATCGCAGCTCCCTGGAGACCCACGGGCACACCGCCGAGGGCGTGCAGTGGCACTCCGAGCACAGCCAGCGCACGCGCTTCAAGGCACTGCGCAAGCTTCTGCCGGACGATTTGTCACAGATCGTCATCGCCGATGCGGGCTGCGGTCTGGGAGACTTCTACCGATTCCTGGAGGAGCACTCGGATAAGCCCGCGCGCTATATCGGTATCGACGTGGTGGAGCCCATGGTGGAGGCGGCACGCGCGCGCGTTGGTTGCACCGTCCTGCTGCTCGATGTGCTCAAGGACCCTCTGCCCCAGGCCGATTATTATGTCTGTAGCGGCGCCATGAACACGCTGACCCGGGAGGAGACCCGGGAATTCATCGAGCGCTGCTTCGCCGCCTCGCGGATTGGGTTCCTATTCAACCTGCTATGCGGGCGGGACACGTCATACAGCTATAACCTGTGCCTGCCGGCCGATGTGCGCGAGTGGACCAGCCATCTCGACGCGGACATACGGATCGTCGAAGGGTATCTCCACGGAGACTTCACGGTGGCCTTGATCCGTACCGCGGAGGCTTAACGCGCTATGGTTTCTCTGCGTCCCTGGCCCCGGCCGATGTCGCCGGGCCGCCATCCACATAGCGGTCCCGCGCGGACTTGGCGCGCTCGAAGACCTCCAGCAGGTATTGTCCGTCGCCGAGTCGTATGGCCTGGGCCAGGTCGGTGATCTCCACGCTGAAGCGGGCAAGCATGGCTGAAAGTGCCTCCCGGTTGGCCATGCAGATGTCCCGCCACATGACCGGGCTCGAAGGATGCGATGCGGGTGAAATCCCGGAAGCCGCCGGCAGCATAGCGGAAAATCTCTTCGGTCTCGTCCATGCGCGCCAGCGAGTCGACCAGGCCAAAGGCGAGCATGTGGGGCAGATGGCTGGTGGCGGCCAGGATTTCGTCGTGATGGACCACGGACATGCAGGTCACGTCGGCCCCGCAGGTACGCCACATCCATTGCACCCGCGCCACCGACTCAGGGTCGGTCTCCTCAACCGGGGTGAGGATGACCCGGCGGTCGCGGTAGAGTGTGGCGAAAGAGGCGTCGACCCCGCTACGCTCGGTCCCCGCGATCGGATGTCCGGGGACCAGGCGGGGCGGAATCCGGCCGAACGCGGCCAAGGCGTCCGCCACCACGCTGCCCTTGACGCTGCCCCCGTCGGTGACGATGGCGTCCGGGCGCAGCCGGTCTTTGATGGCCTCGAAGACCCCGCGCATGGCACCGAGCGGCACGGCCAGAAAGACCATGTCCGCCCCGGCGACGGCAGCGGCCGGGTCCTGGTCGAAGCGGTCGATCACGCCAAGCTCCACCGCGCGCTGCAGGTTGGGCAGTGCCCGCCCGCAGCCGACGACCTCCCCCACCGCACCGGCCTCCCGCAGCGCTCGGGCCAGGGAGCCGCCGATGAGCCCGACCCCGACAATCGCAAGCCGTTCGATCATGGCCAGTTCCCCTTGAGTATCCGAGTGCCTGCAGAACGCTTAAGCCTGCATCAGCGCGCCAAGCGCGGCAATAAATCGGGCGTTCTGTTCCGGGAGCCCGATGCTGATCCGCAGGTGTTGCGGCAGGCCGTAGTTGCCGACAGGACGCACGATCACCCCCTGATGCAGCAGGCCCTCGTTAATGGGTCCGGCGGGGCGGCCCAAGTCGACGGTGACGAAATTGCCCACGGACGGGATATAGGAGAGTCCAAGCGCCTCGAATCCCGCGACGAGCTGGCGCATACCGGCGCGGTTGAGCGCCACGGAGGCGGCCACATGGTCGCGGTCGCGGATGGCGGCAGCGGCGGCCACTTGAGCCAGGCTGTTGACATTGAAGGGCTGGCGCACCCGGTTCAGCAGGTCCGCCAGACGCGGGTCGCTCAATCCATAGCCCACCCGTAGCGCCGCGAGCCCGTGTGCCTTGGAGAAGGTACGGGTGACGATCAGGTTAGGATGACTCTCCAGCCATAGGCTCGCGTCCGGAAAATCGGGCTCCGAGACATATTCCGTATAGGCTTCGTCGACCACCACGACACAGGTCTTGGGCAGACAGTCGATAAAACCGCGCAATGCCTCCGCGGCAAGCCAGGTCCCGGTGGGGTTATTGGGGTTTGCGATCCACACCACCCGGGTGCGGTCGTTGACCAGCGCATGCATGGCCTCGAGATCGTGGCCATAGTCCCGGGCCGGGGCGACGCGCGCGGTGGCGCCTACCGCCTGGGTGGAGATTGGATAGACTGCGAATGCGTGCTCGGAGAAGACCGACTCGGTGCCCGGCTGAAGAAAGACCCGGGCCACCAGGTCCAGCACGTCATTGGAGCCGTTGCCCAGGGTGACGCAGGCGGGCGAGACCCCGTGGCGATCGGCGATGGCCCGGCGCAGGTCGAATCCGCCGCCGTCCGGGTAGAACCCGATCTCGGCCAAAGCGCCCGCGATTGCCTCGCGCGCCCGCTGGCCGGGGCCCAAGGGGTTCTCGTTGGACGCGAGCTTGATGGAGCCCGAGATCCCCAGCTCCCGCTCCAGCTCGGAGACCGGCTTGCCGGGCACATAGGGGGTGAGGCCGGCGATACCGGGGGCGGCGATGGGCAGAAATGGATTGTCTGGATGGCTCATGGGCAAAGATCCGGGTTGGGAAGGCGCTCGGGCTTAGGACCGCCCGAGCGGTCGGGCCGAGCTATCAGGCCCGCACACGGCCCTCACATGGCAAAAATATGCTCGACCTTGGGAACGATCCGATTCTTGGAGGCGGCGGCCTTCATGAAGATCACCACCGACTCCAGCTCCCCGATGACGAGACGCGGGTCGACTCCATTCTCCTCGAAGATCCGCTTGACCTCGCCCCCACACAGATCGATGAGAAAGGCGTCGTCTCGGGCCATTCCGATTGCCAGCCCGATGAGATAGGGCATCGCCCGGTCGCCCCGCTTGACGGCAATCTTGAGTGCAAACTGCTCCCATGCCTGCATCCAGCGCACCCGCTCCACATCGCCGATCCGCGACAGATCGGTGCGCAAGAAGAGGATCATGGAGCTCATATTCTTCGACAAGACCTCCGGCGCCACCTTGCGGATGCGCGAGAGTGCCTTGGTGTGGTGCTCGATACAGTGCTCGCATTGATAATACTGGGCCAGGCTCAAGGCCACGCACTCTTTCTGCTCGAAGGTCAGATAGGTATCCCAGTGCTCTTCGCCGTCCGTGCCGTCGAACACCATCATGTGCATCAAGCCCATCAGGTCCGAGATGTGCTTGGGAAACACCCTGTCTTTAAAGACTCTACTGCTCATTGGTACTGCTCCAAAGCGATGCCCGGCCGCTACCGGGTCATCGGTCGATACGCCGACGGATCGGCATTTGCCGTCAGTCGGCAATGGGGTAGACCCTAAGCGCTCGCGGTCAACCCGTAATGTCCGCTGTGCGGACCGGCCGCCGCTGCCCGGAAGTCCGATCGTCGCCAGATCCTACAACACCGCCACGGGATAGGAGCCGAGCACCTTAAACAGGGTCGAGCTGCGTTGCAGGTGCTCCAGTGCCGCGGCCACCTTGGGCTCCGCCCGGTGACCCGCGATGTCGATGAAGAAGACATAGGTCCAGATCCCGCGCCGGGAGGGCCTGGACTCGATTCGGGTCATGTCGATGCCGTGCTCGGCAAGCGGGGTCAGCAGCCCATGGAGCCCGCCGGACTCGTTGCGGCAGGACAGTAGCAGGCTGGTCTTGTCCACGCCGCTTGGCGGAGAGTCCTTGGGCCCGATGACCAGAAAGCGGGTGGTATTCCCGGGGTCGTCCTCGATGCGCTCGGCCAGCACCTTGAGCCCGTAGATCTCGGCCGCAGGCAGACCGGCCACTGCCGCCGCGCCCTCCTCCAAAGAGGCCAGGCGCGCAGCCTCCGCGTTGCTACCCACCGAGATCCGCTCCGCATGCGGCAGGTGTCGATCCAGCCAGGCCCGGCATTGAGCGAGCGACTGCTGGTGGGAGTACAGGACCCGGATGCGGCCGATATCGCCCTCCCGAGACATGAGATGATGATGGATGCGCAGGCTGACCTCGCCCGCAATCATCAATGACGAAGACAAAAAGAGGTCGAGGGTGTGGCTGATGACCCCCTCGGTGGAGTTCTCCACCGGCACCACCCCAAAGTCGCAGGAACCCGGACTCGACCTCCCGGAAGATGTCCGCGATGGTGGCCATGGCGATGGTGCGCACCGAGTGCCCGAATTGTTTTAGAGCTGCGGCTTGGGTGAATGTCCCCTCTGGGCCGAGATAGGCGGCCTTGATCGGCTGCTCCAAGGCCAGGCACGCGGACATGATCTCCCGGAAGAGCCGCGCAACCTCTTCGCCGTCCAATGGACCCGGATTGTCCTGCTTGATCCGCCGCAGGATCGCCGCCTCCCGCTCCGGACGGTAATACTGGACCGCGCCAGCATCGTTGTTACCCTCAGGCGAGGCGAGTGCGGCGTTCTTGATCCGGCCCACCTCCTGGGCACAGCGGGCGCGATCGCTCACCAGACGCAGGATCTCCATATCGATCGCGTCGATACGCTCGCGCACCCGGTTGAGCGCATCGGCCATGGAGGCGGGCTCGGTCATGATAGGTCCCGGGGCGCGCGCGCTTTACTTGGAGGCGCCGAGGCAGCGTACCGAGAGCACGCCCGGAATGGCCCGGATCTGCTCCACCGTCGCCTTGGGGCACTTCTGGTCGACGTCGATCAGGGTCACTGCCACATCCCCCCGGGAGCGGTTCAGCATGTCCAGGATATTGAGCCCGGACTGGGCCAGGTCCGTGGAGATCTGACCGACCATATTCGGCACGTTGCTGTTGACGATGGCCATGCGGTGCCCGCCGTTGCGCGGCAGGTTGATCTCCGGGAAGTTCACCGAGTTTGTCACGGTGCCGTCTTCCAGATACTCGCGCACCTGATCCGCGACCATGACGGCACAGTTGTCCTCGGCCTCCTCCGTGGAGGCGCCCAGATGCGGCAGAGTCACCACACGCGGGTGATCCTTGAGCAGATTGCTCGGGAAGTCGCAACAATAGGCATAGAGATGGCCTTGGTCCAGTGCGGTGACCACTGCGTCGTCGTCCAGGATGCCCTCGCGCGAGAAATTCAGCAGCACCGCGCCTTTCTTCAGGATCTTGATACGCTCGGCATTGATCATGTGCCGGGTCTCCTCGGTGAGCGGCACATGGAAGGTCACGAAGTCCGAGCGCGAGAGCAGGTCGTCGATCGAGATCGCCGGCTGCACGTCGCTCGCCAACTGCCAGGCACGCGCGACCGTGATGGTCGGGTCATAGCCCACGACCTTCATGCCAAGCGCGCGGGCGGCATTCGCCACCTTGACCCCGATCGCCCCAAGCCCGATGACGCCCAAGGTGCGGCCTGGGAGCTCGAAGCCCACGAAGTGCTTCTTGCCGGACTCCACGGCCTTGTTGATCGCTGCATCGTCGCCGGACAGCCCCCGGGCGAAGGTCCAGGCCTGGCCGATGTTGCGGGCGGCGATCAGCATGCCGGCGATCACCAGCTCCTTGACGGCATTGGCATTGGCACCCGGCGCATTGAACACCGCGATGCCGCGGGCGGTCATCGCCGGGACCGGGATATTATTGACCCCGGCACCGGCACGGCCGATCGCCTTCAGGGTCTCCGGGATCGGCATGTCGTGCATCTTGGCCGACCGCACCAGGATCGCGTCCGGGTGGGCGATCTCGGAGGCGATCTCGTAGGAGTCCCGCGGCAGCCGGTCGAGACCGGCGACCGAGATGTTATTGAGCGTCTGGATCTTGAACATGGGTTGTATGCGCCGGATCGATAGAAGTAAAAGATTCCAAGGGAAGGGCCAAGGACCAAGGGCCGAGGCTCGGTGCTCGCGGCGAGCGTCTTCCTTGGCCCTCGGCCCTTCTTTAGCCCCGCGTGCGCTCGAACTCTTTCATGAAGGAGACGAGTGCCTGCACGCCCTCCTCCGGCATGGCGTTATAGATGCTCGCTCGCATCCCGCCCACCGAGCGGTGGCCTTTGAGCGTCACCAGCCCCTGCGCCTTGGCCTCCTTAAGGAATATATCGTCCAGCTCCGGGTTGGGGAGCGTAAAGGGCACATTCATCCAGGAGCGGGAGTCTGGCTGCACCGGGTTCGTATAGAATCCGGAGGCGTCGATGGCAGCGTAGAGCAGCCCCGCCTTGCGCTTGTTGACCGCAGCCATGCCCTCGAGCCCGCCCAAACCCTTCAACCACTTGAACACCAGGCCAGCCAGATACCAGGCATAGGTCGGCGGGGTGTTGTACATCGAGTCGTTGTCGGCATGGATCTTGTAATCCAGCATGGTCGGGGTGCCGGCGAGCGGCTGGCCGATCAGGTCGTCTCGGACGATCACGATGGTGAGCCCAGCGGGGCCGATATTCTTCTGGGCACCGGCATAAACGAGCCCGAAGCGCGACATGTCGATGGGCCGGGACAGGAGCGTGGAGGACATGTCCGCCACCAGCGGCTTGCCTCCGACCTCGGGGACATAGGGGAATTCGACGCCCTCGATGGTCTCGTTGGGGGTGTAATGGACATAGGCCGCATCGGCGGAGAGCTTGAGCTCGGCCTGGGCGGGGGCGCGGCTGAACTTCTCGGCCTCGGTGGTGGCGACGACGTTCGCCTTGCCGAAATGGCGCGCCTCCGAGATCGCCTTCTTGGACCAGGAGCCGGTATTGATGTAATCCGCGCACTCCTGGCCCCGCAGCAGGTTCATGGGCACCATCGCGAATTGAGTCGATGCACCGCCCTGAAGGAAGAGCACCTTGTAATTGGCAGGCACCGCGAGCAGCTTGCGCAGATCCGCCTCGGCCTCCGCGGCGATGGCCATGAACTCCTTACCCCGGTGGCTCATCTCGGCCACGCACATGCCGCTCTTGTGCCAGTCCAGCATCTCCTCTTGGGCCTGCTTGAGGACCGACTCCGGCAACATGGCCGGACCGGCACTGAAGTTATAGACGCGTGACATGCTCAATCTCCGCTGGGTGAATTCTGTCGATCGGTATTGTTCGTTAGCCCCGGGACCCGGGACCAATTCTCAGGGTTGCTCGCCGGATGCGCCGTCCGCATCGTTGCCCCGGTCCGGACCCGAGTCCGGCGCGCGCTCCTCGGCGTCATGGGGTAGCGATCCGTTGGACTCGTCTGCGCCCGGTTCGGAGTCGGACCCGTTTTCGGAGCCGTTCTCCCCCTCCAGGGCCACCACGCGCTCAACGTAACGCAGGCGCTGGCCATCCCCGACGCTGATCAGCTTGACGCCCTGGGCGTTGCGCCCGACCACCGGGATCTGGTCCACGCTGGTGCGGATCAGGGTGCCGCCCTCGGTGATCAGCATGATCTCGTCCCCGGGGCGCACCAGGACCGCACCGACCTGGGCGCCGTTGCGCTCGGAGGTGCTGATGGCGATCACGCCCTTGGTGCCGCGGCCCTTGGTCGGAAAATCGTCGATAGTCGTGCGCTTACCATAGCCGTTTTCGGTGACGCTCAGCACGGTGCCGGGCTCCGAAATCAGAAGAGAGACCACCCGCTGGCCCTCGTCCAGCCAGACCCCGCGCACCCCGGCGGCCCCCCGACCCATCGCACGCACATGCGCCTCACTGAAGCGCACCGCCTTGCCGGCCGAAGTAAAGAGCATCATGTCCTGCTTGCCGTCGGTGATGGCCACACCCACCAGGACATCCTCTTCGCGCAGATCGATGGCGATAATGCCCCGGGACAGCGGACGCGAGAACTCGGTCAATGGGGTCTTCTTGACCGTACCCGCGCTGGTGGCCATGAAGACGAAATAGCCCTCCTCGTAGGCGCGCACCGGCAGCACCGCGTTGATCCGCTCCCCCTGCTCCAGGGGCAGGAGGTTCACCATGGGCCGGCCGCGCGCACCGCGCCCGGCCTGAGGCAGCTCGTAGACCTTGAGCCAGTAGACCCGGCCGCGGCTGGAGAAGCACAGCACGGTGTCGTGCGAATGGGCGACGAAGATCCGGTCGATGAAGTCCTCTTCCCGGAACGAGGTCGCGCTCTTGCCCTTTCCGCCGCGCTTCTGTGCCTGGTAGTCGCTGATCGGCTGTGCCTTCACATAGCCCTGGTGGGACATGGTGACTACCACGTCCTCTGGGGCGATCAGGTCCTCCAGGGTCAGGTCCGTATGGTCCACCTGGATCTCGGAGCGACGCGCATCGCCGAACTGGTCGCGGATGGCGGTCAGCTCCTCGCGGATCACCTTCATCAACTGGTCCGGGTCCGACAGGATCAGGAGCAGCGCCGCAATCCGCTCCAGGATCTCCTGGAACTCGGTGAGGATCTTCTCCTGCTCCAGCCCGGTGAGTCGCTGGAGCTGGAGATCCAGGATCGCCTTGGCCTGGCGCTCGGAGAGTCGATAGCCTTCCGGCCTGAGCCCGAAGGCCGACTCCAGATCCTCCGGCCTGGTCTGACCGGCGCCGGCACGCTCCAACATGCCGATGACCGCACCCGGTGGCCAGTGCGCGGGACATCAGTCCCTCGCGTGCCTCGGCCGGGCTTGCCGAGGCGCGAATCAGCTCGATCACCTCGTCCAAGTTGGCCAATGCGATGGCATAGCCCTCTAAGAGGTGGGCGCGGTCGCGGGCCTTGCGCAGCTCGAACAGAGTCCGGCGGGTCACCACGTCCCGGCGGTGCCGGATGAAATATTCCAGTATTTGCTTAAGGTTGAGCGTGCGCGGCTGGCCGTCCACCAGGGCGACCATGTTGATCCCGAAGACCGACTGCATGTTGGTGTGCTGATACAGGTTGTTCAGCAGCACCTCGGGGTAGCAGTCCTTCTTCAGCTCGATGACGATACGCATGCCGTCCTTGTCGGACTCGTCGCGCAGCCCGTCCTGGGCAATGCCCTCGATCTTCTTCTCCTTCACCAGCTCCGCGATTCGCTCCAGGAGCCGGGCCTTGTTGACCTGGTAGGGAAGCTCGGTAACGACGATGGCCTCGCGCCCGCTCCGCTTCTGGGTCTCCACCTGGGTTCGGGCGCGCATGACGCAGCGCCCGCGCCCGGTCCGGTAGGCCTCCCGGATACCTCGCACCCCGTTGATGATGGCCGCGGTCGGGAAGTCCGGACCCGGCACCATGACCATCAGGTCTTCGATGGAGATCGACGGGTTCTCGATGATTGCCAGCGCCGCGTCGATCACCTCGCGCAGGTTGTGGGGCGGGATATTGGTCGCCATGCCCACCGCGATCCCGGACGAGCCGTTCACCAGCAGGTTGGGGAAGCGCGCCGGCAGCACGGTCGGCTCGTGCTCGGTGTTGTCGTAGTTGGGCTGGAAGTCGACCGTTTCCTTGTCCAGGTCGTCCAGCAGTGCGTCCGCGATCCGCGTCATTCGCACTTCCGTGTAACGCATGGCCGCCGGCGGGTCCCCGTCCACCGAGCCGAAGTTGCCCTGCCCGTCCACCAGCAGGTAGCGCAACGAAAACGGCTGGGCCATCCGCACCATGGTGTCGTAGATGGCCGAGTCGCCGTGGGGGTGATACTTACCCATCACGTCGCCGACCACGCGGGCAGACTTGCGATGGGCGCGATTCCAGACGTTGCCCTGCTCGCTCATGGAGAAGAGCACGCGCCGATGCACCGGCTTCAGGCCGTCGCGCACGTCGGGCAGCGCCCGACCCACGATCACGCTCATGGCGTAATCCAGGTAGGACTGGCGCATCTCGTCTTCGAGGTTGATCGTCAGGACTTCTTTCGCGAAATCGGGCATGGGGGATGGGGCTTCCGGGCTGCACGTCGGCCGCGCGGCCCCCGGGAGTCGGGGCGGCGGCTAAGGGGGCGTTACAAGGGCGCGAATTCTACCATGCTGCGGGCCAAGGCCCCACCCGAGGAGGCGGTTCGCGAGCGGTTCCGCCGCGATAGGCGGGCGTCGACAACAAGCGGGGGGCGCCGCCGGTGTGGGGCCGGGTCTTGCCCGACTGCTGCACCACCCCCGCCCCATTGAATTCTAACCGAAGAATCTGCTCAACGTTCTCTTTATCCAGCCTCTATTCATCATCCTGTCTGCATAAGGCGCATAATCCTTATCGTCGTTCTTGATGTGGTTAGTGAGCCAAATCTGCAGCTCCGACATCAACTTTCTGGAAACGTCTTTTCCGGAATCATGCTCCTCCACGTATCTTGTTACGTGGGAAACAAATGCATCATGAACCTTCTTATGCGATTCAGAAAGGGGATAGCCTGCCTGATTCATCAGCTCTTCTTCGAAGGCGAAATGGGTACGCGTGTAATCGACCAATCCCATTAGCACTTGCGTCACTTTGCTTGGATCTTTTACCCGTCTCGCCACGTCCAGCTCGTTGATGTAATCGACGATCCGGCGGTGTTGGGCATCGATAATATCGATACCGACAGAGAGGGATGAATTCCAGGACCAGTAGCTCATTGTATTTCCCCGCGCTTATGCGTAACGTCTAGTATATCGGGCCAGGCTCGAATGGCACTGACTTAAGCGCTCGCTACTCTATAAATCAATCGGTTGCGCATGAAAACCCGATGCCCTCCCACGCCGTTTCACTTTGCCTTCTTCGGGTGCCCGTAGAGTCGAACGTCCTCCCGGGCCAGCGCCCGGGGCTGCATCAGCAGCGGGAAGTTGCGCGGTCGTCGCTTCAGCGCCCGCGGCTCGATACGGCCGGGACGCAAGCCGACGCGCGGTTGCGCCATCAGGGCAAGCAGGGCCGCCAGGTCGGACGCCGCGCCGAGGCGGTCGCGGTAATACTGCCAGAGAAGCCACAATTGCACGGCGTGTTTGAAGCTGAGCTGGCGGGGGACCTGGTCGGCCAGCAGCGCCGACTGCGCCATCAGGAGACGGATCAGGTTATAGGCGAGCAGGTAGACCCAGATCTCCTTCTCCACCATCGCCGGGCTCTTGCAGGAGAGTCGCTCCATGCCGAGGGTGGTCTTGATGTTCCTCAGATCGAGCTCGACGTTCCAGCGCCGTTTGTAGAGGGCGGCGATCGCCGGCTTCGGGTAGCGGCGGGGGCACCGCAGGGTCGCGACCAGGATCTTGCCCCCGGCGGCCAGCTCGCGCACCGTCAGGGTGGCCGGCACGGCGGCGAAGTCGGCCGGATCCATCCAATCCGGGCGTTCGGGCCGATGCAGCACGAGCAGATGGTCGCGCGCGCCAAGCTGTTGGCCAAGCGCGAAATTCGTAGTGCGCCGACGGGCGCCGTACTGCTCGAAGACCCCGTCGATGCCGCCCGCGGCCAGCGCGCACAGCAGGAAATAGGTCGGAAAGAAGGCGTCGCCCACCAAGACATCGCCCGCTTGCAGATGCGGGGAGAGTTTGCGCAGCAACGTCTGCTCGTCGCTGCCCTTGCCCTCGCAGGGGGCGATCGCCGCGTCGCACAGGGCACCGCTGCCCAAGCTCACCAAGCCGACCATGCGGCACTGCGGAAACCCCAAACCCGGCGCCTGGGTGGCGGGCTGCGGCCAGCGGATTCGGTTGGCCAGGGTGTCGGGCATCGACAGCGACGTGCCGTCGACCAACCACGCCCGGCGGTTCTGCCACCGCCAGTGCTTGGGGATCGCGTCGGCCACCAGCGCGCCGGTCTCGCGCGCCAGCGTCATGGGTATGTCGATCGGCAGGCGCTTGCGCGCCTTGCAATAGCCGCCGGTGTCGGTACTGCAGGGCGGCAGGTCCCGCGCCAAGCGCCCGAGCGCCTCGGCATCGACCGCCCGTTGGCACGAGCGGTCCGCCGAGAGCACCTGATTGCAGAACATCGACAGCACCTTTGCGTCCGGAAACAATCGGTTGCGGTGCTTCGGCGACAGTGCGGCGGTGCCGTCCAGGAGGTGCGGACCGGCGAGGAGGTCGAAAAATGCGTCGGAATCGGGCTGCTCGGTGCATGTCTGCACGCGCAGTTGGACGGCTCTCGTCTGCGGTCCGCAATGCATCGTGGCTGGCCCCCTCGGGTGGCAGGTTGCTCTATCGCACCCTACAGATTACCACTTGGGGTGGTCGACCCCCGCTTTTATCCAACTTTTTTCAGATGGTTGGGCTTAAGTCAGTGCCATTCGGGCCAGGCTCGGATGTCGGGCGCGGTGTCCATGCACCCCGGATTAACGCCTCGTCTGCCAACCCCTGGCGCGTCGGCTGGCAGCATGTGTCAGGTTGTCTTTCTCGGCAACCGCATGTGAACGGCTGTAACCAGATTTACCGTATGGTTTTTCCGCACCTCAACCGCATAGGGCCCAAGGCCCGGCTTCGATCGGAGTTTACGCGAGCTCGGGTGTTCCGGGTGAGCAGGACCTCAGACAGCGTGCGCCGGTTGGCAAAAGCGGGCGGCGACGCGCCGCGCCCCGGTGCGATGACAATGAATTCGCCGCTCCTGCCAGGCGCTCGCGTCTCGCTTGTGGTGGAATGCGCACCGCGCCACTTGGCTCGCAAACGGCTGGCGCCGAACCTTCCATCCCAGACCGGCATCGGAGAGCGACTCGTGTCCCTGGATCAAGTACGGCAGGCACAAGAGCGCCCGCCAGCGCCCTCGCACACCGCCGCCGAGGCATTCGCGCGCCCGAGCGCCTTGAATCTGGAATCGGCCACCCTGCGCTGTCCCAAGTGCGGCGAAGAGCAGCCGCCCGCCGAGCTCTGTCGCCGCTGCGGGATTGCGTTCGCCAAATTCAGGCAATCGGAAAGACAGACCCGGGGGCCGCTGCGCCCGGTCGCGGCGCCGTCCGGGGAGACGACCTTTCCCTACCGCCTGGTCAATCGGCTCGTGCTGCTGGTCTTTCTCTCGGGGCTGGGGGTCGCGATCTGGAGTCATTGGAAGAAGGACCAATTGCCTCCGCCAGGCTTCTACGACACCGCGCAGCTGGAAGCGCCGCTCCAGACGCCGACCGACTCGCGGCCATTCGAGATCGAGGCCCAGGGAATCCGTTACACCATCGAGCCGCTGTTCGACTATCGGCTCGAGGGCGTGGTAGTCAGCCTGCACGACGCCGACGAGTTGGGCGGCATCTACCACTTCAAGGAGTGGAAAGACTTCATCAATATCCGCGACCTGTGCGTCGTCTGGGGGGACAATGTCGCCACCGGCGTCTTTCGGGAAATGCAGTACCGAAACAGCACCTGGACCTGCTGGATCTCCACCGACGACGCCCTCGCCGCCCGGCGCTTCGCCTGGGACCAGCTTTCGAACAACCATTTGCTGAGCCACGACCCCGCCATCCAGGAGGCGATCAAGTCCGCCGAGATCGGCGATCGCATCCGGCTGACGGGCCAGCTGGCCCGGTACTCGCATGCGGGGGGCTTCAGCCGCGGGTCCAGCGTCACCCGTACCGATACCGGTAACGGGGCCTGCGAGACCATCCATGTGGACCGCTTCGAGATCGTCCGCAAATCCAATACCGGATGGCGCTTGACCTATCGGGTCTCGGTCGCCGTCACCCTCGCCGCACTGCTGGGACTTGCGGTGCTCTTCTTCGTGGCGCCGTACAATCCGGCCAGGCGCTCGCGCTGAAGCAAGCGGCGCCAGGCAATGGCGAATCGCCCTGAGGGCATCCGCTTTGCCAGCCCCGGTGAAGCCGGTCGGTCAGTGGCCGAGCAAGATTAGCGGCCGAGCGTCCGGTCCTGGAATCAGGGGCTGGCGAAGAGCTCCCGCACCGTATCCGGGATCGCGCCCTTGGGAACCAGACTCACGCCGTTCTCCAGGGCGTAGATGCCGAACCACTCCTCCGGGTCCCCGTCGTTGAGACCTTGGGAGTCGTCCGGGGTATCGCCGCTCTTCCACCACTCGTCATGCAGCTCGAAGAAGGCCACCCCGACGATGCGCTCGTGGCCCTTGGCGGTGTGGACATCCCGCCAAACCGATCGGAACGTCTTGGGGACATCCTCAACCCGGTGTCCGCCGAATCCGGGCACCCAGGGTTTCGGCTCGTAGGGCGAGGTGGACAGGCCCACCTGAGTGATGAAGATCGGCTTGTCGGTCATGGCGGTCAGACCCTCCAGATAGCCCTGGTAGGCGGTGCCGGTGACGGAGCCCGGGGGCGAGGTGACCACACCCCGGGCATAGGTGTAGACGTTGATGCACACCAGGTCCCCCATGTCGGGCATCAGTGCGCTCGCGGGAGGGACTTCCAGATCCGGACGATCGGCCAGCGGGCCCACATGAGTGAAGCTGGTGTGGCAATAGAGATGGCGCCGGCCGTAACGGGTCAGCTCGTAGTCCATCGCCGCATCGATCACGCGGGCGAGCGCGACCTCGGTAGGGGTGCGGCCAGTGACCTTCAGATGCTTGCCTCGATAGTCGTGCACATCCGGGTGTTGGCGGTCGGTCTCGGCGATGGACTTGCGGTTGAGCTCGTCGCCGACGGAGAACAGGACCAGCCGGTCTGGCCGCCCCGCCGCATAGGTTTGGTCGATCGTGGCGCGCACGCTGGCCAGGGTCGACTCCTGAAATTCGTCGGCCAGGAAATCCGGCGCATGCGGATCGATCCAAATGTCCTGACCGTAAACCAGGTCCGCCTCGTCCAGCGCCCTAAAGAACGCCTCGGGCATCGGCCGCTGAAAGACATGCAGATAGTTCGCGTTGAGCCTTCGGACCAGTGCCAGGTGCTCGGAGTAACGGCCGTCGTTGGGCAGCCGGTTATGCAGCACGGGGGATTCTCCGCGCAGATAGGGGGAGTAGCCAATGCCGCGAAAGCGGATCGGTGCGTCGCCCTGGTTGCGGTCGACGATCGCCGAGCCGCGAACGGCGAAGCGCGTGGGCTCGGGGGTATCCGCCAAGACCCGGGAGGTCTTGTCGGCCAGGGCCGGGATGGAGAGCACCGCGAGCAGTGCGGCGATCGACAGGGGTAAGGCGCGTGCAGTCATCTAGGGTGTCTTGGAAAGGCGGTGGCTTAAATTGCGCCCGCGGTCCCGAGTCGCATCGGCGGCCCCTTTCCGGCGCCCAAAGGCCGGAGACGGGACACACGACTCTTAGGTCGGGCAAAGACTCCAGGGTAGAGGAAGGGTTAAGGTCCGGTAAAGGGATAGACATCCCGGATGCGCAAGAGGCGCAGTCCAGCGGCCGGGCCTGACGACCCGGTCGCTTGGCGCTCTTGGGGCCTACTTGCCCGCGGCCGTTTCGTCCTTGTTGGTGCTGAAGTCGAGGGCTTTGTAGGCCGGGCAGAAACGTAGGTAGGCGGTGGCGATCAGCACCGCGCCGATCACCCCAACCACCCAGCTACCGCCGCGAGCGGCGCCGACGATCAGGAGAGCGCCCACAATGACTCGGGCGATGCGATCGGTCTTGCCAACGTTGTGCGTAGAGATGTCGAACTTCATGACGGATGCTCCAGTCGATATCGATAGACCCTTAGACCCTTGCCTCCCTGCCGGATCGGCCCGCCGCCGGACCGGTCCGGTCCGAGCCGCGGGTCCGCTCCTTCCCAGCCGCCGTGGGGCGGTTGGGAAACCCTGACATAATGTAGTGGATAACGGCCCGATGTTGTACGAGCGAATACTCGCGACTTGGCTCTGTGGCAAACGACCCTGCCGCTTGGCAGGAAATCGGACCGGCCTGCTCGGCGGCCGCCAGGGCCGCGCACGGCGGAATGGGCCCTGAAGTCGTCGTTGCGATGGATTGAGCGAGCCTTTGGGCCGCACTTAGCCGAATCGTTTGGCCAGCTTCGGATAGAGGCGATCAAGGTCCTCCTCGCTCCACGCTTCGCCTGAGGGGCCGTCGGTTTGGCCCTGCCGCTGTTGGACCGGATAGGCCGTGTAGTCCTGCCCGGTCTTGCGGCACCAGGCATCGATGGCCACTGACTGCCAGCCTTCGACCTGGCAGCCGAGGTCTTCGTCGCTCTCCCCGATGAGCGAGGCAAGCCCGTCCGGATCCGCGACCGCGGCCGAGAAGACTCTTTCGCCGCGGGAGATGAGCCAGCCCCGAAAATAATCGAAGCCATCGTCGGAGCATCCGCCGCCAATCACATAAGCAGCCCCCCAGAGGGGCCAGGTATATGACGCATCGAAGTACGCGTAGAAGATCTCGTGGAGCTGCATAATCTCGGCTGGAGTCAGCTCGTCGAGCAAGGTCCCCAGCTCCTCGACTTGTCGCTCGGGGTCGCCGTCGGACGCGCGCCGAGATCTGTCTACGAGATTCCAGAAGGCAGAAGTGTCCATATCGCAACCTTTTAGTGTGCGGAGTTGTGTGGTGCGCTTGACCGGCGGCCCAGGGCCGGCGGCTCGATTCTAACTCTCGCCTTCCGCTCCCCCCAGTTTCTTGCTCATGCCGGGGCACAAGGACGCGAGGAAACACAACAGGAAACATGCACCGTCGATGCGACATGTCAGGCGCCCGGACCAATGTCGCTTGGTCGCTGCCCGATAACGATGCGGCGGGATATGCAGAAGTCTGCGCTAATATTTGAATCGGGAGACCCTTTATGAGCAACCGGCTTTGGAGAGAGAAATGGGAGCGCAACGACATTGCCTTCCATCAAGACATGGTCAACCCCCTGCTCCAGAGGTTCTTGTCCAGGCTCACGCTTTTGGCCGGCGACCGCATTGTCGTGCCTTTATGCGGCAAGAGTCTGGATATGGACTGGATCGCCCGGATGGGCTTTCGAGTCATTGGGATCGAGCTTAGCGACATAGCGATTCAAGCCTATTTCGATGCGCTCCGCGTTGTACCAAGCCACCAACGGCAAGGACGATTCGTGCGTTGGTGGCATGAGGACGCCGAGATCTGGTGCGGGGATATCTTCGATCTAACGACAGACGATCTCGGCAAGGTCAAAGCGCTCTACGACTGCGCGGCACTGACGGCATTGCCTGCTGGTGTCCGCGAGCGCTATATCGGGCATTTCTCGGAGACGCTGCCGCAAGAGACCGAGATCCTGCTGATCACCACCGAGACACCGGATGAGCGGCGCTTCAACTCGGTGTTAACCATCGACAGTGAAATAAAAGCGCTTTATGGTGCGCGCTACCGGATAAATTTATTGCATGGACAGAACAGCATCAAGAGAGACCCAGAGAATCCGGGCGAGCCCGAGATGCCAATGGAGGAAAAAGTTTACCTAATGACGAGGCATTAGGGAAACGCTGATTAAATCGGGTATTCCGCCGCGACGCATCCGAAGCGCGCGATTTTTTAGCGAAGCCGAAACGTTAAGCGGTTTTTCGTGCGAATGTCCCTCTTAGCCGGTGGCGGTTGCCCTATTAGCCGTTTCTCTTCGAGCTCCGAGCGCACCTTGGGCGCATCAAGCCAGCAGCACGCGCTTAGCGCGCACCAGATTGGCCAAGGCGAACAGGGTATGCAGTTGGGCGAGATTCTTCGCCAATCCTTTGTAACGGACCTTGCGATAGCCGAACAGGTTCTTGAGCGTGTGGAACGGGTGCTCGACGCGCGCACGCACGTGCGCCTTGAGCCGCTCGATGCGTGCGGTCAGCTCTTTCAGGGGACCCTCGGCCATGGCCTTGAGCTTGCCGCGCTTCATGGCGATATGCCATTTGACCCGCCGCTCCTTGAGATCCTCGCGCTTCTCGGCTCCGGTGTAGCCGGCATCGGCGAAGACGACCGTTTCCTCCCCATGCAGCAGTTCCCCAACCTGGGCGATATCGGCCACGTTGGCCGCGGTCCCCGTCACGGTATGCACAAATCCCGAGTCGGCATCCGCGCCGATATGCGCCTTCATCCCGAAGTACCATTGGTTGCCCTTGCGGGTCTGGTGCATGTCCGGGTCGCGCGCTTTGTCCTTGTTTTTCGTCGAGGACGGCGCATTCAAGATGGTCGCGTCGACCGCGGTGCCCCGGTTCGGCATCAGCCCGCGCTCGCGCAGCCCGGCATTGACGGTGTCGAGGATCGTCTCGGTCAGCCCGTTCTTTTCCAGCCAGCGCCGGAACTTCAACAGCGTCGTCGCGTCCGGCACCGACTCGCGGCCCGGGTCGATGCCGACGAAACGGCACAATGCCCGGCTGTCGTAGAGGGCATCTTCCGTCGCCTCGTCCGCCAGCCCGTACCACTGCTGCACGAAGTACATCCGCAGCATCCGCTCCAGCCCGACCGGCGGCCGCCCGCGCCGCCCTGCCGCACCGGGAAAGTAGTACGGCGCCAACGCCGCCAGCAGCGCAGCCCACGGCACGACCTGTTCCATCTCGGCCAGAAACCGCTCACGGCGGGTCGTCTTCTTCTTGGCGGCAAAATCGCCGGGGGCACAGGGGGGTGGCGTCATCGTTCGGCTCGGGGGCAGGGAGCCGAATATCTTACCATTCAGACACCATCGTTTTGGCGGAATAAATCAGCATCTCCTTAGGTGGCCCGGGGGCCTTGATCGTCAAACCGGCCAAGGCCGAGTGCCGGGCTTGGTGACTGCAAGGCGCTGGCCGGGCGCACCGTCGCCGTCGTCGACATCGTCGAGGCCAAGGCCCGTGAGCAGAAGATGGTCAAGGTGGACGCCGCGGAGATGGCGCGCACCATCGCCGCCTCCGGCCGGATCGCCCTCTACGGCATCCTCTTCGACTTCGACAAGGCGACGCTCAAGCCCGAATCGGCACCGGCCCTGACCGAGATCGCCGCGCTGCTCAAGTCCGATACCAAGCTCAAGCTCCTGGTCGTCGGGCACACCGACAACGCCGGAGCGTTCGATTACAACCGCGACCAATCCCAACACCGCGCGGACCCAGGCACGCAACTGCGTCTGACCGCTGCCTCTCTTCCTTTCCGCTGTTGCTCCTTGACCACTTTACCATCCGCCCGTACCGGCGAAACCGTTCGGACGGGGGGCGCAAACCCCGGCCGACTCGCGGACGGGCGCAATCCCGTCAGCCCGAGCCGATTTGACCCATCGCGTCGCTCGCCCCGTTCAACCGGCGATCCGGCTCGCCGCGACCTCGCTGCCGCTCTGTCGGTCTGGTCCGCCAACCGACGCTTCGGTTATTGACGGATGGGCTCTCCTCCTATAGGGTCGCAAACCTTTGTTCCCACCTGTGTTTCTCTCGATTCCGGAGCTTCTGAAGTGACCAAACCCCCGATCGTATGTCAAGCGGCGCCGCCGGTTTTGACCACGCTGGCCTGTGCCGCCCTTTGTACCGTACTCGCTGTCGATGCCGCGGACGCGGCCATTCTGCGCATCGGGTTCGCCACTAATATCACTATGGCCTCTGGCAACGGGGCCGATTCCCTCTTCACGAACGAGTTCGGATTGGCCGGGCTGCAAAACGTACCGCTGACGGGCTATCTGGACATCGACCTCGCGATCGCGCCGACCACGGCCGGTCCGACCCAACCGAACTATTACACCATCGCCGGAGCGTCCGTCACGCTCGGCAATAAGACGCTCAATATTTTGGCGAATCCGAATCCTGCCGTTACCGGCGGCGCCAGCGAAAGCGTAACCGATACGAACGGCGGCTTCGACGAGTTGTCCGCGAGCGGTGGGCCTTCCGCGGGCTGGATCGTCGCCCGGCCAGCGAGCGAGATCCCCGTGGCACCGAGCTCCGCTTACGACTTCCTGTTCGATTGGAAGGTCGGCACCTTCTTTACCGGATCGAGCTTCGCGCTGTCCGAGTTGAACCTCAACATCAGAGAATTCAATCTGATCGATACCAAGGACTTGGCGAGCGCCCACTTCACACACACACCGGGCTTCCCCTACAGCCTTTCCACGGTCGATATCCAGATCGCGTCCGTGGCCAATGGCGGAACCTTCGGCACCGCCGCCAAATATTCCGGGTCTAACCGGGGCATGAACAACGGCTTCACCGTTATCACCGGCACGACGCTTGCCGATCCCCCACCGGCACCGATTCCCGCCCCGTCAGTGCTGGCATTGCTCGGGCTGGGCCTCGGAGTGCTGGTCCGGCAAAGGCGAAGCACACCGGCCGGAGCTAACGCAGGAGCTCGGTAGCGACCCTGCGGCGAACGGATCGCGCCACATGCGTAACCGGTAACCCAGCGGCGTCCTTCCTCGCGCGCCCGCGACCGGAAACAATGGTCCCCGTCATCCACGACCGAGACGGGAGCAACCGATGGAAAGCACCGAGAGACGCGCGCGCCGCAGCCGCGCGCAATGGCAGGCCGTGATCGCGCGCGCCGAGCGCAGCCCGCTGGGGGTGGCGGCGTTTTGCCGGGCCGAGGGGATCGGCACGGCAAGCTTCTACACCTGGCGCAAGCGCCTGAGCGTCGGCGCCCCGCAGGCGGCGCCGCTACCCGAAGGCGAACCCGCGTTTCTCGACTTGGGTTCGCTGGCCGGTGGGACGACCGCCGGGTCGGCCTGGGACATCGAGCTTGAGCTGGGCGCGGGCGTGGTGCTGCGTCTGCGCCGCGGCTGATGTTCTTCCCGGAAGCGCGGGTGCGGGTGTTCGTTTACGGACGCCCGGTGGATATGCGCAAATCCTTTACCGGGCTGATCGCACTCGCCAAACAGGGGCTCGGGCAGGACCCGCTGTCGGGACACTTGCTGGTTTTCATCGACCGCCGCGGCGATTACCTCAAGGCCCTGTATTGGGACCGCACCGGTTTCTGTCTGTGGGCCAAACGGCTGGAGCGCGGGCGCTTCGTGAGCAATTGGTGCACGACGGCGAATCGGGAATTGGATGCGACGGGCTTGAAGCTGCTGCTCGAAGGTATTGAGCCGATGCGCCGGCGCCTGCGTTATCAAATGGGTGCGACGCCATCGGCAATTGCATAAAATACGCCCATGCTAGCCACGCTCGCCATTGCTGCAACCCCCCCGCCAGAGTGGGTGGCGGAGCGTGCGCAATTGCAGGCCCGTATTGCTCGACTGGAGCACCAACTGGCCTGGTTGCAGCGCCAGGTCTTTGGCGAGAAGTCCGAGCGCCGGCACCTCGATCCGCCGCCCGAGCAGATGTCCCTGGGCGAGGGTCTGGCCGGTCCCGCCCCAGGCCCAGTGTCGACCCAGCCGGTGGCGGCCCACACCCGAGGCCGCGTCGCCAAGGGCGGGAACGGCGAGGAGGCCCCGCTGTTCTTCGACCCCGCACAGGTACCGGTCGAAACGATCGCACTGCCGAACCCCGAGGCCGCCGGACTGCCCGCAGACGCCTACGAGGTCATCGGCGAGAAGGTCACCCACCGCCTGGCCCAGCGCCCGGGCAGTTACGTCATCCTGAAATACGTCCGCCAGGTCATCAAGCGCAAGGACGACGCCACCCTGCACTGCGCGCCGGCCCCGGCCGGGGTGTTCGAGGGCGGGCGTGCCGACGCGAGCTTCCTCGCCGGCCTGCTCGTCGACAAGTTCCTCTATCACCTGCCGCTGTATCGCCAGCACCAGCGCCTGCTCGCCGCCGGCATCGCCGTCAGCCGCCAATGGCTGACGCAGCAGGTGCTCGCCGTGGCGCTGCTGCTCGCCCCGATCGCCGCCGCCCAGCTCGCGGGCATCCGCGCCTGCCGGGTCAAGGCGATGGACGAAACCCCGATCAAGGCCGGGCGCCAGGGTCCGGGGAAACTCCGCCAAGGGTATTTCTGGCCGATCTGGGGCGATACCGACGACGGCGGCGGGGGCGATATCGTCTTTCTCTACCGGCCCTCGCGCGCCGCCATCCATGTGCGCGAGGCGCTCGGGGAGCGGGCGATGCAAGACGCGGTGCTGCTCACCGACGGCTACGGCGCCTATGTGCAGTATGCCGTGCGCACCGGCATCGCCCATGCCCAGTGCTGGACGCATACCCGACGCTATTTCGAGCGCGCCAAGGACGTCGAGCCCGAGGCCAGCGCCGAGGCCCTGGCGCGCATCGGCGAGCTCTATGCCATCGAAGCTCGCATCCGCGACCGGGGACTTGTCGGCGAGGCCAAGCGTGCGTATCGCCTCGCCCATGCCAAGCCCGCCGCGGACGCCTTCTTCGCCTGGGCCGAGGCGCAGGCGCAGCGCGCCGCGCTGCTGCCGAGCAACCCGCCGACCTTGCGCGCTGCATTACGCCCTGGAGCGGCGCGTGGGCTTGAGCATCTTCCTCGCCGACCCGGATGTGCCGATCGACACCAACCATCTGGAGCGCGCCCTGCGGCCGATCCCCTTGGGTCGCCGTAACTGGCTCTTCTGTTCGACCGAGGTCGGCGCCGAGGCGGTCGCCACCGTGCAGAGCCTGATCGTCACCTGCCGCCTGCATGATATCGACCCCTACGACTACTTGGTCGACGTGCTCCAGCGCATCGACCGCCATCCCGCCTCCGAGGTCCATCTGCTCATCCCGCGGTTGTGGAAGCAGCACTTCGCCGACAACCCGCTACGCTCGGACTTGCACAGCCGGCGGTCCTGAGCAACGACGCCGCGTAGAGACCGCTTACCCACATGCTCCCGAAAAAAAGGGCCGCCCTGGGGCGGCCCTCGTTTTTGCAGGGGTAAAAAAGGGCCTGGCCCGAATGGCGCTAAGTTAAGCCGATTTTATCTCCGAATCAGCGGGTTACTGTCGCAATTCGTTACCGGAAATCGGCTGACTCAGCGCTGCTTCTTCGGGTGTCCGTTTTTTCGGATTTCGGCCTGCGCGAGCCGCCGCGGCTGGGTCAGCAACGGATAACATTTCAGGCGGCGCTTCAACGCACGCGGCTCGATCCGTCCCGTCCGCCGGCCGACCCGGGGTTGGGCGATCAGGACCAAAAGGGCGTGGACAACGACCGCGTCGGGCGTCCCGCCGCCGCGCTGTTGCCAGGCCATCCAAACTTGAACCGTGTGCTTGAAGCTCAGTTGGCGCGGGACTTGGTCCGCCAGCAGGGCGGCCTGCGCCATCAGGAGACGGATCAGGTTGTAGGCCAGCAAGTAGACCCACAGTTCTTTGAGGGCCATCGCCGGGGTCCGGCAGCGCAGATGCTCCATCCCGAGCGTGGTCTTGATGTTCCTCAGATCGAGCTCGACGTTCCAGCGTTGGCGGTACAAGACCTTGAGGATCGGCTTGGGGGTCTCGTTGGGGCACAGCAGGGTGGTCACCATGATCTTGCCGCCGGCCTGAAACTCGCGCACGGTCAGCCGGCCCGGGGCTTGGTCATAGTCGTCCTGGCTCATCCAGTCCGGCTTTTTCGGCTTGGCGAGGACGATGAGATGGTCGCGCACGCCGAGGCGTTCGCCCAAGGCAAAATCGGTGCTGCGCTTGCGTGCGCCGTACTGCTCGAAGAGCCCGTCGACCCCGCGGCGCGTTAGCTCGCATAGCAGAAAATAGGTTGCATAATAGGCATCTGCGATTAGGATCTCGCCGTGCAGGAGGGTGTCGAGCAAGGAACGAAGCAGCGTCTGCTCGTCGCTGCCCTTCCCTTCGCAGGGACCGACCGCCGCATCGAGCAGCGCCCCGGTGGCCAGGCAGAGCAAGACCACCATCCGACAGATCGGAAACCCCAGCCCGGCCTTCTGGCTGTTGGGCTGCGGGTACTTGGCCCGGTTCTGCGGCGTGTCGACCAAGGTCATCGTCGCGCCGTCGGCGAGGCGCACCCGGCGGTTGCGCCAGTGCCACCCGGCCGGCGCCCCGTCCGTCACGAGCCCCCCGGTTTGGCGCGTCAGGGCCGAGACCGTCGGCAACGGCAACCGTCCGCGCGCCTGGCAGTACGCGCTGGTGTTGGCACTGCTGCGCACGCGTCCGGCGATCAATTGCTTGACTCCTGCGTCGTCAACCGCCTGGCGGCAACTGCCGTCCGCCGCGAGCGCTTGGCCCATGAACATCGCCAACGTCTTAATCGGCCCAAACACCCGCTCGCGATGCGCCGGCACCAGCGCAGCGACCCGATCGAGAAGTCGCGGGGCGGTCAACAGGTTGAAGAAATCGCAGGCGTCGGTCGTGTCGGCGCGATCAAGGATGCGTTGCCGCATGGCGGCGCGCTGGCTAGGATGCATGTGGGCTGGCTCTCGGGGTGGCGGGTTGGCGTTTGGCGACTTCAGCCTACCACCCTTGCCAGCCCACCCCAAGATTTTCAGGCGGTTGGCCTTAACTTAGCGCCATTCGGGCCTGGCCCGAATGGCACTGACTTAAGCCCAACCATCTGAAAAAAGTTGCAAGCTACCGTGGTCTGACCCCGGTTTCCACGCTACGGGCTCCCTACGTCTCCCCCGGCGGCGAGTTCCTCCAGTACCTCCCGGGCTAGGAAGAGAGGGTAGCTCTTCCGGGGGATATAATCATCCGGGGCGGGACATCTACCGCACAACCTCGATTCGGTCGGCATTCACTCGCAACGTGCTCATAACAACCTGTTTCGTGAAAACGCTCGTTGAGTACGGATTCACGACAACACCGTAGACGCGAATCCTTTGATCATCGGATAGCGCGAAAACAGTATCCCGCATGGACAGCGGGGCAGATATGGGGATCTGCTCGTTAACTGCGTTCAGTTGTTCCATTGGCGACGTACGCGCGATAGCTTGGAGCTGAGGTATCGAGTACTTGCCAACAAGGAAAAAAATGTCGGACACGACGGCACCCGCCGTGCCAGCCTTGCGCATGTACCCATCAACCACGACAGCCTTACCGAAAAACTGATCGGCATACATCCCGCTCGCCCACTTCTTGAAGTCGATCGGCTGATAGGAGCGTGCCCCTACAGGTGGTACCGATGTCGTCGCGCGTTGCGCCCCGTGCGGCATGGGCAACCCGGCGACACATCCCGCCAATCCCACGACGAATACCGTGGCGACCGCCGCAAGAAAAAGCGAATGCATGCGTCTCATCGAAGTCCCCTTGTCGTTGTTCGTTTCGCCAACCCACAAAAAAGCCGAACCCCTCGCGCGACCATGGCGCTGGTCGCCCTCGGCAGTCCGGCTTTCCTACCTCGGCAGGAACCGTGACGTTCCGTCCCTACCTCACGATAGGTTTGGCGTTAGGTTGTGCACACGCGCGCCACACTCCGCCCCCTTACTCGCCCCCTCCAGCGCGACACGTCGCCAAACCGTAGGCAACACATGGGATACCTTCTAGGGCGCAAACCCGCCGAACTTGACCTGCGTCACTCCCCGCGCGACCAACGGCGGAACCAAGTCCGTGAACGGCGTCACATTTCCGAGCGCCCCCCTGCGCTTTTCGCGACCCCCGGCAGAGCAGAGTTCGCCTTCCCCTCCCCTCCTCCTTTCGCCACTCCTGCGCTCACCCAACCCAAGAAGCTCCGCACCACAGCCACCTCCCGCTCCGAACCATCCCAAACTGGGGTTTTTAGCCCAAACCGTCAAAAATCTGCACTAGCGACCGGCGTTGGCATAGAGCCGGGAGACCTCCTCGGAAGACAGCTTAAAGTGGACCCCATGTCCAGGACAGTTTTTCCCCTAATTTAAGCTGCACTGGTTACATCGATTGCAGCGCCTTGGCGCTGCCCCGGCTCGGCGGCGGGTCCGTCCACGGCGGAGCGTAGCGGAGCCGTGGACGGACCCGCCGCCGAGCCGAAGCGGTCCGCGATCCTGGCCCCGCCGCCTTCCCCCGAGCCGTACACCGCCTCGGGCGTGCGGTAGCCCAATCCCTGGTGCGGTCGCTCGCCGTTGTAGAAGGCGAAATACTCGGTCAGCCCGAGCAGCAGCTCGGGCAGGCTGGCGTAGCCCTTGAGGTAAACGTCCTCGTACTTGACGCTGCGCCACAGGCGCTCGACGAAGATGTTGTCCAAGGCGCGCCCCCGTCCGTCCATGCTGATGGCGATCCCGGCCTCCAGCAGGACTCCCGTGAAGGCGTCGCCGGTGAACTGCGAGCCCTGGTCGGTGTTGACGATCTCGGGCCGGCCATGGACGCGCAGGGCCTCTTCCAGACAGTCCACGCAGAACCCCGCCTCCAGGGTGTTGGACAGCCGCCAGGAGAGCACCCGACGGGAGTACCAGTCGAGCATGGCCACGAGGTAGGCAAAGCCGTGCTCCAGGCGGATGTAGGTGATGTCGGTGCTCCACACTTGGTTGGGCCGCACCACCGCCACCCCGCGCAGCAGGTACGGGTAGATCTTGTGCGCCGGGTGCGGCTCGCTGGTGTTGGGTCCCGGCGCCATCCCGGCCAAGCCCAGGACCCGCATGAGCCGCTGCACCCGCTTGCGATTGACCGTATGCCCCTGTTCTGCCAGGTGTAGAACCATGCGCCGGCTGCCGAAAAATGGCCGACGGGTGTACTCGGTGTCGATCAACCGCAAGAGCGTCAAGTCCAGCTCGTCCAAGATGCCCTCGTTGCGCGGCGCATACGCCCAGGAGCGCGTCACTCCCGCCAGCGCACACTGCCGGCTCACCGCCAAGGGCGCCGGCCCCGCCGCCGCCGGGCGCTCGATCCACTCCCGCCGCACGCTCACAGGCTCAGCCCGGACTTTTTTTTGAGCCAATCCAGCTCGACCTTCAGCCGTCCGATCTCGCTGTAGAGCCGGTCCGCATCCCCCGGGCCGTCCTCCTTTTTCGGCCCGCGCTTCTTCGCGAAGAGCGTCTCCGCCTGGTCTTGGATCTCGCGCTTCCACTGCCCGACCTGGACCGGGTGCACCCCGTACTCTTGTCCGATCTCGTTGACCGTCTTGACCCCGCGGATCGCTTCCAGCCCGACCTTCGCCTTGAACGCCGCCGTGTATGTCTTGCGCTTCGCTTCGCCCATTCTTCTCTGCCCCTTTCGGTTTGGCGCAAGCTTAAATTATTGTCCGGTTTTCGGGGTCCACTTTAGCTGCGCCCGGAGCCGGGCGAAGTCGATCGGCGTGAAGTCGGCGTCGAACTGGTAACGGCCGTAGAAATTGATGTGCTGCCAGGCCACGGGAGACACGCGCTTGATGACCTCGGCAGAGACCAGCTCGGCGCGGCTCTCAAGCTCCGCCAACGCCTCGGACAGGATCAGGGCGTTGTAATGGACCACCGCGTTGCCGACCAGCCGGGAACACTCGTTCCACACCTCCTGCTCGTGCTGGGAGCGCGCCCGGAACCGGCCGCCGTGGGCGTAGGCGATGGCGCGGCGCAGCTGGTGGTAAGGAGCTGTCCGCAATTAACTTGAACAATTCTGGGCGATGGAGTAGTTCCATTCCCCGTGAAACGAGGCTCTGGTCAAGTTGACCTTGCTCAGATCTTCGTCGCTCGCTTTGACCCCAGTGGGGTAGGCCGTCGTGTCCAGTGCGGCTCGGATCGTCAAGCCGGTCCGGGTGCGCGTGCTGCCGATCAGGTTGACGACGACTTCATGGCTGATCAAGGGTTTTCCGCGCCAGTTGAGACTGATGAACGAGAACATCCGGTGCTCGATTTTGTTCCACTTGCTGGTTCCCGGCGGGAAGTGGCAGACCCGCACTGTCAACCCGGTGGTGTTGGCAAGACCCTGCAACGCGACCTTCCAGAGTCGCAGGCGGTAGCCGTTGCTGCCGCCGCCATCGGCGGTGATCAACAACTCGCTGGCCTCGGGGTAGCGCTCGGCGCCCATGTGCTGCCACCACCGCCGGATACTCTCGACCGCAAACTCGGCGGTGTCGTGGTCGGTGCCGACGTTGACCCAACCCGCGTTGGCGGCTTGGTCGTAGACGCCGTACGGATTCACCTTGCCCAGCCCGTCGTCCATGAAGTCGTGCGAGCGCACTTCCTGCGGCTTCCCTTTGGGTCGCCACTCGCGCCCGGCGTTCTTGAAATCGCCGACCAACTCCTTCTTCTTGGTGTCGACCGAGATCACCGGTTGGCCGCGACCCTGCTGCGCCATCACCTGCGCGTTGATGTACTCGAACTGCCGGTCCCTGTCGATGTGCGCGCTGCCCTCGCGCGTCTTGCGGTTGGCTTGCAGGCTGTAGCCCAGTTGTCCGAGCAGCTCGCAAACCGTCTGACGGCCGATCGGATGACCCTGCTCCCGCAGGGCGTCGGCGAGCTGGCGGGTGCTCTTGCAGGTCCAGCGCAACGGCGATTCCGGGTCGCCGCGCGTCGTCGGATCGACCAACCGCTCCAACGATGCCAGGATCTGCGGGTCTTTCTGCGTCAGCGGCCGGCGTCCGCCACCCGCCGCTCGAACCCGTTCCCGCGGCGGCGCCGACAACTTCTTGCCGCCGCGCAGCTCGTCTATCCCCTGATAGATGGTGGTGCGCGACAAGCCCGTTGCCCGCGCCACCGTGCTCACCCCGCCGCGCCCCAACTCGCTGGCCTCGGCCGCCGCCCAGAACCGACGGCCGCGCTCGTCGAGGATGTCCCCGAGGAGCTCGTACTTGCGTTGAACCGCTTGTTGAACGGATGCGTCCATGCCCAAGGTTTAGCACCAAAACCTCAAGTGTTCAACTTATTTGCGGACAGGCCCTAAGCGGGCACGTCGCCTTGAACCGTTTGTTAGAGCGCATGCTTCAGATCTTCCTAAGTAGACCAGCCGCAATTATGCGCGCCGAAGTTGTGAAGCCGTCCCGGAACGTAGCAGGGTCAATGAAGTAGGCATCATACGTTGCGGCCGGGATGCCCTCTGTCCAGCGCGTTACGTAGTCTTTGTCTTGCCACAAGACTTGGCCAGACGCATCGACTAGCTTTGCGCGAACCCCGAGCCAGGCCAGGTACTCTAGGGAAAAGCTCCCGTGCTGGTCTAAGCCCCAAAGATAGACCTCTAGCTCGAAGTGGCACTCTCCGTTGTCAGCGAGCTTCGGCCCAAACCTTGGGTCTGCCTGCAACGCTTTGATGAACTCCTGCCTAGCTATGTCACCGACGTTGACGTTGTTCTGCTGCAGGTAGGCCGCAATCTGATCAGGCGCCGTAACGGCCCCTTGGGCGATGAGGCCGCCGATCAATCCGCCGAGGGCTGCACCCCAGGCTTGCTCCGGGCCGTTGTACGCTGCTTTGGGCGCAATGACGACGTTCGGCGAGACACTTACGGACTTCAGCGAAGCGATGGCATCGGGCTTGATCGGGACTCCGCCGCACCCAGCCGTGAACAATGCCGCGATCAACAGAACGCTCGTCGCAAATCTGCTCATTTCTCCCCCTGACTATGCATGCGCTCTCCGCCGTAGGAACGCCGGTTACCCGGCGCCCCCGGCGCAATCCCTGACGTGCAGTTTTCCCGCATCCGGTTCCTCGGTTGTACTCGCTCATCAAGCGGACCTTCACAGTTACCCGTTACAAGGCCCAGTTGCTATTGCCCTCAGTGAGGTTGGCTCGCGTTTACCCGATCCTGCATGTCCGGCACGAGTTTCCTGTACGGGCTGCGTACTTCCGTCGGGTCCTTACGCCTTAATGGCTGGCTTTCCCAACCTCCGACTACGATGCCCGATAAGACACCCCGCGGGTATACGGCGGCGAACCGCCTACCTGGTTGCTCCGTGCGCGACGACTCCACCCGTGCCCACGCCGTTGCCGGGCTCATCACCCTTACGTGTCCCAACACCGACGGTTTCATCGTCTCGCTTCATCCAGGAACCCACGGGGCTTCCCGAGCTCTCCGACGTCTCTCTTTCTGCATACCGGGACTTAAGGACTCCGGCGGACCTCCACACCCCAGCCACTGCGGGTGCTTCGTATTGCCTTCCAGGACGCTAAAACCGTCGGCATCCGCAACCAGCCTATTTCGAAGCTGTACCGGCACTTCAGGGAACGCGATTTCCCCTACGGTCTACAGAATTCTCTGTGTACGCTTGCCCTGCAATCTTGTTCGCGGCTTACGCCACTCCGCAGCAGGACCAACACTCGATACGGGCGGGCGGCTAACCCTTGCCCGACGGGGACTCTCACCCCGCAAGAGACGCCGAGCTTTGCTCGGCGCGATAACGTTCAGCCCAAGGCGGCGCGCGCCACCCCGGACACCGCAAACCAGCTCGACCCTGATGGCGGGCGCTCGCTCTTTGGGCGTTCGTTAGGCATTCCTTGAATTCATAATTGAGCCTGACCCCTTTACCCGCTCGCTCTACCTTGCCTTGGCCGAGACCGAGGAAGCCCGACGCTCGACCTATCGAGACTCGTTCGCCGATCGGATACCGGAGGAAACGCTCGTTGCGCTCCGGGATGCGACGAACGGCGGGTTCGTTTTGGGGAGTCCTCGTTTCCAGCGACAGATCGCAGCGATGGTGGGCCGGCGCACATGGCCCGGGAAGTCTGGCCGACCGAGGAAACAACCGCCCGATGCGAATCGGCTCGATCTACCGCTGTAACCGGAAAACCGTGGTCCGTCCCCGGTATTCGCGCGTCCCCGGTATTCCCGCCCGGTATTCCCGTCCTCGGTATTCCCTAGGCGGCATTAGCTCGCGCCATCGAAAAGCTCGGCATCGCCAAACCCCGCATCGCCGAGTCGCGCTGCTTTCAACACGAACTGGTGTTTTCGTGAAACCTCGCGCTCGCTTGATGAGCGAGTACGACCGAGCAACCGGATGCGGGAAAACTGCAAGTCCGGGTCTGTGGCGGGGGCTCCGGGCAACCGGAGTCCCTACGCCGGAGGCACTTCTATTCTTTATACTCTAGGACAGTCTTCGCAAAATCTGTCGCCGCATTGCATTTCAAAAGCGCCTTCTTCAGTATCTCTAGGCCAACATACACCGATGCTGGTCGCACTCCAGATGAATAATATTCATTGGTGTACGTGTGAGCACCCTCCTTGACTGTTTCTTTGACGAGTATCGCACCCGGCGACTCCGAATAGTCTCGCTTGTATCGCCATGCCCCTTTTTCGTTTGGAGACACCTTGCTCGGTAACGCTTCGAGCACACCCTCTATCAAATCAAAGCGAAGATGAGGACACAAACGGCAGCCGTAGAGGTTTGTTTCAAGCTCATGTCTAATCCGGTTCTTATCGAAGTCGAATTCGACAGTCTTCGACAAAACGCCAGACTTCCTGAATGCTCCGTATCCAAACCAATCAGCCCAATCACTCCAGTCCATTCTTGCTTGTTTGCAGCCCCAAATATTTAGGCGCTTCTCATCAATACCGAAGCAATAATCAGTCGGGCGATATGCAGAATTGCGACTATTTGCACACCAGGAAAACCCAAAAACATCGTTCCATTGTATCTCCTTCCCATCTAAGTAGGCTTTCCTGTTACGCAACCCTTTTAAATTTTCAACCAACTCCAGGGCATCCCCAATTTGAACTTTTGGCCATGCTGCTAAGAACCAGCGCTTTTTCCCTCTTACGCATTCTTTGTTGATCGGCGCTTTGCCAGATAGTTGCACAGCCAGTGCAAATCCTGCTGCTGTTGATTCGGCAAACTCTATAGCTACGCCGGACTCGGGGATTTCATATGACACAGCAACCGATTGCGTTGAAAGCGACGGGTCAACGCTTTGCCCGCATTCAGGGCAGAATTTTGCGGACGCACCTATTGTTGCGTCACATTTCGCGCACGTAACTTCCTGCGAAGCAATAGAAATTGATTGCTTCGCATCTTTGATTATTAGGTTCAGTTGATCTTGACTTATCTTCACTTGCCTAGCGAAGTTAAGCACATATTGCTTTTCGTCACCTTCGATAGCTCCATCAACTAGGGCAATGTAGATTATGTGCTCAAGGTTCCGAATTTGGTCTGACCATGACCCAACCAAACGGGGAACGAACCCGTCGATTTCGGCGTTCTTATACGCTTTGTTTAGTTCCGCCTTTCGTGCACCAATAGCTTTTTGAACAAGTTCGATAGCTTCCGTTTCTCGCGGAGTGATTTTGCCGTCAGCGCGTGCCAAGCCGATAACGTTGGCCAGGTAATCAACTTGCTCTTCGTTGCTCAAAATCATTTTCGTCCTCGATTCGAAACAATCGACACGCCGCTTGGTACCTCGTGTTTACCCGATCCTGCATGTCCGGCACGAGTTTCCTGTGTGGGCTGCGTACTTCCGTCGGGTCCTTACGCCTTAATGGCTGGCTTGGCCTTGATCATAAATCCGCCCCCCCCGTCACGCCGCTACCGGCGTCAGATAGGGCTGCTTGGCAGGGCGCGGTCGCCGCCGCCGCGCTGGCGGTGGCAGAGCGACCTGCGTCAGCACCTGATCGAACAGCACGGGGTGGGCACGCCCGAAAAAGCGTTCGGCGGCGGTGGTGCCGTCGGGGCGGCGAACATAATAGTTGTGTAGGGCGGTCAGGGCCGCCAGCTTACGATCACTGAGGCGGTGGCTGCCGTGATGATAGCGCGACAGATGGCCGTTGCGACCTTCCACGCACGAACTGCTGCGCTGGAACAGATCGGCGCAGCCGGCGGCGACCGCTTCGATCCGCTGGCGGGTCGCGGGCGCGAGGGCCTGCAGCGGATGGGTCGGCTGGCGCAAGGGTTCCAGCAACTGCGCGCTCAGCGCGTGCAGTCGGTGGCGGGCGTCGGCGCGGTTGCGGCGCCCCGCGACCCGCGCCAGGTAGAGGGCCGGGATCAACTGGGTCAGCACCGCCTGCGCCACGTCCGGAGCCAGGTCCAGGGCGTCGACCCGGGTCTGGACGCTGGCCCGGAAAAACGCCAGGCTGGCCAACCACGGCACGGTTAGGCGCTGCGCCTTGGCGAGGTGTTCGCGGGCGCGCGCGGGCAAGTCGGCCGCGTCGGCGAGATCCGCCAGACACGCCCAGACGTCGGCGAAGCGGGCGGCGACTCGCGCCACGGATTGCACCTGTCCGCTGGCGAGGTCGTAGGGGTGATACAGCAGGCCCAGTTCACGGATCTGCTCACGGGCTTGCGTTTGCCGGGCCAGGGCCTGGGCCTGTTCGGCTTCGGCGGCGACCAGTTCGGTCAGGGCCGCGTCGATCCGGGCCGCGAAGGCCGGTGGTCGGCCGCGCGGATGGGGGACCTGCGCGTCATACGCCCGCTGCGCGGCCCGCGCGGCATCCACCGGCACCTGGGCCGCCGCGACGGCGACGGTGGCCTGTCTGACCTGGCGGGCCAGGTGCAGACTGGTCGCTTGCGACACGTCATGCTGACCATGGAAGAGGTCTGCGGCATGCGGGGCGCCGAGGTCTTGCGCCTGGTGGTGGCGCAACGCCTTGGCTTCGTCACTGGTGCCTTGAATCACGGTCGCCGACAACCCCGCCAGCGCCGCCTCCAGGGCCTGCGTCCAAGTGGCCGCCGTGCGATCGGGCGCGTACTGTTCCAGCAAAATGAAATTCGACACCGGCTCAATGGCGACCAGGCAGATTTCCGGGTGAAAGGTCTCATCCTCACAGACCGTCAGCGCCCGCGGCGGCATGCCGACCGCGAGGGCGGCCCGCTGTTCGTGTGCCTGCTTGGCCACGGCCTCCTGCACCTGCACCGTCAGCGCATACTGGCTACCGTACGAGGCCCCGACGACGGCCGACAACCCGCTCAGTTCCAGGAACTCACACACCAGCCGCACCCCGGCGCCGGCCCGCAGGGTGATGATCAGATGTATCACCACCACCAACTGGTGCAGCCAGCGCGCCCCCGCCGGGGTCGCCAGGCACGCCGCCACCTCCGCCGGCAGCCCCGCCAATGGCGGCGCCGCGCGCCAACCGCGCAGCGTACTGCGTGCCACCCCCAGTTGCGTCGCCACCTGGCGCAGCGGTTGTCCCTGCGCCAACTTGCCGGCGGCGACCGCCAGTTGCTCCGCCCGCTCCAGGCGCGCCCGGTGCTTCACCGTGCACCGCCGCTTGCCGGCCAGGCACCGGCCGGTGGCGAACCCCTGGCATCTGGGCTAAAGTCTCTTGCGGCAGGATCTTCGGACATCTTTCACTACCCTGGGTTAGTTTGCACTTCCAAGAGTATGAAAGTTCGGAGATCCTGCCAACCTCTCCGACACCTATGACTGAGTTCCGCGCCTGGTCTTGGGCGGATTTATGATCAAGGCCGTGGCTAACGACTAAGCGTTTATCCGTCGTGCGCGCCGCACGGACCCCCGGCGGGGGCGCGGCGTCCGGCGCGCACGGCGGATAAACGTTGGTTGGACTAATCCGATCCCGGCACGGTGGCCGGGGCGGGCGGGACCCGCGCGGGCGGGTCGCACCTTAAGCGTAGGGGATTGTATCCGCCGGCCTCGGTCGGACGGCGACCGCGCGGGGTCGCGCGCGGGGGCGGGCGGCGATCGGCAAGGCGAAGAAGGGGCATCCGAGCGGCTCCGTAGGGCTTTGCGATCAAGGCGATGGGGTCGGAACCTAACCGATTTGCCGGCTCCGGGCAAGCGCCGGCGCAGACCGCCGGGCGGCCTGTCCGCGGGGGACGCAGCGGGGACGCTTGCGGGGCGCGGGCGGTCGCTATCCTCCGTCGCGCCGGTGCGGCGCGATCCGCTGCGGGGCCAGATGCGCGGTTACGCGCAGCCGTCCGATGCGGCATTTGGGACAGGGAAAGCCGTCGAACGGCGCGGCCGGCTCGGGCCGATCCTCGGCCGGCGGCGCAGCGGCCAGTGCGATGCGGTGACTGTAGCGGCCGAGATAGTCCACCACCGTCTCGGTACGGCCGAGGCATGGCTTGCAATTGTCCACCCAGTCGGTCGCCATCAGGGCCGCGAGCACCCGGGCTACCTCCGCCCGGTCCCGAATGCGCGGCAGCCGACCGGCCTCGAACGCCTGGCGCAGCGGGCCGACGAGGCCGCCGCGGAAATGCCGCGACAATGCCCGCACCGGGAACAGATAGGTGCTCCTGGCCGGATGCCAGCTCCCGTCCGCGCCGAGCGCCCCGCCGGGGACCAGGCAATGCAGGTGGACATGGCGCATCAGCGTCTGGCCCCAGGTATGCAGCACCGCGGTCATGCCCAGCTGCCCATCGAGACGCTTGGGATCGGCGCCGAAGGCGCTCAAGGTCGCCCACACCGTCTCGAACAGCAGGGCGTAGACCTCTTTAGGATGGACCTCGACCCAGCCGTCCAGGTCGTGCGGCAGGGTAAACACCAGATGGTAGTAGGTCACCGGCAGCACCGCGGCGCGCTGGCGCTCGCACCAGGCTTGCGAGGCGCGACGCTGACAGCGCGGGCAGTGGCGGTCGCGGCAGGCATGGTACAGGAACGCGCGGTCCCCGCAGCCGTCGCATTCCAGGGCGAAGCCGCCCAAGGCCGGGGTGCGGCAGTCCAAGATGTGGCGGCAGACCTGCCATTGGCGCGGACTCAACCGACGCCGGGCGTCCGCGTCCGCGAGACAGGCATGGATGACCGCTTGCAGCGAAAGGCCCTCAGCCATGGCCCACCCCCAGATTGGCGATGAGATCCAACCCGCCTTCCCCCTCGCTGGCGCTGGGCAACCAATGCACATGTGAGGGGCGAGGTCTGCGCCGCCCAGAGAGGTCGCCGCCGGATTTCGTTTATCCGTCGGGCCCGCCTGCGGTCGGATGGGCGGCTAGCTGCGAGGACGTGCTGCCGTGGCTGGCGTTGGTCGCGCCAGGGGCGGCGCTCATACGGGCCGGCTGAGGAATGGCGAGAATCGCTGCGGAGTTGGCGGACATTCAAGGTCGGCGTGCACGGGATCGCGCTCCACACCAAACGGCCGATAAGCGAATAGCGAGCCGACACACGCAGTTGGCGGGCCGGGCCTCCGCTCGCTTAGACTCCCCCCGCCCTGGCCGCGCCAGCGCCTTAGGCGCTGCGTGCCTCGAGCCCATCCAACCGGGGTCCCGATCATGAGTCAACGCACCGCACTGTATGCCCTGGCGGCCCGACACCGCCTGGATGCGCCCGCCACGCGACGCCTGTTCGATCTGGCCGGGCTCGAGTGGGAGCCCGCAGCCCTGGACCTGTGGCTACCGCGCGGGGTGGCGCTGCTGGCCGCGGCCCTGGTGGGGCTCGGCCTGGTGCTTTGGGTCGCGGCCAACTGGGATTCCCTAGGCCGCGTGGCGCAGTTCGCCCTGCTCCAGGGGGCGGTGCTGGCGGGCTGTCTGGGGGCGCTCGCCATCCCGGCGTCGCGATCGGCACCGCGCCAGGCCGCGGCGCTCCTGGCCATGCTGGCCATCGGCGGGCTCCTGGCCTATTTCGGGCAGACCTACCAGACCGGGGCGGACCCCTGGCAGCTCTTCGCCTGGTGGGGGCTGCTTGCCCTCCCCCTGGCATTAGCCCTGAGATCCGATGCGCTCTGGACCCCTTGGGCGCTGGTGGCGATGACCGCGGTCGCGCTCTGGTCCCAGGCCCATGCGGGGCGCGCCTGGTTCTGGTCCGGGGCGGGGGGAGCGGACGATCTCAAGGTCTATACCTGGGCCTGGGGGGGCGGGGCACTGATCGTCGTCGGCCTCAGTCCGGTCCTGCGTCCGCTGACCGGGGCCGGGCTCTGGTCCTTGCGCACGGCGGCGACGCTCGCGGTGGCGCTGGTGACCTTCTCGGCCCTGCTCGCGCTGTTCGGCGACAAGACGCAGCCGACCTATTGGCTGGGGCTCCTGGCCCTGGCCCTGGCAGCTCTGGTCCTGGCCCTGCCCGGGGCCTTCGAGATCGGGGTCTTGAGCGCGGTGGCCCTGGGGCTCGACACCCTGCTGGTGGCGGGCCTGGGCCGCTGGCTGCTGGAGGACCACCGCGGGGGCGATCCGATCGCCCAGCTCTTCGTGCTCGGCCTGGCGGCGGCCGGCTTACTGGCCGCGTCCGTCGCGGCCCTGCTCCGGCTCGCGCGCCGCTACGGGGGAGCACAGACATGAGCGATCGGTTGGACTCGACCCTGGCATCGGCCATCGCCGCGGGCATCCTGCCCGGGGATGCGGTGCGCCCGGCCGAAGATGCCCGGCACTGGCCTGTGGTCCTGCTCACCGCCCTGGGTGCCTGGCTGGCGGCGATCCCGCTGCTGTCAGTGGTGCTCATACTGTGGGGCGACTGGCTCTCGGGCGATCTGGGGCCCTACCTGATCGGTGCCCTGCTGCTGGCGGGCTCGGGGGTAGTCCTGCATGCCCGGGGGCTGCCCTTGTTCGTGGAGCAGCTCGCCGTTCCGGCCCTGCTGGT
The DNA here is from genome assembly GCA_963780725.1 of uncultured Gammaproteobacteria bacterium. Classification (GTDB taxonomy): domain Bacteria; phylum Pseudomonadota; class Gammaproteobacteria; order Chromatiales; family Chromatiaceae; genus Thiodictyon. The sequence continues at coordinate 2,715,297 of CAWACV010000001.1, forward strand.
GGGGCTTGGCAGCCTGGGCTATGGGTTCGGCGAGGACCTGCCCAAGGACTCGGCCATGGCCCTGCTGGGGACGCTTTCACTGGCGCTTGCGGCGGTCCTGCCAAGACCCTGGCTGCGCATGCTGCTCGGGGCCGCTGCGGCGGGGCTCTTGATTCTGTCCCTGTCGTTCTTCCTGGCGAGCGAGCGGGATCTTTTCGCCTGGCAAGCCTTCCAGCGGGTCGCAATCTGGGTCTCGCTCCATCTCGCCTTGGCTGCCTGGCTCGCCGGGCTTTGGGCCCAACGCGCACTTGAGCGAGGGACGACTGCCAGCGCGGCGGCGGCCCTGGAGTCCATCGGTGCAGGCTGGCTGCTGGCGACCCTGGCCGGGCTCGCCTTGATGTCCGGAATGACCATGCTGGCCGGTGCAGGGATGGACCCGGCGTTCAGGGACCTTGGCCAGGCCCTGTCAGCGGATCTCTCCAGACATCGCTACCCGCTCTGGGTGCACGGGGGCTCGATCATTCTGGTCTTGGCCGCGACCCTCTGGGGCGCTCGTGCCTGGCCGGGGCTACGACTGCCCTGGGTCCTGGGCGCGGGGGTCGCTGTGGCTGGGCTCGCCTGGTTTCTGCCCAGCCTAGGCGGGGTCTGGCTGGCCCTGGTCGTCGCTGCGACTACCTGGCGGCTGGGCCTGGCAGGGGCAGCGGCATTCGCGGCCACCTGGATTATCGGCAGCTTCTACTACCAGCTGTCTTGGCCCCTGGCCAATAAGGCATTGGTCCTGGCGGTGATCGGTGTGCTGCTCGGGGCACTGGTCTGGTTGGGGGCGGGTCTCAGGCCAGCGGCGAAGGCGGCTGCTGCGGGGCCTGGCCCTGGCCTGGCCCCCTGGCTCATCGGATTGACGGCCATCGGCACCCTCGCGGTCGCCAATGTGGGCATCTGGCAGAAGGAGACCCTGATCGCCCAGGGTCGGCCGGTGTTCCTGGAGCTGGCCCCGGTGGACCCCCGCTCGCTCATGCAGGGGGACTTCATGCGCCTGCGCTTCCGGCTCCCGGGCGGGGCCGACGATCGGCCCGGGCTCCTCGCCCAGGGGCGCCCGCAGGTCATCGCCCACTGCGACGCGATGGGGGTCGCCACACTGTTGCGTCTGCACAATCCGGACGAGACCCTGGCGGAGGGCGAGTTTCCAATCGAGCTGACCCCCAAGGACGGGCGCTGGACCGTGGCGACCGACGCCTGGTTCTTCCGGGAAGGGGACGCCGAACGCTGGCAGGCCGCCCGCTATGGCGAATTCCGCGTCGCGCCGGACGGTCAGGCGCTGCTCGTGGGGCTGGCGGGCGCGGACTTGAAGCCGATCGAGGTTGCAGATTGACCCACGAGGGGGGAGATTCGCGCGCCAAGGCGCCAAGGTTTTTCAATGCGGCTGGGTGAGCCAAGAGGGCTAGCCCGACTTCGACTATTCGACCCAGGAATTTGCCATTTTGGGGCCATTCTGGCCCTTGGTTGTGCTGTAAGTGTCTAAGTGAGCGAGGTCAGGTTGCGCGAAAGCGTCTGTAGTGCCGACCTTGGTCCTTGAGCCGGATGGCGGTTCTGCCGACACTATCGGCATGTTCCTGCGCTCCAAGACCCGCAAGAAAGACGGCAAAGAACACCGCTATTGGAGCGTGGTGGAGAACCGCCGTGTGGCCGACGGGCGGGTAGTGCAGCGCCATCTCTTGTATCTGGGAGAGATCAACGACGCCCAGCGGGCGGCGTGGTGCCGCTCCATTGCCGTTTTCGACGAGGACGCCGGCGCCGCGACACAGTTGGCCCTGTTTCCGGAGGACCGTCAGGCGCCGGAGCTGGCCTGCGCGGTGGTGCAGGTCAAGCTGAGCGGCTTGCAGTTGCACCGTCCGCGGCAGTGGGGTGCGTGCTGGCTGGCTTGCGGACTGTGGGACCTGCTGCAACTGGACGCCTTCTGGCAGCCGCGGTTACCGCCCAGCCGCAAGGGCACCCGCTGGCTGAATGTGCTCAAGACGCTGGTTGCCTACCGCCTGATCGACCCGGGGAGCGAATGGCGCCTGCACCGCCACTGGTTCGACCACAGTGCGATGGGTGACCTGCTCGGCGAGGACTTCGCCATCGCCCACAGCCACACCCTCTATCGCTGTCTCGATCGTCTCGTGGAGCATAAGAAGGCGCTATTTTCGTACCTGCAGGAACGCTGGCGCAGTCTCTTCAATGCCCGCTTCGACATCCTGCTCTACGATCTGACCAGTACCTATTTTGAATGCGAACCGCCGGAGCACGGGAAGCGAAAATTCGGCTACAGTCGTGATAAACGCTCCGATTGTGTGCAGGTGGTCATCGCCCTAATCGTCACCCCGGACGGTTTTCCGCTGGCCTACGAGGTGCTCGCCGGCAATACCCTTGACAAGCAGACCCTCACGGATTTCCTCGCCAATATCGAGGCGCAATACGGCAAGGCCGAGCGCATCTGGGTGATGGATCGCGGCATCCCGACCGAAGCGACCCTGGCCCTGATGCGCGCGTCGGACCCACCGGTGCACTATTTAGTGGGCACCCCCAAAGGCCGCTTGACCAAGCTGGAAAAGTCCTTTCTAACCAAGCCCTGGGCGACCGTGCGTGACCAGGTCACGGTCAAGCTCCTGGACCAAGACGGCGAGTTGTACGTCCTGGCCCTGAGTGCCGGGCGCCAAGACAAAGAACGGGCCATGCGCCAACGGCGGCTGAAGCGGTTATGGAAGCGTTTGCACGAGTTGCAGCGCCAAACCCTCAGCCGCGATGAGCTCTTACTGAAGCTCGGCGCCGCCAAGAAGGACGCTGGGCGCGCCTACGGGTTAGTCGCCGTCCAGGTGCCAGAGAACGATCAACCGGTCTCCCCCGAGACCTTCGCCTTTGCACTCGATCGCAAGAAACTGCGCCAAGCCCGCCGGCGTGAGGGCCGCTATTTATTGCGCTCCAACCTCACCAGCAACGACCCGGTCCAACTCTGGACCTGGTATATCCAACTCACCGAAGTCGAACAGGCGTTCAAAGAGATCAAGGGCGACCTGAGTATTCGTCCCATCTACCACCAACTGGAGACGCGGATCGAAGCGCATATCTTTGTGGCCTTCCTGGCCTATTGCCTCCAGGTCACCCTGAAGGCCCGTCTGCGCCCCCTCGCCCCGGGCCTGACCCCACGGTCCGCCTTGGAGAAATTCGCCGCCATCCAGATGGTCGATGTCCATCTGCCCACCACCGATGGGCGCACCCTGATCTTGAGCCGTTACACCGAGCCGGAACCCGAGCAGCAATTGCTGCTCGAGCGGCTACGTCTGCAACTGCCCGCGCAACCGCCACCGAGGATCACCGCCACCCTGCAAGCCCGCCTCCACTAACGCTAAGCGTCTTGTAGTGCCGACCTTGGCCCCTGCGGTATCAGCCAAACAATGGGTTACGTGAAAAATGGGCGCGAATAGTCGAAGACGGGCTAGAGGGCTTACGCAAGTCTTCCGTACAACCCAAGGGGTGGACGCGGCGCGCGGGTCGATCGATGCTCCTCTGACCATCGGCTCGTGACAAAAGGTGCTCCAGTGCCTTCCAACCGCCCTTGCTCCCATCCGATCGCCGGGCGCGGGCTCCGGTGAGGTCGCGCATGCCGGAACGGACGGACGCGTGAGCGAGCCTGCAGCCAATAACCGGCTAGACCGGCCGGTGGACCCGCGCCGGGACCATGTTCTGGGCTCGGAGGATGCGAGCCTGACCCTGGTGGAGTACGGGAGCTACGCCTGCCCTTACTGCCGCGCGGCCAACGAGGAGATAGCCCGGCTGCGCGATCGCTTTGGAGACCGACTGCGTTATTGCTTTCGGCAGCGCCCGCTGACCGGGAGCGACATCGCGCGGCGCGCGGCGGATCTGGCGGAGTCGGCTGCGGACGAGGACGCGTTCTGGCGTGCCCATGTTGCGCTCATGACCCGCTCCCAGGATCTAACCGAGGACGACCTCGCGGCGGTGGCCCAGGGGCTCGGGTTGGCCATGGAGGACCCGCAGAGGCTGGATCGTGCCCGGTCGCGGGTGGATGGAGACCTGGCGAGCGCCCGGCGCAGCGGGGTGCGGGTCACCCCGAGCTTCTTCATCAACGGCCGGCGCTACGACGGCCCCTGGGACGAGACCACGCTCGCCGAGGCGATGCTGGGCTCCCTCGGACATCGGGTCCAGTCCGCCGCGGTGGACTTCGCGAGCTGGGCGCCGGCAACCGGGCTCCTGCTGCTCCTGATGTCTGTGCTGGCGGTGGCGCTGGTCAACTCGCCCCTGGGTCCGGCCTTCGTCGCCCTGTGGGAGATGCCGCTGGGCCTGGTCCTGGGCGGGCTCGAGCTCCGGATGTCCCTGCTTCACTGGATCGACGACGCGCTGCTGACCCTGTTCTTTCTCGTGGTGGGTCTGGAGATCAAGCGGGAGCTGACGGTTGGCCATCTGGCGAGCCGGCGGCTCGCGGCCTTTCCGATCGCCGCGGCCATCGGGGGCATGGCAGTCCCGGCGGCGCTGTACCTGGCGGCGATTCCCTCCGGTGCCTGGCAGCCCGGCTGGGGGGTCCCCATGGCCACGGACACGGCTTTCGCGGTGGCCCTGATCGTGATGCTGGGCAGCCGGGTGCCGGTGGAGCTGCGGGTCTTCCTGACCGCCGCCGCAATCGTGGACGACATGGGGGCCATTGCGGTAGTGGCCCTGTTCTACTCCGGCGAGATCCACTGGGGCTATCTGCTGGCCGCCGCGGCGACGACCGGGGCCCTGGCGCTCCTGAACCGCTCCGGGGTCTATCGGGCCATGCCCTATGCCATCCTGGGCGTGGCGCTCTGGGCCTGCATCCATGCAGGCGGTCTGCACGCGACCCTTGCGGGGGTGGTGCTGGCACTCTTCATCCCGACCCGACCGCCGCCCAACCTCAACGCCCTGATGGCCCAGGCCAACGCCATCGTTCAGGCCGAGATCGGGCGGGGGCCGCAGGTGCTGCGTCATGGTCCCTCGCGGCCGGCCCTTCAGGCGTTGGACGCCGTCCACGACCGGCTGGAGTCCCCGGCGGACCGGGTGCTCCGGGCCATCGAGCCCTGGTCCAGCTTCCTGGTGCTGCCGCTCTTTGCACTCGCCAATGCGGGCGTCCTGCTCTCGGCGCAGGTGCTGGCCGGGCGCGAGCCTCTGCTCCTGGCCATCGGGCTGGGGCTGGCACTGGGCAAACCGGTCGGACTCCTCTTGGGATGTGCCATTGCGGTGGGGACAGGGCTCGCGGAGAAACCGGCGGCCTACACCTGGCGGCAACTCGCCGGGGCAGGGGCACTGGCCGGGATCGGATTCACCATGTCGCTCTTCATCGCGGGACAGGCATTCCCGATGCCGGAGGACTTTGCGGCGGCCAAGGTGGCGGTCTTCGGGGCGTCGGTGCTTTCCGCACTGATCGGGGTAGCGCTCTTATGGCGACCGGTACGGGCCAGGCCGGACGAGTCCGTTTGCGGTCCGGATCGCTGCACACGCCTCTAACGGGCGCGGCGGTCCCCTGCTCGAGCTGGCCGGCAGGGACCTCGCAGACCAGGGCGGTCGTTCGGGTCGCATCGTCGTCCGGCTCGGTGCATGGGAGTCCGCTCTGCATCGGCACAAGCAGACTGGCTCATTGGAAACTCATGCCCCTCGCGCCCTGGCCGACAGGTCTTCGCCGTCCCCCCCTACACTACCAGCCGCCCCACCCGATCGGCGACCCGCACCTCGGCCCGGGTGCCGGCGTTGAACGGCAGGGCATCGTCGAGCATGCCATCGCTGAAGACGACACCGTCCTCGGCCATGCGGGATTCCAGTACCAGTGGATTGCGGTCATCGACCCGCCCGTAGACCAGATCGGTGCGGCCGGCGGTGCCGGCATAGGGCTCGCGAACGGCGAAGAGCAGGTACCGGCTGTCCCAGGCGAGTCCATCGGTCAAGGGCGCCGGGTCTAGCGGCTGGCCGACGGTGCCCCCCAAGGCCGCGGCGCCGGCCAGGATACTCCCCAGCCAGCCGGTAGCGCCGATACCGGTGGCGACGATGAGTCCGCTGGACATCTGGGACTCCGACCGCATGCCATGGGTCATGACATAGGCCGCAGTGGTATGTCGGCGAGGGCCCAGGAAAAGGTCGTTGACGGCCAGCAGGCGCTGGCCATCCGAGAGTCGGGCCTCGGCCATCGCCAGCTCGCGGGTCTGGCGGGCGCCCGCCCTGGTATCGCGGACGACAGCGGGCAGGTCCTCCACCGCGAAGGGCAGGAGCACCCCCGCGTAGCGGGCCGGGTCCGGGTTGACGGCGATCACCGGCTGACCGTCCAGATATTTCATGGTGTTGGCGACCAACCCGTCCTGACCGACCACGACGACCAGGTCGTCGCGGCCGAACAGGTAGTTGGGCAGAAAGCCGCGCTCCAAGGGCTGAACTCGCCCTAGCGCCCGCAGGGCCTGCTCCCCTTTTCCCAGCACCGCCCGGTAGCGGGCGTCCTCGCGGACATAGTCCTCGAAGTCGCCCCCCAGACGCTCCACGTAGAAGCGCGCTTGCTCGGCGGTGTTGTGGCGGGCAATCAGGTCCGCGAGCCTGGTGCGCCGGTGGATCAGCACAACGCGCAGCTCCGGGCCGTCCATGTCAGCTCCTCCGCAGCAGCCGGCCCAGAAGGTCCGGGGAGATGTTCAGCTCGCCGATCTTGTCGGCCCCCTCTGCCAACCCCTGGAAGGCACGGGCGATGAGCTGCTCCGGGCCCATGCCTGTGCTGGCGACCGCCTCCAGGACCCGCGGCTCCACCTTGGCCAGCACGTCCATGGTGGCGGCCAGGGAATAGGCGCGCGCGTCCGCCTCGGTGCGGGCGTTGGCGGCGGCCATCTCCACCAGGCTGGCCCGGCGCTCTTCCAGCGCGATGCGGCCCTCCAGGTCCTCCCGTTGGATGGTCCGCTCCTTCTCCGCGACGGCGCGTTTGGCGTCCATCTCCGCCTCCTGGACCTGGCGGCGTTTCTCGGCGACGGCGATATCGGTCTTCAGCTCGTTTTCCTTGATGGCGCGCTCCTCGTCCACCGAGGCATTGCGGCGCCGGTAGACCGCCTGGTCGGCCTCTTGAAGCACCCGCTCGCGCATCTCCGCGGCCAGAGCGCGCGCGGTCTCAGGGGTGGGCTTAACGGCCAGGATGGCCAGGTCCATCAGAGCGATGCCGAGTGCGTCCAGGGTCGAAGATGCGCGCAGCCGAGCGTTGACCGCGTCCGTGAGACACGCACCAGCGGCCAGCGCGTCGGCGAGCGCCAGCGGTGCGATCTCGGCGCGCACGGCAACCTGGACCTGATTGAGCACCCGATTGTCGAGCTGCTCGGGACCGTCGGAGACATAGCCCTTGCCGCTGGATTTCAACGCGTAGTTGACGAGACCGGACAGACGCTCGGGGTCGGCGATTCGATAGACCACGCGGCCCTGGATGGTGATCTCCTGAAAATCCGCCGTGAGCTCGGCGAACATAAAGGGCAGGTCCACACTCGCCAGCGGCACGGACACCAGGGTGGAGCTGGGCGCGAAGTAATAAAAGGAAAGGCCGGCGCCCTGGCGCTTGACCTGGCCCTTGCGGAATTGGATCAGGTAAGTGGATGGGTCGGTCTTGACGTAGCGGACGAGTCCAAACAGATTCAACATGACGGAGATCCTCCGGTCAGCGTGCGAGAGGGAGTGGTCTATCCACTCCCAGGGGTGCGGCCCGGGTCCCCCAGGGCCGCGGCAGTCGCTTCAGCCAAGCATGGCTTGGACGATGAAATAGTGATCCTCGAAGAGCCGCTCGGGCTCGAGCTGCGCCAGGGGCAGCCAGAAGGCGGAGCGGGCGTCGTCGCCCCCCTTGACCCTAGGCAGCTCCGGGGCCGCGGCCAGCTCGAAACGATAGGCGTGGCTGATGGTCCGGCCGCGCTCGGAGCGATGGGGTGCGTCGAAGACCCGGCGGTCGCGGATGGATCCGCGCAGGACCGGGGCCGGGACCTTGAGGCGCGTCTCCTCGCGCAGCTCCCGCAGGCAGGAGTCTTCCAGGGTCTCGGTCGGTGCCACGAATCCGCCCGGCAGGGCCCATAGCCCCCGCCCCGGCCGTGCCCGGCGCTCGACCAGCAGGATGTGCCCGGACTGGACGACTACCGCGTCCACGGTGACGAAGACCGGCGGATAGGGCGCAACGGACCAGGCGGCGCGGTACTTGGCGAGGAAATCCGCCTCCTCCTTGAGCCCCTGATAGTAGGGACCGGCGCAATAGTCCAGCAGTGCGAGACGCACCGGCTCGGGCAGCACGACACGGGCGGTGGGGGACTGCAGATAGTCCTGACCGCTCGGGCCTGGGCCCGGGCCAAGCCCGAAGATGGCCTCCCGTATGGATGTGGACCGCACCCCGTTGTCCGGACCGACCGGGACCGCCGGCCACTGAGGAAAGCGGCTGGGAAAGTAGCCGCTACCCGAGCCGGAGCCAGATCCAGACAGGCCGATCAGACCGACGCGCGTGGCCTCTCGTGGATGCGACGCAAGCAGGCCGGCCACCGTCCGCTGGACCAGGCGGACCCATTGGGCCTCGTTGTAGAGGTGATCCACCACAGGCGCCAGGTCCACACGCTCAAGCTCGTCCGGCCTCAAGCAGGAGCCGACGGACGCGGCGACTTGGTCGAAGGTCCAGGGATTGCGCAGGGAGCGGGGCTGACGGGCGGACCCGCAGAGGATCAGGACCCGGTCGCCCTGAGACAGGGCGTGCCGCACCAGATACAAATGGCCCGAGTGGAATGGTTGAAAGCGCCCGATGAAGACGAGTGCGTCGAATGAACTGGACATGTCAGCAAGACCCCCTTGCCGAAAACGACCGCCCTCGGTCTATCCGGGGGCGGACTTAGAGCAGCCCGGCGATCCGCCGGGCACTGAAGCAAAGTGTTGGCGAGGTCAGGCGGCAAGTCAAGTATCATCCCCGTCGTTACAGGCCACTCGGGCGCGGATACAGCTCGGGTAGCGACCCTTGGCCCTGGTCGGGGGACGGCCGCTCCGCGGCGAGCAGCAGTGGCTCGAGCTTGCCCCAGGCCGCGGGACCGTCCCAATCTCCTGCGGCGGCTGCATAGTTGGCACGGTCGATCGCGGTCAGGATGGCGTCGGACGGCGCACCGCCGAGTCGGACCGCCAACTCCCCGAGCCCGTGCGGCGCATCCCCGCGCCAGCGCGCACGCCCCCAGGCGAGAAGCGCGGTACGCACCCCGCGCGGATCGGACGCCAGACAGGCCTGGCGGACCCGGGTCCGGGCGGACCTCAGAGACTCGGCGCGTCGGTGTGCGCCGTTCCCCGCGGGCACCCGACCGGCGGCGGACACACGGCGACTGCGCCAGTGCCAGACCAGGGTGGCGAGCCAGCCGAGACCGAGGAGCAACGCGATCCACGGCCAGTGCCCCGTGCCCCCCGGGTCGGCCAGCGAACCCCCGGACGCGGTCAACCGGTCGCCCTGGCCTGCGCCCGTGCCGACCGAGGGGGCCTCGGCCTGCTGTCCAGCGGGCGCGACCTGGGCCTCGGGCCCGGCCTGAGGCTGAGGCTGAGGCTCGACGCTGGTCGCCCCGTCCGCCGCCGGCTCCACCTGAACGGTGCGCTGGGGGATGACCGCCACCCGCGCCCGATCCTCTACGGTGTCCCACCAGGGGAGCCGGATCTCGGGCAGCGTCAGGCTCCCGGTTCGGGTCGGGACCAGTGCGAGCTTGAGCGTCTTGAGCGCCGTGGGGGAACCGCTCCCCGGCAGGTCTTCGATCCGAGGTGGCTCAGGGTAGATCTTGACCCCGTCCGGTGCGCCCGGGTCCAGGGTGGGCAGCGCCGCGCCGATGGTCCCCTGTGCGGTGACGATCAGGGTGCGGGAGATGGCCTCGCCCACCCGAAAATGGGGTGGAGACGGGGTCCACTCGTCGGTGAGCTGGATGGACTCTGCGGGGAGCCAGTCGGGTCCGGTGCCGGCGGGCTGGGCTCGGACATCGACGGTCAGGTCCGGCCCGCGCTCCACCACCCGGCGGCTGGCGCCCAAATCGGAGAGGTTTGGAAAGCCCTGGAAGAACTGCCCACCAAAAGCCCCATCGAAATCCGCAAAGGGGCTGCGCCGAGCGCCCGGTCGCTCGTCCGGGACCAGCGCCTCCAGGCGCGGTCCGCGGATCGTCAAGGGTCCGGAGCGCTGTGGCACTACCCGGAAACGCCGCTCGATCGCCGTATAGCGCTGACCGTCGACCATCTCCGAATAGCTCTGATCCTCGCCCATCTGCTCGATTGTGGCCCCCTCAGCAGCCGGCTCCGAGAGGGTCGCGCGCCGTGGCTGGTCGCGATACAGCACCCGCACACGATAGACAAAACCCTGCTGGATATAGGGCGACTTGGTCTCTGCACGGGTATCCAAAAAGAGCGGCTTGGGACCGCCGCCAGGCGCTACCCGATCGACGTCCGTCACCTCCAGGACAACCGGCCGGCTCTGGGCCGCGCCCAGTCGGATCGCGGGGATGGTCAGGCGACCGACGCGCCGGGGGGCGAGCACCAGATCCCATTCCCGGGTGTGGCTCACTGCGGCGTTGACGATGCTCATGCTGGATCGGGTGCCCCGGCTCAGGATCTCGAAGTCCTTTTCCAAGGGGGCGAGATCGGGCTCCCCAGCGAGATCTCCGTCCGCGACCAGGCGCAGGGTCAGGGTCTCGTCGATCCCGACCCGCTCCCGGTCCAGCTCGGCGGACAATCCGCCTGCCTGTGCCGACGCACAGATCGCAACGAGCAATAGACACAGGCACAGCCGTGGGAGAGGACCATAACGCATAAGCATTCTCGAACGCTGGGAATCGCCGTTGGCCGGCAAGCGTATGGAGCGCCCCGCACGGAGCTGCCTATACGCCCGACCGGCCGTCTGCCGGGGACCGACTGCCGCGCACACACTGGACGCGTGCCGACCGGGAATCGCGCTCAGGGCAACCGCCCCTCACGGCGCAGGTGCTGCAACAGAAATCGCTGGCGCAGCAGACCGGCCGGATCGTCCGGGACCCGCCGGAGCTGGGCCTCCATCGACTGTTGGCGCTCGCGCACCTGGGGGTCCAGATCGGCCGCCCCGGCAACCGTCCCCGGGGATCGATCGTCGGACCGAGCGCCCTCGAGTCCCAATCCCGACGCGGCGGCGGGATCGGCGGACTGGCCCTGGTCCTGGAGCGAGGCCTGAGGCTCGCCGTCCAGTGCAGCCTGGCCCAAGTCGCCGGCATCCGGGGGCGGGCTGGCGCCTGCGGTCCCGCCAAAGCCCGGCTTGTCCGGCTGCGAACCCGTTGGCTGGCCACCCGCACCGTCCGAGCCCGGCGCCGGCGCTTCGGCGCCGGAGGGGTCCGGCGCGGACTGACCCTGCTCGCCGGACCGGCCCTGCGCCTGCGCTCGATCCCGGTCGGGATGCTGCCCGCTGCCCGAAGCGTCCGCGCCGGCAGGCTGCCCGCCCTGGTCCTGCTGCCCCGGACTGTCTTGGTCGCCCTGCCCCGTCTCGGTCCCCGGACGATTCTGACCGTCCTGCGAGGCTCCAGCCTGGCTCGACGCACCGGACTGCTCCTGACCCCGATCCTTGCGATCCCCATCCTGTTCCCGGGACTCGGACTGGGCCTGCTGCTCCTTGAGCCGGCGCACCAGATCCAGATTCTCCCGGGCATCCGCATGGTCCGGGGCCTGTGCCAGGGACCGACCGTAAGCGGCGATCGCCTCGTCGAGCCGCCCCAGACGGGCCAGTGCGTTGCCGCGGTTATAGTCCGCCTCCGCGCCAGCGGCGCCGGTCAGGTCCTCGAGCGCCCCAGCATAGTCCCCGCTGCGATAGCGTGCCGCGGCGCGCCAGGCCGGGTCCTCGAAGCGCACGGCTGCGGCGGCCCCGTCCCCGGCCGCAAAGGTCCGGGCTGCCTGTTGGTCCGGACGCTGCCACAGATCTTCCCAGCCCTGGCTCCAATCCATCGCCACGCCTGGAGTCGGCGGCAGGATCGACACCAGTGCGAGGACCGGAATCAGCCAGCCGCGCCGGAAGGCGATCGCCGCCAGCGGGAGCAGGAATAGCAGGAGCCAGGGCCCCTCCTCCCGCCACTGGTCTGCAGCAAGCCCTGGCTGGGCGATCGTCTGCGCGGGCATCGGGCCCGCGGTCGCGGCGATCAGCGCGCGGGTGTCCAGGTCCCCCGGATCGGCCTCCAGATAGAGCCCGTTGCCGGCGCGGGCCAGGTCCTGGAGCCGCGTGCGATCCAGCCGTGCGATGCGCACGGCGCCCCCCCGATCGTTGGCGAAGGCACCGTCCGGGCGCGGCTCGGGCGCCCCCTGGAGCGTCCCCACCCCAAGCACAGAGACCCGGATACCCGCACCCGCCAGTGCACGAGCGGCGGCGATGGCCGGTTCCCCGGCGCCGACCCCCCCGGTGACGGCATCCGCGATCAGAACCACCTCGCCCCCATTGGCCCCGGCCTGACGCAGGAGCGCCCCGGCCAGCTCCAGTGCGCGCTCGGTCTGGCGCGGACCGGGCGCCGGGATCAGGTCGGTCGCGAGCCGAGGGACCTGATCGGCGATGGTCCGGGCATCCCCGGTCAGCGGCGAGACCACGAATGGCTCGGGGCCGAAGGCGATCAGGGCCACTTGACCCTCCCGCGTGGCGCGCAGCAGGTCCAGCACCTCGAAACGCGCCCGCGCCAGACGCGAGGGAGAAATGTCAGCGGCGTTCATGCTCGGGGAAAGGTCGAGCAGGATGACCCGCTTGGCCGCGGTGCCGAAGACCGGCTGGGGCAGCCGCTCCCACACCGGCCCAGCCAGGGCGAGCACCGCAACGAGCCAGCCGAGCCCCAGAAGGATCGGAGGCAGCCGGCTCGCACGCGATCCGGTCCGCGCAAGCAGGTGCGGGAGTAGATGCGCGTCGACCACCCGGCCCCAGACAGAGTCCCCGGGGCGACGCAGCCACAGCGCGACCAAGAGCGCGGCCAGGGGCACCAGGGCAAAGAGCCACATAGGCCTCAGGAAATGCAGCTCAGGCGGCATCTCGAGCCCCGCTCGCTGCCCGCTGGACATCCGCAGACGCGGACCCGGCGGTCCGTCCGGGGATCTCGACCCGGCCGCTGTCCGGCGCCCGCCTGGGCATGCCTGCGAGCGCCGGGCCGAGTGCCAGCAATACGGTCAGCGCCAGTGCAGCCCCGGCTGGCCACACGAACAGGCTCTCCCGAGGGCGATAGGTCCGATCCTCGCGTCGGGTGGGCTCGAGCCGGTCCAGCTCCGCATAGACCGCCTCCAGCTCCTCGCGACCGGTGGCGGAGAACGAGCGCCCGCCCGTGATCTCCGAGATCCGCTTCAGTGTCGCCGGATCGTAGTCGCCCCCCTGACGCATGAGGCGCATGCCGAATGGGGTGCGGATGCCCACCTCGCCCCCGCCGATGCCGATGGTATAGATGCGCACCCCGGCCTCCCGGGCCAGTCCGGCCGCCGCCAGCGGGTCGAGGATGCCGGCGGTATTGGCCCCGTCCGTGAGCAGGATCAGGACCCGGTTGCCCTCGGGCTGCTCGCGCAGTCGCTTGACCGCCAACCCAATGGCATCGCCGATGGCGGTCTCCCGACCGGCCAGGCCCACCACCGCGTCGCGCAGCATGGCGGCGACCGTGTGACCGTCGAAGGTCAGCGGGGTCTGCACATAGGCGTTGCTGCCGAAGAGGATCAGGCCCACCCGGTCCTGGTCGCGGCGCTCCAGGAAGCGGGCGGCCACTGCCTTGACCACCGCGAGCCGTGAGACCATACCCCCTTCGATCTCGTAGTCCTGTTGCTCCATGCTCCCTGAGATATCCACCGCGAGCATCAGGTCGCGCCCCGAGACCGGCAGGCTCACGGGCGCCCCCACCCACTCAGGCCGCGCGGCGGCCAGGACCAGGAGCAGCCAGACGAGCGTCGCCAGGAGCAGCCGGGGCAATGACCCCCGGCCGGGCGAGCCAAGGGCGATTCCCTGAAGCTCCCCATAGAAGGGTACCCGCAGTGCCGCGCCGCCGTCGGACTCGGCGCGAGGCAAGAGCCGGGCCAGGAGCGGCAATGGCAAGGCCAGGAAAACCCAGGGCCAGGCAAGCGAGATCATCGGACCGACTCCGGCATGAGGTCCCTGTGCGCATCCTGGTTCGCCCGTATCCAGCGTGCGGCCAAATCGGCCAGACCGGCCGTTTCGAGCCCCGCGGAGTCGCCGGGCGCTCGGTATGGTACCTCCGCCAGGACCCGGCCGGCGCCTTGCGAAAACGCCCCCCCGCCGCCGGTGGAATCAAGGAAGCGCAGCCAGTCTGACCCGGTCAAGCCAGCCACCCGCTCACGCGGATAGCGGACGAGCGCGAGCCGACGCAGCAGCGCGGAGACCGCCGCGGCATAGCGGCGGGTATCCCGGGAGCGGTTGAGCTCCGCGCCTAACGCGGCGAGCCTGACCAGGGCGACGCGGGCCGCCGCGGTGCGTCTGCGCCGAAGCATCCACCAGCGAACAGCCAGGGCCAGCAAGCACAGCGCGAGACCGCCCAGCAGCCACCAACCCGGGGCCGGCGGCCACCAAGAGACAGGATCCGGCAGGTGCCAATCCCGCAGCCCGGCCAGCGGATCGGGCGCCAGCGGGGCAGCGGCGGGCGTATCGGTCAGGGGCTGCGCGGTCATCCCGAATCCGTCGAGCTAACCGCGGAGCATCCGGAAACGACCGGGGAACAGGCGAAGACCGCGCTTTTTCATACCAGCTTGCATAAGGTCGCCTTGCGGGAAAGGGTTCGAAAAAGATCCGGTGGGATGTTCTGTTCCGCGCGATCCGCGGCTCGACTCGTCGGTCGACGTTATCGCCCCTGCACCCCCGGGCGCGCCATCAGACCTCGGGCCAGGACCGGCCCCGCCGGCTCGTCGGTGGCTAGATCCAGTAGATGGGCGCGATGGCGCCGCGCCAACAGCCCCAGGGTCTCGAGGCGCTCCCGATAACGGCGCTCGTAAGCGTCCCGGCTGAGCGCGCCGGTCAAGTCCAGGACCCCCCGCTGCACCCCGTCGGTCACCGGATAGCGCCCGGGCGGGGGCGCAGCGGATTCCAGGGGGTCATGGATCATGATCAGAAGCAGCTCCCCGGCCGCCGCCAGCTCCGCGATCCAACGCCCGGAGGTGGCGTGCACCCCCGCAAAGTCGCTGATCACCGCCACCAGGCCCCCGGGACGCACCAGCCGGATCAGGTGCAGGGCGGCCTCCCCCAGAGAGCCGTGGCCCCGCCCTCCAGCCTCGGCGGGCTCGGCCAGTCGCTCAAGAAGCGGAAGCAGGCCGGCGGTGCGTGCCGCGGGGCGGCGCTCCAGATGGCGGTGCTCGTCGAATACCAGCCCGCCCACCCGATCCGCCCGGTCCACTGCCGCCCAGCCGAGCAGTGCCGCAACGCGCGCAGCCACCACGGACTTGAAGGCGACCCGGGTGCCGAAACGCATGGTTGGCCCCTGATCCACCAAAAGCCACACCGGGCGCTCCCGCTCCTCGCGGAACAGCTTGACATGCGGGGTCCCGGCGCGTGCCGTGACCCGCCAGTCCATATTGCGCGGATCGTCCCCAGGCTGGTAGACCCGGGACTCGTCGAACTCCATGCCGCGCCCGCGAAAGCGCGAGAGGTGTCCGCCCGTGCGGGTGGCGAGCACCCGCCCGCGCGGGGCCAGGTCCAGCCGGCGCGCCTGATCGCGCAGCCCGATCAGCTCCTTGAGCCCGGCCCGAATCCCGGGCACGGACTCGCGCCGCTGGCCGATCGCTAATAAACGAGCGGGCGTGCTGGGCATGGCTCAACCGCAAAATCGCAGATCGACGGTCACGGCGCGGGCACCCGCGCGAGCAAGGCCGCGATGAAATCGTCGGGGCAGCGGCCCTCGGCCTCCGACTCGTAGGACAGGAGCACCCGGTGGCGCAGCACGTCCGGGGCCACAGACTGGATGTCTTCGGGCGAGACATAGTCCCGTCCGGCAAGCCAGGCGCGGGCACGCGAGCAGCGGTCCAGGGCCAGGGTCGCCCGGGGGCTGGCCCCGAAGCGCAGCCAGTCCGCAAGCTCCGCCGCATAGTCCCCCGGCCGACGGGTCGCCATCACCAAGTGCAC
Source organism: uncultured Gammaproteobacteria bacterium (assembly GCA_963780725.1). Taxonomy (GTDB): domain Bacteria; phylum Pseudomonadota; class Gammaproteobacteria; order Chromatiales; family Chromatiaceae; genus Thiodictyon. The sequence goes on from CAWACV010000001.1 coordinate 2,731,369, forward strand.
CAGATAGGACTCCACCTCAGGCGCCATGAAGAGCCCGAAGATGGCCCGGCGGGCGGCGAAGACACTCGCCTGGCTGAGCCGCACCGGGGGCTCGGCCGGCCCGTCGCGCGTTGCCTCGTCCCGATTGAGCTGCAGGATGGCATGCTCGGTGTCCCGGTCCGGGTAATCCACCCGTACATGCATCAGGAAACGGTCGAGCTGAGCCTCCGGCAGCGGATAGGTGCCCTCCTGCTCGATCGGATTTTGGGTCGCCATCACCAGAAACAGCCGCGGCAATGGATAGGTCTCCCGGCCCACGGTCACCTGCCGCTCGCCCATCGCCTCCAGGAGCGCCGACTGGACCTTGGCAGGGGCACGGTTCACCTCGTCGGCCAGGAGCAGGTTATGGAAAATGGGTCCGCGGTCGAAGCGGAAGCTGCCGTCGTGGGGGCGATAGATCTCGGTGCCTGTCAGATCTGCAGGCAGCAGGTCGGGTGTAAACTGGATGCGATGAAAGTCCCCCTCCAGCCCTGCTGCCAACTGCTTGATCGCGGTAGTCTTGGCGAGCCCTGGGGCGCCCTCTACCAGAAGGTGCCCGTCCGCCAGCAATGCGATCAGGAGCCGCTCGATCAGGTTCCACTGACCCAGGATGGCTCGTCCCACCTGCTCGCGCAATGCGGCAAATTCCAGAGCCAGGCCCGGTCGCTGGGTCTCGGCGGGCGGGCGATCGGATGCAGTGTCGGTTAAGTCAGGTCTGGTGTCGTCCAAGGCAGCGATCCCCAAATGCAGAGCTTCGGACTGCGATTCTATCGGCCGCGCGGCCTTTGCTCGCGTTAAATCCTGTTCAGCTTGTCGTCACCCGGGGCGGCAAGACACAATCCGCCCATGATCCAGATCGACGCCCGCATCCGCATTGCCGATTCCGAGCTCAGCGAGCGCTTCATCCGCTCCCCGGGACCGGGCGGCCAGAACGTCAACAAGGTCGAGACTGCGGTGCAGTTGCGATTCGATGCCGCGCGCTCCCCGTCGCTGCCGGAGGACGTGCGCCAACGCCTGATCCGGCTCGCCGGCCGGCGCATCGACAACGAGGGATTCCTGACCATCGAGGCCCATCGCTTCCGCACCCGGGAACGCAACCGGGAGGACGCACGGGAGCGCCTCGCAGCCCTGATCAGGCGAGCCGCCCATCGGCCCAAGCTACGGATCGCCACGCGCCCCACCCGCGCCTCCCAAGAACGCCGGCTCGAATCCAAACGTGCCCAGGCCGTGGTCAAACGTCGGCGCACGGATCGACCGCCGGATGACTGAGCCGGTTAGCCAAGGCCAGTGGGATCGCACTCGGCGGATCTAAGGCTCGATGACGATCTGCGACACGTCCAGCGTCTCGAGCTCCACCGCGCGCTGCGGATCGTAGCCCAGCGCGGCGAAGTCCATGATGCCGTTCCCGGCATGGCAGTCGGCACACTGCCAGGCGTCTTTCTTGATCCCGTGATTGACCATCAGGGTGCCCATTTGACGCATCCAGCGTGGCTCCACATCGACCAATTGCCCGTCGGCCAGGGGGTAACGCGCGCTCCAGCCCTGACTCGCCCCAAAGTAGCGCATAAACTCGTCCATCATATAAAGCTTGAAAGGCTTTTGATACATGCGCACCACGATGGGGTCCTGGATCGCCTGGACGACCGAGGCCCGGGTGTTTCCGCTGCGGTAATAGGTGGCGTAATCGAAGGGCAGGATCATGGCCCCGAAAGGTCCCTGATTACCCAGGTCCTCGTACATGAGTGCGTTGAACAGCTTAAACGGGTAGATCCGGCTCTGACCCTCCTCCATGCCCGGACGCAGGCGCCGGGCGATCGTCTCCTGGCGGGTCTCGAGCAGGGCGGGTGCGAGCTGGGACAGTGGGTCGGTGGCGGCCTTGACATAGGCATCCACGTCGATCTCCGGATAGCGCTTCTTGAGCTTGGCGGCCCCGGCGCGGACCGCCGCGAGCACCTGCGGATCGGCGATGCGTACCAATTGATTCATCAATGGATCATAGTCCGCAGAGCCATTTGGATTGCTACCGAGCGCATTGGCCAGGAAGGTCCCGTTGCCGTTGAACCACAGATAAATAAAGCCCTTGCCAACCTGGCCCGAGCGATAGATATCGGTGGGCGCGTAGATCCCCTCCTGCGGGTCCCAGGTGGGATGGACCCAATCGCGCAAGACGACGCTGCTGTCCTGCAGGGACTTGATATGGCAGGTCTCGCAGGCCAGGCGGGCGATATGACCGTTGAGCAGCGCCTTGTGATCGGCGTTGTTGTGGGGCGCCCGGGAGTGACAGGTCTCGCAGGAGACCTCCTTGTCCGGCAGGTCGTTGGCCACCAGGTCGGTGCCCTTGCGTCCGCGAGGGATCTTGTGGCCCTCGGGGACGTGGCAATCGGTGCATTCGAGGCCGGCGGCGGCATGTGCATCGTCCTGCGGGCTGAACGGGTTGCCGCGCTTGGCCCCGAGATGCAGTAAACGCCGGTTCTCGTGACCGAGCGACTGGGCCGCCCGATTATGGGCATAGGCGTCTCCGCCCATATTGTGCTGATGGCAGCGCAGACAGTTCGGGCTCGCCACCCGACCCACTGTGAGTGCGGAGCCCAGGCTGCGATCCTGGTTCCAGCGCAGGCCGCCTCCATCCCGAATCACATGACGCTCGTTCATATCGTATCGAGCGGCATGGCAGATCAGGCAGTCGATCCCTTCCTTGGCATTGGAGGGCACATCCCCCACCGGCATCATCTTCTCGGTGGCCGGCTGGTAATTGCCCCCGATGTGGCATTGGCCGCAGCCCTCGCTGCGCAGCTCCACGGCCCCGTTGCGAGACTCCGGTCTGCTCTCGACGAGCGCCGCCCACCCGGTCCAGGAGAAGCTCCCAGGGATGCCGCAGGCTCGGTTGATCTTGCCTACCGGGATCCTGCGCGACCCGGGTGCATTGACGCGCCGGCCGTCGAATCCAAAGGTCGAAAAACCGCCGGAGTCGCTCTGGAACTTGAAATGGACCGAATCAACCAGGTCTTGGAGTGTGTCGACCCGGGAGCGGGTGCCGTTCCCGTGCTCGACCGAGATCGTCGAGTGGCAGCGCAGACAGGTCTCGGGTCCCGCATAGCGCCGGATGCCCGCCTCCCGAAAATATTCGATATGAGGAAAGTCGGAGCCGCGCAGGAAAGACTGGGTATTCATCAGGATCTCCATCTTCACCCGGCGGGCGAAGGGGTCCTGCCCGTCAGACACGATCCGCTCGGCCCGCGCCTCACGCGCCTCCCGGGTCAGCGAGTTGGCGATCGACTCGAATTCCTCCGGACTGACCTCCCGGCTGCTCGCATAGGTCAGCTTGGGGTTGGACTCTCCCACATAGTATTGGAAAAGCAGCGGATATGCCCACCGATAGGCCAACCACAGGACGACCAGGACCGCCAGGCCGATCGCCAGCCATCTGCGCAAACCGCTGCGAAGTCGATACGCGATTGAGCCGGTCATGGTCGCTCCGATGCGCGGTCGGGAAGATCTGCCAGGAGTCAGTCTGCGCCGTGCTTCGGTCGGGCACAGTGCCAGCCCGTGATCATCGCCCGCAGGTTCTGGAATACGCTGTCGCCGGTGGTGATGACATAGAGGTGGGTCAGCAGGAACAGCACCAGCAGATAGGCCACGGTGAGATGGGTCATGGCGACCGCCCAAACGCTGCCGATCCCAAACAAGGTCTTAGGTAAATAGGCCACCAGCAAAAAGGCCCAGCCGCTACCGATCAGGATCGGCATCAGCCCATAAACCACCCCCAGATAGGTTAGCTTCTGGAGCTCGTTGAGCTTTTCCGACTCGCTGGGATGGAATGGATGGGGGTCGTTGCGGAAGATCCCGACCGCATAGTAGCGTGACTGCTCCAGGATGCGGGTCGCGAGTCCACGCAGCCGCACGCGGTAGTGGCGACCGTTGTCCGTCAGCAGGTTCCCGACCGCAAACCAGATCCAGGCCAGGGTCAGCAGTATCCCGGCGACGTTATGAATGGGCCTGGCGGTCGAGAACGCAAGCAGCCACCCGGCACCCGAGAAATGCATGCTGGCCCCGGTAAAGATCAAAACCAGGAACAGCAATGCATTGAGCCAGTGCCAGGCCCTCACCCAACCGGAATAGAGATACAGCGCCTTCACCCTTGACGCCACTTGGCCCGGTAGGTCCGATAGGCGCGGTAACGCCCCACCGCATGGGCGGCGAGCCCGATCAGGGTCAGCCCGATCAGGCCAAGGGCGACCCGGTCGAGGGTGTCGTTGCGGCTCATTCCCACTACATAGGCCCGGTTGAAGACTGCCATCGAGATCAGGCCCTTTTCAGCCAACGACTGCTCCGAGCGATAGGCATAGAGCTGACCGAGCAGCCGCGAGTCCTTGGAATGACACGCGTCGCAGGTTCGCACCCCCTGCCCGGCGGGGAGCACCTCGTGGGACGGGAGGTCGGATACCGGTGTGTGGCAATCCAGACAGCGCACCGCTCGCCAATGGGTCTCCCGATTCGGGAGCCACAGGTGGCCGGCGGTTACCGGGTCCCGCAGCCCGGTATGGCAGGCTATGCAGACCCGGTTGTGGCCCTGGACGATCCCGGCAATATCGTCCCCGCGCTCGGTGGCCCGGAAGACATGGGGGTCGTGGCACGAGAAGCAGGTCAATTTCCTGCGCGGCGTAGCACCTGTCGGCTGGTCGGGGTCTTCCCCGACATGGACGCTGCGCTCGAGCTCGGCCTCGATCTTCTGGAAACGATAGGGCTGGTATTTGGGGTCGTCGTCGTGGCAACCGACGCAGCGCAGTCCCTCGTCGGCGGAGCCGTGGGCATGTGGGTAGCGCCGGTAGTCCCGCTCGTGGCAATCGGTGCAGCCAAGGTCGGCGTGGTTGGAGCGGGCGTAGCGCTCCAGGTCGATATGAAGATCGCGGATCTCGCCGGTCTCCGGATCCCGGTAGGCGATGGTCTCCATCCGGTGACAGACCAGGCAAGCCTTACGCTCTGCGTCCTTGCGAGCCCGATCGACGGCGTCCGCGGCCAACACCGAGGTTGCGTCCAGACACGTTAGCAGCACGAGCGCAAAACAGGATGCAAGCAACCGCCCGAGCGACCGACGGCAGGGCGGAGTTGGCCGCACGCGCGTCCCTAATCGCCGCCGCCCGCGGCGCGCTGGCGACGGCGTCGCGCACGGCGTTGGCGCAGCCGAACCAGTGTCCAGACCGGCCCCGAGATGGCATAGCCCAGGAATCCCAGGAACAGCACGATGGGCGGGTGGATCAGGATCAGGGCGATGGAGAGCATGGCGAGCACCGCCAGCATAAACGACACCCGGCCCTGCACATCGAGCTGCTTGAAGCTCCAGTACCTGAAGTTGCTGACCATCAGCAGCCCGGTGCCAGCGGTCAGGAAGGCGGCGAGCCAGGAGACATAGCTGGGATCCATCCCCTGATCGGCCCCGATCCAGACCCCGCCGCCGACGACGGCCGCCGCGGAAGGACTCGGCAGCCCCTGGAAATAGCGTTTGTCCGCCGTGCCCACCTGGGTATTGAAGCGGGCAAGCCGCAGGGCCGCCGCCGCGGTGTAGACGAAGGCGACCAGCCAACCCACCTTACCGAGCCCGGAAAGCGCCCAGTGGTAGGCGACCAACGAGGGCGCGACCCCGAAGGCGACCATGTCCGAGAGACTGTCGTACTCGGCCCCGAAGGCGGTCTGGGTGTGGGTCATGCGCGCCACCCGACCGTCGAACCCGTCGAGCAGCATCGCCGCAAAGATGGCGATCGCCGCGGCCTCGAAGCGGCCCGCGGTGGCCGCCAGGACCGCATAGAACCCGGCGAACAGGGCCGCGGTGGTGAACAGGTTGGGGAGTAGATAGATGCCGCGCGGACGCTTGCGTGGGACTTCGGTTGCTTCCATCGGGTGGTTCCGGGCCTTAAGACTTGGGGCGCGAGTATAGCCGGGGACGGGGTCGGAACGTGGCAGAAAGCGTCCCTGCCGACCTCCCGACCGACGGACACCGCGTCGCTCGGATGTGCAAAGAGACCCCGGTGCGTCCTGAGCCACCGACCCCTGACTTGGGCAGACAGGTCCCAGCCTGGACTCCGCACCCCACCGAGTCCGAGTAGAGTTGGCGATCCAGGAGAACGAAGCGTCCGGTGCAGACCGTGCCCCTAGAGAACCAGGCTCGAACAGCGGTCATTCCCGCGCGCCCGCGTTCCGGACGATCACACGAATCGGTGTCCCGATGGGCGGCAATAGCGCCCCATTGACCGATGCGGGTGTCCCGGGCCCCAGTCCAATCCCGACCCGATGCTCGACGATACTGTCCTGATCGTGGATGAAACCGATCAGCGTTCCAGTCTCCTCGGCCAAATAGCGCCCGGGAGCAACGAAGACGGACCCCGTGTACACCCAGGCATTGTCCGCGACCGGCTTTCCGTCGATCGTCAGAAGCTCGGAGGCGGAGACCCGCCGCGGCTCCCCGTTGGCCTCCCACTCCACCTGCACATCGACCGGGTCGCCCTGCACCGGCGTGGGGTCGAAATGGAACTTGGGCAGTACCGCCCGGGACGGGTCCAGGCCGATCAGGATGCACGCCAGATTGAACTCGGCAGCCGTCGCATCGAGCTCCATCAGCGCTTCGTAGGACTTCAACCCGCCCTTCTTCACGGCCAGATACTCGAGCAATTGGGGGCCGCCGGTCGGCTTGCGCTCGATAATTCGGCCAGCCACCGCGAATCGTCCGCGCTCGCGTTCGATTTGAATGGACCCGAGCCCCCCCGCCCGGGGATCGGCAGTCGCCGGGGCTGGATCTGCCCCGCCGTGGTTCGGGGCGGTCCCGGGCTGATCCGCGGATACCAGTGTCGCGACCGATAGACCGAGCAGGAGCCCCGCGAAGACCCGTCGCGTTATGTGCGTCGCGCCCATCATGGCTTACGCCCCTCTACCAGTCGGTGGGGCATGGGCTCCGGGAAGGGCTTGATGGCGATGGAGCCCAACCCCGCATCGGTCATCCACCGCGCGACGTCGTTCGCGCAATGCACACCGCCATCCTCCGCCGTCAGCATCATGTTGACCCCGAACAGGGTGGCGAAGGGCGGCAAGACCCCGGTCGCGTCGGTGAAGACATCGCTCACGATCAGCACTCCCCCGGGTCGCAGGGACTCGCAGGCCCGCGCGACCAGCGACCGGCACATCGCCTCGGTCTCGCGGTGAAAGACGCCCGAGATCAGGACCGCATCCTGCCCCCCTGGAAACGCCGTCTCCTTGTAGCTCCCCGCCATGGTCTCCACCCGGTCGCCCACCCCCATCTCGATGAGGATCTCGCGGGCAATAGCCACCACGTCCGGCAGATCGAGCACCGTCGCGCGCAGCGCCGGATAGCGCTGAGCGAAGAGGGCCGAATAGGTCCCCGGACCGCCGCCGAGATCCAGCAGGCGCTCGCGCCCGTCCAGATCGACCAGCGACAAGAGCCCCATGCCGATCGCCAACGCGCGGTTATGCATCCCGCGCACGAAGTGCCGGGTCTGCTCCCGGTCGCGCCCCAGGTAGGACTCCGGTGCCAGGGCCGGCCGGCCGGTGCGCAGGGTCGATTCCAGCCGGCCCCAGACGCCGTAGAGGTCGTCGCTGTAACCCAGGGCATCTCCCAGGTGGGTAGGCCGACCGGGGACAAGGAATGTCTCCGCCGACGCGGCGTTGCGGTAGACCCCGCCGTCCAGCTCCAGCAGACCCAGGCCGACGCAGGCACGCAGGAACAAGTCAGTCTGCCGGGGCGCGGTGCCCAACCGACCGGCGACCGCCTCGGCGGAGAGCGGTCCCTCGGACAGCAAGGCGAAGAGCCCGATACGGTTGGCCGTCAACAGGGTCTGGGAGGACCAATAGGCCGTAGACAAGGCCATGATAGGCCGGGGATCCGGACGGTTCCCGGCAGGCGCGGACTCAGACATGGGCAGGTTCTCCGGCGGCGGCGCGATCGATGTCGCATTCGAGCTGCATGTAGGAGCAACGGTGGCACATGAAGCTATCGGCAATGGCGAGTCCGCGGGACCGGCGGATCTCTCGGTAGGCCAGGTTCAGCCGTTCGAAATACTGGCGCAGGCGGCTGAAATAGTCCGGGTGATCGCGTCCGCCCGTGGGCCAGTAGAGCGAATAGATGGGCAAGACCCCCCGGTCGCACAGGGCCTTGGCCCCCTCGATGGCCAGGTCCGCCGCCTGTTCCCAGGTCATGCCATGCTCCGGCTCCAACTCGATACCCGCCACCATCGCCGAATAGACCCGGCCCGGACCCCAGAGGGCCGCGGCCTGTTCCAGGGACTCCAGCCAGCGCCCGTAGCCGACGAAGTGCGCCTTGCCCGGACAGACCTTCGCGAACAGCGGCTCGGACCACATCTCCAGATTAAAGCACACATGGTCCACCAGCCCCGAGTCATGGAGCTCGCGCAGCTTATCCCCAGGCAGGGCACCGGAGCCGCACGAGACCGGGACCCGGCGGGCATTCACGGCCTGGACCGCGGCGGCCAGCTCCAGGAAACGTTCGGCCTCCAGGGACCAATCGGTCATGGATCCGCCTACCAGATAGATGTGCCGGATACCGCCCTCGGCCAACGCCGCTCCTAGGGTCTCCCGCATTCGCCGAACCGTCGCAGAAGACAGTCCCGCCTCGCCGATCCGCTGCTCGTAATGCTTGACCCGCTCGTTGGGCGCGCCGTAGGCGCAGAAGGTGCAGCGCATCGAGTCCCCGTCGGGCCGACGGGTCAGGAAGTACTCGCAGCCCGGTGCGATATTGATCACCGCCATGTCCCCGTGCATGCTGATCCCCGCCTGGGCCATGGGGAAGCCGTCCGCGGTCTGGCCCCGCATCCAGTTCGGCAGGGACTCGAAGACGATCGGGAACGAGCGGCCGTCGTCGTGTCGCAACCGATAGCCGCTGGCCTGATCGCCGACCGCGGACCAACCCGACTCGCCGGCGCCCTTGATCCGGACCTCAGTCCCGTCCTCCAGGTTCATGAGGTAGGGGATCGGCACCTTAGCCTTGCCGGTGGGATTGGTCTCGCCGGGAGCGAAGCGGTAGGGATAGTAATTCGGCCAGGAATGGGCGACCGCCGCACCCAATGCGTCGCTATAGCGCACCCCCTCGAACATGAGATCGAGCTTGAGCCGGGCGGACGGCGGAAGTGGGGACTCATCCATTTGCGACACCTAGAAGGGCTGATTGAAACCGACCGCATGCTATATCATCGGCCCCGCCCCGGACAGGGCGGCGCCGCGCACATTCCGCGCCTGTAGGAGCGCTGCCCCCGCCGCGACCGGGCTCGCACCGGGTTCGAGGGGCAGTCGCGCCGAGGGCGGCGCTCCTACGCAGACCGGCAGTTCCGGCGTACGGGGCCAGTCGCGCCGGGGGCAGCGCTCTTACGAGGATTGCGCTCGTCCCGCCCGTTCCAAAGACGCGCCCGCCCTGCGCCAAGTCTCCGCCCCCTCCCCCCTCGCGGGGGAGGGCCGGGGGAGGGGGGCCAAAGCGTATCGACCAAACTCGCCCCCCCGATGACCGAAGCCATCACGAACAGGAAACCCCCATGCTCTACATGATCGTCAACCGCACCCGCACGGACCTCTCGCCAGCCGATTACGAGCGCCTCGGCGCCATTGCCGAGTCCTTCTACGGGAACATTCCCGACGGGATGCGCATCCTGGGGGATTGGGCGGCAGCCGACGGCTCCTGCACCTTCGCCCTGCTGGATGTCCGGGATGCCTCGCTGCTGGAGCGGGTGCAGGCCCCTTTCAGACCCTATGTCGACATGCAGTCCATCCCCGTCAGCCCAGTCTCCGGCTGGCGGAGCGGGGACTCGGCGCCCGCGCCATGAGTCCCAAGGCCAGGGGCATCCTGGTCATCGTACTCGCACTGGCCATCCCCATCGTCCCATTCGCGGTGGTGGGGGAGCTCCCAGGCGAGCAGTGGCTCTCGGCGACCGATCGGCATGCCTGGCTCTTCGGGCTGACCGGATTCGGTCTACTGGCGGCTGATGTGTTGCTGCCCATCCCGTCGAGCATCGTGGGCACCCTGCTCGGTGCCCGGCTGGGCCTCGGACCCGGACTGCTTGCCGCCTGGCTGGGGATGACGGTCGGCAACCTGGCCGGCTATGGGCTCGGGCGCCTGCTGCTTGCCCGGTTCGGCGAGCGCCTGCCGCAGGCGCCCACGGCGCTCGCCCTCTTCCTGAGCCGGCCGGTTCCGGTCCTGGCGGAGGCGGTCACCTTCACTGCCGGGGCCGAACGGATGCCGCTCGGCCGATTTCTGGCCATCTGCGCGGCCGGAAACCTGATCTACGCGGGCGCGCTCGCCGGCAACGGCGCAGCTCTGATACCAGATTCGGCCTTGGGAATCGGACTGCTCGTACCCATGGCCCTACCGGTCCTCGGCTGGCTCGTCTGGCGCTGGGTCGCCCGACGCGGCCAGCGGACGGTCGCCGCAGAGTGAGACCGAACCGGCTCCGACGAATCAGGGCTCGTCCGAATCCGCCGAGCTCTCGCTGGCTGGCTCCTTCATCAGATAAACCATCCTTTCCTGCCCGTCGGAGTCGACCTTTAAGCGAACCAACTCGCCCCGAGCCAGTGTTGCGCGAATCTCCGATAAGCCTTTCTCTTCCCGTTCGGGCTGGCCTGGAAAGAAGGGCCGGATACTGGAATCCGCCGGCAAATCGAGGAGCGGCGCCAGGACGAAGCCGAGGTCGTCCTCGCTCGCCCGGGGGTCGGACGCCAGACGCGACACCGCGTCGAGAATCTCTGCGTCGGCCTTGGCCGACGATACGAGCGGTTGATCCGACGCTTGATCGGCGCGGGGCGGTTCCACGCCACCGCCCGCAGGCCTAACGGCGTCTCCGACCTTGGCCGGCCGCAGTCCGGCGACCTGCAGGACTCGTTCCTCCCCTTCCAGGGCCAGGCGGATCCAGTCCGGACCGATCTCCAGCACTCGACTCCCGTCCGACAGGGTGTCGCCCGCGCGCACCAGGCGCCCCCCCTGCCCCGGACGCTCGACCACGGCCAAGCGAACCTCCTTGCCCACGACCACCACGCCCGAGAGGTGCAGATCGCCCGTGGGCAAGACTGGCCCGGTCGGCTCCGCGGCCACCGGTCCAGGCTCGGCCTGCGCGGCGAGCGCCACAGGGGCGACGACAAACAGGCACGCCAACGCGGCGCTCGTTGCTGTCTTGGGGTTTATTAGAGCTCGTTTCATGTGCCTGACGCTCCATTGCTTCTCGTCGACCGCCCTGGGGACGGTCCGTCCCGCGCCGCCAGCCTCCTCCCCGGGAGACGGGGCGGCGGGCAGTCTGGGGGTGGCTTGGGGCAGCCTGCATAAACGCCCGCCGGGCTTGCAGGGCTGAAGCGCCGCGATAAGCACCGGCACGACCGGGATCGTCCGCCGGGGCGATGACCTGACTCAGTGCGCACAGTCAAGACGATGTGCCCGAAATTAAAGAAGGCAGAACGTCGGCGGAGTTGCTCAGTCGACGCTCTGCCTCCGGCTGGCGCTGCGAATCAGCGCCCGCCACACGGCGTGTCAGGCCGCCTTGTGTTTGCGGCGCAGCGACAGTGCGCCGAGTGCGGCGGCGACGAGCAGAGGCGTCGACGGCTCGGGGACGCCGCAGGCTGCGCCCGAGCACACCAACAAATTGAACGCAGGGTCGTCAAATTCTCCGAGCCAGTTGCTGACGGCCACGTTCCTCAAACCCAGCGTGAAGTCACCAGCGGCCACGCCGGTGAAATCGACGCGCGCAAGCGTGAACAGTCCGCCCGAACTCTGCGTGGCATAGGCCACGGTGTCGTCAAGTACCGATAGATCGTAAAACGCTGAGAGAAATACCGATCCGTTCGTATTGTTTGACCCTACATCTTCCGGGGCCGGCCCGAACGTGCCACTCGGGCCCAGTAGGAACGCGTCAAACGACAGATTGCTGTCGTAATCCAGATCAAGCGTGAACCCGCCCGCAGCGGACGGCAGGCCATCGACGACGATGTCGACGCTGACGGCCTCGCCTGCCGTGGTGATAGTCGGCGTGCTCATGACCAGAATGACGGTCCCCGCGTACGTTTGCGAGGCGAAGCTGGCCGCCGCCACGGCCATGGCCGCCACGGCTCCGAGTTTCCAGTTTCTGCTTTTCACTTTGAAGTTCTCCAGTAAGCCGATGAGCTCAGGTTACTCGTGAGCACATCGGCAACGATAAATTGTGCATTCCCCCTGACCAAGCCCTGCGGTACCTGGGCACCGCAGACTTGGTTCAGGTTCCTATTTTTCGACCCTCAGGGCGTCGCAGCTGTCCGCCTGAGCTGGCAGTAGCGCACATCCGCGGCGTTGACCCGGCCGTCGCGGTTCGGGTCGTAGGGGTCGCTCGGCCCGGTGGCGACGGTATTCAGCTTGGGGGTGAACAACTTCAGGTCGGCCGGGCTGACTACGCCGTCGTTGGTCAGGTCGCACACCAGACCACCCCAGATCTTGCTCACCTGATTGGAGCTGAGCGACGAGCCGATGAACGCCTGGATCGTGTCGGTGCCGGCACCTCCATCGTCGTGGTACGTGAATCTCGTCTTGCCGTCGGCTCCGGTGGTGCCCCTACCCGTCTTACCCGCGTTGGGCCCTGTCAGGACCTTGAAGTCGATGGTGACGCCGGGGACAGGTGCGCCGTTCTCGGCTTGGGCGAAGGCGGTGACCGTGTGGTCGGTGCCCACCGGGTTGGTCGCCGTCGGCGGGCTGAGGCCCACCGTGGAGAACCGGCCCGGGTCGGGGGCTACCAGCGCAACCGGCGAAAGGATCAATTCGGCCATCGCCGCATTGATCGAGCTCCCGTTGGCGCAGCAGGAGAAGAACAACGGACTCCAGTTGCCGCCCCCGACGGTGGCGGGCAAAGTCTGGTTGGCAACCAACCAGTCTTCATAGTCGGCGTACCAGTCGCCGGCGGGCTGGGCGCCCGGGCCGGCCGGCCGCGTCACGGCAGGCAACGTGGTGATGCCTTGCAGCTTCATGCCCTTGAAGTTGTTGAACATCGCGTAGGCGCAACCTTTGTTGCCGCCACCGCCGCCGCAGTTGCTGTAGTTGAGTCCAAGGCCAGCGCCATTCCACCAACCGTTGATGTAGCCGGAGATGGCGCTGACGTTGGCGGGCGCCGTGGCCGGGTTACCAAGGTAGAACATGCCCAGCAGGCCGGTGCCGCCCTTGGCGGGACTGGCGATCGAACCGAAGGCACCGACGCTTGGGTTGCAGTCGCCGTTGTAGTCAAACGACCCGTCGGTGTTCAGGGCGCACTCGAAGCCGAGCTTGTACTCGGTCTTGACCCAGGCCGGCACCGTTGCACCGGCCGCGGCCGCATCCAGCAGCGCGAGCGTGGTCCAGCCCATCGTGGACCCGTCGAGAACGGTGGAATTGAAGGTGTAGTACCAGCCGCCCCGGCCGTTGCCGACGTCGTTCTGACCCCAAACCATGGCGTTGACCAAGCGTTGCAGGATCTCGCCGTAGGTCTTTCCGTTGGTGTAGCCCGCGACTTCCGTGTTCACCTGTGCGAGCGCGCCGCTGCCAGCAAAGCCCAAGATGGCCAGTGCCGTGGTGTACCCCTGGTTGGCTTGTGTCTGCAAGCCGACGCAATCGACGTAAACCGCGCAAGGATTGTTGCCGGCAGGCGTCACGTTAAGCGCCAGGGTGCCCAGTTGGCTAAGCACGTAGTTCAAACCGCGGCGAACGATGTACTTCTCGTAGATGCCCGTTGGCGCGACATTCGCTGTGATCTTGTAGCCCTGGTTCTCGAACGCCAGCACGGCCAGCGAGGTGTCGGCGTAGGGATAGCCGGTGTTGTTCCAGAATGTCGTGGTGCCGGTCGGGAAATTGGCGGCACGGTTGTTTTGGGACGTCCAGAGGAATCGCAGACCATCCTGGATGGCCATGTTGATGCCCAGGTTGCGGTTGTTGTCGCCGGCGGCGCCGCCATCGGGGAACAGAGTCGGGTCGAAGATCTGGATCTCGGTCGTGGCGGTTTCCGCGCCGACGGTCAAGGTCACCGTGTAGGTGTTCTGAACCGCGTAGGTGTGGGGCTGTGCGATGTACGACCGGTCCACGGCGGTGCAGTCGTAGGGCGTGCTCCCGTCGCCGAAGTCCAGCGCGCAGGCGGTTCCGGAACCCTGAGTGTGAACGCCCCAAACGACCACGGGGACGGCCACCCGCGCGTCCCGATCGGGCATCAGCAGCGTTTCCGCTGAAGCGACCGACGCAGTGCCCGCAATGGCGAGCACGGCCAGAAACGCGTTCTTCACCAAGCCTCGACACTGAGTCGAGATCCGGGTAATGAACGCACCGAGTGGATACCCTTGGGTACCGGTGAACGTTCGCGACATGATGCGCCCCTCAATTGCTAGTTGAGCCGAAGAACAACGGAGCCCGCTCCACTGCCTCCTGGGTGTCCGCACGCGGAATTCGAGCTACAAGACCGTGGAGGCAAGCGGCTTATCATTTGGCGGCATGCCTTCCGAATCTTAGGACTCAGCGCGATCACCTGCGGATCGCGGGCGGCCACGGCCAAGAAACTCGACACCCTCGGATACCGCCGTGGGGGCGGACCGTTCCGCGCCGCCAGTCTCCCCCCCGGGAGACGGGGCGGCGCTCGCCAAATAGCATTGCAAATTTTGTGCCAGCGCCTATTGATTTGCCTATGTCACTGCTTTTAACGACGATGCTCGACGACCCCGGGGCTCGCCTTACGCGCGACTGTAAAATTTCCTGACATCGACGGCGAATTGCGCCAGCCGCGACCAAGCCCCGTCGACGGCTTGGCCTGACCAAGCCGTGCCGCAGGAGCCGCCCCGGCGCGACCGGGCGTCTTCCAGACGCGCGGCCGGTTTACGGCTTAGGTGCGCCCTGCAAAGCAAACGGATCGCCGGGAGCACGGACGAGGGCGAAGTCGCGGCCAGGGGGCCGCCCCTACGGGGAGCGACCGAGCGTCGGCGGTATTGGGCAACTGAATCGGACAGATTCGCCGGTTCGGATGTTCCCAAACAGGGCACGCAGACGAGGGGGCTCCGATCAACCCGCGGCGAGGCATTTCAATCCGCGCAAGAGGCAGACGATCGGCGATGATCGTCAAGCCGCTCCGGTTTGGAAAGGCCGAGTGTATGCTTAAGACCTCGTTCCACCGCGGACCCGGCCCCGTCGCCATGTCCATCTATGCCCGCATCTTTCTCCCATTCGTGCTGGCGCTGGCGGCCGGGGCGGTCGGCGCCTGGTGGCTGGCCTCCGCGCTCTTGGCGGATAGCCTGGCGCGCCGTCTGGAGGACCAGCTCGGGCGCGCCGTCGCGGAGCTGGCCTCCGGCCGTTTGCCGCTGTCCGCCGAGCTGCTGGACCGTCTGGGCGCGCTGCTTGGCGCCGAGCTGGTGCCGATCCCGGCCGACGCGAGCCCCGAGCCGGCCGCAGAGACCACGGTTGCTTTCGCCGCCTTGCGTCTGCTGGAGCAGTCGCCGGAGGGCGGGGCTGGGCGCTTCCAGCGCGGGGACACCGCATTCAGCCTGGTGGTGCGGCCGGTCGGTCCCGGGCTCGACCCGCGTTACCGGGCACTGGCGGCGGCAACCGCGCTGACCGAGATCGACCGAGCATCCCGGCGCGTGGGCCTCCTGCTCGGCGGGGCCGCGGTGGCGGGCACCCTGGTGCTCGCCTGGGTCGCACACCGCACCGCCCGCGGGATCACCCGGCCGGTGGGCGTTATCGCCGTCCTGGCCGGGCGGCTGGCGACCGGGGACCTGGGCGCACGGGCACGGGTCGAGGGTGCGCGGGAGCTGGTTGCCTTGGGGGCGGCGATCGAGCGGATGGCGGAGCGCCTGGCGCGCTATCAGGCGGAGCTCGCCGAACGCAACCGGCTCTCCGCCCTGGGAGAGCTGGCGGCCCGGGTCGCCCACGAGATCCGTAACCCGCTGACCGCGATCAAGCTCCATGCGGAGCTGCTGGCCGAGACGGCCCAGGATCCCGCCGACCGCCGCCGCCTGGAATCCGTGCTGAGCGAGATCCGGCGCCTGGAGCTAGTGGTCGCGTCCACCCTGAGCCTGGCCCGGCCGGCGAGCGGCGATCTCGCCGCGGGGGACCTGAACGCACTGGTGCAGTCGGTGGCCGATCTGCTGCGGCCACCGCTCGCACACCGCCGGATTGTGCTGGAATGTCGCCTGGGGCCGCTCCCGCTGGCGCCGCTGGACGGGGACCGGATCAAGCAGGTGCTGTTGAACCTGGCAAACAACGCGGCGGACGAGCTGCCGAACGGTGGGCTGATCCGGATCGAGACTGGGCTGGAGGCTGAAGGCGGGGGAATCTGGCTGGCGGTCGAGGACTCGGGACCCGGTCTTGGGCGGACGGGTCCGGCGGAGGTCCTGCGGCAGGGCCGCTCGGGCAAGCCGCACGGGCTCGGACTGGGCTTGCAGATCTGCAGCGAGATCGCCGCGGCGCACGGGGGTAGCCTCCGCGCGGAGGCGAGCCCGGCGCTCGGCGGGGCGCGGTTCGTGTTGAGCCTGCCCGCCGGGGGCATCGGCTTGCCAACGCGGGAGGGCACCCTGGGGTGACGAACAAGGTCCTGGTGGCGGACGACGAGCGCGGGATCTGCGAGGCGCTCGCCGCGGTGCTGGAACGGGAGGGTTACCAGGCGCTCGCCGCCGGCACGGGCGAGGAGGCCCTGGCGCTGGTCGCACGGGAGCGCCCAGCCGTGGTGCTGCTCGACGTGCAGATGCCGGGCCTGGACGGCCTGGAGACGCTACGGCGTATCAAGGCCGATTGGCCCGAGACCGTGGTCATCGTGATGACCGCTTACGGTACAGTCAGCACCGCCATGGAAGCCATGCGCGCCGGGGCCTTCGAATATCTGGGCAAACCCTTGGAGCTGCAGCCGCTGCGTGGGTTGCTACGCCGCGCACTGCAGCATGCGCAGGCCGCATCGCATGGGCAGACCCCGTTAGCTGCGGCGGGCGACCCACCCGCCGAGCCGGAGCTGGTCGGCCAGAGTGCCGCCATGCAGGAGGTGTTCAAGCTGATGAGTCTGGTCACTGGCAATGACCTGACGGTCCTCATCACCGGCGAAAGCGGTGTAGGCAAGGAATTGGTGGCGCGCGGCATTCACTCCCACAGCCAACGACACGACCAACCCTTCGTGGCGGTCAACTGCGCTGCCATCCCACACCACCTGATCGAGAGCGAGCTGTTCGGGCACGAGCGGGGCGCATTCACTGGAGCCATCGTCATGCGCTGCGGGCGTTGCGAGACGGCGCAACGGGGTACCCTGTTCCTCGACGAGATCGGCGAGCTGCCCTACGACCTGCAAGGCAAGCTGCTCCGGGTGCTGCAGGAACGCCGCTTCGAGCGACTGGGCAGCAACGTGGCCATCCGATTGGAGGCGCGGGTCCTCGCGGCAACCAACCGCGACCTTGGGGCAGAAGTGGCAGCCGGCCGATTCCGGGAAGACCTCTTCCATCGTATCAACCTGGTCCGGCTCCATGTGCCGCCGCTGCGCAAGCGCAAAGAGGACATCGAGCTGCTCGCCAGACACTTCCTCGCGCTGGCCAATCGCGAGCTGAACAAGGACATCCGAGAAATCGACCCGACCGCCATGGCAGCGCTCGTTACCTACTCATGGCCCGGGAACGTGCGGGAGGTGCAAAACCTGATCCGCAAATCGGTCCTGCTGACCCAGGGGAACCGGCTCACGGCTGCCGATCTCGCCTTGCCGGAGGCCGACAGTGCCGAAGTTGCCGCAAGTTTGGGCCAGGACCCGGCGGGGCTACGCGAAGCGGTGCGAAACGCACTGCACCGATATATAAGGGATGCCAACGGGCAGCCGGCCGCTGACCTATTCCAGCGCATCGTCGGCCTGGTCGAACGGGAGCTCGTCGACGAGGCGATGTGCATGACCCAGGGCAACCAAGTAGCCGCCTCCAGATTGCTCGGGTTGAGCCGAACGACATTGCGAAAGAAACTGGAGTAGGTTTCTGACCAGATTCTGTACAAACCCGCCCAGGTCCTGCACAGGCGCGCATCTTATTGTAGAAAAAGGACTAATTTTGCCGCGATCAGCGGAGTTGGATCTCTCGATGAACAGGATCTGATCATGCCGGAAGCTCCGAGTGTTTCATCGAGAAGCCCCCAGATGGATATATAATATTGTTTTTATAGTATTTTTTTCATAATCTGCGGTCGCTCCGCAAATTGGCATGCAGAATGCTTCTACTCGTTTGCCCTTTATTGCTTCTCGATTGTTAAAGACCCCAAGCGCAGCGGTAGCCGCTGCTTACGTTAGAATTGGCGGGTGCGCGCCCCCGAGCGCACCCGCCGTGCGGAGACTTCGATGGCTGGCGACCCCGCCAAGTCGAGACTTGCCGCTCGCTGGCGGATTGGAAATGACAAGCAACGCCTTAACCCATGCCGCCAGCAGCTCCTACTGCATTCCGAGATCGATGCCAGGCTACGCAGGCTACGGGCGCCGTTCTGTTGCAAAGCGCCGATAGGAGGCCAGTGTCCAACCGACGAGGGCGAGTATCATTGCGAAGTCATGACGCGCAGTCGATTACTGCACAACCGCAACTCTAGCGCGTGGGATTAACGATGGTGCTCGCCCCCGATGGGACGTCTACAAACTGCCTAGCACGCAAGTTACTTACATTCGCTCGTTTGGCGTTGCGTTCAAGCGAGGGCTTGTCGCAGCCATCGCGAATCCCCAGCGGAAGCTGAGGCGCCGCCTTGAGCGTATCGCAACCCTTTCCTGGCTTCGGACCTGTTGGCGTCTGGCTCGTGGGCGCCCGAGGCGACATCGCGGCAACCCTGATGGTCGGTACCCGCGCTCTGGCCCTCGGCCGGGTGTCGGAGAGCGGTCTGACCACGGCTCGCGCTCCATTCGATCGCCTGCCTCTGGCGAGGCTCGCAGACCTGCACTTCGGTGGCGTGGATATCGACTCAACCCCGTTGCGAGAGTCCGCACTGGGCTTGTATCGGCGCTCGCACACCGTCGACCGCGAGACCTTTGATGCCGTTATTTCCGACATCGAGGCCATCGAGCCTGATGTTATCCACGCCCCAAGTATGGCCTGGGACCCGGCCGCACCCGCGGACGATCTGCCCCATCTGCGTACCCTGATCGACGACCTGCGAGGCCATCTGCGGGCGTTTCGCGAGAGCCACCGACTCTCGCGGGTGGTTGTGGTGAACCTCATGTCCTCGTTGCCCCACCCTGGTCCATCGCCACTGCGCGAGAGCCTGGCCGGGATCGAGGAGTTGATCGCAAAGGATCGCAAAGATTTGATCAACGCAAGCGTCTGTTACGCCTGGGCTGCCCTGTCCGAAGGCTGCCCCTACGTGAACTTCACCCCTAACGCGGGCAGCGACTGGGGCGGCATCGCCGACTTAGCCGTCCGATGTCAGGCACCGTTCTACGGCGACGACGGCAAGACCGGGGAGACCCTGCTCAAGACGGCCTTGGCCCATATGTTTGCCTACCGCAACCTGCGGGTTCTGAGCTGGGAAGGCGTGAATCTGCTCGGCAACAATGACGGACGCGCGCTCAACGACCCGCGCAACCGCGCGGCCAAGCTCGCGAACAAGGAGCGGGTTTTGGACGGTATCTTGGGCTACGCACCCCACGCAGGGGTGTCTATCAACTATGTGCCTTCGCTGGGGGATTGGAAGACCGCCTGGGATCTGATCCATTTCGTTGGATTTATGGACGTGCCTATGACCATGCAGATCACCTGGCAGGGATGCGATTCGGTACTTGCCGCCCCTCTAATTCTGGACATGGTAAGGCTTGCGGACTTGGCGCAGCGCCGAGGCGAATCCGGCCCGATGACCCATCTGGCATGTTTCTTCAAGAACCCGCTGGGCGTTCGGGAGATGGACTTCCACCGCCAATTCGACTCCCTGCTGAACTACGTGGAGGGGTGCCTGGCGGACCCACAACCCGGTTTATGATCGGAGGCCGATTTAACCGCCAGCCGATTCCGCGCGAGATCGGGCTCGCGGCACTTGAGGCAGCGCTATGCGTGCCGCTGGCGGTCTTGTTAGCGCTGCTCCTGCGCGGGATCGTCGAGCGCGGCCTCTATCCGGCCACCGATCTGGCTGCGGCATTAATGGCGGTCTCTTTGCTGGCGTTGCCCGGGGCGATCGCGCAGCGGCCACTGCGCGGGATCGCTTGGGCCTGTGGAAGCGCCGGGGCGATCGCGCTCGCACTCCCGGCGCTATTCGGTGCGAGCCAGGTTGGCGCCGAATCGCTCGTCCTGGGGGGATTGACGGTGTCGGCCATGACCTTGGCGGTCGGCGGCCTCGCCTGGCTCCTGTTACCCCTGGCAGGCACCCCATCCGGCGCGATCGGCTGGGTGCTCGCTGCAGGCTTGGCACTAGCCGCCGCTCCGCTCTGGCTGGCCGGTCCGATCGATCGGGGGGCACCGCTGGCGAATGCACTCATCGCCGTCAATCCGCTGACCGCACTGTCGCTCCCCGCAGGCCTGGACTATCCGCGGGCAGACTGGATCTATCGCCGATCGCCCCTGGGCAGCCTGCGCTACGACTACCCATCCGCCGGATCCCTGATCCTGGCCTACCTGGCCCTGGGCGGGGGGGCGCTCGCCTTGGCCGGCCTTGTGCAGGACATCGCACTGCCAAAGCGCCTCAGCCCCAGGACATCCCCGCGTCCTGCGCGCGCCGACTTCCCAATCCGGACTAAAAGGTCCCTGAATCGACCGACTGTTAAGGAGCTTCTGCCATGATTGCCGTCCCCGGCCCGGCGTACGCCGAACGCGCCCGTAACCCCCGCTGCAACGCCCTGGCAACCGCCCTGATCGGGGCCTTGCTCGTCTCGATCCCCGTCGCCGGCTGGTCCGAATCCGCGACCGTAAAGTCGCAGGGTACCGCGCCCGCAAAATCGGCCACCGCCTCGGACAAACCCGCCAAACCGGAGGCTGCGGAGCAGAAGCCCGGTCTCGACAAGGCACTGACCGAGCCCGCCGAGCGCGCCGCCGACGAGGGCCTGCACTATCTGCGCGGCACCCAGGCGCAGGACGGGTCCTGGTCCGGCTCGGTCGGGGTGACCGCGCTGGCGCTACGCGCATTTCTGGAGAACCGGCGCAAGTACAACGAGGCTGACGGGCCCTTCATCACCCGCCCGATCAAGTTTCTGCTGGACCATGTGAACCCGGACGGATCCATCAGCGAGACCAACCAAAACCGCAGCTACAACACGGCGGTCGCCATGCAGGCACTTAAGGCCACCAAGAACCCCGCCTACGACAAGGTCATCGGCGACGCCCAGAAATTCCTCAAAGACCACCAGATCGACGAGGGCGAGGGCTACGACCCCAAACATGCCTACTACGGCGGCATCGGCTACGGCGGCGACGAGCGTCCGGATCTCTCCAACACCTACATGGCCCTGGAGGCCCTGCACGCCACGGACCTCAATCCCAAGGACCCGGCCTGGGACAAGGCATTGACCTTCGTCTCCCGCTGCCAGAACAACAGCGAGACCAACGACCAGTCCTGGGCCGCCAACGACGGCGGATTCACCTACATGCCGGGCATGAGCCCACACGGCGGGTCCGGGTCTTACGGTGGCATGACGGCCGGGGGACTGCTCGCGCTGCTGTTCGCCGGGACCGACAAATCCGACCCCCGGGTCAAGGCGGCCCACGACTGGATCCGCGCCAACTACTCGGTCGAAGAAAACCCGGGGGCCAAGAAGGGGCAGGGACTCTTCTATTATTACAATGCATTCGCCAAGACCATGGCGGCTTACGGCGAGCCCACACTGACCGATCCCGCCGGCGTCGTCCACAACTGGCGCAACGACCTGACCAAGCAGCTCCTGAGCCTGCAGGACAAGGACGGATCCTGGGTCAACCCGCAGTCCCCCCGCTGGTGGGAGGGCGACCGCAACCTCTGCACCGCCTGGACGGTGATCGCGCTCAACGAGACCTTGCGCAAAGACTGACCGCGACCGATGACGGGCAAGGCCCGGCGACAACCGAGCGGTGCCGCGCATCCCGCACGGGCGCTGGCGCTTGCAGCCCTGGGCCTGCTCGCGATCGATGCAGCCCCGGCGGGGACACTTGACCTGGACGCGGCCTGGGGTGGGCGGTTCCGGCCAGGGGAGACCGCGCAGGTCGGAGTCGCGCTCCAAAGCGAGCGCGGCGGCACCGCCCGGGTGCAGGCCAGCAGCGGCGGCATCGAGGTCTCCGCCGAGCTCAACCTGGCGGCGGGCGAGCCGGGGCGCCTGGCCCTGCCTGTGCGCCCCGGGGCGGACGGTCGGGTCGCGGTCGAGGCACTGCTCCCGGACGGGTCCAACCCCGATGCGGCGCTCGGCCTGGAGCCCGTACCGCCAGGCGTTGCGCTGGCTTTCGCAACCCCGGCCGCCGCCGCGGGCACAGACTGGCTCGCGGCGGACCCGGCGCGGCTCCCCGTGCTCCCGGAGGGCTATGGGCCGGTCTCGGCCCTGGCCCTCGCACCCGCCGACCTCAAGACACTCGACCCGGCCCAGACACGGGCGCTCGCCCGCTTTCTGGGCGGCTGCGGGACCCTGGTCCTGAGCGGCGCATCGGCGCGGGATTTATCGGGCATCCGCATGGCGGCCGGATGCGGCGGTCGCCGGGTGGTCGCCGCACCCGGGCCCCTCGCACCCCTACCCGACACCGACACCAACGAACCCCGCTGGGACCTGGCCCAGTCGCTGCTCCGCACCGATCTTCAGGGAGCGGAGGAGCGCGCCCGGGAGTCCGGCCGCCGGATCGCGCTCCTGTTCTTGCCCTATGCACTCCTGCTCGGCGCACTGCTCCTTTGGCGCAGGCCGCGACCCTGGGCCATGGTCGCGGTCCCGGCACTCGCCGCCCTGCTAGTCTGGCAATCGCTGCCCCGGGCAGTGGTCCAGGTGCGCACACTGACCTGGGCCGAGACCGAGTCCGGGGACCCGAGCCTCCGGTTCGCCACACTGATCGAGACGGTCGGGGACGGCCAGAACCCAAGCCGGCTGAGCGTGGATACCCCATCCGAGATGCCCTTGCCCCTGGATGGCGGCGGGCTTGCCTGGCACCTGGAGGACTCCGGCGGCACCCTGGAGGGTCCGGACGCCCTGCTCTCGACCCGGCGCTACCTGACCCGCGGCATCGCGCCCTCGATGCCGGGTCTGAGCCTGGAGCCTGAGCCGGAGGGCCTGCGCATCCGCAACGGCTCCGGTGCGCCCATCGCCGACGCCTGGCTGGTCGCCGGGGACTGCGCCCGGCGAATCCCCAGCCTGCCGGCCGGCGAGACCCTGTGGCGACCCCAACAGACCGGCCCGGACCGATCGGAGTGCGGAGCGCCGGCACCCTTGCAGTATTCGCCCCGGTCGGAGCACGCACCGACCGATCTGCCTAGACCGCCCTCGCCCGCCCTGGTCCTGGCCCTGCCGCCGGGATCGGCGCCCGCCCCCACTGCCACCGGCCGGGTCTGGTTGATCCTGCACCCGCGGCGGACCGGGGCATGAACGGGCTGCGCCCGGCCCTGGCGGCCGGACTCCTCTATAGCCTCCCGCTCGGACTGTGGCTGATCGATCGGACTGTCCCCGGCCCACTGCCCCCGGACCTGTCCGGGGCGCTCCCGGCCCTGGTCCTGAGCCAGGCATTGATCCTGCTGCTCCTGGCACCGGCTGCATTGAACCTGACCGGGACCGCGGCACCCCTGGCAGCGGCAGCACTGATCATCGCGGTGCCCTGGCCGCTCTTGACCCTGGCCCTGGCGAGCGGCTCTCTGAGCCTGGCCGATCTGGCCCGTACCGAGGGTGCGGTCGCACTGTGGGCACTGGCGATCGGACTCGCACTGGGTCTGGCGGGTCGGCTGCCGGCCCCGGCGGACCGGATCGCGCCCCCGGTCGTCCAGGCCGGGGCTCTGCTGGTCCTGCTCTGGGCACTGGCCGCCGGGCTCGTTCCCGGTGTGTCCGGCGCGCACTGATCGGTCGATCGCCGTGGCAGTCCCGGGGTCCGATCGCATCTCCCCCATCCTGGCACTGGTGGCCCGGATACGTACCAGGCTGTGGGCGGCGGACCTCGCGCGTCGCGCTCGCATCGGTCTCCTGGGGGCAACGGCCCTGGGCACCCTGGGTGCATTCCTCCTGGCTTGGCTGGTCGGAAACCAGGCCAGCGCCTGGTCCCACCCGCAAACCCTGGCGACCGTCGCGGTCGCGGTCATCCCTCTGCTGGCCGCATTGCCGATCGCGGCGCGCAGGCGTCCCGTCCCGGAGCAGGCCGCCCGGATCGCAGACCGGGAGCTGGGGGCCGACGGGCTGCTGCTCACCGCCTGGGAGATCGCCCGAGCCGAGGCGCCCGCCGCTGGCGCCCGGGCCGTGGTGCTCGACCAGGCGGCGCGCAGGCTTGCAGGCTGGTCGATCGAGGCGGCATCCGCCCCCAGGGGTCCCGGCGCCGCTGCATTGACCGCACCGATCCTGGCCTGGCTCGCGGTCCTGGCCTGGCTGCTCCTGGCCCCTACCGGAGCGCCGCCCCAGTACCGCCCGGCCGCGCTGGACATGCCGGTACGCGAGATCCCCGCGGCCCCGAACGCGGCCCCGGACGCGGCCGCGAGCCTCGCCCGGGCCATCGACTCCCTGGATCCGGTACCTGCCGAGCCGACCAAGACCGCCGACGGGGACCCGGGCGGGGCGCCCGGAGGCTCGCCACGGGGTATGATCGGCGACAATCCCGAAGAGGGATCGGCCGCACTGGCCGCGTCTGGACCTGGGTTGCCCGAGGGCCAGTCGGCTGGAAACGCAGGCGGTTCGGAAGCACCAGGTCCTCGGACCGGTGGCGCGGCCGGGTCAGGCGCGACGGGTGCGGGGACCGGGGCAGCCCCCCCGGCCGCGGAGCTCGCCCCAAAGCACGCCTCCAGCCCGGATCTCCCGGTGGGGCTGCGGCCGCTGTCGCGCACCGGCGGCGCCGCTGACTCCGACGGACCCGGTTCTGCCCTGAACGCCGGCCGACCCGAGCCCCTGCCGAATGCCCGGCCAGCGGCACCCCGTGCAACCGCCGCGCAAGCGCAGGCACGCCTGGTCAGGCCGCGCGAGGCCGCACAGCGCGCATTGCTCGACCGGTATGCTCACGCGGTGGCGAGCGGCAAGTGGCGAGTGGCGAGGGACAAGGGACCTTGATCGTCGCCCGCCGGCTCGCGATACGTTGCGTCGGGTCACTGCGACCGCCGATATTTGCCCGCTCCCGATCGAGCGGAAGGCCGGTGCCCCCGCCGCATACCCCTAGCCATTCGCCACTCGCCACTCAGTAATGACCGACCAGACATCGACACCCACCGAGAACGACTTCCGGAACGCTGCCGGCCTGATCGAGGCCATGGCCGCGCGCATCCGCTGCGCGATCGTCGGCCAGCAGACCCTGATCGAGGAGCTCCTGTGGGCAGTGCTGGCTGGGGGCCATGTCCTCCTGGAGGGCCTGCCGGGGCTGGGCAAGACTCACCTGGTGAAGGCGCTGTCCGGACTGCTTGGGGTTGGGCTCGCGCGTATCCAGTGCACCCCGGACCTGATGCCCGCGGACATTGCAGGCAGCGAGGTCCTGATCCGGGAGGGTCCGGGGTCCGGGGGCGAGCGGTTCGTCTTCCTCCCTGGACCCCTGTTCGGGAACCTGGTGCTGGCGGACGAGCTCAACCGCGCCACCCCCAAGACCCAATCGGCCCTGCTCGAGGCCATGCAGGAAGGCCAAGTGACCCAGGGTGGGCATACCCATCCGCTGCCTCGGCCGTTCTGGGTGATCGCCACCCAGAACCCGATCGAGGTGGAAGGGACCTATCCGCTGCCGGAGGCCCAGTTGGACCGATTCCTGGTCAAGCTCAAGGTCCCCTACCCTGACGCCGAGGGGCTGCTCGCCATGATCGCGATCGCCCTGGACGACGAGCCATCGGAGCACCTGGAGCCGCTCCTGGACGGACCGGGGGCGATCGGGCTCATGGAATTGGCCACCCACATCGTGGTCGCGGACGGCATACGCCGGGCCGCGGTGGATCTGGTCCTGTCCTCCCAGCCTGGGCAGGGCGCCGACCCCGACACCCGCACACTGGTGCGCTATGGCGCAAGCCCGCGTGCACTCCAGGCAATCCTGCGCACGGCACGGGTACGCGCGCTTGCCCGGGGCCGCGCCCATGTGGGTCTTACCGATCTGGAAGCGGTGGCACCGGCCTGCCTGCGTCACCGAATCCTGCTCACGCTGGACGCCGAGCTGGCCGGCGAGGACGTAGACGCACTGATCGGACGGCTGCTGCACGCATGGCGGCGGCGTTGGTGAGCCCTGGTATCCCAGGCGTGACTGCCCAGGGCCTGGAGCGCCTGGCGCGCGCGTTGATGGTGCTGCGGGCCGGCAAGCCCCTGGCACACGGGGGCGCGCTGCACCGTCCCCGGGCGGTGGCGGACGGACTGGAGTTGGAAGAGCTTAGGCCGTTCGTGCCGGGCGACGACCCGCGCCGGATCGACTGGCGAGCCAGCGCCCGCTCCCGCGCCGACCTGATCCGGCGTTACCGCGACGAGCGTGCCGGAGAGTGGTTGGTCTGTCTGGACCGCAGCGCATCCATGGGCGCAGCCACGGGGGTCTGGCCGCGGGCGCTCCAGCTCGCCGCGGGCGCGCTCTTCCTGATCCTGCACTGCGAGCACCGGGTGGGCCTGGTCCTGTTCGGCGACCGGCTGGACAGGGTGCTGCCCCCGGGCCGGGGCCGCCGCGCCTTCCCCGCACTGGTCGCCCCACTGGCCAGCGCACTGCCGAGTCCGGGCGGCGGGGATTCGCGGCCCGAGTGCTGTGCACCCCTGCTGGAGCGGGGCCGGCGGGCCATCCTGATCAGCGACTGTCTGCGCCCGGATGCCATGACCGGGGCACTGGATCGGCTGGCCGCGGGCAGCGGCGGATTGGAGCTGCTGCATCTGGCCGCCCCGCCGCCGGCGCTCCCGCCGGGACCCTGCACGATCGCCGATGCGGAGTCCGGCGCGACCCGCGCCATCGACGCCACCGCGCAGGCCCAAGGCGCTGCCGCACTCCGCTACGCGGAGCTTCAGTCGCGATTGATAGTCCATTGCCGCAAGCGGCACATCCGCTACACCCGCTCAGAGTGGGACGCCGGGGCGGACGACTGGGAGTGCGTCCTGCTGCGTCACTTTGCCGGGCCGGTCAATGGCCGCACTTGAGCTGGGTGAGCCACTGTGGCTCGCCGGACTCGCATTGGTGCCGGCCATCCGGGCGCTGCACCGGTGGCGCGGCGGCGGGGCAGCCATCCGAGTCCCCGCCGCTTTTCTCTGGCAGGACGCCCCGACAGACCGCAACCCGGGGCGCAGACGCACCCCTCCCGACCCGGCCTGGCGTCGCCGGGCACTGGCCGCGGGGCTCCTGGTCGGCGCACTGGCCGCGCCCCAGTGGCACGGCGGCGACCTGGGTCCGGTCGAGGTCCTGGTCGACAACCGCCAGAGCCTGCTGACCCGGGAGTCCGACGGCCGCCAGCGCGCCGAGCACGCAGCCGACGCGCTCGCCAGCGCGCTCGGCGAGATCGGCGCACAGCGGGTGCGCCTCGTCCCGCGGGTCGGACCGCTGCCCCCGGTCGAGCTGCCAGCAGAAGACCGGGCGGTCCTGGCCCGCGCACTGGCCTCTGCCTTGGCCAGGATGTCGACGGAAGGTGCCGAGCCCGCCCTGGCGCCGCTAGAAGGCGCCACCCGCGGCACCGGGCGCCGCTGGCTGCTGGGAGACGGCGCCGGGGGACCCCCGGCGGAGGATTGGCAGGGACTGGATGCTGCCGGTCCATTCGAGCGGGTCGTCGCGGTCGGTCGGACCGCCGAGAATCAGGGGCTGGCGCGGCTCGCGGCCCGCCCCGCGCTCGAGGCCCCGGAGCGGCTGGACCTGCTGGCGGAGGCGGCCAACCCTGGACCCGCCGCGGCACGGCGTACACTGATACTGAGCGGCCGGTCAGGCGAGCTGGCAAGGGCTGCGCTGGACATCCCCGCCGGCGGCACCGCCAGCCGGGCGTTCCGCATCCCCCGCGGCGAGCCTGGCCCGATCCTGGCGCGTCTCGAGCCCCCGGATGCATTGCCGGGCGACGACTCGCTGAGTCTGGACCTAACCCCAGTCGCACCGGTGGCGGTCGCACGCTCGGGCGACTGCGGGGACGCGGTGTCGGCCTTCGTCTCCGCCCACCCGGCCCTGACCCCGGCCCGGGAGGGGTCCGCCCCCGCCGTACGGATCTGGTGCGCACCCGGGCCCCCGGACGCCGACCAGACCCCAACCCTGTGGCTCCCCCCCGGCGAGCCGCTCCCCGGTCCCACCCAGTCGCCCCGCTGGCTGGACCCGGGACTGGCCACCCGACTCGCCTCTCCGCTCGCCCTGACCCTCCTGGCGAATGCCCCGACCCCGCCCGGCCGCGTGCTCCTGGCCGCCGGGGAAGAGCCGCTGGTCCTGGAGTCCCAGGGCACGGGCCCGGGCACCGCACCCCGGCTGACCCTACGCTTCGATACCGGTCCGGCCGCGGTCGGCAAGGGGGAGCTGCCCCTGATCCTGGACCTGCTGCTCGAACGGCTGCTCGGCCGCAACCTCCTGTCCGCCCAGGCGGTCGCCTGGCGCCCGGACGAGCGTATGCGGGTCGCACCCGGTCCGCTGCCTCAGGCCCAAGACAGTGCGGAGCCGAGACCTGCTATCCCGCTGTGGCCGCTCCTGCTCGCAATCGCCGCGCCAGTCCTGGGGCTCGACCTCTGGCGATCCTGGGGATCCGCATCCCGAGGGCCCAGCGACCGATCGCCAGCCGCGGGGCGCCCGAGCCTCCGCGCTTGGCTCTCGCCGCTCGCCGATCGCCGATCGCTGCTCCGACTGGGCCGCACCGCTGCGCTCGCCCTGGCGATCGCCGCCCTGATCCTGCCCTTCTGGCCGGGCATCCCGGGGCCCGCGCATCTGCTGGTCCTGCTGGACGACTCCGACAGCATGCCCCCCGCGGCGGCTGACTCGGCCTGGGCCGGGCTCGTCGCCGGGCTTGCGGACCTGCCCCGAGGCAGCCGACTGTCCTTGATCCGGATCGGCGCACGCCCGGTCCTGGAGCTCGATTCACTGGACCCGACCGGCGCTCCGCTGCCCGCCGCCCCCCCGCGGCAACTGCCCCTGACCGCCAACGACACCGATTTGGCCGCGGGCCTGGGGCTCGCACTGTCGCTGCCGGGTCCAGGCGAGCGGGGACTGCTGCTCCTGATCTCGGACGGTCTCGAGACCCGCGGCGATGTGCGCCCCGGGCTGAGGCGTGCGGCCGAGGCCGGGATCCCGGCACTGTGGCGGAACCCGGTGGCCGGGCATGACTGGCCCGACGCGTGGATCGCAGGGCTCGCGACAGTCGAGTCCGCGGACGGGGCGCTTTCCGCCTCGGTTCGCATCGGCACCGCCGCACCGGCGAACGTCGCCTTGACCATTGCACTGGATGACCGGACTGTGGCTCGGCGGCAGGTCGTGCTACCGGGCGACGCACCGCTGGAGCTCGCGGTCCCGCTCGGGTCAATCCCGCCTGGGCCGCACGCGCTGACCGCCCGGGTCCAGACCCAGGGGGACGCCCGTCCCGGTAACGACCGCCGGGGGACTGTGTTGGCGATCCAGGGACGCCCGCCGGTAGCACTGGTCGCGTCCGATCCCGGCGCATCCGCGCTCGCTCAGGCGCTGGCCGCAGCCGGCTGGGATCCAGTGCTGCGCAAACCCGAGGGCTTCGATCCATCCATCCTTGCGGACGCCCGGGTCCTGATCCTGGAGGGGCTGCGGCCGGACCTGCTCGCCGCCGCCGATTGGCAGGCGATCGCGCGGGCTGTCTCCTATGGGGGACTCGGGCTGATCGTGCTGGGCGGACCTCAGACCTTCGGTGCAGGCGGCTATCGGGGGTCTGTCCTTGAGGGACTGCTGCCGGTCACCGCGGAGGCACCGGAGCGCCGGAGCGCCGCGGCCGTCGTCTACGCGGTCGACAAGTCCGGCAGCATGGCACAGCCGACCCGATTCGGGGTCAGTCGGCTGGACCTGTCGCGCACCGCGGTAGCGGGGTCTGCCCGCTCGCTGGGTGCCGCGGACTCGAGCGCCCTGGTGGTCTTCGATGCCTCCGCCCGTACACTGCTGCCGCTCGCACCGCGCTCGGATACCACTCGGGCGATGGACGCGTCCTGGGTCGCGGTCCCGGGGGGCGGCACCCGGCTTGCCCCGGCGGTGGAAGCGTCGTTGGAATTGCTCGCCGGGCACCGGGCTGGGCAGCGAATCCTGGTCCTGGTCAGCGACGGTCAGGTGTCCGACCCCGAGGAGGCGCGCGCATTGGGCACCCGACTCGCCGCGACTGGGGTGGAGACGATCTGTCTGTGGCTGGGCGATGGCGATAGCGGCAGTGCGCTCGCTGAGCTGGCGTCTGCCGCAGGCGGTCGCTTTCAGCCGGTTGCGGACCTGCGGTCCCTGCCGGGACTCATGCAGTCCGAGGTGGAGCGCCGGCTCGACCCGGTGGAGCCCGGTCCGGTCCAACCCCAGGTCCGCACGCCATTGCCCTTCCCCGGGGCCCCCGCCAACGCCTGGCCGCCGCTTATGGGCTATGCGGTCACCCGGGCGCGGGCGGACGCGACGGTCTATCTGGCCGCACCCAACGGCGATCCGCTGCTCGCCGCCCGCAGGGTCGGTGCCGGTCAGGTGCTGGTCCTGCCTGCGGGGCTCGGGGTCTGGGCGCCGGATTGGCCGGCCTGGGACCCCTGGGGGAGCCTGATCGCCGGGCTGGCTGGCTGGGCGGCGGGTGCCGGGGAGCCCTGCGGGGCGCGTCTGGAGCCCCAGCCGGAGGACCCTTCCGGATCGCACTGGGCGGGCGCGGCGAGCGGTACCGCAAGGCTTCTGATCGAGCGTGCCGACCCGCGGGGCCGCTGGTCCCCGCCAGTGCCGCTGCCGGTGCGTCTGGGGGACCCGCGGGGTGGCTGGTCGGACCTCGTTGCCCGGCCGGTGGCACCCGGACTCCTGTCCGCGCAGGTCGCCGAGCCCCACACCGGACTTTACCGCGTCCTGTGCGGCCCCGAGACCGCGGCCCCCCAAAAAATCTGGTACCAACCCGACGGCGAGCTGCACCCACCGGCCGACCGGGGCCTGGGCGCAGCACTCGAATCCGGGCTTCTGGTACCCTGGACTCAGGACGCAGCCGACGGCACTGCGGCACTGCCCTTGCCGCGCGTCTCCGGGACACTGGTGCGCTCTTGGGCGCTCGCGGCGCTGGGGGTCTTCCTGGCGGTCCTGATCGGCGAGCGGATCGCACTCCCGGGTGCGCCAGGCAGCGCAGTGCCATTCTGGCGCTTTTGGCGGCTGGGGGGCGTTTTTTCGGGGCGGCGGTCCCGTTCGGACCGGCGCGGCGATCGGCAATCGACTCCAACTGGAGAACGGACCCATGAGCAACCTTGACCCGAACGCCGGCATGGTACCGGTCTGGGATCCACTGGTGCGGGTTTTCCACTGGTCCCTGGCCGCGACCTTTGCAGTGGCCTACCTGAGCGGCGAATCCAATTACGCGCTGCACCTGTGGGCCGGCTACGGACTCCTGGGGCTGATCGCGATCCGGCTGGTCTGGGGCTTCGCGGGGACTCCGCACGCCCGCTTCCGGGACTTCGTGGTGGGGCCGCGCCGAGCGGTCGTCTATCTGACCGATGTGGTGCGGGGCCAGGCGACCCGCTATCTGGGGCACAACCCAGCCGGCGCGGCTATGATCCTCGCCCTGCTCGCGACCCTGCTCGCGGCGAGCGCGAGCGGGATCATGCTCGACGGGGCGGAGAATCGGGCCGGTCCGCTGGCCGACTACCGTTTATTCATGTACACCGACACCATCAAGCAGGTGCATTTACTCTCCACCGACGTTGCACTCGCGCTGATTCTTCTGCACCTGGCGGGGGTCGCCCACGCGAGCCTGACGCATCGGGAGAACCTGGTCCGCGCCATGGTGACCGGGCGCAAGCCCTTGCAGCTCCCGGTGCGCGCCGGCGCCGCGGCCAGCCCCAGGCATGGCGCGAGCGCGAGCGGGCCCGAAGGGACCGCCTGAGCGCCATGCGCTTCGCCTACAGCACCAATGCCTATACCCGCCATAGCCTGGAAGCGGCGGTGGACGAGATCGCCGCGCTGGGATTCGCCGGGGTCGAGATCCTGTGCGACCGGCCGCACTGGTTCCCGGATCGGGACTTGGCCGATCAGGCCCGGCGCATGCGGGCGCGCCTGGACCGGCTGGGGCTCGGCGTGAGCAATTTGAACTGCAACACCGCCAACGGGTTCTTCAACCCGCGCCCGCCGGAGAACGTCTTCGAGCCGTCGCTCGGGAGCGCCGATCCGGCGTGGCGGCGCTGGCGGCTCGACTACAGCATCAGGGCATTGGAGCTGGCACGCATCCTGGGCGCATCCGCCGTCAGCGTCACCTCGGGCCGTCCGGATACCGGGGGGACCCCGGAGCAGGGCCTGGAGCTGCTCGCAGACAGCTTGCAGCGCCTGTGCGCGGCGGCGGAGCCCCTGGGTGTGCGGGTCGGCATCGAGTACGAGCCCGGGCTGCTGGTGGAGCGGGCGGAGGAGCTCTCGGAGCTGATCGAGCGCGTCGGCTCGCCGCTCCTCGGGGCCAATCTGGACATCGGGCACTCCTGGCTGGTCGGGGAGTCCCCGGAGCAGGCGGTCGCCTGCCTGGCCGGGCGGATCTGGAGCACCCATGTGGAGGACATCCGCGGGTGCAAGCACTTTCATCTGATCCCGGGCGAGGGCGACCTGCCCTTCGGGCGCTACTTCGCCGCACTCGCTGCGGCCGGATTCGAGGGCTATCACACCCTGGAGCTCTATACCTATCCGCATATGCCCGGCGAGGCCGGACGCCGGTCGCTGGACTATCTGCGCGCCCTGGCGGGGATGACCGGATGACCGCCGACGCACGACTCCTGCCCTGGCTGCAACTGGTGCGGCTACCCGCCGTCTTGTCGGCCTGGTCCAATATACTCGCCGCCCACCTCGTCGCTACCGCGGGCCAGCCACACTGGGGGGTGCTCGCACTGCATCTGGTGGCCATCGCAGCCTTCCTGTGGGGCGGCATGGCGCTCAACGACTGCTTCGACCTCGCCGAAGATCGCCGGGAGCGACCGGACCGCCCTTTACCCTCCGGGCGCATCGACCCGCGCGCCGCCTGGATTCTGGGCGGGGGACTAATGACACTGGGGATTGGGCTGGCCGCGCTCTCAGGTACGGCAAGCCTGGGGGTCGGACTGGCCCTGACAGCGGCGATCCTGCTCTACGACGGCATGCTCAAGGGCGGGCGGCTGGGCCCCCTGGCCATGGGGATCTGCCGCTATCTGAGCTGGACCCTGGGGCTCTCGGTCCTGCCCATCGCTGGCGCGCTCCAGTGGCTACCGCTGCCGGTGCTGCTCTATACCGCGGCGGTCACAGTATTGAGCGGCGCGGAGACCGCGGGCGCAAACCCCAGCACCACCCGCAACACATTAATCCTGCTGGCGGCAACCGCGGCCATGCTGATCTTGCTGGTCCTGGCCGGGCTGCTCCCGGAGCCGCTGGCCCTGATCGCACTGGTCCCGGCGCTCTATCCACTGACCGTCGGGCTGCGCAGACTGCGCCTGGACGGCAGCCCGGAGACGGTCCGATCCCTGGTGCGACTGATGCTGCTCGGCATGATCCCATTGGACGCGATGCTGCTCTGGGGCAGCGGATACTGGTGGGCGGCCTTGGCCCTACTGGTCCTGCTGGTACCCGGGCGGATCTTGGCACGGCGAATCTCTCTTACCTGAGGGTGCCCCGGGTCGACCGCACTGGGTCGTCCCGGGGTCCACCCGGAGTCCTTATCCATGACCGACAAACCCGACCCCGCAAACCCATTCGAGCGCCTGCGCGCCGTGCTCTCCGACCGTCTGGGGGCAGAGTCCCTGGGCTGGCTGACGCACTGGATGGAGCGGGTGGCCGCCGCCGCCGAGCCACTGGTGCCCCTGGCGGCCTGCTTCCCGACCGCCGCGCGTCGCCTGGGGGATGACCCACTGGGCTCCGCCGGGACCGAGATCGAGACCCCTTGCGGCGTGCTGGATGTGCGCGGCTGGTGCGCGGCCGACGCGGGCCGGGCCTGCCTGCTCGGGGCCGCTGTGGCCGACAAGGCTCGGACCGCATCGCCCGCGGACCCGATCGGTACCCTGTTGCGCCCGCTCTTTCGCGACGGCGACGAGGGCGAGCGGGTGTCCCTGGTGCGCGCACTGTGCCTGATCCCGGACCCCTGCTCGGCCCTGCCCCTGGCCCGGGAGGCCGGGCGCATCACCAGTCTGCGTCTCTACTCGGCCCTGGCCCTGAACAACCCATTCCCCGCCGCCTGCTACGACGAGCGCGACTTCAACGGGATGGTCCTCAAGTGTCTGTTCAACGCCCTGCCCGTCGGGCGGATCCTTGGGCTCGCCCGGCGCGCCAATCCGGCCCTGGCGCGCCTGTGCGAGGATTACCGCGACGAGCGGGTTCTGGCCGGCCGGAGCGTCCCGGCAGACATCTGGCTGGCACTGGTCCCTCACGCGAGCGAGCGCGGACTGGGTCTGGCCCTGGCCGCCCTGGAGGCGGAGGACCCGGCACACCGCTACCATGCTGCCCTTGCCCTGTCCGCACTTCCAACCAATGCCGGGGTCGGAGCAGCCCTGGCGGCTCGGCGGGATTCGGAAACCGACCCCCGGGTACTCGATGCGCTGAGCCATGCTTGAGCAGGCGGCAGACCACCACGAACTGGAGACTAAGACCCATGCGCTATTTCGACCCCCATATCCATATGCTCTCGCGGACCACCGACGACTACGAGCGCATGGCAGCCGCCGGTATCGTCGGCGTCGTTGAGCCCTCGTTCTGGCAGGGGCAGCCGCGCACCCATGTCGGTAGTTTCATCGACTATTTCGCCACCCTGGTAGGTTGGGAGCGATTCCGCGCCAGCCAGTTCGGTATTCGCCACTACTGCACGATCGGACTGGACCCCAAGGAGGCGAACGACGTGGCCCTGGCAGAGGAAGTGCTACGAATCGTCCCCCGATTCCTGGAGAAAGACGGTGTGGTGGCCGTCGGCGAGATCGGCTACGACGATATCACCCCGGAGGAGGAGCGATTCTTCGCCGAGCAGCTGGAGCTGGCACGGTCCCTGGGACTGCCGGCCCTGGTCCATACCCCCCACCGGGACAAGCTTGGCGGCACGCGGCGCAGCCTGGACCTGATCCGGGAGGTGGGGATCGCCGAGGATCTGGTGGTCATCGACCATCTCAACGAGCAGACCCTGCCCCTGGTAATGGAGACCGCTTGCTGGCGCGGACATTCTGTCTATCCGGACACCAAGATGTCGGAGGAGCGCATGGTCGCGCTGCTCAAGCAGTACGGCACCGAGCGCATGATCGTCAACAGCGCCGCCGACTGGGGCCGCAGCGACCCGCTGAAGGTTCCCAAGACAGGGGCTGCGATGCTCGCGGCGGGCTTCTCCGAGGCGGATGTAGAGTGCGTCCTGTTCGAGAATCCCATCGATTTCTATGCCCAGAGCGGGCGGATCTCCCGGGACGAGATGACCCGCCCGCGGGTCGACCAAACCCGGCTTTGGGAAGACAACTCGGTGCTGCGCGGGCAGTCGCCGGTAGTCGAGCGCTGAGCGCAGGCACCAAGGTCCGCCGCCCTTGACCGCCATGGCACCCCCGACCTGGCTCGGCTCCGAGCTCGTCTATTGCAGCAACGTACACCCGGGCACCGACCTGGCGGCGATCCTCGCCAACCTGGCGTGTCCGGTGCGCGCGGTGCGCGAGCGGCGCGGGCTGGATCGGATGGGTGCGGGGCTGTGGCTCCCCGCCGATTCGGCGCGGCGTCTGGGGGCAGACCCCGCGCCGCTGGCCGAGGCACTGGCGACCAACGGGATTGCGCTCTTCACACTCAACGGGTTCCCCCAGGGAGACTTTCACCTGGACCGGGTCAAGGAGCTGGTCTATGCCCCGGCCTGGGACTCGCCCGAGCGGCTACTCTATACCCTGGATCTGGCGCGGGTACTGTCGGCCTGTCTGGACCCAGGGGCCGAAGGCGGGACCATCTCGACACTCCCGCTGGGCTTCGCGCCCCAGTGGTCGCCCGGCCGGCAGATCCGGGCACTGAACAACCTCTGCCAATTGGCCGAGCGGCTCGCGCGGCTCGCGCAGCATACAGGCCGGCCCATCCGGGTCTGCCTGGAGCCCGAGCCCGGCTGCGTGCTGGAGACCACCGAGGACGTTCTGCGGCTCTTCGAGCAGGAGCTGCCAGTGGCCGCCCGCGCCGCCCGGGTCTCGCCGGAGACGATCCGCACCCATCTGGGCCTGTGCTGGGACTGCTGCCACCAGTCGGTGCTCTTCGAGGACCCGGGCGAGTCGCTGGACCGGCTCGCACAGGCGCAGGTCCCGCTGGGGAAGGTCCAGATCTCGAGCGCCATCCGCATCGACGACCCCACCCCCGAGATCCTGGAGCGAGTCGCCCGAGACTTCGCCGAGCCGCGCTATCTGCATCAGGTGCGCACCCGGGTCCAAGATCCGGCTGGGGGCTACCGGATACTGGCGCAGATGGACCTGCCGGATGCCCTGGCCGACCCCCGATTCCCCCGCACCGCACCCTGGCGGGTTCACTTCCATGTCCCGATCCACGCCGCCGACCTCGCCCAACCCGGGGTCTCCACCACCCAGTCGGACATCGGCGCCGTGCTCGACCGGCTCGCCGACTGGCCGGACACTCGGCCACACCTGGAGGTCGAGACCTATAC
The DNA here is from genome assembly GCA_963780725.1 of uncultured Gammaproteobacteria bacterium. Lineage (GTDB taxonomy): Bacteria > Pseudomonadota > Gammaproteobacteria > Chromatiales > Chromatiaceae > Thiodictyon. The sequence goes on from CAWACV010000001.1 coordinate 2,768,129, forward strand.
CTGGCAGGTCCTGCCCCCGAAGCTGCGCCCGGCCGACCCCCAGGCGCTGACCGCCGGTCTGGCAGCCGAGCTGGGGTGGCTCGAGCGGGAGTTGGAGCAGCGAGGCATGATTGGCGAGTAGCGAGCGGCGAGGGCCGAGTGGCGAGTCGATCGCCTCGTCCTTGGCCCTCGCCGCTCGCTACTTGTTCGGAGCTTAAGTTAATGCGCGTAACCCGCCCCCTGGTGGTCATCGACGTGGTGGGCCTGACCCCAGCACTGCTCGGGGATTGCACACCCAACCTCAATCGTCTGATCGCAGACGGATTCCTCGCCACGCTGGAAGGGGTCTTCCCGGCCCTGACCACGACCGCCCAGGCGTCCATGCTGACCGGCACACTGCCCGACCGGCACGGGATCGTCGCCAACGGCTGGTACTTCCGGGATCTGGCCGAGGTCTGGCTCTGGCGACAGGTCAATCGGCTGGTAGAGGGCGAGAAGGTCTGGGAGGGTCTGCGCCGCGAGCGACCTGGATTCTCCTGCGCCAAGCTCTTCTGGTGGTACAACATGTACTCCAGCGCGGATTGGTCGGTAACGCCGCGCCCCATCTATCCCGCCGACGGGCGCAAGATCCCGGCGCTCTATTCCCATCCGATGGACCTGCACCGGGAGCTGGAGTCGACCCTGGGTCCATTTCCGTTTTTCAATTTCTGGGGACCCAAGGCCGACATTCGGTCTTCGGACTGGATCGCGCGCTGTGCGCTCGAGGTCTTTCGGCGCAACCGACCGGATCTGAGCCTGGTCTATCTGCCGCACCTGGACTACAACCTGCAACGCTTAGGCCCTGGCGATCCGGCGATCTGGCAGGATGTGTCAGCCATCGACCGGGTGGCCGGCAACCTGATCGACGCGGTGCGCGGGGCCGGGGCGGAGGTCCTGGTGGTCTCGGAATACGGCATCGGGGAGGCACACACCCCGGTCCATATCAATCGGGTGCTGCGCGATCAAGGCCTGCTCGCGGTACGCGAGACCCTGGGCTGGGAGCTGCTGGACCCGGGTGCCAGCCGCGCATTCGCGGTGGCGGACCATCAGGTCGCCCATGTCTATGTGGCCGACCACGCGGACCGGCCCAGGGTCGCCCGACTGCTGGCCGAGACCCCGGGCATCCGCGAGGTCCTGGACCAGTCGGGCAAGGCCGATTGGGGCATCGACCACCCGCGCAGCGGCGAGCTGGTGGCGGTCGCCGAGCCCGGCGCCTGGTTCACTTATTATTATTGGATGGACGACGCCCGCGCCCCGGACTTCGCCCGCACCGTCGATATCCACCGCAAGCCAGGCTACGACCCGGCCGAGCTATTCGTCGATCCGGAGCTGCGTCAGCCCCAATTTAAGGTCGCCTGGCGGCTGCTCCAGAAGCGATTGGGGCAGCGCATGCTGATGGACGTGATCCCGCTGCGGGCCGAGCTGGTCAAGGGAACCCATGGGCGACCGGCGGCGAGTGCGGATGAAGGGCCATTGGTCATCGGATCCAATCGGGCATTGGCGGCGGATGGGTTTCATATGACGCAGGTGAATGCGCTGATCCGGCGGCATTTCGAGGCCGATGTCGCGAGGTGGAATCGTGAACACAGTCGTTCTTGACGTGCGTTCCTTACAAGATACCCTGGCCGATGCCGCGCGGGTCATGGACAGGGGCGAGGCCGAATACCAGGCCCGCATCAGCTTCGCCACTCCGGAGCTGCTCTGGGAGGTATTGACCGCGAAGCGCTGGGAGATCCTCAAGACACTCTGCGGCGCCGGCCCCGTATCCATTCGCGAGACGGCGCGCCGCGTCGGACGCGACGTCAAGGCGGTTCATCGCGATGTCACGGCACTATTGAAGGCCGGGGTGCTCACTCGGGCTGCGGACGGCCGGATCGAGTTTCCATTCGATGCAGTGAAGGTGGAGTTTCTGTTGAGGGCGGCATAGCCGGCGTCGCAAGCGGGCGGTCTCCGGCGCTGCGCGCCGGGGGCCGACAGAATGTCGGCGGTCCGGCGCGGCTTCGCCGCGTTTGGGAACGGGGCCTTTATCTGAGGTAAAGCCCGTCCTCTCCAACCTTGCCCGGTCCGTCCAGAACATAGATACCGGCCGAGTTGGCGCGGACATGGAAACCGAGCCTCCCGCCATGGACCTGGACCTCATGGCCGGTCACCGCGTCCCGGTAAATCCCGTCGGGCACCCCGTCGACCGTCACCGATTGGTCCGAGCCGATGGCCAAGCCTACGACCGCGAAGCTGCCCTGATCGGACAGGTCGCGCACGAAGCTCATCCCGCTGCCCCACTCGGATACCCGGGTCATCTGGGCGCGGCGCAGGGCCGGGACGGCCTGGCGGATCTGATTTAAGCGCCGGAGATGGCGGTAGATGGGGTGAGATTGAGTCTCCCCGATCCGATCGTCGGTCAAATAATCCCCGAAGTAGGCCCGTCCGGTTTGATCTAGGGTGTCTTTCTCCCCCTCCACGTCCTGGGGGGCGCCCTTCATGAACTCGATCTCCTCCCCGTAATAGAGACAGGGGATGCCGCGCGCGGTCCAGATCAGGTTGTAGGCTGCGGCGGCCATCCATTGGTCGCCCTTGAATCGGTATTTGAAGTCGTTGTCCGGACCCACGTCGTGGTTCTGGAGAAAGGTCACCAGACTGGTCGCGTCGCCATAGATCCAATCCATGGAGAGGATCTGGGCGGTGCCGCCGTAGGTCCCCTTGCTGACCGTATCCCGGAAGGTGGAAAAGAGCCCGAAGTCCAGGACCGAGAAACCCGAGTCACCGCCCGAATTCGGATCCCGGGGGTCATGGCCCAGACGGGTATACCACCAGGGGCGAATCTGGGAGGGGCCGTTGTCCCCGCCGCCCAAGTCGCCCCAGCCATAGCCCTTGACCAGGTTTTCGCCGAAGACGAAGAGCCCGGGTTTATGGGCCTTCCAGGCATTGACGTATTCGAGCAGGTTGTCCCGCTCCACATGCTTCACGGTATCGATGCGCAGGGCGTCGACGCCCATATCCAGATAACGGTCGATAGACCCGATGAGGTAGTCCTTGACGTTCTGGCGCCCGGTGGCGAGGTCGATACAGTCCCCCGCCAGGTGCTTGTGCTGGAGTGGGTGCGCGCTCTCCCAGTCCCCGCCGCAGATGAAGCCTTCCTGGTGGTACCAGTCAGGGCTCAGTGCGCCAGGGTCGACTCCAAAGAAACGGCCCGGGTTGTAGCCGGGCTTGGGGACCGTCTCGCCGGTCTTGGGATCGACCAGCGGCTCGCGGCCCTCCGGATCCCGGGCGTGGCGCTCCTGCCACCAGTCGGGGGCCAGCGGGTTGTCGATGTCGTCTCGGTTAGGCCAGGCGTAGTTGCCGAGATTGCCCTGATAGGGGCCGTGATTCACCCTCCCCTGCTCGGAGCCCTGGGGAACGTAATATTTGATCGGCAGGTGGTCGATATGGACCTGGCCCCGGATGCCGTATTGACAGGAATGGTTGACGACAACATCTTGAATAATCTTGATCCCTTTGGCGTGCGCTGCATCGATCAGGTCCTGATAGGTGGCCCCCGGGGACTCCAGACGCGGGTCGATTCGGGTCCAGTCGTAAGGGTGGTAGCCGTGGTAATCGAGCCCGGAGCGGTTCTCCACCGGGGGTGTGATCCAGATGGCCGTGAAGCCCAGATGATTGATGTAGTCCAGGCGATCCATCAGGCCCTTAAAGTCCCCCCGCCAATGGGGATCGACTGCATTTCCGGCCTCGTCGAATCGGATACGGTCCCGGCAAAAGCAGTTGTTCGACGGATCCCCGTCATAGAAGCGGGTTGTGATCAGAAAATAGATCGTTTCGTCGCGGAAATCGGTGCGCTCGGCCAGGGGGGCTGGGCCGGCCGCGGCATACAGGGGCACTGGAGGCTGCGGCCGGTGCCCAGACTGCGAGGCGGACTGCGACACAGACTTGCGCGCCGGCTGGGCGGACGGGCGCTTCCCAATGCTGGCTGAAGTCGGTGCCGGAGGACTGTCATGCCACTGTCCCCGGGCATCCAGCCACCCGTCCCGGTCCCGCGCCAGATCCACGGTTTGCCGGCCCTGTCCGTCGGTGAACAGCAACCGTACCGAGCTGGTTGCGGAAAACCGGTGACGATACCAGCCTGGCCGGTCGGCCACCGGCTCCATGGCGAATCCTGGCCACTGACTGCCCCGGCCCCCGGGTTCTCGATCCCAGAAATGGACCCTAGGCGGCTCGGCCCACCCGGGTGGGCACTCGCAATGGACAGTCAGATCGGAGGGTTTGGTATCGGGCATGGGGGTCACCGTTCGATTCGATGGGGTGCGGACGACCTCGGTCCGAACGGCAGACTGGAGAGTCGCGGTCGCACACTGGCGGGTAAAACGACCTGGACCCGGGGCGGCATGTCGAGTCCCCGGGGGCCAGGACCCGGGACATCCTAAACCGCCCGGGTCGGACCGGCCAGTCCGGGGCTCCAACGCGCAGCGCCCAGGCCGCGTCAGCGCGAACGATCTAACCTTGGGCGTCCGCAACGCATCCCGAACCCGGTGCGTCTTCATGCGACGCGGCGGCCACTCCCCGGTGTCGCTTGTGCAGTGCCAGGTAATAGATGACCGGCACTGCCATACGCGAGAGCAGGAGCGAGGCTACCTCCCCCGCCATCAAAGAGATGGCCAACCCCTGAAAGATCGGGTCGAACAGGATCACGCTCCCGCCCACCGTCACCGCCATGGCGGTCAGCATCATGGGCCGGAAGCGCACCGCCCCGGCGTCCACTACAGCCTCGGCGAGCGGCATCCCTTGACGTACCCGCAGCTTGATGAAGTCGACCAGGATGATCGAGTTGCGCACCACGATCCCGGCCCCTGCCATGAAACCGATCATGGAAGTGGCAGTAAAGAACGCACCCATGGCCCAGTGGGCCGGCAGTATGCCGACCAGCGAGAACGGGATGGCCGCCATAATAATGAATGGCGTGGTGAGCGAGCGGAACCAGCCGACGATGAGCGTATAGATCAACACCAGCACTACCCCAAAGGCGACCCCTAAGTCCCTGAAGACCTCGTAGGTGATATGCCATTCCCCGTCCCATTTCATGGCGGGCTGGAGTGTGGAGAATGGTTGGTGGGTATTCCAAATCGTCAGCGACTCGCCCTCCGGGACCCCGGCCAGACGGATGCGCCCGATCTCCTGCCCAAGCTTCAGGATGGCATAGACCGGGCTCTCCACGTCGCCCGCCACGTCGCCGGTCACATAGACCACAGGCAGCAGGTTCTTGCGGTAGAGGCTATGCTCGCCCACCGTGCGCTCCAGTCGGACCAGCTCGCCCAATGGGACATAGTCGCCGTCCGGGGTACGCAGGGGAATCGGTAGCAATGCCGAGACCTCGGCGCGCTGTCCCAGGGGCAGGCGCACCCGGATCTGGACATCCTCCCGCTCGTCGGGCGCATGCAGCAGCCCCACGTCCGCCCCCGCCTCTGCGATGCGCACCGACTGCTCCACCCGGTCGGCGCCGATCCCATGCAGAGCAGCCTTTTCCTGATCGAAGCGGAACACCAGCCGCGGCTGGTCCTCTTCCATATACCAGTCCACGTCCACCACACCGGGGGTACGCTCCAGCACCCCGCGCACTGCGCGGGCGTTGGCGATCTGCTGCTCGTAGTCCGGACCGTAGAGCTCGGCCACCAGGGTCTGGAGGACCGGGGGGCCTGGCGGGACCTCGGCCACCTTGACCCGCGCCCCGTGACGCGCCGCGATCGGCGCGATGCGCTCGCGCAGTCGCTTGGCGATGTCGTGACTCTGGGCCTCCCGCTCCTCCTTGGGCACGAAGTTGATCTGGATGTCAGCCACGTTGGGCCCCCGGCGCAGGAAATAATGCCGGACCAGTCCATTGAAGTTATAGGGCGCGGCGGTTCCCACATAGACCTGATAATCGGTCACTTCCGGCTCCCGGCGCACCGCATCGGCCAGCTCCAGGGCGACCTGGGCGGTCTCGCTCCAGGGTCGCCCCCTCGTCCATATCGACGATGAGCTGAAGCTCGCTCTTGTTGTCGAAGGGCAGCATCTTGACCTTCACACCGCCCAGACCCACCAGGGCCAGGGCTAGGACCAGCATCAGGCTGATGGCACCCAGAAAGATCAGACCCCGGCGACGGTCCAGGATCAGGGGCGACATCGCCTGCCGATAGAGCCGGGTGGTCCAGTCCTCGCGCTTGGGCGCCGGGGGCCGGTGCAGTGCGAGCCGGCCGAGCATGCGATTAGCCGCCCATGGCGTTACGATGAACGACACGGCCATGGAGAACAGCATGGCCGCAGTAGCCCCGATGGGGATTGGGCGCATATAGGGCCCCATCAGCCCCTGCACGAAGGCCATGGGCAGCACCGCGGCAATCACCGTCAGGGTGGCCAGGATCAGCGGGCTGCGGACCTCGTTCACCGCGTCCACCACCAGCTCCGCGAGCGGCCGACCGCGGTTCTCGGGCAATCTGAAATACCGCACGATGTTCTCCACATCGACGATCGGGTCGTCGACCAGGATGCCGATGGAGAAGATCAGGGCGAAGAGCGTCACGCGATTGAGCGTGAACCCCAGAAGATAAAAGGTGGCCAGCGTCAGGGCCAGGGTCATGGGGATGGCGATCGCTACCACCAGCGCCTCCCGCCAGCCCAGCACCGCCCACACCAGCAGTCCGACACCCACCACCGCGACTGCCATATGGAACAGGAGCTCGTTGGACTTGTCGGTGGCCGTGCGCCCGTAGTTGCGGGTGACCGTGACCTCCACCCCGTCCGGAATCAGATTGCCCCGGAGCAGGGACACCTTGTCGAGCACCCGGTTGCCCACGTCAATGGCATTGGTCCCAGGGCGCTTTGCCACCGTCAGGGTCACCGCCGGGCGCTCGTGTCCGGCTGCCCTGCCCTGCGGAGCGGACTTGGCGGGCGATCCCTGGCCACTGTGCTCCGGCTCACCCCCGGTCCCCAGGCCGAAAAGCACATAGTCCACCGGCTCCTCCGGTCCATCCAGGATCTCCGCGACGTCGCGCAGATAGACGAGCTGGCCCTGATAGACCCCAACCACCACCGCGCCCACCTCCCCCGCATCCCTCAGGAAGCCCCCGGTCTCCACCAGGAGCTCCCCGGACGGGGATGGCACGCTGCCTGCCCGCGACTGGCGGTTGGCCGACTCCAGGCGGGCCACGGCATCGGTGGGATCGAGCCGATAGGAGTTGAGCAGGGCCGCATCCAGCTCCACCCGGACCTGGCGCCGCAACCCGCCGATCAGTGCGGTCTCCGAGACGTCCCGCACCTGCTTGACCTCGTCGTTCAGCGCCGCGGCGATCCGGCGCAAGGCGAAGGCATCGTAGTCGGCCCCGTGCAGGGTCAGGCCGAGGATCGGCACGTCATCGATTCGTCTGGGCTTCACCAAGGGCATGGATGCCCCCCGTGGGATCAGGTCGAAGTTGGCGGAGAGCTTCTGGTTGAGCTGGACGATCGCCTGCTCCTCGTTCCAGCCCACCAGGAAGCGCACGACCACCAGCGACTGGCCAGGGCTGGATGTCGCGTAGATGTACTCCACCCCGGACAGCTCCCAGATCAGCTTCTCCAGCGGCTTGGTGACCCGTTGCTCGACCTCCTGCGCCGAGGCCCCGGACATCTGCACGAAGACATCGATCACCGGCACCACGATCTGAGGCTCCTCCTCCCGCGGCAGCAGATAGACCGCCAGCCCCCCGAGCAGCAGGGATACCGCCAAGATCAGCGGAGTCAGGGGAGAATCGATGAAATAGGCGAGGATCTTGCGGATGGCACCGAAGCGGCGCACCCGATAGCCGGACTTGCGCTTCATGGGGCGGGACCTCCCGGGGCACGGAGTCGACCGCGGGCTGACCGGCATCGGCGACGCGAGGAGCCGATCCGACCCGCTGGAGCGGTGCGGGTACAGACCTGCCCCGGGCGCGATGGATCGATGCCGTGCCAGGCCGCCCGGCGGCGACCGACAGGGTTCAGACCCGGCCTGATGGATGCGGATTGGTGCGGACACCCGCGCTGGGCGTCCGTAACCCCGGGCCGCCCCAAGGCCACCCGGGCCCCGAACAGGGCCGACGGGCAAGGTCAGTGCGGTGCCCGCGGCCCGGGGGCTCAATCGGAAGAGTAGTTCAGAATATGCGGATTTGCCGATAGACTTGAGCGGTCTCGTCGGGGCGGCGGGGAATCAATTGCCTAATAGATAGGCCATATCCAACTCGACCTCGTCGAATGGCGGTATTCGGGAGGTCGCCTGACCCTGGATGGTCGCCACCATCGTGACCCCGCCCTGGTCCAGGCGATAGGCGATCAGGACCCGATCCTCCGGCCAGACGATCCAGTAATAGGGCACCCGCTGGCGTTGCAGGATCAGGAAATGATATAGGGTGTCCTTGCGCTCGTGACCGGGGGAGACGATCTCGCAGACCCAGTCCGGCGGGGTGTCGATGAACCCGCTCGGGCGGCTCGGCATCCGCTCCTTGCGCCAGCCCGCCAGATCGTGCGTCGGGCAGGCGTGCTCCTCGTAGGCGACGCCGATTTCGGTCAGTATCCACCAGCCACCGGGGCCGTCGCGGCGATCGAACGGCGCCAGCTCCACCGCCATGCGGCTCTGGGCCAGTGCGTGCTCCCCGCGGGCCATGGGCCGATTCGCGATCTCGCCGTCGAGCAGCTCCACCCGCTCCGCTGGGTAACGGTGCAGATCGACCAGTGTGTTGCGCTTGCGTGCTTCCATCTCGGGGCTTCGGGTTCGCTGGGTTGAAGCGCAAGCCTAGCCGCAGGTGCGGGCGCTGTCGACCGCGCACTTGTAGAGCCCTTCCCAAGGGTTGGCGGCCGAAGCTGGCCGGCCGAGGCCATCAGCCAGAGATCTGGTTCAATGCATCCAGAAGCCGCCCCGGCTCCACGTCGTCCAGCCTGGAAAAGAGCCGCGCAGTGCGCCATTGCAGGTCGCGCACCTGCGACTCCAGCACGATCTCCTTGATATCCAGCAAAGCCCCGGGCTGCATGCTGAACTGGCGCAGCCCAAGACCCAGCAGGAGCCGCGTAAATCGCGGGTCGCCGGCCATCTCGCCGCACATGGCAACCGGGGTGCCAAGCGCCCGGCCGGCCTCGATGGTCATGCGCAGGAGCCGCAGGATGGCGGGGTGTGTGGGGTCGAACAGATAGTTGACAGAGTCGTCGAGGCGGTCGATGGCGAGCGTGTACTGGACCAGGTCGTTGGTACCGATGGACAGGAAATCCGCACGCTTGGCGAGCGCACGCGCCGCGAGTGCGGCGGCCGGAACCTCCACCATGGCGCCCACCGGCAGGGCCGGGTCGAACGGCAGACCTTCGAGGCGGAGCTCCTCCTTGAGTCCCGCGAGTATCTCCAGGACCGCCTCGATCTCCTGAACGTTGGTGACCATGGGAAGCATGAGCCGCACCGGCCCCAGGGCCGAGGTGCGTAGGATGGCACGCAGTTGCGGCCGGAACAGCTCCGGCTCCTTGAGGCACAGTCGAATGGCGCGCAGTCCGAGCGCCGGGTTGCAGACCCCGTGGCCCGGGTCGCCCACGGTCTCCAGACGCTTGTCGACGCCTAAGTCCAGGGTGCGGATAGTGACCGGCAGACCGCCCATGCACTCGACGATCCCCGCATAGGTCTTGAGATGCTCTTCCTCGTCCGGCAGGTCGTCCCGGTTCATATATAGGAACTCGGTACGATAGAGACCGATCCCAGCCGCACCGTTGGACCTGGCGGTCTGGGCATCCTCCGGCAGCTCCAGGTTGGCGAGCAGGGTCACCGGCACCCCGTCGCGGGTCACCGCGGGCCGGCCCACCAGGGCGCGCAGGCGCTGGCGGCGCGCCTCGATGGCCCCCAGTCGCTCCCGGTAGTAGGCGAGCGTCGTGGGATCGGCGTCGGCGAGCACGGTCCCGGTCTCGCCGTCCACCACCAATTGTTCGCCCTGGCGCAGGTAGCGAGTGACGTTGTGCACCCCGACGACCGCCGGCACGCCCAGGCTGCGCGCCAGGATTGCGGTGTGGGACATGGGCGCGCCCAGCTCGGTAACGAAGGCGACCGCACCCCGGTGGCGCAGCACGATGGCATCCGCCGGCATCAGGTCCCGGGCCACGATCACACAGCCGTCCAAGTCCCGTGAGGCAGTCTCGTACTGCGGCGCATCGCCCTGGAGGAAGATCAGGATCTGGTGGACCACATGCTCCACGTCGTCGCGACGGGTGCGCAGATAAGGGTCGTCCATCTGGTCGAAGACCGCGACCAGTGCATCGCGCTGGAGCTGGAGCGCCCACTCGGCGTTGCAGAGCTGGTCGCGGATGATCCGGCGGACCTCGTCCACCAGGGCCACGTCCTCCAGCATCAAGAGATGAGTGTCGATAAGCTCGGCGATATTGAGCGGTGTGGAGCGGGGGATCTGCTCGCGTACCGCCTTGAGCGCCCGGCGGGCGGCGGCGACCGCCTCGTTCAGCCGGTCCAGCTCCGCCGGAACCTCCTCCCGGGCGATCGGGGACTGGCTCGCGCTGTGCAGTCCGTGGCCGGTGACGAAGGCCGGCCCGATGGCCACCGAGCGGGCCGAGGCGACCCCGATGCCCTGGAATGCGATGGTCATTCGGGCTCCCCGAAGCGGTCGAGGACCAGTGCCTCGATCGCCGCCAGGGCGTCCTCTTCGTCCTCTCCGTTGGCCTCCACCAGGATCCGGCTGCCCTTGCTGGCGGCCAGCATCATCACCCCCATGATGCTCTTTCCATTGACCCGCTGACCGCGCCGCTCGACCTCGATGCGGCTGGCAAAGCGGCTGGCGCAGCCCACCAGCTTGGCCGCGGCGCGGGCGTGCAGCCCGAGCTTGTTGACGATCTCCAGGTCGCGCGTCGGCATGTGGGTCAGTCCCGCTCGCCGCGGGCGGCGCATAGGAGCACCCCGTCGCGCCCGCCGTTCAGTGCCTTCTCGACCACCTCGTCCAGATCCAGGCCAGCGTAGCTCAGTGCGCGCACCAGCATGGGCAGATTGACCCCGGCCAACAGTCGCACGCGTCCCGGTCCGTCAAGCAGGTCCCGCGCCAGATTGGCCGGGGTGGAGCCGTAGATATCGGTCAGCACCAGCACCCCGTCGCCGGTGTCCAGGCATTCCACCAGGCGCCGGGCCTCGCCCAATCGGACATCGCAGGGGGCGTCGTTCTCGACCTCCAGGGCCTCCGCGTGGGCGGGACAGCGGCCGAAGATCCCGGTGGCGACGCGCAACAGGGCCGGGCCCAGCGACTGATGGGTGACGAGCAAGACCCCGACGCTCACGGCAGCTCCCGGTGCCGGACCATGACCCGGTGTCCGTCGCATTCGAAATGTCTGCGCAGCGCCTCGACCATATAGACGGAGCGATGCTGTCCGCCGGTGCAGCCCACTGCGATGGTGAGATAGCAGCGTCCGTCGATCTCGAAACGGGGTATCCAGCGGTCGAAGAAGGCGGACATGTCGTCGCGCATGGCGCGCACGTCCTCGCTCGCCTCCAGGAACTCCACCACCGGCCGGTCGAGTCCGGTCAGTGCTTTAAGCCCGGGCTGCCAGTGCGGGTTGGGCAGACAACGCACGTCCAACAGGAAGTCGATGTCCTGTGGAATGCCGTGTTTGAATCCGAACGACTTCATCAAAATCAATGCCTTGGTGGATGTGTCGCTAGCCAGACGCAGCCGCACCAGGTCGCGCAGCTCGTGCAGATTGGTCGGGGTGGTGTCGATATGCACATCGGCGACGCGGCGGATCGGCTCCAGGAGCTGCCGCTCCAGGGCGATCGCCTCCCCCAGGGTACGCTCCCCGCGGGTCAGCGGGTGGCTGCGGCGTGTCTCGTTGAAGCGCCGGATCAGGGTCTCGGTTTGTGCGTCCAGGAAGATGACCTGGCAATCGACCCCCTGGACCTGGGCGGCCCGGATCAGCTCCGGGAGGTTCTGGAGCTCCGCCGGGTTGCTGCGGGCGTCCACCCCCACCGCGGTGTTGGCGAACACCGCGTCCTTGGCGTGCTTGAGCCCCAGGGCCAAGTCCTTGAGCAAGAAGAGCGGCAGATTGTCGATACAATAGAACCCCAGGTCCTCCAGGGTGTGCAGGGCGACGGTCTTGCCGGATCCGGACAGGCCGCTGACGATCACGAGTCTCATGGGGTCACCGAGTCCTGCCGCGGGACCGGGTCGCCGTACTCGCCGGGGGGATCCGGGCGGTCGTTTCCGATCGCCCTGGCCTGGCGGTCGATGAAGTCTACGCCCGCATCGTAACCGCGAATCCTTAAAATCTGGTGGCGCACTGCCGCCTCCACCAGGATTGCCAGGTTGCGCCCGGGGGCCACCGGCATAATGATCCGGGGCACTGCTACGCCCAGGATGTTGCTGGCGGAGAGGCTGCCGGCGAGCCGGTCGATGCGGTCGAGCTGGGTCTGGTTCAGCGGCTGCAAGTCGATGATCAAGTTCAGTATCTTGGCCCGAACCACGGCCCCCTCGCCAAACATGGCGCGGATGTTGAGTATCCCGAGGCCCCGCACCTCCAGGAAATCCCGCAGTGGCTCGGGACAGGTCCCCTCCAGGAGCTCGGGCGCGGTGCGGGCGAACTGGGGGGCATCGTCGGCGATCAGGCGATGCCCGCGGGTGATCAGATCCAGTGCCAGCTCGCTCTTGCCCACCGCGGGGTCGCCCATCAGCAGCACCCCCATCCCCAGGACCTCGATGAAGACCCCGTGGATGATCTTGCGCTCGGCCAGCGCATGGGTGAGGTAATAGCGCAATTGGTTGATCAGGTCCTCGTCCGCCACAGGCGACCCCAGGAGGGGGGTACCCGTGCACTCCGCATACTCCCGGTAGACCTCGTCGGGCTCGATCCCGTCGGAGAAGATGACCGCGGCCGGCCGGTCGCCGAACAGCTTCTCGATGGTCTCGACAAAGGCGGTCGAACCGAGATCCTGAAGATAGGCAAGCTCCGCTTGGCCGATGACCTGGAGTCGGTTGGGGTGGATGCAGTTGAGCGAGCCGATCAGAGATTGACCGGAGACCTCCGGGTCGTCCGCCCGCAGCGGGCGCGGCTCCCGCGGCTCCGGGGTAAGCCAGCACAGACGCGAGCGAGACCCGGTGTGCCGGATCAGAGACTGGAGCGTATCGGGCATGGATCTCTAGCCGGGCGCCGGTCCGGCGTCGAAGATGCGCAGGATAGCGCCGGGGGAGCCCGCCTCGCGCAGACGCGCGCGCACCAGCGGGTCGCTGAACAGCCCCGCAAGCTGGGCCAGGAGCTGCAAGTGCTCTTCGTTGGCCGCTTCCGGGACCAGGAGTGCGAAGGCCAGGTCTACAGGCTCTGCGTCCACCGCATCGTAGTCCACCCCCCGGGCGGTGGTCACGAAGGCCCCCAGAGGCTCGGTCACCTCCTTGACTCGGGCATGCGGCAGGGCAATCCCATGCCCGAGGCCGGTGCTGCCCAGGCGCTCGCGCTCCAGGAGTCGGTCGAACACCAGATCCTGCTCCAGGCGCGGGTGCCCGGCCGCGAGCAACCCGGCCAGTGCCTCCAAGAGGCGTTTTTTGCTTGCAATATCCAGCGCGCAACGCACGCGCTGCTCGGTGATGAAGTCGTGCCGGAACATCGGCTAGCGCTCCGTTGGTACAGGACCGCGGGGGGCGGGGTACCGGGGCCTTGGGCGGTCGCTGGGGCTCATCGTCGGATGCCTATCTTTTGGATTCTCCGAAGTGCCGGAAACCCGGGACTTGCCGGCGCTCACACTAGCTCGGATCGCTGCCGGTCTCAATGTAAAACACCTCGAGCGGGGAGCAATCCCCGCCCGAGGTGCGGATTCGCCCGTGTTGGGTCGGGTCTGGATCCGGTCTGGCCTAGGCTCGGCCGGCGGCGCGCCGCTACTCCTCGGTCTCGTCGTCGGCGGCCTCGGTCTCTGCGGACTCGGCGCCCTTGGCGCCGTTGCCGCGGTGGCTGGACTTCTTCTCCTTGTGGCGCAACACCTGACGGTCGAGCTTGTCGATCAGTGCGTCGATGGCGGCGTACATGTCCTCGTGGACCGAATCGGCGAAGACCTTGGCGCCGTTGACGTGCAGGGTAGCCTCGGCCTTTTGGGCGAGCTTCTCCACACTTAAGATCACGTGGGCGTTGATGACGTGGTCGAAATGGCGAGCCAGACGCTCGAACTTGTTGTCGACATAGCCCCGCAGGGCCTCGGTGAGGTCGACATGATGACCCGTCAAGTTGATTTGCATAGTGTGCTCCTGTTGATTCAAACGGCCTGTCAAGCCAGGCGTTTGCGCTCGTTCGAGGGTGGGATACCCATGGCCTCGCGATATTTGGCGACGGTGCGGCGCGCGACGTTGATGCCTCGGTCCGCCAGATCGTCGGCGATCTTGCTGTCGCTCAGGGGGCGGCGGGCGGACTCGCCGGCGATCAGCTTGCGGATCAGTGCACGGATGGCCGTGGACGAGCACTCGCCTCCGGATGCGGTGTTGACGTGCGACGAGAAAAAATATTTGAACTCGAAGGTCCCGCGGGGGGTATGCATGTATTTCTGGGTGGTGACGCGCGAGACGGTGGACTCGTGCAGATCGAGCGCATCTGCCACGTCGCGCAGGATCAGCGGCTTCATCGCCTCGTCGCCGCGCTCCAGGAACTCCTGCTGAAGCTCCACGATCTTGGAGGCGACACGCAGCACGGTATCGTTGCGGCTGGCCAGACTCTTGATGAACCAGCGGGCTTCTTGCAGGTGACTCTTCAACGCGATGCTGTCCGCACTCTGGTCGGCGCGCCGGATCAGACGCGCATAATCGGCATTCACCCTGAGTTTAGGCGTAGTTTCCGGATTCAGCTCCACATGCCAAGCCCCCTCGATGCGGCGCACGAAGACGTCCGGGACAACGTACTCCGAGGGCACCTCGGCAATCAAGGTACCCGGTCGCGGATTGCAGCTTCGGATCAAGTCGACCGCGGCCAGGATAGCGTCCTCGTGCGCCCCGAGCAGACGCATCAGGGCGGCTACGTCCTTGCGCGGGAGGTGCTCGAAACCGTCGGCGCACACCGCGATCGCCAGGTCCCTGTGAGGCATGTCGCGGGGAAGCTGTCGCAGCTGCACAAGCAGACATTCGCGCAGGTCCCGGGCACCGACGCCTGGGGGATCCAAAGACTGGACACGGTGGATGATCGTCAGAATTTCCTCGGGCGAGACCTCGGGGTCGTCGACCGTGGCCAGGATGTCCTCGACGTCGCTGCGCAGATAGCCGTCCGGGTCGATGGCGTCGATCACCGCGAGCCCGATGGTGCGGTCTCGCTCGGAGAGCCGGCTCAAGCCCAGCTGCCAGGTCAGATGGTCTTGCAGAGTCTGGGGGCGGCTCTGCTGAGCGAAGGGGTCGAAATCCGAGCCATCGTCGCTACCGTGGCTGGCGGAGGGCAGATAGTTGTCGTAGACGTCTTCCCATTGGGTATCCACCGGGAGCTCGTCCGGCATCTCGGTGGACTCGGCCTGGATCTCCCGCTCCACCGTCTGCTCCTGAACGGTCGGACCCGTCTCCGGAGGCTGCTCCGGCGCGACACGGATGTCTGCTGCCTCGGCGGCCTGGAAGCGCTCCGACTCGTCGCCCTCCTCCAGCATATAGTTGCTGTCCAGCACCTCCTGGATTTCCTGCTGGAGCTCCAGTGTGGAGAGCTGCAGCAGCTTGATCGCCTGCTGGAGCTGAGGCGTCATGGTCAGGTGCTGACCGAGCCGCAGTTGGATGGACTGCTTCATGGAGAATAGGCCGGGGTCGTGCGATCAGGTAAGAAGCAATAACGGTGCCTGATTCGATTCTAGCCCATCCGCACGGCCCTGCGGAATCCGTTGGCACCGAAGGACCGGGGACGAGCACCGCGTCACATTGAAAAGTCCGCCCCGAGATAGACGTCGCGTACCTGCTGGTTGGAGAGCAGGTCCTCCGGGGTACCCTCCGCGATCACGGTTCCGCCGCTGATGATGTAACCGCGATCGCAGATATCGAGCGTCTCGCGGACATTGTGATCGGTGATCAGGACCCCGATGCCGCGGTCGCGCAGGTGCGAGACGATCGCCTTGATGTCGCCAACAGCGATGGGGTCCACCCCGGCGAATGGCTCGTCGAGCAGCATCACGATCGGGTCCACGGCGAGCGCCCGGGCGATCTCCAGCCGGCGCCGCTCGCCCCCGGACAGGCTCATGGCGAGCGAGGTCCCCACATGGGCGATGCCCAGCTCTTCGAGCAGACGATCGCAGCGGGCGGCGCGTTGGGCGCGGCTCAGGTCGCGCCGGGTCTCCAGGATGGCCAGGATGTTGTCGCGCGCCGAAAGCTTGCGGAACACCGATGCCTCCTGGGCCAGGTAGCTCAGGCCAGCCCGGGCGCGCGCATGCATCGGCAGCAGCGCGATGTCGCGACCGTTGAGCTCGATTCGCCCCTGATCGGCTGGAATCAGACCGACGATCAGATAAAAACAGGTCGTCTTACCGGCCCCGTTGGGTCCGAGCAGGCCCACCACCTCGCCGGCATCCACCGCGACGCTGACATCGTGCAGCACATGCCGGCTGCGATAGCTCTTCTTGAGATGCAGGGCGCTGAGGGTGCTCATGGACGCGCCGGCTCGCGTTTGGGGACGGGGGCGGATCCGGAGGCGGACCCAGCGACCGATCCGGCCTCGGTAGCCGGCGGCTTCTCCTCCATGCGCTCTGGGACGATGGTGATCTTCACCCGTCCGGTACCGCCCGCCTGCATCCGCGAGCGGGCGCGGTCATAGACGATCCGGTTGCTGCTGATCCGGTCGGCACCCTGGATCAAGAGTGCATCGTCGATCAGGGTCAGCTCGTTTTTGTCTGCGTCGAAGTCCATGCGCCGGGCGAATGCCTGGACCTCGCCCTCGTCGCCGTCCAGCAGTTGCTTATAGCGGGCCGGAGCGCCCACCGCGACCACGGTCTTGACCCGGCGATCCGGGCGATGGGTCACCGTCACCCGGTCGGCAAGCAGCCGCATGCTACCCTGATCCACCTGGACGTTGCCGATATAGACGCTCGTGCTCTTCGCCTCGTCGAGCTCCACCTGGTCCGCCTCGATCAGCATCGGCTGCTTTTCGTCGTCCTTGAGCGCCAACGAGGGCCGGGCGACCAGGGCCAGGCTCAGTGCGATCGCCGCGACCGCTCCCCAGGGACGGCTCGGGTACGGCGCGGGCCGACGGGTCATGGAACGGACTCCAGGGCTGGGGCCCCGGCGGTTTCCGGGGCAAGATAGAGATGGACGCGTCCGGGGAACCGCGCACGGCCGGGCTCCTCATACCAGAGCCGGATGCCGCTCGCGGTCAGCCAGTCCCGGTCGCTCTCGATGCGCACCGGGCGATCCCCTTGGGCATATTCGCGCTTCGGCCAGATATCGAGCTCCGAGGTCTTCAGGTGTAGCGATCGTGCAGTCCCGGAGCCGGCGCGGCGCACCTGCACCGCATCCCGCAACCGGACCTCCTCCCCGCCGCGCAGAAGCAGCCCGTGGCGGGACTCCGCCTCCCAGGGGGGCCCGTCGGCATCGAACATGGTCAGGCGGGGGGCATCCAGCTCCATCAGGTCCTCCGCGATAAACTGCCGCAACTGCTCCGCCACCAGTCTCTGTCTCGGCCGGCCGGCGCCGTCGGTCTCCACCGCGCTGAATCGGGTGACCACCGAATCGGGCAGCCGGCCCCGCTGTACCGGCGGGGTCTGGACGCCTGGCTGACTGTGCAGCAGCCACCAGGCCACGCCGCCAAGCGCGGCAAACGCCGCGGCCAAGAGGAATTGCCGGGGACTCCACATGGGCTGCCCTTGTCGGCGGACGCCAGGTCAGAAATAGCGGCCGACGAAGGGCTCCAGGGTACCCTGGGCCTCCATGATCAGATCGCAGACCTCGCGCACCGCGCCCCGGCCGCCGCTTAATTGCGTGCACCAGTGGGCCTGACGGCGTACTAGCGGATGGGCGTCGGCCACCGCGACCGCGAGCCCTACGCGGCGCATCACCGTGAGGTCCACCACGTCGTCTCCCACATAGGCGATCGCCTCGTCGGCGAGCCCCAGCGAGTCCCGCAGCGTCTCGTAGGCGGGCAGTTTGTCGCGTTGACCCTGAAAGACATGGGCAACCCCTAAGCCCTCCATGCGCAGTCTCACAACCTCCGAGCGGCGTCCGGTAATCACCGCCAGGGCCACCCCGGTCGCGCGCAACATGACCATGCCGTGGCCGTCGCGGGAGTGGAATGCCTTGTACTCCTGACCGTCGTCGCCTAAGAACAGGCTGCCGTCGGTGAGCACCCCGTCAACGTCGAAGATCGCCAGACGGATGCGCGCAGCCCGTTCGATAATGTCCTGCATGAGCCCGCCCCCCCCGATGAGTGTCAGCAATCCCGGGCGACCCCGGGCGACGCAACCATATACGGGTCAGTGGCGAGTGGCTAGTAGCGAGTGGCGAGGCGGCGGGGGCTGGCAGGGGTTCTCGGCTCGGACGCTACGGGCTAAGCTCGCGGTCAGGCGCGGATGCGGCGGTCCGCCCGTGAATGCCTCGGGAGGCGGAATGAGCCTTGTCTTACCTCTGCGCACCGGTTGGGATCCGGAGCCTTGCGACCCGCTCTGGTATCCGCAGGACCTGCCCCCCGAGTGGCGGCTCGGCTATTTTTCCAACGCCTGTCGGTGCGTCCTGGTCCCGGCCCGGCAGTGGCGGGCCGCGACCCCAGCGCTCGCCGCCGCCTGGGCCGCAGACACCTCGGAACGCTTTCGCTTTTACCTGGAAACCGAGTGCGCAACGGCTGTGGACTGGCCCCCGACCGGCTCGCAACCGCTCGCCCGTGCACTGGGCGTGCGGTTGGGGGGGCTGGTGGGACCTGCGGCATCGGAGACCGGAAGACGCCCGTTCCGGGGGCCGCGGACCGCGACCAGTGCCTGGGAGGTCCCAGCGGCGGCAATCGCGGACCTGCGCAAGGCCCGGCGCTGGATCGAGGAGCGGGTCGCGCAACCGCCCGACGGAACGCTGCTGGCGCTGCTCGGGCGCTGCCGCCTCGCCGATCTGGAGCGCTGGCAGACCTTGAGCGAGCTGATGAATTGACTGCGCCGGCTTGACGCCCCCCCGCTCCCGCCCGGACAATTGCCGGCTTTGGGTCAAGTCCCAGTCAGCAACGGGTCAGGTCTCCATGGGACGGCGACACATTCCACAGGCACCGGCCGTAGCGTCGGCGCCGAGCCGCCAGGCACCGGGCGCAAGCCTCTCGGGCCCGGCTCCGGTTCCGAGCGGCCGCGAGCGGTCTACGGGCGAGGTACTGGTGCGCATCCGCGGCCTGCGCTTCTCCCACGGGCCGCGCACCATCTTCGACGGCGTGGACATGGATATCCGGCGCGGGTCGGTCACCGCGGTCATGGGTCCGAGCGGCACGGGCAAGACCACGCTCCTCAAGCTCGTCTGTGGCCAGCTGCGCCCGGATGCAGGCACCGTCGAGGTGGACGGCCAGCCGGTGCATGCGCTTTCCCAATCCGAGCTGTTCCGGCTGCGCCGGCGCATGGGGATGCTGTTTCAGAGCGGCGCACTGCTGACCGATCTCGATGTCTTCGACAATGTCGCCTACCCCTTGCGCGAGCACACGGATCTGACCCCCGGGATGGTGCGCAAGCTCGTGCTCTTGAAGCTTGAGGCGGTGGGGCTGCGCGGCGCCCGGGACCTGATGCCGAACGAGCTCTCCGGAGGCATGGCGCGACGCGTCGCGCTGGCCCGGGCCATCGCCTTGGACCCTATGATGATCCTTTACGACGAGCCATTCACCGGCCAGGACCCGATCTCCATGGGTGTTCTGGTGGATCTGATCCGCCAGCTCAACGACGCGAGCGGACTCACCAGCATCGTGGTCTCCCACGACGTGCGAGAGACCGCCAGCATCGCCGATTATATCTACGCCGTCGCCAACGGCCGGGTAATGGCCCAGGGGACGCCCGCCGAGCTGGCCGCGGACCCTTCCGAGTGGGTGCGCCAGTTCATGGACGGACTGCCGGACGGCCCGGTCCATTTCCATTACCCGGCGCCCGACCTGGCGGACGACCTGCTGGCCCGGGCACCTGCACGAGGGCTCGCTTAGATGGGACTGGAAGACCCAGGGCCGCGCGGGGCCTGGCCCCGGCTCGGCGGCTGGCTCGACCGGCGCTTAGACCCGCTGGCCCGGCTCGGTCGCTCGGGGCTGGGCACCCTGGGCCGTCTGGGGCGGGCGCACCTGCTCGGATGGCGCATCCTCGCCGGCAGCCCCGAGATCCTGCGGCGCCCGCGTCTGTTGATCGCCCAGGTCTATAACGTGGGCGTACTCTCGGTGCTCATCGTCGGGGTGTCCGGGCTCTTCGTCGGCATGGTCCTGAGCCTCCAGGGCCATTATGTGTTGTCCCAGTTCGGGGCCGAGGAGAGTTTGGGGGTGATGGTGGCGGCCTCTCTGGTGCGCGAGCTGGGTCCGGTGGTGACTGCGCTCCTGGTGGCCGGGCGAGCGGGCTCGGCCCTGACCGCGGAGATCGGGCTCATGAAGGCCACCGAGCAGCTCTCGGCACTGGAGATGATGGCGGTGGACCCGGTGCGGCGCATCTTGACTCCGCGTTTCTACGGCGGGGTGGTCTCCATGCCGTTCCTGGCTGCCCTGTTCAGCGCGGTTGGGGTATTGGGCGGCTATTTCGTCGGCGTCGGGCTATTGGGCGTCGACGACGGGGCCTATTGGAGCCAGATGCAGGCCAAGCTGGATTTCGACGAGGACCTGGTCAATGGGGTCGTCAAGAGTCTGGTGTTCGGCATGGCGGTGACCTGGATCAGCCTCTACCAGGGCTACGACTCGGCCCCGACCTCCGAGGGGGTGAGCCGTGCCACCACCAATGCCGTGGTGCTCTCGGCTTTGGTCGTGCTGGGGCTCGATTTCGTCTTGACGGCCCTGATGTTCGGGAGCTGATTTACGATGGGAAAACAACGGGGCATCGAGGTGCTGGTCGGGGCTTTCGTGGCCGCGGGGTGCGTGGCGCTCTTCTTCCTGGCCATGAAGGTCAGCAACCTGGGGGCGGACCCCGGGGGCGACGGTTACCGGGTCACCGCCCGCTTCTCCAATGTGGGAAGCCTCAAGGCACGCGCGCCGGTCAGCATGGCCGGGGTGCGGGTCGGGCGAGTGGAGTCCGTGCGGTTGGACAAGTCAAGCTACGACGCGGTAGTTACCCTGCGCATCGACGCGGCCGTCGACTCCATCCCTGACGACACCTTCGCCAACATCTTCACCGCCGGCCTGCTCGGGGAGCAGTACATCGGTCTGGAGGCCGGCGGCAGCCAGGAGTATCTGCGCGACGGGGACCAGCTCGAAAACACCCAGTCCGCCATGATCCTGGAGCAGCTGATCGGCCAATTCCTGTTTAAGAAGGCAGAGGAAGGAGACAAATGATCCCAAGACGCGGCTTTTTAACGATTCTCGCATGTCTGGCCCTGGCCATGGCCCGCAGCGGCGGGGCATTCGCATCCCAGGACGACGCGACCGCACTGGTGAAGCGCACCACCGAGCAGATGCTGACCACGCTTCAGGCGCGGCGCGCCGAGGTGGACCGCAACCCCGCACTGATCTACGGGATGATCGACAGCATCCTGCTGCCCCATTTCGATTTCCAGCGGATCACCCAGGGCGCGCTCGGACAAAACTGGCGTAAGGCCAGCCCCAGCCAGCAGCAGGCGCTGGTGGAGGGCTTCCGGCAAGTGCTGGTGCGCACCTACGCCCGCTCGATTCTCAATTATTCGGGGCAGGAGATCCGCTATCTGCCGGTCAAGGCTGGATCCAAGGCCGGAACCGTCACAGTATTCACCGAGGTCCGGGAGCGCGGCGCCTCGCCCATCCCGGTGGAATACCGGATGTACGACAACGGTGCCGGCTGGAAGGTATTCGACGTGATCATCAACAAGGCCAGCCTTGTCGGAAACTACCGAACGAGCTTCGCCACCGAGATCCGCCAGAGCGGCATCGACGGACTGATCGACAAGCTCGCGGAGATGAACCGCAAGGGCCAGGGCGAGATGAGCGGCAAGGGATGAGTCCGGTCGAGCGCACCGGCGCAAGGCGAGCACCGGCGGCCAGGGGCGCACAGCTGGTGGCGGCAGGCGCGGGCCGCCTGCGCGTAGAGGGAGACCTGGATTTCGGTACGGTCGCCGGCCTCCTGGCCCAGGGCGAGGCCATGATTCCTCGCTCCGGCCAGATCGAGATCGACCTGGGCGGGGTCGAGTCCGCCAACAGCGCGGGTCTTGCACTGCTCCTGGAGTGGGTGGATCTCTCTCGCGCGCGCAGGGTCGATCTGCGCTATCTCGGACTGCCGGACGCGCTGGCCCGCATCGCAGACCTCTCCAATCTGCGTTCGCTGCTCCCGGTCGAGCCGGCAAGGCCCGCCGCGGCATCCAGCCCGGAGCCGCGACGAACGCCAGACTGACCCCTGCCGGCGCCCCGCCCGGCGACCACCCGAAGACCAGACGCGATCCCCTAACACGACCCCATGGATAAGCTATCGATTATCGGCGGAGCCCCCCTGCACGGGCAGGTGCGCGCCTCGGGCGCCAAGAATGCAGCCCTGCCCATCCTCGCCGCCACCCTGCTCGCGCAAGGCCCGGTAACGCTCTCCAATGTCCCGCGCCTGCGCGATATCGCCACCACAGTGCGGCTCCTGGAACGTATGGGGGCACGCGTATCCATGGACGCCCAGGGCCGGGTGCGCAGCGAGCCCCAGGCGCTGACGAGCTTCGAGGCACCCTACGATCTGGTGAAGACCATGCGCGCCTCCATCCTGGTGCTCGGGCCTCTGGTGGCGCGCTACGGCCATGCCGACGTGTCGCTCCCCGGCGGCTGCGCCATCGGCGCCCGTCCGGTCAACCTGCACATCGAGGGGCTCAAGGCCATGGGGGCCGACGTGACCGTGGAGGGCGGCTATATCCGCGCCCGCGCCGGGCGCCTGCGCGGCACACGCCTGGTCATGGACCAGATCACGGTCACCGGCACCGAGAACCTGATGATGGCCGCCGCGCTGGCCGACGGCGAGACCCTGATCGAGAACGCCGCCCGGGAGCCGGAGATCGCCGATCTGGCGGGCTTTCTAAATGCGCTGGGTGCGCGGATCGAAGGCGCCGGCACCGACCGCATCTATATTCAGGGGGTCGACTCGCTGGGCGGGGCCGACTATGCAGTCATGCCGGACCGCATCGAGACCGGCACCTTTCTGGTGGGCGCGGCCATGACCGGCGGGCGGGTGCGGGTGGTCGATACCCGCCCGGACTGCCTGGAGGCCGTACTCCAGAAGCTCCGCGACGCCGGGGCTGAGATCCGGACCGGACCGGACTGGATCGAGCTCGACATGGGCAGGCGGCGCCCGCGGGCGGTCGACATCCACACCGCCCCCCACCCGGCCTTCCCCACCGACATGCAGGCCCAGTTCTGTGCCTTGAACAGCATCGCCGAAGGGGTGGGAACCGTCACCGAGACCGTCTTCGAGAACCGCTTCATGCATGTGCCGGAGCTCCAGCGCATGGGCGCCGATATCCGCATCGACGGGCACCACGCGGTCTGCCACGGGGTAGAACGGCTCACCGCCGCCCCGGTCATGGCCACTGACCTGCGCGCCTCGGCCAGCCTGGTGCTGGCCGGACTGGTGGCGCAGGGGGAGACCCTGATCGATCGCGTCTATCATCTGGACCGGGGCTACGAGGACATGGAGTCCAAGCTCTCCGCACTCGGCGCGCGCATCCGGCGGATCGCCGGGAGCAGCGGCGGGGCACTGGCGTCATGACTGGCGAGCGGCGGGTGGCTAGGGCCGAGGGGGATGAGTCCGGTCGTTTCGGCGGCGGAGGTGCTGCGTGACGAGTCCCGAGCTCGATCTGGTTTCGCCGCTGACTATCGCGTTGTCCAAGGGACGGATTTTCGACGACACATTGCCGCTCCTGGCCCAAGCCGGTATCCGTCCCCTGGATGACCCGGAGACCAGCCGCAAGCTTATCCTCGCGACCAGCAACCCACAGGTGAAGCTGGTCATTATCCGCGCGAGCGATGTGCCCACCTATTGCCAATACGGGGCGGCGGACCTGGGCGTCGCCGGCAAGGATGTGCTCATGGAGCACGGGGGCCAGGGGCTCTACGAGCCGCTGGACCTGCGCATCGCCCGCTGCCGGCTCATGGTGGCCGGGCTACCGGACGCACCGCCCCCACCCGCTGGACGGCTGCGCATCGCCACCAAATATGTCCACAGCGCCGAACGCCATTTCGCATCCAAGGGCCAGCAAGTGGAGATTATCAAGCTGTACGGCTCCATGGAGCTGGCACCGCTCGTGGGTCTGGCGGACCTGATCGTCGATCTGGTAGAGAGCGGCAGCACACTCAAGGCCAATGGGCTGGTGCCCCTGGAGCACATCGCCGACATCAGCTCCCGGCTGGTGGTGAACAAGGCCGCCTGGAAGATGAAGCACGCGTCCGTGACCGCACTGCTGAACGTCCTGCGCCGGGCGGTGGCAGGCGCCGGACCCTAGGATGCGGTGAGGCACGAACCGCATCGCGCATCGATGGCGAGCGATGCGGTTCCTTCGTCACCGCATCCGACAGCCCTCGCGAAGACCCGACGCCACGACTGTCCAGCCAATCGTCTTTATTATTTGCGTTCGTTTGCGTTCAGCGGACAATCATTCCTTCCTGAACGGCCCCGAGCGCGGGCCGGGGGTTCATCCGATGACCGACATCCGCCGACTCTCTACCGCCGACCCGGATTTCCGTCGACAGCTCGACGCACTGCTCGCCTGGGACACGGCTTCCGACGATCGGGTGCAGCAGACGGTCCGCACAGTCATCGCCAGCGTGCGCGAGCGGGGCGATCTGGCGCTCATGGACTATACGGCGAGCTTCGACCGCTGGACCCCGGCAGGCCCGCACGAGCTGGAGATCCCCCGCGCCCGTCTGGCCCAAGCCTGGGAGTCGATCCCGGAGGCCTGGCGCCAAGCGCTTGAAACGGCCTCCGGGCGCATCCGCGCCTATGCCCAGCACCAGCGCCTGGAGTCCTGGAGCTACACCGAGCCGGACGGCACACTGCTGGGCCAACAGGTCATGCCGCTGGACCGGGCCGGGCTCTATGTCCCAGGCGGCAAGGCCGCCTACCCGTCTTCCGTGCTCATGAACGCCATCCCGGCCAAGGTCGCAGGGGTCGGCGAGCTGATCATGGTCGTCCCCACCCCGGGCGGAGACTACAACGATCTGGTGCTGGCCGCCGCCCATTGCGCCGGGGTCGACCGGGCCTTCCGCATCGGCGGGGCCCAGGCGATCGCCGCACTGGCCTATGGGACCGAGACGATCCCCCCGGTCGAAAAGATCGTGGGTCCAGGAAATATCTATGTCTCCACCGCCAAGCGGGCGGTCTTCGGCCAGGTCGGCATCGACATGGTGGCCGGCCCTTCCGAGATCCTGGTCCTATGCGACGGAGCCACGGAGCCGGACTGGATCGCCATGGACCTCTTCTCCCAGGCCGAGCACGACGAGGACGCACAGGCGCTCCTGGTCTCCTGGGACGCGGCATTTCTGGACCGGGTGGCGACGCGCATCGACGCGCTGCTGCCCACGATGGAGCGGCACGAGATCGTCGCCGCGGCGCTGCGCAACCGCGGTGCACTGATCCTGGCGCAGGACCTGGACGACGCCATTGCGGTCGCCAACCATGTGGCCCCGGAGCATCTGGAGCTCTCGGTGGATAACCCCCGGGCGATCGCCCCGCGCATCCGCCATGCCGGGGCCATCTTCATGGGCCGCTATACCGCCGAGGCGCTGGGGGACTATTGCGCCGGGCCCAACCATGTGCTCCCCACCTCGCGCACCGCACGCTTCTCGTCCCCCCTAGGGGTCTACGACTTCCAGAAACGCTCGAGCCTCATCATGGCCTCCGCGGCCGGGGCCGCCGCGCTCGCCCGCACCGCCTCGGTCCTGGCCCGCGGGGAGGGGCTGACCGCCCATGCACGCTCGGCCGAGTATCGGGGCGGCGATATGGGCGAGCCGGTCGGCGGCTGACCGGGACCGCCGATGACTGCCGGATACGAAGACCCCGCAATGACCCGTCGCCCGATCGCCGTCGATCTATTCGCGGGGGTCGGTGGATTGAGTCTCGGATTCGAGCAGGCTGGATTCGATGTCGTCGCGGCGGTCGAGATCGACCCCATCCATGCAGCCGCCCACCGATACAATTTCCCGGACTGCGCGGTCATTCCACGCTCCGTCGCTGAGCTGTCGGGGGATCGCATTCGCCAGTTGGCCGATCTCGGCGAGCGTCCCATCGATATCGTCGTCGGCGGGCCGCCCTGCCAGGGATTTTCGCTCATCGGCCAGCGGATGCTCGACGATGCGCGCAACGGGCTGGTGCAGGACTATGTCCGAATCGTCCGGGAGCTCGCCCCTGACTATTTCCTGTTCGAGAACGTCAAAGGCTTGACCGTCGGACAGCACCGCGCATTTCTCAAAGAGCTCGTGGAGGCATTCCAAGGGGTAGGCTACCGTGTGGCGCTCCCCTGGCGCGTACTCAATGCCGCCCGTTATGGCGTACCGCAGCAACGCGAGCGGCTCTTCATCCTGGGTGCACGCAGCGGCCTGCCCATGCCCGGCTATCCCCAATTCCAAAACCGCTTGCCCGAACCGACAAGCACACCCGACTTGCTGCCGCCGGGACCGACCTGCCGGGATGCGCTCGCGGACCTGCCCGATGCAGACGCATTCGAAGCGCTCCGGGACAGCGATTCGGTCGCGGACGCGGCCTGGGGAGAGCCATCCGCTTACGCCCGCATGTTGCGCTGTATGACCCGGGAATCCTGGTATTGCGGATACCGGCGCCATTGGAATCCGCTGACCCTCACCGCCAGCACCCGCACCGAGCACACCGCCATCTCCCGGCGCCGCTTTCGGGAAACCCTGCCCGGACAGGTAGAGCCGATCTCCCGGTTCTTCCGTCTCCCCCCGGACGGACTCTGTAACACCTTAAGGGCCGGTACCGACTCCGCCCGCGGCGCATTCACGAGCCCCAGGCCCATCCATTACGCACATGAGCGCTGCATCACGGTCCGCGAGATGGCCCGGCTGCACGGATTTCCCGACTGGTTCCGCTTCCACCAGACCAAGTGGCACGGCGCACGGCAGATCGGCAATGCAGTCCCCCCGCCGCTGGCGCGCGCGCTGGCCTGCGAATTCCTGGCCGCAATGGGACTGCAACCGGTCCAGCCAAAGCCCATCGTCGATCTCGGAGATCCGGCGCTGCTTGCCATGGACATGAGCGAGGCCGCGCGCCACTTCGGCATCGAGGTCCCGATCGCCCGACGCGACCGCAAGAGCGGGGCGCGCAAGCGTAAACAGACAGATATCGAGGCGCAAAGGATGAGGATCGGGGCCGGAGATCTTGCCGCTGACGGCGCTCAGGCGTGTTGAGTTGAAGCGAGGCAATATGCAGCACATGATCGAAGCGTTGATCCGACCCGAGATCCGCGCGCTCAAGGCGTACCATGTCCCGGAGGCAACCGGACTCGTCAAGCTGGACGCCATGGAGAACCCATACGTCTGGCCAGACGACCTCAAGTCCGAGTGGCTGGAGGTGCTGCGGGGCTTAGCGATCAACCGCTACCCGGACCCCAAGGCACCGCGGCTCCAGGCGGCACTGCGGGACTCTATGGACATCCCCGAGGGGATGGGAGTCCTGCTCGGCAACGGCTCGGACGAGCTGATCCAGCTGCTGGCACTGGCCGTGGCGCAACCCGGTCGCAAGGTCCTGTCGTTGGAGCCCGGCTTCGTCATGTACCGGATGATCGCGCTCTTCGCCGGCATGGACTATGTCGGCGTACCGCTCCTGCCCGACCGCTTCGACCTGGACCTCCCGGCCGTGCTCGAGGCCATCGCGCGCGAGCAGCCGGCGCTCACCTATGTCGCCTATCCCAATAACCCCACCGGCAACCTGTTCGACCCGGATGACATCGCGGCGATCGTGGAGGCCGCGCCTGGGCTTGTCATCGTCGACGAGGCCTATGCGCCATTCACCGACTTAAGCTTCCTGCCGCGCCTGGGCGACTGGCCCAACCTGCTGGTCATGCGCACCGTCTCCAAGATGGGGCTCGCGGGACTACGGCTCGGCTATCTGGCAGGACCCGAGGACTGGCTTCAAGAGATCGACAAGATCCGCCTTCCCTACAACATCAATGTCCTGACTCAAGCCTCCGCGGCCTTCGCGCTCAAGTACCGCGGCGTGCTCGACGCACAGACCCAGGCCATCCGCACCGAGCGTACCCGGCTATTCGATGCGCTGTGCGCCATCGATGGGATCCGCCCCTACCCGAGCGAGGCCAACTTCATCCTGCTGCGACTGCCCGCCGGGTCCGCCGACCGGGTATTCGATGGACTCAAGGCGCGCGGGGTCCTGGTCAAGAATCTGAACGGCGCACATCCGCTGCTCGCCGATTGTCTGCGGGTCACGGTCGGGACGCCGAAGGAGAACGGGGCCTTCCTCGCAGCGCTGGCCGCGGCCATC
Organism: uncultured Gammaproteobacteria bacterium; assembly: GCA_963780725.1. GTDB lineage: Bacteria > Pseudomonadota > Gammaproteobacteria > Chromatiales > Chromatiaceae > Thiodictyon. Next base: position 2,796,657 of record CAWACV010000001.1, read on the forward strand.
TAGGCCAGGTCCCACCATCCAGCCATTGCGCTTGGAAGAGGATCGACTTCGGTGTCTTCGAGCTCAATGCCATCGTGATGCATATCGGCCGATCGCTGGCTGCCCGTTATCGGGTGCGCGCCGCAATGCCCCACTTGACCCACGCCGATCCGCTGATCTGGCGGCCCTGGGCTGCCGCCCTGGCCACCGTGCTGCTGGTCCTGCTCACCGAGCAGATCATCGAGCGCCTCGAAGTCAATACCGCGGTGCAACGGGAACGGGCGAGGGTGCAGGAGACACTCTCCACCCTGCGCGCCCGCCTAGAAGGGGTCATCAACGCCAACCGGCTACTGGTGCACGGACTCAAGGCCGTGATTTCCACCCAGCCCGACCTGGATCAGGCGGGCTTCGAGCGCATTGCACGCGGCCTGGTAAACGAGCGCATCGCACTTCGCCATATCGCCGCGGCGCCCGATCTGGTGATCTCCTTGATCTACCCGCGGGCCGGCAACGAGGCGGCCCTAGGGATGGATTACCGCACCCACCCGACTCAGGGTCCAGCCGTATGGCGTGCCATCGAGAGCGGCGAGGCAGTGGTGGCCGGTCCCTTGCCGCTCGCCCAAGGCGGACTGGGGATCGTCGCCCGGGAACCGGTCTTCCTCGCACCGGATCGCCCCGGGGTGCAGCCACGCCTGTGGGGCCTGGTCTCGGCGGTGATCGACGCCGATGTACTCTACCGTCTGGCGGGCCTGGATCGACCCGCCCCAGGGCTGCGCCTGGGGCTGCGCGGTACCGACGCCAGCGGTGCCCAAGGGCCGGTGTTTTTCGGCGACTTGCGGGTCTACACCCAGTCCCCGGTGACCGCGGAGGTCAGCCTGCCCGGCGGCTCCTGGCAGCTGGCCGCTGCCCCCGCCGTCGGCTGGGGACAGACGGACACCGGCCGCCGGGCGATTCGTCTCGCCGGTCTGCTGATCGCCCTGGCCTGTGCGGCGGCCGTACTGTGGCGCGTGCGCTGGGGACTGGCCCTCCGCGCCGAGGTCGAGGCGCAACGCCGCCTGGCCGAGAACGAGGCACGCCTGCTCGAGGCCCAGTGCCTGGCCCATCTCGGCAATTGGGAGCTCGACCTGCGGACCGGCCGATTGCACTGGTCCGCGGAGGTCTACCGTATCTTCGAGCTGAGTCCGGAGCAGTTCGGGGCCTCCTACGCGGCATTTCTTGACGCCATCCACCCGGACGATCGGGCGGCGGTAGACGCGGCCTACTCGGGCTCGGTGGCAAGCCGCGAGCCCTACGCTATCACCCACCGACTGCTGTTCGCCGACGGGCGGATCAAGACCGTCGAGGAGCGCGGCCGGACCTACTATGCGGCAGACGGCACCCCGCTGCGCTCGGTCGGCACGGTACAGGACCTGACCGATCTGAGCCAGGCCCGGGCCGGTGCGCGCCGCGGCGAGGCGGTGCTCGAATCGGTCTTTCGGACGCTGCCCGACCTTTTTTTCCTCATGGATGCCGACGGCACAATCCGCGACTACCGTGCGCGCGCCGAGGACGACCTCTATATCCCGGCAGAGTCATTCCTTGGCCGCTGCATTCAAAACGTGTTGCCAGCAGCGGTCGCCGCCCTGTTCGAGCGCCATCTGAAGGCATTGGTTCAGCACGGGGACCTGGTCAGCTACGAGTACGATCTCGCTATGCCGGGGGGCGAACGACACTACGAGGCCCGTCTGACCAGGATGCCCGAGGGCACCCAGATCATCGCGATCGTGCGCGATGTCACCGAGCGCAAAAGTGCCGAGGACGCACTGCACCGGCTCAACGAAGAATTGGAAGACCGGGTCCGCGAGCGGACCCTGGCGCTTGAGGTCGCCAACAAGGAGCTGGAGACCTTCACCTATTCGGTCTCCCACGACCTCAAGGCACCGCTGCGCGCGATCGACGGCTATAGCAGGCTACTGCTCGACGACCACTTGGATAGCCTGGATGAGGAAGGTCGCCTGTTTCTCGGCAACGTGCGCCGCAGCGTCGCCCAGATGCACGAGCTGATCGATGACCTGTTGGCCTATTCGCGCATGGAGCGGCGTACACTGCAATCGACCGCCGTCGATCTTGCAACCCAGGTCCGGATGGTGCTGGCGGAGCGTGAGGCGGAGCTCGCCGCGCAGGGCGTAAAAACGACGGTGGACTTAGGTGGGCTTGCAGTCCGGGCCGACCCCGACGGATTGACGATCGCCTTGCGCAACCTGTTGGATAATGCACTCAAGTTCGGCCGTGACCGCCAGCCGCTCATGATCGGCATCCACGCGAGCGTCGCCAACGGCTCGGTGATCCTGCGCATCGAGGACAACGGTATCGGCTTCGACAACCGTTTCCAGGAGCGCATCTTCGACATCTTCCAGCGCCTGCAGCGGGCCGAGGACTACCCCGGCACCGGCATCGGGCTGGCAATCGTGCGCAAGGCCGTGCAGCGCATGGGAGGGCGGGTGTGGGCCGAAGGGGCCGCGGGCCTGGGCGCCACCTTTTACATGGAGCTACCGCAATGATCGCCGACCCGGGCAAACGCCCCATCCTGCTGGTGGAGGACAACCCGATGGATCTGGACCTGACCCTGCGCGCCTTCGCCCGCCGCCGGATCGTCAATCCGATCCAGGTCGCCCGCGACGGCGAGGAGGCATTGGCCTGGCTGCCCCGCTGGGGCGCGGGCGAGCCCCTGCCGTTGGTGGTCTTGCTCGATCTCAAGCTGCCCCGGATCGACGGACTCGAAGTGCTGCGGCTCCTGCGCGCCGACCCGGTGAGCCGCGACCTCCCGATCGTGGTGCTCACCTCGTCTGCGGAGGACCGAGACGTGCAGGAGGCCTACCGGCTGCACGCCAACTCTTACATCGTCAAGCCAATGGACTTCGAGAAGTTCATGCATGTGGCCGCACAGATCGAGCTCTACTGGTGTCTGCTGAACCATCCGCCGCGGGGGGCCTGATGCGCGTCCTGCATGTCGAAGACGACCCCATGGATGCCGACCTAACGCGGCGCGCACTGGCCCGCCTGGCCCCGGAGATCGAGCTGGACCTCGCCGCCACCCTGACCGAGGCCGCGGCCCTCCTGGCCAGCGCAAACAACGACGCCTGCCCCTATGACCTGGCACTGGTGGATCTCAAGCTCCCGGACGGCGGTGGGCTGGAGCTGCTGGCGCGCATCCGCGAGCGCCGCCTGCCGCTGGCAGTGGTCGTGCTCACCGGCTCCGGAAACCAGGACGCGGCCATCGCCGCGCTCAAGGCCGGGGCCGACGACTACCTGGCCAAGGGGATCGCTGCACTGGAAGGACTCCCGGCCGTCCTGAACGCGGCGCACCGCCGTTTCCTGGAGGCCAGCTCTCGGCAGTCGCGAACCCTGCGGGTAATCTATGCCGAGCACAGCACCACAGACGTCGACCTGACCCGACGCCACCTCGCACGCCACGCCCCCCAAATCCGCATCACAGTCGTCCCCGACGCCGCCCAGGTCCTGGCCCTGCTGCCCACCTCGGCGGATCTGCCGGCCGACTTCGACGCGGTCCTGCTGGACTATCGGCTTCCAGGTCTGGACGCACTGGAGGTGACCAAGGTCCTGCGTCAGGAGCGTGGACTCGCCATCCCCATCGTCCTGGTCTCCGGGCACGGCAGCGAGGAGGTGGCAGCGCGTGCCCTGCACCTGGGCGTGGACGACTATCTGAGCAAACACGACGGCTATCTCTACGCCCTGCCGGCCACCCTGGAGAAGGCGCACCGCCAGGCCGCGCTGGTGCACGAGCGCGGTCAGCTGCGCGCGACCTCGCGCCGACTGACCCACCTGCTGGCGGCGAGTCCGGTGATCCTCTATGCCCTGCGCATGGTCGATGGGCATGCGCAGGTGACCTGGGTCAGCGGCAACTGCGAGAGCATCCTGGGCTTCGCTGCCAAACAGGTCCTGGCCCCCGGCTGGTGGCTCGACCATGTCCATCCCGAGGACCGGGCGCGCGCCTGTGCCGGAGTCGAGGCCCTGCTTGCCCAGGACCGCCTGGAGCAGGATTACCGTTTTCTGGACGCCGCCGGGCGGGTGCGTTGGATGCATGAGGAGCTGCGCCTGCTGCGCGACGCTCAGGGCCGCCCCCAGGAGGCCATCGGCGCCTTGCAGGACCTGACCCAGACGCACCAGGCCGCACTGGTGCGCGAGGCGCGGCTGGCCGTGCTCGACCGTCTGACCGGCCTTGAGCCGCTGTCGGTCATACTGACCGACATCGCGACCCGCCTGGAGTCGCTGCGACCGGAGCTGCGGGTCTGCATCATGGTGCGCGACCCCCACTCCGGGCGGCTCTCGACCGGTGCCGCACCGCGCCTGCCGGAGTCCTTCAATGTTGCCGTGGATGGCCTTGCGCGCGCACGCGAGACCGACGCGGACGCGACTGCCCTGGCGCAGACGGCGATCGTCATGGACATGGCCGAGCATCCGCTGGAGACGGCCTTCGGCGACCAGGCCACCCGCGCCGGTCTACACGCCTGCTGGTCGGTGCCCTTCAAAGACGACGCCGGGCAGGTCTTGGGGGCCTTCGGTATCTATTGCGAGTCACCCGGCACCCCTGCCGCCGGGGACCTGGATCTGATCGACGAGTTCGCCCGACTCGCCGGACTCGCGGTACAGCGCCTGCGTGCCGCTGCCGCGCAACGCCAGGCGGCGGCGGTCTTCGCCAGCACCCGCGAGGGTGTGGTCATTGCCGACCTGGGCCCGCGCATCCTCGCCGTCAACCGCGCCTTCACCGAGATCACCGGCTACAGCGAGTCGGAAGTGCTGGGCCAGAACCCCCGGCTGCTCCAGTCCGGCCGCCACGACGCCAGTTTCTATCAGGCACTCTGGGCGAGCGTACGCGAGACCGGCCACTGGCAGGGGGAGCTGTGGAACCGCCGCAAATGCGGCGAGACCTACCCGCAGCTGCTGACCATCAGCACCGTATACGACGAGCAGGGCCAGCCCAGCCACTATGTCGGCGTGACCACAGACATCAGCCAGCTCAAGCGTTCCGAGGAGCGTCTGGAGCATCTGGCCCACTTCGACCCCCTGACCAACCTGCCCAACCGGCTGCTGGTACAGTCGCGGCTGGACCACGCCATCGAGCGGGCGCGCCACCAGGGCCAGTGCATCGCGCTCCTGTCTCTGGACCTGAACCGCTTCAAAACCGTCAACGACAGTCTGGGCCACCCGGTGGGTGACGAGCTGCTCCAGGCACTGGCGCATCGCCTGAGCGGCGCACTGCGGGCGGACGAGACCCTGGCCCGCCTGGGCGGGGACGAGTTCCTGATCGTCCTGGAGGACCTGCCCCACCCGGAGCACGCTGCCACGCTCGCACAGGCCGTCATCGGACTCCTGGAGCGACCCTTCTCCCTGCCGAGCGGTTACGAGGTCTATGTGGGCGCGAGCATCGGCATCAGCCTATTCCCCACCGACGGCGAGTGCAGCACCGAGCTGATCCAACACGCCGATGTGGCCATGTACCAGGCCAAGGAGCAGGGGCGCAACACCTTCCAGTTCTACACCCCGGCCCTGACCCGGGCAGCCGGGGAGCGTCTCGCCCTGGAGGCGAGCCTGCGGCGGGCACTGGCCAAGGGGGATTTCCGGGTCCACTACCAGCCTCAGTTTGCAGTGCGCGGCGGGGCGCCGGTGGGGGTCGAGGCCCTGGTGCGCTGGCTCGACCCGGCACGGGGCCTGATCCCGCCGGACTGCTTCATCCCGCTGACGGAGGAGACCGGACTGATCCTGCCGCTGGGCGAGTGGGTGCTGCGCACCGCCTGTGCCCAGGCATGCGCCTGGAACGCCGCCGGCCTGCCGCGGATCACCATGGCAGTCAACCTGTCCAGCCGCCAGCTGCAGCAGCGCGACCTGGTGGAGCGCATCGCCGCCATCCTGGCCGAGACCGGACTGCCGCCTGCCCAGCTCAAGCTGGAGCTGACCGAGAGCGCGGTGATGGCCCATGGCGAGCATGGGCCGGCCGTCTTGAAATCGCTCAAGGCACTGGGGCTCTCGCTCGCCATCGACGACTTCGGCACCGGTTACTCGTCCCTTGCCTACCTCAAACGCTTCCCCGTGGACGAGATCAAGATCGACCGCGGCTTCGTGCGCGACATACCGGCCGACCCCAACGACATGGAGATCGCCGCCGCCATCATCGCCATGACCCACAACCTCAAGCTCCGGGTGGTGGCCGAGGGGGTCGAAACCGACGAGCAGCTTGCCTTTCTGGAGCGCCAGGGGTGCGACGCCTATCAGGGCTTCCTGGTCAGCCCCCCAGTCGAGGCCGATGCCTGCGCCCGGGTGCTGTGGGCGCACACCCGGGTTTGGGGAGAAGCCGCGGTCGCTGCCGGCGGACAGTAGGACTCGCGTCGGCGTCATGCCGCGATGCGCTTAGCGTCGCCGGTCTTGCCTTGTCGGGCGATCTGATCATCAATTGACCAGCCAACCGATTCCCCTACCCTGCCAGTCCCTTAGGCCCTCGCCGCACAGGCTATCCACAGGGCCGGCCACAGCGGATGGGGACAACCGGCGCGTGGGTCGGTCCAGGCACGGAGTCTGGTCAATCATCGATCGACCAGCATCTATTCCTGATTTTTTAGTCTCTTAGGCGTCGTTCACACAGGCTATCCACAGGAGCGGCCACAGCGGATGGGGACAAGGGTCGCGCGAATCCGTCGCCATCCGGACCGCTGATCGGAAATTGACCAGCCAACCGATTCCGCTGCCCCGCCAGTCCGTTAGGCGCTCTCCGCACAGGCTATCCACAGGGGCAGCCACAGCCATTGGGGATAGTCCGGGGAGCGGACAACTGGGCTCGAAAACGCGGGATATTGGCGAATCGCGGGCCTGGCCGGGCTCACTCCAGATAGACCCGCACCCTGCTCGAGCGCCCGCGCCCGTCGATGACCGAGATGACGGCATAGCCAGGACCCTGGGGGGTCCAAAGCGTCGTGCGGGAATAGGGCTCCCGGGCGATGGGTGCACCGTCGGCGAGCCAGGTAAAGGGGGGTGCGCCGTGGCGGACCTTGAGCGCCAGGGTACCCCCCTGGTCCAGTCCTACCTCCAGCCTGGCGCCGTCCGGGGGGAAGGCGATCTCCGGTCCCGGGGTGGCGGAGCTGCCTGGACCGGCACCGCGCACCCGGGCCTGACGCAGCGTCGGGGGCAGCTCCGCGGTCGCGGCCACCAAGACCCCGTCCGGGGCCGGTGGCGGGGGAACCAGGCTGCCCAGTCTGGCGAAGACATCGATCAAAATAGGTGCGGCGGCATCGATGCCGACCAGACCCGGGACCGGCGCGCCGTCCGGCCGACCGACCCAGACCCCGGCCACATGGCGGCCGTCGAACCCGATGGCCCAGGCGTCCCGGTAGCCGTAGGAGGTCCCGGTCTTGAATGCGAGGCTTGCAGGGGCGGCATTGGACGGGGCCGGGACCTCCCGCAGGATGGAGCCAAGATACCAGGCCGAGCGTGCATCCAGTACGCGGCGGGAAGCGGGGTTGACGGAGTCCCGGGGTACGCCGATGGGGCTAGCGGCCTTGCCGTCGGCCGGCGCCGGGTCCAGGGTCTCGCGAAGCTCCAGGCACTCCCCCCCATGGGCGATGGCCCCATAGATCCGAATCAGGTCCATCAGTGTCACGCCGACACCGCCCAAGCCCACCGCAAGCCCAGGTGGCGAGGCGTCAGCCAGCACCGGATTGGCACCGGCCCGGCGCATCCGCGCGACGAGTCGCGCCGGCCCCACCGAGTCCAGTAGCTGGACCGCGGGGATGTTGAGCGAGAGTGCCAACGCGCGACGCACCGTCACGGTGCCCTGATAGGAGCGGTCGAAGTTGGCCGGGACATAGCCCGAGAAGGCCGTTGGGCGGTCCTCGATCAGGCTCGACGGATGTGCGATACCGGCCTCGAAGGCGAGCCCGTAGATCAGCGGCTTGAGCGTGGAGCCGGGGGAGCGCACTGCCCGGGTCATGTCCAGATGCCCGCCCCGCCGATCGTCCAGGAGCCCGGCCGAGCCGACATCCGCCAAGACCTCGCCGGTCGCATGGCTCGCCGCCAGGATGGCCACCGAGACCCGGGGGTCGATCGCCGCTGCGCGCTCCGCCGCGAGTGCCTGGAGCCGCTGCTGGAGCCTGGCGTCCAGGGTCAGCCGATGCAGGCCCCTGCCCGGGTAATCCCGAACCAGACGCTCGCACAGATGGGGCGCGAGCATGGGGAAGGGTCGGCGGAGGTCCGGGACCGGCTCGGCCCGGGCTGCGCGCTCGGTCTCCGAGTCGATCAGCCCCAGGACAAGCGCTCGGGCCAGCACCCGGTCGCGCGCCCGTCGCAGTACCTGCGGGTCGCGGTCAGGCCTGCGCGACTCCGGGGCCTGGGGGAGCGCCACCAAGAGCGCAGACTCGGCCGGCCGCAGCCGTTTGGGCTCCTTGCCGAGCCAGGCCAGAGACCCGGCGCGCAGCCCCTCCAGGTTCCCGCCATAGGGTGCGACCGTCAGATAGGCCGCCAGGATCGCGTCCTTGGAGGTCTCCCGCTCCAGGGCCAGTGCACCCAGGATCTGACGCACCTTGCCCCCAGCCGCCCGGGTATTGGCCCCGCTGCGCAGACGGGCAAGCTGCATGCTCAGGGTCGAGCCCCCGGAGACGATCCGACCGCGTGAGAGCAGCTGAGCGCCGGCCCGGGCCAGTGCCAGCGGGTCCACGCCCGAATGCATATAGAAGCGCCGATCCTCGATCGCAATCAGCATCTCGATGAACCCGGGGTCCACCTGACTTAGGTCCAACGGCAAGCGCCAGCGCCCTGCGTCCACCGGGAAGGCGCGCAGCAGCCGGCCCTCCCGATCCAGGACCAGCGCGGAGGTGGGCACCGCCAGACCGGGTGCCGGAGTCGCGTCCACCAAGGCATCCAGGGTCAGCCAGGCCAGGGAGAGCACGCCGGCCAGGGCCAGCGGCGCGGCCAGCCAGCGGGTCTTTACAGCTTTAAGGAGGCCGCGAACGGACACGAATGCGCTCACATTGAGATGCTCGACAACAATGCTACCCGAACCGATCGCACCGGCCATTGAAACGCCTCGGCCGACCGGATGTCAGAGCGCCCACGACAGCGTATCCTGCGCGCCTTTCCCGCACCCGCGACAGGATCGACCATGCATAGCGACCGCCCCTTCAGCCTCTGGGGCCTGATCCGGCCACTGGCCTTCCGGCTCGACCCGGAGCTGACCCACCGCCTCGCACTGGGGCTGCTTGCGCGCTGGTCCCAGGTCTTCGACGGCCGGCCCCCGGCTGGGGATCTGTCGCGCCAGCCCTGGCTCGGGCGCCGGATCATGGGGCTCGACTTTCCAAACCCGGTGGGGCTTGCCGCCGGCCTGGACAAGGAGTGCGAGGCCGTCCCGGCCTGGCAGCGAATGGGCTTCGGGTTCGTGGAGGTCGGCACGGTCACCGCGCTCGCCCAGCCCGGCAACCCCAGGCCGCGACTCTTCCGCTTACCCAAGGACAGGGCCATCGTCAACCGCATGGGGTTCAACAACGGGGGTGCGCAGTCCATGGGTGCGCGCCTGGAGCGGCTGCGCGCCCGGGGCCTGCTCCAGGTCCCGCTCGGGGTGAACCTGGGCAAGTCCAAGGTCACGCCCCCGGAGCGTGCGGCGGACGACTACCGGGCGAGCTTCGAGCGCTTAGGCGAGCTGGCCGATTATGTGGTGGTCAATATCTCCAGTCCGAACACCCCTGGCCTGCGTGATCTACAGACAGTGGATGAGGTGCGGCGCATCGTCTCCGCCATCCAGGTGCCCAATCAGGCGCTGTCCAAGCCCCGCCCGCTGCTGGTGAAGCTAGCCCCGGACCTGGCCGACTCGGACGCCGTCGATTGCGCCCGGGCCGCACTGGACGCAGGCTGCACCGGTCTGATCCTGACCAATACGACGATCCGATTCGAGGGGCTCGCCACCCCCACCGAGGGCTTGAGCGGCGGGCTCTCTGGCCGACCGCTCTTCGCGCGCAGCACCGCACTTCTGCGTCAGGTGCGCGACGCGCTTGGACCCGGACCAGTGCTGATCGGGGTGGGCGGGATCATGGACCCCGAGGGTGCGCGGGCCAAGCTCGCAGCCGGTGCCGACCTGATCCAGGTCTACACCGGGCTGATCTACGGGGGGCCAGGATGGGTGCGGGAGATCCTGCGGGGGTTGGAGCCGGGGCCGAACGCGAGAGCCCAGGGCTCGGACGGGTAAATCGGCATGCGGCTACTCGACCCGATCGCGCGGAACGACCTCCCGGGGAACCTCGTAGGGGTAGCGGATATGGCCGTAGCGGATCACCAGCACGGCGACCGCCAGGATCAGCACTGCGGCGGCGATGGCGACGATCTTCCACTGGGTGAGCCCGGACATGTCCAGGATCAGGTGCCGGGCCAGGGCGACCATGGCGATATAGAGCGGCATCCGCACCGGGAGCGCCCCGGACTCCAGATAGACCGCCACCATCGCCAGCACCTCCAGATAGATGAAGAGCAGGAGCAGGTCGGCCAGGGTCACGGTACGTGCGGCGACCATGCCGACGATCTCTTGGGCGCCCGCCACCAGGGTGGCGACCGCGATCACGGCCAGCCCCAGGATCTCGAGATAGCTCAGAACCTTGGCGGTGAGACGGGCGATACGGGGGTTATGCGTTTTGCTGGTCATTCGCGCAGCATACCGGAGCGGGCGCGGACGGCCAAGCTGGCGCGGCCGGTCCGTCCACTATGCGACCACCGCTTTGACCCCAAAGTACCGCCCCGTTCCTTAGCCCTCCGCAAGCCGCCATCTTGGTTCAGTAAGATTCAACCGACCACCAACGCGCAGGAATCTCAAGCCATGAGCGAAACCATGAGGGACGCGGTCGTACGTCAGCGACTGCTGCTGGCAGGCCGCCTGACCTCGCCCCTGGAGCGGCTGGCCCGCGCCTGCGCGCCGGTCTGGCCGAACCGGACCGCGCTGGAGGCGCAGCTGACCGCGGCACTGCCCGCCCTGCCATACTGCAAGTATCTCTTTGTGCTGGATCGTGCGGCCCGCCAGATCACCGCCAACTGCTCCCCCAAGGGTCTGCTGCCCGAGCACCTGGGGCGCGACCGCAGCGACCGCCCCTATCTGGCGGATGCGCTGGCCGGTCAGCGTTTCTCGCTCTCCCCGGCCTATATCAGCCGCAACGCCCGCCGGCCCTCGCTCACCGCCGTACAGCGCATCGAGTCCCAGTCCGGCGAGACCCTGGGCTATCTCGGGGCGGACTTCGACCTGCGTGAGCTGCCGCTCACCCGGGAGCTCTACGCGCCGCCGGAACAATGGGTCCAGCTCAAGGGAGACCCGGCGATCCGCGGCGGGCTCTTCCAGCAGGAGCGGGTGGAGAGCCCCATGGACCGACGTATCGGCGAGGTGTTGGACCTGCTCGCGGAGCTGGTGGCGGTCCACGGGGTCTTTCACGGCAAGCTCCACTTTTCCAGCTCCAGGGCGACCCTGTGGCTGATGGACGACCCCTACCGCTATCGGCTTCTGGACATCGAGGACCTGACCGACCCGGGGATCTGTCTCGCCTATCCCCGGCGCGCCTACCCGCAGGACGCCACGATCCCTCTGCCGCAGGTCCGGGCGGTGCTCGCCACCTTCCGGGACCTGCGATTCATGGACGAGACGATCTATCTGCGCTCCGGGTCGCTCAATATCTTCAACGGCATCGTTGGGCTCAACTTCTCCTGCGACGGCTCCCATTACATGCCGTGGCGGGAGTTTCTGGAAAAGAGCCTGGGCTTCTGGCTGGGGACCGGCGAGAGCTGCGCATTGGGGGGCACACGACCTAGCCAGGATCCGACACCCACGGTCCCATAGCCGGCGCGAAACATCTAAGGGGGCGGATCGGTCCGATCGACCCGCCAGGGCTTGGCAGTCTTCCCCGCCGCCGCGCACGATCGGCCAACGGACACGACTTCTCGGACACCCGCTACACAGCGGAGATGGAGAAGGATGCCGTCCACCAACGCCGGATACTCGATAGCGTCGCCCGGCGGAGCCGGAGTCAGTGGATCGGAGCGGCCTCGGCAGCCCCGCCTGCATCGGGCTTGGCCAAGACCTCGGCAGGCAGCTCCACCACAGGCGCCGGGGGCGGAGGCGGGTTGAGCCCGGAGTCCGGCCAGAATCGGGTGCCGGTGAGCGAGGCGGCGAGCTTGAGCCCGCCCTTGTGCACCCGATAGACGCTCATGCCCTGGCTCAGGCGTTTGTCCACGCCCTTTTTCAGGGTGCCCGCCTGGGCAAGGGCTTGTGCGGATGCGTCCAGTCCCACCTCCACAAAGCCCCGGAAGGCCGGCTCGTCCGCGAGCAGCACCACCCATTGGGAGGCCAGCCCATCGGTGCCCTTGCTGAGCTCCACCCCGCCGGTGAGCATCTTCATATAGATCCGCTCTGCATCCGCGCCCCCCACGGCCACACCGTATCCGTACCCGGCGGTCACCGCCAGCGACGCCTGGCGAACCTCGAAGACCGCATAGCCGTAGCTGCGGTCGAGCAGGGTGCGTGCCTGGGGGTCAGACTCGAAGAGCCGATTCAGGGTCTCCTCGGCCATGCGGTCGACCCGCACCCGCAGCTCCTCCGGCGTGCCCTGCCGGTAAAAGTGATCCACCGCGTCTTTGGTGAGCAGCTTGCCGTACTCCAACCCGGGCGCCACCGCCGCACCGCCTGCCTCCAGTCCAGCCTGTGCGAGCGGGGCGGCCTGCGCCGCGCCCTCCCGAACCAGCTCGCCGCCCTCCTTCGCCAGATCCGCACCGCGCTCGTAGGTCTTGGCTGCACCCTCCTTCACCCGATCCCAGAGTCCCTCCGCGAGGACGAATCCGGGCGCCATGGCCAGTAGTGCCGCGAGCGCGAGTGTATTGGACTCACCCAGTCCCCCGCCCCGGCAAGCACGGACCGAGACTGGCAGGCCCGCGGTCGGCCCGATGGACGACTCGGGCGGCGACAAAGGGACAGACAAGATCGGGATCGAAGGCATCGCAAAACTCTAAGTGCAGCTGAGGGAACCGAGGGCGATCGGATCGGACATGGGGCCATCGAGCCCGACAAGAAGCTCTCTAAGGACGCGACGCCAGAGAAACGATTGCATCAAGCGATAGAATAGGCCCTTACCGACCCATTGTCCGCACCCCTTGCCACTCGCCGCCTTCCCAATGCCCGCACCCTTCCAAAGACACCGACTGAGACTCGCCGCCCGCGTGCTCGCCCAAGGGGGCATGGTCGCCTATCCCACCGAGGCGGTCTACGGACTGGGCTGCGACCCCTGGGACCGGGAGTCGGTGGGGCGCATCCTCGCCATCAAGGGCCGCTCGCTCGCCAAGGGTCTGATCCTGATCGCCGCAGACCCGCTCCAGCTCGAGCCATTCATCGCCCCACTGCCCGCCGACCGCCGCGACGAAATCCTGGGGTCCTGGCCGGGCCCGAACACCTGGGTGCTGCCGGTCCGACCCGGGACCCCGAGCTGGCTCACCGGCCGATTCGGCACACTCGCCGTTCGGGTCACCGCACACCCGCTGGCAGCCGGTCTGTGCCAGACCTTCGGCGGGGCCATCGTCTCCACCAGCGCCAACCGGGCCGGACGGCCACCGGCGCGCGCCGAGCTCGACCTGCGCCGGGCCTTGCCGGCCGGGCTGGACCACATACTCGTAGGCCGCTGCGGGGGGGCGGACCGACCATCCACCATCCGCGACGGACTGACCGGACGGGTGCTGCGCGCCTGAGCGGAGGGCTTGCCAAGGACCGTCCAAGACAACACCTGTGCGGGACTGCAAACAACGCAATCTTTCGGAGGTAGAGACCATGTTCGATGCGACCGCGACCGCCATCCGCTGGGTCGAGCAGGGGGTGGTGCCGGACACCGTGACCCGCGCCGGCATCCGCACGCTCCTTCGCCAACGCCTGGCCACCCTGCCGACCGAGGATGCGGAGGCTGCCGCGGAGCACACCCGAGCCTTCGTCGCACTGATGGACGCTTCCCCCATCGCAGCGCTCCCGGAGCTGGCCAATGCCCAGCACTACGAGCTACCGCCCGAGTTCTTCGTGGAGGTCCTGGGTCCGCGGCGCAAATACAGCGCCTGCCATTGGTCAGACGGGATCGAGACCCTGGAGCGGGCCGAGGATGACTCGCTGCGCATCACCGCAGAGCGCGCGGGCATCCGGGACGGCATGGAGATCCTGGAGCTGGGCTGCGGTTGGGGCTCTTTCTGTCTCTACGCGGCAGAGCGATTCCCAGGGTGCCGGGTCACCGCTGTCTCCAACTCACAGGGCCAGCGCGGATTCATCGAGGGCGAGGCGCGGCGTCTGGGCCTGACCAATCTCGCCGTCCTCACCGCGGACATGAACGGATTCGAGGCCCCCGGACGCTACGACCGCATCGTCTCGATCGAGATGCTGGAGCATATGCGCAACCACCGGGCATTGTTCGGGCGCATCCATGGCTGGCTCAAGCCACAGGGCCGGTTCTTCATGCACATCTTCTGTCACCGCGCACACCCCTATGCCTTCGAGGACCAGGGACCGGGCGACTGGATGACCCGCTATTTCTTCGCCGGCGGCATCATGCCGAGCGACGACCTGCCGCTTTATTTCCAGGATCGGCTCAAACACGTCGCGCACTGGCGCTGGGACGGGCGCCACTACGAGCGCACACTCAACGCATGGCTGGCCCGCATGGACTCCGCTCGCCCCCGGGTCTGGCCTATCCTGGAGCGCACCTACGGGGTCAAGGATGCCGCCGCCTGGTGGATGCGCTGGCGGCTCTTCTTCATGGCCTGTGCCGAGCTCTTCGGCTACCGGGAGGGACAGGAATGGTGGGTGGGGCATTATCTCTTCGAGCGGCCGGACTGAGCGCTCCCCCAGTTGCGAGGCCGGGGTCCGCGCCTTACCATCGCCCCGTGCCCAAGGCCGGACCTCACCCATTCCACGCACCCGCGACCTGCCGAGCCGTCCTCGCGATCGCGCTCTGCGCACTGCTGGCGGTGGGCTGCGAAGACGCGTCGCAGCCCACCTTAAGTCTCTACCGGGCAGTTCAGGTGGGGAATCTGGACCAGATCAAGCGCCACATCCGCGCCGGTACCGATTTAAACCAGTCGGACGCCAAAGGCGACTCGCCCCTGCATGTGGCCGCGCGCGCCGGCCAGGTCAGCACGGTGCGGGAGCTCACCGATCACGGTGCCCGGCTCGATGCCCTGGACCGTGACGGGCGCACCCCGCTCGATCTGGCACTGATCCACGGCAAGACCCAGGCGGCGGCCGCGCTGATCCGGGCCGGCGCGCCGCTTGACCCCCAGACTGCCCTAACCGGACTGGTGGAAGCCGGGGTCTCGGATCGGGACTCCTATGACTTCCTGCTCCGCCGGGGCGCTGACATCAGCCGCCCGGACGCCCAGGGTCGTGCGCCACTGCACCTGGCGGTCGCCCATGGCCACCTGGAGACGCTCCGGCGGCTCCTGGCCCGCGGCGCCCGCGTCAACCAGCCGGACGGTGCAGGCCGCACCCCGCTGGACCTGGCCCTCGACCGGGCCGACCCAGGGGCAGGAGTCAAGCGAACGACCGCGGATATCGTCACAACGCTCGAGCAGAACGGCGCCAGGCGCGGCCCGGCGTCCAACCTAAAGGGGAAAATCCAATGACCGAGAAGGTCGAGGACCTGACCGTCTCCTATACGGAGGACGGCATCGAGACCACCAAGGAGCTGGGCAAGGTCATCCTGTCCAAGGGAAGCTGGACTACAATCATCTTCCGCTACCAGGAGTGGGACAAGGCCAAAGAAACCTACAGCCCGGATAAATACACTATCCGCAGATACCAGAAGCGCGGCGGCGAGTACCGGCAGCAGTCCAAGTTCAACATCTCCAGCCGCGCCCAAGCAGAGGGACTGATCGCCGCCTTGGAGGGTTGGTTGGCGCAGGACAGTGGCGAGTAGCGGGTAGCGCCGAACACTGGCCAAATACTCCCGTAGGATGGGTAGAGCGCAGCGAAACCCATCGTTCGTGCACCGAAAAAGGTTGATCGCTGGGTTTCGCTGCGCTCTACCCAGCCTACAGATCCGGCATGAAGCCCGGCGCCCGGACTACGGGGTGCCGGGCGAAATCGATTGCTTCAGCTCCGCCACCGCGGAATCTCCCGGGGCGGCCGACTCGAGCTTGGCGAGCCATGAGAGTGCCGCCTCGCGTTTGCCGAGCTTGGCGTTGTACTGGACCAGTGCAACCAGCAGATCCCGGTAGCCCGGGTCGGCGCGAGCGGCGGTCTCCAGGACCGGCAGGGCTGCGGCGGTCTGGCCGGCGCCGTCCAGTGCCACTGCATAGACATAGGCATAGCGGCCGTTGTCAGGGGCCAGATCCATCGCCTGCTTGAGCTCCGCCAGCGCTGAGTCCAGACGTTTGGCGCGGACCAGGACCAACCCCAGCGCATGGTGCAGGTCGGCGCTCTCGGGGGCCGCGGCAAGTCCGGATTGAAGCGCCGACTCGGCCTCGGACTCCCGGCCCTGCTGGCGGTATAGATCCGCCAGGTTGACGTATGCCGGGGTGAAGCGAGGGTCGAGCAGGATCGCCTGACGATAGGCGCCCTCGGCCACTTCAGGCTCCCCGGCGGCGACCGCGAGCAGGCCAAGATTGAGGTTGGACTCCGGGCGGTCGGCATTGACGGTCTCCGCCATGACAACCTCTTCCAGGGCTGCGGTCATTTGATCCAGGAGCTTGCCGCCGATCCCCTGGGTCATGATCGGGGCCAGGACCCGGGCGGACTCCAGGCGCACGGTGCGCACCGGGTCGGAGAGCAGTGGCCAGGCAAGCTCGGTCCGGGTCTGGAGGTCTGTCAGATCCAGGAATCGCACCGCCTGGGCGCGCACCAGCGGATCCGGGTCCGCAAGCAGCCGGCGGACCGTGAGCAGCGAGTCGGGGCTCGGGCGCTGGTGCAGTCGGGCGAGCGCGCTGGCACGGGCGATGCCGGGCTGATTCGGGTCCCCGGCCAGGGCCAACAGGCGTGCCGCCGCGTCCGGGGCACCGGTGTCTGCGGCGTGCAGTGCCTCTGCGAAGTGTGGCTGGCGATTGACCGGGTCCGGGAACCACTCGACCACCGCCGCCGCGGCCCAGGCTGCATCTCTCCCCTGGTGACAACCGTTACAGGCGTTGGGGGTGCCGAGCTTGACCGACAGGTCCGGCCGCGGGACCCTCAAACTGTGATCGGCGCGCTGGTCCACCGCCATATAGGTCCGCTGGGCCATATGACAGTCGATACAGGCACTGCCGGGCGAGCCTTTGGCGTGATGAAGATGGGCAGGCGCATCGTAGCGGTCCGCCTGGTGACAGCGCACGCAGAGCGCATTGCCCGAGGCACGGAGCTTCAGGCTGTGGGGGTCGTGGCAGTCCGAGCACACCACGCCCTTGCGATACATGCGGCTCTGCAGGAAAGATCCGTGGTCGAACACCTCGTCCTTGATCTGGCCGTCGGGAAAGTACAGGTCCGGCTCCAGCAAGGCGAGCCGGAAGCCCTGGCTCAATGCGTCGTCCGCCGCCAAGCCATCCCACAGTCGACCGCGCCGCGAGTGGCAGCGGGCGCAGCGCTCGGTCTGGGCGTGGGCGCCGCGGGCGACACTGCGCACTGGCTTGCCGGTCTTTGGGTCGGTTCGCCACTGGCCGCCGTCCCGGTCGGTCAAATCCAGCGGGAGACCGAAGCTCGGGTCGGCCGGCGGCGACAGACCCTTGGTCTTGTCGACCTGGGACGCCGCCGCCCGCGCCTGCTCCGCATGGTTGGAGCCCGGTCCGTGGCACGCTTCGCAGGCAACGTTGATCTCCGCAAATCGCGTCTCGTAGATGCGGCGCTGCGGGTCATAGCCCTTCTTGAGGTCCGTTGAGTGGCAGTCCGCGCACTGGTAGTTCCAGGTCTGGTCCGGGGCAGTCCAGTGGAGCGGGTTGGTGTGGTCCATCCCCTTCTCGTTCGGATAGAGATGAAACCAGCGTTGGCCGCCCGACTCCCTGGGCCGGGAGTCCCAGGCCAAGCCAAGGGACTGGAGCCGTCCGCCTGGAAACTCGATCAGATACTGCTGGAGCGGGTACCAGCCGAAGGTGTAGCGGATGGGATAGTCCGCAAGGGCCCCGTCGGGGCCGTCGGTGCGGACGAAATAGCGGCCGTCGCGCTGGAAAAAACGGGAAGTCACCCCGTGTGCCTCGATCGTTGCGTCCTTAAAGTCGCCCAGGACCGTCTCGGGGGTCGCCTCCTTCATCGCCCGGTCGTGATAGGAGCCCTGCCACAGGGCCAGCTCCTTGGGATGGCACTCTCCGCAGACCCGTGCGCCCACATAGCCGGACTCTTCCGCGGTCCCGGGGGCTGGGCCAAGGGCCAGGCAGGCAATCAGGAACGCAAAGCGAATCTGGGCAGAAAGAAGCGCGCGAGGGTCCATGGGCAGGTGCATCCGGGTTTCGGGGACGGTATGGAGTCAGCGCCCCGCCTGCCAGCCAAGCCCCAGCGGATCGGCTGGATCGATATGATCCATAAAGGGCAGCTTGCGGTCGCTGTGGGTGACCTGATAAATGAGGCCCATCCAGTTGCCCACCACGCCCTCGGCGGTATCGTGCCAGGTGTTGTCCAGACTGGCAACGATCCGCGCTTCCGGGAATTGGGGCGACGCCTGCCCCGACTCCCGGGCGGTGCGCACCGCGTACGCGTGCTCGTCCAGGATGGCGCGGGACTGGAGCCCGAAATAGTTTTCCGGGAAGGGCGGATAGTCGTCGCGCTCCCCGGCCGCGAAACGGCGGACCTCCCGCTTGTATTCTTTAAGCAGGGAGATGGTGTCGTACTCCGGGTGGCCCTGGAAAAAGACTTGCCGGAACCCGTCCGCGCTCACCGCCAGGTGCACCCCGGCCCGCTCGCTCTCCGCCAG
This sequence comes from uncultured Gammaproteobacteria bacterium, assembly GCA_963780725.1. Classification (GTDB taxonomy): domain Bacteria; phylum Pseudomonadota; class Gammaproteobacteria; order Chromatiales; family Chromatiaceae; genus Thiodictyon. The sequence continues at coordinate 2,815,538 of CAWACV010000001.1, forward strand.
GATATGCAGCCCCGCCTCCTCGAATTGGCCGCGGCTGATATCGTTGAAGCGCGAATGCGGCACGTCGAATAGCGTATTGACCGTATTCACGAGCGGATGCGCCCGCTCCACCACCCGGTGCGGAAAGACCCCCCAGCGCTTGGCGCCCAATGGCTGACGGCGCTTGCCGTAGCGGAACTGGAGCACCGCATGGGTGGCAAGACAGGAGCACAGGGTGGAGCTGACGTTGTCCCAGGCCCAGGCCATGACCTCGATCAATGGCTCCCAGAACGGCTCCCCGGACAGGTCCGGACCGGTGACGTTGGCCCCGGTAATGATGAGCGCATCGAGCCCGTCCGCCCGGATGCGCTCGAAGGGCTCGTAATAGCGGGCCACGTGCGCTCGCGCCTGCGCCGAGCGCTCCAGCGAATCCAGGGTGAACGGATGGACGTAGAACTGGGCGATCTGGTTGCTCTGGCCCACCAGGCGGAAAAACTGGCGCTCGGTCGCCTCCAGGGCCGCGTCGGGCATCATGTTCAGCAGCCCGATATGGAGCTCCCGGATGTCCTGATGGAGCGCTCGGTCCGGGTCCAGGATCTGCTGGCCGGCCGTGCGCAGGTACTCGAAGGTCGGCAGGTCGTTATGGGCGACGATGGGCATGGCTGCGCTAGGGCTTTGAGGATGGTCAAGCGTTGGGATCAGGCGTCGGACGCCTCGGCACGGGCCACCGCGGTCTCCAGCAGGTCCAGGAAATCCTGCTCGTCGCGGATCAGCGCGACCTCCTCGGAAGAGACCGTATAGCCGTAGGGCCGGGCGATCGCCTCGTAGCGGGGCACCCGCGAATGGAAGAGCCGAGGAAAGACCCAGCGGGTGAAGTCGTCCGGATCGATCTCTGCCACATAGTCCAGGCTGCGCTCGGCCAGGTAGTCCCTGACCGCGATCTTGAGAAACTCGGGGCGGTAATAGAGCGGCTTGGGGTCCGCTTGGGCGCGCTGGATCAGCTTGATCTCGTCCGCATCCGGGACCCGAATATAGAGGATGAGGGTATGGCGGGCCAGAAGCTCGATCACCCGCGGCTCGTCCAGCTCGCACAGGCTCCCGCCCACGTCGTTGACCAGATGGTCGTAGCCGTAGATCTCCTTGGCCTTGCGGACGAAATCCGGCACGTCGAGCATCGCGCGGATCTCGGCATCCCGGTACAGTGCCTGGCGTCGGTTGAATTCCTCGATCCCCAGGCCGCCCAGCTCCGGGTTTCCGAGCTTGCCCACGAAGCTCAAGACCGGCCCCAGGTCGGTCACCTTGATGTTGTTGCGGATAAAGATCCAGTCGCTGCGCAGCAGGTCCCGCAGGAAGGGGTCGCGCATGGCGTGTGCTTTCACCAGGTCCAGAATATGCTCGTCCAAATACCGGGTGCCGATCCGGTAGTCCCCGGAATAATGGAACCAGTCGTGGCCTCGCAGGAGCGCGGACAGATGGGTCTTGCCGACCCCCGACATGCCGAGCAGGGTCACGCACTTGTGTCCCCAGGCGCGCAGCTCCTGGACGGTGAGTTTCATGGGGGCGATCTCGGTTTGAGGGTGGCGTGTGGCGAGGGCCAATGATGGTAATGCACCTGGGGCCTGGATCGCCAGGAGCGCCGACTTTCAGTCGGCACGTTGCGCGCAGTCCGGATCGCCGCAATGCCGGGCGATGAAGGCCCTGGCCTCCTCGCGCAGACGCACCGCGGCCTGCCAGTCGCCGCCGGATGCGACCAGCGGCTGGCCGATGACCAGTGTCGCCCGGCCCGGGTGCGGAAAGAAACGTGCACCGAGCATCAGGTCTCGGGTTCCGCGCAATGCGACGGGGAGCACGGGCACGGACGATCGGGCGGCGGCCAGGAAGGCGCCCGTCCTGAACGGCAGTAGACCGGGCTCCTCCCGGAAGGTCCCCTCGGGGAACAAGGCAAGCGTGTCGCCCTGCCCCAGTGCCGCGGTCAGTCGCTCGAGCTCCCCGGCGCTGCGCTGACGGTCGAAGCGCTCTACAAACAGGGTCCCGGTGCGCGACAGCAGGATACGCACCAATGGATTGGCCGCGAGCTCCTGTTTCGCCACGAACCCCAGCGGCCGTCCCACCGCCTCGATCAGGACCAGTGCGTCCAGGTAGCTCTGATGGTTGGCGACCAGGACGAATGGCTGCCCAGGCGGGGGGACCCGCTCCCGCCCCTCGACCGCGAGCCGCACGCATGCCAGGCGGCGCAGCAGTCCGATACCGCCGCGCACCGCGTTCCAGCGCCAGGCGGGCCAAGGCAGGGTCGCGACGGCCAGCCAGACACAGGGGCCGATCGCCAGGAATAGTCCCCAGGCATAGCCCGCATAGAGGGTCTGCGGGAGGCCCCGCAGGGCACGCAGCGCGGCGGCCCAGAGCCCCGACGCGCCGATGCGCAGGATCTGCCGGATTGGACCAGGGGCGCCGGACTCGAGCCTGCCCGAAAGATAGAGCTCCCGGGTGGCGGCCCGGCGCAGCTTGCCGCTGGATGTCTTGAGGACCGACCTGGGCGGGGCGAGCACGATCTCGTCAGGCGGCAGGTCCAGGATCTCCAGGGTGCACTCGCGCACCGTCCGCATGAGCTCGGCACGCCGGGCCGGGTCGCGCTCCCGGGTCTCGGCCACCAGCACCAGCCGCTCGCTCCCGTGCAGCGGATCGGCGGCGGCGAAGGCTGCCACACAGCCCTTGCGCACGCCGGGCAGTGCGCCGACCGCCTGCTCCAGCTCGTAAGGATAGAGATTGCGTCCCCCGCGGATGATCAGGTCCTTGACCCGCCCGGTGAGATAGATCTCGCCGTCGGCCAGATAGGCGCGGTCGCCCGTGTTGTGCCAACCGTCCCGGATCAGTGCCGCGGTGGCGGCCGGGTTGCGGTAATAGCCACGGGTGGCCGAGGGTCCCTGAAACTCCAGGAGCCCTTCCCGACGCTCCGGCAGCGCGCGGCCCCCAGCGTCGATCGCCCGCACCCGATAACCCGGCAGCGGTCGGCCGCAGGCGACCACCTCCAGGGTGCCCGGACCCTCGCAGGACAACTGCACCGCCTCCCCTGACCGGGCGAGCAGACCCCGATCGATCCGGTCGATCAGCGGACCCCGGTCCGGCGGCGGAAAGGCGAGCCCCACCGCCGACTCCGCAAGCCCATAGACCGGCGCCAGTGCCTCCGGTCTCAGACCGCAGGGGGCGAAGCGCTCGGCGAAGCGGCGCAGCGTATCCGGGCTCACGGGCTCGGCCCCGTTGAATGCCCAGCGCCACGAGCTGAGATCCAGACCCGCCAGCTCCTGGTCGGAGATCCGGCTCAGGCACAGCTCGTAGGCAAAATTCGGTGCGGCGGACAGGGTGCCCCGGTGGTCCTGGATGGCCTTGAGCCAACGCAGTGGCCGGGCCAGGAATGCAAGCGGCGAAAGCGATACCAGCGGCAGCCCGTAATAGAGGCTGGAGAGCCAGGCACCGATCAGGCCCATGTCGTGGTAGAGGGGCAGCCAGCTCACGAAGCGGTCGTCCGGGCGCACCCCGATGGCGGTGCCCATGGCACGGATGTTGGCGAGCAGATCGGCGTGGGAGAGGATCACCCCCTTGGGGTCCCCGGTGCTGCCCGAGGTGTACTGCAGAAATGCGATGTCGGCTGGTCCGGGCCGGGCGCGCCCGGTCAGCGGGGGCTCCGCGTCCAGGCCCTCCAGCGTCAGCACGGCGCGGAGCGGGCCGACCAGTGCGCGCAGCAGACGTGCCGCGGTCCGACCCTCGGGGACCGTGATCAGAAAGACGGTGCCTGCGTTCTCCAGTATCCGGGCGTGGCGGCGCAGATGGTCCTCGATCTGGTCCAGCCGCGCCGGGGGATAGATGGGTACCGGAATACCGCCAGCGGTCAGGATGCCGTAGAAGCCGCAGAAATATTCAAGCCCAGTGGGCAGCATCAGGGCCACGGTGTCTCCGCGGGAGAGCCCCTCCCGCATCAGGCGGCCGGCAACCCGGGCGGCACCCAGTGCAAGCCCCTGGTAGTCGATCGGCTCGGGACGGTCGTCCGGCCCGTAGACATGGATATGGACGCGCTGCGGATGCCGCTCCACATGCCAGTCGAGTGCTGCAAGCAGCGTGCCAGCCCCATCGGGCTCGCCATCGGCCGGGCCGGCGATCGGCGCGCGGGCACCATCCGGGGCACCCCGGTCGCCCGCGGTGCGCACGAGACGCAGCAGATCCCGCCCGGTGGCTGCCAGCAGTGCCTCGTCCGGCAAGGCTGCACCCCAGGCCCGCTCCAGCCGGCACAGAAGCTCCGAGCGCCCCAGACTGTCCAGCCCCAGCTCGGACTCCAGCCGGGTGTCCAGGGTCAGCCCCCCCGGCGGCTCCGGCAGGTGCGAGTCCCGCGCCAGGTCGCGCAGCACCGCCAGCAGCAGTGCGCCCCGATCGGGATCGCCCGAGGTCATGGTGTCCATGTCGTTCCACCTGCGTGAATCTCGGCGGCCGGGGCGCCAACCAACCGCGTCTCGTCCGACTCCCGAGCGTCTCGCGCCAGCCCCCCTTTCCGGATCCAAACCCCGGGTAAAATCCGGGTCGCCCGGACCGGAACCTTACGACGCCTCCCAAGGAACCTCCAGAGGCCCATAGATCCGGTGGATCGCCTCCGCGAAGCGGAGCTCCAGCCGGTCGCGCCGCACCTTCATGGTCGGCGTGAGCAGACCGTCGTCCACCGTCCAGGGCTCCAGGCAGAGATGCACCGCACGCACCCGGGCAAAGCCCGGAAAGGCATCGAGGCAGCCCTGCACCCGCGAGAGCACGGCGGCGCGCGCGCTCGGGTGAGCGAGCGACTCCGTGGCATCCGGGTCGAGCCCCAGCCGCTGGGCGAGCCGCCTCCAGGCCCCGGGCTCCAGCACCAGCAGTGCGGCCAGAAAAGGCTTGCTGTCGCCCACCACCATGGCCTGCTCGATCAGCGGGTCCATGGCCAGGGCCAGCTCCAGCTCGGCTGGGGCGATCTTCTCTCCAGTCGAGGTGACCAGGATCTCTTTCAGCCGCCCGCGGATGTGGATATACCCGTCGCGGATCTCGCCCAGGTCGCCGGTGTGCAGCCAGCCCTCCTCGTCCAGGGCGGCCGCAGTCGCTTCCGGCTGGCCCCAATAGCCAAGCATCCGGCCAGGGGTATGCGCAAACAGCTCGCCTTGGGGCCCGATACGGATACGCACACCAGGCAGCGGTTGGCCGACCGAACCCGGCACGCAATCCTGGGGCCTGGTGTTGGTCAGTGCCGGGGATGCCTCGGTGAGCCCATAGCCCTCCGCGAGCGGCAACCCGAGTCCGATGAAAAAATGCGCCACCGCCGGAGACAATGGCGCACCGCCGCTGGCGGCCACGCGCACCCGCCCGCCGAGCCGGTCCAGGACCCGCTGAGCGACCAACCGGTGCAGCAGGGTGGCAGCCAGCCGTTTGGGGAGCCCGAGCGCCGGGCCGCGCCCCTGCTCCGAGACGAACCGCTGCCAGCCAAGCTCCACCGCAGCATCGAACAGACTGCGCCGCAGACCCCGCTCGCCGAGCCGCGCCTGGATGGCCAGATAGATCTTGTCGTAAACCCGCGGCACCGAGAGCAGTACGGTTGGGCGCACCGTCGGCAGGTCCTCGCCCAACAGCTCCACCGAGCGCGCATAGCAGATACAGGAGCCCGCCATCATGGGCAGGTAATAGCCCACGGTGCGCTCGAAGCTATGGGCTAGCGGCAGAAAGGATAGAAAGGTGTCGGTCGGCCTGGCCGGTATGCGCCGCAGCACCGCCTCCGCCGTCCAGAGGATACCGCGGTGACACTGCATCACCCCCTTGGACGGGCCCGTGGTGCCGGAGGTATAGACGATGGTCGCCAGCGAGTCCGGGTCTAAAACCCGATCCTCAAGGGCGCCTGACGCTTGGGGCAGCCAGTCGCCCGGATAGCGGACCGAGTCGTCCTCGGCCGAGATCTCGCGGTTGAGGCATAGCACCCGCCGCAGACCCGGCAATTCGGCGCGCCCAGGGGCCAGGGCCAACCAGCGGCGGTCCGAGTCCAGGAGCAGCAGTCGCGCCCCGGAGTCGGCGAGTATATGGATCGTATTGCCCGGACTGTCGGTGGTATAGATGGGCACCGGCACCAGCCCCAATCCCAGGGCCGCCTGATCGAAACAGACCCACTCCACGCAGTTGCGCAAGCTCAGCGCCACCCGCTCCCCGGGCAGCAGACCCTCGGACTCCAGACCCCTTTGCCAACGGGCCACCAGCCGGGCCATCTCGGCCCAGGTGTAGTCGCGCCAGGCATCGCCCTCGTACTGCCGGTAGGCAATGGCGCCAGGGGTTCGCTTAACCCGTTGGCGGAACAGCCCGGGCAGGGTCCGGGCCAGGTCGCAGCCGATCGTATGCTGCGGCGGGAATGGCTCCTCGGCGGTCATGGCATCACCCCTCGTAAAGACAGAGCGGTCGGTTGCCTGGGTCCATAAGGGCCGGTGGCTGAAAGCGGGGACTGACCGATGCCTTTAGTAAAGCAGAGCCTAAGACAGACGAAGGCATTCAGGATCGGGAGCGAGGGGGGCGCGTGCCGAGTCGCCGACTGAAAGTCGGCGGTCCCACTGGGAGCGCCGACTTTCAGTCGGCACGGGGCACAACCCCGTTGTTCGCCACTACGGGGCGGCGGCCAAGCCTAGAACAAGCCGCCTTTCGGCGGCTCGCCGACTGAAAGTCGTCGGTCCCATCCCCTGGGAGCGCCGACTTTCAGTCGGCACGGGGCGCAGCCCCGTTGTTCGCCGCCGAAGCGCGGCGGCGAGCGCTGCCGAAGGGCCACCCTTCCGGGCTCTCAGCCAGACGGGCCTTCACCGGATTGTTGTCGATATACCGGACCACAGCCGCCAAGTGTCGGTCGTCTCGGACATATCGGTCGAAATAATCCCTGGCCCAGAATGCCCCCGAGCGTCCCAGGAGCCGGTTGGCGGCGAACGCGGTAAACCCCTTCCAACCCTGGACGACCCGATACAGCGGATGTCCGGGCAGGGTCTCGATCAGCGCATGCACATGGTTGGGCATCACGGTCCAGCAGAGGAGCCGGTAGCGGATACCGTCGAAGTGAAGCAGCGCGTCCTCGACCAGCCGGGCGATCTCCGGGCGGCCCAGCCAGCAAGCCCCGTAGCCGGCGTCGAGTAAGCGCTCCATCGTGCGCTGGCGCTCGATCAGCGACTCGGCCGCTTCGGCCCTAAGCCGCCCGAGCACATGCCGGGGCAAGGAATCGCCCAGATGGAAGGTCACACCCTGGAGCAGACCCGGCGTGTCCAGATGTGGCAAATAACCTCTGGAATACCAGCCTTTGGGTTCGTCGGGACGCGCGCTCATGGATTGAGTCTTAGCCGTGACGTGTCCAGAATCCAAGTGCCTGCCGACGGAAGCCATAGGAGCGCCGACTGTCAGTCGGCACGGGGCGCAGCCCCGTTGTTGGCCGCCGAAGCGCGGCGGCCAAGCTCAGAACAAGCCGCCTTTCGGCGGCTCGCCGACTGAAAGTCGGCGGTCCGGGCTAAACCCGGGCTAAACCCGGGCTAAACCCGGGCTAAACCCGGGCTAAACCCGGGCTAAGCCCGGGCTAAGCCAGATAGCGGCCGTCGGGGAGCTGGCGGGCCTGGCCCAGGGCGACCAGGGTCTCCAGGAGCTCGGCGACCTTGGCGCGCGGGGCGCGGGCGAAGCACTGGGCCAGATCCTGGGCGCTCGCGGGACCCGGGCGGGCGGCGAGCGCTGCGCGCAGGGACTGGAACTGCTCGGGCAGGGTGCGGGGCCAGTCGGGCTTGGGGCCTGAGGCAGCGGGGGCGACGGCGGTCAGCTCCGCCTCCGTCTGGACCGAGCCGGTGTCGTCGGGATTCTGGCCTGGATTTTGAAAGTCCGGACGCAGCCAGCGGATCAACCCCCGGCGCTCCTCCGCCGCACGCTCGGCGTTGAGCGCCACCAGTCGTTGCAGGATGGTCTCCTCCACCTCCGCGGCCTGGTCGCTGCCCGGGGCGGACCCGAGCAGGGACGGGGTCAGGTCCGACCAGCCGTAGGCCTCCAGCACCGCCGCATCCAGCTCGTCGTGGATCTGGCGCAGGACCGAGACCAGGCCCTGCTCGTGGATGGTCTTGTCCTTGGGGCCCAAGGGCTGGCCGCGGCGGAGCAGGTCCAGGACGTTATACATCCCGGTCATGGTCAGGGACGGGTGCAGGGACTGGCGGGATTTGCGGTGGGCGTCCAGGTCTTCGGCTAGGGTGCCGATGCGGGACTTCACCGAGTTTCCGGACGCTGGGAACGGGAAGGGCAGGAAGCAGGTGGTATTTGTCCAGGTTGGGTCATTGCCAAAACCGAGTCGCCCACCAGCACGCAAAGCCCAGAGCCCGTGGACCTTCGCCGAAAGAACGCCGAGGACATACGCATCATCAGAGCACACCGCATAGAGCTTGTGGTCGGGGCAGAACGGCATATTTTGAAATGCAAAGACCCGATGCTTGGATGTCTCTGGTGTCAATATAATGCGAGCCAACCCCTGCCAAGATGAGCGAAGTGCGGTATTCGATCTACCAAATAGCCACCAATCGCGTCGGCGTTGGGCGTCCTTATTGTGGTCTCTTTCAGGTTTCACGCGATCCAGAAGCCACTGATAAAGAGCGGGATGTGCGGCCCGAGCTTTTTCGGCCGTATAACCGAAAAGGTCGATAACAAAGATCTCTACTCCATTTTGCATCATGTCTCTGGCATTGCGATGCGGCTTGATGACGTCTGGCAAGTTGGACGAGTCATAGCCGAGCGAACACAGGCTCGCATGATCGACCCGAAATCCTTTTCCAACCAAGTTCATACCTTGGAAGCACAAACCCAGGTTGGCAGCAAGACGAGTCACCCCGCTTGCTTTGGCACCGACGGTGAGGTCGGCATGAACCGCGCCTTCCTGCAATTCGAGAGTAACGTCTACACCTTCGTCGGCGGACTCTTGCTCCTCGGTGACGGTCAGCAAATATCCCTCGTGGACGCCCGCCACGCCAACAGTCATAGCGATCCGCACCGCCGCACCCTCGGCGGCGTCCACCCAAGGGTGATCCGGAATCGCGAACACCAGCGATATCGGTTTCGCGGCATCCATATTCCGCTCGATAACCTGGCGATTGAACGATTGCCTCAAGCTATTTGTCGTGATGAACCCAAATTGCCGCAGCCGCCCGGTCCGAGTCAGCTCGGCCGCCTGGTGCCACCAGTACATGACGTAATCCGCTGACCCAGGGACATCCGGCCAGGCGTTTCGCAGGGCCTCGACGTAGCCATCGCCCAGTGCCAGGCGCATGCGCTTGTTCCCGATAAAAGGCGGATTCCCGACCACAAAATCCGCTTCCGGCCACTCCGCCCGCCGTGGGTTGACATACCGCTCCAGCGGCACCTTCGCGCTCTCGTCCGGCACCGGCTCGCCGGTGACGGGATGCACCTTCATGGTCCGTCCGTCCCAGCGGGTCAGGGGCCGACCGGCCTCGTCGGTCACCCAGTCGACCCGGTCGTAGGCCAGAACCGCATCACGGCATTGGATGTTGCGGAAGTCCCGGATCACGGGCTCGGGCGGGTTGACTGCGCCGTGGGTACGGAAATGCCATTGGAGATAGCCGATCCAGAGGACCATCTCGGCGATGGTCGCGGCCCGCGGGTTGAGCTCCAGCCCCAGGAGCTGGTGGGGGTCGACGCTCACGCCCTCGAGCGCGAGGAGCGTCTGGCGCTGGCCCAGCGACTCCAGGGTGTCCAGGACCTCGCCTTCCAGGCGTTTCAGGTGCTCCAGGGTGACATAGAGGAAGTTGCCTGAGCCGCAGGCGGGGTCCAGCACTCGGATATTGGCGAGCCGGACCTGAAAGGCGCTGACCAGCCGGATGGCCTCCCCGTCCTTGCCCTGCTCGTGGAGCGAGAAGGCGGCGCTGTGGACGCCTGTCCATTCCTCCCGCAAGGGGGCGATGACGGCGGGGATGACGAGCCGCTCCACATAGGCCCGCGGGGTGTAGTGGGCCCCGAGCTTGTGGCGCTCCCGGGGGTCCAAGGCGCGCTCCAGGAGTGTGCCGAAGATGGCGGGCTCCACATGGCGCCAGTCGGCCCGGCCGGCGTCGACGAGCAGCTCGATCTGGTCGCGGTCCAGCGGCAGTGCGATGGCGTCTGCGAAGAGTCCGCCGTTGAAGCGCAGGACACGCTCGCGCAGGACCACGGAGAATGGGCTGCCCTGGTTCATGTCCTGCCAGAGATGCTGGACCAGGGGGACGAGCTGGGCGGGGTTGTCCCGGACCGAGCGCAGCAGGTCAGTGAATCCGCCGGTCTTCAGGAGCCCCACGTCTTCGGCGAAGAGGGTAAAGAGGCAGCGGATGAGGAAGGCGGCGGCGGCCTCCGGCGGGTGGCCGGCGCGCTCCAGGGAGATGGCGAGCCGGGCGAGTCGCTCGGCGATGTCGCGGGTGACGCGGGCGGCGCGGCGGGTGGGGTCCAGGCTGAGCGGGTCGAGCCAGACGGCGCGCAGACGTGCGCGGATCTCGGGGCGGCGCAGGTCTTCGAGGCGGATGCGGTGGGAGCGCGGGTCCGGGTAGGGGATATAGGCCCCGCCGCTGCGGCTGAATTCGCTATAGAGCTCGATGCTGCGGCCCACGTCCACGACCACCACGAAGGGCGGCCGGCCCTCGCCGGGCGGGAGCGCCCGGACGTACTGGACCGCTTGGCCGTGGGCGCGGAGCATTGCCCGGTCCCAGCCGGAGCTGTCCAGGGCCAGACCGGTCTGCTTGCATTCCAGGACATAGCAGGCGCGCCGGTAGAGGTCGATGTAGCCCTGGCTTTCGGTGCCGTCCCCGTGCTGGAAAACGACCCGATGCTCGAAACAGTAGGCGTTGTCCTGGGTGTCCTGACGCGCCGGGTCCGGCTGGGGCAGCCCGAGCAGGGTGCAGAGCTCGGTCAGGAAGAGCTGGTAATTGGCGCGCTCCGTGCCGCTGGCCACTTGCCAGCGGGCGAGGAATGCGTCGATGGACTCGGGGTTGGCCGGGTCGCGGTCATCCATAGCGCTTCATGGCTCTGGGTCAGAATTGGCGGACCTTGATGTTGAGTGTCTGGATGCGATAGGCGATCTGCCGCGGGGTCATGTTCAGGAGCCGCGCGGCCTTGGCCTGGACCCAGCCGGCCTCCTCCAACGCCGCGATGACCCGCTCCCGCTCGTCCAGGTCCGGGTCGTCCAGGTCGACCTTCGGGGGCTGGGCAGCCGTGCCGTTGGCGGGCGCCGGTCCGGCCACTGGTACTGTGCCTGGTCCGGACCCGCCGAATGCGCCCTTGGTCTCGCCGGGGGCTGCGCTGACATCGAGCCCGGTCAGCTCGATCACATCGCGGTCTATGACCCCGTCCTCGCTCATCACGGCCGCCCGCTCCATGCAGTTCTCCAGCTCCCGGACGTTGCCGGGCCAGTCGTGGCGCATGAGCACGCGCAGCGCGCTGTCGGTGATGTTGAGCTCGCGCCCCTGCATGCGCGAGACCTTGGCAACCAGGAAGCGGGCCAGGTCCGGCACGTCCTCGATCCGCTCGCGCAGCGCCGGCATGCGGATGGGCATGACGTTAAGCCGGTAATACAGGTCTTCCCGGAACTCCCCGGCACGGACCTCGGCCTCCAGGTCACGATTGGTGGCCGCGATGACCCGCACGTCCACTTTCAGGGTGCGCCCGCCGCCGACGCGCTCCATCTCGCCCTCTTGCAGGACGCGCAGCAGCTTGGCCTGGAATGCAGGCGTGATCTCGCCGATCTCGTCCAGGAACAGGGTGCCGCCGTCGGCCAGCTCGAAGCGGCCCTTGCGCTGGCTCACGGCACCGGTGAATGCGCCCTTTTCGTGGCCGAAGAGCTCGGACTCCAGCAGGTTGTCCGGCAGCGCGGCGCAGTTGAGCTTGACGAAGGGTCCGCGCGAGCGCGGCGAGTTGTAATGGATGGCGTTGGCGATCAGCTCTTTGCCGGTGCCGGACTCGCCGCGGATGAGCACCGTGGTGGTCCATTTGGCGACCTGGCGGACCTGGTCGAAGACCAGCCGCATGGTGTGGGCGCGCCCGATGATGTTATCGAACCCGTGGGCGCCCTTGACCTCCCGGCGAAGCTTGTCGCGCTCTTCGCGCAGGGCCGCGCGCTCGGCCTCGACGCTGCGCGCGAGGCGCACCGCCTGGCCGATCAGATTGGCGACCATCTCCAGGAATCGGGCACGCTGCTCCAATAACCCGTCGGCGGGCGGCTGAGCGGCGAAGACCCCGACCGCACCGCCCTCCTCTCCGATACGAATGGGCACCCCAATGAACGGCAGGTCCTGGCGATAGAGATTCAGCCGGTCGAGAAAGCGCGGCTCGTCGCCCACCCGGGGCAGTATCCAGGGCTTGTTGTTCTTGAGGATGGTCCCGATCACGCCCTCGCCCGGGCGATAGGAAACGGGCTCGTAAGGGTCCTCCTCCTCGTTATGCAGGGCACTGATCAGTAGCTCGCCGCTGTCTTCGTCGAGCAGTGCGACCAGTCCATAGTGAAGCCGACCGCGGTCGTGCAGGACCCGCAGGACCTCGCGGAGCGTCTGGCGCAGGTCGAGCGACCGGCTTAAGACGCTGCTGACCTCGAACAGGACGGCCAGCTGCGACTCCAGCATGTCCAGTCGGCTGGCGTCCGCGGCTTCGACGGAAACGTATTCTTCGCGCATCATTCGGTGGCGATCACTGTTTACTGGTCCGCGTGGGCGGCGCTTAAGGTCAGACGGATTCGGCAGCCGTCGCGGAAGTCCGGGTCCACCTCGATGCCGCCGCCATGGGCATTGACGATCTCCTGGGCCAGGGCCAGGCCCATACCGGCCTTGCCCCGGCGGTTGCGCCAGCCGATCGAGAACGGCTCGAAGACCCGGTAGCGGTCCTCCACCGGGATCCCGCGGCCGTTGTCCTGGATCTCGACCTCCACGGCCCCGTCCAGTGCGCGGGTGACCAGATTGATCTCCCGGTGCGAGCGCCCGGACTCGTTGAGCGCATGGATGGCATTGTCGATCAGGTGCTTGAAGAGCGAGCGGATGGAGTTCTTGTGACCCGGGAGCTCCGGGAGCTGGGGCGCAGGGCGCCAGTCGACCATGATCCCGGCGGCCAGTAGCCGATCGGTCTCCAGCTCCAGGACCTGGCGCAAGAGCTCGTTGACGTTGAGCATGACCCCGGCCTCCCGGGGCTCGTCAGGCATTGCAGCCTGGAGCGTGGCGAGCGCCTTGGCCCCGGCGGTGCTGATCTGCTCCAGGAGCCCGCCAAGGGTCTCCAGGTTGGCGGTGCCCCCGCGTACCAATGCGGCGGCCGCATTGATGACGTTGATGGGTGCCTGGATCTGGTAGATGGCGGCGGCCAGCGACTCGTGCATGCCGTGCATCAGCTGCTGCTCGGCGAGCCGGGCGCGCAGGTTTTCCAGATGCGCACGCTCGATCTCCCGGCGCCTGGCGGTCACCTCGTTGGCGAGCAGGAGCAGCCGGCGCTCGCCCGGGGCCTGGCAGCCGAAGAAGCTCCGGGCGCTGGGGTCCAGCTCGTCGGCCAGGGTGCCGGAGCAGGAGAACCAGCGCGGTGCGCTCGCCCCGGGGGCCTGGATGCTCACCTCCAGGTCCTTGAATCCGCGCCCGCTCAAGCACTCCTCCAGCGGGTCGATGCCCACCTGAGACTTGAGCGCGGCGCGCAGCGCCTGGGCCGGCTCCTGACCGCGCAGATCGCCCAAGAGCTTCTTGTACTCCTGGTTGTCCAGAACCACGCGCCCCTCGGCGTCGAGCAGGACCACGATCACCGGGGCGGCGTCCAGGACGGTCTCGATACGCGCCTTCTGCTGGCGCAGCGCGCCCTCCAGCTCGTGGACCTTGGTCACGTCCCGATGCATGCCCAAGAAATATTTGAGCCCTCCGTCCCGGTCCAGGACCGGGGCGATGGTGAGCTCGGCCAGATAGTCCCCGCCCTGCTTGCTTCGGTTGACCAGGGTGCCGGTCCAGGTCTCCTGGCGGCGGATCGTCTCCCACAGATGCCGGTAGACGCTGGGGGGTGTGGCATTGCTGGAGAGGATGGACTCGTTCTGGCCGACCACCTCGGTGCGGCTGTAGCCGGTGAGCGTCTCGAATGCGCGGTTCGCATACAGGATGGTCGCCCGGGCGTCCGTGATGGAAATGGCCGAGGGCGCCTGCTCCACCGCCTCGAAGAAGAGCCGCGGCGGCAAGGGATCCGAGGGGTCTCCGGCCATCAGGGCCAGGGCCTCGATCACCTCCCCTGGTGTGCCGGGCGGCGGCGCGGCCAGGAAGGCGCCCAGGGCGCTCTCCACGACCCGATGGGTATGATCCGGGGCTGCTGACTCCGGGGATTGTCGAGCCGGCACGGCGTTCTCCTGGACTGGATTGCCTGACATGGATGGCCTGAAAGGATTTGGACGAATACTGCGCGAGCGCAGTGGCTCGGTGGATGACAGGATGGAGTTAAGCAGGAAACATACCCGATCCCGAGGCATTTGGGGCCAGCTCGCGGTCAAGCGGAACGGATCGGGGCGTGGGTGCACGTCGCGAGAACGGCCGCGCACGGCTCGTATCCCGTCGGACCCCGCGCATGCCCTTGTCGACTTTGCGACAGGCGCCCCGGGTCGGGTCGCGGGGACTTGTCGCGACAGCGACAGACACGCCGCCGCGAGCCGACCGCGAAGACCCGCGGAGGGCCTTCCAGCGAGCCCGGTCCTCCTCGCCGGAGGCGCGCGCAAGCCCCCGACGACCGGCGCACGCACCGCCCCGGTGCACACGCCTCGCCCCCAAGTCACTGACCCCGCGTAGCGACGCACCAAGACAGGGCATGCCGCGGCGAACCGCCCGGCCATTCGCGACAACACCTTACCAAACCTGGCACTACCTTTGCTTAATTCACGGCGAACGACATCGGGCGAGATCGCCCGACGCGCCGCATCAAGCCCCAAGCACCCATGACACCGGGGCCAAAGGTCGCGACCTGTCCATCGTATCGCGCCCCGGCCAGGGGCCGAGCCGCTACTGGAGGCATCCCGAATATGCTCGCCGCACTTGTCAGTCTCTCGCTGATCGGCCTGACCCTGGGGGCCATTCTCGGGCTCGCCGCGCGTTATCTGAAGGTCGAGGGCAATCCGGTCATCGAGAAGCTCGTGGAGGTCCTGCCCGGCGCACAGTGCGGGCAATGCGGGTTCCCGGGCTGCGGACCTGCGGCGGAGGCGATGGCCGAGGGGCGCGCCGGGGTTTCGATCTGCACCCCCGGGGGACGGGCAGTCGCCGAGCAGTTGGCCGCGCTGCTCGGCAAGTCGATCGACCTCTCCGGGGTATCGGACGAAGGACCCAGGGTCGCGCGCATCCACGAGAGCCTCTGCATCGGCTGCTGCAAGTGCTTCAAGCGCTGCCCGAGCGACGCGATCATGGGGGCCAACAATATGATCCACAGCGTCTTTGCAGACGCTTGCACCGGCTGCTCGAAGTGCTTCGAGGTCTGTCCCACCGAGTGCATCGAGATGCGTCCGCTGACCGCAACGGTTCAGACCTGGTATTGGCCCCTGCCCGAAGCGATGGCCGCCTGAGCGCGACCCACAAGAGGATCGACCTGATGAAACTGTTCAAGATCCGCGGCGGAGTCCATCCCGACGACCGCAAGGGACTGGCGGCCGGGCAACCCATCGAGAACCTGGCCATGCCGCCGCTGCTGCACATCCCGCTGCAGCAGCACATCGGCTCGGCCGCCGCGCCCTCGGTGCGGCGCGGTCAGCGGGTCGCCAAGGGCGACCTGCTGGCACACAGCCAGGGGGCGATCTCGGCCCCGGTGCATGCACCCACCTCCGGACGCGTGGCCGGCATCGGGAGCTTCCCGGCGCACCATGCATCCGGGCTCTCGGTGCCGACCATCACCATCCAGCCGGACGGCGAGGACCGGTGGGCGGACTCGATCATAGGCGTCCCCGACCCCTTTGCATTGAACCCGGACGAGATCGCCGCCCGGGTCTCCGCCGCCGGCATCGTCGGCATGGGCGGGGCGACATTCCCCTCCGCGGTCAAGCTCAACCTGCGCAAGAACTATGCGCTGCACACCCTGGTGATCAACGGGGCCGAGTGCGAGCCCTACCTGACCTGCGACGACCGACTGATGCGCGAGCACACGGCGGATGTCCTGGACGGCATCCGAATCATGGCCCATGCACTGGGGGTCAGTCAGATCGTCATCGGTATCGAGGACAACAAGCCGGAGTCCCAGGAGGCCATGGAGCAGACGATCGCCGCCGGCACTCCACCGGGCGCACCGCAGGCCAGCATCCGGGTCGCCAGGCTACCCACCCGCTATCCCATGGGCTCCGAGAAGCACCTGGTCCTGACCCTGACCGGCCGCGAGACCCCGGCGCGCGGACTCACCGCCGATATCGGGGTGGTCGTCCATAACCCGGCCACCGCCTATTCCGTCCACGAGGCGCTGCGCTACGGCCGGCCGCTGGTCTCCCGGGTGGTCACCGTGAGCGGCGGGGCCATCGCCAGGCCAGCCAACCTGCGCGTGCCCATGGGCACCGCCATCGAGCACCTGATCGCACACTGCGGGGGCCTGACCTCGGAGCCCAGGCGCTTGATCAGCGGCGGCCCCATGATGGGCCAGCCGCTGCCGAGCACCCGGGTGCCCGTCGTCAAGGGCAGCAACGGGGTCCTGGCACTGACCGCCGAAGAGGTCGGCGACCGGAGCACCCAGCCGTGCATCCGCTGCGCAAGCTGCGTCGATGCCTGCCCCATCGGATTGGTGCCGCTGGACATGGCAGCCAACACCCGGGCCGGAAATCTGGAAGGCACGGTGAAGCTGGGGCTTATGGATTGCATCCTGTGCGGCTCCTGCTCCTATGCCTGCCCGTCCCATATCCCGCTGGTCCAGTTCTTCCATTATGCCAAGGGCGAGATGGCGGCTCGCGGGCGCGCCAAGCAGAAACAGGCCGAGACCAAGCGTCTGATCGAGCAGCGCACTGCGCGCATCGAGGCGATCCAGCGCGCCAAGGTCGAGGCCATGGCCGCGCGCAAGCGCGAGGCCGCGGCGGCCAAACAGGCCCAGGCGGCAGCGGCGACTTCGGCGCCGGCCGCCGCGAGCGCACCGGCGGATGCCGAGGCTGGGGCCTGAAGAAGATGAGCCGCGAACGAAGAGCCATCGTTCGCGCGCTTCGCGTATCGATTTCGAGAGGATAAAGGCATGCACATCGGCGTCGCCTATGCGGACAAGTTCAAACAGACCTGGCTCAAGCTCGACGTGCCGGAGGGCAGCTCGGTCAAAGACGCGATCGAGCGCTCCGGGCTCTTGGGCCAATTCCCCGAGATCGACCTGAGCAAGAACAAGGTCGGAATCTTCGGGCGGATCGTGAAGCTCGACACCCCGCTCGCGGACGGCAACCGGGTGGAGATCTACCGTCCCATCACAGCCGACCCCGAGACCGTGGAGCGGCGCGACGTCCAGGTTGCAGACGGGGACTGACCCAAGCCGCGGGCGCGAATGCGCTCGCGCCGCTCGCACAAAGCGTGGGCATTCCCGCAGCATGGGCGGAGCGAAGCGAAACCCGGCGTTCGCACTAGCTTGGATCGCGGTTCTCGCCCAAGTCTCCGGTTTGAATGCTGAGCGCCATGACATCGAACAGGTTATAGAGATCGAACCCCAACGAGTGGTAGATTGCTTCCGCCCGATCGAGAAGCGCATTGCGCCGCTCGCTGTCGGTCTCCTTTTCCGCCCCACGTATCGCCTTATGCAAGGCACGGAACTTACCGGTGATCGACAGCGCCTTGAAGTCTCCGGCTGACTCCTTTCGCTTGTCTCCCTCGTAATCGTAAAACATCGTCTCCAGCGCTTCCGAGAAGGTGCGCTTAATCAGCACCCGCATCAGATTCCAGTCCAGATTCCAACGCTCCATGCTCTCGTCGTACTTGACGCGAACGGTGTCGACGGCACCCGCGGTCGGGGGGGGCGCACCTGCCCTGATCCGATCGATCATCTTCAACGAGTTATAGTGGCGCTTCGCGATATCCTCGCTGATCTTCCGCAGGGTCTCCATACCCGCCTTCTTCGCGTTGGCCGTCCGCGTCTCGCGGGCGCTCTGCTGGTCCACCAGCGACTGGTGATAGCCGGTAATCCCCGCCCCGATGACGGAGGTGAAGACAAACCCGGTCACCATGAGCCAGAGCTCTTTATATCTCTGGTAGATCTTGTATCTGCGATACGCGCTCATGGTGCAACCCCTTCGCTTGTATGAAGACCGCCGACCGCACGAGCGCTCGCGGCAGAGACACGAGCCCGCCGCCGAATGTCCCCTGCCCCGGGCACGGATGGCCCGAGGCGCCCCCGCGACGGCACTGATCATAACTAGCCACTCGCAACTAGCAACTCGCCACTAACGGGTATATTTCTCCCGGTGGCTCGGCAGCGGATCGCCGTGACGGGTGCGCCCGAAGTGCCGCGGGCGGGTGTATTGGTCAATGACGGGTGTCAGCGAGTTCATCAGCAGCACGGCGAAGGCGACGCCCTCCGGATAGCCGGCAAAGGTGCGGATGACCCAGGTCAGTAGCCCGCACCCGATGCCGAAGACGATCTGCCCGGCCTTGGATACCGGCGAGGTCACATAGTCGGTCGCGATAAAGAACGCCCCGAGCACAGCCCCCCCGGATGCGATATGGAAGATCCCGCTGGCGAAGCGCTCCGGATTCAAGAGATGGAACAGTGCGCCCATCAGGAACAGGGTCCCCAGCATCGCGACCGGGATGTGCCAGGAGACGATCCGCCGATAGATCAGGAAGAGCCCCCCGGCCAGGATCAGAAGCAGGGAGGTCTCGCCCAGACTCCCGGCGCGCAGACCCAACCCCATGTCCATCAGATCCGGGATCTGGCCCATGGATTGAGTCACCGGGATGCCCCGGGACAGCTCGCTCTTCACATAGCCCAGGGCGGTCGCCGTGGTCACCCCGTCCGGCAGCCGACCGTCGAAGACGATGGCCAGGGACTGCGCAAACCCGGGTGCTTCGGCCGAGAACATCGGGTGAGGGGCAACCCAGGTCGTCATGACCGCCGGGAACGACACCAACAACGCGACGCGCGCCACCATGGCTGGATTGAACGGATTCTGGCCCAGACCGCCGAATGCGTGCTTGCCGAGCAGGACGGCGAATACGGCGCCCAAGACCCCGGTCCACCAGGGCGCCCAGGGCGGCAGGGTCATGGCCAGCAGCCAGCCGGTGAGCACCGCCGAGCCGTCGCCCAAGGTGGGCCAGACCCACCGCCCGCTCAGCACAAGGGCGAGTGCCTCCATGACCGCGCAGGACGCGATGGCGACTGCGAGCAGAAAGACCGACGGCCAGCCGAACAGATAGAGATTAAAGACGGTGGCCGGCATCAGGGCCAGGATCACTGTGGCCATGATCTTCGTGACTGTGCTAGTCCCGTGGGAGAAGGGTCCGCTGACGATCGTATGCTCGACGGTCATGCCCGCGCCCGATCCATCGAGTCGGCCGGCGCCCGCGACCCGCGAACGGTACCCCAGTATCCGGGACCGCCAGAACCGGACTGCACGGCACCGGCAGGCGGCTCGCCGGCAGTAGCTGGCATACAAGCCGCATCTGGTTGAGCGCCGAGCGCAACTGCGCCGACAGTCGAATGACCGACCGCGATCGACATCTGAAACTACCCCAATAACGAACGAAAAGACTGAGCCGACATTCAGCGCGCGCCCGTGCGATCATGGCGACCCAGACCGCGCGCTCGGGCATTCCCCGGCAAAGCCGTTCACAATATCCTAAGAAGACGAGGATGAGGAGATGCCGGATCAAACCTCCCTAGTGCAGAAGCGGCGTGCACGGCTCCAGCAGGGCGTGCATGACATGGGGGCCCTGGTGGTGGAGGCCCTGCGCCGCTCCGTAGCCTGCATGTCCGCACCCGAGCTGGACCTGGATCTGGCTGAACGGATCATTGCGGACGACCGCATCGTCAACGACCGGCACCGGACGATGGAGCAGGAGTGCCTGGTGACGCTCGCTGCCTATAAGCCCGCAGGCGAGGACCTGCGTTGCGTAGGGGCCTGTCTCGCCCTGGTATCCGAGCTGGAGCGCATCGGCGACTATGCCGCGGACGTGGCTCGGATCGTCCGGCGCGCCGGGATGCCCTTCCCGGCGGAGCCCTTGGCCGCGGTCGCGGCGGTGGCGGACAACGCCATTGCCATGCTCGGCGGGGCGCTCGCCGCCTTCGACAAGGGCTATGACGCGGACGGGGCACGGGCCGCGGTCGCCCTGGAGCCGCAGGTGGACAACCAGGAGCTCGCGGTGGTCGACCAGGTCCTTGAGATGATAAGACGGGACCCGGAGTTTGCCCCGCTCGGGACCTATCTGCTCTGGATCGTTCACAATTACGAGCGCGCGGCGGACCGAGCCACCAACGTCGCCGAGCGGGTGGTCTATATCGCCTCCGGGCAGACCGAGCATCTGGGCTGACTCTATGAGACTGGCGAGCGGCGAGGCGATGGTCGCCGATCCGGAGTCGAACCATGCGCAGGTCCTGCGCAATGTCGACTCGGGATCGCCCGAGACGCCCGCGATCGTTCTCGACGAGCCCCATCGACGGGCGGCGCAAGCATGAAGATCCTGCTGGTCAAACCCAAGGCGCGGCTGCCGACCATCCTCGGACTCCAGCGGTTTCAGCTGCTGGAGCCCCTGGAGCTGGGTTACCTGGCGGCGGCCGCCGGACCCCGCCATACAGTGCGGATACTGGACCTGCGTCTGGCCTGGCGGGCGGAACAGGCATTGATTCGCGCGCTTTGCGATCTGCGGCCTGACCTGGTGGGCTTCACCGGCTATACGCACGAGTCATCCATCGTCGCCCGGCTGACCCGCCTGGTACGCGAGCGACTACCGGGGGCGACCGTCGTCGTGGGCGGTCATCACGCGACCGTGGAGCCCGGAGACTTCAACCTGCCGTCGGTCGATCTGATCGTGCGCGGAGAGGGCTGTGGACCCTTTGCCGCCATCGTCGGCGCCTTGGAGCGCCGCACGCCGCCGGACGAAATTGCGGGGATCGACGGCGTGCTGGGTACCGGTCAGCGTCATGACCCCGCTGCGGCACTGGGTTGGCCCACCTATCCGGATCCGTCTGTGCTGCCCACCCCGCGCAGGGATCTCTGGGACCCGGAGCGCTATCGCTCGGTCTGGGCGGCCGAGTCCATGACGCCCTGGACCTCGATCTTCCCCAAGGTTGCGACCGTGCGCTCGTCCTTCGGCTGCAAGATGAAGTGCTCCTTCTGCATCGTCCCCCATCTCTGCGGCGGCCGGCACCAGCCGCGCCCGGTCGAGCAGGTCGTCGAGGAGATCGCGCAGGCCCCGGCCGACCATATCTATTTCTCCGACGACGAGAACTTCATCGACGAAGACTTCGCCTGGACGCTGGCCGAGGGCCTGGAGCGGCGCGGGGTGCGCAAGCGCTATTTCGCCTGGACCCGCGCGACCACGGTCAATCGCTCGCCGGAGCTTATGCGGCGCTGGCGCGAGATCGGTCTCGACGCGGCCTTTCTCGGCTTCGAGTTCCCGACCGACGCCGAGCTCAAGGCGGTCTCGAAGGGCGGAAACGTGGCCGCCAACGAGCGTGCCTTGGATCGGCTGCGCGCCACCGGTATTGCAGTGCATGCAGCCTTTATGGTCCAACCGGACTATAGTCGCGAGTCGTTCGAGCGACTGCGCCGCTATGTCCGTGCACTGCCGCCCTCCCAATCGAGCTTCACGGTCTGCACCCCATCCCCCGGCACCCCGGATTATGCGCGGATCAAGCCCGATTTCTGGGTAGACAATCCACATGACCTGCACGACTGCATGCACCCGCTGACCCCCACCCGGCTCCCGCTGACCGAGTTCAGCCGACTGTTCGCGGACCAGGTGCGCGAGGGCATCGCGCGCACCCCCCTGCGGGTGGCGCGACACCCCATACTGCCGCGCGATGCCTGGCGGGTCTGGCGGGCGGAGCGGGCCTATTATCATGGGTTCCGGCACATCTATCGGGATTATCCCCGGGCGCTCTGGGGCGAGCGTCCACTCGGTCGCCCGATCGCCGGACACCCGCAAGACGCGCTATAACGGAGCGGCAGGAGGGTACGACATGTCAACGCAGACCTACCCCGCCCCGCTTCGGCACCCCCGGGCGATCGGCGCCACGGTCGCGCTGGCACTCCTCGCGGGTTTCGCCGGCGGCGCCGGCGCCGAGATCTATCGCTATCGGGACGCCAACGGGGCCTGGCAGTTCACTGACCGCCCGCCGCCCGGGTCCGCGCAGATCGTCCCTGAGACGATCCCAGCGAGCGACGCTTCTGAGTCGCGCCGGGCCTCGGGGCGAGACCTAGCGGCGGAGCTTCAGGAGCGGTTCAAACCGACCAACCCGGTCCAGTCGGCAAGCCTCGCGGTCGTCAAGATCGAGACCGCCATCGGCAACGGCTCCGGCTTTTTCGTCACGCCAGACGGGTTGATTCTGACCAATCGGCATGTGGTTCGCCCCCCGGAGGATTGGGCCAAGGAGCGGGAGGAGCGGCTGGCCAAGTTCAAGCGAGCGCTCGACAAGGCAGCGGCGCAGTTGGCCTTCCCACGCTCCAGCTACGACAACCCAGACGACTACGACCTCATGGCCGCCCGGCATCGCACTGCATCTCAAGAATACCGCCAGGCCAAGCTGGAGCTGGGCATCCTGCAGAGCCAGGCGGTCATCCAGAATTCGTTCAAAATCCAGCTCAAGGATGGCACCAGGCTGGCAGCGGACCTGGTGACGGTGAGCCCGCGCCAGGACCTGGCACTGCTCAAGCTCCATGGTTACCGCACCCCATTCATCGAGCCGCTGCGCAGGCGCTCCCTGGCCCAGGCCGAGACGGTCTATCTCATCGGGAGCCCCTTGGGTGTCGCCGATACCATCAGCCGGGGGGTTTTCACAGGCCGGCACGACGGGATGCTGGGGACCGACGGCAAGATACTCCCGGGCAACAGCGGCGGACCCATGGTGACCGAAGACGGCAAGGCGGTCGGGGTCAACTCCATCAAGCTGACCGCGGGGACCGATTCGGTCCTGGACCAGGGACTCGGTTTCGCCGTCCCCATCGAGTCGGCGCTTGCCGAGTTTCCGCGAATCGGGCAAACGCTGCGATAGCGAGCCGCGGAGGACTGGACGATGATACACAGAATCAGGATGATGACGCGCTCGCCGCTCCCCGCGCTGCTGCTCCTTATCGGCACCGCCGCCGGGGCCGATACCGCGCCGACCTCCGAGCCAATCATGAAGCCGCTGTGGGAGGTCGGCATCTTCAACTTCGTGTCGAGCATCCCGGACTACCGCGGCGCCGACGAATCCACGATCTATGCCTTTCCACTCCCCTATCTGATCTATCGCGGCAAGCACCTGCGGGCGACCCGGGAAGGGGTGCGCGGCATCTTCTACCAGGACCGGCATTTCGAGACCAGCATCTCGGCCTCGGGCAATCCGCCGGTGAACAAAGACAACCAGGCGCGGGCGGGCATGCCGGAGCTCGATGCCATCGGCGAGCTTGGGCCCTCGGTCAAATGGTTCTTTCTGGGGCGCGACCCGCTAGACAAGCTCTATCTGCAAGTCTCTGCACGCGCGGCAGCCTCGATAGGATTCGGCTCCGGACCCCAGATGGCGTATCGGGGCATCGCCGCCGGACTCGATGCGGTCTATTTCAACCAGAGCCGCTGGCGCGATATCGGCCTTAAATACCGGTTCGCCGCGGGAGTCTCCGCCGGGGATGCTGGCTACCATCGCTATTTCTACCAGGTGGCCCCGGACTATGCCACCCCCGAGCGCCCGGCCTATAGAGCGGACGCGGGCTATGGGGGCTTTTCGCTCTCGGCCTCCATGCAATACGAGATCGCCCGCCATGTGTCGATCGGGTTCTATACGCGCTGGGACAACCTGGACGGGGCTGCCTTTGCCGATAGCCCGCTGGTAAAGGCCAAAGACAACTTCGTCGTCGGTGCAGCCTTGATCCTTAAGCCCTGGAGCTCGGCTAAGCTTGTGCCTTCCGAGGATCTCGACTGATCCGGCCGGTTGAAATCGGCGCGACAGATCAACCTAGAAAGAGCAGTGTGTCCGCAAATGAACGCGAATAATCAAGAACCAGGGCCAAGCCGCCCGCTCACCTCGCAGGTGACAACTGGGCTGAGGTTAAGATCTATTTTATTTGCGTTTTTTGCGTTCATTTGCGGACAACCACTCTTTTGAGGATACAGTCAGGGAGCTGTATTGCGGGTGGCGGCGCGGCGGCGGGCGAGCTTGTCGAGTACGCCGTTGACGTAGCGGTGGCCCTCGTGGGCGCCCAAGAGCTTGGTCAGCTCCACTGCCTCGTTGATGGCGACCCCGGCCGGGATGTCGGGGGAGAAGAGGATCTCGTAGGCGCCCAGTCTCAGGATCGCAAGCTCCACCGGGTCCACCTGGCCGATGGGGCGGTCGAGCACACGGTCGAGCTCTGCGTCGATCTCGGTCACATGGGCTGGCACACCCTTGAGCAGGCTCTCGAAGAGATCCAGGTTGAACTTGAAGCGCAGCCGCGCATCCGGGGGCTCGTCCTCGTCTGCACCGCTTAAGGAGCCGGCCAGCGCGTCCAGCCACTCGGGATCGTCGAGCATGTGCTGCTTGATGGTGGCCGGGGCCTCGCGCGTGAGGTGCCACTGGTAGAGTGCCAAGGCGGCATAGCGCCTGGCCTGGGTGCGCGGGCTCACTCCACCCTGGGCGATCGGTTTGGTCATGGCTCGCTCAGTCGTCCAGCCGCCGCAGCAGGTCGACCATCTCCAGGGCAGACAGGGCTGCCTCGGCCCCTTTGTTGCCGGCCTTGGTGCCAGCGCGCTCGATCGCCTGCTCGATGCTGTCGACCGTGAGCACGCCGAAGGCGACCGGGAGTCCGTATTTGAGGCTGACCTGGGCCATGCCCTTGACGCACTCGCCGGCGACATATTCGAAATGGGGGGTGCCGCCGCGAATCACTGCGCCTAAGGCCACGATGGCGTCGTAGCCGCCCTTCTTGGCGATGCGCTCGATGGCAAGCGGCATCTCGAAGGCCCCCGGGACCCGCACGATGGTCAGCTCCGACGCCTCCACCCCATGGCGCAGGAGTGCATCGATCGCCCCTTTCTCCAGGCTCTCCACCACGAATCCGTTCCAGCGGGAGACCACCAGACAGAAACGGGCCTTGTCCGCGCGCAGTGCGCCCTCGACGGTCTTGATGCTCATGGTCCGGATTTTCCGATGCGTTCATTTGCGTTCATTTGCGGATAATGCTGTTTCAGCGCCCGCCGCCGACGTATTCGACTACTTCCAGGTCGAACCCGGAGATGGCGTGCATGGACTTGGGCGCACTCATGACCCGCATCTTGCGTACCCCGAGATCCGCCAGGATCTGGGCGCCGATGCCGTAGGTGCGCAGCTCGTTCTTGTCCTGCTGACGGCGCTGGGGCACCGAGTCGTCCCGGTCGTGGAGCTTGAAGTCTTTGAGACGAGCCAGGAGATCCCGGGCGTTGTCGCGGTTGCGCAAGACCACGATCGCTCCCTCGCCGGCCTGGGCGATCTGGTGCATCGCCGCTTGGAGCGGCCAGCCGCAGGCGTTGTGGCGGGTGGCGAACAGGTCGCACAGGGTGTTCTGGAGATGCACCCGCACCAGGGTCGGACGCTCCGGGACTATCTCGCCGATGGTCAGCGCCAGGTGCAGCTCGTTATCGATGGTGTCGCGGTAGGCCACCAGCCGGAAGGTCCCGTGCTCGGTGGGTAGCTCGCACTCGCACTCGCGCAGGACGGCCTTCTCGTGGCGCACCCGATAATGGATCAGGTCCGCGATCGTGCCGATCTTGAGCCCATGGGTCTCTGCGAACGCCTCCAGGTCCGGACGGCGAGCCATGCTGCCGTCCTCGTTCAGGACCTCGACGATGACCCCGGCGGGCTCGAATCCGGCGAGCCTGGCCAGGTCGCAGCCGGCCTCGGTATGGCCGGCGCGCACCAGCACGCCGCCGGGCTGGGCCATCAGCGGGAAGATATGGCCCGGTTGAACCAGGTCTCGGGGCTCGGCATCCGGGGCCACCGCGGCGCGAATCGTCGTGGCCCGGTCCGCGGCGGAGATACCGGTCGTGACGCCCTCGGCGGCCTCGACAGAGACCGTGAATGCGGTCAGGTGCGGGGCCTGGTTGTCGCTCACCATGGGCTGCAGGCGCAACCGCTCGCAGCGCTCCTTGGTGAGTGTGAGACAAATCAGGCCGCGGCCGAAGCGGGCCATGAAATTGACCGCCTCCGGGGTGACGCAATCGGCAGCGAGCAGCAGGTCGCCCTCGTTCTCCCGGTCCTCGTCGTCCATGATGACGACCATGCGACCGGCGCGCATCTCCTCGATGATCTCTTCGGTGGTATTCAGGGCCATGAGTACGAACCGTACGACAGGGGCTTGCGAGGGGCGAAGGATGCTCGGAGACCGGGGTCGGCCCGCGAGCCGGGTGCGAGGACGCCGGGTCGGGCGGTGCCCCCGGAAACGAAAAGGGCGGTAACGGATGGCTCCGTTACCGCCCAGTGTGTTGGTCGGGGCGAGAGGATTTGAACCTCCGACCACCTGAACCCCATTCAGGTGCGCTACCAGGCTGCGCTACGCCCCGGGTGGACGCGTAAGATTAGTGTTTGGCGTCTCGGCTGTCAATGGTTGACAGTGTTGCGGCGATTGTGCAAAGGACCAGCAAATCCTGTGCTGCTCCCGCTATCGGCGCAATACGTGGAGGATCTCTTCAAGCTCCATGCGCATCTGTCGCAAGACCTGGTGGGTCTGGCTGAGATCATGCTTGGCGCCCTCCCCGTTCAACTGCTGACGGGCGCCTCCGATGGTGAATCCCTGATCGTAAAGAAGGCTGCGGATCTGACGCACCATGAGCACGTCGTGACGCTGGTAATAGCGCCGATTGCCGCGGCGCTTCACCGGCTTGAGCTGAGGGAACTCCTGCTCCCAGTAGCGCAGGACGTGCGGCTTCACGCCGCACAGCTCGCTCACCTCGCCGATGGTGAAGTAGCGCTTGCCAGGGATGGGCGGCAGCTCGCCGCCCCCGATCTCTTCCCCGCTATCGCTCGTGTCCAGCATATGCCTCCACCCGCGACTTAAGCTTTTGGCCCGGACGGAAGGTGACAACGCGGCGGGCGGTGATCGGGATCTCCTCGCCAGTCTTGGGGTTGCGGCCCGGGCGCTCCTTCTTTTCGCGCAGATCGAAGTTCCCGAACCCGGAGAGCTTGACCTGCTCCCCGCGCTCCAGCGCCGCCCGAATCTCCTCGAAGAAGGACTCCACGATGTCCTTGGCCTCGCGCTTGTTCAGCCCGAGCTCTTCGAACAGGTGCTCTGCCATATCGGCCTTGGTCAACGCCATACCGTCAATCTCTCAATCTTGCGTCAAACTCGGAACCGAGACGGGCAATCACCCGCCCCACCGTCTCCTCGATCGCTTCGTCTGTAAGTGTCTGAGAAGATGCTTGTAAAATCAATCCTAAAGCGAGACTTTTTCGGCCCCGCCCGATGTTGGCGCCCGCGTAGACATCGAAGGGCACCAGATCCCGCAGCAGGTCGCCCGCCTCGGTCCGAATTGCAGCCGCGATCGTCGCGAACGCAACCTCCTGGTCCACCACCACCGCGATGTCCCGGCGGATCTGCGGGAAGCGCGAGATCGGGCTGAATCTGGGCAGCCGCCCGCCGCCCAGCGCAGCCTGGTCCAGCTCGAAGAGGAAGACATCCCCGGTCAGGTCCAGCTCTGCGGCAATCGCCGGGTGGAGCATGCCGATCAGTCCGACCGGCTGCCCGTCCAGCTCGACGCGGGCGGTCTGGCCCGGGTGCAGGGCCGGATGGCTGGCAGGGACGAAGGCGAAACGCTCGGGTGCCCCGGTCAGGGCCAGCAATGACTCCAGGTCGGCCTTGAGGCTGTAGAAGTCGGCTGCCTGGGACGGCTGGCCCCACTGCTCGGGATCCACCCCGCCCAGGACCAGTGCACCGATGGCGGGCTCCTGGCGGAGCCCGTCCTGCCCCGGGCGGAAGCGCAGGCCGGTCTCGAAGATCCGCACCCGCTCCTGCTGGCGCGCCTGGTTGTAACGGGCGGTCTGGAGCAGGCCGGGCCAGAGCGACAGGCGCATCACAGACATGTCTGCGCTGATGGGGTTCGCGAGCCGCAGCCCGTCCAACCCGGGCTCCAGTCTGGCCTGAAGCTCAGGACTCACGAAGCTGTAGGTGATCGCCTCTTGAAAACCGCGCCCGACCAAGGCCAGGCGCGCCCGGTCCAGCTCGAGCTCGGCCTCGGGGGCGGCCTTGGTCGCAGCGGCCGAGCTGGCATGAGCGACCGGAATGCGGTCATAGCCGTGGATGCGGCCGATGTCCGCAATGAGATCGACCTCGTGGACCAGGTCGATCCGGGAGCTGGGGGCCGTCACCTGCCAGCCATCCGCGAGGCGCTCGGTCTTCATCCCGAGCCGGGCCAGGATCTCCTCGATGGCCTGGGCCGGGAGCGAAAGCCCCAGTATCTGCGCGCACCGGGACTCCCGGAGCTTGAGCGGTGCCCGCCTGGGCAGATGCGCGTCATGGGTCGCGTCCACTACTGGACCGGGCTCGCCGCCCGCGATGTCCAGCAGCAGCCGCGTCGCCCGCTCGATGGCGCGCACCTGAAGCTCCGGGTCCACGCCGCGCTCGAAGCGGTGCGAGGAGTCGGTGTGCAGACCATAGCTGCGCGCCTTGCCGCTGATCCCGGCAGGGGCGAAGAATGCACTCTCCAGCAGGATATCGCGGGTCTCGGGACCGACGCCGCTTTCCCCGCCGCCCATGATCCCGGCAAGTGCCAGGGGGCCCGCCGAGTCCGCGATGACCAGCGTGTCCGGGCGCAGGGCCGCCTCGTCCCCGTTGAGCAGCACAAGCCGCTCCCCGGGCTCGGCCAGGCGCACCCGGATCTCCCCGTTCAGCCGCGCCAGGTCGAACCCGTGCATGGGTTGACCCAGCTCCAGCATCACATAATTGGTGACGTCGACCACTGGACCGATGGAGCGGATGCCCGAGCGGCGCAAGCGCTCGCGCATCCACAACGGGGTCTGCGCCCCGGGGTCGATCCCGCGCACGATGCGGCAGGCATAGCGGGGGCAGTGCTCCGGGGCCAGTAGCCGGACCGGAAAACGGTCGTCGCTACCCGGGGGCACTGGATCGACTTGGACCGGGGTCAGGGGCACCCCGTTGATGGCCGCCACCTCACGGGCGAGTCCGGCGATGGAGAGACAGTCGCCCCGGTCCGGGGTCAGGTCCACCTCGATACATGAGTCGTCCAGCTTCAGCCAGGCGCGGAAATCCGCACCCACGGGCGCATCCGCAGACAGCGGCAGGATGCCGCTGGAGGTCTCGGCAAGTCCCAGCTCGGACGCGGAGCAGATCATCCCCCACGACTCGACCCCGCGCAGCTTCGCCCGCTTGATCTTGAATCCCCCGGGCTGATCCCCGGGCAGCACGGCACCCACGGTCGCCACCGGCACCCGCATCCCCTGGGCCACGTTTGACGCGCCGCAGACGATCTTTAGCGGTGCGTCCTCGCCCACCAGGACCGAGCAGACCTTAAGCTTGGCCGCGTCCGGATGCGGGGCCACGGACTCCACCAGACCCACGGTCACGCCGCTGAATGCGGGTGCCGCGGGCTCCACCGAGTCCACTTCGAGCCCGGCCATGCTGAGCTGGTCTGCCAGGGCCTGGGTCTCGACGGGTGGATTGACCCAGTCACGCAGCCACGACTCACTGAAGCGCATCGTCTTAAATCCTCTTCAGGCGAACTGGCGCAGGAAGCGCAGGTCGTTCTCGAAATACAATCGGATGTCGTCGATGCCGTAGCGCAGCATCGCCAGGCGCTCCACCCCCATGCCGAATGCGTAGCCCAGGTAGCGGTCCGGGTCTATCCCCACGTGCTTGAAGACCTCCGGGTAGACCATGCCGCATCCCAGTACCTCCAGCCAGCCGGTCTGTTTGCAGACCCGACAGCCCGAGCCCCCGCACATCACGCATTGGATATCCACTTCCGCCGATGGCTCGGTGAAGGGGAAATAGGAGGGCCGGAAGCGAAGCGCGAGATCCCGCTCGAAGAAATTGGTGAGGAAATCGTAGAGCACGCCTTTGAGATCCGCGAAGCTCACCCGATCATCCACCAGCAACCCCTCCACCTGATGGAACATCGGGGTGTGGGTCAGGTCCGAGTCGCAGCGATAGACCCGCCCGGGGGCGATGATCTTGAGCGGCGGCGCCTGCTCCTTCATCACCCGGATCTGCACCGGGGAGGTATGGGTACGCAGCAGGAGCTCCGCATCGAAATAGAAGGTGTCGTGCATCGCCCGGGCCGGATGATGCTCGGGGATATTGAGCGCCTCGAAGTTGTGATAAGCGGTCTCGACCTCCGGACCCTCCGCCACCGCGAACCCCGCATTGGCGAACAGTCGCTCGATCCGCCGCAGCGTCCGGGTCACCGGGTGCAGCCCACCGGCACGCTGCCCGCGCCCGGGGAGCGTCACGTCGATCCGCTCGGCGGCCAGACGCGCTGAGAGCGCGGCCTGCTCCATGGCCGATCTGCGTCCGTCCAATGCCTGCTGGACCTCGTCCTTGGCCTGGTTGATGAGCGCCCCGACGGCCGGACGCTCCTCCTTGGGCAAGGTCCCGAGCTGCTTCAGGAGCACCGTCAGCTCGCCGCTCTTGCCCAGGTAGCGCACCCGCACCTGATCGAGCTGCGCCAAGTCCGGGGCGTCGGCGATCGCGCCTAAGGCGGCCGCGCGCAGTGGATCGATTGCGAGTCCGGTCTGTTCGGGCATATTCCAACCTTAAAGAATCGTCTAAACCCGGGGATAAGATTCTCCGCAAATGCGTACATCTGCGGAGAACGAAAAAAGGGAAAGACCGGGGCCTTTCCCTTTTTCAGCGGCCGGATACGAAAGGCTTAGCGGTCTGTCGTCAGGCCGCGAGCGCGGTCTTTGCCTGCTCGGCAAGGGCCGTAAAGGCGACCTCGTCGTGGTACGCAATGTCCGCAAGGATCTTGCGATCCACCTCCACCCCGGCCTTCTTGAGCCCGGCAATCAGCCGGCTATAGGAGAGGCCGTTCTGACGGGCGCCCGCATTGATACGGGCGATCCAGAGCGCGCGGAACTGGCGCCGACGTTGGCGGCGGTCGCGGTAGGCATACTGCCCGGCCTTAATGACCGCCTGCTTGGCGACGCGAAAGACCTTGCTGCGGGCGCCGTAATAGCCCTTGGCAAGCTTGAGTATCTTCTTGTGACGGGCGTGCGCTGTTACGCCCCGTTTAACGCGTGGCATCTACTTGTCTCCGGTATTCGGGTGCGATCAGCAGTAAGGGATCATCCGCAAAGCCGCTTTCTGGTCCGACTTATGGACCAGCTTGGGCGAACGGAGCTGACGCTTCCGCTTGGTCGACTTCTTGGTCAGGATATGACGCCGGAAGGACGAGTAGCACTTCACCCCGGAGGCGGTGCGCTTGAGGCGCTTGGCCGCTCCCCGGTTTGTCTTGATCTTAGGCATAGACCTTATAACTCCGCTATTTGCCTACTGGTTTCTTTAGCGGCGGCCGACAGGCTGCCGCTATTTCTTTTTGGGGCCCAGCACCATCACCATCTGGCGTCCTTCCATCTGGGGTTGCGATTCCACGATGCTGTATGCGGCTAAATCGGTCTCGATGCGCTTGAGCAGCTCCAGCCCAAGCTCCCGATGCGCATGCTCGCGACCGCGAAAGCGCATGGTGACCTTCGCCTTATCCCCTTCTTCGAGGAAACGGATCAGGTTGCGTAGTTTGACCTGATAGTCTCCCTCGTCCGTCCCTGGGCGAAACTTGATCTCCTTGATCTGAACCTGCTTCTGCTTTTTCTTGGCCTCGTTCTGCTTCTTTTTTTGCTCGAAGCGGAACTTGCCGTAGTCCATGAGCCGGCATACCGGCGGTTCTGCGGTTGGGACGATCTCTACCAGATCCATCCCCGCCTCTTCGGCCATCTCCAGTGCCTCTCGCACCTTGACGACCCCGACCTGGTTGCCATCCGCGCCGATCAAACGAATCTCTGGGATGTTGATCTCGCGATTGACGCGGTTTCTCTTTGGTGCAGCGATTGCCGGTTCCTCCACAAGGATGAGAAAAACAACCGTCCCTGTCGGGTGCCGGATTACCGGCTCGGCCGAGGGATCAGTCTGGGCCGCTGATCGAAGGGGACGACCCATGACACTGGTCTGGCCCCGACGACAGGGCCGCTCGACCGGGCGGGGCATCCCTGACACCCACCCCCAAGATACGCGGACCGCGCGGCAGGCGATCGCCGCGCACCATTCGAGCCAAGGCGTTGCGGGCCTCAGTGGGCCCGGGTCGCGACCTCCGCAGTCAGCCGGGCAACCAGCCGATCCAGGTCGTAAGCCCCAAGATCCTGACCCTTTCGGTCGCGGACCGCCACCTCCCTGGCCTCCACCTCGCGATCGCCGACCACGAGCAGGTAAGGCACCCGTTGCAGGGTATGCTCGCGAATCTTAAAGCCGATCTTCTCGTTTCTCAAGTCCGTATCGACCCGGAAGCCTTTGTCGCGCAAGGTCTTAGCAACCTCCTTAACGAACGGCGCCTGGCGGTCGGTAATATTGAGGGCCACCGCCTGCACCGGGGCGAGCCAGACCGGCAGGAGCCCTGCATAATGCTCGATCAGGATGCCGATGAACCGCTCCACCGAGCCCAGCACGGCGCGGTGAATCATCACCGGGACCTGCTTGCCGTTGTCCTCGGCGATATAGCTGGCGCCCAGGCGTCCGGGCATGGAAAAGTCCACCTGGATGGTCCCGCACTGCCAGGCCCGCCCGATGCTGTCGTGCAGGGTGAACTCGATCTTGGGCCCGTAGAAGGCCCCCTCCCCCGGCTGGACCTTGAACTCCAGCCCCTTATCCCGCAGCGATTTTTCCAGCGCGGCCTCGCCCTTGTCCCAGAGCTCGTCGCTACCGACGCGCTTGTCCGGGCGCAGCGACAGGGCCAGCGCGATCTGGTCGAACCCGAAGTCCCGATAGGTCTCGAAGACCATATCGATCAGGGTCGCCACCTCCGACTCGAGCTGGTCCTCGGTGCAGAAGATATGCGCATCGTCCTGGGTGAAACGCCGCGCACGCATCAGCCCGTGCAGGGTGCCGGAGGGCTCGTAGCGGTGCACCACACCGAACTCGGCCATGCGCAAAGGCAGGTCCCGATAGCTCTTGAGTCCCTGGTTGAAGAGCTGGATATGCCCCGGGCAGTTCATGGGTTTGATGGCGTAGTCGCGCTCGTCCAAATGGGTCGTGAACATGCCCCCGGCAAACTTGTCCCAGTGGCCGGAGCGCTCCCAAGGGACCGGTCCAGGACCTGTGGCGTCTCTACCTCTTCATAGCCGTACTGGCTCAGCTTCTCGCGCATGTACTGCTCGGCCAGCCGATAGACGATCCGTCCCTTGGCGTGCCAGAAGGCCATGCCCGGGGCCTCGTCCTGGAAGTGGAAGAGATCGAGCTGCTTGCCGAGACGACGGTGGTCGCGCTTTTCCGCCTCTTCGAGCCGGTGGAGATAGGCGTTAAGCTCTTTCTTGTCCCGCCAGGCCGTGCCGTAGATGCGTTGCAGCTGGGCGTTCTTGGAGTCGCCGCGCCAGTAGGCCCCGGCGACCTTGGTCAGCTTGAAGCCCTCGCCAAGCTTTCCGGTGCTCGGCAGGTGCGGCCCGCGGCAGACATCGAACCATTCGCCCTGACGGTAGATCGAGACCTCTTCCCCCGCCGGAATGATGTCGTCGATGATCTGGACCTTATAGGACTCGCCAAGCTCGCCGAAGACGCGCTTGGCGTCCTCCCGGTCCCAGACCTCGCGCGCGATCGGTAGATCGCGCTTGACGATCTCGTGCATGCGCGACTCGATCTGCGCCAGGTCGTCCGGCGTGAATGGCTCGGTCCGGGCAAAGTCGTAGTAGAAGCCGTTCTCGATGGCCGGACCGATCGTGACCTGGGTCCCGGGATAGAGCTCCTGGACCGCCTGTGCCATCGCATGGGCCGCGTCGTGGCGCAGCAGCTCCAGTGCGTCCGCTTCGTCACGGGCGGTGACGATGGCGAGCGCCGCATCCCCGTCGATCGTGTAAGAGGTGTCCACCAGACGCCCGTCCACGCGACCGGCAAGTGCAGCCTTGGCAAGACCGGGTCCGATGGAGGCCGCCACCTGATGGACGGACACCGGGACCTCGAAGTCGCGGACCGAGCCGTCTGGGAGGGTGATGCGGGGCATGGAAAGATCCTTAGGTTTCAGTGGCGATCGATACCAAAGATCGCATGATGGGGCTCGGATCGCTCCGATCGCGAGCGGACCGGAAAACGAAAACCGCCAGACTCCAGCCGCGAGCCCCGAGAACCTCCGGATCGCCTCGGCGACCCGGGAAGGACTGGAAGCTGGAGGCTGGTAGCTGGCGGTCAGGAATTGGTAGGCGCGATTGGACTCGAACCAACGACCCCCACCATGTCAAGGTGGTGCTCTAACCAACTGAGCTACGCGCCTGTCGTCAAGAGCCCATAATGTTAGCGGCGCATTCCCGACTTGGCAAAGTTTTTTTGCAGATCGGATAGGCTCGACTGGAAATCGACCTCGCGGACGGCCCGGGCGGCAGACGGACCTGCCTCGGGAAACGGCGATCACGCCCCGGCATGGGCACTCTTAAGGGGCATGGGAGCAAGGGTTTGGCGCCTCCCCGCACCACCGGTTAGGATTCGCTCGCCGGAGGCTGCATGCCGCTTTCGCCCCTCGGCCGGCCGGCATCGCCCGTTCAGGCCCACCGTTCGACCTCAAGGAGGATCATGAGCCTTCTCGCAATCTTTGCGGTCTTCACCGGTGCGGGACTTGGCGCACTGCTGCGCTGGGCGTTGGGGATTCGGCTCAATCCGGTCTTCCCCACCCTGCCCTTAGGCACCCTGGCCGCGAACCTGCTGGGAGGGCTGCTCGTCGGGCTCGCGGTCGCCTGGCTCGGACGCCATCCGGGGCTCCCTCCGGAGCTTCGGCTCTTCGTCGTCACCGGCTTCTTGGGGGGACTCACGACCTTTTCGACCTTTTCGGCGGAGGTGGTCAACCTGCTCGCCCGGGGAGAATATCTTTGGGGGCTGGCCGCCGCGGGCGCCCACCTGGCCGGATCGCTCGCAATGACCGCGGCTGGCATGGCCCTGGCGCACTCGATCGCGGCACGGGTATGACCTCGCCCGCCCCTGGAGACCGGCGCCGACGGCAAGGCCGCGTAGGCGTGGCACGCGGCCGTCGGGCCGCCTCCCGGTCCGGATTGCCGCGGACCAGCTGCAGCTAGTCGATAGGGACCTGCGCCAATCCCCGGGCCAGATCCGCCTGGATGTCCGCCAGCGACTCTAACCCCACAGCGACTCGCAGGAGCCCTTCGCCAATGCCGGCGGCGTCGCGGTCCTGGGGGGCGATGCGTCCATGGGTGGTGCTCGCCGGGTGTGTGATGGTGGTCTTCGCGTCGCCTAAATTGGCTGTGATGGAGACGAGTCTGGTGGCATCGACGACGCCCCAGGCCCCGTTGCGTCCCCCGCGCACGTCGAAGGCAACAATGCCGCCGCCGGTGGAGAGCTGGGTGCCCACCAGTCCGTGCTGGGGGTGGTCGGGACGGCCAGGATAATAGACCCGCTCCACGGCGGGCTGCTCGGCCAGCCAGTCGGCAAGTGCCGCGGCGGCCCGGGAGTGTGCGCCCATACGCAGCTCCAGGGTCTCCAGCCCCTTCAGGAAGACCCAGGCATTGAAGGGGCTCATGGTCGGGCCGGCGGTGCGCAGCACGCCGAAGACATCCTCCCCTACCAGTTTGCGGTCCCCGATCGCGGCCCCGCCGACGCAGCGGCCTTGGCCGTCGAGATATTTGGTGGCGGAATGGATGACGATATCGGCCCCCAGCTCCAGCGGACGCTGGAGTGCCGGGGTGCAGAAGCAGTTGTCGACCGCGAGCAGACAGCCGCGGCGGTGGGCGATCTCGGAGAGCTCCTTGAGATCCGCCATCTCGGTGAGCGGGTTGGACGGGGTCTCGCAGAAGAGCAGCCGGGTCTCCTTGCGAATGGCCGACTCCCAGGCCTCGGGGTCGCTCAACGGGACATAGTCGGTCCCGATGCCGAATCGACTCAGGTATTTATTGAACAGCAGCGTGGTGCTGCCGAAGAGGCTGCGGGAGGAGACGATATGGTCCCCGGCCTGCAAGAGGCCCATACAGACGGCCAGCACCGCGGCCATGCCCGAGGCGGTGGCCACGCACGACTCGCCCCCCTCCAGGGAGGCCAGACGCTCCTCGAATGCGCGCACCGTGGGGTTAGTGAAGCGGGAGTAGATGTTGCCCGGGGAGTCCCCGGCGAAGCGGGCGGCAGCCTCGGCGGCGCTCCGAAAGACAAAGCTGGAGGTGGCAAAGATGGGCTCCGAGTGCTCACCCTCGGGGGTGCGCCGGTGCCCGGTACGCACTGCACGGGTGGCAAAGCCCAGCTCGGACCAGTCGGGCCCGCCCTGGTCCGCTGGGTCCTCAAACAGCATTGTGGAGGTCAATGGTCCCCTCGTTATGGCGGGAGCGGCCTTCCTTGGCGCCGTCGTTTCGGTGTGCCTCCAGGTGCCGGAGATAGTCGGCGGTCACGTCTCCGGTCACATAGTCGCCGTCGAAGACCGAGCAATCGAAGCGGTCCACATGGCTCTTGCCGCGCTTCTGGACCGCCTGGATCAGGTCGTCCAAGTCCTGGTAGACGAGACCGTCTGCGCCCAGTATCCGCGCCACTTCATCGACGCTGCGGTCGTGGGCGATCAGCTCGCTGGCCGCCGGCATGTCGATGCCGTAAACGTTGGGAAAGCGCACAGGCGGCGCGGCGGAGGCGAAAAAGACCTTGTTGGCCCCTGCGTCCCGGGCCATTTGGATGATCTGCTGGGAGGTGGTGCCGCGTACGATCGAGTCGTCCACCAGGAGCACGTTTTTCTTCTTGAACTCCAGGTCGATGGCGTTGAGCTTCTGACGCACGGACTGCTTGCGCACTTTCTGACCGGGCATGATGAAGGTCCGCCCGATATAGCGGTTCTTGATGAACCCCTCCGAGTAGGAGATACCGAGCTGGTTGGCGAGCTGGAGTGCCGCGGTGCGGCTGGTGTCCGGAATCGGGATGACCACGTCGATGGGCTTGTCTGTCCAGTCCCGCTTGATCTTGGCGGCCAGACGCTTGCCCATACGCGAGCGTGCCTTATGCACCGAGATGTTATCGATGATGGAGTCCGGCCGGGCGAGATAAACGAACTCGAAAATACAGGGGGAGAGCACCGGGGACACCGCGCACTGGCGGGTGTAGAGCGAGCCGTCCACGCTGACGAAGACCGCCTCCCCGGGGGCCAGATCTGCGATCAGGGTGAAGCCTAAGGTATTGAGGGCCACCGACTCGGAGGCGATCATGTACTCGGTGCCCCGATCGGTCTCGCGCCGGCCATAGATCAGGGGGCGGATTCCGTAGGGATCGCGGAATGCGAAGACGCCGAAGCCCGGGATCATGGCCACCGCCGCATAGCCGCCCCGGCAGCGCCGGTGCACCCCAGCCACGGCGCGGAAGATGTCCTGCTCGTCGATGCGCAGCTTCCCCTGGACCTGAAGCTCGTGGGCGAAGACATTGAGCAGGATCTCGGAATCCGACTCGGTATTGATATGGCGCAGATCGTCGACGAATAGATCGCGCTTGAGCTCCTCGGCATTGGTCAGGTTGCCGTTATGGGCCAGCACGATGCCATAGGGGGAGTTGACATAGAATGGCTGGGCCTCGGCCGAGCCCACGGCCCCCGCGGTGGGGTAGCGCACATGACCCACCCCCATGTCGCCGCGCAGCTGGATCATGTTGCGGGTGCGAAAGACATCCCGCGCTAAACCGGTGTCTTTACGCAGATGGAGCTTGTCGCCCTCGCAGGTGACGATCCCGGCGGCGTCCTGACCTCGGTGCTGGAGCACCAGGAGCGCGTCGTAGAGCGATTGGTTGACCGGACTCTTGCCGACGATGCCAACGATGCCGCACATAGAAACCTCGCTCGGCGCACACCCGGGCGGACGCCGAAAATCGGGAAGCGGGAGAAGTAGCGAGTAGCGAGTGGCGAGGGCCAAGAGCCGAAGGCGAATGCCTTCCTCGGCCCTCGCTACTCGCCATTCGCCACTTCCTCGTCACACTTTTTTCAGTTGCTCCTGAATTTCAGGCGGCACCAGACTCAGCATCCAGTCCGCAGCGACGCGGAACTGGGAAATGGTGCGCGACTCCTGCCACCAGGGCTCGTCGGGCAGTGGCGTGAGCGAGGCCAGGAAGACCGCCATTGAGATCAACACCGCCCCCCGGGCCGCGCCGAAGAGCAGCCCCAAGGCGCGGTCCAGGCCAGTGAGCCGGGCCTTGTCCACCAGTGCGGTGAGGATGGCCCCGACGATGGCACCCAGGATCAGGACGGCCAGGACCAGGCCGACAAAGGCGACCGCGAGCCGCGCCGAGGGATTGGAGATCTGGGCGACGAGCAGCTCGGCCGCGTCCCGGTGATAGAGCCAGGCGACACCCAGGGCGGCGATCCACACTGCGAGCGAAAGCACCTCCCGGATCAGACCCCGCCCCACCCCGATCAGTGCGGAGACCAGGATGACCCCCAGTATGACGTAATCGGCCCAATTCATAGAGAATCACCGGGATTGTGGCACTGCGTCCGCGCAGTATGGGCGGCTGCGCTCATGGATAATTCTTGATCAGGGTGTCGAGCTTATAGCGCTCGCGCACACGAGATGCCGTCTGCTCGGCCCGGGCGCGCTCCACCTCCGGACCGATCCGCACGCGATAATAGATCTTGCCGTTGACCTGCGCCTTCTCGACGAAGGCCGGGAATCCGCCGGCCATAAGCTTATCCTGAAGCTCCGCGGCGCCCTCCGGGGTCGCCACGCTCGCGACCTGGATCACCCAGGATGGCATGCCGTCGCTCGGTCCCCTGACTGGAACGGGCTCCGGGGCGACTGGGGCCGGGGCAGCGGACACCGGGGCCGGCTCCGCCCCCGATTCATCGTCCGCCGGCTCCGGGGGCAGCGCTTCCGCCTCGGGCGGGGGCAGCGCCTCGCCGTCGGGGGCCGGCTCCGAGTCCCCGCCCGCGGGCAGGGCCAGGGGCTCCGAGTCGGTGAGCTGAGCGTCGCCGAGCCCGCCCACCCCCGAGTCCCCGGGGCCTAAAAAGACCTCGCCCTTGAGATTGGGCTCGAAGGCAGGGGCCTCCGGCACCGATCCGGGGACCGGCGGCAGCGGGTCCCGAGGCGCCTTCTCGAAGAACATGGGCACGAAGATCACCGCCAGGGCGACGAAGACCGTCGCACCCACTAAACGCTGCTTGGCACCTTCTCGCATAAACCCTCGCCTGTGTAATTCCGCCCCCGGCCAGCGGCCGCCAAGTCCGGGGACCCCTGGATTCGCGGCCGAACGGGCGGCCAAGCCCAAGGCGCGGCAGTATACCAGTAGGTCACAGTGCCCCGCCCCGGTGGACGATCGCCTCCGCGACGGTGGTGAACGAGCCGTACACCAGGACGCAGTCGCCTGGAGACGAATCGGCCAGCGCGGCGACCAGTGCGTCGCCGACCCCGGACAGGACGCGGACCTGCCCCGGCGGGATCAGCCCCCCCAGTCGCTCGGCCAGGGACTCGGCAGCCATGGCTCGGGGATCCGCGCTCGCGGTCAGAAACCAGCCGTCCACCAATGGCAGCAAGGGCTCGGCGATCGCCTCGGGCTCCTTGTCTGCCAGCACCCCAAGCACCGCGCGCACCCGGCCCGGGCAGCGGAAGGCCCGCAGGTTGCCGGCTAGTGCCTCTGCCGCCTCACGGTTGTGGGCCACGTCCAGTATCCAGGTCACGGTGTCCGGGACCACTTGGAAGCGGCCCGGGGGACGCGCCCGGGCAAGACCCGCGCGAAACGCCGCGGCCGGGATCGGCAGCCGGTCCGCCAGACACTTGAGTGCCGCGATCGCCGCAGCGGCGTTGCGAATCTGGAAGGCACCGCGCAACGTCGGTGCGGGCAGTGCAAGTCGGCCCTGGGGCCCGGTCCAGATCCAGCCGCCGGTCTCCGGGTCCGGCTCAACCCCGATCTCCTGCCCAACCTGAAGCACCTGGGCACCCAGCTGCCGCGCCGCCTCCCGAAGTGCCGGGGGCGCATCGGGCTGCCCGATGACTGCGGGCCGTCCGGCCCGAAAAATTCCCGCCTTCTCGCGGGCAATAGCATCCAGGGTATCGCCCAGCCATGCGGTATGGTCGCGGCCGATCGAGGTCACCACCGGGCAATCCGCATCGATCAGATTGACCGCATCGAGCCGCCCGCCCAGCCCCACCTCGAGGATCGCCAGATCCGGCGCAGCGGCCGCAAAGAGATCGAGTGCGGCCAAGGTGCCAAACTCGAAATAGGTGAGCGGGACCGATCCGCGCGCCTGCTCCACCCGGGCAAAGGCTGCGCACAGCGCCTCGTCGGTTGCCTCCACCCCGGCGATGCGCACCCGCTCGTTGTAGCGCAACAAATGGGGGGATGTGTATACGCCGGTCCGATAGCCCGCGGCCTGTGCGATGGACTCGAGGAAGGCCACGCAGGACC
Source organism: uncultured Gammaproteobacteria bacterium (assembly GCA_963780725.1). Lineage (GTDB taxonomy): Bacteria > Pseudomonadota > Gammaproteobacteria > Chromatiales > Chromatiaceae > Thiodictyon. Next base: position 2,856,177 of record CAWACV010000001.1, read on the forward strand.
CCTTGCCGTTGGTCCCGCCGACGGTGACGATCGGGCAGCTCAGGACCGGCGGTCCAAGCCTGGCCCACACCTGCGCCACCCGGCCAAGCCCGAACTCTATCCGGTTTGGATGCAGTGTGGTCTGCCAGGCGAGCCAGTCGCTTAAGTTCTTTGGATGCATCGGATGATAGGCCGCAGACGGCGCAGAGAGATCGGGGTTAAGCCGCGGAGGATAACGCGCGGGCCGGGTGGAGGCGTTGATTTCGCAAGCTCCGTCCTCGCCGGACCCTCGCCACTCGCGACTCGCCACCGATGGCTAATGGCAAGGCCGACGCATCAGGATAGCGAGCATCTCCGAGATCCGATCGCGCAGATCGCGCCGATCCACGATCATGTCCAGGGCGCCCTTTTCCATCAGGAACTCGCTGCGCTGGAACCCCTCGGGGAGCTTCTCGCGCACCGTCTGCTCGATCACCCGGGGTCCGGCGAAACCGATCAGCGCACCAGGCTCTGCGATGTTGATGTCCCCGAGCATGGCCAGGCTCGCGGAAACCCCGCCCATGGTGGGATCGGTCATCACCGAGACGAACGGCAGGGAGCGTTCGCGCAGACGCGCAAGCGACGCACTGGTCTTGGCCATCTGCATCAGGGAGAACAGGCTCTCCTGCATGCGCGCGCCCCCGCTTGCGGAGAAGCACACCAGGGGCGAGCCCTGCTCCAGCGCGCCCTCCACCCCGCGCACGAAACGCTCGCCGACCACCGAGCCCATGGACCCGCCCATGTACTCGAACTCGAAGGCTGCAGCCACTAGGGGCGCACCCTTGAGCGACCCGCGCATGACCACCATCGCCTCCTTCTCGCCGGTCGCCTTCTGGGCCAGTGCCAGGCGGTCCTTGTATTTCTTCAGATCCTTGAACTTCAGCGGGTCGGCGGACTCAAGCTCTCCCCCCAGCTCCTCGCGCGGCTCGGGGTCCAGAAATCCCTCGAGCCGGCGGCGGGCGCGGATACGGTTGTGGTGGTTGCACTTGGGGCAGACCTCCAGGTTCCGCTCAAGCTCGGCGCGATAGAGGATGGCATGACAACCGGGACACTTGGCCCAGATCCCCTCCGGCACCGCCCGCTTGTGGCTGGCCTCGGTGCGGATCCGGCTCGGCATCAACTTCTCGAACCAGCTCATTTGTTAATACTCTCGGTCGGAGCATCCACGGAATCGATGGCCGCGCGCAGACCGGCCAGGAAGTCGCCGATCTCGCCTGGGATGCGCTCCGGTGTCTGGGCCAATGCCTCGATACGGCTCACGATGGCGCTACCGACGATCACCGCGTCCGCCGCGGCGGCCACCCGGGCGGCGGTCTCTGCATCCTTGATCCCGAACCCCACTCCCACCGGCAGTGCGATGCGCGACTTGATGGCCCGCACCTTCTCGGCCACCGCGTCGGTGTCCAGGCTTCCGGAGCCGGTCACGCCCTTGACCGAGACGTAATAGACGAACCCAGAGGCGACCTCGCCGATCAGCCCGATTCGCCGGTCGGTCGAGGTGGGGGCCAGGAGATAGACCAGATCCAGGCCATTCGCGCGCAACGCAGCCACCAGGTCATAACCCTCCTCCGGCGGCACGTCCACGACCAGTGCGCCGTCCACCCCGGCGGCGGCGGCCTCCGCGGCGAATGCCTGGTAGCCCAGGACCTCGATGGGGTTGAGGTAGCCCATCAGGACCACCGGAGTGTCGGTATCGCGGGTGCGGAACTCGCGCACCATGGCGATCACGTCGTGTAGAGACACCCCTTGGGCCAGTGCGCGCTCCGTCGCCCGCTGTATCACTGGTCCGTCGGCGATCGGATCGGAGAATGGCACCCCCAGCTCGATCAGGTCGGCCCCGGCGGCGACCATGGCGTGCATGAGCGGGACCGTGGTCTCGGGGCTCGGATCCCCGGCGGTGACGAATGGGATCAGTGCGGTGCGTCCGCGTGCTTTGAGTGCCTCGAAATGGGCGGCGATACGGCTCACAGGATCAGGCCCTCGTGCTTGGCGACCGTGTGCATGTCCTTGTCCCCGCGGCCGGACAGATTGACCAGGATCGACCGATCCCGGCCCATGGTGGGGGCGAGCTTGGCCGCATAGGCCAGCGCATGGCTGGACTCGAGTGCCGGGATGATGCCCTCGGTGCGGGTCAGGGTGTGGAAGGCGGCCAATGCCTCCCGGTCGTCGATGGCGTCGTAGCGGGCGCGCCCGCTGTCCTTAAGCCAGGCGTGCTCGGGTCCCACGCCCGGGTAGTCCAGACCGGCCGAGATCGAATGGGTCTCGATAATCTGGCCGTTGTCGTCCTCCATGAGATAGGTCCGGTTACCGTGCAGCACCCCTGGACGGCCTGCATTGAGCGGCGCGGCATGGTGCCCGGTGGCAATCCCATCCCCCGCCGCCTCTATGCCGTACATCGCGACCTCCCGATCCTCGACGAAAGGATAAAAGAGCCCGATGGCGTTGGAGCCCCCGCCGACGCAGGCGACCAGGGCATCCGGCAGGCGCCCGGTGCGCGCGAGCATCTGCGCGCGCGCCTCCCGCCCGATCACCGCCTGGAAGTCGCGCACCATGGCCGGATAGGGGTGCGGACCCGCCACCGTGCCGATGATGTAGAAGGTGTCGTCGACGTTGGTCACCCAGTCGCGCATGGCTTCGTTCAGCGCATCCTTGAGGGTGCGCGAGCCGGACTTGACCGACACCACCCGGGCGCCCAATAGCCGCATGCGATAGACATTGGCCTCCTGCCGGGCCACGTCCACCTCGCCCATATAGACCACGCACTCAAGGCCCAGACGGGCGGCCACGGTGGCGGAGGCCACCCCGTGCTGCCCCGCACCGGTCTCGGCGATGATGCGGGTCTTACCCATGCGCCGGGCAAGCAATGCCTGACCGATGGTGTTGTTGATCTTGTGGGCGCCGGTGTGGTTCAGATCCTCGCGCTTCAAGAAAATCTGGGCGCCGCCAAGCTCCCGGCTCCAACGCTCCGCGTGGTAGATGGGCGAGGGCCGGCCGACATAGTCCTGGAGATCCAGGTCCACCTCGGCCTGGAACTGCGGGTCCCCCATATAGCGCTCGTAAGCGGCGCTCAGCTCCTCCAAGGGGTGCATGAGGGTCTCGGGGACGAAGAGCCCGCCGTAGGGACCGAAGTGCCCATGCGCGTCCGGCCAGCGGTAAGACCCGTCGGGACCGAAGGCGGATTGCGGATCATGGATCGAATCGGGCGCTGTCGCCATCTCTTACCCCTTGCATGAAAGCTGAAATCTTGGCCGCATCCTTGATGCCTTTGGCGGATTCCACTCCGCCGCTCACGTCCACCCCGAACGGGCGCACCCGGGCGATCGCCTCCGCCACGTTACCGGGCGTCAGGCCACCGGCCAGCACGATCCGACGGGCCAAGTCCGCCGGGATGCGGTCCCAGTCGAAGGCCTGTCCGGTGCCGCCGGCCAGGACCGGATCGTAGGCATCCAGCAGGATGCCCGCAGCCCCACCGGGACCCGACAGATAGACATCCGCCGCCGCCAGCACGTCCAGCCCCCGGCGCATGCGGATCGCCTTGATCCAACGCCGACCGAAGCCAGCGCAAAAGTCCGCCGACTCCTCGCCGTGGAACTGCAAGAGCTCCAACGGAACCCCCTCCAGGATCGACTCGATCCGGCTTGCGGTCGCGTCCACGAAGAGCCCGACCGCGGTCACGAAGGGCGGCAGCGCCGCGCACAAGTCGCGCGCCTGCTCGATCCCGACCGCTCGCGGGCTCGCCGGGTGGAACACGAGCCCGATGGCATCGGCCCCGGCCGCCACCGCCGCCCGGACATCCTCGGCGCGGGTCAAGCCGCAGATCTTAACCCGGGTGCGGGATGGGTGCGAAGGTTCGATCGGTTGGGGCATGGGGGGCTCCACGGGTTGTTGGCTTTTTTGGGGGGGGACGGGGAGGGTCAGGAATCGGGCCGCTCCAACAGGGGTCAACTCACGAGACGGAAAAATCGTACGCTAAGGCTCTAAGTGCCCGAATCGGCGCGATTCCGCAAGTCGATATCGACTCCGCACCGCGGGGAACGGTCCGCGTCTCCATAGCGGCTCCTCGCTCGGATGGCGTTGACGCTCCAACGCGCCGCGACCAGACTCCCGATTCGGCGAATCGATAGAGTAAGACCTATGGCCTCTCTGCTGCTCAAAGACGTGCCGATGCCACTGCTCGCGCGCCTGCGCGAGCGCGCCGCGGCGGACCGCCGCACGCTGGACGGACAGGTCGTCTGGCTGCTGGAGCAATCCCTTCGGGAGCCGGAGCCGGCAAGCGCAACGCCCCCATGCGACCGGACGGCCCAACTCGCGGCCTGGCGCGCACTCGCCGGCCAGTGGCGCGGGAGTGCGCAGGAGACCGATGCAGTCATCGCGGACATCTATGACGCGCGCACTGTGGGGCGGGAGATCGAGCTTTGAAGGTGCTGGACACCGACACCTGCATCGAGCTCTTGCGCGGCAATCCGTCCGTGCTCGCCCGGCGGGAGGCTGAGCCGGACGCTGTGGCGACCACTTGGATTACCGCCTGCGAGCTGGCCTATGGCGCGGCCAATTCCCGTTACCCGGAGCAGAATCGGGCGCTGGTCAAGGCGTTCCTGGCGACCCCGCCGGTCTTGAGTCTCTCCGAGGCCAGTGCGTTTCTGTTCGGGAGCCAGATGGCGCGTCTGTGCAGTACCGCAATCACCGTCGCCGATGCGGACCTGATGATTGCGGCCATCGCCATCGCCCATGGCGCAACGTTGGTGACGGGGAACCTGCGACATTACAACCGCCTGGACGGCCTGCCGCTGGAAGACTGGATCCGCCCGCTCGCGGCATCCGCTGCCGCCGAGCCCGAGACAGTACAAGCCCCAACCGCTGCGGATTCTCCACACCAAGATGACTGATCCGATATTCTCCGAACGCTACGGCTTTAGTCCGCAACCCGCGCCGATTACGGTTCGGCAGGATGCACCCCGCGATCTGCGTGGGCTGATCCCATCTTTCGCTTACCAATGCGACCTCAGCCCCGGCACGTTGCGGTCTTTGGTCTGTGCAGTGACCCTGCGGACAGAAGACCCGAATAACTATTCCGCATCAGACATCGAGGACGAAGTCCGCGACATCCTCGCTCGCTGCGACTGGTTCGATGTCTACGACATCATCGAGCGGATTGCCACGACACTGAAAGACTTGAGTGAGGATTTCTTCGACGACAGAGAGGATCGCGTCGCGTGCTTCGCGTCGCGGATCAACCGCCTGTTCAGTAAACACGGCATTGGCTGGCAACTGATCGATGGCAGGATCGAGGTCCGTGGCGAGGAAGTCTTTGAGGCCGTTACCCGCCCAGCGATCGAGGCGTTAGAGGATGCGGGGTTGGCAACGACCGCCGATGAGATCCACGAGGCACTCAAGGACCTGTCCCGCCGACCCAAGCCTGACATCACCGGCGCCATTCAGCATGCGATGGCCGCGGTCGAATGTCTTGCTTGCAAGGTCACGGGAGACAAACGCACGCTTGGCAAGATTATCAAGAAGCACCCGACGCTCTTGCCGCGCCCGCTGGACGAGGGGATCGAAAAACTGTGGGGCTTTACGTCCGAGCAAGGGCGGCACCTGCACGAGGGTCAGGCGCCATCTTATGAGGAAGCAGAGCTTGCGGTCACGGTCGCCGCGGCCGTTTGCACCTATCTGAGACACAAGCTCGACGGCGCGGCGGCAAGCGCCGACGACTGACCATCCTGGCGGAGGCCGAGGATATGCCTGACGACTTCATCCCTGACGCATTCATTGAGAATTGGCGCCGGGATTGGCTCGAAAACTACCGCCGTACCCCGGTGATGGCGCGGGAGCACGTCGGGATCGAGGAACAGGTATTGGCTGGCGGGTACGGCTACCGGCAGGTGGTCGAATTGGTTCAAAACGGCGCCGATGCGGTCCTAGAAGAGGCCGAGGCCTCGGATTCCAAAGGACATGCCAGGATTCATGTGCTGTTCGACGGCATCCGGCTCTATGTGGCCAACACCGGTGCGCCGCTGAGCCGAGAGGGCATCGAGTCCCTGCTTACGTCGCACTCGTCGCCAAAGCGCGGGAATCAGATTGGCCGCTTCGGAATCGGCTTCAAATCCCTGCTGCGGCTAGGCGGCACCATCGACATCCTAAGCCGCAGCGTTTCGTTGCGCTTCGACCCGACCCGATGTCAGCAAGAAATCCGTAACGCCTGCAAGCTGCCAGCGGACGCCCCCGCCCCGTCGCTGCGGCTGGCCTGGGCGCTAGACCGGCAGACCCAGGCGCGCCAAGACCAGCAATTGCTCGCCTTCGACTGGGCCACGACCGTGGTTCGTGCCGAGGTGAAGAACCCGACGATGGTCGAGCATCTGACACAAGAGATCGCGACGTTTCCGGCGCGATTCTTGTTATTCATCGCTACCGCTGTCGATCTTACGCTGGATGCACCTGGCCTTGAGTCCCGCCGGATCGCTCGGACGCCCGAAGGCGATGCGGTCATCCTGCACGACGGTCAGGCGTCATCCCGCTGGCGTCTGATCAAGCGTGCGATCCAGGTGACCGAGCCAGCGGCGGTGGAAGACGCCACCCATATCCATCGACGCGACGAGATCCCGCTGACCTGGGCCATACCCCTGGACGCTAAGCGCGAGGAGGCCGGTAGCTTCTGGGTCGCCTTCCCGACCCAATCGTTAACCAATATCCCCGGCATCTTGAACGCGCCTTGGAAGGTCAATAACGACCGACAGTCCATCATCGACGGCGAATGGAACCGCGCCTTGATGCGGGAGGCCGCGGCGATGATCGCGGAGGCCCTTCCGACTCTGGCCGACGCGAACGATCCAGCGCGAGCGCTGGATTATCTGCCTCGCCAGGACCGCAACGCACTGGCGGCGACGCTGGTTGACGAATTATGGAAACAAGCCAGCACGGCCGAAATCGTGCCCGACGCGACGGGAACCTTGCGGGTCGCCGCGGACCTGCGTCGTCATGCGAGCGACGACAAGGCCCTGGTGGATCGCTGGTGCGACCTTGCCAACCAGGTAAAGCAGGCCGATTGGGTGCATCCGGACTGTCTGCGCGACCGCGACCGGCGCGCCCGATTGGAGGGGCTTGCCGAGCGTTTGGCGAAAGCGCCTGTCATGGGGAAGCCTGGGCTTGCGCAAGCCAAACCGGCGGAATGGTTTACGGAGATCGCGACTGCTGAGCCTGAACACGCCAAGGCGGTTATCCGGCTGGCCGACAACTATAAGAAAAATCTGACAATAGATGAATGGACTCGCGTCCGCCAAACGCTGAAGATCGTTCCTGATCGCGGCGGCAAACTTCGCTGTCCCGGTGACATCTGGCTTGCCCGCGCCGAACAGTCCGTGCCTGACCGGCACTACGTCGCCGACCCCCTGGTTGGCGATGACGCAATCAGGCAAATCCTACAACAGACCTTGGGGGTGCTGAGTTTACTGGAGGACCGCTGGATGCCGGTCCTTGAACATGCCATAGAGGAGCGCATCGAGCAAGAACGGAGGCATTCCCCTGACTATCAGGGCTGGGGCGGATTCTGGCAGACCTTGCGCAGGGCGCGACCGGAGGATCAGGCGGCGTTTGCCGCGAAATACAAAGGCCAGGTCCGCATCCGTCGCGAGGACGGCACCTGGCAGTATCCCTATGCGGTATTGCTCCCCGGCGAGGTCGTTCCGGCGACGGACCCGGACCCGGAGAATCGGAAGGTGCTCGTCGATGCGCAATTGTATCGGGACGATGAAAGGCTTTTGCGGCTGCTCGGCGTCGCCAGCAAGCCGGAGGGCAAGCAGTCTGTCTATCGCGAGGTAAGCGATCTCCCGCACCTCTGGCCGATGAAGGATGGTTTCCATGACTGGACGAATATTGCGTTGCATACAGTTCGGCGGCATCACAAGCGACTAGGGACCCAAAGCTTTCTCCCAGACTCGATAAGCCTGCCGATGGGCAGCTGCCTGCTGCCGAGCCTCCAGGGACAAGCGAGGGCCCTGCTGACGGATTTATTATTGACCGGCGCGACCGATGAAGACCGCGTTCTTACACTTTCTCACCACAAGAAACCGTACTACAAAGTCGACGTAGAGCATCCACTCCTCTGGCTGCTGCGTAACCACGGCTCCGTCGCTATCGGCAATGCGACCATAGCGTTTTCGACCATCCTGGCCCGCTGCGACGTGCCCGCGTTGAAGCGTCTCACTCATCTGGCACCCCGGTTGCCGGTCATCCAGGCGTTTGCGGGCTCATTGCGTCCGCAGCCGGCGAGACCCAAGGCGTTCGACGCCTTCTGGGAAGCCCTGACCGACCACCTGGCAAACTGCGAGGCCATCGCCGGCGACAGCCTGGCCGACCTCTGGCGCAGCGCCGCTGCCGATGGATGGGTGCCGAAACGGCTGCCTGGCCCGGCGGGCGACCTGGATATCGGTGAGGTCTATGTCACCGGCTCCGCGGATCTGGCGCAGCGCGCCCGCGCCCGCGCCCGCGGCTGGACCGTGATTGAGCTTGACGAGCAGACCCGCGCACTTTGGCGACAGAAGGGCGCGTTAGACCTGGATACGCAGTTCGACCGAGACTGGGACGAGGCGGTCGCAAGCTTCAATAGCCTGGCGGATGCCCTGCCCGAGCTGGCAGCGGTGCTGTCGCCCGTGGCCAAGACACAGAGTTACACGCAGGTGGTCCAGGGATTGAACCTGTCGCGCGAGCCGGTCCCGTGCTTGCATTGGGAAGGCGTGTTGTACCTGGACCAGGCGCAGCTCGAAGCCCTGCCGCCCCGGGAGCGTCTGCGCCTCATCCTGACGGAGGCCGCCGCGGCGGGCTGGCTCGACCGCACCCCGGCGGAGGCGCTGGCGCACATCGCCGATGTCAGGTTGGAGGACCGGCGCCGCGCGGTCGCGGCGGGCGCGGACCTGGCCGAGCGCCTGTTGCGTGCCGTTGGCGACCATGACGCGGCGCTGCGGGCCGCCCTCGGGGAGTCGGCATGTCGCGCGCTGCCCGCCGACGGCACGCCGATACAGGTCGCGGCGCTGACGCTGGACCTGTTGGGACCGGCGGTGTTGCAGGAATCCAATATCTCGGCAGCGATGAAAGACGCCGATCTGTGCCCGCCGGCGCGTTGGGGAACGGACGAGGCCCGCGTCTACGTCGCGGCGCTCGGCTTTCCCGAGGTCTTCGCCCAGTCGCAGTCGAGCCGGTTGGATGCCGAGTTGTGGGTCAGTGGACCGTTGGAGTTGAAGGAGCTGCATCCCTACCAGAAGGATGTATTCGGGGAGCTGAAGAACCTGATCGCCAGCGGCAACGGGCGGCGGCGCGCGGTGGTCAGTCTGCCGACCGGGGGCGGTAAGACCCGCATTGCGGTCCAGGCCGCGGTGGAGCTGGTCCTAGAAACGCCGGGGGCGGGGCGGATCGTGCTGTGGGTCGCCCAAACCAAGGAGCTCTGCGAGCAGGCGGTCCAGTCTTTTCGGCAGGTATGGCAGAACCTTGGCGCCGAGGGGGAGACGCTACGGGTGGTTCGGTTCTGGGACGGGCACGGCAACCCGGCGGCGCCGACGGGCACCGAGCCGACGGTGGTGGTCGCTTCGATCCAGACCTTGAATAGCCGCTTCGACGCCCCGGCGCTCGCCTGGCTCGCGACGCCGGGGCTGGTGGTGGTGGACGAATGCCATCACGCCATTACACCGAGCTACACGTCGCTGCTGCGCTGGCTGGACGCCGAGGCGCCCCGCCCGGGCGCGCCGCCGAAGGACGAGCCGGCGTTGATTGGACTCAGCGCGACGCCGTTCAGGATGGATGGCGAGGAGCGCCTGCGTCTCGCGAAGCGCTTCGATGAACGTCAGTTTCCGCATCCGCGGGACCAGGAGGGACTCACCGAGCGGCTGCTCGCGGGCGGCTTCCTCGCCCGCGCCGAGTATCGGTCATTGGACAGCGACGCCACCGTATCCGTGGATCTCCTCGATGACCTCGACAGCCTATGGGATAGCCAGGATGGGGCGCGGTTCGATGGGGTATTGGAGCGGGTCAACCGGGAGCTGGCTGCCAACGACGCCCGCAACGCGCAATTGATCGAGGCCCTGCAAGAGAGCGATGCCCGTCAGATCCTGTTCTTCACCAACTCGGTGCGGCACGCGGAAGAGATGGCCGCCCGGTTGTGCCTGCTCGACATCCCTGCCGCGGCGGTCAGTAGCGACACGCCTGCGACGGCCCGGCGCTGGTTTCTGGACCGCTTCAAGGCCGGCGAGCTGCGGGTGCTGTGCAATCACAGCGTACTGACCACCGGCTTCGATGCACCGCGCACGGACCTGGTACTGATCGCCCGCCAGGTGAAGAGCCCGGTCAGCTACATGCAGATGGTCGGGCGCGGCCTGCGCGGGCCGCGCAACGGCGGCACCGAGACCTGTACGATCCTGACGGTGCTCGATAACCTGGGGCGGTTCCGGGAGCGGCATCCGTTTCACTATTGCAGCAGTCTCTACACCAGACGTTAGCCTTGGGCTTCTGGCGGGGCCACTCGGTAGTCCCGGTTTGGAACGAACGCGGCGTCACGCGCACCTGCTTACCTCCGGCGCCGTCGTACAGTAGCTCCAGGGGGCGCCAGCAGCGCGGTGGCTGACTCGCGGGCGGTGCGGACCTCGTCCTCCGGTGCCCCGGAACTCCAGTGTGGGGTCGTCATGGACCGAGAAGCGGCGGCCAGACTGGCGATCGATCCGCGACCAGGCTCGGTCGACATTGGCCGTGTGCTCGAGCGGCTGTCGGACCCCTCCTAACCGGGACCGATCACATCGCTCTGGGGCAATCCAAAGATCTCCGGATAGTCCGCGCGGACGAAATAGAGCCCCTGGGGCGGGGCCGTGACCCCGCCCAAGGTGCGGTCGCGCACCGCCAGCAGCTCCGCGGTCCAGCGGGCCGGGGCGTCGCCCCGGCCGATGGCGACCAGGACTCCCGCGATGTTGCGCACCATGTGCTGGAGGAATCCGTTGGCCCCGATGCGCAGATCGATGCCCTGGTCCGACTCGGCCAGCTCCAGATACAGCACCCGCCGCACCGGGCTCTTGGCCTGGCAGGCGACTGCCCGGAAGCTGCTGAAGTCGTGCTCGCCGACCAGTGCGCAGGCGGCCTCTCGCATGCGCGCCAGATCCAGCGGTTGATGGATCCAGAGCGCGCGGCTGCGCTCCAGGGCCGAGCGGGTACGGCGGGTCAGGATACGGTAGCGATAGTGGCGGGCGGTGGCAGCAAAGCGAGCATGGAACGAGTCGGGTACCGGATGGACCCAACGCACGGCGCAATCGGGGGGCAGATTGACGTTGGTGCCAAGCACCCAGGCACGCTCGGAACGGCTGGCCCGGGTTTGGAAATGGACGACCTGCTCCAGGGCATGAACCCCGGCGTCCGTGCGTCCGGCGCAATGCACCGCGATGGGGTGGTCTGCGACTGCGGCGATCGCACCCTCCAGTGTCGCCTGGACCGTGCGCACCCGGTCCTGGGTCTGCCAACCGTGGAAGCCCGTTCCGTCGTACTCCAGGCCCATGGCGATGCGCCCCGGCGTCATCCCGAGGCCCCGCGGGTCGGGTGCGGACTGCACGCCCGTATCCGGCCCCATCAGGCCCTATACCGCTCGCGCAACCCCAGCGCCCGCACTCGGCTCAACCGACCCGCCGCAGCAGCTCGCCAGCCTCGGCACGTTGGTCTTCGTTGCCTTCCCCCGCAACCTCTTCCAGGATGCCTTTGGCAGAGTCCTTATCCCCCATCTCGATATAGGCGCGCGCCAAGTCGAGCTTGGTGGCGGTCTCGTCCCACAGTCCGGAGTCCATTTGCCATTGGGACGAGAGCAGGTCGCTGGAGGGGCTTTCCTCCTGACCTCCGAACAGACCGGTCAGGGCAGAGGGCCGCGCCCCCCCGACGTGCTCGGTCGCCACGGACCGCAGCGGCGTCGACTGGAGTCGGGGCAGCTTCGGCCCGCTAAGACCCTGGGCGGACTGCTCGCCCGAGCGGGGGATCTGGGACGACTCCGCAAGTGCATCCAGGTCCACTTCGCTGGCGGCGCGCAAATCGTCGATGTTCAGCTCAAGATCGGATACCCCACCCGAAAACGGCTGGCCTTCGTCCGCGGGCTCCCTGATCGATATGGGCATATCCTTGCCGCTCGCCGCGGGGGCAAGCCGGTCCAGTCCCAGGTCGTCCGAATCGGCATCCAGATTTAGTTGATGGGAAAACGCCTCCTCGTCAATGAGCAATGGGCTTTCATCGTCGAAGGGCGAGACGGGCGGTCTGGCGCTTGGGGGCGACGGGCGTAACCGGCGCTCCGCGGAGAGAAGATCCGCGGACTTGGGTCCGGGTGGCCCGGCGTCGCGGGTCCGCCCGGGGCTCGTCAAGTCCGCGGAAAAGCGCCGCGAATCGCCGAGATCGAGCGAGAAGACCTCGTTGGAGCCCGCGTCCAGGGAGTCGAGGACCAGATTTCGATCGCCCGCCGCCACACTGGCCTTGGGGCGATTGCCGCCGGCAGTGTCGCTGTCCGACTGGACTGCAGCGGCCATTTCGGTGAGTCGCTGCCACTGGTCGGGATTAACCCGCTCTGCACCCGATGCCTGAAGCTCCTGTATCAGTGCCTGGAGTGCCTGGCGATTACGTGCCCCGAAATAGGCCTCGGCGAGCTTGAGCTTGAGATCGGGCCGATCCGGCGAGCGCCCGATCTCGTCCTTCAGCAGATCCTCGGCCTCCCGGTAACGACCGTAAGCGATGTAGATATCCGCCTCGGCAATGACGTCCGCGTCCTCGGTTTCGGGCTCCACGCGACCGAAGGACGCAAAGGTCGAAGATGCGGTCTCCAACCCCCCAAGCTCTTCCGACTCCGGGACTGCCGAGCTCGACGGCTTGCGTAGACCCCCGGATCCGGACATCGGGAGCCCAAAGGCGCTTGGCGCCTCGAAGAGCTCTCCGGAATCGACCTCGGTCGAAGAGTCGTCCAGCCCGCGCCGACGCGAGCGCCACCAGGTCAGGAACCCGATCCCTAAGGCTGTGACCGCGGCGATTCCAGCCAAGGGTTGCAGGAGTGCATGCCAAGTGGAGTCAGCCGCGGTCTCTTCCAGGGTAGCCGGGACGACAGGCGGTGTCGGTGTCGGGCTCGCCACCGTGGCGGTCTCTGGCTCGGGCAGGGTTTGCGCCGGTGCCGGCGGTGTCTCGGCAGTGGCAGGCACCGCAGGCGTCGGCGCGACATCCCCCACTGGGGGCGCGACACTGCCCGCCTGCTGCTGCGGCCCCGTCAGTGTGGCGCCGGAATCGGCCCCTACGGCCGAGGTCGCGGCCCCCGACTCGCCGGGTGCGGTCGCTGTCGGAGCGCCCTCGCCCGCCGGGACACTATCCGGCGGCAGTCCGCCGACGGCCGCCAGCGGCCCTTCCAGCCCCGGCGGGGCCGCCTCGGGGGCGGCCGTACCCGCGGACGCGGACGCACCAGCCCCACCGGGGACGCCCTGTTGAATCCGGGCCAGCTCGGTGTTGCGCAGTTGCAGCATCTGCTGGATCTCGGACAGCTGTGCCTCGAGCTCGCGGATCCGGCCGCGCAGCTCCACCGTCTCCTGGCGGGTGCTCTCGCTCGTCTCCCGGACCAGGAGCAGCTCCTCCTCCATGCCCGGGGCGCCAGCGGACGATAGGGCCCCGGCCTTCGCGCCCGGTTGGGCGGTTCCGGCGATCCGCAGCCGCGCTTGACCGTCCGCGGCCCCGGCTGCCGCCAGGTCGACCGGGGCGATCGGCTCGCGGCGCACCCGCTCGCCCCGCAAGGCCGCCTCGAACTCCCTCCGGGCCGCGTCCGGCTCCAGTGCAAAGAGCTCGGCCGCACTGGGAATGACCAGCGTCTTGCCCGCACTCAGCCGATTGACGTTCCCGTTGCTGAAGGCACCCTGGTTGTTGCGATACAGGGCCATGGCAGTCTGGAAGACAGTGGCGCCCTCTGGGGCATTGCGCGCCGCCAAGCGCCACAACCCGGTCCCAGAGCGCACTGGGCCGATGTATTTAGGGAAGCCGCCGCCCGACGCAGAGACCGGGACGGTCTGGGGCAGCGAGTCCTCTGCCTCTGGGGGGGGCACGGTCTTGCGGGGCCGCTCGGCGGACCGGCCGGCAACGCGCTCGACCGCACGGACAGGCGCCTCGGACCGGACTTCCACAGGCCGCGGCTGGGCGAGCGGCTGCTCGATGCGCGGGGCTGAGCGGCCGGCGGTGACCGGGGGATCCAGGAGGACCGTATATTCCCGCACCAGACGACCCTTGGGCCACAGGACCTCCATCAGGAAGTCCATATAGGGCTCGCGGATGGGCTCGCGGCTCGAAACCCGGATCACGGCCTTGCCGCGAGGGGAAAGCTGCGGGCTGAACCGGAGCTTGGTGAGATAGTGGTAGCGCTCCGCTCCGACCTTGCTGAACTCTGCGAGGCCGGCGATCTGCGCCTTGACCCCGTCCAGCTCGTCAGGCTTGACGTCGAGCAGGTCGATCTCGCCAACGAAGGGTTGATTGAGTGCCGACTGCACGCGCAACCCGCCGACGCCCAAGGCGAGCGCATCCGCTCCGGCCAGGGTCAGGGATACGGCCAGAGACACCGACGACGCCACGAAAAGCTTGCGAGACATCCTCCTCCCTCTAACCAGTGAACGGCTTCTTCGGCGATTCGCCCGACGCAGGCGGGGAAGCACGGCGCCCGCGGGGGCTCAAGGCCCCGCCGCGGACATCCGATCAAGATGTCCGACGCCCCCCGAGGCGCACTTATAGCGCACCCGCCCCAACCCGAAATGTGCGCCCTGCCCGCAAATATCGCGCGCCGTGCGCACATGGCACGGCTTGCGGACGACAAGCGTCCGAACTATATCCGAATCCATAGGGCTTCACCAAGGTCGCGCACGGGGCGACAGCGGCCCCGGGGACGGCTCAGCGAGCGAGCAGAATGCGCAGCATGCGCCGCAGGGGCTCGGCGGCCCCCCACAGGAGCTGATCGCCCACCGTGAAGGCGGCCAGATAGCGCTCGCCCAAGCTCATCTTGCGCAGCCGGCCCACCGGGACCTCCAGGCGACCGGTGACTGCCGCCGGGGACAGCTCGGCGACGGTGCGCGCCCGGTCGTTGGGGATCACCCGCACCCAGTCGTTGGCCGCGGCGACGATCGACTCCGCATCGGCTACGGACAGGTCGCGCGTCAGCTTGATGGTCAGGCCCTGGCTGTGGCAGCGCATGGCCCCGACACGCACACACAGTCCATCGACCGGGATGGGGTCGGACTCGCGCCCGAGGATCTTGTTGGTCTCCGCCTGGCCCTTCCACTCCTCCCGGCTCTGTCCGTTGGGAAGCTGGGTGTCGATCCAGGGAATCAGACTCCCGGCCAAGGGTGCCCCGAAGGCCGCGGTGGGGAAGGCACAGCCCCGCATGGTCTCGGTCACCGCCCGGTCGATCTCCAGGATGGCGGAGGCCGGGTCCGCAAGCTGGTCGGCGACGCTCCCGTGCAGTGCGCCCATCTGGCTCAGAAGCTCGCGCATGTTCTTGGCCCCGGCTCCGGAGGCGGCCTGATAGGTCATGGAGCTGACCCACTCCACCAAGCCCTCCCGGAAGAGCCCGCCGATGGCCATCAGCATCAGGCTCACGGTGCAGTTGCCGCCGATGAAGTCCCGCCGGCCGGCGGCCAGCGCCGCGATCGATCACATCCCGGTTCACCGGGTCGAGGATGATGGTGGCCCCGGGCTCCATGCGCAGGGACGAGGCCGCGTCGATCCAATAGCCGTCCCAGCCGCGGCGCGCAGCCGCGGATAGACGTCCTTGGTGTAGTCGCCGCCCTGGCAGGTGACGATGCAGTCCAGCCCGCGCAGGACCTCGATCGCCCCGGCGTCCAGAAGCGGCCGTGCACCTTGACCCACATCCGGCCCCGGCTCGCCCGCCTGGGAGGTGGTGAAGAAGACCGGCTCCGGGATCAGCTCGAAGTCGCCCTCGGCCCGCATGCGCTCCATCAGGACCGAGCCCACCATGCCGCGCCATCCGACAAAACCGATTCGATTCATACGTCTCACGCTTACTGGGTGTAGATTGAGTGGCGAGTGGCGAGGGCCGAGGACCGACCCGCTCGCCACCCCTCGCTACCCGCTACCCGCCACTCGCCACTTCATTCACGACCGCCTCGCCCATCTCCACGGTACCCACCTGGCGCATGCCCTCCGACATGATGTCCGCGGTGCGCAGACCCTGGTCCAGGACCCGGGACACGGCCGACTCGATGCGGTCCGCCGCTTGCGGCGCACCCAGCGAGTAGCGCAGCATCATGGCCACGGAGAGCAGGGTCGCGAGCGGATTGGCCACGCCGCGACCGGCGATGTCCGGGGCCGAGCCGTGGATCGGCTCGTACATCCCCTGACCCGCGGCATTGAGCGAGGCCGAGGGCAGCATACCGATGGAGCCCGTGAGCATGGAGGCACAATCCGAAAGGATGTCGCCGAACAGGTTGCCGGTGACCATCACGTCGAACTGCTTGGGCGCGCGCACGAGCTGCATGGCCGCATTGTCCACATACATATGGGACAGCGTCAGGTCCGGATAGTCCTCTGCGACCCGGGTCGCGACCTCCCGCCACATCTCGGTGCATTCGAGCACGTTGGCCTTATCCACCGAGCACACCCGCCGGTCGCGCTTCATGGCCAGGTCGAAGGCGACGCGGCAGATCCGCTCCACCTCCGACTCCGTATAGACCATGGTATTGATGCCGCGGCGCTCGCCGGAGGGCAGGGTCTCCACCCCGCGGGGCTGACCGAAATAGATGTCCCCGGTCAGCTCGCGCACGATCAGGATATCGAGCCCGGAGACCACCTCCGGCTTCAGGGTCGAGGCCCCGGCAAGCTGCGGATACAGAATGGCCGGGCGCAGGTTGGCGAAGAGCCCGAGACCCGCACGCAGGCCGAGCAAGCCCTTCTCCGGCCGCTTGGAGATATGCAGCGGCTCCCACTTGGGCCCGCCCACCGCACCGAGCAGCACGGCGTCGGCGGCCCGCGCGGCGCTCAAGGTCTCCTCGGGCAGCGGGTCGCCGGTCAGGTCGTAAGCGGCACCGCCGACCACCCCGTCCTGAAGCTCGATATCGACCGCACCGCTCGCGCGAAGCGCATCGATGAGCTTGACCGCCTCCGCGACGATCTCCGGACCTATCCCGTCGCCCGGGAGCACCAAAACCTTCTTAGTCAACTGTCTATCTCCAAAAAACTCAAGATTCGGCCGCCGAGCGACTCAGGCGAACAGCCACGGGGCCTCGGCCCGACGGCGGCCCTCGTAGGCGCGGATATCCTCGACATGCTTCAGGGTAAGCCCGATGTCGTCCAGACCCTCGATGAGGCACTGCTTGCGGAAGGCATCCACCGCGAACGCAATGGTCTCCCCGTCCAGGGTCAGGGTCTGGGCCGGCAGGTCTACCGCGATAAGCAGTGCCCGCGGGCCGCTCGCCCGAGCGAAGAGCCGGTCGATGGCCGACGCGTCCAGAACGATAGGCAGGATGCCGTTCTTAAAGCAATTGTGGAAAAAGATGTCCGCAAAGCTCGGGGCCAGGATGACCCGGATGCCGAAGTCGTCCAGCGCCCAGGGTGCGTGCTCCCGGGAGGAGCCGCAGCCGAAGTTTTCCCGGGCGAGCAGGATCGAAGCCCCCGCATAGCGTGGGTCGTTCAGGACAAACTGCGGATTGCGGGGCCGGTCGGTGCAGTCCATGCCGGGCTCGCCATGGTCCAGATAGCGCCACTCGTCGAAGAGATAGGGCCCGAAACCGCTGCGGTGGATGCTCTTTAGAAACTGCTTGGGGATGATGGCGTCGGTGTCTACGTTGGCCCGATCAAGGGGCACGACTACACCGTTAAAGGGCATGAACCGTTTCATGAAAGCTCCCTCGCATCGACGAATCGACCGGTCACGGCGGCGGCCGCGGCCATCGCCGGACTCACCAGATGGGTGCGACCGCCCTGGCCCTGCCGGCCCTCGAAGTTACGGTTGGACGTGGACGCGCAACGCTCTCCAGGGGACAGCCGGTCGGCGTTCATGGCCAGACACATGGAGCAGCCCGGCTCCCGCCACTCGAACCCGGCGTCCGTAAAGATGCGGTCCAGGCCCTCGGCCTCCGCCTGGGCCTTGATCAGCCCGGACCCCGGAACCACCAGGGCCAGCTTGATGCCGGGGGCGACCTTGCGGCCCTTGGCGATCGCCGCCGCGGCACGCAGATCCTCGATCCGGGAGTTGGTGCAGGAGCCGATAAAGACCTTGTCCGGACGGATCTCGACGATCGGCGTGCCGGGCTCGAGTCCCATATAATCCAGTGCCCGGCGAATACCGGCTGCCTTGACCGGATCGGACTCGTCGGCCGGGTCCGGCACCCGGCCATCCACAGGCACCACCATCTCGGGCGAGGTCCCCCAGGTGACCTGGGGCTGAATGGCCGAGGCATCGAGACGCACCGTTCGGTCGAAGGTCGCGCCGGGGTCGCTCGCCAGGGTGCGCCAATGGGCCGCGGCCCGCTCGAACAGCTCGCCCTTTGGGGCCATAGGCCGCCCGCGGACATATTCGACCGTCTTCTCGTCCACCCCGATCAGACCGGCCCGGGCGCCTGCCTCGATGGCCATGTTACAGACCGTCATCCGCCCTTCCATGGACAGCGCGCGGATGGCGTCTCCGCCGAACTCGATCACAAAACCCGTCCCGCCTGCGGTCCCGATCTCGCCGATCACCGCCAGCACGATATCTTTGGCCGTCACGCCGGGACCCAGGTCCCCGTCGATGCTGACCAGCATGGATTTGGACTTGCGCTGGAGCAGACACTGGGTGGCCAGCACATGCTCCACCTCGGAGGTCCCGATGCCGAAGGCCAAGGCCCCGAAGGCACCGTGCGTGGCGGTGTGGGAATCCCCGCAGACCACGGTTGCACCCGGTAGGATAAATCCCTGCTCTGGACCGATGACATGGACGATGCCCTGGCGCGGGTCCGCCATGTTGAGCTCGGCGATGCCGAAGTCGCGGCAGTTGGCGTCCAGGGTGTCCACCTGAAGCCGCGCTACCGGGTCCGAGATCCCGCTCGCCCTGTCCAGCGTCGGCACATTGTGGTCCGGCACGGCCAGGTTGGCCCCCGCACGCCAGGGCGTGCGCCCGGCGAGGCGCAGCCCCTCGAATGCCTGGGCCGAGGTGACCTCGTGGATCAGTTGCCGGTCGATGTAGAGGAGCGCCGTGCCGTCGTCGTCGACCCGCACCAAGTGCTCGTCCCACAGCTTGTCGAAGAGTGTCCTGGCGCCCATCGCCTCAAGCCTCCGCGTCTTCAAAGAATCCGCAAGCATAGTCAGCGGCGCAGGCAAACTCAATTGTTGCGGCGCAGCAGGGTGGACCGAGCGCGGGCGCAAGACGCACGCAGGGCATTCCGGCACCATCGCGCGCCGACGACCGTCGCGCCCCGCTCGAGTAAACTAAAGTCATGCGGCAACCGGGCCAAACACATGGCGTCATAGCGCGACCGAGCAGGACCAGGCGGCCCCGATCGTTCTTCCGGCCACCGCCGCCGACTCCGCTGGATTTGTCGGCCCAACCGGCCAACGTAGAGTTAAGACCATGAGCAGCACCCCCGACACAACCACCCGCCACCCCAAGGTTCAGGTTCCACCCCACCCCAAGTGGCCCGAGCTGACCGAGTCCGAGAAGGACGGACTCAAGTCCCGCATCAAGTCCCTGCTCTCGGCGCAACGCGCCGTCCTGGTTGCACACTATTACACCGATGGCGACCTACAGGCGCTGGCAGAGGAGACCGGCGGCTGCGTCGCCGACTCGCTCGAGATGGCCCGTTTCGGTGCCCAGAGCGATGCCAGCACCCTGGTGGTCTGCGGCGTGCGCTTCATGGGCGAGACTGCCAAGATCCTGAACCCGGATAAGCGGGTCCTGATGCCGGACCTCAAGGCCACCTGCTCGTTAGACGAGGGCTGCCCGGCGGACGCCTTCTCGGCATTCTGCGACGCACACCCGGACCGCACGGTCGTGGTCTACGCCAACACGAGCGCCTTGGTGAAGGCACGCTCGGACTGGGTGGTGACCTCCAGCATCGCGCTGCCCATCGTCCGGCACTTGAAGGAGCAGGGCGAGAAGGTCCTGTGGGCACCGGACAAACACTTGGGACACTATGTGGAGCGCATGACCGGGGCGGACATGCTCCTGTGGGACGGGTCCTGCGTGGTCCACGAGGAATTTAAATCGTTCGCCTTGGAGCGGGTGCGCAAGCTGCACCCCGAGGCGGCGATCCTGGTCCATCCCGAGTCGCCGCAGGCGGTGGTCGACCAGGCCGACGTCGTTGGCTCCACCACGCAGTTGATCCGTGCCGTGGCGGAAATGCCCAATCGGGAGTTTATCGTCGCCACCGACGAGGGGATCTTCTGGAAGATGCACCGGATCGCACCCCACAAGACACTGATTGCAGCCCCCACCGCGGGCGAGGGGGCCACCTGCGAGAGCTGCGCACACTGCCCCTGGATGGCGATGAGCTCTCTCCAAAGTCTGGAGCGGGTGCTTCAAACCGGAGACCAGGAAATCCGGATCGAGCCCGATATCCGAGAACGGGCCGTGATCCCGATCCGGCGTATGCTGGAGTTCGCCCGGAGCCACGGGATCGCCAAGTCGCAGTCCGCCGACTGACCCCGAGACCAAACCTCGCCCCGCTCCCCGCCACCTATCCCCGACCCCGCCCGAGCCCGGGGTTAGGGGTGCCCGCACGCGCCTTGGCAAAGCCCGCCGCCATGACTTACCATCGCGCGAATAAAGAGAATGACGGACGCGCCCGACCGCCAGGATACGCCTTGGGGGTCGTGGCACCGGTTGGCCAGGATTGAGGCAGCAGTCGTTACCGCAGTGAGGGCCTCATGTCCACCCCCCCCGAGCAGACCGGCGACGCGCAATCGCGCAAAGACTCCAAGCGGTCGCTGGGCTGGATCGCCACGGTCCTCGTGTTTCTTGCCGGCATCGGCTTCGTGGGTGTAGCGAATCTAGCGATCGAATACACCAACACCACGGAGTTCTGCACCTCCTGCCATACGATGCAGACCAACTTCTCGGAATACAAGGAATCCATGCACTTCCAGAACCCCTCTGGGGTCCAGGCGACCTGCGCGGACTGTCATGTCCCCAAGGCGCTTGGACCGAAGCTGGTCGTCAAGATCGTGGCCGCGAAGGACGTCTACCACGAGCTCATGGGCACCATCGACACCCCCGAGAAATTCGAGGCACGCCGCTGGGTCATGGCCAACCGAATCTGGTCGCGAATGAAGGCGACAGACTCCCGCGAGTGCCGCACCTGCCACGATTACGCCGACATGGAGCTGTCCGCCCAGGATCGAGTCGCCCGCAGCCGCCACTCCCGGGCCGAGGACAAGGGCGAGACCTGTATCGATTGCCACAAAGGCATCGTGCACACCCTGCCCGACGAGCCGGAGGACGACGCCGACGCGGGAGTCGCCGAAGACTCGCCGGAGCCTGGGGAGCAAGACCCTGGGAAGGGGCCGGGCTGATCGGGCGCCAGCGCGAATCCTGGGAACCGTCACTATGAAGACCACCCGCACCATTGCCCTGCTCGCTGCCCTGCTGCTCGGCTGGGGCAGTGCCGTTGCGGATGGAGAGGACCTGGGCAAGGATCTGCGGCTCGCCGCCATGATCGGCGACACTCGGGCGATCGAGTCGCTCCTTGACCGGGGTGCGCCGGTGGACGCCGCCAACCACTTCGGCAAGACCGCGCTGATGATGGCAGCGGAGTCCGACGATATCCATACGGTTTCGCTGTTGCTGCACCGCGGTGCCCAGGTCAACGCCCGCACTGTGGCGGGTTGTACCGCGCTCACCTTTGCGGCGGAAAACGGCAATATCGGCACCTCGGCGCTGCTGATCGAGCGCGGAGCCAATGTGCACGACCGCAGCCGCGCGGGCTGGGACGCACTGATGATCGCGTCGCGCTACGGCATCCGCGACATGGCCGAGCAGCTTCTTTATCGGGGCGCCGACCCCAAGGCATCCGACCGCGAGGGCCGCACCGCACTGATGCTGGCCGCGGACAAGGGCCACCCCGAGATGATTGGCCTGCTGCTCGACGCGGGGGCAGACCTGGAGGCCCGGGACAAATCCGGCGCCACCGCGCTCGTCATCGCCGCGGACCGCGGGCAGCTGGAGACGGTGCGCGCATTGATCGCGCGTGGGGCCAACGTCGATGCCCGAGACCGGCTCGGCAGCACCGCATTGATATGGTCGATCAGCCAGGGACACGAGGACCTGGCCCGGCTGCTCCTGGAGCACGGCGCGGACCCGAACATACAGGATCGGGACGGGATGTCCGCCCTGATGGAGGCGGTAACCAGCGGACACAACGCGCTCATCGAGCCACTGATCGCACATCGCGCCGATCTGGGGCTCAAGGACGCCCAAGGCCACACGGCCGCCGATCTGGCCCGTAGCGAGGACAACGCGGAGGCAGCCAAGCTCCTGGCCCACGGCCCTTGAGCCTTCATGGTCTCGTACCGGGTCCGTGCCCGACGCAGATCCATAAAGAATGCACCGGGGCCGCCCATGGGCGGCCCCAACCGCATAGCGGGGCACTATAAACCCCGCCTGGAAGAAGAGCCTGTTTCACTTGATGAGGAGGTCACATGGTCCATAAACCACAACAACACGCCCTGCTCGCCGGGGTCATGGCCCTGGGAGCGACATTGGTGGCCGGCGCCGCGGACGCCCCGCCGCCCCCACCCCCGGTGCTGGTCTCGGGGGCCAGCGCACAGATGCTCGCCGAGACCTGCGCCGGCTGCCACGGTACCGATGGAATCAGCGGCGGCCCCGCATCCCCCACCCTGGCCGGCGGCAATGCGGAATATTTCGTCGAAACGATGAAGGGCTTCCAGGACGGCAAGGTCTACTCCACCATCATGGGCCGAATCGCCAAGGGCTATTCCGAGGAAGAGATCAAGCTCATGGCGGAGTATTTCGAGGCCAAGCCGTATAAGGCCGCGGACCAGGCATTCGACGAGAAGCTGGCCAAGAAAGGCGCCAAGCTCCACGACAAATTCTGCGAGAAGTGCCACAGCGAGGGCGGCAAGGTCCTGACCGGCGAGGCGGCGGCCAAGGCAAAGGATGCGGAAGAGGCTGAGGCTGAGGCTGAGGACGAAGAGGCGGGGGACGAGGAGTTCCAGATCCTCGCCGGCCAATGGACCCCCTACCTCGAATACACCATGGAGGACTTCCAGGAGGGGCGCCGCGAGATGCCCAAGAAGATGAAAAGCAAGCTGAAAGACCTGATCAAGAAAGAGGGCGACAAGGGTCTTCAGGCGATCTTTGCGTTCTACGCCAGCGAAAAATAAGGACCGGGGAGTGAGCCAGATGAAGATGAATCGTCGCGAATTCGTAAAGGCCGCGAGCGCAGCCACCGCGGTGGGCCTGATCGGTGCACCGCACCTGGCATTGGGTGCTGCCAAAAAGGTGGTCGTGGTGGGCGGAGGCACCGCGGGTGCTACAGCCGCCAAATACATCAAGCGGCTGGACCCGAGCATCGAGGTCACGGTGGTCGAGCCCAATCCGGTCTACTACACCTGCTATTTCAGCAACGAGGTGCTGGCCGGGGAGCGCAAGCTCGAATCGCTGCAGGTGAGCTACGACGGCCTTAAGGCCCATGGAATCGTCATCGTCCAGGACAGCGCCGCGGCCATCGACGCGGAGAAGAAGCTGGTGAAGACCGCGGGCGGCACCGAGCTGCCCTTCGACCGCTGCGTCGTCGCCCCCGGTATCGAGCTCCTCTACGACAAGATCGAAGGCTACAGCGAAGAGGCGTCCAAGACCGTGCCCCATGCCTGGAAGGCCGGCGAGCAGACCAAGATCCTGCGCGCCCAATTAGAGGCCATGGCGGACGGCGGAACCGTGGTCATCACCGCCCCGGACAACCCCTACCGCTGCCCCCCCGGCCCCTACGAGCGGGCGAGCCAGATGGCCATCTATCTCAAGGCCCTCAAGCCCAAGTCTAAGATCATTATCCTGGACGCCAAGTCGAAGTTCTCCAAGCAGGGGCTCTTCCTCCAGGCGTGGGAGAAGTTCTTCCCCGGCATGATCGAGTGGCGTCCGGGTCCAGATGCCGCAGTAACCAAGATCGACGTGGCCACCAAGACTGCATCGACCGAGTTCGACGACATCAAGGCCGACGTGCTGAACGTGATCCCGCCCCAGCGCGCGGGCAAGATCGCTCAGGTCTCGGGTCTGGCGGACGAGAAAGGCTGGTGCCCGGTGGACATGAAGACCTTCGAGTCCAAAAAGGCCCAAGGGGTGCATGTGATCGGCGATGCCTGTATGGCAGGCGCCATGCCCAAGTCAGCCTATTCAGCCAATAGCCAGGCTAAAGTGTGCGCTGGCGCGGTGGTCGCCATGCTCAATGGCGGAGAGGTCGCGGTGCCCTCCTACGTCAACACCTGCTACTCGATCGCCGGACCCGAATGGGGGATCTCGGTAGCCGGCGTCTACAAGCTCGCAGAGGACGGCAAGATCGCAGAGGTGCCAGGCTCGGGCGGCGTCACCCCAATGGACGCCCCGGACTGGGCGCACAAGCGCGAGGTGGAATACGCCCACAGTTGGTACAAGAACATCATCGGCGATAGCTTCATGTAATCGTAAAGGCGCGCCCTCTGGGCGCGCCTTTACGATATCGCTTTTTTTATCAAGGGCCTTTCGGCCCTTTTTTTGTCATGAGCGGCGGGGCTGGTCTTGCGCTCGTTAGATAGAAATCCATGTCCATGTTGAGGGCGAACCGGGTGCGTTCATCGAGCCTCTCGACATGGCTTCGGCGCGAGCTGCGGCCTCTGTGGCCTCACGGACCTCGGAGCGACGGCCGATTCTGGGATTTCAGAGAGAAACCTCGTGGTTTTCGGCCGTTGACTCTCGGCGATCCGTACCGCAGATGCCGCACAGGGCTGACGCATCCACCCCTGCCGGATCGGCCGACAACGCTTGAAGCGTGCCGGGCAGGTACCGGGATGCCTGAGGCCCACGAGCGATGAGGTAATCGAACATCCATCCATTTTGGAGGCTTCCATGAGCACTCATGCGATCGAAGGGCCCGCTCGGGGTACCCTTGGCACCCACGGGGTTAGGAAGGTCGGTGTCGCGGACCCCTTCCGTTGGATCGGCGCAGGAATCCGCGACTTCCGCTGCGCCCCTGGAAAGAGTCTGCTCTACGGTGCACTGTTCGCGGCTGCCTGCTGGGTGACCTATGCACTGACCCTGAGCCTGCCCTGGTTCACCGTCGCCTTTCTCACCGGGCTCCTCCTGATAGGTCCCTACCTGGCAACGGGTCTCTATATTGCCGCCCGGCAGATGCAAGCCGGCGAGCCGACGAGCATCCGCGATGCCTGGCGCACCCTTGCGGCACGCAAGACCAACCTGGCGCTCTTCGCCCTTTTTCTTGCTCTAGTCATGGCCGCCTGGGTGCGGCTGGCCGCGTTACTGTTCGCGGTGAAATTCGACCTGTTTTCGCCCAGCATCGAGGGCTATCTGGGCGTCCTGTCCGGACAGGCAGACCCCGTGGTCCTAGGTTACTTCGCGGGGATCGGGTTCCTGCTGGCAACGACGGTTTTTGTGACCAGCGCGATCGCGGTGCCGATGATCGTCGACCGGGACTCGAGCCCCTTTGCAGCGATCTCGGCAAGCGCCCGGTCGGTGCGGCTTAACTGGGCGGCTATGCTGGTCTGGGCAGCACTGATCGTCGTTTTGAGCACGATCGGGATCGCGACCTTCTTTATTGCCTTCGTCGTGCTGTTCCCGGTGTTGGGCTATGCGACCTGGCATAGCTATCGGGCGATGGTGGAATAAGTCCCGATCAATGAGGTTCGCTGCGCTCGCTGCATCCTGCGCCTGGCGCATCGAACTGCGACGTTCAGTAGGATGGGTAGAGCGCAGCGAAACCCATCCTCTCGCCGGGATGAAGGCAGACGCGGCTCAGTCCAACAGCTCCCCCTCCAATACCCGCTCGAACGTCAAGGCCCCGTCGGCCAGGTCGACCTCGATCAGGTCGCCGGGGCCAAACTTGCCGGCCAGGATCTCCTGGGCCAGGTTGTTCTCCAACTGAGCGCGGATGGCCCGCTTCAAGGGCCGCGCACCGTAGACAGGGTCGAAACCAGCCTCCCCCAGGTGGTCGAGTGCCGCATCGCTCACCTCGAGCTTCATATCCCGATCCTTCAAGCGCTTCTGCAGATACTCGATCTGGATACGCGCGATGGCACGGATCTGGGCAGCATCCAGCGGATGGAAGACCACGATCTCGTCGAGCCGGTTGATGAGCTCCGGCCGCAGCTCATGGCGCACGACCTCCATCACAGCCGACTTCATCGCGGCATAGTTGGCCTCGCCGGACAACTGTTGGATCAGGTCCGAGCCCATATTGGAAGTCATGACGATCGCCGTATTGCGGAAGTCCACCGTCCGGCCCTGCCCGTCGGTCAGACGCCCGTCGTCCAAGACCTGGAGCAGTACATTGAAGACATCCGGGTGTGCCTTCTCCAACTCGTCGAGCAGGATCACGCTATAGGGCCGGCGGCGGACCGCCTCGGTGAGATAGCCGCCCTCCTCGTAGCCCACATAGCCCGGGGGCGCGCCGATGAGCCTCGCCACGGAGTGCTTCTCCATGAACTCGGACATATCGATACGCACCATCGCCTCTTCAGTATCGAACATGAAGGCGGCCAAGGCCTTGCATAGCTCGGTCTTACCGACCCCAGTGGGCCCTAAGAACAGGAAGGAGCCGATGGGCCTGTTAGGGTCCGAGAGGCCGGCCCGGGAGCGGCGGATGGCATCGCTCACCGCGCGCACCGCCTCCTCCTGGCCCACCACACGCTTGCGCAGCTCGTCCTCCATGCGCAGGAGCTTGTCCCGCTCCCCCTCCAGCATCTTGGACACAGGGATGCCGGTCCATTTTGAAACGATGTCGGCAACCTCCTCCTCGGTCACCTTGTTGCGCAGTAGCCGGGTCTCGCCCTGCTCCGCCTGTGCCGCAGCGGCGAGCTGCTTCTCCAGCTCCGGGATGCGCCCGTAGGCCAGCTCCGACATTCGAGCCAGATCGCCTGCACGCCGCGCGGTCTCCATCTCGACCCGTGCCCGATCCAGCTCTTCTTTGATATGGGCGTTGCCTTGCACGGCAGCCTTTTCGGACTTCCAGATCTCGTCCAAGTCCGCAAACTCGCGCTCCAGGCGCTCGATCTGGCCCTCCAGGTCCGCCAAACGTTTCTTGGACGCCTCGTCCGACTCCTTCTTAAGCGCCTCGCGCTCGATCTTGAGCT
The DNA here is from genome assembly GCA_963780725.1 of uncultured Gammaproteobacteria bacterium. Taxonomy (GTDB): domain Bacteria; phylum Pseudomonadota; class Gammaproteobacteria; order Chromatiales; family Chromatiaceae; genus Thiodictyon. The sequence continues at coordinate 2,883,495 of CAWACV010000001.1, forward strand.
GGATGAGCCGGCGGTCGAGCCGGTCCATCTCCTCCGGCATGGAATCGATCTCCATGCGGATCTGGGAGGCGGCCTCGTCGATCAGGTCGATCGCCTTGTCCGGGAGCTGGCGGTCCGTGATGTACCGATGGGATAGGGTTGCGGCGGCGACGATGGCGGGGTCGGTGATTTCCACCGCGTGGTGGACCTCGTAGCGCTCCTTGAGCCCCCGCAATATGGCGATGGTGTCTTCCACGTTGGGCTCGTCCACCAATACCTTCTGGAAACGCCGTTCCAGGGCCGCGTCCTTCTCCACATACTTGCGATACTCGTCGAGCGTGGTGGCGCCGATGCAATGCAGCTCCCCGCGGGCCAGCGCGGGTTTCAGCATATTGCCGGCGTCCATGGCCCCCTCGGCCTTTCCCGCCCCCACCATGGTATGGAGCTCGTCGATGAAGAGGATGATGTTCCCCTCCTGACGGGCGACGTCGTTCAAGACCGCCTTGAGTCGCTCCTCGAACTCGCCCCGAAACTTGGCACCCGCGATCAGGCCCGCCATGTCGAGCGCGAGCAGACGCTTGGTCTTGATCCCCTCCGGGACCTCTCCGTTGACGATCCGCTGCGCCAGGCCCTCCACGATGGCGGTCTTGCCAACCCCGGGCTCGCCGATCAGCACCGGGTTGTTCTTGGTGCGGCGGGCCAGCACCTGGATGGTGCGGCGGATCTCGTCGTCGCGCCCGATCACCGGATCGAGCTTGCCCTGCTCGGCACGCTCGGTCATATCGATGGTGTATTTTTCCAACGCCTGGCGCTGCTCTTCTGCGTTCGGGTCGTTCACGCCCTGGCCGCCGCGCACCGCCGCGATCGCCCGCTCCAGCGCACCCTTGCTGGCACCCGCCTCCCTCAGCATGGCGCCTAGCGCCCCGCGGTCGTCCAGGGCGGCGAGCACGAAAAGCTCGGACGAGATGTACTGGTCGTTGCGCTGCTGTGCCAGCTTATCGGTCTGGTTCAGCAGCCGATTCAGGTCGTTGCCCAGATGGACATCGCCTGCCGCACCTTCCACGGTGGCCAGCCGGTCCAGTGCCTCGCCCAGGGCCGAGCGCAGCCGATTGACGTTCACGTCCGCCTGCACCAGGAGGTGCCGGACAGTCCCGCCCTCCTGATCCAACAGTGCGGTCATCAGGTGAATTGGCTCGATGAACTGGTGATCGCGACCCACGGCCAGACTCTGTGCGTCGGCCAGGGCCATCTGAAATTTAGCCGTCAATTTGTCCATGCGCACGATGGATTCTCCGCTCAGAACTATGGTTTTCAGGGAGATTGAGGACGGAACCGATGCCTTCAAGTGCCCGCACCCAAACCGGCCGCGGATCCAGGTGCGCTGGCGCGCATCGCGGCGGTCGTGTCACAGTCCGACGTTGATTCGGACACTGGGGGGCGGGCCGTTGCACATGGACGCAGCCTGTGTCATCCGCATCGCGACGCCGCAGCATCGCCCTGTCATGCTTCGGGCGAGCCTGGCAGGCTTGCCATCCGGGAGCTGTATTGCGGCTTCCCCCAATGTTGCAACGCAGATATTTCTGTACAATAAGAGTTTTGGAGGGTGACTTTAACGATCTGTAGAGTTGCGCACGCAAGTCAGATTTTTTTACAGCTCGGAGCGCAGGAGAAGTACTCTCCCGGAAATTTATATTATATATCAAGGTTTTTTATTATTGGCTCGATATTTGCATTATGCAAGCGAGCCATCATTCGCCAGGAGCCATCATGAGCGATCAGCAATCCCACGGAAACCCAGAGCCGGAAGCCGTGATGCAGAGCCGGAGACGCCTGTTGCAGGCCGCAGCCGCAGCCGCCCCAATGATCGCTACCTTGCCAAACGGCGCAATGGCTGCGACCGCAAGCACGGCGCAGTGCATCGTCGACTCTCGCGACGATAGCCAGGCAACGGCGGCAGACGTGGTCTCGGATCCGCGACCCACCGGAGATGCGTTCGTACGGGCAAACGGTGAAGCGGTGAATTTCAACCGACGCGTCGGCCAAGTATCTCAAAATGTTACAGTTTACACCATTGCCCCAGACTCGAAAAAGTATTATTACTCGAATGGTAACCCGTTCGTTCCGACAGGCTGGACCGAGACTTCGCGAGAGCCAGTACTGCTCATGCGCGTTTTCGTGCCCACCAGCGACAGCGGGGACGTGATCGACGACCCGACTTCCGTAGACGACTGCCTTACCACCTCGACCCACCCGCTATGTATCTTCCCGGTTAGTAAACGTGAGCCTTCGAACGACGCCGGCAACATGGGTATTGCCCAGAGCTGCTTATGTTCGGTAAATCCAAACCTGCTCCCGCCAGGGGCTTGCTAGGACTCGACTCGCTCGAAGCGGTGAATGAACGGCGCATCCCCATCGTTCCAATATAGTTGTGCCCCCGGTGGATATGCGATCAAATCCTGGGGAAGCTACGCGAGCGTCTTTAATCGGCGTACCGGAGAGACTCATTTAATCAGCATTCTGCCCGCGGAAATCCTGGACTTGCTGACAGAGTCCCCACTCGATCTGCACGGCATCGCGAAGCGCATGGCCGAGCTATGCGAGACACCAAACTCTCCAAAGTGGGCCGACAAGATACAATCCATGATCGATGAGCTTGTTCGGCTCGAGCTCATCGACCCGTTACCGATATGACCCTGGACGAGCTTGGCACAACGGTAGACCTGTCGGCTGCCGCTAGGCGGACCGGTATTTATTATCGCACAGGCCCATTTGTCATTCGCCTGCACTCGAATCTAGAGAATCTGCTCGCACTACTGCGCCAATTTTACGGGGCATCCTGGGCGACGACCGATCCCACAGTTGCGCATTTCCCGATCAAGGTCGAGCATGTACCAGGTCTGCGCCGAACATGGCGTCCTCAGGCCCGTTTCAAGCTGGACGCCACCTACCCGTTCGAGCCTTACCCTCTGGTGCAATCGTTTCCCCTCTTAGAATGGGGGCTGAACTGGAGCATCGGAACCCGTGCCCACCGATATCTGATGCTCCATGCCGGCGCGTTGGAACGGGACGGGCAGGCGCTGCTATTACCAGCAATGCCGGGATCAGGCAAAAGTACCCTATCCGCCGCCCTAGCGTATCGGGGCTGGCGCTTTTTGACCGACGAGATCGGACTGATCGAGCCCGAATCGGGTAACATAGTCCCGATTCCCCGAGCGGTCCCGCTCAAGAACCGCTCGATCTCGACGATTCGCGAATACCTGCCGGATGCATTTCTAGGCCCGGTATTCACAAAGACCCGCAAAGGCGAGGTTGCCCATCTACGCCCGCCCCGGGAGAGTATCCAGCGTCAATCGGAACCAGCCCGACCGCGCTGGATTGTATTCCCGCGCTATATTCAAGGACTGACGGAGACACGCCTAGCATTCCTTGATAAGAGCCTGGGATTTACGCGGCTGGCACAAAATGCATTTAACTACCGCCTGCTCGCAGAACCCGCGTTTCACACCTTAACCAGAGTGGTAGATGCGTGTGATTGCTATAGCTTGGAATACGGAGACCTCGATTCCGCTATTGCCAGGATCGCGGAGCTTAGTCATCATGCGCAGGCTTGAGCAATCCGCTTTTTTTCTGGCCTGCCGCACGCCGCAGTCTATCGTTCGCTTCTCTCCCGACGCCTGGAACCAAGCATTAATGACCGCGCGCAGCGAGCGTCTTTTGGCACGCCTGAGCTACCGGATCGAAGACGCAGGGGTATTCGGCAGTTGTCCGGCAAGCGTCAGGGATATGCTGACCGCGGCCCGCGTCTATCCCGATTACCTGCACGCCCAGGCGCTTCGGGAGCTTCGGCACCTGCGCCTGGCTGTAGAACCGCTGGACGTGGATCTGATCTTACTGAAGGGCGTCGCTTACCTCAGCGGCGGATTGCCGCTGTCGCGCGGACGCCCCCTGCGCGACCTGGACGTTCTGGTACGCCGCGAGCGGATCGCCGCAGTCGAGGCCCGGTTGATCGCATCCGGCTGGGAGTGCCAGGTCGAAGCGAGCTACGACCAACGCTACTATCGCGATTGGATGCACGAGATCCCAGCATTGCGTCATCCGGAGCGGGGTCTGGAGTTGGATGTCCACCACACCCTGCTACCCCTGACTGGCCGCCTGCACCCCAACCCGGATCTGTTATGGGAGTCGGCCATTCCGCTCGCCGGAATACCTCAAGTATACGTATTGAGTCAACCGGACATGGTCCTCCACACTTCGGCGCACCTGTTCTACGATGGTGCGATTCGCGGCGGATTGGGGGATCTCTGGGATATCGACGAGCTGCTACGGCTGTTTGCGCCCCGCCCGGACTTCTGGGACGAGCTACTTGCACGCGCACAGCGGATGCAGCTCGGGCGCCCGCTCTATTATGGGCTAACATTCGCCCATCGGCTGATGTCGACGCCGATCCCGGGGCCGGTCCTAGACGAAGCAAGGGCACGTTTTGCGCCTAACCCGACCACCGAGCGCATAATGCGACGACTGATCGAACGCGTCCTGACATCTGGCTCGGAGGACGCCACGCCAGTCTCCGACTGGCTGCTCTTTGTGCGCTCCCACTGGCTGCGGATGCCGCCGCATATCCTGATCCCGCACCTGGCGCGCAAGATGATCCGACGCATTGGCTCTTCCGGTGAGACAGACCTGCAAGCCGAGCGGGCGATTTTCGAGAAAGACGCCTAGCCGCGCTAGATCCCGATCGGTTGGGCGTTTCACCCGGGCGAGCATGATGTACGGCTGTGCGGCCCCAAGGCAGCTGCGAATGCAAAACCGACGGGGGCGCTGGGCTTGCGCTCTTGACGATGCTGTCAGAATTTTTTACAGATTCACCCAATGATTTTCTTGCTGAATTATTTCCTTATTGATTTATATACAGATATTTTCTATTAAATATATGGCACGGTAATTGCGTTACTTCCTGAAGCCAGTTACCGGTCGTGCGGCTAAGCTGTGCGACCTCGGCCATGTGTAGCCATCCGGACGTCGACCCATGAAACAGCTTTGCCCGCTCGTTGCCATCTATGCCGTTGTCGCCATGAGCACCCAGGCGGCGCAAGCCGTGGACATCATGAGCTTCACGCTTGAATCCGACGTGCAGTCCTACCTCGACTATGTCAGAACCTGCGACCCGAGCGGGGCTGGGGGGAACACCGACTGCGGACAAGACGGGGGCACACTCGACCCCGATCTCACGCTATTCGCATGGGGCGCGCAGGGGTACGACCAATCGACGATCGCCCCTCAACTTCGAAACAGCGTTCGCACCAAGACGTACACCGGGGGTGCCTACGCCCAACCGTTTACTATAACCGGCATCGCCTTTTCCGGGTCCGGCGCGGTCGGTCGTCCACTTGACGAATCCGACGGATTAGCACCCGGGGACCCTTTATATGGCCAAACCGTCGGCGTTGGTATCGCAAGCGCCGGATACGCAAATGCAGGGAGCGGTCTGAGTTATAGCGGGACGGACGCACAAGGCTCATATCAAGCCTCGGATGCGGCTAATTTACAGGGCACGCAAATGGCGGCAACGATCGTTCGCGGCAGCGGAGGCGGCAGCAACTCGACCTTGATTTCGAATACGACCGTCGAGCCCGACGTCCCAGCATCCACCGCCCCGGCAGCCGTCGGAGGGACTTGGATTGGGGGGAACTATGCGCAGATATTCGAGACGTCGGATCCCACACCGGCCAATGGACCCACCAGCGGAAACGCTGTGCCCTATCTACAGCAATATCCACCGCTCGATCTTGGCGTTCCCGGTTTTCAGGATGGGGTCTGGTACGTTCAACAGCCGATCAACCAGTCCTACGGTCTGCTTAACGCGGCCAACAAGACCGTTAACCCTGGCGACTCGCTTCAGTTTCGACTGTTTACCAATGTTTCTGGCAACAGCTATACCGTCGATGTCAACGGTACCCCGACCGTCGTTCAGGGACCCATGACAGTGCTGTCGAGTATTGACGCCAAGGTGCAGGGGACTCAGCGGTTCGCTAATCTCAACCTGACCACGCCCACGAGCGTCGACCTCGGGCTGATGCGGGTGGGCAGCGGCACATCCCTGAACACGACGATTACCGTGAGCAATAACGGCGACGCTGGCACGACCCTATTCGATACCCAGTTTACGGGACCGAGCGCGCCATCGGATTTCGCCCCGATCGGCTCATCGATCCCAACCGACGTCCTCCAAGGCACCAGCACCAGCCTTGCCTATACTTACCAGGCATCCGGCATCGGAGCCGACAGCGCGACAGTCACCGTCACGGGCATTACCGGCGAGACCTTGACTCAGCAAGCGGTTCAGGCGGATCCCGGCACCGTTAGCCTGTCGGCCGAGGGCGTCGCGCCGATTTTTGCATTGTTCGATTTTGGCGGCAGCGAGATTAGTGGCACCACCATCAATCTCGGTGATATCGACATCGGCGCGACCGTATCGCGGCAGCTTCAGATTGCGAATCTGTTCCCGGACCGCAACCTGGGGACTCTCACCGACCTCACATTGATCAACACCGCTCTGACCCCGATTTTCGGCAATTTTAATCTGTCTGGAACACCCATTGCGGGCAGCGTGCTTGGAGACGCAGTCCGCTCCGACGCTTTTACAGTAGAGTTCCTTGGCTCGTTAATCGCCGGAACATTCTCTGCCGATCTGCTCGTCTATGCCGACGACGGAAGGGCGTTCTGCACCGACCTGGCAACCTGCGCCCGCACCGAGCATCGCTTCACGATCATGGCCACCGTAACGAACCCGGCACCCACCCCCGGGACCCTTTGGCTGCTTGCCGCCGCGATGGCTGGCCTGAATTTAAGAAGGCAAGGCGCTGGTGCCCGGCGGAATGAGGCGTAGCAAGTCTGCAGACACAGAGATCGGGCCGACCCTCGCGGTATTTTCTTGGATAGCATTGTCAAGTTAGCGATCATAACGTCGCGGGTGGCCTCGGCCGGACACCAAATGAAACTCGACGCTCGCCAATCTTATCGAACCGATGGCGACGCCAGTATCCCGCACGACCTCTACAACGCGGCCTTGGCATTGATACGCTGATTCGCCTAGCCGGAACCGTGCGGCACAACAAAGCTCAGAGGCTAGCGGCGCTTGGTTGGATCGAGGTTGGCGAGTGTGACCGAAAGAGAGAAACTCGATGGGGAACTCCGGAACGAAGAGCGCCTTTAGAGCTCCGTAACCGGGACTCAGATCAAGCGGAAATCTTGCTTTATGGTGGGCCGTCTAGGATTTGAACCTAGGACCAAGGGATTATGAGTCCCCTGCTCTAACCGCTGAGCTAACGGCCCTTAGAGATTGAGTTGCGACCCAATCGTCGGGGATCAGCCTTCCGTGGCTCTCGATCCTTAAAGCTCCAAGGCCATCAATCCGAATCCAGGAAGCTCTTGAGCTTTTCGGAGCGGGTCGGATGTCTCAGCTTGCGCAAGGCCTTGGCCTCGATCTGGCGAATGCGCTCGCGCGTGACGTCGAATTGCTTGCCGACCTCTTCCAGGGTGTGGTCGGTATTCATGTCGATGCCGAAACGCATGCGCAGGACCTTGGCCTCCCGGGAGGTCAGGCTGGCCAGCATGTTCTGGGTCGCCTCGCGCAGTCCCTCCATGGTGGCGGATTCTACCGGAGAGATGACTCCAGAGTCCTCGATGAAATCTCCCAGGTGGGAGTCCTCGTCGTCGCCGATGGGGGTCTCCATGGAGATCGGCTCCTTGGCGATCTTCAAGACCTTGCGCACCTTGTCCTCCGGCATCTCCATGCGCGCGGCCAGTTCCTCGGGGGTCGCCTCCCGGCCCATCTCCTGGATCATCTGGCGGGAGATGCGGTTGAGCTTGTTGATGGTCTCGATCATGTGCACCGGGATACGGATGGTGCGCGCCTGGTCGGCGATGGACCTGGTGATCGCCTGGCGAATCCACCAAGTCGCATAGGTGGAGAACTTGTAGCCGCGTCGGTATTCGAACTTGTCCACCGCCTTCATCAGACCGATGTTGCCCTCTTGGATCAGATCCAGGAATTGCAGACCCCGGTTGGTATATTTCTTGGCGATCGAGATGACCAGACGCAGGTTGGCCTCCACCATCTCTTTTTTGGCACGGCGGGCCTTGGCCTCGCCGATCGACATTTTGCGGTTGACCTCCTTGATCTCGCCGATGGTGAGATAGTTCTCGCGCTCCACCTCCTGGAGCTTGCGCTGGGCGCGGCGCACGTCGTGGGCCAGCTCGCCGATGCGCGCGGCATAGGGTTGGGGGCCGGCGATCACCTGCTCCAGCCATTCCGGGTTGGTCTCGTTGTCCGGGAAGCTGTCGATGAACTGCTTGCGGGACATTCCGGCCTGCTCGACGCACAGGCCCATAATGACTTTTTCCTGACTGCGGATGCGCTCGATGGTGCCGCGCAGGATCTCGGCAAGCTCCTGGAAGACGGAGGCGACCAGCTTAAACTGAAGAAAGACCTGAGAGACTTCAGCCATGGCCTCGCGGGAGCGCGGGTCGTCGCGCCCGTATTGCTCCAGACTGGACTTGAGGACCGCAAACCGCTCGCGCAGCAGCTGAACGCGCCGCGCCACCTCCTCCGCGTCCGGACCCGTGTCCGCAACCGCAACGGCGGTCTCGTCCTCTTCGTCGCCCGCCGCATCGTCCACCTCGGTCTCCGCCTCGTCCTCCGCGGCAGATTCCACGACGGCAACCTGGGGGACCGGGGTCGGCTCGTCCGCATCCCCGTCGTTGAACCCGGAGATGACGTCGGCGAGCCGGGTCTCCTCGCGCTCGACCCGGCCGAAGATCTCGATCAACTTCTCGATGGAGCGAGGATAAACAGACAGGGATGAGAGGACCTGATTCAGGCCTTCTTCGATGCGCTTGGCGATCTGCAGCTCGCCCTCCCGCGTCAGGAGCTCGACGGTGCCCATCTCGCGCATGTACATGCGCACCGGATCGGTGGTGCGCCCGAACTCGCTGTCTACGCTCGCCAGGGCCGCGGCCGCAGCCTCGGTCGCGTCGTCGTCCGAAATGGCGGCATCGCTCAAGGTCTGATCGGCCATATCGGGCGCGGTCTCATGGACCATGATCCCCATATCGTTGATCATCCGAACGATGTCTTCGATCTGCTCGGGCTCGACGATACCGGGCGGCAGGTGGTCGTTGACCTCGGTGTAGGTCAAGAACCCCTGCTCCTTGCCCTTGGCGATCAGTTGCTTCAGTTGGGACTGTTGCTGTTCTTGATCCATGGGATACCTTGCCGTTTTATGGCAGACTGGAGACTGGCGTCGGAGCGAGGTGCCGAGCTCAGTAAACTCAACATTTTAACACATAAAACCTAGCTTGCGCAGGTTATCGTTTGCGCGTGCGCGCCTGCTCGGCCTCCCGATCCATCCGCTCGCGCACCTCGTCGCTCCATTCGGCGGTACTGCGCCGGTTGAGCGGGCGCAGTCGCTCGGCGTCGCGCACCTCTTTGCTCAAGCCCGAGAGCGCGCCGATCAGCTCGTCTGCCGCCCCGCCCTCCGGGATATGGCGCAGAAATGGCTCGACGCTTAAGCGCTGGAGATAGCCGAAGTGCTCGTGATCCCGCCAGCGCTCGATTAGTGCCCCCTTGTTGATGCTTGGATAATCCAGGATGACGTCCAGGAGCCCCGCCAGGATCGGAATGCCTGGGTTATCCAGCCGCCGCCAGTCGTCATCAACCGCCGCAGCCTGCACTGCCAGCTCCGGGCTATCGAGCAGCAAGGCGATAGCCTGGGCGACGCGGGTCGGCCTGGTCGGACGCTGCACTTGCTGGTGCGCGTGTCGCCGGTGCGGCTGCGCACCGGCGACACGCGGTGCAATCCCCGCCAGGGACGCCAGCCGGCCCTCTATCATCTCTCGATAGATGCCGGCGGGTAGCTTCGCAATCAATGGCTTCGCCAGGGTGACCAGACGCGCCTTACCGTCCTGAGTGACGGTCTCCACTTGGTCTCGGAGATGATCGAAAAAGAGCTCGGACAGCGGCTTGGCGCGCTCGATCCGCCTCTCGAACGAGTCCCGACCCTCGGCGCGGACCAGTGTGTCCGGGTCCTCCCCCTCCGGTAGGAACAGGAAACGCAGCGACTGACTGCCGGTCGCGAACGGCAGGGCCGTCTCCAGTGCCTTCCAGGCTGCATCCCGGCCAGGGCGATCTCCGTCGAAGCAGAAAACGAGCTCCGGGGCGGAGCGCAGGAGCAACTGCAAGTGCTCCGGCGTAGTGGCCGTTCCCAGGGTGGCGACCGCGTAGTCGATCCCGTACTGGGCCAGCGCGATGACATCCAGGTAGCCCTCCACCACCAGGAGCCGTTCAAGCTTGCGCCGCGCCTGCTGGGCCTCGTGGAGTCCATAAAGCTCTCGGCCCTTGCGAAAGACCGCGGTTTCAGGGGAGTTCAGGTACTTGGGCTGACCCTCTCCGAGCACACGCCCGCCGAAACCGATGGTTCGGCCGCGGCGATCGCGGATCGGGAACATGATGCGGTCGCGAAAGCGGTCGTAGCGCCTGCCGTCCTGCTCGGCCAGCAGTCCGGCCTCGAAAAGCCGCTCGGCGACGGCCCGGTCCGTCGCCAGATGACCGCGCAGGAAGTCCCAGCCGGGCGGTGCATACCCCACCCCGTAGCGGGCGGCGATCTCGCCGGTGAGTCCGCGGCCTTTGAGGTAATCGACCGCCCGGGACGCCTCTGCATGCTCGCGCAGTTGGCGACGATAGAGCGAGGCGACCTGCTCCAGCACGGCATAGAGCGGCGCCAGATCGGGCCCGGGACGGCTCGTCTCCCCGTCTCCAGGGACATCCAACCCGGCCTTTTGGGCCAGCTCCTCCACCGCCTCGCGGAAACCGAGCCGGTCATGCTCCATCAGAAACCCGATGGCAGTGCCATGGGCACCGCAGCCGAAACAGTGATAAAACTGCTTTTCCCGGCTAACCGTAAAAGAGGGACTGCGCTCGTCGTGGAAGGGGCAGCGGGCCTGATAGTCCTTGCCGGCCTTGCGCAACTGCACCCGGCTACCAATCAGGTCGACGATGTCCGTGCGGGCAAGGAGATCGTCGATAAACTCAGTGGGGATTCTGCCGGCCATAGACCAAGGCTAGCAGAGCGGACGGGCGCGCGTGGCGTCAGCCCCCCAGCCGCCGCTTGACCAGCGCGCTCACGGCACCCATGTCGGCTCGCCCCTGGATCTGGGGCTTCAGGATCGCCATGACCTTGCCCATGTCGCCCATGACCGAGGCGCCGCTCTGCGCGACCGCGGACTCCAAGAGCGCCCCGATCTCCGCCTCGGAAAGCGCAGCCGGCAGATAGCCCTGGATGACATCCACCTCGAAGCGCTCCACGTCCGCCAGGTCCTCGCGGCCGGCCGCACTGTACTGCGCGATGGAGTCCCGGCGCTGCTTGACCATCTTGTCCAGCACAACGAGCACCTGGGCATCGTCGAGCTCGATTCGCTCGTCCACCTCCCGCTGCTTGACCGCGGCAAGGATCAACCGGATGACGCCGAGCCGGACCTTGTCTCCCGCCTTCATGGCGGTCTTCATATCTTCCCGGATCTTATTCTGGAGCGCGAGGTCTTGGGACATGAGGGGGCTTCTTCGATTAACCTGAAAAACGCATTTCAACTACGGAAAGCGCGAAAAATCAATCTGCCAAACCGCGGCGCATACAAACGGATCGACTCGCAACGGGCAGCTTGCCGGTGACGGGTATAAATCTTGCGCGATTTAGGTTCTGCATTCAGCCAGTGCTCGGCCCGAACGGGAACGGGCGGGGCCGAGGGGGAGCTTGGCGGGGCCTTGGGGCCAGGTGCCCGCCAACTCGCAAGCGCCGCGAGCTTAGTACGGGCGCTCCCAGCGGCGGGACTCGCGCTGAAGCTTCTTGTGGTGACGCTTCACGGCGGCCGCCTTCTTGCGCTTGCGCTCGGAGGTGGGCTTCTCGTAGAACTCGCGACGGCGGACCTCGGCGAGCACCCCTGCCTTCTCGCAGGAGCGCTTGAACCGCCGCATGGCGACCTCGAAGGGCTCGTTATCTTTGACGCGAACGCTGGGCATGGATGGTCCTTGTGCCTCTATATCGATGGGTTAGGCCCGTAGTTTGGGCAGATGGTGAGCGGAAAAAGATTGCGAAGTCTAGCCCAACCCAGGTATTCATTGCAAAGGTCGGACGCCGTTCGGTCCCAGATTCGGGGACGCCCCCACCCGTGCGTCCGGCCTTTGCCCCAGGATCAACAGCAGCAGCGGAACCCACAGCCCATGCGCGCGATCGGCATCGAGACATCCTGCGACGAGACCGGCGTCGCAATCTACGACGGCTCGGCCGGACTGCTGGCCCAAGCGGTCTACAGCCAGGTGGAGATCCATGCCGAGTACGGCGGGGTGGTGCCGGAGCTCGCCTCCAGAGACCACGTGCGCAAGCTCCTGCCCCTAATCCGCCAGGTACTGGACGAGTCAGGGCTGGCAGGCCCGGGCGGTCGCCCCCCGGACATCCAGGGCGTCGCATACACCGCAGGTCCCGGACTCGTCGGCGCCCTGATGGTGGGGGCGGCACTGGGCCGGAGCCTCGCCTGGGCCTGGGGAGTGCCGGCCATCGGCGTTCATCATATGGAAGGGCACCTGCTCGCCCCCTTGCTGGAGCACCCGGCCCCGGACTTCCCGTTCGTGGCGCTGCTGGTCTCCGGCGGCCACACGCAATTGATCGACGTGGCTGGTGTCGGGCGCTACCGCATCCTGGGCGAGTCGGTGGACGACGCTGCCGGGGAGGCATTCGACAAGACCGCCAAGATCTTAGGTCTTCCCTACCCCGGCGGCCCGGAGCTTGCCAAGCTCGCCGAGCGCGGCGACCCGCAACGCTTCCGCTTCCCGCGGCCCATGACCGACCGTCCCGGGCTCGATTTCAGCTTCAGCGGGCTCAAGACCTTCGCGCTCAATACCTGGCGCGAGGCGCTGGCCGGCCCCGCGGACCCCGACCGCACCCGGGCAGACATCGCCCGCGCATTCGAGGAAGCGGTGGTGGACACCCTGGTCATCAAGTGCCGCCGGGCGCTCAGGGAGACCGGGCACCGACGACTGATCCTGGCCGGCGGAGTAAGCGCCAACCGGCGACTGCGCGAGCGGATGGACAGCGAAATCGCCGCCGCGGGGGGCCAGACCTATTACCCGCGCCCGGCGCTCTGCACCGACAACGGGGCCATGATCGCCTATGCCGGCTGGCAGCGTTTGCGTGCCGGCCAGCACGAGCCATTGAGCTTTCTCCCGCGGGCGCGCTGGGCGATGGAGTCGTTGCCGGGGATCGGACCCGAGTCGGCATTCGAGCCTGCACCGCGGTGGGGAAATCGCGCTCAGGCGGGGCGTTGACCGAGGACGTCGGAGGCGGAGGTTGCGCTCACCGCGTGCACCAACCAGTGGCGGAGCCGGCTTGGATCGAGACAGTCGGCAATGGCGGAGCGCTGCTCCGGTGCCAGGCCGAGCCCCCTTTCGCCAAGACCAGGAGGAGCGCCTCGCGCAGGGTGTCGAGCTCGCCTTCGGCCTTCCCGTCGGCGCGCACCTGCTCAAGGTCGCGGTAGCCCCGGCGCTGCAACAGGTTTCGCAAGGTCGCCTCATGGGCTGCGTCGCGGTCGAACAGCGCGGCGACGGGCACCGGGTTGCGCAGGATGCCAGGGGCTTCCAGCAGGTCATCGGGATAGGCCAGCCGCATCGATACCCCGGGCGCGTGAACCTCGATCCGGCGGGGGCCCACCAGCCGCACAACCCAGACCAGACGGGTACCCCCCGCCAGCAGATCGGCGATCTTGGCCGCGAGCTCGGCCTCGTCTTGACCGGTATCCGCATATTCGACCGCCAGCGGCGGTGCCGCGCCGGTCACCCAGCCCGGCGCGTCGGCGACATTACCGACCGCCACATCGGGGGCGCGCAGGGTCCCTGGCGTGAGCGCGAATCCGGTGTCGACGCCCGCGGAGTCCACGTCAGGATCGCTGTCGAGCACCGCCCCCCCTAGTAAATTGGCCCGCGAGCCGCGACCGCCGACCGGTAGACATTCGATCGGGTGGCCATTTGACAGCTCGTAGGGATCGCCCGATTTGAGCTGATCGGCCCGGAAGGGTCCTGGAAGATGGAAGTCAGCGAGTTTCCTGGTCATGGGTTTCCCTTTGCGTGCAGCAGAAACGACGCAGGAGCGGGATCATGCCTGGCATCGCACGATTCGGCACATCGGCCTAGCGTGGCGTCAGTATAGGCGACGACCGCTGGAGTGAGTGGAGGTCGGTGGCACTCTCCGGAACCCGGGATTTGCAGGCACCTGCGGGTCCGGGTCTCGCTGGAGCCCGACCCACAGGTAAACGGTCTCGCCGACTGAAGTCGGCGGTCCCGGGTCGTGCCGGCCGCTATCGGGTCGAATTTCAAATTGCTGGAGAGGCCCCGCCAGGCCGCCTCAGCCAAGAGGGCACAGCAGAGTCCCGAGCCCCCACAGCGCCGCCGCCAACGGCAACGTGACCTGCGGCGAGAAGTGCATGTCGGCCAGGGTCAGTCCGACGCGCCCCGCGGCCGCAAGCGCCAGACCGGCGAAGAGCGCACCGACGAAAAGCCCCTCTCGCCCATGGCGTCCGGCCCCACCGGCCAAGCCCAGTCCGGCCAGTAAGACCCCGCCCCAGGCGATCCCCGTTAAGGCTTGCAGAACGATCAGCACCGCCAGATTGGGTGCGGCGAGGCAGGCAGCAACGGCGAGCGTGCCCAACAGCGCAGACAGCGCGAGCCCCCGCCGCATGCCCACCCGTATTAGAACAGGCTCGCCCGCAAAGACCGCCAGACTGAAGCCGACCCAAAGCACCGGCATCAGCCAGGGAAGCCAGGCGGGGTCCGCCAGTCCCTTGTAGAGCGGTGCCGCATTGACGAAGACATGCACCTGAAGCCCAGCCCCCAAAAGCAGCATGACCGCCAGCAAGCGCCCGACGCGTGCAAAGGCCGGACTGGGCACGCTGTCTGCCGCACCCCGCGCCGGACGCTGGCGCGATTCCCAGGCCGCGAACCCCAGGGTCGCCAGGGCCAGGCTCGCCCCGCAGAGTGCGAACGGCAGGATCGGATCGACCCCCTTGAGGGCAATCCCCAGATAGGGCGCCAGGGCGCTGGCCAGACCCATGCCCAGCAGAGAGACCGCGGTCGCTCGCCCGGGCTCCTGAGCGCGCCGAGCGATCAGTGCATAGATCGGCGCCCGCAGGGCCGATGACGTCAGCACCCACAGCACGATCAGCGCGAAAAGAAGCCCCGGTGCGACTGCACCCAGCATCGGCAGAGCGACGAAGGCCACACAGGAGATCAGGCTCAGACCAAGCACCAAAGGTGCGAGCCCCCTGAAGAGCCGCATGGTCCGGTCGGCATAAAGCCCCAGAAGCACATCGGCGCAGGCAAACAAGGCCTGATCCAGAAGCAGCAGACGCGGCACCGTGTCCTTGGGCAGCCCGAGCCGGGCGACCAGATCGCCAAGGAAGATGACATAGACCGCCCAGGTCAGCAGAAACAGAAACTGAATCAGGCCCAGGTAGGCGAGTTGGCCGCGGACGGGGGCGTGCGCCAGCTCATGGGTGGCTCCGTTGCGGCGGTCGGCCTTGTGCCCCGACATGGGCAGTCGTTCGACCGCCCAGGCCTGAACCTGAAAAGAGTAATTGGCCGCGAATCGACCCAAATAAGCGCAAATCAATCCGTGGTTGACAGCGGTCCTGCGCTGCACCCCTTTGGCGACTAGGTAGCACCGGCCAGGTCCTTGATTATTTGCGTTTTCTTGCGTTCATTTGCGGTAAAACCGCGCTTTCTAGGCTGAGGGGTCCTGGATCGAGCCGGCTAGGAAAGATCACTCGGTCTCGCGCAGGAATGCAAGCAATCTGGCAGCGGTCTCCACGGGCCGTTCCAGCATCGGCAGATGACCGGCACGGGGCAGCTTGACCAGCGCACTCCCGGGCAGCCGCTCCTGGAGCTTGGCAGCACCCTCGACCGGGTAGATGCCGTCGCCCTCGCCCCACAGGATAAAGACCGGGATCTTCACGTCCAGCGGCTTATCCAGGGCCGTATCGTAGAGGTTCACGATGTCCCAGACTTGCTGGTAGAAGCGGTGATGCTCCACATAGCCTTCGATCAGTGCATCGCGTACATCGGGGGCGATCGGAAAGGGATCGAAGAAGAGCAGCTTCATCTCTAGATCGAATTGATCGGCATCTATGGGGATGAATGGATTGATACCCTTCTCGATTGCCTGGCGCACCCGCGGTCCCCACTCGATCACGCCCAGCGGCGGACCGATAAAGGCCAGTCGACTGACTTCCTTGGAATAGCGCTCGGCATAGATGGCGGCGACGGTTCCGCCCATGGAGTTTCCGGCAAGCGCGATATCCTTCAGCCCCAGTGCAGCGGCGAAGCTATGCAAACGCTGCGCCTGCTCGCCTAGGTCATAGGCGGAAATCTGGAATCCGACGCTTTGACCGAACCCGGGTAGATCCGGAGCGATCCCCTCGAATCCGGAGGCAGCCAGGGCACATAGGACCGGATGCCATTGTTCCTTCTGGCCGAAGAGTCCGTGCAGCAGCAGGACCTGGGGCCCTTGGCCGGAGCGGCTGTAATGGATGGTGCCGCCGTCCAACTCGAGGGTTCCCGGGGCGATCGAGCAGCCACCTCCCATCGATCGGTCATCGGAGAGCCCGGGCATGGTCCAGAAGAATAGGACCAGTAGCACGTAGAAGAACGGGGTCGGACTGGGGCGAGTCGCCCCCCGGACAGAATCGGCAGGCATCCCGGTTACTCTGAGGTTGTAGGCTGAGACGGCTGGGGAGTCAGTCGGAGTCGGACGAATCGGATTTCGCGGCAATCCGTCCCTCCTTCCCTGTGAATAGATTGCGGATATTGCTGCGGTGACGCCAGAACAGCAGCCCGGTGACGACCAACTGCATCCGCCACACGACCGGATCCATCCCTTGCCACCACACGCCAAAAAACCAGACAACCAATGGAGCCAGGGCCATGGAGATCAGGGCCGAGAGCGAGGAAATCTTGAGCACCTTGGCGACCAGTGCCCAGATGGCTGCCACAGTGAGCCCGATGGGCCACCAGAGCCCGAATTGGACGCCCAGCGCGGTTGCGACCCCTTTGCCGCCCTTGAAGCGGAAGAAAACCGGAAACAGATGTCCCAGGAAGGCGGCGAGACCGGTGGCCGCAAGCACCCCATCGGGCGCGCCCATCAGATGGGCGACGACCATCGGGACTAAGCCTTTCAGGCTGTCTCCCAGCAGGGTGATGCCGGCGGCCTTCTTGCCGCCGATACGCAGCACATTGGTCGCCCCCGGGTTATTGGATCCCTCGGTGCGCGGGTCCGGCAGGCGCATGAGCTTGCAGACGATGACCGCACTGGAGATAGAGCCCAGCAGATAGGCTCCGACGACGAGCAGGGGGAAGTCGAATGGGGTATGCATGGTCGCGCATTGGAACCGGTCCGGCACTTCCGGTCAAGTGACCGCAGCGGCGGGTGGGCGGGCTGCGCAGGGACCTGCCGCATGGGCCCGCGGCCTTATGCGATCGGCCCCAGGCGATGCCCCGGGGCAATGCTAGTGCGCGGGGCTCAGCTCCGCGGGGGAGATCAATACGTTGAGCTGCTCGGACCAGACCGCCAGAGCGCCGAAGTCGGCCAGGTCCACCCCGGCAGGGATCGAATAGTCCTGGCCGCCCGCAAAGTCCCGCAGCGGGCCTAGGTCCACGAACATGCCCTCCTCGATCCGAGTGTCCGGATCCAGCCCCTTGGCGGGCACGAGATAGAGATGGTATTTCGGACCCGGCCCTACCGCGAAGTCCTCCCCCAGACGCACCAGCCGCTCGTAAACCGTCGCCCTGCCGCTGCCGTAGTGCAGGCGATCGCCCGGGTCGGCCTGGACGAAGGCACCGGTGGCCCGCAAGGCCCCGGTGTCGGACTGGGCACTGGAGCCTTCGGACTGCGACAAAGAAAGCGGGAGATAGGGATGGACGAGCAACCCGACGGCAAAGCCCGCGATTCCGCCCAGCAGTGCGCCCACCAGGACCCCGGCGATGGCGGTGCGCGCCGGACGCCTCCCTCCCTGGACCTGGTGGGCCGGGGTCTGCATCAGTGTCCGTGACCCTTGAGTGCGTTGGCCATACCCTCGATGGTATCCTTGGCGTCGCCGAAGACCAGCGATGTGTTGTCCTTATAAAATAGCAAGTTATCGACGCCGGAATAGCCGGGACGCATGGAGCGTTTCAGGAAATAGACCTGGTGCGCCTTGCGCGCGTCCAGGATCGGCATACCGTAGATCGGGCTCGACTTGTCTTCCTCGGCGGCCGGGTTCACCACGTCGTTGGCCCCGACCACCAGTGCGACGTCCGCGGTGGGGAACTCCGGATTGATTTCGTCCATCTCAAGCACCCGGTCATAGGGGATGTCCGCCTCCGCGAGCAGCACGTTCATGTGACCGGGCATGCGTCCGGCCACCGGGTGTATGGCGAACTTCACATCCACCCCGCGCGCCACCAGGAGATCCATCAGCTCCTTCAAGGCGTGCTGGGCCTGGGCCGCCGCCATCCCGTAACCGGGGACGATGATGACCTTGCTCGCGTCTTCCATCCAGTAAACCACGTCCTCCACGGAGGCCGATTTGACGCCCTTCTGGGCTGCCAGCGCACCGGCGCTGGGATCGCCGCTCTCGTCCCCCGAGCCGAAACCGCCGAACACCACGTTGATGATGGAGCGGTTCATCCCCTTGCACATGATGTAGGAGAGGATGGCGCCGGAGAATCCGACCAGTGCGCCCACGATAATCAGCAGGTTATTGTGGAGCGTGAACCCGGTGGCCGCCGCCGCCCAGCCCGAGTAGCTGTTGAGCATGGAGATGACCACCGGCATGTCCGCCCCGCCGATCGGAACGATCAGGGTCACGCCCAGGGTAAAGGCGAGCAAAGTCATCAGCGTCAAGGAGAGCACGTTGCCGGTCATGGCGAAGTGCACGGCGAGCGCGATGGTGGCGATCGCCATGGCCGCATTCAGGAGGTGCTGACCCGTGAACTTCACCGGGCTGCCGCTGATCAAGCCCTGGAGCTTGCCGAAGGCGATGACCGATCCGGTGAAGGTGATGGCACCGATGACGATTCCGGCCGAGAGCTCGCCCATCATCACCGAGTCCGGGCTCGCCGTATTGATGAAGGTGCCGATGGCCACCAGCACCGCAGCCATACCGACGAAGCTATGAAGCGCGGCGACCAGCTGTGGCATGGCTGCCATCTGGATGCGCATGGCGAGTATCGCGCCGATCACGGCGCCCGCACCCACCCCCGCGATAATGAACCCGTAGGATTTCACATCCTGGCCGAGGAGGGTCGCGGCCACGGCGATGACCATGCCGAGTATCCCGAGGAAATTCCCGCGGCGGGCCGATGCGGGATGGGTCAGGCCCTTGAGGGCAAAAATGAAAAGGATAGCCGAGGCGAGATAGGCAAAGGCCTGGCCGTGATGCGAGAGGCTCAAGAGCTGCATGACCGGTTGCACTCCTTATTTCTTATTTTTCTGGAACATGGAGAGCATCCGGTGGGTTACCAGGAACCCGCCGAAGACATTGATAGAAGCCAGAAGCACCGCGAGGAAGCCTAAGAGCTCGGCGCCCAAGCCCGCGCGCTCGGCCCCGGTCACCAGGAGCGCACCCACGATCACGATGCCGGAGATGGCATTGGTCAGCGACATGAGCGGGGTGTGCAGCGAGGGCGTGACCCCCCAGATCACGTAATAGCCGATGAAACAGGCGAGGACGAAGACATAAAGTGCGACGATCGGGTCTGACATAGGCTGATATCCGTAGTGCGCCCAGGGCGCAACGTTGATGGTAACGATCTTCGTTCTTCTAAAGGAGCATGGCCTTGGTGATGTCGTCCGCCAGTAGATCCTTGAGGACCGGGCCCTGGTCGGATCGATCGAACATGATCTCGATCAGGTTGGCCAGGTTCTTGGCATAGAACGCGCTGGCATCGGAGGCGACCATCGACGGGTAATTCGTGTGACCCACGATGACCACCCCATGCCGCTCCACGACCTGATCCGGGACCGTGAGCGGGCAATTGCCCCCGTTGGCCGCCGCCAGATCGACGATCACGGAGCCCGGACGCATGCGGGCCACCACCTCCTCGGTCACCAGCACCGGTGCCGGACGGCATGGGATCAGTGCGGTGGTCACGATGACGTGGGCCTTGGCCAGCACATCGGCCAGCGCCGCCTGCTGGCGCACCTTGGCCTCCGCGGAGAGCTCCCTGGCATAGCCGCCCTCCCCCGCCCCGCTCTCGCCCAGATCCAGATCGATGGGTTTGGCGCCCAGCGACAGGATCTGCTCCCGGGTGTCCGGACGCACGTCGTAGGCATGGACCTCGGCACCCAACCGGCGGGCGGTGGCGATCGCCTGGAGCCCGGCCACCCCGGCACCCAGGACCACTAGCCGGGCCGGCTTGGCCGAGCCCGCGGAGGTCATCATCATGGGGAAAAAGCGCCCGAAGCGGGCCGCCGCTTCGATCACGGCCCGGTATCCCGCGATATTGCCCTGGGACGAGAGCGCGTCCATCGACTGGGCGCGGGAGGTCCGGGGCATGCGCTCCATGCCGAGCACCCGGATGCCCTTGGCGAGCATGGAGGCGACGATGGCGTCCTCCCCGCAGCTCTCCAGCAGGCCCACGAAGAGACCCCCGGGGCGCATCGACTCCACGTCGTCGCCGTCCGGGCGGCGGACCTTGAGCAACAGGTCCGCGTCGTAGGCCCCGGCGCGATCGCTGAGCTTGGCGCCAGCCGATTCGTATTCTGAGTCCGGATAGCCTGCACGCACCCCTGCGCCAGACTCTACGACCGGTTCGAAGCCCTTGGACTTGAGCTTTTTGACCACCTCTGGGGTAGATGCAACCCGTGCCTCCCCGGGTCGAGTCTCCGTCGGTATCCCGATTCTCATCGTGTATTTTGCCCCGATCGCAGCGCGCCGCCAGGGGGCGGCAAGGGACTTGCATTATCTGGTCGGGCGCGGCCCCTGGCAACCGCCCGTCAGTCCAGCGTGTCCTTCAGTGCGCGCAGGATCTGGGAGGAGATTTCCTCGATGGACTGACTGGTCGTGTTGAGCACCGGAATGCCCATCCGCTTGAAGATCCCGGTGGCACGACGGATGTCGTCCTGACAGCGCTTGAGCGAGGCGTAATCGCTCCCCGGACGACGCTCTTCCCGGATCAACTGGAGCCGCTGTGGGTCGATGGTCAGCGCAAAAAGCTTGTGACGACAGTCCCATACCAACTGAGGCACATCCCCGCGCTCGAAGTCCTCCTCCGTGACCGGGTAGTTGGCGGAGCGCAGACCGTAGTGCATGGCGAGATACAAACAGGTAGGGGTCTTGCCCACGCGGGAGACACCGGTCAGCACCACGTCCGCCCGGTGGAAGTTGTCCGGCCGAATCCCGTCGTCGTTGGCCATGGCGAAATTGATCGCCTCGATGCGTTTGGTGTAAGAGCTGGGTTCGGTGATGGCATGGCTGCGCCCGGATTTGCGGCTCGGCGGCACCCCGAGCTCAACGGCCAGCGGATCGATGAAGCACTCGAACAGCTCCAGATAGAAACAATGCCCGCCCCTTAGGATCTTGCTGATCTCGGGATCGAGCATGGTCGCGAAGACCACCGGACGCACCCCGTCGCGCTCCGCCGCCTCCCGCATGCGCAACGTCAGCGCCTTGGCGCGCAGATCCGTGTTGATGTAGGGCATATACACTTGGTCGAAGTCCAGGGTATCGAACTGCGACAACAGACTGTGACCCAGGGTCTCGGCGGTGATGCCGGTGCTTTCGGAGACGAAAAAGACGGTGCGTTTCATATCGGAAAGTGGCGAGTGGCTGGCCGCGCGACGACGGGGGTGACTGGCATCAATGCGAAGTTTATCTGAATATGGTGATATTCCGCTCTACCCGCGCGCCTGCGGCGGAACCTCCACCCACTGGCTCCGAGGAACGCAAGTCATGACCGAGATCCAAAACGATCAACAGCTGCGCAACGCACTGAACGCACTGGCCGCCGACCGGCAGCGCATCCTCGGTGCCCGCTTTGTCCAGAGCGTCATGCGATTGTCCAGGGACGAGCGGGTCAACCGTGCCATCGAGACCGGGCTGCGTGCAGACTGCACCGCCGGGGAGTCCGACGACGCCTACCGGGCAGCCCGCGCCTATGCCACCAAGACCTATACCGATTGCGGCAAAGACACGGACTGGCTGGCCCAGGCGGACCACTTCGTCGCAGCCGCCGCCGCCGCCGCACTCACCCCGGAATCCTTGCTCGCCGAGCGCCAGAATCGCGCCTGGAAGGCGGCCGTACAGGCACGCATGGCGGCCAATTGCGAGCTGATGGAGACCGACGAGGTGGCCGACGAGTCCGAGGCGCAACGCCAGTACGCCATCGCCAACGCGTTTCTCGGGTAGGGCGGAGCGCCGCAGGGGTTAACTCGGGCCGGCTGCCGCCAGCATCTCGTCGTAAACCTCCCAGGCGGCGGCGGCCTCCGCGGCGCTCACCCGATCCACCGCATAGCCCAGGTGGACCACCACATAGTCGCCGACCGCCGGCGGATCATACTGGAGCATGAAGAGGTTGGCTTCCCGTTCCGTCCCCTTGGCGGTGCAGCGGGCCAGGAATCCATCGATGGATTGAATCTGCATCGGGATGCCGAAACACATACGACCGGTCTCTGAAGCGTGCCTAGATGCCTACAGGCTAGGCGCCGACCGAGATCCGGGCAAGGACCAAACGCCAACCGCAGGACCGACCGCTCATGACCGACCGCGCAACCCCGCAGACCCTGATCCTCGGACTGGGCAACGTCCTGCTCGCCGACGAGGCAGTCGGCCCGCTCGCGGTCCGCCGTCTGGAGTCTCGGACCCCCGCAGACGCCCCGCTGATCTTCATGGACGGCGGAACCTTAAGCTTCTCCCTGGCGGTCCCGATCGGCGACTGTCCCCGTCTGATCGTAATCGACGCCGCCGCGATGGGCGACGCACCCGGAACCGTGCGCGTCTTCGATGGCGAGGACATGGACCGCCAACTGGCCCGCCATGCCACGAGCGTACACGAGGTCAGCCTTGCAGACCTGCTGGACATGGCCCGTCTGACCGACACCCTGCCCGTCCGGCGCGCACTGATCGGCATCGAGCCCGCGGTGGTGGACTGGGGCGACGGACTGACCCCAGCGGTGGAGGCGGCACTCCCGGAGGTCTTGAGTCAGGTTGGGGCACTCCTGACGCGCTGGGATAGGGATGACGCCCCGCGGGACTGAACCGCCGCGAAGGCTTGCCGCTCAGTGACGTTTCGGCAGAGTATTTTGGAGCTCGCTAACCTTCTAATGAGCTGCGCCATGTCAACCTGGCGCCATGACAGCCCGCCTAGAATTCCGCACAGCAGTCACGAGGCTCAACCATGTCCGGGTTGCACAGCATCCCAATCCGAGTCGAAACCGGCCCGGGTTCGCACACTGAACGCGGAAACGCGATCGCCATCCTGTACGAGGTCCGCCATGCATTGGGGCACCTGACCGCCACCGGCGAAGCGACCCGAATCGACCTAAGCGCCATGCCGTTCGGTCCGGGGGACGAGGAGCATCTCTCCCGGCTGCTCGGGACCGGGGAGGTCGCGGCCAGCGTCGAGGCACTGGGCCCCACCCGGGTCCAGGAGACCGCAGTCCCGGGCGTCTGGCTGGTGGACTACCGAAACGCGCAGGGCGAGCGTCTGGCCCTGCACCTGGAGATCGCCAGAGTCCCGGAGATCCTCTGCACCCAAGACGAGGACCTCGCCACCGCCGTCGCCACGCTCGACGCCCGCCTTGCGACGGTACAGGGCGACCAGCGACTTCAGTCCTGACACTCGAAAGGAGGGACCATGACCTTCACGCACAAGACACTGGGCGAGCGCCTGCGCGAGCATGGCGTGTCCCGGCGCGGATTCCTCAAATTCTGCGCAGCCACCGCTTCCATGATGGCCCTGCCCCCGAGCATGGCCGCGGCGATCGCCGCGGCCCTGGAGCAGGCGCGGCGGCCCTCGGTCATCTGGCTGTCCTTCCAGGAGTGCACCGGGTGTACAGAGTCGCTGACCCGCAGCCACTCCCCCACGGTCGAGGACCTGATCTTAAGCGTCATCTCGCTCGACTATCACCACACGCTCCAGGCCGCCGCCGGGGAGGCCGCCGAGGCAGCCCGCGAGCAGGCGATGAAGGACAATCATGGCCAATACTTATTGATTGTCGACGGATCGTTGCCCGGACCGGACTCCAACCCGGGTTATTCCACCATCGCCGGGGTGAGCAACTATGCGATGCTCATGGAGGCTGCGGAAGGCGCGGCCGCGGTGATCGCAGTGGGCACCTGCGCCGCCTTCGGCGGGCTGCCCGAGGCGAGTCCAAACCCCACCGGGGCAGTGTCGGTCATGGACCTGATCAAAGACAAGCCGGTGATCAATGTCTCCGGCTGCCCGCCGGTGCCCATGGTCATTACGGGGGTGCTGGCCCATTATCTTACCTTCGGACGGATTCCGGAGCTGGACCAATACCACCGTCCGCTCGCATTCTTCGGCCAGTCCATCCATGACCGCTGCTACCGCAGGCCCTTCTATGACAAGGGACTGTTCGCCGAGACCTTCGACGACGAGGGGGCCAAGGCCGGATGGTGTCTCTATCGCTTAGGCTGCAAAGGGCCGAGCACCTATAACGCTTGTGCCACCATGCGCTGGAACTCGGGCACCAGTTGGCCCATCGAGGCCGGCCACCCGTGTCTTGGCTGCTCCGAGCCCCGGTTCTGGGACGCCGGCAGCTTCTATGCGCCGCTCTCGGTGCCCACCGATGCCTCAGGCTCCACCCTGCTGGCAGCGGGCGCGGCCGGGGCCGTCATCGGCGCCGGGGTGGCGACCCTGGCCCGCATGCGGGTCAAGTCCGAGTCCGCCGGCCGGGCGCCGGTGACCGTCGAAGCGCTGGAGCAAAAGCTATGAGCGACCCGATGGACTTCCTATTATTCGTCAAGGGTCCGTTGTTCGACTGGGCGCTGGCCATCTTTGCATTGGGGCTGATGGCCCGTATCCTGGAGATCCTGGCGCTCGGGCGTCGGCGCAACTTCGCCGAGCCGCGTGCCGGCGAATGGCTGCCTGGCCTGCGCACTGTGCTCACCCGCACCGTCGCGGACCCAGGAACCTTCCAGCGCGCGCCCTTCAACGTGGTCGTCGGTCTGCTTTGGCACATCGGGTTCCTGATCGCGTTGCTGCTCTTTATCCCGCACATCGCGCTGATCGAGAGCCTGCTCGGAATCTATTGGCCGGGCCTGCCCAACCCGATCGTCGATCTAGTCACCGCGGTGACCCTGGTGGCCCTGGTGGCGACCCTGGTGCACCGACTCACCCATCCGGTGAAGCGGCGTATCAGCACATTCGAGGATTATCTGGTCTGGGCACTGACCTTTCTCCTGGTCCTTACGGGTTATCTCGCCTATCACCGGATCGTCAACCCTTATCCGCTGGCACTCGGGCTGCACATCCTGACAGCGGAGATCTTCCTGATCCTTCTGCCGTTCACCAAGCTCACCCACATCTTCACCGCCTTCATCGCACGTTGGTATAACGGGGCCAGCTTCGGCCGCCGGGGGGTGCAGTCATGAGTCCAGTCGAGACTCCAATCGAAAGCGCGTTCACGCTGGAGCGGGGATTGGCCGCATTCCGGGCGGAGATCGACGGGCCGGTCGCGGCCTTCTTCTCCAGCTGTGTCCATTGCGGCATCTGCGCTCAGGCCTGTCCGTTCTATGTAGAAACCGGGGACCCGAAATACACCCCGATCCTGAAGCTGGAGCCCCTGCGGCTGATCTGGCAGGCCGAATTCACGCTTTGGGGCAGAATCAAGGGCCTGTTCGGGCTGAATCGAAAGGTCACGGACGAGATGTTGGCGCAGTGGGAAGAGCTGATCTACGACTCCTGCTCCATGTGCGGGCGCTGCTCCATGGTGTGCCCGGTCGGCAACGACCTGCAGGCCATGGTCCGCAAATCCCGCGAAGGCATGGTCGCGTCCGGCCATGCCCCCGAGGGCCTGATAGGCGCCGCGGTGCGGGCGGTCAAGACCGGCAGCCCCATGGGCCTGCAATGGAAGACGCTCCAGGTCCAGATCGAGCACGTCGAGAGCAGCAGCGGGCTCACTGTGCCGGTGGACCAAAAGGGCGTCGACTATCTGGTGATGCTCTCCTCCATGGAGATCATCAACTTCCCCGAGTATCTGGAGGCCATTACCAAGATCTTCGACCACGCTGGGGTGAGTTGGACCCTAAGCACCCAGTGCTTCGAGGCCACCAACGCCGGCATCCAGATCGGCAACAAGGACGTGGCCGCAGTCCTGGTCCAGCGGGTGGTGGATGCCGCGGTCGCACTCGGTGTCAAGAACGTGATCAGCCCGGAATGCGGGCACGCCTATACGGCAATCCGCTGGGAGGGTCCGAACCTGATCGGCAGACGCTATCCGTTCAAGGTCTTTCATATCGTCGAAGTCCTGGACCAGCTGCGTGCCTCCGGACGCATCCGGACCGAGGGTATGGAGACCGATCGGCTCACCATGCACGACCCTTGCAATCTGGCGCGCAAGAGCGGAGTCATCCAGGAGCAGCGCAACCTGCTGAAGCTGGTGGCGGAGAACTTCGTGGACATGCAGGAGCACGGTCGCTACCAATGGTGCTGCGGGGCCGGCGGCGGGGTCAGCTCCAACGAGCGTGCGGAGCATCTCAAGATGGCCGCATTCAAGATGAAAAAGGCCCAGATCGAGGCGGTGGAGCCGGAGCGCCTGGTCACCATGTGCGCCACCTGCCGCACCCAGATCGAAGAGGGGCTAGAGCAGTTCAACATGGACATCCCAGTGGTGGGTCTCACCGAGATGATCGCCGAGCATCTGGTCGAGAAATCGGATTAGCTAGAGAGAGACCGACATGAGTGAACGCGTCGTCGTCGACCCCATCACCCGCATCGAAGGCCATCTGCGTATCGAGGCCCAAATGGAGGGCGACAAGATCGCCCAGGCCTATAGCTCCGGCACCATGGTGCGCGGCATCGAGACCATCCTGAAAGGCCGCGACCCGCGCGATGCCTGGGCATTCGTCCAGCGTATCTGCGGGGTCTGCACACTGGTGCACGGTCTGGCCTCCGTGCGCTCGGTGGAGGATGCACTCAAGATCGCGCTGCCCCCCAATGCACAGTTGATCCGCAACCTGATGATTGGCGCGCAATACGTGCACGATCATGTCATGCACTTCTATCACCTGCATGCGCTGGACTGGGTGGATGTTGTCGGCGCATTAAGCGCCGACCCCAAGGCGACCTCCGATCTGGCCCAATCCTTGAGCAGCTGGCCCAAGTCGTCCCCGGGCTATTTCGCAGACGTACAGAAGCGGATCAAGGGATTCGTGGAGTCCGGTCAGCTCGGCATCTTCGCCAACGGCTACTGGGGACACCCGGCCTATAAGCTGCCCGCCGAGGCCAATCTGATGGCGGTCGCCCATTATCTGGAGGCGCTCGCCTGGCAACGGGACGCGGCGCGACTGCATGCGATCTTCGGCGGCAAGAACCCGCACCCCAACTTCGTGGTGGGCGGTGTCGCCTCCCCCATCGACCTGGACTCCGACTCGGCCATCAACGCCAAGAAGCTTGCGGAGGTCCAGACCGTCATCGCCTCCATGCTGGTATTCGTCGATCAGGTCTATGTCCCGGACACCCTGGCGATCGCCGGCTTCTACAAGGATTGGGGGTCGCGCGGAGAAGGTCTCGGGAACTTCCTGTGTTATGGGGACCTGCCGGCCACCGGCAGTCTGGACCCGGCGACCTTCCTGTTCCCGCGCGGGGTCATCCTGAACCGGGACCTCTCCACCATCCACGACGTGGACCTGCACGACGACTCCCAGATCCAGGAGCTGGTCGCCCATTCCTGGTACGAATACAGCGTCGGCAAAGATAAGGGGCTGCACCCCTATGCGGGCGAGACGACCTTGGATTACGACGGACGCGGCGGGGTCAAGCCGCCCTATACCCAGCTCGACGTATCCGATGGTTATTCGTGGCTCAAGGCACCGCGCTGGAAGGGCCACGCGGTGGAGGTCGGCCCCCTGGCGCGCGTGCTGCTGCTCTATGCCAAGGGCCACGACCAGACCAAGGAGCTGGTGGACATGACCCTGGCAAAGCTGGATCTGCCGGTGAACGCGCTCTTCTCCACCCTGGGGCGTACCGCGGCCCGCACACTGGAGACCAAGATCGTGGTCGATGCGATGCAGGGCTGGTACGACGCACTGATCGCCAATATCAAGTCAGGCGACGGAAGGACCTTCAACGAGACCCTGTGGGACCCGTCCACCTGGCCGCGCCAGGCGCGCGGTGCGGGGTTCATGGAGGCCCCGCGCGGCGCTCTCGGCCACTGGATCGTGATCGAGGACGGGCGGATCGCCAACTACCAGGCGGTGGTGCCGTCGACCTGGAACGCGGGGCCGCGCGACCCCCAGGGCCAGGCTGGGGCCTACGAGGCAGCACTCCAGGACAACCATCGGCTGGCGGACATCAAGCAGCCGCTGGAGATCCTGCGCACCATCCACTCCTTCGACCCCTGCATCGCCTGCGCGGTGCACCTGTCGGACCCGCTGACCGGCGAGCGCATCGAGATCCGGGTCGCCTGAATCGAGCCGACCGGTCGTGGTTTGGGGCGGGCCTCGAAGGCCAGGACCGCCGCGGCCCGGGCGGCCGATCGCGCTGCAATCAACGCGCGAGCAGTGTCTCTATCGCGGGCAACGCGAAGGGCCCGGCCGTGGCGACTGCCACGGTCGTCAACCCGAGCGCCAGATTGAGCGCGATCAGCTTGCGGATGCTCGAAAACTTGGCGCTCGCCCAGCGCCAGTTCTCGTACTCTACCGCCATGCGCAGCTTGCGGTACGGAAAGGCGAATAGATACGCAAACACCAGCGTCATGACCAGCGCAATCGCGGCCATCGCGATGACATGCATACCCACCTTGTGCTGGTAGTGGACGATCGCCACCCAGGCCCCGCTGACCCATAGCGTGGCTATGCATACCCAGACCCAGGGAAAGAAGCGCCGGAACACGCCAAGGGCCAATTGAATACGCGCCGGCGGCTCCAGCGACTGTTTGAGGACCGGACGCAGGAAGAAGTGGGAGAAGAACATCCCGCCGATCCAAACGATGCTGGCAAGCTCATGCAGCAGAAGGGGAACTGCCACCTTCAGACTCATTACGACACTCCTGGAGACATGCGGACTCGATCCTCGCGGGGGTCAAGACGGGAGACGGCCCTCGGCGCCGGCCGCCGCAAGGTCCACCAGCACCCGCGCGGGTCCCAGGGACGCAACCCGGGCAACCGGCAGGTCGGCGCCCGCACGCCAGGCCGCGAACGCGGGCGCCTTGTCGGCACCGGTGACCAGTATCAACAGCTCGCGGCAGCCGGCCAGTGCGAGCGGCGTCAAGGATACCCGTTCGGAGGGTGGCTTAGGTGAATTGTAAACGGGGATGACCAACCGACCTGGGGGGGTCTCGTGTCCTGGAAAGAGACTCGCGGTGTGCCCGTCGTCTCCCATCCCGAGCAGGACCAGATCGAAGGGCAGCCGATCGGCAATCTCCGCCTGGTAGTCCATCGCCGCTTCGGCTGGACCGCGCTCCGCGGCAATCCAATGGATATTTTCCTGCGGGATTGGGACGCGCGAGACGAATGTGCGGGTCGCCGCGACGCTGTTGCGTCCGCTGTCGTCGGCCGGCAAACAGCGCTCGTCGCCTAAGAAGATGTGCCAGCGGTCCCAGTCCGCGGGCTCGCCGACGAGTAAAGTGTAGGCGGCTAGCGGGGTCCGTCCGCCTGCAAGGACCAGGTCGAATCGCCCGCGTCGGGCGATCGCGCGGGCGGCGGCGGAGCGGATGAGGCATGCCGTCTCGCTCGCCACGGTTTGCGCGGTGTCGAGCGGCTCGAAAGGGCCTGGGCCTTGGGCCATGGCGATTTTACCCCGCGTTCATTACACTTCCGGCGGCTTTTCGGGCTCGGCCCGCTTGTAGCGATCATGGACCAAATGAAAATACTGTTGGTCGACGACTCCAAATCAGCCCGCTACGCGTTGCGGCTTCAGCTTCAGCGCCACGGGGTCGAGGTGGAGACCGCGGACTCGGCCGAGTCCGCATTCGAGATACTCAAGGGCGAGCTTCCGGACGCCATCCTCATGGATCACATGATGCCGGGGCTCAACGGACTCGAGGCCCTGGAGGCGATCCGGTCGGACGCCCGCACCGCACATCTTCCGGTTGTCATGTGCACCTCCCAGGAGGATGCGGATTTCGCGGCCACTGCGCAACGCAAGGGGGTGGTGGGTATTCTACCCAAGTCGGTTGCCCCCGATAAACTGCCGGAAATTCTGGAGCGCCTGCGCCACGCGGTCTCCGAGGCCGCGTCGGTCCCCGCCGCTCCCTCCAAGGCCCCTACGCCCGAGCCGGCCGCGGCCCCGCCGGTCGCGGCTCAAGCCGGACCATCCGAATCGGAAGTTGTGCGGCTTATCGAGACCCGGGTGGACGGACGCGTGGACGCGCGTATCGAAGTCCGGCTCGCCGCACTGCTACCCCAGACGCTCGACGACCTGCGTCGCGACCTGACCGAGCGCCTGCTCGCCGACGCCCGTGCCCTGGTCGAATCGCGGCTCGCCGAGACCCGCCACCAGATCGAGGCCAAGCTGGCAGACGAGCGCATAGCCCGGGACTCGGCGCGCTCCGCCAAGGATCTCAAGGAGCTGGAGGGCCTCGCCACCCGTCTGTTGGAAGATACCCTGCCCAGTATCGTGAAGGTCGAGATCGAGGCCGAGCGCGCCGAGATCCTGGGGCTGGTGGAGCAATACCTGCGGGAGATGGGCGCACACGGGCAGGCCGCAGACCAGGGGCCAGAGCGGCTTGCCGCGCTCGACGGCGCCATCGCGGACAAGGCCGAGCAAGCGGCGCAACGCGCGGCCCAGGAGGCCATCGAGGCCGGGATCGACCGCACGCACCGGATCGCCGATGGCATGGTGGAGCAGGTGAACGCCCGACTGCGACTGATCTACTCCGCCATCGCCGGATCGGCCCTGGTGGGTGCACTGTCCGCTGCCGCAGTCTACTTCCTGGTGCGCTGACCCCGCGCGACCCGCCCCGCCACCCGGCGGGGCGTCGCCATTCAAGGCAGCCTTGCCTAGCCACCCGCAAACTCGATGTGGCTTGAATAATCGCCTTGATGTTCCTGACCTGATTGATACTTTCGATCCAGCGGACCCTTGCCTTTTCTGCGGTCTCCGCCTATCCTTGCGAGCGATTAACCCTGCCGCCGGCAGATCGTCTGCTGGGTCTCGCGTGCTTTTGGATAACACTGGGGGCTACGGGCCCAGGGCCGGGACGGCTCAGATACGCGGGCACGGTCCAGACCGCACGGCTTGGCTCAAAGACCGGGGGAACCGACGATGTCGGAGCACACGCACTCAAGCGACCATGATCTCTTCAACCGCGGTTTCTATCTGAGCCGCCGCAGCTTCCTGGGAGCGCTGGCCGCAACCTCAGCCGGACTGCTGCTCGGGTCGCCCAGCTTTGCCGCCGCCGGCCAGGGCTCCCTGCAAAGCCAGGTCGCCGACCTGCTTCAGCGCCTGCGAAGCTCAGGGTCGATTTCCGCAGGCGAGCGCACCTCATGGTGCGTCTACGATTTCACCGCCGGCAAGAAGCTCGTCTCCATCAACGAGGACGCGCCGCGCCAGGCCGCGAGCATGATCAAGCCATTCGTGGCACAGGCCTATTTCTTCCAGGCACACGATTCGCCAGGCCGCGTTCGCTACACCGAAGACGTGCGCCACACCATGGAGCTCTCGATCCGCCGCAGCAGCAATCCCGCGACCAACGAGCTGATGGAGCTGGTGAGCCGCAACCGGTCCCGAAGCGGCCCACGAGACGTGGAGGCGGAGCTCAAGTCCCATGCCCCGGAGGTCTTCCGGCAGACGCGGGTCGTCGAAAAGATCCCCGCGGGCGGAAAGACCTACCGCAACCTCGCCTCCGCGCACGACTACAACCGCTTTCTGTTCTGCATGTGGCAGAACCAACTGCCCTATAGCAGCGAGATGCGCGCACTGATGGCCCTGCCCAACCGCGACCGTATCACGCACGGTGTGGACGCCATGCCGGAATCCGTGCGGGTCTACGACAAGACCGGCTCCACGGCCCAGCTCTGCGGGAACATGGGGATCATCGAGGCATCCACCTGGCGCGGCCAGCGCGTCCCCTACACCTTCGTCGGCATCATCGAGCGCCCGGGCGGGGCCAGTAGCTACGGGTCATGGATCACCCGGCGCGGCAATGCCATCCGCGCCGTCTCCAATCTGGTCTACCTGCACATGAAGGACCGCTACCGGCTGGTTTGACCGCTGGCGCAGGCTTGCGGGGGACGGCGTTTCGGACACCGCGCGGCCTACTCCCGCGAGTCTTCCCCCGACTCCCGATGCCGGGAGTCCTCTACAGAGTCGTTGTTGAATCGCTGGCTGTAGCGGACCACAAAGATCGCCGCGCAAACCAACAGGATGGCAGCACCCTCGTACAGCAGATTCTGAGGGTCGATGTTCTTCCCCTGCAGGACGATGAGCCGAGACAGCGCGGTCACCGCAATGAACATCGGATAGGTGAAGGGCACGGCCCGGCGCAGGAAATAGACATTCGCCATGGCCATGATCTCGATGAAGATGAAGATCAGCAGCACATCCTCCAGCTTCACCATGCGGGACTCAAAGATCTCCAGGACCAGCTGACCGATGGCCAGCAGCGCCAAGCCGCCGACCAGGAGCAGCACCGCCTTCTCCACATAGCGAAAGGTCACGACGAGCAGTCGGTCGATGCGTTCCTCGAGCTTCATCGGTCAAGCCCCTGCGCGCTCAGTCTACCCACACCCGGGCATTGCGGAAGAGCCGCATCCAGGGTCCGTCCTGGCCCCAGCGATCGGGTCGCCAGGAATTCTGGACCGCGCGGAAGACCCGCTCCGGATGGGGCATCATGATGGTGACCCGGCCGTCGTCCGTCGTGAGGCCCGCGATCCCCTCCGGCGAGCCGTTCGGATTGGCCGGATAGCGTTCGGCAACCCGCCCGTCGTTCTCGATATAGCGCACCGCAACTACCGACCGGGCGGCAGCGAGCCGGGTCTCGTCCTGAAACTCGGCCCTGCCCTCCCCGTGAGCGACGGCGATCGGCATGTGCGACCCCGCCATGCCGGCCAGCAGGATGGATGGCGTCTGCGCCACCTCCACCAGCAGGGTGCGCGCCTCGAACTGCTCGGAGCGGTTACGCACGAAACGCGGCCAGTGACCGGCCCCCGGGATCAGCGCATGCAGATTGGAGAGCATCTGGCAGCCGTTGCAGATGCCGAGCGTAAAGGTGTCCGGACGCTCGAAGAACGACTGGAGCTGGTCGCGCGCTCTGGAGTTGAACAGGATGGTCTTGGCCCAGCCCTCCCCTGCCCCCAGCACGTCGCCGTAAGAGAACCCGCCGCAGGCCGCAAGACCGCGGAAGCGCGACAGCTGGATGCGCCCGGAGCAGATATCCGAGAGATGCACGTCCACGCACTCGAAGCCTGCTGCATGGAAGGCGGCGGCCATCTCGACCTGACCGTTAACCCCTTGCTCGCGCAGGATCGCGATGGCCGGGCGCGCCCGCTCCAGATAGGGGAATGCGATGTCATCCTCCGGATCGAAGGTCAGTCTGGCGTTGAGACCCGGGTCCGGCTCCCCGATCCGGGCGAAGGCCTCGGCGACACAGTCCGGGTGGTCTCGAAGGCTCTGCATGCGCAAGCTCGTCTCGGACCAGATGGACTGGAGCTCGGCCCGGGGTGCATCGAGCAGGACCTCGCCGTGCCGGCGCAGACGGATGGCGCCGGTCTCTTCGATGGTGCCGATGACCGGGCTGAAGTCCTCGAGCCCGTGCTGGGCCAGGATCTGGAGCGCCTCGTCGGTGTCCGCGTGACAGACCTGGATGACCGCACCCAGCTCCTCGCAAAAGAGCGCCCGCAGATTATCCGGCCCCGCCAGGCCCAGATCCACGTCCACCCCGCAGCGCCCGGCGAAGGCCATCTCGCAGAGCGTGACGATCAGTCCGCCGTCGGAGCGGTCGTGATAGGCGAGGATCAGTCCCTCGGCGGCCAGCTCCTGGATCGCGGCGAAGAAGCGCCGGATCAGATCCGGGTCGTCCAAGTCCGGCACCCCGTCGGCGACGGGGTCCCCGAGCTGGCCGTAGACCTGGGCCAGACAGGAGCCCCCCAGGCGGTTCTGGCCCCGACCGAGATCGATCAGGATCAGGTCTGTGTCGCCTGAATCCGTGCGCAGCCAGGGGGTCAGCGTGGCACGGGCGTCGGTCACCGGGGCGAAGGCCGAGCACACGAGCGAGAGCGGCGCGGTCATGGAGCGGCGCGCACCGTCCGGTCCCTCCCAGACCGTCTTCATGCTCATGGAGTCCTTGCCCACCGGGATTGAGATACCGAGCGCCGGGCACAGCTCCAGGCCCACCGCCCGCACGGTATCGTAAAGCCTCGCATCCTCCCCCGGGTGTCCGGCGGCGGCCATCCAATTGGCGGAGAGCTTGATGTCCTCGATGGCCCCGATGCGGGCCGCAGCGATGTTGGCGATCGCCTCGCCCACCGCCATGCGCCCGGAGGCCGGTGCGTCGAGCAGCGCGAGCGGGGTGCGCTCGCCGATCGACATGGCCTCTCCGGTCAGGCCACGGTAGTCGCTCAAGGTCACCGCACAGTCCGCCACCGGCACCTGCCAGGGACCGACCATCTGATCCCGCGCCACCAGACCAGTGATGCTGCGATCCCCGATGGTGATCAGGAACGACTTGTCCGCCACCGTGGGCAGTGCCAGGACTCGCCGGACCGCCTCGTTCAGATCGATGGCAGCGGTGTCGATGGGCAACCGCGGCGGATCGACCCGGGTCGCCTCGCGATGCATCCGCGGCGGCTTGCCGAACAGGAGCTGCATCGGGATATCGATGGGCGAGTCTCCGAAGCGCTCGTCGGTCAGTGTGAGCTGCGCGTCCGCGCTCGCCTCGCCCACCACCGCGTAGGGGCACCGCTCCCGCTCGCACAGTGCCTCGAAGACCGGGAGCCGGTTCGCGTCCACGGCCAGGACATAGCGCTCCTGGGCCTCGTTGCACCAGATCTCCATCGGGGTCATGCCAGGCTCGTCGTTGGGCACCCGGCGCAGCTCGAAGCGCCCGCCCCGGCCCGCGTCGTGGACCAGCTCGGACAGCGCGTTGGACAGTCCGCCCGCACCCACGTCATGGATGAACAGGATGGGGTTGTCCTCGCCCTGGGCCCAGCAGCGGTCGATGACCTCCTGGCAGCGGCGCTCCATTTCGGCGTTGGCGCGCTGGACCGAGGCGAAGTCCAGGTCCTCCGCCGAGGACCCGGAGGCCATGCTGGAGGCGGCCCCGCCGCCCAGCCCGATCAGCATGGCCGGGCCGCCCAGGACCACGATCGGGGTCCCGGCCGGGAAGCGCTCCTTGGCGATGTGCTCGGCCCGGATATTGCCCAGGCCGCCGGCGAGCATGATCGGCTTGTGGTAGCCGCGCGGCTCCGGCGCGCCGTCCGGACCGGGGACCGTCTGCTCGTAGGTTCGGAAATAGCCGGTCAGGCAGGGCCTGCCGAACTCGTTGTTGAAGGCAGCGGCCCCGATGGGACCCTCCAGCATGATGTCGAGTGCGGAGCAGATCCGCCCGGGGCGTCCGTGGTCCGACTCCCAGGGCTGCTCGAAACCGGGAATGCGCAGATTGGAGACTGAGAATCCGCAGAGCCCGGCCTTGGGCTTGGCCCCCAGACCGGTGGCACCCTCGTCCCGGATCTCCCCGCCGGAGCCTGTGGCAGCCCCCGGGTCCGGGGCGATCGCGGTCGGGTGGTTGTGCGTCTCCACCTTCATCAGGATATGGATAGGCTCCTCGTGCTCGCCGTA
This sequence comes from uncultured Gammaproteobacteria bacterium, assembly GCA_963780725.1. Lineage (GTDB taxonomy): Bacteria > Pseudomonadota > Gammaproteobacteria > Chromatiales > Chromatiaceae > Thiodictyon. The sequence continues at coordinate 2,919,508 of CAWACV010000001.1, forward strand.
GACCAGTGTCTGCGGGTCCGGGAGGAATCGCCGGCCATCCCAGCCCTGCATCACCGCCGCGTTGTCCCGGTAGGCCGACAGCACGTTGGCCGGGGAGACCTCGGTGGTATGTCTGATCATGCCGAACAGGGAATGCGCCTGGCGCTTCCCGTCGATGGTCCAGTCCGCATTGAAGATCTTGTGCCGGCAGTGCTCGGAGTTCGCCTGGGCGAACATCATGAGCTCCACGTCCGTGGGGTTGCGACCGAGTGCGGCGAAGCTCTCAGCCAGATAATCGATCTCGTCCGCGGAGAGTGCGAGCCCCAGGTCGGCGTTGGCCGACTCCAGAGCGGAGCGCCCGCTGGCCATCAGATCCACCCGGGTCGATGGCCGAGGCTCAGAGCGATCGAAGAGTCGCTGCGCCGCGTCGAGGTCCAGGAGCGCGGCCTGGGTCATGCGGTCGTGGAGCAGCGCGGCCAGCGACTCGATCTCGCCGTCGGCAAGCGGCGCCCCCTCGGCCTTCAGGTAATACGCGGTACCCCGCTCCAGCCTCCGCACCTGGGTCAGGCCGCAGTTATGGGCGATGTCCGTGGCCTTGCTCGACCAGGGAGAGATGGTGCCGGGCCGGGGCACCGCGAGGACCAGTCTGCCCTCCGGCTCCCGACCGCTCGGTCTGGGGCCATACTGGAGCAACCGGACCAGGACCGCCCGGGCCTCGTCGGACAGCTCGGACTCCAGGTCCGCAAAATGGATGTGCTCGGCCACGAGCCCCAGTGGCCGCCCCAGGGTGCCCTGTAAGCGCGCCAGAAGCTTGGCGAGACGAAACTCCGAAAGGGCCGGTGCGCCGCGGAGAACGAGCATAGTCAGGGTCCCGGGATGCTGTGAGGATTGCACGGCATGATACTGGAGAAGGGAAATCCGGGCGTACCGGAGGTGTCGACCGGCGGCCTCGATCGCGATTTCGGCCGCCCTTGAACACCATCCGTCGCGGCCTGGGGGCCGCTCCTACGGGTGTAGGAGCGGCCCCCAGGCCGCGACAGGTCGCCACGAGGGTCTGCGGCCCGGAGTTACGATCAAGGCCCGACCGGCTGTCCGGTGCCTCTAACCTTGAAGCATCATCCTAGCCCGTCCAACCAAGCAGGAGCCCCCATGGATATCGTGTTCATCCGTAGCCTGAGACTGGAAACCGTCGTCGGCGTACACCCCTGGGAGCGCAACGCCCCAAGGACCGTGATCCTGGACCTGGAGCTCGGAGCCGACTGCGCCAGCGCCGCCGCCACCGACCGCATCGCCGACGCGCTCGACTACGACGCCGTCGCCCGGCGCCTGCGTCAGTTTGCCTCGGAGAGCCGATTCGCGCTGGTGGAGACACTGGCTGAAGGCTGTGCGGCCATCCTGCGACAGGAGCTGGGCGTCCCCTGGGTGCGGCTCAGTCTCAATAAGCCCGGGGCGATCGGCGAGGGGGTGGATGTCGGGGTCGTCATCGAGCGCGGGAGCCGCAGTCCCCAATAAGCGTTTCGCTAAGATCCGGCGACGCGGACAAACCCCAAAAGGGCGAGACATCCCACCCGCTGCAACGCCCCGAGAGAGCGCAACCAACAGTATTCCAGCAGGATGGGTAGAGCGCAGCGAAACCCATCGCCTACGCCTGCGTAAAGGATCGATTGCCGCGCTTCCCTGCGCACGGAGAGCGCAACAAAAAGTATTCCAGTAGGATGGGTAGAGCGCAGCGAAACCCATCGCCTACGCCTGCGCATAAGGATCGATCGCCGGGCGTCGCCACGCACTTCTTCATGCTGCGCAATCCCGTCGATCCCACCCGACTAACCAAGCGCATCCAACGGGCTCTGCACCCCCTTGCCCCCTCGATTCAACACATGCGTATAGATCATCGTGGTAGACACGTCCGAATGTCCCAGAAGCTCCTGTACGGTCCGGATATCATAGCCGGCCTGCAGCAGATGGGTCGCGAAGCTATGGCGCAAGGCGCCTTGTCATCATTCGGCCACCCCGCGGATGACTTTCGTCGCGGCCGGGGGGCCGCTCCCACGCCCGTAGGAGCGGCCCCCGGCCGCGACGGGTCCGCTTGGCGATCCCCGCCTCCCGGGCCGCCCGATAGTCAAGATCCTGCACCCGCAGACGCACGCACTCCATCAGCCGCATCCCGGTCCCGTACATCAATGACGCCATCAGCCGGTGGGTGCCAGACAGCTTCCCCAAGAGCGCAGTCAACTCCCCATGGGTCAGCACGGTGGGCAGAGGGCGCGGACGCTTGGCCCGCGCGAAGTCGCCAAAGTCCAGATCCTCGCGCTTCAATGCCTCGCGAGAAAGAAAGACCAGCGCGTTCAAGGCCAGATTCTGGGTGCTGGCCGAGACCTTGCGCATCAACGCCAACTGCTCGGGGAAGGACGCATCCTCGCGATCGACCGCATCCCCGTCCGACCCTTGTCGATCGACGCACTCCCCTCTTGCGGCGCATGGCCGGGGCGGGGGTTTGCGCCCCGCCGCCGCGCCGGGCACCGGCCCATAGTCCCGTGCCACCGTCGGACGATCCGTCCCGAGTCCCCGCGCCGAGTCGCGCCAGTGCTGCCAGTCCACTTGGGCCAGCCAATCCACACCCGCCAGGACGAACAATATCCGTATAGCGTCCACCGACTGGCGGAGCTGCCAGCCTTCGAGCTTGGGGTCGCGACCCAGCTCGGCCAGGTAGGCGCCGACCTGCGAGGGGGACTGCTCGGCGAGCCGCTGGTCGGGATGGGCGGCGATATGCTGCTCCGCGCGCACCGCCATCCAGCGTTCGAAGGGCGGCTTCACGCCTGTTTCTTGGACTTTTTTGATGTAGCGGTCACAGAACGGATTGGACCTTTTCCTCATCGATTGACCGGTTTATGGACATGCGGTAGTCTCCGAGTCGAGCGGACACGGACACACGGGGGCGCGCGGGAGCTAGTCTAGAGACTAGGCGGAATCTGTCTAGTACTGCGAACGCAGAATCCGTCTAGCACGTCCAACGCCGACATCCGCCTAAGAAAACAGTTGATAGGGGTCGGGAAGGACTTGCGTCCTCCCCGCCCTCCGAACTGTGCGAGCGGTTCTCCCGCACACAGCTCTCCAGTCGGTAGTTTCCTCATCGGGATTGGCTCGCCAGAACATAGGCTTCGTGTAAGGTGAAAAGCCCGTGCTCAGCGAAGAAGGCGTTGGGCCAGCGGCGGTGATCGCGTGCCGTCCGAGCAAAGCCAGGACGCTTCTCCCGTTTACGCAGGAGCGCCCGCAATCGTCGCCTCACGAACCCGTCCACGTCGCGGAAAGTCGTTCGATGGGCATGGCGAAAGTAGCCGAACCAGCCCTTGAGCATCGGATTGAGCTCGCGGATAACGGTCTCCAAGCTGCCGCTCCGCGTGCGGCCGGTCTTCTCCCGGATCTTGTCCCGCAGGGCCTTGCGGCTTTTCGGGCGTACCCATCGTCGACCGGCCTCGAAACGATAGCCGAGAAACTCGAACCCCTGTCCCTTCTCCATGCAGTTGCCCACCCGGGTCTTGTCCGGGTGTAAGCGCAACCCGTTCCGCTCCACCCACGCCTGGATCGTGGCGAGTACCGTCTCGGCCTCCTGCGGCGTGCGGCACAACACCACGAAGTCGTCCGCGTAACGAACGTATCGGTGTCCCGCCTCGCTCATGCGCACATCCAAGCCGTGCAGATACAGATTCGACATCAAAGGACTGATCGCCGAACCCTGCGGGGTACCCGCGACCGGGGTCCAACGTTCCATCCCCTCCATGACGTCTTGGTCGAGAAAACGCTTCGTCAGCTCCAGGATCTTTCCATCGCTAACCTTCTCCCCGACCAGGGCCAACAGCGGTTCCTTCGGGATCGTGTCGAAATAGCTCTGCAGATCGGCGTCCACCACCCAGGTGTAGCCGTCCTTCAGCGCCCGATCCACCAACCGCAGAGCGTCCTTACAGCTGTGCCCCGGCCGGAAACCGAAACTGACGGGCAGAAAGGCCTTCTCGAAGATAGGCTCCATCACCAGCTTCAGGGCCGTTTGCACCACGCGATCCTTGACGGTGGCGATCCCCAAGGGGCGGGTCTTCCCTTTGCCCTTGGGAATATGCACGCGCCTGAGCGGGTCCGGTCGGTAGCTGCCTTCCCGCAGCGCCCCCGCCAGCTCCGCCAGGTAGTGCTCGGCCTTGGCCTCGAAACGCTCGATACTCATCCGGTCTATGCCCGCCGCTCCCTGGTTCGCCGCGACCCGTCGCCAGGCCGCCCACAGCGTTTGTGGCGCATAAACCTTATCGATCAGACTATGCCATTGGCCTCCTTGGACCCCGTTGCCCAGGGCCGCCAACATGCGATCCGTCCACACCGACGCTTCCACCCACGTCCACGCGCGCGGATCGTCCGGGTTTGCCTCCGGTCTAGCGGTTGCCCGCACTCTGGAGTCTGGGATCTCCGTTCTCTGCATCGCTGCGAACCTCTCGTCTCTACCTTCCTGCCCCCCTTCCCTCGGCGCGGGTTTGCTCTCCGCGCTTTTCCGACCCCGTCCGTTACCGAACCTTAGGAACCCGTTTGTGTTCTCCGTTGGCCGCCTGGTTTCCCGGCGGTGCCACCCTATCGGTTCCGTAGCTCGGACATTCCGGGCCGTGCGGTACTGTGAGGGCTCTGACTCCTGGGTGCCGTCACCGCGACGCCCAGGTCTCCCCACTTACGGTGCCTTACCTTCCGGTCGTTCCACCTCCAACCACAGCATGTACCCGACCATCGCTTTGACCGCCACGTCAGCGTAGCCGGCGCGTTTCAGGCTTCGCCACTTAGTCGAAGGCTCGCCGTGACATGCCGCCGAATCGAGTTCGTTACCTGCAGACCGACCGTTCGCCTCCGGTTGCTTCTCACCCCGTCTCGCGACGACGCAATTACCTTCGGCTACGGAGTTGTGGCTTTCTCCGACACGGACTTTCACCGTGCTGATATGGCACCCTCGTGGGCGCACGACTAATCCGCTCCGCGGGGCTTATCGGAGCCCGCCCCTGAACCGCCATTGAAATGCGAATGACGCCGCCATAGGCGCGAGCGCAAAGCGGCCGATGTGCCCATTGCGCGGCGCGCGGTCCGGTCGCTCGTCGTCCACACTCCAAGCGGCCCACTCCGGGTCGCCTTAAGAGAATCGGACGATGTCACCGTTGCGTCAGCGCACGATCACGGCCATGCAGATGCATGGCTTCTCGCCGCGGACCCATGAGAGCTATCTCGCCGCGGTCCGCGACTTGGCGAAGTTTACCCGCCGCTCCCCGGACACCCTCGACCACGCCGCGCTCACCGGCTACTTCGAGCACCTGGTTCTGGAGCGTAAGCTGGCCCCCGCCAGCGTGCGGTTGTTCTACAACGGCATTCGCTTTCTGTATTTGCAGGTGCTGGCCTGGCCGGCGGTCGACCTGGAGATGGACCTGCCCAAGCGTCCCCAGCGCATTCCGGGGCTCCTCACCCGCGCCCAGGTCGCGGCCATCCTGGCGGCCTGCGACAGCCCGCGCTACCGCACCATGCTCACGGTGTGCTACGGCTGCGGGCTACGTCCGAGCGAGGTGTTGGCGCTGCGCGTGAAGGACATCGACAGCGAGCGCAAGCGCTTGCGCATCGAGCAGGGCAAGGGGGCGAAGGACCGGCTGGTACCGCTCTCCCCGACCTTGTTGGATGAGTTACGCGCCTATTGGCGGCTGTATCGCCCGGACGATTGGCTGTTCGCCGGACGCGGCGGTGAGCCGCTGTCGCCCACCGTGTTGCAGAAGGCCTATACCCAGGCCAAGCGCACGGCCGGGGTGACCACCCTCGGCGGCATCCATGGCCTGCGCCATGCCTATGCCACCCATCAATTGGCGGCCGGACTCGGGGTCGAGCGCCTGCAACGGCTGATGGGGCACGGCAGCATCCAGACCACCCTGCGCTATGTCCATTGGCTGCCCAGCGCCGCCGAGGGCGCCGGGGCCTTGGACCTCATTGCCCAATTGGGGGAGAGCCATGGCTAACGTCTGCCTGCAAGCGGTCATCCACGCCTGCCTCGCCGGCTACGCCGAAGATCACGCGATGCGCCCCCGCCAGTGGCAGGTCTGTCACCACCTGCTGGACTGCCGCACCGCCGCGCTGGGCGGCTTCGCCCTGGCCTGCGATGGCTGCGGCGATCAGTGCGTGCTGTATCACGCCTGCCGCGATCGGCATTGCCCGCGCTGCCAGCGTCGGGCCTCCCAGGACTGGTGCGAACGCCAGCGCGCGGCGGTGTTGCCGGTGACCTATCACCATCTGGTCTTTACCCTGCCCGACACCCTAAACGGCTGGGTCGAGGTCCACCCCAAGGAGGTCTACGACCTGTTGTTCGAGACGGTGTGGGCCACCTTATCGGCGTTCGGCGCGGACCCCAAGCGCCTGGACGGCCAGCTGGGCATGACGGCGATGCTGCATACCTGGGGCCAGACGCTGGTGCGCCATGTCCATCTGCATTGCCTGGTGCCCGGTGGGGCATTGGGGAGCGACGGCACCTGGCATCCGGCCACGAGCACCTATCTGTTCCCGGTGCGGGCCTTGTCGCGGCACTTTCGCGGCGGCTTGGTCAGCCGCCTGCGCCGGGCCTACGACGACGGGCGACTGCCGCGCATCGCCGACGCCAAGGAGGTCGGCCGGGTGCTCAAGACCCTGATGGGCACCGACTGGGTGGTCTATTCCAAACCCTGTCTGGCCCGTGCCGAGACGGTGGTCGATTACCTGGGCCGCTATAGCCATCGCATCGCCCTGTCGGATCGCCGCCTGCTGGGCTTCGATGGCGAGTCGGTGGACCTGAGCTACAAGGACTACCGCGACGGCAACCGCCGCAAGGCGATGACGCTGACCGGGAAGGAGTTGATCCGCCGCTTCCTGCTGCATGTGCTGCCCACCGGCTTTATGCAGAGCAGATGGTTATGCGCAGTCGCGGAGTCCGGAGCCGCCCCGGAAGCCAGAGCGGGCTCCGAAGACTCCGCATAATCAGCCCGCTTGTAGAGATGCGATCAGCTTGTCGGGCATTCGGAATCGCGCTCTTTTCAGAGTTGGCGGCGTGATGGCCGCGATCGCCTCGAGCTTGTCGGTCGGATCGGCGCGCAGATACACCTCGGTCGTTTGCATGTCCGCGTGACCTAGCCACAAAGAGACTTTCCGCAGGTCGCCGGTGGCCTGCAGGATCGTCATTGCGCAGGTGTGCCTCAGGACGTGCGGGGAGACCCGCTTGCCCTTCAACGACAGACACCGATCGGAGGCGTTACGCACATGCTTGTCCAGGATGTACTCGAACCCGGACCGTGTCATGGGCTGGCCGCGCGCGTTGAGGAACAGCTCGGGTGCCAACGCCTCGCCGCGTACCGCCAACCACGCCCGAAGATCGGCGGCGGCGTGTTTCCACAGAGGCAGACAGCGCTCGCGCCGCCCTTTGCCTCGAACACGGATGCTGGGCGACGACTGCAGGTCCAGCGCGGCCAAGGGCAAGCTCACCAACTCCGACACCCGCAGTCCTGCCGAAAAGCACAGGTGCAACATGGCCCGGTCGCGCAGACCGTCTCGCACCTTCAGGTTCGGGGCGTTGAGGATCGCCTCCATCTCGGCGAGGTTCAGGTGGGCGACCAGCGCAACGTCGGTGCGCTTGAATGGAATGGCGAGAATGCAGCGGCTCTGCTCGAGGATCGCGGGCTCGCGATACTCGCAGAAGCGCATAAAGGACTTGATGGCGGCCAGTCGCGCGTTTCGGGTGCTGGCGCTGTTGCCGCGCTGCGTCTCGAGCTGTTCGAGGAAATCCATCACGAGCGGGGCGTCGAGCTGCTCGAGCTCCAGCGCGGAAGGCTTCACATTGAAGCGTTCGCTCGCAAAGAGGAAGAGCAGCTGGAAGGCGTATGCGTAACTCTGACAGGTGTGCTCGCTGGCGCCGCGCTGCCGGGTGTTAGCGGCTGTCGAAACCTGCGTCTAAGCGGTGCACATCGGGAGCCCAGGGGCCCCGGTCGTGGGCCCCCGGCGGCCGGTCAGAACGGGAAGTCGTTGTCGCTGGGAAAGAGGTTCAGCGAGAGTTGGGCGTCGTCGAGCTCGTGAGCTTCCTCATGGGCGCGGTCGTAGGTACGGAACGACTCTTGGTAGATGTCGCAGACACCTTCGAGCAGGGTTTCGAGGAAGTTGCGGACGGCCAAGGCTTGTTCGATGGACCAATCGTGCGGGATGGTGGGCGGGTGATACATGGGGACCTCCGGCGTGGCGGTTCAGTCGGCGGTCGGGGGTGTGGCGGCCTGGCGTGCGGCCCGTTGCCGGCGCCGTTGTTCCCCGTGCTCCTTGGCCTCCTTGAGCCGATAGGACTCGCCCTCGATGGCGAGGATCTCGGCGTGATGCACCAAGCGGTCGACGAGGGAGACGACACAGGCGGCATTGGGGAAGACCTCGCCCCACTCGGCGAACGGGCGGTTGGTCGTGACCAGGGTGGATTTTTCCTGGTAGCGGCGCGAGACGATCTCGAAGAGCAGATCGGCGTGGCGGTTGGAGTAGGAGAGATAGCCGATCTCGTCGACGAGCAGTAGACGCGGTCGGGCGTAGAGGGCCAGGCGATGGCGCAGGGCGTGGTCGCCGTCGGCGCCGGCCAGCTCGTTGAGCATCTGCCCGGCGCTGGTACAGAGCGCCGTATAACCGGCGAGTACCGCTTGATAGGCGATATTGCGGGCGAGCGTGGTCTTGCCCACACCGTTGGGGCCGATCAGGATGGCATTCGCCGCCTCGCGCACGAAGGCCAGGCTCATCAACTCCTCGACGGCCTCGCGTTCGCAGCGCTTGGGCCAGGTCCAGTCGAAATCGGCCAAGGGCTTGAAGCGCCCGAGGTGGGCGTTGGTAAGGCGGCGCTGCAGCGAGCGCTGGGTGCGTGCTTCCTCCTCCCACTGGATCAGGGCCGGCAGCCAGGGGCTGGCGGCGACCTCCTCCCAGTGGGCCAGCAAGCCGTGGAGCTTGAGCGCCTGGGCGCGCGCGAACAGGGGATCAATTGGGGCGGTCATCGTCGTCCTCCCCAGGCGTTTGCAGTTGGTCGTAGTCGCCGAGGCGCGGCGGTTGGACCACGAGGTCGCGCACGCGCGGATCGGGCGGTAACGCCACCGCCAGCGGGGGCGGTTGGTCGCGCTGCTCGCGCCGTCGCTCCAGGGCCAGACGTACCGCGTTGGGATGCGGGACCGCCCGGGCCAGTGCCTCGCCGATGGCCGCCTCCAACTCGGCCGCGCCATAGCGCTCGAGCAGGCGCAGCAGCGCGGCGGCGATGGAGCCGAGGTTGTCGCCGCGGGCGGCGGCCTGGATCAGCAGTTCGCGACTGCTGGGCGCCGCCTGGGCGAGGCGATCCTGGCCGCGGTGCTGGCGCGCCGCGCGTTTGCGCGCGGTCAGCTCCGCCAGGTGCGCCGGGTCCTCGATCTGCGCCCCCTGGTCGTAGCTGCGGGGGTGAGACGCGACGACCTCCCCGCCGGCGAGCACCCGCACGGCGCTCGGGCTGGCCGCCACCGCGAGGGTGCGCTGTACGTAGTCGGGCGGGATGCTGTAGTCGTTCCGGTCGAAGCGCACATAGGGCGTCTTGCCGACCCGCACCGCCACCTGCTCGTCGCTCGCAAAGGGGTTGTCCGGCAGGGCAATCAGGCGCGGTTGTTCCAGCGCAAAGGCCGCCCGCACGGTGAGCGTGCGGTCCTCCGGGCAGGGCCGATCGGCCGCCTGGCCTTGGCACCAGGCGTCGGCCTGGGCGTTGAGGTCGTCCAGGTCCTGCCAGGTGCGGGCGGCAAAAAACGCGTCGCGCACATACCGTATGGTTCTCTCCACCCGACCTTTTTCGTTCCCGCGGGCGACCGCGACGGGCCGCGGCTCGAAACGGTAATGGGCGGCCAGCGCCAACAGGGTGGGATGAAACCGGATGGCATCGCCCTGACGTTCGAGCACGGCGCTTTTCAAATTGTCGTAGAGGAGCACCCGCGGAACCCCGTTCCAGGCGCTGAAGGCGGCCACATGACCGCGCAGGAAGTTGGCCATGCGCGCATCGAGGCAGAAGCGCAGCAGGATCTGGCGCGACCAGCTCAGCACCATGACGAACGCCATCAGCGGGCGCGCGGCCCGCCCGACGGTGCACGTTCCGAAGTGCGCCCAGTCCACTTGGGCCTGTTCCCCGGGCAAGGTCTTCAGGCGCAGATAGGCCTCGGGTTGGGGGCGCGGGCGCTGCATGGCGACCAGATGGCGGAAGTGATCGGGACCCCCGGTGTAGCCGCGCTCGCGCACCATGGCGTAGAGACGGCTGGCGGTCAGGCGCGGGAATTGCTCTAGGGTCTTCGCCACAAAGGGCAGATAGGGGTCGAACAGGGACGCGCGGTGGGCGCGCGCACTCTTCGGCAACCCGGCCTGGGACAACACCCGATCGACGGTGGCGTGATGCACGCCCAACTGGGTGGCAATGGTGCCGACGCGCCACTTCTCCACATGGAAGTAGCGCAGGATCTTCGCTTCGAGCTCCGCGGGGATGGTCACGCTCGTTTGTTCCTCGCTCGGGCCACCCGGTGCCGTGCTCAGGGGCTTTGTGCCCGCACGCGGGGTGGCCATGGCATCGCTGGCCCATCGCGGCGCTGACGCAAGAACCCCAGACGGACGAACGCCGAACACGCCCGCCCGCAGAAACGGCAGCGTAGACCGGCGCCGGCAGGGACCGGCGCCGCGATGCCGGGGGGTGCCGTGGCACGCGACTCGGGGACCAGTGAAGCACCGGGGGGCGGAGCGGGTGAACCCCGATGCGTCACTTTCCGCTGCCGGGCCCGGTAGCGGCGCTGACGCTGGGCATGGGCAAAGCGACCCGGGCGGCTGCGCTGATAACGCGCCCCGGCCGCGCGCGTGCCAGCCCGCCGCGCCGCCTGTGCGCAGCCCGGGCCACAGTAACGGTTGCCCCGGTCGCAACGGCGGCAGATCGCCACCTGACGACCGCAACGGGCGCAGTTGAACAGGCGGGCCGTGCCCGGCATCGGCAACTCCTGCCGCCGAGCACTGGCTGAACGCCCGGACGCGGGCGATACTGAGGCGGCACGTGCAGGGCACGGCGCACGGTGCGGCACCGGACGGACTGTGGCGGTCGGAGCCGGTGCCGCACCGGTCTCGACGGCCCCTATCCTCTAGACCAAGACGCGCCCCGTGTCATCGCCCGCGGCGGCGGTGCCCGCCGCGCGGCACACGTCGCCTTGGCGCCGGGTTCGGCCCCGGCTCCGCTACGCTCCGCCGGGGCCGAACCCGGCGCCAAGGCGTGGCAATGGCTACCCACTGCAGTTGTCGTACGCGGTCCCTTTCACTCCCCCTTCAACACCCCCTTACCAGCCGATCTTCACCACCCTCGTTGGCGATTGCCCGCGGTATGAGCCAAATAGGTGCGCGTTTTCAAAGCCATCGACAGCCGGGGAAGGCGCTCGCGCAAGAAGGCTGCGATATGGGGGGCGATCGCCGTCATGACGGCTCTCCCCAGACGAAGTCTTCGCAGCAAGCGGCGATGTCGGTCATCAGCTGCGGAGTACTTTCCAAATACCAGTAAGTGCTTGCGACATGGGCGTGGCCGAGGTAGGTCGTCAGCGCGAGCATCTGGGAACCGATCCGGTCGCGGTCGCCGCCAGACGCCTGCAGAGCGCGGGTGGCAAAACGGTGACGCAGATCGTGAACGCGCGGTCGTCCGGGGCGGTCCGGCAGTCCGGCCGTCTGCAGCAGTTGCCTGAATAGACGCGCGACGAGGCACGGCGAGAGCGGGTGTCCGGCCAAGGAGACGAACACGTGCGCATCGTCCCAGCCGATGCGCGCGCGCTGCTCCAGATAGCGATCTAAGGCGCAACGAGTGGAGTCGTGGATCGGGACCAGGCGGGATTTTCCGAACTTGGTCTTGCGCACGATCAATCCGTCGCGGGCGAGGTCGTCGCGGCACAATGCGTAGGCTTCTGCCGGCCGCAGCCCGGTGACGGCAAGTAGCGCGAACAGGGTCTTGTAGGTCTGCGGGCGCAACGAGCCTGGCGGCCCCAGGCGAGCGGCGGCGTCGATGAGTCGGCGCAGCTCGTCGTCCGTGAACAAGCAGGGTGTCGGACGCGGGAGATAGCCGCAGAAGACGTGATCGGGCGGGATCTCGTGGCGCGGGTCTTCGGCATGGAGAAAGCGCGCACAGCCGATCAGGCATCGGTAGCGACGGTGGCGCTCGACCTCGGTCTTGGCCTCCGCCGCCCAATCGATCGCGCTCTGCGCCCGGACATGGGTCTCGCCGCGGACGTCGGCGAAGCGAACGAAATAACGCAGATACAGCTCGGGGGTTTTCAATGCGAAGCCGGCCCCACGGCGTACGGCGAGGTAGTCGTCTACGGCTTGCGCTAGCATGATTCGACCTCCGGCCAGGGCATGACCACCTGCTCCAAGAGCGCAACGTCGACCTTCGTGTAGAGGCGGGTCGTCTCGATCGAGGCATGGCGCAGCACGGCGCCGATGGCCTCCAGCGAAGCCCCCTGACGCAACATCGCGGTCGCGGCCGAGCGGCGCAGCAGATGCGCCCCGTAGGACGGCGCATCGATGTGCGCGAGACGTAATGCGCGCTCCGTAATCGTGCTGGCCATCCAGCGGGAAAAGGGGACCAGCGGGGCGATCGCGGTGATAAAGACGTGGGACGTTTCGACGGCCGGACGGTGGTTGGCCACGTAGTGCCAGAGCGCCTCGCCGACCTCCTGCGGCAGCGGAAGCGCCGTTTGCCGTCGGTTCTTACCGGCGACGCGCAACAGCCCCTGCTTCCAGTCGATATCGTTCAACTGCAGGGCCGCCACGTCGCCCGCGCGCAGTCCGAGCCGCGCCAGCAGCAACAACACGGCCCGATCGCGCGCCCCCATGGCAGTCGCGCCATCGCAGGTGTCGAGCACCCGCTCGACCTCCTCGGCGCAGAGGTAGCTCGGGAGCGAGGAATGCCTCCATCCCGCAACGGTCGGGATCGCGACGAGCAGCTCCGGGGCGCAACGACCCTGGACGATCAAGAACCGCAAGAACATCCGTAGGACGGTGACGGTCGTCCTGGCTTGACTGGTCTTGTTCGCGCGCGTGCGGTCGAGGACCAATTCCCGCAACTGCTTGGCCGTGTAGCGGTCGGGCCGGTCGCCGAGGACCACGAGCAAACGGCGTAGCCCCGGGCGGTAGCTCTTGAGGGTCGTCTCGGCGACACCGCGATGAGTGTGCATCCAACGACAGAACTCCGTCAGCAGTTCCGGATCGACCGTCGGCGGGGGCGTCGGGACGACACCTCTGGCTTGCAGCCAGTCGACAAAGTGGCGAGCTCCGACAAAAGTGTTGCCGTATTGCCCCCGGCGACCGTGCAGGCGCCCTTGGGTGTCCAGGTGTCGGCCAAACCGCGCGAGTGCCCGCGCATCCAGCGCATCGATCGCCAATCCTGCCTGCGCGGCCCACTCGGAGAATCGCCCGGCGCCCCGCAGATGCGCCCTAATCTTGTCGCGCGAGTAGCCTACCTGAGCGAGCTGAGCGGCGAAGTCGTCCAGGTAGGGACCGGCAGGGCCGGAGCGAAGCTTGCGAAGCGTGAAGGGGTGTTCGAAGTAGGTGATCAACATGCTGTCCTCTTTTCGCTAAGGTCGAAAAGGACGGCAGTCTTATGCGGAGTCAATCAACGGACTTCGGGTCGCGATCCATTGATATTGTGAAGAATGCTGCCGTCCGACGGCGGCATTCTCGGCATAACCATCTACACCGCATAAAGCCGGTGGGCAGCACATGCAACAGGAAGCGGCGCAGCAGCTCCTCGCCGGTCAGAGTCATGACCTTGCGCCGGTCCCCGTCGCGGTAGTCTTTGTAAGCCAGCGCCACCGACTCCCCGTCGAAGTCCTTAATGCGGCTGTCGGCCAGCGCGATGCGGTGGCTATAGCGGCCGAGGTAATCCACCACCGTCTCGGCACGGGCCAGACAGGGTTTGGAATAGACCACCCAGTCGGTGCCCATCAGGGTCTTGAGCACCCGGCCGACCTCCTTGGCGTCGGCGATGCGCGGCAGTCGCCCGTCGTCGTAGGCCCGGCGCAGGCGGCTGACCAAGCCGCCGCGGAAATGCCGCGACAGCGCCCGCACCGGAAACAGATAGGTGCTTTTGGCCGGATGCCAGTCGCCCGCGGCGGACAGCGCACCGCCCGGCACCAGGCAATGCAGGTGGACATGGCGCACCAAGGTCTGGCCCCAGGTGTGCAGCACCGCGGTCATGCCCAGCTGCCCATCGAGACGCTTGGGATCGGCGCCGAAGGCGCTCAAGGTTGCCCACACCGTCTCGAACAACAGGTCGTAGACTTCTTTGGGATGGACCTCGACCCAGCCGTCCAGGTCGTGCGGCAGAGTAAACACCAGATGGTAGTAGGTCACCGGCAGCACCGCGGCGCGCTGGCGCTCGCACCAGGCTTGCGAGGCCCGACGCTGACAGCGCGGGCAGTGGCGGTCGCGGCAGGCATGGTAAAGAAAGGCGCGATCCCCGCAGCCGTCGCACTCCAGGGCGAAGCCGCCCAAGGCCGGGGTGCGGCAATCGAGGATATGCCGGCACACCTGCCATTGGCGGGCACTCAAGCGCCGCTCGGCGGCGAGGTCCTCTAAGCAGGCATGGATGACCGCTTGCAGCGACCGCTCAGCCATGGGACACCCCCAGATTGGCGAGCAAATCCAGATCGCCCTCGCCCTCGGCGGCGCTCGGCAGCCAATGGACATAGCGCAGGGTGGTTTGGATACTGCGATGTCCCATCAGGCGTTGCAGGCGCTCGACCTGGAGCCCGGCCGCCAGTTGGTGAGTTGCATAGGCATGCCTCAAAGAGTGTATTCCGCCGACCTTGGTCACCCCGGCCCGGCGTTTGGCGTGGGTATACGCCTTCTGCAAAGAGGTCGGCGATAACGGCTCGCCGCCGCGCCCGGCGAACAGCCAATCCGGGGGGCGGTACAGGCGCCAATAGGCGCGCAGCGCCTCCAACACGGTGGGCGCGAGCGGCACCAGGCGGTCTTTGGCACCCTTGCCCTGCTCGATGCGCAAGAGCTTGCGCTCGCTGTCGATGTCTTTGACCCGCAGCGCCAGCACCTCGCTCAGGCGCAGGCCGCAGCCGTAGCAGACCGTGAGCATGGTGCGATAGCGGGGATCCGCGCACGCGGCGAGGATGGCAGCGACCTCGGCGCGGGTCAGCAGCCCCGGGATGCGCTGGGGACGCTTGGGCAGGGCCACATCGAGATCGACCGCCGGCCAGGCGAGCACCTGCACATAGAGGAAGCGGATGCCGTTGTAGGATAGGCGCACGCTCGCCGGGGCGAGCTTGCGCTCCAAGACCAGGTGCTCGAAGTAGCGCTGCAGATCCGCGCGCGCGAGCGTGTCGGGGGAACGGCGTGCGAACTTGGCGAGATCCCGCACGGCGGCGAGATAGCTTTCGTGGGTGCGCGGAGAGAAGCCGCGCATCTGCATGGCGGCAATCATGCGCTGACGTAGGGGCGTCATCGTCCGATCCTCGGGAAACGACCCGGAGCGGGCCGCCTTCGAGTGTGGACGATGGAGCGGAAGCGATCGGGAGAACGGCCGCGCTAGACACTGGCTTATTGCAGCGCCATTCGCATTCCTATTGCCGTTCGGGATGACCGCGAATAAGCCCCGCGGAGCGGATTAGTTCAACCGCAATTATGCGCAGCCCCGGATTATGCGCATTTTGGCCGGCCGTTCCCCGGTTTCGAGGGAGCAACCGGCGGGGCGGCCTGGCTTTCCGGGCGCAGTCGGCACCGGCAAGCTGCGCATAATCAGAGCCCGTCCAAGAAGGCCAGAAGGCTCTTGGAGGGGACGAAGCGGGACCGATCGCCCGTCGTCGGGGGTTGCACGGCGGCGAGCGCCCGCTCCTTCATCCGCAGGTCCGCTTCCATGTACTGATGCGTTGTCTCGACGCTCTCGTGCCCGAGCCACAGCGCGATCACGGTCAGGTCGACGCCCGCCTGGAGCAAGTGCATGGCGGTGGTATGACGAAGCGAGTGCGGGGAGACCCGCTTGCCCTTAAGCGACGGGCACCGGGCGCTCGCGCGCTCCAAACACACCGCCAGACGCTCGGCGACCCCGGAGCGGGTCATCGGCTGGCCCTGGCGGTTGGGAAAGAGCGGTTGCTGCGGCTGCGGCGGAATCTCCGCCAGCCAGTGGCGCAACAGCTTGGTCGTGCGGCTCCACAACGGCACGACCCGCTCTTTGCGGCCTTTCCCGTGCAGATGCAGGGCTTGGCAGCGCTCGCATTCGAGGTCGGCGCGGCATGCCGCGATCAGCTCCGACACGCGCGCTCCGGTGTTGTACATCGTCGCCAGCAACGCGCGGTCGCGCCGGCCGTTCCAAGTCTCGGTGTCGGCAGCCTGCATGATCGACTCGATCTCCTCGCGGGAGAGGAAACCGACCAGGGGCCGGTCGAAGCGCTTGGCCGGAATGGCCAGAATGCGCTGCATCCCGGGCAGTGCGGCGGGCTCCTGCAGACCGGTCCACCGGGCGAACGCGCGGATCGCCGCGAGGCGCGCGTTGCGGGTGCGCACCCCGTTGCCGCGGCGGGTCTCCAGCTCCGCCAGAAACGCCAGCACCAGTTCGGCGTCCACGTCCGCCAGCGTCAGCTCGCCGACGGATTTTCCGCTGCGGGTCTCGGCAAAGCGCAGCAGCAACCGGAAGGTATCCCGATACGCGGCGACGGTCCGCGGGCTCGCGCCGCGCTGCTCGATCAGGTGCCGAACGAAGAACGCTTGAAGCAGGCGGGCCAGGTCGGTCGGAAGCGCCAGCGCGTTCATGGTAGCGCCTCCGCCTCGGCGTTCCGGGCGAAACGCTCGAAGCGCTCTGCGGCGATCGCCATCAAGTCCGGGATGCCGGTGAGGTACCAGTAGGTATCGGTGACCTTGACGTGTCCCAAATAGGTCGACAACAGCGGCACGGCCCAGACGACATCGACGCCCTCGCGATACCAGGCGAGCAGTCGGCGACAGGCGAAGGTGTGGCGCAGATCGTAGAGCCGGGGGAGGCGTCCGGGCAGCCGATCCCATCCGAGCCGGGTGCGGATGCAATGGAAGGCGTAGAGGGCCTGTTCGTACTCGAGGGGATGCCCGTTGTCCGATAGGAAGAAGGCCAGCGCGCGCGGCGGGGGCACACGCCGGTCGCGCAGCGCCGCGTACTCGGCCAGCGCCGCCGCGGCGCTGGGGTGCAGCGGGACGTAGCGGGATTTGTGGAACTTGGTCTGGCGCACGCACAGCACGCCGCGCTCCAAGTCAGTGTCCGCGCGCTGCAGATGCAGCGCCTCGGACACGCGCAAGCCGGTCGCGGCCAGCAGTCCCAGCAGACATTGCATGCCGGCCGGGCGCAGCCCCCCGGCCGGAATCAGCTCGCCCGCCGCAGCGAGCATTTGCGCGACCTCCTCGTCGCTGTAGATATGCGGTGCGACCCGCCGATGCCCGGGGCCGAGCGCGTCGGGCGGCGGGATCTGCGTCTGCGGCTCGAAAGCCGCGCAGAACTTGGCGAACGGGCGCAGCGTCTCCAGCCGGCGGGCGCGCCCGAGCGGACCGGAGCGCTCGGACGCGCAGGCCCACTCCAGCGCCAAATCGGTCGTGAGCGCCCCGGTATGCCCGCGAGCGTCGGCATAGCGGGCGAAGCCCTGCAGTTGCGCACCCTCGATGCGCAGGGCGTAGCCCAAGCGGCGGCGCGCCGTCAGATAGGCGTCCACCCGTTCTTGCATACTCGACCAGCGGCTCACGACGACCTCCCCGGCCACGGGAGGGCCACGCGCGCCAGATCGGGCAGGTCGACCTTGGCGTAGATCGCGGTCGTATCGATGCTGCGATGGCGCAATACGTCGGCGACCAGCTTCAGCGAGGCGCCGCCCTCGACCATGCGCGCCGCAGCGGTGTGGCGCAGGATGTGGGTCCCGGTCCAGGGCAGGCCGGCGCGCGCGAAGGCGCGGCCGAGCGCGTGGGTGACCGTGCTCTGGGCCGCCGCCTGCCCGAGCGGCGCCCGGTGCAGGACGAACACCGCGCGGCTGTCCGTCGCCGGTCGTCCGTGGCGCAGATAGTCGGCCAGGGCTGCGCCGGTCGCGCACGGCAGGGGGAGTTGCGCGCCGCGGCGGTTTTTGCCGGGCGCCAAACGCACGGTTCCGGCATGCCAGTCGATATCGTCCAGACGCAGGGCGACGAGCTCCTGGCGGCGCAGCCCCAGATCGGCCAAGCAGCGCGCCATCGCGTAGTCGCGCCGCCCGAGTGCGGTTGTGCGGTCGAAGGCGGCCCAAAACCGCGCGAGCTCCGTCTCGCTCAGGCTCGGCGGCAGCGGCGCAAGCGCGGGGTGCGGCGGCCTGGGGAGCGCCTCGGTCAGGTCGACTTGCAGCTCCCCGGCGAATTGCAGGAAGCGCATCAAGCTGCGCATGGCGGTGCTCAGCGCGCCGACGCTGCCGGGGTCGCGCGTGCGCGCCTGCTCGGTCACCAGCTCGATCAGGTCGCCGGCGCCGATCCGGCGGACATCGACCGGTCCGTCGCCGAAGAGTGCGGCGAGGCACAGGCGCACATAGCGGCGGCGCGCGTGACGCGTGGTATCGGCCAACCCGCATACCTCGCGCAGGTAAGTATCGAAGCGCGCCACCAGGGCCTCGACGGCGAGGCTCGCGGCGGCGCTCGGCGGGCGCAGCCGCTCTTGCCCGCGCATCTCCAACAGACGATTCAGCGCCGCGCGGTCATCGTTCGGATAGGTGGTCCGCGGATGCGGGCAGCGGCAAACGGTCAGGCGTTCTTGGAGAAATGCGCGGACGCTCGACGCGGATGCGCTGCCGCTCGGGCGGACGCTCGCCCAACCAGACGAGGAAATGCGCCGCTGCGGCAACATACTGACGCAGCGTGCCGGGCGTGTGACCGCGCGCTGCCAGATAAGAGCGGAAATCGGCGAGAAGCTGCTCGGACACGGGTACCCTCCGATATCGGAAGCTTTTGGGGTACCCTCAGTTTTATCTGCACCCGACGCAGCCGGTGCGGACGAAAACCCTCGACCGATCAACCGTAAACGAACGACCCCGGCTGGCGAGCTGCGCATAATCCGGGGCTGCGCATAATTGCGGCCAATGACGAACGGGCGGATCGCGTTCTCGGTGAGGTTGTTATCGATCTCGAGGGCCTCGATCATAAATCCGCCCAAGGCCCAGCGCTGCACTCGGCCATAGGTGTCGGGGAGGTTGGCAGGACCTTCAAACTTTCATACCCTTGGAAGTGCAAACTAAACCAGGGGAATCAAAGATGTCCGAAGATCCTGCCGCATATGACTTTAGCCCAGATGCCCGTCGCTCGCCAGTCGACCGTTCCTGGCCGTCGTGAGGCGCCGCTCGCGCCTGGAGCGGGCGGAACGGTTGGGGGTTGCGGCGGTCCGGTTGGCGCAGGGGCAGCCGCTGCGGCAGGTGGCGACGGAGCTGGGGGTGGCACGCAGCACCCTGCGGGACTGGCGCGCGGCGGTGCCGTTGGGGGGGGCTGCCCGCGGAGGTAGCGGCGGGCCTGGCGACCCCGGCGGGGGCGCGCTGGCTGCACCGCCTGGTGGTAGCGATGCATCTCATCGTCACTCTGCGGGCGGGCGCCGGGGTACGGCTAGTGTGCGAGTTGCTGGAGCTGAGCGGCTTGTCGGGCGTCGTCGGCGCCTCCTGCGGCAGCCAGTATGCGTTGACGGTGCAGGTGCAGGAAGCGGTGGCCAAGCAGGCGCAAGAACAGCGCGCGGCCCTCGCGGTGGGGATGGCGCCGCGGGAGGCGACGGTCTGCGAGGACGAAACCTTTCATCCCGAAATCTGCTTGGTGGCCATTGAGCCGGTGTCGAACTTCATTCTGCTCGAAAGGTATGCCCCCGATCGCACCGCCGCCACCTGGACGCAGGCGCTGGACACCGCGCTTGCGGGGTTGCCGGTGACCGTGATCCAAGGCACCAGCGACGAAGCCACGGCGTTGCGGCACCACATTGAGAAAGACCGCGGCGCCCAGCATGCCTCGGACCTCTTCCATGGTCAGCATGAGGTGTCGAAAGCGACCGGTCTGCGCCTGGCCCGCCAAGTCGGACAGGCCACTGCCGCCGTCGCGGCGGCCCAGACGCCGGTCGACGCCGCACGGGCCGCGCAGCGGGCGTACGACGCGCAGGTACCCCATCCCCGCGGCCGACCGCCGGCCTTCGCGGCCCGGACCGAAACGGCCTTGACCGCACTGGTCGAAGCCGAAGCCGAACAGACCCAGGCCTTGGCGCGGCAAGCGCAGGCCCGGGAGCAAATCCGCGAACTGGGCATCCTGTATCACCCCTATGACCTCGCGAGCGGACAGGGTCAACCCATCGAGCGGGTCGCTGCCCGTTTCGCCGCGGTGTGGGCACGCCTGGACGGCCTCGCCGACGCCGCCAACTTGCCCGCACGCGCCCGCGAGCACCTCCTCAAAGCCCAGCGCCTGACGGTCCGCTGGCTGGCCGCCCTGGCCTTCTTCTTGGCCACCCTGCACACCCGGGTCGAGGCCCTGGACCTCCCTCCCGACTTGGAGCAGGCCGTCCTGACCCAGTTGATTCCGGGCCTCTACCTGGCGCGGGTCGCCGGGCGCAGCACGCGCGCCGACACCCGACACCGACTCACGGCGCTCAGCGCGCAGTTGCTCGAGCCCTTGCGCCAGCCGACTCATCCGCTGCAAGCCGTGGCGCCCGCGCGACGCGCACAGATCGAGGCGGTCGCCGCGGCCTGCGCCGATCTGTTTCAGCGCAGCAGCTCCTGCGTGGAGGGGCGCAACGGCCACCTGTCGCTCTATCGTCACGGCAGTCACCGCTTGAGCGATCGCAAGCTGGCCGCACTGACGGCGCTGCATAACTTTTATGTCCGTCGCCCCGACGGCACCACCGCCGCCGCGCGCTTCTTCGGCCGTGCCCATCCGGTGCTGTTCGACCAAGTGCTGGCCCACGTCTCCCTGCCCCCACCGCCACGGCGGCGACGACCGCGCTCGCCCACGCAGCCCTATCTGACGCCGGTGGCGGCCTGACAGGGGTGGGCGGAATTATGATCGAGGCCATCTCGAGCTCGCCGTGGTCGAGGAAAACGAGCAGGCGGTCCCATTGGTTGAGCGCATAGCCGATGGCCGCGCCGAGCGCGCTCTGGGGCAGCACGCGGGCGGCCTTCTCGTCGAGCCATCGGTTGATGGCCTCGACGATGGGACGGCTCTGGCGCTGGCGCTCGCGGCGGCGCTCCTCGGGGGAACGATCGCGCAGCGAACGTTCCACGGCGTAGAGCTTGGCGATCGAGGCCACCGCCTGGTGGGCGGCCGCGGTGTGCTTGCGCCCTTCGCCGGCCTCGACGAATTTGCGCCGCACGTGCGCCCAGCAGCCGGCATGCGCAACGACGCAAGGTAGCTGGGCGAGCGGGTCGTAGCCCGCGTAGCCGTCGGTCTGGAGTAACCATCGGCAGAGCGCGGCCTGCGCATCGGGCGGCCCCCCGGGCGGGAAGAGAAAGCGCAGCGGTACCTCGCCCGCGCGCGATTCGCTGTAATGGAAGATGACGACCGCTCGCCCGGGCGGCCCGCCGCAGAAGACCCACATGAAGGACTTGTCGGTATTGGCCCGTCCCGGCTCGCGCAGCACCCCTGCAGGCGGGTTTCGTCGATGCGCAGCACCCGCCCGCGGTAGAGCTCGCGGCGCATCCCGGCGGCGATCGGGGCGAGCCGCTCGGCGGTCTCGATCGGCCAGCCGGCTTGGGTCTGGCGGGGAATGTCCAGGCCCTCGGCGGCGAAGCGCCGTTCTTGGCGATAGAGCGGCAGGGCGTCGATGAACTTCCCCGCCACCGCCTCGGCGAGGAGCGAGCTGTCGGCGATCGGCTTGGGCAGGAGCTGCGGCGCGCGCGGGGCGATCAAGATCCCCTGCGCGGCGCCGGGAACGGTGTCGTCGCAGGGGGCGTACTTGGCGCGCTTGTAGACGATGACGTAGAACTGGCGCGGGATGACCCCGAGCTGCTCGGAGGTCTCGTAGCCGATGAGGCTCCATTGCCCGTCGAGCGCGACCTTCCGCTCCTCGGGCAGATCGAGGATGCGCTCGATGCGCGGCAGATGGGCGGGCAACGCACGGCGCTTGGGCTGGGCTTTAGGCGCCGGGGCAGGCGCTTCGGCCGGACTGTCGCCGTCCGCGGCGGGCGCCGCCGCCCGCTCTTTCTCCAGCTCGGCCTCCAGCTCGGCGAGCAGCGCTTCGAGCTCGGCCTCGTCGAAGAGGTTGAGCTGGGCGGCGTCGAGGTTGAGCCGATCGGCGCTTTGCCCGAAGCGCTTGCGCTTGAGAATGGCGATGAGATCGAGTAATTGCTCGATGCGCCGGTCGCGCTCGTCGATGAGCTGCAAGTGCCGATCGAGTGTGCGTTGCTGCTCGCTGCATTGGCTCTCGACCTCGGCCAGGCGCCCCTGCAGGCGAATGACTTCTTCCTGCAATACGGCAGGGTCGGACGGCAATGGCGCAGCGGCGTGCATGGGCGAATGCTAACCCAGTGCACGCGCCTTGTCGATCGGGCGTGTTCA
Source organism: uncultured Gammaproteobacteria bacterium (assembly GCA_963780725.1). Lineage (GTDB taxonomy): Bacteria > Pseudomonadota > Gammaproteobacteria > Chromatiales > Chromatiaceae > Thiodictyon. The sequence goes on from CAWACV010000001.1 coordinate 2,942,044, forward strand.
AACGATCGACAGCGCCGCTCGGCGGTGTCCCCGCACGGATTGCCACTCCAATCCGTCGAGCAGCCAACGCAATTGCTGCGCAGAAATCTCCACGCTCGCCTGTCCGGGCGAGACCTGCGGCCAGCGAAAGCGCTCGCGCTCCAGACGTCGATAACAGAGCCAGAAGCCGTTGCGCTCCCAGTAGAGGATCTTGAGCTTGTCTTGGCCGCGATTGCAGAAGACGAAGAGACGACTGGAGAAGGGATCGGCCTCCAAGACGTCGACCACCTCGCCGGCCAGCCCGTCGATGGATTTGCGCATATCGGTGGCGCCGCAGGCCAAGTAGACCTTGGCGGGCTCGGCGAGGGCGATCACGCGTGCGCTCCGAGGACCGCGACCACGCGGCGCAGGGTCGCCGCGTCGAAGTCGGGGCGCACGTCGATGCCCACCCCCGAGGGCAGCACCAGGCGCAGGCCGGTGTCCGCCGCACCCTGCGGCTCCTCGCGCACCTGCACCGCAACCAATCGTCCGCTCCCGCCGGGCGTCGCGGTGCCTGCCGCCGCCTCGCGCAGGCGTCGGCGCCAATACTGGAAAGCGCTCATCGCCACCCCCTCACGCTCGCAAAAACGCGCCTGGGTGGCGCTGCCGCGCTCGTAGCGCTCGATCAGCGCTTTCCATTGACCGAGGCTACGCCGGCCAGTCCCCAATTCGCCCATTGTGTTGCTCTCCCGTTCGGTTCGACAATCGACGGGAAAAGCTTGCTCCGCTCGGGGCTGGGGGGAAAGAAGGCTTTCGCCGGACGCTTACGACCGCGACAGTCCGCTACGCGTCCAGAGCGGACGCTCGGGTCCGCGGACTGAGCGGCAGGAGTGGGTCGTGAGCGACCACTGGCTCGACCAACGGCCAGCGTCAGCTTCCCGCGTGAAACGGCCGCTGAAGCTGCAAGGGCAGGTTCCCGGAGTTGGCAGGGAGCGAAGGTGTGCGCGACCCTGCCTCGCGCCGCCGATTCGCGCGGAACACCACGATCCCGGATGGTCTCGAGGACCTCGCACGGACGGTCGGCTTCGGTAGCCGGGCACCGCAGGAGATGACAAGGAGGACCAGGCTGGCTGCGAAGACGTTCACCCGCATCGGGGTGTTGTCGCGATTGGGCACAGCTTTCTATCGAAACACCTTTGCGCTCCTGGCCGTCAGCAAGGCCGCGATGGCGGACTGCCGGTCGTGGCACGGGAAGCGGAGAAATCCCCGGACGTCGCCACCCCCTTCGTCGACAGCGCCTACGCCGGTGCCTGCGCCCAGCGCATCGGGTACGACCAGGCATCCGCGTCGAGGGGGTTCGTCATCCCGGCAGCCGCACTGTCGGCTGTTGGATCGGCTCTATTCAACCGGACCTGTTCGAGATCCGCGCGAACGCCGACTGGTCGGATCCGGTGGAGATCGCGATGGGAATTCGGTCGAGGACAAGGGTAGAGAACCGGATGGCGAGGGCGAAGGCGACGGCCCAAACTATTGAATTATGCATTCCGCATGAAACAGGCTCCCGAGTCGGGAGCAACGGACCGGAGGCCCTTCTACCAACCCAGCCAAGCGAGAGGTTCTGCTATGGCTCCCGACGAGCCTAACGTCTCCGATCTGGTGAATGCATGGGACATGCACAGCCCAAGCCTTCACCCGATCTGGGTTTTTTTGTTCACCATAAGATTCGTATTCGCACGGCGCCCGGTCGTATTGCGCCGGTGCGTCCAGGCGTACCGCTTCGGCGATCTCAAGGGCCGTGCCGCCCTAGTGGCGGACATCCGCCGCGAGCTTTCCGAAGTCGACCGATACCTCGATAGGGACTCGCTACCCCCGATCGAGGCAGGAGGAGGGAAGGCGTCTGTTGTTATGGCGTCGCCAGCGCAAGATGGTGGCGGGCTCGTCTGGCGCCTGGCAATGCTTCGGGCGTTCGACGAGCTGTCTCCGATCGCCGGTGGCTAGGGCAAACCTGCCGCCAGCGTTCCCGCCGCCGCCCCGGTAACCCCCGGGGCGGCGCATACACCTGTCCCCGGCGGTACGCCCCGCGGCGAGCTTAAGGGCTCTGGCTCGAGTGAAAGGAACGGTGATCTTGCCCCCGCCACACAGCGCGTTGCGCGGCGATCCCCGCAGATGGATGAGTGGAACGGGCGGGCGGCTCCCGCTGGCCCGGTGTGGTGCAGTCCGTTTCTCCAAAAGTGCAGGAGCCCGCGGCCACAGGCGAGGCGAGCGGGATACCCCAAGGGCACATGGTCCCGCGTCGGTCTAAAACCGGCGGGCTCAACGCTAAGCCTCCGTTCCGACTGCTCGATGCCAGGCATCCGGCACACAGACAGCGACGCGGTGAAGACCCAGATAGGGTCGCGATGCGGCCGTGGGACTTTCTATCGACAAGGGCGGCGGCGGCTCATGCCTCGTGATCTCAAGATCTGTATAGTATCCCCGCATCTTCAACGGGCGGTACAGCCAGAGATCCTTGGATGCGCGACTACGACCATCTGAGTCGGGACGATCTGGTGCGCCTGCTGCGGGACCGCGACCGGCTGGAGAGCGTCCTGCATGCCACCGACGTGATGCTGGCCTTGCTCGATCCGGCGTTCGATTTCGTGTGGGTGAATGCTGCCTACGCAGAAACCTGCCGGATGACGCCGGAGGAGCTGATCGGGAAGAACCATTTCGCCCTGTATCCCCACACCGAAAACGAGGCGATCTTCCGCCGCGTCCGCGACACCGGCGAAAAGGTCTTCTATAAAGACAAACCTTTCGAGTTCCCGGATCAGCCGGAGCGCGGCATCACCTATTGGGATTGGAGTCTGACGCCGATCGAAGGGGCTAAGAATACGGTGACGGGCCTCGTCTTTTCGCTACGCGAGACGACTCGGTTCAAGCAGGCGGAGGCGGCGTTGCGCCAATCCGAGTCGCGTTACCGGATGCTGCACGAAAGCCTGCGCGACGCCTTTGTGCAGGTCGCCATGGACGGGCGAATCGTCGAGTGCAACGCGCTCTATTGCCAAATGCTGGGTTACTCGCCGGAGGAGCTGAGCGCAATGACGTATCAGGCACTGACACCTGAGCGCTGGCATCCGCTGGAAGACGCCATTGTCCGGGAACAGATACTCCCGCGCGGATACTCCGACGTCTACGAGAAGGAGTATCGGCGGAAAGACGGGACTATTATCCCCGTCGAGCTGCGAACCACCCTGGCACGCGACGACACGGGTCAACCGAACGCCATGTGGGCGATCGTGCGCGAGATCGCGACGCGCAAGCAGGCCGAGGAAGCGTTGCAGGAAGCCGACCGGCGCAAGGACGAGTTCCTGGCGATCCTGGCACACGAGCTGCGCAATCCGCTGGCGCCGCTGCGCACCGGCCTGGAGATCGTGCAACGGGCGAGCGAGGATACTCAGGCGGCGTCGCAGGCGCTCGCCATGATGGGCCGGCAGCTCGCCCAGTTGGAGCACCTGGTCGATGAGCTCCTGGATCTGAACCGCATCGGCCAGGGGCGGATCGTGCTGCGCCGTGCGCGGGTCACGCTCGCGGACAGCCTGGATCAGGCCGTCGAAACCACCCGGCCGCTGATCGAGAGCCGGGGCCATAAGCTAGAGCTCGCCGTTCCGGCCGAGCCGATCGTGGTCGAGGCCGATCCGCTGCGGCTCGCCCAGATCTTCGCCAACCTGCTGAACAATGCCGCCAAGTTCACCGACGCCGGGGGGCAGCTGCGGGTAAGCGTCGAGCGCCAGCGCGGGGAGGTCGTGGTGGTCGTTGCAGACAACGGCGTCGGCATCCCGGCGGCACTGCTGCCGCGGGTCTTCGACCTGTTTATCCAGGACCGCTCGCTGGCGCCGGGTCAAAGCGGACTGGGGATCGGGCTTCACCTCGTTCAGCAGCTCGTCGCACTGCACGACGGCCATGTGGAGGCCCGCAGCGAGGGGCGGGGCCGAGGAAGCGCCTTCCTCGTGCGCCTGCCGCTCGCCGAACCGGCGACGACAGACGTGCCAACCCCGCGGGTCGAAGCCCCACTCGCCTTGCCGGCTGGGTCGCGGCGCATCCTGGTCGTCGACGACAACCGGGATGTGGCGGACAGTCTGGGGATGCTGCTGACCCTACTGAACCAGGACGTGCGGATCGCCTACGACGGCCTCGCGGCACTGGGGCTGGCGGCGGATTTCCGCCCCGAGCTCGTCCTGCTCGACATCGGTATGCCGACCCTCGACGGCTACGAAACCGCCGCCCGACTGCGCGCCCAACCCTGGGGCCGGGATATCCGGCTCGTCGCACTCACAGGCTGGGGTCAGGAGGAAGTCCGCCGCCGCTCCCATGCCGCCGGCTTCGATCGGCATCTGGTCAAGCCGATCGACGGGCAGGCGCTGGCCGACCTGCTGGCCGCGCTGTGAACAGGCTGGCAACCCGGCCGATGGCGCCACCTGGCGGAGCGGCGGAAAGCCGTTCCCGACCGGCGGCCTCCTTCAGTCGGTGCTGCCTACCGAAGATGCATCCGGATGGGTCGTGCCCATCTCCGCCTCTTTGCGCAAATCGAATAGCGACCGAGCGAAACGATCACCTAATCTCCGCCCCGGCGTCGCGCGGCGGCTGCCCGGTCGGTTGCCTGAATCCCCGACCGTCCCGCAACTTAACGAGGAGTCAAGCATCCGTGACGCGAGCCCTGAGCCCATGGCATCCCGCTGCGCGCTGTCCGGTTTGCGCCATTGCCGCGCATGCGCAAGGCGTACCCGAAGTGGACGGCGAGCCGCCGCAGTCTAGTCCCAACATCGCGTCCCCGCACCGGCGCTGGCGGTCTGCAGTTGGCCTTGCATTGGTCGCAGTGCTTGCCGGGAGACCGGCTGCCGTCATCGCCGGGGAGGGCGGTACCGCGCATGTGATTCCAGGTGCCAACGCAACGCTCGCGGATCTTCCGCCAACCACGCCTGGCGTCTTCTTCAAGCCGATGTTCTTGCGCTACCAGGGCGATGCGTCGGCCAAGCTCCCAACGGCAGCTGGCATCGTGACGAACGCCCACGCGACGGTCGAAACCTTGATCCTCGGGGGCGGCTACACCTTTGCGCAGACACTGCTCGGCGGTGCCCATTACAGCGTGGCGGCCTTCCTGCCTTACTCCTGGATGGACATTTCGGCGGACTCCGAGGCGTTGGGCGGTATCGGGGTGCAAAGCAGCGTATCCGGCTTCGGCGACCTGACGGTCGTGCCGGTCATGCTCGCCTGGAAGTCGGGCGACTGGCAATATGACTTTCTGCTGCCGATCTACGCGCCGACGGGCAGCTACGAGCTTGGCCGGCTCGGCAATCCGGGGCTCAACTACTGGACCTTCGATCCCATCGTCGGTGCGGCTTACTCTAAAGTGGACCCCGAAAACCGGACAATAATTTAAGCTTGCGCCAAACCGAAAGGGGCAGAGAAGAATGGGCGAAGCGAAGCGCAAGACATACACGGCGGCGTTCAAGGCGAAGGTCGGGCTGGAAGCGATCCGCGGGGTCAAGACGGTCAACGAGATCGGACAAGAGTACGGGGTGCACCCGGTCCAGGTCGGGCAGTGGAAGCGCGAGATCCAAGACCAGGCGGAGACGCTCTTCGCGAAGAAGCGCGGGCCGAAAAAGGAGGACGGCCCGGGGGATGCGGACCGGCTCTACAGCGAGATCGGACGGCTGAAGGTCGAGCTGGATTGGCTCAAAAAAATCAGAGGCTCAGCCAGTCGGCATAAACATGCCCCCGATGCTGTGACTCTGCCGGCAGTCAACACGCCGGTCGCGGCGCCCTGGTAGTCGAAGGCACGCGTCATGGTCCAGCGGTATCCGGACCGCTCCAGCAAGGCGCGAAGCGAGGGCGTCAGGTGCGCCTCCTGCAGAAGGACGATGTCCTGGTCAGCGCTGAGTCGCGCGTAGTCTTCCGACCAGTGCCTTTTCCGACCCTTGAATACGTTCCAGCTCATGAGGGTGAAATTGGCGGAATCGAGCGCCGCGGTTGGCGGCAACCCGGAGGAAAGGGTCTGCCATCCGTGGGAGCAGGCCGCATCCCCCGTCCGAATCATCCGCCCGCCCCGGTACGCGATCAACTGATCGCTCGCCGGTATGTTGACGCAGCCGACAAGCACGAGGGTTACAACTGCCCAGAGGGATGTGCTGCTGGTCATTGGCCTAGGCTTCGGCATCTGCAATCTTCCTGGAGCGGTGTCCGATGAAACCTGAACGCCTCATCCGCCTGTTTCGCAACGGCCGCAACCAAGCCCTGCGCATTCCTCGCGAGCTCGAGCTCGACGCCGACGAGGCGACCATCCGCAGGGACGGCGAGCGTCCGATTGTCGAGCCGGTGAAGCGCCTGCCGGACCTCGCCACCCTGCTTGCCGGATGGGAGCTGCTCGATGAGCCCTTCCCCGACGTGGACCAAGGTCAGTTGCCCCTGGACGACATCCGCCTCTGACCATGGACGGGGTGTTCTACCTGCAAGACACCAAGATCCTCTCCGCACTGATCCGCCAACGCCAGGGACCCGTGGCCACGATGCTCGCCCGCCGCCGCTGCGGCACCGTCTGCACCAGCATCGTCGTCGCCGCGGAGCTACGCTTCGGCGCCCGCAAGCTCGGATCCAGCGTGCTGAGTCGGAAGGTCGATGACCTGCTGGCCTCACTCCCCGTCCTGCCCCTGGAGGCCGGGGTCGATCGGGCCTATGTCCAGTCCCGCTTCCAGTTGGAAGCCGATGCTGGGTTACGTTCAGGATAATGGCCGGTTAAAGAGCCAAAGCCGCCGCCGGAACGTATCGCGCTCGCTCTAACCGATATCTGACGCAACGTTGATGTAGGCTAATGCATGCAGCGCTCTTGTGTAAGTCACGGAGTCAAGGCCAATGCGTCAATGGCTCCACGCCACAACGTTCCCCGATGCCCGGGACGACTCCATGATCCCACTCGATCTGCGTGCGCGCACCGCTGCGAGACACCAAGCAGCAGGATGAGATCGAGCGCCAGGCCGAGCGCCTGCGCGCGCGGGGCATCGACTTCCAACCGCTCGATGCGGAAGGCTTTTCCGAGCGACTCAAGCGCCATCCGGAGATCGTCGACGACTTCTTCGGTCGCGCCTGGGTCAGCGCGTTCTGCGGCGAGGATGCCGCCCGCAATCTTGCCGAGCGCCTGAACGCCGAAGACGCCGCGGAGCTTCGCCTCGCCCTCGGCAGTCTCTATCGCTGCCATTTCGAGGTCTGGGACTCGGGCGGCCATCTGCCCACCGCCTCGCTGGACGGCTCCCGCGGCGCGCTTGCGCTGGTCGAGCGCTATGTCGAGTCTGATCTTGCCGAGACCCTTCGCATCGCCACGGCGTTTGCCGATCCGATGCCCGCCCGCGACTCGCCGGAACCCTGGGCGCCCGATGAGCGCGACCAGGCTCGCCGAGCCGCGTCGTCATACAGGCCGCGCACCGAGATCGCGAAACAGCGGGTCCCGGCATTCGCCTGGATCGGGAAGAACGACCGTGCAGTCGTCTTGGGCGATGCCGGTTCCGGCAAATCCACCTTGCTGCGCGTCCTGGCCCTGGAAATCCTGGCCGAGACGCCGCGCAATGCCGCCATCCAGGCGCGCTGGGCTGGCTTCCTCCCGGTGTGGCTGCCTTTTTCGTTCTGGACCGAGGGGATCGCGTCCGCGCCCGAATCGCGGGAAAGGGTTGGGGGGAGGCTACCCGGTGTGTAATACCAATCATCCGCCGCCTGCGCGAAGACGAGTCAGCCCGCTCAGGTATACTCCAGCATCTGCGCAAAACGCCGGGCTGCCGTGTCGTCTGTCAGGAGTAAATCGGCGCCGTGCTCCTCGGCGATCTGCAGCGCCTGGGTTTCGCCCGCGTGCAAAGGCATCAGGCGCGAGAGCGCGGTCAGCGCGGGCCGCGGCGGATGCTGTGGCGTTACCCGAACGAACGATAGGGTCAGCCGGTTGAAAATCTGCGGGCGGTGCCGCTCTGCCTCGGCCCACACCGCATCGGGCACAAGCACCGAAGGGAAATCGTCGACCAGGGACAACGAGTCCAGCTCGTCGAGATGAATCAAAGGCCCGGCATCGCAAACGACAACGCGAGCGATGCGGCTATCCGTCGCCACGCAGACCCCATTGCACGTCCTCGCGAACGAAGGTCTCGCTCAGCTCCGCGCTGTGGGAGCTCAAGTAGCGACGCAGTGCGTCGATGAGGATCTCGTCGAGGTCGCTCGCCCAGCCGTCTTGGACCAGAATCGCCGCCTGCTGTACCAAGCGATCCGGGATATCGGCCCGAATGGATGTAGTCATGGTTCGCTCGATCGACGCACTCAATGGCCAAATTAAAGATAAGGATAACCGATGCGGTAAGGGCAGGTAACCGGCCCGCACGAGCATTCGGGGCATCCGGACCCTGCGGCCACCGGCCCAGCTCGCTCAATCTCCCGTTAGGCGAAACCCGGACGGTGCCGATGATGGACGACAATACTGGGGGCGCATAGAGCCAAGCGCCCGCTGATGCGGCGTTTCGGCCCCGTCGGCAGTGGCCTGGGGGCCGTTTCCAGGCGATCGCCACCCGCTCTGACGGCGTCCGCAATGGGGACGAAGCAGCCGCTCGACGGATCAAGCCGAATGTCTCCTCCGGGTCGTGAGCGACCACTGGCTCGACCAACGGCCAGCGTCAGCTTCCCGCGTGAAACGGCCGCCGAAGCTGCACCAGGCGTCCGAGGTGCAGGCGCGGCAGCGTCCGGCGTAGAAGGCGGTCTGTGCCCCTGCGGAGTCGATCGCCCAGGGATTCAAGGGCAGTCCGTGGTCTTCGGCATAGCGCCCCGGGACGCGCTCCTGGGTGGCGCCCTTCTCGCCGCACACCGTTGCGCCGTTCAACGGACCCGCTGTGGCGATCCCTCGCTCACCCACGCAGCGAAGCAGGTCCCGGGAGCGGCTTGGTGCTCGCGTAGACTATCTTTGCTCCCCGGGGCGGACAATCTCTGGCCGTCTACGCGCTTGGCTCGAATGTCCCGCGTTGCCCTCGTCCATCGGTGATGGTAACGCGGTTCCCGGTGAGGATCGCGCTGTCGTCTGTCGAATAACAGTTAGGTTGGGGACCTCATCGAATGCGCCGCCGCGACCACCCCACGGGCGAAGCTCCAATGCCCATAGCGAGCAATCGAAAACCGATCGCGGGGATCTCTCGCTGCTGGAGGCGATTGTGGCATTGGGCACCAAAGAACGGGCTGATGCCGCTTCTTGCGCTGCTGACCGCCATCGCTGCGAGCGGTTGCTCGACGCCGCCGCTCATGCCCTATACGACCGCGACCCCGCCGCTCGTCCTGATGCCTGCCTCCCAAGCTGGCGTTCGGGACCAACGGGCACGCTTTCGGGAGATCTTCTGTGCGGTATTGGCGAAGCGTGGAACCGCACTGCCGGATTACAGGCCCTGCGACGAGGCGCTCGCCCGCGTCGGAACCGAGCCGGCGGGGACGGGTGCGCCGGTGAAGCTCGGGCCATCGAGACTGCGACTCGTCGCTGCCGTGGTGCCCGGTGTCGGGTGGGACTGCTTCTCAGACTGGCTCGACCTGAAGCACAGCGGCGCCATGCACGTTCGCCCATTCGGCTATGACCAGATCACCCTGACAGTGGACGGGTTGTCGAGCAGTGCCAACAACGCACGCCAGATCCGCGACGCCATCCTGCGGACGACGATTGGGAGCGCAGAGGCGCGCTTGGTGCTGATCGGCTATTCCAAGGGTGCGCCGGACATCCTCGAGGCGCTGGTGTCCTACCCGGAGATCCGCAAACGGGTGGCCGCCGTCGTCAGCGTCGCGGGCGCGGTCGGCGGCTCGCCACTGGCAAACGATGCCGAGCAGTCGCAGCTTGCGTTGCTGCAACACTGGCCCGGCTCACACTGCTCGCCCGGCGATGGCGGCGCGGTCGCGAGCCTGCGTCCGGGAATCCGCCAGGCCTGGCTCGCGCAACATCCGCTGCCCCCAGGGGTGCCGTATTACTCGTTGGCGACCTTTCCGCAACCCGAGCGAATCTCCTCGGTGCTCAAGTCCAGCTACAAGAAACTGAGCCGGGTGGACGCCCGCAACGACAGCCAAGTGCTGTTCTATGACCAGGTGATCCCTGGCAGCGCGTTGCTTGGCTACCTCAACGCGGACCATTGGGCGCTGGCGGTGCCGATTGCGCGCTCCCATCCGGCGCTCGGCTCCACCCTCGTCGACCATAATGACTTTCCGCGCGAGGCATTGCTGGAGGCCGTATTGCGGATGGTCGAAGAGGATCTCGCGGCGCATTCATTGGACGTCGATGATTTGCATCCCCTTTAGCCGCGCGGGATGGTGTTTGCGATCATTGACCAGGTCGCGGATCCAGATCGCCTCGATCTGCCGCGGGAACCGGTTGCGGATCTTCCGGTAAGTATCCGGATCCTGCTCTCCGGAATCCCCGACCAGGATGAACCGGCGCTGCGGAAAGTGGCCGATGATTCCACTGATCTGACCGAGCTTTTGCTCCGTCGTGGCATCGCCGCCGGCAAGCCTTGAAAGGTCCTGCCACGACCCCGGCGTGAGCAGGTTCTTGCGCACGTTTTTCATGTGGAAGGAGCCTTGCGGATATCCGGCGGCGGTGATGAATTGCGCCAGCGGGCGATAGAGCTGCCAGGGTCCGCCGGAGACGTAGTGAAACGCCGTCTCGTCGCCGAGCCCGCGGTACCGCTCTGCCATCCCGGGAGCGGCGACGAACGAACGGTAGAAGGTGTTCTCCATCACCACCTTGTGACCGGCGGGGATGTTGGTGACCTTGATGGTGTCATCGATATCGGAGATCAGCGACAGTCCCTGGGGCTCGATCAACCGTACCCTCGCGCTTCCCCGGTGGCCTGCCGACACGACATGCAGTTGCAGCCAGCCGTGGTTGGAACCCTGAGCCTTCAGGAGCTCCTGGGCACGCGCCGTGGTTAGTTTCAGCTCGCCAAGGATCAGGCCGTTCAGGTCGCTGCGCTTGGGTGTCCCGTCCGCTTCCCGTAGCGTGAAGGTCTCCTGCCGCGGATCCTGGTCGAACACGAACGCGACCTGCTCGCGCGACTCGTCGTCCGCAACCACGTCGGATAGGCGGTCGCGAAACCGCGCGATCTCCGGGGCCGGCCGGCCCCCGGCCGTTGCGGCCAGGCCGGCGAAGGTCGTCTCGGTCACTGTGCGCGGCTCATGGACCCAGATGCGCATCGGGATCAGCCACTGCGCGCCGCTACGATATCCGTAAGTCTGGTAGATGGTGGCCTCTTCCACCTCCTTCCCCGGAAGCGGTCCAACGCAGCCGGCACAAATCAGTAGCAGAAGGGGAACGAGCAGGGGGTTGAGAACTCGCCTTGGGTGCATGGCAGAAGACCTGTCTAGAAAGGCCCCGTCGGGATCAGAGCTGATCCTCGACGGGCAGGAGCCCGATGAAGCCAGCCGTGAAGCGCTGCCAGGCGGTGCTCTCGGGGTCGTGGCGGTAGATCACCTCCCGCCCGTCGTCCTGGGTCACCCAGGACAGCTTCCCGTCCGCGTCCAACCGCACTCGATAGCTGTTCTCGGGCAACACGCCCTCGTCCATCCAGGCGACCACCTGGGCGGCCAGCTCCGGGCTCTGCACGTAAAGCCCCGCCTCGGTGTTGATGTCGGAGGACCGGGGGTCGAGGTTGAGGCTGCCGATGAAGACGTCCTGGCGGTCGAACACGATGACCTTGGCGTGCAGCGCGGCCTTGGCGCCGAAGAAGGCGATCCGCTTCTTGATCACCCCGGCGTCCGCGCGCAGCTCGTAGAGCTCGACGCCGCTCTTCAGCACTTGCTTGCGGCGATCGGCGTACCCCCCGTGGGCGGCCAGCACGTCGTTCGAGGCCAGGGAGTTGGTCAGGACCCGGACGCGCACACCCTGGTCGTGCAGCTCCTTCAATCGTTCGATCGCCCGATCGCGGGGGACGAAATAGGGCGATTCGATCAGCAGCTCGGTGTCGAGCCGGCCGACGCGCCGGTACAGCAGCTCGGGCATCCGCGTGGTGCGACCGGTCGTGGCGATCTCGGTCGGGTCCGCCCAGACGATGTGGCCCGGCGCCCAGACGAACTTGTCGATCTCGTGCTTGAGCATCGACTTGAGCTCGGCAATGTCCTGGTCGATCGGATAGGGGTAGTTGTCTGCCGCGATGAGCTCGCGCAGGGCCGTCCTGGGCCTGCTGCAGATCCGCTTGGGTAGCGGGCCGGTCCACGAGGGCGCTGATGGGTACCGACCAGTGGCCGTTCCAGAAGCGGTCGAATACGCCGGAGATTTCCCGCACCACCGGGCCGCCGGCGGCGACGTCCAGATCGCGAAAGTTGGCGTTCGTGTGGACCTCGAAGTAGTGATCCCCGACGTTGCGCCCGCCGACGATGGCCAGGGCGTTATCCATCACCAGGGTCTTGTTGTGCATGCGGTGATTGAGCCGCTGGAAACCCGTGATGAATTCGAGCCCCCGCGCACCCCGATGGGCAAAGGGGTTGACCATCCGGATCTCGATGTTCGGGTGTGCATCCAGTGCCGCGAGGGCCGGGTCCCGGCCCTTGAAGGTCATGTCGTCGAGCAGCAGGCGCACGCGCACCCCGCGATCGGCGGCACGCACCAGACGCTCGGCCAGCAGCCGGCCGGTGGCGTCCGGTTCCCAGATGTAGTACTGCAGGTCGAGCGTCTTCTCGGCGAGCTCGGCGAACGCGGCCCGGGCGGTAAAGGCAATCTTCCCGCGGCGGACGATCGCGAAGCCGGACTCGCCGGGGTGGCGCGCGGCGGCCTGGTCGAGGTAGCGACCGAGCGCGGTGCCGGCATGGTCCTGGAAGGCCTTGGACTCGGTGCGCGGGTAGTCCTTCGGCACGCTGGCGCAGCCGGCGAAGAGGAGGCCCGTCAGCCCCAGACAGAGAGCAACCGCACGCAGGCTCGTGCCAAGGCGGGTGCCATTTCGAGAAGCATCGTTGGAACGATGCACCCTGTGGTTTGCGCGCATGGGCTTGGGCCCTTAGTGATGGGGGTTGCAGCCGATAGGATGCGCGCGGCGGCGGGCTTGGATCAAATAATGGTAGACCGTGCGCGACGCCGGTCTACTCACTGGGGCCGCGGCCGGGGCCAAACCGCGGCACGCGGCCCTCAATCCGGGCTCATAGCGGGGGGCTCAGCGCGGCTCCAGCGAGACGGCAACGGCGTCGGTGAAGGTCACCCGAACGGTATCGCCTTCCTTGATCGTTTGATCGCGAGAGCGCGACTCGTTGACCCCCGCTCCCTGCTGGCTCCCTGTCGCTGTCGTACGGCAGTCGAGTACGCGGGAGGTACCCGATTAGCCGCCTTGCGCTGAACCGACCTTGCCTTCGCTGAGCAGCTTGTAGGCCACGTAGTATTTGTAGATGTTGCGCACGTAGACGACCGGCTCGCGGCTGACGACCTTGGCCGCCGCGATTTCCACATTGTCGAGCCACTGGTTGGGGTCCAGGCCGAGCTTTGCCGCCCTCTTGCGCGCCCTGGCGACATTGCCCGGCCCGGCGTTGTACGCGGCGAAGCTGAACAGGGTTTGGTCCAGGTCCGATAGGACCGGATCGCTGTAGTAACGGTCGCGCAGGAAGCGCAGGTACTTCACGCCGGCATGGATGTTGGGCTCCTGCAGATGGATCTCCGGGATGGCCACGTTGGGGTCCCGCGCGGTCGCGGGCATGACCTGCATCACGCCGATGGCCCCGGCGGGGCTGCGCTTGCTCTGGTCCAGGTAGGACTCCTGATAGCCCTGGGCCGCGATCATGAGCCAGTCGAAGTCGTACTTGCCGGCGTAGGTCTTCAGTAGCCCCGTCATGCCGTTGAACCGCACCCGGTCCTCGGGGGCAAGGGCGTTCTTCGCCCACTTCGCACTTTTCAGGTAGCGGGTGAGCAGGATATTGCCCAGCGTAGTGCCTTTGCGCGCATCGGCGATGTAGGCGTTCACCGCGGCCTTGAGCTTGGGGCTGTCCTTGCGCATGGCCCAGGCGATCTGCTGGTCCGAGGCCAGCACCAGGTCGTCGCGGACGCGGACATTGTCGAAGACCTGGGCGAAGAGCTTGGCCGCCGGCTCGTCGGCGATGGTGGCGGGGACGATGCCGGCCCCGACCATCTCGATCAGGTCGTCGTCGGTGAGGCCCTCGTCCGCCTCGACCACCGGGAAGGGCGCCTTGCCTGCCGCGACGCGCTGGGCGTTGAGTGCGGCGAGGTGCTCGAAGAAGCTGGTGGAGCGCCGCAGGTATACGGCCGAGGCGAGCATGTCCTCCGCCGTCCCGACTTCGGGCGCGGCTGGACCGGTGACCAGCACCTCGCGGACCTGGGTGTAGATCGGCTCGCTGAAGTCCACCAGGGCGCGGCGACCCTCCGTAACCGTGATGGTGCCCGCCGCCAGGTCGGCCAGACCTTCCGTCAACATCGGCAGTAGCCGGGCACGGTTGGTGGGCACGATCACCAGGGTGAGATTGGCCGCCGCCTTGCCGAGCTTTCTCTTGAGGGACTGCTCGAAGGCCACGACGCTGTCGTAGGTCAGGCCCCGCTGATCCGGTCCGTCCATGAAGTAGGTGGTAAGTCCGTAGGGGATGGCGACGCGGAGCAGGCCCCGCTTCAGTATCCCGTCCAGATCCCCGGTCCAGGGGGTGAGGGCCTGGGCCAGGATGGGGTCGTCCGGCTCCTCGGCGGGCGCCGCCGTGGAATTCGGCTCCTGCGCCGCGAGCATGGGTGCAAGGGCGATGGCGATCGGGAGCCACAACCAGGAAAGAGCGAAGGCACAAGGTCGTGAGTGCGACATGGGGATGAGCTCGGGAGCGGAGATGAATAAGGAATACGAGGGCTGCCTTGCTATCCTAAGAAAAGCGGGGGTCGAGGCTCTCTGTGTGGGCTCTTGGGATTTCCCGTGGAGTATTAAAATAATATAATCAACAAGATACGGTGCGGCGTGGAAATGTTGTGGCTCCTACCATGATCGGCATGGATCACCGTAATGCATTGATCTTTCATGCATACAGCTTGTATCCGACAAGGTCCAAATGTATGCGCTGAAAGAGATGCTCAGGGTTAAGAATGCCGTAACAACGCCTCTTGATGACTTTGATCTTATTGTTTAATCCTTCCACAAACCCACTGTTATGTCGCCCGACAAAATAATTGGTAATTTCATCTTTGCGTGCCATCAGGGTCTTGATAAATCCATCGAAACAACGAATGTCGCTGCGTGTGGCACGGCCCATCCAGGCATTCAGTAAGTGCTTCGCTTGGGCACGGGTTACCTGCCGATCGAAAATCGCTGTTAGTTGATCACGATACAAATAGGCTTTCTTCAAACGCGGCGAATATTGAAACAATTGCTCAAGAGCAGCCCTGTCATCCTCTGTTAAGTCGTCCTCCTTTTTACGTAACGACCACATCACCCCTTTGAATTTCTTGTACGTGGCAGCCGGCAGTTCGCGCTTGAGTCGGCGCAGCTCTTTCTTGCGTAGATCTTCGAGTCCTTCACGATACAATTTGGCGACATGGAAGCGGTCTGCAACGATACGGACTGTTCTCCCGAAAACTTCCTTGGCAGCATTGATGAAGCCGTCGTACATATCCGAACAGACATAGCGTACCGTGCGACGTAAGCGCTTGGGAATGCTTCGGAAAAACTTTATGATCGTTTCCTTCTTGCGGTTTTCGAGGACACCCAGGATTTGGGTTTCATCCCGCCGCCGCGCGGTCACAATCCCGACAAAATCCTGATGCCCCTTTTTGAGCGAGATTTCATCAATACCGATCACTTCGAAAGGTTCCATTGTCGACCAATCCACAGATGTCCCGATATTTCGATCAAGCACGCCTCGGATTGCGTCGTAGGCCACATCCTCCTTGACGGAGACATCGGCAAAGGTGGTGTTGACACAAGCCAGCAAGAGATGCGCCTCGTAGGCTTTTGTGAACGGGCTGCGACGCGCAAACCAGCTGACCTGCTGCGTCGTGGTGGGTTGGCCGTCGCAATCACACTGGTAACGGGGTAACCTAATGCGTAAATACACGGGCCTATCAAGAATGGCGATATGACGTAACGTCACCCATTCACCGTAACCATTCGACTTATCAATTCGCTTATGGCATTTATGACAGGTCGTGCCCCGCTCTGTACTGACCAGCGTGACGATGTAACTTCCGGTGCGATCTTGGTGTGCTGCCTGCACTTGAGTATTGGGGAAGTCGAGCAATAGCTCCAGCGCTTGCCTGAGCGGCTCGTTGTTGGACTCCATGATGACCTTAAGAACTAGACAAGATGTTGAAATTTAAGAATATCATAACCTACTGAGATCCCAAAGAGCCTCTGTGTGTCGACCGTTCTCTGGCGGATCAGCCGACAGGCAGACCCGATTCGAGTCTGGCCTTGAAGAACTCCAGCGCGGCATTGGTCTTCGTCGCCTGACTTGCACCGATCGCGATGCCCTTGTCCCCGAGGTAGACCTTGAATTCCGTGGCGACCTGGAAGGCCTCGGAGGGCAGGCACTTGGTGGAAATCTCCAGGATGCGCGAGCCGTCGGGATAGAGCCACATCTCGACGGTGATGGCCCGATCGAAGTCCTTGGGGTGATGCTTCGCCCTGAGCAGGAAGGTCGGTCCCAGGATGCGCAGCGAATTCATCTCGATACCCGCGGGGGCCTGGGCATCGTAGAAAGCGCGTTGCTCTTTGGAGAACAGGGAACGGATCGGGGCCTCGCCGGCGGCGACGTCGAGCACCTCCTGGCCACTGCACACGCCTTTGTACGACGCCGAGCAGACAAACGCACCCGGCATCACGTCCAACTCGATCTTGAAGCTCTCCGAGCGACTGAGCTCGGCGTCGATCAGGTCCGGATCGACCGGGCGTAGCTTGACGACCGTATCGGCGCGTCCACCCCGGACTCGCCGGGCCCGGACGATCAGGCCGACTTGGTTCAAGGCGAGGTCGGGCGTGTCGAAAAAGTAGACCTGTCGCGGCTCCGCCTCGACCGGGTCAAGCCCGATACCTTTGATCGTGGCGCGGTGCTCCGTCAGGGGCACCGACAGCTTGATCTCAATGCTCTTCGAGCCCTTGGCGAGCTGAAGGATCGTCTTCACCTCCGGGGAGGAAAAGGCTGGAGGCGCGCTTGTGGAATCGACCTTCCCAGTGTTTTCGGTTGTCATCGTCTTATGCCCTCTTGTCGTTCGAGCCCCGAGGCCGGCGGATCCAACCGGCGGCCCCTTCCGGAATTGCAGTCTCGGCTCAAGCACCGAACCGTTCGGCCAGCACCCCATGGCGCAGGCCGCGATCGCTCACCGTCAGGGTCTCCTGGCCCAGCTTTTCCATCACCGTCCGGACGATACAGGCACCGGCGAGGATGACTTCCGCCCGCTTCGGCTGAAGACCGATGATCGCGCGACGGGCCTCGGCGTCCTGCGATCGGTAGAGCTCGATCTGGCGCTCGATCTCCGCGCGGTCGAGAACGGTACCCTGAACGACGTTGGGGTCGTAGGGGGCCAGCCGGTGTTTGACCGCCGCCATATTGGTCACGGCGCCACCCATCGCGACCAGCCGGTCGGGAGCCGGACGGCCATCGATACGCGACAGGTCGGCCGATATCGCCGCCATGGTCTCGTGCAGCGTGTCGACCGTCACGGACCCGTCCAGCTTGAAGCGTTCCGTATAGCGCACCGCGCCGACCTCGACGCTGAAGCGCTCGTCCACATTGGAGTCGTGCCCGAAGGTGAACTGCGAGCTGCCGCCGCCGGTGTCGAATACGACCAGCGAGCCTGAGAACGCGCCGAGCCCGGCCCTAGCCGCCAGATAGGCCAATCGGCCCTCGTCTTCGCCGGAGATGACCTCGATATCCAATCCGGTGCGCGACCGGATTACCGCAAGGACTTCAGGACCGTTGGAGGCGATCCGCAGACCCGCCGTGCCGACTGCGGCGATCGCCCGGACCCCGAGCCGCTTCGCCTCCTCGACCATACCCGAGATCGCCACGGCCGTTCGCTCGAGCGCCGTGTCGATGATTACGCCGCCTTGCGCGAGTCCTTCGCCGAGCCGCGTCATCTCCGCGCGGTCCGCGACCATGCGCCAGCTCCCGTCCGGGTGGCGCTCGCCGATGTGGAATTTGATCGAATTGGTGCCGGCGTCGATGATGGCGTAGCGCCCCGGCTCATCGTCGATCAGGGCCTTAAGCCCGAGGGGATAGCTGGTATTTGTGTAGCCGCCCAAGCCGAGCCCCCGGACGGCGCGCACGACCGCTGCCGCATCCTCCGACTCGACGGCAATCGTGCGGGTAGGCTTGCCGTTCGCCACCACATCGGATAGCTCGGCCATGCAGCCGCCGACCTTGTAGCGGACGCGCCGCTTGTGAACGTTCACGGTGCGAACCGCACCGCCCGGCTTGGCGATCTCGGCAATAAACTCGTCGAGCGCGTAGCTGGTGCGGGATAACGAAGGCACCGGGAGCTGGAGGGATTCGAACGCCTTTGCCGCTTCGTTCGCCGGAAGTGGAAATCCGGCTTTCATGACCGGTGTCCACTGCTCAAGACCGTCGGCATTGACTTGCCGCAGCACCTTGATGTCAATCAGCGCTGCCCGAACCTTTACGTTATCGCTGGCGCCGGCTAACAGATAGATTTCGTCGCTCTCCTGCACCCCCTCCGGCGTCAGCGCGGCAAGCTGCGCCTCCGCTGCTCCGAAGCGCTGACCGAACGAACGCCATTCCCAACGTGGGATGATCGTATTCATGGATGGTTACTCGCTCTTTGAAATAGGACAGGCCATCAGAACAGGAGACCGAACAACTTGGCGAGAAGCTCTTCGAGCGGCATCATGGTCAATGCCAGCGGCACGAGCGGCGCAAGTGTCGCGGCTGCGAGCTGGATGATCGCCTCCTTCGTCACCGGGGCAATGCGCATGCTCTTTACCACCTCGAAGCTATTGCCCAGATCGGCGAGCGACTGGATGTCGCCACTGCCCACCAGCGACTCTTGCGCCGCCGCGCCGCCCCTCAGCCATTTGGCATCGAACTCGCGCACATAACGCTGTGCCAGGGTGCCATATTCCAACAGGCCCGCCCGTTTTGTCCGCGCCAACGTAGGGGCAAACACCAGAAGCGGGCCGATGACGATGCAAAGCAGCCAGACCAGCAGGACGGCGATCTCGACCTTATAGTCGAGCAAGCTTGCGCCGGTGTAGAAGATGCGGTTGGCCAGCGGGCCGGCAACCATGACGCCATGGACCAGCGCGAGCGGGACGAAGGCATAGACCGTATTGGAGAGGAATCCCAGCCCACCCACGCGATCCGGATGTGTCGGTACCAGGCTCAACTTGATTCGGGAGACCTGCCAGAGAAGGCGTGCCCAGATGAACAGTCGAAAGTACCAACGGCAAAACAGGAACTGAAACATCGGCAGGCTCACGTAGCCATACCAGATTCCGGCGAGCGAGAGCGTCGAGCCATCGCCAGAGGGTCGCGCATACCACGTGACCGTATCGATGGTCAAGTATTGGCGCCAGACGACAAGGACCCCGACGATATACACGAAGGCAATCAGCAACACCTCGGCGAGCACCGAGTTGCGCAGCCGAAGCGCCGCCTCGATGGCAGTATCGAAGTGCGTTCTGGCATCTGCCGGGACCAATTGGCGCTGCAGGAACTGCTTCAAGACGTTATGCATGCGCTGGTGCACCACCAGCTCCGCGGCGATTAACAAGGGGATCGCCACGAGGAAGCGGGCGTGAACCTCCACGTCCAGCAGGAAGGGTATGGTCGCACCGGTTAGCGCCTGTCCCTGCGCGCTGGCAAGCACCAGGAGCGGCAGCCACGCAAGGAGCGAAAAGACGACGATGCGTTGCCGCACCAGACCCAGCGCGTCGTCGGACAGGTGCGTGCGGCGCAGGAGCTGGTAGAGCGGGCCGCCCAAAACGAGCGAAAAATCCGGAGGTTCCCGAAGCACGCGGTTGCTAGACACTGAAGTACCGGAGTGCATTGACGGTTTTCTCCCCATGGACAGCAACCGTTTCCGAATCTTGTGCCTCGGCCCGCGCGATACCCCCGATCTGCCCGCAGGACCGACCGCGGCTGCGTCTGACTTAGGAGCCGACACGATGTCCGCGCAACGTCTCGGGAACAAGGTCGAGCAGTAACTCGCGCCTATATTAAAAATAGCTCAGCGACATCGGACTTGCGGGTTCTCTACTTGGCTCGCGCCAGCGTCCTGCCGGTTGCCTGCCGCGCCCTGTTCTGGCGTTTGATTTACCGCCATCTCAGGCTCGCGCGGTCGCGTGAGCAACTCGGCTTCACCATCCATGCTGTCCCTGAGGTTTCCGAGGCGAAACTCCCGCGGGGCTCGCCTGCCTACCCGAGCGCGCCCTGACCCTGGACGCGGCTCCTGTGCTGTCGCCTGATGGTCCCCATCGGGCGGCGCGGGCGGGCGGCCCCGCAACCGCAAGATCGAGGTGCCGGGCCAGCGCAAACGCGCGGCTATCCGTCCGCGGCACATGGACCAACGATCGGGGCGACGAGCCCTCCGACAATCGTCGAAACTCCGAAATATCGGAGTAACCCGTTCGGGGCGGCCTTGTTCCCCACCTTAGATCGATGCAGGCAACCCCGCGGATGCACAGGGCCTTTGGGCGACCGGTCGGCCCAGTCATGCGGGTGTAACATGTGGTCAGATTCTTGCTGATGAGGGCACTCATCGTTCGACGTGTGGGCAGCGAGGCCGTCGCTGGCGGCCACCAACCAGGGGAGAGCGTGCAATGGGTAAAAAAGCCGATAAACAGAAAGGCGGTGCGGAGGGAGGGGAAGCCCCCAGCTTGGGTAAGCTGAAGTCGAAGGACTACGACAAGGAGCTCCGCAAGCTGCACGTGGAGCTGGTCAAGCTGCAGGAGTGGGTCCGGCACAAGGGGCTCAAGGTCTGCATCGTCTTCGAAGGCCGCGACGGTGCCGGCAAGGGCGGCACCATCAAGGCGATCACCGAGCGGGTGAGCCCGCGCGTCTTCCGCGTCATGGCGCTGCCCGCGCCGACCGAGCGCGAGAAGACCCAGATGTACGGACAGCGCTTCATACCGCACTTCCCGGCGTCGGGCGAGGTGGTGATCTGGGACCGCAGCTGGTACAACCGCGCCGGCGTCGAGCGCGTGATGGGCTTTTGCACCGAGGAGCAGTCGAAGCGCTTCCTCGAGATCATTCCGGAGTTCGAGAAGCTGATGGTCGATTCCGGGATCATCCTCATCAAGTACTGGCTCGAGGTCAGCATGGAGGAGCAGACCCGGCGGCTCGAGGCACGCATCGACGACGGGCGCAAGATCTGGAAGCTCTCGCCAATGGATCTCAAGTCCTACAGCCGCTGGTACGACTACTCGCGGGCCCGCGACGAGATGTTCGCGGCCACCGACACCGCCTGGGCACCCTGGTATGTCGCCCGTTCCGACGACAAGAAACGGGCGCGGCTCAACATCATCAGTCATCTGCTGGGCCGGATCCCCTACGAGGAGCTGCCCCGCGAGAAGGTGGAGCTGCCAAAGCGGCAGAAACCGGGCGATTACCGCGAGCCCGACTATCCGTCCAAGATCATCCTCGAGGTCCATTGAGCCCGTCGCGTGGTCGCGGTCGGCGGCCTGGGACCTGAGCCAGGCATCGGATGACAGGCGCCGATCTCGCCGCGATTGCGCTCCCGGCGGATCGCCGCTCCCTGCCCCAGGGAGCGGAGACAAGGGGCAGCGAAGCCCCGCGGACTCTGATTTGGAGTGAGACCGATGACGACCGATGCAGTCGCCTCCCCCTCGGGGCCGATCGATCGGCTGGGGCGCTTGGCGCCCGGCCTGCCGGCGCTGCTGCGCTACCGCCGCGCGGACCTGCCACACGACCTGATCGCCGGCCTCTCGGTCGCCGCCGTGGCCCTGCCGGTCGGCGTTGCCTATGCCCAGCTTGCCGGCTTCAGCCCGGTCGTCGGCCTCTATGCCAGCATCCTGCCGCTGGTGGCCTATGCCCTGTTCGGCACCTCCAGGCAGTTGATCGTCGGGCCCGACGCCGCGACCTGTGCCCTGATCGCCGCGGCGGTGGCGCCCCTGGCAGGCGGCGATGCGGCGCTGTACCTGTCCCTGTCGCTCGCGCTGGCCGCCCTGGCGGGGCTCTTCTGCATCGGCGCGAGCTTTCTGCGGCTCGGAGCGCTCGCCGATTTTCTGTCCAAGCCCATCCTGGTGGGCTTCCTCAACGGCATCTCGCTGCACATCCTCACCGGGCAGCTCGGCAAGCTGTTCGGCTTTCCCGTCGAGGCGCAGGGCATCGCACCTAAGTTGGTGGAGGTCGTCGCCAAGCTCGGGCAGACCCACTGGCCGACGCTGGCGGTGGGTGCGGGCACCTTCGCCGTGCTGCTGCTTTCCGGGCGCTTCCTGCCGCGCCTGCCCGCCGCCCTGGTGGCGCTCGCGGTCGCCGGGCTCGCCGTCGCCCTGCTGGGGCTGGACGTGGCGGGCGTTGCGGTGGTGGGCGCGGTGCCGGCCGGGCTGCCGGCGCTCAAGCTCCCCAGTTTCCCGCTTGACCTGCTCGACGATCTGGCAGGCGCGGCGGCCGGCCTGGCGCTAGTTAGCTTCTCAAGCATGATGCTGACCGCGCGCAGCTTCGCCGCCAAGAACCGCTACGAGATCGACGCGGACCGGGAGTTTGCCGCACTAGGTGCCGCGAACATCGCCGCCGCCCTGTCCCAGGGCTTCGCCATCAGCGGGGCCGATTCACGTACCGCGATGGCTGACGCCTCCGGCGGACGCACCCAGGTCACCGGTTTGGTCGCTGCCGCAACCATCGCCCTGGTCCTGCTCTTTCTCACCGAGCCGCTGCGCTACGTTCCGATTGCCGCCCTGGGTGCCGTGCTGATCATGGCATCCCTGTCTCTGCTGGACCTCGGGACGCTGCGCCAGCTTTACCGGTTCGACCGGCGGGAATTCGCCCTGTCGGTCCTGGCGACCCTTGGCGTCATCTGGGTGGGCGCTATCGAGGCCATCGTGGTGGCCGTAATTTTGGCCTTGCTGCGCTTCGTGCACGATAGCTCACGTCCCAGGGTCGAGGTCCTCGGCCGGGTCGAGGGCCTGGCAGGGTTTCACTCCATCGACCGTCATGCGGGGGCGGAGACCGATCCCGGCCTGCTGCTGTTTCGCTTCAACGCCCCGCTGGTATTCTTCAACGCGCCTTACTTCAAACAGCAGGCCCTGGCAGCCATCGCCGCGGCCGGTTCCGAGCTGAAGTGGTTTGTGCTCGACGCCCTGCCGGTCACTCAGCTGGACGCGACCGGATACGACGCATTGGAGGACCTGTCCCGAGCCCTGCGTGCCAGCGGCGCCGAGCTGGTATTCGCCGGTCGGCTGACGGAGTCCGACCAGGCGCGCCGAGCCAAGGGCCTGACAGCGGGCCGCGTGGTTGCGCGGCACTTCCCGACCCTGCGGCGGGCGGTCAAGGCGTACCGGGAGACAATGGCGGCGGGGCCGGGCGGAATCACGCCGGTTGACTGAGATCGTCCTGGATCAACTGGGAGCGGATCGCCTAAGCGGACCTTGGCTCCTGGGCGATGCAGCCGAGGGTTCGATCCGCATTGTCTCCCCCCATGTTCGCTCACGCCGTCGTAGCGATAAAGCGCCCGAAAGGAGCGCTCGCTACGGGAAGGTGTTGACCACGGCCGCTCTTGCCCCGCCGCCGGGGTACCCCATCCAGAAGGGCGGGTAATCGCCCGAGAAGGGGCGGGCGAGGGTGCTGGAGGGCGGTTCGCCGAAGACACTGCGGTAGTGGGCAGCCAGGCGCCCAAGCTGGGTGAACCCTAGATGATAGGCGAGCTCGGTGACCGTCGATTCCCCCGCGGCGCTGGCGAGCAGGGCTCGGCGCAGGGCATGGAGGCGCAGCTGCCGGATGAAGGCCCCCGGGGAGACGCCCAGATGCTCGCGAAAGGCGTATTCCAGAGCGCGGGCGCTCACCCCCGCCGCGGCGCACAAACCGCCCAGATCCAGCGTCGTCAGGTCCGCGTAGCGAATCGCCTCGATGGCGCGGTCGTAGCCGCGCCGCCGCCGGGACTTCCGTCTAGGCAAGGTGCGGCACTCGGTCGGCAAGACGCGCGCCGCAAATCCCAGCACCAGCTCGCGCTCCAGGGCGAGCACGGCGGCGGGGTACCGGAGCATTTCCGGCGATCCATGAACGCGCGCCAGGAGCCCGTTCAGCCAAAGGCCCAGGCCCCGGAGGGTCTCGGCACAGGCGGGCAGCACGCGTGCCGCGGCCCCGGCCTCCAGCAGCTCTACCTGCTCCGGGGGTAGGTGCTGGCGCAGCAGGAATAGCTGCACCAGGAACAGCAGATGCTCCTGACCCTGGTCGAGCATTGCCTCCAGCCCCGTGGGCAGGGTGGCGGGCAACCCGCGATCGTGCAAGGGTCGTCTGAAGTACGAGGTCTGACTACCCAGCTTGACCGGTACCGCGCAGGCGAGCATCCCATCGGGCGAGAGCGCCTGAATCCGAATCCGGGTCGCGCACGACTCGCGGTAAAGAATGCAGTTGGGCGTGGCGAGGAAGACCTTGCGGATCCGAAAGGGCCCGCTGCCGAGCGGGGTGCCGATGACCTCCCAGGGCTGGGCGCTACGCTCCCAGCAGCAGGGATCGTCGTTGTCCTGGATGCCGGCCAACGCCAACGGGGCGCCCCCCTTGTCCGTCCAATCGATCCTGGCCCAAGCTGCGCCCGAAAGCACTGTGCCCATCTCCGTCTCTTTTCGCAAATCGAATAGCGACCCAGCGAAACGATAGCCTATTCTCCGCCTCCGTGTCCTGCGAGGACTGCCCGGTGCCGCGTCGGACGGGTAAACGAGCCCGCAACCGCGACCCTGGCGCACGCTGCCCAGCAGACCCTCAACATCTTACCCGTTCTCGACGGGCGAATCCGCGGTTTCCCGTAGGTTGGGCCGACGCAGGAGGCCCAACAATCAGAGGGTTACGCTGTCCTTGTCGTTGGGCCTCGTTCCTCGGCCCAACCTACAGGGGGTTCTTTCACAACCTCTCAGCCGCTGGCGAATCTCAACCGCAACCGTTCTCAACCTGAACCTAGAGAGGATTCACATGATGCAACAAGAGGATCCACGGGGACACCGCCGTCGCCGCTTACTCGGCACCATCGGCCTGGCCCTGATCGCGCTGGGAGCCCTGTCCTCCGCAGGGGCGGCCGACAAACCCAACATCCTGGTCGTCTGGGGCGACGACGTCGGCCAGTCGAACATCAGCACCTACACCCATGGGCTGATGGGCTATCAAACCTCCAACATCGACCGCATCGCGTCTGAAGGCATGACCTTCACCGACTACTACGGCGAGCAGTCCTGCACCGCCGGGCGCTCCTCCTTCATCACGGGTCAGAGTGTCTTCCGCACCGGACTCTCCAAGGTCGGCATGCCGGGCGCCGCCGAGGGCATGCAGATCCAGGACCCGACCATCGCCGGCCTTTTGAAGGCACAAGGCTATGCGACCGGGCAGTTCGGCAAGAATCACCTGGGCGACAAGGACCCAATGCTGCCGACCAACAACGGCTTCGACGAGTTCTTCGGCAATCTCTATCACCTCAACGCCGAGGAGGAGCCGGAGAACGAGGACTATCCGAAGGACCCCGAGTTCCGCAAACGCTACGGCCCGCGCGGCGTCCTCCATTCCTGGGCCCTACCGGACGGCACCCAGCGGATCGAGGACACCGGCCCCCTGACCCGGAAGCGCATGGAGACGGTTGACGACGAGACCTCCGAGCGCGCGCTCGGCTTCATCGCGGAGCAGACCAAGGCCGGCAAGCCCTGGTTTGTCTGGTGGAGCGGCACCCGCATGCACTTTCGCACCCATGTCAAGGATGAACTGCGCGGTATCTCCGGGCAGGACGAGTATTCCGACGGCATGGTCGAGCACGACCGGCACATCGGCAAATTCCTTAAGAAGCTCGACGAGCTGGGGGTCGCCGACAACACCATCGTCTTCTACTCCACCGACAACGGCCCGCATATGAACACCTGGCCGGATGCGGCCATGACGCCTTTCCGCGGCGAGAAAAACACCAACTGGGAGGGCGGCTGGCGCGTCCCCGCGATGGTGCGCTGGCCGGGGCACATCAAGCCCGGCACCTGGAACAACCAGATCGTCCATCACATGGACTGGCTGCCGACCTTCCTGGCCATTGCCGGCGCGCCCGACATCAAGGACAAGCTCCTCACCGGCTACCAGGCGAATGGGCGCGACTACCGGGTCCACCTCGACGGCTACAACATCCTCCCCATGCTGACGGGTCAGACGGACAAGAGCCCGCGGCATGAGATCTTCTACTTCTCCGACGACGGCGACCTGACCGCCGTGCGCTACGACGACTGGAAGGCCATCTTCCTGGAGCAGCGCGCGGAGGCGACCTTCCAGTCCTGGCGCGAACCCTTCGTGAACCTGCGCGTCCCGCTGCTCGTGAACCTGCGCCGCGACCCCTACGAGCGCGGCATGGTGACCTCCAATACCTATGACGACTGGTTCCTGGATCGGTCCTTCCTGCTGCTCGCGGCAAAGGATTACGTCGGCAAGTTCCTGATGACCTTCAAGGAGTACCCGCCCAGGCAGAAGGCCGGGAGCTTCAACCTGGACAACGTGATGGAGCAGTTGAGCAGCCCAGGCGCGCACTGATCCCGGGCGCGATCGGCGGACAGGGATGTCACGCCATCCCGCGAAGGGAGCGCCAACGGGTCTTCGCCACAGGTGACCTGTTGGCAGCCAGCCCACGACTTCACCCAAGGAGCCACCATGCGCGATCTTCTGACCATCGTTGCCCTGCTGGCCTTCAGTCCATTCGCGAGCGCCGAGCCGCTCCCATCCTGGACGGACGGACCGACCAAGACCGCGATCACCGCTTTCGTCGAAGACGTGACGACCGCAAGCAGCCCGAGCTTCGTGCCCCCTCCCGAGCGCATCGCCGTCTTCGACAACGACGGCACCCTCTGGGTCGAGCAGCCGATGTACACCCAGCTCGCCTACGTCATCGACCGCATCAAGACCCTCGCCCCCGAGCATCCGGAGTGGAAGGACGAGCAGCCCTTCAAGGCCGTGCTCGCCGGTGACCTGGCGGCGCTGAAGGCAAGTGGTATGGAGGGCGTGGACAAGCTGCTGGCCGTCACTCATGCGAATATGACCAGCGCGGAGTTCGAGCGGATCGTCCAGGACTGGATCGCGACCGCACGCCACCCCCGCTTCGACCGGCCCTACACCCAGGTCGTCTACCAGCCCATGCTGGAACTGTTGGACTACCTGCGCGCCAACGGCTTCAAGACCTTCATCGTCTCCGGCGGCGGGATCGACTTTATGCGGGCCTGGACCGAGCGCGTCTACGGCATCCCGCCGGAGCAGGTCGTCGGATCCCAGATCGGCATTGCCTACGAGGTCCGCGACGGCGTGCCCGTGATGATGCGCAAGCCGGAGATCGCTTTCATCGACGACGGGGCGGGCAAGCCCGTCGGCATTCAGCGCCACATCGGACGTCGCCCCATCCTGGCCTTCGGCAATTCGGACGGCGACTACCAGATGCTCGAATGGACCACGGCCGGCCCTGGCAAGCGCCTGGGACTCATCCTCCACCACGACGACGGCGAGCGCGAATACGCCTACGACCGGGAGAGCCAGGTCGGACGCCTTTCCAAAGGCCTCGACGACGCCGGCTCCAAGGGCTGGACCCTGGTCTCGATGAAACGCGACTGGGGGCGCGTCTTCCCTCCCGCACCGGAGGTCTCGCCGGGCGCACAGGCGCCTCAGCGGCAGAAATGATCGGGCGAAACTCGTCCCTCGGCACTCGTGCCTGCCCGGAACGACCCCGCGGGCGGGTCCAATGGCTCGGAATCCGCGATCGAAAGAGGTACTCGATGACACCGCTACCGACGCGGGTTGCCTTGGCCACCGTCCTCCTGTTGGGGCTTCCCGCTGCCGACGCCGAGGATGCGGCGGCCCTCGCCAAGGAGCTGTCCAATCCCGTGGCTGCGCTGATCAGTGTCCCCTTGCAGTCGAATTGGGAGCAGAAGATCGGGCCGGAGGACCGGGGCAGCCGCTACACGCTGAACATCCAACCGGTGATTCCGATCTCTATCGGCGAGGATTGGAACCTGATCTCCCGCACCATCCTGCCAATCGTCGATAAGTGGGGCATCGTTCCGGGCACGGACGGTCAGTTCGGCCTCTCGGATACGGTGCAGAGCCTCTTCGTTTCGCCCAAGGCGCCGACCGCCAGCGGGCTGATCTGGGGTGCCGGTCCGGTGTTCCTGCTGCCGACCGCCACCGATGAGCTGCTGGGCAGCGAGCAATGGGGCGCCGGCCCAACCGCCGTCGGACTGGTCCAGAAAGGCCCCTGGACCTTGGGCTTGCTGGCAAATCACATCTGGTCTTTCGCCGGGCCGAGCGACCGCACCGACATCAACGCCACCTTCATCCAGCCCTTTGTCACCTACACCACACCCAGCGCCTGGACCTTCACGCTCCAGACCGAGTCCACCTACGACTGGGAAGGCAAGCAATGGAACGTGCCCATCGCCGCCCAGGTCGCCAAGTTGACCAAGATCGGTGGGCAACTGGTGCAGTTCCAGGGTGGCCCGCGCTATTACGCCTCGAGCACCGATTCAGGCCCCGAGGGCTGGGCCTTGCGATTTAATGTCGTGCTGTTGTTTCCGAAATAGGGGCGCGCAGGTGTCGGCTTGGTGGCGCCCGAAACAGAGGCGTCTTGCCAACTCACGGGGTGCCTGCCCGAGAGCTGGCATGTGTTCTCTAAAGTGTCCTACTTCAGTTGCACTCAAGTGCATGGTTTTTATTAGCGAATCGTTACGATGAAACACATAATGAAACCACTCCTTCTTGTCCTATCACTGGTCATGATCGTCACGGTCCCGGTGTCCGCCCAGGAAGCCCCCGCGCCAAGCAAGCCCACCGGCACTGCGCAGACCTTGCCCCGTCCCGATTCCCACTTCGATGGCAACGTCGGGCGCACCTATCTGGAATCCGACAAGCCGCAGTTCCCGCAGCCCGTGAAGGCACCCGAAGGCGCGCCGAACGTCGTGTTGATCCTGATCGACGATGCCGGGTTCGGACAATTCAACACCTTTGGCGGGGGCACCCCCTCGCCCACGATGGACAAACTGGCCGCCGAGGGACTGCGCTTCAATCGTTTCCATACCACATCCCTCTGCAGCCCGACCCGGGCCGCGCTCTTGACGGGCCGCAACCACCACTCGGTGGCGACCGGCGTGATCGGCGAGATCGCGACCGGCTATGACGGGTACACGTCGATCATCCCCCGCAGCGCCGGCACCGTCGCGGAAGCGCTTCGCCAGAATGGCTACATGACTGCGTGGATCGGCAAGAACCACAATACGCCCCCGTGGGAAAGCAGCGTGGCCGGACCCTTTGACCGCTGGCCGAATGGCTTGGGTTTCGACTACTTCTACGGCTTCAACACCGGCGACATGGACCATTGGAATCCGCGCCTGTTTGAGAATCGCAACCCTGTTTTCGTTCCCAAGGACGGAAACTATCACCTGACCACCGACCTCGTCCGACAAGGCCATCGCCTGGGTGCGGAAGGTGAAGAGCATCTCTCCCGATCAACCATTTTTCATGTATGTCGCACCGGGCGCGACCCACGCCCCTCACCACGTGTCCAAGGAATGGATCGACAAGTTCAAGGGGCAGTTCGACATGGGATGGGATCTGTATCGCGAGCAAACGCTCGCGCGGCAGAAAAAGCTCGGCGTCGTCCCACCGGATACCAAGCTGACCCCGCGTTCCGAGGGGCTGCCGGCCTGGGATTCACTCAATGCTGACCAAAAGCGGCTCTATGCCCGCATGATGGAGGTGTTTGCTGCTTTCGGAGCCCAGACGGATTACGAGATGGGGCGGATCGTCGACGCGGTGAAGAAACTACCCGGAGGAGACAACACCGTCTTCATCTACATCGCAGGCGACAACGGCGCGAGCGCCGAAGGCGGACTTGAAGGATCGATCAACGAAAACCTCTTCTTCAACGGTTTCCCCGAGAAGTGGCAGGACAATCTCAAGGCGATCGACGAGCTCGGCGGGCCGAAGCATTTCAACCACTTCACCGCCTCCTGGGCCCATGCGATGAACACGCCATTCCAGTGGACCAAGCAGGTGGCCAGCCACTTCGGCGGCGTGCGCAACCCGATGATCGTTTCGTGGCCGGAGCACATCAAGGATCTCGGTGGAGTGCGTGACCAGTTCCTCCATGTCATCGATATCGCCCCCACCCTTTACGAACTGACCGGCGTGACGCCTCCGACCCTGTTGAACGGGGTGCCGCAAAAGCCGATCGAGGGCATCAGCTTCGCCTACACGTTCGACGACGCCAAAGCCAAGGGCCGGCGGACCACGCAGTACTTCGAAATGGGCGTGAACCGTGGAATTTACCAGGACGGCTGGATGGCGTCCGCCCTGTCCTTTCCGCCCTGGCAGTCGGTGCGCGGCGCGTTCGACCCGGACAAGCAGAAGTGGGAGCTTTACCACATCGATGAGGATTTCAGCCAAGCCAACGACCTCGCGGCGGCCAACCCCGATAAGCTGCGCCAGTTGCAGGATCTCTGGTGGGCGGAGGCCGCTCGCTACAATGTCCTGCCGCTCGACTGGCGGGCCACCGAACGCTTCGACTCCGAGTTGATGGGCCGCCCCAGTCTCATCGCCGGCCGGAAAAAGCTAGTCTACTCCCCGGGCGTGGTGGGTCTGCCCCTGAGCAGCTCGCCGCCCCTGCTGAATAAATCCTGGACCATCACCGCCGACATCGAGCTGCCGGAAGGCGGCGGCGACGGCATGATCTGGACCGAGGGCGGGCTCGAAGGCGGCCTCGGTCTCTACCTGCGCGATGGCCGTCCGACCTTCGTTTACAACTTCCTCAGCCTTGAACGGCCGACGTTGTCCGGTAAAGAGCCGCTTCCTAAAGGCAAGTCGCAGATCACCGTGAAGTTTGACTACGACGGTGGCGGGGCCGGCAAAGGCGCGACGCTCGCGCTGCTGGTCAACGGTGCCGAGGTTGCCCGTGGCCGAATGGAAAGGACGGTTCCGGCTCAGTTTTCCCTCGGCGAGGGCTTCGATGTCGGTATGGACCACGGCTCGGCGGTGGATTTCACATACCAGCTCCCATTCAAATTCACCGGCACGATCGAGGAAGTGGTCGTCGAGCTGAAATAGCCTGACGTCCTGTTGTATATCCCGCTGCTCGTGAACCTGCGCCGCGACCCCTACGGGTGCGGCAGGGTGACCTCCAACACCGATTCGGCGAAGGGATCGCCGACGGTTGTTCGCCACAGGTCACCGGTTCGGCAGGCAGTCAACGACTCCGTTCAGAGTTCCACGGAGGGTTCGAGAAGCGACCGCATCGAGGGTCGATCCGCTCACCAAACTAAGGCCACCGACACCATGAAGCATCAGAGCAGCAGATTCCTGGCCCACGCGGCAGGCGGCCTCGGCCTCGTCTGCTGCGCGCTCGTCCCCTTGCGCGCGGCAGCCACCGAAGGTGGCAGCAGTCACTACCTGCCCGGGGCGGTGGCGACGCTGATCGACTTGGCGCCGACCCAGCCTGGCTGGGTGGTCGAGCCGGTGTACCTCCATTACGAGGGCGACGCGGGGACCAAGAAAGCCCTTCCGGTCGCCGGCCTCGAGGCCCTCGGTCTCAAGGCGAACCTCGACGCCCTGTTGATCGGCGGCTTCTATACCCTCGATCACAAGGTTCTGGGTGCCTACTACAGCGTCGGCGCCATGCTGCCCTACACCTGGATAACGGCGGAAGCGAAGATAGAGACCATCATCGGGAACCTGCGGGCGCGAGACAGCGAGGAGGGGCTCGGCGATGTGACGCTGATTCCGGTCATGCTCGGCTGGAAGGATGGCTCCTGGCAATACGATCTTGCGCTCTCGGTCTATGCCCCGACGGGGGAATACGAAGTGGGCCGCCTGGCCAATCCCGGGCTCAACTACTGGAGCATCAATCCCATCGCCGGCGCCGCTTACAGCAACGCCAAGACCGGCTTCAACGCGGCCCTGCACGGCGGGGTCATGTTCAACACGGAGAACCCGGACACCGATTACCGAAGCGGCACGTTGGTGCATCTGGAGGGCAGCCTCCAGCAGCTTATCCCCGCCGGGAAAGGGTTTCTCAGCCTGGGCCTCGAAGGCTTCTGGGTGGAGCAGGTGACCGCAGACAGCGGACAGCGTCCGATCCTCGGGGACTTCAAGGGCCGCACGGCCGGCCTCGGGCCGGTGCTTGGATATGTGCTCCCGTTGGGTCAGCAGAATTTCGTCACCGAGCTGCGATGGCTCCGGGAGTTGGATACCAAGAACCGGCTCGAGGGGGATTACGTCTGGCTCAAGCTCGTCTATCAGTTTTGAGCCGGCGCGGGCGCCTCACAGCTTGGCGGTCAAGGGGTCACCGTCTAGCTGCGCCAACGTCAAACCACCGAGGCCAAGCCAGGCGCGCCGAACCCAGGGGCCCGGCACAGGGCTGCTTGGTTGCCCGGCACTTCCCGACCATGCGGCGGGTGGTCAAGGCGTACCGGGAGACGATGGCGGCGGGGCCTGGCGGTGGCAACTCCATTTGACTCATTTCGGGGGTGGCGCAGGACGGTCTCAAGGATAGACCATCTGCCGATGTCGGCAATCCCGAAGGCGAGGAGACCTGCCCCCTATGAGCTTTCCTTCGACGGCACTGAGCGCGCCATTCGGGCGGCGCTTGGGCGGACGCAATAGACATGTCCCTGCGCGCTACTGAAGATATCTCGCTCGCCGAGCGCCTCGCCTTCGAGCAGTTGCTCGGCGATCTGTCCGCCCACTTCGCCGATCTCCCCGCCGAGCGCGTCGTCGACGAGATCGAAGGGGCCCTCGCGCGTCTCGTCGACTTCCTCGGGTTCGACCGGTGCAGCTTCGGCGAATTCGCGGGCGCCGAGGGGGCGTTCGAGGTCCTGTGCTCCGTGGCCCGCGACGGCATCGAGACCATACCGCGCGGTCCGCCTCCGCCCCTGCACTGGTATTTCGGCGAGCTGCATGCGGGGCGCATCGTCGCGCTTCCTGACATCCCGGCGGATCTGCCCCAGGAAGCGACGGCGGAGGCCGAGTTTTGCCGGCGCACCGGTCAGCGATCCAGCCTAGCCATTCCGTTGCGGATCGGCGGTCGGATCATCGGCGCCATCGCCTTTGCCGCGTTTCGGCGCACCCGCGCCTGGCCGGAGGACCTCGTCGTCCGGCTCAAGATCGTCGGCGAGGTATTTGCCCAGGCCCTCGCGCGCAGCCGGCGCGAGTCGGAGCTCGCGGCGGCCCTGGCCGAGCTCGCGCGCCTGAAGGAACGCCTGGAGGCGGAGAATGCCTATCTGCGCCAGGCCGTGCACCCGCCCCCGGGACAGGCGCTGGCGAGCCGTTCCCCGCGCTTCAACCGGGTGCTGGAGGAGATCGCGCAGGTCGCCCCGACCCCGACCACGGTCCTGCTGCTGGGCGAGACCGGCACCGGCAAGGAGGTGTTGGCGGACGCCATCCACGGCCTGAGCGATCTGCGGCACCGGCCGATGGTCAAGGTCAACTGCGCCGCCCTGCCGGCCTCGCTGATCGAGGCCGAGCTCTTCGGGCGGGAGAAGGGCGCCTACACCGGGGCCCTGGCGCGTCAGATGGGCCGGTTCGAGCTGGCGGACGGCTCTACGCTCTTTCTCGACGAGATCGGCGAGCTCCCGCTGGAGCTTCAGACCAAGCTGTTGCGGGTGCTCCAGGACGGGCGCTTCGAGCGGGTGGGCGGCACCCGCACCATCCAGGTCAAGGTGCGACTGATCTCCGCCACCAACCGGGATCTGGCCCGCGCCGTCGCCGCGGGCGCCTTTCGGGAGGACCTCTACTACCGGTTGAACGTCTTTCCGGTCGAGGTTCCGCCGCTGCGCGAGCGCCAGGAGGATATCCCGCTGCTTGCCTGGGAGCTCGTGAGAGCGCTCAGCGAGTCCATGGGCAAGCGCATCGACCATATCGCCGAGGATTCCATGGCCGCGCTGCTCGCCTACCCCTGGCCGGGGAACGTGCGTGAGCTGCGCAACGTCATCGAGCGAGCCATGATCCTCGCCCGCGGTCCAACCCTGCATATCGCACTCGGGCGCACCCCGACACCTGCTCCCCTTCAAGCCCCCGCGTCAGCGCCCGCGGCCCCCCTCCAGGCTGCGGAGCGTGCCCACATCCTCCAGGCCCTGGAGCAGACCGGCTGGCGCATCCGCGGTCCCGGCGGGGCCGCGGCGCGCCTCGGCCTTAAACCGACCACCCTGGAGTCGCGCATGAAGCGGCTGGGCTTACGGCGACCCGGCGCCGACATGGCGTAGATGCTCCGAGATGCCGGAGGGCCGCTTTGGGGGAATTTCCGGCCCCCCGGGATCGGCCGTGCCAACACGCTGATTTCGATAGAAGCCCCAATCGTTCCCCGATCCGAGCCGCTGCGCGGGGGTCGTGGCGGGCGATCACCAGAGGTTTCAAAGACACCGTCAAGGCTCGCGCCGAGCGCGATCCGGAGCTTCGTGAAGAATCGTGATAATTATGGTTTTCCATGCTATAGACGCCTGACTATGGCTGGGTCAAGCTCAAGCCTTGGCGACATGACCTGATTCAGTGATGAAGGGGAGCGTTTGGACATGCCTGCCGAGGCGGGATCACGGAATTTCTTCTTTCTCCGGCCCTACGAACGACAACTTGACCGCTTGGGCGCTTTGGCCGAGCGGTACTTTCCGGACGACCCCAACACCAGCCTTATCAAGCTCCGCCAGTTCGGCGAGGAACTGGCCCGGCAGACCGCTGCGCGCAATGGTCTCCTCAGCGCCCCCGACGAGCCTCAATCGGACCTTCTGCGCCGACTGAAATTCGAGCGCGCCGCGCCCCCCGAGGTTCTGGACCTGTTCCACCAGGTGCGCATCGTTGGAAACCGGGCTGCGCACGAGGGCCATGGCGACCATCGCGCCGCGCTGAATACGCTTAAGATCGCGCGCGAGCTTGCGATCTGGTTTCACCGCAGTTTTGGAACAGACCCGGCGTTCAAGCCCGGTCCTTTCATTGCCCCCGCGTCGCCGCAGGCCGCCCCGGATACCGTCATGGACGAGCTGGAGCGTCTGCGCGCCGAGCGCGCCAGCCTGCTCAGTGCCGCCGAGAAAGCCAGGGACCAAGCCGAAGCGGCGCGTCTGGCCCATGAGAGCGCAGAAGCACGTGCACAGCGAATTGCCGAAGAGCGCAAACTCTGGGAGGTCATCGCCCAAGAGGCCGAGGAGCAGAAGAACGCCGCCCTCGCCGATTTGCTGGCCCTCCAGACCGTCGCCGAGCAAGCCTCGCCCCAACAGCGTGCGAAGCAGCAGCAGCAGGCGGAGCAGGCCGCCAAGGTCATCCACCTCGATGAAGCCGCGACGCGCGCCATCATCGATGAGCAGCTTCGCGCGCGCGGTTGGGAAGCCGACACCGAAAAGCTCCGTTACAGCCAGGGTACGCGCCCTGCCAAGGGCCGGTTTATGGCCATTGCCGAATGGCCAACGGCCAGCGGTCCGGCGGACTACGCGCTGTTTTACGGCCTTCTGTGTCTGGGGACCGTCGAGGCCAAGCGCAAACGCAAGAACGTCTCCGGCGCGATCGATCAGTCCGAGCGCTATGCCCGTGACATCGCGTTCAAGAAGGGCGAGGCCGAGCCGAGCGGAGGGCCTTGGGATGCATACCGCGTCCCCTTTGTCTTCTCCACCAACGGACGGCCCTATCTCAAGCAGATCGAGACCGAGAGCGGCATCTGGTTCCGCGATACCCGCAAGGCCACCAACCACCGCCGTGCTCTGAACGACTGGCCGACCCCCGACGGGCTGAAAGCGAAGCTGGAGATCGACATCGACGCCGCGCAGGCGGCCTTGAAGTCGCAGCCCATGGCCTTCGGGTTCCCTTTCAGGCCCTATCAACAGCAGGCCGTCGTAGCGGTTGAGGACCATCTTGAGCAAGGCCGACGCGCGATGCTGGTCGCCATGGCGACCGGGACCGGCAAGACCAAGCTTTCCATTGCACTCCTCTTCAGGCTCCTGAACGCCAAACGCTTCCGGCGTGTGTGCTTTGTCGTGGACCGCAGTGCCCTGGGGCAGCAGACCGGCGGCGAGTTCTCTACGACCAAGCTGGTCGGGACCAAGACGTTTTCGGATATCTTCGATCTTAAAGGGCTGGAGATCGCCAGCCCCGAGCCTGAAACCAAGGTGCACATCTGCACGATTCAGGGCCTCGTGCGCCGTGTTCTCTATAGCGACGATCCCGCCGCCGTGCCGCCCATCGACCAGTACGATCTGATCGTCGTGGACGAATGCCACCGCGGCTATCTGCTCGACCGGGAGCTATCCGACGCCGAGCTGAGCTTCCGCAGCGAAGAGGATTACATCTCCAAATACCGCCGCGTCCTGGAGCATTTCGACGCGGTCAAGATCGGCCTGACCGCGACGCCCGCCCTGCATACCGTCCAAATCTTCGGCGATCCGATCTTCACCTACTCCTACCGCGAGGCCGTGGTCGATGGCTATTTGATCGACCACGAACCGCCGGTCCAGATCACGACCGCGCTCGCCAAGTCCGGGATTCATTTCGCGAAGGGCGCTCAGGTCGAATTGCTCGATACCAAGACCGGCCAGATCGATCTCGCCCATGCCCCGGACGGCATCGCCTTCGAGGTGGAGGCGTTCAACAAGCAGGTCGTGACCGTCAATTTCAACAAGGTGGTGGCCGAGGAGCTGGCCAAGCACATCGACCCGGACCTGCCCGGCAAGACCCTGATCTTCGCCGCGACCGACGCCCATGCCGACATCGTCGTTGATCAGCTGAAGAAAGCCTTCGCCGACCGCTACGGCGAGATCGAGGATGCCGCCATCCGCAAGGTGACCGGAAGCGTGGATAAGGTCAGCGGCCTGATCCGCTCTTACCGCAACGACGCCTTGCCCAAGATCGCCGTCACCGTCGATCTGCTGACCACCGGAATCGATGTGCCCAAGATCACCAACCTGGTGTTCCTGCGCCGCGTCAACAGCCGTATCCTTTACGAGCAGATGCTGGGCCGCGCGACCCGGCGCTGCGATGAAATCGGCAAGGAAACTTTTCGTATCTTCGATGCCGTGGATCTCTATCCGCACCTCCAGAACCTGACCGACATGCGCCCGGTCGTGGTGAACCCATCGATCAGCCTGGAACAGCTCTTCGAGGAGCTTGCCAAGGTGGAAGAGGATGCGCACCGCGCCGAAATCCGCGATCAAATCCTCGTGAAGCTGCGCCGCCGCCTGCGCAAGATGACCGGCGATGCCCGCGCGCAGTACGAGGCGAACGCCGGGGAACCCCCCGAGGAGACCCTGAAACGGCTCACCGAGGAACCAGTCGCCGCGAGCGCTGCCTGGATCCGCTCAAAGCCCGGCCTGGGCCGCATCCTCGATTGGGACCCCGACGGTTCAGGCCAGATCCTGATTCCGATCTCGCATCACGAGGACCGTATTGCCGAAGTCGCGCGGGGCTACGGTAGCGCCAGCAAGCCCGCGGACTTCCTGGACGGCTTTACCAGCTACATCCGGAACAACCTCAACAAGATCGCGGCGCTGACCGTCGTGGTTCAGCGCCCGCGCGAGTTGACCCGCGCCCAGCTTCGGGAGCTGCGCCTCGCCCTCGACAAGCTGGGCTATTCGGATGCCAATCTGCGCCGCGCCTGGCAGGACGCCAAAAACGAGGAGATCGCCGCCTCGATCATCGGTTTCGTGCGTCAGGCCGCACTCGGCGATGCCCTGATTCCCTTCGAGGACCGCGTCCGCGCCGCGATGCAGCGTATCCTGGCGAAACATCCATGGAGCGATCCGCAGCGCAAATGGCTAAAGCGCATCGCCGAGCAGATCGAGCGCGAGATCGTCGTGGACCGCGAGGCACTCGACCATGAGCCATTCGAGGCCCATGGCGGATTCCGCCGCCTGAATAAGGTGTTCGACGGCCAGCTTGAGGCCGTATTGAGCGATTTTAACGAAGAATTGTGGAGAAAGACCGCGTGACCGAGACCGTGACCCGCGACATCGTCGCCAAGCTTTGGAATCTGTGCCATATCCTGCGCGACGACGGGGTGACCTATAACGAGTACGTCACGGAGCTTACCTTCCTGCTGTTCCTCAAAATGATGCAGGAGACCGGGCGCGAGGGGCGCATTCCGAACGGTTACGGCTGGGAGGACCTGGCGACCCGCGAGGGCCTCGACCAACTCGAATACTATCGCCGGCTGCTGCTCGATCTTGGGGATACCAAGAAGACCCAGGACCAGACCATCCTGTCCATCTTTGCGGACGCCAATACCAAGCTGCGCAAACCCGCCAACCTCAAGTCTCTGACCACGGCCATCGACAAGCTGGACTGGTTCTCGGCGCGCGAGGAGGGCCTCGGCAACCTCTATGAGGGACTGCTGGAAAAGAACGCCGCCGAGAAGAAATCCGGTGCGGGGCAGTATTTCACGCCGCGCCCGTTGATCGACTGCCTGGTCCGGCTGATGAAGCCGCAGCCCGGCGAGGTCATCCAGGACCCGGCGGCGGGGACCGGCGGCTTTCTCGTCGCCGCCGATCACGACATCAAGAAGCGCACCGACGATCTCTTCGAGCTGAACGAGAACCAGGCATTTTTTCAGCGCCACCTGGCCTATAGGGGCGCGGAACTGGTCCCGGATGCGCACCGGCTCTGTCTGATGAATCTGATGCTGCACGGCATCGAAAGCACGGTCGCCTGCGCCGACACACTCTCGCCGGACGGCGAGGCACTCGGCAAGGCCGACCTGATCCTGACCAATCCGCCGTTCGGGACCAAGAAGGGCGGCGGCAGGCCCAACCGCTCAGACTTCTCGATCACTTCGGACACATCGAACAAGCAGCTTGCCTTTGTCGAGCACATCGTTCGCGGCCTGAAACCCGGCGGGCGTGCGGCCGTGGTCGTCCCCGATAACGTCCTTTTCGAGGACAACACCGGGCGGCGGCTCCGTACCTGGCTGATGGAGCTGTGCGACCTGCATACGATCCTGCGCCTGCCGACCGGCATCTTCTATGCGCAAGGCGTCAAGACCAACGTGCTGTTTTTCAGCCGGGGGCGGACCGATAAGGCCAACACCAAGGCCGTCTGGGTCTATGACCTGCGGGCCAATATGCCTGCCTTCGGCAAGACAACGCCGCTGACCGTTGCCCATTTCGCGGACTTCGAGACGGCCTTTGGCGAAGACCCTGACGGTAAGGCGGAGCGATCCGATCAGGGCGAGACCGGGCGGTTCCGATGCTTTACGCGCGAACACATCAAGGACCGCAACGACAACCTCGATATTGCCTGGCTGCGGGATGAAAGCGGGGACATTGAGGAGCGCCTGAGAGAGCCCGACGACATCGCTGCCGCCATCATCGTGCATTTGCGCACGGCCCTTGAGGAGATCGAAGGGCTGACCGAGGAGATCGTGACCGAAACTGCGGCCCAAGAGGAGGCGGCATGAGCGAGCTTCCGCAGGGCTGGGTGTCTGCGACTTTGGGAGACGTAGCCGATTTTCTGAATGGCGCAGCTTTCAAACCTGAGGATTGGCATGATGTGGGGCGGCCAATAATCAGGATACAGAACCTCACAGATCACACAAAACCAATTAACCGTACCACTCGCCAGTTGGATTCTCGATACCTTGTTTCTCCGGGTGATTTACTGGTGAGTTGGTCCGCAACTCTTGATGCGTTTATTTGGGATAGGGAGGAGAGCTGGCTCAATCAGCATATATTTAAAGTCATACCTTATGAAGGCATCGATAAGACATATCTTTTCTATTTGTTATCGATACTCCATTAACTATCAAAATAGTACGCTTTAAGTTAGTGCGTATCTCGTATGAGGCAACTCAAAGAATGACTTGATACGGGCGGTATTCTGCTGCAAGCACCTAAGCGCGGAGAGCAGTTTCTTCTTTAAGTCGCCTTTTGTATATACGGGTTGCCGTCCGATTTGATGGCCTTGATCATAAATCCGCCCCCCCCGTCACGCCGCCACCAGCGCCAGAGCGGGCTGCTTGACCGGGCGCGGTCGCCGCCGCCGCGCTGGCGGCGGCAGAGCGACGTGCGCCAGCACCTGCTCGAACAGCGCTGGGTGAGCCCGCCCGAAGAAGCGTTCGGCGGCGGTGGTGCCGTCGGGGCGACGAACATAAAAGTTGTGCAGCGCCGTCAGGGCCGCCAGCTTACGGTCGCTGAGGCGGTGACTGCCGTGATGATAGCGCGACAGATGGCCGTTGCGACCTTCCACGCAGGAACTGCTGCGCTGGAACAGATCGGCGCAGCCGGCGGCGACCGCTTCGATCTGCTGGCGGGTCGCGGGCGCGAGGGCCTGCAGCGGATGGGTCGGCTGGCGCAAGGGTTCCAGCAACTGCGCGCTCAGCGCCGTGCAGTCGGTGGCGGTCCTCGGCGTGGTGGCGGCGCCCCGCGACCCGCGCCAGGTAGAGGGCCGGAATCAACTGGGTCAGGACCGCCTGCTCCACGTCGGGCGCCAGGTCCAGGGCGTCGACCCGGGTCTGGACGGTCGCCCAGAAGAAGGCCAGGGTGGCCAACCACTGGACGGTCAGGCGCTGCGCCTTGGCGAGGTGTTCGCGGGCGCGCGCGGGCAAGTCGGCCGCGTCGGCGAGATGCGCCAGGCACGCCCACACGTCGGCGAAGCGGGCGGCGACCCGCGCCACGGATTGCGCCGCTCCGCTGGCGAGGTCATACGGGTGATACAGCATGCCCAGTTCACGGATCTGCTCACGGGCTTGCGTTTGCCGGGCCAGGGCCTGGGCCTGTTCGGCTTCGGCGGGGACCAGGTCGGTCAGGGCCGCGTCGATCCGGGCCGCGAAGGCCGGGGGTCGGCCGCGCGGATGGGGGACTTGCGCGTCATACGCCCGCTGCGCGGCCCGCGCGG
The DNA here is from genome assembly GCA_963780725.1 of uncultured Gammaproteobacteria bacterium. Lineage (GTDB taxonomy): Bacteria > Pseudomonadota > Gammaproteobacteria > Chromatiales > Chromatiaceae > Thiodictyon. The sequence goes on from CAWACV010000001.1 coordinate 2,982,973, forward strand.
CATCCACCGGCACCTGGGCCGCCGCGACGGCGGCGGTGGCCTGTTTGACCTGGCGGGCCAGGTGCAGACTGGTCGCTTGCGACACGTCATGCTGGCCATGAAAGAGGTCTGCGGCATGCTGGGCGCCGAGGTCTTGCTCCTGATGGCGCCGCAACGCCTTGGCTTCGTCACTGGTGCCTTGGATCACGGTCACCGACAACCCCTCCACGGCCGTCTCCAGGGCCTGCGTCCAGGTCGCGGCGGTGCGATCGGGCGCGTACTGTTCCAGCAGGATGAAATTCGACACCGGCTCGATGGCGACCAGGCAGATGTCCGGGTGAAAGGTTTCATCCTCACACACCGTCACCGCCCGCGGCGGCATGGCCGCGGCGAGGGCGGCCCGCTGTTCCTGCGCCTGCTGGGCCACGGCCTCCTGCACCTGCACCGTCAGCGCATACTGGCTACCGTAGGAGGCCCCGACGACGGCCGACAGGCCGCTCAGTTCCAGGAACTCACACACCAGGCGCACCCCGGCGCCGGCCCGCAGGGTGATGATCAGATGCATCACCACCACCAGCCGATGCAGCCAGCGCACCCCCGCCGGGGTCGCCAGGCACGCCGCCACCTCCGGGGGCAGCCCCGCCAATGGCACTGCCGCGCACCAGTCCCGCAGGGTGCTGCGGGCGACCCCCAGCTCCGTCGCCACCTGCCGCAGCGGTTGCCCCTGCGCCAACTGGTCCGCCGCCACCTCGCGCTGTTCCGCCCGCTCCAGGCGCGTGCGGTGCTTCATCGCGTGCCGCCGCTCGCCAGCCAACCACCGCCGACTGGCGAACGCCGGGCCGCTGGGCTAAAGTCAATCTTGGCAGGATCTTCGGACATCGTTCACTCCCCTGGTTTAGTTTGCACTTCCAAGGGTATGACTGTTCGGAGATCCTGCCAACCTCTCCGAGGCCTATGACCGAAGCGCAGCACTCGGTCTTGGGCGGAATTGTGATCAAGGCCGATTTGATTATCCTTAATTTCTTCCGATACCTGCTCGGCGGGATTGTATTCTGGCGAATACTTCGGCAAGAAGAACACCCGAATACGTTTACGATTGAGCCTTACAAAATTCCGGACCGACTTAGAGTGATGGAAACTTGCGCTATCGAGCAGCAACACAAGGGGCCGGCCCCTCTCCTCAAGAACGTCTTCAAGAAATTCGATATAGGTATCCGAGTTGATCCGAGCGGCGGTCACATCATATTCCAAAGTGCCATCTTTGGTGACGAGCGAAAGCACATTGAGTTTTCCGGCGTTGCCCCGACGCAATGACTGTCGGTGTCTTGCCGACGAGACCCCATGTACGACCGGCACGCTCGGTCAAATCGACGCCAGCCTCGTCTTCAAAAGCGATATCGGCCCCAAGGCGATCCGCAAGCCTTTGTATGCGCGGAAATTTCTCGTTTAGGAAATGCTTGATTTGGGCGGGATCCTGCTCTCTGGCGACATAGCGTGGCTTCTGGAAGCTCAACCCTAGCTTCTTCAAATGAACATGGACCGTCGACGTTAGAACTTTCACGCCAAACGTCTTATGAATGATATTGGCAATAATTTGACAGGTCCAGAGTTGGGTATCGTACCCGTAGTCCGTTGGATTCTCTTTGACGACAATGTCGCGTAGCAAACTATCCATTTCTGGAGTGATCACGGGTTCCGCACCGGGTGCATTTCGAGATTCCAAGAAATCATATCCCCCGCGTTCGTATCTCTTTATCCAGTCGTAGAGCGAACTTGGAGAAACATTAAACATGGTTGCCACGAGAGACGGGCGGAAGCCGGATTCAACGACCGCACGGACAGCGAGCTTGCGAATGTAGCCCATCGGCTCGTCAGGAATCTTTCTTGCATCATCGAGCCAGTCGTTGTTGACCTGGCTCATGCTCTCGGAGACACTCTTACATTTTAGTCTAGATGTCTCGTCTCGAAT